>NZ_JBPQTR010000005.1:0-2812500 GCF_051386435.1 Micromonospora sp. URMC 103 | reverse complement strand
TTGGCGCCAGGCATGGCCTGGCTTCGCATACCGCCGGCGGTTGTCGGGTCTGGTGTGGGGCTTTTGGGTTGTGGGTTGGTCGTTTGTTGAGAATTGCACAGTGGACGCGAGCATCTTTGTGGTCAAGTTGTCAAGGGCGAACGGTGGATGCCTTGGCACCAGGAGCCGATGAAGGACGTGGGAGGCCGCGATAGGCCTGGGGGAGCTGTCAACCGAGCTGTGATCCCAGGGTGTCCGAATGGGGGAACCCGGCTGGAGTCATGTCCAGTCACCCGCACCTGAACACATAGGGTGTGTGGGGGGAACGCGGGGAAGTGAAACATCTCAGTACCCGTAGGAAGAGAAAACAATTTAGTGATTCCGTGAGTAGTGGCGAGCGAAAGCGGATTGAGGCTAAACCGGCTGCGTGTGATACCTGTCAGGGGTTGCGTGGTCGGGGTTGTGGGACCCCACTGAACATGCTGACACGTGTTCGAGGAGTTACAAAGCCAGTGGTTAGTCGAATAGTCTGGAAAGGCTGACCGTAGACGGTGAGAGTCCGGTAGGTGAAAACTGCTGGTCTTCTGTGGGTGTTCCCGAGTAGCGGCGGACTCCTGAAATCTGCCGTGAATCTGCCAGGACCACCTGGTAAGCCTAAATACTTCCTGGTGACCGATAGCGGACGAGTACCGTGAGGGAATGGTGAAAAGTACCCCGGGAGGGGAGTGAAATAGTACCTGAAACCGTTCGCCTACAATCCGTCGGAGCCTTTAGGGGTGACGGCGTGCCTTTTGAAGAATGAGCCTGCGAGTTAGTGGCATGTGGCGAGGTTAACCCGTGTGGGGGAGCCGTAGCGAAAGCGAGTCTGAATAGGGCGATTCAGTCGCGTGTCCTAGACCCGAAGCGGGGTGATCTAGCCATGGGCAGGCTGAAGCGCGGGTAAGACCGCGTGGAGGGCCGAACCCACCAACGTTGAAAAGTTGGGGGATGACCTGTGGTTAGGGGTGAAAGGCCAATCAAACTCCGTGATAGCTGGTTCTCCCCGAAATGCATTTAGGTGCAGCGTCGCGTGTTTCTTGCCGGAGGTAGAGCACTGGATGGTCTAGGGGGCCCACAAGCTTACCGAAATCAGCCAAACTCCGAATGCCGGTAAGTGAGAGCGCGGCAGTGAGACTGCGGGGGATAAGCTTCGTAGTCGAGAGGGAAACAGCCCAGATCACCAGCTAAGGCCCCTAAGCGTGTGCTAAGTGGAAAAGGATGTGGGGTCGCATAGACAACCAGGAGGTTGGCTTAGAAGCAGCCACCCTTTAAAGAGTGCGTAATAGCTCACTGGTCAAGTGGTTCCGCGCCGACAATGTAGCGGGGCTCAAGCACACCGCCGAAGCTGTGGCACTCACACAATAACTTCGCCGGCGCCTTCGGGTGTTGGTGCAGGTGTGTGGGTGGGTAGGGGAGCGTCGTGCCGGGGGTGAAGCAGCCGAGTGATCGAGTTGTGGACGCGGCACGAGTGAGAATGCAGGCATGAGTAGCGAAAGAAGGGTGAGAAACCCTTCCGCCGGATGACCAAGGGTTCCAGGGCCAGGCTAATCCGCCCTGGGTGAGTCGGGACCTAAGGCGAGGCCGAGAGGCGTAGTCGATGGACAACGGGTTGATATTCCCGTACCCGCGAAGGAGCGACCCTGACGAACCTCGTTGTGCTAACCACCCGAACTGTGGGCGGTCTTCGGACCAATCACGGGGAGCGTGGGAACCTGGCGGGTAGTAGTCAAGCGATGGGGTGACGCAGGAAGGTAGCTGAGCCCGGCCGGTGGTTGTGCCGGGGTAAGCGTGTAGGCCGTGCCGTAGGCAAATCCGCGGTGCATGAAGGCTGAGACGTGATGCCGAGCCGATTCAGGTGAAGTCAGTGATCCTATGCTGCCGAGAAAAGCCTCTAGCGAGTTCCGAGCGGCCCGTACCCCAAACCGACACAGGTGGTCAGGTAGAGAATACCGAGGCGATCGGGCGAACTGTGGTTAAGGAACTCGGCAAATTGCCCCCGTAACTTAGGGAGAAGGGGGGCCGGAGACGTGAAGCCCCGCGCGGGTGGAGCGTTGTATGGCCGCAGAGAGCAGGGGGAAGCGACTGTTTACTAAAAACACAGGTCCATGCGAAGAAGTAATTCGATGTATATGGACTGACGCCTGCCCGGTGCTGGAACGTTAAGGGGACCTGTTAGCTCTTTCGGGGGCGAAGCGGAGAACTTAAGCGCCAGTAAACGGCGGTGGTAACTATAACCATCCTAAGGTAGCGAAATTCCTTGTCGGGTAAGTTCCGACCTGCACGAATGGCGTAACGACTTCCCCACTGTCTCAACCACAGGCCCGGCGAAATTGCACTACGAGTAAAGATGCTCGTTACGCGCGGCAGGACGGAAAGACCCCGGGACCTTTACTATAGCTTGACATTGGTATCCGAATTAGCTTGTGTAGGATAGGTGGGAGCCGGTGAAGTCCATACGCCAGTATGGGTGGAGGCAATCTTGAAATACCACTCTGGTTGATTTGGGTATCTAACTTCGGACCGTTATCCGGTTCAGGGACAGTGTCTGGTGGGTAGTTTAACTGGGGCGGTTGCCTCCTAAAGGGTAACGGAGGCGCCCAAAGGTTCCCTCAGCCTGGTTGGCAATCAGGTGTTGAGTGCAAGTACACAAGGGAGCTTGACTGTGAGACTGACAGGTCGAGCAGGGACGAAAGTCGGGACTAGTGATCCGGCACTTGCGTGTGGAAGCGGTGTCGCTCAACGGATAAAAGGTACCCCGGGGATAACAGGCTGATCTTCCCCAAGAGTCCATATCGACGGGATGGTTTGGCACCTCGATGTCGGCTCGTCGCATCCTGGGGCTGTAGCAGGTCCCAAGGGTTGGGCTGTTCGCCCATTAAAGCGGTACGCGAGCTGGGTTTAGAACGTCGTGAGACAGTTCGGTCCCTATCCGCCGCGCGCGTAGGATACTTGAGAAGGGCTGTCCCTAGTACGAGAGGACCGGGACGGACGAACCTCTGGTGTGCCAGTTGTCCCGCCAGGGGCACGGCTGGTTAGCTACGTTCGGAAGGGATAACCGCTGAAAGCATCTAAGCGGGAAGCTCGCTTCAAGATGAGGTATCCCACCCACCTTTGTGGGGTAAGGCCCCCAGCTAGACGACTGGGTTGATAGGCCGGAAATGTAAGCCCGGTAACGGGTTCAGTTGACCGGTACTAATAGGCCGAGGACTTGACTACGAAGCTGCTACGCGTCCACTGTGCAACTCCCGACAAACGAACAACAAACCCGCCCGTGTGGGTGTTGTTTGATATGTCGATAGAGTTACGGCGGTCATGGCGGAGGGGAAACGCCCGGTTACATTCCGAACCCGGAAGCTAAGCCCTCCAGCGCCGATGGTACTGCACTCGCGAGGGTGTGGGAGAGTAGGACACCGCCGGACATTCTTTCTGTCAGGGCCATCCCGATACCGGGATGGCCCTGACAGCATTTCTGGACCATTTCTCGAGCGTGGGATCCCCGCCGCGGGCCCGAGCCAGGCGCGGGCCGACAAAGGCCCTGGCCGCCGCGCGCCGCCGCCCAACGCGCGTCGCCGCCCTGCCATGAACCGCGCACCTTCCCGGAACCCGCCGCCTCACAGGTCCGGTCGGCAGCACTTTCCCGGAAGGTGCGCGGATCGTCCGCGGCGCCATTGGGGGCGCGCGGGCGGGGCGCCGGTGCGTACCCCGCCCTCAGCCGCGGGTCTGGATGCCGGCGCGGATGTCGCGGAACAGCGTTCCCGCCGCGTCGACGGTGCGCCCCGGGAACATCCCGAGGACGACGCTGCCGTGGTCGGCCCACCCGCAGACCGCGAAGTCGCCGCCGTCCCCGCTGGTGGTGCCGCACTTCATGACGCCGCCGAGATCGCCGGCCGGCACCTCGCGCAGCCCCGTCACCTTGCCCGTCTCGTCCGTCATGAGGCCGAACAGGCTGTCCAGGTCACGCTCGGGCTGCCAGAGCAGCGTGGTGCCGCCGAAGAGCAGCACCGACCGCTTCTCGTCCGCCGGGTCCCGGTAGACGGTGCCGAAGCTGCGGTCCAGCTCGATGTCCGCCGCGAAACCGCTGCGCAGGTAGTCAGCGGTGCTGCGGGCCCGCTCGCTGTCGTCCCGCACCAGCCCCGCGACCCGGTCCGGGTTGGCCAGCTGGGTGTCCTTCTGCCCGGCGATCCGCCAGCCGGCCACACCGAGCGCGCCGGCCCCCGCCAGCCCGACCGCGAGCGCCACCGCCCACCCGATCCGCCGCCGCCGTGACCAGCCCGCCCGTCGCTCGGGGGCCTCGCCGGCCTCCCCGTTGCTCAGCCGGATGGGTTCCTCCGTCAGCTCGACGGGCTCCGGGCCGTCGTCGAGCGGGCGTTCGGTGAGATGTGCGTCGGACATAGCCGACACCGTAACGCGAATGACAGGTGGCGCACGTCGGGTCGGCGGAAGCCCTCCGTAGACTTTCTCGGGTGACCGACAGACTCGATGCCCGACGCCCCGACGCCCCCACCCTGCCCGGCCAGTACCAGCCGGGTGAGGTAGAGCAGCGACGGTACGAGCAGTGGGTAGCCGGCGGCCACTTCCGCGCCACCGCGGAGAGCGACAAGCCTCCGTTCACGATCGTGATCCCGCCGCCGAACGTGACCGGCTCGCTGCACATGGGCCACGCGCTCGACCACACCGTGCAGGACGCGCTGGTCCGCCGCAAGCGGATGCAGGGCTTCGAGGCGCTGTGGCTGCCCGGCATGGACCACGCCGGCATCGCCACCCAGAACGTGGTCGAGCGGCAGCTCGCCGGCCAGGGGCTGTCCCGGCACGACCTCGGCCGGGAGAAGTTCGTCGAGCGGGTCTGGCAGTGGAAGGCCGAGTCCGGCGGCGCCATCCTCGGCCAGATGCGCCGCCTCGGCGACTCCGTGGACTGGGACCGCGAGCGCTTCACCATGGACGAGGGCCTGTCCCGCGCCGTCCAGACCATCTTCAAGAAGCTGTACGACGACGGGCTCATCTACCGGGCCAATCGGATCATCAACTGGTGCCCGCGGTGCCTCACGGCGCTCTCCGACATCGAGGTGGAGCACACCGACGACGAGGGAGAGCTGATCTCCATCCGCTACAGCGACGAGGTGGTGGTGGCCACCACCCGGGCGGAGACGATGCTCGGCGACACCGCCGTGGCGGTGCACCCCGACGACGAGCGCTACCGGCACCTGGTGGGCACCGAGGTCGAGCTGCCCCTCACCGGCCGCCGGATTCCGATCGTCGCCGACGCGCACGTCGACCCGTCGTTCGGCACCGGCATGGTCAAGGTGACGCCGGCGCACGACCCCAACGACTTCGAGATCGGCCAGCGGCACGACCTGCCGGCGCTCACCGTGATGGACGAGCGCGGCGTGATCACCGTGCCGGGACCGTTCGAGGGCCTGGACCGGTTCGAGGCGCGGCCGGCGATCGTCGCGGCGCTTCGGGAACAGGGCCGGATCGTCGCCGAGAGGCGGCCGTACGTGCACGCGGTCGGGCACTGCTCGCGCTGCCGGACGACCGTGGAGCCGCGGCTGTCGCTGCAGTGGTTCGTGAACACCGCCCCGCTCGCGCAGGCCGCCGGCGACGCCGTCCGCGACGGCCGGGTCCGCATCGAGCCGGCGGAGCTCGCGAAGCGCTACTTCGCCTGGGTCGACAACATGCACGACTGGTGCATCTCCCGGCAGCTGTGGTGGGGCCACCGCATCCCGGTGTGGTACGGCCCGGCCGGCGAGGTGGTCTGCGTCGGGCCGGACGAGGAGCCCCCCACCGGTGAGGGCTGGCGGCAGGACGAGGACGTCCTCGACACGTGGTTCTCCAGCGCGCTGTGGCCGTTCTCCACCCTCGGCTGGCCGGAGCAGACGCCGGACCTCGCGAAGTTCTACCCGACCAGCGTGCTGGTCACCGGGTACGACATCCTGTTCTTCTGGGTCGCCCGGATGATGATGTTCGGCCTCTACGCCATGAACGGCCGGCAGCCGTTCGACGTGGTGGCCCTGCACGGCATGGTCCGCGACGAGCACGGCAAGAAGATGTCGAAGTCCTTCGGGAACGTCGTCGACCCGCTGGACTGGATCGACCGGTTCGGCGCCGACGCCACCCGGTTCACCCTGGCCCGCGGCGCGAACCCCGGCGGGGACGTGCCGGTCAGCGAGGAGTGGTGCCAGGGCTCCCGGAACTTCTGCAACAAGCTCTGGAACGCCACCCGGTTCGCGCTGATGAACGGCGCGCACACCGACGGGCCGGTGCCCGCCGCCGAGGAGCTCTCCACCGTCGACCGGTGGATCCTGTCGCGGCTCGCGCACGTCACCGCCGAGGTGGACGAGCAGTTCGAGGCGTACGAGTTCGCGAAGGTCTGCGACCTGCTCTACCACTTCGCGTGGGACGACGTCTGCGACTGGTACGTCGAGCTGACCAAGCCGGTGCTCGCCGAGGGCGGCCCGGCGGCCGAGGCGACCCGCCGGGTGCTCGGCCACGTGCTGGACCAGCTGCTGCGCCTGCTGCACCCGGTCATCCCGTTCGTCACCGAGGAGCTGTGGACCGCGCTGACCGGCGGCGAGACGGTGCTGCGGGCCGCCTGGCCGGTGGCCGACCGTGGCCGCCTCGACGACGCCGCGGAGACGGAGGTCGGCACCGTGCAGCGGGTGGTCACCGAGATCCGTCGGTTCCGCTCCGACCAGGGCCTGCGTCCCACCCAGCGGGTGGCCGCCCGGCTGGACGGTCTCCGTACGGCCGGGATCGCCGCGCACGAGCCGCTGATCCGGTCGCTGGCCCGCCTCGACGCGGCCGGCGACGGGTTCCAGGCGAGCGCGACGCTGGCCATGCCCGGGGAGGTGAGCGTGGCGCTCGACACGCGCGGCTCGATCGACGTGGCCGCCGAGCGGGCCCGGCTCACGAAGGACCGGGCGGCCGCCGAGAAGGAGGTCGCGCAGGCCCGGGCCAAGCTCGACAACCCGGCGTTCGTGGGTAAGGCCCCCGACCACGTGGTCGGCAAGATCCGGGACCGGCTCGCGGCCGCCGAGGCCGACCTGGTCCGGATCGACGCGGCCCTGGAGGCGCTGCCCTCGTGACCGATCGAAACGCCTTCGCCGAGGTCGAGGCCGAGCTGGCCGAGCGGGGCTTCACCCGGATGGTCTTCGAGCTGGACCGGATCGAGTCCCTGCTCGACCTGCTGGGCAGCCCCCAGCGGGCGTACCCGTCGATCCACCTGACCGGGACCAACGGCAAGACCTCGACGGCACGGATGATCGATTCGCTGCTGCGTGCCTTCGGCCTGCACACCGGCCGCTACACCAGCCCGCACCTGGAGACCGTCCGGGAGCGGATCAGTCTGGACGGGGAGCCGGTCAGCGAGGAGCGGTTCGTGGCCACCTACCGGGAGGTGGCCCCGCTCGCGCGGCTCGTGGACGAGCGCTCGTCCGAGCCGCTGACGTACTTCGACATGACCACGGCGCTGGCCTTCGCGACCTTCGCGGACGCGCCGGTCGACGTGGCGGTCGTCGAGGTGGGGCTCGGCGGCGCCGAGGACTCGACGAACGTGCTCCAGGCCGGGATCGCGGTGATCACGCCGATCGGCCTGGACCACACCGAGTGGCTGGGCGACACCATCGAGGACATCGCCCTGCACAAGGCCGGCATCATCCACTCCGGCGCCACCGTCATCTCGGCGGCGCAGGAGGAGGAGGCGGCCCGGCCGATCCTGGAGCGGTGCGCCGAGGTGGGCGCCACCATCGCCCGGGAGGGCTCCGAGTTCGGCGTGCTGCGCCGGGCGGTCGCCGTCGGCGGCCAGGTGCTGACGCTCCAGGGCCTCGGTGGCGTGTACGAGGAGGTGTTCGTCCCGCTGCACGGCGCCCACCAGGCGCAGAACGCGGCGGTGGCGCTCGCCGCCGTCGAGGCGTTCCTCGGCGCGGGCGCCCGACGGCAGCTCGACATCGAGGCGGTGCGTGAGGGCTTCGCGGCGGCCAGCTCGCCGGGGCGGCTGGAGCGGGTGCGCAGCGCGCCGACGATCCTGCTCGACGGCGCGCACAACCCGCACGGGATGGCCGCCACGGTCACCGCGCTGCAGGAGGAGTTCGCGTTCAGCAAGCTGGTCGCCGTCGTCGGCGTACTCGGCGACAAGGACGCGTCCGCCCTGCTGGAGCTGCTGGAGCCCGTCGTCGACCAGGTGGTCGTCACCCGCAACAGCTCGCCGCGGGCCATGCCCACGGGGGAGTTGGCCGCGCTGGCCGCGGAGGTGTTCGGCCCCGAGCGGGTCGAGGTGGCCGAGGAGATGCCGGACGCGATCGAGGCGGCGGTGGCGCTGGCCGAGGAGGACGTGCCCGGCGAGTTGAGCGGGGTGGGCGTGCTGATCACCGGATCGGTGGTGACCGTGGCCGACGCCCGCCGGCTGCTCAAGCGATGACCGGCCCGGAGCAGCCGCGCCGGTCGGGCCTGCGCGACCCGCAGCGGTCGGTACGGAGCCTGGGGGCCGCCACGCTGGCCATCGAGGCGCTGGTGCTGCTGCTCGCCATCCAGCCGATCCGGGTCGTCGGCGCCGACCTCGGCGGGGCCGCGATCGGCGCCGTCGTGGGCCTGGCCGTGCTGGCGGCGGTGCTCGCCGGGATGATGCGCCGTCCGTGGGCGTGGCACGCCGGCACGGTCCTGCAGGGACTGCTGTTGCTTGCCGGGCTGCTGCACTGGTCGCTGTTCGTGCTCGGCGTCATCTTCGCGCTGGTCTGGGGCTACGCCCTGCACGTACGCCGGGTCATCCTGGGCTGACCCGGAACGGTCGCGCGCTCAGGCGTCGGCGCGCTCGCGCCACTGGACGAGGGCGAGACCGTGGCCGTCCGGGTCGGAGAAGGCGACGGCCCAGCCCTCCAGCTTCGTGCCCTCGTTCACGACCCGCGGCGCGGACGTGAAACGCACGCCCGCGGCGCGCATCCGCTCGTACGCCGCCTGGATGTCGTCGACCTCCAGGTTGACGTGCGCGGTGCGGAGGCTGACCCGCGCGGCCTCGGCCGCCTCCCGCAGCACGAGCCGGGTCGCGCCGTAGGCGAGCACGGCCGTGGAGGGGCCCCGGTCGACCTCGGCGAAGCCGAGCACGTCCCGGTAGAAGTCGAGCGAGCGGGCCAGGTCGGTGACCACGAGCGTCATGCCGATCCCGCTGATCGGCGCGTCCTCCTCGACGGCCGGGGCGGCGGGCGGCGGCGCGTCCGGCTCGTACCCGAAGGGAGCCTCGTCCGGGCCTTCGGCGCCGGCGGGCTCGTCGCGGGCCGGCCGGGCGGACGGAGTGGGGTCGTCCAGCGGCAGGTCGAGAGGGTCGAGCGGGTCCACGACGAGCCGGCGGCCACCGGTGCCGGCCGCCCCGGTCGGGGTGGCGGCGGCCGATCCGGCGCCGGAGGTCGTCGAGGGCGGGCCGAACCCCTCCTCGGCTGGCGGGCGCGGCGCCGGGGTGGGCCGCTTCGGCAGCGGGTTGACCGGCGCCGGCTCGACCAGCGTGCCCTCCAGGACCACCCCGCTGCCCGGGCGCTGGTGCACCACCACGGGCTCGGCGGCCTCGCGCGGGTCGCCCGGGTCCTCACGCAGGGGGTCGGCGGCCAGCGGATCGCCGAGCGGGTCGCGGAAGTCGTCCTCGGCCGAGCGGCCCGCCCACGGCGGCGCGTCCTGCGCGATGAGCACCTCCTCGACCGGCTCGTCGCCGGCGTACTCGGGTGGGAGGTCGGCGGTCGCCGCCGCGGCGGTCTCGGCGTGGGTGGGCACCTCGTCCCAGAGCACCCGGACGTGCCGGGGATCGTCCAGCGCCACCCGGATGGGAAGCGTCTGCCCGAGCGAGGGCCACTTCGACACCGGCACCCGCGGCTCGATGATCTTCTTGCTGCGCGGGGGCAGCCCCGGGGCGTCGATGACCAGTTGCAGCTCGCACCGGCCGAAGGCGTACTGGGTGGGGGGCTCGGAGGCGCTGTGCACGTGCCCCTCACCGATCACCCAGGTGCGCCCGCCGGCGCGTACGGTGCCCAGGGCGATCGCCAGCACCAGGAGGGCGACCCCGAGCGCCACGATGGCCCAGCTCGTCATTCCGAGCCCGAAGAGCGTCACGAAGGTGGCCACGGTGCCGAGCACCGCGGCGATCAGCTTCCGTACCGGCGCGATGGGTCGGCTCCCGCCATTCGCCACAGTGGACCTCCCGGGGATCAAGGGCCAGGCTAGGCCGGAGGGGCCGCCGGGGGAAGGCCGACCGCCGCGCCGGCGCCGGGACCGGGTCGCTAGGCTGACCGTACCCAGCCAGACCCGCTTCCGCGCACAGGAGGAACCCAGCGTGTCCAGCACCAATCCGGACGAGCGCACGCTCGTACTGATCAAGCCTGACGCGGTTCGCCGGGGGCTGGTCGGCGAGGTCATCTCCCGCTTCGAGCGCAAGGGTCTGCGGATCGACGCGATGGTGACCCGGACGATGGACGCCGCGCTGGCCGACGAGCACTACGCCGAGCACGTCGACAAGGCGTTCTACCCGCCGCTGAAGGCCTTCATGACCGGCGGCCCGCTGGTGGCCCTGGTGCTCTCCGGCGACCAGGTCATCGACGTGGTGCGTGGGCTGGTCGGCGCCACCGACGGGCGTCGCGCCGCGGCCGGGACGATCCGCGGCGACCTCTCCCTGTCCAACCGGGAGAACCTCGTGCACGCCTCCGACTCCGCCGACAGTGCCAAGCGCGAGATCGCGCTCTGGTTCCCGGAACTGGGCTGACGCCCTACCAGGGACGAACGGCAACGGCCGGTGCGCATCGAGCGCACCGGCCGCTTTTCCGTCGACGCCCGGGGGTCTACGCCCCGGTCGGCGGCTGGGCCTGCGTGGTGACCGCGATCCGGTTCCACACGTTGATCGTGGCGATGGCCACCACGAGGTCGGCCAGCTCCTTCTCCGACCACTGGGCCGCGGCGGCGTTCCAGACGTCATCCGGCACGCCGTGCTCGCCGAGCCGGGTGACCGCGTCGGTGAGCGCCAGCGCCGTGCGCTCCCGCTCGGTGAAGAAGGGCGCCTCGCGCCACGCCGCGACGGCGAAGAGCCGCCGGCTCGACTCCCCGGCCTTCAGCGCGTCGGTGCTGTGCATGTCGACGCAGAACGCGCACCCGTTCAGCATCGACGCCCGGAGCTTGACCAGCTCGAGCACCGTGTGGTCGACGTTCGCCTGGACGTACTTCTCCAGGCCCATCACGGCGTGGTACGCCTCGGGCGCCACCTTGGCCGCGTTCATCCGCATGTCAACCTCCTGAATCCGTCTGACGCCGATACGACGGGGAGGCGGGTCACGGCGTGACGGCCGGCGGCTGTGATCCGGATCATGCCGTGGTGCGACGTCGCCGCCCGACCCCGGCTCCGCTGCCCCCTCCGCCGGCGCGCGGGACCGGTCGTGCCGTCCGGACAACCGGAGTTCCGGCCCCCGTCACCCCGGACGGCCGTGGCGGTCATGTCGGCCCGGTACACCCACGGGGATCAGTCCCCGATCCGGGAGGAACGATGACCGAGCTTGATCGACGTACGGTGCTGCGCGCCGGCCTGGTGGCCGGCGCCGGTGTGGTGGGTGGTGGCCTGCTCGGCGCGGGCGCCGCGCCGGCCGCGCCCGCGTGGCGACCGTCCGGACGGCCCGTGCTCACCCACGGCGTGCAGAGCGGCGACGCGACGGCGGACTCGGCGCTGGTGTGGACCCGCGCCGACCGTCCCGGCCGGATGCTCGTCGAGGTGAGCCGCCGGCCCGACCTCCGGGGCGCGCGGCGGGTGACCGGCCCGGTGCTGGACCCGGACGGCGACTTCACCGGTACGGTGCGGCTGCGCGGGCTGCCCGCCGGCGAGCGGCTGCACTACCGGGTCACGGTGGAGAGCCTGGACCGGCACGGGCTCACCAGCGAGCCGCTGACCGGTGCGCTCACGACCGCCCCGCGGGAGCACGACCGGCAGGACGTGCGGTTCGTCTGGACCGGCGACATCGCTGGGCAGGGCTGGGGGATCGCCCCGGACTTCGGAGGCATGTCGATCTTCCGGGCCATGCGGGCCACCCGCCCCGACTTCTATCTGTGCAGCGGCGACAACGTCTACGCCGACGGGCCGCTCACCGAGACCGTGACGCTGCCCGACGGCCGGATCTGGCGCAACCTGGTCACCCCCGAGAAGAGCAAGGTCGCCGAGACGCTGGCCGAGTACCGGGGCCAGTACGCGTACAACCTGCTCGACGAGCACCTGCGCCGGTTCGTCGCCGAGGTGCCGCAGGTCAACCAGTGGGACGACCACGAGGTGCTGAACAACTGGTACCCGGGCGAGATCCTCACCGACGAGCGGTACACCGAGCGCCGCGTGGACGTGCTGGCCGCCCGCGCCCGGCAGGCGTACCGCGAGTGGGTGCCCACCCCGCTCGACGGCCGCGTGTACCGGCGGCTGTCGTACGGGTCGCGGCTGGACGTCTTCGTGCTGGACATGCGGACGTGGAAGGACCCGAACGACGGCAACACGTACGCCGACCCGTCGCGCGGCCTGCTGGGGCGTACGCAGCGCGAGTGGCTCGTCCGGGAGCTGACCCGGTCCCGGGCGACCTGGAAGGTCATCGCCGCCGACCTGCCGCTCGGCCTCGTGGTGCCGGACGGCCCGGGCACGCAGGAGGGCGTGGCCCAGGGCGACCCGGGCGCGCCGGCCGGCCGGGAGCTGGAGTTCGCCGAGGTGCTCCGTACGGCGCACCGGGCCGGGGTGACCGGCATCGTCTTCCTCACGGCCGACGTGCACTACAGCGCGGCGCACCACTACGACCCGGCGCGCGCGGCCGTCGGTGACTTCACGCCGTTCTGGGAGTTCGTCTCCGGCCCGGCGCACGCCGGGGCGTTCGGCCCGAACGCCCTGGACGGCACGTTCGGCCCGGAGGCCGTCTTCGTGCACGCCCCGCCGCGGGCCAACACCTCCCCGGCGGAGGGTTTCCAGCACTTCGGCGAGGTGAGCATCGACGGCCGCTCCGGCGCGTTCACCGTCCACCTGCGCGACCGCGACGGCCGCTCGCTCTGGGCCCGGACCCTTCCCGCGCCCACCCGCTGAGTTCCCCGCGCCCCACCAGCCCGCGGGGCTGGTGGGGCGCGGTGCGGTGGACCGGTGAGCGGCACCGCCCGGCGGGGTATGAGGTGGACGGCGGCGGCGTGTCCGGCCGCCCGACCGGCAGCCGGACGGGCGGCCACCCGGTCGGGCGGACGAGGGGCCGTCCGCTACCGTGACACCGCCTGCTATGCACACGATCCGCCGGAGGACCAGTGCCGCTGCTCTACACCATCGGCAAGCTCACCGTGGCGCCCGCGATGCGGTTGGCGTTCCGTCCGACCGTGGAGGGGCTGGAGCACGTGCCGGAGACGGGCGGGGCGATCTTCGCGGGCAACCACCTCTCGGTCGCCGACGAGCTGATCCTCGGCACGGTCGTGCCGCGGCACCTGGCGTTCTGGGCCAAGTCGGAGTACTTCAAGGGCGTGGGCCTGAAGGGGGCGTTCTCGAAGTTCGTCCTCACCGGGCTCGGGGCGATCCCCGTCGAGCGGGGAGGTGGGCGCGCCGCGCTGTCCGCCTTCGACGCGGCCATTCCGGCGCTGAAGGCCGGTGACCTCGTGGCCGTCTACCCGGAGGGGACGAGGTCTCCCGACGGCCGGCTCTACCGGGGGCGTACCGGCGCCGTCCGGCTGGCCGTCGCGGCCGGCGTGCCGATCATCCCGGTCGGCACGATCGGCACCGACAAGGCGCAGCCGATCGGCGCGCGCATACCCCGCCCCGGCACCGGCAAGATCACCGTCCGGTTCGGAAAGCCACTGGACTTCACGGGCCGGTCCGACGACCGCACCTCGCTGCGCGCCATGACCGACGAGGTGATGAGCGAGATCCAGAAACTCACCGGCCAGGAGTACGTCCCCCGGTACGCGCCGCCGCGCGCCCACCCCGACCCGACGCGCGACGGCCCGGCCTGACCCGACGCCCGTCGCCCTGACCCGACCGTCGCGTTGGCCGGCGGAACGCCGGACCGCACGGGGCGGCTCAGGCCCGGTCGGTCGTGACGATCTGGTCGCGCATCCTGGCGAGCAGGGCGGCGCTGTCGGCCACCGAGAGGCGGGTGAAGACCCCGGTGGCCAGGCTGCCGTGGTCGACCGTCGTGCAGACCACCACGTCGGCGCCGTCGGCACTGCCCACGGCGCACCGCTCGTGCCGGCCGCGCACCCCTGTGTCGATCTTCTCCACGTCGCCGAGCTGGTACGTCGGGGCCAGCCGCCCGATCTCGGCGTCCGCGTCGCCCTCCGGGTTGATCCGGAAGCCGGTGCCGCCGAAGATGGTGACCCGCTTGCCGTCCGGGTTCGCGTACACGCCGGCGAAGGTGTCCTCGGCGAGCCAGTGCGTCTTGCGCACCTCGCTCTCGAGCTGCCGCGCGGCCTGCTCGCTGCCGCTGTCCTCGCGCAGCGACAGGTCGGACACCCGGGTCGGGAGCGCGGCGTGCGCCGGGTACTGCCGCCAGACCGGCGTGCCGTAGTAGGCCGGGCAGCCGCAGCAGCACGCCAGGGTGAGCAGTAGCAGCCAGGGCCACCGCCGCCGGCGGCGTACCGGCACCGGGACGTACCCCTTCGGAGCCTGCCAGCCGGGTGGCGCGGCGGGCGGCGGCGCGCCGCGGCGCTTCGACCGGCGGCGCTGCTCGGGCACGGCCGGCGCAGGAGCGGCCGGCGGAGGAGCGACCGGTGGCCCCACGGGTGGCGGCGCCGCGGGCGGGGACACGGGACGGGCCGGTGGCCGGGACATCGGTGGAGCCGGCGCGGGATATGCGACCGGAGGCGGCGGCACGGGCGCCGGGGCGGACGGCCCGGCGAACGGGCGGGTCGATGGCGGCGCCGGGTAGGGCAGCGTCGGCGGGAGCGGCGGCAGCTCGGCAGAGGGCAGGTCCCAGCCCCCGGTGTCCGCGTCGGCCCACGGGTCGACCGGCACCTGGTGTTCCGGGAGCTCGGGCCGGGGCGCCGGCGCCGGTGTGGGCTCGGCCGACTCGCCCCAGCCGCGACGTCGCGGCGGGGGAGGCGGCACCGGGGCCGACCCGCTCCACCGGGGGGCCGGGTCGGGGACCTCGACGGCCGGCAGCCGCCGCGTGCCCGACGGGCCGTCCGGGCCGGGCCGCGCCGCCTCGTCGGCCGCTGCGGCGTCGGGCGAAAGTGCGTCCGTCGGCCGGGTCTCGTCGTTCCCCGGCGGGGCTACGTCCGTCGGCCGGGTCTCGTCGTTCCCCGGCGCGGGTGCGTCCGTCGGCCGGGTCTCGTCGGCCTCGTCGGTCTCCGATGCGGGAGCGGCCGGCGGCGCGTCGGCCGATGCCGGCTCCGATGCCGGGTTGCCCGGCGCGTCGGCCGCCGCGGGCTCCGGCGCACGGTCGTCGGCGGACGCGCCGGCGGGTGGGGGATCCGTCGGCCGGGGCGCGTCGGTGGCGGCGCCGGGCGGCGGCCCGGAGGGGGTGACCGGGGTCGGCTCGTCGGTGGTCTCCGGCGGTACGGGGGAGGAGGTGGCCCTCTCCCCGGCGACGGCCGGCTCGCGGCCCGCCTCCGTGCCCGCGGGGCCCCCGTCTGCCGGCCGGTCTGCCCCCGGCTGCGGCTCCGGCATCGCGGCAATCTCCTCTCGCGCCGGACCGAGGTTAGTACCGGGCCGCCACCCGCGGGCATCCGCCCGCCGTGCGCGCCGCCGCCACCGGGTGGGCGCGTACCCTTGGGCATCATGAGCGTCCCGTCCACGACGCCGCGCCCCGCCGCGGCGAACTCCGTCTGGCCCCGGCTGGAGCCGCTGCTGCCCCAGGTGACCAAGCCCATCCAGTACGTCGGTGGTGAGCTGGGCGCGGTGGTCAAGGACTGGGACGCGGCAGCCGTGCGCTGGGCACTCATGTATCCCGACGCGTACGAGGTGGGCCTGCCCAACCAGGGCGTGCAGATCCTCTACGAGGTGCTCAACGAGCTGCCCGACGTGCTCGCGGAGCGGACGTACGCCGTCTGGCCGGACCTGGAGCGGCTGATGCGCGCCCACGGCGTGCCCCAGTTCACCGTCGACGCCCACCGCCCGGTGCGCGACTTCGACGTGTTCGGCGTCTCCTTCGCCACCGAGCTGGGCTACACGAACCTGCTCACCGCGATCGACCTCGCCGGCATCCCCCTGCTCGCCGCCGACCGCACCGACGCCGATCCGGTGGTGCTGGCCGGTGGCCACGCCGCGTTCAACCCGGAGCCGATCGCCGACTTCGTCGACGCCGCCGTGCTGGGCGACGGCGAGGAGGCGGTCCTGGAGATCACGGCGATCGTCCGCGACTGGAAGGCCGAGGGCCGCCCGGGCGGGCGCGACGAGCTGCTGCTGCGGCTCGCCCGCACGGAGAGCGTGTACGTGCCGCGCTTCTACGACGTCGACTACCTCCCGGACGGGCGGATCCAGCGCGTCGTGCCGAACCGCGCGGACGTGCCGTTCCGGGTGCACAAGCGCACCACCATGGATTTGGACGCCTGGCCGTACCCGAAGAAGCCCCTCGTGCCGCTGGCCGAGACGGTCCACGAGCGGTACGCCGTGGAGATCTTCCGAGGGTGCACCCGCGGCTGCCGGTTCTGCCAGGCGGGCATGATCACCCGACCGGTGCGGGAACGCTCGATCACGACGGTCGGGCAGATGGTGCAGCAGGGGCTGGAGTTCTCCGGCTTCCACGAGGTGGGCCTGCTCTCGCTCTCCTCGGCCGACCACTCCGAGATCGGCGACATGTGCTCCGGGCTGGCCCAGCAGTACGAGGGCACCAACGTGTCGCTCTCGCTGCCGTCGACCCGCGTCGACGCGTTCAACATCGACCTGGCGCAGGAGCTGTCCCGCAACGGCCGGCGGACCGGCCTGACCTTCGCCCCCGAGGGCGGGTCGGAGCGGATCCGCAAGGTCATCAACAAGATGGTGTCGAAGGACGACCTCATCCGCACCGTCGTCACCGCGTACACCAACGGCTGGCGGCAGGTGAAGCTCTACTTCATGTGCGGCCTGCCCACCGAGACCGACGAGGACGTCCTCGAGATCGCGGACATGGCGCACGAGGTGATCAGGGCCGGTCGCGCCGCCACCGGGTCGAAGGACATCCGCTGCACGGTCTCCATCGGCGGGTTCGTGCCGAAGCCGCACACGCCGTTCCAGTGGGCGGCCATGGAGCGGCCGGAGGTCATCGACGGCCGGCTCCGGCTGCTCAAGCAGGCCATCAACGCGGACCGGTCGCTGGGCCGGGCCATCGGCTTCCGCTACCACGACGGCGAGCCGTCGCTCATCGAGGGCCTGTTGTCCCGGGGTGACCGCCGCGTCGGGGCGGTGATCCGCCGCGTGTGGGAGAACGGCGGCCGGTTCGACGGGTGGAGCGAGCACTTCTCGTACCAGCGCTGGGTGGACGCCGCGGCCGAGGTGCTGCCGGCGTTCGGGGTGGACCTCGACTGGTTCACCACCCGCGAGCGGGACGAGCTCGAGGTGCTCCCCTGGGACCACCTGGACTCCGGGCTCGACAAGGACTGGCTCTGGCAGGACTGGCAGGACGCCCTGTCCGAGTACGAGCAGGACGACTGCCGGTGGACCCCGTGCTTCGACTGCGGTGTCTGCCCGTCCATGGACACCGAGATCCAGATCGGCCCGACCGGCAAGAAACTGCTTCCGCTCACCCCGATCAACGGCGGCGGCCTGCGGGTTCCGTCCGCCGGCTGACGCACCGCACACCCCGCGCCCACTGGGTACGGCCGCCGTCGGTCCGTCCGCTACGGTGTCCGACGTCGGCCCGACCGGCGTCGACGTCCGACGGCCGCACCCGTGCCGTGACCGGGATCGTGGGGGACGATGGTGCTTCAGACGGGTACGGAGCGGGAGACGGCCGCACCGCGGGCGGTGAGCGAGGCGGAGCCGCCGCCCGACGAGCGCCGGGCCGGGCCCTCCCGGCGCCTCGTGGTCGTGCTGCTCGTGCTGGGATGGCTGGCCGGGGTGGCGTGGCGGGTCTGGCTGTCCCGCTCGGTGCAGATGCCCATCGCGCACACCGACGAGGACAGCTACCTCAACGCCGCGCGCGTCTTCGCGGGCGGTCCCGGTGGCTACAGCTCGGAGAACAACGTCCTCCGCCGGGCCGGCTACCAGTTGCTGATCTCGCCGGCCTTCCTCGGGGGCCACAGCTTCACCACCAGTTACGGGCTCGTCCGGCTCATCAACGCGATGGTCAACGCGGCCATGCTGCCGCTCGCGTACCTGCTCGCCACCCGTGTGCTGCGGGTGACCCGCTGGCGGGCCCTCGGCATCGCCGCGGTGGCGGCCACCATGCCCGCCACCGTCTTCTACTCCCTCTTCGCGCTCACCGACTCGGTGCTCGCCGCGCTCACCGTCGCCTGGATCCTGCTGCTGGCGGCCTGGCTGCGCCGGCCGGAGCGGCTCGTGGCGGCGTTCGGCGCCAGCGCCGCGGCCGGCGCGTACTACCTGATCCACGTCCGCGGCATGATCGTCCTCGCCGTGCACCTCGGCGTGGTGCTCGTGTGGGTGCTGCGCCGCCGGCTGCGACTCCGGCCGGCGGGGGTCGCCCTCGCCACCGCGGTCGCCGCGGCCGTCCTCAACGAGGTGCTGATCCGGCTGCTGAGCGACAAGCTGGTGCTGGCCGGCACCGACCCGGGCGGCAGCACGGTGAAGGCGCTGCTCAGCACCAAGGGCGCCGGCTTCGTGCTGGCCAGCCTCACGACCCAGCTCTGGTACGTGCTGGCCATCAGCGGGGGGATCGCCGCGCTCGGGTGGTTCGCCGCGGTCCGGTTGGTCGTACGCCGGCGTACCGGTCCCGCGGAGCGCTGGCTGGCGATCGCCGCGCTGGCCGCGACCCTCGGGGTGGCGCTGGGCTGCGCCCTCATCCTGGTCGGCGTGCCGTCCGCCACCCGGGACGCCGCGTACGCCCGGTACATCCACGCCTTCGCCCCGCTCTGGCTGGTATGCGGCCTGGCCGTCGTGTTCCGGGCGCCGCGCCGTGCGCTTGTCGTGGGGTACGCGGCGGCCGCGGCCCTGACGGTCGGCGGAGGCGGCTTCGTGGCGTGGCGGCTGGCCGACGCGGTCCGGCACGGCTCGCCACTGCGGTACGGGGTGTTCGGCGCGCCCGACCTCATGGCGATGACCGCGGGTTGGACGCACTTCCGGCCTCTGTTCGGCAGCGCGATCGCGGTCGCGGCGGGTGCCGCCGTGGTGCTGCTCGGCCGGCTCCGGTGGGGCTGGCAGCCCGTGCTGGCCCTCGCCGTGGCCGGCCAGCTGCTGGCGATGGGCCTGTTGGCCGACCGGGTGCTCGTCCCGCTCGGCGGCGTGACGGGGCCCAGTCCCACGCTGGCCCAGCTCGGCCTGCGGAAGGGGGAGTCGGTGGCGACCAGCTCCGGCTACCACCTCGGGCTGCGGTTGAACCACGAGCACGAGGTCACCTGGATGGCCGTGCCGAACTTCGTGTCGCAACCGCCCGCCTCGGCCGAGGCGGTCGTGGCCCGCTGGTATCCCCAGCCCGGGCCGCGGCACAGTTGGGACTGGGACGGCACCCGGTACGGGTTCCACCGCGTGGGCGGCAACCCCGACCAGCACTGGGCGCTCTGGCGCCGCAACGGCTGACCGTCCCCGTTCCGCCCCGCCGCGCCCGCTCGTCCGGGCTACCCGGTATGTCCGGGGATGGCCGGAAAGTGGCATCGCCGGCGACGTCGGGCGAGGATGGCAGCGACACACGAGCAAGGAGTACGACGATCAGCAAGAGACCACAGCCGGAAGGCGGGCAGGCGCCCGTCGTCCAGCGCGTCCGGATCCGGTACGCCAAGCGCGGGCCGCTGCGGTTCACCTCCCACCGGGACTTCGCCCGGGCCTTCGAGCGGGCCGTACGCCGCGCGGGCGTGCCCGTCGCCTATTCGCAGGGCTTCACCCCGCATCCCAAGATCTCCTATGCCAGCGCCGCGCCGACCGGGGTGGCCAGCGAGGCCGAGTACCTCGAGATCGGCCTCCAGGCGCCGGTCGACCCGGCCGCGCTGCGCGCCGCGCTCGACGCCGCGCTCTCCCCGGGGCTCGACGTGCTCGACGCCGTGGTGGGCACCGGCGGCAGCCTCGCCGACCGGATCGAGGCGTCGTCCTGGCGTGTCGAGCTGCCGGAGATCGACACGGCGGCGCTGCGCGCCGCGGTCGACGCGTTCGCCGCGGCCGACGAGGTGCAGGTCGAGCGGATGACCAAGCAGGGCCGCCGCGTCTTCGACGCTCGCAATGCGGTGATGTCGATCGATGTGGTGGCGCCGACGCCGACGCCTTCCGGGGGACCGGCCGTACCGTGTGCGATACTCGAAGTGGTCGTGCGGCAGGTCACCCCGTCCGTACGACCCGATGACGTCCTTTCCGGCCTCCGCGTGGTGGCCGGCCTGGAGCCGCCGGTTCCGCCGCGTGTGACCCGGCTGGCTCAGGGCACGCTGACCGCGCAGGGCGAGATCGTGGATCCGTTGGATGCGGACCGCGACGGGGCAACCATCGGTGAGCGCTGACCGACGGCCAGCGCTCAGGTAGGCAGACTTCGGCGGTCGCGCACCTCGCGCGCCGGCGGAAACACCTTTGCGGCGACCCTGCGTGGCAGCGCTCACCCGCGCCCGGGGTAGCCAGAACTGGAGAACGTCCATGCTCGAGAACGAGCCCGAGGGCGGCGAACGGACCGGTTCACAGCCGGCCGGCGACACCGCCGCGCAGCAGAACCCCGTCGACGGCGGCGCCGTCGAGCAGACCGGCAGCGCGCCGGGCGCCGCCGAGGCGGCGGCCGGGGACACCGGCACGGCCGAGCCGGCGCCCGCCCGGCGCCGGGCCACGCGGCGGCGCGCCACCCCGGTGACCAAGCCGGAGCAGACCGACCCGCCCGTGGCGGCGACCGCCGGTGGCGCCGGCAGCGCCGAGTCCCCGCAGGCGGAGGTGCTGGCGCCGATCTCCGGCGACCTAGACGCCGCGCCGAAGACCCCGCGCCGGCGCCGCAAGGCGACCGCGAAGGCGGTCGAGGAGCCGCTGGTCGCGGCGTCCGCGGAGGAGGCCTCCGAGGAGGTCGTCCCGCCCGTCAAGGTCACCCGCACGCGGCGGAAGAAGACCGCGCCTCCGGTGGCGGCGGAGCCGACCGCGGAGACGCCGGCCGAGACCGCCGACACGTCGTCCGAGCCGGCGGGTGAGACCCCGCCGCCGGCCGCCGGCGCCGCCGAGGCCGGGGCGACTCCCGGCGAGGAGACCGGGCGCGCCGCGTCGACCGACGTCCCGCCGGCGGCCCAGGCTGCGGCGGGTGAGCGCGGCAGCGGCGCCGAGCCCCAGTCCGGCGAGGTGCCGTTCGGTGCGGCGGTGTCCGCGGCTCCCGAGCAGCTCACCGAGCCGGCGGAGATCGCCGAGCCGGAGCCCCGCACCCGCCGTCGGCGGGCCGCGCTCACGGCGCCCACCGTCCTGTTCATGGCACCGCAGCCGGAGACGGCGCCGGTCCCGCGCGTGACCGAGCCGGCGCCCGCCGCCGAGGAGCCGGTCGCCGAGGAACCGGCCGAGCCGTCCCGCCGCCGGCGGCGCGCCCGCCGGGAGGCGGAGCCGGTGGAGGTCGTCGAGGCGGTCGAGGCGGAGGAGGAGCCGGTCGAGGAGGCCGCTGAACTCGCCGAGACCGAGGCCGAGGGCGAGGAGGACGAGGACGAGACCGCGGCCGGCCGCCGTCGCCGCCGCCGTGGCCGCCGTGGCCGCGGCCGGGGCAAGGGCGGTGTCGAGGATCTCGAGGACGAGGAGGCCGAGGAGGCCGTCCAGGCCGAGGCCGAGGAGGCGGAAGCCGAGGAGACCGAGGACGAGGAGGCCGAGGGCGGGGACGGGCTGACCCGTCGCCGCCGCCGTCGCCGCCGCCGGGGAGCCGGCGACGTCGAGGGAGCCGCCCCGGACGACGGCGTCCCCACCGTCGTCAAGATCCGCGAGCCGCGCCGGACGGTCGACGAGGTGCAGGGCGTCTCCGGCTCGACCCGCCTCGAGGCCAAGCGCCAGCGTCGCCGGGACGGCCGGGAGCAGCGGCGTACGCGGCCGCCGATCCTCAGCGAGTCGGAGTTTCTGGCCCGCCGCGAGGCCGTGGACCGCGTGATGGCGGTCCGCCAGCGCGGCGACCGCACCCAAATCGCGGTGCTGGAGGACGGCGTGCTGGTCGAGCACTACGTCACCCGCAACTCTTCGGGCACCATGGCCGGCAACGTCTACCTCGGCAAGGTGCAGAACGTCCTGCCCAGCATGGAGGCGGCGTTCGTCGACATCGGCCGGGGCCGCAACGCGGTGCTCTACGCCGGCGAGGTCAACTGGGACGCCACCGGCCTGGAGGGCCGGGCCCGCTCGATCGAGCAGGCGCTCAAGTCGGGTGACTCGGTCCTGGTGCAGGTCACCAAGGACCCGATCGGGCACAAGGGCGCCCGGCTGACCAGCCACATCGCGCTCTCCGGCCGGCACCTGGTCTACGTGCCGAACGGCAACGCGTCCGGGATCAGCCGCAAGCTGCCCGACACCGAGCGCAAGCGGCTGCGGGACGTGCTCAAGAAGCTGGTGCCCGACGGCGCGGGCGTGATCGTCCGGACGGCCGCCGAGGGCGCGAGCGAGGACGAGCTGGCCCGGGACGTCAAGCGCCTCCAGGCGCAGTGGGAGGACATCCAGGCCAAGGCGGCCGAGGGTGGCGCCCCGGTGCTGCTGTACGAGGAGCCGGACCTGGTCATCCGGGTGGTCCGGGACCTGTTCAACGAGGACTTCCGCGAGCTCGTCATCGAGGGCGACGAGTCGTACGACATGGTCGAGTCGTACCTGTCGCACGTCTCGCCGGACCTGGTGGCCCGGCTGCGCCGGCACGCCGGCACCACGGACGTGTTCAGCGAGTACCGGATCGACGAGCAGATCCTCAAGGGCCTGGACCGGAAGGTCTTCCTGCCCTCCGGCGGCCACCTGGTCATCGACCGCACCGAGGCGATGACCGTGGTCGACGTCAACACCGGCAAGTACACGGGCGCGGGCGGCAACCTCGAGGAGACGGTCACCCGGAACAACCTGGAGGCCGCCGAGGAGATCGTCCGCCAGCTCCGGCTGCGTGACATCGGCGGCATCGTGGTGATCGACTTCATCGACATGGTGCTGGAGTCGAACCGCGAGCTGGTGCTGCGCCGGCTCACCGAGTGCCTCGGCCGGGACCGCACCAAGCACCAGGTCACCGAGATCACCTCGCTCGGCCTGGTCCAGATGACCCGCAAGCGGATCGGCGCCGGGCTGCTGGAGGCGTTCAGCGAGACCTGCGAGTGCTGCAAGGGTCGCGGCGTCATCATCCACACCGAGCCGGTGCCGGAGAAGCCGCGCACCGGCGGGGCCGGGGACAAGGTCAAGGCGGTGGCGTCCGCGGTGCCCAGCCCCGCGACCGAGGCGACCGGCGGCACGTCGCGGCGCCGGGCGCGCAAGAGCGCACCGGTGGAGCGCCAGGTGGCGGAGGTCACCGAGCCCGAGACCGCCTCCGCCGCCACGACCGGCGTCGAGCCCGTCACCACCGACGCCGACTACTACGACACGATGGGGTACGACCTCTCGCGCTACCAGACGGAGACCGAGGCCGGAGCCGCCGTCGTCGACAGCCAGGAGGGCGACTCGGCCCGGCTGGCCGCGGCGGACGACCCGGACGCCCTCGGCGACGAGACCGACGAGGAGGGCGGGGACGGCGCCGGTGTCCGGCGGCGGTCCCGCCGCGGCGGCGCCCGGCGGCGTACCCGGCCCTGACCATTTGACGGCAAGGGTGGCTGGCAGGGCCCCGACTCCGGCACGATGGCCGGGGTAGGGGCCCTTGCCCGTTCCGCGTGCGTATGCCTCGGCGTCGGTCGTGTCCGGCGTCGGCGTCGCGTCCGGGCTGCGTCACCACCGCCGCCGGGAGGAGAGAGATGCGTCGACTGCTCGTCGCCGCCGCGCTCGTCGCCGGCCTCGGGTCCGCGGGCGGCTGCGGGAACGCGCCGGCGCCCGACGCGCCTCCCGTCGCCCGGTCCGGCGCGGCGACCGGGATCGTACCGACCGGGACGGGATTGACCGGCGCGGCACCGACCGGGACGGGACCGACGACCGGCACCGCGGCGAGCGGGACCGCGGCGACCCCGAGCGGGGTCGCCGCGACGACGGGCGCCGGCGGGGGCACCGCAGCGGTCTGCGCCGTCACGCGGCGGGCCGGCGACGCCGCCCTCGAGACGTACGTCGAGGAGGTCGGCCGGATGGTCGCGGCGATCGGCGCGAACAACGGCGCGGCGGCCGAGGCCGCCCGGCGGCGGGCGGAGGGGGCGCTGAGCGGCTGGCGGAACGTGCTCCGCGAGCAGTCCGCCCGGGCCGCCGACCCGCGGCTCCGGACGCTGCTCGGCGACCTGGACGCCGAGGTCGGGGCGATGGGGGCGGACGTCGGCGGCCTCGACGAGACCGAGCTGGACCGCTTCCGGCAGCGCCTCGACCAGCTCTGTCCGGGCTGACCGGCCGGGTCGGTTTGGGGCGCGGGGCGGGCATGGCGTACGCTTGCCTGCGGCGCACTTTTGTGTGCCGAGTTCCCGCGTGCCCGCGCCGCCGTGCCACTGCTACCCGGCGAGCCGCCGCGGGGACGACCACCAGCAGCCTCAACGACAGGGAGTCCGCCTCCGATGTACGCGATCGTCAAGACCGGCGGCAAGCAGTACAAGGTCGCCGAGGGCGACGTGATCGAGGTCGAGAAGCTCGCCGGTGCCCCCGGCGACGCGGTGAACCTCACCGCGGTGCTCCTCGTCGACGGTAACGACCTGGTGACCGACGCGGCCCAGCTCGCCAAGGTCGCGGTGTCCGGCGAGATCGCCGCCCACACCAAGGGCCCGAAGATCCGGATCCACAAGTTCAAGAACAAGACCGGCTACCACAAGCGCCAGGGTCACCGCCAGCCGCTGACCCAGGTCAAGGTGACCGGCATCTCCAGCGGGAAGTAGGTCGTCCTCAGATGGCTCACAAAAAGGGTGCGTCCAGCTCGCGTAACGGTCGTGACTCCGCGGCCCAGCGGCTCGGCGTGAAGCGCTTCGGTGGTCAGGTCGTCAGCGCCGGCGAGATCATCGTCCGGCAGCGGGGCACCAAGTTCCACCCCGGTGACCTGGTCGGCCGCGGCGGCGACGACACGCTCTTCGCGCTGGCCGCCGGCTCGGTGCAGTTCGGCACCAAGCGTGGTCGCAAGACCGTCAGCATCGTGCCGCAGCAGTAGTTCGACAGCGAAGCGGGCCGCGGACCTGGTGTCCCGGCCCGCTTCGCTTTTTCTCGTGCGGGACGCCTCCCGCTGGAAGGATTGACGGCGTGACGATGTTCGTTGACCGGGTCGTCCTGCACCTGCAGGCCGGCGACGGCGGGCACGGCTGTACCTCGATCCACCGGGAGAAGTTCAAGCCGTTCGGCGGCCCGGACGGCGGCAACGGCGGTCACGGTGGCAGCGTCACGCTGGTCGTCGACCCGCAGGTGCACACCCTGCTGGACTTCCATTTCCGTCCGCACGTGAAGGCCGCCAACGGCAGGGGCGGCGCCGGCTCGAACCGGGACGGCGCCAACGGCGAGGACCTGGTGCTGGCCGTCCCGAACGGGACGGTGGTGCAGGCCCTCGACGGCACGGTCCTCGCCGACATGGTGGGTGCCGGCACCACCTTCGAGGTCGCCCGGGGTGGGCGCGGCGGTCGGGGCAACGCGGCCCTCGCGAACGCTCGGCGCAGGGCGCCCGGCTTCGCCGAACTCGGCGAGCCCGGCGACAAGCTCGACGTCGTGCTGGAGCTGAAGAGCGTCGCCGACGTCGGTCTGGTCGGCTTTCCGTCGGCCGGCAAGTCGTCGCTCATCTCGGTGATCTCCGCGGCCAAGCCGAAGATCGCCGACTACCCGTTCACCACCCTGGTCCCCAACCTCGGGGTGGTCCGGGTCGACAACCACACGTTCACCGTCGCGGACGTGCCCGGGCTGATCCCGGGCGCCGCCAGCGGCAAGGGTCTGGGCCTGGAGTTCCTGCGGCACATCGAGCGCTGCGCCGTGCTGGTGCACGTCATCGACACGGCGACGCTGGAGCTGGGCCGCGACCCGCTGGCCGACATCGACGCCATCGAGGCCGAGCTGGACGAGTACGGCGGCCTCGCCGAGCGGCCCCGCCTCGTGGCGCTCAACAAGATCGACGTTCCGGACGGCCGGACGCTCGCCGAGATGGTCCGGCCCGACCTGGAGGCGCGCGGGCTCCGCGTGTTCGAGATCTCCACGGCCACCCGTGAGGGGCTCCGCGAGCTTGAGTACGCGATGGCGGAGCTGGTGGAGGCCGCGCGTGCCGCCACGCCGGTGGCCGAGCCGACCCGGATCGTGATCCGTCCGGCGGCCGTGGACGAGGCCGGCTTCACGGTCGAGGCGGAGCCGGACGGCTCGTACACGGTACGCGGCGCGCGGCCGGAGCGCTGGGTGCGGCAGACGAACTTCGACAACGACGAGGCGGTCGGCTACCTGGCCGACCGGCTGGCCCGGCTCGGCGTCGAGGAGAAGCTGGCCAAGGCCGGCGCCGAGCCCGGCGACCTGGTGCGGATCGGTGACCGGGAGTTCGACTGGCAGCCCACGCTCTACGCCGGTGTCGACTTCGTTCCCGGCGTCCGGGGCGCCGACCAGCGGCTCGAGGACAAGGCGACCCGGGCCTCGGCCGCCGAACGGCTCGCCGCGCGCAAGGCGCGCCGGCAGCGGCCCGCCGACGAGATCGAGGCGGACGCGACGGACGACGTCGAATAGCTCCGTACCGTCTTCGATCGGGTCGTTCAGCGGAAACCTGGCGGAAATCCGCCCGGCATACCGTCGGGTGATGCTGATCGAGTCCCGTCCCGCCACCGACCCGGAGATCGCCGCCCTGGTCACCGCGCAGCAGCGTGAGCTGCGCGAGGCCGACGGCGGCCTGGACGGACAGGCGACACTGACCCACGCCGACATCGGCTACCTGGCCGTGGTGGTCAACGGCCGGGCGGTCGCGTGCGGCGGGGTGCAGGCCCTCGACGAGGAGACCGGCGAGGTCAAGCGGATGTACGTCCGGCCGGCGTACCGGGGCCGGGGGATCGCGCGCCAGTTGTTGGCGGCGCTGGAGGAACTGGCCTACCAGCGGGGGCACAGCCGGATCTGCCTGGAGACGGGCACCTACCTGCCCGCCGCCATCGGGCTCTACACCTCCTGCGGGTACGAGCCGATCCCCGTCTACGGCGAGTACGTCGGCAACCCGTACAGCGTCTGCTTCGCGAAGCGGCTGGCCGTGCGGGCCTGACCGGCGCGCTCAGGCGCCGGTCTCGGCGTGCGCCACGGTGACCGGCTTCGACTCCGGCGAGGCGTGCTGGCGCAGCACGATGCTCAGGACGACCAGCGTGCCCACGGCGAGGAACTCGCTCTGCCAGTTCTGCATGGACTGGAACCAGAAGTCGCTGGTGCCGAGGAAGTGCCACGTGCTCACGGGCGGCGCGCCACTCTCCAGCGCCTGCTCGGCGTTGTACTCGGCCGTGCCGCCGAGCAGGTGCCCGATGAACGAGCCGGCGAAGATCAGCAGCAGCGCGAGGCTGAGGCTGTTGCGGTAGATCACGAGCGGCAGCCCGCCGACGCGGACCGGCCAGGGCGATGCCGGGGTGGCGCGGCGCTCGTCGTCCTCGGGCCGGTCGGTCTGGCCCTCCGGCTTCGACTCCGCCGACCCGCGCTGCACGAGGTACGCGGTGAGCAGGACGTAGCCGCCCATCTGGAGGAACTCCGACTCCCAGTTCTCGAAGACCGCCTCCGCGAAGTGCCCGGTGGCCAGGTACGCGGGCCAGCTCAACGGGGCGGCCCCGAACTCGGCCAGCTCCTCGTTGTGGGTCTGCCAGCCGAACACGCTCTGCAATGCCAGGAAGACGAAGAACGCACCGAACATGGCGACGGCCAGAGCGTTGTTGCGTAGCCAACGTGGCATCTCGACCTCCTCGGCGGCCATCTGGTGACTCTCCGTTGCCCCAACGGATCATTCGCCAAACCCCGGTCCGGCGCGCCGGCACCCGAGCGGGTGACGGGCGCCACCGCGCTGGTCAGGGACGGTCGAGCGGCGCGTCGAGGCGACCGCCGGTGCCGTACTGGTTGGAGAGGAGCAGACCGAGGGCGAGCATGCCGAACCCCAGGCCCAGGTGGAGATAGTTGTCGGAGTTGTTGACGGGCAGGAAGTTGGCCGCGCCGTTCTGGTGGATGGCGAACCCGTACAGCCAGAGCCCGAGGTACGCGACGCCGCCGCCGGCCAGGTAGAGCCGCGCCGCGCCGAGGGTGCGGGCCATCGCGAGCCCGAGCACGCCGAACAGCAGGTGCAGCGAGTTGTGCAGGATCGAGATCTGGAACACGCCGAACAGCTTGGCGGCCGAGTGGTGGGTGGCGCCTGCCAGCTCGTCGTAGTTGGTGGTGACTCCCGGGACGAAGCCGAGCGCGCCCACCACGAGGAAGACCAGGCCCACCAGCGCGGCGACCAGCTGGATGCGCGGCTTCGGCCCCGCCGGTCGGCCACCGCGCGCGCCCCGTGCCATCGATGCCACCTCCGTGGATCTGTCCGCCCGGCGGATCGTCCGGCACCGGGCGTGCTCCGGGCCCGGCCGGTCGCCCGGGTCCTGGTCGTGAGAATCGTTCGTCTCACCGTCCGTGGCGGCGACGTCACGCAGCCCGACGATCCTCCATTTTGAAGTCCCCGCGAGGGCCGGCGCAGTGAAATGACGGAAGAGGGTATGGACCCGGCGACGGAGGGTAGGTGTTCCCGCGGAGGCGGCTCGTTCCGCCACCGAAGCCCCCAGCACAACCGCGACGACTTCCGAGCGGAAGGGACATCATGACTTACGATCTGTCACCCACGGCTACGCCGTACGGTCAGGAGTCGACCAATGGCGGCGTACGCGAGCAGGCCCGCCAGGTCGGGTCGGAGGCCGCCCACGCGGGCGGCGCGGTCGCCGAGACCGCCAGGGAGCAGGGCCGGGAGGTCGGCCGCGAGGCGGCCCGGCAGGCCCGCAACCTCTACGGCGAGGCCCGCAGCCAGCTCGCCGGCCAGGCCGGTGAGCAGCAGCGGCGGGCCGCCGGCGGCCTGCGGTCGCTGGCCGACGAGATGCGGACGATGGCCGAGCAGGGCGGCCAGTCCGGCCCGGTGAGCGAGCTGGCACGCCAGGCCGCCGACCGGGTGCACGGCGTGGCCGGCTGGATCGAGTCGCGCGAACCCGGCGACCTGATCACCGAGGTGCGCGACTACGCCCGCCGCAACCCGGGCACCTTCCTCGTGGGCGCCGCCGTGCTCGGCGTGCTCGCCGGCCGGCTGACCCGCAACCTCTCCGCCTCCGGCGACGACTCCGGGCAGCGCCAGTTCCAGGGCGCGTACGACGACCCGGAGCGGACGGCCGTCCTGCCGACCCAGACGCCGCCGCACGTGTCGGAGCAGGTGCCGCCCGGCGGCTACCTCGACCCGGCCCCGGCCGCGTACCCCGACCCGCAGACGACCACGAGCTACGCCGACCCGGTGGGCGGCACCGGTCAGCCGCTGCCGCCGGTGCACCAGACCGACCCGCTGCCCGGCGTGCCGTCGAGCGGGACCGTGCGGCCGTGAGCGTCCGGAGCGTCCGAAGGGAGGCGGCGGCATGAGCATGCCGACGCAGGGGTCCGGGATGGACTCCCCGACCACCGCGGGTGCCCCGCACAGCGCGGCGGAGGTCAAGGGCAGCTCCCTCGGTGAGCTGATGCGCCAGGTCACCACCGACCTGTCCACCCTCATGCGGCAGGAGGTGGAGCTGGCCAAGGCCGAGATCCGCCAGGAGGGCCGCAAGGCCGGCAAGGCCGCCGGGCTCTTCGGCGGCGCGGGATTCGGCGGCTACATGGTCGCCCTGTTCCTCTCGCTCGCGCTCTGGGCCGGGCTGTCCAACGTCATGGACGCCGGCTGGGCGGCGCTGATCGTGGCCGTCATCTGGGGCGCGATCGCCGCGGTCCTGTACTCGAAGGCCAAGCAGAACGCGCGGCACGTGCGCGGGTTGTCGCAGACCAGCGACAGCGTGCAGCGGATCCCCGACGCGCTCAAGCCCCACCCGGAGGGAGTCACCCGATGAGCACCGATCCCGACCAGATCCGCCGGGAGATCGAAGCCACCCGTAACAGCCTGAGCTCCGATGTGGACGCACTGGCGTACAAGGTCAGCCCGGGCCGCATCGTCGACGACCGTAAGCAGCGGGTCCGTACCGCGTTGCAGAATGTGAGGGACAGGGTCATGGGAACCGCGTCGGACCTCGGTCACGGCACCGGCCACGCCGCGCACTCGGTGGGCGAGCGCGCCTCGTCGGCGGCCTCCAGCGTGGGCGACGCCGCGCACTCGGCCGCCTCCACGGTGGGCGACGCCGCGCAGTCGGCCGCGTCGACAGTGAGCGACGCCGCGCACCGCGCGCCGCACGTCATCCGCCAGAAGTCGGAGGGCAACCCGCTCGCCGCGGGTCTCATCGCATTCGGCGTGGGCTGGCTCGCGTCCTCGCTGATCCCGGCCACCCGCCGGGAGCAGCAGGTGGCGACGCAGGTCCGCGAGAAGGCCAGCGAGCACGGCGGTGTGGTCAAGGAGAAGCTGACCGAGGTCGCCAGCGAGATCAAGGAGGAGCTGCGGGAGCCCGCGCAGCAGGCGACCCAGTCGGTGAAGGCGACCGCGCAGGACGCCGTGGAGACCGTGAAGGACGACACCCGCTCGGCCGCGCAGGACGTGAAGGAGCACGCCCAGCAGGCCCGCCAGTAGGGACCGCCATCCGCCCCCGCCCGCTCTCGAGACGGGCGGGGGCGAGCGCCGTTTCGGGGGGTCGCTGGCGGGTAGCGCTGCCGTACGGGTGCTCCGTCGTCGAGGACCCCGGTGGAGGAGGCGTGATGATCAGCAAGGCGACGAGGTGGGGTCTGCTCGGCGTCGGCACGGTCGCCGTGGCGGGTGTGGGCCGGACGGTGGCCCGCCGGCGGCGGCGACGCCAGCCGGAGCGGCAGGACGGCTGGTACGTGGTGCGCCGCGGCGTCACGGTCGACCGGCCGCGGGACGCGGTGATCGGCTTCTGGACCGACCGGGAGCGGTTGGACCGGGCGCTGGCCGAGTGGGCGACGCTGGAGCGGATCGACGGTGACCGGTGGCGGTGCGAGGACGCCGACGCCGACGGCGGCGCCGGCTGGCGGGCCGAGATCACCGTCGAGGGCCCGGGGGTGCTGCGCTGGCGGGTCACCGAGGGCGCGATCCCGCAGGAGGGGCGCCTGGAGCTGGTCGACGCGCCCCAGGGGCGGGGCACCGAGCTCCGGGCCGAGCTGCGGTACCGCTCCGGGCCGGTGCGCCGGGTGTTCGGCCTGACCGCCGGGAACGAGCCGGACCTGGCCCTGCGGGACACCCTCCGGCGGGTGAAGTCCCTGATCGAGACCGGCCAGATCATCGAGACCCGCCGCGACCCGTCGGCGCGCAGCCCGCGGCAGGAGCGGGCCACCGACAGGATGCGGGACAAGCTCATGACGGGGGGACGGGCGTGAGGGCGCTCTGCTGGGAAGGGGTCGGCAAGCTGGCCGTACGCGACGTGCCGGAACCCCACATCCGTGCGGCCGGCGACATCATCGTCCGCGTACGGGCGAGCAGCGTCTGCGGTTCCGACCTGCACCTGATCAACGGCTACCTGCCGGCGATGCGGGAGGGGGACGTCCTCGGACACGAGTTCATGGGCGAGGTCGTGGAGACCGGCCCGGACGTGCAACGGCTGCGGGTCGGCGACCGGGTGGTCGTCGGCTCCGTGGTCGCCTGCGGCGGCTGCTGGTACTGCCGCACCGAGCAGTACTCGCTCTGCGACAACTCCAATCCCCAGCCGGTCTTCACCGAGAAGCTCTGGGGGCACTCGCCGGCCGGCATCCTCGGCTACTCGCACGCCGCGGGCGGATACTCCGGCAGCCACGCCGAGTACATCCGGGTGCCCTTCGGCGACGTCGGCGCGTTCCCGGTGCCCGACGGGGTGGCCGACGACGCGGTGGTGTTCGCCTCCGACGCGATGCCGACCGGCTGGATGGCCGCCGACTTCTGCGGGCTCAAGGGCGGGGAGTTCGTCGCCGTCTGGGGCGCCGGCGGGGTCGGCCAGATGGCGGCGCGCAGCGCGCAGATCCTCGGCGCCGAACGGGTCGTCGTCATCGACCGGCTGCCGGAGCGGCTCGCCACCGCCGCCGCCCGGCTCGGCGTCGAGACGATCGACTACTCGCGGACCGACGTGCTGGAGGCGCTGCGCGAGATGACCGCCGGACGCGGGCCGGACGCCTGCATCGAGGCGGTCGGCATGGAGTCGCACGACGTCGGGCCGAGCTACGCGTACGACCGGATCAAGCAGGCGGCACGGTTGCAGACCGACCGGCTGGTCTCGGTCCGGCAGGCGATCATGGCGTGCCGCAAGGGCGGCACCGTGAGCATCGTGGGCGTCTACGCGGGGCTGGTCGACAAGTTCCCGCTCGGTGCCGCCATGAACAAGGCGCTGGTGCTGCGGATGGGGCAGATGCACGCCCAGCGCTACATCCCGATGCTGCTCGACCGGATCGCCGCCGGGGAGATCGACCCCGGCTACCTGGCCACCCATCCGCTGCCGCTGGAGGAGGGCGTGCGCGGGTACGAGCTGTTCGAGAAGAAGCAGGACGGCTGCCTGCGTACGGTGCTGCACCCGGCCGCCTGACCGCGGTACCGCCGCGCCGGCCACCGCCCGGCGCGGCCCCGTCAGGCCGTGCGGCGCACGTTGGTGACGACGAAACCGCTCGGCGGCAGCGTGGGCATCCGCCGCAGGCTCACGGCGAGGTCCTGCGGCGATACGTCGTACCGCATGCGCGCGCCGATGAACCGGTAGCCCTCCCAGAGGAAGGCGAGGGTGCTGTCCGGGGCGCGGTCGGCCGGGATGGTCGCCATCGGGCCTCCTGACGCGCCGGTGGCCGTCGCCGGCCGGCCGATTTCCTGGACCGGTCGCGTCTACCCAGGCCAATCCCGGGCGTACGGCCCGGTGCCGGGCGCCGTTCCGGGCGCCGCGCGCCGCGGCGGTGGGGGGAGGGGGCCAGCGGACCGGGACGTCCGCTGGCCCCTCCCGGGAGGGCGGAAACCTGGTTGGCTTCGGGAACCGGCCCCGCAACGCCGGCCGGTGCGACCGGCGGGGGCGGATCACTACGGCACGGATCACGGGGAGGCGGAATGCGCGGGAACAACTCGCCGCACCGGCGGTGGTGGACGATCGGGGCGCCGCGCGCCGGGCGGCCACCGACCGGGTCGGCCGGCGGCGGGACGACCCCCGCCGACCCGCCACTGATCGCGCCGCCGCGGCGGTCCGTTCCGCCGCCCCGATTCTTCACCGTGCACCTGGGCTTCACGGCGGCCGGCGCCGCCGACGCCCGGGACGCCGCGGTGGCGTACGCCGAGGCACTCAGCCTGCTCCGCCCCGAGCTGGCGCTCGGCGCGGCCGCCCTCTCACCCGCCGACGCCTGGCACCGGGCCGAGCGGCTGTTCTGCGGCGCGGTCGGCCCGGACGGCGAGCGCTGCGTCGACGTGACCGACCACCCCGGCTTCCACCACGGGCCCGGGCCCGGCGGCCTCGGCTGGGGAGACGGCGACTCGTGAGCGGCCCCGTCGCGCCGGTGGCCTCAGTCGAGGTCGAACTCCCCGTCCTGGGCGCCCGCCACGAAGGCGTCCCACTCGGCCTGCGTGAACACCAGCACCGGCCCGTCCGGCTCGGCGGAGTTGCGCATGCCGATCAGGTCGTCGACGAACGCGACCTCGACGGCGCTGTCGGAGGTGTCGCCGTCGGCCCGCTGCCAGACCGCCCGGGACAGGTCGAAGTCGCCCTTGGGGTGCTGAGCCATGGTCAATCCTCCAGTGCACGCGTCGGCCGGGGGAAACACGTGTGGTCCCCATCGGGCAGGATAAGCGGATGCCCAGCCTGACCCGTGTAGAGGCGACCGCGCGTGGCGCGGCGATCACCGTCGAGTCCTACCAGGTGGACCTCGACCTGACCGGCGGCGGGGAAAGGTTCCGCTCCCACGTGACGATCCGGTTCCGGGCCACCCCCGGCGCCGAGACGTTCGCCGAGGTCAAGCCCGCAAAACTGCTGGCGGTACGCCTCAACGACCGCGACGTCGACCCGGACGCGCTCGTCGACAACCGGTTGCCGCTGACCGACCTCGACGCGGAGAACACGCTCACCGTCGAGGCGGAGATGGCGTACTCCAACACCGGGGAGGGGATGCACCGCTTCGTCGACCCGGCCGACGGGGAGACGTACCTCTACGCGGTCACCTTCCTCGACAACGTGCAGCGCATCTTCGCCGCCTTCGACCAGCCCGACCTGAAGGCGCCGTTCACGCTCTCCGTCACCGCCCCGCCGGAGTGGACGGTCGCGGCGAACGGGCAGCTCGCCGACAACCCGCGTCCGGGGCGGTGGGAGTTCGCCCCGACGGCGCCGCTGGCCACGTACTTCTTCTCGCTGATCGCCGGGCCGTACCACCTGCGCGAGGCCGAGCACGACGGCGTGCCGCTGGGCCTCTACTGTCGACGGTCGCTGGCCGAGCACCTGGACGCGGACGTCGACGAGATCTTCACCGTCACCCGGCAGTGCCTGGACCGGTTCCACGAGCTGTTCACCGAGCGCTACCCGTTCGGCAAGTACGACCAGGCGTTCGTGCCGGAGTTCAACGCCGGCGCCATGGAGAACCCGGGCATCGTCACCTTCCGCGACGACTACATCTTCCGCTCGGCGGTCACCGACACCCAGCGGGAGCTGCGGGCCACCACCATCGCCCACGAAATGGCGCACATGTGGTTCGGTGACCTCGTCACCATGCGCTGGTGGGACGACCTGTGGCTCAACGAGTCCTTCGCCGAGTACCTGGGCACCCGGGTCACCGCCGAGGCCACCCGGTTCGGTCAGGCGTGGACGACGTTCGCGATGCGCCGCAAGGCGTGGGGCTACGCCGCCGACCAGCGCCTCTCCACGCACCCGGTGGCGCCCGAGGAGGTGGCCGACACCGACGAGGGCCTGCTCAACTTCGACGGCATCTCGTACGCCAAGGGCGCCAGCGTGCTGCGGCAGCTGGTCGCCTGGCTCGGCGACGACGCGTTCCTGACCGGGCTGAACGCGCACTTCGCGGCGCACCGGTTCGGCAACGCCACCCTCGCCGACCTGCTCGCGAGCCTCTCGGCCTCCAGCGGCCGGGACCTCACCGACTGGGCCGAGCGGTGGCTGCGCCGGCCCCAGGTGAACACGCTCCGGACCGAGGTCAGCCTCGATCCGGACGGGCGCTACCGCGAGGTCGCCGTGGTGCAGACCGCGCCCGCGTCGCACCCGGTTCTGCGCCCGCATCGCATCGGCGTCGGGCGGTATGCGGCCGACGGCACGGTGGACCGCATCGAGGTGGACCTCGACCCGGACGCCGACGGTGGCCGGACGGTGCTCGCCGAGCTGACCGGTACGCCGGCCGCCCGGCTGCTGCTGCCCAACGACGGCGACCTCACCTTCGCCAAGGTGCGGCTCGACCCGGCCTCGGCGGACGCCGTACCGCTGGTGCTGCCCGGTCTCGCCGACCCGCTGGCCCGGGCCCTGCTCTGGGGCGAGGCGCTCGACGCGGCCACCGACGGGGAACGGCCCGTCACCGGTGTCGTCTCGCTGATCGCGGCGGCGCTGCCCGCGGAGACCGAGGTGATCATCGCCGAGGACGTGCTGACCCTCAGCCGGTCGCTCGTGGACCGCTACCTCGACCCGGCCTCACGGGAGGGGGCGCTGGCGCGGATCTCCGAGGCGTGCGCCACGCTGCTGCGCGGCGCGCCGCCCGGCGGATCCCTGCAACTCGCCGCCGCGCGCGGACTGATCGCCGCCACCACCGACGCGGACCTGCTGACGGGTTGGCTGGCCGGCCGGGACGTCCCGCCGGAGCTGGCCGTGGACGCGGAGCTGCGCTGGGCCGTGCTACGCCGGCTCGTGGTGCTGGGCGCGGCCGGCGAGGCGGAGATCGCGGCCGAGGCGGCGGCCGACCGGAGCGCCGCGGGAGCCGAACGGGCGGCCCGGTGCCGCGCCGCACTGCCCGACGCCGACGCCAAGCGGGTCGCCTGGGAGGTCATCACGCGCAACACCGACCTCTCCAACCGGCTCGTGGAGGCGACTGCGGAGGGCTTCTGGCAGCCCGAACAGGCCGACCTCACGGCCGGGTACGTCGAGCGGTACTTCGCCGACATGCCGGCCGCCGCGCGGCTGCGTACCCCGTGGACGGCCGACCGTGTCGCCGGCCTGGCCTTCCCGCGCTACGCCGTGGCGCAGCCCACCCGGGAGGCGGCCGCGGCGCTGCTGGCCCGCGACGACCTGACCCCGGGCCTGCGTCGGGTCGTCACGGACGCCGACGACGACCTGCGCCGGGCGCTGATCGCCCGCACGGCCATAGCCGCCACCACGGCCTGACCCCCGAGGGCGCCCCCGCCCGCCGCCCCTCCCCGCGATCGTGCACTTCGTGCCCCGGCGCAGCGCGCAGAAGCCGCGTAACCGGGGCCGAAAGTGCAAGATCGGCGAGGTGGTGGGCGGGGGTCAGCCCCGGGCCAGCTCGGCCGTCACCGGGGCGTCAAAGTCGATGACGTAGCGCTGCTCGCGACCCAGGGTCCTCTCGGGATTCATGGCGGTCCGCACGAACAGCGGCATGAGCAGCGGCATCACGGCCCGGGCCACGGCGCCCGGCGCCTTGGCCCGGTTGATTCGGGCGGCCCGGGCGGCGACCCGCTCGACCCGCTCCCGCCGGAGCCGCTCGTACGCGCTGAACGCCGACGGCACGTCGGGCAGGTCGCGCAGGCAGCGGGCGAGTTGCACGGCGCTCTCGATCGCCAGCGAGGCGCCCTGGCCCGAACTGTTCGAGGGCGCGTGCGCCGCGTCGCCGACCAGCACCAGCCGGCCACGGTGCCACCGCGGCACGGGCGGCATGATGAGCAGTGAGCCCACCACGCGCAGCCCGTCGGCGTCACTGGTCGCCACGAGCTGCCCGCCCGGGTCGTCGTGGCCGTACGCCGCCCGGAGCGTCCGCAGCCAGTCGCCCGGAGGCACCGCGCGGGCCTCGGTGAGCGTCATCGGCCGCTCCTGCGGCAGGTTCACGCCCCACCGGGTGCCGCCGCCCGGCTCCGGCCAGTAGAGGTAGTAGCCACCTCGGCCGAAGGCGAAGGTCATGGTGCCCGGCTCGGCATCGACCTCGTGACGGGCCACGGCCTCGAAGCCGAGCAGCCCGGTGTGGTGCGGGCCGGGCGCGTCCGGGTCGATGAGCGTCCGGACCGTCGAGCGGATGCCGTCGGCGCCGACGAGGAGTTCGGCCGTGGCGGTGCCGCCGTCGGCGAACCGCGCGGTGACGCCGTCGGCGCTCTCCCGAACGTCGACGAGCCGTCGGCCGTGCTCGATCACCACGCCCTCGGCGACGGCCCGCTCGTGCAGGACCCGGTGCAGCTCGGCCCGGTGCACCACCTGCAGCGGTGGCACGCCGGCCAGGCCGGGCAGCTCGGTGCGCTTGCGGCCGACCGCCATCACCGTCCGGTGGATGGGGGTGGCGATCGCGGTCACCACACCGTCCGCGCCGACGGCGCGCAGCGCGGCGACCCCGTTGGGGGCGAGCGCGAGGGTGCCGCCGATGCCGTCGGCGGTGCTCGGGTACGCCTCGTACACCCTGGCGGCGATGCCGGCGCGGCGTAGCGCCAACGCCGTCACCGGGCCCGCGATGCCGCCGCCGATGACGATGGCCGTGCTCACTGTGGTCATGGTCCTCTCCCTGGTCGTCGTGCCCGTGCGACGGCAGCGACGGCCGTGCCGTCGGTGCCGTGCGACGCACCGACCGGCCTGCGGTCGGTGCCCGTGTGGCACCGACCTGGGAGGGAAGCCCGGCTATCCTCGTGGTTGCCGCTTCGGAGCCGAGCACCTTCCCAGGTGCGGTACCGAGGTAAGGGCCCCGGTGTGGTGTTGGCGCACCGCGCCGGGGCCGTCCGATGTCACCGCGTGCCGCCGCTCCCTCCGGCGAGATCGGTCGACTCCGGCGGCAGCTCGCCGGTCTCGTGGAACGCCCGCCACCGGTCGAGCCCCGGGTAGGTGCCCGTCGTGAGCTCGGCCAGCAGGTCGCGGACCCAGGCCGCCTCGGCCTCCCGGATCGCCAGGTCGTACTCCGACTCGACGAGGAACAGCCGCGGGATCTGCCGCAGGTGCTCGGCGAGCGTGGCCCGGCCCGCCCGGATGCCCTCCTCCAGCCGCTCGAGACGCTGCCGCAGGAGCGTCACCGCCTCGTCGGGATGCAGGGCGGCCAGCACGGAGAGCCCGGCGCGGAAGCGCGGGTGCTCCGGCTCCGGTGTCGACACCAGCTCGCGCACCCAGTCGACCATCTCCGTCCGACCCGCCTCGGTGATGCGGTAGACGGTGCGCTCGGGCCGCCGGCCGGCGCGGACGCTCTCCACGGCCGCGATGAGACCGTGCCGGTCCATGTTGCGGATCACCGTGTAGAACGACCCCCACTTGATCTCCATGTCCTGGTCCTTGCCCCAGGAGCGCAGCGCGGTGGCGATCTCGTACGGATGCATGGGCCGTTGGGTGAGGGCGGACAGCACGGCGAGGGCGAGGAGGTTGCCGACCTTGCGCTGCTTCGGCATGCGGCCCTCCCGTGCTCGTAGGCGATTACTCGTAAGCGAGTATAGGTTTCCGGCGCCGACCGCGCGAGCCCCCGCATTGGCCGGGACTCGTGCGGGTCCCGCGTGGCGGGGACCACGTCGCCGCCGCGGGCCCGCGCCCTGCCGGCCGGCCTACGATCACGGGGTGGAGGAAGATATCCGGCGGATCGGGATCATGGGTGGCACCTTCGACCCGATCCACCACGGGCACCTCGTGGCAGCCAGCGAGGTCGCGGACCGTTTCGGGCTGGACGAGGTGGTGTTCGTCCCCACCGGTCAGCCGTGGCAGAAGGCGGACGTGCCGGTCAGCCCCGCCGAGGACCGCTACCTCATGACGGTGATCGCGACGGCCTCCAACCCCCGGTTCCAGGTGAGCCGGGTCGACATCGACCGGGGCGGTCCCACCTACACCGTCGACACGCTGCGCGACCTGCACGCCGAGTACGGCCCCAAGGTCCAGCTCTACTTCATCACCGGCGCGGACGCGCTCGAGAAGATCCTCTCCTGGAAGGACCTGGACGAGATCTTCGAACTGGCCCACTTCATCGGGGTGACCCGGCCCGGGTTCGAGCTCACCGACAAACACCTGCCCGCCGACACGGTGAGCCTCGTGCAGGTCCCCGCCATGGCCATCTCCTCCACGGACTGTCGGGACCGCGTCGCCCGCGGTGAGCCCGTCTGGTACCTGGTGCCCGACGGTGTGGTGCAGTACATCGCCAAGCGCCGCCTCTACCAGCGCTGAACCGCCCGGTATGCGGCAGTCCGGGCGGGTTACCGACCAGAACTGACAAGTCGGGACCACGCCACATGTGAGACGCTTGGGGGGTCGCACGGTTGATCGAAGGAGAACGGTGACAGTTTCCGAGCGCGCGTACGAGCTGGCGACGGCCGCGGCCCAGGCCGCCGCCGACAAGAAGGCACAGGACATCGTCATCATCGACGTGGGCGACCAGCTCGCCATCACCGACGCGTTCCTGCTCGCCGCGGCCCCGAACGAGCGTCAGGTGCTGGCCATCGTCGACGCCATCGAGGAGCGCCTGCTGGAGCTGCCGGAGAAGGCGAAGCCGGTGCGCCGCGAGGGCGAGCGCGGCGGTCGCTGGGTGTTGCTCGACTACGTCGACGTCGTTGTGCACGTCCAGCACACCGAGGAGCGGGAGTTCTACGCGCTCGACCGGCTGTGGAAGGACTGCCCGACCATCCCGTTCGTCGACCGTGACCTGGTCGACGCCGAGTCCGCCGCCGGTTCCACCGCCGCGGAATGACCCGTCTGATCATCTGGCGGCACGGCAACACCGACTGGAACGCCGCCAACCGCGTCCAGGGTCAGACCGACGTACCCCTCAACGAGCTCGGCCGCGAGCAGGCGCGTTCGTCCGCGCCACTGCTCGCCGCCCTGCGCCCGGACGTCATCGTGTCCAGCGACCTGGGCCGGGCCGCGGACACCGCGGCCGCGTTGGCCGCCGTGACCGGGCTTCCGGTACGCACCGACGCCCGGCTGCGCGAACGCCACTTCGGGCGCTGGCAGGGCCTCACGCTCGCCGAGGTCGCCGAGCGCTTCCCCGCCGAACACGCGCGCTGGCGCGCCGGTGACCCCGACCCGGGCGCCGGGATCGAGACGCTGGACGACCTGGGCAAGCGGGTCGGTGCGGCCCTCGCCGACGCCGCGGACGCCGTCCCGGGCGGCACCGTCGTGGTCGCCACCCACGGCGGTGGGGCGCGGCAGGGCATGGGCCACCTGCTCGGCTGGGACCCGGGTGTGCTGCGGGCCGTCGGCTCGCTGCAGAACTGCCACTGGACCGAGCTGCGCCGCGACGACGTGCGAGGTTGGCACCTGCGGGCGCACAACGTGGGCCTGGTCGTCGCGCCGGCCGTCGCCGACGCCGTCTGAACACGGCCTCGTCGCCCGGCCCGCCATCGGCTAGCGTGCCGGGCATGCCCGTCGCGGTCGTCACCGACTCCACCGCCTACCTCCCGCCCGACCTGGTGCGGGCCCACCGGCTCACCGTGGTGCCGCTGACCGTCGTGCTCAACGGCGCGGAAGGGCTCGAAGGGGTGGAGGTCTTCCCCGCCGACGCCACCCGGGCGCTCAGCGGCCGGCGGGTCTCGGCGAGCACGTCGCGTCCCGCGCCCGAGCAGTTCGTCCGGACGTACCGCCGGTTGCTCGACGCCGGTGCCGACGGCGTGGTGTCGGTGCACCTGTCGGCGGAGCTGTCCGGCACGGTCGAGGCGGCCCGGCTGGCCGCCGACGAGCTGGGCGGGCGGGTCGCCGTGGTCGACAGCCGCTCGACGGGCCTGGGTCTGGGCTTCGCGGTGCTCGAAGCCGTCGAGGCCGCCGCGAGGGGCGCGGATCTCGACGAGGTACGCCGCGCCGCCGTCGACGCCGTGGCCCGCACGACCATCTACTTCTACGTGGACACTCTGGAGTTCCTTCGCCGGGGCGGCCGGATCAACGCGGCCGAGGCGCTGCTCGGAACGGCGCTGTCGGTCAAGCCGATCATGCACATGCCCGACGGGGCCATCGTGCTCCGCGACAAGGTGCGCACCGCGAGCCGGGGCGTGGCGCGCCTCGTCGACCTGGCCGTCGAGGCGGCCGGGGACGCCGAGGTGGACCTCGGCGTCCACCATCTGGCCGCGCCCGAGCGTGCCGAGACGCTGCGGGCCGCCCTCCTGGAGCGGCTCGGCGACCGTGTGCGCGCAACGTACGTCTCGGAGGCCGGCGCGGTCGTCGCCGCGCACGCCGGACCCGGCCTGGCCTGCGTCGTGGTGCACCGCCGGCCGGCCGCCGTGCCGGAGACCGACGGTCCCGACGCGGCCTGACGGTCGCGGGCGGTAGGGGGCCAGGCTGGTGTCCTCGCCGTTCCCTGTCGAGCTGCCCCAGATCTGGGGCGCGTGACGCCACCGAGACGGCGGCGGGAAGGAGCACGAGTGTCCTGTGTGGTGACCGGCGGGGGCCGGGGCGTGGGTCGTGCCGTGGTGGAGCGGCTGGCCACCGCGGGCGGCACGGTCGTCGTCGTCGAGCGTGACGCCGGCGCGCTCGACTGGCTCCGCGGGCACCCGGCCGCCGACCGGTTGGTGGGAGTCGTCGGTGACGCCGGCGACGAGGCGGTAGCGGGTCACGCCGCGGACCTCGCGGAGCGATCGGCGCCGCTGACCGGCTGGGTCAACAACGCCGCGGTGTTCCGGGACGCCTCGCTGCACACCGCCCCGGTGGCCGAGGTGGCCGACCTCGTCGGGGCCAACCTGCGGCCGGCCCTGGCCGGGGCCACGGCGGCCGTCCGGCGGTTCCTCGCCGCCGGCACCGCCGGGTCGATCGTCAACGTCTCCTCCCACCAGGCCGCGCGGCCGGTGCCCGGCTGCCTCCCGTACGCCACGGCGAAGGCGGCGATCGAGGGGCTGACCCGTGCGCTCGCCGTGGAGTACGGCCCGTACGGCATCCGGGCGAACGCGGTGGCGCTCGGGTCGATCGGCACCGAGCGGCACGCGGAGTTCCTCGCCCGGCAGGAGCCGGTCGAGGCGGAGCGGATCCAGGGGGACCTCGCCCGACTGCACCCCCTCGGCCGGATCGGCCGCGTCGACGAGGTCGCGGACGCCGTCGCCTGGTTGCTGTCGCCCGGCGCGAGCTTCGTCACCGGGACGATTCTGGGCGTGGACGGTGGGCGAGCGGTGCTCGGGTTGGATCCGGAGTCGCACTGACCTGCCACGATGCCGCCGCTAGCAGATGACGGCATGATCAGGGCGTTGTCCACAGGAGGCGCGGCCGTCCACAGGTGACGGACGAGCGGCCCGCGGTGGCCGGGGACCGCCGTAGCGTCACGGCGTGTCACACGAGGACGAAACCGTCGTACGCCGGCGCCTGCGGCAGCTGACCGCGCGGCTGCCCGACGCGGCCGTGGCCGCCGCTCCGGCGCCGATGGGCGCGCCGGCGGTCCCGGGCGCCCTCGACCTGCCGCCGGGCGGTCCCCCCGGCTCACCGACCGCCGGGCCGCGCCCGGAGCCGGATTTCGCGGTGCCGGACGCGCCGCTCGCCCCGGCGGCGGGAACGGGCGAGTCGACGGGGGATTCGGGCCGGCTGCCCGGCCCGGGGGCGTTCGACCCGGGGCGACGTGGGGTGCGGGCGTTGGCCGCGCTCGCCGTGGTCGTGGTCCTCGGTGCCGCCCTGTGGGCCTGGCGCGCACGGCCGCACACGGAGCCGGTCCCACCGCTAGCGAGCGCCGCCGCCCCCGTGGCGGAGAGCGCCGCGGAGCCCGGTCCGAGCCCGACCGGCGAGCTCGTCGTCGCGGTCGCCGGCAAGGTACGCCGTCCCGGTCTCGTGCGACTGCCGGCCGGCGCCCGTCTCGCCGACGCGGTGGAGGCGGCCGGCGGGGCGCTCCCCGGGGTCGACGTCGCCCTGCTGAACCCGGCCCGCAAGGTGACCGACGGCGAGCTGATCGTGGTCGGGGTGACGCCGCCGCCCGCACCTCCGGGACAGCCCGCGGGCGGTTTCGGCGGCGTGCCCGCCGCCGGCGCCGCACCCGGCCCCGGCGGCCGGGTCAACCTCAACACCGCGACCCTGGCGCAACTCGACGCGTTGCCCGGGGTCGGTCCGGTGCTGGCCCAGCGCATCCTCACCCACCGTGAGCAACAGGGCGGTTTCCGGTCCGTCGGTGACCTGCGGCAGGTCGAGGGGATCGGCGACGCCCGCTACGAGCAGCTCAAGGACCTGGTGACGGTGTGACGCCGCGGCCCACGCCGGAGGCGCCGCCGACCGTCGACACCGGGGCGCCGGACCTGCGGCTGGCCGGGCTCGCGGTGGCGGCCTGGCTCACGGCCCTCGCCGGCCTGCACCTCGACGCGGCGACCGCGCTACTGATCGCGGTGCTCGCGGCGGTGTTCTCCACCGCGGGCGCACTGCACCTGCTCGGCCTGCTCGGCCGTCCCGGGCCCCGGGTCCGGCGCTACGGCTGGATCGCCGTCGCGGTGGGCATCGGGGTCGTCTGCGGCGGCACGGCGACGGCCGCCCGGCTGGCCGTCCGCGACGCCGCTCCGCTGCGCGCCCTCGCCGAGCAGCGGGCGAGCGTCACCGCCGACCTGGTCGTCCGCGACGATCCCCGGCCGGTGCGCGGCTCGCCGGGCCGCCCGGCGACCCTGCTGGTGCCGGTCGACCTCGTGAGCCTCGCGGGGCCGGACGGCCGGCGGATCACCGTTCCCGCCCGGGTGCTGGCGCTGGCCACCGATCCGGCCTGGCGGGGCATCCTGCCCGGGCAGCGGCTCACCGCGCGGGGGCGGCTCGACGTCCCGCGCGGCGGCGACCTCACCGCCGCCGTGCTGAGCGTCAGCGGTCCGCCGGTCCGACACGGTCCACCCTCCTGGCCGCAGCGCGCCGCCGGGTCGCTCCGCGCCGGCCTGCAACGCGCTTGCGCGCCGCTCCCCGACGAGCAGGGCGGGCTGCTGCCGGGGCTGGTCGTCGGCGACACGAGCCGGCTGCTGCCCACGGTGGAGGAGGACTTCCGGGCGACCGGCATGACCCACCTCAACGCGGTGTCCGGGTCCAACGTGGCGATCGTGGTCGGCGCGGTGCTGCTGCTCGCTCGCTGGTCCCGGGCCGGGCCGTGGGCCGCCGTCGCCCTCTGCGGCGTCGCCCTGGTGGGCTTCGTGATCCTGGTGCGCCCATCGCCGAGCGTGGTGCGCGCCGCCACCATGGGCGCCATCGGGCTGGCCGCGCTGGCCGCCGGCCGTCCCCGCGCGGCCCTGCCCGCGCTGGCCGCGGCCGTCACCGTGCTGGTGCTCGTCGACCCGGAGCTGGCCGGTGACCCGGGCTTCGCGCTCTCGGTCCTGGCCACCGGCGGGCTGCTGCTGCTCGCGCCGCGCTGGCGTGACGGGCTGCGCCGGCGGGGCGTCCCGGCCGGGCTGGCCGAGGCGCTGGTCGTGCCGGCGGCCGCCCAGCTCGCCTGCGCTCCCGTCGTGGCCGGCCTCTCCGGCACGGTGAGCCTGGTCGCCGTGCCGGCCAACCTGTTGGCGGTGCCGGCCATCGCGCCGGCCACCGTGCTCGGCGTGCTCGCGGCCCTGGCGTCGCCATTGTGGCCGGCGGCCGCCGAGTTCGCGGCCTGGCTGGCGAGCTGGCCGGCGTTCTGGCTGGTACTGGTGGCCCGGTACGGCGCCCGGACGCCGGCGGGCACGCTGCCGTGGCCGGACGCTGTCCCCGGCGCCCTGCTGCTGGCGGGGCTGACCGTGGCGCTGCTCATCGCCGTCCGGCGGCCCGTGGTGCGCCGGCTCGTGGCGGTGGTGGCCGTCGCCGTGGTGCTGGGCACCCTGCCGGTACGACTGCTCGCCCGGGGCTGGCCGCCGCCGGGATGGGTCGTGGTGGCATGCGCGGTCGGCCAGGGAGACGCGGTGGTGTTGCCGGTGGCCGCGGGCCGGGCCGTGGTGGTCGACGCGGGGCCGGAGCCTTCGGCGGTGGACGGCTGCCTTCGCCGGCTCGGCGTCCGCGAGGTGCCGCTGCTCGTGGTCAGTCACTTCCACGTCGACCACGTGGGCGGCATCGCCGGGGTGTTCCGAGGTCGCCGGGTGGCGGCCGTGCTCACCCCCGCAACCGGCGAGCCGGGAACCGGGCGGGATCTGGTGGGGGCCGCGGCCGCCGCCGGTCGGGCGCGTCTCGTGAACGCGCCGGCCGGCTGGGCGTACCGGGCCGGCCGGACGGAGTTGGTGGTGCTCGGCCCGCCCTACCCGCTGCGCGGCACCCGCTCCGACCCGAACAACAACTCGCTGGTGCTGCGGGCCACGGTCGCGGGCGTCCGCGTCCTGCTGCCCGGCGACGCGGAGTCCGAGGAGCAGCGGGCCCTGCTGGAGCGGTCGCCTCCGGAGGCCTTGCGGGCCGAGGTGCTCAAGGTGGCCCACCACGGTTCGGCCTATCAGGACGCGGCGTTCCTGGAGGCGGTCCGCCCCGCCGTCGCCCTGGTGCCCGTGGGCGTCGGAAACACGTACGGGCACCCGCATCCCGCGCTGCTCGCGAGGCTGGCTCGGAACGGCGTGCGGGTGCTGCGGACCGACACCGACGGCGACGTGGCCGCCGTGCACGGCGACGGTGGCCTCGCCGTGGTGGCCCGGGGCGTCCCGCCGGGGGCGGCGCCGTGAGCGCTTTCATCGGACGGACTTGGGGGAGTGCATGACGGATTGACATGAATGTCGGGATTTGCACTGAGTGCGGGCTCCGCCGCCTCAGCGGCCGGTGAGCAGGCACGATCCCGCTGCGGCCCGTGCGAATATGGGCGACGTGACCCCCGCCAGCCTCGCCCCCATTCTGCTCGTTGTCGGCGACGAGGAGCTGCTCGCCACGCGCGCGGTGAGTGAAGCCATCGCCCGGGCGCGCAGCGTCGACCCCGATGTGGACGTCCGCGAGTACCAGGCCGGCGCGCTCACGGTGGGCGAGATCGCCGAGATGCTCAGCCCGTCCCTGTTCGGTGGCCGGCGACTGCTGGTGTTGCGCTCCGGCCAGGACGCCCGCAAGGACCTCGCGGCCGCCCTGCTGGCGTACGCGAAGAATCCGGACCCGGAGGTGCAGCTCGTCGTCCTCCACCTCGGTGGCGCCAAGGGCAAGGCGTTCGCGGACGGGCTGAAGGCGGCCGGGGCGACGGTGGTGCCCGCCGCGAAGCTGAAGGGGCACCGCGACCGGGTCGCCTTCGTCCGTGACGAGATCCGCCGCGGCGGCGGCAAGTGCACCGACGACGCCGCCGAGGCGCTGATCGCCGCGGTCGGCAACGACCTCCGCGAGCTCGCCGCCGCCTGCTCCCAGCTGATCGCCGACACCGACGGGCGGATCGGCGCCGACACGGTGGCTCGCTACTACCGGGGCCGGGTGGAGGTGAGCGGCTTCACGGTGGCGGACGCCACCATGGTCGGTGACGTCCCGGCCGCGCTGGAGGCGCTGCGCTGGGCGCTGCACGTCGGCGTCGACCCGGTGCCGATCGCCGATGCCCTCGCCGACGGCGTCCGCACCGTGGCCCGCGTCGCGTCCGCGGGGCGGGGCAGCCCGTACCAACTGGCGAGCAGCCTCGGCATGCCGGCGTGGAAGATCGAGCGGGCGCAGCGGCAGGGCCGGGGCTGGACGCCGGACGGGCTCGTCGTGGCCATGCAGGCGGCCGCCGAGTGCAACGCCGCGGTCAAGGGCGGCTCGGACGACCGGGCGTACGCCCTGGAGCGGGCCGTCTTCGCGATGGCGGCCGCCCGACAGGGCGGCGCCCGGTGAGCGGAACGGTCCGCACGGCGTGGGCCACCCTCGCCGCCGACGAGGAGCAGTTCCGCCCGCTCTACGCGCGGGTGCTCGGGCTGCGGTTCGTCAACCCGGGCGGCGTGCTCTGCTTCCTCTTCTTCGAGGGAGCGGTCGCCCTCGCCGTGCTGCTCGCGCTCGCCGAACTGGTCAGCTGGTGGGCCGTGCTGGTGCTGCCGGCCGCCGTGGCGGTCATGGTGAAGCTCAACGACATGGTCGCCGCCGTGGTGGTGCGCAGCGCGGCGCTCGTACCCGAGCAGGAGCGCGACCGGTTCCGCCGCCAGATGGAGCCGGCCGTCGGGCGCGCCCGGGTGGCGTGGAACAGCCACAGCGTGCCCGGGATCGTCGTCTCGGCCGAGCCGGCCGGTCCGGCCACCCGCGACGACGTCACGAACGCGGACCGGCCCCGCCCCGACCGTCCGTCCTGACCCGGCCGCCCGGGCCCGCCGGGGAACGGCGAGGCGAGGGTGATCGACTCCGTTCCGCCGAAGTGGCGGTATCCGGCGGACCGGGACACCGCTAGATCGCCGGAATGGTGTGGATCACGCCACGGGCGCGGACGACGACAGCCGGAAGCCCCCGGGGTCAGCGCCCCGGGGGCTTCCGGCGAGGTCTGGCGACGCCTGGGTCAGGCGGAGAACGACGCGACGCGCTTGGCGATCGCCGACTTGCGGTTCGCGGCCTGGTTGGCGTGGATCACGCCCTTGCTGACCGCCTTGTCGAGCTTGCGGGAGGCGTCCCGCATGAGGGCGGTGGCCTGCTCGACGTCGCCGGTCTCGGCGGCCTGGTGGAACTTGCGGATGGCGGTCTTCAGCGACGACTTGACCGACTTGTTACGCAGCCGGCGCTTCTCGTTCTGCCGGTTGCGCTTGATCTGGGACTTGATGTTCGCCACGCGACAGCCTCGTCTTGATAGCTCGGGTTGGTCAGCTTGTGCGCGCAACGAGCATGCGTCATCGTCACGCGAAAACTCAGGTTACCAGGTCGCCCCCGGACGAGCCAAAACGGCACCCGCTCGGCACGCGAGGCCCGGCCCGGGCGGGCCCGTCGGACGCCGGCAGCCCGGCAGGGTCGAGCCGACCGGCAGGCCCTCGTCACGTCCAGCCCTGGCGGGCGGCCAGCCAGGCCAGCGCCTGCTCGCCGCTCCACCTGTTGTGCCGACGGATCTGCGGCGAGGCGGTCGGCGGGGTCGCCGCCGCCGTCGTGAGGAAGTACCCGGCCAGCGCGGCCAGCGTCACGTCCAGCGCGTCCGCGGGTGCGCCGGCGGCCGTCGGATGGCCGGCGAACAGCCGGTCGACGTCCAGCCCGCTGGCGTACCCCGTGATGAGCAGCCCGGCCAGGTCGAACCAGGCCGGGCCGCGGCACAGCCAGGTCCAGTCGCAGAACCAGGCGCCACCGCCGGCGTCGATCAGGACGTTGTCGAGCCGCAGGTCGCCGTGGATGAGCGCGTCCGGCGCGGCGGCGGCCGCGTAGCCGGGCAGCCGGGACTCGAGCGCGACCAGCTCGTGGAGACGGCCCCCGAGCCCGGTGGGCAGGGGCGGGACCGGTTCCCGACCGGCGGCCACCTCGCCCCACCAGAGGATGTCCTCCCGGGCCAGGTCGGCGAGCCGGGGCGGGTCGAGGGCGAGCAGGTCGGCCGGTGGGTCGGCGAGCGCGGCGGCCAGGTCGGCGTACCCGGCGAGGGTGGCGGCCAGCTCTTCCGGCGGCCAGGGCAGGCGGGGGGTGCGGCCGTCGACGGCGTCGAGGCAGATCGCGTACCAGCCGGCCGCCGTGACGGTCCAGCGCAGGCGGGGGACCGGCAGCCCGGCCGGGAGCCGGGCGAGGACGGCGGCCTCCCGGGCGTACCAGTCGACGAGCCGCGGCTGGTCGGCCCACGGGGCCGCCTTGAGGAAGGCGGACGAGCCGTCGGCGGTGGTCAGCACGGCGGCAAAGCCCCGGGTGAAGCCCGCGCCGGCGACCCGGGCGCCGGTCACCGGGGCGCCCAGCCGGTCCGCGACGGCGGACCGCAGGCCGGCCGGCAGCTCGGTCCAGTCGGGCCGCACGGCGGTCGCGTGGTAGGGCGGCGGCGTGGCGGGCACGCCCGCGACGCCCGCTTCCTCGGCGCCGGGCAGGCCCCCGGCAGCGCCCGCTTCCTCGGCGGCGGGCAGGCCCTCGGCAGCGCCCGCTCCCTCGGCGGCGGCGGGCAGGCCCTCGCCGACGGGCAGGCCCTCGGCGGCCGACACTCCTTCGGTGGCGCACACCCCTCCAGTGTCGTACCCCGTCGGCAGGATGCGGTGGTGCCCATCGACGACGTCCCGAATCCCGGCGAGCCCACCGTTCTGCGAGACTGCGAGGCCATGAGGACCGACGAGTTCTGGCAGTTGATCGACCAGGCGCGGGCCGGCGGTGGGGGAGAGGCCCAGGCGGTGGCCGCCCGGGCCGTGGCGCTGCTGGCCGAGCGCGACCCGGCCGAGATCGTCGGCTACGCCCACCACCAGCGGCGGGTGCTCGCCGCGAGCCACACGGTGGACCTCTGGGGCGCGGCCTACCTCATCAACGGTGGGGCCTCGGACGACGGCTTCGAATACTTCCGCGGCTGGCTCATGGCCCAGGGCCGCGCCGTCTTCGCCAAGGCCGTCGCCGACCCGGATTCGCTGGCCGAGCTGCCGCAGGTGCGGGCCGCCGCGCTCTCCGGCGAGGAGTTCGAGTCGGAGGACATGCTCGCGGTGCCCTGGGAGGCGTACCGCCGGGCGACGGCCACCGATCTGCCGGCCGACCGTGACCCGGTGGCGACGCCGGACCTCAACGACTTCTGGGACTTCGACGACGAGGAGGAGGCCCGGCGGCGGCTGCCGCGCCTCGCCGCGCTCTTCGTCGAGCCGCCGGAGGAGTGATCCGACCGCGCCCGGGACGGCGTGGGAGCATAGAGGGGGCCGGCGTCGCGCCGGCCCGCTCACGTCAGCCGACCAGAACGGACAGCTGTGCCACCGACGCTCGATTCCGGCGCGAACGCTCCTGGTGCCACCGACCCCGGCCGCATCAGGAACTTCTGCATCATCGCCCACATCGACCACGGGAAGTCGACCCTGGCCGACCGGATGCTGCAGCTCACCGGTGTGGTCGACCCGCGGCAGATGCGCGCCCAGTATCTCGACCGGATGGACATCGAGCGCGAGCGCGGCATCACGATCAAGAGCCAGGCCGTCCGGATGCCGTGGACGATCCGCGAGGGCGACCGGGCGGGCGAGACCGCCGTCCTCAACATGATCGACACCCCGGGGCACGTCGACTTCACCTACGAGGTGTCCCGGTCCCTCGCGGCGTGTGAGGGCGCGATCCTGCTGGTCGACGCGGCGCAGGGGATCGAGGCGCAGACGCTCGCCAACCTCTACCTGGCGCTCGAGAACGACCTGCACATCATCCCGGTGCTCAACAAGATCGACCTGCCGGCCGCCCAACCGGAGAAGTACGCCGAGGAGCTGGCCCACCTGATCGGCGGCGACCCGGCCGACTGCATCAGGGTCTCGGGCAAGACCGGCGAGGGCGTGCCGCACCTGCTCGACGAGATCGTCCGGCAGTTCCAGCCGCCGGTCGGCGACGCCGATGCGCCCGCCCGCGCCATGATCTTCGACTCGGTGTACGACGTCTACCGGGGTGTGGTCACCTACGTGCGGGTGGTCGACGGCCGCATCAGCGCCCGCGACCGGATCAAGATGATGTCCACGGGCGCCACCCACGAGCTGCTGGAGATCGGTGTCATCTCACCGGAGATGCAGAAGGCCGACGCGCTCGGCGTCGGCGAGGTGGGCTACCTGATCACCGGTGTGAAGGACGTCCGGCAGTCCCGCGTCGGCGACACGGTCACCATCAACGCCAACCCGGCGACCGACGCCCTCGGCGGCTACAAGGACCCGAAGCCGATGGTCTACTCGGGCCTCTACCCGATCGACGGGTCCGACTACCCCAACCTCCGGGACGCCCTCGACAAGCTCAAGCTCAACGACGCGGCGCTGACCTACGAGCCGGAGACCTCCGGCGCGCTCGGCTTCGGCTTCCGCTGCGGCTTCCTCGGCCTGCTGCACCTGGAGATCATCCGGGAGCGGCTGGAGCGCGAGTTCAACCTCGACCTCATCTCGACGGCGCCCAACGTGGTCTACCGGGCCGTGCAGGACGACGGTCAGGAGATCGTGGTCACCAACCCGAGCGAGTACCCGACCGGCAAGATCGCCGAGGTGTACGAGCCGACCGTGCGGGCCACCGTGCTGACCCCGAACGACTACGTCGGGGCGGTGATGGAGCTCTGCCAGGGGCGGCGGGGCAACCTGCTCGGCATGGACTACCTGTCGGCCGACCGGGTGGAGCTGCGTTACACGCTGCCGCTCGCCGAGATCATCTTCGACTTCTTCGACCAGTTGAAGAGCCGGACCAAGGGTTACGCCTCGCTCGACTACGAGCCGTCGGGCGAGCAGGCGTCCGATCTGGTCAAGGTGGACATCCTCCTGCACGGTGAGCCGGTGGACGCGTTCAGCGCCATCGTGCACAAGGACAAGGCGTACAACTACGGCGTCTCGATCGCCGCGAAGCTGCGCAACCTCATCCCGCGCCAGCAGTTCGAGGTGCCCATCCAGGCGGCGATCGGCAGCCGGGTCATCGCCCGGGAGACGATCCGGGCGATCCGCAAGGACGTGCTCGCGAAGTGCTACGGCGGCGACATCAGCCGTAAGCGCAAGCTGCTGGAGAAGCAGAAGGAGGGCAAGAAGCGGATGAAGATGGTGGGCCGCGTGGAGGTCCCGCAGGAGGCCTTCATCGCTGCGCTCTCCTCCGACTCCGCCGACGCCAAGCCCGCCGGAAAGAAGTAACCACCACGCCGACGGCCGGTCCCGGCCGGGGGCGGGACGACTCGTCCCGGCCCCGGCGGGGCCGGCCGTCGCCGCGTACCCGGGGGCGGGCCTGAAGGAATTCTTCCGCCGCGCCGGGCCGCCCGAAGGTCCGTCGCCACCCGGCCTGACCTGCGTGGACGGTGCCCCGGTGGGACCGGCGGAGTGGCGGGACATCGGCGTACGACGACGTTTCCCTCCGGGTGCCGGTTTGGTTTTTCGACGGCTCGGGAACTTAGCGGCCACGACAGGAAGCACACACAACGTGTGACACATTCTTGAAGGAGGGCGACCGTGGAGCTGACCGTTTGGGGCATCATCACCGCGCTCATCGTTGGTCTGATCGTCGGGGCGCTGGGCCGTCTGGTCGTCCCGGGCCGGCAGGACATGCCGATGTGGCTGCACATGCTGATCGGTGTGGGCGCCGCGCTTCTCGGCACGGTGCTGGCGCGGGCGGTGGGCATCGCGACCGAGACCGAGGGTATCGACTGGGGCGAGCTGCTGGTGCAGGTCGTACTGGCCGCCATCGCGGTGGCCCTGGTGGCCGGCGTGGGACGCCGCCGCAGCGTCACCCGGTGATGACGGCCGGCCTGCGGCCGGCTACCGCACTGCCGAAACGGGCGTCCGACCGAGAGGTCGGGCGCCCGTTCGGCGTCTGCCCGGTTCGGCGCGGAACGCACTGGTAACGAGACGTTCGCAAACGGTGCCCCGGTAAGTCGGTTTGGCGGATCGGCCGATCGGGAACCTTCCCGTCGTACAGGAAACGACGTACTACTGAGGAGGGCGACCGTGGAGCTGACCGTTTGGGGCATCATCACCGCGCTCATCGTTGGTCTGATCGTCGGGGCGCTCGGCCGTCTGGTCGTCCCCGGCCGGCAGAACATGCCGATGTGGCTGCACATGCTGATCGGTGTCGGTGCCGCGCTTCTCGGCACGGTGCTGGCGCGGGCGGTGGGCATCGCGACCGAGACCGAGGGTATCGACTGGGGCGAGCTGCTGGTGCAGGTCGTGCTGGCCGCCATCGCGGTGGCCCTCGTCGCCGGCGTGGGGCGCCGCCGCAGCGTCACCTACCGGTAATTAATCCATCGGATTCGCGAAGGGGCGCCCGGCCGTTCGGCCGGGCGCCCCTTCGTCGGGATACGGCACGATTTCGCGCCCGCTGCCCCCTGCCTCGCGACCCCGGCCTGCGGTACGGTCGCGTCGCCCCGTCCCGATCGCCCACTGTCGTAAAGGATTTTTTCCTACTAAGGTGCGGCGGAGAAGGTTAGTGCCAGGCGGCGCGAGGGGAGATGTGGCGTGAACAGGTGGAAGCGGCTGGCCCCGGTCACCGCCTTGGTGGCTTCGGCCGCGATGGTGCTGACCGGTTGCGGCGGCTCCGGCGACGACGACGCGGCCGACACGAGCAAGCTGACGGTCTGGATGATGGGCGAGGGGGGCGACGCCCAGAACGCGTTCCTCGACGGCGTCGAGGCCGAGTTCAAGCAGAAGCACCCCGGCACCGACGTGGTGGTGCAGTACATCCCGTGGCTCGAGGCGCCGAAGAAGTTCCAGGCCGCACTCGCCGGCGGTGAGGGGCCGGACGTCACCGAGCTGGGCAACACCGAGACGCAGGGCTGGGCGGCGCAGGAGGCCCTCGCCGACCTGACCGGCCGGATGAACGGCTGGGCCGACGGCAAGGACATCCTTCCCGACCTGGTGAGGAACGCGCAGCTCGACGGCAAGCAGTACGGCGTGCCGTGGTACGCCGGTGTGCGGGCCATCTTCTACCGCACGGACTGGTTCGCCGAGGCGGGCGTGAAGCCGCCGACGACCTGGGACGAGCTGGTCACCGTCGCCAAGACGGTGCAGGCCAAGAAGCCGAACACGTACGGCATCGCCGTGCCGGGCAACTCCGAGTTGCCCTTCTACTCCTTCCTCTGGGGGGCGGGCGGCGAGATCGCCACGCAGCAGAACGGCGCCTGGAAGTCCGGCTACACCAGCCCCGAGGCGCAGCGGGCCGTCAAGTTCTGGACGGACCTCGTGACCGTCCACAAGGTCGCCCCGCCCGCGGCGGCCGGTTGGAACGAGATCGACGCGCGCACCCAGTTCGCCACGGGCAAGGCGGCCATGGCCTTCGCCGGCAGTTGGCAGCAGGGCGCCATCAAGAAGGACAACCCGGAGATCGAGAAGGTGTGGGGCACGTTCCCGATCCCCGGCCCGGACGGCAAGGCGGCGCCCGGCTTCGCGGGCGGCTCGGACCTCGCCGTCTGGAAGGACAGCGAGCGGCAGGACCTCGCCTGGGACTACCTGACGGTGCTCGCAAACAAGAAGAACGCGCAGACGTTCGCCGACAGCCTCGGCTTCTTTCCCGTCTACCGGGATCTCGTTGGCGGCAACAAGTACGCCAATGACAAGATCATGTCGGCGTTCGCGACCACGATGCAGAACACGAAGGTCACGCCGCTCACCCCGAAGTGGGTGGAGGTCAGCCGCACCAAGACGGTGACCCAGGCGATGAACAGCTCGGTCATGAAGGGTCAAAAGACGGTCGAGAAGGCCACCGCCGACGCGGCCGCGGAGATGGAAAGCATCCTCAACGCCAAGTGACCACGCTGACCGAGGCGCCGGAGACGCCCGCCGCTCGGGAGATCCCCGCGCGGCGGCGTCGCCCGGTCGACCGCCTGCCCTACCTGCTGCTCCTACCCTGCGTCGTCGTCGTCGGCGTGCTGCTGCTCTGGCCCCTCGGCCAGGTGGTCGTCATGTCGTTCTACCGGCTCAACAACGTCCGCCAGTTGCGCGGCGACCGCGAGTGGCCGTGGGCGGGGCTCGGGAACTACACGCAGATCCTCGGCGACCCGTTCTTCTGGACGGTCCTGCGCAACACCGTGCTGTTCGCGGTGGCCAACGTCGTGCTCACCATGATCGTGGGCACTCTGGTGGGGCTGCTGCTCAACCGGCTCGGCCGCAGGATGGCCACCTTCGTGGCCAGTTGCGTGATGCTCGCCTGGGCCACCCCGGCGCTCACCGGCACGATCGTCTGGAAGTGGATCTTCGACGACACGAGCGGCCTGGCCACCTGGTTGTTCAACGCGCTGCCCGACGGGATGTCGCAGGCGCTGTTCGGGCGTACCGACTGGACGGGCTACGGCTGGTTCAACTCGCCGCTGCTGTTCTTCTCGATCCTGACCCTCGTGGTGGTCTGGCACTCGTTCCCGTTCATCGCGGTCAGCGTGCTGGCCGGGTTGAAGAGCGTGCCGAGCGAGCTGCACGAGGCGGCCCGGGTGGACGGAGCGGGGCCGTGGCGGGTGTTCTGGCGGATCACCTTCCCGCTCCTGCGCCCGGTCTTCGGGATCCTGATCGTGCTCTCCACGATCTGGGACTTCAAGGTGTTCACCCAGCAGTTCGTGCTGTCCGGCGGCACCCAGGACCGGCCCACGTTCATGCTCTCCATCTACTCGTACGCCGAGGCGTTCTCGCCCCCGCCGAAGTACGGGCTCGGCGCGGCCATCGCGGTGATCCTCACCGTGATCCTGCTCGTGGTGACCGGCTTCTACGTGCGGATGGTGCTCAAGCAGGAGGACGGGTCGTGAAGAAGGTCGCGCTCAACGGCGCGGGGCTGCTGGTGGCGCTCTTCGCGGCCTTCCCGGTCTACTGGATGATCGCCACGTCGCTGAAGCCGAACCGGGAGATCTTCTCGGCCACGCCGCAGCCGGTGCCGGCGCACCCCACGCTCGACCACTACCGGGACATCCTGACCGGCAACCTGATCCCCGGCGTGACCTTCGCCGACTTCTTCCTCAACAGCGCAATCGTCGCCGTCGCCACGGTGCTGCTCAGCGGCCTGGTGGCGCTCCTGGCCGCCACCGCGGTGGCCCGGTTCCGGTTCCGGCTGCGCACCAGCTTCCTGATCATGCTGCTCGTGGTGCAGATGATCCCGCTGGAGGCCCTCGTCATCCCCCTGTTCCTGATGATCCAGCGGCTGGGGCTCTACAACACCCTGCCCAGCCTCATCCTCACCTACCTCGGCTTCTCGCTGCCGTTCGCGGTCTGGATGCTGCGCGGCTTCGTGGCCGCGGTGCCGAAGGAGTTGGAGGAGGCGGCGGCCATCGACGGCGCGAGCCGGGCGCAGACCTTCCGGCGGATCCTCTTTCCGCTGGTCGCCCCGGGGCTGGTCGCCACCAGCATCTTCTCCTTCATCACGGCCTGGAACGAGCTGATCTTCGCGCTCACATTCATCAACGACCAGGACCGCTACACCCTGCCGGTGGCCATGGCGTTCTTCAACGGACGCGACGACACCGCCTGGGGTCCCGTCATGGCGGCGTCCACACTGTTCACCCTGCCGGTGATCGTCTTCTTCCTGCTGGTGCAGCGGCGGATGGTCTCCGGGCTGGTCGCCGGCGCCGTGAAGGGCTGACGTCGCGGGCGCCGGCGTCCTGAAGGGCCGACGTCGCGGGCGCCGGCGTCCTGAAGGGCTGACGTCGCGGCCGCCGGCGCCGTTGCGGTGATCTTTCGCGCTGTTCACGGCCCCGGCCGGACGACTACGCTGACCGCCATGACGGGCAGGGTGGTGGCGGTGAACCTCGGCGTGGTCACCGAGGCGGAGTGGGCCGGCGACGCGAGCGGCCGCACCGGCATCGACAAGCGGCCGGTGGACGGCCCGGTGCTGTTCGGCGTCGACGGCGTGGTCGGCGACTTCATCGGTGAGCGCGCCCACCACGGTGGTCCGGACCAGGCGGTCTACGCCTACGCGGAGGAGGACGCCGGCTGGTGGGCCGCCGAGCTGGGCCGTGACCTGCGGCCCGGGGGCTTCGGCGAGAACCTCACCACGTACGCGGTGGACGTGACGGGGGCCGTGATCGGCGAGCAGTGGCAGATCGGGTCCGCGGTGCTCCAGGTGACCAAGCCGCGCACGCCGTGCACCACCTTCGCCGGCTTCTGGGGCATGCCCGACCTGATCAAGCGCTTCACGGCCCGCGCGCTGCCCGGCGCGTACCTGCGGGTGCTGCGCGAGGGCGAGGTCGGCCCGGGCGACCCGGTGCAGGTGGTCGACCGGCCCGCGCACGGGGTGACGATCGGCGAGGTGTTCCGGGCCCTCAACCTCGAGCCGGCGCTGCTGCCCCGGTTGCTCGACGCGCCCGACCTGCCGGAGGGGATCCGGGAAAAGGCACGCCGCCGGCTCGCCGTCCGCTGAGCGGCGGCGGCCGTCGGCGGATGTGGCAAAGGGCCCCCTGCCCCGCGCGAGGCGGCGGCAGCGGGGCCCTTCCCTACGAGGTCAGCGCAGCCAGGGGATGCTGCGGTCGAGAAGACCGCGCTCCTTGAGCTCCTTGCGCAGCGGGATCTCGTCGTCGACGTAGCCGTCCCAGTTGATGCCCCAGTAGTTCGCGGTGTGGGTGCCCTCACCGAGGAGCTGGCGCTGCACCGGCGTCCGGTTGCGGTACCACTCGCCGTTCTTGTCGGGGTGCAGCTCGTCCAACGGGCGGATCCACCGGTAGGTGTAGCCCACGAACAGCATCTTCCGCGTGATGTTCGACAGGTTGGTGGAGCGGGAGTGCCACTGCCGGCGGTCGAAGATGAACGCGTCGCCCGGGTTGGCGGTGATCTCCACCGTGCCCTCCGGGTCGGGGTTGTGCACCGTCAGGTCCTTGGGCCGGGGCAGCGAGTTCCACAGGTGGCTGCCCGGGATGACCTTGGTGGCGCCACGGCCCTTCTCCGACAGGTCGGAGAGCACGTACGCGACCTTGAGCGAGAACATGGGGCGCGGCAGGTTCGGGTCCATGGTCTCCGGGTCGGAGTTCTGCCGGTACCCGTCCTGGTGCCAGCCCCAGTACGGCTTCTCCGGCTCCAGCGCCGGCGGGGTCACGTCCAGGTGGTTGTGGTGCGTGTAGATGTTCCAGCCGGCCAGGCCCCACATGTACGGGAAGGCGATGGGGTGGGTGAGCAGCTCGCCGAAGAGCTCGTCCCGCTCGAGGAAGCCCAGCAGGTGCAGGGTTCCGTCCTTGGTGGTGTTGCCCTTGGCCTTCTCCTCGGCGTAGACGCGGTCGACCGCCGCCTCCAGGGCCGCCCGGTGGTCCTCGGTCAGGACATTGCGCAGCAGGAGGAAGCCCTGCTCGTGGAACTCCTTGCGGTCAGTGTCACTGATCGGTTCGTAACCGGTCCGGTCGCCGTAGTCGAACGCCACGTCGTACCCCTCCCCATGAGGCGAAGCCATGTCTGGCACAGGCCGCCGATCGTAACGCGCCGGGCCGGGGGTAGGGGAAGGGCGATTGGCGGGTACGGGCCGTACCGGAACCATCGGCAGCGGAGCGGTCACGGGCGGTCACGGCCAACGCGAAAACGGCGCGACCTGGGATGGTTTGCCGGTTTGTGCGGCTACTGACGGTCAGGAGATCCGGGTCGCTGCGGCTCAGCCGTCGGCGAAGACCTCGGCCACGACGCGGCTGGCTCCCTGCGGGTCGCCGGCCACCTCGGTCCAGGTGCCGTCGCGGGCGGTCCACTCCAGGCCCTCGAAGCGCACCCGCTTGACGCCGTGGTCCTGGGCGTGCGAGACCAGCCAGTGCGCGTACCGCCAGCCGTTGCGCTGGTCGGACGCGGCCAGGGTGAGCCCCGTCAGCTCGGCGGGCACGGCGCTGCCGGCGACGCCCCAGTCGAGCGCCAGGCTCCTCGTCAGCGCGGCGGCGGCCGCCTCGCCCCGCATCACGGGGGTGCCGCCGACCGTGCAGGCCACCGCACCGGTCACGTCGCCGAGCAGCGCCCTGCTGAGCACCGCGGACTCGTCGGCCCACTTCTGGTACGCCTCGGGGAACGCGGAACGCTGCACCCGCTGGGCGGCGTCGGTGATCCGCATCCGCTCCCAGCCGCGGACCTTCTTCAACGCGGCGTAGAACCGCTTGGCCGCGTACCGCGGGTCACGGATCTCGTCCGGGGTGCCCCAGCCCTGGCTCGGTCGCTGCTGGAACAGGCCGACCGAGTCCCGGTCGCCGTCGGGCAGGTTGCGAAGGCCGGACTCCTGGTACGCGGTGGCCAGCGCCACCACCACGGCCCGCTCCGGCAGGCCCTGCTGGGCGCCGATCGCCGCGACGGTCGCGGCGTTGGCCATCTGGTCGGCGTCCAGCACCACCCGACCGTCGGCCTGCACCGTGCAGGTCCGGCTGGCGAGCGGCAGGCGAAGCTCGCCGCCGATCCGTCGGACGAGGACCAGGACACCGACGACGGCGAGCAGGACGAGGACGACACCGCCCGCCACGACAGTCCGAGTTCGCACCCACACCCCCTGTGAGACAGTTCGACAAGCGTACGTCCCCCGTCGGCCCGTCCGGGCCGTCCGACCGTTTTCCGCCGCCCCCTCCGGTTCGTCACCGGGCTCCCGGGAAGCCTCCAACCGCAGGTCGCCGCCGGGTTCCCGGCGCCCGGGCCGGAAAACGGGCTACCGGGCGGGCACCCAGCTCGCGTCCCGCTTCTCCCGGAACGCCAGCACCCCCTCCCGCCCCTCGTCGGAGAGGAAGTAGCCGGTCGACAGCGCGGCCAGCTCGGCGATCTCGGCCCGCAGGTCGGCGGCGGCCGGGCGACGCAGCAGCTGCTTCGCGCCGGCGAGCGCGCCGGGCGCGCCCCGGACCAGCGACCCGCAGTACCGCTCCACGGCCGCGTCCAGCGCGTCCGCGGGCACCGCCGCCGTGACGAGGCCGATCTCGGCGGCCCGCCGGCCGTCGAAGGTGTCCCCGGTCAGGTACAGCTCGGCCGCCGCCCGCGGGTGCAGCCGGGGCAGCACGGTCGCGGAGATCACCGCGGGGATCACCCCGATGCGCACCTCGGTGAAGGCGAACGTGGCCTCCTCGGCGCAGACCGCCACGTCGGCCGCGGCGATCAGCCCGAGGCCGCCGGCGCGGGCCGGGCCGGCGACACGGGCCACCACCGGCTTCGGGCACTCCCAGACGGCGGCCAGCACGTCACCGAGCATTCCGGCCGGCACCGTCCCACTCGCGTACGCCGCGGCGGTCTCCTTGAGGTCCGCGCCGGAGCAGAAGACGGGGCCGGTGTGGTCGAGCACGATCACCCGGACCGTGTCGTCGGCGACCGCGGCGGCCAGGCCGGCGAGCAGCTGCGTCATCAGCGGGGTGGAGAGCGCGTTGCGGTTGTGCGGGCTGTCCAGGGTGAGGGTGGTCACCCCGCGGGCCGTGGCGACCCGCACGAGCGCGTCGGGAGAGGTCATGCCGGGCACACTAGTGGCCATGCCCGGCGTCCTTCCAGAAGGCGAACCCGTCCCCACCGACGGCGCGCTGCCCGCCGCCGCGACCCGCGAGGTCGGCGCGCGTGGCTTCGGCGTGTACGTCCACGTGCCCTTCTGCGCCAGCCGCTGCGGCTACTGCGACTTCAACACGTACACGTCGGCGGAGCTGGGCGGCGGCGCCACCCGCGAGGCGTACGCGGACACCGTGCTGGCCGAGCTGCGGCTCGCCGCCCGGGTCCTCGGCGACGCCCCGCCGCGGCGGGTGGACACGGTGTTCGTCGGCGGCGGCACGCCGACCCTGCTCCCCGCCGACGATTTGGCCCGGATCCTGGACGCCGTCGACCGCACCTGGGGCCTCGCCGCCGACGTCGAGGTGACGACCGAGGCCAACCCGGAGTCGGTCACGCCCGAGTCGCTCAAGGCGCTGCGGGCGGCCGGCTACACCCGGATCTCGCTGGGCATGCAGTCGGCCGCGCCCGGGGTGCTGGCGATCCTCGACCGGCGGCACAGCGCCGGCCGGGCCGCGGCCGCCGCACGGGAGGCGCGCGAGGCGGGATTCGACCACGTCAACCTCGACCTGATCTACGGCACGCCGGGGGAGAGCGCCGAGGACTTCGCCCGGTCGCTGGACGAGGTCGTGGCGGCCGGGGCCGACCACGTGAGCGCGTACGCCCTCATCGTTGAGGACGGCACCCGGCTCGCCGCCCGGATGCGCCGCGGCGAACTGCCGTACCCCGACGACGACGTGGCGGCCGACCGCTACCTGGCCGCGGAGGCCGCGCTCGGCGCGGCCGGCTTCTCCTGGTACGAGGTCTCCAACTGGGCGCGTACGCCCGCCGCCCGCTGCCGCCACAACCTGCTCTACTGGGCCGGCGGCGACTGGTGGGGGCTCGGGCCGGGGGCGCACAGCCACGTCGGCGGCGTGCGCTGGTGGAACGTCAAGCACCCCACGGCGTACGCCGAGCGCCTCGCCGCGGATCGGTCACCGGGCCTGGCCCGGGAGGTGCTGACCGCCGACGAGGCCCACACGGAGGACGTCATGCTGCGTCTGCGGCTCGCCTCCGGCCTGCCCCTGGACGTGCTGGACGCGGCGGGCCGCGCGGGCGCCGGGCGCGCGCTCGCGGACGGGTTGCTGGACGCGGCGGCGTACGCGGCGGGCCGAGCCGTGCTCACCCTGCGCGGCCGGCTGCTCGCCGACGCCGTGGTGCGCGACCTGCTGCCCTAGCGGTGCCCGACCGGCCGGGGGAGCGGCCGGCCGGGTCACTTGATGAGGTTCGCCGACATCGGGTAGCGGTACGGGGTGCCCTCGTTGGCCTTGACCCCGGCGATGATGCCGAACACGGTGCCGATGATGACCGCCGCGCCGACCGCCACGAAACCGATCAGGATGCAGGCGAGCACCCAGCCGACCAGCCCGACGATCGACCAGACGAGCTGGAAGTTGAGCGCCGCCACGGCGTGCGCCCGGACGGCCGGCGACTGGCTGCCCCGAGCCAGCATGGCCACCAGCGGGGCGATCCAGCCGAGCACGCCGCCGCTGAGGAACATGCCCGCGGCGCCGCCGAAGTGGGCGACCAGGGCCCAGGTCTTGTCGTCGTTGCCGCCGGCCGGGCCGTAGCCGCCGGTCGGATACCCGACGCCGGGCGGCGGGTAGCCCCCCGGCGGGACGCCACCACCTGGGGGCGGGTAGCCGCCCGGCGACCCCTGGCCACCGGCGGGTGGCGGATAGCCCCCGGGCGGGGGATAGCCACCCGGGTCGGCGGCCCCGGACAGTGGTGCGGTGGGGGGCTCGTCCGTGGCGGACGGGCCGGGTGCGGCCGGCGGCGGGGTCGGCTCCGGCGGCGGACCGCCGGGTTCACCCGTGCCGGGAGGGCGAGGTGGTTCAGTCATGCACGTCACGGTAGGGGCCGCCGGCAACGTCACGCCAGAGCGAGCCCGACGGGCCAGTGGGGCCGATCGGCCGTCCATGGGCGACCCGCTCGGGCCCCGTCCCGCGGCGCCTTTCGGCCGGGCGGCGGCGCCCGGGCGGCGGTGACGTGGACCGTGCCGCACCGGTCGTCCGTCGTTGATCATCGCGTCGGCGGGCCCGCCGACGTAGACTGGCACTCGCTACAGTCGAGTGCCAGGAACGCCCGCCCGCGGTGCCGAGCGCCGGGGGCCGACGCGCGTAGGAGGTGGGGAGGATGGGTCTCGACGACCGTAAGCTCGCCGTGCTCCGCGCGATCGTGGAGGACTACGTCGCCACGCAGGAGCCGGTCGGCAGCCGCGCGCTCGTCGAGCGGCACCAGCTCGGGGTCTCTCCGGCGACGGTCCGCAACGACATGGCGGTGCTCGAGGAGGAAGGCTACATCCGGCAGCCGCACACCAGCGCCGGTCGGGTGCCCACCGACCGCGGCTACCGGCTGTTCGTCGACCGGCTGTCCCGGGTGAAGCCGCTCAGCCCCGCCGAGCGCCGTGCCATCGAGCGCTTCCTGGTCGGCGCCGTCGACCTGGACGACGTGGTGCACCGCACGGTCCGCCTGCTGGCCCAGCTGACCCGGCAGGTCGCCGTCGTGCAGTACCCGAGCCTGGCCCGCTCCTCCGTCCGGCACCTGGAGCTGGTGCCGATCTCCACCACTCGCCTGATGCTCGTGATGATCGCCGACACCGGGCGGGTCGAGCAGCGGCTGGTCGAGATGCCCGCGCCGATCCCCGCCGACGACGTCACCGACCTGCGCCGGGTGGTCAACGAGAAGCTGGTCGGCACCCGGCTGTCGGACACGCCGCCGCTCGTGCAGGCGCTGGTCGACGAGGCGACCCCCGACCGGCGCGCCGCCATGGCCACCCTCGCCAGCGTGCTGCTGGAGACCCTCGTCGAGCGGCACGAGGAGCGGATCGCGTTGGCCGGCACGGCCAACCTCACCCGCGGCGGCCTCCTCGACTTCCAGGGCTCGCTGCGACCGATCCTCGAGGCGCTCGAGGAGGAGGTCGTACTGCTCAAGCTCATCGGCGAGGTCGAGCCGAGCACCACGCGGGTCCGCATCGGCGACGAGAACGAGATCGACAACCTCCGCGCCGCCTCGGTGGTGAGCACCGGCTACGGGCCGGGCGCCACCATCGTGGGTGGCCTCGGCGTGCTCGGGCCGACCCGGATGGACTACCCCGGCACCATCGCCACGGTGAGGGCCGTGGCACGCTACGTGGGCGACCTGCTGGCCCAGAACTGACCAGGCAGCACCGACGGCCGTCCCGGCCGGCGGCCGGCGCAACGCGAGACGAACATGAGGACACGGAACGCAGTGGCCAGGGACTACTACGGCATTCTCGGCGTGAGCCGGGACGCCTCCGACGACGAGATCAAGCGCGCCTACCGCAAGCTGGCGCGCCAGTTCCACCCGGACGTCAATCCGGACCCGGAGGCCCAGGAGAAGTTCAAGGACATCAACGCCGCGTACGAGGTCCTCTCGGACGACCGGAAACGGCAGATCGTCGACCTGGGCGGCGACCCGCTCGCCCCGGGCGGCGGGGGCGCGGGCGGCCCGGGTGGTCCCGGCGGCGCCGGCCCGTTCGTCGGGTTCCAGGACATCATGGACGCCTTCTTCGGCGGGGCGGCCGGCGGCGCGCGGGGGCCGCGCCCGCGTACCCGGCCGGGCGCCGACGCGATCCTGCGTCTCGAACTGGACCTGCACGAGACGGCGTTCGGCGTCGAGGCGCCCATCACGGTCGACACCGCGGTCCTGTGCACCACCTGCTCGGGCGCCGGCACGGCCGCCGGCACGCACCTCGCCACCTGCGAGGCGTGCGGCGGCCGGGGCGAGGTGCAGTCGGTGCAGCGCACGTTCCTCGGCCAGGTGGTCTCCGCCCGGCCGTGCACCGTCTGCCAGGGCTACGGCACCACCATCCCGCACCCCTGCCCGACCTGCGCCGGCGACGGCCGGGTGCGCACCCGCCGCTCGCTGACCGTGAAGATCCCGGCCGGCGTCGAGGACGGCATGCGGATCCGGCTGGCCCAGCAGGGTGAGGTGGGCCCGGGCGGCGGCACCGCCGGCGACCTCTACGTGGAGATCCACGAGCGGCCGCACGACGTGTACTCCCGCAAGGGCGACGACCTGCACTGCCGCGTCACCGTGCCGATGACGGCGGCGGCGCTCGGCACCCGGCTGACCATCAAGACGCTGGACAGCGAGGAGGCCGTCGACGTCAAGGCCGGCACCCAGCCGGGCAGCACGCTGCGGCTGCGCGCCCGCGGCGTGCCGCACCTGCGCGGCACCGGTCGGGGCGACCTCTACGTCCACCTCGACGTGCGGACCCCCACGAAGCTCGACGCGGACCAGGAGCGGATGCTGCGCGACTTCGCGAAGACCCGGGGCGAGGAGGTCGCCGAGCTGACCAAGCAGGGCGGCTTCTTCTCCCGGATGCGTGACGCCTTCAACGGCCACGCCTGAGACGCGCCCGGCTCGCCGTCCCGGCCAATGCCGGGGCGGCTAGCCTGATGACCGTGTCCGCCCCGCTGTTCCTGGTCGAGTCGCTGCCCACCACCGACACCCTGACGCTCGGCGGGCCCGAGGGCCACCACGCGGCCACCGTCCAGCGGCTGCGTGTGGGCGAGGAGTTGCTGCTCGCCGACGGCCGGGGTGGCACGGCCGCCGCCGTGGTCACCGCCGTCGGCCGGGGCAGCCTGGACCTCGCGATCACCGCCCGGGGGTACGTCGACGCGCCCGTCCCGCGGCTCGTCGTGGTGCAGGGCATCGCCAAGGGCGACCGGGGCGAGCTGGCCGTGCAGGCGATGACCGAGGTCGGGGTGGACGAGATCGTGCCCTGGGCGGCGTCCCGTTCGGTGGCGCAGTGGCGCGGCGACCGGGGCGTACGGGCCCGGGAGAAGTGGGCGGCCACGGCCCGGGAGGCGGCCAAGCAGGCCCGCCGGGCGTGGCTGCCGGTGGTGGCCGGCGCCCCCGACGAGTCGACCGACCGGGTGGCCCGCCGGATCGCCGGCGCGGCCGCGGCGTTCGTGCTGCACGAGGAGGCCGTCGACCGGCTCGCCACGGCGGCCCTGCCGGACGTCGGCGAGATCGTGCTGGTGGTCGGCCCGGAGGGCGGCATCGCTCCGGCCGAGCTGGACGCCTTCGGCGCGGCCGGCGCCCGCCCGGTACGCCTCGGCGACTCGGTGCTGCGCACGTCCACGGCCGGGGTGGCGGCCCTGTCCGTGCTCTCGACGCGCCTCGGGCGCTGGTGATCCGGGGCTCGGCGCCCCGTGCTGCCGTCGATCATGCAGTTGTGGTGCCTGCCAAATCGGACGTAGGCGGGTCTTCCGCCCACCACAACTGCATGATCGGCAGTGCGATCGGATTCTGAGCCGTCAGCTGCGCAGGTACGAGGCGCCGTTGAGGTCGACGATCGTGCCGGAGGCCCACTCGGCCTCGGGCGAGGCGAGCCAGTGCACCGCGGCGGCGATCTCCTCGGGGCGGGCAATCCGGTTGAAGGGGCTCTGCGCCCGTACGGCGGCGCCCCGCTCGGCCTTCAGGTGCTCGTTGGTCATGTCGGTCTCGACGAAGCCCGGCGCGACCGTGGCCACCGTGATGCCGTACGGAGCCAGGGCCACCGCGAGCGACTGGCCCATGGCGTTCATCCCCGCCTTGCTCGCGCCGTACGCCGGGTTCGCCGGCTCGCCGCGGAACGCCCCCCGGGAGGAGACGTTGACGATCCGGCCGCCCCGCCCGCGCATGTGCTGCGCGGCGCACCAGGTGGCGTTGGCCGCGCCGAACAGGTTGGTGTCGAGGACCTCGCGCCACCGCTGCCGCCACTGCTCGTAGCTGGTCTCGAAGACCGGGTGCGGCGGGTCGGCCGGGCCGAAGACCCCCGCGTTGTTGACGAGCACGTCCAGCCCGCCGAGCCGGCCGGCCGCCTCGTCCACCATGGCCTGGACCGCGTCCGGGTCGGCGAGGTCGGCGCGTACGACCAGGTGCCCCTTGCCCGGCAGCTGCGCCCGCAGCTCCTCGGCCAGCTCCGCCGAGTCCCGGTGGTGGATCGCCACCCGGTCACCGCCGGCCGCGAAGGCCCTCACCACCGCCCGCCCGATGCCGCGCGAGCCACCCGTCACCAGTACCGCCCGTGAAGTCACGCCGGCCATCATGCCCGAGCGGCCCGGCCTCGCCCACGGGCCCCCGGGCCAGCGCTTAGCATGCCCGGATGGGATCCGACTGCCTGTTCTGCCGCATCGTCGCCGGGGAGATCCCGGCCACCGTCCTCCGGGAGACCCCCACCACCCTCGCCTTCCGCGACATCTCCCCGCAGGCGCCGGTGCACGTCATGGTGATCCCCAAGGAGCACTACGCGGACGTCGCCACGCTCGCGCAGGGCGACCCGGCGCTGGCCGGTGAGGTGCTGGCCACCGCCGCCGCCGTGGCCGAGGACGAGGGGCTGCTCGGCGACGGCTTCCGGCTGATCTTCAACACCGGGACGTACGGCGGCCAGGAGGTGTTCCACGCGCACGCCCACCTGCTCGGTGGCGCGCCGCTCGGCCCCATGCTGACCCGGACCGTCGCGTGAGCGCGGCGGACCGGCTGGACCGCATGGTCCGCCAGGTGCAGGCGCAGGCCCGGATTCCGGCCGTCTCGGCGGCCCTGCACCGGGCCGACCGGCCGCTGTGGACGTGCACGGTCGGCGGCACCGGCAACGACACGGCGCTCGACCCCGAGACCCGGTTCCGGATCGGCTCGGTCACCAAGACGTTCACGGCCGTCCTCACCCTCCAGTGCCGCGACGACGGCCTGCTCGACCTGGACGACCCGATCGGCCGGCACCTGGCCCTGCCGGCGCACGGCGAGCTGACCGTGCGCCGGCTGCTCTCGCACACGTCCGGCCTGCAACGGGAGCCGTACGGCGACGTCTGGGACACCCTCGCCGCCCCCGACGCCGAGCGGCTGCTGGCCGACCTGGCCCGCGCCGAGCGGGTCCTGCCGGCCGGACGCCGCTACCACTACTCCAACCTGGGCATGGCGCTGCTCGGCCGACTCGTAGGCGAGCTGCGCGGCGGCACCTGGGCGGAGGTGCTGACCGATCGGGTGCTCACCCCGCTGGGGCTGACCCGCACCACGGTGACGCCTGGCCGGCGGGCCGCCTCGGGCTTCCTCGTGGACGCGTACTCCGACGAGGCGCACCCGGAGCCCCCGACCGATTTCGGCGCGGTCGGCCCGGCCGCCCAGCTCTGGAGCACCGCCGGCGACATGGCGCGGTGGGCGGCCTTCCTGGCCGATCCCGCGGCGCTCGACGCGGCCGGCCGGGTGCTCGCCCCCGCCACCCTCGACGAGATGCGCTGGCCGGTGACGGTGACCGACGAGACGCTCTGGTCCGGCGGCTTCGGGCTCGGCCTGATCCTGGTCCCGCAGGGCGAGCGCGTGGTGCACGTGGGGCACGACGGCGCCATGCCGGGCTTCCTGGCCGGGGTCTACGGGCGGCGCGGCGGGGACGGCACGGCCGCCGCCATGGGCTGCGCCGTGCTCGTCTCCTCCGGCACCGCGGCGGAGGCCCTCGACCTGCCGCACCGGCTGCTCGCCGCGGCGGTCGAGCACGACCCGGCCGACATCGACCCGTGGCGGCCGGGCCCGCCCGCGCCCGCGTCCGTGCGGGGGCTGCTCGGCCGCTGGTGGGGGGAGGGCTTCGAGTACGTCTTCTCGTGGCACGACGGGGCGCTGCGGGCCCGGGGCGCCGGCGACCCGGCCGGCAAGCCGCCGGCGGTGTTCGCACCGGTGCCGGACCGGCCGGACGTGTTCCGTACGGTCTCCGGTCGGGAGGTCGGCGAGCTGCTGCGGCTGACCCGCGACGAGCAGGGCACGGTGGTCCGGATGCACTGGGCGACCTACCGGTTCACCCGCCACCAGGAGACCTTCGACCGGTACGACTTCCGCGCCGGCGCGTGACGCCACCGGGGGGGGCGGACCGCCCGGTTCGTCCCCCTTCGTCCGGCCGGTGGAACCCGGCCCGTGCCGAGGAAATGCACACGGTGCCGCCGCTGTTGAACCGATACGATGAGTGCAACGTCCGCACGCCGCGCCACCAGGGCCGGCGCCGAGATCGAGAGCAGGTGGCACAGGGCCCCTCGGCCCGAGCTATGACCGGCACCCCACCTCCCGGCCCGCCCCAGGTGCAGACCAGGATCACGGTCCCCGACTCCAAGATCATGGTCAACCTGCTCGGTGCGGGTGACGAGATCCTGCGACTCGTCGAACGCTCGGTCAACAGTGACGTGCACGTCCGGGGCAACGAGATCACGATCTCCGGCGCGCCCGCGGACAACGCCCTCGCCGAGCGCCTCTTCAGTGAGCTGCTCGAACTCATCGAGAAAGGCGAGACCCTGACCACTGACGCCGTCCGGCGTACCGTCGGCATGCTCGAGCAGGGCAGCGCCGAGCGGCCCGCCGAGGTCCTGACGCTCAACATCCTCTCCCGGCGCGGCCGCACCATCCGTCCGAAGACCCTCGGTCAGAAGCGCTACGTCGACGCGATCGACGCGCACACCATCGTCTTCGGCATCGGCCCCGCCGGCACGGGCAAGACCTACCTGGCCATGGCGAAGGCCGTGCAGGCGCTTCAGGCCAAGCAGGTCAACCGCATCATCCTCACCCGGCCCGCGGTCGAGGCGGGTGAGCGGCTGGGCTTCCTGCCCGGCACCCTCAACGAGAAGATCGACCCGTACCTGCGGCCGCTCTACGACGCGCTGCACGACATGCTCGACCCGGACTCGATCCCGAAGCTCATGGCCGCCGGGACGATCGAGGTCGCCCCGCTCGCGTACATGCGTGGTCGGACGCTCAACGACGCGTTCATCATCCTCGACGAGGCGCAGAACACGACGCCCGAGCAGATGAAGATGTTCCTCACGCGGCTCGGCTTCGGCTCCAAGATCGTGGTGACCGGTGACGTGACGCAGGTCGACCTGCCCGGCGGCACGACGAGCGGCCTGCGCGTGGTCCGGGAGATCCTCGCCAACGTCGAGGACGTCCACTTCGCCCAGCTGTCCAGTTCCGACGTGGTCCGGCACCGGCTGGTCGGGGAGATCGTCGACGCGTACGCCCGCTGGGACGAGCGGGAGAACCAGCAGGGCCAGCAGAGCGTGCACGCCGTGCCGGGGCGGGCCGCACAGGGCGGCCGGTCCGGCCGGCGCCGCTAGATCAGGGGAATCCACTTGTCCATCGAGATCGCCAACGAGTCCGGTGTCGAGGTCGACACCGACGCCGTGCTCGCCGTCGCCCGGCACGCCCTCGACGAGATGGGGGTCAACCCCCTCGCCGAGCTGTCCGTGCTGCTGGTCGACGTCGACTACATGACCGAGCTCAACCACCGCTGGATGGGGGGCGACGGGCCGACCGACGTGCTCGCGTTCCCCATGGACGAGGGCAGCGTCGACCACGGCCCGGGCGAGAGCGCCCCGGCCGGCGGCGAACCGGCCCTGCTCGGTGACATCGTGCTCTGCCCGGAGGTGGCGGCGAAGCAGGCGGCGACGGCCGGCCACTCGCCCGCCGACGAGCTGCACCTGCTCACCGTCCACGGCGTGCTGCACCTGCTCGGGTACGACCACGCCGAGCCTGAGGAGGAGCGGGAGATGTTCGCGCTCCAGGCCCGACTGCTGTCCAGCTGGCGGTCGAGCCGGTCCCAGTGATGTCTCTCCAGGCCTCCGCAGCCGGCGCGACCGCCGGCCTGCCGGACCTGCAGTTGCTCTTCGTGGCTGCCGGGCTGGTCGTGCTCGCCGGGCTGATCGCGATGACCGAGGCGGCGCTCGCTGCCGTGTCGCCGGCCCGGGCCGCCGAGCTGGCCCGCGACGGCGCGCGCGGCGCCCGGACGCTGCAGGCCGTCGCCGGCGACGTGGTCCGGCACCTCAACCTGCTCCTGCTGCTGCGGCTGCTCGCCGAGCTGACGGCCACCACGCTGGTGGCCCTGGTCGCGGTCGACACGTTCGGCGCGGGCTGGCGGGCGGCGCTCGTGACCGCCGGCGCGATGACCGTGGTCAGCTTCGTGGTGGTCGGGGTCGCGCCCCGCACGCTGGGCCGGCAGCACGCCTACCCGGTGGGCCGGGCGGTGGCGCCGCTGGTCCGCTGGCTGGGGCGCGCGCTCAACCCGCTCGCCTCGCTGCTCATCCTCATCGGCAACGCGGTGACCCCGGGCCGTGGCTTCCGGGAGGGCCCGTTCGCCACCCAGGTCGAGCTGCGCGAGCTGGTCGACCTGGCCGAGCAGCGCGGCGTCGTGGAGCACGGCGAGCGGCAGATGATCCACTCCGTCTTCGCCCTCGGCGACACCATCGCCCGCGAGGTGATGGTCCCGCGTACGGAGATGGTGTGGATCGAGGAGGGCAAGACGCTCTCCCAGGCGCTCGCGCTCTTCCTGCGGTCCGGTTTCTCCCGGATTCCGGTGATCGGCGAGAGCGTCGACGACGTGCTGGGCGTGCTCTACCTCAAGGACCTGATCCGGCGCGTACGCGGCGGCGACCCGGCCGCCGAGCAGCTCCCCGTCGCCGGGCTCATGCGGCCGGCCACCTTCGTCCCGGAGTCCAAGCCCGTGGACGACCTGCTCTCCGAGATGCAGGCGGCCCGCAACCACCTCGTCATCGTCGTCGACGAGTACGGCGGCACCGGCGGCCTGGTCACCATCGAGGACATCCTCGAGGAGATCGTCGGCGAGATCACCGACGAGTACGATGTCGAGCGCCCGCCGGTCGAACGCCTGGAGGACGGGTCGGTGCGCGTCACCGCCCGGCTTCCGGTCGAGGACCTCGGCGAGCTGTTCGACACCGAGCTGCCCACCGACGAGGTGGAGACGGTCGGTGGCCTGCTGGCCCAGTCGCTCGGCCGGGTGCCGATCCCCGGCGCGCGCGTCGAGGTGGCCGGCCTCCGGCTCATCGCCGAGGGCACCACCGGCCGGCGCAACCGGATCGACACCGTGCTCGTGAGCCGCGTCGAGCCGGCCGACGAGCACGAGCACCCGGGGCGCGGCGAGCACGCCGAGTCGCGGGGCAACCCCAACCGCACCGAGGAGAGGCAACCCGCCGATGCCTGAGTCGCCCGCCGTGCCCGCCCCGCGGCCCACGCCGTCCGCACCCGCCGAGCTGAGCGCCGAGGACGGCAAGCTAATCGTCCTGGCCCGCGGCGCGCGGGGCCGGGTCGGCGCCGTGGAGGGAGCGGCGGTCCGTGACCAGGACGGCCGGACGTACGCGGCGGCCAGTGTGGCGCTGCCGTCGCTGGTGCTCAGCGCACTCCAACTGGCCGTCGCCTCGGCGGCGGCCGCCGGCGCGACGCGGCTCGAGGCGGCCGCCGTGGTGACCGAGGCGTCGACGCTGGACGGGGCCGGGCACGCGGCGGTGCGGGACCTCTCCGCCGACGCGCCGATCCACGTCGCGGCGCCGGACGGCACCGTCCTCGGCACGGTGACGGAGTGACCGCCGCGCGCGGCCCGGAGGAACGCCCCTACCGGGCGGGCTTCGCCTGCTTCGTGGGGCGGCCCAACGCCGGCAAGTCGACGCTGACCAACGCGATCGTCGGCCAGAAGATCGCGATCACCTCGAACAAGCCGCAGACCACCCGGCACGTCATCCGGGCCGTCCTGCACCGGCCCGAGTCGCAGCTCGTCCTCGTCGACACGCCGGGCCTGCACCGTCCCCGTACGCTGCTCGGTGAGCGCCTCAACGACCTGGTCCGGCAGACCTGGAGCGAGGTCGACGTCATCGGCCTGTGCATCCCGGCCGACGAGCCGATCGGGCGGGGCGACCGGTTCATCAGCGGCGAGCTGGGCGAGCTGAAGGCCACCGTGCTCGCCGTCGTCACCAAGACCGACCTGGTGGACCGCAAGCGCCTCGCCGAGCAGCTCCTCGCCGTGAGCGAGCTGGCCGAGTTCGCGGACGTGGTGCCGGTGAGCGCCGTCTCCGGGCACCAGGTCGACACGCTTGTCGACGTGATGACCGGCTACCTGCCGGTGTCCCCCCAGCTCTACCCGGACGACATGCTCACCGACGACCCGGAGCAGGTGCTGGTCGCCGAGCTGATCCGGGAGGCGGCGCTGGAGGGGGTCCGCGACGAGCTGCCGCACTCCATCGCCGTGGTGGTCGAGGAGATGATCCCGGAGGGGCAGCTCATGCGGATCTACGCCGACCTGTACGTCGAGCGGCCCAGCCAGAAAGCGATCATGATCGGCCACCGGGGCAGCCGACTCCGGGAAGTCGGCACCACCGCCCGCAAGCAGATCGAGGAGCTGCTCGGCAGCCGGGTCTTCCTCGACCTGCACGTCCGGGTGGCGAAGGACTGGCAGCGCGACCCGAAGCAGCTGCGCAAGCTCGGGTTCTGACACCCCGTACCACCATCAGCCGGACGGCGGCCTGCGCCGCCGTCCGGCTGATCGCCGCCGGTCAGACGGTGGATTCCGGATGCCCCGGACGGGGGAGGCGCTGATCGGCATCGGTCGGGCGTATGGGAAGTTTCACGTCTGCTCGGGGCGTGCAACCGGTTGCCGGCGGCGCGGCGGAGGGTAGGAGACATCCGCCCCCTGCCCCCGAGACAGATGCAGGCTGATGCGAAACAGATACCTCGACCTGCTCCGCTTCCTGGCCATCGTCCGAGTCGTCGTCTACCACGTAACCGGTTGGGCATCGCTGACCCTCGTGTTCCCGGCCATGTCGGTGATGTTCGCGCTGGCCGGCTCGCTGATGGCCGCCTCGCTGGAGCGGTCCGGTCCGACCGCCGTGCTCCGCCGGCTGCGTCGCCTGCTGCCGTCGCTGTGGGTGCTGGCCGCCGTGTTCGTGCCGGCGATGCTGCTCACGGGGCTGCCGCTCACGCCCCGGGTGCTGCTCTGGCTCCTCCCGGTCGCCGATCCGCCGGCCAACCACTGGGGCGCGCTGGCCCTGAGCGTCATCTGGTACCTGCGGGACTACCTCTGGTTCGTGCTGGCCTCACCGGTGGCCCTCTGGCTGTTCCGCCGCGCCCCGTTGCCCACCCTGCTGGCGCCGTACGCCCTGCTCGTGGCCATCGAGTCGGGCCTGTGGGCGGACGCGCCCGGCCCGGCGCGGGAGTTCGGTCTCTACTTCGGCGCCTGGCTGCTCGGCTTCGCCCACCACGCGGGGATGCTGCGCCGGCTCGCCAACCGGGTGCTCGTCCCGGCGGTGCTGGTGCTCGCCGCCGCCGGGGGCGCCTGGATCGCCACGCACCCCGGCCCCCGGGGGTACGACCTCAACGACATCCACCTCGGCAACGCCCTCTGGTCGGCCGCGTTCGTCCTGGTCGTGCTCGGCCGGGGGCCCGCCGGCGCGGCGTGGGTCGACCGCGTCCCCGTGTTCGGGCGGGCCGTGACCGTGCTGAACCGGCGAGCGCTGACCGTCTACCTCTGGCACATGCCGTTCGTGGTGGCGCTGACCCCGCTCGTGGACGTGGTGGGGTGGTCGCACCAGGACCCGGTGGGGCTGGCGATCCGGGTGGTGCTGGTCTTCGCCCTGGTCGGCGTGGTGACGATGGCCGTCGGCTGGGTGGAGGACGTGGCCGCCCGCCGGCCGCCGGAACTGCTTCCCGGCCGACGGGAACGCTCGGCGTCGCAACCCTCGACGGCCGCTCCCCGGGTCACCGTGCCGGCGCCGCGTGGCCCGGTGGCGGAGGAGGTCACCGCTGGGAGACGTTGATGTCGCCGCTGCGGGTGCTCACGTCGAGGACGAGCGCCGCCGACCGGTCGTCGGCCACGGTGACGTTCGCGTCGCCCGAGGCCGCGTCGGAGCGGACCTGGTAACGGCCGGCGGGCACCACGAGGCTGACGTCGCCGCTGGAGGCGTGCGCCCGGGCCGAGGCGGCCTTCTCCAGTTCGAGGACCACGTTGCCGGACTTCGCCTCCGCGTCCACGTCGCCCCGGAGGCGCCGGGCGGAGATGTCACCGGAGGCGGCGCGGAGGGTGACCGGGCCCGCGGCCTCGGAGACCTCGATGTCACCCGAGCGGGTCTCCAGCCGTACCGGGCCCGTGGCGCCGGTGAGCAGGACGTTGCCCGACCGGAGCAGCATCTGCACGGCGCCCACCTGGCTGAGCTCGACGTCACCGGAGGCGCTCTCGCCCTGCACGGCGACGCCCTCGGGCGCCGTCACCTCGTACGAGACGCTGCACTGTGACCCGCAGTCGGTGTCGAGCACCAGCTCCGTGCCCTTGATCTCGTACCGCGCCGTGGGCTCGGCGCCCTGGTAACGCACGACCCGCTTGATCCGGACCTCGGACGCGCTGCCGTTGGCCCGCACCACCACATCGCCCGAGCCGGGCTGCACCCGGATCGTGGTGATCCGCACGGTCTCGGTGTTGTCGAAGTCCAGCCGCCGGAAGGCCAGGTCGTCACACCCGGCGAGGAGGATGAGGGCGGCCGCCGCGCCGAGCGCGACGGGCGCGGTCGCGCGGTGGCGGGCCGCTCGCCGGCCGGCGCCGGGGCGCTCGCCGGTGGTGAGGTGCAGGCTCATGCCGAGCACGCTACGGCCGGGCCGGTGCCCGGCACATCGGGGTTCGTCCGCCGTTCCACCCCGAACCGACCCTGATTTCACACCCCGAGGGAGAATGGCCCGATGGCCGGATACCGCCGACAGCTCTACCGCGACGACGCGGTGGTGCTGCGCGTGCAGAAGCTCGGCGAATCCGACCGGATCATCACCCTGCTCACCCGCCGGCACGGCCGGATCCGCGCGGTGGCCCGGGGGGTGCGGCGCACCACGAGCAAGTTCGGCGCCCGGCTGGAGCCGTTCGGGCACGTCGACCTGCAACTCGCCGGAGACCCGAAGGGCGAGCAGGGCAGCGCGTTGCACACCGTGAGTCAGGTCGAGGGGATCGACCTCTACGGCAAGCGGTTCCTCGGCGACTACCCGCGCTACACGGCGGCCAGCGCCATCGCCGAGACGGCCGAACGCCTCACCCCGGTCGAGCGGGAGCCGTCGCTGCGGCTGTTCCAGCTCACCCTCGGCGCGCTGCGCGCGCTCGCCGAGGGGAGTCACGCCACCACCCTGGTCCTCGACGCGTACCTGCTGCGCGGGATGGCCCTGGCCGGCTGGGCGCCGGCGCTCACCGCGTGCGCCGTGTGCGGCACGCCGGGGCGGCACCGGGCCTTCTCCGTCCCGGCCGGAGGCGCCGTCTGCCCGGACTGCCGGCCCCCCGGCGCGGCCCACCCCTCGCCCGCCACCGTCGACCTGATGTCGGCCCTGAGCACGGGCGACTGGCGGGTGGCCGACGCCACCGAGGTTGGCGTACGCCGGGAGTGCAGCGGCCTCGTGGCGGCGCACCTGCAGTGGCACCTGGAACGCGCGCTACGCTCGCTTCCGCTGGTCGACCGGGGTGCCCCGGGCGCTGGTGCGGATGGCCTGAGCAGGGAGAAGAGCGAGTGATCGGATCAACGAGGGCCGGCCGGCGACAGCCGGTGCCACCCACGCCGCACCCGTCGGGCGCCCGCCCACCGGCGCTGCCGGCGGAGGCGCTGCCCCGGCACGTGGCCGTGGTGATGGACGGCAACGGCCGGTGGGCCAAGGAGCGCGGGCTGGCCCGCACCAAGGGCCACGAGGCGGGGGAGTTCTCCCTCTTCGACACCATCGAGGGCGCCATCGAGCTCGGCATCCCGTACCTGTCGGCGTACGCCTTCTCCACCGAGAACTGGCGGCGCTCGCCCGACGAGGTCCGCTTCCTGATGGGCTTCAACCGTGACGTCATCCGCCGCCGCCGCGACCAGCTGGTCGACCTGGGCGTGCGAGTGGTGTGGTCCGGGCGGGCCGGCCGGCTGTGGAAGAGCGTCATCTCCGAGTTGCAGACCGCCGAGGAGATGTCGCGGGGCAACTCGACGCTGACCCTGCAGTTCTGCGTCAACTACGGCGGGCAGGCGGAGATTGCCGACGCCGCCGCGGCGATCGCCCGCGACGTGGCCGCCGGCCGGCTCGACCCGGCCAAGGTCAACGAGAAGACGGTGGCGAAGTACCTCTACCACCCGGAGATCCCCGAGGTCGACCTCTTCCTGCGGCCGTCGGGAGAGCAGCGCACCTCCAACTTCATGCTCTGGCAGAGCGCGTACGCCGAGCTGGTCTTCCTCGACACGCTCTGGCCGGACTTCGACCGCCGGCACCTCTGGTACGCCTGTGAGCTGTACGCGCAGCGCGACCGCCGCTTCGGCGGGGCGCTGCCCAACCCGGTGGCCCCGCCGCCGGCCTGAGTCGCGGCCCGGCCACTTCCGCCGATCGGCCCGGGCAGGCTTACCTGGCCGTCACGCTGGGTATCAGTCTCCTCAGGAGCCACTGACGGAGGTGAAACCCACATGATCCAGAAGCGCATCGCCCAGTGGGCGCTGATGGCGGTCGCCGTGCCGCTGGCCGCGGCCGGCGCACGCCGGCTCAGCCACTCGCTGGAGGCCCGTCGCGGCCCCACCGGGGTGAGCCGCCTGCTCGCCAAGGGCGCCGACATGCTGCGTCCGCAAAAGACCAAGCGTCGCCGGTTCTGGTGAGACCCCGCCGGTTCCGTTGACCCGCGCCGGGCCGCGCCGCCCGTCCCCCTCCGGACGGCGCCGCCCGGCGCGCCCGCGCGCGTCCGCTCCCCGCCCCCGCTCCCGCCCCCGCTCCCGCCCCGCTCCGCGCGATCATGCAGTTGTGGTGCCTCGCGAATACCGTTAATAGCTATGAAACGGGCACCATAACTGCATGATCGACGGAGTGGGGGCGGGCACGGCGGCGGGGCGGCGGGGCCGGCGGGCGGGTCGGTGCGTTTCTCGGGGTGGGGTGCTTTCCGCGGGCCTAGGATCGGAGGGCGGGCGTGACGCGGGGGTGCGCCCGGCGCGGGGGTGGCGATGCGGGATCTCCGGTACAAGATGATCATGGCGCTGAACGCGGCCGACCTGGGTGACCCGATCTGTGAGCAGGTGGCCGAGATCTGCGCCGAGATCGCCGAGCAGCACTGCGCCGAACTCGGTCACGCGCCGCAGTTGCGCTCCGGCGAGATCGCCGAGCTGGCGAACGGCGAACCGGCCCTCACCTGGGCGCCCGTGCCCGAGGACAACCGGCAGCGTGCGTGGTGAGCGCGCCGGCCCCGGCCGTGGACGTCCGCCGCGCCGACGACCGCTTCGCCACACGCATCTCCTGGCTGGACTCGAAGCACTCGTTCTCGTTCTCCCGGCACTACGACCCGGCGAACACCCACCACGGGCTGCTCCTCGTCAACAACGACGACGTGGTCCGGCCCGGCGCCGGCTTCGAAACCCACCCGCACGAGGACATGGAGATCGTCACCTGGGTGCTGCGCGGCTCTCTCGTGCACCAGGACTCCACCGGGCACTCCGGCGTCATCTACCCGGGTCTCGCCCAGCGGATGAGCGCCGGCACGGGAATCCTGCACTCGGAGAAGAACGACTCCTGGCGGCTCGACGGCCGTGACCCGCACACCGAGCCGGTCCACTTCGTGCAGATGTGGGTGCTGCCCGACACCGAGGGCGTCGACCCCGGCTACGAACAGCTCGAAATCGACGACGAGCTGCTCCGCGGCGGGCTGGTGCCGGTCGCGTCCGGGATGGAACGGTACGAGGGCGCGTCCGCCATCCGGATCCGCAACCGGTACGCCGCCCTGCACGCCGCCCGCCTTACCCCCGGCGACACCGTCACGCTCCCGGACGCGCCGTTCCTGCACCTCTACGTGCCCGACGGCGCCGTGACGCTGGAGGGCACCGGCCTGCTCGGCACCGGCGACGCCGTCCGCATGACGGCCACCGGCGGGCAACGCGTCACCGCCACCGAGCCGGCCGAGATCCTCGTCTGGGAGATGCACGCCACCATCGCGTGAGCAGGCGGCCCGGCCCCGGGAGGCTCAGGCCTCCACCTCCGAGCGGTCGCCGGCCCAGACGGTGTGGAACGTGCCACCCCGGTCGACCCGGTGGTAGGTGTGCGCCCCGAAGTTGTCCCGCAGGCCCTGGATCAGCGCGGCCGGCAACCGCTCCGCCCGGAGGGCGTCGAAGTATGCCAGCGACGAGGAGAACGCCGGCGTCGGCACCCCGGCCCGGGCCGCCTCGGCGACCACCCGCCGCCAGCTCGGCACGCCCGCCGCGACCGACTCGGCGAAGTACGGCGCCACCAGCAGCGTGGACAGGTCGGGCTGCGCGTCGTACGCCTCTCGGATGCGGTCCAGGAAGCGCGCCCGGATGATGCAGCCGCCGCGCCAGATGGTCGCGGTGCCGCCCAGGTCGATGTTCCAGTCGTACTCCGCGCTGCCCGCGCGGATGTGGTCGAAGCCCTGCGCGTACGCCACGATCTTGGAGGCGAGCAGCGCCCGGCGGACGTCCTCCACGAACGCGTCGCGGTCCTCCACCTGCCACGGGGCCCCGGCGTCGGGGAACGCCCCGCGGGCCGCCTCGCGCTGGTCGGCGTGCCCGGACAGCGAGCGGGCGAACGTCGCCTCGGCGATGCCGGTGATCGGGATGCCCAGGTCGAGCGCGCTCTGCACCGTCCACCGGCCGGTGCCCTTCTGTTCCGCCTGGTCGCGCACGATGTCGACGAACGGACGGCCGGTCGCCGCGTCGGTGTGCGCCAGCACGTCGGCGGTGATCTCGATGAGGAAGGACTCCAGCTCGCCGCGGTTCCAGTCGCGGAAGATCTCCGCGAGCTCCGCCGGCTGCGCGCCCAGACCGACCCGCAACAGGTGGTACGCCTCGGCGATGAGCTGCATGTCGGCGTACTCGATGCCGTTGTGCACCATCTTCACGAAGTGGCCGGCGCCGTCCGGGCCGATGTGCCGGCAGCAGGGCACGCCGTCCACCTGGGCGGCGATCTTCTCGAAGATGGGGCCGAGCTTGCGGTACGACTCCTCGGAGCCGCCCGGCATGATGCTCGGCCCGTGCAGCGCGCCCTCCTCCCCGCCGGAGACGCCGGTGCCCACGAAGTGCAGCCCGTGCTCGCGCAGCGCGGCCTCCCGCCGCCGGGTGTCGGCGAAGTGCGCGTTGCCGCAGTCCACGATGATGTCGCCGGGCTCCAGCAGCACGGCCAGCTCGTCGATCACGGCGTCGGTCGGCTCGCCGGCCTTCACCATGACGATCACCGCGCGGGGGCGCTCCAGGGAGGCCACGAAGTCGGTCATCGTCTCGGCGGGCACGAACCGGCCCTCGTCGCCGTGTTTGGCCACGAGGCTCCGGGTGCGCTCCGGCGAGCGGTTGTGCACCGCCACCCGGAATCCGTTGCGGGCCAGGTTCCGGGCCAGGTTGCGGCCCATCACCGCCAGCCCGGTAACCCCGATCTGCGCCGTCGCCTGCTCGGCCATCCGCGCCGCCACCTCTCGCTGTCGCTGTCCGCGAGATCGAACCTATCGCGGTACGCGGCGGCGCGTGCCGCTCCTCGACACCCCGTCACCGGGCGGTCGCAGCCCGCTGCCCGCGCCCGGTCCGGCCGCGGTGTCTCCCCACGACCGGACACCCGGCCGCCTCGCTCCGTGCGCCGATCCGGCGGCCTCCCGACCCGCCGGACACCGCCACATCGCCGCAACCGTGTGGATCTCGACGGACCGGCGAGCCGGCCGGCTTCAGCCCTCGGCCAGCCGGGCCTCGACCCGCGCCACCTTCCCGGTGAGCGCGTCGGTCACCCCGGGGCGTACGTCCGCCTTCAGCACGACGCTCACCCGCGGAGCCTGCGCGGCGACCGCGTCGACCGCGCGCTTCACCACGGCCATGACCTCGTCCCACTCGCCCTCGACGGTGGTGAACATGGCGTCGGTGCGGTTCGGCAGACCCGACTCGCGGACCACCCGGACCGCCTCCGCGACCAGGTCGCCCACCGAGTCGCCGACGCCGAGCGGGGTGATGGAGAACGCGATCAGCATGGGCCGATCGTAAATCGGATGCGCGTCCAACCCGTTGGTGGTGGGGTGTGGACATGCGTTACTGACGCCCCACCTCCGAGCCGGCCCGCCGCCCGATGACGCGCGGTCCGTGCGCTCCCGGGCGTCCGCATTCCGACCCGCCGCCGTCGCGGCGCTGCCGGTCGTGGCCGATCCCGGCACCCGTCCCCGTTCCCTGCGGACCGCCGCTGTCGTCAGCCCGGGCCGCACCCCACCGCGACCGCGCCCGCCGGCCGGATGCCGCGACCACTCCCGGTCGCCGCGCCCCGCCGCGCCGGTGCGGTCGGAAAGGAGGCCCGGATGCCCGCCAGGCGCACCGCGAAGAAACCCTCATCGACCCGTACCACCCGGAGCGCGGAGGCCACGTCGCCCGACCTCGACCGGCTGCCGCTCAAGCCCGCGATGCCACCACTGCCGGCCCACGCCGCACCCGCGCTGCCGACCGACGCCGCACTGATGCTGCCGCTCGAATCCGCGCCCGCGCTGCCGCTCGAATCCGCGCCCGCGCTCTCGGGCGACGCCCCGGCGTCGGCGCCACGGCCGGCCGCACCGAAGGCCGGCCCACCGGCCGCCCACGGCCGCTCCGCCACCACCCGGGGCAGCCAGCGCGCCGCCCAGCCCCGCCGGTACGCCTTCCGCCGAAGCTGACCCCCCGCCCCCTCTCCCCGCGATCTTGCACTTCCGGCCCCCGAAGTGTCCCGTACGACCGGTATGCCGGGGCGACAAGTGCAAGATCGCGGGGGAAAGGCCGGGGGAGGGGGCGGCGCGCGGGGCGGTCAGCCTAGGAGGGGGCGGAAGGTGCCGAGGAGGATGCTCGCGGTCAGGGCCGCGGCGGCCAGTGCCACGGCGCCGGCGACCAGCAGCGCGTCGGCGGCCGTGAACCGCTGACGGCGGGCGGCCGTACGCGGGGTGCCGGCGTCGAAGCCGCGCGCGTCCATGGCGACCGCGAGCCGGGTGCCCCGCCGGATCGCGCCCACCAGCAGGGCGAACGCGGTCGAGGCGAAGAGCCGGAGCTTCGCCAGCGGGTTGCGTCCGGCGTCCACGCCGCGCGCCCGCCGCGCCATGCTGATGGTCTGCCACTCCTGCCCGAGCAGCGGCACCAGGCGGAACGCCGCCAGCGCGCCGATGGCGAACCGCGCCGGTGCCTTGGCGTTCTGGATGAGCGCGTCGGCCAGGTCGGTGGCGTCGGTGGTGGCGAAGACGAGAACGCCGGGCAGCGCCACGGCGAACAGGCGCAGCACCAGACCGAGCGCCGTGAGCAGCACGCCCGACGTGATGACGACGGGCCCTGCCTCGACCAGCATCCGGCCGGAGCGGTCGGCCGCGAACAGGACGAGGGTGACCAGGATGCCGGCGGCGCTGACGAGCAGCGGCCACGCGCGCCGGGCGAGCAGCCGGTAGCGCACGCCGAACAGCGGCAGCAGCGCCAGCTCCACCGCGATGGCGATGGCCGGCGCCACCGGGTCGAGCGTGGCCACCAGCACGAACGAGAACAGCAGCGCGGCCGCCAGCTTGGCCACCGGGTTGCGCCGGGCCAGCGGCGCGCCGGGCGCGGCGATCGGTTCAATGCTGATCATGGCCGCTCCCCGTGGCCGGCCCTCGCGCTCGCCGGCGAGCTGGCCGCCGCCCGCACGTCGGCAGCGGCCGCCGGTGCCGTCCTCGTGAGCGTGAGCTGCCGGTCGGCCAGAGCCGCCACGAAGTCCGCGTCGTGGGTCACCGTGACGACGCCGTGTCCGGCGTCGCGCAGGTCCGCGAAGAGGTCGACCAGCTCCAGCCAGGTCCGCCGGTCCTGGCCGAAGGTGGGCTCGTCGCACACGAGCAGTCGGGGCGCGGTGGCCAGGGCCGTCGCCACGCTCAGCCGCCGCGCCTCGCCGCCGGAGAGGGTGTACGGGTTGGCGCCCGCGAGCGCGGTCAGCCGGAGCCGGGTGAGCAGCTCGTCCACGACGGACCGCACCTCGGTTTCGGAACGGCCCGTCCGGCGCGGGCCGAGGGCCAGCTCGTCGAAGACGGTGCCGGTGACGAACTGGTGCTCCGGATCCTGGAAGACCGAGCCGATCCGGCCGGCGAGGGCCGGCGCGCGCCACCGGTGCGGGGGAGTGCGGGCGTCCCGGCCGGCCAGCTCGGCGCTGGCCGAGACGGCGCCGGCGCCCGGCTTGAGCAGCCCGCCGAGCAGCAGCGCCAGGGTGGACTTGCCGGCGCCGTTCGGTCCGAGCACGGCGATCGCCTCGCCGGCGCGTACCGCCAGGTCGGTGGGGGCCAGCCGGGGCGGCAGGCCGAGCCGGTCGGCGGTGACCAGCAGGTCGCCGGGGGCCGTCGTCGCGCGGCGGGGCGCGACGGTGTGACCCGGCACCCAGACGCCCTCGGCGGCGAGCGCGTCGCCGTGGGCGCCGAAGACCGCCTCGGGGGTGCCGTCGGCGCGGACGCCGCCGCCGGGTTCCAGCACGACGACGCGGTCGACCAGGGGCAGCGCGTCGGCCACCCGGTGCTCGACCAGGATCAGCGTGGTGTCGGCGTCCAGTGCGCCGGCGACCGCCGAGCGGACCAGCGTGGCGCCGGCCGGGTCGAGGTTGGCGGTGGGCTCGTCGAGCAGCAGCAGCCCGGGTCGCAGGGCGAGCGCCCCGGCCAGCGCCAGCCGCTGCTGCTCGCCGCCGGAGAGCGCCGCCGTGGGGCGGTCCCGGTGGTACGGGAAGCCGACCCGGCGCAGCGCCTCGTCGACCCGGGGCCAGATCTCGCCGGCGGGCACCCCCCGGTTCTCCAGCCCGAAGGCGACGTCGTCGCCGCAGCGGGCCATCACGAGCTGGCTCTCCGGGTCCTGGAAGACGATGGCGACGCGTTCCCGGCCCTTGCGCGGGTCGAGCCCGTCGATCTCGACGGTGCCCTCCTGCTCGCCGGAGTCCTCGGGGAGCAGCCCGGCGAGCGCGGCCAGGAGGGTGCTCTTGCCGGCGCCCGAGGGGCCGAGCAGCAGCACCCGCTCGCCGCTCTCGATCCGCAGGTCCACCCCGCGCACCGCCCAGCGTTTCCGCCCGGCGTGCCGCCAGCCGAACCCCCTCAGGATGACCCCGCTCAGTGCCCCCACCCCCTTCCGGCCGCCGTCCGGCACGTTGATCAAGAGATTTGCGTCAGGATCGTCGCCGCCGTTGACGCAAACCTCTTGATCAACGGGGCGAGGGCGCGGGGTCAGATGGCCGCGCGTTCACGGCCGGCGGGGAAGCGGTCCAGGACGCCGGTGTTCGCCAGCGCGCGCGTCAGCGCCCAGCCGCCGCCGCCGGCCACGATCGTGGCGCTGATGACGGTGAGCAGCGCGTACGGGAGCCGGTAGCTGGTCAGGTCGTACGCCTTGTTCCAGTACACGAAGTCGAAGACCGCGGCGCTCACGCCGGTGAGCGCGCCGGCCAGCACGGCCGTCGGCAGGCGGTACGAGCGGTACCGGAACGCGGCGAACGCCAGCTCGGCGCCCACGCCCTGCAGCAGGCCCTGCACGATCGTGATGCTGGCCCACTGGCTGCCCAGCAGGGCCGAGAGGATCGCGGCCACCAGCTCGCAGTAGAGCGAGGCCCCCGGCTTGCGGATGACCAGCCCGCCGAGCACCGCCGGGAGCAGCCAGATGCCGTAGATCAGCGCCTGGGCCGGCGGGAAGAAGGCGAATGCGGGCTCTGTCGCGCTCCAGACGAGGTTCCAGGCCCAGAAGATCACGCCGAACGCCACGGCGATCACCGAGGCCACGACGATGTCGATGGTGCGCCACCGGTTCCCGTTGTTCATGATTGCTCCCAGTTCTCAAGACGAACCAGGAGAAGACGCACGCCGCGCCCGGTGGGACCGGACGGCGGCGCGGCTGGAGGTCGACCGAACTCCCTGCGCTGGCATTACCCAGATCAGGTTCGAGGGTCTGCGGGCACCGGCCCGCACTCTCAGCGCTGTGCGCTCCCCTGTCGGATGTGAAGTTGTTTCCGCAGACGCTAGCACCGCAGGCGGGGGCACGGCGAAAGCGGCCAACCTGGGTAGGCTGCCGATCATGCGCATCGACGCCCGGGGCCTCACGTTCGACGTACGAGCCGGCGGTCCGGAGGGCGGTGTGCCCGCGCTGCTCCTGCACGGCTTCCCGCAGCACGGCGGGGAATGGGACGACGTGGCGCCGGCCCTGCACGCCGCCGGCCTGCGCACGTACGCGCCGGACCAGCGCGGCTACTCGCCCGGGGCGCGGCCGGCGGAGGTCGAGGCGTACCGGCTGGCGGAGCTTGTCGCCGACGCGGTGGCGCTGCTCGACGCGCTGGGCGTCGAGGCGGCGCACCTGGTGGGGCACGACTGGGGCGCGGTCGTCGCCTGGGCGGTGGCCGCCGCGCACCCCGAGCGCGTCCGCACGCTCACCGCGGTCTCGGTGCCGCACCCCGCCGCCATGGTGTACGCCCTGGCCAACGACCCGCAGCAGAAGGTCCGCTCGTCGTACATGGTGCTCTTCCGCAAGCCCGGCAAGGCGGAGTCGGTGCTGCTCGCGTTGCGGGCGACGGCACTGCGCCGGATGCTCGCGGGCGTGGGTGACGAGGCACGCGTCGCCGCGTACGCGGACCCGATGCGCGACCCGGGCGCCCTCACCGGTGCGCTGAACTGGTACCGGGCCATGTCCGGGACGGACCTGGGGCGGGTGGGGCCGGTGACGGTGCCCACCACGTACGTGTGGAGCGACCGGGACGTCGCGGTCGGTCGCGGCGCGGCCGAGGCGTGCGCGTCGCACGTCACGGGCGACTACCGCTTCGTGGAGCTGCCCGGGGTGACCCACTGGATCCCCGACGAGGCGCCGGCGGAGCTGGCCGAGGTGATCCTGGCCCGGGTCGGCGGCACGGCCTGAGCGGCAGGCGAACAGGCGGCCGGCCCGGTCGGTGCCGGCCGGTGGTGCGAAACGGACGGAGGAGAGATGACGCTGAGCGCCGAGGGCTACCTCGCGGTGGTCACCGAGACGATGAACCGGGTGGCGACCAGCCAGCGGGAGGCGGTGCGCCGCGCCGCGGACCTGCTCGCCGAGGCGGTACGCGCCGACGGGGTGGTGCACGCCTTCGGCACCGGGCACTCGGAGGCGCTCTCGATGGAGATCGCCGGCCGGGCCGGCGGGCTCGTGCCCACCAACAAGATCGCCCTTCGGGACCTCGTGCTGGTCGGCGGCGCGCCGACTGACCTGCTCGGGCCCACGCTGGAGCGGGACCCGAGCGTCGCGCACCGCCTCTACGAGCTCGCGCCGGTCCGCCCGCAGGACGTCTTCGTGATCGCCTCGAACTCGGGCGTGAACGGGGCGATCGTCGAGTTCGCCACGCTCGTGAAGGAGCGCGGCCACGGGCTCGTGGCGATCACCTCGGCGCAGCACTCCGGGCAGATGACGTCCCGCCACCCGTCCGGGCGGAAGCTGTCCGATTTCGCCGACGTGGTGCTCGACAACGGGGCGCCGTACGGCGACGCGACCCTTCCGCTGCCCGGCGGTGGCGCGGTGGGCGCCGTCTCCTCGATCACCGCGGCGCTGCTCGCCCAGCAGATCACCGTCGAGGTGGTGGCCCGGCTCCTCGACGCGGGGGAGAAGCCGCCGGTGTACCTGTCGGCCAACATCGCGGGCGGCGACGAGCACAACAACGCCCTCGAGGCCCGGTACGCGGGCCGGATCCGCCGCGGCTCCTGACAGCCCGCCGCACGCGGCCGCCGGCGCGTCGTGAGCCGGTTTCACGGTACGCGTGGCCGGGCATTGCGTTGCTGCCGGCGGCCGGGTCCCGCCGGCAGTAGCGTCTGACCGGAGGTAGCGCGTGTCGAAGGAGACCGAGAAGCAGCGCTGGCAGCGCAACTTCGCCGACCTGCTCCAGGAGCTGCGCGTGGCGCAGACCGGGGTGCAGATCCTCTTCGCCTTCCTGCTGACCCTTCCGTTCAGCAACGGGTTCACCAGGACGAGCGGTTTCCAGAAGGACGTCTACATCGTCTCGCTGCTCTCCGCGGCGGCGGCCACCGCGTTGATCATCTCGCCGGTGGCGTTCCACCGGGCGCTGTTCCGTCAGGGTCGCAAGCCGGAGCTGGTCCGGTTCGCCCACCGGATGGCCACCGGCGGCCTCGCCTTCATGCTGGTCTCGATGGTCAGCGCGGTGCTCCTGATCACCGACTTCGTGCTGGACCGCCCGATCGCGTTCCTGCTCACCGCGCTGACCGGCCTCTGGTTCCTGACCTTCTGGCTGCTGCTGCCGTTCGCCCGCCGCAGCTGGGGCGACGACGACATCGACGACGATGACGACGACCCTCGTGCGCTCACCGGCGACTGACCGTCCATCGCCGAAACTCGATCTTCACACAACGCTACCCCTGGGTAACAACCGGGGGTAGCGTGGCATTTGTCGCGCACGTTGACGCAGCGGACCGAGGTTCGAGGGGGCAGCCGTGACCACGACGCAGAACAGCCGACCCGCGCCGGACGAGTCCGGCGGCATCCCGGAACGACCGGACACCAGCGGCGGTGCGGCCGCCCCCCTGCCGAGCGAGGCCGGCCACGTCTCCGAGAAGGAGGCCCGCCAGGTCGCCGAGGCGGCACGGCAGTCCGATTGGGACCGTCCCAGCTTCGGCAAGGAGCTGTTCCTGGGCCGGTTCCGGCTCGACCTCATCAACCCCTGGCCGCGGTCCGACGCGGCGGACGACGCGCGCGCCGAGGAGTTCCTCGGGAAACTCCGGTCCTACCTCGCCACCGAGGTGGACGGCGTGGCCATTGAGCGCGACGCGCGCATCCCCGACGAGGTCTTCCAGGGGCTGGGCCGGCTCGGCGCCTTCGGCATGAAGATCGACCGCGCGTACGGCGGTCTCGGCCTCAGCAACCTCCACTACTGCCGGGCGCTCATGCTGGCCGGCTCGGTGAGCCCGGCCCTCAGCGCCCTGCTCTCCGCGCACCAGTCCATCGGCGTCCCCCAGCCGCTCAAGATGTTCGGCACCGCCGAGCAGAAGCAGCGCTTCCTGCCCCGGCTGGCCGCCGGCGAGGTCTCGGCGTTCCTGCTCACCGAGCCGGACGTGGGCTCCGACCCGGCCCGGCTGGCCACCACCGCCGAGCCGACCGAGGACGGCACCGGCTACCGGCTCAACGGCGTGAAGCTCTGGGCCACCAACGGCACCGTGGCGACCCTGCTCGTGGTGATGGCCCGGGTGCCGGCGGCCGAGGGGCGCCGCGGCGGGATCACGGCGTTCGTCGTCGAGGGCGACGCCGAGGGCATCACCGTCGAGCGGCGCAACGCCTTCCTCGGCCTGCGCGGCCTGGAGAACAGCGTCACCCGGTTCCACGACGTGTTCGTGCCCGCGGAGAACGTCATCGGCGGCGAGGGCAAGGGCCTCAAGATCGCCCTGACCACGCTGAACACCGGCCGGCTGTCGCTGCCGGCCATGTGCGTCGGCGCCGGCAAGTGGTCGCTGAACGTGGCACGGGAGTGGGCCGCCGAGCGGGTGCAGTGGGGCCGGCCGGTCGGTGAGCACGAGGCCGTCGCCCAGAAGCTCGCGTTCATCGCCGCCACCACGTACGGCATGGAGACCATGCTCGACCTCTGCTGCCGGCTCGCCGACGACGACCGCAACGACATCCGCATCGAGGCGGCGCTCGTGAAGCTCTACGCCAGCGAGATGGCCTGGCGGATCGCCGACGACCTCATCCAGATCCGGGGTGGCCGCGGCTACGAGACCGCGGAGTCGCTGACCGCCCGGGGTGAGCGGCCGGCCGCCGTCGAACAGCTCATGCGGGACCTCCGGATCAACCGGATCTTCGAGGGCTCCACCGAGATCATGCACCTCCTGATCGCTCGGGAGGCCGTCGACGCGCACCTCTCGGTCGCCGGCGACATCATCGACCCGGACGCCGGCCTCGGCCGCAAGGCGAGGGCGGGCGCTCGGGCCGGCGCCTTCTACGCCCGGTGGCTGCCCACCCTCGCCGTCGGCAAGGGCCAGCGTCCCACCGCGTACGCCGAGTTCGGGCCGCTCGCCGCCCACCTGCGGGTCGTGGAGCGCGCCTCGCGCAAGCTCGCCCGGTCGACCTTCTACGCGATGTCCCGCTGGCAGGGGCGGATGGAGCGCAAGCAGGCGTTCCTCGGCCGGGTGGTGGACATCGGCGCGGAGCTGTTCGCCATGGCGGCGGTCTGCGTCCGCGCCCACGACGAGCGGGACGCCCGGCCGGAGAACGTCGAGCTGGCCGACCTCTTCTGCCGGCAGGCCCGGATCCGGGTCGACGCGCTCTTCACCGCCCTGTGGGACAACACCGACTCCGTCGACGCGGCGGCCGCGAAGCGCATCCTCGCCGGCCGGTACGCCGACCTCGAGTCCGGTGTGGTCACGCCTCCCGCCGACCTGCCCTGGGTGGCCCGCTGGTCGCCCGGCCCGTCGACCGTCCCCGACGTCCGCCGCCGGATTCCGCGCCCGGAGTGACCGCCGGGGCCCGGTGCGGCCCGCCGGTCGGGCGTGAGTGCCACATCAGCGTGATGCCTCAGAGGCATCAATATGACTCTGAGGCATCACGCTCGTAGAGAAGGGTGGCGCGGCGGCCCCGCGGCCTCGACCGGGTCAGCGGGCGATGGCCCAGGCCAGCACCGCCGCGAGGATCAGCCCGTTGAGCGCCGCCAGCCCGAGGTACGCCGCGGGCGGGATGCGGCGGCCCTTACGGACGAAGCTGACCAGGACGGCGGCGTAGCCGAGCAGCAGCACGGCGATGACGACCAGGAAGTAGAACACCCGACGACCTTAGCGGCCGTTCCGCAGGCCCAGTCGGCGCAGCTCCAGCGCGGCGAGCGCGTCGACCGTGTCGTCGTCGCCGCGCCGCCACGCCTCGGCCACGTCGGGCGCGATCCGGGTCAGCCGGCCGAGTGGCTGGGTGGCGAGCGCGCGCAGGGCCAGCAGGTCGCGGCCGGCGGGCGCGGCGGCCAGCTTCGCGGCCGAACCGGCGCGGCGCATCCAGCGCACCCGCAGCGGCAGCCAGCCGAACAGCACCAGGCCGATCGGGAAGATCAGCACGGCGATGGTGAGCGCGAGCGCCAGCTGGTCGACCAGCTCCTGCTGGTCGCGGCCGGCCTCGGCCAGCGCGCGGGCGGCGTTGGCGGCCCGCTCGAAAGGCGCGGTCAGCTCGTCGCCGACCAGCGGCACCCGGCCCACCTTGCCGCCGGCATCGGCGAGGTTGTCGGCGAGTCCGCCGCCGGCCCCCTCCAGCTTCTGCCCCGGTACGGCGAGCTTCTCGATCAGGTCGTGCAGCCACATCGCGGCGCGGATGGCGCCGTACACCCAGGCGACGACGAGCAGGTCGGTGAGGAACTGGCGGGCGGCGGTCGGGAAGCGATCGGCGTAGATCTTCACGCCGCACAGCGTGCCATGGACGGTGCGCGCCGGCACCCGGCGCGGCGGCCTCAGCTCACGCAGCCCGGGCAGGTGCCGAAGATCTCCAGGGTGTGGCTGACGTCGGCGTAGCCGTGCTGGGCGGCGACCCGCTCGGCCCAGCTTTCCACGGCGGGCCCGGCCACCTCGACGGTGCGCCCGCAGGCCCGGCAGACGAGGTGGTGGTGGTGACCCTCGCTGCACCGGCGGTAGAGGTGCTCACCGCCGGGCGGGCGCATCACGTCGATCTCGCCGGCGTCGGCGAGGCCCTGCAACGTCCGGTAGACGGTGGTGAGACCGACCCGCTCGCCGCGGGCGCGCAGCATCGCGTGCAGGTCCTGGGCGCTGTGGAAACCCTCGACCTCGCCGAGCAGGGCGCTGACGGCGCTGCGCTGACGCGTGTTGCGTACGGCGGTCTCGCTCACGACGTGCCACCTCCGACCGGTCGCTGCCTCATGACCCCTCCCCGGCGTGACTGACCGCGTCCGCCACGATGTGCGCCACGTGCTCGTCGACGAGCGAGTAGGCGATCTCCCGCCCGCGGCGCGAACCGCGCACCACGCCCGCGCCGCGCAGCACCCGCAGGTGCTGGGAGACGAGCGGCTGCGCCACGCCGAGCTTCTCCACCAGCTCGTGCACGCACCGCTCGCCCGCGCCCAGCTCGCTCACGATGGCCAGCCGGATCGGCGCCGACAGGGCGCGCAACAGCTCGCTGGCTCCTTCGAAGCCGTCGTATCCGGATCCGCCGCTCACTCCGTAACGGTAACCAATTCCGCCGGCCCCGCGGTGATCAGTGTCAACGGAGGACGACCTCGTGCGGCTCGGAAGCCGGCGCCGGCGCCGGGGCGCCGCGCCGGCGCAGCGCCCGCCATCCCGCGGCGGCCAGGGCGACCACCAGGAACGAGGCGATCGCCATCAGCACCACGGAGGCGCCCGGGGCCGTGTTGGCGTTGGCCGCCACCCAGACTCCCGAGCCGGCGGCGAGGAGGCCGAGCGCCATGGCGGCCGTCATGGTGGCCCGGAAACCGCGGGCGACCTGCTGCGCGGTGGCCACCGGCACCACCATGAGCGCGCTGATGAGCAGCACGCCGACCGCCCGCATGGCGATGGTCACGGTGACCGCGGTGGTGACCGCGATGAGCATGTTCAGCGCGCGTACGGGCAGGCCGGACACCCGGGCGTACTCCTCGTCGTGGCTCACCGCGAACAGCGCCGGTCGCAGCGCCAGCATGGTCACGAGGATCGCGGCGCCGAGGACGCCGATGGTGGTGAGGTCCGCCGGCGAAATGGTGGTGAGCGACCCGAAGAGGTACGCGTTCAGGTTGGCGCTGGTGCTGCCGGAGAGCCCGACCAGCATCACGCCGCCCGCGATGCCGCCGTAGAAGAGCAGCGCCAGCGCCAAATCGCCCGAGGTGCGTCCGCGGGAGCGGACCAGCTCGACGGCGACCGCGCCGAGGGTCGCCACGATCACGGCGACGAACACCGGGGAGCGGTTCAGCAGCAGGCCGGCGCCCACGCCCGTCAGCGCCACGTGGCCGATCCCGTCGCCGATCAGCGTGAGTCGGCGCTGCACCAGGTAGATGCCGAGCGCCGGGGCGGCGAGGCCGATGACCAGCGCCGCCACGAGGGCGCGCTGCATGTAGGGGTACTGGAAGAGTTCCATGCTCAGTTGCTCCAGAGCCCGGCGGGCTCGTCGGGACCGTGCGGGTGCACGTGGTCGTGGTCGGGCTCGGCGTGGTGGCCGGCGGGGTCGGGCACCTCGCCGTCGTGGCAGATGCCGCCCTCGTGGACGACGACGGCACGGCTGATCAGCGGGCGCAGCGGCCCGAGTTCGTGAGCGACCAGCAGCACGGTGCCGCCGCCGGCCACGAACTCGCGCAGGGCCCCGGCGAACGCCTCCTGGCTGGCCGCGTCCACGCCGGCGGTCGGCTCGTCGAGCACCAGCAGCTCGGGATGACCGGCCAGCGCCCGGGCGATCAGGGTCCGCTGCTGCTGCCCACCGGAGAGGGTGGCGACCGGGTCGTCGGCCCGGCCGGCGAGCCCGACGGCGCGCAGCGCGCTGTCGACCGCGGCCCGGTCGGCGGCGCCGGGCGGGCGCAGGAGGCCGCGCCGGGCGAGCCGGCCCGACGACACCACCTCGCGGACGGTGGCCGGCACGCCGCCGGCGGCGCCCAGCCGCTGCGGGACGTACCCGATGCGCTCCCACTGCCGGAACCGGCGCAACGGGCGGTCGAAGAGGGTGACCGACCCGGCGCTCAGCGGCACCAGCCCGAGCACGGCGCGGATCAGGGTGGACTTGCCGGAGCCGTTCGCGCCGAGGACGGCGACCACCTCTCCGGCCGTCACGGTCAGCGAGACGTCGCGCAGCACGGTGCGGCCGTCGTACCCGACGGCCGCGTGCGCGACGCTGATCACGGGCGGGTTCACGAGCAGCCCAACGCCGTACGCAGTGTCTGCAGGTTGGTGCGCATCACTGAAAGGTAGTCCGAGGAGGCGTCGTCGTCGGCGAGGCCCTCGATCGGGTCCAGCACGGCGGTCTTGGCACCGACCTCGGCGGCGATGGTCTCGGCGATCTTGGGACTCACCAGCGTCTCGAAGAAGATCGTCGTGGCCTTGTGCGTGCGCGCCTCCTCGGCCACCTCGGCCAGCCGCCGGGGGGAGGGCTCGGTCTCCGGGTCCAGCCCCGTGATCCCGACCTGCTGCAGCTGGTAGCGCTGGGCCAGGTAGCCGAAGGCCGTGTGGCTGGTCACGATCTCCCGGCGCTCGCAGGTCCGCAGGCCGGCCGCGAACTCGGTGTCGAGCTTCTCCAGGTCGGTGCGCAGCGCCCGGGCGCGGGCCGTGAAGTCGGCGGCCCGCTCCGGGTCGGCCCTGCCCAGCCGCTCGGCGAGCTGGTCGCCGACGGTCGCGAGGCGGGTCGGGTCGAGCCAGAAGTGCGGGTCCTTCCCGCCGGGCGCCTCCGCCTCCTCGCCCTCGTGCTCGTGCCCGCCGGCCGTGGCGTCCAGCAGCGGCTGGACGGTCGCCACGTCGAAGGACCGGTCGTCGGCCGCGTTCTGGGCGACGGCCTCGTCCAGCGCCGGCTGGAAGCCCTTGAGGTAGACGACCAGCTCCGCCTGGCTCACCTCGCCGACCTGGCCCGGGTTGAGTTCCAGGTCGTGTGGCTCGGCGCCCGGCTTCACCAGGTTGGTCACCCGGACCGCGTCGCCGCCGATGCGCTCGGCGACGAACTGGAGGGGGTAGAACGCGGCCACGACGTCCACCCGTTCGGGGTCGGCGCCGGCCGGGCCGCCGGACGAGCAGGCGGCGGCGCCGCCGAGGGTGAGCAGGGCGGCGGTCGTGGCGGCCAGGAGACGGGCGGGAACGCGGTTGTTCATGCCCTCAACTGTCCGTGGTAACGATAATGATTGTCAAAAACGCATGATTGCATGTCAGAACAGCTTGGCGAGGGCCACCGCCACGAGGAGCGTGAGCATCAGCAGCCGGACGAGCCGGGTCTGCGGCGCCTGCACCGGCCACGTCGTGACCAGCAGCGCCACCAGGGCGCCGGCGAGCGCCAGCAGCAGGACGCCGCCGGCGATGCCGGGCGTGAAGAGGGCCACCAGCACGAGCACCAGGGTGATCAGGAACACCGTCGTCGGGTTCGCCCGGGCCAGGCGGGCCAGCAGGAGGCTCTGCGTACGCTGCATCCCACAGACTCTACGAGGAGGAACCCCCGGTGCTGGTGACCAACCGCTTCGTGGTCGACGTCGATGTCGCCGACGACTTCACCGAGCGGGCGCACGCCGCCCTCACGGCGCTGGCCGCCCGCCCCGGTTACCTGCGCGGCCAACTCGTCCGGGCGCTGGACGACCCGCGGCACTGGTGCCTCGTCACCGAGTGGGAGTCCGTCGGCGCGTACCGGCGCGCCCTGGGCGGCTTCGAGGTGAAGGTGACCGCCGTCCCGCTGCTCGCCCAGTCGATCGACGAGCCGTCCGCGTACGAGGCGCTCGCCACCGCGGCGCCCGGCGGAGCGGTCGTCGTGACCGCCAGTGATCGGGCCGCTGGTCCTTACCGCTGAGCCCGCGGGCACTAGATTGATCGTATGACCGCTCCCGGACCGGCAGCCCCACCGCCGCACCCCGCGCCGCCCGGGCCGCCCGGCGACCAACCCCCCGCCGTGCCCGGTCCGCCGTCGTGGATGCCCGGCCCGCCGCCCGGGCCCGGAGTGGCGCCACCGTTCGCGGCGCCGCCCACCGAGGGGCGGAGGGCCCGCCTCTGGCTGGCCCTCGGCGTCGGCGCGCTGGCCGTGGTGCTCTGCTGCGGCGGGGGCGGGGCGGCGGTCGTCGGCCTGGCGGTCAGCGGGGTGCAGGCGGTCCGCGAGCAGGGGCGGACGGTCTCCAACGAGTACTATCAGGCGCTCGTCGACCGGGACTTCGGTGAGGCGTACGACCAGCTCTGCGACGACGCGCGGCGCCGCGAGTCGCGGGCCGAGTTCGAGCGCCGGGCCGCCGCCGAGCCGCAGGTCACCGCGTTCCGGGTGGGTGAGGTGGACACCACCAACCTCACCGTGCCGGTCGACGTGACCCTGGAGGGCGGCCAGCAGGAACGCCAGCAAGTCGCGCTCGCCCAGGACCAGCAGACCGGCGGCCTGGAGGTCTGCGGGGTCAGCTGACCCGTCCCCGGTATTCTCCTGGGCTCGGGGCGTTGCCGTCGTTACCGTTGTCCCGAACTGCTCGTTCCGTCCATATCACGTCCCCGCCGACCGCCAGCCGGCGTAGGAGGAAACATGCCAGTCGACCGTATCGACGCCGTCGTCAGCCTCGCCAAGCGCCGAGGCTTCGTCTTCCCCTCCAGCGAGATCTACGGAGGCACCCGGTCGGCGTGGGACTACGGTCCGCTCGGCGTGGAGCTCAAGGAGAACGTCCGCCGGCAGTGGTGGAAGACGATGGTCCAGCAGCGCGACGACGTCGTCGGCCTGGACTCGGCCGTGATCCTGGCCCGCAAGGTCTGGGAGGCCTCCGGCCACATCGCCGAGTTCGTCGACCCGCTCACCGAGTGCCAGTTCTGCCACAAGCGGTTCCGGGCCGACCACCTCGAGGAGGCGTACGAGGAGCGGCACGGCCGCCCGCTCACCTCGCTCGCCGAGCTGAACTGCCCCAACTGCGGCAACAAGGGCACCTTCACCGAGCCGAAGATGTTCAACGGGCTCATGAAGACCTACCTCGGCCCGGTGGAGAGCGACGAGGGCCTGCACTACCTGCGACCGGAGACCGCCCAGGGCATCTTCGTCAACTACAAGAACGTCGAGACCGTCGCGCGGAAGAAGCCGCCGTTCGGCATCGCGCAGACCGGCAAGTCGTTCCGCAACGAGATCACCCCGGGCAACTTCATCTTCCGTACGCGCGAGTTCGAGCAGATGGAGATGGAGTTCTTCGTCGAGCCGGGCACGGACGAGCAGTGGCACGAGTACTGGCTGCAGGAGCGCTGGAACTGGTACCTCGACCTCGGCCTGTCGCCGGACAACCTGCGCTTCTACGAGCACCCGAAGGAGAAGCTCTCCCACTACTCGAAGCGGACCGTGGACATCGAGTACCGCTTCCAGTTCGGCGGCAGCGAGTTCGCCGAGCTGGAGGGCATCGCGAACCGCACCGACTTCGACCTCTCCACGCACAGCAAGCACTCCGGCGTCGACCTGTCGTACTTCGACCAGACCAAGGGCGAGCGCTGGATGCCGTACGTCATCGAGCCGGCGGCCGGCCTCACCCGGGCCGTGCTCGCCTTCCTGCTCGAGGCGTACGACGAGGACGAGGCGCCGAACACCAAGGGCGGGGTGGACAAGCGGACCGTCATGCGGTTCGACCCGCGGCTCGCGCCGGTGAAGGTGGCCGTGCTGCCGCTGTCCCGCAACGAGGCGCTCTCACCCAAGGCCAAGGACCTGGCGGCCACGCTGCGCAAGCGCTGGGTGGTCGAGTTCGACGACTCGCAGGCGATCGGCCGCCGCTACCGCCGGCAGGACGAGATCGGCACGCCGTTCTGCGTGACCGTCGACTTCGACACCCTCGACGACGACGCCGTGACCGTCCGGAACCGCGACACCATGACCCAGGAGCGGGTCTCCCTGGACCAGGTGGAGCGTTACCTGATCGAGCGCCTGCCCGGCTGCTGAGCTGCGACGGGGCTCCGGCGGCGCGTGAGGGCGTCCGCCGGAGCCCCGTACACTTGTCGGGTGACCGCCCCGACCCTGCCCGCGCTGCGCCCGCTCACGATCGGCCGGCACGAGGTGTGGCCGCCCGTGGTGCTGGCTCCCATGGCGGGCATCACGAACGTCGGCTTCCGGCAGCTCTGCCGGGAGCAGGGCGGCGGCATCTACGTCTGCGAGATGATCACCACGGTCGCGCTGGTCGAGCGCAACCCGAAGACGCTGCGGATGATCGCCTTCGGCGACGACGAGAGCCCGCGCAGCCTCCAGCTCTACGGCACCGACCCGGAGACCACGGCGGCCGCCGTGCGGATCGTGGTCGAGCGTGACCTCGCCGACCACATCGACCTGAACTTCGGCTGCCCCGTGCCCAAGGTGACCCGCAAGGGCGGCGGCGCGGCGCTGCCGTGGCGGCGCCGGCTCTTCGCGCGGCTCGTGCGGGCCGCCGTGGACGCCGCGGCGCCGGCCGGGGTGCCGGTCACCCTGAAGATGCGCAAGGGCATCGACGACGACCACCTGACGTACGTCGAGGCGGGCCTCGCCGCCCAGGACGCCGGCGTCGCCGCGGTCGCCCTGCACGGGCGTACGGCCGCCCAGCGCTACTCGGGCACCGCCGACTGGGACGCCATCGCCACCCTCAAGCAGGCGCTCGACGTGCCCGTGCTCGGCAACGGCGACATCTGGGAGGCCGACGACGCCCTGCGGATGGTCGCCCACACCGGCGTGGACGGCGTGGTGGTCGGGCGCGGCTGCCTCGGCCGGCCGTGGCTCTTTGCCGACCTGGAGGCTGCGTTCGACGGCCGCCCCGAGCGGCGGCTGCCCACCCTCGGCGAGGTGGCGTCGACCATGCGCCGGCACGCCGAGCTGCTGGTGGAGCAGTTCAGCGCCGGGTCGCGTACGCCCGGCCGGGGTGAGCGGGACGGGTGCACCGACTTCCGCAAGCACGTCGCCTGGTACCTCAAGGGCTTTCCCGTCGGCGGGGAGCTGCGGCGCGAGCTCGCCATGATCGAGAGCCTTGCCCAGCTCGACGACCTGCTCGGCAAGCTCGACCCGACCGTGCCGTTCCCGGTCGAGACCCTCGGCCAACCCCGCGGCCGCACCAACTCGCCCGGCAAGGTGTTCCTCCCCGACGGCTGGCTGGCCGACCGCGACGACGACACCGTCCCCGAGGGCGCGGAGCTCGCCGACTCCGGCGGGTGACCCGTCCGCCGGTGGGTGCGTTCCCCGGCGGGCGGGCGGGCGGGCGTTCGGTCGGCGTTCGGCCGGCGGGCGTTCCGGTGTGTGGAGACGACGAAGGGCCGGCCCCTCTCGGGGCCGGCCCTTTCGGTCGGTCACACTCCGGCTCAGTTGGCGGAGTAGCCGCGGGTGGCGATCCAGTCGGCGAGGTTGTCCACGCTCATCCGGTAGGAGGCCATGTTCGGATCGGCCGAGTCGGCGATCGTCACGACCTTGCCACCGTCGCGGTAGCCGATGACGCTGATGTAGTGCCCGCCCTCGAAGGAGTGGGTGTTGCCATCAGTGTCGGTGGCGGTGCCGGCGATGTTGGCGACCACCGCGCGACCGTCGTCGACGGTGCGGACGATGTCGGCCTGCAGCTTGTCGGTCTGCTTGTCGTCGGCGCTCGGGGTGCTGATCTCGACGCTGTGGTAGGCGTTCTTACCGGTCTCCTTGTTCAGCACCGGGGTGATGTCGTTGATGGAGTTGGTGCCGGCCTCCGTGGTGCCCATCTCCTTGGCCATGGCGTCGACGTTGATGTCCTTGCCCTGGACCGAGAGGGCGTTACGGGTGGCGGCGGGGCCACAGTAGAAGAAGTTCGGCTGGGCCTCGTAGCGGACGTTGAGCTCACGCTCACCGTGGCCGCCCTTGCGCTCGCTCTGGGTCTGCGCGGCCGGCTTGGCGTCGGCGTGGGCGGCGATCGCCGGGGCGGCGACGCTGATGCCCGTGGCGGCGAGGCCGGCGGTGGCCAGTGCGGTCTTACGGATCAGATCGGTACGCATGATGTGTGCCTTTCTGGTCGGGGGTGGTACGCACGTGCGGCGCACAGAACGCGTCACACGCGAAGAGATAGGGATTCGGGATGCCCGGCGGCGTGGCCTGCTCGGGCGGTCCGGGGGTGTAACGGTGCGGGCCGGTCCGGCATTCCGCCGCGGGGCTCGCGTTGGTCAGGGATGTCAACCGAGCGGGTGGGGCCGGCATTCCGCCGGTCCGGGGCTCGCGTTGGCCAGGGATGTCAACCGACGGGGGCGGTCCGGCATTCCGCCGAGCCTCCGTGGTCCGCGATCCGGGAGTGCAACCAACCGGGCCGGCCTGGCCTGGCTGTGGGCGCCCGGTGGTGCGGCCGATCGGGATAGTCAACCAACGCGGCCGGCTCGGTGTTCCGCCGGCGGGGCCCGACGGAGCGGGCCGTCGTGGCACGGCGTGCGAGCCGCGGTGACCGGCGGTGCGGGCCGCGGTAACACGGCTGTGGTGCGGCCCGCGGTGGCGCGACCATGTTCAACGACTTGGGGCGGGCCGTGATTCCGCCATCCCGGTTGCCCCGGCCATGCGACAGTCAGGAACGAACCGGACATGCACGCCGGGGCTGACCCGCAGAATCGGACATCTTCGGGCAGTCAGCTCTTGCCAACCGGACAGGCCGCCAGGCTGGGTCGAATCGGGGACTCGAGCTTGATCGACACCAGCTCGCCGATGTGGCGGTATCCGGTGGGGTGGGATCCCGCCACATCGCCGGAATGGAGTCGATCATGGCTGGGCGAGGCGCCGGCGAAGGCGTCGCCCTGCGCGGATGGCTGCCTCAGTGGCGGTCGGGCGTGATCGACTCGACTTCCCTGAAGGCGCGCTGTCGGAGCGGCCGGGACACCGCGACGTCACGGAAGTCGAGTCGATCACTGCGCCGGATACCCCGGACACGGCGGACGTCGGGGACGCTCCCGCTCTCCGGCGGAGCTTGATCGACACCAGCTCGCCGATGTGGCGGTATCCGGTGGGGTGTGATCCCGCCATATCGCCGGAATGGAGTCGATCACGCGACCCCCGACCCCGACGCGCCGTCAGGCGGGTTGGGCTGCCGTGTCCGGTCCGGGCTGGGTCGGGATCGTCGGGGTGGTGAGGTGCGGCGTGTCCGGTTCCGCCGGCCAGGGCACCTCCGGCGCGCGGTGGAAGGTGATCCCCGCGGCGGCCCAGCGCGGCCCGTGCCCGGCCAGCCGCTCCCGGAAGCCGGACCAGTCGTGCGTCGACCGGGGCGACCAGCCCAGCTCGGCCACGGCGGGCAGCCGTGGGAAGAGCATGAACTCGATCTCGGGCAGCGACGTCACGGACTCCGTCCAGAGGGGCGCCTCCACGCCGAGCACGGCCTCGGGCGGTACGTCCGTCACGTGGGTTGCCGGATCCCAGTCGTACGCCCTGCGCACGTCGATGAGGCCCGCCCAGTCGTGCCCGATGGGGGTGTCCGGGGCGTACTTCATGTCGAGGTAGGCGTGGTTGCCGGGGGAGAGGACGAGCCGTGCGCCCCGGCGTACCGCCTCGGCGGTGGCCGGGTCGTCGCCGCCGGTGCCCCACCACTGGAGCACGCGCCCGTCGGTGTGCGCGGCGGGGGCGATCTGGTGCCAGCCGACGACGGTCTTGCCGGTGGCCGCCACGATCGCCTGCACCCGCTCGACGAAGCCGGTGTACGCGGCTCCCTTCACCTTGAACGCCTCGTCGCCGCCGATGTGCAGCCAAGGGCCGGGCGTGAGCGCGGCAAGCTCCGCGAGCACGTCGGCCACGAAGTCGTACGTCCGCTCGCTCGCCGGGTCGACGTAGCTGAAGCCGACCTCGGTGCCGGTGTACGGCGGCGGCGCGACCCGGTCCGGCGCCAGCTCGGGGTACGCCACGAGCGCGGCGTTGGTGTGGCCGGGCAGGTCGATCTCGGGCACGACCGTGACGTGGCGGTCGGCGGCGTAGCGGACGATCCGGCGGTAGTCGTCGGTCGTGTAGTGGCCGCCCGGGCCGCCGCCGACCTCGCCCGCTCCGCCGAGCGTGGCGAGCCGGGGCCAGCCGGGCACGGCGATCCGCCAGCCCTGGTCGTCGGTGAGGTGCAGGTGCAGGTGGTTGAGCTTGTACCGGGCCAGGTGGTCGATCACCCGGAGGACGTCTGGTACGGCGAAGAAGTGCCGTGCCACGTCGAGCATGGCGCCCCGGTACGGGTACCGGGGCCGGTCGACGATCGACCCGCCGGGCAGCGTCCAGCGTTCGGTGACCGGGGTGCGGTGCTCGACGGCCGCCGGGAGTAGCTGGCGCAGGGTCTGCACGCCGTAGAAGAGGCCGGCCGGGGTGGCGGCGGTGATGCGGACCCCGTCCGTGGTGACGTCGAGCCGGTACCCCTCGTCGCCGAGGTCCGTGCCGTCGGTGGCCGCGCCGGTGTCGAGCGGGCGGGCCGCGTCGGAGACCGTGAGCGTCAGCGCGCCGGCCGGCCCGGGGGCGGCGGTTTCGGTGACGGGGAGCGGGTGGCCGGTGGCCGGCCGCAGCAGCGCGGCGAGCTGCTCGGCGACGGCCCGACCGGCCGGGCTCACCCGGATGGCCTCGTCCCCGGTGAGCGTGAAGTCGGCGGCGGCGTCCGGTGTCACCCGCTCCGGGGCCGGGACGACGTCGCCCAGCCGGACGGGCGCGGGCGGGGCGATCAGGTTGCCCGCCGCCGTCGCGGCGGCCCGGGCCAGGTCGGCGGCGGCCGGCTGCGCGTCGGGCAGGGCGATCTCACCGGCGGAGGTCGATCCGACGGCGGGCGGCGACGCGGCCGGGCCCGGCCGGTCGAGCGGCTCGGGACCGGTCTCGGACGGGGTGGCGGGAATGGTCGGCACGGCGACGGCTCCGGGTGTATTCGGGTGGGATATGGCAAAGGTCAGGTTCAGCAAAATCCAGTGCCGTCAAGCGTACGGCGGAAGGCGGATTGCGTGATAGTGCGCGTGGAAGCGTTCCCAAAAACCGGTACGGACGCGGATAGTGGTGACAGTTGTGCCGATTGTCACCGAACGGTCCCAGGCCACGCGATGTTCGCTTAACCTTCGCCCACCGATCGCTGACGACGCCGGGATTACCGGTGGTCGGTCCCGGGGTATGTCCGAACTGAACCTTCGTTAAGTGTCAATGGCGCGCGTGGGAGGCTCTGGTGGCAGCGCAAGAAACGGTCGATCACAAGTACGTGTACGACTTCGCCGAGGGCAACAAGGACCTCAAGGACCTGCTCGGCGGCAAGGGGGCCAACCTGGCCGAGATGACCAACCTCGGCCTGCCGGTCCCGCCCGGGTTCACGATCACGACCGAGGCCTGCAAGGCGTACCTCGCCACCGGCCGGGAGCCGGACGGGCTCGCCGACCAGATCGCCGCCCACCTGGACGCGCTCGAGCGGGGGATGGGCCGGCGCCTCGGCGACCCGGACGACCCGCTGCTCGTCTCCGTGCGGTCCGGCGCCAAGTTCTCCATGCCGGGGATGATGGAGACGGTCCTCAACGTGGGCCTCAACGACCGCAGCGTGGTGGGGCTCAGCGCCCAGGCCGGGGGGAACGACCGCTTCGCCTGGGACTCGTACCGGCGCCTGATCCAGATGTTCGGCAAGACCGTCTGCGACGTGCCGGGCGAGGAGTTCGAGCACGCGCTCGACGAGGCCAAGCGCGCCAAGGGCACCACCAACGACCTCGACCTCGACGCCGACGACCTGCGCGGGCTGGTCGACGCGTACAAGAAGATCTTCGCGAAGCACACCGGACGCGAGTTCCCGCAGGAGCCGCGGGAGCAGCTCGACCTGGCCGTCCGGGCGGTCTTCGAGTCCTGGAACGCCGAGCGGGCGATCGTGTACCGCCGGCAGGAGCGGATCCCCGCCGACCTCGGCACCGCCGTCAACGTGGTGGCCATGGTCTTCGGCAACCTGGGGCCGGACTCGGGCACCGGCGTCGCGTTCACCCGGGACCCCGCCAGCGGCGCCCAGGGCATCTACGGCGACTACCTCGCCAACGCCCAGGGCGAGGACGTGGTGGCCGGCATCCGCAACACCGTCCCGCTGCAGGAGCTGGAGCGGATCGACAAGACGTCGTACGACGAGCTGCTCGACTACATGGCCCGGCTCGAGGAGCACTACCGGGACCTCTGCGACATCGAGTTCACGATCGAGCGCGGCAAGCTCTGGATGCTCCAGACGCGGGTCGGCAAGCGTACGGCGGCCGCCGCGTTCGTCATCGCGGGCCAGCTCGTCGACGAGGGCCTCATCGAGCTGGACGAGGCGCTGCACCGCGTCAACGGGGCGCAGCTCGCGCAGCTCATGTTCCCCCGCTTCCGCCTCGACCACGAGTTCGAGCCGGTCGCCAAGGGCGTCGGCGCCTCGCCGGGCGCGGCGTCCGGCAAGGTGGTCTTCAGCTCGGACCGGGCCGTGGAGCTTGCCGCCGAGGGCGAGTCGGTGATCCTCGTGCGCCGGGAGACCAACCCCGACGACCTCAACGGCATGATCGCGGCCAAGGGCATCCTCACGTCGCGCGGCGGCAAGACGAGCCACGCCGCGGTGGTGGCCCGGGGCATGGGTAAGACGTGCGTCTCGGGCGCCGACGAGCTCGACGTGAACGTGCCGCAGCGGCGGTTCACGGTCGCCGGGAAGACCGTGACCGAGGGCGACGTGATCTCCATCGACGGCACGACCGGCAAGGTGTACCTCGGCGAGGTGCCGGTCATGCCGTCGGAGGTGGTGCAGTACTTCGAGGGCACGCTCGACGCGGAGCAGAGCGACGACCCGCTCGTCCGGGCCGTACACCGGATCATGACGCACGCCGACCAGCGCCGGCGGCTCGCCGTGCGGACGAACGCCGACACGGCGGAGGACGCGGCCCGGGCGCGGCGGTTCGGCGCGGGCGGCATCGGCCTGTGCCGGACCGAGCACATGTTCCTCGGCGACCGGCGGGAGCTGGTCGAGCGGCTGATCCTGGCCCGCAGCGACGAGGAGCGCGACGCGGCGCTCGGGGCGCTGCTGCCGTTGCAGCGGGCCGACTTCGTGGACATCTTCAAGGCGATGGACGGCCTGCCGGTCACCGTCCGGCTCATCGACCCGCCGCTGCACGAGTTCCTGCCCCCGCTGGAGCAGCTCGCGGTCAACGTGGCGGTCGCGCAGGAACGCGGCGAGGACGTGGCCAAGGAGGAGGCGCTGCTCGCCGCCGTCCGGCGGATGCACGAGGAGAACCCGATGCTCGGCCTGCGCGGCGTACGCCTCGGCCTGGTCATCCCCGGCCTGTTCGCCATGCAGGTCCGCGCGATCGCCGAGGCCGCCGTCGCGGTCGTCCGCGACGGCGGGTCGGCCTTCCCGGAGATCATGGTGCCGCTGGTGGGCGCCGTGCAGGAGCTGGAGACGGTACGCGCCGAGGCCGAGAAGATCATCGCCGAGGTGGTCGGCGACAGCGGGGTCGAGGTGCTGATCGGCACGATGATCGAGGTGCCGCGGGCGGCGCTGACCGCCGGGCAGATCGCCGAGGCGGCCGAGTTCTTCTCGTTCGGCACCAACGACCTCACCCAGATGGGCTGGGGCTTCTCCCGCGACGACGTGGAGGCGGCCTTCTTCTGGCGCTACCTCGAGCTGGGCATCTTCGGCATCTCGCCGTTCGAGTCGATCGACGCCGAGGGCGTCGGCCGGCTCGTGCGGATCGCGGCCGAGGAGGGCCGGGCGGCACGCCCGGGGCTCAAGCTCGGCGTCTGCGGCGAGCACGGCGGCGACCCGGACTCGGTGCACTTCTTCCACTCGGTGGGGCTGGACTACGTCTCCTGCTCGCCGTTCCGGGTGCCGGTGGCGCGGCTCGAGGCCGGCCGGGCGGCGATCGAGACGGCGGGCTCGGACAGCCGCTGAGCGAGGCCGTGGCGGCGGGCCGGGAAGCCGGTCCGCCGCCGGGGGCCGCCGTGTGACGGGCTGGCCGGCGCGCCGTACGCCGGTTGCGGGCGTAACCTTGGCTCCTCGTGACCCGTCGATGCGGAAGGGTGGCTGCATGACCAGCGTCTGGGAGAGCCTGACCGTCGACGCGCAGGATCCGCCGCGGTTGGCCCGCTGGTGGGCCGAGGCCCTCGGCTACCAGGTCGTGAAGGAGAAGCCGGACGAGGTGGAGATCCGCCAGTCGCCGGACCGGCTCCCCGGGATCGTCTTCGTGCCCGTCACCGCGGCCAAGGAGGGCAAGAACCGGCTGCACATCGACCTGCGCCCGAGCGACCGGGAGGCCGAGGTCGAGCGGCTGGTCGACATGGGCGCCCGGCACGTCGACGTCGGCCAGGGCGAGGTCGGCTGGACGGTGCTCGCCGACCCCGAGGGCAACGAGTTCTGCGTGCTTCCCCAGCGGGACTAGGGCGTGACCGGTTGAGCGGCCCGCCCTCCTGGGCGGAGCCGGAGGCGCAGCGGCGGGTTCCGGAGCCCGCCAAGGACACCGGGCAGGCCCGGTCGCCGTACGAGCGGGACCGCGCCCGGGTGCTGCACTCGGCGGCGTTCCGCCGGCTGGCCGCGAAGACCCAGGTGCACACCGCCGGCACCGACGACTTCCTGCGTACGCGGCTGACCCACTCGCTCGAGGTGGCCCAGATCGCGCGGGAAATGGGCGCGCGGCTGGGCTGCGACCCGGACGTCGTGGACGTCGCCGGGCTGGCCCACGACCTGGGGCACCCGCCCTTCGGGCACAACGGCGAGGCCGCGCTCGACCTGCTGGCCCTTCCCTGCGGTGGCTTCGAGGGCAACGCCCAGACACTGCGGGTGCTGACCCGGCTGGAGGCGAAGGTGCTCGCGCCGGACGGCTCCTCGGCCGGGCTGAACCTCACCCGGGCGTCGCTCGACGCGGTGGGCAAGTACCCGTGGCCACGCCGTCCGGGGCAGCGCAAGTTCGGCGTGTACGCCGACGACGCCGACGTGTTCGGCTGGATCCGGGCGGGCGCGCCGCCGGGGGACCGGCGGTGCCTGGAGGCGCAGGTGATGGACTGGGCCGACGACGTGGCGTACTCGGTGCACGACGTCGAGGACGGCATCCACGGCGGCTACGTCTCGCTGCGCCCGCTGCTCGTCGACGCGGACGAGCGCGCCGCGCTCTGCGCCGACGTGGCCGCCACCTACTCGGGCGAGTCGCCGGCGGACCTGGGCGAGGTGCTGGTCGAGCTGCTCGACGATCCGGTGCTCGCCCCGCTGGCCGGGTACGACGGCAGCCACCGCGCGCAGGTCGCGCTCAAGGCCACCACCAGTGTGCTGACCGGCCGTTTCGTCTCGGCAGCGGTGGCCGCGACGGAGGAACGTCACGGCCCTGGGCCGCACCGCCGGTACGCCGCCGATCTGGTGGTGCCCCGCCGGGTGCGGGCGCGCTGCGCGCTGCTCAAGGGCATCGCGCTGCGCTACGTGATGCGGCGGCCCGGGTCGCGCGACCGGTACGAACGGCAGCGGCAGGTCCTCGCCGAGCTGGTGGCCGCCCTGGTCGAGCGCGCGCCACACGGGCTGGATCCGGTGTTCGCCCCGCAGTGGCGGGCCGCTCCGGACGACGCCGCCCGGCTGCGGGTGGTGATCGACCAGGTGGCCTCACTCACCGACCCGGCGGCGGTGGCGTGGCACGACCGCCTGGTGGCGAGGGGTGCACCCCCGATCGGCACTCCCGACTTAGCGTAGCCTAACCAGCATGGCCGAACGTCGCACCACAGTCACGTCCGTTCGGGTCCTGCGCACCGAGCGACCCACCCCGCACCTGATCCGGCTGGTCCTCGGCGGCGAGGAGCTCGCCGGGCTGCCGCTGGGTGAGTTCACCGACCACTACATCAAGGTGATCTTCCCGCAGCCCGGCGTGGTCTATCCGACCCCGCTCGACATGGACGTGGTCCGCCGCGAGATGCCCCGCGCGCAGTGGCCACGGCTGCGCACGTACACCGTGCGGGCCTGGGATCCGCGGGCCCGTGAGCTGACCGTCGACGTGGTGCACCACGGCGACGAGGGGCTCGCCGGCCCGTGGGCGGCCGCCCTGCGCCCCGGCGACCCGGTCTCCTTCGTGGGGCCCGGCGGCGGGTACGCCCCGAGCCCGGAGGCGGACTGGCACCTGCTGGTCGGGGACGAGAGCGCGCTGCCGGCGATCGCCGCGGCGCTGGAGCGGCTGCCGCACGGGGTGCCGGCCCGGGTGCTGGTCGAGACGAGCGGCCCTGCGGAGGAGCAGCCGCTGGCCAGCCGCGGCGCCGTCGAGCTGACCTGGGTGCACCGGGGCCGGCGGCCGGTCGGCGAGGCGCTGGTGGAGGCCGTCCGCGCACTGGACTTTCCCGCCGGCAGCGTGCACGCGTTCGTGCACGGCGAGGCGACGTTCGTGAAGGACCTGCGCCGCCTGCTGCGGATCGAGCGGGGCGTACCCCGGGAGCTGCTCTCCATCTCCGGCTACTGGCGCCGGGGGATGGACGACGAGGGGTGGCGGGCCAGCAAGCCCGAGTGGAAGCGGCAGGCCGAGGCCGAGGAGGCGCTCGCCGCCTGACGCGGCGGACGACACGGTGGGGCGGGGCCGGCTGGCCCCGCCCCACCGTCGTGCTCGGGTGGTCCCGGCGATCGTCACGGAGGCGACAGGGAGCGGGTGTACCTCGACATGTAGTAGAGATGCTACATTCTGCCGCAGGACTTCGCCAACCCGGGGGTGGCTCATGACCGCGGTAGAACTGTCGGGAGTCGCGCAGACTCCCCATCCACCCGACGCGGACCTCGTCATCGACGTCCGCGACCTGCGCATGCGGTACGGCAGCGTCGACGTGCTGCACGGGGTCGACCTCGCGGCCCGGCGCGGGGAGGTGCTCGCGTTGCTCGGGCCGAACGGCGCCGGCAAGACCACCACCATCGAAATCCTGGAAGGCTTCCGGATGCGCTCGGCCGGGGAGGTGCGCGTCCTCGGCGCCGATCCGGGCCGGGGCGACGAGCGCTGGCGCGCCCGGATGGGGGTGGTGCTCCAGTCCTGGCGCGACCACGGCAAGTGGCGGGTCCGAGAGCTGCTGGCGCACCTCGGCTCCTTCTACGCGCCGTACGCCACCGAGCGGGTCCGCCGTCCCTGGCCGGTGGACGACCTGCTGGCCGCCGTCGGCCTCACCGCGCACGCGGGCCGGCGGGTGAACCAGCTCTCCGGCGGGCAACGCCGCCGGCTCGACGTGGCCGTCGGCATCGTGGGCCGCCCCGAGCTGCTCTTCCTCGACGAGCCGACGGTCGGGTTCGACCCGGCCGCCCGCCGCGAGTTCCACGAGCTCGTGCACCGCCTCGCCGACCTGGACGACACCACGATCCTGCTCACCACGCACGACCTCGACGAGGCGGAGAAGCTCGCCGACCGGATCCTCATCCTGGCCGGGGGCCGGATCATCGCCGACGGCTCGCCGGACGAGCTGTCCCGCCGGGTCGCCGGAAACGCCGAGATCCGGTGGACGCGGGACGGGCAGCGTTTCGTGCACTCCGCCGAGGACGCCACCGCCTTCCTGCGCGACCTGCTCCGGCAGTACGGCGACGGCGTGCGGGAGCTGGAGGTCCGCCGGGCCAGCCTGGAGGACGCGTACATGGCGCTGGTCTACGAGCAGGAGTCCGGAGTCCGGGGCGGCACGGCGGCCCGGGTGTGGCAGCAGGGGAGCGAGGAATGAACCCGACCAGAGCGGCCGTCCGGGCCGGCTTCCAGCGCGGCGTGACCGAGCTGCGCAACAGCTTCACCAACGCGCAGGACGTGTGGGGCTACGTGTTCCCGACCGTCGTCCTGCTCGTCACGATCTTCTTCATGCGCGGCGCGACGGTGCCCGGCACCAGTTTCTCCCTCGGCGCGCGTACGCTGCCCAGCGTCCTCGGCATGGGGCTGGCCTTCGGCGGCCTCATCACACTCGCCCAGCAGCTCGTCGTCGAGCGCGAGGACGGCACGCTCCTGCGCGCGAAGGCCACGCCGAACGGAATGCTCGGCTACCTCGTCGGCAAGCTCACTCTCATCTCGACGGTCGCCGTGGTGAGCATGGTCATCCAGATCGTCCCGGCGCTGTTCCTCGTGGACGGGCTCCGGCTGACCAGCGCGACCGCCTGGCTCACCCTGCTCTGGGTGGTGGTGCTCGGCCTGGTCGCCACACTGCCCATCGGCGCCATGATCGGGTCGCTCATCGAGAACCCGCGCAACCTCGGCCTCGTCATGCTGCCGATGATGGGGCTCATCGCCCTCTCCGGCATCTTCTACCCGATCAACGGGTACCCGGGATGGATCCAGGGCGTCGCCCAGCTCTTCCCGGTCTACTGGCTAGGGTTGGGGATGCGCTCGGCACTGCTGCCCGACGGCCTGGCCGCGGTCGAACTCGGCGGGTCGTGGCGGCACCTGGAGACGCTCGGCGTGCTCGGTGCCTGGGCGGTGCTCGGGATCGCGCTCGCCCCTGCCGTGCTGCGCCGGATGGCCCGCCGGGAGTCCGGATCGCGGGTGGCGGCACGCCGGGAGCGGGCCATGCGGCAGGTCATGTGAGAGGAAACCGATGAGCGAGACCGTGCACAACCGGATCGCGGTGCTGCGCGCCGAGCGGGGGATCTCCCGGCGGCAGCTCGCCGACGCCCTGGGCGTGCACTACCAGACGATCGGCTACCTCGAGCGGGGCGAGTTCCGGCCCAGCCTCCACCTGGCGCTGCGGATCGCCGCGTACTTCGAGGTGCCGGTCGAGGTGGTCTTCTCCATCGAGCCCTTCCCCCGGATCGGGGGCGCCGCCACGGGGGCCGGCCGTTCGGCCTGACGGCCTTTCGGAGACGCGCTCACCCAGCTCGGCGGCCCGGAGCGGGGGACCGTGCCTCTCTCGCCCGTTGCGACGCGCGCAGTTCGCGGGTGACCAGCACCGCGTAGACGATGAGCGTCACCGCCAGCAAGGCCAGCAACGCGGTCGGGTACGGCAGCATGACGGTGATCAGGCCGACCGCCGGGAGGCCGAAGCCGGTCGCCACCCAGCGGGCGCGCGGGACCGGGCCGGCCAGCGCGCGTACGGACAGTTCGCAGATCATCCAGGTGATCAGCGAGCCGGCGAGCACCAGCCGCAGCTCCATCGGCAGCCAGCCCGAGCCGGAGTCGACCACCCGGACCACCTCGCCGAGAGACCAGCCGAGCAGCAGCAGCGCCCCGAAGAGCGGGGTGTGCACGTAGGTGTACGCGTGCCCGGCCTTCAACCGGTTGGCGGCGAGGCCGGTGCTGACGAACGTCGTGTAGACCCACCAGACCGAAGCCGGCACCGTGAAGGCGAGCGCCGCGTGCAGGATCATGCTCGGGTCCGGGAAGCGCGGCACCGCGCCGAGCAGGTTCGCCACCGAACTGCCGAGGACGATGATGGTGAACTGCCCCACACGCTCCGGCAGGTGACGGGTGTCCACCGGGCGCCGGTTGAGCTGCCGGTAACCCAGCCACGGCGTGGCGAGGTCGACGCACATCCCCGCGATCCAGAGGGCGGGCCGCAGGTGCGGCGGCACGAACAGGGACACCAGCCAGATCGACCACCCGGTGCCGAACCCGGTGAGGTAGATCGTCGTCACCGTCCGGGCGGTCTCGCTCGTGGGCCGGACGCGCGCGTAGAGCAGGAGCAGGATGCCCCGGACGATCAGGTAACCCACCGGAAACAGCAGGCCCTGCGGCACCTCGTCCACCCCGAGGGTGATCGCGCCCGCGCCGAGCAGCGCGCCCAGGATCATGAGCCGGTGGACGGCGTCGTCCGGGTCGTACCGGGTGTCGTAGTAGACGTGGCCGACCCAGGCCCACTCCACCACCACGAAGATCCCGGCGGTGGCGAGGACGTTGGTCAGCTGCGGCGTCGAGTCGGCGCCGAGGCGACCCACCACGGCGGCCAGGGCGAAGACGAACACCACGTCGAAGAAGAGCTCGAGCCAGGTGGCGTGCCGGTGCCCGGCCTCGTCCTCCAGGATCGCGGGCCGGTTCCGGAGCAGGCCGCCGGTGAACCAGCGCCGCCAGCGGCCACCCTCGGGCCGTACCGTCCCCACCTGCCCATGATCTCCGCCGCGCGGTCGTTCCGGGCCGGAACGGGCGACTGCGCGGCGGCGCCCGCCACACGCCGTCCCCCCGGCGGCGGAACGTCGGTCCGGCAGGGCAGGATAGGTAGCCGACGAGGGGGTGGCGAATGGCAGGGCGGATCCGGGACGAGGACATCGCGCTGGTCCGGGAGCGCACCTCGATCGCGGACGTCATCTCGGAGACGGTGACCCTCCGGTCCGCCGGCGGCGGCAACCTCAAGGGGCTCTGCCCGTTCCACGACGAGAAGAGCCCCTCGTTCAACGTCTCGCCCGCACGGAACGTGTGGTACTGCTTCGGTTGTGGCGCCGGTGGCGACGCCATCAAGTTCCTCATGGACGCCGACCACCTGAGCTTCGTCGAGGCCGTCGAACGGCTCGCCGCCCGGGCCGGCCTCCAACTGCGGTACGTCGAGAGCGACTCGGCCGCCCCGCGCAGCCGCCCGCAGCAGGGTCAGCGGCAGCGGCTCGTCGCCGCCCACGCCGCCGCGGTCGAGTTCTACCGGTCCCAGCTCACCACCGCCGGCGCCCGGCCGGCGCGGGAGTTCCTGGCCCAGCGCGGGTTCGACCGCGCGGCGGCCGAGCGCTACGCCTGCGGCTTCGCCCCGGACGGCTGGGACCAGCTCACCCGGCACCTGCGCCAGCGGGGTTTCACCGCCGACGAGCTGGTGACCGCCGGGCTGTCCCGGCCGGCCCGGTCGGGTTCGCTCATCGACCGGTTCCGCCGCCGGCTGCTCTGGCCGATCCGGGACCTCACGGGTGACGTGATCGGCTTCGGGGCGCGCAAGCTCTTCGACGACGACGACGGCCCGAAGTACCTGAACACCCCCGAGACGCCGATCTACAAGAAGTCGCACGTCCTCTACGGCATCGACCAGGCCAAGCGGGAGATCGCCAAGCAGGGCAAGGTGGTCGTCGTCGAGGGCTACACGGACGTGATGGCCTGCCATCTGGCCGATGTGCCCACGGCGGTGGCCACCTGCGGCACCGCGTTCGGCGCCGACCACATCGGGGTGCTGCGTCGACTCCTGCTCGACACCGACGCGGTGGCCGGCGAGATCATCTTCACCTTCGACGGGGACGCCGCCGGTCAGAAGGCCGCGCTGCGCGCCTTCGACGACGACCAGCGCTTCGTCGGGCGTACGTTCATCGCGGTCAGCCCGGACAACATGGATCCGTGCGAGCTGCGGCTGGCCAAGGGCGACCTTGCCGTCCGCGACCTGGTGGCCCGCCGCGAGCCGCTGGTCGACTTCGCGCTGCGCCACGTGATCAGCCGCTACGACCTGGACACGGTCGACGGCCGGGTGGAGGCGATGCGGCGGGCCGCGCCGCTGGTCGCCAAACTCAAGGACCGGGAGAAGCGGCCCGAGTACGTCCGCAAGCTCGCCGGCGACCTCGGCATGGAGATCGAGCCGGTGCAGCGGGCGGTGCAGGCCGCCGCGTCCGCCCCCGCCGGCCGGGAGGCGGCCCCCGCCCCGGCGCCCCGGCCCACGGCCGAGTCCGCTGTCGACAGCCCGCAGTCGATGGTCGAGCGCGAGGCGTTGAAGCTCGCCCTCCAGCAGCCGGTGCTGGCCGGGCCGATGTTCGACGCGGTGGAGGCCGCCGAGTACCGGCACCCCGTCCACGTGGCCGTGCGGGAGGGGATCGCGGCGGCCGGTGGGGCCGCGGCGGCCGCCGGCGGCGCGGTGTGGATCGAGTCGGTCCGGGACGCCTGCGCCGACCTCGCGGCCCAGGCGCTGGTGGCCGAGTTGGCCGTCGAGCCGCTGCGCATCGACGGCGACCCGGACCCGCGGTACGTGTCGGTGACGATGGCCCGGTTGCAGTGGGGGTCGGTCACCGGCCGGATCAAGGACCTGAAGTCGCGGATCCAGCGGATCAACCCGGTCAGCAACAAGGACGAGTACTTCGCGCTCTTCGGCGAGCTGCTGTCGTTGGAGCAGCACGCCCGGGCGCTGCGCGAGCAGGCCGCGGGAGGGCTCTAGATGGGACTGTTCAACCGCCGGCCCAAGCTGCGCCCGGCCGACCGTCCGCCGCTCGCGCCCGACGAGCGGGTGCTGGCCTGGGCAGCGGCCGGCGACGGCACGGGCGGCGGCGTCCTGGTGGCCACCACCCTGGGGCTGTGGCTGCCCGGGCGCGCCGACCGGCTGGGCTGGCACGAGCTGCTCAAGGCCGTGTGGTCCGGTCGTGAGCTGACCGTCACCGCCGCCGAGCAGGTGACCGAGCGCGACGGCTACCTGGTGGTCGCCGACGGCGCCCCGTCGACCCATCTGCTGCTCGATCCGGGCGACCTGCCGCACCAGGTGCGGGCGCGGGTCACCCGGTCGGTGGCGTACACCGAGCGCCACGCGGTGCCCGGTGGCGCCGGCCGGATCGCCGCCCGCCGGGTGCCGGGCGTCGACGGACTCACCTGGACGGTCCGGTACGACGCCGGCACGCCCGTCGACGACGCGGAGGTCGTCGCCGAGACCGACCGGCTGGTCGCCGCGGCCCGGGCCGCGACCGCTCCCGCCGACGTCTGAGCCGATCGGGAGCGGCCGCCGGAGCCCGGTGACCGCGGGCCGTCGCACCGCGCGAGCGCGGCCTGTCGAGCCGGTGTGCGGCCCGCGGTGGCCCGTCGCGTCCACATGCGGCCCGCGGTGGCCCGTCGCGTCGACATGCGGCCCGCGGTGGCCCGTCAGCGTGCGCCGAGGTCGGTGAGCGCCTTCTCGGCGCCGCGGTGCAGCGGCACCGGGTCGGTCCGGCGGGCGTTCTCCAGGCTGATCCCGCGCGCCGCCGGGTTCGCCTGGGCCAGCGCGTCCTTCCGGTCGAAGATCGTCCGGGTGATGGCGCAGGCGACGTTGGCGTCCAGGTCCTTGCGGACGAGCAGCACGTTCGGCACGACGATGGTCGGCGTGTCCGTCGCCGTCTTGTACGCGTCCCGCCCGATCGTGGCGGCCTGGTAGGCCGGGCTCAGCTCGGCCATCTTCGGCAGCAGCGGGCTGATGTCGAGGAAGCGGACGCGGTCGCCGGCCGTCGTGAACAGGTCGGTGAGCCCGCCGGTGGGCAGGCCGCCGGACCAGAAGAAGCCGTCGATGCTGCCGTCCTTCATCCCCTCGACGGTCTTCGCGAGGTCGAGCCGCTGCGCCCGGATGTCCTTGGCCGGGTCGAGGCCGGCAGCCTGGAGCAGCCGGTGGGCGATCACCTCGGTGCCCGACTTCGGTGAGCCCGTGGAGATCCGCTTGCCCCGCATGTCCGCCACCGAGGCGATGCCGGCGTCACTCCGCACCACCACCTGCGTGTAGTTGTCGTAGATCCGGGCGAGCGCCACGACGTCCTGCGGCGCGCTGAAGCTGTCCTTGCCCTGCACCGCGTTGACCGCCGTGTCGAACAGCGAGAACGCCACGTCGTACTGGCCGGCGACCAGCTGCTCGATGTTCTGCACCGAGGCGCCGGTCTCGGCGGCCGTGCCCGTCAGCTTGCCCCCCGTGGCGTCGGAGAGCTGGCCGGCGAGCGCGTTGCCGACCACGTAGTAGACGCCCGTCGCGTTCCCGGTCGCGATGCCGACCCGGGTGTCGCGGGTCACCTCGCAGGTGACCTCGCTGGCCGTGTCGTCCGTGGCCGCGCCGCCCTGCTTTCCGCCGCAACCCACCGCTCCCGCGGCGACGAGGGCGAGCACGCCCGCGCCCGCGAGGAGCCGAACCGTCTTCCCGCTCACTGTCCTACCTCCCTGAGCTCCACCGGTGATCCGGCCTGCCCGCCGGGGCGGCCGGCGGATCTGCGCCGTACGAACACTCCCGCGACGGCCGCGACGGCGAGGCCCACGCCGATCGCGATCGGCAGCGCCTCCAGCCGGAGCAGGACGGCGCCCGCCACGGCGGCGAGCAGCCGCTCCGGTACGCCGGCCCGGCCCACGCCGGGCAGCCAGCCGCCGGCGGCGACGGCGAGCACGGCGACGCTGAGCGCGACGACCACGGTGGCGAGGGCGATCCGGCCCGGGCCGCCGATGCCGAGCAGCCCGAGCCCCGCGGGCGTGATGACGAAGGCGATCGGGGTGAGGTACGCCGGCAACGCGTAGCGCAGCGTCTGCCACATGGTGGGCACGAGCCGGCCGCCGGTGACGGCGGCCGCGGCGACGGCGGCCAGCGCGGTCGGCGGGGAGGCCTCGGAGAGCACGGCGAAGTAGAAGACGAACATCGCGGCGGCCGGGGTCGCCACGCCCAGGTCCAGCAGCGCCGGGCCGATGATCACCCAGCCGATCACGAAGGAGGCGGTGACCGGCACGGCGAGCCCCAGCAGGGTGAGCGCCACGGCGGCGAGCACCGCGGTGAGCACCAGGACCACGGCCGGGTCGGTGGTGAACGCGCGGGCGCCGTCCACGAGCAACGCCGCGGCCTGCGGGCCGAGGCCGGTCTTCGTGGTGGTCGCCGTGATGATGCCGGCCGCGGCGCAGACGGCGGTCACGGCCAGCACTCCGCGTACGCCGGCGACGAGGGCGGCCAGCAGTCGGCCCGGTGTGAGGCGATGGGCCCGGTCCAAAAAGGACAGCGCGGCGGCCAGCACGGTGGCGATCACCACGGCCCGGGTCGCCGACACGCCCACGGCGAGCAGCACGATGATGACGACCAGCGAGGCGAAGTGGTAGCCGAAGCGGGCGAGCAGCCGCCACGGCGACGACGCGTCGACCGCCACGGGGCGTACGCCGGAGCGCCGGGCGTCGATCTCCACGGAGAGCAGGATGCCGAGGTAGTACAGGACGGTCGGCACGGTCGCCCAGCCGAGCACCTGGAGGTAGGAGACGCCGAGGTACTCGGCGATGATGAACGCGGCCGCGCCGAGCGTGGGCGGGGACAGGATCGCCCCGACCCCGGCGGCGGCGAGCATGCCGCCGGCCCGCTCCGGCGGGTAGCCGGCCCGGCGCAGGACCGGCCAGGTCACGGCCCCGATGCTGACCGTCGTGGCGGCCCCGGAGCCGGAGACGGTGCCGAGCAGGAAGCCGGACGCGACCGCCGTCCGCCCGGCGGCCGTGCGCGACCGCCGGAACGCGGCCGTGGACAGGTCCACGAAGAAGCGGCCCGCGCCGGAGAGGTCGAGCACCGCGCCGTAGACGGTGAAGAGCACGATGTACGAGGCCGCGACGTCCAGCGGTGTGCCGTAGAAGCCGCTGTCGGAGTTGTAGAACGCGTCTACCAGCTGGCTGAAGTCGAGCCCGGCGTGGGCGACCGGCCAGGACTGTGGGAGCAGACCGCCGTAGTAGCCGTAGCCGAGGAAGAGCAGGCAGACCACGGGCAGGATCCAGCCCGTGGTGCGGCGGCAGGCCTCCAGCAGCAGCAGGAGCAGCGCCGTGCCCATCACCAGATCCGTGGGGACGAGCAGCCCCTGCCGGTCGAGGAAGGCGTTGTAGCCGCCGCCCCCGGAGCCGAGCGGGATCGGCAGTACGGGATAGAGGCATGCGGCCAGCGCCAAGGCGGCCAGGGCCCAGTCGGCGACCGTGGGCCCGCCGGGCCGCGCCGCGGACGGGCGGGCGGCGACCGGGGAAGCGCCGGCGGGACGGGTGCGGCGGCCACCCAGCCGGGACCGGATCCGCAGGTCGGCCGGGTAGGCGAGGAACACCAGCGGCAGGATGCCGGCCAGGAAGAGGATCAGATAGTACTTGCTGCCCTGCGGCAGCGGCCGGAGAACCTGCCAGAGGGCGAGCGCGCCGACCACGAGCGCCACCGCGCCGAAGAACAGGCCGGCCGGGCCGGACAGCACGCGCCCGGGCTTCTCGTCCTCGAACTGCGCGGCCAGCTCCGGCGGGCCGTCCGCCCCACGGGTCGGCGGCGCGACCGAGCTCTCGGCCCGGTCGGTCCGCTCGGCCTGGTCGACCTGCTCAGCTTGGTCGACCTGCCTGGCCTGGTCGACCTGCCCGGTTTGGTCGACCTGTCCGGCCTGGTCGACCTGTCCGGCCTGGTCGGTTCGCTCGGCCTGGTCGGTCCGCTCGGCCTGGTCGGTCCGCTCGGCCTGGTGCGCCCGGTCGGTCTGGTCGCGCGGTGCCGGGACCGGCCGTTCCTGTTGCGGGCTTGTTTTGTCGCCCGCGCCGGGCGTGGTGCTCTCCGTCGAGGGTGGACCCGCCGGCCGCGGTGAAGCGGCTCGGCGCGGCGTCGGCGGCGAGCCGTCGGAGGACCGGGTGGGCGACACAGAGGGACGATACACGTCGATGGAGGGCCGTCCGGCGTGTCGCCGGCCCGCTAAATCGGGTGGAGCTGTCGGACCCGGCCGTTAGGGTCGGGCCGTGACCACGGTTCAGCCACTCATCCGGGCGCGAGGGCTGGTCAAGCGGTTCGGCGACTTCACCGCCGTCGACGGCATCGACGTCGAGGTTCTTCCCGGTGAGGCGTTCGGTTTCCTCGGCCCCAACGGCGCCGGCAAGTCCTCCACCATGCGCATGGTCGGCTGCGTCTCCCCGCCCACCGACGGCGAGCTGCGCATCCTGGGCATGGACCCGGTCCGTGACGGGCCGGCGATCCGGGCCCGGCTGGGTGTGTGCCCGCAGCTCGACAACCTCGATCCCGAGTTGACCGTCCGGGAGAACCTGACCACCTACGCCCGCTACTTCGGCATCCCCCGGCGCACGGCCCGGCAGCGGGCGAGCGAGCTGCTCGACTTCGTGCAGCTCGCCGAGCGCGCCGACAGCAAGGTCGATCCCCTCTCCGGCGGCATGAAACGCCGGCTCACCATCGCCCGGGCGCTGGTCAACGAGCCGGAGATCGTGCTCCTCGACGAGCCGACCACCGGGCTCGACCCGCAGGCCCGGCACCTGGTCTGGGAGCGTCTGTTCCGGCTCAAGCAGCAGGGCGTGACGCTCGTGCTGACCACGCACTACATGGACGAGGCCGAGCAGCTCTGCGACCGACTGGTCGTCATGGACGGCGGCCGGATCGTCGCGGAGGGCTCGCCCCGGGCCCTCATCGCGCGCCACTCGAGCCGGGAGGTGGTGGAGCTGCGCTTCGCGGCCGAGTCGCAGGAGGCGTTCGCCGGCAAGCTCGACGGGTTGGGGGAGCGGGTCGAGGTGCTGCCCGACCGCGTCCTGCTCTACGTGGCCGACGGCGACGCCGCGCTCGCCGAGGTGCACGCGCTCGGTCTCACCCCGGCCAACGTGCTGGTCCGGCGCAGCGGCCTCGAGGACGTCTTCCTGCATCTCACCGGCCGCACGCTGGTCGACTGACGGGGCGGTGCGCGGGCGCGGCCGGCCGTCCGTAGCATCGCCGGCGCGATCCGGTTCGATGCGAGCATGAGTTGGCCGTGGATTCGTTTCCGGGTCGGATATTCCGCGCAGAGTCTGACCAGGTCGCTCACGATCCGGCCATGCCAGCCGTGCGGGAGAGCCAGGTCGAAGCATTCCTCAAGACCGTGATGGTCGGAACGAGCCTGACCGGCACCGAGGTCCAGAACGTTCGGGTCCGGAACGTCGGGCCCCGCGCGATCCGGGCCCGGCCGGTCGTCCGAGGGCCGGGCCGCACCGGCGCGCCCCCGATTTCCGGCTGCGGCTGTCACACCCGCCGGGTAGCGTCCCTGCACGACTGGCCCCCGGGCGGGTGGCCGCAGTCGAGCAGGGTGGCCGCAGTCGAGCGGGGGTGGCCGGTGAGCACGGTGCGACAGGGGCGTGGCGTCGTCCGCCCGGCGCTGCCGCGGGTCCCGGCGCTGGCGGTGTTCGCGCACTACCTGGTGGGCTACCGGCGCACGTGGCGGGCGGGGGTCTTCTCGTCGTTCCTGCTGCCCGCGCTCACGGTGCTCGGCTTCGGGGTCGGCGTCGGCGCCTACGTCGACCAGGGCGTCGGCGGGGCCTCCTACCTGCAGTGGATCGTCGGTGGCCTGCTCGCCTCGACGGCGTTGCAGGTGGCGATCGGCGAGTCCACCTGGCCCGTGTTCAGCAACTTCCAGTGGATCAAGACATACGTCGCGCAGAGCGCCGCCCCGTTGCGCGTGGCCGACATCCTCGTCGGCCACCTGGCCTTCGTGCTGTTCCGGGTGCTCACGTCGGTCGCGGCGTTCCTCCTCGTCACCGGCGCGTTGGGGGCGTTGCGGTCGCCATGGTCGGTCCTCACCCTGCCGGTGGCGGCCCTGCTCGCCCTGGCGGTCGCGGCGCCCACCTTCGCGTACGCGGCGGCGGTCGACTCCGACAGTTGGCTCGCCATGCTGTTCCGGTTCGCGGTGATCCCCATGACCCTCTTCGCCGGCGTGTTCTTCCCGGTCGAGTCGCTGCCGTCGGTGCTGCGCTGGCTGGCGTACGCGACCCCGCTCTGGCACGCGGTCGACCTGTGCCGGGCCGCGGCCCTCGGCGTGGCTCCGCAGTGGTCGGTCGCCGGTCACCTGCTCTACCTCGGGGCGTGGCTGCTCGCTGGCGGCCTGCTGGCGCACCGGGTGTTCCGCCGCAGGCTGGTCGTCTAGGAGGCGTGTCGTGGTGACCCTGCTCCTGCCCCGGCTGGTCGACGTCTCCGCCCCGTCCCGGCGGGCAGCTTCCGTGGCCGAGCGCAACGTCGCGGCGCTGCGGTCCGTCTACTGGCTGCTGCTCGCCTCCGGGTTCGTGGAGCCGCTGCTCTACCTGCTGTCCATCGGCGTGGGCGTCGGCACGCTCGTCGGCGACCTCACCCTGCCCGGCGGGCGGGTCGTCGACTACGCGGCCTTCGTCGCGCCCGCGATGCTCGCCTCCTCGGCGATGACCGGGGCGCTGGCCGAGACCACCTTCAACTTCTTCGGAAAGATGAAGTACATGAAGCTGTACGACGGGGTGATCGCCACTCCCGTGCAGCCGTTCGAGATCGCCCTCGGCGAGTTGGGCTGGGCGATGCTGCGGGGCGCCGCCTACTCCGCCGCCTTCCTCGTGGTGATGGCCGCCATGGACCTGACCACGCCGGCGCGGGCCGTGGCCGCGTTTCCGGCCGCCGTGCTCGTGGGCTTCGCGTTCGGCGCGCTGGGCATGGCCCTCGCCACGTTCATGCGCAGCTGGCAGGATTTCGACCTCATGGGCTCGGCCCAGTTCACCCTGTTCCTCTTCTCCGGCACGTTCGTCCCCGCGGAGGCCTACCCGGCCCTGCTGCGCTGGCTGGTGGAGGTCACCCCGCTCTACCGGTCCGTGCACCTGGTCCGGGCGGTCTCGCTCGGCACCGCCGGCTGGTCCTGGCTGCTCGACGTGCTCTACCTGCTCGGGGCGATGGCCCTGGGCCTGCTGGTGGCGTCGCGCCGGATGGGCAGACTGCTCTACAAGTAGGTGGTTACGCGCCGCCTCTGTCGGGGCATGTCCGGGGGACACCGCCGACGTTGAGGAGGGCCGAATGGCCGCCGACGAGTCTTCCGCCCGCAGTGGCCGGGACCGCGCCGACGGCGCGCGTCCGGCGGACGACCGCCCGGATCCGGACCGGCCGCCGGTGGGGCCCGACGAGGGCCCGGAGAGCCCCGCCCAACTGTCGGGCACGGGCTGGAAGGCCACGCTGCGTCGGACGGTCCGGGAGTTCCAGGAGGACAGCCTGACCGACTGGGCCGCGGCGTTGACCTACTACGGCGTGCTCTCGATCTTTCCCGGCCTGCTCGTGCTCGTCTCCATCCTCGGCCTGCTGGGCCGCGGCACCACCAACACCGTGAGGGAGACCCTCGACCAGGCGGTCCCGGTGGGCACCATCCAGCAGATCCTCGACAAGGCGATCGAGCAGGCGCAGGGGTCCGGGGGGCTGGCCAGCATCGCCGCGGTCCTCGGCCTGCTCGCGGCGTTCTGGTCCGCGTCCGGCTACATCGCGGCGTTCATGCGCGCCTCCAACGCGATCTACGACGTGCCGGAGGGCCGGCCGATCTGGAAGACCCTGCCCATCCGCATCGGCGTGACCGCGGTGATCGGCGTGATGCTGCTGATCAGCGCGGTGATCGTGGTGTTCACCGGCCGCCTCGCGCAGGCGGCCGGCGAGGCCATCGGCCTGGGCTCCACGGCGGTGACGGTGTGGAACATCGCCAAGTGGCCGGTGCTGTTGATCCTGGTGAGCCTGATGTTCGCCATCCTCTACTGGGCCTCGCCCAACGCCCGGCACGGCGGTTTCCGCTGGGTCAGCCCGGGCGGGGTGCTGGCGGTGGTGGTGTGGCTCGTGGTGTCGGGCCTCTTCGCCGTCTACGTGAGCAACTTCGGCTCGTACAACAAGACGTACGGGGCGCTCGCCGGTGTGGTCGTCTTCCTGATCTGGCTCTGGCTCACCAACATCGCGATCCTGTTGGGCGCGGAGTTCGACGCCGAGCTGGAGCGCAGCCGGGCCATCTCGGCCGGCCACCCGGAGGAGAAGGAGCCCTACGTCGAGCTGCGCGACGACCGCAAGCTCCGCAAGAAGCGGGGGCACTGACCAGCGCGTACGCGGGAACCCGACGCACCGGGCGGCCGTCCGAGAGGGCGGCCGCTCTTCCTGTGTCGCCCGGAGACGGCTTTCCTTGATCCACTATTAGCTTTTGTTCGTTCGGACGAAAGTTGGAGTCAGATCGGCTGAAGCTCTGGACAGGCGGCGCGGAAGGCTCCTACTGTGTCGGACACAACACATCGATCGATCATCGATGTGACCGACCGCGATGCGGAGGTGAGTCCCGGTGCGGACGGAGGAACCGCTGCACGTGCGCCTCCTGCGGTTGCTGCGCGACGAGGGCCCGGTGTCCCGCGCCGAGCTGGGTGACCGGTTGCAGATGCCGCGCCCCCGGCTCCTGGCCGAGCTGGATCGTCTCGTGAGCCTCGGCTACGTGGCCGAGGCCGGTCTCGCCGCCTCCCGCGGCGGACGCCGGTCCACTCTGGTGGAGCTGAACCCGCGCCTGCGCTTCGCCGCCGTCGACCTCGGCGCCAGCTCGATCGACGTCGAGGTGGTCAACGGCCGGCTGGAGCCGGTGGCGGCGTACGCGGAGCCCGCCGACATCCGCTCCGGACCGAAGGGCACCCTCCAGCGGGTCAACGAGCTGTTGCACAAGGCCCGGGTGGACGGCGCGTACGAGCGGCTCGACGCGGTCGGCGTCGGCGTGCCCGGGCCGGTCAGCTTCCGCGACGGCGTGCCGGTCTCGCCGCCCATCATGCCGGGGTGGGACCGCTTCCCGGTGCGCGAGCTGCTCACCAGGGAGCACGGCTGCCCCGCGGTGGTCGACAACGACGTGAACATCATGGCGATCGGCGAGCGGCACGGCGGCGTGGCCCACTCCGTCGACGACTTCCTCTTCGTCAAGATCGGCACCGGCATCGGTTGCGGCATCTACCTCACCGGCGAGGTCTACCGGGGCACCGACGGCTGCGCCGGGGACATCGGGCACATCCAGGTCGACTCGCACGGTCCCATGTGCTCGTGCGGCAACGTCGGTTGCCTCGAGGCGCTGTTCAGCGGCGCGGCGCTGGCCAAGGACGCGCTGGCCGCCGCGCGCAGCGGCAGCTCGCCGGCCCTCGCCGAGCGGCTCGCCGCGAGCGGGGTCGTGACCGCGCAGGACGTCGCCGAGGGCGCCGTCGAGGGGGACGTGACCTGCATCCAGCTGATCCGCGACGGGGGGCGGCGGGTGGGCGGCGTGCTGGCCGGCCTGGTGAGTTTCGCGAACCCGTCGATGATCGTGATCGGGGGCGGGCTCGCCCAGCTCGGTCACATCCTGCTCGCCGAGATCCGCAGCGTGGTCTACCGCCGGTCGCTGCCGCTGGCCACCGGCAATCTGCCCGTCGTCCTGTCCGAGCTGGGCCCGCGGGCGGGCGTGGCCGGCGCGGCCGTGCTGGCGAGTGACGTGGCGTTCGGAGAGGCGTCGTGAGCGCGAGGAGTGAGCCGGGTCTGCGAGCCCCGCAGTCGCGAACGGAGCAGGCGCAGTGACCGACCGGGAGGAGAGCGTGGTGAGCGAGCGGGAGACGGAGTCCGCGGACGCCGGCGCGGAGCGCGCGTCGGCGGACGCGCCACTGGTCGAGGCCCCGGCCGACACGGTGACCGGTGAGGTGGTGCTGCGCCTCACCGACGTGGTGAAGACCTTCCCGGGCGTACGGGCCCTGGACGGGGTGCAGCTCGAGGTCCGCGCCGGCGAGGTGCACTGCCTGCTCGGCCAGAACGGCGCCGGCAAGTCCACGCTCATCAAGGTGCTGTCCGGGGTGCACCGGCCGGACTCGGGCCAGATCGAGTGGCGCGGCGAGCCGGTCACCTTCGCGAACCCGCAGGCCGCCATGCGCGCCGGCATCGCCACCATCTACCAGGAACTCGACCTGGTCGAGGACCTGTCCGTCGCGGAGAACGCCTTCCTCGGCCACGAGCCGCGGCGGCTCGGCTTCGTGCGCCGCGGTCACATGGCCCGGCGTACCCGGCAGATCCTCGGCCGGCTCGGCCACGGCGAGATCCCGCCGGGGCGGATGGTCCGCTCCCTGCCCGCCGCCGGCAAGCAGGTCGTGAGCATGGCGCGCGCGCTCTCCCACGAGGCGCGACTGATCATCATGGACGAACCGAGCGCCGTGCTCGCCCACGACGAGGTCGGCAACCTGTTCCGGATCATCCGGGAGCTGACCGCCCAGGGCATCGCCGTCATCTACATCTCGCACCGCCTGGAGGAGATCCGCGAGATCGGTGACCGGGTGACCGTACTCAAGGACGGCCGGACGACGGCGGCGAACCTGCCGGCCCGCGACACGCCGACCCGCGACCTCGTCAGCCGGATGACCGGCCGCACGATCGAATACGTCTTCCCCGACCGCCCGGCGGACGGTGTGCCGGCGGGCACCGATCTGCTCGAGGTGGAGGGACTGACCCGCGCCGGCGAGTTCGCCGACGTGTCGCTGCGGGTCCGGCCCGGTGAGATCGTGGGCATCGCCGGGTTGGTCGGCTCCGGCCGCTCGGAGCTGCTGGAGACCATCTACGGCGCGCGGCGGTCCGAGGCGGGCACCGTGCGGATGGCCGGCCGGGTGCTGCGCCCGGGCAGCGTGGGCGCCGCCGTACGGGCCGGGATGGGCATGGCGCCCGAGGAGCGGAAGAGTCAGGCGCTGCTGCTCGGCGAGCCCATCTACCGCAACGTCACCCTGGCCACGTTCGGTCGGTACGCGCGCGCCGGCTTCACGCAGGCCGGCCGGGAGCGCGCCGAGGCGGACCGCATCGCCGAGAGCCTGGAGCTGCGTCCCCGTGACGTCCGCCGGCCGGTACGCACCCTCTCCGGCGGCAACCAGCAGAAGGTGGTGGTCGGGCGCTGGCTGCTCGGCGACACGAAGCTGCTGCTGCTCGACGAGCCCACCCGAGGTGTGGACGTGGGCGCCCGGGCCGAGCTGTACCAGGTCATCCGCACCCTCGCCGAGCGGGGCGTCGGTGTGCTGCTGGTGTCGAGCGAGGTCCCCGAGGTGCTCGGCCTGGCCGACCGGGTGCTGGTGATGCGGGAGGGTCGGGTCGTCCGCGAGGCCCCGGCCGGCGAACTCGACGAGAACACCGTCCTCGACCTCGTCATGGCGGGGTCCCTCATGGAAGGCGCACCGGCATGAGCGACGTCACGGACACTCCCGCCGCGCCGCGCGGCACGCAGCTTCCGGCGCAGTCGCCGCCGGTGGACCCGGCCGAGACGGCCGCCGCCGGCACCCGGCTCTCGTGGTGGCACGGCGAGGGCGGGGAGGGCGCCCGGCGCAATCTCGGCCTTCTCGGCGTGCTGGTGGCACTGGTCGTGATCGGGGCACTCACCCGCTCGGACCTCTACTCCGACCCGGACTGGGTCTGGGACAACGTGCTGAGCATCCTCAAGCTCGCCTCGGTGGTGGGCGTGGTCACGGTGGGCATGACCTTCGTGATCATCGGCGGCGGCATCGACCTCTCGGTCGGCGCGATCGTCGCCCTCGCCGGGGTGTGGTGCACGACGGTGGCGACCCAGAGCTACGGCGCCGGCGGGATGATCTTCACGGCGTGCGTGGTCGGCCTCGCGGTCGGCCTGGTCAACGGTCTGCTCATCTCGTACGGCCGGCTGGTGCCCTTCATCGCGACGCTGGCCATGCTGGTGGCGGCCCGGGGCCTGGCCGCGGAGATCTCCAACAAGCAGACCCAGATCTCGGAGAACACCTTCATCAACGGCATCGCCAGCAACAGCCTGTTCGGCATCCCGCTGCTGGTCTACCTGCTCGCGGCGGTCGTCGCGGCCGGTTGGGTGCTGCTCAACCGGACCACCTTCGGCCGGCGCACGGTCGCCGTCGGGGGCAACCCGGAGGCCGCCCGCCTGGCGGGCATCGACGTCAAGCGGCACACCCTGATGCTCTACGGGCTCTCCGGCCTCTGCTGCGGCATCGCCGCCATCATGCTCACCGCGCAGGCCAACTCGGCCCAGGCGGCCATGGCCAACCTCTACGAGCTGGACGCGATCGCCGCCGCGATCATCGGCGGCACGCTGCTCAGCGGCGGGCGGGGCACCATCATCGGCTCCCTGCTCGGCGTGATCATCTTCGCGACGATCACCAACCTGTTCGCCATCAACGGCCTCACGACCGAAGCCCAGAACATGGTCAAGGGCGGCATCATCGTCGCCGCGGTCCTGGTCCAGCAGGTCAAGTTCCGCAGCCTCAGCCAGTTCCTGAACCGCAACCGGCTCACCACCTGAGAACACGCACCACCGCACCGCCCGCACCACGACCAGCGCACCTGGCCGCCCGACGAAGCGACGGCGGTCCCATCACCCACACCCTTTTCTCACCATCACGCCAGACCAGGAGGTCGTCATGACCCAGCACAGCCGCGACCTGTCGCGCCGCCGGCTGCTATTCGGCGGGGCCGCCGTCGGCGCCGGCGTCCTGCTCGCCGGCTGCACCAGCAACGAGAAGCAGGAGCCGACCGAGGCGCAGACCAAGGCGGCGGCCACGGGCGGCAACGCCGAGCCGGGCAAGCGCGTCGTCATCGGTTTCTCCGCGCCCGCCCAGGACCACGGGTGGCTCGGCGCGATCACGAGCAACGCCCGGGCGCAGGCGTCCGCGTACTCCGACGTGGAGTTCAAGACGGTCGAGGCCGGCGCGGACGCGGCGGCCCAGCGGGCGGCGCTGTCGACGCTGGTCTCGCAGAAGCCCGACGTGATCGTGGTGCTGCCGCACGACGGCAAGGAGCTCAACGCGTTCGGCCTGGAGGCGATGCAGGCCAACATCCCGGTCATCAACCTGGACCGGGCGTTCCCGGACCCGAAGGCCTACCGGCTCCAGCTCAAGGGCGACAACTACGGCATGGGCGTGGCCGCCGCCCACTACATCGTCGAGCAGCTGAAGGCCAAGAACATCAGCAACCCGGTGATCGCCGAGATCGCCGGCATGGACGAGCTGGAGTTGACCCAGGAGCGTTCCAAGGGCTTCGCCGAGACCCTTGCCCAGAGCGGGTTCAAGGTGGCCAACCGCCGCGCGGCCCGGTTCACCATCGACTCGGGCCAGCAGGAGGCGGCGCAGCTGCTCCAGGCCCTGCCGAAGATCGACGCGCTCTGGAACCACGACGACGACCAGGGCGTCGGCGTGCTGGCCGCGATCAGCCAGGCCAACCGCAAGGAGTTCTTCATGGTCGGCGGCGCCGGCTCGAAGAAGGCCATCGAGGACATCCAGGCCGACAACACCGTGCTGAAGGCGACCGTCACCTACAGCCCGTCCATGGCCTCCTCGGCCATCTCGCTGGCCCGCCTCATCGGGCAGGGCAAGGGCATGTCCGACCTGGTCGAGCTCCAGGTGCCCAAGGAGATCATCCTCTCCTCCGAGACGATCACGAAGGAGAACGCGAGCAACTACCTCAAGCTCGGGTTCTGACACGTTGGGGGGAGACCCACCTTGTCCACTACAGGTATGCAACTGCGGGTCGGCATGGTCGGCTACGCGTTCATGGGCGCCGCGCACTCGCAGGCGTGGCGCACCGTGAACCGGGTGTACGACCTGCCGGCGCGGGCCCGGATGTCGCTCATCTGCGGCCGGGACACCGGAAAGGTGGCCGAGGCCGCCGACCGGCTCGGCTGGGAGGCGTACACCACAGACTGGCGTGACCTCGTCACCCGGGACGACATCGACGTGGTCGACGTCTGCACACCGGGCGACAGCCACGCCGAGATCGCGCTCGCCGCACTGGCCGCCGGCAAGCACGTCCTGTGCGAGAAGCCGTTGGCCAACACGGTGGAGGAGGCCAGGGCGATGGCCGCCGCGGCGGCCACCGCCCAGGCGGCCGGCGTGCGGTCGATGTGCGGGTTCAACTACCGCCGGGTGCCCGCGGTCACGATGATGCGCCAGATGATCGCCGACGGACGGCTCGGAGTGATCCGGCACGTCCGGGCGACGTACCTGCAGGACTGGATCGTCGACCCGCAGTTTCCGCTGGTCTGGCGGCTGCAGAAGGACAGGGCGGGCTCGGGCGCGCTCGGCGACATCGGCGCGCACATCATCGACCTCACCCAGTACGTGACGGGTCAGCGGATCAGCGGCGTGAGCGCGGTGACCGAGACCTTCGTCAAGGAGCGGCCGCTGCCGGCCGGGTCCAGCGGGCTGGCGGCCACGGTCGACGGCGCCGTCGACGGCCACGTGTCCGCCGACGGGCAGGGCCCGGCCACCGGGCCGGTCACCGTGGACGACGCCGCGGTCTTCGTGGCCCGGCTCGACGGCGGCGCGCTGGCCACGTACGAGGCGAGCCGGTTCGCCACCGGCCGGAAGAACGCCCTGCGGGTGGAGATCAACGGCTCGCTGGGCAGCGTGGTGTTCGACCTCGAGCGTCTCAACGAGCTGGAGTTCTACGACGCGACGCTGCCTACCACCGAGCAGGGTTTCAGCCGCATCCTCGTGACCGAGGGCGACCACCCGTACATGACGGCCTGGTGGCCGCCGGGCCACATCATCGGGTACGAGCACTCGTTCACGCACCAGATGCGCGACTTCGTGGAGGCGATCGCCACGGGCACGGACCCGGCGCCGTCCTTCGCCGACGCCCTCCAGGTCCAGTTGGTGCTGGACGCGGTGGCCCGCTCGGCGGAGCTCGGCTCCTCCTGGACGGAGGTGGAACCGGCGCTGGCCGCCGTGGCGGTCTGACCGTCGGTCCGGCCGGGACGCACCCGGTCCCGACCATCCGGTCCGGCCGGGGGGTGCCCCGGTCGGACCGGCAGCCCGAACCGCCCCGCGGTGCCGGCGTCGACGCCCGCACCGCCCGAGAGAGCTTTCCGGACCGACCGGCGAGGGCCGGCCGCGGTTGCGCCCCGCGGTCGGAACGAGGTTGGGGCCGGGAGGCGTGCACCCGGGCCGCACGGCCCGGCGGCGCACGAGCAGGACGGCCGTCCGGTGCGGCCGGACCGGGATTCCCCGGCCGCACCGGAGGGCCGCCACCACCACGACGATCCGGAGGAGCCGATGGCACCGCCCGCCTCTCGCCCGACCGTCACCGACCACGTCCGCCGGGCGGCGGCGGATGGCGACTGCTGAGACGTCCGGCCGGGGGTGACCGACCCGACCCGGAACGCGGGGGAGGCAGGGTCGCGACGCCGACCGACCCTGCCTGCCAGCCCCGTCCGTCCGTACCCGCACCGGGGCCGGTCCGGCGCCGTCGCCGCCGACTTCGACGCCGGACCGTCCGGAGCGGACGGACGGACGGGGCCCACCCGAGAAATCCATATCTTTCGGAAGCAAATTCTGATATCAATGTAATTCGATGCACAACGGTCTCCTGATCGGGGAGGGAGCGCCATGCGAACGGGTGTCTGGCTGGTGGGGGCGCGCGGATCGGTCGCGACCACGAGCATCGTCGGAGGGCTCGCGCTGCGGGCCAACCTCGCCGGGCCGACCGGCTGCGTCACCGAGCTGCCCGAGCTGCGTGGCCCCGCGCTCCCGGCCTTCGCCGACCTGGTCTTCGGCGGCCACGACGTGGTCACCACCCCGCTCGCCAAGCGCGCCGAGGCGCTGGCCGCGGCCGGTGTGCTGCCCGGTCGCCTGGTCGCCGCGCTCCCCGACGAGCTGGCCGCCGTCGAGGAGGAGCTGCGCCCCGCCCCGGGCGGGGGCACCCAGGCCGACCGCGCCGCCGCCACATCCCGCGACCTCACCGACTTCCGTGACCGGCACCGGCTCGACCGGGTGGTCGTGGTCAACGTCTCGGCCACCGAGCCGGCCGTGCGGCCGCATCCCGCGCACGCCGACCTTGGCGCGCTGCGGGAGGCGCTGTCCGGCCCCGACGAGGTGCTGCCGGCCAGCTCGCTCTACGCGTACGCGGCGCTGGAGGCCGGCTGCCCGTACATCGACTTCACCCCGTCCACCGGCGCCCGGCTGCCGGCGCTGCACGCGCTCGCCGTCGAGCGCGGCCTGCCGTACGTGGGGCACGACGGAAAGACGGGGGAGACGCTGGTCAAGTCGGTGCTCGCCCCGATGTTCGCGATGCGGCACCTCCAGGTGCGCTCCTGGTCCGGGCTCAACCTGCTCGGCGGCGGCGACGGCGCCAACCTGGCCGACCCGGCCGCCAACGCCGCCAAGGTGGAGAGCAAGCAGCGCGTGCTCGGCGAGACGCTGGGCTACGTGCCGCAGGGCGACACCCGCATCGACTTCGTGGAGGACCTCGGAGACTTCAAGACCGCGTGGGACCTCGTCACGTTCGCCGGCTTCCTCGGCACCCGGATGCGCATGGAGTTCACCTGGCACGGCTGCGACTCCGCCCTCGCCGCGCCGCTCGTGCTCGACCTGGCCCGGCTCACCGCGGCCGCGCACGCGGCGGGGCGGTCCGGCCCGCTGGCCGAGCTGGCGTTCTTCTTCAAGGATCCGCTCGGCGCGCCGACGCACTCGCTCGCCGAGCAGTGGGCCCTGTTGACGGACTTCGCCCGGGCCCTGCACACCGCGTGGGGGAGCGCCGATGGCCCGGCTCGCTGACCTCGTCGAGCTGGTCCGCGCGCCGGCCGCGCTCTCGGTGCCCGGTGACGTGGTCGCCGGCGCCGCCGCGGCCGGTGCGCTCGACCGGCGTACGCCCGCCCTGGCCGGCGCGTCGGTGCTGCTCTACTGGGCCGGCATGGCCGCGAACGACTGGGCGGACCGGCGGTTGGACGCCGTCGAGCGGCCGGAACGGCCCATCCCCAGCGGGCGGGTCCGCCCGGGCGCCGCGGTCGGCGTGGCGGCGGGCCTCACGGCCGCGGGGCTCGCCGTGGCCACCGCGGCGGGCGGCCGGCGTGCCGCCGCCGTCGCCGTGCCGCTGGCCGCCGCCGTCTGGGCGTACGACCTGCGGGCCAAGAACACCGCCGCCGGCCCGGCCGTGATGGCGGCCTGCCGGGGCCTGGACGTGCTGCTCGGCGCCGCCGGAGGGCGGGTGACCCGCGCGCTGCCGGCGGCGCTGACCGTGGCCGCGCACACCTGGACGGTCACGGCCCTCTCCCGCCGGGAGGTCACCGGCACCGACCCGGCCCTGCCGCTGGGCACGCTCGCCGGCACGGCCGTCGTGGCGGCGAGCGCCGCCACGGTGGCGCGGCGCCTTCCGGGCGGCCGGCGCGGCGCCACGGCACTTCCGGACCCGGGGCCCGGCAACCGGGATGCGCGGCCCGCGGCCGCCGGGCCGGACGGGACCGGCGCCTCGCGGTCGCGGCGGTCGACGCTGGCCGCCCTGGTGCCCGCGGGGCTGGCCGCCTGGTACGCCGTCAACTACGGCTCCGCCCAGGCGCGGGTGGTCGCCGAGCCGAGCGCCGGCCGCGTCCGGGCCGCCGTCGGGGCCGGCATCACCGGCCTGCCCGCGCTGCAGGGCGCGCTCACGGCGCGCGGCGGGGCCCGACTGCTGGGCCTCGCGGTCGCGGCCGCCGCACCGCTGGGGCGGCGCCTGGCCCGGAAGGTCTCCCCGACATGACCACCCCGCCGCCCGACCCGGCTCCCGGCCCCCTCAGTGCGGCAGGGGCGGCCGGCGCGGGCCCGGACGGCGATGGCGCCTCGCCGCGTTTCGGGTACGGCACCAACGGCTTCGCCAACCACCGCCTCGACGACGCGCTCGAGGTCATCGCCGACCTGGGGTATGCCGGGGTGGCGCTCACCCTGGACCACGACCACCTCGACCCGTTCGCGCCGGGGCTGGCCCGCCGGGTGGCGGTGCTCCGGCGCCGCCTGGACGCCCTGGGGCTCGCCGTGATGGTCGAGACCGGCGCCCGCTACCTGCTCGACCCGTGGCACAAGCACGCGCCCACCCTGCTGCACGACGACCCGACCCGACGGGTCGAGTTCCTGCGGCGGGCCGTACGCGTCGGCGCCGACCTGGGCGCGGAGGCGGTGTCGTTCTGGGCCGGCGTACGCCCCGGAACCGTCTCGCCGCGCGCGGCCTGGGACCGGCTGGTGGCCGGCTGCGCCACCGTGGTCGACGCCGCCGACCGGGCCGGGGTGCGGCTCGGCTTCGAACCGGAGCCCGGCATGCTCGTCGAGGACATCGCCGGCTGGCGGCGGCTGCGTGCCGCGCTCGACGACCCCGCCTGCTTCGGCATCACCCTCGACATCGGGCACTGCCGCTGCCTCGAGCCCCGGCCCGTGCCGGAGTGCGTGTCCGAGGTGGCCGAGCACCTGGTCAACGTCCAGATCGACGACATGCGCCGGGGCGTGCACGAGCACCTCGAGTTCGGCGAGGGTGAGATCGACTTCCCGCCGGTGCTGCGTGCCCTGACCGACGGCGGCTACCGCGGCCTGGTCGCCGTCGAACTGCCCCGGCACTCGCACGCCGCCCCGACCGTGGCGGCCCGCTCGCTGGAGTTCCTGCGCGCCGCGGCGGCACGCGCACGCGCGTTGCCCCCGGCCGCCGGCGCGGGTCCCGCCGCGCCCCTGCGCTCCGCACCCACCCAGGCACCGGCGAGTGGAGAGGTCGCGGTGCGTATGTAGGTGCGGCGAAGGGGCCGGGGCGATCCCCGCCGCCACCGCGGCGGCGAGGCGCGACACCCCGGCACCCACGGCGAGACGCGCAGGCTCCGGGACGCGGAGCGGCGCCGAGGGGAGGCACGATGACAGCGGACGAGCTGCGGGCGGCCCTGCGGGGCGTACCCGATCCGGAGTGGCTGGACGCCGCGCTGCGGCAGGTGGCGGCCGACCCGGGCACCATCACCCGGTTCTTCCCGGCCGCCGGCCGGCGTTGCGGCCGGGCCGCGCTGCCCGACGCGCCGGGCTGGACCGCCGACGAGGCGGCCCGCGCCGTGCTGCTGGCCGCGCTGCCCACCGACCACGCCGCCCACGCGGAAGCCCTCTACCGGCAGGGCGACGCGGCCGAGAAGCGGGCCGTGCTCAAGGCCCTGCCGCTGCTGCCGGTCGGCACGGCGGCGGTGCCCCTGCTGCACGACGCGATCCGGACCAACGACACCCGGCTGGTCGCCGCCGCGCTCGGCCCGTACGCCCGGCACCTCGACCCGGCCGCCTGGCGGCAGGCCGTGCTGAAGTGCGTCTTCACCGGCGTGCCGCTGGCCGCCGTGGCCGACCTCGACGCGCGCGCCGACGGCGAGCTGGCCGTGATGCTGGCCGGCCTCGCCGCCGAACGGCACGCGGCCGGGCGGACCATGCCCGCGGACGCCACCGACCTGCTCGACCGGCTCACCGCCGGCTCCGGCCGACCCAGCGCCAGGGAGGCGTGAATGCGCATCTTCGACCCGCACATCCACATGACCTCGCGGACCACCGACGACTACGAGCGGATGGCCGCGGCGGGCGTCCGCGCGATCGTGGAGCCGGCGTTCTGGCTCGGGCAGCCGCGCACCAGCCCCGCCTCGTTCACCGACTACTTCGACTCGCTCGTCGGCTGGGAGCCGTTCCGCGCCGCCCAGTTCGGCGTCCGCCACCACGCCACGATCGCGCTCAACCCGAAGGAGGCCAACGACCCGCGCTGCCGGCCGGTGCTCGACCTGCTGCCCCGCTACCTGGAGAAGGACGGCGTGGTGGCGGTCGGCGAGATCGGGTACGACTCGATGACGCCGGAGGAGGACGAGGCGTTCGCCGCCCAGCTCGCCCTCGCCGTGGCGCACGACCTGCCGGCGCTCGTGCACACTCCGCACCGGGACAAGGCCCGGGGCGTGGAGCGCACCCTCGCCGTGGTCCGCGAGTCGGGCATCGAGGCGGGCCGGGTGGTGGTCGACCACCTCAACGAGGTGACCGTGAAGCTGGTCCGGGACACGGGCTGCTGGCTCGCCTTCTCCATCTACCCGGACACCAAGATGTCGCCGCCGCGGATGGTCGAGCTGCTGAAGGAGTACGGGACCGAGCGGATGCTGGTCAACTCGGCGGCCGACTGGGGGCGCTCCGACCCGCTGCTCACCCGGGCCACCGCCGAGGCGATGCTCGCGGCCGGGTTCGGCGAGGACGACGTCGACCGCGTGTTGTGGCGCAACCCCGTGGAGTTCTACGGCCAGTCCGGGCGGCTCGACCTGGGCGACCTGGCGGACGCCGACCCCGGCGCGCCGGCCGGCACCTTCGCCGGCAACTCGATCCTGCGCGGGGGGAGCTGATGCGGCTGCGGCACGCCAGCGGCGAGACCGTCCACCTCGGCTACTGCACGAACGTGCACCCGGCCGAGGACCTCGCCGGCATCCTGGCCCAACTGGACACCTACGCCGTGCCGGTGCGCGAGACGCTCGGCGCCGACCTGCTCGGCCTCGGACTCTGGCTGGCCGCCCCGGTCGCCGCCGAGCTGGCCGCCGACCCGGCCGCGCGGCGCCGGCTGCGCGGCGAGCTGACCGCGCGGGGGCTCGAGGTGGTCACCCTCAACGGTTTCCCGTACGCGGCGTTCCAGGCCCCGGTCGTGAAGGGGGAGGTGTACCACCCGGACTGGACGACCACGCGCCGGCTCGCGTACACCCTCGACCTGGCGCGGGTGCTCGCCGACCTGCTGCCCGACGACGCGGCCCGCGGCTCGATCTCCACGCTGCCGCTGGCCTGGCGCCGACCGTGGGACGCGGACCGCGCCGACGTGGCCCGCCGGCGGGTCGACCAGCTCGCCGCCGGCCTGGCCGAGGTCGAACGTGACACCGGCCGGCCGGTCCGGGTGGCGTTCGAGCCGGAGCCCGGCTGCGTCGTGGAGAGCACCGGCCAGGCGGCCACGATGCTGTCCGACCTGGACACCGCGCGGCTCGGCGTGTGCGTCGACCTCGCGCACCTGGCCTGCGCCTGGGAGGAGCCGGCCGAGGCGCTGGGCCGGCTGCGCGCCGCCGGCCTGCCGGTGGTGAAGGTGCAGGTGTCGGCCGCGCTGGAGGCGGCCGACCCGGACGGCTCCGCCGAGGCGCTGCGCCGCTGGGTCGAGCCCCGCTTCCTGCACCAGACCCGCGCCGCCGGGTGCGCGGGCGCCGCCGACCCGGCCGATCCGGCGTACGCGGCCGACGACCTGGACGCCGCCCTCGACGCCAACCTGCCCGGCCGGTGGCGGGTGCACTACCACGTGCCTCTGCACGCCCCGCCGGAGGCGCCGCTCGACTCCACCCTCCCGGTGCTGCGCGCCGCGCTGGCCGCGCTGTTCACCGGCCCGGAGGCGGGCTGCGACCACCTCGACGTCGAGACGTACACCTGGGGGGTGCTGCCGGAGGCGCGGCGGCCGCGCACCGACGCGGAGCTGGCCGCCGGGATCGCCGCCGAACTCGCGTTCGCGCGGGACGAGCTGACCGGGCTCGGCCTCGCGCCGGCCGGCGCCGCCGACAGGGCGCCGGCGCACAGTGACCAACGGAAGCCGCACAGCGGCATCGACAAGAGTGAGGTGCCGGCATGAGCAGGCGACTGGTGGTCCTGGACGTCGTCGGGTTGACCCCGCGGCTGCTCGCGCACATGCCCCGGCTGCGGGCCGTGGCCGAGAGTGGGTTCCGGGCGGAGCTGGGCACCGTGCTGCCCGCCGTGACCTGCTCGGTGCAGTCGACGTTCCTGACCGGGGAACCGCCGGCCGGGCACGGGATCGTGGGCAACGGCTGGTACTTCCGCGACCTCGGCGAGGTGCTGCTCTGGCGGCAGCACAACGCCCTCGTGGGCGGGGAGAAGCTCTGGCAGGCGGCCCGCCGGGCCGAGCCGGGCTACACGGTGGCCAACGTCTGCTGGTGGTACGCGATGGGCGCCGACGTGGACTGGACGGTCACCCCACGCCCGATCTACTACGCCGACGGCCGCAAGGAGCCGGACTGCTACACCGACCCGCCGGAGCTGCACGACGAGCTGACCGGCCGGCTCGGCACGTTCCCGCTCTTCACCTACTGGGGGCCGGGCGCGGGGATCGCCTCCTCGACCTGGATCTGCCGGGCCGCCGAGCAGATCCTGGCCGACCACGCCCCGGACCTGACCCTGGTCTACGTCCCGCACCTGGACTACGACCTCCAGCGCCACGGGTCGTCCTCGCCCCGGGCCGCCGCCGCGGCCGCGGAACTGGACGCCGTGCTCGGCCCGCTGCTCGACGCCGCCCGCGCCCGGGACGCGACGGTGGTGGCGCTGTCGGAGTACGGCATCACCGACGCCTCCCGACCGGTCGACGTCAACCGGCTGCTGCGCTCCGAGGGGCTGCTGCGGGTGCACACGCAGGCGGGGATGGAGTACCTCGACCCGTGGACCTCGCGGGCGTTCGCGGTCGCCGACCACCAGGTCGCGCACGTCTACGTCCGGGACCCGGCCGACGTGCCGGCCGTGGCGAAGCTCTGCGCCGGCCTGCCGGGGGTGGCCGAGGTGCTGGACGCCGAGGGGAAGGCCGCACACGGGCTGGACCACCCGCGGGCCGGCGAGTTGGTGCTGGTGGCCGAGCCGGACGCCTGGTTCACCTACTACTACTGGCTGGACGACTCGCGGGCACCCGACTTCGCGCGCCTCGTGGAGATCCACCGCAAGCCCGGCTACGACCCGGCCGAGCTGTTCTTCGACCCGGCCGCCCCGGGGGCCGCGAAGCGCCGCGCCGCCGTGGCCCTCGCCCGCAAGAAGCTCGGCATGCGCTACCTCATGAGCGCGGTGGGGCTGGACGCGGGCGCACGGGCGGTACGCGGGTCGCACGGCCGGCTGCCCACGAACCCGGCGGACGGCCCGGTGCTGCTCTGCTCCGACCCGGCCGCGGCCCGCGACCGGATCGCCGCCACCGAGGTCAAGGGCCTGCTGCTGGAGCTCGCCGGGCTGTCCACAGCCCGGGTAGCCGGGCCGGGCGCGGCGACCTCGCCGGGCGCGGCGGTCCGGGCGGAGGCGTCCGGGGCGACGGGGGAGGCGCCGTGACGGTCACCGTGGCGCCGACCGACGCGAGCGGCCTGCGGGCCCGCTTCGACGCCGAGTTGGCCGCCTTCCTCGACCGGCAGGGCCCGGACTGGCCCGACGGCGCCCCGCGCGGCGTCTTCACGGCGCTGCAACGGTTCGTGCTGGCCGGCGGAAAGCGGCTGCGCCCGCTGTTCTGCTACTGGGGATGGCGGGGCGCGGGCGGCCCGGACGGCACCCCCATCGTGATGGCCGCCGCGGCGCTGGAGCTGTTCCACGCCTTCGCCCTCATCCACGACGACATCCTCGACGGCAGCGACCGCCGCCGGGGCGAGCCGTCGGTGCACCGGCTCTTCGCCGACCTGCACGCGCGCTCGTCCTGGCGGGGCGACCCGGAGGCGTACGGGCGCAACACGGCGCTGCTCTGCGGTGACCTCTGCGCCGCCTGGTCGGACCAGATGTTCCACGAGTGCGGGCTGACCACCGAGGAGGTGCACCGCGGGTACGCGATGTTCGCGCTGATGCGTACCGAGGTGATCGCGGGGGAGTACCTGGACCTGGTCTCCGGTGTCGGGGACGGCTCGGTGGCCAGCGCGCTCACGGTGATCCGGATGAAGGCCGCCCGCTACACCGTCACCCGGCCGTTGCAGATCGGCGCGGCCCTGGCCGGCGGGCCACCGGAGCTGCTCGACGCGCTCGCCGAGTTCGGCGACCCGCTGGGCGACGCGTTCCAGCTCCGCGACGACGTGCTCGGCGTCTTCGGCGACCCGGCCGTCACCGGCAAGTCGATCCTCGACGACCTGCGCGAGGGCAAGCCCACGGTGATGATGGCGCTGGCCCGCAGCGCGGCCGACCGGGCGCAGACCGTCCGGTTGCGGGAGCTCTTCGGCAACCCCGACCTGGACGCCGACGGCGCGGCGGAGCTGCGCGCGATCATCGAGACGACCGGCGCGCGGGACCGGATCGAGCAGATGATCCGCGTACGCACCGAGGCTGCCCTGGCCGCCCTGGAGCGCGCGCCGCTGGGCCCGGAGACCCGTGCGGCCCTCGTCGGTCTCGCCGGGCAGGCGATCGACCGCCGCTCCTGACGGCCGCCGCTGCTGGTCGGCGGCCGCTTGTGGGCGGCGGCCGCCGGGGACTTTCCGCCGACCGAGCGAAAGTCCGGGTTCGATCGGCAGAAGGTATGGACACATTTACCTAGGTCACTTAATGTCGTGGCCAATACCACCCTGTTTCGTCGAGGTGAACCGGCGGCGCGGTAACCCATCGACTGGTGACCTCCGCGCACGTGGCTCCAGCGTCGGAGTGCTCACGGCCGTCCGGGTCGGCACCCCGGGTGGCCCCCCGCGTATCCCCGCCACGGCATCCGGCGCGTCGGCGCGCGCCCCACCCTGGCCGTCGCCCGTCAGGAAGGGACAGCCCAGATGTCCATCTCGGACAGACCCCACCACAGACCCCGACGATGGTTCCCCGCCGGCTCGGCGCTGCTGCTGGTCGCCGCGGCCGGCACGGTCGCCCTCGGCGCCGGTCCCGCCGCGCTCGGCGGCCCGACGCCGGCCCAGGCCCACCCGATCAACGCCACCGACTTCCAGCAGGTCGAGCTGGCCCGTGGCGTCGCCGAGATGGGCGAGCCGATGTCGCTGGCCGTGCTGCCGGACCGATCGGTGCTGCACACCGCGCGGAACGGCACGTTGCGCCGCACCGACGCGGCCGGCACCACCACGGTGATCGGGACCATCCCGGTCTACACCCACGACGAGGAGGGTCTGCAGGGCGTCGGGGTGGACCCGAACTTCGCCAGCAACCGGCAGATCTTCCTCTACTACGCGCCGCCGCTGTCCACCCCCGCCGGCGACGCGCCGGCCACCGGCAGCGACTTCTCCGCCTGGCAGGGCGTCAACCGGCTGTCCCGGTTCACCCTCAACGCCGACTTCACACTCAACCAGGCGAGCCGCGTCGACGTGCTCGACGTGCCGGCCGACCGCGGCCTCTGCTGCCACGTCGGCGGCGACATCGACTTCGACGCCGCCGGGAACCTCTACCTGTCCACGGGCGACGACACCAACCCGTTCGACTCGGCCGGGTACGCCCCGATCGACGAGCGGACCAACCGCAACCCCGGCTACGACGCGCAGCGCAGCGCCGGCAACACCAACGACCTGCGGGGCAAGATCCTGCGGATCAAGGTGAACGCCAACGGGACGTACTCGATCCCGGCCGGGAACCTCTTCCCCGCCGGCACGGCCGGGGCGCGCCCGGAGATCTACGCGATGGGCTTCCGCAACCCGTTCCGGATCAGCGTCGACAAGGCCACCGGCGTCGTCTACGTCGGCGACTACGGGCCGGACGCGGGCTCCACCAGCGCCAACCGGGGGCCGGCCGGTCAGGTCGAGTTCAACCGCGTCACCGGGCCCGGCAACTTCGGCTGGCCGTACTGCACGGGCACGAACACCAGCACCGAGACCTACAACGAGTGGGACTTCGCCACCAACGCGAGCGGCCCGAAGTTCAACTGCGCGGGCGGCCCCACCAACAACTCGTTCCGCAACACCGGGCGCAGCACCCTGCCGCCCGCGCAGCCGGCCTGGATTCGGTACGGCGGTGACGCCGGCACCCCGCCCGAGTTCGGCGGCGGCTCCGAGTCGCCGATGGGCGGCCCGGTCTACCGCTACAACGCGGCCAACCCCTCGACCACGAAGTTCCCACAGTCCTTCGACGGGCAGTTCTTCGCCACCGAGTTCGGCCGCGGCTGGATCAAGCCGATCCACGTCAACGCCGACGGCTCCCGGGGCACCATCGACACGTTCCCGTGGACCGGCAAGCAGGTCATGGACTCGGCCTTCGGCCCGGACGGCGCGTACTACGTGCTCGACTACGGCACCGGCTACTTCAACGGTGACGCGAACTCCGCGCTCTACCGGTTCGACTACATCGGCGGCGGCAACCGGGCCCCCAACGCGGTGGCCAGCGCCAACCGGACCTCCGGCGCCGCTCCGCTCACCGTGACCTTCTCCTCGGCCGGCTCGTCCGACCCGGAGGGCGGCGCGCTGACGTACGCGTGGGCCTTCGGCGACGGCACCACCTCCACGGCGGCCAACCCGACGAAGACGTACACCACCAACGGGACGTACACGGCGACGCTGACCGTGCGCGACCCGCAGGGCGCGACCGGCAGCGCGAGCGTCCTGATCAACGTCGGCAACACGGCGCCCACCGTGACCATCACCAGCCCGGGCAACGGCAAGCTCTTCTCCTTCGGGGACGCCGTGCCGTTCAGCATCACCGTCACCGACCCCGAGGACGGGGCGATCGACTGCGCCAAGGTCAAGATGACCTACGTGCTCGGGCACGACCAGCACGGGCACCAGATCACCTCGCAGAACGGCTGCTCCGGCACCATCACCATCCCCGTCGACGGTGAGCACGACTACGCGGCGAACATCTTCGCCATCTTCGACGCCGAGTACACCGACGCGGGCGGGCTCACCACCCACACCCAGCACACCCTCCAGCCGCGGCACCGGCAGGCCGAGCACTTCAAGACCTCGTCGGGCATCAACACCTTCGACAAAGCGGCCGCCGAGGGCGGCAAGACCGTCGGTGACATCAACAACGGCGACTGGATCGCCTTCCAGCCGTACCAGGTCGGCAACGTCACCTCCTTCACGGCGCGGGTCTCGTCGGCCGGGGCCGGCGGCACCCTCCAGCTGCGGACCGGCTCGGCCACGGGCACCGTGATCGGCTCGGCCACCGTGCCGGTGACCGGCAGCTGGGACACCTTCGCCACCGTGACCGGCACGGTCAGCAATCCGCCGGCCGGCACCACGACGCTCTACCTGACCTTCGCGGGTTCGGGCACCGGGGCGCTCTACGACGTGGACACGTTCACCCTGAACACCGGCACCGGTGGCGGGACCCCCGGCACCGGGCCGATCCGCGGCCTGGCCGGCAAGTGCCTGGACGTGCGGAACGCGGCCACGGCCGACGGTACGCAGATCCAGATCTACACCTGTAACGGGAGTGCGGCGCAGACGTGGTCGGTGACGTCGAACTCGACGGTGCGGGCGTTGGGTAAGTGTCTGGACGTGTCCGGTGGTGGTTCGGCGGACGGTACGAAGATCCAGTTGTGGACGTGCAACGGGACGGGTGCGCAGAACTGGTCGGCGCAGGCGGATGGGACGTTGCGTAATCCGCAGTCGGGCAAGTGTCTGGACGTCTCGGGCAACAACTCGGCCGATGGCACGGTGGTGCACCTGTGGACCTGCATCGCCAACGCGGCCAACCAGAAGTGGACCCTGCCCTGAGTTGAGCGGAGGGGCCGCCGGTCACGGCGTACCGTCGACATCGGTGGCCCCTCCCGACCCACGTTAGGAGAGCGACATGCGCAGACTCCTGCGACCCTTCCTCGGCCTGGCCACCGCCGCCCTCGCCGTCCTCGCCTGCACCACCCCGGCCACCCCGGCCAGCGCCGCCGACGCCCCGTACGACGTCCTGGTCTTCTCCAAGACCGCGGGCTTCCGGCACGACTCGATCGCGGTGGGCACCCAGACCATCCGGGATCTCGGCGCCGCGAACAACTTCACGGTCACCGCCACCGAGGACGCGGCGGCGTTCACCACCGGCAACCTCGCGCAGTACGAGGCCGTGGTCTTCCTCAACACCACGGGCGACGTGCTCAACGCCAGCCAACAGACCGCCTTCGAGTCCTACATCGGCTCCGGCGGCGGGTACGTCGGTGTGCACGCCGCCGCCGACACCGAGTACGACTGGCCGTTCTACGGCAACCTGGTCGGCGCGTGGTTCGCCTCCCATCCGGCGATCCAGCAGGCCAACGTGAAGGTGGAGAACCGGGCCCACGCGGCGACCGCGCACCTGCCGCAGACCTGGACCCGCACCGACGAGTGGTACAACTACCGGACCAACGCCCGCAGCACCGCACGGGTGCTGGCCACCCTCGACGAGTCGTCGTACTCCGGCGGCTCGATGGGCGGCGACCACCCGCACTCCTGGTGCAAGACCTACAACGGCGGCCGGTCGTTCTACACCGGCGGCGGCCACACCCAGGCGTCGTACGCCGAGCCGGCGTTCCGCGCCCACCTGCTCGGCGGCATCCGGTACGCGGCCGGCCGCGCCAAGGCCGACTGCCGGCCGGAGACCGGCTACACGACCCTCTACAACGGCTCGACCACCGGCTGGTCCCAGGCCGGGCCGGGCAGCTTCACCAACGCCGACGCCACCCTCACCTCGGTCGGCGGCATGGGCCTGTTCTGGTACAGCGCCAAGCAGTTCACCAACTACTCGCTGAAGCTGGACTGGCGCCTCGCGGGCGACGACAACTCGGGCGTCTTCATCGGCTTCCCGCCGTCGAGCGACCCGTGGTCGGCCGTCAACAACGGGTACGAGATCCAGATCGACCCGACCGACGCCGTCGACCGGACCACCGGCGCGGTCTACACCTTCAAGTCGGCCGACATCGCGGCGCGGGACGCGGCGCTGAACCCGGCGGGGGAGTGGAACACCTACGAGCTGCTCGTCGAGGGTGAGCGGCTGCAGGTCTTCCTCAACGGGGTGAAGATCAACGACTTCACGAACACCGACCCGGTCCGGTCGCTCGCCGGACACATCGGCATCCAGAACCACGGCACCGGCGACGACGTCTCGTTCCGTAACGTGCGGATCAAGGAACTCGGCGGCACGCCGCCGCCCGGCGGCAACACCACCGTCCAGGCGGAGGCGTTCAGCTCCGCCAGCGGCGTCAGCGCGGTCGGCAAGGCCGGCGCCAACGGCGGCCAGACCCTCGGCTACGTGGAGCCGGGCGACTGGGCCGCGTACAACGGCGTCGACCTGACCGGGGTGACGTCATTCCGGGCGCGGATCGTCTCCGGCGGCCCGGGCGGCACCATCCAGGTCCGCACCGGCTCGCCAACGGGCCCCGTGCTCGGCTCGGTGGCGGTCCCGAACACCGGCGGCTGGAACACCTTCGCCGACGTCACCACAACCCTCTCCGGCGTACCGTCCGGCGCGCAGAACCTCTACCTGACCTTCACCGGGTCGGGCGGCGGCCTCTTCGACGTGGACGACTTCACCCTCGTGAAGGGAGGGGGCGGCGGCGGAACCCCCGGCACCGGGCCGATCCGCGGTCTCGCGGGCAAGTGCCTCGACGTCCGTAACAGCGCGACCGCCGACGGTACGCAGATCCAGATCTACACCTGCAACGGGAGCGCGGCGCAGACGTGGTCGGTGACGTCGAACTCGACGGTGCGGGCGTTGGGTAAGTGTCTGGACGTGTCCGGTGGTGGTTCGGCGGACGGTACGAAGATCCAGTTGTGGACGTGCAACGGGACGGGTGCGCAGAACTGGTCGGCGCAGGCGGATGGGACGTTGCGTAATCCGCAGTCGGGCAAGTGTCTGGACGTCTCGGGCAACAACTCGGCCGATGGCACGGTGGTGCACCTGTGGACCTGCATCGCCAACGCGGCCAACCAGAAGTGGACCCTGCCCTAACCCGCCCGACCCGCCCCCGCCCCTCACCGATCCCCGCGATCTTGCACTTGGCGCCCCGGCATTCCGGGTGAAGGCCGCAGAACGAGGGCCGAAAGTGCAAGATCGCGGGGAACGGGGGTGTGGGGGCGCGTGGTGCTCGGGGGTTTCGCTCGGCCTCGTGTGGCACCTAGAGTTGGGGCGGCGACTGTTTCCGGTCGCCGGCGGGACCCGGCGGGAGGCGCAACCCGGCGGGCCCAGGTGCGTGCCGCACCCGCCGGCGTCCGGCCACGGCCCGCCACACACCGGTTCGACCGGTCACCCTCGCCCCGGTCCGCCCGTACGGAATCCCCATCACCACAGGGGAGAGAAGGACAATGGCGCGACCCATCACGCTCTTCACCGGCCAGTGGGCCGACCTTCCGTTCGACGAAGTGTGCCGGCTCGCCTCCGAGTGGGGCTACGACGGTCTGGAGATCGCCTGCTGGGGCGACCACTTCGAGGTCGACAAGGCGCTGGCCGACGACTCGTACGTCGACCGCAAGCGCGAGACGCTCGCCAAGCACAACCTGAAGGTCTACACGATCTCCAACCACCTGGTCGGCCAGGCCGTGTGCGACCACCCGATCGACGAGCGCCACCAGGACATCCTGCCGGCGCGGATCTGGGGCGACGGCGAACCGGAGGGCGTACGCCAGCGGGCCGCCGAGGAGATCAAGGACACCGCCCGGGCGGCCGCGAAGCTCGGCGTAAAGACCGTCGTGGGCTTCACGGGCTCGTCGATCTGGCACACCCTCGCGATGTTCCCGCCGGTACCGCCCGCCATGATTGAGCGCGGCTACCAGGACTTCGCCGACCGGTGGAACCCGATCCTCGACGTCTTCGACGAGGTCGGCGTCCGCTTCGCCCACGAGGTGCACCCGAGCGAGATCGCGTACGACTACTGGACGACGAAGCGCACCCTCGAGGCGATCGGCCACCGGCCCGCGTTCGGGCTGAACTGGGACCCGTCGCACTTCGTCTGGCAGGAGCTGGACCCGGTGAACTTCATCTTCGACTTCGCCGACCGGATCTACCACGTCGACTGCAAGGACGCCAAGGTGCGCACCGGCGACGGGCGGCGCGGGCGGCTCGCCTCGCACCTGCCCTGGGCGGACATGCGCCGCGGCTGGGACTTCGTCTCCACGGGGCACGGCGACGTGCCCTGGGAGGACTGCTTCCGGGCGTTGAACGCGATCGGCTACGACGGGCCGATCTCGATCGAGTGGGAGGACGCCGGCATGGACCGGCTCGTCGGCGCTCCCGAGGCGCTCCAGTTCGTCCGGCGGCTCGCCTTCGACGCGCCGTCCGCTGCCTTCGACGCCGCCTTCAGCAGCAGCAAGGACTGACCCACGACCAGGGGCCGCATCCGGTGAACGGGTGCGGCCCCTGTCGTACGTGCCGGGTCGGTCAGCCCCGCAGACCCGACATGTGCTGGTAGCTGATCTCCGCGTACCGCAGCGAGCGGCCCGGGTCGGTGGCGCCGCCCGGCGCGTTGTCCTGCTCCCACATGGGGTTGTGGTAGCCCTTGGCGCCCATGTTGGCGAAGAAGGTCCCGTAGTCGATGTCGCCCTGGCCGAGCGGCACCATGTCGTACCCGGCGCTGTTGGCCGGGTTGAACGCGCCGTCCTTGGCGTGGAACAGCGGGAACCGCTTGGTCTGTGCGGCCACCACGGCCAGCGGGTCGAAGACGCTCGTCTGCGTCACCCCGTCCGGGTCGGCGTAGCTGCGGAACCGGTACTGGGCCACGTGCGCCCAGTAGATGTCCATCTCGAACCAGACCCACTCCGGGTTGGTGCGCGCGATGAAGTACTCCAGCTTGCGGACGCCGGAGGACCGGGTCGGCCGGCCCTGGGCGTCCAGGGGCCCGCTGTCGAGCAGGAAGTTGTACGCCGCGTCGTGGTTGTGCGTGTACAGCTTGAGCCCGCGGGCGGCGGCCATCTCGCCGAAGGTGTTCCACCGGTCGACGGCGGCGTCCCAGTCGGCCTTGTAGTTGCTGCCGGTCGGGTCGCTGCCGGTGCCGATGTGCGTCATACCGAGGATCTCGGCGGTGTCGAGGGTCTGCTCGAACTGGGCGATGGTGTCCGGGGTGACGCTGCCCGGCACCGAGGCGTGCGAGCCGTTGGCGCGCAGCCCGTTGTCGTCGAGGATCTTGCGGATCTCCTGCGGCGTGATCTGCCGGCCGAGGATCGAGGTGTGCTGGGTGTAGCCGGCGAACTCCACCTCCTTGTAGCCGATTTCGGCGAGCCGCGCGAGCACCCGCTCGAAGCCGTACGGCACACCGGTGGTGTCCGGGGCGGCGCTGATCCGGTCCCGGACGCTGTAGAGGATGATGCCGCGCTTGCCGGTCGGGATGAGCAGGCCGTTGCCGGCGAAGGCCGGGGAGCCCAGACCGGCCGTGCCGACGGCGGCCGCGCCGGCGACGCCGGCGAGGGCGCCGAGCATCCGGCGCCGGCTCATTCCGTGCTGACTGTCGTTCATCTGCTGCTGCCTTTCTCGGTGGTGGTTTCCGGTGCGGAGAAGGGTGCGGATGAGGCGTGGCGTGGGCGGTGGCCGCGGGGCCGCTGGCGGCGGCCCCGCGGCCAGGGCGTCACGGGGTGACGCCGATGCCCTGACCGGCGAACTCGACCCAGTTCAGGTTGCCGAAACCGCTGGTCGGGCCGCCGGGGACGGTGGTGAAGCGGAGATACAGCCGGTGCGTGCCGCCCGGGTCGGTTATCGGCACGGTGGTGTTGGCGTAGGCGTTGTTGCCGCTGGTCGCGTTGACCACGGCGGTGGCCAGCAGCGGGCCGGTGGGCGAGTCCAGCCGCAGCTCGACGCCGAACCGGGGCTGGCCGGCGGTGGCCGCGCTGCCACCCGAGGTGCGCAGGGTGACCGAGTGCATGGCGTGCAGGTTCACGGTGCCGTTCACGGCGATCCAGTCACCCGGGTCGAGGCTGCCGCGCTGCTGCCCGCCACCGGTGTCGGTGCTCGCGCCGACCGTGGTGCCGGACTGGTCGGCGGCGAACTCGACCTCCTGCCGCTTGTCCTGGATCACCTGCTGGGCCACCGTGGTCAGCGCCGGCTGACCGTTGGCGCCCCGGTCGGTGTAGGACGCGCTCACCACGCCGTAGATGTAGCCGCCGTGCGAGGCGTCGTCCGGGTCCGTGGGCAGCACGCCCGAGCACCCGAACTGGTTGGCCTCGCCGTGGCCGTGGCTGTCGTGGCCGAGGACGAAGGTCACCTCGACCGTGGCGCAGTCCACCGGCCCGTCCTCCGGGTCGGTGACGGTCACCGACCACGGGATGGAGTCACCCCAGCTGAAGAAGCCGCCCTCCAGCGGGGTGTCGACGGTGACCGTCGGCGCGGTGTTGCCGACCGTGATGGTGGTGTTGGCCGACGCCGTCTTGCCGCTGGAGTCGGTCACCGTCAGCCGGGCGGTGTAGACGCCGTTCGTCGTGTAGGTGTGGGTCGGGTTCGGGTCGACGGAGTCGGTGGTGCCGTTGCCGTCGAAGTCCCAGGCGAACGTGATGGAGTCCCCCGGGTCCGGGTCCTTCGAGCCCTCGCTGCTGAAGGCCACGGTGAGCGGCGCGGTGCCGTTGGTGCGGTCGGCCGCCACGACGGCGGTCGGCGCCCGCAGGCCCTTCACATAACTGAACTTCAGCATCGCCGCGTCCGGGTTGACGTTGAAGAACCCGTCCCCGTACGTCAGCAGGTAGAAGTTGCCGTCCGGGCCCCACTTCATGTCCATGGGGTTGTCGCAGAGGAACGGCTTGGCCGGGGTGGTGGGACCCTGGCCGCAGTTCAGCACGTCGTTGATCTTCAGGATGTCGCCCTGGCCGTCCAGCCGGATCTCCTTGAGCGTGTCCCGCGTGAACTCGCCGAAGAAGATCGAGCCGTCGAAGTACGCGGGGAACTTCGTCTCCGACCTCAGCTCCGGGTCGTAGTCGTAGCGCGCCGCGCCGTGCGGCCCGACGCCACCGGTGCCCAGCTCGGGGAAGAGCGCGGGGCAGGTCTGCGTCGGGGTGGACAGGTAGGACTCCGGGCACGGGGTCGGTGCCTGGAACGAGTACCAGAGCTCCGACTTCTCCACCGGCGGCAGGTCGGTCAGGCCGGTGTTGTGCCGGGAGGTGTTCCTCGGGGCCGCGCAGTCGAAGGGCGCGACCGGCGAGATGGGGTTGGTGGTCCAGTTCATCTCGATGTACGGCAGGTTCGGCTGCACGCACATCGGCCAGCCGTAGTTGGCCGGCTTGTCGACCACCATCATCCGCCCGGTGCCCGCCGGTCCCCGGCCGACGGCCGGCGTCGAGGAGTCGGGCGAGTAGTCGGTGACGTAGGCGACGTCGTTCTTGTCGAGGGTGAGCCGGAACGGGTTCCGGAAGCCCATGGCGTAGATCTCCGGCCGGGTCTTGTCGCCCGGGTCCTGTGCCTCGGGGAACAGGTTGCCCGCCGGCGTGGTGTAGCTGCCGTCCGGCTGGACGCTGATGCGGAGGACCTTGCCGCGCAGGTCGTTGGTGTTGGCCGAGCTGCGTCGGGCGTCGACGAACGGCGCCTGGTAGACGCCGCTGGCGCTCACCGAGTCGTTGTGCGGGGAGAAGCCGCCGGAGCCGCCGCCGCCGGCCGGGGTGTCGTCACCGGTGACCAGCCAGAGGTTGTTGTGCGAGTCGAAGGCGATGTCCCCGGCCACGTGGCAGCAGGCGCCCCGGTCCACCGGCACCTGGAGGATCTTCTGCTCCGAGGCCACGTCCAGCGTCGGGTTCGCACCGTCGACGAACTTGAACCGGGAGAGCTGGAAGTAGCCCTTCCACACGTCCCAGGCCGCCGGGTCGGTGCTCGTGGTCGGCGCGCCGCCCGTCGGCGTGTTCAGCGGCGGCGCGTAGTAGAGGTAGACCCACCGGTTGGTGGCGAAGTCCCGGTCGACAGCCGGGCCGTACATCCCGTCCTCGCTGTGGGTGTAGACCGGGATCTGCGCCAGCAGCGTGGTCTCGTTGGTGTCCGGGTCGTGCAGGCGTACGCCCCCACGGCGGTCGGTCTGGATCACCCGGCCGTCGGGGAGCACGTCGAAGCCGATCGGCTCGTTCACGTTGGGCTGCGCGCCGATGACCGTCATCTGGTAGTTGGCGAGCACGGTCGCGCCGCAGTCGCCGTTCGTGGCGCCGGCGGCCCACTGGATCGCCCCGGCGAGGTGGGCCCGCAGATCGGCGCCGCCGTAGCTCTCCGGGGTGGCGCCGAGCCCGGTGTAGAACGACCGGCCGCCCTGGTAGTCCTTGCACCAGGTGATCGGGTGGTCGAAGCCCATGGTCCCGCCGCTGTACGTCTTCTCGTCGACCGTGGCCAGGACGTGCGAGACGCCCCGTACGTTGGCCGCGAAGTTGTACCACCGGTCGGTCGTGTTCCACCGCTCGGGCAGCGGCGCGGAGGCGGGGTGCACCCGGTCGGCCACCGTCACCCGGGCGGCGCTGGCCGGGGCGGGGGCGCCGACGGCGCGCGTGCCGAGGACGTTGTCGAGGAAGCCCCAGCCGGGCTCCGCCTCGATCGCGGAGTGCACGCCCACGAAGCCGCCGCCGTCGCGGTAGTACCGCTCGAAGGCGGCCTGCTGCGTGTCGTCCAGGACGTCGCCGGAGGTGTTCAGGAACACCACGGCGCGGAACTGCTTGAGGTGCGGTTCGTCGAACTTCCGCGCGTCGTCGGTGACCTCGACGGTGAACCGCCGATCGTTGCCGAGCTGACGGATCGCCTCGACACCGGCGGCGGTGGCGGCGTGGTCGCCGCCGGCCGACCGGGTGAACACGAGGATCTTGTACTGAATGCCCTCGCTCTGTGGTGCCGGTGCCGACGCGGTGGGTGCCTGCGCGGCCCGCGCCGGTGGGGCCTGCTGCACGTCGGTCGCGACGAGGGTCGCGCCGAACAGCGTGAGCAGGCTGAGATAGGTGGCCGCTCTGCGGCCGGTGTGTCTGCGCATCGAACCTCGCTCTGGTCGGGCGGGTCCGCCTCAGCGGCCGGTGCGCCGCTGAGGAGGTCGCGGGGGAGTACCAAGAGCCTGGCCAGGTTCTACGCAGGACGATATTTGCGAGCGCCACTGAAGAGAAGAGGCGAACGCCAAAAGTTTTCGTCTATACGGCCGAACTTTCGTTCCAAACCGGAGAAAGTCTCCAGGGGTGGGGCCCCGATATGCCCCGGACACGCCACGGGCCCGGCCGCCGAGGTGGCGGCCGGGCCCGTACGCGCTGATCAGAGGGTGCTGCTGCCCGAGCCGGACGGCTTGGTGCGGGCGGTGCTGCTGGTGCTGGTCGACGTCGTCGCCCCGCTGCTCGCCGTGCCCCCGCCGGACTTCGCGCCGACGGTGGCCGGCGTGCCGGCGAACGCGTCGTCGGCGGCAGTCAGCTCCCTGTTGCCGTTGCCGGTCAACTTCTCGCCCAGCTTGGTCTGGCCGAGCTTGTCCTTGCCCTCGCTGTAGAGCCGGGACGCCTGAGCCTGCGCGACACCCGCCGCCTCCTGGACGGTGGGGTGGTCGAGCACCTTGCGGCCCCGGATCACCAGCTCCTCGTACTTCTCCCGGCCGGCACGGGCGCCCAGGACGAATCCCGCAGCCAGCCCGCCAAGAAACATGATCTTTCCGCGCATGGCGGCTCCTTCCGTACCTGACGCGCCGTCGCCCCGTCGGGTGTCCCGCCGGAGCGACCAACTCGCGCCTGCGTCCTGTCGTCCGCAGCTAACTACCCATCCTGCTCCGCGGTCATACCTGCTTGTGCCGTGATGACGATTTGTCCGAATTGCCGAGCCCGTCCGACGGCCGCCCCCCGACCCGGTCGGGACGACAACCCCCTGGACCAACACCCCCCGGAGTCCTGTACTCTTGTCCCCGTCGCACGACGTCGGAGAGATCCGCCGAGCGTGCGGTGCAGTCCCCTGTAGCTCAATTGGCAGAGCAGCCGGCTGTTAACCGGCAGGTTATTGGTTCGAGTCCAATCGGGGGAGCCACTTCACGAAACGCCCGCCGGCCCCAGGCCGCGGGCGTTCTTGCTGTCCGCCACCTGCACAGGCCGTCGCCGCCTCCCCGTCCGGGGTGGTATGGGGGTTTTGCCCCGGACTGGCCTTTCGGCGGGGAGGATGAGGCGGGTCGGGTAGGGCTTCGCCCGCCGGCGCGTCGAGTCACGGGTGGGGGCGGATGTCCGGATCGGTGGGCCGCAGCCGGGCCACGCTGATCGCGGTGGTCGTGGTGCTCGCGTGGCTGGTCGTCGGCGCGGTCGCCGGGCCGTTCTCGGGGCGGCTCGGCGACGTGGCCACGAACGACAACGCGGCGTTCCTCCCCGCCGACGCGGAGGCGACCCGGGCGCAGGATCTGTCCGAGCGGTTCGTCGACCGACGGACCACCCCCGCCCTCGTCGTCTACGAGCGCCGCTCCGGCCTCACCGAGGCCGACCGGCAGAAGGTGACCGCCGACGCCGCCCGGTTCGCGGAACTGCCCGGCGTGGCCGGCCCGCTGCCGCCGCCGATCCCCAGCGCGGACGGGCAGGCGCTCCAGGTCGTGGTGCCCATCGACGACGCCGAGGGCGAGCGGATCGGCACCGTGGTCGAGCAGATGCGTGACATCGCCGGCGAGGGCGGCGGCGGCCTCACCGTGGACGTCGCCGGGCCGGCGGGCCTGCTCGCCGACCTCATCGAGGTCTTCGCCGGCATCGAGGGATCGCTGCTGCTGGTCACCCTCGCCGTCGTGCTGGTGATCCTGCTGGTCGTCTACCGCAGCCCGGTGCTGTGGGTCTTCCCGCTGCTCGCCGCCGGGATGTCGTACGCCCTGGCGGCCCTCTTCGTCTACCTGCTCGCCGACGCGGACCTCGTGACGCTCAACGGTCAGGCCCAGGGCATCCTCACCGTGCTGGTCTTCGGCGCCGGCACCGACTACGCGCTGCTGATGGTCGCCCGCTACCGCGAGGAACTGCACCGGCACGAGACAGCCTGGGGCGCCATGCGGACCGCGTGGCGGGGCGCCGCTCCGGCGATCGTGGCCTCCGGCGGCACGGTCATCCTCAGCCTGCTCTGCCTGCTGCTGTCCAGCCTCAACTCCAACCGGGCGCTCGGCCCGGTGGCCGCCGTCGGCATCGCCGCCACCCTGCTCGTCATGCTCACCTTCCTGCCCGCGCTGCTCGTGCTCGGCGGCCGGTGGGCGTTCTGGCCACGCCGGCCCCGCTACGACCGGGCCGAGCCGACCGTCGAGCACGGCATCTGGGGGCGGGTCGCCGGCTTCGTGGCCCGCCGCGCACGACCGGTCTGGGTGGCCAGCGCCGTCCTGCTGGGCGCCCTCGCGCTCGGCCTCACCCAGCTCAACACCACCACGCTCGGCCAGTCGGACGTGTTCACCAAGCGCACCGACTCGGTGGCCGGCCAGGAGGTGATCGCCCGGCACTATCCGGCGGGCACCGGCAGCCCGGCCACCGTCGTCGTCAACCAGCCGGCCGTACGGCAGGTCAGCGAGGTGGCCCAGGGCGTCCGCGGCGTCGCCGCCGTACGCCCGCTGAGCCGGCAGGGGGACGGCGGCGCCGGACCGGCCGGACCCCCCTTGGTGGTCGACGGCAAGGTCGAGCTGGAGGTGACGCTCGCCGACCCGCCGGACAGCGCCGGCGCCGAGCGGACGGTCCGCGACCTGCGGGCCGCGGTGCACCGGGTGCCGGGCGCGGACGCCGTGGTCGGAGGCTTCACGGCGATCAACGTGGACACCGCGACGGCCGCCGAACGCGACCAGAACGTGATCATTCCCGTCGTCCTCGGGGTCATCGCCGTCATCCTGGCGCTGCTGCTGCGGGCGCTGCTCGCCCCGCTCCTGCTGATCGTGACCGTGCTGCTCTCCTTCGCGGCCACCCTCGGGCTGTGCGGGCTGCTGTTCCGGCACGTCTTCGACTTCCCGGGCGTGGACGCGGCCTTCCCGCTGTTCGCCTTCGTCTTCCTGGTGGCCCTCGGCATCGACTACAACATCTTCCTCATGAGCCGGGTCCGGGAGGAGTCGGTGCGGCGGGGCACCCGGGCCGGCGTGCTGGCCGGCCTCGCCGTGACCGGCGGTGTGATCACCTCCGCGGGCATCGTGCTCGCCGCGACGTTCTCGGCGCTCGCCGTGCTTCCGCTCGTGTTCCTCGTGGAGTTGGGCACGGCGGTCGCGGTCGGCGTCCTCATCGACACCATCGTCGTCCGCTCGCTGCTGGTGCCGGCGCTCGCGTACGACATCGGTCCGACGGTCTGGTGGCCGGGCCGGCTGGCCCGGACGAACCATGTGGAGGGGGCACGGGATGCTCGCTGAAACGGACGTGGTCGTGGTCGGCGGCGGCCTGGCCGGGCTCGCCGCCGCGCGCCGGCTGCACCGCGCCGGCGTGCCGTGGCGGCTGCTGGAGGCCCGCGACCGGCTCGGCGGCCGGGTCGCCACCGACGCGGTCGACGGCTACCTGCTGGACCGCGGCTTCCAGGTGCTCAACACCGCCTACCCGCGGCTCGACACCCTGCTCGACGTGGACCGGCTCCGCCTCGGGTACTTCACGGCCGGCGTGCTGGTCCGCAAGGGCGACCGGCTCATCCGGCTGGTCAACCCGCTGCGCGAGCCGGCCGGGGGGCCCGCCAGCGCCCTCGCCGGCGTGGGCACGCTGCTGGACCGGCTCCGGTTCGCCGGACTGGCCGCCGGATGCGCCGCCCTGCCGCCCGGGCGGCTGCTCACCGCGCCGGAGACGACCACCGAGGTCGCGCTGCGCCGCGCCGGCCTCTCCGGGGCGATCGTCGAGGAGCTGATCCGTCCGTTCCTCTCCGGCGTCTTCATCGACCGGGAGCTGGAGACCTCCAGCCGCGTCTTCGCCATGGTGCTGCGGTCGTTCGCGCGTGGCCGCAACGGGCTGCCCGCCGAGGGGATGGCGGCGCTGCCCCGGGCGGTCGCCGAACCGCTGCCGGCCGACCTCATCGAGCTGAACACCCCGGTCGCCGACGTCGCGCCCCGCCGGGTCCGCACGCAGGCCGGTGACATCCGCTGCCGCGCCGTCGTGGTCGCCGTCGATCCGCCGGCGGCGGCCAGGCTGCTGCCGACCCTGGCGGCCGTACGCATGCACAACTACACGACCTACTACCACAGCACCGAGCAGGCGCCACTGGACGAGCCGATCCTGCTCCTCGACGGTGACCGGCGCGAGCTGATCGCCAACACGCTCGTGGTGACCCGCGCGGCGCCCACCTACGCGCCGGCCGGCCGGCACCTGGTGGCCACGTCGGTGGTGGGCCCGACGCCGCCGCCGGAGCCGACCGTACGCGCCGAGCTGGCCCGTCTCTACGGGCGCTCCACGTCGGACTGGACCCACCTGACCACGGTGCGCGTGCCCGAGGCGTTGCCGGCGGCGCCGCCACCGCAGGGGCGGTTGCGCAAGCCGGTGGCGCTCGGTGACGGGCTCTTCGTGGCCGGCGACCATCGGGACAGCCCGTCCATCCAGGGGGCGCTGGCCAGCGGCTGGCGCACCGCGGGCGCCGTGCTGACCGCGCTGCGGGCCGCCGGGCCGGGGACCTGACCAGCGTCGTCGTGCCCTGTCGTCGTGTCCTGTCGAGCTGCCCCAGATATGGGGCAGTCGTGCCGGCGGGTGGCCGGGTCCGGCGGGGCGTGGCCGGATCTCTCGGGGTGTGGCGGGGTGTGGGCGGGGCCGGTGGGGCGGGCCGCCCGCTTCGCTGCGCGCTGTTATCCTCGCGTTGCCCATCGTGCTGCCGCGCCCGAGGACGCCGATGAGCGACGATGCCGGTTCGTGCTGGCCGGTGATCGACCGCCCGGGATAAGATCCGGCGCGGTGCCGGGGCGGTAGCTCAGCCGGTTAGAGCAGGGGACTCATAATCCCTCGGTCGCGGGTTCGAGTCCCGCCCGCCCCACCAGCCGTTTTCCTGGTCAGGCATGCTGCCGGCGACCCGGACGCACCGCGTCGAGATCCGGCCCGACGCCCTCGGTCCGCAGGCAGCACGCCTACCGCCCGGTCCAAGCGGTCCGCCACCTGGTCCACATACTCGACGAATGGAAGCCGTACGGGTTCCCGCACGACGCATGTCCCTCCCGGCGCCGAGCAGCCGGCGTTCCTCGCCCGCATGAACCAGCTCGCAGCCGAGGTGGACGTGGTTCTGTGGACCAGTTCGGGTCCCACTTGTCGGGTCTATCGGGGCCACGTCTCTTCGGCCGATTGCGGTGTTCGTGAGTGGTGGACCCGCTCCGTGTAGGGCTGGCTCGGCTGATTGAACGTCTCGGTCAGGGGTTGATCAGTCTCCAGTCGCCTTCGGAGATGACGTCAACGGTGCCATCGACCACCTTGATGGCGGTGTTGTCGTCGATAGCGTAAGTCGGGACTGGGATTCCGGACGCCCACTTCTGGATGTTGGACAGCTCGGCGTCCTCCATGTCCGGATGATTGAGGTGGGGATACAGCGTGAAATCCACCAGCCCCAGCGCCCGGTCGGCGCCCTGCGCCATGTCGCTGCCGTCAGGGACGAATCCAAGGTCGAACTCGGCGTCGCAGTTGTACGGGGTGACCGCGATGCTCCCGGCGCTGACCCCCACATAAACCGTGTCACTCAGCGATGGCAGGAGGTCAGCCAGGCCTGACTGGCGCAGCCAGTAGGTCAGGTACAGCACATCACCGCCCCAGACGAGGAGGGCATCGGCCTCCCGGACCGCCGGGACCCAGTTTTCTTCTCGAATGGTCGGCAGCGCTGTGAGTTCCAACATCCCCAGAGATTTCCAACCCAGCTGGCACAGCGGGATCGTGGCCTGGCCGTGAATCGCCTTCCACGCCCTCTCACCTCCGCCGGGGAAGGGATAGACACCGGTGGGGATGAACAGGGCCGTGGACTCGGCGATCGGCTTGCCCAGCAGGTCGACGAGCGCGTCGGAGATGCTCGAGTTACAGATGCCCGACGACGTGAGAAGGAACTTCATGAAATCGCTCTCCTGAAGCCATCACATGACGGCGATTAGGTGGTCCATTAGGGCCAGCGTCCTGCTCGCTAAGCCGAACGAGACACGCTGGATCATCCGCTGGCGGCCGTCCAACCGTCAACTGCCTCCGCCCGTACGACGACACAGGCCCGATGCCATGCGCCTCACCGGCATTTTGTCGCCGTTCGGGTCCAGCTCGATTGGATGGCTTCGATGTTCGTGAGTTCCGGACCCGCCTCGCATGGTGGGAGCATCGGGTGATCTGGACGGGAGCCGCCGATGTCGAAGGTCGACCTGTTCGCAGCGATCCGGCGGGACTCCCGTGTCGCGGGTTCGAGTCCCGCCCGGCCCACCACACAGAAACCCCGTTCAACCGGGTGGGCGGCGACCCGGACGGACGGCGCCAAGATCGGGATCACCGCCATCAGCCCGGCACCGAGTCCGCAGCGGCACGCCCCGCCGCCCGGTCGAGGCGGTCCGCCACCTGGTCCAGGTCGTCCTCGGACAGGTTCGCGTACCCACCGGTCACGAGGCGCGCGGTAGCGCGAGCCAGTCCTGCCAGGAGATGTCGCGGCCCAGATAACGGGGCTGCTGGAAGGGCCAGTCGGCGGCGATCCACTGCGGCACCAACGCGTCCAACGCGCGCTCCACCTCGCCGCCCACGAGGTCGTCCACCACCCACCAGGAGATCTCTCCGTCGGCGCCGGTGCGCTCGGGCGGGTCGATGTAGACGCAGCCGAAGATCCCCGTCTCCTCCTCGTCCAGCAGCGCGTAGTTGAACGACTGGTGCGCGGCTATCTCCCTCTCGTGCCGCAGCAGGTCGATGCGGTCCTCCTCATAGGTCATCGTCTCCCGCGGCCAGCCCCAGGCCGGGCCGAAGATCTCCCACAAGCGCTCTCGGGAGCCCATCACGGCGGGGTAGTCGATCGCGGTGTCCGCCTCCCGGATCGGCCGCAGGTGAAGCGCGGTGTTGGGCACGGGCACGTGGACGGGGTGGACGAAGTCCTCAGGCAGCCAACTCACAGGTGCCGAGGCTACAACCGATCGCGGGGTGAGCCTTGACCGCCCCGGTTCTCGTAGATACGTCGCCGCGCGGGTTGGATCGAGACGGCACGACGAAGCCGAATCCGCAGGAGTTGCGTGAGCGGGCGGTGCGGATGGTCGCGGAGAATCCCCACCCATCCCATCAAACAGCGCGTGAGCTGTGGAAACGCGATTGCGGACGCGGTGACGGGCGCAGCTCCGGCGCCTTTTCCCAGCCGGGTCGGAATGAGCAGGTAGCCGACGCCGCCGGGCGCTTCGCGCCTCAGCTGGTGACGCCTCCTCCTCGACGCCATGCTTCAGCGAGGGCGGCGGCGGGGTACGGGGTCGTCTTAGGACCGTCAACGATTGCCGCGTAGAAGCCGTTCATCAGATCGGCGACGGCGGCATGAGTTCGCAGGAACCGCGCGGCCGAACGTGGAAACCACCCGTCCGGAAGGTCGCCGACTGCGGCGGCGCGGATGACGGTGTCGCGGTCCTCGGCCGGACATAGCGCGTGCACGAGTGAGTTGACCAGGTACTTCACCACGTCGTACCGGTCGAAGGACCTATGTCTGTCGAGGAATTCCCGCTCTGACTCGGACAGGGCGAAGCGGGAATGTAGGGCCAGTCCAAAATCGGAGAAGTACAGACGTCGACCGTCGGTCAGGATGTTGCGGGGATGCGCATCGAAATGAACCATCCCCTGCAACCGCATTTCGTCGATGCCCTCTTGCCAGGCCGTCGCCGCCATCTCGACGGCAGACTCTGCGGCGAAACCTCCCTGTCGGAACCGTTCGACGAGCCAGTCGCTCCACGTCTGCGGCACGAATTCGAGGAAGAGCACCAGACTCGCGGTGGACGCCGCGAGTTCGTGTAGACGCCTGGCGACAGCCGGTGAACCCGCCCAGTACCGAACAGCCGTGTCGATGTCGTCTGGTGGGACACGCGGAGCCGGCGCCACCGGGAGTTCCCGGCAGTGGTACATCAGTGGAAAGCTCTCGCACCTGCCGCCGATGACCCACGCGTTCGCGAGCCGGTGGGAAGCCCACTCCCGCCAGGCCCCGAATCCCGTGGAGCCCACGCCATAGTGGTAAAACGCGGGAAGGTCGAAGACGTTCGCGGTGGACATTCGATGCTCTGGGAGGCGCTCCCGGTCAGTCAAAGGCAGGCACTTCACGAAGACAGGGACGCCGCGAACTTCCAGACGTGCGGTGGTGCCGCCGATCCCGGTGGTGAGTGGAGTGGCCGTGCTGATCAACTCCGCCAGACCGCCCTCATCCAGCGACGACAACTCAGCAAGAACAAGTCGGCGGTTCGCGACACGCATGGGCGGAGACACCACGCCGGCAACCCTAACCGTCCGCGTCATGGCCGCCCGAGGCCACAACGAGGGTCGGTCACCTGGGCAGAAGCATCCGACGGGCGACTCGCGCAGCGATCCATATGCCGCCGATCAGGCCGAAGAAGACCTCGTAGATCCGGTCGCTGTCGCCGAGCGCCGGCCCACCGGGCGGCAACGGATCCCACGCGCTCCAGGCGTATCCGACGAGCGCCACGCCACAGACGGCCAAGACGAGCGCCACGAGGAGGAAGACGGCTCGCTCGATTTTGGGCATCGCATCAGCATCGCCCGTACCGGTCACGGGTGGTGGCGTGGACGGCCACGGGCTGGTCGTGTCCCGGTACGACTGTGCGGAACTCGTACGACAGTCCCAGCTTCTCCATCACCCGGGCCGACCTGGTGTTGTCGACGTGGCGGATGCTGACGATGCGGTCCATGCCCCGGTCGACGAAGCCGAACCGAAGGGCGGCGCTGGCCGCCTCGGTGGCGTAGCCGTGCCCCCAGGATGCGCGGTTCAGCCGCCAGCCGATCTCCACGGCCGGCAGCACCTCGGGCAGGAACTCGGGCACCGCGAGCCCGGCCCAGCCGATGAGCGCGCCGGTCTCGCGCACCTCGACCGCGAAGAGGCCGAATCCGCGCTCCTCCCAGTCGCGCGTCATCTTCTGCAGGCCTTCGGCGCTCTGCCGGCGATCGCGCACCGAGCCGTCGAGGATGTAGCGCATCACCTCCGGATCGGCGTTGAGGGCCGCGAGGGCGTCGAGGTCGTCGTCGCGCCAGCCGCGGAGGAGCAACCGGTCGGTCTGCAGAGTGGTCACGCGACCATTCTCAGGGCCGGTCCGGTCCGGACCCTCGGCAGGTGCGCGAGCACAGGGACGCCGCCCGGCCTACCTGGCGGACGTCAGGGCTCCCAGGATCGCCCGGATGGCGGTCGTCAGGTCGGCTCGGCTCTCGGCCGTACCCGGTGGCGGCGCGGTGAGGGCGCCCGCACCGACGAGGCGGTCGAAGAGGAGCCCGTCGACGCAGGCGACGAAGTGGTCGCCGGCCTGCTCGGGACGGGGAGCGCCGGCCGCCGCGAGCAGTGCCCGGGCGTGTACGCGATGGGTTCTGCCGTAGTCGAGGATGGTCCGCAGCTCGGGGTGGTGCGTCGCCTCGAGCAGGCAGGCGTAGCGGGCGAGGGTGCGTGTCCGGCCGGTGGTGAGCCACTCGTCGAGGACGGCCGCGACGCTTTCGGCAAGGTGGTCGAGGTCCGCCGCCGTGAGTCGCTGGCCGAGCGGGACGGCCGACGTCTCGTCGGCGGGGAGACGGTTCTGCTCGAGCTCGGCGCGGTCGAGGTCGGCGAGGCGCCGTACGAGCGCCTCGACGAGCGCCTTCCGGGTGCGGAAGTACGCCGAGGTCGTCCCCAGGGGCAGGCCGGCGCGGGCGTCCACCGCGCGGTGGGTGAGGCCCCGCATGCCGAGCTCGGCGACGAGCGTGATGCCCGCGTCCGTGATCACTTCGAACCGGCTCATTGTCCTCCTTCTTCTACAACTGTAGAGTGGCTTCTACGGCTGTAGAAGGAGGAATTCTATGGGTCACGCGAGCGCCGTGGTCGTCGGGGCGGGAATCGCCGGCCTGTGCGCCGCGATCGGCCTGCGCAGGCGCGGGTGGGAGGTGACCGTGCTGGAGCGGACGCCGCACCTCGGCCCGGTCGGCGCCGGCCTGACGTTGATGGCCAACGGGCTACGCGGGCTCGACGCTCTGGGCGTGGGAGCCTCCGTGCGCGGTGCGGGTCTGGCCGACGCGCCGGGTGGCGTCCGCACGCCGACCGGCCGGTGGATCTCCCGTGTCGACGGCGCGGCGATGACCCGGATGCTGGGCACGACGGCCGTGGGCATTCATCGGGCCACACTGCACGAGATCTTGTGCGAGGCGCTTCCGGCGGATTGCCTTCTCACGGGCGCCGAGGTCGTCGACGTCGTGCCCGGCCCGCCGCCGCGCGTGACCTACCGGCACGACGGCCGGGAGACCTCGGCCGAGCCCGATCTGGTCGTGGCGGCCGACGGCATCAACAGCCGCGTACGCGGCCGCCTGTGGCCGGATCTCCCGCCACCCGTCTACAGCGGCTCGACCGCCTGGCGTGGCGTCACCGACCTGCCGTGGCGCGGCGACCTGGCGACGGCGATCAGCTGGGGCCGGGGATCGGAGTTCGGCGTCGTGCCGCTCGTCGACGGCCGGGTGTACTGGTACGCCGCCGTGAACGCCGACGCCGGGCGGCACTCACCCGGCGGCGACGAGATGCGGATGGTGCGGACCCTCTTCGACGCCTGGCACCACCCCATCCCGGCTCTGCTGGACGCGACCGAGGCCGCGGCGGTCATCCGCACCGACATCTACCACCTCGGCACACCGCTGCCGTCGTACCGTGCGGGCGCCGTCGTGCTGCTCGGGGACGCCGCGCACGCCATGACCCCGTTCCTCGGCCAGGGCGCGAACCAGGCCATCGAGGACGCCGTCGTCCTCGCCTCGGTCTGCGATCCGGCGGGCGACGTGGTCGCGGCGCTGACCGCCTACGACGCCCAGCGGCGACCCCGGTCCCAGCGGGTCGCCCGAGCCGCGCTGCAGATCGGACGGTTCGGGCAGCAGCTGAGCAACCCGGTCGCGGTCGGCCTGCGAAACACGGCGATGCGGTTGACGCCGCCGCGGATCGCGCTGCGGTCGATGGCCGGCCATGCCGACTGGAACCCGCCCGTCATCCCCACCGCCGCCTGATCCCGCAGCTCAGGCCCCCCGTCGTCGCCGCGTTAGCACCAGGATGGTGAGCAGCAGCGGTACGGCCACCGCGGAGTACAACCAGGGCGGCGCGGCGAACGGGGACGGGCGCGACTGCGGACCGCCGAACGCGGCGCGCCTCAGCAGGTTGCCGGGCACCTCGACGTCGCTGACGCCGTCCGGGACGTCCAGCAGCACCTGTTCGGTGCCGTGGGCGGTGACCGCCGCGAGGGTGGTCTGCTGCCTCTCGTGGTCCGCCTCCGGTGACTGCCGCTCGACCACGGGGTCGCCGTCGCGCCAGGCGACCAGTTCCACCGCCGCGCCGGAGACCGGGATCGGGTCGCCGACCGGGCGGCCGGTGGCCGCGTCGAGGAACTCGATCCGCCAGGAACGTCGGAGCAGCTCGGCGGCGTCCGCGCATCGGGTGGCGCAGCCGTCGTACGCGAGCAGGGCGATCCGGCGGCCGTCCGGATGCCACGCGGCCCGCCCGGCGAGCCGCTGCCGCTCGCCGAGGTCGACCTGCCAGCGCACCCCGCCCGCGGTCGGGTCGACCACGGCGAGTCGTTCCCGCTCGGCGATCTCGGCGGCCGGATCCGCGTTACCGGCCACGGCGAGCAGCGATCCGTCGGGGGACCACGCCGCCGAGGTGTGGCTCGCGAAGGTGCCGACGGGCAGCACCCGTTCCGCGCCGGTCCACGGGTCGACGGTGAGCAGGTCGTCCGGCTTCGACGGGTCGTCGAGCGGCTGGTTGTCCGGCCCGTACGTGATCACGGGGTCGTCGTTGCCGCGCGTGGCCGCGACCAGCTTCCCGTCGGGCGCCCAGGCCAACGGGTGCAGCCCCGGTTCGTGCGTGACCCGTTCGTCGCCGGCCCGCAGGTCGAGGAGGCCACCGGTGCCGGGGCGCAGATACCACCGGCCGTCGGGGGAGAGCAACCCGGGCGCCTCCGCCACGTTGACGGGCAGCAGCCGGTAGCCGCCGTCCCGGCCGACCACGACCCCGGTCGACTCGAAGTAGCGGGTGTTCGCGGTGAAGAAGAGCACTGAGGCCGGCCCCACGGGGTGCTGGCCGACGGTGGCCTGCCACAGCCACGGGTCCCGCACGCGGCTCGGTACGACCTCGGCGGGGACGGCGTCGCGGCGGGCGGCGAGCCAGCCGGGCGCCTGCGCCACCACGAGGAGGAGGGCCACCGCGGCGACGACGGTCACGACCGCCGGCAGTCGACGCATCAACATACCTCCATTAGACCGGGCCCGCTGCGCCGGCGGCGCGGAGGGCACGAGCCAGGTTGTGTTCGGCGATCCGCCGCATGGCCGGACCGTCGGGAAAGCCGGTCTCCAGCAGTCGTAGCGGCCCCTCCACCAACGAGATCGACAGCGCCAGCCGGTACAGCCGCAGGCGGGCCTCGTCGAGGTCGGGGGCCCGGAGGGCGGCGTAGTGGCTGCCGAAACGCAGTTCGAGGAAGGCGTGCTCCCATTCGGCGTCGGCCCACATGAGCCCCTCGATGTCGATGAGCACCGGCCGGCCACGACCGTCGACGCGGACGTGGTCGGGGCCCAGTTCGCCGTGCACCAGGCTGTGGCCGGCGCGGGGTCGTACCGGCGTGGCGCGTTCGTGCAGCGCGTCGACGAGCCGCCCGGCCGCCGCCGCCACGCGAGGGTCCCGGCCGGCGGCGGAGCCGACGTGGCGCAGCGCGCGTTCCAGGACGACGGTGGGGAAGTCCGGCGTCACGGCGCCGCTCGGCGGGCCGACCCTGCCGTACGACGGCCGGGACGCGGACCGCATCCGGCGTAGCGCGTCCCGCAGCCGTTCGAGGACGGGCGCGGCCGCGGCCTCGTCGGCGGCGAGCAGTTCCGCGAGTGACGGGCCGTCGAGGTCCTCGACGAGGGCCAGGTCCGCGGGCAGGTGTGTGCCGGCGTCGTCGAGGAACAGCACCTCGGGCACCGGTACGCCGAGGGCGGCGAGCTGGGCGTGCGCCTGCCGGAACAGCGCGAGACCGCTGGCATCCGAGAAGAGATCGCTCTCGGCTTCCCGGACGGTGTGCCACCAGTTCTCGCTGTCGTGCCACAGGTAGAGCACCACCGACGCGCCATCGCTCAACCGCAGGCGGAACACGCCCTTCTTCGAGCCACCCGCGAGGCGTTCGAGTCCCGAGACGTCCACCGAAGGCCCCATGGCGGCGGTCACCAGGCGGCGCACGGCGGCGGTCGACACCACCTCGTCGGCCACGCGTGCCTCCTCCCGCCGGGACGGCATCCGGCGGCGTCGGCCGGCGGTCACGCCCGAGGATGCGCGGGGAAGGCACGAACGCGCAACGGGGAATCCGACGTCGGTCCGTCGAGCCGCGGTCGCTGCGGGTCGCGCCGGGAGACCTCCGGTGCGTCACCGTCCGGCGGAACGGCGGTCGAACTTGCCGGCGACGGCGTGCGCGGTGTCGGTCACCACGCCCGTCTCCAGGACCTGCTTCAACCGCCGCAGATTGGCCGCCACCTCGGCGGCCGGGGGCTTTCCCACGAGGGCCAGCGCGGCGCGGCCCAGCTTCCCGAAGGGGGTCGCCAGGGTCTGGTGGACCTCGGTGCGCCCGGGGTCGGGTGCAGGCGCGAAACGTACCGCCCACCGGCCCTTCAGACCCGGTGCGGCGGTGGTCTCGTACCGGATCAGCTCGTTCGTACGCTCCTCGGTCAGCCGGATCGTGGACCGCACCCGGATGCCGAGCGGACCCTGGATCGTCCACCGGAACGTCGCCGGGCCGGTCCGTTCGACGGCCAGCACGTCGCCCAGGAAGCGGGGGAGATTCTCGAAGTCGCGGTAGAAGGCGAAGACGTCCGCGACCGGGCGGTCGATCGTCACCCGCGCCTCGACGCCGTGGTCACCGGGACCGGGATCGCTCATCGCTGTCTCCGACGCGTGCTCGACGTGGGCGGCGACACGATGCGACGTACGACCGCCGGTTCGGCCCGAAGGGCCCCTGGCGTCTGCCCGAGCAGGCGTCCCCTAAACCTGCGGGCCCGGGGACGGGCCGGACCGATGAGTTCCGCCTCGCGGCCTGGTGCTCGACCCGCCGCGCGCCATCGGCTGGCTGACCGGGCAGGAGAAGGCCGACGCGGGCTGGAGTTCGGCGGCTGGATCTGGCGTTACGACCTCGCGCCGCTCGGCCCGGCCGAGACCGAGGTCAGGCTCACCTACGACTGGTCGGCGGTGCCGCCGTACATCCGGGAGTACATCCAGTTCCCGCCGTTCGCCCCCGAGCATCTCACCAACTCGCTGCGCCACCTGGCCGCGCTCGCCGCCTCGGCGGCCCGGGCCTCGACGCCCCGCGGCTAGGCCACGCGGTGGTGGCCGGCCGGCTTCGGCCGGGCGTATCGTTCCGGCATGGCGCGGGAGGTCTGGGCCGACGGGCGGGCGTACGAGACGTACGTGGGCCGGTGGAGCCGCCTGGTCGCGGAGGACTTCGTCCGCTGGCTCGCCGTGCCGCCCGGCCGCCGCTGGCTGGATGTCGGCTGCGGCACCGGCGCCCTCACGTCGACCGTCCTCGCAGTGGCCGACCCGGAGCAGATCACCGGCGTCGACGCGTCCCACGGTTTCCTGACCGCCGCCGCGGAGCGCGTAGGCGACCCGCGCGCGGCGTTCCACGTCGGCGACGCCGGGGCGCTGCCGATGCCGGACCGCAGCGTGGACGTCGTGGTGAGCGGGCTGGCGGTCAACTTCGTGCCGGATCCGGCCCGGGCCGCCGCCGAGTTCGCCCGGGTCGTCCGGCCCGGCGGGGCCGTGGCCGCGTACGTGTGGGACTACGCCGAGGGCATGGCGATGATGCGGCACTTCTGGGACGCGGCCGCGGAGCTGGACCCGTTCGCGTCGGAACTGGACGAGGCACGCCGGTTCTCCGTCTGCTCCCCGGACGGCCTCGGCACGCTCTGGGCCGACGCCGGCCTGCGGGCGGTGACCGTACGGCCCGTCGAGGTGCCCACGGACTTCGCCGACTTCCACGACTACTGGGCCCCGTTCCTCGGCGGTCAGGGCGCCGCGCCGGCCTACCTCATGGCGCTGCCCGAGCCGCACCGCGCCGCGCTGCGGGACCTGCTGGCGACCCGCATCCCGGCCGGGCCGGACGGGGCGATCCGGCTCACCGCCCGAGCCTGGGCCGTACGCGGCACCGCCGTGTCCTGACGGCGCGCTGAGGACCGCGGTCGGGCACATCCATCCCCCATCGACCGCGGAGGCGGACAGGTCGGGCACCGGAACCCGCCGGGAACCCGCTTGATCGACACCGCTTCGCCGATGTGGCGGTATCCCGACGCGCCGGACCCCGCCACATCGCCGGAACGGTGTGGATCAAGGGGCCCATCGGTGCGTGTGTCCGATAGCTGACAGGACGCCGGGGCCTTCCCGGAGCACTGTTGTAGCAGGTGAGAGGCGTTGGGGTGGCGGGCCACACCCCAATCTCCGGCCCGCGGGGACAGCACCGTCCCCGGCGGCGCCGCCAGCACCCGAGCCGGCCCGCCCGCATCCGAGGCCGCGCCCGGTGGACACCGTCCCGGGCGCCCGGGACCGGCTCCACGACACCGACGTCAGCAACCTCCGGCACCGCCGCCGTCCGACGCGGCCCGCCTCGCCGTACCCGGAAGATCCGCCGGAGCGCGGGCGCACCCGGCGGCCCGTCGTTGCCGCAACCGACGACAACCCGTCGGTCCGCCGGTCACGAGCCGGCCGGCCGGCACCGACACACGAGAGGAGGGGCCGGCATGGCCGCTCCCACCGCGACCGCATCCCTGAACGCCTCGACGTACTCGCCAGGTGACCTGATGACCCTCACCGTCACGTACGGCGACGCCGACACCAGACCCCTGACCGTCACCGTCGTGGTCACCGACGCGCAGGGCAACAGCAGCGCGCCGGTACGCGTCGCCGCGGTCATCGACCCGCTCACCGTCACCGTCACCGACGACTCCGGTCGCGCCTGGACCCGGTTGTCCGACAACGGCGCGGTGGCCGTCTACCGGGCGGTGGCGTGATGCCCCGGGTGACCGTCACCGTGCGCGACTCCGGCGGGCGCACCGCGACCGCCGTCGCCACCTACTCCATGGCCCAGCCGGTGCTCGGCGGCTACTACCTCTCCGGTAACGCCGACCCGACGGCCGACATCGCGGGCCTCAACGTCCGCTCGCTCACCCAGTACCGCAGCCTCGCCGACGGCTACACCTTCCCGGGTTACCAGAAGGCGTGGCTGACCAGCCTGGGCAAGTCGGGGATCGCGCTGAACATGGTGCTGGAGTTGAAGCACTACGGTGCGGCGGCCGGTCCGCAGACCTTCACGGTGGACGGCACGTCGTACACCGTCCCGGCGCCGGCCATGACGATCCAGCAGCGTCCCGGTACGACCTGGCCCCAGGCGTACGGGTACGGCCAGGTGCTCGCCGGGCAGTGCGACGGGTTGCTGGCCCGGGCGCTGTCGCAGTGCCGGGCGATGGGCGTCGGGGTGAACATCCAGCTCGCCTCCGAGCTGGACACCGACCACGAGTTCGGCACCACGGAGGCCGGGAAGGCGTACACCTGGGCGGAGTCGGACGCGCGTGCCGTGCAGGCGATGACCTACATCGTGAACTGGTTCCGGGCGCGCACGCTGCCCGCCGGCACCACCTTCTCGGTCGGCATCGCCGGCTTCGACCGGGCGTGCTTCCAGCGCACCCATCCGGAGTCGCTGATGGCGCGCCTCGACTACCTCCAGTGGAACGTCTACGCGACCAACGCCGGCCACACGGCGCTGGACCGCTTCCGGCGTACGAAGGACTGGGCGGTCGCCGACCTGGGCCCCGTCGCGCTCTCCCGCCCGGTGATCATCGCCGAGTGGGGTGTCCGGGTGGCCGAGGTGCCCAACCAGGCGGCCTGGATCGCCACCGTGCCGGCGGCGATCGCCACCCTCAACGCCGAGCGGGGGCCGCGGATCGTGCGGACCAACTACTTCAACTCCGGGTGGGGCACCCTGTCGCCGAAGGCGACCGGGCTGTCCGCGTTGAAGTCCGCCTACGCCACCCGCCCGTACGTCTGAACGGGCCGGGCCCCGACGGCGGCCGGCCGGCGATGGTGCCCCGGCCGGCCGCCTCGGGCCTGCCAGGCCGGGCTGGGTCAGCTCTGAGGCTCAGTCGAGGTGGAGGCGCCGCGCGTACGCGTCGCGCAGGTCCGCCCAGCCGAAGCCCAGCGCCTCCCTGCCGCGGATCGGGCCGACCGGGTCGCCGTCGAGCAGATGGGCGGCCACGTCGAGGCAGATGTGCCAGCCGGCGGTGACCATCGGCACGACGTTCGGGTCGGCGGTGGTGTGCCGCAGGGTGAGCCGGGTCCCGCCGGCGGTCGGCGTCAGTTCCCACCGCAGCAGGTCGTCGCCCCAGGTGTACTCGAGAAGGTGCGGCGGCTCGGCCCGGCGTACCGTGGCCGGTTGGTCGAGGCGCGTCTCGCCGTCGACCATGGTGAGCACGGCGGCCCCGGGCGAGCCGAGATCCCGGTCGGCGAGGAACGGGGCCCATTCGGCGAGCCGGGCCGGGTCGGTCAGCGCCGCCCAGACCGTGGCCGGTGGGTGCCGCAGGTCGCGTACGAAGACCAGGGTCGCGCGCCCGTCGGTGGTCTCGCAGGCCACCTCGGCCGTCGGGCTCGGGCGGTACGCGTCGCGGTCCATCACTGCTCCTGACTGTCGAGGTGCCGTTCGAGGGCGTCCAGGTGCCGGGTCCAGAGCTGCCGGTACGGGTCGAGCCAGCCGTCGACATCCCGCAGCGGGCGGACGTCGATCCGGTAGATCCGTTGCTGGGCGGCCGTGCGGCAGGTCACGAACCCGGACTCGCGGAGCACCCGCAGGTGCTTGGAGATCGCCGGCTGGCTGACGCCGAGGAGGTCGACGAGTTCGCCCACGCTGCTCTCGCGAAGGCGGAGCTGGTCGAGGATCCGGCGCCGGGTGGGCTCGGCGAGGACGGTGAAGGCGTCGGCGGTCACCTCGTCAACATGCCGCACGAGTCATATGCCTGTCAAGGAATATAGGCATCTCCGGAGCCGCCCGTGGTCACCCGGGCGGCTCCCCGCGCTGCTCCATATGCTCGGGGCATGGAACTGCGGATCTTCACCGAACCCCAGCAGGGCGCCAGCTACGACGAGCTGCTCGCCGTGGCCCGCTGCGCGGAGGACGCCGGCTACGGCGCCTTCTTCCGCTCCGACCACTACCTCAAGATGGGCGCGGTGAGCGGCGAGCCCGGCCCCACCGACGCGTGGACGACCCTCGCCGGCCTGGCCCGCGACACGAGCCGGATCCGGCTCGGCACGCTGATGACGGCCGCCACCTTCCGGCTGCCCGGGCCGCTCGCGATCACCGTGGCGCAGGTCGACCAGATGAGCGGCGGCCGGGTCGAGCTGGGCATCGGCGCCGGCTGGTTCGCCGAGGAGCACACGGCGTACGGCATTCCGTTCCCGTCCGTCGCGGAGCGGTTCGACCGGCTCGAGGAGCAGCTCGCCGTCATCACCGGCCTCTGGACGACGCCGCGCGGCGAGACGTTCGACCACGCCGGCCGCTACTACCCGGTGACCGACTCGCCGGCGCTGCCCAAGCCGGTGCAGGACCCGCGCCCGCCGATCCTGCTGGGCGGCATGGGCAAGCGGCGGACCCCGCAGCTCGCCGCGCGGTACGCCGACGAGTTCAACCTGCCCTTCACGTCGGCGGCGGAGTCCGCGGCCCAGTTCGACCGGGTCCGAGCCGCGTGCGCCGAGATCGGACGCGACCCGGCGGAGCTGGTCTGGTCCCACGCGCTGGTGCTCTGCTGCGGCCGGGACGACGCCGAGGTGGCGCGCCGGGCCGAGGCCATCGGCCGGGAGCCCGACGAGCTGCGCGCCAACGGGCTGGCCGGCACGCCCGCGGAGATCGTCGACAGGATCGGCGAGTACGCGGCGGTCGGCTCCCAGCGCCTCTACCTCCAGGTGCTGGACCTCGCCGACCTCGACCACCTCGAGCTGGTCGCGGCCGAGGTGATGCCGAAGGTGTGAGCCGCGGTGGCCCGGCCCCGCTCAGCGGGCCGGGCCGGCCGCGCGGGGCGGCGGGCTCGGCGTCGGCACGGGCGTGGGCGCCGGCGGCGGCGCCGGGGTCGGCCGCGGCCCGGGCGAGGAGGGGTACGCGACCTCGGCCGGCTCGACACCGCTGCCGGTCGGGTCGATCTCCTCCTCCGACGGGAAGACGTCACCGCGCGGGGCGGGATCGCGATAGCTGCTCATGAGCGTAGGGTTCCCCCCGACGCCCGTGCCAACCGTGCCCGAACGACCGGTGTGCGCCGGTCCCGTGCTGTCGGAGGATGCCCACACCGACGTCCACGATCGGAACGGGGGTCACGCCGTGGAACTGCGCCGGAACCGGGGGTCGGTCGTGCTGCCCCTGGTCTGCGTACTGGGGGGAGTGGTCCTGCTCGCGATGCCCAGCCGGGGCTCGGCGCTGCGCAACCTCGTGGCCGTCGGGGTGATCGTGCTGGGCGGGGCGGTGCTGCTCGGCGCCGTGCGACCGTTCCGGTTCGCGATCGGTCCGGAGGGGCTGAGCGTACGGCGGCCGGGGCTGCGCCGGACGATCCGGTGGAGCGACCTCGACGCGCTCGTGCTCGACGTGCCGCCGGCGTCGCAGAGCCGGCCGGCCTCACCCCGGCTGCTGGCGGTGCCCGCGCCGGGCGTGGCCCTCGGCCCGCCGGCCACCGCCCGGCACCCGGTCGACGGGCGGGCCGCCGTGGAGCTGCTCGACCTCGACGAGGTGCGGGAGCGGCCCGAGGAGGTGGCCGCCGCGCTGACCCGCCACGCGGGCGACCGGTTCGTCGACGCCCCGGGGCGGCGGCGGGCCGCGTTCGCCGTGGAGGAGTTCACGTGGGGCCTGCGCGGCTACCGCACGGACCGGGTCGACCAGCTCCTCCTACGCGGCCAGGAGGCCCTGGCCTGGGGCGACGTGCCGGCGCGGCAGGCGGCCCGCGGCGACATCGAGCAGGCCCTCGCGACCGGGCTGCCGGTCGCCGGGCGGGGCTACGCCGTCACCCAGGTCGACGAGGCGCTGCACGCCCTCAGCGCCGCCCTCGCCGACGACACCGCGACCGACCGGGAGCCGAAGCCGTGACCACCGCCGAGGAACGCACCGCCCCCACCGCCACCGGGATGTCCGGAGGCGCCGCCGGGACCGAGCCGGGTGACGGGGTGCCCCGCCGCAACTGGGCGGGGAACGTGCGGTACGCGGCCCGCCGGTTCCACCGGCCAGCCAGCGTCGACGAGCTGCGTCGGCTGGTCGCCGGCAGCGACCGGCTCCGGGCGGTCGGCACCGGCCACGCCTTCAACCGCCTCGGCGACACCACGGGCGACCTGGTGAGCCTGGCCGGGCTGCCGCCGGAGGTCACCATCGACCGGGAGCGCCGGACCGTCACCGTGGCCGCCGCCCTGCGGTACGGGGACGTGGCGACCCGGCTGCACGCCGAGGGGTACGCCCTGGCCAACCTCGCCTCGCTGCCGCACATCTCGGTGGCCGGGGCGGTCGCCACCGGCACCCACGGCTCCGGCGAGGGCAACGGCAACCTCGCGGCGGCCGTCGCCGCGCTGGAGCTGGTGACGGCCGACGGCGACCTGCTCCGGGTGGACCGCGACACCGACGGGGACACGTTCGCCGGCATGGTGGTCGGTCTCGGCGCGCTCGGCGTGGTCACCCGGGTCACGCTCGACCTCGTGCCCGCGTTCGAACTCCGGCAGTACGTCCACCTCGGCCTGCCCCGCGAGGAACTGGACGCGGCGCTCGGGGCGGCGTACAGCGTGAGCCTCTTCACCGACTGGCGCTCGCCGCGCATCGACCAGGTGTGGCGCAAGCAGCGGGCCGACCAGGCCGCGCCGCCGCCCGGCTGGCTCGGTACGACGGCGGCCGACACGCCCCGGCACCCGGTGCCCGGCATGCCGGCGGGGAACTGCACGGCGCAGCTCGGCGAGCCCGGGCCCTGGCACGAGCGGCTGCCGCACTTCCGGCTGGGCTTCACCCCGAGCAGCGGCGACGAGCTGCAGTCGGAGTACCACGTGCCCCGCGCCGCGGCCGCCGAGGTGCTCGCCGCGCTGGACCCGGTCGCGCACCTGATCGCCCCGGTGCTCCAGATCTGCGAGCTGCGCACGGTGGCGGCCGACCGGCTCTGGCTCAGCCCGAACCACGACCGGGACAGCCTCGCCGTGCACTTCACGTGGATCGACGACGCCGACGCGGTGCTGCCGGTGGTGGCCGCCGTCGAGGAGCGGCTCGCACCGTTCGCGCCGCGCCCGCACTGGGGCAAGGTCTTCGGCATCGCCCCGGAGCGGGTGGCCGCCGCCTACCCCCGGTACGCCGACTTCGCCGCCCTGCTCGCCCGGCTGGACCCGGCCGGCACGTTCCGCACCGAGCTGCTGGACCGCTACTTCCCGCGCTGACCGGTTCCGTCCGCCCGGCCCGCGTTCCGCCTGCGCGCCGGCCGGTCGCGCTCCCCGGTTCGCCGCAGCCCGCGGGTCAGCGCCGTTCGGCCATCTGGTCGCGCATGCTGCCGCGCTGCACGGCCCGGCTGATGTCGCTCGGCGAGACGATGCCGACGAGGTGGCCGTCGGTGACCACGAGGGCCCGGCCGTCGGCGCACGCGTTGAGCCGGGGGAGCAGTTCGTTGAGCTGCTCGTCGGGCCGGGCGAGCACGAGCTGGTCCTCCCGGCACGCCACCTCGGCCAGGGTGGTGGCGTCGCGGCGTTCCGCGGGGACGCCGCGCACCCGGTCCAGCGTCACGAGGCCGACCGGCCGCCCGTCCTCGGTGAGCGGCAGCGCCGAGTGCCGGTACGCGAACAGGTAGCGGTCCACGAAGTCGGCGACCGTCAGCTCCGCCGAGGCGGTCTGCGGCTGCGGGGTCATCACGTCGGCGACGCGGACGTCGCGCAGCGCGCTGCCCATCCGGGCCTGCCGCTCCTCCATGCCGGCCGCCCCGATGAGGAACCAGCCGATCAGCGCGAGCCAGAGCCCGCCGACGCCGCGGCCAGCGATGAACTGCCACAGGCCCAGGGCGATCAGCACGGCGCCCAGCACCCAGCCCGCCCGGGCCGCCACCACCGACGCCCGGGTGCGGTCCCCCGTCGACTTCCAGACCGCCGCGCGCAGCAGCCGCCCGCCGTCCAGCGGCGCCGCCGGCAGCACGTTGAAGACGGCCAGCAGGATGTTGATGCCGGCCAGCCACGCCAGCACGCCGAGCAGCAGCCCGCGGTACCCGACCTGGGCCAGGATGATCGCGAACGCGCCGAAGACGAGCCCGATGCAGAAGCTCACGAGCGGCCCGATGCCGGCGATCCGCAGCTCGGCCCCCGGATCCTTCGCCTCGCCACGCAGTTCGGCGACCCCGCCGAAGAGCCACAGCGTGATGCCGCCGACCTCGAGGCCGTTGCGCTTGGCCACGATCGCGTGCGACACCTCGTGCGCCAGCAGGCCGAGGAAGAACACCACCGCGGCGACCAGCCCGGACAGGACGTACAGGGCGGCCGGGCGGTCGGGGTACGACCGGGGGAACTGGTTCGCCGCCAGCCCCCACGCGATCAACGCGAAGATGACCAGGACGCTCCAGTTGACCCCCACGGGTACGCCCGCGATCCGGCCGAGCCGGAAACTCGCCCTCATGGACGGGTGGTACCCCGACCGGCCGTCCCCATGCCCGCGTGACCCGGACAACGGCTTCCGGCGGCGGTCAACGTCGCGGGTTTTCGCTGGCGATGGTCTGCTCACGCGGGATGGCGGCCGCCTCCAGCGCCCAGTCCAGCGCGTAGTCGGCGACCTCCTCCCAGCCGTCCTGCCCCACCGTGAAGTGGGACCGGCCGGGAAACGGGTGGAACGCGGTCAGCGCCCGGGACTTGGTGTAGAGCGCCGCGTTGCTGCGGACCACGCCGGGCGGCACCACGTGGTCGGCGCCCCCGGCGATGAGGAGCAGCGGCGCCCGGTCGTCGCGACGGGTGTCCACCTCCGCCGCCGAGTGCGGGTCGAGGTTGGCGAACGCGGCCTCGAAGAGCACGCGCCCGGCGCCGGGGACGGCGTACCGCTCCCAGGCGCGGTCGGAGTCGGCCCGGCTCAGGGTGTTGCCGAACGCGTAGTGGAAGTCGTCCTGGGTGAACGGCACGGCCTTGTTCCGGTTGGCCGGGTTGCGCAGGATCGAGAACCCGGAGCGCAGGGTGCTGAGCGGAAGCTTGGCCACGCCCTTGATGGGCGCGGGGTGGATGGCCACCGCCGCGGCGCCGAGCCCCTGGCCCACCAGGACCTGGGTGATGAGGCCGCCGAAGGAGTGACCCATGATGATGGGCGGTCGCATGAGCCCGCGGACGGCCTGGGAGTAGTGGTTGACGATGCGGCCGAGCCGTTGCCGGGCGATCGGGGTGGGGTCGTCGCGCAGTTGCTCGACCTCGCGGTCCATGCCGGGCCAGGCGGGGGCCAGGACCCGCAGCCCGCGCGCGGCGTACCGGTCGACCCACCTCTCCCAGCTGCGCGGCGTCATCCAGAGCCCGTGGATCAGGACGACCGTGTCGACGTCTCCCTGCGGCGCGCTGCTCATGAGCGTCCCTTCCCGGTGTCACGGCGTGCGGACCCGGCGGTTACCCGGCTGGCGGGGCCGGAATCCTGCGGGACCGGACGCGCCGGCGACCGGTGGGGCGGTCAGCCAGGGTCGGCGTAGCGCGCGACGCCCGCCACGAGCAGCTCCAGGCCGAACGCGAACCGCTCGTCGCCGCCGCCGGCCATCAGCTCGTCGAGGTGCGCCCGGGTGTGCGGGAAGCGCTCCGCTGGCAGGCTGAGGTAGTAGTCGCGCACCTGCGTGAGCATGTCGGCCCAGTAGCCCTCCATGTCCTTGCCGGAGGCGCGGACCTTCTCGCCGAAGAGCGCCCCCTCGTACGCGTCGCCGGCGATGTAGAGGAAGAGCCGGTCGAGGAACCAGGCCGCCGGCTGGGCTGGCACCCCGCCGGCCAGCAGGATGGCCAGCATCCCCTCGGTCACGCGCAGCGCGTTGGGCCCGGTCGGGATGGTGGCCAGCGAGGCCAGCGCCAGGTTGGTGTGGGTGGCGTAGGCCCGGTACGCCTGCCAGGCGATGTCCTTGATCTGCTCGGCCCAGCGCTCCGGCTCCGGCTCGGGGACAGTGATGGCCGCGCTCACCCTGTCCAGCAGCAGCTCCAGCAGCTCCTCCTTGCCGGAGACGTGCGCGTAGAGCGAGGCCGGCCCGGTGCCCAGCTCCTGGGCGACCCGCCGCATGCTCAGCCCGCCGAGACCCTCGCGGCCGAGTACGGCCAGCGCCGCGTCCACGACGGCCTGCCGGCTGAGGGGCCGGCCGGTGCGGCGGCCCCGGGCGGGCGTACGCCAGGGCGGGTCGGGCAGTTCGCTCACGGGTGACCTCCGAGTCGGGACGAGACGAATCCTACTTGTCGACGAACGGCGTTCGTTGTAGAACAGTGTTCGTTAAGCGAACGCCGTTCGAGTCGAACCGAAGGAGCATCGATGTCCCAGGCCACCGTGGGGGAGGCGGGCGCCACCCGCGCCACCCCCGATCCCCGGCCCTACCGCTGGCGCTGGCTCGCCCTCGCCGTCATCCTCGCCGCGGAGGTCATGGACCTCCTCGACGTGCTCGTCACCAACCTCGCCGGCCCGGCGATCCGCACCGACCTGGGTGGGTCGGAGAGCCTCATCCAGTGGCTCGGCGCGGGCTACACCCTCGCGATGGCCGTCGGCCTCGTGACCGGCGGCCGCCTCGGCGACCTCTACGGCCGGCGCCGGATGTTCCTCGTCGGGGTGCTCGGCTTCACGGCCGCCTCGGCGCTGTGCGCCCTCTCCGTGTCCCCGGAGATGCTTGTCGCGTCCCGCGTGGCGCAGGGGCTCTTCGGCGCCGTGCTCCTGCCGCAGGGCCTCGGGATCATCAAGGAGGTCTTCCCGCCGAAAGAGATGGCGGCCGCCTTCGGCGCCTTCGGCCCGGTCATGGGGATCTCCGCGGTCGGCGGCCCGATCCTCGCGGGCTGGCTGGTCGGCGCCGACATCGCCGGCACCGGCTGGCGCGCCATCTTCCTGATCAACCTGCCGCTCGGCCTGCTCGCCGCCGTCGGCGCGTTGCGTTTCCTGCCGCAGTCCCGGCCGACTCCCTCGTCCCGGCTCGACCTGCCCGGCGTCGGGTTGGTCGCGCTCGGCGCGGTGCTGCTGGTCTACCCGCTGGTCCAGGGGCGTGAGCGCGGCTGGCCGGGCTGGATGTTCGCCATGCTCGCCGCCGCGGTCGCCGTCTTCGCGGTCTTCGCCCGCTACGAGGTGAGCCGTCAGCGCGCCGGGCGGGACCCGCTCGTCCTGCCGACGCTGTTCCGCCGCCGGGCGTTCACCGGCGGCCTCGTGGCGGGGCTCGCGTTCTTCACCGCGCTCACCGGGTTCTCCCTGGTGTTCAGCCTCTATCTCCAACTCGGCCTCGGCTACTCGCCGCTGCGGGCCGGCCTGGCCGGCGTACCCCAGGCACTCGGCATGGTGGCCGCCTTCGTGATCGCGGGCGCGGGCCTGGCCAGCCGGTTCGGTCGTACGCTCATCCACGCCGGCCTCGTCGTGGTGCTGGCCGGCGTCGGCGGAATGCTGCTCACCCTGCGGCTGGCCGGTCCCGAGGTCACCGCGTGGCGGCTGGCGCCGGCGCTGCTGGTGGTCGGGTTCGGGATGGGGCTCGTGATGGCCCCGTTCTTCGACATCGTGCTCTCCGGTGTCGAGCCGGCCGAGACCGGCTCGGCCTCCGGAACCCTGACCGCCGTGCAGCAGCTCGGCGGCGCGCTCGGTGTGGCGGTGCTCGGCACGGTCTTCTTCGGCCAGCTCACCGGAGACGGCGCCGGCGCCGCCGTCCGCGCCACGCTGTGGGTCGAGGCGGCGCTGCTCGCGGTCACCGTCGCCGCCGCGTTCCTGCTGCCCCGGCACGCCCGGGAGGGCGAGCCGGGACACTGAGGACCGTCGAGGGGGCGGCCCGCCGGGGCCGCCCCCTGACAAATGTCATGCCCGGATCATGACGGGCGCTCCGGGTACGCGGCCCGCGCCGGCCGGAGCATTTCCCTCATGACCAGTACGCACCCGGCCGTCGAGCTGACCGGCCTCACCAAGACCTTCGGCGCCGTGACGGCGGTCGACGGGCTGAGCCTGCGGGTGGAGCCCGGCGAGGTCGTCGCGTTCCTCGGCCCGAACGGTGCCGGCAAGACCACCACCATCGACATGCTGCTCGGCCTGGCCCGCCCCGACGCGGGCTCGGCGCGGATCCTCGGCGGCGCCCCGGCGGACGCGATAGCCCGCGGCCGGGTCGCCGCGGTGCTCCAGACCGGCGGGCTTCTCAAGGACCTGACCGTCGGCGAGACGGTGCGGCTCACCGCCGCCCTCTACCGACACAGCCGTTCCGCCGACGACGTGCTGGAACGGGCCGGTATCGCCGACATCGCCGACCGGATGGTCGGCCGCTGCTCCGGCGGCCAGCAGCAGCGGCTGCGCTTCGCGCTGGCCCTGCTGCCCGACCCCGACCTCATGGTGCTCGACGAGCCGACCACCGGCATGGACGTCGAGGGGCGGCGCGAGTTCTGGCAGGCGCTGCGGCGCGACGCCGGCGCCGGGCGGACCGTCATCTTCGCGACGCACTACCTCGACGAGGCCGACGCGTACGCCGACCGGATCGTGCTCGTCCGGCAGGGCCGGATCGTGGCCGACGGCACCACCGCCGAGATCAAGAACCTGGCCGCCGGCCGGCTGGTCCGGGCCACCCTTCCGGGCGCCGACCAGGCCGCGCTCGCCGCGCTGCCCGGCGTCGACGCCGTGGAGGTGCGCGGCGACACGGTCCTCGTGACCACCGCCGACTCCGACCGGGTCGCCCGGCACCTGCTCACCCGGACCGAGGCCCGGGACGTCGAGATCACCTCCCGGAACCTCGAGGACGCCTTCCTCGCCCTCACCACCGACCAGACCGGAGCCGTACGATGACGACCGCCCTGCCGACCACCGCCACCGCCGACCGTGCCGGTTCCGACCAGCGGAGGCCGCCCGCCCTGGGCGGGTTCTCGCCGGCCGTGCTCCGTTTCGAGCTGCGCCGGGTGCTCCGAAACCGCCGGACCCTCGCGTTCACCCTGTTCATGCCGGCGGTCTTCTTCCTCATCTTCGGCCTGCCGCAGCAGGGGCAGCAGCTGCCCAACGGCAGCCAGGTGATCGCGTACGTCATGGTCAGCCTGGCCGTGTACGCCGCCATGGTCGCCACCACGAGCGCGGGAGCCGCCGTGGCGACCGAGCGGGCGCTCGGCTGGAGCCGTCAGTTGCGGCTCACCCCGCTGCGCCCGGTCGCGTACGTCGCCGTCAAGGTCCTCACCGCGATGGTGCTCGGCTTCGTGGCGGTGTGCGTCGAGTACGGAGTCGGCGCGGCGGCCGGCGTGCGGATGCCCGCCGACGTCTGGCTGCTGACCGGCCTCGGCGCCTGGCTCGGCTCGCTGGTCTTCGCCGCGTTCGGCCTCTTCGTGGGCTACCTGTTCCCGGCCGAGAACGTCATGCAGTTCATCGGCCCGATCCTGGCCGTGTTCGCCATGTTCGGCGGGCTGTTCGTCCCCATCGAGGTGCTGCCGGACGTCCTCGCCGACGTGGCCCGCTTCACCCCGGTGTACGGCGTCGGCGAGCTGGCCCGCGCCCCGCTGACCGGCGACGGTGTGAGCATGGGGGCGCTGGTCAACCTCGTCGTCTGGACGGTCGTCTTCGCGGTCGGCGCGACCCGGCTGTTCCGCCGGGACACCGCCCGGGTCTGAGCGGGGACCGGCCGCTAGCGTGGACGCGATGGACGTGGCGATGGGAGAGCTCCAGCCGCAGGGCCGCAAGTGGCGGCTGACCGGCTGGTTGCTTGCCGCGGTGTGGCTCTTCTTCCTCAACGTGGCGCTCGAGACGGCACTGAACCAGGCCGAGCCGTGGCGCCGGTGGCTCGGTGTGGGGGCGCTGGTCGCCTTCGGTGTGGCGTACGTGCTGCTGTTCGAGTGGGCCCGGACGTGCCGGCAGGCGACCCGCCCGATCCCGCGCGGACGGTCCGTCGTCGCCCTGCTGGGCCTGTTCGCGCTCGGCCTGCTCAGCAGCTTCGGCACCGGCGCGGACTGGATGACCACGCTGGTCTTCGTGGCCACGGCCGCGGTGTTCCTGCTTCCCGGCTCGTGGGCGCTGCTCGTCGTGGCGCTCGCCGCGGCGACGCCGCTGCTGGCGGGATACCTGGTGCCGGGCTGGACGGGGGAGACCACCGTCTTCTTCGCGGTGCTGCTCGCCTCGTTCGCCATGTTCGGGGTCGCCGCGCTGGCGCAGCGCAACGGCGAGCTCCGGGCCGCGCAGCAGGAGATCGGCCGCCTGGCGGTCGCCGAGGAACGGGCCCGGACGGCGCGCGACCTGCACGACATCCTCGGCCACTCGCTCACGGTGGTGGCGATCAAGGCCGAGCTGGCCGGCCGCCTCGTCGAGGTGGACCCGTCCCGGGCGGCCGCGGAGATCGCCGAGGTGGAGCAGCTCGCCCGGGCGGCGCTGGCCGACGTGCGGCGCACCGTCGGGGCGTACCGCGGGGTGCGGCTTGCCGAGGAGCTGGCGGGCGCCCGCTCCGCGCTGACCGCGGCGGGCATCGCGGTCGACCTGCCGGTCGACCTGCCCGAGCTGCCGGCCGAGCGGGACCAGCTGTTCGGGTGGACGGTACGGGAGGGGGTGACGAACGTGGTCCGGCACAGCGGGGCGCACCACTGCACGATCCGGGTCACCCCCGAGGCGGTGGAGATCAGTGACGACGGCCGGGGGCCCGCCCCGGACACGGCCGCCGCCGGGCACGGGCTGGTGGGCCTGCGCGAACGGGCGCAACGGCTCGACGCGGCGGTGGTGGTCGGCGGCCGCCCGCGGGGACGCGGGTTCGTGCTCCGGGTCGCCCTGCCGCCGGGCGGCGCCCGGTGACCGGGTCGATCAAGCTGCTGCTCGCCGACGACCAGGCGCTGGTCCGGGGCGCGCTGGCCGCGCTGCTGTCGCTCGAACCCGACCTCACCGTGGTGGCCGAGGTCGGGCGGGGCGACGAGGTGGTGCCCGAGGCGCGGCGCACCGGCCCCGACGTGGCCCTGCTCGACGTGGAGATGCCCGGGCTGGACGGCATCGCGGCCACGGCGGCCCTGCGCGCGGCCCTGCCCTCCTGCCGGGTGCTCGTGGTGACCACGTTCGGCCGGCCGGGTTACCTGCGCCGGGCCATGGAGGCCGGCGCGAACGGCTTCGTGGTGAAGGACACGCCGGCCCGGCAGTTGGCCGAGGCCGTTCGCCGCGTGCACGCCGGCCTGCGGGTGGTCGACCCGACGCTGGCGGCGGAGACCCTCGCCACCGGCGCGAGCCCGCTGACCGAGCGGGAGACCGAGGTGCTGCGCGCGGCGCGGGACGGCGGCACCGTCGCGGACCTGGCCGCCGCGCTGCACCTGTCCGAGGGGACCGTGCGCAACCACCTGTCGGCGGCCATCGGCAAGACGGGTGCCCGCAACCGGGCCGCCGCCGTCCGGATCGCCGAGCAGAACGGCTGGCTGCTCGGCGACTGAGCGCCGGGAGGCTCAGGCCGTCGGGGGCGGCGTGGGCAGTTCCTCGACCACCACGACGCTGCTGCCGGGCCGCACCTCGGCGAGCAGTTCCCGCTGGCCGCTGCGGGTGACCCGGATGCAGCCGTTGGTGGTGTTCTCGCCCAGCTCGCCGTCGTGGTACCAGGTGTGCAGGCCGATGTGGGCGCCGCGCAGGCCGGCCGGCACCGAGTCGGGGTCGTCCGGCACCGAGCCGAGGGCGTAGATGTCCACACCGCCGTACACGTCCTGCGGTGGCGGGGTGCGCCCGAGGACGAACGTGCGGCCCAGCGGCGTCTCCTGCCCACGCTGGCCGAGGCTGACCTCCCAGGTGCGAACCGCCCGGCCGGCGCGGTACCAGGTGAGCCGGTGCTTGCGGCGCTCGACCACGATCTGGTCGCGCAGCGGGACGGTCGTGAAGCCGCCGGGCGGGAGCCAGGCGAGCTTGCGGTTCGCCGAGGGGACGAGCACGGCCGTCCAGCCGGCCCGGCGGTCGGCGATCGGCATGGTGACCTCGACCTCGCTGATGGTGGGAGCGAGGAAGGCGACCGGCCGCCCGCCCGGCGCGTCGTACGCGGCGATCTTCCGGGTGGGGTGCAGGCCCTCGGTGAGCGGCGTGGTGTCCAGGGCGGCCGGGTCGTCGGGGAAGCCGTCCGGCGCGGGGTCGTAGGTGATCACCGGCAGTCCGGCCGGCGCCGGCGCCGCGGGCGGCATGGACTCCTCGGGGACCTGCTCGACGTTGGCCGGCGCGGATGGTGTGGAGGTGGTCGGCGCGGCCTGGCGGGCCGTCGGGTCCGTCTCCGGGGTGAGCGCCAGGCCGGTGAGCAGCGCGGTCACGAGCAGGACCGGTACGCCGACAGCGGCGGCGAGCCAGCCGCGACGGGCGCGGGAAGTCAATCGGTCAAACGGCACGAAAACACTGTAAGCCCGATACCTCGCTACCGACCTCCATCACCCCAAAAACCTCACCAGCAACGTCCTGATCAACCGCTCCCCCGGCCGTCGCGGGAGCTGCCCCGCCGAACCAGACCACCCGCCTTGCTCTGCACCCCCGGATGCACCGGTAACCACGTGTCACCGTGCCGCACGACGACGCCGACGGTGCGTTTCGCGTTTCCGCAGGTCCGCGAGGTGGTGCATCGGTGGGTGCAGAGCAAAGCGTCCACAGGAGACCTGGCCAGCCTCGCCGACGGTGACCGTCAGTCACACACATTCGCAGGCAGAGATCGACTCGCGGTGCTCACCGGCGGCGTCCACCGGGATCGACTCCGGATCGCCGATGTGGCGGGGTCACCGCGCCGGTGACCCCGCCAGATCGGCGATGTGGTGTGGATCAAGCGGGCTGCCGGGCGCGGGGACGCGCTGTCAGACGCGGGCGCCCACGTGGATGGCCACCGCGTCGTGGGCCGGCACGTCCGCCGCGAACCAGCCGTTGCCGTCCACCGTGACGACCGGGCCGTTGCAGGCGCCGTTGGCGTACGTGCCGTGGATGACGTCGCAGTACCGGCCGGCGGGCAGACCGGTGTAGTAGGACCTCCCGGTGATCGCCTGGTCCTCGTCGTTGACCGTCAGGTAGCCCTTGCCGGCCCGGCTGAACGCGATGTGGTTGTTGCCGTTGTCGTACCAGTTCGCGACGCCGGCCCCCTCGGTCGCGTTGCGGAAGCCGACCATGTTGGCGATCACCGGCCAGCGGTGCTCGCACTCCCAGCCGGAGTAGCAGGTGGTGTTGAGCGTCCGGTTGCCGGAGTCGGAGGGCGGGCCCTGGTCGCGGTTGGTGAAGGTGTAGCTCGACATCACGGTGGGGGAGCCGTACGGCCAGGCCAGCATGAAGGCGTTGGCGAGCGCGTAGATGCCCCGGTCCCGGTAGGTCAGCACCCCGCCGTCGCGTTGGGTGTCGTGGTTGTCCACGAAGACCGCCGCCGAGCCGCCGGGCAGGTATCCCCAGCTCTCGCCGAAGGTACGCAGGTAGGAGAGCTTCTCGGACCGGAAGACCCGGGCCAGGTCCTTGCCGTAGCGGAACTCGTGCACGTCGCCGTTGCCCGTGTACTCGCCGGGCTGGATCGGCTCGCCCGCACCGTGGATGACCTCCTGCACGAGGTACGCCGGTCGGGGCGCAAGCGGTCGCTACACGCGCCACGGCGTCCCGCGGTTCGATCCGGAGAGAAATTTCTCCGAGCCCCGGTGATCCGCCCACCCCGCAGGTCCGTACTCGGGAGGGGAGTGGAGCCGGCCGGCGGTACGCCGCCACTGGACGATCGAGGAGCAGATGGCCCGGGTCAAGCAGAACCAGAAGCCGACGGCCGTCCGGACCAGCGCCAGCAGCCGCGGCGTACGCGCCCCGTCCGGGTCCGCGGCGGCCGTGCTGGTGTTCTCCACGCTGGCGGCGCTGTGGGCGGCCGTCATGCTCACCGGCGTCGGGCAGCGGGCGTATGCGTACGGCTTCTTCTTCACCGAGTTCTTCGCCGGGGTGGTGACCCTCGTGGCGCTGAGCCTCACCGTGATGCTCGGCCTGCTCGCCACCGACCGGCTCGTGCTGCTGATCCGCCACCGCGTGCTCGTGCAGTCCGCGCACCGGGCCACCGGCGTCCTCGGCGTCGCCGGGCTCGGCTTCCACGTCCTCACCAAGGTGGCCACCGGGCGGGCCGCGCCCACCGACGCCGCGGTCCCGTTCGTCTCCGGCCGCGGACTCTACGTCGGGCTCGGCACGGTGGCCGCGCTGCTCATGGTGAGCGTCCTCTGGACCGGCGTGGTCCGTGCCCGGTTCGCGGGCGTCGGTCCGAAGTGGCTGTGGCGGTCACTGCACTCCCTGGCGTACGTCTCGTGGCCGTTCGCCCTGGTACACGGGCTCAACGCCGGTCGTGCGGCCAGCTCGTGGGTGGTGCTGAGCTACCTGGCGTGCGTCCTGCTCGTGGTGCTCGCCCTGCTGGTGCGCCTCTCGGTCACCGTGGGCCGGCGCAGCCGCGAGCAGCACCAGGCCGCGGCCATGAACAAGGCCCTCGCCGGGCGGCCGGCCGAGGACCTGCGGGGCCGGACGGTGCTGGCCGGGCTGGGCCGCCGTGCCGAGGCGAAGCGGGCCGCCCAGGCCGCCCGGGAGCGCCGCGAGGCCGAGTGGGCGCAGACCACCGCGGAGTTCTCCGTGCCGGCCGGCGGCCGGCGGCGCGACCCGGACCGGTTCACCGTTCCCGTGGTGCCGGAACCCGGCACCCTGCGCGAGTCCGCGCGGCCCGCGCGGCGGCGTCGCGACGGGGAGGCGGTGCGGTCCACGGCCACCCGCCGGCGGGACCGGGAGCGGGAGTCGGCCGCGACCCGGTACCGGGACGAGGAGCGCGAGTCGGCCGCGACCCGGTACCGGGAGGAGGAGCGCGAGTCGGTGGCGCGCCGGTCGCGGCGCCGCGCGGAGGAGCCGGAGCGGGCCCGCCGCGCCGGACGACGCGACCGGTCCGAGACGCCGGTGCCCGCCGGGCGTCGCCGCCGTGCCGACGAGGTGGACGCCGGTGGGCGCTACCCGGTGCCGTCCCTTCGGGTCGACGAGCCGGAGGAGCCGTGGACCAGCCCGCGCCGCTGGAAGACCGCCGACCCGGTCTCCGCCGGGCCCATCTCCGCGGGACCGATCTCCGCGGGGCCCATCTCCGCGGGGCCCATCTCGGCGACGCCGAGCAGCGGTGGCCGGCACGGCGTCGAGGAGGACGTGCCCGAGGAGCCGGAGTACTGGCGCCCGCCGGCCCGGTACCTGCCCGACGAGGCGCCGCCCGCCGACGACACCCCGACGCTCGTCGACCTGGCGTCCCGGCGGGCCCGGAAGGCGGCCGGCGAGGGCCGGTCCGGCCGGCGCCGGCGGGCCAACGCCGACGCGGTGGACGAGGCGTACTGGGCCGGGCTGCGGGGTGAGGCGAAGTGACGCGGACGAGCGTGCCGCCGGTGGCCTGCGTCGGTGAGCCCCGGCTGACCGCCGGCTTCGCCGAGTTCGGCCGGCTCGACCTCGCGGCGCACGAGGAGGTGCACGGCCCCGTCCGGCCCATGGAGCCCGCGAGCCTGCTCCGGCTCGCCGAGGGAATGCAGCTCAAGGGCAAGGGCGGGGCGGGCTTCCCGTTCGCCCGCAAGGTGCGCGCCGTGCTCGAGTCGTGCGAACGGCAGGACCTGGGCGCCGTGGTGGTGGTCAACGCCACCGAGGGCGAGCCGGCGAGCTGGAAGGACAAGGTGCTGCTCACCCGGGCCCCGCACCTGGTCCTCGACGGCGCGGCGCTGGCCGCGTACGCCCTCGACGCCGAGGAGATCGTGCTCGGTGTCGCCGACGACGGGGTGGGCCGCGACTCGCTCATGGAGGCGCTCGCGGAGCGCCGGATGCCGGTGCCGACGAGCGTCGTCACGGTCCCGCACCGGTTCATCTCCGGCGAGGGCGGGGCGCTGGTCAACGGGATCAACGGGCTGCCGCACATCCCGCCGGGAACGAAGAAGCGGTCCAGTGACTCCGGGGTGAACGGTCTGCCCACCCTGCTGTCCAACGCCGAGACGTACGCCCAGCTCGCCGTGGCCGCCCGGCTCGGCCCGTACGAGTACGCGGCGCTCGGCACCGACGACGAGCCGGGCACCGTGCTGCTCACCGTCACCGGCGCGGCCGCCCGGCCCGCGGTGGTCGAGTGCGCGGCCGGCACCCCGCTGCGGGACATCCTCGACCTCTGCGAGGTGCCCGACGGCCCGGGCATCCTGACCGGTGGTTACCACGGAAAGTGGATCACGGCGGAGGCCGCGGACCGCGCCGAGATCTCCCGCACGGGGCTCGCCGCGGTCGGCGGCACCCTCGGCGCGGGCATCCTCGTCCCGCTCGGCGCCGACACCTGTCCGCTCGGCGAGGCCGCGCAGGTGGTGCGCTACCTGGCCGGCGAGTCCGCGGGCCAGTGCGGGCCCTGCCGGATGGGCCTGCCCGACCTGGCCCGGGCCGTCGACCTCGCCGTCGCCGGCAGCCAACCCGCCGACGTCGTCCGGGCCGCCGCCGGTGAGGTCAAGGGCCGGGGCGCGTGCAGCCACCCCGACGGCACCGCACGATTCGCGCTGTCCGCGATCGAGGTCTTCGCCGAGGACCTGCGCCTGCACTCCACGGGAGAGGGGTGCGGCCGGCGGGTGAAGGGCGTGTTGGGGCTGCCCGGTGCGCCCGACCCCAACCCGCAGCGGCTCACCCTCGACTGGTCCCGCTGCGACGGTCACGGGCTCTGCGCGCACGTGGTGCCCGACTTCATCCGGCTCGACGCCAACGGCTACCCGGCCTTCCCGCCGACCCCTGTCCCCACCTGGCTGCGGGCGGGGGCGCTCAAGGCGGTCAAGGTCTGCCCCGAGCTGGCGCTGCGTCTCGCGAAGGCCGAGTAGCGGCGCCCGGCCCGACGCGGCGATCATGCAGTTGTGGTGCCGGATGAAAGGTGCGAGTCGGCACCTGTCGGGCACCACAACTGCATGATCGACAGCGGAAAGGGGGGGCGTCAGGAAGCCGGGGTGAGGCGGTCGGTGCCCAGCCGGTCGCGCAGCACCTCGGGCACCAGCACCGACCCGTCGGCCTGCTGGAACTGTTCGAGGATCGCCGGGAAGAGCCGGCTCGTGGCCAGCGCCGACCCGTTGAGCGTGTGCACGAAGCGGGTCTGCTTGCCGCCCGGCTCCCGGTAGCGGATGGCGGCCCGGCGCGCCTGGTAGTCGCCGCCCCAGGAGACCGACGACACCTCCTTGTACTTGCCGGTGCTCGGCATCCAGACCTCGACGTCGAGGGTCTTGCGCATGGCGGCACTCGCGTCGCCGGCCGCCAGCAGACTCGTCTGGAAGTGCAGGCCCAGCTTGCCGACCAGGCCCTCCACGTGGCCGACCATCGACTCCAGCGCGGCGTCCGCCTGCTCGGGCAGGGTGAACTGGAAGATCTCCACCTTGTTGAACTGGTGGCCGCGCACGGTGCCGCGCTCGTCCGAGTGCGAGCCGGCCGCCTCGCGGCGGTAGCACGGCGTGTAGGCGAACGCCTTCAGCGGCAGCTTGCCCGCGTCGAGGATCTCGTCCTGGTACGCCCCGAGGATCGCCGTCTCGGCCGTGGGCAGCAGGAACTGCCCGCGCGGCGCGGACTGCCGGTCGAGGTGGTAGACGTCGTCGTAGAACTTGGGGAACTGCCCGGCGGCGAAGCCGGCGGTGTCCAGCAGCAGGTGCGGCGGCAGCAGGAACTCGTAGCCGGCCGCGATGTTCTGGTCGATGAGCCAGTTGAGCAGCGCCCACTCCAGCCGGGCGCCCACACCCGTGTACATCCAGAAGCCGGAGCCGCCGAGCTTGACGCCCCGCTCGTGGTCGACCAGGCCGAGCGCCCGGCTCAGCTCCACGTGGTCGCGTACCTTTTCGATCGCCGGTGGCTCGCCGAACGTGCGGACCACCCGGTTGGCCTCCTTGCCGCCGGACACCACGTCGTCGGCGGGGAGGTTGGGCAATTCGCTCATGGCGGTGCGCAGCCGGGCCTGCACCTCGTCCAGCTCGGACTCGAGCTGGGCGAGCTGCTTGCGCTCGGCGTCCGTGCCGGCCGGCGGCTCGACGCCGGCCCGCTTCGCCTCCGCGTACGCCCGGGCCTCCGCCTTGCGGCGCTGCCGCTCGGCGTCGATCTCGCTGATCAGGGCGCGGCGCTCCTGGTCGAGCCGCTGGATGTCGTCCAGCGCCCGGTTGACCTCGGCGGGATCCAGACGCTTCGCCAGCGCGGTCGCCACCGCCTCGCGATCCTTCCGGATCAACTCCATGTCGAGCATGCTGCTCCGTACGCCTCCGTTGCGAGCCTCGGGTGATCCCCCGAATGCTACCGTCGCGCCCTGCCGGGGATTCGGCCGGTCACAGCCGGATCGGCATGAGGATCGAGAAGGCGTCCTCGTCGTCGGCGCGGCGTACGGCCAGCGGGGCGATCGGCCCGTCCAGCTCCAGGACGAGCTGCGGCCCGCCGGCCGCGTCCAGCGCGTCGAGCAGGTAGCCGCCGTTCACCCCTACCCGCAGGTCGTCGGGGCCGGCCGGTTCGTCGGGGCCCACCAGCCGCACCGTGCCCCGGTCGTCGACGCCGAGGACGGTGACCGCGACGGGCACCCCGTCGTGCTCGCGGGCGACCGTGGGCGCGTCGGGGCGGCGCAGCGCGGCGGACAGCGCGGCCGCGTCGACGGGCACCCGGTGGGCCGGCGGGTCGCCGGTGGCCGCCCGCACCAGGCGGCGGTAGTCCGGGAAGTCGTACGGCATGGCGGCCGTGGTCACCGTGCGGCCCGCCACCGAGACGGCGATCGTGTCGCCCTCGACGGTCAGGTGCGCCTCGGGCGTGGTCCCGCCTGTGTCCAGCAGCGTGCGTACCTCGTCGACGAAGCCGGCCGGGGCGAGCGCCCGCGCCGGTGGGCCGTCCGCCCGGGTGGCGCCGGCCCGGGCCAGCGCGAGCCGGTAGCGGTCGGTGGCGACCAGCCGGACGCCGTCCGGCGCGACGTCGAGCAGGACGCCGGTGCTGGCGGGCAGGTCCGGGTCGGTGCCCACGGCGAAGCGGACGGCGTCGACGGCGCGGGCCAGGTCGACGGGGGACAGGACGAGACGGGTGGCCATGGCGGGCGCCTCCGGGCCGATGAGCGTACGGATCCGGGAGAGCTCGCGGCGGGCGTCGGCGAGACCGTCCTCCAGCCGGCGCAGGTGCGCGTCGAGCAGCCGGTGCACGACGGCCGGCTCGGCACGCACCGCCGCGGCGATCTCCGGCACCGGCATGCCCACCCGCCGCAGCCCGGCCACGAGCCGCGCGGGAGCCACCTGCTCGTCGGTGTACCAGCGGTAGCCGGTCACCGGGTCGACGAGGGCCGGCACGAGCACACCGGCCGAGTCGTAGAACCGCAGGGCGCTGACCGTGAGGCCGCTGGCCCGGGCCAGCTCGCCGATGCTGCGCAGTCCGCTCTCCACGCCTTCGATCCTGACGCCTCGACCTGGTCGAGGGTCAACCGCGGTCCAGTACGCGGAAGGTGATGCCCGCGCGGTCGAGGCGGGCGAGCAGCGCCTCGCCCATGGCGCTGACCGGGGTGAGCTGGCCGGCCGCCGGGGGCAGGTCGTCCAGGGCCAGGCAGAGCGCCGACTCGGCGAGCATCTTGGCGGTCTCGTCGTAGCCGGGATCGCCGCCGGTCACCTCGACGCGTACCCGCCGGCCGCCGCCCGCGCCCACGAACCGGATCCGGAACCACGACCGGGCGCGCTGCTCGGCCGACGGTCCCTGGCCGGAGGAGAGCCGGCCGAGCAGCCACCGGCGCGTGGGAGCCAGCTTCATGAGGCCGGTCACGGCCCCGAGCCCGGCCACGCCGGCCACCACGGTGGGCAGCCGTTTCACCGCCGCGAAGTGCCGGTAGCGGAAGTCCGGGCCGTACTCGGGGCAGGCCACGGCCGAGCGGCGGATCACCTGGGGATCGATGGTGGGCAGCGGCACCGTCCACATGCCCAGCTCACCGGAGCGCGCGAGGCGTCCCGGCACGGTGCGGACCCGCCGGCCCTCCGGCCGTGGCTCGACGGCCCGCCGCTCCCGCGCCGCGCGGCTCGCGTGGGAGCCGCGGGAGAAGGCGAGGAGCGCCGAATGGTACGTGCCGGCGGAGAAGCGTCCACCGGCCCGCACGAACCCGTCCACGCTGATCGGCACGTCGGCGGGCAGCTGCCGTACGGTGAACCAGACGCCCAGGTCGTGCGGGATCGAGTCGAAGCCGCAGGAGTGCACGAGACGCGCCCCGGTGCGGGCCGCCTCGGCGTGGTGGCGCAGGTACATGAGGTCGACGAACTCGGGCTCACCCGTGATGTCCAGGTAGTCGGTGCCGGCGCGGGCGCACGCGGCCACCAGTGGCTCCCCGTGGCGGATGAACGGGCCGACCGTGCTGGCGACCACCCGCGCGCTCCCGGCCAGCGCCCGCAGCGAGTCGGGGTCGGTGGCGTCGGCGGTCACGAGCGGCAGCGTGGCGAGCGCCGGGTCGATCGCGGCGAGACGGTCGCGTGTCGCGGCGAGCCGGCCGGCGTCGCGGCCGGCCAACGCCCACCGCAGCCCGGCCGGCGCGCGCCGGGCCAGGTACTCGGCCGTGAGACCGCCGGTGAACCCGGTCGCCCCGTACAGCACCACGTCGTACGTCCGTTCGCCGGCCATCCCGCGAGTCTGCCACCCGTTCGGCGTGCCCGACGCACTATGTGACGCCGTGTCGCTTTTTCCCGGCCCGCCCGCCGACTCCGGCGGCGGTCGACACCGCGGCGGGCTCGGCCGACGGCGGGTCGCCCCGAAGGGGTGAACGGCCCCGGGCCGGGTAACCGCCCGCCGACCGGGGGGTGGAACGCGTCCGTGGGGGTGGGCCGGATGCCGGAGCAGCGAGGCGGCGCGCAGGCGGGTACGGCGCAGCGGGGGCCGAGCGGGCCGCCGCTGCTGGCGTCCCGGCTGACCCCGCCCGCGCTGCCCGAGCCGGTGGTGGCCCGGCCCCGGCTGCTACGCCGGCTCGACGCCGGCAGCGCGGGGCCGGTCACCCTGGTGAGCGCCCCCGCGGGGTGGGGCAAGACGACCCTGCTCGCCTCCTGGGCCCGGCTCGTCGGAGGGAGCGCCGGGGAGGGCGCCGAGGTACGGCCCGACGGCAGCGTCGAGGAGGTGCCCCGGCCGGCGCCGGCGTGGGTGTCGGTGGAGGTGGGCGACGACGGCGACCGGCTCTGGTCGTACCTGGCCGCCGCGCTGCGGGAGACCGCCGACCCGGACGATCCCGCAGCCGTGCCGGACCGGCCGCCCCGCCCCGACCAACTGGAGCTGCTGGCCGCCGCGCTCGCCGCCCGGGAACGGCCGGTGCTGCTGGTCCTGGACGACCTGCACCGGGTCACGGACCCGGCGGCGCTGACCGGCCTCGAATTCCTGCTCCGCCACGCCGAGCAGCGCCTGCGCCTCGTCGTCGGGGCGCGCGCCGGGCTTCCGCTCGCCGTGCACCGGCTCCGGCTGGCCGGCGAGCTGACGGAGATCGGGCCGGACGAGCTGGCCTTCACCCAGGACGAGATGGCCGACCTGCTCGCGGCGCACGGCGTCCACCTGCCCGCCGCGGCCCTGCACCGGCTGCGGGAGCGGACCGGCGGCTGGCCGGCGGCGCTCCGCTTCGCGGCGCTTGCGCTGCACCGCCAGCCGGACGCCGCCCGCTGGGTGGAACGGTTCGGTGGCGACCAGCCGGAGATCGCCGGATACCTGCACGAGGAGGTCCTCGCGGCGGTCGACCCGGCGTCCCGCGAGCTGCTGCGCCGCACCGCGCTCGCCGAGACGGTCTGCGCCGACCTGGCCGACGCGATCACCGGCCGCGGTGACTCCGAACGGGTGCTTTCCGACCTGGCCGGCGACGGCGGCGTGCTGAGCCGCGACGACAGCAGCCCGCCCTGGTACCGCTGCCATCCACTGCTCGCCGACCTGCTCCGGGCCGAGCTGAGCCGCGTGCCCGACGAGGAGCTGCGCGACCTGCACCTGCGGGCGGCCGGCTGGTACGCCGACAACGGCCGGCCGGCCGAGGGGCTCCGGCACGCGCTCGCCGCCGGCCGGTGGGACCGGGCCAGCGAGCTGTTCGTGGCGCAGTGGCCGGAGCTGGCCCCGTACGACCGGGTGGCACCGGCCGGGCCGGCGCCCGCGCCCCCGCCGCCCGAGGCCCTGCGCCGCGACCCGGAGCTGGCGCTCGCCTGCGCCGCCGAGCGGGCCTCCGTGGGCGACGCGGCGGCCGCCGCCGCACACCTGCGCGGCGCGGCGACCCACGCGAGCACGCTGCCCGCCCCGCGCCGGGACCGCTTCCTGCGGCTGGCCACCGCGCTCGAACTCACCCTGGCCCGGCTCGCCGGCGACCACGCGGAGGTACGCGCCGCGGCGGGCCGGCTCGTGCGCAGCCGGACGGCCCCGCCGGCCCGTACCGGCGAGCCGGCGGCCACCGAGCCGCTCGCGGCGTCGCCGAGCGCGGCGGGGGCGGGGCCGCGGGGCAGCGCCACGGAGGACGCCGACCTGCGCGCGTTCGCCGGCACCGCGCTCGGGCTCACGGAACTGGCCGACGGGCAACTGCCGGCGGCCCGCTTCGCCCGGGCGCTCGCCGCGGCCCGGGAGGCGGGCCGTCCCCGGACGGAGCTGGTGTGCGCCAGCCGCTCGGCGCTGCTCCAGGCGCTGCGGGGGGAGCTGCGCGCCGCCGAGGCGTCCGCCCGCGAGGCCCTCGGGATGCCGCCGTGCCACGGCTGGGCCGGCGCCGTGGACTGCGGGTACGCGTACCTGGCCCTGGCCGTGGTGGCGCTGTACCGCGACCAGCCCGACGAGGCGGCCGCGAACCTGGCGCTCGCCGCCCCCGCCACCGGCGACGGTGGGGCCGACGAGCCGGGCGGGGCCGGCGAGCCGGGCGCGGCGGGCACGACCACCGCGGCGGCGGTCGCCGCGCTCTGCCGGGCGCGCCTGGCGCAGCACCGGGGCGATCTCGCGGCCGGTCAGCGGCTGCTGGCCGAGACACGCGGCGGCATCGCCGACCGGCCGGGCGCCGCCGAACTCGCGCACTGGCTGCTGGCGGCCGAGGCCGACGTGCGCGCCGACCGGGGTGACCTCGACGGGGCACGGTCGCTGCTCGCCGGACCGGTCCGGGACCGGGAGGAGCCGGTGGCGCCGCTCGCCGTGGTGCTGGCCCGCGTCGAGCTGCGGGCCGGGGACGAGCGGGCCGCCGCCCGGACGCTCCCGGACTGGCAGGCGCCGGACGCGGACGGCTGGCCGCTGCCGCTGCGCCTGGAGGCGGGCCTGCTCGACGCGGTCCTGGCCCGCCGGGACGGCGACGAGCGCCGCGCCGGTCGCATCCTGGAGCAGGTGCTCGACCTGGCCGGCCGGGAGGGCGTCCGCCGCGTGTTCACCCGGGCGGAGCCGGCCGTACGCGACCTGCTCGCCGCCCACCTGGACACCGGCACGGCACACTGGTCGATGGTGAGCGACCTGGTCCGGGGCGCCGACGAGCCCGCGGAGCGCGGGCCCGCGGAGCCGGGACCGAAGCTGGACGAGCCGCTCACCGAGCGCGAGCTCACGATCCTGCGCTACCTCCAGAGCATCCTGTCCAACGTGGAGATCGCCAGCGAGCTGTCGCTGTCGGTCAACACCGTGAAGACCCACGTGCGCAACATCTACCGCAAGCTCGACGCGACCCGCCGCCGTGAGGCCGTACGGCGGGCCCGCGAGCTGCGCCTCATCTGAGGCGGCCGGTGCGGCCCGCGCTTGCCCCGCCGCCCCGTCCCGCCCCGCCTCCCACGAAGATCCGCACAACTTCCGAAAAGTTGTGGTCTCCGTCCGTTTCGAGGCCACTACTTCCGGGAAGTTGCGCGGATCTCGGGCGCCGTCGGGCGCCGTCGGACCGCCGACGTGCACGGTACGGCGGCCCCGGTGCCTCAGGTCTCGGCCGCGGCGTCGACCGTCGCCAGCAGGTCCGCCAGGGAGAACCCGCCGTCGTGCCGGACGTCGTTCACGAAGAGTGTCGGCGTCCCGTTCACCCCGCTGCGGATGCCGCCCACGAAGTCCCGCCGCACCCGGTCGCCGTGCGCCTGCCGCTCGACCTCGGCGCCGATCTCCTCCGGCGGCAGGCCGAGCTGCTCCACGCCGAGCGAGAGGTGCACCGGGTCGAGCTGGTCCTGGTGCTCGAAGAGCCAGTCGTGCATCTCCCAGAACCGGCCGCGGGCGCCGGCCGCCTCCGCCGCCTCGGCGGCGCTCTCCGCGTACGGGTGGACGTTGCTGATCGGGAAGTGGCGGTAGACGAGCCGCACGGTCCCCTCCCGCTGCCGGAGCATCTCGTGCAGGTTCGGGTACGCGGCCCCGCAGTACCGGCACTGGAAGTCGCCGTACTCGACGACGGTCACGGGCGCGTCGTCCGCACCCCGGACGTGGTCGGCTCCGGTCACCGGCGTCCGGAGACGGGCGGTGACCTGCAGTGGCGTGGTCATCCGGCCACCACCTCGCTGTCGCTGCTCAGGCGTTCCAGAGCGTCGAGGATGCCGTCGGCGCCGGGGTTGACGTCCGGCGGGGAGAGGTGGCTCCAGGCGACCGTGCCCTGCGGGTCGAGCACCACCAGTGCCCGGGCGGCCTCGCCGCTGCGCTGGTATGCCCCGTGGGCGCGGGCCACCGCGCCCTTCGGCTCGAAGTCGGCCAGCAGCGGAAACTGGATCCCCTGACTCTCGGCGAAGGCCCGGTGCGACCAGATGCTGTCCACCGAGATGCCCAGCACCGCCGCGCCGTACCGGTCGAACTCCGGCTTGGCGGCCTGGTAGAGCGCCATCTGGTCGCCGCAGACGGGACTCCAGTCGGCCGGGTAGAAGGCGAGCACCACGGGGCGGCCGCGGTAGTCGGCCGGCCCCGTGCGGCGCCCGTCCGGGGTGGCCGGCAGGGTGAAGTCGGGCGCCAGCCGCCCCGGCCCGATCAGCCCGTTCGGATCAGTCATGACTCCCACCCTCGCCCGCGGCCGGGTGACGGCGGCTCACCCGGGCCGGGTGGTTCTAGAGCAGCACCGGAGCGACGGCGATGCGGTTCTGGACCTCCCGGATGCCCGGCGCGGACCAGGCCACGCGCTCCACCTCGTCGCGTTCGGGTATGGAGTGCACCAACCCGTCGAGCAGCACGGTGTCGCCGTGGACCCGTACGGTCACACGCTCGGCCTCCGTGGCCCGGTTGCGGGCCAGCGCGTCGACGATCCGGCGGGCCAGCTCCTGCGCGTCGGGGCGGGTGGACGGGCGGACGGTGAGGCCGTTGCTGACCCCGCGTACGCCGACGAGCCGGCCGACGGCACGCTCGGCGGCGCGGCGCTGGTACTCCCACTCCACCTCGCCGTGCAGGGTGACCCAGCCGCCCGAGACGGTGGCCTGCACCTGCTCCACCGGCACGAACGCGTCCCACTCCAGCGCGTGGCCGACCGCCGCCGCGATGTCCGGGTCGGCCCGCTCGGCGCCGCCGGGAAGCTGCACGCTCAGGTCGTTGGCGACCGCGCGGACCCGGGCCACCCGGTGCGCGGCCCGCTCGGCGGCCCACTTCTTGGCGTAGCTGTCGACCCGGCCGCTCAGCGTGACCACACCCTCGGACACGGTCACGCCGATCTCGTGCGGTCGTACCCGTGGCTCCCAGGTCAGCTCGTCGAGGACGTCGGACTGGATGTCCTGGTCGGTACGCGTCACCGTCTCGGTGGCCATCTGTCCCCCCTCCCGTGGCGCGCGGCTTCCGGCACGGAGGCCGCCTTCAGGCGATGCTGCCGCCGCCCCGGGTGAGCCACCCTCACCCGCGTGGGGTGAGGACCGCGTTCCGGCGGCCCGGGCCGGTACCGCACGCGGGGCCGGCGGCTCCTAGGCTCGCCGTGGTCCCACCCCGAGGAGGTACGACATGGGTCCGATCAGAACGGCCTATCTGCACGCCGCGCGTTCGGCCGTGCGGCTGCTGGGCGATCCGGCGGTGGCGCAGCGCTGGGGCAGCCCGAGCGCGCTCGCCGAGTTCGGCGTCGCCGGTCTCGCGGGGCACCTCGCCTCGCAGGTCTTCCAGGTGGAGACGATGCTGGCCGAGCCCGTCCCGCCCGGTGACCCGATCGGGCTGCTCGACCACTACGCGCGGGGCACCTGGCTCGGCGCGGACGTGGACGCCGAGGTCAACGTGGGCATCCGCCGGGTGGGGGAGAGGATCGCCGAGGAGGGGCCCGCCGCCCTCACGGCCCGGACCGCGGAGGCGGTGGACCGGCTCGCCGGCGCGTTTACCATCGAGCCCGCGGAGCGGGTGGTCCACCTGGCCCGCGGGCCGTGGTCGCTCACGCTGGACGACTTCCTGACCACCCGGCTCATGGAACTCGCCGTGCACTCCGACGACCTGGCGGTCAGCGTCGACGTGCCCACCCCGGAGCTGGCTCCCGAGGTGATCGAACCGGTGCTGTCCCTGCTCGCCCGGCTCGCCGTACGCCGGCACGGCCAACCCGCCGTGCTGCGCGCCCTGACGCGCGCCGAACGCGCCCCCGCCCAGATCAACGCCTTCTGACTCCACCCCCACCCCCGCCGGGCGGGGCGGGGCCGGGCGGGTTGATCATGAAGTTATTGCCCCGACACGCCGGTGCGGATGGCAATAACTTCATGATCGACCGGGCGGCCGGGGCGGGCGCCCGGCGCGGCGCGGGGGTTCAGTCCAGGTTGACGGGGGAGTTGGGGCGGTCCACGTCGACGAACTCGATGTCGTCGACGGCCGGGTCGTCGCGGCTGCCGGCTGCCCGGGCGGCGGTGCCGGCGGCCCAGCCGACGGCCGCACCGACCAGAGCCGCGGCGACCAGCAGCGTCCAGGGCAGTGCCGGCCGGCGGCCGGCGAGCGCGTCGAAGGCGAGGGTCGCCCGGCGGCGCGCCTCGTCGGCGGCGGACCCGACGAGGTCGCTCGCCTCGTCGCCGAGCCGGTAGCCGCCCCGGCGGGCGGAGCGAGCGGTGTCGCGGACGCTGTCCCCGGCGGAGTTGACGGCGGAAACCAGGTGCTGCCACGCCTGGTCCGCGATCCGCTCGGGTCTGCTGCGGCGGTCGAGCAGGGTGCTTCCGAACATCGGGGTACCTCCTCGGGGGGCCGGACGGGACGGCCGGTGCCTGTTCGGCCGTCCGTCCCGGCTTGTCACGGTTGGCCTACCCGGTGCCCCGCCCCCCGACGACGCAAACCCCACGAGCCCGGGCCGGCGAGAACCCGCCGGCCCGAGCGGCGCCTCAGCGCAGGACGACCACCGTGGCGCCGCGGGCGAAGTCGTCGTCGTCATCGTCGTCGTCCCCGCCGCCGAAGCCGCAGGCCAGTACGAGGGCGAGCAGGGCGGCCACGCCGGCCAGGCTGGCAAGTCTCTTGATCATCGATCGTCCTCTCCGTCACGGTGGGCTCCCGGCCGATGCTAGGCAGCTCACGCAATGACGTGCCCCGGTGCGGGGCGTGCGGGACGTGCCGTTTCGGCCCCTGTGGGGGCCACCGGTTATCGTGGGTCGGTCGACGCGTCGTCGTGGCGAATCGTTGAACGAACAGACGAACAGGAAAGTCCGGACAAGGGCGACAAGACGTGTCCTGGTCCGCGAAATGCTCATCCCTCAGGGGTGGCGACCAAGGCCGTGAGAGGAATACTCTCGGTCGCGGCCCGCGTACTGATGAGGCGCCCGGGGGACGGGTGGGTGGAGGTGCTCGCGTGAGCCTGTCGATCGTGAAGTCGGTTCTGTCCGGTGGTGTCGTGGAGATCGTCCCGCGGGGCGAGATCGACGTCGACACCGCGTACGAGGTACGCGAGGCGATCGCCGAGGTGCTGGCCAAGGGGCGTCCGGAGCGAATCGAGCTCAACATGCGCCTGGTCACCTTCATCGACTCCGTCGGCATCAGCGCCATGGTCGCCGGCTTCCAGACCGCCGAGGTGAGCGGCGTCAAGCTGGTGGTCACCGAGCCGAGCCGCTTCGTGCACCGGCAGCTCTGGGTCACGGGCCTGCTCGGGCTGTTCGGCGCGCCCGAGCCCTACTACGCGGGCGCCCCGACGCCCGAGGTGCTGCCGGGCGCCTGAGGGCCACGAGACGAGCCGGCCGGCTGCCCGCTCACTCGCCGTCCAGACCGGACAGGTCCACGTCGTCCGCCTCCGTGACGGCCCGGATGGCCGTGACCGAGGCGTACCCCTGGGCGAGCAGCGCCACGTCGGTGCCGGCCTGCGCGGCCTGGCCCGGCTCCTGCAACGAGGTGCGGACGTAGCCGTGCCCGGTCTCGGCCACCGTCATCTGCACCTGCCCGAAGGTGGCCAGCGTGCCCCGGCGCACCCCGCGCAGCCGTCCGTGCGGCAGGTCGGGCGCGTTGACGTTGAGCACGCTCTCGGGTGGGGCCGCGGTGAGCCGGGGCAGCAGGTCCAGGGCGACCCGGGCGGCCGTCGACCAGTGCCGCTCCGAGTCGCGTACGCGCCCGGCGGCGGCCACGGCGGCGCCTCCGCTGGCCGCGGTGGCCTCGCCCGCGGTCAGCACGTCGAGCGAGACCGCCATGGCGCGGCAGCCGTTCGCGGCGCCTGTGAAGGCGGCGCCCACGGTGCCGGAGTGCAGGACGGCGCGGCCGGCGTTCGCGCCCCGGTTCACGCCGGAGAGCACCACGGACGGGGGCGGCCCGAACGCGCCGTGCACCGCGATGAGCGTGATGAAGCCGGGCGAGCCGCCGACGCCGTACGCGGGCACGCCCGGCAGGTCGGGCAGCGGGTGGTCGCGGACCACGACGTGCCCCTCCCGCTCGACCGCCGTCATGGCCGCGCTCATGCCGCTCGCCTCCTCGAGCGGGGCCGCCACGACCACGTCCAGCCCCCGGTCGACCGCCGCGCGGGCCAGCGCCTGGATGCCGGGCGCGCCGATCCCGTCGTCGTTGGTCACCAGCACGCGCACGGTCATCGCTCGGCCGCCCGGCCAGCCAGCTCGTCCGGGGTGGTGCGTTCCTGCGGCCGCGCGTCGGCGGGAACCAGCCGCACCCGGTCGACGAGACCGGCGATCGAGTCCGAGCGTCCGGTGCCGAGACCGTGCCGGGTGACGTTCAGCGCCCCCGCCGCCGCACCGGTCCGGATCGCGGTCCGCAGGTCGCCGCCGGCGGCCACCACGGCGGCGACCCCCGCCGTCATCGAGTCGCCCGCCCCCCGCGGGTCGGCCGCCTGGAGGCGGGGCATCTCGACCTCGAACACCTCGCCGTCGACCAGCGCCAGCGCCGGCCGGTCGGCCCGGCTCACCACCACGCTCTCGGCGCCCGCGGCGTGGAGGTCGTACATGGCCCGGGAGAGCTGGTCCTCGTCCTCGCCGGCAGCGCGACCGTCGCGGATCAGCTCCTCGTGGCTGACCTTGAGGAAGAACACCCCGCCGTCGAGTACGGCGGTGAGGTGCTCACCGGAGAGGTCGACGACCACCCGGCCGCCGTTGGCGCCGAGGTCGGCCGCGAAGCGCCGGTAGAGGTCGGGTGGGACGAGCGCGGGGTCGTTCGGTCCGCTGAGGACGCTGACGGGTGCGCGCAGCCCCTCACCGAGAGCGAGGTTGTACAGCTCGTCGAGCTCGTGCCGGCTCAGGGGCTGGCCGGGCACGTCGACGATCTCCTGCCGGGAGCCCTCGCGCCGGTCGTGGACGTACCCGCCGCTGCCGCCGGAGTCGCGGACCACCACCTTGAGGTCCACCCCCTCGCTCACCAGCAGCGGCTCGAGCACCTGACCGATCTCGCCACCGAGAGCCGTGCAGAGCACCACCTCGCCGCCGAGGGAAATGATCATCCGGGCCTGCCACACGCCCTGGCCGCCGGGGTGCAGGTGGATCTCCGGCTGTCCGGTGGGCTGGTCCACCGTCACCGTGAGCAGCGGTGTGGGGGCGAAGACCATCACGTGCCCGCTCATCCGCCGTACCCGCCTGTCGTTCCGCTCGTTCGTCGCCGCGTCATCGCGCCAGTGTGCCCGGCCAGGTGACGGTCGCGCGGCAGGTAACGAAAACATCGGTGAATGTCGGGGGCATTGCGAGCGCGGCCCGCGTACGCGACGATCGGGCGACCGACGGCGGCAGGAGACGGTGTGCTCAGGCGCGATTCCTTCACGTACACCGTCCAGGCGCGCTGCACGCCAGCCGACGCCGCCGCGCTGCTCGGCGACCTGAGCCGGCAGGGCGAGCTGCACCCGTTCATCGTCCGGGTCCGCCGGCTTCCGACGCGGCCCGGGGCGCACGCCAGCTACGCCATCAGCGACCGGCTCCCGGCCGGCCCGGTGCGGCTGCGCACGACCTATCGGGCCGACGTGTTGATCAGCACGCCGGAGGAGATCGTCACGGTGGCCCGGCAGTGGCCGGCCACGACCGTACGCAACCACACCCGGCTGCGCGCCGAGCCGGGCGGCCTGGTCCGGGTCGACGTCGAGATCACCCTGGCCGCGCCGGCGCCGCTGTTCCCGTACGCCTTCCGGCAGGCCCGGGCCGCGCACCTCGCGCTCGCCACGCGGCTCGCTGCCGTGCTCGATCACGACCCGGACGACCCGACCCCGCCGGAGTGACCCGGCCGGCGCACGGGACGCCCGGGCGCCGTTTCAGGCCGCGCCGCGTCCGGCGGATGCGGGTGTCCGGCGTGTACCGCCCGGCGTGGCCCGGCGCAGCCGTCCCCACGGCTTGTAGGTGGACAGCACGGTCGCGACGACCATCAGGCTGGTCGACACGGCGGGCGCGATCACGAGGTCGGCCCGGTCCTCGGGCGGCAGGGCGGCGCCGAGATCTCCCGCGGCGCGCAGGTTCGGCGTGAGGAGGAACAGCACGAGCAGGACCATCACCGTCGTGATGACCAGCTTGACCAGCACCCAGCGGTGGCGGAGCAGCCCCCACGGCGTGAGCAGCGCGCTCGCCACACCGACCACCCACGTGAGCACGCTGAGCGGCGCGAACAGCGTCGTGCCGACGAGCGCCGCGACGGGGTAGACCACGGCGGGATCGGCACCGCGCAGCACGGCGATGCTGAGCGTGAGCAGCACCAGGTCGGTGCCGAGCCACCCGAGGGAGGTGACCAGGTGCAGGGTGAGCAACGCCTTGCGGGTGGTGGGTCTGGTCCGGGTCATGCCCCGATGCTGCCGGCCGGCGCGCCCCGGATCGTCCGGCGGCGGACGACACCGCTCCTACGTCCCGTGACGTACCGGAGGGGGCGGGGGCGCGTACGCGGGTGGCCCGCCACACGGCGGACCACCCGGGAAGCGAGGTCAGTACACCGAGAGGTGCACGTGGTTGGTGTGGTCGCTGGACGGGTCGCCGCCCGCACCGCTGTACGACTTCCACCCGCTGCTGGGCAGCCAGATCTGCCGGTACCAGATCACGTAGAGCACGGCGAGCCGGTCGGAGTTGCGGATGAAGTACGCGGCCAGGTTGTTGCCGTACGTCTTGTCCCCGCCGGTGGCGTCGCCGCCGAACCCGTTCTTCTGCGCCGCGAAGTCGCAGGCGCGGCCCTTGGGATGCTCGCCGGAGCCGCCGTTGCGGTGGCAGGAGACGTACCGGGTGAACCCGGCGGCCTTGGCCTGGTTGAGCGCGTGCAGCATGCGGGGGGTGATGCACCCGTCCGCCGGTGTGGGGTCGTTGACGCTGCACGACTCGGACGGCCACGAGCCGTCGGAGTTGCGCGGCGCCGGTGCGGCGTTCGCCGTGGAGGTGCCCCGGTTGGAGCCGCCGGAGGCTGCGGCCGCGGAGGCGTTGGCGACCTCGAGGGCGCGCTCGGCCTGCTCCTTGCGCTTGGCCATCACAGCGACCTGCCGGCGCTGCTCGGTGATCTCCCGGTCGAGCGCGGCCCGGGTGCTGTTGACCTCGTCGCGGGTGTCCCGCAGATCCCGTAGCGCCCGGTCCTCCTTGGCGGCGACCACCTCGAGTTCCGCGGCGCGGTCGAGGAAGCCGTCCGGCGTGTTGCTGTTGAGCAGCGCCGACACGGTGCTGAGCCGGCCCGTGCGGTAGGCCACCTCGGCGATCTCGCCGACCTTGCCGCTGCGCTCGGCCAGCTCGGCCTCGGTGGTCTTGAGCTGGGTGGTGAGCTGCTTCTGCCGCGCCACCGAGCGGGCGAGGGCGCTCTTCGCGTCCAGCCAGCCCTTGCTGGCCGCCTCGAGTTGGGCGCGCAGGCTGGGGGTGCCGCCCTCCGGGTCCTGGCCGGGGGCCGCCGCGGGTAGGGCGGCCGGGAGAGCGGCCGCCGCGGCGCTCGGGGTGATCGCGACGCAGAGGGCGAGCGTCGCGGCGATGAGGGCCGCCATCCGGGCGGCGTGTCGTCGTACGGGTGCCACTGCTGGCATGCACATGTCCTTCCGTCAGCCGCCGACCGGGTTAGCTGACGGGTTCGGGACGGAAGATCCCTACCGCTGACGCGGATGCACCCCACGAACGTGGTTCCCCGGCTCGCCCTTCCGGGCGATTAGGCGACGACCGCCGCCGGCACCGGTGGGTGCCGCCTGGCGGAGGCCGGGACAGAGCCTACCGGGACAGGTGGGGCGGACGCAGCAGTTGTGACTGTGTGTGCCCATGTGGTGACGTGGACGTTCGGTCGTCCGGTCGGAAAGCCGTCAACGGCTACCACTCGACCGGGCCGCAGGCCCCCGGGGCGGCCCCGGGCTCGATCTGCAGCGTGGCGTGCTCGATGTGGAAGTCCTCGTGCAGGGCGCTCCGCGCGGCGGCGAGCACCGCGCCGACCTCGGCGTCAGGCGCCATCGTGAGGTGGGCGGAGGCCACCTCCATGCCCGAGGTGAGCGTCCAGACGTGCAGGTCGTGGACGCCGGCCACGCCGGGCACCGCGGCCAGCCGATCGTGCACCGCGGTCACCTGGAGGTGCTCCGGCGCGGCCTGCACCAGGATCCGCACCGCGGCCCGCCCGAGCCGCCACGTCCGGGGGAGGATGAACACGCCGATGGCGACGGCGACCACCGGGTCCGCCCACCACCAGTCGGTCACCGCGATGAGCGCCGCCGCGCCGATCACGCCGAGCGAGCCGAGCAGGTCGCCCAGCACCTCGACGTACGCCCCCTGCACGTTGATGCTCTCCCGCGCGCCCGAGCGCAGCAGCGCGAACGCGCCCACGTTGGCGAGCAGGCCGAGGACGGCGACGGCGAGCATGGGGCCGGCCAGCACCTCCGGCGGGTCGCCGAACCGGCCGACCGCCTCGACCACGACGTAGACGGCGACGCCGGAGAGCAGCACCGCGTTGCCGAGCGCGGCGAGCACCTCGAGGCGGTAGAGGCCGAAGGTGCGTTGCGGATCCTGGCTGGCCCGCCGGCTGGCGGTGATCGCTGCGAGGGCCATGCCGATGCCGAGCACGTCGGTGAACATGTGCCCGGCGTCGGAGAGCAGGGCCAGCGAGCCGGTGCGGAACGCGGCCACCGCCTCGACCACCATGAGCCCGGCGAGCAGGCCGAACGCGGCCCAGAGGCGGCCACGGTGGTGCTCGGCGGCGTTCGCCACCGACCCCCCGTGGTCATGACCTGCGCCCACCGACTCACCCTTCCGCCGCCGCTCCGGACCGGTCAAATATATGCTCACATAGCTATGTGTGCAACTGTCGGGTCGGAATCCCGCCCACTCGCGGGCGGGCGCTCCGTCAGCCGGTCGGCTCGATCGTGGTGAGCCGCTGCGTGGCCCGGGAGAGCGCCACGTACAACGTCCGTACCCCGGAACCCGCGTCGGCGCGGATCTCGCCTGGTGCGATCAGCACCACCCCGTCGTACTCCATACCCTTCGCCTCCAGGCTGGTCACCACCTGGAGCCGGGGCGCGCCGAGGGCGCCGAGCCAACCGGCCACCTCGCCCCGCCGCGGAGCCGGAGTGATCACCCCGACCGTCCCCTCCACCTCGCCGAGCAGCGCCGTCACGGCCGTCACGGTGGTCGTCTCCAGCTCCGCGGCGGGCACCGTGAGCTCCACGGGGTCGACCCCGGTCGTGCGGACGGCGGTGGGCAGCGGCAGGTCCGGGTCGATCCGGCGGATCTCGGCCGCCGCCACGGCGAAGATCTCGGCCGAGTTGCGGTAGTTCGTGGTGAGGGTGAAGTGGTGCCGGCGCCGGCGGCCCAGCGCCTGGTCCCGGGCCCGGGTCAGCTCCGCCGGGTCGCCGGTCCACGCCGTCTGCGCCGGATCGCCCACCACCGTCCAGGACGCCAGCCGTCCGCGCCGCCCGATCATCCGCCACTGCATCGGCGAGACGTCCTGCGACTCGTCGACCACGACGTGCGCGTACTCCCGGTAGTCCGCCGGGCGCTCGCGGGCCGCCTCGCGGGCGGCGCGCTGCCGGTCGGAGGACGTGCTCAGCTCACGGACGCCGCCCGCGAGCTGGAACGGGTCCCGCTTCGGCCGGGCCGGCTGCACCGGCTTGCCCAGCAGCGCGTCCAGCTCGTCCAGCAGCGCGATGTCGGCGATGGTGAGCCCGTCCGTGTCCAACGTCCGGTACGCGGCCTCCAACAGCCGGATCTCGGCGCCGGGAAGCAGGCCCCCGGCGTACCGGCGCAGCCGCTCCGGACGGGCCAGCCAGCCCAGCACGTGCCGCGGGTGCAGCCGCGGCCACCAGGCCTTGAGGAACTCCCGGAACTCGGGCCGGTCGACGATCTCGTCCTCGAAGACGCGCTGCTCCGGCAGGCGGCCGATGCCCAGCCGGCGGGCCTGCGCCCAGAGCGCCGCGAGGACGCCGTCGAAGCCGGCCCGGCGCGCCTCGTTGCGGCGGGCACCGCGCGGCAGCGCCCGATCCCGGATCGCGTCCAGCTCCCGCCGGTCCAGCCGCAGCAACTCGCCCCGGTAGAGCAGCCGCAACTCCGTCGGGCCGTCCGGCACCGCGTCGCGTGCCGCCCGTTCCAGCACCCGGCGCATGCGCAGCGACCCCTTCACGGCGGCCACCTCGGGCGGGTCGGTGCGGGTGGCGCTCATCCCCGGAAAGAGCGTGCCGAGCGAGTGCAGGGTGGCCGTGTCCTCGCCGAGGGAGGGCAGCACCGAGGCGATGTACTCGACGAAGACCGAGGACGGGCCGACCACGAGGATGCCGCCGCCGGCGTAGCGGCTGCGGTCGGAGTAGAGCAGGTACGCGGCGCGGTGCAGCGCCACGGCCGTCTTGCCGGTGCCGGGGCCGCCGGAGACGATCGTCACCCCCGAGCCGGGGGAGCGGATGGCCTCGTCCTGCTCCCGCTGGATCGTGGCCACGATGTCGCGCATGCCCCGGCCGGTCGCCCGGGAGAGCGTGGCGAGCAGCGCGCCGTCCCCGACCACCGCCATGTCCGGTGGGGCGGCGCCCGGGTCGAGCAGGTCGTCCTCGATCCGGGTGACCCGCTCGCCGCTGGACTGGATCATCCGGCGGCGCACCACGCCGAGCGGCTGCGCGGGCGTGGCCTGGTAGAACGCGGCGGCGGCCGGGGCGCGCCAGTCCACCACCAGCGTCGTCGCGTCCTCGTCCCGGATGCCGAGCCGCCCCACGTGCAGCACCTGACGGTCGCGCAGGTCGAGCCGGCCGAAAACCAGCCCCTCGTGTTCGGCGTCGAGGAGGTGCCGCCGCTGCGCCGCGTGGAAGACCATGGCGTCCCGCTCGACCAGCGCCCCGAAGTTGCCGACCCGGGCCAGCCGGTAGCCCTCCTTCTCCGCGCGGACCGCCGACCGCCGCAGCTCGGCGAGTCGGGCGTACACCCGGTCGAGATGCCGCTGCTCGACGGCGATCTCCTGCGCCAGGGTGGTCTGGTCGGTCACGCGCGCTCCTGAGTCCCGTCGGCGGCGGGCACCGCGGTACGCCGCGGGCCGCGCGCCGGGCCAACCGCACGAGGGTACGGCCCCGGCCGGCCGCACCGCCTCCGAGGTGCGACGGAGCGCGTCGTCAGGCCCCGGCCGCGGGCGCGACCCGCCCGGGCGGCAGGGGCCGGCCCCGCACCTGACCGAGCACCGCGAGCAGGGCGGCGTTCACCTCGTCGGGCCGCTCCATCATGAGCATGTGCCCCGCACCGGGGCAGACGGTCAGGTCGGTGGCCGGCAGCGCGGCGGCGATCGACTCGGCGCACGGCGGCGGGGTGAGTCGGTCCCGGTCGCCGACGAGCGCGGCGGCCGGCAGGTCGGCCAGCTCCGCCAGGGTCTCCAGCCGGTGCTGCGCGCCGAAGGAGGCCCGGAAGCCGCCGATCGAGCGGAGCGAGGCGCGGGCCACCGCCGAGGTGACGAGGCGGATGTCGGTCGGGTCGCAGTGATCGCCGAAGAGGAGCCAGCGGATGCTCGGCCGCAGCGCTCGCAGCAGCGCCCGGGGCGGCCGCCACGACCCGCAGCGGGCCAGGACCCCGGCGCCCGTGGTCTCGGCGAGCCGGATGAGCCGGGCGATGCGCGGTGTGAGCCCGTAGGCGGTGTGGGTGTGCCCCTCGGCCGTCGTGGACACGAACACCAGGCCGGCCACCCGCGTCGCGAAGTGCTCGGGGTGCCGGTGGGCGTACTCCATGATCGTCATGCCGCCCATCGAGTGCCCCACGAGGACCACCCGCCCGGTCGGCGCGACCTCGTCGACCACCGCCGCGAGGTCGTCCCCGAGCTGGGCCAGGGTCGCCGTGCGCAGCGGCATGCAGCTGGACCGGCCGTGCCCGCGGGCGTCGTACGCCACCAGCCGCACCGACGTGCCGACCGCCTCCCGCACCGCGGTGAGCTGCCGGTGCCAGCTCCGCGCGTCGAGCGTCCAGCCGTGCAGGAGGATCGCCGTGACCTCGGCGTCGACCGGGCCGGTCGACTCGACGTGCAGGCGCACGCCGTCGGGGAGGAGGACCTCCGACTGATCCGTCATCGTCACCTCCCCAGGCCGCCCGGAACCGTGCACCGGGATACCCGGTGGTAACACCGGCTACCCGCCATGACACCACGCCAACCGCCGCGGTGAGAAGATTCCCAACCTCCCGCGCGGGCCCGCGACGGCCGCCAGGCTGGTGGGCATGGACGCGCCGGGGGAGATTGGGGGAAGGCGCGACGGCGGGACCGGCGGCCGGCGGGCCGGGGCGCTGTCGGGCGGGCGACCCGCGGGCGGCACGCCCCGCGCCGCGCTCGCCGAGCTGCTCGCCGGCAACCGGCGCTTCCTGAGTGGCCAGCCCATCCACGGTCACGACGTGACGGCCGCCGCGGCGAGCGCCTCCGGCGAGCAGCAGCCGTACGCGGTCGTCCTGGGCTGCATCGACTCCCGGGTGCCGCTGGAGGCGATCTTCGACCAGACCTTCGGCTCGATCTGCGTGATCCGCACCGGCGGGCACGTGCTCGACCGGGCGGTACGCGGCTCGATCGAGTACGTCGTCGGTGAGCTGGGCGTACCGCTGGTCCTGGTGCTGGGCCACGAGCGGTGCGGCGCCGTGGCGGCGACGGTGGCGGCGCTGCGCGAGGGCCGCCGGCCGGCCGGCTCGCTGGCCCACCTCGTCGATGAGATCACGCCGGCTGTGTTGGAGGTCGGTGTGGACGACCCGCAGGTGCATCCGCTGGCGATCCGCCGCCACGTGCTGCGGACGGTCGCGGCGCTGCGCGCCGACGACCTGCTCGCCGCCCCGGTCGCCAGCGGCCGGGTGGACGTGGTCGGCGCCCTCTACGACCTGGCCACCGGCCAGGTGACCCCCCTGTCCCCGGACCCGCCCCGCCCGTCCGCGTGATCATGAGGTGTGCGGCCGGTTCGGTGTGGAGACGCAGAACCGCCCGTCGGGGAGTCCCGACGGGCGGTTCGCGATGTGCTTCGGGGAGGCTCAGGCCTCGAAGACGCCGGCCTCGACCAGGCGCTTCTCGGTCGCGTCCCAGCCGTCGCCGGGGTGCGCCTCGGCCAGAACGTTGAGCTCGGCCCGGATCTTGGCGGCGTGACCCGCGGCGGCCAGCGTCCGGATCTCCTCGACGAAGGCCTCGGAGTCGGTGCGCAGGTGCGCGGTCTTGCCGTTGGTCAGGTTCCGCACGTAGGCGTGCTTGCCGCCGTTGAGCGGGATGAGGTACTTGAACTCGCCCAGCACGCTGAGGGCGCCACCCTGGCCAGCCTGGCCGGCCCGGACGGACGCGCGCGCGGTCTTAGAGGTGTTGCTCGCCACGGAGGTACTCCTTGCAAGACGTACGGGAGGACTGGACGTCCGGGGGCTGTGCGGGCGACACCGGATGGATGGGCCCGCGAAAGACGTGCGCGGCACAAGCCGCCGATGGAACTGTACACGAACACGATCCCTGACTGGTCATCGCGCCGTCAGGGGTTCCAACCGCCGCCACCCGTACGGCTATTCCGGCGACTTCCCGTCGGCAATTTTCCGATTCTCTGGCGCACCATCCGTCACAGCAGTCATCATGTGTACCAGGAACCACTCGGTGGATCGAGGTCGTAGGGGAAGACGCACCTCGCTCTCCGGGAGGTCACCGTGCCAACGCGTGGCGTCGTATACGTCCACTCGACCCCGCTCGCCGTGTGCTCGCACGTCGAGTGGGCGATCGCGCGCGTCCTCGCCGCGCCGGTCAACCTGCAGTGGACCGCACAGCCCGTCGACCCCGGCGCCCGCCGGGCCGAATGCGGGTGGACCGGCCGTCCGGGAACGGGCGCCGAACTGGCTGCTGCCCTCCGGCAGTGGCCCATGCTGCGTTTCGAGGTGACCGAGGAGCCAAGCCCGGGCGCCGACGGCGAGCGGTTCATGCACGTCCCGGGGCGGGGTCTGTTCCGGGCCACGGTCGGCGCGGCCGGTGACATCCAGCTCGGCGAGGACCGGCTCCGCAGCATCCTGGCGACCGCCCGGGCCCCCGAGGCGATCGCGCACGCCCTCGACAAGGCGCTCGGCACGGCGTGGGACGCCGAGTTGGAGCCCTACCGGTACGCCGGCGACGGCGCGCCGGTGACGCTGCTCACCCGGGTCGGCTGACCGGGCCGCCCTCGCCGGTCAGCGCGCGGGGCAACCCGGACGCGGCGCGGCAGGTGGGACGGCCCACCACCGGGCGGCGGCGCGCGGAGCGACGCCGTCCGGGTGAGCGAGGTCAAGTTGCCCCGATACGCGGTGAACTGGTGGGATAGGCGGCGTGTCGATTCGCCCGCGTCGCGCCGCCGTCGCCGTCGCCGCCCTGACCGCACTGCTCGCCTCCGGCTGTTCGGGGAGCGAGCCGGAACGGCCCGGTCCGGCACCCTCCGCGTCCACCACGACGCCCGCGCCGACGCCGAGCGCCACACCGTCGGACGACCCGGCCGCCCGCGCCGCCGCCCTCGTGGGCACGCTCGCCGACGAGGACCTGGTCGGCCAGGTGCTGATGCCGTACGCCTACGGCAGCGCGGCGACCACCGTGTCGCCCGGCTCGGCGGCCGGCAACCGGGCCCTCGCGGGCGTGGACACCCCCGCCGAGATGATCGCCAAGTACCGGCTCGGCGGGCTGATCCTGGTCGGCTTCAGCGCCGACGACCCGACGAAGGGCAACCAGGAGACCACGAACGTCGACAGCCCCGCCCAGGTGCGACAGCTGACGACCGGGCTGCGCGAGGCCGCGGCGAAGCTGCCCACCGGTGCGGCGCCGTTCCTCGTGGGCACCGACCAGGAGTTCGGCGTGGTGACCCGGATCAGCGACGGGGTGACGGTGCTACCGAGCGCGCTGGCCGCCGGGGCCGCCGGTGACCCGGCGCTGACCGAGGGCGCCTGGCGCGCCGCGGGCGCCGAGCTGGCGGCCATGGGGATCAACCTCGACTTCGCCCCCGTCGCCGACGTGCTCGCCACCCGCAGCACGGTGATCGGCTCCCGGTCCTTCGGCGGCGACCCGAAGCGGGTCTCCCCGCAGGTGCAGGCCGCCGTCCGTGGCCTCCAGGGCTCCGGCGTGGCGGCCACCCTGAAGCACTTCCCGGGGCACGGGCACAGCGCCGACGACTCGCACGAGGAACTTCCGGTGCTCACCCAGTCCCGGGCGACGCTGGAGGCGGGGGCGTGGCCGTCGTTCAAGGCCGGCGTCGACGCCGGCACCATGGCCGTCATGTCCGCCCATCTCGACGTGCGGGCGGTCGACCCCGGCACCCCGGCCACCTTCTCCCACAAGCTCCTCACCGACGTGCTCCGCGGCCAGCTCGGCTTCCAGGGCGTGGTGATCACCGACGGGATGAACATGGCGCCCGCGAAGCGCTGGTCTCCGGGAGAGGCCGCCGTGCGCGCCCTCAACGCCGGCAACGACCTCATCCTCATGACCCCCAACGTCACGCAGGCGTACGACGGACTGCTCGCCGCCCTGCGCGACGGCTCGCTGCCCCGGGCCCGCCTCGTCGACGCGGTGACCCGCGTGCTCACCATGAAGTTCCGGCTGGCCGGCCACCCGGCGCCCGCGATGTCCACGCTGAACGACCCGGCGCACCGCAAGGCGGCCGACGCGCTGGCCGCCGCCGCGGTGACCGTGCTGCGCGGTTCCTGCGGCACCACGCCGGTCCACGGCCCGGTGACCGTCAGCTCGTCCGGCGGCCGGGACGGGACCCGGGCGCTGCTGACCGACGCCCTCAAGGCGGCCGGGGTACGGGTGGTGCCCAGCGGCGGGACGGTGGTGCACCTCGTGGGCTACGGCGACGGCGCCGGTGACCTGCGCGCCGACGCCGCCGTGACGGTCGCCATGGACACCCCGTACGTGCTGGCCACCGCGAAGTCTCCGACGCTGCTGGCCACCTACTCGTCGAGCCGCGCGTCGATGACGGCCCTGGCCCGCGTCCTGGCCGGCAAGGAGCGCCCGGGCGGCCGATCGCCGGTCGCGGTGTCCGGCCTGCCCGCCACCACCTGCGGGACCTGAGCCGGCGACGGCCTGACCCGCGGCCGGTGGCCGTGGGTCAGGCCGGGCGTCCGGTCTCCGTGCGGCCCGTCCCCGTGCGGTCCGTCCCCGTGCGGTCCGTCCCCGTGCGGTCCGTCCCCGTGCGGCTCGCCCCGCGGGCCGGGGCCGTGAGCAGCGGCAGCGGTGCCGGCTCCGCCAGTGGCGGCGGGTCGGCGCTGGGCACCGTTCGGGGAAGCAGCGCGGCCAGGCCCGCCCGGGTCGCCACCACGATGAGCCGGTCGGTCCGCACCAGCGGACGCCGGTCCGGCAGGGACCAGATCGTCTGGCCGCGGCCGGTGCGCATCGCGATCACGCGTACCTCCCCGGGCACCGAGATGTCCGGGCAGTACCGCCCCTCGATGTCCGAGCCCGCGCCCACCGGCAGCTCGGCGACGAGCAGGACCCGCCGGCCGACCGAGATCGTGTCGATCACCTCGCGCCCCATCATGGCGGCGGCGAACGCCGGCGCCGCGAGGTACGACACGCTGCGGGACCGGGTGAGGCCGAAGGTCCGCTGGACGCGCTGGGCGAAACCGTCGTCGAAGAGCCGCAGCACGACACGCAGGGCCCCGTCCGGCTGGCCGGCGGTGCCCCGGGACCGGTGGACCGAGCGCCCCAGCAGGGCGGTCTCCAGGTTGGTGACGTCGTCCCCGGTGAGCACCACCAGAGCCCGGCACGTCCGCGCGGAGGCGGCGCGGAGCGTCTCCGGGCTCGTCGCGTCGCCGACCACCACGGGCAGCCCGAGTTCCCGGGCGACCGCGACGCCCCGCGCCGACTCCGCCCGGTCCACGCCGACCACCGTCACCCCGAACGAGTGCAGCTCCTGGAGCACGCGGGTGCCGACGTTGCCGAGCCCGACCACGATCACGTGGTCGTCGACCGGATCGGCGAGCCCACCGGCGGCCACCTTCAGCCGCGCGTGCACGAGGGCGTCCACCACCAGCGCGGTGACCGTCGGCACCAGCGCGACGCCCGCGACGGCCAGCACCAGCGCGGTCACCTTCTCGACCGGCGGCGCGGCCGGGTCGGCGTCGGCGCCGCCCAGGGCCGTGAGCAGGGCCAGGTAGGCCGCCTCGGCGGGTGCCAGGCCGCGGGCGTACGCGAGGACCGCGGCGGCCACGGCGAACAGCACGGCCATGCCGCCCAGCGCCAGCCGCAGGTTGCGCCCGAAAAGCAGCCCGGTGGTGCGCAGCAGGCGCGGCCGGCGGCGCCGCGGCTCGGGCCCGCGCCGCCCGTACGCCCGGACGAGGACGAGGTCGGCGCTGTCCTCGTCGGCCGGCAGGGTGACCGGGTCGAGGCCGCCGGTGTCCGCCAGCGCGCAGACGATGTCGGCGGTGGTCCCCTCGACGGCGCGCCGGCTCGCGGCCCGGACCAGTTCGCCGTCGGCCAGCCGGAGATAGGTGGGAGCCTCGTCGCCGAGTGTCGCCGCCACGAACGCGGGCGCCGCGATCTCCGACCCGGACAGCACGGCGCAGTCGCCGAGCATGCTCGCCACACCCTCGCCGAGCACCGTGTTGAACAGGCGCACCACGAGCCGTACGTCCAGGTCGAGCTCCCGCACGATCATCGCGGCGTCCACGTTGCCGACGTCGTCGGCCCCGACGAGCGCGACCGCGGCCGCCTGCCGCACGCCGGCTCGTTCCAGCACCTCCGCCGTGAGCCGGCGGGCCACGAGGACGTCCGGCCGCAGCCCCGGCTCGCCGGTCTGCGGCCCGAACTCGGCGATGTCCGCAGCGTGGTTCCCCGTGAGCGAGGGCAGCACCACCGTCACCGGGACGCCGTACCGGTCGACCAGCTCGGCGACCAGCCGGCGGGCGAGCGCGCTGTCGCCGCAGACCACGAATCGCGCGGCGGACGGCTCCGTCGCCGGTGTGGTGTCGTCGGACACGCCCGGATCGTAGCCGCAGCGCTCCACTGGAGACGGCCCGCGCCGGGCGGCGCGGGCCGTCGGGAAACCTCAGCGGTCGGCGCGCAGCGCGGCGATGAGCCACTCCACGGCCGGCACGGCGGGCGGGAACGGTGGCTGCCGGTTGAGCACCCCGATGAGCTGCCAGTACCGCTCGACCCGGCGGTCGGTGAAGACGGCCATGCCGTCGGCCAGCCTGCGCCGCTCCGCACGGGAGAGCGCCGGGTCCACCATCGCGTCCAGCACCTCCCGCGCCCGCTCGGAGTCCGGGGCGATGCCGGCGGCCAGCGCCGACCGGGCCGACTCGATGGACAGCATCGGTTCCGGCGGCGGGGCGTCCTCGCCCGCCGAACCGGCCACGGCCATCTCGCGGGCGCGCCGGCGGAAATCCGGGTCGGCGACCAACTCGGCCAGCTCCAGCCAGGCATCCACCTCCTCGTCGGTGGGCTCGTCCGGCAGCTCCGCCGGCATCGCCCGCATGGCCTGCGCGATGCCGGTTCCCGGGCCGTCGTCGAGCCCGGCGAAGACCTCCGTCACGAAGTCGTCGATGATGCGTTGCCGCTCCTGCGCGGAGAGGCGGGCCAGATCGCTCATGATTCTCCATTCCTCGGTCGTGACCCCACGTCGGGTGAGCGACCGCAGCACCGCCCGGCGTACCCGCAGCGTCCGGATCTCCGCGTCCAGCGCGCGGACGTGCGCCCGCGCCACCTCCCGGACGCTGGTCTGCCGGTCCAGGATCCGGCGTACGTCGTCCAGGCCGATCCCCATTTCGCGGAGGCTGCGCAGCAGCTCCAGCCGCGCCACGGCGGCCGCGTCGTAGAGCCGGTAGCCGCCGGTCGACCGGGCGGTCGGTGGCAGCAGCCCCTCGTCGGACCAGAAGCGGATGGTCCGGACCGGAAGGCCGGTCCGGCGGGCGAGCTGCCCGATGCTGAACAGGTCGGTGTGGTCGTCCACGCGGCCCAGCCTCCCGTCTCCAGCCGCTGGAGAGTCAAACCGACCGGCGGAATTTCGGCTCGCGCCGGCCGGGCCGCTCCTGACACCCTCGGCGGATGGGCGAGGCCGAGGGATTCCGGCACGTCGAACGCGCCGACCGACACGCGGAAGGGCCCGCGCTCGCTCCGAGCGCGGGCCCTTCTTCCGTACGGTCGTTGCCGGGGGTCGTGCCGTGCCTCTGCGGTCTCAGGCTCGCGAGAAGACGAGAGCCACGTTGTGACCGCCGAAGCCGAACGCGTTGTTCAGCGCGGCGGGGATCTCCATGTGACGGGCCTTGTGGGCGGCCACGTCCAGGGTGAGATCCTCGTCCGGGTCGTCCAGGTTGATCGTCGGCGGAACGACACCGTCGCGGATCGCGAGGATCGTGGCGATCGACTCCAGGGCGCCGGCAGCGCCGAGCAGGTGCCCGGTCATCGACTTGGTGGCGGCGAGGACGGGGTGGTCGCCGAGCGCCTTGCGCAGCGCGCCGATCTCCAGCATGTCGCCGATCGGGGTCGACGTGGCGTGCGCGTTGACGTGCACGATGTCCCGCTTGTCGATGCCCGCGTCGGCGATCGCCTTCGCGATCGCCCGGATCGCGCCCTCACCCTCGTTGTGGGGCTGCACGATGTCGTACGCGTCCGAGGTGATGCCCGAGCCGGCGAGGCGCGCGTACACCCGGGCGCCCCGCGCGGCGGCGTGCTCGGCCCGCTCCAGGACGACCACGCCCGCGCCCTCGCCGAGGACGAAGCCGTCACGGCCCTTGTCCCACGGCCGGGACGCCTTCTCCGGCTCGTCGTTGCGGGTCGACATGGCCCGCATCGAGGCGAAGCCGGCGATCGGCAGCGGGTGGATGACGGCCTCCGTGCCGCCGGCCACCACCACGTCGGCGCGGCCCGACCGGATCATGTCCAGGCCGAGCGCGATCGCCTCCGCACCGGTCGCGCAGGCACTGGCCACCGAGTGCACACCGGCCTTCGCGCCGAGCTCGAGCCCGACCCAGGCGGCCGGGCCGTTCGGCATGAGCATCGGCACGGTGTGCGGGGACACCCGGCGCGGCCCGGAGGCCTCGAGGATGTCGTCCTGGGCCAGGAGGGTGGTGGCCCCGCCGATGCCGGAGCCGACGCTGACCGCCAGCCGCTCCGGGTCCAGTCCGGAGTCGGCGAGCCCGGCGTCCGCCCAGGCCTGCTGCGCCGCGATGATGGCGATGGCCTCGGAGCGGTCCAGCCGGCGCAGCCGCACCCGGTCCAGCACCTCGGACGGCTCGACGGCGAGCTGCCCGGCGATCCGTACCGGCAGTTGCGCCGCCCACTCCTGGGTGAGCGGGCTCACCCCGGAGCGGCCGGCGAGCATGGCGTCCCAGGTCGACGCGACGTCCCCGCCAAGCGGGGTCGTCGCGCCGAGCCCGGTGACGACGACGTCGGGGCGAGTCATGATCAGGACTGCGCCTCGATGTAGCTGACCGCGTCACCGACGGTCTTGAGGTTCTGCACCTCGTTGTCCGGGATCTTGACGCCGAACTTCTCCTCGGCCGCCACCACGACCTCCACCATGGAGAGCGAGTCGACGTCCAGGTCGTCGGTGAAGGACTTCCCCTCGGCCACGTCGTCCGGGTTCACCCCGGCAACCTCTTCGAGGATCTCGGCGAGGCCGGCGGTGATCTCGTCACGGGTCATTGCGGTTGGTTCCTCTCCATCGGGATTGTCGACGGCCGACGACGCCGGCCGTCACTCCTCGGCGCTTCGCGCCCGAGGGGGTCTCTCACGGGCAGCGGACGACCTGGCCGGCGTAGGTCAGGCCGCCGCCGAAGCCGAACAGCAGCACCGGGGCCCCGGACGGGATCTCCCGCCGCTCGACCAGCTTCGACAGGGCCAGCGGCACGCTCGCCGCCGAGGTGTTGCCCGACTCGACGATGTCCTTGGCGATGATCGCGTCGGGAATGTCGAGCCGCTTGGCGATGCCGTCGATGATCCGCGCGTTCGCCTGGTGCGGCACGAACGCGGCCAGCTCCGAGGGCGCCACCCCGGCCCGCTCGCAGGCCTCCAGCGCCAGCGGGGCGAGCGACGTTGTCGCCCAGCGGAACACCGCCTGCCCCTCCTGCTGGACGTACGGCCGCCAGCCCTCGATCCGGACCGCCTCGCTCTTCTCCGGCACCGAGCCCCAGAGCACGGGGCCGACCCCGGCCGGCTCGTCGTCACCGGTCGCGGTCACCACCGCGGCGCCCGCGCCGTCACCGAAGATGATGCAGGTGGACCGGTCGGTCCAGTCGGTGAAGTCGGAAAGCTTCTCCGCGCCGATGACGATCGCGTTGCGCGACGCGCCGGCCCGGATGGCGTGGTCGACGGTGCCCAGCGCGTACGAGAAGCCCGAGCAGGCGGTGTTGACGTCGTACGCCCCGGGCGCGGTGATGCCCAGCTTGGCGGCCACCCGGCAGGCCACGTTCGGGCTGCGGTCGACCGACGTGCAGGTGGCGACGACCACCAGGTCGATGTCGGCGGCGGTGAGGCCGGAGTTGGCCAGCGCCTTGCCGGCCGCGGCGGCGGCCATGTCGGCCACCGTCTCGCCGTCGGCGATCCGTCGGCTGACGATGCCGACCCGGTCACGGATCCACTCGTCGTTGGTGTCGACCATCTGGGCGAGGTCGTCGTTGGTGACCACCCGGGCAGGCTGGTAGTGCCCCAGGGCGACGATGCGGCTTCCGGCCATCAGTGCATGCCTTTCGTTCGCGACTGCGGGACTCGCAGACCCGGCTCGTTCCTCGCGCTCACAAGTGTCCGCCGAGGCGGGCGAGCGGCTGCCCCGGGGCTACCGGGTCGTTCTGGTCGGCGAGCCATTCGGTGAGCACGCCGCCGTCGTGGGCGATCACCTCGACCGCCCCCTGCCGGGTGGCCACGTGGCCGATCACCTGGCCGGTCCGGAGCGTCCCGCCCTCGGCGAGGCCCTCGGCCGGCGCGAACGCGCCGGCGGACGGGGCGACCACCACCCGGAAGGGGCGGGTCGGCCGGTGGCTCGGCGCCGCGCCGTGGCGCGCGATCAGGTCGCGGGCCGCGGGCAGGTCGTCCGGGGTGTTCAGGGTGACGATCTCCGGGGCGCCGGCGCCCTTGAGCTCCCGCTTCACGAGGCCGGCCAGGGTGCCGGCCGGCGGAAGCTCGATCACGCCGGTGACGCCGAGGTCGGCCAGCGTCCGCATGCAGAGGTCCCAGCGGACCGGGGCCGTGACCTGGCGGACCAGCCGCTGCACCATCTCCCGGCCGTGGTCGACCGCGGAGCCGTCGAGGTTGGACAGCAGGATCCGGGCCGGGTCGGCCGGCGTGATGCCGGCGGCCACCGCGGCGAGCGCGGCCTCGGCCGGGGCCATGTACGGGGTGTGGAACGCCCCGGCCACCTGCAGCTTGATGATCCGGGCCCGGGTGGGGGGCTCCGCGGCGAGCTTGTCGAGGTTGTCAACGGCCCCGGCGGCGACGACCTGGCCGGCGCCGTTGCGGTTGGCCGGGTGCAGCCCGTGCGCCTCGATGGCGGCGAGCACCTCGTCGGGGTCCCCGCCCAGCACGGCGGCCATCCCGGTCGGCTCCAGGGCGCAGGCGGCGGCCATCTCCCGGCCGCGTACGCCGGCCAGGGTGACGGCGGCCTCGGCGGGGAGCACACCGGCCAGCGCGGTGGCGCCCAGCTCGCCCACGCTGTGCCCGGCGGTGACCGCGACGTCGTGCATCGGAAGGTGCTCGGCGGCCAGCAGGGCGGCGGCCACCAGCAGCGGCTGGGTGCGGGCCGTGTCCTTGATCTCGTCGGCGTCGGCCACGGTGCCGAGGTGCACGAGATCCACCCCGGCGAGAGCCGACCACCAGCGCAGTCGGGCCTCGGCGCCGGGCAGGTCGAGCCAGGGCGTCAGGAAGCCGGGTTTCTGCGAACCCTGGCCGGGGGAGAGTACGGCGAGCACGTCTATGACTCTCCCGGATACGCGTGGGTAGCGCTGTGCGGGGTTCGACCAAACCGCACTAGAACCTTTGGCCGGATCCTACAAAAATCAACGGTGATCGTCACTTGTCTGTGACGTTTTGCCGACGGCTGGGCCCATTGTCTGGGTCGGGACCATCGGGACCAGTGGGTCGAGGCGGCCGACCGTCAGCGCCACCTGGAGCGCGAACGCGTCCCGCGGCGCCAGCGGCGCGAAGCCGGTCACCTCGGCGATGCGGCGCAGCCGGTAGCGCACCGTGTTCGGGTGGACGAACAGCGCCCGTGCGGCGCTCTCCAGCGTTCCCCCGGCGGCGAAGAACGCGTCCAGTGTCTCCAGCAGTTCACCGCCGGCGCGGACCAGCGCCGCGTACACGTCGTGCCGCAGCCGCCGGCGTGCCTCCGCGTCGCCGGCCAGCGCGCGCTCCGGCAGCAGGTCGGACGCCGGGACGGGCCGCGGTGCTCCCGGCCAGGCCGGCGCGGCCCGGAACCCCGCCAGCGCGGACCGCGCCGACTCGGTGGCGCCGTCGAGGCTCGGCACGGCCGGACCGACCACCACCGGCCCGTCGCCGAACGCGCCGAGCAACTTCCCGGTGGCGGCCACCGGGTCCGCGGCGCCGCCGAGCACGATGACCAGCCGGTCGCCGTGGACGCCGCCGATCACCTCGACGCCGATCCGCCGGGCCTGGCGGTACACGGTGTGCAGCACGGCCGAGACCTCCCCGCCCGGTGAGCGCCCGACCGCCACCGCGACCGGCGGGGCGTCCGCCCAGCCCAGGGCCGCGGCCCGGCTGGCCAGGACGTCCGGCGAGTCACCGCGCAGCAGCGCGTCCACGAGCAGCGCCTGCAACCGGGCGTCCCAGGCGCCGCGCGACTCCGCGGCGCGGGCGTACACCCGGGCGGCCGCGAAGGCGATCTCCCGGGAGAACCGCAGCACCGCGTCGCGCAGCTGCTGCTCCTCGCCCTCCGCCGCGAGGTGCGGCACCTGCTCCTCGACCACGTCGATCGTCACCTTGATCAGCGCCACGGTCTGCTGGAGCGTGATCGAGCGGGCCAGCGCCTGCGGCGCGGCCGCGAAGACCTCGTCGGAGACCTCCTGGGTGCTGTCCGCGCTGCCGCCACCGGAACGCAGCCACTGCACCAGCGACCGGGCGCCGGCCTGGGCCACGACCATGACCCAGGAGCGCTGGTCGGCCGGGAGGGCGCGGAACCAGGGGAGCGTCTCGTCCATCCGGGCCACACTCGCCGTGGCGAGAGACCCCGCCGACCGTTCGATACGCCGCAGTGTGGCGCTCAACTCCCCGTCGCCCGGCTCGTTCCCCATCCCATCAGCCTGACACACGCCCTGGCCAGGATCGACGCGCCCGGTACCGGTCGGCCGCGGCGGGGCCGTCGCGGACCCGGCCACCGGGCCGGGAGGTGGACGTCAGGCCGGCGGCGGCGCGGGCAGGCCCAGCTCCTGCGCCAGGATGGCCGCCTGCACCCGGCTGCGCAGCTCCAGCTTGGCGAGGATCCGGCTGACGTGGGTCTTGGTGGTGCTCTCCGCCATCGCGAGGTGGTCGGCGATCTGCTGGTTGGACAGGCCGAGGCCCAGGCAGGCCAGGACGTCCCGTTCCCGCCGGGTGAGGGCGTCCACGGCCGCCGCCGGCGCGTCCCCGGCGGGCGGGGCGGTGGCCGCGAACGCCCGGATCAGCCGCCGGGTCACCGCCGGGGCGATGAACCCCTCGCCCCGCGCCACCGTCCGCACCGCCGCCAGGAGTCCCGCCGCGTCGGTGTCCTTGAGCAGGAACCCGGCCGCCCCGGCCCGCAGCGCCCCGAAGACGTACTCGTCGAGGTCGAACGTGGTGAGCACCAGCACGTCGGCGAGGCGGTCGGCGACGATCTCCCGGGTGGCGGCGACGCCGTCACGGCGCGGCATGCGTACGTCGAGCACGGCGACGTCGGGACGTAGCGACCGGCACAGCCGGACCGCCTCGTCGCCGTCGCCGGCCTCGCCCACCACCTCGATGTCGGCGGCGGCGGCCAGGATGAGGCCCAGTCCGGCGCGTACCGCGGCCTGGTCGTCGGCGAGCACCACCCGGATCGTGGCGTCGCCGCCGCGGCTCGCCGGGCCGGTCATGACCCCTCCCGGGCGGTGGGCAGCGCCGCCCGGACGCGCCAGCGGCCGTCGTGCGGGCCGGCGGCGAACCGGCCGTCCAGCAGCACCGCGCGTTCCCGCATGCCGATGAGGCCGGCGCCGGCGCCGGGCAGCCCGCCCCCGCCGGCGCGCAGCGGGTTCTCCACGGTGACCACCACCTCCGCGGGCCGGTACGCGATCTCCAGGTCGGCCTCCCCGCCGCCGTGCTTGAGAGCGTTGGTCAGGGACTCCTGCACGATCCGGTAGGCCGCCAGGTCGACGCCGACCGGCAGCGCCTCCGGTGCGCCGCTGGTGCTGACCCGCACCGCGAGCCCGGCGGTCCGTGCCCGCGCGACCAGCCCGTCCAGCTCGCTGAGCCGGGCCGCGACCGCCCCCTCGGGATCGGCGCCGGGAGCGGGCGGCTCCGCCGGCGCCCGCAGGACGCCGATCATCTGCCGCATCTCGGCGAGGCCCTGCACGCTGTTCTCCCGGATCACGCGCAGGGCCGCCTCGACCTGCGTCCGGTCCAGGCCGGGCACGGAGAGCGCGGCGGTCGCGTGGATGGCCACGGCGCTCAGGTGGTTGGCGATCACGTCGTGCAGTTCCCGGGCCATCCGCGCGCGTTCCGCGGCGACCGCCTGCCGCCGGTCCAACTCGGCGAGGCGCGCGGTCTGCTCGGCCCGGGTCCGCTCGGCGGCGGCCTGGTCGCGGTACTGCCGCACACTGATGCCGGTCAGCACCGGCATCAGTCCGGCCAACGCCACCGGGGTGCCGAAACCCACGCCGCGCCAGGTGCCGACCAGCAGGACGCCGAGGGCCGCGCCGAGCACGCTCAACACACCGGTCACCCGCAGGAGCCACCGCCAGACGCGGGGCGGGCCGTACACGCACGCGTCGTACAGGACCTGGGTGTAGACCAGCACCGTGCTCAGCGAGCCGCCGAGCACCAGGTCGACCACGACGGCCGCCGTGCCGAGGGCCAGGCTGGCCCGGGAGGCCACGCGGCGCAGGGCGACCGCCGCGCAGGCCGCCCCCAGCGGCGGCAGGAACACCGTCTCGGGCAGGCTTCGGTGCCACGGCAGCTGCGGCTGGGTGCCCAGGGCGAACAGCACCAGGCCCCCGACGAGCGCGGTGGCGGCCAGGGCGAGGTCCCGGCCCCGGGTGCCGGAGGCGAGCCACGGGGGCAGTCGCATGCGTCGATCTCACCACATCGGCCACGGCTCTCCCTCCGTCCGCCGGAGGAGGCGCCGCGCCGGCACGTCCACCGAAGGAGGTACGCGGACAGCCCGGCCGCCCGGCGGTCCGGGTACGCCCTGCGCAGGCCGTCCGGCCCGGCCAGTACGGTGACAGGGCACGTCGGCGCGACCGCCGGCGGGCGACAGCGAGTGTGAGGAGACCGGGATGGCGCAGGGGGAGGCCGAGCACGGCTGCGCCCGTGGGGAACCCTGCCGGCCGGGCCACCACGACCAGCAGCCGTCCGCGAAGCACCGTCGGCTCACCGGTGGTCTGCCCTCGTACCCGGCGGATCCGGCGGGGGCCCGTCCCGCCGAGCGGGCCGAGGACGACGCGCCGGTGCCGCGCCAGCGGGCCGGGGAGCCGGTTCCGTCCGCGGAACCCGAGCCCGTGGCCGACGAGCCGGGCTGCCGCAGCGACCTGCCCGGGTGGGCCGGGGCGCACCGGCACGGGCCGGTCCGCCCGCCGCAGCGCGGCGGGCGTCGCGAGCGGCCGCCGCGGCGCTGGTGCTGATCCTCCGGAGGCGGGTCAGCGGGTGCGGCGGCGGATCAGCAGCGCGATCCCGGCGAGGCCGGTGGTGATGACCAGTACGACCGCCACGTTGAGCAGCAGCAGTCGCTGAAGCGCGCCGAACGCCTCGTCGATGTCGCGGCCCGGGTTCAGCGAGTCCTCCGGGATGACCCGCTCGCCGCCGCCCACGCCGCCGCTCACCGTGTCGAACTCGCGCTCCAGCGGGACACCGGCGGTGCGCAGCGTCTCGGACATGGACAGCCGGCCGAGGAACCAGCCGGCCGCGACCTTGCGCGAGTCCGGCTGCTTGGCGGGCCGGTAGATCCGGGGCCCGCCGACGGCCTTCGGGTAGAGGTCGTACGTCTGCTTCGGAGTGTCCCCGGCCAGCACGACGACCGTGTACTTCGGACCGAGGTCGGCCTTCTTCGGCACGCTGGCCGTGGCCGTGCGCCCGAGGAAGTTGACCTGGTCGATCACGGCGTTCACCAGCGTCTGCTGGGTGTCGATACGCAACCGCAGCGGCGCGGCGAGCCCGGTGCCGCTGATGTCGACCCCGGGCGGCGGCGGTGGCGGCTTCGGTGCCGCGTGGGCGGCGCCGGCGAAGCCGAGGGACAGGGCCGCGGTCAGCGTGGCGGCCAACACGGCGACAAGCCGCCTCACCTGTCGGACCATCGCCGCCTCCTCGCCCCGTTCGATGGATGGCTTCGCTGCGCCTGACGTCGGTCGGCGACGGTGACCGGACCGAGCGGCCGGGCGCCCCACCTCAAGACTCCGCAGAATGTTGAATGGTTGCAGCACGTGGAACAGTAATTGGAACTATCTGCGATCTCGGCCCGACAAAATGAACAGCCGTTGATCAGCGGGCGGATCGTACCTTTACGGAGGAGTCCATGGGGGGCAGGGTCGCACGTGTGGCGCGCGCCGTGCTAGCGGTGTCCGGCGTGGCGCTCGGTGTGTCGTTGGTGCTGCCGGCGACACCGGCCGCCGCGCACAACTCCTTGACCGGCAGCGATCCGCGCGACGGGGCCCGGATCGCGACCGCGCCGGCCCGCGTCGAGTTGCGGTTCCTGTCCCGGCTGGACCCGGGTACGACGAAGATCACAGTCACCGGGCCGGACAATGTGGCCGCCACGGGCGGCGCGCCGACCTTCTCGGGCAGTCGCGCGACCGTGCCGTTCAAGCCCGGCAAGGCCGGGCTCTACATCGTGGCCTACCAGGTGGCGTCGGGCGACGGGCACCCGGTGAAGGGCGAGGTGCGGTTCACGCTCACCTCGGGCACCCCGGCCGACCCCTCGGCCACGGCGTCACCCACCACGTCGCCCACGGGCGGGACGGCGCCGGCGACGTCGGCGCCCGCCGCGACACCGTCCGGCGCGGTCCCGCCGCCGAACACGGCGGGACCGGACGCCCCCACTCCCAGCGCGGCCGCGGTGCCCGCCGCCGACGAGCGGGACGAGACCAGCGGCTGGCTCTGGGCGATCGGCGCCCTCGTGCTGCTCGCCGCCCTGGCCGCCGGCTTCCTGCTACGCCGCCGCGCCGCCCGTCGCTGAGCGTCGTCAGACCAGGCGTACGCGGGCGGCGCGCAGGCGGGCGAGCGTGCGCTCGCGGCCGAGCACCTCCAGCGACTCGAACAGCGGCAGCCCCACGGTCCGGCCGGTGACGGCGACGCGGACCGGCGCCTGCGCCTTGCCGAGCTTCAGCCCCCGCTCGGCGCCGACCGCCTCCAGGGCCGCCTTGATCGGCTCCGCCTCCCAGGACGGCAGCGCCTCGAAGGCCGCCGTGGCGGCGTCCAGCAGCTCGGCGGAGCCCTCCTTCATGGCCTTGGCCCAGGCCGCCTCGTCGATCAGCGGGTCGGCCAGGAAGAGGAAGTCGACGTTCGGCACGATCTCGCTGAGCACCGCGATCCGGGTCTGCGCCAGCGGCGCCACCGCGGCGAACACCGTCGCGTCGAACTCGGCCGGCTGCCACGGCGGCGGGGCGATCGTGTCGGTGCCGGTGAGCCACGGGCGGCAGGCGGCCACGAAGTCCTCGACCGACAGCGCCCGGATGTACTCGCCGTTGAACGCGCGCAGCTTCTTCTCGTCGAAGAAGGCGGGGGAGGGGTTCACCCCCTCCAGCCGGAACTCCTCCTCGATCACCGACCAGGGCACGATCTCCCGGTCGCCGGAGGGGGCCCAGCCGAGCAGCATCAGGTAGTTGCGCATCGCGTCGGCGAGGTAGCCCTCGTCCCGGTACGCCTCCAGGGCGACCTTGTCCCGCCGCTTGGACAGCTTCTGCCGCTTCTCGTTGACGACCACCGGCACGTGGGCCCAGACCGGCGGCTTCACGCCGAGGGCGTCCCAGAGCAGCTGCTGCTTCGGCGTGTTGGGCAGGTGCTCCTCGGCCCGGATCACGTGGGTGATCCCCATGGACATGTCGTCGACCACGTTGGCGAGCAGGAAGACCGGGGACCCGTTGCCGCGGGCGATGACGAAGTCCTCGATGAGCTTGTTCTCGAACGTCGGCTCGCCGCGGATCAGGTCGACCACCACGGTCTCGCCCTCGTCGGGCGTACGGAAGCGCAGCGCGCGACCCTCGCCGGGCGTGAGCCCCCGGTCGCGGCAGTAGCCGTCGTAGCCGGAGTACTGGGAGCCGGTGCGGGCCTGCACGTCCTCCCGGGTGCAGTCGCAGTAGTACGCGCGGCCACCCTCGTAGAGGCGCTGCGCCGCGGCACGGTGCTCGCCGGCGTACGACGACTGGAAGTACGGGCCCTCGTAGCTGCCTCGGGCGATGCCGATCCAGTCGAGGGCCGACAGGATGCCCTCGGTCCATTCGGGCCTGTTGCGGGCCGCGTCGGTGTCCTCGATGCGCAGCACGAACACGCCGCCCTGCTGCTTGGCGTAGATCCAGTTCTGCAGCGCCGAGCGGGCGCCGCCGACGTGGAACATACCGGTCGGGGAGGGGGCGAAGCGTACACGTACCGTCACGTCCTCCAGCCTACGGCGGCGCGCCACCGCTTTCCGGCAGGGGGCCGGTTCAGGGAACCGACCTGATCTTGAGTACGAGGGCGCTGCCGAGCAGTGTGACGGCCGCCGTGACCGCGTACAGGGTGGGGTAGCCGCCCAGGTGGACCACGATCGGGGCGGAGAGCGCCGGGCCGAGCACCTGCGGGGCCGAGTTCGCGATGTTGATCACCCCGAGGTCCTTGGCCCGGTCGGTGGCCGCCGGAAGCACCTGGGTGATGAGCGCCGCGTCCACGGCGAGGTAGACCCCGTAGCCGGCGCCGAGCAGCAGCGCCGCGACGATCGACATCGACCAGGTGGGCGCCACGGCCAACAGCAGCGCGGCCACCATCATGATCAGCCCGGAGACGATCACGAAGACCTTCCGCCGCCCGGAGCGGTCGGACAACCGACCGGCCACCACGGCGGTGAGCACCATCCCGAGCGTGTAGAGCAGGATGAGCACGAGCAGCGCGCCCTCGGGATCGGCCACCCGCACGCCGTCGGTGAGGAAGTACAGCAGGTAGAGCGTGCCCAGGGCGTTGCCGGTCTGGACCAGGAACCGGGTGAACCAGGCCCAGGCGAAGTCCGGGTGCCGGCGCGGGCTGATCCACATGGAGGCGAGCAGCGCGCGCAGCCGCAGCGGCGCCCGGTGCGCGCGGGGCAGCGGGTCGTCCTCGGTGAGCAGCGCGAACGGCAGCGCCAGCAGCAGCACGGCCAGGCCGATGGCCGCGTACCCGGCCTCGTTGCCGGTCACCACGGCGGTGACCAGCACCGCGCCGACCACCAGGCCGAGCGCCTGCGGGATGCCCACCCAGCCGGAGACGCCGCCGCGTTGGGCGACCGGGACGCGGTCGGGGATCGCCGCCGTGAGGCTGGCCAGCATCGCGTTGAAACACACCTGGGCGGCGACCCAGCCGACCGCCACCCCGGCGATGGTGTCCTGCCGGGCCAGCAGCACGAGGGCCAGCGCGCCGAGCACCGCGCCCGTGGCGGTCCACACGTGCCGGCGGCCGAGGTGCCGGTTCGCGATCCGCAGCACCGTGCGGTCCGACAGCGCGCCGGCGAGCGGGTTGGCCAGCACCGCGGCGAGCGCGCCGAGGCCGGTGACGACGGCTAGCGCGGCCTCCTTGTCGCCGGGCACGATCCGCTCGACCTGCTGCGGCAGCAGCACCTGGATCGGGGTGAAGAAGGCCATCCAGACGCCGAGGTTGGCCGCGAAGACCAACGCGATCCAGCCGCACCGGACCGGCACCGTCGGCTCGGCGAGCGCCGCCGGCAGCGAGGCCGGCGTCGGATCCAGCGTCGTCATCGCCGCACCAGGTCGCGGAACCAGGCGTACGAGGACTTCGGCGTACGCCGCTGCGTGGCGTAGTCGACGTGCACGAGGCCGAACCGCTTCGTGAACCCCTCCGCCCACTCCCAGTTGTCGAGCAGCGACCAGACGAAGTACCCGGTCACCGGCACGCCGGCGTCGATCGCCTCGCGTACGGCCCGGACGTGCCCGTCCAGGTAGGCGATCCGCTCCGCGTCGTGCACCCGCCCGTCGGCGTCCGGCACGTCGTCGTACGCGCAGCCGCTCTCGGTGACCTGGATCGGCGGCAGCGCGTCGCCGTACGTGTCCCGCAGCCACCGCAGCAGGTCGCGCAGCCCGTCCGGGGCCACCGGCCAGTCGAAGGCGGTGCGCGGGTACCCGGCCAGCGGCACGATCTCGAACGGCAGCGGCGAGCCCTGCGCGGGAGCCCGGATGCCGGTCGGGTTGTAGTAGTTGACCCCCAGCACGTCGATCGGGGCGGCGATGGCGTCGAGGTCGCCGTCGCGCACCACGCCGGGGTCGAGGCCCGGCCCGTCGGGGTAGCCCCGGCCGAGCAGTGGGTCGGTGAAGAGCCGGTTGTGCAGCGCGTCGTACGCCGCCCCGGCGGCCCGGTCGGCATCGGAGTTTCCGGCGAGCCGCACCGGCGAGTAGTTGTTGGCGATGGCCACCGGGCTCGTGGTGCGGGCGCGCAGCGCGGCCACGGCGAGGCCGTGCCCGAGCAACTGGTGGTGGGCGACCGGGAAGGCGTCGAAGAGCAACGCCCGGCCCGGTGCGTGGGTCCCCGTGCCGTGCCCGAGGCTCATGTGGACGAACGGCTCGTTCAGGGTGATCCAGAGCTTCACCCGGTCGCCGAGACGGGCGGCGGTCAGATCCGCGTACGTGGCGAAGCGGGCCGCCGTGTCCCGGTGCAGCCAGCCGCCCGCGTCCTCGAGGGGTTGCGGCAGGTCCCAGTGGAAGAGCGTGGCGACCGGCTCGACCCCGGCGTCGAGCAGCGCGTCGACCAGGCGGTCGTAGAAGTCCAGACCGGCCGGGTTGGCGGTGCCGGCACCGGTGGGTTGCACCCGGGGCCAGGCGACGGAGAAACGGTACGCGGACACCCCGAGGTCCGCGAGCAGACCGACGTCCTCGGCGTACCGGTGGTAGTGGTCGCACGCCTCGTCGCCGGTGCTGCCGTCGACGATCCGGCCGGGGTCGCGCGCGAAGGTGTCCCAGATGGACGGTCCCCGGCCGTCGGCCGTGGTCGCGCCCTCGATCTGGTACGCCGAGGTGGACACACCCCAGCGGAAGCCGGGCGGAAACGGGGGCAGTGGCGCGGTCGTCATGTCGCCCTCCCACGACGTGAATCGTGTTCGGGACTCTAGGGCGCGCACCGCCGATGCGCCATAGGCCCGCCGGCGGGCTGGCGCAAGGGTTTTCGGCGTGTCTTTTCCAAACCCGTCCAGGTAAGTCCGATTTTGCGCATACAGTGCGGATTATCGCGGATGTCCTTAGTGGGGGAAAGACGGAAATGATCCTCGTGGAACGCAGCGCGCACGTGGCGGCGCCGGTGGAAGCGGTCTGGGACGTCGTACAGCGGGCCGAGCAGCTGCCGGCCTGGCTGGCGGGGGTCCGTGCGGCCGAGGTCCTGTCGGGGGAGGGATTCGGCAGACGGCAGCTGGTCCAGGCCGGGCGCGGATCGGCGCACGAGGCCGAGGTGATCGCCTATCAGGAGCCGACCCTGATCGGGTGGCGCGAGCGGGCCAAGGGCGCCGGCGCCCGGGCCGAGGCGCGCACGGAGATCTACGTACAGCTGACCCCGGACGAGGAGGAGGGCGGGACGATCGTGCGGCTCATCGTCGTACGGTGGCCCGCCGGGCCGGTCAAGGCCGCCCTGCTCCGGCTCGGCCTGCGTCGGGTCGGTGCCGACCTGGAGGAGTCCCTCGCCCGGCTGACCGACCTGGCCGCCGTCGGTTGACCGGACGTGTCCCGGCGTCGCCCGCGATGGTGATGGTCCGGCGTTCCCGCCAGGGACGCCGGACCATCGTCGACTTCCGCCCCCGTTCCCACCGTCGATCATGCAGTTGTGGTGGGGGATGGAGCGAGGCAGAACACGACGTCTCCGGCACCACAAGTGCATGATCGCCGGGGCGGACCCGCCACTCGACGTGAAGAAAGGGGCCCGGCGCGTGCGCGCCGGACCCCTTTCTGTCGATCAGGTCAGCTGTCGCCGCCGGTCTCGCCGACCGGGGCCGCGTTGACGTCGTCGATCGCGTACTTCTTGGCCGCCTCGGCGGGGACGGTGGCCGGCACCTTGCCGCGGAGCGCGAGCTGCCGCAGCGTGCCGACCACCACCGACTCGGCGTCGACGTGGAAGTGCCGGCGCAGCGCGTGCCGGGTGTCCGACAGGCCGAAGCCGTCGGTGCCCAGCGAGGTGTAGTCGCCGGGGACCCAGCGGGCGATGAGGTCCGGTACCGCCCGCATGAAGTCGCTCACCGCGACCTTCGGCCCCTCGGCGTCGGCCAGCTTGCGGGCCACGTACGGCACCCGCTGCTCGGCGCCCGGGTTGAGCAGGTTGTACTCCTCGCACTCCACCGCGTCGCGGCGCAGCTCGGTCCAGGAGGTCACCGACCACACGTCGGCGGCCACTCCCCAGTCCTGGGCGAGCAGCTGCTGCGCCTTGAGCGCCCACTGCATGCCGGTGCCGGAGGCCAGGATGTTCGCCTTCGGCGCGTCGCCCTCCACGCTCGGCGCGGGGGAGTAGCGGTAGATGCCCTTGAGAAGGCCCTCGACGTCCACGCCCTCCGGCTCGACCGGCTGGAAGATCGGCTCGTTGTAGACGGTGAGGTAGTAGAAGATGTTCTCCTGGGCCTCGCCGTACATCCGGTGCAGGCCGTTCTCGACGATGTGGGCGATCTCGAACGCGAACGCCGGGTCGTACGCGACCACCGCCGGGTTGGTGGCGGCGATCAGGTGCGAGTGGCCGTCCTCGTGCTGGAGCCCCTCACCGTTGAGCGTGGTGCGGCCGGCGGTGGCGCCGAGCAGGAAGCCCCGCGCCATCTGGTCGGCGGCCGCCCAGAGCCCGTCCGCGGTGCGCTGGAACCCGAACATCGAGTAGAAGATGTACATCGGGATCATCGGCTCGTCGTGCGTGGCGTACGACGTGCCGGCCGCGGTGAACGAGGCCACCGAGCCGGCCTCGTTGATGCCCTCGTGCAGGATCTGCCCGCCGACCGCCTCCTTGTAGGACAGGAACAGCTCCCGGTCCACGGAGGTGTAGCGCTGGCCGTGCGGCGAGTAGATCTTCTGCGTCGGGAAGAGCGAGTCCATGCCGAAGGTGCGGGCCTCGTCCGGGATGATCGGCACCCAGCGCTTGCCGAACTCCTTGTCCTTCATCACGTCCTTGAGCAGACGGACGAAGGCCATGGTGGTGGCGACCTTCTGCTTGCCGGAGCCGCGCTTCACGTCGGCGAAGCGCTCCGGGCCGGGGATGGCCAGCCGCTTGCCGGTGGTGCGTCGCGTCGGCAGGTAGCCGCCGAGCTGGGAGCGACGCTCCTTGAGGTACGCGATCTCGTCGGACTTCTCGCCCGGGTGGTAGTACGGCGGGAGGTAGGGGTTGTCCTCCAGCGCCGAGTCCGGGATGTCCAGGTAGAGCCGGTCGCGGAAGGTCTTCAGGTCCTCCAGCGTCAGCTTCTTCATCTGGTGCGTGGCGTTGCGGCCCTCGAAGTGCGAGCCGAGCGTCCAGCCCTTGATCGTCTTGGCGAGGATCACGGTGGGCTGGCCGGTGTGCTCCACGGCCGCCTTGTAGGCCGCGTAGAGCTTGCGGTAGTCGTGGCCGCCCCGCTTGAGGTTCCAGATCTCGTCGTCGCTGAGGTGCTCGACCATCTTGCGGGTCCGCGGGTCGCGCCCGAAGAAGTGCTCCCGGACGTACGCCCCGGACTCCGCCTTGTAGGTCTGGTAGTCACCGTCGGGGGTGGTGTTCATGAGGTTGACCAGCGCGCCGTCGGTGTCCGCGGCGAGCAGCGGGTCCCACTCGCGGCCCCAGACCACCTTGATCACATTCCAGCCGGCGCCCCGGAAGAAGGCCTCCAGCTCCTGCATGACCTTGCCGTTGCCGCGGACCGGGCCGTCGAGCCGCTGCAGGTTGCAGTTGATCACGAAGGTGAGGTTGTCGAGCTCCTCGCGGGCGGCCACGCCGATCGCGCCGAGCGTCTCCGGCTCGTCCATCTCGCCGTCGCCGAGGAACGCCCAGACGTGCTGGTCCGAGGTGTCCTTGATGCCGCGGTGGTGCAGGTAGCGGTTGAAGCGGGCCTGGTAGATGGCGTTGAGACCGCCCAGACCCATGGAGACCGTGGGGAACTCCCAGAAGTCCGACATGAGCCGCGGGTGCGGGTACGACGGCAGCGCGCCACCGGGGTGCGACAGCTCCTGCCGGAACCCGTCGAGCTGGTCCTCGCTGAGCCGGCCCTCGAGGAACGCGCGCGCGTACATGCCGGGGGAGGCGTGCCCCTGGTAGAAGATCTGGTCGCCGCCACCGGGGTGGTTCTTGCCACGGAAGAAGTGGTTGAAGCCCACCTCGTAGAGCGACGCGGAGCTGGCGTAGGTCGAGATGTGCCCACCGACGCCGATCTCGGGACGCTGGGCCCGGTGCACGAGCATCGCCGCGTTCCACCGGATGTAGGCACGGATCCGCCGCTCGACGTGCTCGTCACCCGGGAACCACGGCTCGCGCTCCGGGGGGATGGTGTTGATGTAGTCCGTGGTGGTCAGGGACGGCACCCCGACCTGACGCTCCCGGGCCCGCTCCAGCAGGCGCAGCATGACGTAACGGGCGCGCTTGGTTCCGCGCTCGTCGATGACACCGTCAAGCGACTCGACCCATTCGCTTGTTTCGTCAGGGTCGATGTCCGGAAGCTGGCTCGGCAGGCCGGCGGTGATCACCGGGCGCTTGCGTTCCGTAGCCACAGGCGGTCCCTCGGTTCTGTGTGGGATAGGTCTCTAGCGCCATCCTGCCCCCTCGTGGGACCCGGCGTCACGTCTGGTCCCCCCGACGCGACGCTCAACACAGGTACCCGCCGGTAACTTTGTGCGACGGTCGACCCGGCCGGGCCGGTTGTCCGGTCCGCCTATCCTGCCGGGCATGTGGGGATCGAGGACGCTCGGCGTGGCCATGACGGCGGTCGGCGTCGTCGGCGCCGCGACCGGCGCCGTGGCCGCCTGGTCCGCGTCGCCGGTGGCGGCTCTTCTGATCACGGCGCTGGGCGTCACGGTGGCCCTGCTGGGCATCGGCCTGTTGCGTGACCTCCGGCGCCCGCGGGCCGCCACCCGGCGGCGGGACGGCGCGGGCGGTCTGCTGCTGTACCCGCCGACCGGCGACGCCGGCTCGAACCACGCCGACTGGTCCGACCGCGGTGGACGGGACTCCGGCGACTCGTCCGGGGCCGACGCGGGCGGTGGCTGGTCGGGCTCGGATTCCGGGGGCTGGTCCGGTGGGGACTCGGGCGGCGGCGGTTACTGACCCCACCCTGGGGCAGAATGCGACGTATGCGTAGTGACGTGATCACCGTCCAGACCGGTTCCCGGCCGGCCGTCCGCGACATCACCGCCGAGGCGCAGAGCTTCGTCTCCGGCGAGGGCGACGGCCTGCTGCACGTCTTCGTGCCGCACGCGACCGCCGGGCTCGCGATCATCGAGACCGGGTCCGGCTCCGACGACGACCTGCTCACCGCGCTCGGCGACCTGCTGCCCGCCGACGACCGCTGGCGGCACCGGCACGGCTCGCCGGGCCACGGTCGCGACCACGTGCTGCCCGCGTTCGTGCCGCCGTACGCCACGCTGCCGGTCCTGGGCGGCCGGCTCGCGCTCGGCACCTGGCAGTCGCTCTGCCTCGTCGACACCAACGGCGACAACCCGACCCGCCAGGTCCGCTTCTCGTTCCTCGCCGGCTGAACCGTACGCGTCGGACCCGCCGCCGACCCACGTCGCACGGGCTGATCAACTCTGGGTTTCCGCACGTAGACTGGACGGCATGAGCCACCGCACCGGCAGCGGCGTTCCCGAGCCGGGGGACCGTTCCGGGCTGGCCGGCGACGCCGTACGCCGGATGATGCACGTCGCCTCGGCCATCCGGCACCACCAGGACGTCGAGATCGCCGATCTCGGCCTCACCCCGGCCGCGGCCCGCGCGCTGTACGAACTCGACCCGGACCGGCCGCTGCCGGCCCGGGACCTCGCCGAGGTGCTGCAGTGCGACCGATCGAACGTGACCGCCCTCGTCGACAAGCTGGAGCAGGCCGGCCTCGTGCAACGGCGGGTCGACCCCAGCGACCGGCGGCAGAAGACACTCCTCGTCACCGACGCCGGGCGGCGGATGCGGCAGCGCGTGCACGAGGTGATGTCGGACTCCCGACTGCTGGCCGGGCTCACCACCGCGGAGCTGGGCGTGCTGCGCGACCTGGTGTGGAAGGTGTCCGATGGCGGCTGCCCGCCGGAGCGCGGGGCGTCCTGACCTCCCTCGGGCGGTGTGTGTCCGGCTGGGCGCGAGGGCCCCTCGTCGGTAATGCTGTCCGACGTGACCACCCCGCAAGATCTCGACGACCGGTTCCGGCAGACGCTGGCCGCACTGGGCGGCCCCGGCCCGCGGCGTGACCCGGCCGAGCCGGTCACCGACGGCGCGACGCTGACCGGCGCACGAGCCCTGGACCTTTTCGACGCCCAGGTCACGAGCCGGCAGTTGGACCTGGCCGGACGCTGGCTGCGCAGCTTCGGCGAGGGTTTCTACACGATCGGCTCGGCCGGCCACGAGGCCAACGCCATGATCGCCGCCGTGCTGCGGCCCACCGACCCGGCGCTGCTGCACTACCGCTCCGGCGCGTTCTACTGCGTCCGCGCCGCCCAGGCCGCGCCCGAACCGGCCGGGACCGCAGCGGCGCCCGACGCCGGGACCACCGGGGCCGACGGTGCGGACGCCACCGAGGCGCCGGCCGCACCGCAGGCGGGCGGCGAGGACGCCGACTCCCCGACCGGCGCGGCGACCGGCCATGAAACGGAGGTGGCCGGCGAGGTCCGCGACGCCCCGACCGGCGCGGCGACCGGCCACGGAACGGAGGCGGCCGACGGCTCCGAGGGCGCCGGAGACCGGCACGAGCGCCCCTGGGCGTACGCGGCCGCGGCGCGGGACGTGCTGCGCGGCATGGTCGCCTCGGCGCGGGAGCCGGTGGCCGGTGGCCGGCACAAGGTCTTCGGCCATCCCGACCTCGCCGTGGTGCCCACGACGTCGACGATCGCCTCGCACCTGCCCCGGGCGGTCGGCATGGGGCTCGCCGTCGAGCGGCTGCGGCGCACGGAGACCCGGCGGGCCGGCGGCGCGGTGCGCATCGGAGGCGCCGACGACGCGCCCGCGCCCTGGCCGCCGGACTCGATCGTGGTCTGCTCGTTCGGCGACGCCTCGGTCAACCACGCCAGCGCCACGGCCGCGCTCAACACGGCCGGCTGGTACGACCACACCGGCCTGCGGATCCCCGTGCTCTTCGTCTGCGAGGACAACGGCCTCGGCATCAGCGTCCGGTCGCCGCAGGGCTGGGTGGAGACGGCGCTGCGGTCCCGGCCGGGGATCCGCTACTTCGCCGCCGACGGGGCGAACCCGGTGGAGGCGTACGCGGTGGCCGAGGAGGCGGCTGGGTGGGTCCGCCGGCACCGCCGCCCCGCCGTGCTGCACCTGCGCACCGTGCGGATCATGGGCCACGCCGGGGCGGACGCCGAGACGGCGTACCGCAGCCCCGCGGAGATCAGCGCCGACCTCGACCGTGACCCCGTGGTCGCCCTGGCGCGGGCGCTCGTCGAGGCCGGGGTGGCCACCGCCGAGGAGCTGCTGGCCCGGTACGACGACATCGGCTGGCAGGTGCGGCGAATCGCCGAGGAGGTGATCGGCGAGCCGAAGCTCACGAGCCCGGCCGAGGTGGTGGCCCCGCTGGCGCCCCGGCGTCCGGCGCGGGTCGCGCGGGCGGTCGCCGACGCGGCGGCCCGCGCCGCCGGTCCCGGCGCGGTCGCGCGGGCCGAGGCGTTCGGCGGCAAGCCGCCGGAGCTGTCCGGCCCGCTCACCCTCGCCCAGAGCATCAACGCGGCGCTCGCCGACGGTATGCTCGACCACCCGCGGATGGCCGTCTTCGGGGAGGACGTGGCCGCCAAGGGCGGCGTCTACGGGGTGACGAAGGGCCTGCGCGACCGGTTCGGGCCGGCCCGGGTCTTCGACACCCTGCTCGACGAGACCTCGATCCTCGGGCTCGGCCTGGGCGCCGGGCTGGCCGGGATGCTGCCGGTCCCCGAGATCCAGTACCTGGCGTACCTGCACAACGCCGAGGACCAGCTGCGCGGCGAGGCGGCCACCATGCAGTTCTTCTCGCAGGGGGCGTACCGCAACCCGATGGTGGTGCGCGTCGCCGGCCTCGCCTACCAGGAGGGGTTCGGCGGGCATTTCCACAACGACAACTCGGTGGCCGTGCTCCGGGACGTGCCGGGCCTGGTGATCGCCGTGCCGGCGCGGCCCGACGACGCCGCGCCGATGCTGCGTACCTGCCTGGCCAGCGCGGCGGTCGACGGCAGCGTCTGCGTGTTCCTGGAGCCGATCGCGCTCTACCACACCCGTGACCTCTACGCCGACGGCGACGGGGAGTGGCTCGCCGGCTACGCCGAGCCGGGCGCCTGGGCGGCCGCGCACGTGCCGGTCGGCCGCGCCCGCGTGTACGGGGTGGGGTCGGCCGAGGACCTCACGATCATCACCTTCGGTAACGGCGTACGGATGTCGCTGCGGGCCGCCGCGGCGCTCGCCGACGAGGGGGTGGGCACCCGCGTGGTGGACCTCCGCTGGCTGGCCCCGCTGCCCGTCGGTGACATCATCCGGGAGGCCTCGGCGACCGGGCGGGTGCTGGTGGTGGACGAGACGCGCCGGTCCGGCGGGGTCGGCGAGGGAGTCATCGCCGCACTGGTCGATGCCGGATATGTCGGTGCGGCGCGGCGGGTCGCCGGAGTTGACTCGTTTGTACCATTAGGTCCGGCCGCGCGTCAGGTTCTGGTCTCCGCGGAAGCCATTACCGAGGGTGCCCGGACGCTGCTGGCACGGTAAATTCCGTTCCACCCGGTGCGCCACTTGCGCAGGGAGGCACAACTTGTGTGGACTTTGCCTGACGGCGTCGACCAGGCGCCGCGAGCAGGGACGAGATGAGGAGGCACGCGACAGTGAGCGCGACCGCTGGTCAGGCCGCCGACGGGGTACGCAGCCTGGCGGACCGGTTCGGGATCGAGCCGGGCATGGTCGTCATGGAGATGGGGTACGACGACGACGTCGACCACGACCTCCGCGACGCCCTGACTGACCGCTGTGGAGAGCTGGTCGACGAGGACACCGACGAGGTCGTCGACGCGGTGCTGGTCTGGTACCGCGACGGCGACGGTGACCTCTTCGAACTCCTCGTCGACGCCCTCGGCCCGCTGGCCGACAACGGGGTCGTGTGGCTGCTGACGCCCAAGGCCGGGCGCGAGGGCCACGTCGAGCCGAGCGAGATCGCCGAGTCCGCCCCCACGGCCGGCCTCCAGCAGACCTCGACGATCAACGCGGGCCGGGACTGGAGCGGCGCCCGCCTCGTCCTGCGCCGCGGGGCCAAGGGCAAGAAGTAGCGGCCACGCGCGCCGCCCGGACAGGGGCGGCGGGCCGCCCGGTCGCCCGGCGGGACCACCGCCGGGTGTGGCACGCTGGTGCCGTCCCGACCCCCATCCGAGGAGCTTCCGCATGCCCATCGCGGTTGGCGCCGAGGCGCCCGACTTCGTGCTGAAGGACCAGAACAACCAGGAGGTCCGGCTCTCCGCCTTCCGGGGCCGCCGCACGGTGCTGCTGGTCTTCTACCCGCTCGCCTTCACCGGCATCTGCCAGGGTGAGCTGTGCGAGGTCCGGGACAACCTCGACGAGTACGTGAACGACGAGGTCCAGGTGCTGACCGTCAGCGTCGACTCGGTCTACAGCCACAAGGTGTGGGCCGACCGCGAGGGCTACCAGTTCCCCATGCTCGCCGACTTCTGGCCGCACGGCGCTGTCGCCCAGGCGTACGGCGTCTTCAACGAGGTCGCCGGAGTCGCCAACCGGGGCACCTTCGTGATCGACAAGGCCGGCGTGGTCCGGTTCGCCGAGATGAACATGCCGGGGGAGGCCCGCGACCAGCAGGGCTGGCGCAAGGCGCTGGCCGAGGCCGCGGCAGCCTGAACCCGCTGACCGGCCACGCCGTGCGCCCGGGCCGGAGGCGAGCAGGGTAAGCTTGCCAGCCACCGGCCCGCCGTACGGGGGCGTCCGGGCGCGTAGCTCAGTGGGAGAGCACTCGCCTTACAAGCGAGGGGTCGCAGGTTCGAAACCTGCCGCGCCCACCACATTCGACCAGGTAAAACCCGCCCGATCTCAGGATCTCTTCCTGATCGGGCGGGTGCCTGACATCTACCGCTGACATCAACGAGTTGAGCCGAACGCCTCGCCCAACTTCCGCAGTGCCTCTGTCTGCTCGGTCAGCCCGCTGTGCTCGTAGATCCTCATCGTGAGGATCTGTCAAACGAACGGAGACCTCTCTGTTGCCGACGACTTGACACAGAGAGGTGCCGTTCGTCTTACAGTCCCGGGACCAGCCAGCGGTGGCCGTAGGCTTCGAGCATGAGCCGGAGCCTCACTGGGATTGCCGCCGAGCTGGAGGCGCTCACGCTGCTCGACTTCGACCCCATGAACATCAACGCCGACGGCGCTGGCCGGCTACAGGCGATCTGTGCCGAGCTGATCGAGCGGGACGACCCGGAACGGTGGGCACCGCTGCTTTACTCACTCATGGAGCGCCTCGACGCCGCGGACATGGGCAGCCCAGGCCCGATCGTGCACGCTTTGGAGGCATGGAGCGGCTACCCTCCGTTGCTCGCCGAATCGTTGCGCCGCAAGCCGACCCCGTTGACCGTCTGGATGGCCAACCGCCGACTCAACACCGGCTCTTCCGACGCCCCCGAGTGGTTTGAGCTGCTGCGACTGGCGGCCGGGCATTCGGCGGCGTCGCCCGAGGCCCAAGCAGACGCGCGAGACTTCCTCGAACACCAAGCCAGCCGCCTGTAGCGCCGGAAGGCGACAGCATCCACGGCCGGGCTCGACAGGACAGCCGGCTGCCGGCGATGTCGGGTCTCAGGACCTGCGTGACAGATCAGTCTCGGGACGTGGGTGACACGTCCGGCTAGACGATCTTGTGTGAGAGTAGTCCGCTGGGGGTCGAGCGGCTAGCCTTCCTGCGCCGCGCTGCTGGCCTAATACCAGAAGGCTTTGATCACGGCGTCTCCCGCTCGCGCTGCCCCCCGGTAGAAGGTGCGCAGGGCGTCGTGATGGCCGAGGTAGATCTTCCTGGCCGCGTTCTCGTCCTCCCACCCGATGTACGGCGTGGAGAGCATCATTCCTGCTATGCGCCAGCGTTCGTCGAACGAAAGGGTCTGAAGGAAGTCTGCGGTTCTGTGCACTTCGGCCGGGTCGAGGAGAACGAACGGTGGTTGGTCTTCTGCGGGGCTGTGTATGTGGCGCCCGCCGAAGATCGGCAGGTTGTTGGCCGGGTTTGTGCCGTCGCTGTGGTCCAGGCCCATGGTGTAGAGCTCGTGGACGTTGCCGAAGTCCTTGTCGATGGAATGGGCGACGCCAGCTGCGTACTCCTTCTGGTGCGCCTCCCAGGCGGTAGACATGAAGTCAAGCAGCGACGAGAAGTCCTCCGGGACCTCGTTGGTGGCGGTGGCCCGCAGGTGCATATGGAAGCTCACCGAACTGCTACTCCTTGCCTTGTCAGCTGCGTGAGACCGGCGCGGCTGCTCTGTCCGCTGTCCGTCGCGGAGGCTCTGGTTCACCGGCTTTGAATCTAGCGATGGCCTTGGTGGTGGATCGAGGGGACTTGGGCGACGAGCTGGTCGCCGTCGTAGACACGGAAGGTGGTGTCGAAGGCCTCGACGGTGCGGGTTGCTCCGGCGTGGGCGTTGCCGACGTGGATGCGTTGGCCGGCGATGACGAGGGTTCCTCGGCAGTAGCCGTCACCTAGTACGTACCTGCCGGCTCTGCGTGCTGCGTGACGAGCGGGGTGCCGTGCCGCAGGCGGTGCTCCAGGTCGTCGAGAATCGTGGCGGTCGCGGTGGCGCCGAACCTGGTCACGCCGAGGTCGGCCATCGCGAGGAGCACGTCCAGTGTGCGGACCCCGCCGGCTGCCTTGACCTGGACCGCTGGCGACACCGAGGCGCGCATGAGGCGCAGATCCGTCATCGTGGCTCCGCCGTCGGCGAAGCCTGTGGACGTTTTGACGAAGGCGGCGCCCGCGCGTTCGGCGGCCTGGCAGCCGGCCACCTTCTCCTCGTCGGTGAGGTAGGCGTTCTCGAGGATCACCTTCACGGGAACGCGGGCCGCGGCGGTGACGACCGTCCGAATGTCGTTCTCGACGAACGCTACGTCTCCGGATCGTAGCCGTCCGATGTTCAGCACCATGTCGATCTCGGCCGCGCCCTGTTCGATCGCCAGGCGGGTCTCGGCCACCTTCACGGGCGTGGCGGTGCTGCCGTGCGGGAAGCCCACAACGGTCCCTACAAGAACTCCTGTGTCGCCGAGGCGAGCCACGGCGACGGGCACGTCACACGGCCGGACGCACACGGAGGCGACCCGGTAGCGGGCCGCAAGGTCGCATCCGGCTTCGATGTCGTCGGTGGTCAGCTGTGGCCGCAACAGCGAGTGGTCGATCATCTTGGCGACTTCAGCAACGGTACGCATGGTTCCTTCCATCTCCGTTCGCTCGCTGAGAAGGGCAGAGGTCACGACTGGTCGACGTCGAAGAGCACGTCGAGGCCGTACCGGTTGCCGGCGTATCGGCTCTCGGTGCGTTCCAGGGGATGCCCGTGCTGATCGTCGATGAGACGCCGCTCGACGAGTACGGGCGATGCGAGCGGAACCTGGAGCAGATTCGCGTCGTCGCTGGTTGCGCAATCAGCGGTGACGGTGGCTCGGCCACTGGAGGGGACGCGGCCCAGGCGTACCAGTGCCGCGTGCATCGACGCGGTGAGGTCGGCCTTCAGCAGGGCGGACAGTGCGGCCGTGAAGACGGCCGTCTCGACGGCGATGGGCGTTCCGTCGGCGAGCCTCACCCGGCGTACCTCGATCACGCCGTTCCGGCCGGGCCGCAACTCGGCATTCTCCGAGGCTGTGGCCGCGCGCGTCTTCGTACTGATCAGTCGTGACGTTGCTGCCTTACCCTCCCGCCGCATCTGTTCGGTGAAGCGGACGAGGCTGTCCGCGCGGCGATTCGGCTGCGGGGGTGCCACGAATGCGCCGCGCCCGGATTCGCGATAGACCAGACCGGCGTTGACGAGCCGCGTCACCGCCCCCCGCGCCGTCATTCGGCTCACCCCGAACTCGATGGCCAGCTGCGACTCCGATGTCACGGGTGCATGCGGTGCCAGGTCGCGGATGCGCTGCCGCAACGCCTGCTCGATGGCCTGGTAGCGGGGCACGGCGTGGGGCACGAGACCAGTATGGCTGTATATACAGGAGCCGACGTGTGACAGACGGCGGCGCCTTTCACGACAGTTCGGCCACCAGCGCGCTCACCCGACTCTTGATGTCGTCGCGGATCTCGCGGACGACGTCGAGCGGTTGTCCGGCGGGGTCGGTGAGCTTCCAGTCCTCGTAGCGTTTTCCTGGGAAGACCGGGCAGGCATCGCCGCAGCCCATGGTGACGATGACGTCGCTGGTCTCGGCGGCGTCCCAGGTGAGGCGTACGGGCGTGTGGTCGGTGATGTCGATGCCGACCTCGCGCATCGCCTGGACGGCGACGGGGTTGATCCGGTCGGCGGGCTCGCTGCCGGCGGAGCGCACGTCGATGGTGTCGCCGGCGAGGTGGCGGAGCCAGCCGGCGGCCATCTGGGAGCGCCCGGCGTTGTGGACGCAGACGAACAGGACGCTGGGCTTGCCGCTCATCGCGCTTCGGTCTCCTCGGCTAGCTGGGGCAGAAGGACGGCGTCGGCGGCGCGCTCGGCATGGGGGTACCAGGCGGCGAGGGCGGCGACGGCGACCAGGCCGCCGACGAGTTGGGCGGCCACGAAGCCGGGCACCGAGGTGGGGGCGATGCCGGCGAAGGTGTCGGTGAAGGTCCGGCCGATGGTGACGGCGGGGTTGGCGAACGAGGTGGACGACGTGAACCAGTAGGCCGCACCGATGTAGGCGCCGACGGCGGCCGGGGCCGCAGAGGAGCGGCCGGTGCGGGCGAGGGCGAAGACGAGGACGACCAGACCGGCGGTGGCGACGATCTCGGCGAGCCACAGGTGCCCGCCCGTGCGGCGGGTGTGTGACCAGGCGACGGCGGGAAGGTCGAACATGAGGTTCGCCAGCACGGATCCGGCGACCGCGCCGGCTGTCTGGGCGGCGCAGTAGGCGGCGAGGTCGGCGCTGGTGAGGCCGGTGCCTGCGGGGCGGCCGAGCCACCAGTCGACGGCGGACACGACGGGATTGAAGTGCGCGCCGGACACCGGCCCGAACGTCAGGATCAGCGCGCCGAGCGCCAGCGCGGTGGCGATCGCGTTCTCCAGGAGTTGGAGGCCGACGTCGCCGGGGGAGAGCCGGGCGGCGGCGATCCCCGACCCGACCACGGCGGCGACGAGCAGCGCGGTGCCGGCGAACTCGGCCGACGCACGGCGGGCGAGGGCGCGGCTCACTCGCTGCCGCTGGCCGTCGCGGCGGGCAGGTCGAGCAGCGCGCCGAGCTGACGGAACGCCTCCGGCCTGACCCTGTACCACACCCACGTGCCGCGTCGTTCGGAGTCGACCAGGCCGGCCTCGCGCAGCACCTTGAGATGGTGGGAGATGGTCGGCCCGGACAGGTCGAACGCCGGGGTCAGGTCGCACACGCACATCTCCGGCACCGAGGCGATCATCGACATCAGACGCAGCCGGACGGGGTCTCCGAGTGCCTTGAACATCGGCGCGACCACCGCGGCCTGCTCGGCGTCCATCGGGCGCACCGCGAGCGGCGCACAACAGGCCACCGCTTGGAGGTCCACGACCGGCAGAGCTTGTTTCGACATTTCTCTAGCTTGACAGACATCAAAACAGGGTGCAACGCTGGGTGCTGCTTCGAAAACCATCTAGACAGGGCCTCGCCCGTCCCAGCAGGAGGTATCCCATGTCCCGTGTCCAGCTCGCCCTGCGCGTGGCCGACCTCGAAGGCTCGGTCGCCTTCTACGCCAAGCTGTTCGGCGTCGACCCGGCCAAGCGCCGCCCCGGGTACGCGAACTTCGCCGTCGAGAACCCGCCCCTGAAGCTCGTGCTCATCGAGGGTGAGGCCGGCCAGCCCACCGTGATGGACCACCTGGGCGTGGAGGTGTCCAGCACCGAGGACGTCGACGCCGCCACCCGGCGCCTCACCGCATCCGGCCTCGTCACGCTCGAGGAGAACGACACCGAGTGCTGCTACGCCCTCCAGGACAAGGTCTGGGTGCACGGCCCCGGCAACGAGCCCTGGGAGGTCTACACCGTCAAGGCCGACGCCGACACCCTCACCAAGACCACCGACGGCGAGTGCCGCTGCGGCGAACCGACCGACGCCGAGGCGGAGAGGGAGCCGGCGACCAGCGGAGCCTCGCGCTGCTGCTGAACGGGGAGACGTCGTACACGCCGACACAGCGAGAAATTCGTGTGCCACCAGGCCGGCCCGGCGCTAGCGTTCCTCACCGTGGACGTGGGGTTCGGTAAGCCGCCGGGCCGGCGCGACGGGATTCCCGTCATCTCCGAGCCCCGGCCGGAGCTGACGTGGGGCGTGTTCGGGCGGGTCGCCGCCGGGCGAAGCGCGGTCTTCTGGCCGGGGGGCCCGGTGGACCGGGCGCATCGCCGCCCTCGGCCGCGCCGGAGGAAGAGGACGCCAGGGCCGGACGAGTGCGCCGACCTGAGGCGCTCCGAGACCCTCGCCTCCCTGCGTCGGCCGTTGTGGAAGGGCCGGGCCGGCCGTTCTTCGGGGCTACCGGACCGGACGACGCGGGTGCAGCCGAGCTGGCCGGAGTCACCGCTGGTGAACGGCCTCCGAACGCGACGCCGAAACGCAGCGGAGAGCATCGCCGCCCGGCGAACCCGCCGATGGCCGGTCACCGCCCGGCGCAACCGTTCCGCGGTGGTGGGGCTACCGGTCAGGCGACGACGGGGCTGCGGCGTTCGATGAGGGTCACGTCACGCCACGTGCCGTGGTGGCGGCCGATGCGCTGACGGGTGCCGACCGTACGGAACCCGCAGGCGGCGTGCAGCGCGAGGCTGGCGGTGTTCTCGGGGAAGACGCCGGACTGGATGGTCCAGATGCCGGCCCGCTCGGTCGAGGTGATGAGGGCGCCGAGGAGCGCGCGGCCGATTCCCCGGCCGCCCGCGGCCGGGTGCACGTAGACGGAGTGCTCGACGACGCCGGCGTAGACGCACCGGTCCGACACGGCCGAGCAGGCGATCCAGCCGAGGACGCGGCCGGCCGGGTCGACGGCGGTCCAGCGGTGGTCCGGCAGCCGCGTGGCGGTGAAGTGCTCCCAGGTCGGTGGTTCGGTCTCGAAGGTGGCGTTGCCGGTGGCGATGCCGAGCCGGTAGATCTCCAGGACGGCCTCGGCGTGCTCGTCGCCCATTGCGGTGATCGTGACGCCGGCAGGGATGGTCGTCATGGGCGTACGGTCTCCTTCGCCGGCGGGCGTACGGCGGCCGCGTCGGGGGCGGCCGGCAAGGGGAGCAGGGTCTGTCTCGACACGGATCCACCTTGACAGACGATGCCCGTGCCCATGGGCGTGGACGCCGCCGTTGCCTGCGGTCCCCAGATCGTCCCTGCTCACCACGCTGGTTCCGTCCTGGCTCGCCCCCGCACGATCGTCGCGGTGCGTGAGGTAACGACGAGTCACCGCGGCCGGACCCGGCCGTACACCCTTCTTGATGCTTTGCTCTGCACCCGCCGATGCACCACCGCATTGAGCTGCCGCGACAGGATCGGGGCTGCGAGCCGGCGGAAGACGCGCCGTAACGCCGGGTGACCGGTGCGTATATGGGTGCAGAGCAAAGGGGGCGAAGGGGGGTGGCGGCGGAGCCGGCGAGGCGACTCAGCGTGACGAGAGCCGACCGTGAGTCGGTGCCAGCACGGAGCGGTCGTGCCGTTTCCCGATTGGCAGGAGCCGGGCCGGTCGGCAGAATCCGATCATGGGAGACACGCCGAGCTTTCTCCGCCCCTTCGTCCTGACCCCGCCCGAGTGTCACCACGAGCGGGACGGAAACGTCGACTGGTACGTCCCGGACGGCGACGAGCCGCGGCCCGCCGTGGTCCTCGTCCACGGCGGGCCTCTTCCTCCCGACCTCCAGCCCGGGCCGCGTGACTGGCCCGTCTACCGCGGCTACGGCAAGCTGCTCGCCTCGCTCGGCCTGGTCGCGGTCGCCGTCGAGCACCGGTTGCGCGTCGTCGACGGCCCGGACGGTCCGGTCTTCGACTACCCCCTCGCCGCACTGGACGTCACCTCGGCCGTGGACCGGGTGCGCGCCGACCCCCGCGTCGACGGTGAGCACCTCGCCCTCTGGTTCTTCTCCGGCGGCGGAATGCTGAGCAGTCCGTGGCTCCGCGAGGCCCCCGCCTGGTTGCGTACGGTCGCGTTGACCTACCCGGTCCTCGCGCCGCTGCCGGGCTGGCGGGTCGACCCGCTGTTCGCAGCGGCCACGGCGCTCGCCGAGGCGGCTGCCCCCGTACCGCCGCTGCTGCTCACGAGGGTCGGCCGCGAGCGGGACGAGGTGGCCGCGACGGTCACGGCGTTCCTCGACACGGCGGCCGAGAGCGACGTGCCGGTGGAGGTGCTCGACGTGCCGGACGGGCAGCACGGCTTCGACATGCTCGACCACACCGAGCAGTCCCGGCGGGCGGTCGAACGGGCGGCCACCCGGGTGGCGGCGCTACTGGCCCGGTGACGCCCCCAGGCGCGGGTCCCGGGACCGGTCAGCGGGTCACCGCCGTCCGGGCGCACGGCACAGCACGTCGTACGCGTACTGCCAGGGCTTCGTGGCCATCAGCGAGGACGTCCGACGCGACGTCCCGTCCGCCGTCCGGACCGACACGACGACCGGCACCGGCTCGTTCGGCACCCCGTCGGCGCAACTGAACGTCAGCCGTACGGTGAACGGCCGGGTGCCCGGACGCACGACGTCCGACCTGAGCGAACGGAGGGTCAGAGGCCCGTGCGCGACCCGGAGGTCGGTCAGCTCCACCGGCAGGGGACCGGAGTTAACCACCAGGATGGACGACGTGACCTCGGCGAGCGGCCCACTGCCGCCGCCACCGGTCATCTGCCCCTCACCCACGACCTGCAGCGACACGGTCGACTCGTCGGCCAGACGATCGTGCCGCACCGTCCACCAGCGGGTGGCCACGCCGCCCGCGACCGCCGCGGGGACGAGCAGGACCACGACCAGCGGCAGCGGTATTCGTCGCGACCGCCACCGTCGCCAGCTGGCCCGCAGCCGAGCGGGAAGAGCCGGTGGCGCCGGTTGACCCGGGCGCGTGGCATCGAGGTCGATGAGCGGGCCGTCGCCGTCGCTCGACCGCCCGTCGACCGGCTCGACCCTCTGCCGCCCACCACCGTCGCGCACGCCGAGCACGGTACCGGCGTGCCGCCCGTCCCGGCGGCCCGGCCAGACGGAAGCGCCTCGTGGGCGGGCGGGTCAGCCGCGCACGAGGTACCGGGCCGCGGACGCGATGTGGTCGCCGTCGATGCCCGCCCAGGCGAGCTGTTCCTTGCTCGACCCGGAGCCCGGCATCCCGCGTACGGCGAGGTGGACGACCGACGGCATGGCCCGCCCGTCCGCGACGAGGCTGTCCTTGACGGCGGAGCCGAGACCGCCCTCGGCGCGGTGGTCCTCGGCCACGACGATCCGCCCGGTGTCCGCCGCGGCCGCGGCGATCGTCGCGTCGTCGATCGGCTTGACGGAGTAGCAGTCGACGACGCGGGCCCGGATCCCCTCGCCGGCCAGCGCGTCGGCGGCCGCGAGGCAGGCGTGCAGGGTGACGCCGGCGCCGATGAGCGTCACCTCGTCCTGGTCGGACGAGCGCAGCACCTTCGACCCACCGACCGGGAAGCTCTCCCCGTCCGGGTAGAGCACCGGGTACTTGCCCCGGGTGGTGCGCAGGTAGCTGATCCCGGGCAGGACGGCCGCCGCCTCGGTGAGGGCGACCGTGCTCGTGGCGTCGCTCGGGTACAGCACCGTCGAGCCGTCCACGGCGCGCATCATGGCGAGATCCTCGAGCCCCATCTGGGACGGCCCGTCCGGGCCGATCTCCACGCCGGCGTGCGAGCCGACCAGGCACATGTCGACGCCGGAGACGGCGCCCATGCGGATGAAGTCGTACGCCCGGGTCAGGAACGCGGCGAAGGTGGACGCGAACGGGCGGTAGCCGCGCACCGCGAGGCCCGTCGCGGCGGCGATCATCTGCTGCTCGGCGATGAACATCTCGAAGTACCGGTCCGGGTGGGCACGGGCGAACTCGAACGCGTACGTCGAGTTGCTGACCTCCCCGTCGAGCGCGACCACACCCGGGTTGCGTGCCCCGAGAGCGACCAGCGCGTCCCCGTACGCCTTGCGGGTCGGCACCTTCTCACCCAGGTCGTACCGGGCCGGCGTCGGCGGTTCCGTCGGCTGGGTGGTGACGGGCCGGGCCGCCGGGTCGCTCGTGGGACTGGAACCGTCGGCCGTGAACGGCTCGGGCCGCGGCCCGCGTACGGTCAGGTGGCGCTCGCCGCCGAGCTCGCGAACCGCCCGCTCGGCCATGTCCGGCGGGAACGGCTTGCCGTGCCAGTCGTTGCTGTCCTCCACCTCGGAGAACCCGCGCCCCTTCACGGTGCGGGCCAGGATCACCGTGGGTCGCTCGTCGCCCGGGTCCCCGACCGTGGCCATGGCGTCGTCGATGGCCGCCAGGTCGTGGCCGTCGACGACGAGCACGCGGGCGCCGAACGCCTCGGCCCGGCGGGCGTACACGTCGACGTTCCAGCCCAGGTCGGTGGGCCCGCGCTGGCCGAGCCGGTTGACGTCGACCATGGTCACCAGGTTGGCGAGGCGGTAGTAGGACGCCTTGTCGAGCGCCTCCCAGATGGAGCCCTCGGCCATCTCGCTGTCACCGCAGAGCACCCACACCCGGTAGGGCTGCCGGTCGAGGTACTTTCCGGCGAGCGCGACCCCGACGCCGTCGGGCAGCCCCTGGCCCAGCGAGCCGGTGGCCACGTCGACCCAGGGCAGCGCCGGCGTGGGGTGGCCCTGGAGGCGCTGCCCGAACCGGCGGTAGCCCTGCATCAGCTCGTCGTCGGAGATCACACCGACCGCCTTGAACAGCGCGTACAGCAGGGGGGAGGCGTGCCCCTTCGACAGGATCAGGTGGTCGTTCGCGGACGATCGGGGGTCGTCCCAGTCGTATCGGAGATGCCTCGTGGCGAGTACGGCGAACAGGTCGGCCGCGGACATGCCGGACGTCGGATGCCCGGACCCGGCACTGGTGCTGGACCGGATCGAATCCACCCGTAGCTGCGCCGCCAGTTCGGCGGCGGTCCCGAGGTCGAGGGTGGCGGTGGGCGCGGTGAGCGTCACGATGCCTCCTGTTGCTGCGCGAACCCGATGCTGCCGCCGCGCTTACCCCCGAAGAACCCGATCAGACGTCGCCGTCCGCCGGGGCACGCTCGTGGTACCGGGGGATGCTGGTCGGGGCGCGCCGGGTCGACCGGCGCGCCCCGGCGTCGTGGTCAGCTCGTGAAGCCACCGTCCACGTTGATCACCGCGCCGGTCACGTACGCGGCCTCCGGCGCGGCCAGGTGCGCGACGGTCGCCGCGATGTCGGCGGGCCGAGCGTAGCGGCCGAGTGCCGTGAAACCGGCGATCGCCGCTGCGTTCGGGCCGTCGGCCGGGTTCGCGTCGGTGTCGGTCGGGCCCGGGTTCACCACGTTGACGGTGATGCCCCGCGGTCCCAGCTCCCGGGCCAGGCCGCGGGTCAGGCCCGCGAGGGCGGTCTTGCTCATCGCGTACGCCGCGAGCCCCGGGAAGACGGCCCGTTCGCCGACGTTGCTGCCGATGCTGATGATCCGCCCGCCGTCGCCGAGGTGCCGGGCCGCCGCCTGCGCGGCGACGTACGGCGCCCGGACGTTCACGGCGATCGTCTGTTCCAGCGCGTCGGTGCCGAGGTCGTCGATTCCGCCGACGAGGAACACGGCCGCGTTGTTCACGAGGATGTCCAGCCGGCCCAGCACGAGGGCCGTCCGGTCGACCGCGTGGCGGACGGCGTCCGGGTCGGCGTTGTCCGCCTGCACGGCGAGGGCCCGCCGGCCCAGCGCCTGGATCTGCTTCACCACGGTCGCGGCCTGGTCCGCGCTCTCCCGGTAGGTGAGCGCCACGTCCGCGCCGTCCTGCGCGAGGCGCAGCGCGATGCCCGCGCCGATGCCTCGCGCGCCGCCGGTGACCAGGGCGACCTTTCCGTCAAGTGTCGTCGTCATGCAACGATCATCGAGTCGCGGACGGCGTCGGTCTGGCGGCCATCGGACCGCGCGTTCCCCGCCCAACGCGAGGTCCGATCACCGCCAGCCGCACGGCGCCGTGATCACGAAGGTTGGGCGGGGCGGGGGCGGGACAGGCGCGTCGCGGCCAGGCCGAGCAGGAGCACGACGGCCGCGAACACCAAAGCGTTCGCCACGACCGTGGGACAGCCCAGCCGGGGCACGTCGAGGAACGGGTAGAGGTAGCGGTCGTCGGCCCGACTGAAAAGGGCGCCGCGGACCAGGACCGCCGCGAGCCAGACCAGCGGATAGGCGAGTAGGCCGACCGCGTACGCCCACGGGAGCGGCCGCCGCGGGCGGCGGGTGAGCCACTCGGCGGCGGCCAGCGGCGGCGCCACCGCGTGCAGCAGCAGGTTGCCGGCGTCGGACACCGGCCCCCGCGCGTCGGCGGTCGCCGCCATCGTGTAGCCGCTCCACGGGTTCGCGAGCACCAGCACGAACACCAGGCCGGTGACCACGAGGTAGATCGTGAGCGCGGTCCGCAGCCGGTCGCCACCGCCCGACAGCAGCACGGCGAGGTAGGCCAGGTCCACCTGGACGGTGAAATAGAGCAGCAGCTCCAGCGGCTCGTCCCAGGCCGCCACGAACGCCAACGTCAGCCCGACCGCGAGCACCACGACGGTGCTTGCCCGCAGGACCCGGCCGGTCACGGGGCGGACGCTACCATCGGCGCATCGACGGACGCCACGACGACGAACTGCGCCGGGTACGGGCGATCCTGGCCACCGACGCCGACCGGGAGCCGGACGCCGAACTCGCGCTCCTCGGCGACAAGCGGTTCCGGTTCTCGGCCTCCGGCGACAGCTTCCTCATGTACGGGGTGTGTGGCCGGTCGTGGATCGTCTTCGGCCAGCCGGTCGGGCCGCCCGCGGAGTGGCCCGACCTGCTGCGCGACTTCTGCGCGGCGGCGCGCCGCGCCGGCCGCCGGCCGGCCGTCTACCACGTGGGCGAGGCGCTCCTGCCGCCGCTGCGCCAGGCCGGCCTGGCCGCGCACCCGATGGGCCGGTCGGCGAGCGTGCCGCTGGCCGACTTCACGCTGGCCGGCCCCGCGCGGGGCAGGTTGCGCCGCAACTGGTGGGGGGCGGCCCGCCGGGGGGACCTCTCGTTCGCCGTGGCGCCCGGCGGGGACCTCGTCGAGGAGCTGCGTCCCGTCTCCGACGCCTGGCTGGCCGGGCGCCGGGACATGGGCTTCTCGCTGGGCGGTTTCGAGGCCGCCCACGTGGCCCGGCTGCCGGTCGCCGTGGTGCGGCAGCGGGGCCGGGCCGTCGCGTTCGCGGCGCTGCTGAGCACGCCGCACCGCTGGGGCGTGGACCTGATGCGGTACCGGCCGGACGCGCCGCGCGCGGTGATGGACCACCTCCTCGTGGAGGTGCTGCACGAGGCGCGCGACCGCGGGCTGCGCAGCGTCGAGCTGGGCCTCGCCCCGCTGGCCGGGCTGACCGGCGCCGACCCGCTGTGCTGGCTGGGCCGCGCGGTGTACGCGTACGGGGAGCGGTGGTACGGGTTCCGCGGGCTGCACCGGTTCAAGGCGAAGTTCGACCCGGTCTGGTCACCCCGTTACGTGGCCGCGCCACGCCAGTGGCACCTTCCGCTGGTCCTCGCCCAGGTGGGCCGGCTGTCGACGCGCCCGACACCGCCGTGTAGATCGCCAGCAGCTCCGTGAGGTAGCGCTCGCCGGTCCACGCGGCGGCGCCGGCCCGCCCCTCGGCGACCACCCGCCCGCGCAGGTCCGCGTCCGTGAGCAGCCGGACGAGCAACGTGCCGAACGCGTCCGGTGTGGCGGCGGCGAGGGGGCGGCGGGTTCCCGTGCCCGGTCGCCCGGCGAGCCCGCCGTCCACCATGGCCACCGGCAGCCCGTACGCCTCGGCCTCCGCGAGCACGAGCCCCTGGGTGTCGGTGGTCGACGCGAACGCGAGCACGTCCGCCACGCGGTAGTACGCGCCGACCCGGTCGCGTGGAACCGGGCGCAGCGGGTGCAGCGCGTCGGCGACGCCGAGCCGGCACGCGGACCGGCGCAGGGGCCGCCCGCTGCCCCGGACGCCGAGCAGCACCAGGCGGGCGGCCGGCAGCGCGCGCCGTGCCCGGGCGAACGCCGCGAGCAGCAGCTCCGGATCCTTCTCGGCCGACGCGCGGCCCACGGCGAGCAGCACCGGCGCGTCGGCCGGGATGCCGAGCCGGGCCCGCAGGCGCCGACGGTCGTCGGCGTCGGGGGCCGGTGGCGCGACCGGTGTGGGCAGCACCGCGATCGGGGTACGCCCGGCCATCGGCGCCATCGCCGTCGCGGTCTTCGGCGACGGGGCGAGCAGCACGTCCATGTGCGCGAGCAGGCACCGGCCCAGCTCCGCGAGCCGGGCCTGCCGGCCCGCACCGGGACGGGCCAGCGCCCACAGGTCCCGCGCCCCCCAGCGCAGCCCGAGCCGCAGCCCGGCGTACGCGGCCCCGATCGGCACCTCGGGGTAGTGCGCCGCGTACGCGATGAGGTCGGTGTGCCAGGTGAACACGACGGGCAGGTTGCGGGCGGCCGCGTACCGCAGGCCGGCGACGCCGACGGGACCGGTGGTGTGTACGTGCACCACGTCCACGGCGGCGTCCGGGAGGCGGGGCAGGGCCAGCCGGTACGGCCGGGTCGGCACCGGGACCGAGGGCAGCTCGCCCGGCCGCCGCCGACATCGCGGGACGGGGCCGGGCGCGTGCAGCGTGACGGAGTGGCCGGCGGCACGCAGCAGCGCCACGGTGGTGCCCACGGAGGTGGCCACGCCCTCGATGTTGGCGAGGTGGCTGTCGCTGACGTGCGCGATCCTCACCCGGCCATCATCGTCACCCGTCGCTACCCGGGTCGCCCTCCGGTCGGGCGTACCGCAGGATCACCAGTCCACTGTCGAACGGTCGCGCCTCCACCAGGGTGAAGCGCCGCGGGTCGAAGTCCCGGGTGACGAGCGGGATGCCACTGCCGGCCACGATCGGGTTCAGCTTGACGATCAGCTCGTCGACCTCGGGCAGGAGGTGACCGGCGAGCTGCCCGCCGCCGGCAAGCCAGATGTCCTTGCCGTCCTGCCGCTTCAGGGCGCGGACGAACGTGACCGGGTCGTCGGGAACGATCTCGACCTCCGGTTCCGCGGCGGGGGGCAGGGTGCGGGAGAAGACGTACTGCCGGAGGTGGGCGTAGGGGCTGGTGACGCCGACGGCGAGCCCGGGCTCGTAGGTGCCCCGGCCCATCACCACGGCGTCGAACCGGCCCTCCGGCCGGTCGATGCCGACCTGGGCGTGGGCGAAGGTGGGAAACGTCTGGGGGTACGTGGCGACCATGTGGGCCAGGACGTCGGGCTCGGGCATGAGCGGGAAGAAGTCGAACGACCCGTCGGGCGCGGCGATGAAGCCGTCGAGGGTGCTGGCCACGTAGTAGACGAGCTTGCGCAAGCGGGATCTCCCTGCAATCACTACTGATGTCGTGGTTCAAAGTACAACAGCTGTCGTGGTTTTGCTAGGGTCTTTCTCGTGGCACGGAACCCTGAACGGCGGGCGGCCCTCGCCGACGCGGGCCTGCGCGTGCTGGCCGCCACCGGGGCGCGGGGCCTCACCCACCGCGCGGTGGACGCGGAGGCCGGCGTGCCGGTCGGCACCGCCTCCAACTACTTCCGCTCCCGCGACGCCCTGCTCGGCGCGCTCGGCGAGCGGATCATGGAACGGTTCGCGCCGGACGAGGAGGTCCTTGCCGCGCTCGCCGGCCGGGAGCCCTCGCTGGAGCTGGTCACCGACTACGTCCGCTACGTCGTCGCGCGCACCACCCGGCAACCCGAGCTGACCCGGGCGCTGTTCGAGCTGCGCATCGAGGCGGTACGCCGGCCCGACCTGGCCCGGATCCTCGAGGACACGCTGCGCCGGGGCTTCCGCGACGACGTGACGTTCCACGTGGCGGCCGGGCTGCCGGGTGGCGCCTTCGAGGTGGCTCTGCTGCACTACGCGGTGGACGGGCTCCTGCTCGACCTGCTGACCACCTCGGTCGACGCCGGGTTCGACGCCGACGAGGTGGTGTCCGCGTTCGTGTCCCGCCTGGTCGCCGTCGCGCCATCGGGCGGGGCCTGACCCAGGAAGGCCGGTGCTGCATGACGGTGACGCTCACCCCGATGACCGCCTCCGAACTCGAGCCGCTGCTCGGGCCGTTGCAGCGGTCGTACGCCGAGGAGCTGGTGCGGCACCGCGCGGTGTCCGCGGCCGAGGCTCTCGACCGGGCCGCCGACTCGATCCGCGACCTGCTGCCCGGCGGGGCGGCCAGCGAGGAGGTGCTGCTGCGGGTCGCCCGCGTCGACGGGGTGGCGGTCGGGTGGATCTGGGTCACCCTGCCCGGGGCGGCCGCCGCCACCGACGCGCCGCCCGGCACCGGGCGGGCCTGGATCCACAACATCGAGGTGCACCCGGAGCACCGCGGGCGCGGTTACGCGCGGCGGATGATCCAGCTCGTGGAGGCCGAACTGGCCCGGCTCGGCGTGCCCGAGCTCGGTCTGAACGTCTTCGGAACGAACACGGTCGCCATACGGCTCTACGAGAGCCTCGGCTTCCGCGTGACGGCGCAGCAGATGGCCAAGCCGGTCACCGCGGGTCCGCCGGAGGGCTGAGGCCGCGCTGAGGTCGGATTGAGGAGTGTTCACCGGCCCAGGGGGAAAGCCGCGCCGACGCACCCGGGAGGAGCGACGGATGACGCATGGCGCCGGACTGACCATCGGCGTGCTGGGCTCGTACGGTGGCCGCAACCTCGGCGACGAGGCGATCCTCACCGGCCTCCTGACCGATCTGCGCCAACAGGAGCCGAACGCCCGGATCATCGTCTTTTCCCGCAACCCCGCCCAGACCCGGGTGGCCCACCCGGACGTGGAGGCGGTGCCCTGGGAGGGTGTCAGCCGCACCGACTCCGCGCTGGTGCTGGCCCAGCTCGACCTGCTCATCCTGGGCGGCGGCGGCATCCTCTACGACCGGGAGGCGCGCCGCTACCTGCGGGTGGTCCGGGTCGCCCAGGAGCGCGGCCTGCCGGTGATCACGTACGCGGTGGGGGTGGGGCCGCTCAGCGACGGGGTCGACACCGGCATGGTCCGGGAGACGCTGGCCAGCGCCACCCAGGTGACCGTCCGCGACCAGGAGTCGCGGATGGTGCTCGAGGAGGCCGGCCTCGTCAACCCGATCACGGTCACCGCCGATCCGGCGTTCCTGCTCGAGCCGGAGGAGTTCCCGGCCGAACTGCTCCGCGAGGAGGGCGTGCCGGCGGGCAGCCGACTCGTCGGGATGAGCGTCCGGGAGCCGGGCCGGGCCGCCGAGCGGCTCGACGTGGACGGCTACCACCGGCTGCTCGCGCAGATCGGCGACTTCCTGGTGCACCGGATCGACGCGTACGTCCTCTTCGTGCCGATGGAGCGGGACGACATCCGGCACTCGCACGGCGTGCTCTCCCACATGATCGCCGCGGAACGGGGCCGGATCCTGCACGGCACCTACTCGCCCCAGCAGGTGCTCGGGCTCATGCGCCACTTCGACCTGGCCGTCGGCATGCGGCTGCACTTCCTCATCTTCGCCGCCATGGTGGGCACGCCGTTCCTTCCGCTGCCGTACGCCGGCAAGGTCTTCGACCTGGCGCAGCGGCTCGGCGTGCCGGCGCTGCGCGGTGTGGAGCGGGAGGTGGAGGGCCCGCTGCTCGCCGAGGTCGACCGGCTGTGGGACGAGCGGGAGGAGCGCGCCGAGGCCACGGCCCGGCGGGTCGCCGAGGTCTGTGACCAGGCGCGGGGCACCTCGCAGGTCACCCGGGCGGTGCTGGAGAGCCTGCGGGCCCGGACCCTCACCCGCGCCTGACTCACACGGCGGGGCCGCGCCAGTGGTACTGCCACTGCTGGGCCGTGTCGCCCGCGGACTCGAGCTCGTAGATCTGCGCCTCGGCCAGGCCCCCCGAGCCGATGTGGTGGTGGGTCAGCGGTGGGCGGCCGTTGCTGTCCAACTCGACGGTGACGTGCTGCCCGTCGGCCGCGCCGCCCACGAGGGGGATCTCCACGGTTGAGGCCATGCGCCCATCCTGCCCTCCCGGGCGGGGCCGCGCAGCGGATAGCGGGCAGCGCCCGGGAGCCGACGCGGCTAGATTCCCGACATGGCGGAGATGGCGATCGACCCCACGCTCGCCCCGGTGCTGGCGCGCACGGGCGACGAACGGGCCGTGCTCGAAGCGTTCCTCGACTTCCACCGGAGCGTCGTGCTGCGCAAGGTGCGCGGGCTCTCCGACACCGACGCGTCCCGCCGGCTGGTGCCCTCGGCCACCACCCTCGCCGGCCTCGTCAAGCACCTCACGATGGTGGAGCACAACTGGTTCCCGGTGCTGCTCGAGCCCGGGCCCGGCGAGGTCTTCCGCACCGGGGAGGCGGACGGGGACGCGAGCTTCACCGTGACCGCCGAGGACACCGTCGACGGTCTCGTCGCCGACTACGAGCGGGCGTGCGCCCGGTCCCGCGAGGTGGCCCGGCGGTACGACCTCGACCACGTGGTGCCGCAGCCGCAGCTCGGCGAGGTGTCGCTGCGCTGGATCCTGGTGCACATGATCGAGGAGACGGCCCGGCACGCCGGCCACGCGGACATCCTGCGGGAGCTGACCGACGGCAGCACGGGAGCGATCTGACCGGTCCGCGTCGGCGAGCGCGGGCACCCGGACGCGCACGTCCACCCCGAGCCCGCCGATCACGAGCAGGTCGACCATGGCGACGACGGTAGCCGGCCGGAGCCGCCTATCCTGGGCCCGGGCGTCGACGAGGGGGAGCAGGTGCTGGTCATCCACGGCTTGTGGCTGCCCGGGGCGTCCGGCGACCCGGCGCTCGCCGTGTGGGGGGAGGACAGCACGCTCCCCACGGAGGTGCCCCGCCGGCCCGGCCGGGCGCCCCGCGAGCGCCCCCACCCGTTCGCCGCCGACCACCCGACCCTGGCCGCCGTGCTCGCCGAGGTCGCCGAGCCGGCCGGGCTCGACACCGTGCGCCTCGCCCTGCCCACCCGGGCCGGCGCACCCGTCGACTCGCCCGAACTGGTCCGGACCGCCGTCGTGGCCGGGGCCCGCGGCCGGGTCACCCTCGCCGGTTGGCGCGTGCCCGTCCTGCGGTACGCGCCGGACGCCGCCCTGCCGCTGCTGGCGGCCCTGACCGAGCTTCCGGCGGTGCCCGGGGCCACCCTGCGCCACCTCGCCGAACTGGCCGACCTCGCCACCGACCTGGTGGCGCGGGGTCGGGTCCTGCCCGGTGTGACGGACGCGCCCGTCCCGGCGGCCGGCGCGTCCCCCGGCGTTCCCGGGTCGGCGACCAGGTCACCCGGGACGGCCTCCGGGTCGGTCGCCCGGCCGGTCGTCGCAGTCGCGAGCGGCCGTCAGAAGGGCGGGTCGCCATTCGTCGTCGGCGCGCCCGAGGACGGCGACGGGGTCGCGGCGCGGGCGGTGTGGCGGCCGCTGCTTACGGGCACCGACGCCGGCTGGGCCCGCTCGCTCGCGCTGGCCCTGCCGCCGGCCGCCCGTGCCGCCGACCCGGAGGCCGTCCCGGGCGACCTGGTCGCCGACGCGCTGGACGCCCTCACCGACGCGGCGGCCCGGGCCGCTCTCGCGGAGACCGCGCTGGCCCGCGGGGTGCGCCCGGGCGGCGCGCTGCCGGCCTGGCTGGCGGCGCTCGCCGGTCCGCACCGGGACTTCACGGCCGAGCCCGCGGCGCTCGCCACCCTCCGTACCGAGCTGGACGCCTGGCAGCGCGACGCGGCCGGCGGCGCGGTGCGGGCCAGTTTCCGGCTGGTCGAACCACCCGCCGACGAGATCACCGAACCGGTCCTGGTGACGGTCCCGGCCCCTTCCGACTCCCGCGATCTTGCAGTTTCTGCCCCGGCAAACCAGACAAATCACGCGAAGCAGGGGCCGAATGCGCAAGATCGCGGGGAGTCTCCGACGGGCGCGGGGCGGTGGCGGCTGGAGTTCGGGCTCCAGGCGGCGGACGAGCCGAGCCTCCACGTGGACGCGGGACGGGTCTGGCGGGATCCGGGTGCGCTGACCGCGCTCGCGGGCCGGGCGGGGAGCCCGCAGGAGACGCTGCTCGCCGAGCTGGGCCGGGCCAGCCGGCTCTGGCCCGACCTCGATCCGGCGCTGCGCACGGCGGCTCCGGAGGCGCTGGAGCTGGACGTCGACGGCGCCCACCGGTTCCTCCGGGAGGGCGCCCCGGTCCTGCACGCCGCCGGGTTCGGGGTGCTCGTGCCCTCCTGGTGGCGACGGCCGTCGTCCCGGCTGGGCGCCCGGCTGCGGGCGCGGGGCCGTACCGCGCCGGGCACCGTGGCCGGCAGCACGGGCGGGGTGGGGCTCGACGCCCTCGTGGACTACCGCTGGGAGGTGGCCCTCGGCGACCAGCCGCTCACGGCCGAGGAACTGGCGGCGCTCGCCGCGCTGAAGAGCCCCCTTGTGCGGCTGCGCGGTCGCTGGGTCGAGTTGGACCCGAAGCGGCTCGCGGCCGGGCTGCGGCTGCTCCGCTCGGCCGGGGAGCTGACCGTCGCCGACCTGCTGCGGCTCGGCCTCACCGCCGGTGAGGACGACGCCGCGCTACCGGTGCTCGAGGTGACCGCCGACGGGGCGCTCGGCGACCTGCTCGCCGGTGCGGTGGAACGGCGACTCACCCCGCTGGACCCGCCCCCGGCGTTCCGCGGCACGCTGCGCCCGTACCAGCGGCGGGGGCTGGCCTGGCTCGCGTTCCTCCAGTCGCTCGGCCTGGGCGGGGTGCTGGCCGACGACATGGGGCTGGGCAAGACCGTACAGCTCCTCGCCTTGCTCGCCGGTGACCCGCCGGAGGCCGGCCCGACCCTGCTGGTCTGCCCGATGTCGCTGGTCGGCAACTGGCAGCGGGAGGCGGCGCGGTTCACGCCGGAGCTGCGCGTACACGTGCACCACGGCGCCGAACGCGCGCGCGGCGAGGAGTTCACGGCGGCCGCGCACGACGCCGACCTCGTCCTCACCACCTACTCGGTGGCGGCCCGTGACGCCGTGGCGCTGGCCGGCATCGACTGGCACCGCGTGGTGGTGGACGAGGCGCAGGCCATCAAGAACGCGTCCACCCGGCAGGCCGAGGCGGTCCGGGCGCTGCCGGCCCGGCAGCGGGTGGCCGTCACGGGCACGCCCGTGGAGAACCGGCTCGCCGACCTGTGGTCGATCATGCAGTTCGTGAACCCCGGACTGCTCGGGCCGGCGGCGGCGTTCAAGAAGCGGTACGCCGAGCCGATCGAACGGCACGGCGACGCCGAGGCCGCCGAGCGGCTGCGCCGGGTCACCGGCCCGTTCGTGCTGCGCCGGCTCAAGACCGACTCCTCGATCATCTCGGACCTGCCCGAGAAGCTGGAAATGGACGTCGTCTGCAACCTCACCGCCGAGCAGGCCTCGCTCTACCGGGCGGTGGTCGACGACATGCTCGCGAAGATCGAGTCGAGCGAGGGCATCGAGCGGCGCGGCCTCGTGCTCGCCACCATGACCCGGCTCAAGCAGGTCTGCAACCACCCCGCCCAACTGCTGCGCGACGGGTCGCCGCTGGACGGCCGCTCGGGAAAGCTCGCCCGGCTCGAGGAGATCCTGGAGGAGGTGCTCGCGGCGGGGGAGAAGGCGCTGCTCTTCACCCAGTACGCCGAGTTCGGCGGGATGCTGCGCGGCCACCTCTCCGCCCGCTTCGGCCGCGAGGTGCTGTTCCTGCACGGCGGAGTCGGCAAGGCCGACCGGGACGCCATGGTCACCCGGTTCCAGTCCCCGGACGGCCCGGCGATCTTCGTGCTGTCGCTGAAGGCCGGCGGCACCGGGCTCACCCTGACCGCGGCGAACCACGTGGTGCACGTCGACCGGTGGTGGAACCCGGCCGTCGAGGACCAGGCCACCGATCGGGCGTTCCGCATCGGCCAGCGCCGCCGGGTCCAGGTCCGCAAGTTCGTCTGCGCCGGCACCGTCGAGGAGAAGGTGGCCGCTCTCATCGCCGACAAGCGCAGCCTCGCGGCCCGCGTGGTGGGCGCCGGCGAGCAGTGGGTGACCGAGCTGTCGACCGCGCAACTGCGGGAGCTGTTCGCGCTGGAGGCGGGGGCGGTGGTCGAGTGAGCGAGCAGACCACGGGCGACGCGGGCGCGACGCCGAACGGCAGATTCGCCGACTACGGCCGGCCCCGCCGGGTGGACGGCGGCCTCAGGGCGCGCAGCACCCGGGGCGCCATCGGCCAGTCCTGGTGGTCACGGCGCTTCCTCGAGGTGCTGGAGTCGTTCGCCCTCGGCACCCGGCTCACCCGCGGCCGGTCGTACGCGCGGGCCGGCCAGGTGGTACGCCTCGACATCGCGCCGGGCGCGGTGAGCGCGGTCGTGCAGGGCTCGCGGCCTCGGCCGTACGACGTCCACATCGGACTGGCCGCGTTCCCGGCCGAGTTCTGGGACCGGATCGAGGCGGAGCTGGCCGCCCAGGCGTTCTTCAGCGCCCGGCTGCTCGCCGGCGACCTGCCGCCCGAGCTGGAGGAGTTGTTCGCGACCGCGGGCGCGCCGCTGTTCCCGGCCGGTGTCGACGAGCTGACCCAGCGGTGCAGCTGCCCCGACTTCGCGGTGCCGTGCAAGCACTTGGCAGCCACGTTCTACCTGCTGGCCGAGGCGTTCGACGCCGACCCGTTCGCGCTGCTGCACTGGCGCGGACGCGGCCGGTCCGAGCTGCTCGGCCGGCTCCGGGCCCTCCGGGCCGCGGCCACCGGCGCCGCGGCTGCGGCATCGTCCGAACCGGACGGAGACGTCGCCGACGCCGCGGACGGCCCGCCGGCCGGTGCGGCCCGCGTGCTCGCGACCCTGCCGGCCGCGCCCCTGGACGAGGCGCTGGACCGGTTCTGGCTGCCGCCGGTGCCGCTGCCCGACCGACCGCCCAGCCTCGCCACCGGGCCGGACCTGCTGCTCCGACAGCTCGGTCCGCCGGCTCCGGCCATCGGCGGGCCCGGCCTGCTGGAACGGCTGCGCCGGGCCTACCGCGCCTTCGGCGGATGACCGGGCGCCGGCCGACGCGAAAGGCCACGGCCCAACCGTGCCCGCACCGCCCGGACCGAACGCGGCACGCGCGGCCCGAAGCGGCCCGGCCGTGCCCGCACCGAGCGCGGCCCGAAGCGGTCCGGCTGTGCTCGCACCGAGCGCGGCCCGAAGCGGTCCGGCTGTGCCCGCACCGAGCGCGGCCCGAAGCGGTCCGGCCGCGGTGCCCGCGACCGGCCCGGTCCGGCGCCGGGTGCGCCGGCGGCCGGTGCGGGCGGTCATAGCCAGCGGCGGCGGAACCGCCACATGAGCACCGCGTTGGCCACCAGCACCACGGCGCAGATGGCGCCGGCCAGCCGCCCGGCGAGCACGGTCATCGCCGGGAGCGCGGCCCAGAGCACGATGGTCAACAGCATCAGGTAGCGGCCGCGGCGACCGCGTGCCCGGTGATCCAACCGCGCGAAGAACGCCGGGTCGCTCTCCCGCAGCTGGCGGGTGATCTGTTCGAACCTGCGCTGATCTTCTTTGCTGAGCATGGCGGTGCCTTCCCCTCACGCGTTCAGCGGTCCGGCGGCATACCCGCTGCGGCGGCGGCTCACGCCGCCCCCTGCCGGTCCTTTTGACGCCCACGCGGGCGACCGGTCGATCCGCTGGTCGCGTGCCCCGACCGGGGCACCTCAGCACGGGGTTATCCGGACCTTAAGTTTGCCTGTGGCCGGGAACGGAGCGGGAAGCGTCGCCTGCGGCGGAAACGTCACGTCCGCGTCGTCCGGGGGCGCGTACGCCCTGTTCGGAGGGATCGTGTCGGGCGCCCACGCGCGGCGGTCGGCGGCACCGGCGTTGAGGGCTGTCTTAAGTGCCCCGAGGAGCGCTTCCCACGGTGTCTTGTCGGCCCTGAACCCCACGGTTACCGTCCCGTAGCAACTCCTCAGGCATGCCGCCGCACCTGCTGTTCTGCCCGATCGCAGCCGTGCCGGCGCCATTCGCAGAAAACGAGATTGGTAAATGGCCGACCAGAACGTGCCACCGCGTCCACCCCGGGACGACCGCGGCTGGGGCGGACCCCAGCACCCCACCCCGGGCGGCTACCTCGACCCGGGCGCCGCCGCACCGTACGGGTACGACTCGCCCCTTCCCGACCCGCACGGCTACCCGACGCAGGGCGACCCACGGATCTCGTACCCCCACGCCGGCCACCCCGCCCCGGGGCCGCGCGGACCACAGTGGGTGGGCCCCGAGGGGCTCGGCCAGCCGGTCCCCGCCCGCTCGGCCGGCACCGGACTGCCCGATCTGGACGATGAGGGCGAGCCGCGCGGCGTCGGCCGCCGGCGGGCCCTCGTGGCGCTCGGCAGCACGGCCGCAGTGGTCGCCGGCGGCGCCGCCCTGGCCATGAGCCCGCAGGTGCGTGGCCTGTTCGGCGAGGACGTGGTCGGCGACGCCACCGGCACCACGGTGACCGACGGCACGGCCGCCCGCCCCAGCGGCCAGCAGCCGAGCACGGTGCGCACCTACACCGAGCAGAACGAGAGCTACATGGGCTCCCGGGCCGGCGCGGCGTTGAAGAAGAACGCCCCGGCCGGTGGTCGGACGTTCGCGGGGCCGGCCGCCGCTGCCGCCGGCACGAAGGTGACCGTGAAGACCGTCCTCGCCAAGGACCCGGTGCTCCACCTGGCCCGCCGGGCCACCTTCGGCCCCACGCCCCAGGTGGTCGCCGACATCCGCCGGCTCGGCATCGACGCCTGGATCCGCCAGCAGCTCGATCCGGACCGGATCGAGCCGAGCCCGGCCGAGCTGAAGCTCGCCGAACTGCCCTCGCTCAAGCTCTCCGTGCAGCAGCTTCGCGACCAGCGGGACCAGCTCAACGAGCGGGGCGCCCAGCCGGAGCGGGAGCTGGTCGACGCCACCCTCGCCCGGCAGATCTGGTCGAAGCGGCAACTGTTCGAGGTGATGGTCGACTTCTGGAACGACTTCCTGCACGTCGCCGCCGAGTTCGACGGCGGCGAGGTCTACCGGAACGCGTTCGACCGGGACGTGGTGCGGGCGCACGCCCTCGGCAGCTACCCGCAGATGCTGATCGCCGCGAACAAGCACCCGGCGTTGCTGCTCTACCTGAACCAGAACGAGTCCCGCGCCGACGCGGTCAACGAGAACCTGGCCCGGGAGAACCTGGAGCTCTACTCGGTGGGCGTCGACGGCGGCTACACCGAGAAGGACGTCCGCCAGGCGGCCCTGCTCCAGACCGGCCGCGGCGTCGAGGACGGGAAGTACGTCTTCCGCGCCGACCGGCACTACGTCGGCAAGGTGAAGATCCTCGGCTTCACCCACGCCAACAACTCGAAGGACCCGAAGAAGGCCGACGCGGCGATCGACGCGTACATCACCTACATCGCGCTGCATCCCTCGACCGCCCGGTACGTCGCCCAGAGCCTGGCCACCCGGTTCGTCTCGGACACGCCGCCGAAGTCGCTCGTCGACCGGCTCGCGAAGACGTACACCGTCAACAAGGGAATGATCAAGCCGCTGCTCATGACGCTGTTCAGCTCCTCGGAGTTCTGGGCCGCCGTGGGGCAGAAGGTCCGCCGGCCGATGGAGTACCTGGTCGGCACGTACCGCACGCTCGGTGTCTCGCCGGAGGCGTCGGCGAAGAACGACGACGGCGACAACCGCCGGACGCCGTTCGCCCGGGGCCTGCGGCAGATCTCCGACAAGCTGCGGGAACTCGGGCAGTACCCGATGGGACAGCCCACCCCGGACGGCTATCCGGACGTCTACGTGGCCTGGACCTCGGCCGGCGCCATGGTGAACGGCTGGAACGAGGCCGGGGAACTCGTCGCCGGCTACCGCACCCAGTTCACGTACGTGAAGCCGGAGCGGCTGGTCGCCAAGCCCCCGGCCACGGCCGGGGCGTACGTGGACGCGCTCGCCACGCGGCTGGTGCACCAGAAGCTGACGGCGCGGGAGAAGGCGTTGATCCTCGGCATCGCCGGCGTGCCGGCGTCCGCCAGGGTCGACGCGACGTTCAACGGGGCCATCACCGCCGTCGCGCGGGCGATCCTCGCGTCCCCCCAGCACCACCTCCGGTGAGGCACCCGATGGAGAAGACTGTGTACACCTACCCCCTGCACCCCGAATGCCCCGACCTGCGGCGGCTCGCGGACAACCCCGCCGAGGCGCTGTTGCGCGCCGAGGCCGACGTCGTGGCCGCAGAGAACGCCGCCGAGCGGGACCGCTACCGCCGGCTCGAGGACCTGGAGGAGGCCCAGCAGGACGGGCGCGGGGTCACCCGGCGTACGTTCGTGGCCGGCGCGGCGGCCACCGCCACCGCGCTCGCCACCGCCCAGTTCGTGACCACCTCGGCGTCGTTCGCCGCCACGAAGACGGGCACGCTCATCCACGTCTTCCTCTACGGCGGCCTGGACGGGCTGAGCCTCGTGGCGCCGGCCGACGACCCGGTGCTCGCCAAGGCCCGCCCCGACCTCCTGCTCGGCGAGGACTCCCTTGCGCTGGGCCGCGGCTTCAAGCTGACGAGCGCGTTCAAGCCGCTGGAGCCCTGGCTCAAGTCGGGACAGCTCGGCTTCGTCCCGGCGGTCTCCGACGAGCGCCTCTCCCGCAGCCACTTCCAGGCCGCGGACGCCTGCAACCTGGGCGGCCTGCCCAACGAGACCGGCGGCCGGGGCTGGCTGGACAGCCTCGTCGACACGCTCGGCAAGGGCACCGCGTTCCGCAGCGTGGGCATCGGCAGCACCCTGCCCCGGTCGCTGGTCGGCACGAACGGCGCGCTGGCGCTCAACAGCGTGGGCTCGCTGCGGCTCAACGGCGACGAGCGCTACCGGGCCGCCACCGAGAAGGCGATCCGGGGCCTGTTCACCGGCATCAACCACCCCGTCGAGGAGGCCGTGCAGTCCGGGCTCGGCGCGCTGGCCACCGCGCAGAAGCTCGCCGCCAAGCCGTACCAGCCGGCCGAGGGTGTGACGTACGAGGGCGTCGGGTACGCCTTCCAGCAGCTCGCGCAGCTCATCAAGGGCGGGGCCAACGTACGCGTGGCGACGGTCGGCATGGGCGGCTACGACACCCACGAGAACCAGGGCACCCGCTCGGGCGGCCAGCTCCACCGGCGGCTCGGCGAGCTGGCCAGCGCGATGGCCGCGTTCTTCACCGACCTCGGCCCGCGGGCCGCCGACGTGACCGTCATGGTCTCCAGCGAGTTCGGGCGCCGGGTGGCGTCCAACAGCGGCGGCACCGACCACGGTCACGGCGGGGTGGTCACCCTGCTCTCCGGGCGCAAGCTGGCCGGCTCGCTGCTCGGCACCTGGAACGGACTGAACGATCTCGACTCCGGCGACGTACCCGAGTACAACAACATGTTCAACGTCTACGGCGCCGTCGCGCAGGGCCGCTTCGGGCTCACCAACGCGGAGGTGGACAAGATCTTCCCCCGGCAGAAGTTCACCCCGATGAAGCTGTACGCGTGACGTACCAGCAGATCCAGGCCACCGGCCGCCGTACCGGGTCCCCGTCCCGGCACGGCGGCCGGCCCGCCGCGCCCGTACCACCGCCGGTCCCGGCGCGGCGCGGGCCCGGCGGCCGGCGGTTGCTGGCCGTGCTGCTCGGAGTCGGCCTGCTGGCCAGCGTCCTGCCCTGGTGGCTGGACACGCCCGCCGGGTCGCTGCGCTCCACGGCCGCCACGCTCACGGCGGCGGGCCGGATCACCGGTCTGGTCGCCGGCTACCTGCTGCTCGTGCAGGTGCTCATGATGAGCCGGCTGCCGGTGCTGGAACGGTGGATCGGCGGTGAGCGGCTCGGCCGGTGGCACCGCGACGTCGGCGCCACCCTGCTGGTCGCGGTGCTCGCGCACCTGTCGCTCATCCTGCTCGGGTACGCCGGGCTGCGCGGCCACTCCGTGGTGACCGAGGCGGGCGTGCTGCTGCGCGACTACGAGGACATGGTCGCCGCGTTCGTGGCCACCGGCGTCCTGGTGCTCGTCGGGTTCACGAGCGTCCGCGCCATCCGCACGGCCCTGCCGTACGAGTTGTGGCACCTGCTGCATCGCGCCAGCTACCTGGTGCTGCTGCTCGGGTTCGGCCACCAGTTCAGCAACGGCGCCCAGCTCTTCCACCCCGGCCCGGTACGCACCGGCTGGATCGCCCTGTACGCGTGCGTGGTCGCGGCACTGGTGTGGGGCCGGGTCGTCGTGCCGCTCCGCTTCAACCTCCGGCACCGGCTCCGCGTCGCCGACGTGGTGGCCGAGAGCCCCGACACGGTCTCCGTCTACCTCAGCGGGGACCGGCTGGACCGGCTCGACCTGCTCGGCGGGCAGTTCTTCCGCTGGCGCTTTCTGACCCGCGGCTGCTGGTGGCAGTCGCACCCGTTCTCCGTCTCCGCGGCGGCCAACGACCGGTGGCTGCGCATCACCGTCAAGGTGGTCGGCACGCACACCGCCGACCTGCGTGACCTCGACCCGGGGACCCGCGTCTGGGCGCAGGGGCCGTCCGGCACCTTCACGGCCGCGCACCGGGTCCGGGACCGGGCGCTGCTGATCGCCGGCGGCAGCGGGATCACCCCGATACGGGCCATGCTGGAGGAGCTGCCACCCGGCGCGGCCCTCGTCTACCGCGCCCGCACACCGGCCGACGTGCTGCTCAACCGCGAACTCGACTGGTTGGCGCAGGCGCGCGGCACCGACGTCTGGTACGTGATCGGCTCCCGCGACGATCCCGGCCCGCGCCAGGTGCTCAGCCCGGAGGGATTGCGTCGGCTCGTGCCCGACCTGACCCGCCGGGACGTCTACCTCTGCGGGCCGCCCGGGCTGGTCGAACAGTCGCTGCGCGCCCTGCGCCGGGCGGGCGTGCCCCGCCGCCAGATCCACCTGGCCACCTTCGAGCTGTAGAAGGACGACTCCCCATGCGTCGCGCGTTCCTCGCGATCACCGGCCTGGCGGCCAGCACCACCGCGCTCGTGGTGCTCAAGGGCTCACCGGGCACCAGCCAGGCGGCCCAGGAGGTGCCGGCCGCCGCGCCCGCCAGCCCCACACCGAGCGGCGCGCCGCCGGCCGACGCGGCCGCCCCGTCACCCACCACCGCGGCAACCGGTGTCGCCACGACCTCCCCCCGACCGAGCCGCAGCGCCACCCGGACGCCGGCCGGCCGTCCCACCACGACGAGGGCGCCCGCGCCGCGGGTCACCAGCAAGCCGCCCCAGCAGCCCAGCACCCGCCGGGTGAGCGGCCCGATCGTCGAGAACGAGTACGGCAACGTCCAGGTGCAGATCGTCCTGAACGGCGACCGGATCGTCGAGGCGCTGACGCTGGAGCTGCCCAGCGGGCCGGGGGAGACCGAACGGCACAGCGACGACGTGCGGCGCGCGTACAACGGCACGTCGGGGGAGGTGGTGCGCAAGCAGGGCGCCGACCTGGACACCGTCTCGGGCGCCACCGAGACCAGCGAGTCGTACCGGCGCTCGCTGCGGGCCGCCATCGAGCAGGCGTGACGGCGCCGCTCACCCGGCCCGGCCTGCGCCGCGTCGCGCAGGTCATGGGTACGGCCATCAGCCTGGACCTCGCCGACGACCTGCCCCCCGCCACGCTGAACGGCCTCGCCGACGACGTGTTCGACTGGATGCGCGAGGTGGATGCGCGGTTCAGCACGTACCGGGAGGACAGCGAGGTAAACCGCTTCGACCGGGGGGAGCTGCTGCTCTCCGAGGCGTCCGCGGACTTCCGGGCGGTGCTCGCCACCTGCGCCGAGCTGTGGGGCGTCACCGACGGCTACTTCGACGCGTACGCCACCGGCCGGCTCGACCCCTCCGGGTACGTCAAGGGCTGGGCGACCCAGGTGGCCTCTGACCGGCTGCTGGCCGCCGGGGCGGCGAACCACTGCGTGAACGCCGGCGGGGACGTGCGGGCGCGGGGGCACTCCGCGGCCGGGCGGCCGTGGCGGATCGGGGTACGGCACCCCTGGGACGCGAGCGCCACGTGCCTCGTGCTCACCGGCACCGACCTCGCGGTGGCGACCTCGGGCGTCTACGAGCGCGGCCACCACGTGCGGGACCCACGCCGGGGTGAGCCGGCGCGCGGATTGCGGTCGGTGACCGTCGTGGGCGCGGACCTCGGGCTCGCCGACGCGTACGCCACGGCGGCCGTGGCGATGGGCGCGCCCGGCGTCGGCTGGCTCGACCGGCTCCCCGGCCACACCCACGCCGTCGTGACCGACAACGGGCGCCTCCTGCACTCCCGCACGCTCCCGCTAGCCCCCTGACCCGCGCGAACCGCCGCGAACCCGCGCCGACCCCCGCGATCTTGCACTTTCGGCCCGGGATTTGTCCGGGAGTGCCCGTCATGTCCGGGCAGGAAGTGCAAGATCGCGGGAGAGTGGGGTCAGCGGACGGGGCGGTGGGTGCCGGCCGGGCGGGTGCCCGTGGGCCGGGGGCGGCCGGGGCGCGAGCCGGCCGGACGGGTGCCAGCCCAGCGGCGTCGGGGGCGGCTGCGGTACGGCGGCTCGCTGCCGCCCGTGTACGGCGCGGTGTCGTCCGTGGACATGATCTCCCCGCTCCTCGGCGCGGGTCCGCGCCGTCGCCGTGCTCAACGAGGACGGGGCCCCGGACGTCGCTGCCGCCGGCCGGTCTCCCTCCGGGAGGCGGCACTTTCCCCGAAGATGTCGCCTCGTGCCACAACGAGACAGCACCTTCCCTGAAGATGTCGCCTCGCGCCGGCCAGGAGCCGCCGCTCACATGCCCCGGCGGGGGAGTGGCAGGTGACCGGGGAGCAGGTCCGACGTGAGGGTGATACCGGTCGCCCGTAGCGCGTCGATGAGCGTGTTCTGCACGAGGTACGAGTCGGGCAGCTGCCAGCGGACCTGCTCCGGCGCGACCACCCAGCGGACGGCCCCCTCGGGCAGCCGGGTCGGCGGCGCGGGGATCCACGAGCCCGGCCCGTGGCGCACCACGTGGAAGCAGTGCTCCAGTTCCGGGCGGAGTGGGTCGCCCGGGCGGACCAGGAACATCCAGCGACCGGTGGGGGTCACCAGGACGGGCCCGCGGACGCCGGTGCCGGCCGGGTGGATCTGGAGCGCGTCGAGGACCAGCCGGCCCAGATGGGCGGGCACCTCCAGCACGTCGAACGCGTGGCCGGTGGGCAGCAGCACGCCGTGCGGACGGGTGCGCCACCACGTCGCCACCCGGGCCGGGTCGGCGCTGGCCGCGTGCTCCCAGTTCTCCAGGGCCGGGTGGCACCCGACCGTGGGGCAGCCGGCACGGCCGCAGACGAAGCGGCTGCGGGCGAGGCACGCGCCCGGGGTCACCTCCCAGCCGTGCGCCGCGTAGCGCACCGCGACCCGGCGCAGCCGGACGCGTTCCAAAGGCGACAGTTGCGCGACCCGCGGGCCGACGTTCCCCCACATTGGTGCCATCTCCCCTCGTCGGGCCGGACGGCCCCCGCGTCATTACGTAGAGCGCCGTCACTGTCGTGACCCGCGGTCGTTGAGTTGACGAACGGCTGGTGCAACTTGCACGAAAAGTACGAGGATTGGCTGTACGACTGACGCACAGGCTGTGCGACCAGCGAAAACCTGAGAACGACCACGACCGCGCCCGCGGCCACCGCCCGGCACCACCGGTTCTGCCACAGGGGAGGGATGGGGAGATGGACGAGTTACCCATAGGGCGGCGGGTGGCCTACTGGCGCGGGCGGCGCAAGATGTCGCAGCAGGTGTTCGCGGACCGGCTGGGCAAGTCGAAGAGCTGGGTCGACAAGGTCGAGCGCGGCGTACGCCGGCTCGACAAGTTCTCGGTCCTCTACGAGATCGCCGACATCCTCCAGGTCGACGTGCAACTGCTGCTCGGCAAGGACCCGGAGCGGCGCAGCGACGCGTTGAACTGCATCGACCAGGTCGAGGTCGAGGAGATCCGGGCGGCCCTCGAGCGGTACGACTCGATGAGCGCGTACTTCGACGCGGCGCCGTACCCTCCGCCGCTGGCCGACATGCGCAAGGCCGTCAACCACGCCTGGCTCACCTACCAGTACGGCCGCTACGGGATGCTCACCCGCGCGCTGCCGAAGCTCCTGCGCGACGCCCAGGCGGCCGACGCCGGCTACGGCGGCGACGAGACCCGCGCGGCCGCCCACCTGCTCGGGCAGGTCTACCAGATCGCCTCCTCGGTGCTGCGCAAGCTCGGCGAGTGCGACCTGGCCTGGCTGGCCGCCGACCGGTCGATGGCGGTCGCCCAGCGCGCCGACGACCCGCTGCTGGCCGGCATCGCCACCACCCGGGTCTGCAACGCGCTGGTCGCCATGGGCCGCGCCCGTCCGGCGCTGGAGCTCAACGTCACCATCGCCAACCGGCTCGCGCCGGGCGGCGGCAACGACGCCTCGCCCGAGCGCCTCAGCGTCTACGGCATGCTGCTGCTCCAGGGGGCCATGGCCGCCGCGCGGATCGGCGACTCCGCCACCGTGGAGGACCTGCTCAGCGGCGCGCGGGAGGCGGCCACCCTGCTCGGCAGCGACCAGAACCACTACTGGACGTCGTTCGGCCCGACCAACGTGGAACTGCACCGGGCCGCCGCGGCCGTGGAGCTGGGCGACGGCGGCCGGGCCGTGGAGGTGCACCAGCTCCGCATCCAGGAGGCGGCGTTCAACGCGCTGCTGCCCGAGCGGCGCGCGCACCACCTGCTCGACCTTGCCCGCGGCTACGCCCAGATCGGCGACGTGGCCAACGCCGGCGAGATGCTGCTGCGCGGCGACCGGCTCGCGCCGTCGGACATCCGGTGCCGGCCGATCTCGCACGAGGTGATGTCCGAGATCCTTCGTCGCACACGTGGTGCGCCGCCTTCGCCGATTGCGGAGTTGGCTGAGCACATGGGAGTAGGGGTATGAGCGCGGAGCCGGCGTGATGTCCGGCACGCATTCCAGCAACGGGCGCCGCGAGGTGCTCTACGTCATCGCCTGCGGCTCGCCGCTGGCCCGGCACGTCGGCAACCTGGTCGACCTGGCACAGCAGGACGGCTGGGACGTGTGCGTGGTCACCACGCCGGACGGGGCGAAGTTCGTCGACCGGGCCGCCCTGGCCCGGCAGACCGGTCACCCCGTCCGGACGCACTACAAGCAGCCGACCGATCCGGACGTGCTGCCGCCCGCGGACGCCATGATCGTCTGCCCGGCCACGGTGAACACCGTCAACAAGTGGGCGGCCGGCATCGCCGACACCTTGGCCCTCGGGCTGCTCGTGGAGGCGCAGGGTCTCGGCGTACCGATCGTGGCGGTGCCGTTCACGAACGCCGCCATGGCCGCGCACCCGGCGTTCCGGGCCGGCCTCGCGCGGCTCGACGAGTGGGGCGTGACCGTGCTCTTCGGCGATCACGTCTTCCCGCTGCACGCGCCCGGGACCGGTGCGCAGCACGTGCAGGCGTTCCCCTGGGAGGTGGGCCTCACCGCGCTGCGCGCGCGGTCCTGCCCGCTGGTCTGAGCGAGCCGCAGCAGGTCCGGGCCCGCCGCGGTCCGGCCGCCGCATGGTCCGGGCCGCCGCCGGAACGGTCGTCGGGTCCCGGTCCGGCGGGGGAGGCCGCCGGGCACGGCACACGCCGGTAAGCTGGCCCGCCGTGAGCACAACCGGATCAGCGCCGACGGTCACCGACGTGGTGGCCGAGCTGGAGCGGCGGTATCCGCCGGTCTGGGCGGAGGACTGGGACCGGGTCGGTCTGGTGCTCGGTGAGCCGTCCGCCCCGGTTCGCCGGGTGCTCTGCGTGGTGGACGTGGTGCCCGAGACCGTCGCCGAGGCGCTCGACGCCGGCGCGGACATGATCGTGGCGCACCACCCGCTGCTGCTGCGCGGGGTCTCGTCGGTCGCGCCGACGACGTACAAGGGGCGGATCGTCCACCAGCTGATCCGGGCCGGGGTGGCGCTCTACGTCGCGCACACCAACGCCGACGTGGCGGCGCCCGGGGTGTCCGACTCCCTCGCGGCCCGGTTCGGGCTGACCGGGCTGCGCCCGCTGCACCCGCCCGCGCCCGGCTCGGCCGCGTACGGGCCGGGTCGGGGGATCGGCCGCGTCGGGGAGCTGCCCCGCCCCATGACCCTCGCCGAGCTGACCCGGCACGCCGCCGCCGTGCTGCCCGCCACCGCCTGGGGCGTCCGCGCCGCCGGCGACCCGGGCCGGACGGTGCGTACGCTTGCCGTGAGCGGTGGCTCCGGCGACGCGTTCCTGGGCGACGCGGCCGCCGCCGGGGCCGACGCCTTCCTCACCGCCGACCTGCGTCACCACCCGGCCGGTGAGCACCTCGCGGCCGGCGGCCCCGCCCTGCTCGACGCCGCCCACTGGGCGACCGAGCGACCCTGGCTGGACGACCTGGCCGCGCTCCTGCGGGAGGCGCCGGGCGTCGAGACGCTCGTGTCCGACCTGGACACCGACCCGTGGACCGTGCACGCTTCCGCACCCGCCGTGGACGACAAGGAGCCCCGACCGTGAAGGCTGACCCCCAGGTCCAGCGCCGCCTGCTCGACCTCCAGGCGATCGACACCGCCCTCGCCCAGCTCGCCCACCGGCGCCGCGCGCTGCCCGAGCGGGCCGAGCTGGAGGCGCTGGCCCGGGAGCTGTCCGCGCTGGAGGACGAGCGGGTCCGCGCCCAGGTGGCTGTCGACGACCTCGACCGGGACATCGCCCGGCTGGAAAAGGACGTCGACCAGGTCCGGGCCCGCAAGGAGAAGGACCAGGCCCGGCTCGCCGCCGGCACCGGCCCCGCCCGGGAGCTGGAGGCGCTCCAGCACGAGCTGGCGTCGCTGAACCGGCGGCAGGGCGACCTGGAGGACGCCGAACTGGAGCTGATGGAGCAGCGGGAGACCGCGCAGGGCGCGCTCGACGGCGTCGAGCAGCGGCTCGCCGAGGCGCGGGAGAAGCGGGCGGCCACCGAGCAGCGCCGCGACGACAGTCTCGCGGAGATCGCCAAGGAGGAGGAGTTCAAGCGCTCCGCCCGGCAGCCGCTGGCCGCCGACCTCCCCGGCGACCTGGTGGCGCTCTACGACCGGATCCGCGAGGACACCGGGCTCGGCGCCGCGCTGCTCACGGCCGGCCGCTGCGGCGGCTGCCGCCTGGAGCTGTCCGGCGCCGACCTGGCCCGGATCCGCAAGGCGGCCCCGGACGAGGTGGTCCGCTGCGAGGAGTGCCGGCGGATCATGGTGCGCACCAACGAGTCGGGCCTGTAACCGCGATGGCGTCACGGGTGGTCCTCGTCGAGGCCGACGGCGGGTCCCGGGGCAACCCCGGGCCGGCCGGCTACGGCGCCGTGGTCCGCGACCCGGAGACCGGCGAGGTGCTCGCCGAGCGTTCCGAGTCGATCGGCGTGACCACCAACAACGTGGCCGAGTACCGGGGTCTGATCGCCGGTCTGGAGGCCGCCGCGGAGCTGGGGGCCACCGAGGTCGACGCCCGGATGGACTCGAAGCTGGTCGTCGAGCAGATGAGCGGCCGCTGGCAGATCAAGAACGCCGGGCTGCGGCCGCTCGCCGCGCAGGCCGCCGAGCTGGTCTCCCGGTTCGCGGCCGTCCGGTTCAGCTGGATCCCCCGGGAGCGCAACCGGCACGCCGACGGGCTGGCCAACGCCGCGATGGACGCGGCCGCCGGCGCGCCGGCCCGGCCGGTGGTCGATCCGCCCCGCATCGTGGAGCCGCCCCGCGCGGTCGGCGCCGACGATGCCGCGGGCCGGGACCGGGCCCGTGGGGTCGCCGCCCGCGCCGCCACCGAGCGGACGACGGGCGACGACGCGACCACCGCGCCGGCCTCGTGGGAGCCCCGACCCAGCCTCACGGCGACGCGGCTCGTGCTCGTGCGGCACGGCGAGACCGAGTTCACCGAGCAGGGCCGCTACTCGGGCCGGGGGGACGTCGCGCTCTCGGCCCGCGGCCGGGAGCAGGTCCGGGCCACGGCGGCGCGGGTGGCCGCGCTGGCGCCGGGCGCCGCGGCCGTGGTCAGCTCACCGCTGTCCCGGTGTACGACGACGGCCGAGGCGATCGCCGAGGCGCTGGGCGGCCGGCCGGTGCGGCGCGAGGACGACCTCGTCGAGTGCGACTTCGGCGCCTGGGAGGGGCGGACGTTCGCCGAGGTGCGCGAGGGCTGGCCGGGGGAGCTGGACGCCTGGCTCGCCTCGACCGCGGTGGCGCCGCCGGGCGGCGAGTCGTTCGTCCAGGTCGCCGAGCGGGCCCGCCGCGCGGTCGCCGCGCTCTGCGAGGCGTACCCCCGGGAGACCGTGGTGGTGGTCTCGCACGTCTCGCCGATCAAGCTGGTGCTGCGCGACGCCCTCGCGGCCCCCGACGCGTTCCTGCACCGGCTCTACCTCGACGCGGCCGGCATCTCGGTGGTCGACCTGTGGCCCGACGGCGGGGTGGCCGTCCGCTCGGTCAACGAGACCGCCCACCTCGACGGGATCGCCTGACTCCCATCCACCGGGAGGCGGTCTCCCACGACTGTGGACGATCCGGGATTCGGTTGACAGCGTGACGACGGTCGATCGACGATCAGTTTCGTGCGAAGCGTTCACCTGACGAAGCGGGGTCACATCGACCTCCTGCGCGTCGCCAGCGCGGCCTGTCGACGCCTCCCCTGACGCCGGGTTCCCACCTTCCTCGCACGCTGCTGGCGTAACCCCGACGCCGCGGGTCTCCGGCCCCGCGGGAGCGTCCGCCTGCGCGCACCCCCCTCCTCACGACGGGAGATGTGTCCGTGTCGGTCCGTAGACTCCTACCCCGGCTCACCGCCACCGCGGTGGCCATGTCGGTGCTCGCGACGGCGGCGTTCACCGCGCCGGCCGTCGCGTCGGCGCTGCCGCCGGTCCCACCCACCGCCCCCCGGCTCGACGAGATCCGGGGCTACCCACAACAGCACGCCCTGCCGGTCTGGCCGGACAACCCGGCGGACGCCTCGATCCCCATCGGCGTGATCCCCTACGACGACATCGCACCGAAGCTCAACGCTCTCCAGGCCGTCAGCGACCGCGTCTCGGCCCGGGTGGCCGGGAAGTCCGCCGGCGGCTACGACCTGTACGCGGTCACCGTGACGGCGCCGGAGAGCCGCGCCGAGGCCCGCCAGCAGGAGGTCTGGAAGCGCCGCATCGAGGACGACCCGGTCCGTGCCCAGCGCGACCGCGCGCTGCTCGCCGGTTACAAGACCCCGCTCTTCGTCAACGCCAACATCCACGGCAACGAGTGGGAGGGCACCGACGCGGCGCTGCGCGTCATCGAGCAGCTGGCCACCGACACGAGCGCCGAGACGGCCCGGCTGCTGGAGCGCAACCGGCTCGTCTTCAACATCACGTCCAACCCGGACGGGCGGGTGGCGGGCACCCGGGCCAACGCCGCGGGGTACGACCTGAACCGGGACCTCACCGTCGTCTCGCAGCCGGAGACGAACCTGATCCGCGAGCTGGTCGTCGACACCAAGCCGATCATCACGCTCGACCTGCACGGCTACGTCAGCCCGACGCTGCTGCACCCCAGCACCCCGCCGCACAACGTCAACAACGAGTACGACCTGTTCATCAAGCACGGCCTGCCGAACGCCCTGGCCATCGAGCAGGGCCTGCGCGACCTCGGGTACGCCGAGACCCAGCGGGCCCGCATCCCCTTCCGGGACGACGAGCCGGGCGTCTGGGACGACTTCCCGCCGATCTACGTGCCGTCCTTCGCCATGCTGCAGAGCAGCATCCCGTACACCATCGAGGCGCCGCTGAACCCGCGCGGTGGCACGCTCACGCCCGAGGAGCGGGTGCGCCGCTCGGGCATCAACACCGACGTGCACGAGGTCGCCATCCGGACGTCGCTGCGCTACATCCAGGAGCACCGGGCGGAGGTGCTGCACGACCAGGCCGAGGTCTACCGGCGTGGCTGGGCCGGTGAGCCGCTGCGCGACATCCCCGACGGGTACGTGCCCGGGTGGGGCCCGGAGGACGACTACCGCACGACGTTCCCCCGCGCGTACGTCATCCCGAGCGGCGCCGGCCAGCGGTCCGAGCCGGCGGCCGCCCGCCTCGTCGACCTGCTGATCGGCAGCGGCGGCCGGGTGTGGCGGGCCGAGAAGTCGTTCACCGCCGACGGCCGCCGCTACGAGGCCGGCTCGTACGTGGTGGACATGCACCAGCCGAAGCGGGGCCTGGTCAACTCGCTGCTGGAGCCGGGCGCCGACATCACCGACCGGGTGGACGACCTCTACGCCGGCCCGGCGGCCTGGAGCCAGGGGCTGACCTGGGGCGCCACCGTGGACACGCTGTGGGACGAGCTGCCCCGCGTACGGCTGGAGCGGACGTACGACGGGGTCTCCGAGGGCCAGCTCCCGGCCGGCCCGGGTGACCTGCGCCTCGACCTGCGCGACGCCGCCGACCTGCTCGCGGTCAACTCGCTGCTGGCCAGGGGCGTCGCCGTGCACCGCCTCGCCGACGGCTCGGTCGTCGTCCCCGGCACGCCGGCCAACCGCTGGCTGGCCCGCGCCGAGGTACGCGCCCACGGGGTGACCTTCGAGCGGGCGCCGAAACGCTGGCAGGGGACGCGCCTGCACGAGGTGGTGGTCGGCTACCTCGGCACCGTGGAGGAGCGGGACACCCTCGCGGACCTCGGCTTCGCGGCCCGGGCGCTGACCGCCGACACGCTCGCCGCGGCGCTGACCGCCGACGTGGACGTGCTTCTCGTGGCCGGCACCGTCACCCTCGCGAACCTGACGCCGGAGAACCGGGCGGCCCTGGACGCCTTCCTCGCCCGCGGAGGCGGCGTGGTCGGCCTGGGCACCCCGGGCGCGGGCTTCAGCAACGGGGCCGGCCTGCTGTCGGTGACGGCGACCGCCGGCCCGAGCCTGGCCAGCGGCGTGGCCAACGTGGTGAACCACGGCGGGCCGGTGACCGCGAGCGCCGCCGCGCACTCGTTCATCAGCCAGCCCGTCTGGTTCACCAACCTCGGCTCGGGAGTGACGGTCGAGCAGTCGTACGCCGCGGACCCGTTGCTGTCCGGCTGGTGGGCGACCGAGGGGGCCGGTGGCCAGGCCGCGGCGGCCGACCGGGCGAGCATCGTCCGCGGGGTGTCGACCGGCGGCAACGGGGTCGTGCTGTTCGGCACCGACCCGACGTTCCGCCTGCACCCCAAGGGGTTGCAGCCGCAGCTCGGCCGCGCCCTGCTCTGGGCCGCGCGACGGTGACGGCGACGCGCTGAAGAGCGGGTGGGCGGGCCCGGGCGCCGGTGGGCGCCCGGGCCGGTCGGCTCGTCCGGCCGTCCCTCGCCAGGGCGGGAAAGGGCGACCCGCCCGGTACGCCGTTCGGCGCAGCCCGCCCGCCGTTCGGCGCACGGCCTCCCGGGCGGGGAGCGTGACCGCGATCACAGGGTCGTAACCTCCGGCCGTTACGACGCGAGTTACGACTTCCCGGAGGTGTGTCACACATGGCTGCACCCGAACCGGACGCGCCCCCGACGGTGCGGTCCAGGGCGAAGGACAAGAGTCCCTGGAACTGGCTGCTCCTCATTCCGATCGTGGTGCCGCTCGTCCCGGCGTTCTTCAACGGGGACTCTCCCCGTCTTCTGGGCTTCCCGCGCTTCTACTGGCTCCAGCTCGCCTACATCATCCTGGGCGTGGCCACCACCACCCTGGTCTACCAGCTCACGAAGAAGCGGGGTGACCGCTGATGTGGCGCGACCACCTCACCGAGATCATCGTCTTCAGCCTGCTGTTCCTGCTCGTCAGCGCGATGGGTTTCGTGGCCGCCCGGTGGCGCGCCCCGAAGGACATGGCCCACCTCGACGAGTGGGGCCTGGGCGGGCGCAGCTTCGGCGGCTGGATCACCTGGTTCCTCGTGGGCGGTGACCTCTACACCGCGTACACCTTCGTGGCGGTGCCGGCGCTCGTGTTCGGCGCGGGAGCCATGGGCTTCTTCGCCGTGCCGTACACCATCGTGATCTACCCGCTGGTGTTCCTCGTGCTCGTCCGGCTCTGGTCGGTGTCGCACCGGCACGGCTTCGTGACACCGGCCGACTTCGTCCGCAGCCGGTTCGACTCGCCGGTGCTCGCGCTGCTGATCGCGATCACGGGCATCGTGGCGACGATGCCGTACATCGCGTTGCAGCTGGTCGGCATCGAGGCCGTGCTCAAGACGATGGGGGTCACGGGGGAGAGCACGCTCGCCCGGCACCTGCCGATCATCGTGGCGTTCGCCATCCTGGCCGCCTACACCTACCAGTCCGGCCTGCGGGCGCCCGCGCTGATCGCGTTCGTCAAGGACTCGCTCATCTACATCGTGATCCTGGTGGCGATCTTCTACCTGCCGTACAAGCTCGGCGGCTGGGGCGACATCTTCGGGGCCGCCGACGCGAAGTTCGACGCGTCACCGGCGCCCGGCGACGGCGTGCTGCTCAACGCCAACAACCAGCTCCAGTACGTGACGCTGGCGTTCGGCTCGGCGCTCGCGCTCTTCCTCTACCCGCACAGCCTCACCGGCGTGCTGGCCAGCCGGAACCGGGACGTGATCAAGCGGAACATGTCCGCGCTGCCCGCGTACAGCCTGCTGCTCGGGCTCATCGCGCTGCTCGGTTACATGGCCATCGCGGCCGGGGTGAAGCCGCTGCCCGGGGCGAGCGCCGGCAGCACGGACAGCAACACGATCGTGCCGCTGCTGTTCGACCAGCAGTTCCCGGACTGGTTCGCGGGCGTCGCGTACGCGGCCATCGGCATCGGCGCGCTCGTGCCGGCGGCGATCATGTCGATCGCGGCGGCGAACCTGTTCACCCGCAACATCTACAAGGAGTACCTGAAGCGGGACGCCACCCCGGCGCAGGAGGCGAACGTCTCGAAGATCACCTCGCTGGTGGTGAAGGTCGGCGCGGTGGCCTGCATCGTCTTCCTGGACCCGCAGTTCTCCATCGACCTCCAGCTCATCGGCGGCGTGATCATCCTCCAGACGCTGCCCGCCGTGGCGCTCGGCGTCTACACCCGCTGGTTCCACCGGATCGGGCTGGTGGCCGGCTGGGTGGCCGGCATGGGGCTCGGCATGTGGATGCTCTACCAGGTGTCCAGCCCGACCCGGAAGCACTTCGCGGGCTCGGCGTTCCCGCTGGAGAAGTTCGGCTTCGACACCCAGAAGACGATCTACGTGGGCATCGTGGCCGTGGCCGTCAACCTGCTGGTGGCGATCCTGGTGACGCTCGTGCTGCGGGCTACGAAGGTGACCAACGGCGTCGACGGCACCGCGTCGGACGACTACTTCGCCGACGAGGGCGACCCGCGCCTGACGCCCGGCGACCGCCGCGACGCCGACGCGGCACCCGAGCCGGTGGCCTGACCGCCGTACGGCGAGGCCCCCGGGACGGTCGTCCCGGGGGCCTCTCTCTGCCGTGGCGGGGCCGCCGCTCATGCCTGTCGACGGCGCCTGTGGGGGCGGCGCCGGGGCACGCGATCAGTGGCGCGGGCGGTGTTCGAGGGCCTGGTTGAGCCGGTGCAGCATCTCGGCGAGGACGTCCCGGTCCTCCGGGGCCCAGTCGGCCAGGATGTCGCCGTAGAGGCGGGTGCGGGCCGCCTGCACGGCCGCCATGCGTTGCAATCCGGCCGGGGTGGGTGAGACGACCATGCCGCGCCCGTCGCGCGGATCGGGCTTCCGCGAGATCAGGCCGTCGCGCTGCATGGCCGAGACCTGCCGGGTCACCGTCGAGCCGTCGAGGTTGAGCCGGGCGGCGAGCGCCGACACGTTCTGCGGGCCGGCGTCGGCCAGGTGCCGCAGGATCACGTACGCCGCCCGGTCGAGCACCCGGTGCTCGGCGCTGCTGCGCCGGCGCGTGGCCTCGCCGAACCGCATCAGCAGGGCCACCTCGGTCTCGATCCGGCCGAGTGTGACCTCGTCGGCGTCCGTTCCCGTGGAGAGATCCTCGCTCATAGCTGTATGATACAGGAGAACTACCTGTAAGATACAGCTAATTTGGGAGGCGGGAATTGGATCGGCGCGCCGAACCGAACCGCAGTGCCATCTACGCCACCACCCTGGTGGCCTTCCTCGCGATCGCCGGCATCGCGGTGGTCGACCCGATCCTGCCGGCCATCGGCAACGCCATCGGCGTGACCGCCTGGCAGGTCGAACTGCTCTTCACCGCGTACATCGCGGTCATGGCCGTCGGCATGATCCCGGCGACGCTCGCCAGCGGCCGCTTCGGCTTCAAGCCGGTGCTCGTCACCGGGGTGTCCGTGGTCGGCCTCGCGGCCATTCTCGCCTCGTTCAGCAACAACATCGTCCAACTGAGTGTGCTGCGCGGCATCTGGGGCCTCGGCAACGCGATGTTCTTCGCCACCGCCATGGTGGTGCTGGTCAACCTGGCCCTCGACCGGGAGTGGGTGGTCGGGCTCTTCGAGACCGCCCTCGGCCTGGGCTTCGCGGTCGGCCCGCTCATCGGCGGCCTGCTCGGCAAGGTGAGCTGGCGGCTGCCCTTCTTCGTGTGCGGCGTGTTCATGGTGCTCGCCCTCGGGGTGGCCGCCCGCAAGCTGCGCGAGCCCGCCAACCGGCAGGCGCCCGTACGGGTCGGGCAGATCTTCGCCACCTACCGCCGGCCCGCGTTCATCGCGCTCTGCGTGGTCACCGCCGCCTACAACTTCGTCTTCTTCGTGGTGCTCGGCTACACGCCGCTCTTCCTGGGCCTCGACGTCGTCCCGCTGGGGCTCGCGTTCACCGGCTGGGGCCTCGGCCTGGCCGCCGGAATCCTGCTGATCGGGCACCGGCTCGCGCACCGGATCGGAGCAGTGCAGACCATCGGCGTCGCGATCGTCGGGCTGCTCGTCTGCATGGCGCTCTTCGCCACCTCGACCGGCACCGCGGAGTCGCTGGTCGTGCTCGTCCTCTCCGGGCTCTGCATGGGCCTGGCCAACGCCAACCTCACCGACCTGGCGCTCGGCCTCGGCTCCCGTGACCGTCGGGTGGCCACCGGCGCGTTCAACCTGGTCCGGTGGGGCGCCGCCGCCCCCGCGCCGATCATCGCGGGCAAGCTCGCCGAGCACTCGCTGGCGCTGCCCTACTGGGTGGGCTTCGGCGTGCTCGCCGTCGGCGTACTGGCCTACCTCGCGAGCGCCCACGTGATGGCCGCCGGCTACGGCGAGCGGGTGCTGTGGTCCCGGTGGAACCGGGCCGCCGCCCGTGCCGAGGGCGCGCCCGAGGAGCCGGTCGGCGAGGCGTACTGAGACCACCGTCCCCCCGGCCGGACCGCCCCGTCGTACCGTTCGCGGCGGGGCGGTCTGGCGTCCGGCTGCCTTTCCGGCGCCCCGGCTGCCGTTGCGGGGCGTTCGCGGCGTGTGTGGCCGGCGTGCGTGGCGGGCCGTGGCGCGAGCGTGCGTTTCCGGGCCGCGGCCCGCGTCAGCGCAGGGCCCGCCACAGCAGGTAGAGCCCGATCACCGAACCGAAGATCACGATCACCGTCTTGAGCACCACGGGCGGCAGGCGGCGGACCAGCTTCGCGCCGACGTACCCGCCGAGCAGCGTCGCCGGGGCGACCACCGCCACGGCGGCCCAGTGCACCGGCCCGAACAGGGCGAACACCACCAGAGTGGTCAGACCCACCACGGCGGACAACAGGTTCTTGATGGCGCTGACCTGGGCCAGGGTGGCGTCCAGCACCAGCGCCAGACCGGCGACGAGCATCACCCCGAGCGCCGCGCCGAAGTAGCCGCCGTACACCGCGCCGACCGCGACCATGGCCTGGAGGGTGATGGTGCGCCGGCGCGGCGACAGGTCGCGTGGGTGACCGACCAGCCGGCGCAGCGGATCCTGGAAGGCCAGCACCGCGGTGGCGCCGAGCACCAGGAACGGTACGGCCACCTCGAACGCGCGTGCCGGGGTGGCGAGCAGCACCAGCGACCCGGCGATCGTGCCGAGCACGGTGGTCGGTACCAGAAGGGCCAGCGTGCGCCCGCGCGGCAGGTCCGCCCGGCTCCCCGCCACGCTCGCCACGTACCCCGGAAAGACCGCCACCGAGTTGCTGACGTTCGCCGGCACGGGCGGAAGCCCGACGGCGATCATCGCCGGGAAGGTGATGAGGGAACCACCGCCGGCCACCGCGTTGACCGTGCCCGCGGCGAGGCCGGCGGCGAGCAGCAGCGCGGCGTGGGAGAGATCCATGGTCCCACGAGGCTAGTACCCGGCCCGCCCGTCCGCCCGACCGGTCATCCTGATCTTCCGCTCCCGCCAAGATCGTGCTCGATCCCGGAAGTAGTGCCTTCCACCGACGCCCGAGGCCACTACTTCCACGATCGAGCACGATCTGGGGCCCGCGGGGCGGCGCGTACCGGCGGATCTTGCCAGGGCGGGCCGGCAATAGGCGGCGCGCTGTCGTCGTTAGGATGAGAGCGCGACGGACGAGTCGACCGGGCGGTCGCGTCGGCGGGCTCCGGCCCGCCGCCGAGGAACGTCCGGACTCCACAGGGCAGGGTGGTTGCTAACGGCAACCCGGGGTGACCCGCGGGACAGTGCCACAGAAAACAGACCGCCGACCCCATCGGGGACGGTAAGGGTGAAACGGTGGGGTAAGAGCCCACCAGCACCCCGGGTGACCGGGGTGGCTCGGTAAACCCCACCCGGAGCAAGGCCAAGAATGGGTCGTCGCCCGAAGGATGACGACCCGCGCAGACGCTCGAGGACGGCCCGTCCGATGTCTGCGGGTAGGCCGCAGGAGCCTGCCGGCGACGGTAGGCCGAGATGGATGGCCGCCGCCGGCGCGCGCCTCCGGGCACGCGCCGCGCACAGAATCCGGCGTACAGGTCGACTCGTCCGTCGCCCACCAGGTCGCAGCCTCGATCAAGGCTGCGACCTGACTGTATGCCCTGGCGTCCATGGGTGATGGTGGTCGTCATTGGTCGACCTTCGACGCCCTGTTCACGCACTGACGCCCTGGTGGCGCCCTGATCTTGGTGCCGGTCGCAGCGACCCTCGGATCAAGAGTGCTGCCTCTGGGAGCAAGCCAAACCAGTCCACCTGGGCAAACCCCGACCTTGCTGCCGTGCCCGTGGTGGCCGCCTTGCAGGCTGTTGGGGTCGCGCTGGAGTCAGCTAACGCATTGTGAGGCGGGACGCCGGCTGCCTGCTCAACCCGGTGCGCAGCCTGGATCAACTATCTGAAACGAGTCCACGACCTGCTCGAATCGAACGCGGCGTGATCGGCCCGAAAGACGCGACGGCGGCTGATCGAGCCCGCCCCGGACCGGGCAGCCGACCTGAGACCAGTACGGTCGTGCCGTGCGACTCTTCCACCAGGATCCGAACTCAAAGTTGGATCTCCATCCGGCGCAGGACGATGCGGCACTGCGGGCGACCTGCGACGCGGTCGCCGGGGGCGACTGGACCGCCGCCCGCGACCTGTTGGCGGCGCACCGCACCGACTTCGACCGTCGAGCACGCCATCTCTGGGTCCTGGCGGAATCCGTCACGAACGTCCGATGGGCGACCGGCGGCGCTGCCGGACGTCGGCCGCGGCGACAGCGGTTGGACGTGTCCGACGCCTGGCCCGACCGCTGGTGTCTGGATGAGCCGGAGAATCCGGACGCGGTGCTGATGCGCGCTCGATCGCTGATCGCCCGTGCCTGGGAGGTGCGGGGCAGCGGCTGGGCGAAGTCCGTTGGTGCCGGGAGATTCGAGGAGTTCCACCAGACTCTCCTGATGGCGGTGCCGCTCTGCCACCGGGCCGCCCGGCTCGCCCCGCAGGACCCGACGCCCTGGGCGGTGCTGCTCCTGCTGATCACGGCCCTCGGCGGCAGCCGGTCGGATTTCGACCGGTGCTGGGCGGAGGTGATCGCCCGGGATCCGTTCCACCGGGAGGCGCACAACTTCCGCCTGATGTACCTGTGCCAGAAGTGGCGCGGCTCGCACCAGGAGATGTTCGCGTTCGCCAGGTCGGTGGCGGCCGCGGCGCCGCCGGGGTCGCCGTTGCACATCCTGCCCGTGCAGGCGAACGCCGAGTGGGGGCTGTGGGTGCTCGACCGCGACGGCATCCGTGCAGGGCAGCATGTCTACCGCACCTGGCTGCAGAACCCGATCTACCACGCCGAGTTGGACAACGCCCTGCGGCATTGGTTCGCCGTGGCCGATCGCCGGCATGCCATGTGGTATCACGATCTGAACTTCCTGGCGTACGGCCTGTACCGCGCCAACCGGCACGCACAGGCGCGGACGGTGTTCGAGGCGATCGGGCCGTACGCGGAGGAAATTCCCTGGATCTGGGATGTGCACCAGGACGGCGCGGTGGCGTTCCGGGCGGCCAGGCGACGGGCACGCAACGCGTGACTCCGGCCGGTGGTCGGGCATCCGGCGGAATGCCCGGCCGCGCGCCTCACCCGCCGCCAGCCGGCCGTACAGCTCATCGTCAGCGCTCCGCGGCGTCTTGTGCCCCCTGTGTGCCCCACGCCTCCACGAGCCAGCCAGCTTTGAGGAGAACCGGGAGCGGTGGAGCCCCGGGGTCTTCTTGGTCCTGGTCGCCTGTCAATATGGCTGGCCGGCATCGACCGGCCAGATCTGGTGACCGGGACGAGGCGTGTGATGGGGTTCGAGAGGCGGTGGGCGGCGGCCCTGGCTTTGGCAGGCACCACGCTTCTGTCAGGGTGCGGCGGACCACCCCCGGACAAGCGGTCGACGGAGGAACTGCTCGCGATCGGGCAGACGCGACTCGATGAGATCGCTGTCCCGGCGGCCTGGCTCAGTAGGGGCAAGGAAGCCAGGAGGACGCACGGCAAGCTCCGCTGGACCCGCGAGTACCGGGTCAACCTCAGCCCTGAGACGGCGGGCCACGACTTGGAAGATCAGATTGAGGCAGCGGGCTGGAGGCGTGACCACAGGACCTGCCAGGCTGCCAAGGGCATGGTGTGCCGGTCGTACGCGAGGGGCGGACTGACCATCTTGCTGACGGCGAGCGACGGCAGCCCGTGCCCATCGGGCCACTCGGTCTGCGCCGACGTGTCGATGTGGATGATGCAGAACTTTGCGGAGCAGATCTAGGCCGTCCAGCGACACGGGCGCGCAACGGGATGGGCGAACCGCCCGGCGATGGGCCGCCGCGCCGCGTAGCTATCGGATCCGGGCGGATCCGGACGTCTGCGCGTCCCTTGGCTGGAGCCAGCTTGTCCTACCCCTGTGCTCCAATCCCGCCATGCATGTTGTCGTCACAGGCGCACTCGTGGAGAACGGCGCGGTCCTGCTGGTGCACCGCAGTCCCACCCGCCGGGCCTACCCAGATCTCTGGGATCTGCCCGGGGGGCACGTCGAAGCGGGCGAGTCGGAACTACAAGCCCTCGCGCGTGAGCTGCGTGAGGAACTCGGTGTCCACATCGTGACGGAGTCCTGTTCACGGCTGGGTGCCCGGCACGCCGGCAGTGGTGAGAACGCCGTTCGGGTGGGCGTCTGGCAGATCGGAGACTGGGTCGGCTCGCCCACCAACCGTGCACCGGATGAGCATGACGACATCGCATGGGTCGGGGTCAGCGAGCTGGGCGGCCTTCCCCTCGCGCATGGCGACTTGGCGGCACTGGTTCGTCCCTCTGCCTGAGTCGACTCGTCCGTCGCCCGCAGGTCCGCCGCTGTGACTTGCCGGCTGGCCTCGGTACGCCCCGTTGGCCTGGCGGTAACCGCACCATCGCCTTCGGCCCGTAGGGTGCTGCCGTGGACACAAGATCAGGTCGGGCCGTGGGCCTGGTCGGGACCATCGCCGCCGTGGTCGGTGCATGCTGGCTCGCGTTGCTCGCCGACCACGGCTTCGTCAAGGGGAGTTCCTGGCCGCCGTCACGCTGATTGGCGGCCTCCTGCTGCGCATCGAGGCGGGCAGTGCGAGGGTAGCGGCTTACCGTCGGGACATGACCGACCATCCCCGCACCACCGACGACGCCTGGGTACCGGATGCGTGCACGCTGCCGACGGCCGAACGCCCGCTGCGGCTCGCCGAGTTCGACCGGTTCTTCACCGAAGCCGTACGGGGCGTCGACCGGGTGTCGGCGCGGCACCTGCGGTTGCGGCTCGACGGCACGGCCTCGGTGGAGGAGGCGGCGCGGGATCTCACCGCGCGCGAGGCGTCCTGCTGTTCGTTCTTCACCTTCGACCTCTCCCGGTCCGGGGCTGACTCGCTGACCCTGGACGTGCGGGTGCCGCCCGGGCGCGTCGAGGTGCTCGACGCCCTCGCGGCCCGGGCGGCGGCGGCACTCGGGAGCGAGACATGAGCCGCTCGCCCCGGCCGCCGAATGGCCGGACTCGCCCACTCGGCTGGCCTGATGCTTGACCCCGGTCAGCCGACCGCCGTCTCCACCAGCTTTGCGACCTTCTTCTCGACCGCCGGGCTCCACGTGCGGAGCGCGTACGACACCGGCCACAGGTCGCCGTCGTCGAGGGTGGCCGCGTCCTGGAACTCCAGCGTCGAGTAGCGGGTGTTGAACTTGCCCGAGTTCTTGAAGGCGACGACGACCTTGCCGTCCGCGTTCGCGTAGGCGGGCATCCCGTACCAGGTCTTCGGTGACAGGTCCGGGGCCGCGGCGGTCACTGTCGCGTGCACGCGCTCGGCGAGCGCGCGATCGTCCGGCGCCATCTTCGCGATGCTGTCGAGCAGCGCCTGCAGCTCGTCGGCCTTCTTGGCGCCCTTCCGGCCCTGGCCGCGCAGCTCGGCGGCGCGTGCCTTCATGGCGGCGCGCTCCTCCGCGCTGAAGCCGTCGGACTCGGTCGTGGAATTCGTCACGGGCATTCCCGGCTGCCTTTCGCTGTTTCCGGCCGGCGAGTTGCCGGCCGTCTGGAAGCAACGCTAGGCCCGACGGCGGCGTGAGGGCTTCTCGATTCCTGATCGTTTGGCGGGCCGATCGCCGGCAGAGCCCGGAATGCCGGCAGCCGGCGGCGAGGCACTGCGGTCGCGGGTTCTCGTCGGCGAGCGACCGGAGGTTCAGGAGGAGCGCGAGCCCGGTGACGGACAGCGCGGCCATGAGTCGAAACCGCCGGCAGGCGGCCATCGGCGTACGACAAGCGCCACGACGGTCCCCGGCCTACCGGGGCGGAATGCGGTCGACCTCCTGCTCCCAGTGCTTGTTGAACACCTGCGAGATGTGGGTCGCCATCTCGTTGATCTCCCAGCCCCGCAGCTGCACGACGGTGATCTGGAAGGCGAGGCCGGGGCCCTCGAGGATGAGGGACGGCGCGATGTCGCGGGCCCAGGTGGCACCGAAGAATCGGTCCAACTCGGCCAGCGCGGGTCCCATGACCCGATCGCACAGGTCGTCGACGAACTCCTGAGAACACCGCTGCTTCCGCCACGAGTCGGTGAGGACGACGTGCGCGACGGCTTCCCGAGGGCGACCGGATCTTCCGAGAGGCATGCGACTCATCGTCGAACAGCACCTTGGGTGGAATCAAGGGTTGTCGCTGGGGCGCCGACTTCTCGGCGCTCTGCAGCTTGAGGCCCCACGTGTACTTCGGTGTCTCCCGAGGCGTTGGGGGTAGGGGAGCCCCAACCTCGCGGACCGGCGTTACCCGGCTCCAACGGTCACATGGCCACGGTCCCTACGTGTCCTGAAGGGACGGCGGAGGGGATCGATTCGACCCGGGTCACCGCGCGGTCAGGTCGAGGTCGCGCAGCCGGCGGGGGTCGGAGAGCACGTCGATGGCCACGATCCGGCCGCCGGCCACCGTGAAGCCCATGACGGACAGGGGGTGACCGTTCGCCGAGACGACGACGCCGGCGGCGCCGTTGACGAGCGCCGGCCGGACGAACGGCGCGAGCCGCGTGAACATCACGGCCTGGGCGGCGACCTGCCGCGCGCCGCGCAGCGTGACGGTCTGGCGGGCGCGTTCGCCGCCGTCGGCACGGAGCACCACGTCCGGGTCCAGCACGGCGACCAGCGCGTCGAAGTCACCGTCGTGCGAGGCGGCGAAGAACGCGTCCACGACGTCACGCTGCCGGGCGAGGTCCGGGTCCGGCGCGGGCGCCTGCCCCTGTACGCGACGGCGGGCGCGGCTGGCGAGCTGGCGGGCCGCGGCCGGCGACCGCTCGATCAGGGGCGCGATCTCCTCGAACGGCACGGCGAACATGTCGTGAAGCACGAACGCGAGCCGCTCGGCGGGCGCCAGCGTCTCGAGCACCACGAGCAGCGCCAATCCCACCGAGTCGGCCAGCAACGCCTCCTGCTCCGGATCGGCGCCCGACTCGGGGCTGACGATCGGGTCGGGCACGTGGACGTCCAGCGGCTCCTCGCGCCGGTGTCGTCGGGAGCGCAGCATGTTGAGGCAGACCCGACCGACCACGGTGGTGAGCCACGCCCGGAGGTTCGCCACGTCGCCGGCGTCCGCGCGGCTGACCCGTAGCCAGGCCTCCTGCACCGCGTCGTCCGCCTCGCTGACCGACCCGAGCATCCGGTAGGCCACCGCCCGCAGCCGGGTCCGGTGCTCCTCGAACCTCTCGGTCAACCACTCGCTCTCGTGCACCTGTCACACGCCTCTCGTTCCGGGTGTCCCACCAGTAGACCCGCGAACGCGGGCCGACGTGACCGGGAGATCAGCTCCCGGAGGACGGAACGGAGACAATCATGGCCTCATCCGTACTGGTCACCGGCGGCACGGGCACCCTCGGCCGCCTCGTCGTGCCGTTGCTGCGCGACACCGGCCACGACGTGCGCGTGCTCAGCCGCCACCGCCCCGACGTGGGCGTGGACGGCGTCGAGTATCGGGCCGGTGACCTGAGCACGGGCCAGGGTGTCGAGCCCGCCGTGGCGGGGACGGACATCGTCGTGCACCTGGCCGGCGGACCGAAGGGCGACGACGAGGCGACCCGCGTCGTGGCGCGGGCGGCGTCGCGCGCCGGCGTACGGCACCTCGTGTACATCTCGGTGGTCGGGGCCGACCGGGTGCCGGTGGGCTGGCTCCGGACGAAGCTGGCCGCCGAACGGGCGGTCGCCGACTCCGGGGTGCCGTGGACGACCCTGCGCGCCGCGCAGTTTCACGACCTCGTCCTCACGGTCGCCGGAAAGCTCGCGAAGCTGCCGGTCGTACCGGTGCCGCGCGGCCTGCGATTCGAGCCGGTGGACGCCCGCGACGTGGCCGACCGGCTCGTCGAGCTCACGCTGGGCCGGCCGTCCGGCCTCGTCCCCGAGCTGGCGGGACCCCGGGTGTACGAGATGGGGGAGCTGCTCGGCGGCTACCTGCGGGCGCGCGGCGTCCGCCGGCCGACGGTGCCCGTTCCGCTGCCGGGTAGGGCCGGTCGGGCCTACCGGACGGGTGCGAACCTGGCCCGTGGCGGGGCCACCGTCGGGAAGCGGAGCTGGGAGGACTTCCTGGCCGAGCGGGTCTCGGCCCGCTGAGCCGTCGGCGGGCCCGGTGTCGCTCACCCCGCCCCCCTCAAGACGTCGACGGTTATCCTGCGCGGCATGCATCGAAGCCGTGTCTACGCCCTGCTCATCGACGCCCCTCGGGACGAGGCGGACGGAGCGGCCGCGTTCTGGTCGGCGGCGCTCGGCGTGCCCGCCGAGCGCTACGCTCCCGAGCCGCAGTTCACGAGCCTCCACGACGCGCTGCCGGGGCTCGTCGTGGCCGTGCAGGCGGTCGACGACGCGCCCCGGTTCCACCTCGACATCGAGACCGACGACGTCGAGGTGGAGACGGCCCGGCTCGTCGCCCTGGGGGCGACCCAGGTGAACCGCTGGCAGGAGTGCCGCATCCTGCGCGCGCCCGGCGGGCACCTGCTCTGCGTGCTGCCGGTGGAGAGCGCTCCGGAGGTGTTCGACGCCGAGGCGAAGACCTGGCCCTGATCCGCCGCAGCGCCCGGACCGGCCGGGCCGTCCCGGCGCGGCTTGCGGCGTCCCGGACTAGTCGCCGTCACTCCAGACCGCGCCGGGCGGCAGGTACCAGACGTCGTGCACGGGGTCGAGGGCGTGGCGGATGACGAGTCGCGCGTGCGCGTCCAGCTCCGGTAGCCGGTCCGGCGCGAACCACTCCACCGCGTCGGACTCGTCGTCGTTGACCCGGGCGGTGCCGCCGAGCAGCCGGCACCGGAAGCCCAGGTTCAGGTACTCGCAGCGGTCGCCGTTGGGGTAGGTGTGCGGGTGGGAGACGACGCTGGCGAGCCGAACCGGTTCCACGTCCAGACCGGTCTCCTCGCGGACCTCGCGGACCACCGCGGTGGCGGGCTGCTCGCCCGGCTCGACGAAGCCGCTGACGACCGACCAGCGGCCGTCGTCGGAACGCTTGCCGAGCAGCAGCTCGCCGGCCTCGTTACGGACCACGGCGCTCACGCTCGGCAGCCAGAGCAGGTCGTGGCCGACGTGCTTGCGCATCTGCCGGATGTAGTCGGGTACGCCCACCACGCGACCCTAACCCGGCCCGCTCGGCCCGGCGGGGGCCTCCCGCGACGGGTATCGAACCGATTTGCCGGATTCTGGCCCGCGCCGTCGCGAGCGGATCTACTGTGGAGAGCGGCGGCGACTTGTGGTGTTCCGGTGGCGGTCGGGTGGTTCGCGGTGCACAGTGATCCCATGAGCGACAGCGGACGTGGTGGGCACTACTACTGGTGCACCCGACACCACCGGGTCGAGACCGACGCCGACGTGTGCCCGGCGAGGTACGTCCTCGGCCCGTACGCATCGGCCGCCGAAGCGGAGAACGCGCTGCAGCAGGTGCAGGAGCGTAACGAGGCGTGGGACGCGGAGGACGCTCGCTGGGCCGGGGAGGACAGGTAGACGGCGCGGGACCGGCCCGCGTCGAGGTACTCCGTGCTCCGCGAGGAGGCACGCGAGAGCACGTCCCCAAGGAGGGAACCGAGATGGCCGAAGCACAGAAGGCCACCCGCCCGGCTGCCAAACGCACCACCGCGAAGAAGACCGCCGCGGCGGAGCGCAACACGACCGCGGCCCGGAGCACCCCCGCGCGCCGGGCCACCACCGGCACGGCCGCCAAGGCGCCGGCCAAGAAGACGACCGGCGGGGCGGGGCGCGCCCCGGCGAAGAGGACCACCGCGGCCAAGGCCCCCGCCAAGAAGACGGCCACCAAGGCCTCGACCACCGCGCGGAAGACCACCACCACCGCGAAGAAGGCGCCGGCCAAGGCCTCGACGGCTGCGAAGAAGGCCGGCACGACCGCGGGACGGAAGACGACGGCTGCCGCGAAGAAGACGACGGGCGCCGCCAAGCGGACCACCACGGCGGCGGCGAAGAAGACGACGTCGACGGCCCGGAAGACCACGGGGGCGGCCAAGAAGACCGCCACCACCGCGAAGAAGGCGCCGGCCAAGAAGGCACCCGCCAAGAGGACCACGGCGACGGCGCCCGCGAAGAAGGCGCCGGCCAAGAGGACCACGGCGACGGCGCCGGCCAAGAAGGCGCCCGCCAAGAAGACCACGGCAGCGACCCGCCCGGTGGGCGGCGCCCGCACGACGGCGGCGAAGAAGGCCCCGGCCCGGAAGACGACCGGCGCCACCACGGCCACCACGCGGAAGGCGGCCGCCAAGAAGGCGCCGGTACGCAAGACGGCCACCACGGGTCGCCCGGCCTCGGTGCGGGCCACCACCCAACGGGGTGCCACCACGGCGGCCCGCAAGTCCGCCCGCTGACCCGCCGCCACCGGCCGTCCGCGGCCGGTGGCGGTATTCCTCGGCGCCAGGGCCGCCCGTGCCGTGCTGCCGGTGCCTCATGCCCTCTCGCCGCGTCGGCCCGGTCGTCGACGGGCGGCCGTGCCGGGCCCGCGGTCACTGGTGCGCCTCCGCCGGGTCGGGCGGACGACGGCTCGGGTGTCAGGATGGACGCGTGGTCATCCGTCGCGTCCTCGCGCCCCGCATCGACTTCGCCGCGCTCCGCCGTGAGCTGGCACTGCCCGAGGAGTACCCGGCCGAGGCGCTGCGGGAGGCCGAGGCCGCGGCGGCCGACCCGCCGCGCCCCGGCGTCGACCGCACCGACATCCCGTTCCTGACCGTGGACCCGGCCGGGTCGCGCGACCTGGACCAGGCCATGCACCTCGGCCGCCGCGCGGGCGGCGGCTACCGGGTGCGGTACGCGATCGCCGACGTGGCCGCCCACGTCCGCCCCGGCGGCCCGCTGGAGGAGGAGACCTGGCGGCGGGGGCAGACCGTCTACCTGCCGGACGGCAACGTGCCCCTGCACCCGGAGACGCTCAGCGAGGGCGCCGCGAGCCTGCTGCCCGACGTGGACCGCGCCGCCGTGGTGTGGACCATCGACCTGGACGACGACGGCGGGGTCGTCGCCGTCGCGCTGGAACGCGCGCTCGTGCGTAGCCGGGCCAAGTTGGACTACGTCGGCGTGCAGGCCGCGGCCGACGCCGGCACGCTGCCCGAGCCCATCGCCCTGCTGCCCGAGATCGGCGACCGGCTCACCGCCCGCGGTTTGCGCCGCGGCGCCATCAACCTGCCCCTGCCCGAGCAGGAGGTCGAACGCGACGGTGACGGCTGGCGGCTGGTGCTGCGCGGGCCGGCGCCGATGGAGGAGCACAACGCCCAGATCTCCCTGCTCACCGGGATGACGGCGGCCGACATCATGCTCGCCGGGCGGATCGGCCTGCTGCGGACGATGCCCGCTCCGAAGCCGGAGGCTGTGCAGCGCCTGCGTACGGCCGCCGCGCCGCTCGGTGTGGACTGGCCGGACGGGGCGGGTCCGGGCGAGGTCATCGCCGCGCTCGACCCGGCGCAGCCACGGGCGGCGGCCTTCATCGACCAGGCGGCGGAGCTGATGCGTGGCGCCGCGTACACCGCGTTCGACGGCGAGACGCCGCAGCAGCCGGAGCACGGCGGGGTGGCGGCCGCGTACGCCCACGTGACGGCGCCGTTGCGCCGGTTGGCCGACCGGTACGCCACGGAGGTCTGCCTCGCGCTGCACGAGGACCGCCCGGTGCCGGAGTGGGCGCGGGCGGCTCTGCCCCGGCTGCCCGAGGTGATGGCCACGACGGACCGGACGGCGTCCGCGGCCACCCGCGGCGCGGTGGAACTCACCGAGGCCGTGCTGCTCGCGCACCGGGTGGGGGAGACCTTCGAGGCCGCCGTGCTCGACGTCGACGCCCCGCCGAACGGCCGGTCCCGGCCGCGCCCGCCCGGCGGGACGGTGGCCCTGGACACGCCGCCGGTCCGCGCCCGCTGCCTCGGTGACCTGCCGCTCGGCGAGCGGGTCCGGGTCCGCCTCGTCACCGCGGACCCGGCCGCCCGCACGGTCCTCTTCGAACGGGCCTGACGAGTCCTGGCGGCGGGCAGCAGGCAGCGGGAATTGTCACAGCGCCCGGCGATGCTCGCCGCCCGCCGGGTTTGCGAGGATGAGCCCATGGCATACGACGCGAGCACCCTTCCCGACGTGTCCGGGCTGGCCGTCGGCATCATCGGCGGCACCGGTGACCAGGGGCGGGGCCTCGCCTACCGGTTCGCCCGCGTTGGCCAGACCGTGCTCATCGGCTCCCGTTCCGCCGAGCGCGCCGCGCGTTCGGCCGAGGAGATCGCCGCGCTGCCGGGCGTGCCCGCGGGGGGAAGCGTCACCGGGGCGGACAACGACGAGGTGGCCCGCCGCAGCGACGTGGTGATCATCGCGGTGCCGTGGGACGGGCACGCGGCCACCGTCGCGGCGCTCGCCGAACCGCTCGCCGGCAAGATCGTCATCGACTGCGTGAACCCGCTCGGCTTCGACAAGCAGGGCCCGTACGCCCTCCGGGTCGAGGAGGGCAGCGCCGTGCAGCAGGCCGCCGGGCTGCTGCCCGACTCCCGGGTCTGCGCGGCGTTCAACCACGTGAGCGCGCCCCTTCTGGCCGACCCGGAGATCGACCGGATCGATCTCGACGTGCTCATCTGCACCGAGGACCGAGAGCTGGTCGGCGTGGTCGCCGCGCTCGCCGCCCGGATCCCCGGCATGCGGGGGATCTACGCCGGCCGGCTGCGCAACGCCCACCAGATCGAGGCGTTCACCGCCAACCTGATCGCCATCAACAAGCGCTACAAGGCCCACGCCGGCATCCGTGTCACCGACCTCTGACCGCGACCGACCCGGGCGTGGCGGTGTCCGGACGCCCCGGACACCGCCACATCGGTGAGCTGACGGGGACTTCCGGCGGCCCGCCGCCCTAGAACGTGTGCTCGGCCGCCGGGAAGTCGCCGCCGCGCACCTCGTCGGCGAACCGGCGGGTGGCGTCGGCGAGGGTGCCCGCCAGGTCGGCGTACCGCTTCACGAAACGCGGCGTCTTGCCGCTGCGCAGGCCGGCCATGTCCTGCCAGACGAGCACCTGGGCGTCGGTGTCCGGGCCGGCGCCGATGCCCACGGTCGGGATGTGCAGCTCGTTGGTGATCCGCTTGGCGACCACGCCGGGCACCATCTCGAGGACCACCGCGAACGCGCCCGCCTCGGCCACCGCCCGGGCGTCGGCGATGACCTCCTCGGCGGCGTCGCCGCGCCCCTGCACCCGGTACCCGCCGATGGCGTGCTCGCTCTGCGGGGTGAAACCGATGTGCGCCATCACCGGGATGCCGGCGCCGGTGATCGCGGCGATCTGGGCGGCGCAGCGCCGGCCGCCCTCCAGCTTCACCGCGTGGCATCCGCCCTCCTTCATGAACCGGACGGCGGTGCGCAGCGCCTGGGTCGGCCCCTCCTCGTACGAGCCGAACGGCAGGTCGCCGACGATCAGGGCCTGCCGGGTGGCCCGGACCACGGCGCGTACCAGCGGCAGCAGCTCCTCGGCGGTCACCGGGACGGTCGTCTCGTAGCCGAAGACGTTGTTCGCCGCCGAGTCGCCGACCAGCAGCACGGGAATGCCCGCCTGGTCGAAGATCGACGCGGTGTACTGGTCGTACGAGGTGAGCATCGGCCACCGCTCGCCGCGCTCCTTGGCGGCCACGAGGTCGCGGGTGCGGACCCGCCGGGTCGCCGGCCCGCCGTAGAGGGCCGTCACCTCGGTCGGGGTGGACTCCACCATGACTGTCTCCTTCCTCGAGGCCGCGTGCGCGGTCCCCGGGTTCCGCCGCGATCGTCGCACCGGACGACCCCGCGACGGCAGGGCGCAGTGGAGGATTTCACTTCCGTACCGGCCGGGGCGTCCCGGCGTACGCTCTCAGCCGTCCTCGCGCCAGCGGTTGGTGACCGGCAGCCGCCGGTCCCGCCCGAAAGCCTTCATCGAGATCTTCGTGCCGGGCGCGGACTGCCGCCGCTTGTACTCGGCGGTATCCACCATCCGCAGCACCCGGTCGACCACCGCCGGGTCGTGCCCCGCCTCGACCAGCCCGTCGCGGCCGAGGTCGCCGTCGACGTAGCCGATGAGGATCGGGTCGAGGACGTCGTAGTCCGGCAGCGTGTCGCTGTCGAGCTGCCCCGGGCTCAGTTCCGCGCTCGGCGGCTTGCCGATGGAGCTCTCCGGGATCGGCGGGGTCTCGCCCCGCCGGGCGGCGTCGGCGTTACGCCATGTGGCCAGCCGCCAGATGAGCGTCTTCCACACGTCCTTCACCGGGTTGAAGCCGCCCACCGAGTCGCCGTAGAGGGTCGAGTAGCCCACCGCCAACTCGCTCTTGTTGCCGGTGGTCAGCACGAGGTGGCCCTCCTGGTTCGACAGTGCCATCAGGATGACACCGCGCACGCGGGCCTGGAGGTTCTCCACGGCCACGCCGGAGAGCGACATGTTGGCGAGGAAGGTGTCCACCATCGGCTGGATCGGCTCGATCCGGTAGTCCAGCCCGGTGCGCTTGGCCAGGTCGGCGGCGTCCTCCCGGGAGTGCTCCGAGGAGTGCTGGGAGGGCAGCGACACCCCGACCACCCGCTCCGGCCCGAGCGCGTCGACGGCCAGCGCCGCCACCACGGACGAGTCGATGCCGCCGGAGAGGCCGAGCACCACCGACGGGAACCGGTTCTTGTCGACGTAGTCGCGCAGCCCGAGCACCAGCGCGTGCCAGACCTCCGCCTCGTCGGCCACCGGCTCGACGAGCCCGCCGACGGCGCGCGGGCCGTCCGGCGCGGGCAGGCTCTCGCTGACCGTGGCCCGGACAACCCGCAACCGGTCGGCCATCTCGCTGCCCGCGGCGACCGGCTCACCGGCCGCCGCCAGCTCCACGTCGTGCACGAGCAGGTGCTCGACGAACTGCGGCGCACGGGTGAGCAGCTCGCCGTCGGCCGCGACGACCATCGAGTCGCCCTCGAAGACCAGCTCGTCCTGACCGCCGACCATGTTGACGTACGCGATGGGGGCGCCCGCCTCCGCGGCCCGGCGGCGGACCAGCGGCAGCCGGATGTCGTCCTTGTTCAGCTCGTACGGCGAGCCGTTGATGTTGACGACCAGCCCGACGCCGGCCTGGCGGGCCGCCGCGAACGGGCCACCGGCCTGCCACAGGTCCTCGCAGATGGTCAGCGCCACGTCCACCCCGCCGATCCGCACGACGGTGAGCATGTCGCCCGGCACGAAGTAGCGGTCCTCGTCGAAGACGCCGTAGTTGGGCAGGTGGTGCTTGAAGTAGGTGGCCGCCACCGTGCCCCGGTGCAGCAGCGCGGCGGCGTTGCGGGCGCCGCGGCCCGGCTGGGCGTCGCCGGAGACCTGCGGCGGGCCGTCGGCGTCCAGGTAGCCGACCACGACGGGCAGGTCGCCCAGCCCGTCCGCCGCGAGGTCCGCGGCGAGCCGGTCGAGGGCCGCCCGGGACGCCGCCACGAAGGACCGGCGGAACACCAGGTCCTCCACCGGATACCCGGTCAGCGCCATCTCGGGGAACGCGACGAGCTGCGCACCGGCGTCGGCGGCCCGCCGCGTCCACGTCCGGACCAGACGCGCGTTGCCGGCGAGGTCACCGACGGTCGGGTTGACCTGGGACAGGGCGATACGCAGGGTGGGCATGCCCTCATCTTGCCCCAGCCGGGAGTGGCCGACACGGCTGGCGCGGGAGACCCGGACGACCGCGTCCCGGCGCGCCGGACACGGCGGGACGCGCCCGTGGCCGGTCGCGTAACGTCGGCGTAACCGGGCCGGTGGAGACTGGTCGGTCAGGCCGCACCCGGCCGGGTCGGTGGCGGTGTAGGAGTGTCACGAGGGGTGGAAGTGGACCGTCAGCAGGAGTTCGTCCTCCGTACGCTGGAAGAGCGGGACATCCGGTTCGTCCGGCTGTGGTTCACCGACGTGCTCGGCACGCTCAAGAGCGTCTCGGTGGCCCCCGCCGAGCTGGAGGCGGCGTTCGACGAGGGCATCGGCTTCGACGGCTCGGCCATCGAGGGCTTCGCACGGGTCTTCGAGTCCGACATGGTGGCCATGCCCGACCCGACGACGTTCCAGGTCTTCCCGTTCGAGGGCGGGGTCAGCGGCGAGAGCGCCCGGATGTTCTGCGACATCCTCCTCCCCGACGGCAGCCCCTCGTGGGCCGACCCGCGGCACGTGCTCCGCCGGGCGCTCTCCCGCGCCGCCGACCGCGGCTTCACCTTCTACACCCACCCGGAGATCGAGTTCTTCCTGCTCGAGGACGGCCCCATGGACGGGTCCGTGCCCGTCCCCGTCGACACCGGCGGCTACTTCGAGCACACCACCCACGCCGTGGCGCGGGACTTCCGCCGCCAGGCCGTGCTGGCGCTGGAGCGGATCGGCATCTCGGTGGAGTTCAGCCACCACGAGGTGGCGCCCGGGCAGCAGGAGATCGACCTGCGGTACGCCGACGCGCTCACCACGGCCGACAACATCATGACCTTCCGGCACGTCGTCAAGGAGGTGGCCCTCTCCACGGGTGTGCAGGCCACCTTCATGCCGAAGCCCTTCACCGACCAGCCGGGCAGCGGCATGCACACCCACCTGTCGCTGTTCGAGGGGGAGCGCAACGCGTTCCACGACGCCGGCGACCCCATGAAGCTCTCCAAGGTGGCCAAGTCGTTCATCGCCGGGCTGCTGATGCACGCCCGGGAGTACACCGCGGTCACCAACCAGTGGGTCAACTCGTACAAGCGCCTCTTCCCGCTGGCGCTGCCGGACCGGATCACCGAGAGCCCGGCGTACGTCTGCTGGGGGCACCTCAACCGGTCCGCGCTGGTCCGGGTGCCCGCGTACGGCAAGCCGAACTCGGCCCGGGTCGAGGTCCGCTCGCCCGACTCGGCCGCCAACCCGTACCTGGCCTTCGCCGTGCTGCTCGGCGCGGGGCTCAAGGGCATCGAGGAGGGCTACGAGCTGCCGCCGGGCGCCGAGGACGACGTCTGGTCGCTGACCAGCGCCGAGCGCCGGGCCATGGGGTACGAGGCGCTGCCCGAGAACCTCTCCGAGGCGATCGAGGTGATGGCCGGCTCGGAGCTGGTCGCCGAGGTGCTGGGCGAGCACGTCTTCGACTTCTTCCTGCGCAACAAGCGCGCCGAGTGGGAGCAGTACCGCCGCGAGGTCACCCCGTACGAGCGGCAGCGCTACCTGTCCCTCTAGAACCGGTCCCGGCGCGGGGCTGCCGGGGTGGTGCGTGCCCGCTATCGTTCCGATCACCGCGCCGGCACCCCCGCCGGCGCCGGAGGTCGGGGAGGCAGCCGGTGCTGGAGGATCTGCTGGGCGGGGCCGGGCGGAGCATCGTGTTCGGGATCGTCGGGGTCGGCCTGCTGGCGGCCGGTTTCCTGCTGGTCGACCTGCTCACTCCCGGGAAGCTGCGGGAGCTGATCTGGGTCCAGCGCAACCACAACGCCGGGCTGCTGCTCGCCGCCAACCAGCTGGGCATCGCGGCGATCGTGTTCACCGCGATCCTGACCAGCTACAGCGACTTCGGCAAGGGGCTGGCCTCCACAGTGATCTTCGGGCTGGTCGGGCTGGCCGTCATGGCGCTGGCCTTCTTCGTGCTCGACCTGCTGACCCCGGGCCGGCTCGGCGAGGTCATCTGCGCCGAGGACCCGCACCCGGCGGCCCGGGTGAGCGCCGCCACCCACTTCGGCGCCGCGCTGATCGTCTGCGCCAGCATCGCCTGAGCGCTTCCGTCACACCCCGGTCGTAGGTTGCGGGGTGTGAACCGGACCGACCGCCTCTACGCCCTGGTCGAGGAGCTGCGGGCGGTGTCGCCCCGGCCCCGCAGCGCCCGCTGGCTGGCCGCCCGTTTCGAGGTGAGCAGCCGCACCATCGAACGCGACATCGGTGCCCTGCAACAGTCCGGGGTGCCGATCTGGGCCGAGACGGGCCGCACCGGCGGCTACGTGCTCGACCGTGCCCGCACCCTGCCGCCGGTCAACCTGACCGCCGGTGAGGCGGTCGCCATGGCACTCGCGCTGCACCGGCTGGCCGGCACGCCGTTCGCGGCGGCCGCCGGCACCGCGCTGCGCAAGCTGGTGGCCGTCATGCCGGCCGCGGACGTCGCCGAGGCGCACCGGCTCGCCGGCCGGGTGCACCTCATCGGCGACGGGCCGGTCACGCCCGTCCCGGCCACCATCGCCGACGCGGTGCTCGCGCGGCGGGTGCTGCGCATCCGGTACGCCGACCGCGCCGGCGCCGGTTCGTCGCGTGACGTGGAGCCGCTCGGCTTCCTGGGCAACCCCCGGCACTGGTACCTGCTGGCGTGGTGCCGCCTGCGCGACGGCGTCCGCGCCTTCCGCACCGACCGGATCCGGTCGGTGCGTCCGCTCGCCGAGCTGGTGACCCGCGAGCTGCGCCCCGAGGACCTCGACGTTCCCCACGAGCGGGTCCGCCCGCTGAGCCTCGTCTGACCCGGCCGCGGCAGACGGCACCGGATCTCGCGCCGCCGGGGCCGAGCGGCCGGAAACACCGACAGGACGCTGTCGCGGGCGGGGTCGAGGCTGGCTCCTGACGGTGCCGGCCGGGTGGCCGGCACGCGGAACGGGAGGCACAGATGACCAGCAGCAACGGCGTCACCTGGTTCGAGATCGGCACCGAGCGGCCCGACGAGGCCCAGCGGTTCTACGGCGACCTGTTCGGGTGGGGCTTCACCGAGGAGGGCACGGGGGACGCGTCGTACCGGACGACCGCCGCCGGCGACGACGGGATCGGCGGCGCGATCCGCGGCACCGGCGGGGTCGGGCCGAACTACGCGATCTTCTATGTGCAGGTGACCGACGTGGCCGAGACGTGCCGGCGTGCCGAGGCGGCCGGTGGCAAGGTGCTCGTGCCCGTGAAGCGGAACGACAACGGGCTCACCTTCGCGCATCTGCTCGACCCGGCCGGCAACCACGTCGGCGTCTTCGCGCCGCCGCCGGCCGCCTGATCCACTCCAGGTCGGCGAAATGGCGGTGTCCGAGGGTGGTGGACACCGCCATTTCGCCGGAATGGAGTGGATCAACGACCCCCGTCGCCGTGTCCGGCCGGGCCGCCGTGCCTGCCGGGGCCGCCGAACCCGCCGCCGGGGAACACGCCGGCCTCGACCGCCTTGGTGATCGCGTCGGCCTGCTCCTGGGTGAGCTTGCCGTCCTTGACGGCCTGGTCCAACCGCTCCTTCAGCTTGGCCTGCCGCTCCTTCAGCTTGGCCTGCCGCTCCTCGGCGGACGGGCGCTCCGGCCGGTCACCCTTCGGGTGGTCGGCCCGGTGCTGCTCGCGCACCTTCTCCAGGGCGGCGGTCACCTTGTCGGTGGAGACCCCCAGCTCCTTGGCGAGTGCCTCGGCGAACTCCGCCCGGCGGTCGGCGCGCTGCTGCTGCCGGTCGCCGTTGGCGGAGGTGCTGGCGCTCGGCGTCGGGGTGGCGTTGTCGGCGGCGAACGCCATGGTGGGCGCCGCGATCCCCACGCCGAGTACGCCCGCCGTGGCGAGGCCGGCCAGCAGGTGCTTCTTCCTGATGGTGCGGGACATCATCTCTCCAGCTCGTCGGTTGGTGGTGCCCTGACGTCACCGACGGTGACCGGGCAGGCTTGGCGCGACCCGTGGCGGGGCTGTCAGCGGGCTGAGAATCGTCGGCCGCACAAACCGGTTGCCCGGATCGTCCGGCCTCGGCAGGGTGGGCCGCCGGAGACCGACGAGGAGAGGAAACCGCATGACCCGACCCCTCATCCGGGAGATTCCGCTGACCGGCGCGGGCTCCGGCCCGTACGGCATCACGAGCGGCCCGGACGGCTCGCTCTGGGTGACGCTCGCCCACGCCGGTGGCATCGTGCGGGTCGGCGCGGACGGCGACGTTCGCACCTGGTCCCTCGACGCGCCGGAAAGCCGTCCACTGATCATCACCCCCGGCCCCGACGGCGCCCTCTGGTTCACCCGCTCGGGCGACGACCGGCTCGGCCGGATCACCACCGACGGCGAGTCGAGCGAGGTCGCGCTGCCGCCCGGCACCGGCCCGTGCGGCATCGCCACCGGCCCGGACGGCGCGCTCTGGTACGCCGGGATGAACTCCGACACGGTCGGCCGGGTCACCCCGGACGGCGGGGTGACGGTGATCCCGCTGGGGGTGGCCGGCGCGTTCGCCTCGATGGTGGCCGCCGGCCGGGACGCGGTCTGGTGCACCCTCAACCAGGCGAACGCGATCGCCCGGGTCGGCACGGACGGCTCGGTCAGCGTCCATCCGCTGCCGACCGCGCAGGCGGGGCCGGTCGGCATCGCCGCGGCGGCGGACGGCGTGATCTGGTTCGTGGAGATCGCCGCCGGTCAGCTCGGCCGGATCGACCCGGACGGGCGGATCGTGGAGATTCCGCTGCCGGACCGCACCGCCCGGCCGCACGCGATCGTCGCCGATCCGGCCGGAGGCGCCTGGTACACGGAGTGGGGCGGCAACCGCATCGGCCACGTCGACGCCGCCGGCCGGATCGAGACGTACGACCTGCCCACCCCGGCGTCGGAACCGCACGGCCTCACGGTCGCCCCCGACGGCACGGTCTGGGCCGCCCTGGAGATCGGCCGCCTGGCCCACCTCCAACCCTGATCGCCCCCTCCCGGCCCACCGCCACGGTCGGGCCGGGGCGGGCCGGGGTGGGGTCAGGCGGGGCGGACGGCGGGGGCGACCGTGAGGGTTCCGGCGTCGGCGTCCAGGGTCGCCTCGGTGCCCACGGGCACGGTGAGCTGACCGACGCCGTGCCCGATCGGGAGACCGCCGAGCACCGGCACGCCGAGGTCGCCGAGACGTTCGGCGAGTACGTCGGAGACCGTCACCGACCAGCCGTCCGCGCAGTCGGTGAACTGACCCACCGCCACCCCCGCCAGGCCGTCCAGCGCGCCGGCCCGGCGCAGCTGGGTGAGCATCCGGTCGACCTTGTACGGCGCCTCCTGCACGTCCTCGACGAGCAGCACGGCGCCCGTCAGGTCCGGCATGTCCCGGGTGCCGAGCGAGGCCGCGATGAGGCAGAGGTTGCCGCCGAGCAGGGGGCCGGTGGCGCGACCTGCGACGCGTACGCCGAAGGTCTCCTCCTCCTCGACGGCGGCCACGGTCACCGGCTCGGTGGTCATGAGCGCGGCGTGCAGGGACTCCGCCGAGCGCAGCGGCGTGCGCTCGTCCAGCCAGGCCGCGCCGGGCCCGTGCACGCTCGCCAGCCGGGCGCCGCGCCAGAGCGCGAACTGCAACGCCGTGATGTCGGAGAAGCCGGCCACCACCTTCGGGTCCCGCCGTACGGCGGCCATGTCGATGGCGTCCACCACCCGCTGGGCGCCGTAGCCGCCCCGGGTGCAGATCACCCCCCGGACCTCCGGATCGGCGAAGGCGGCGTTGAGGTCGGCCGCGCGCAGGTCGTCCGCGCCCGCGAGGTAGCCCTCCCGGGCGTACGCGTGCGGTGCCAGCACCGGCCGCAGTCCCCAGCCGGTGAGCAGTTCGATGCCGCGGGCCACCCGCTCGGGCCGGGTCGGCCCGGAGGGGGACACCAGCATCACGGTGTCGCCGGGACGCAGCACGGGCGGACGCAGGGCGGTGGCGGTGGCGGCGCTGGTCACAGCGGCAGAGCCTATCCGGTACGCGGCGGGCCGGGGCCGGGTGCGGACGCCGGCGGCACGCCCCGCGCACCGGCGGGCGGCGTTCGGGGGTTCGGGGCGGCACCCGATAGCCTCGACGTCGTGGCAACCGCGTTGGTGATCGAGAACGACCCGACTAACGACCTGCGCCGGCTGGGGGAGTGGCTGGGCGAGGCCGGCCTGGAGCTGTGGGTCGTACGCCCGCACGCCGGCGACGAGCTCCCCGCCGACCTGGAGGGTTACGCCGCGCTCGTGGTGCTCGGCGGCGACCAGCAGGCGTACCCGCTGCCGGACGGCTCGCCCGGCGCGCCCTGGTTCCCCGCCCTGGAAGGGCTGCTCCGCAAGGCCGTCCGGCACCGGGTGCCCACGCTGGCCATCTGCCTCGGCGCGCAGTTGCTCGCCGCCGCGCACGCCGGCCAGGTCGAGCGCAGCCCGTCCGGGCCGGAGATCGGACCGGCCGTCGTGGGCCGCCGCGACGCCGCGGAACGGGACCCGCTCTTCCGGTACGTGCCGCTGATGCCGGACGTGTTCCAGTTCCACAGCGACGAGATCACCGAGCTGCCGCACGGCGCCACCCTGCTGGCCGCGTCCACGCGTTACCCGCACCAGGCGTTCCGCCTCGGCGACCGGGCGTGGGGGTTGCAGTTCCACATCGAGTGCGACACCGCCATGATCGCCGACTGGGTCACCGACTCCGCCGCCATCGCCGAGCTGGGCTACGACCCCGAGCTGGTGGTCGCCGCCTGCGACGGCGTGATGGTGGACGTCGAGGAGGTGTGGCAGCCGTTCGCCGCCCGGTTCGCGGCGCTGGCCCTCGGCGAGCTGGACGACAGCACGCCCCGGCAGACCCTGCCGCTGCTCGGGCACTGATGGGCCGGCCGACCAGCGCCACCGGCCGGCTGGCCCGCTACGGCTTCGGGACCGCGCAGGGCGACGGCGGGGCCCGCGCGGCCGACCTGCTCGGCCCGGACGGGCTCGGGCTGTGGCGGCCGGAGGGCCAGGAGCCGACGAGCGAGCGGGCGGGGGAGCTGCTCAGCGCGCTGTCCCGGGCCGCCGAGCCGGACCTGGCGCTGCGTCAACTGCACCGCCTCGTCGAGGCCGAGCGCCGAGCCCAGGCCAGAGCCGGCGCGGCGGCCACCGGTGCGCACGCGACCGCCACCACGGCGGGCGCGGCGGCGACGGCGGCCCCGGCCGGCGCCGGAGCGCGCCCGGCCGCCACCACGGCCGGTGCGGCGGCGTCGGCCGGTCCGGCCGGCGCCGAGGGGCGCCCGACCGCCACGACGGCCGGTGCGGCGGCACCGGCGGCGCCCGCCGGTACCGCTGGGCGCCCGACCCCCACCACGGCCGGTGCCGCGGCCACCGCCGGTTCGTCCGGCTCGGCGCTGCTGGAGGCGCTGTACGCCGACGCGGGCCTGCGCCGGCGGCTGGTGGCCGTGCTGGGCGCCTCCTCGGCGCTCGGCGACCACCTGGTGGCCAACCCGGACCAGTGGACCGTGCTGCGGACCGCGCCGGACGGGCTCGCCCCGGTCGCCGAGGGACGGCTCGGTCCGCTCGGCGACGGCAACCCGGTGGCCGCGCTGCGGCAGGCGTACCGGCTGGCGCTGCTGCGGATCGCGGCGGCCGACCTGACCGGCGGCCGGGGGGTGGAGCAGACCATGGCCGCGCTCTCCGCGCTGGCCGACGACACGCTGCGGGCGGCGTACGGCATCGCCGTGGCGGAGCTGCCGGACGGCACGGCGGCCCCCCGGCTGGCCGTCGTGGCGATGGGCAAGTGCGGCGGGGACGAGCTGAACTACGTCTCGGACGTGGACGTGATCTTCGTGGCGGCCACGGACGACGACCTCGCGGCGGCCACCACGATCGCCACCCGCCTGATCCACATCTGCGGCCTCGTGGCCTGGCCGGTGGACGCGGCGCTGCGCCCGGAGGGCAGCCGGGGTCCGCTGGTGCGCACCCTCGCCAGCCACCTCGCCTACTACCGCCGCTGGGCCCGCACCTGGGAGTTCCAGGCGCTGCTCAAGGCCCGCCCGGCCGCCGGCGACCTGGAGCTGGGCCGGCAGTGGATGGACGAGCTGGCCCCGCTGCTGTGGCGGGCGGCGGAGCGGCCGGAGGCGGTCGAGGACGTCCGCGCCATGCGGCGCAAGATCATCGACAACGTCCCGCCGAAGGAGCTGGAACGCGAGATCAAGCGTGGCCCGGGCGGGCTGCGCGACATCGAGTTCGCCGTCCAGCTCCTGCAACTGGTGCACGGCCGCGGCGACGAGTCGCTGCGCGTGACGGGGACCATCCCGGCGCTGCGCGCGCTCGTGGCGGGCGGTTACGTCGGCCGCGCCGACGGGGAGGCGCTGCTGCACGGCTACCGGTTCCTGCGCGGCGTCGAGCACCGGCTCCAGTTGCAGGGCCTGCGCCGCACCCACACCGTGCCGACCGACCCGGACGCGCTGCGCTGGCTCGCCGCCGCGCTCGGCTACACGGCCACGCCGGGGCGCAGCGCCGTCGAGGAGTTCCGCGCCGAGTGGGTCGCCCACGCCAGCGAGGTACGCCGGCTGCACGCCAAGCTGCTCTACCGGCCGCTGCTGGAGTCCGTGGCCCGCGTGCCGGCCGACGGGCTGCGGCTGACGCCGGAGGCGGCCCGACACCGCCTCGAGATCCTCGGCTTCGGCGACCCGGCGGGCGCGCTGCGCCACCTCCAGGCGCTGACCGGCGGGGTGAGCCGCACGGCGGCCATCCAGCGGACGCTGCTGCCCGTGCTGCTCAGCGAGTTCGCCGACGCCCCGGAACCGGACCGGGGGCTGCTCAGCTACCGGCAGGTGTCCGACAAGCTGGGCAGCACCCCCTGGTACCTGCGGCTGCTGCGCGACGAGGGCCCGGTGGCCCGCCGGCTGGCCCGCGTGCTGTCCTCCTCGCGGTACGCCGCCGACCTGCTCGCCCGCGAGCCCGAGGCGCTGCGGCTGCTGGCCGAGGAGAACGAGCTGGTGCCCCGGCCCCGCGAGGTGCTGACCGAGGGGTTCACGGCGGCCGCCGCCCGGCACGCCGACCCGGTGGAGGCGACCCGTGCCGTCCGCGCGCTGCGCCGCCGCGAGCTGGTGCGCATCGCCTGCGCCGACGTGCTCTGCCGGGCCGGTTCGCTGGCGCCCACCCCGACCCGCTCCGACGGGAGCGTCCGCCGCGCCCCCGCCCTCACCGACATCACCGCGGTCGGCGACGCGCTGGCCGACGTCACCGACGCCACGCTCGCCGCCGCGCTGCGTACCGCCCGCGCCGCGCAGCCGACCCCGCCCGGCCTGCGGTTCGCGGTGATCGGCATGGGGCGCCTCGGCGGGTACGAGTCGAACTACCTCTCCGACGCGGACGTCCTGTTCGTCTACGACCCGCCGCCCGGCGCGGACGAGAACGCGGCCAGCGCCGCGGCGCGCGCCGTCGCCGAGGAGCTGCGCCGCCTGCTCGGCATGCCGGCGCCCGATCCGCCGCTGGGCGTCGACGCCGACCTGCGCCCGGAGGGCCGGCAGGGGCCGCTCGTGCGCAGCCTCGCCGCGTACGCGCAGTACTACGCCCGCTGGTCCCGGGTCTGGGAGGCGCAGGCGCTGCTGCGCGCCCGTTTCGTCTGCGGTGACGCCGACCTGGGCGCCGAGTTCGAGGCGCTGGTCGACCCGGTCCGCTACCCGGCCGACGGGCTGACCCGCGAGCAGATCGTCGAGATCCGCCGGATCAAGGCGCGGGTCGAGCACGAGCGGTTGCCCCGGGGGGCCGACCCGGCCACCCACACGAAGCTCGGCCGGGGCGGGCTCGCCGACGTCGAGTGGGCCGTACAGCTGCTCCAGCTGCGCCACGGCGGGGCCGTCCCCGCGCTGCGCGGCACGCGTACGCTCGACGCGCTCGCCGCCGCCCGGGACACCGGCCTGGTCGACCCGGCGGACGCCGCGGCCATGGCGGCCGGCTGGACGCTCGCCGCGCAGGTGCGCAACGCGCTCATGCTGGTGCGCGGTCGGGCCGGTGACCAGCTGCCCCGGCACGGCGTCGAGCTGGCCGGCGTGGTACGACTGCTCGGTGCCGACGACCCGGGGCAGTTCCTCGACGACTACCTGCGCACCACCCGCCGCTCCCGAGCGGCGATGGAGCGGGTCTTCGACGACGCCTGAGCCCCGGCGGACGCTGCTCGGCACCCTCGTGGTGGCCGTGGTGCTGGCGGGCGCGTTCCTGCTCGCCCCGGCGATGGGCACCGACCTGTCGGCGCAGGCGGCCCGCGCCGGCTTCGCGGAACGCCACGGCCTCGCCCCTGTCGACTTCTCCTGGTACGGCGGGGTGGGCCAGTTCGGCTACAGCCTCTTCACGCAGTTCCTCGGCGCGGCGCTCGGCGTACGCCCGGTCGGCGCGGTCGCGGCCGTCGTGTCGGCGCTGGCGCTGGCCTGGCTGCTGGTGCGCGGGCGGGCCCGCCGACCGCTGCTCGGCGGGGTGCTCGGCGCCGTGGTGCTCGTCGGCAACCTGGTGAGCGGGCGTATCACCTTCGCCGTCGGCCTCATGCTGGGCCTGCTCGCGCTCTGCGCGGTGTGCGGGTCCCGCCTGCCACGGTGGGCGTGCCTGCTGCTCGGCGCGGTGCTGGCGGCGCTGGCCACCGCGGCCAGCCCGGTGGCCGGCCTGTTCACCGGGCTGGCCGGGGGAGCGCTGCTGGTCGTCGACCTCTGGCGGGGCGGGTGGTCGCCGCGCCGGGTCCGGCTGGAGGGTGCCGTGCTCTGCCTGGCCCCGGTCGTGGCGGTCGCGCCGATGGCGCTGCTGTTCGGCAACGGCGGCCGCCAGCCGTTCAGCGCCGAGTCGATGCGGATCAACGTGGCGCTCGCCGTGGTGGTGCTGGCGCTGGTGCGGGTCCGCGCGGTGCGGGTCGGCGCGGCCCTCACCGTGCTGCTGCTCGTGGCGGCGTACCACCTGCCCAGCCCGATCGGCTCGAACGCGCTGCGCCTGCCGATGCTCTTCGCGTTCCCGGTGGTCGCCGCGTTCGCCCCGCTCGGCCCGCGGTGGCTGGCCGCCCTGCTCGCCGCCCTCGTGTGGTGGCAGTCGCCGGTGGTGACCGGCGACCTCACCCGGATGGGATCCACGCCCACGCAGGCGGCCTTCTACCGGCCGCTGCTCGACGAGCTGGGCCGCCGTGCGCCGGTCGGCCGGGTCGAGGTGGTGCCGCTGCGCGACCACTGGGAGAGCGCGTACGTGGCGGAGGCCGTGCCGCTGGCCCGCGGCTGGGAGCGGCAGGTCGACGTCGAGCGCAACGGCCTCTTCTACGGCTCGGGCCCGGAGCCCGCCGCGTACGGGGACTGGCTGCGCCGCAACGCCGTGAGCCTCGTGGCGATCGCCCCGGACAGCGCCCCCGACCGCTACGCGCAGGGCGAGGCGGCGCTGGTGCTGGCCGGCCAGCCGTACCTGCGGGAGGTGGCGCGGCCCGGTGGCTGGCGGCTCTACGAGGTGGTCGACCCCGCGCCGCTGGTGTCCCCGCCCGCCGCGCTCGTGGCGTCCACGGCGGCCGGGGTGCGGTTCACCGTCGGCGGCCCGGCCGATGTGCTCGTGCGGGTCCACTGGTCGCGCTGGCTGTCGCTCACCGGCGCCGGGGGCTGCCTCGCTCCCGGCCCGGAGGGGTGGACGACCGTCCGGGTGGACGCGCCCGGCGAGTACGCGCTCGGCAGCAGCCTGTCGCCATCCGGGCACTGTTCGTAGTCGCCGCCGCTCGGCGTGGTGCCCACGTGGGGGTCGCGCGAGCCGGGCTGGCAGCATGTCCGGGTGCCTTCCCACCTCGCGCGCTGGACCGGCCTGGCCGGTGCGACGCTGCTCGCCGTCGCCGGGTTCCTCGGCGGCGCGACGCCCCACGGCGACCTGCGCCCCACCCCGCTCAGCATCTGGCAGGGCCCGTACGGTCCCGTGATCCTCGTCGGCTGGGTGGTCGGCACCGCCGCCATGGCGTACGCCTGGTGGTCGCTGCGCGACGGGGTGCCGTCGACCCGCTGGGCGCTGGTCACCGTGGGCCTCTGGCTCCTGCCGCTGCTCGTGACGCCGCCGATGGGCAGCCGCGACGTCTACGCGTACGCGTGCCAGGGCGCCAGCTACGCCGCCGGTATCAACCCGTACGAGCAGGGCGTCTCCGCGCTGCCCTGCCCCTGGCTCGACAGCATGTCCTACATCTGGCGGGACACCCCGGCGCCGTACGGGCCGCTCTTCGTGATGCTGGCCGGTGCCGTCGTCACGGCGACCGGGTCCCTCGTGGGGAGCATCGTGCTGTTCCGGCTGCTCGCCCTGGCCGGCGTCGCGCTGGCGGCCGTCTGCCTTCCGGTGCTGGCCCGGCGCTGCGGCGTACCCGCCGGGCGGGCCGTCTGGCTGGCGCTCGGCAGCCCGCTCATCGGCGTACACCTGATCTCCGGCGCCCACAACGACGCCATGATGGTGGGGCTGCTCGTCGCCGGCCTCGCGGTGGTCGCCGTCCGGCCGGGCCGCGCCGGCCCGCTGCTCGCCGGCGGCGTCCTGCTCGGCCTGGCCGGCGGGATCAAGGCCACGGCGCTGGTGGTCGTGCCGTTCGCGGCGCTCGCGGCCATCGTCGGCGGGTACTCGATCCGGGCGTTGCTGCGCGACGGCGGCTGGGTGGTCGGCGGCGCGGTGGCCACGGTCGTGGGGGCGACGTTCGCGGCGGGGCTCGACTTCGGCTGGATCAGCGGCCTGGAACAGGGCAACCTGGTGGTCGCCTGGACCTCGCCGTCCACCGCGGTCGGCCAGACCGTGGCCTACCTGGCGCTGCCCTTCGGCTGGCACGGCGACCCGCTGCCGGTCACCCGGGGCATCGGCATGGCGGCGCTCGCGATCCTGCTCGTCTGGCTGTGGTGGCGGGCCCGCACCCGCGACCCCCTCTGGCACGCCGGGCTGGCGCTGACCGCCACGGTCGCGCTGGCCCCGCTGTTCCACCCCTGGTACTGGACCTGGCCGCTGGCCGTCCTCGCGGCCACCTCCCGGCACCGCACCGGCTGGTTCGCCGTGGTGGCGCTGGTCTCGGCGTTCCTGGTGCTGCCCGACGGCACCGGCCTGCCCCGCTACACGAAGACGGTCGGTGCGCCGCTCATGACGCTGTTCGTGATCGTGGTGGTCGTCCGCTTGGTACGGTCGGCTCGGGCGGCCCGCCGGCCGGTCGCCGCGACCTGAGGAGGGTGCGCCGGTGGCCGGAGCCGGCGCCCCGTCAGCTCCGCGCGGCGGCGTGCCTGGCTCGCCTCGGCCGCGCCTGCGCCGCGGCGAGCCGGGCCGGGCCCCGGCCGCCCGTGCCCGGTACGCCGGCCTGGCCGGCGCGGTGCTGCTCGCGGTGGCCGGATACCTCGGTGGCGCGCTGCCGTCCGCGCCGCTGGGCGCCACACCGGCCACCATCTGGCAGGGGCGGAACGGGCCGCTCGTGACCGGGGTGTGGCTCGTCGGCACCGCCCTGCTGGTCGGCGCCTGGTGGTCGCTGCGCCGGGGAGCGCCGTCGACGGGCTGGGCGTACCGCACGGCCGGGCTGTGGGCCCTGCCGCTGCTGGTCACCGCGCCCATGGGCAGCCGGGACGTCTACTCGTACGCCTGCCAGGGCTGGGCGTACGCGCACGGCGTCGACCCGTACGCCACCGGGGTGGCCGAGGCAGGCTGCCCGTGGCTCGACTCGGTGGCGCCGATCTGGCGGGACACCCCGGCGCCGTACGGGCCGACCTTCGTGCTGCTGGCGGCCCTCGCCGCGGTGGCCGGCGGCGGCCTCACCGGCACGATCGTGCTGCTGCGGCTGTTCGCGCTGGCCGGGACGCTGCTCGCCGCGCTCTGCCTGCCCGGGCTTGCCCGCGCGGCCGGCGTGCCCACCCGCCGGGCGGCGTGGCTGCTGCTGGCCTGCCCGCTGGTCGGCGTGCACCTGCTGGCCGGCGCGCACAACGACGCGGTCATGCTCGGCCTGCTCCTGCTCGGGCTGCTCGTGCTCGTCCGCCTTCCCGGGCGGCCCGGCGCGCTGCTGGTCGCCGGGGTGCTGCTCGGGCTCGCCGTGGCCGTGAAGGCGACCGCCGTGGTGGTGCTCCCGTTCGCCGCGCTCACGGCGGTCCACGGCCGGTACACCGTACGCGGGATGCTGCGTGACGGCGCCTGGCTGGCCGCCGGGGTGCTCGCCGCGCTGGTCGGTGGCTCGCTCCTGTCCGGTCTCGGGCCCGGCTGGATCGGCGGGCTCAGCCGCAGCGGAGACTCCGCCCAGTGGACTTCGCCGCCCACGGCCGTCGGCTTCGTCATCGACTACGCCGGGGCGCTCGCCGGCCGGGACCCGGACGCCGTGCCGGTGGCCCGGGCCGTGGCGCTGGCGCTGCTCGCCCTGCTGGTCGTGGTGCTGTGGTGGCGGGCGTGGACGACGCTGCGCGGGCTGGGTGACGTCCGGCAGCGGGTGGCGCGGCTGGCTGCCGGCCGCCCGCGCGTGACGCTGCGCGCCGCCGGGCTCGCACTGGCCGCTACGGTGGTGCTGGCCCCGGTCTTCCACCCCTGGTACGCCACCTGGCCGTTGGCCCTGCTGGCCGTCACCGCGGCCCGGACCACCTGGTTCGTGCTGCCCAGCGCGGTGGCGTGCTTCCTGACGCTGCCGGACGGCACCAACCTGGCCCGGTTCACGAAGGCCCCCGGCGCGCTCGCGATGACCGCCCTGGTCCTGACCCTCGTGATCGTCCTGACCGTGACCCTGACCCGCCGCCGGCGCGCAGCCCGCGCCCCCGCCCCCACCCCCTGACCCCTGCTCTCCGCCGCCCCTGCCCTCCGGTCGGTTGATCATGAGGTTTGCGGCGTGATCCGAGATCGATATCGCCGCAAACCTCATGATCAAGGTGGGGTCGGCGGGGTCAGCGGGGGGTGAGGGCGGTTGGGCGGGTCGGGCGGCGGCGCAGGGCGAGCGCCAGTGGCAGCAGCGCGGGGCCGACCACCCCGATGACGACGGCCGTCGCGGCGAGCTCGGACCAGACCGCGACGGTGTCCCCGGCCCCGTCGATCGCCCCGGCCAGCGGCTGCAGCGCGAGCAGGCCGATGGGGGTGAGCAGGATCAGCGCCGCCCAGACGCCCCGGGAGTCGGCGCGCAGGGCGAGCCCGGCCGCGAGCAGCACCGCCACCGCGAGCAGCGCGACGGCGGCATCCGGCAGCACCGGCACCGCCGACGAGACGTAGTAGGTACTGCCGAAGACGGCCGGGGACAGCAGGTGAACGTGGGTCCGCGCGAGGGCGACGACGCCCACGGCGATCAGTGGCGCTGCCCGCAGCGGCGCCGGCAGTGCGTCCGGTAGGCCGAGCGCGACCAGGCCCAACGCGATCTGCGGCAGCAGGACGAACAGCGGCGGGCGTGGCAGGCCGACCAGTGGGGCGGCGGGAACGAGGCCGAGGGTGAGGAGCAGGGCGAGCGCGACGGCACGGCGGGCCCACCGACCGGGAGCCAGGGCGTACACCACTGCGGCGAGCAGCCAGGCGATCCACGCCCCGATGCCGAGCGAGACGAACGGTCCGGCGCTGGGCACGTCGAACACGGCGGGCGGCGGACGAAGCTCCAGCATCGACCAGGCACCCGCGAGTGTGGTGGCGGTGAGGAACGCGAGGACGGCGGCGAGGCGTACGCCCGGGACCAGGTCGGTGGCGCCGGCTGCCCGCAGCCGCTGGCGGAGGCCGCCGCGCAGGAGGTCCGCGGCGTCCGCGGCCGACGGCCAGCGGCGGCCCGGCGCGGCCAGGTCGAGGTACGTGCCGACGATCTCCGCGCCCCGGGAGCGGCGGTAGTCGGCGGGGTACGCGCGCAGCAGTCGCAGGTAGCGTCGCTCCAGGTCGGTCATGCCAGCCCTCCGGCCACTCGCGGGGTGGCGGGCCGGGTGGCGCGGGCGCGCTCCCGCAGCCGGGCGGTGGCCGCCTCGACGTTGCGGCGCAGCCGCTCCGTCTCGGCCGTGAGGGTGGCGTCACCGGCCGGCGAGAGGCGGTAGTAGCGGCGCAGCCGGCCGTCCACCACCTCCTCCCGGTCGACGGCCACCAGGCCGGCGTCGACCAGCCGGTCGAGCGCCCCGTAGAGCGTCCCGGGGCGCAGCGAGACGCGGCCGTCGGAGAGAGCGGCCACCTCGCCGATCAGGCCGTAGCCGTGCATCGGCTCGGCGGCGAGCGCGGTGAGGATGAGGAAGGTGGGTTCGCGCAGCGGTGTGTCCACCCGCTCAATATATCGGATGCGAAGGTATATCGGGGGGCGTTACACGCGCCGGGCCGGCCCCGCGTGTTAGCGGAGCCGGCCCGGCCGGTGGAACGTGCGGTCAGCAGTCGAAGTAGAGGGCGAACTAACCGCGCGTGGCGGCTGACCTGGGGGAGTGGCGTGCCCCGGCCGCCGGAGGCCACTCCCGGGTCGTAGGGCCGGAGGCCCTACCCGCCGGAGGCATTCACGGGATCCCGACCCAGCACGCACGGGAGCACCGTTCGGCGAGTGTCGTTGCCCCGATAATGAGGCACATTGCGAAGGCGATGGGGGCGGGATGCTAGTCGAGGTTCATGGGGCGGATGTGCGGTCGGAACAGGACTTCCACCGAATCTTGGAGAGCCAGCTCGACTTCGGCCCCTACTACGGACGCAACCTTGCCGCCCTCTGGGATCGACTCTCCATCGACATCGAACGACCGGTGCAACTCCTCTGGCACGACGCGAGTGTCAGCCGACGCCAGCTCGGCGCGGCGCAGTTCGACCGCATCCGTGAGGTGCTGGACCGCGTCGTCGAGCAGGACGAACGGTTCGGCTGGAGCGACCGGTTCACCTACGAGCTTCGATAGCAGCCAGCGACCTCATGCCTCGGAACTCCAGCGATGGAGCTCCGAGGCTTCGGCGTGTCCGCCGGGCTCGCGGTGGCCACCGCAGCCCGCGCCGGGAGCGAAGCGGCAAGGCGCGGACGGCCGGCGAAGTGGCTCGCGCGGCGGCCGAAGGCCGCCCTTGAAGGCGTATGGAAAGTTCTCACGGCGGCAATCCACGCGCAGCTCTCGCTTGGGCACAGCACACCGACCGTCAGGCTGAAGACCTACGTCCACAAATCGGCCGGGCGTGCTCGACCGGACCCGGCTGCTCATTGACGGCGCGCTCGGTCAACACGAAACGGCGGCCACGCCGGCTGTGAGCCGGACATGACCGCCGTCCGTGAGGTTGTACCCAACCTGGGCCCAAGATCAGTGGTGATCCTGTTGGTCCAGGTCAGCGCCTTGATCAGGCTCAGCAGTCGAAGTAGAGCGCGAACTCGTGCGGGGTCGGGCGGAGGCGGATCGGGTCCACCTCGTTGGCCCGCTTCCACTCGATCCACGTGCTGACCAGGTCCGGTGTGAAGACGCCGCCCTCGAGCAGGTAGTCGTGGTCCTGCTCGAGCCGGTCGAGCACCGCCGGTAGCGAGCCCGGCACCTGCTTGACGTCGCCCCACTCCTCCGGCGGCAGGTCGTACAGGTCCTTGTCGATCGGCGGCGGCGGCTCGATCTTGTTGCGGATGCCGTCGAGGCCGGCCATCAGCATCGCCGAGAAGGCGAGGTAGACGTTGGCCGACGGGTCGGGCACGCGGAACTCCACCCGCTTCGCCTTCGGGTTGCTGCCGGTCACCGGGATGCGGGTGCAGGCGGAGCGGTTGCGCTGCGAGTAGACGAGGTTGACCGGCGCCTCGAAGCCCGGCACCAGGCGGCGGTACGAGTTGACCGTCGGGTTGGTGAAGGCCAGCAACGACGGAGCGTGGTGCAGGAGGCCGCCGATGTACCAGCGGGCGGTGTCGGAGAGGCCCGCGTAACCGGTCTCGTCGTAGAACAGCGGCTCGCCGTTGAGCCAGAGGCTCTGGTGGGTGTGCATGCCGGAGCCGTTGTCGCCGAAGAGCGGCTTCGGCATGAAGGTGGCCGTCTTGCCGTTGGCCCAGGCCTCGTTCTTCACGATGTACTTGAAGAGCTGGAGCTGGTCGGCGGCGTGCAGCAGGGTCGAGAACTTGTAATTGATCTCGGACTGGCCGGCGGTGCCCACCTCGTGGTGCGAGCGCTCCACCGTGAAGCCGCTGTCGACGAGCCGGCGCACGATCTTGTCGCGCAGGTCGGCGTAGTGGTCGACCGGTGGCACGGGGAAGTAGCCGCCCTTGTACGCGGTCTTGTAACCGCGGTTGCCGCCCTCCTCCTCACGGCCGGTGTTCCAGGCGCCCTCGATCGAGTCGATGTAGTAGAACGACTGGTGCGCCGAGGTCTCGTGCCGGATCGAGTCGAAGATGTAGAACTCCGCCTCGGCCCCGAAGTACGCGGTGTCGGCGATGCCGCTGGCCTCCAGGTAGGCCTCGGCCTTCTTCGCCACGTTGCGGGGGTCCCGGGTGTAGAGCTCCCGGGTGAACGGGTCGTGGATGAAGAAGTTCAGCGCGAGCGTCTTCTGCGCGCGGAACGGGTCGATGAAGGCGGTGGCGACGTCCGGGAGCAGGAGCATGTCCGACTCGTGGATCGCCTGGAAGCCACGGATCGACGAGCCGTCGAACGCGAGGCCGTCGGTGAAGAGGTCGTCGTCGACCGACTCGACCGGCAGGTTGAAGTGCTGCATCACGCCGGGCAGGTCACAGAAACGTACGTCGACGAACTTCACGTCCTCGTTCTTGAGGTATCGCAGCAGTTCCTCGTGGTTGGCGAACACACGTCCTCCTGGCACGTCCACTCGGTGGCTAGGCTTCTGGCGACGCTATGGCCGGGCGGTTGCCCGGCCGTGTCTTGAGTGTTTCTGCCGTGTTACGTCGCTCGCGGAGTGTCATCGATGCTGGTCGTGCACTCCCGGCCGGCGCGGCCACGGCGTCGGCCTGTGCCATTGTAATGAGGAATATTGCGGTTCGTCCGAGTTGGCGTGGACCCTGGCGGCGTCGGCCTATCCGCATCGGCCCACCCGGGCGTGGCCGGCCCGAAGGCCCGCGAGCCCTGATGGATACCCTTGACCGCTGTGACCAATCAGCGTGACCGGCACCCGGCGCCACCCGCCACCGACCCTTCCTTCGTGCCACCGAGCCTGGGCCGGCGGTTCGGGGCGCTGGTCATCGACTGGGTGCTCTGCCTGCTGGCGTCCAGGATCTTCGCCGACCCCGTCACCGACGGGTGGGCGCCGGTGCTCGTGCTGATCCTCGAGTACGGCTTCTTCCTCGGCCTGTTCGCCCAGACCCCGGGCATGTACATCACCCGCATCCGCTGCCTGTCCTGGCTCGACGGCGGCCGGATCGGGCTGGCGCGCGCCCTGTTGCGCGGGCTGCTCGTCGCGCTGGTCGTGCCCGCGCTGATCATGGACGAGCACCGCCGCGGCCTCCAGGACCGCCTGACCGGCTCCGCGATCACCCCCGCGTAACGCCCGCCCGCCGCGCCGGTACGCCCCGCGCCGGCACGCCCCGCGCCGCCCCGCCCTGCGCTGCCCCGCCCTGCGCTGCCCCGCCCTGCGCTGCCCTGCCCTGCGCTGCCCCGCGCCGCCACGCCCTGCGCCGCCACGCCGCCTGTGCTCCGCGCCGCCACGCCCCTGCCCGCCATCTCGCACGTTTCCGCCCGACAACGGGCAGATGATCGACTCGGCCGCCGTTGAAGTCGGGGTGTGCCGGCGGGGTGATCGACTCGTGTTCCTTGATTTCGCGGTGTCCCCGGCGTCGTGACACCCCGACTTCAACGAAGTCGAGTGGATCATGCTCCACCGGGGTTGGCGCGTGTCCCGGGGCCGCGCTCGGCCTTGATCGACTCCATTCCGGCGGTATGGCGGGGTCCCGAGGCGCGGGACCCCGCCACATCGGCGAAACGGTGTCGATCAAGCTTCGGCGGGACGTGATTTGGCGGGTTGCCGGGGATTCGCGGTGTCCGCCGGTGTGATCTGGACCAGCTCGTGAGAGGGGTCGGGCATCGGGGCGACGACGCGAGGCATGGCGGGCGCGGGGCTGGACGTGAAGGAGCCGGACCCTTCGAGGGTCCGGCTCCTTCACGTACGGCTCGGGGTCAACGGCCCCGCATCTGGCGGAACGCGCCCTTCGGCGGCCGCATGTTCTTGGGGATGGCGCCCTTGGGCAGCTGCGGCCGGGCGCTGAGCGCCTTGAGCCGCTTGTCCAGCGCGTTGACGTCCTTGCCGTTGAGGCTGCGCGGCAGCCGCATGAGCGTCATCCGCAGCTTGCGGATTGGCAGCTCGTCCTCGCCCTGGCCGATCACGAAGTCGTGCAGCGGTGCGGAGCCGATGACCTTGGCGAGCCGGCGCTTCTCCTGGCCGAGCAGGCCGCGCACCCGCTGCGGGTTCCCCTCAGCCAGCAGGATCACGCCGGGCCGCCCGACGACCAGGTGGACCATGTCCATCTGCGTGGTCGAGCTGACCGCCGGGGTCACCCGCCAGTCGCCCCGCATGCTTTCCATGATCTGCGCCGCCGCGCCCGGCTGCCCCTCGGCGGCGTTCATCATCGCCTTGTTGGAGCGCAGGTTGAGCACGATCAGCACCGCGAGCAGCGTGAACAGGATGCCGATCGGCAACCAGATCCAGCTCCAGAGGATCACCGCGACCACGGTGAGCGCGAGCGGGATCAGCACCGCGGCGGCGGTCAGTGGCGCGAACCACCGGTCCTGCTTGGCGGTGAACTGGAACACCATCCCGATCTGCTTCAGCCGCTGGCCGAACGAGACCTTCTCCTGGGGCTTTGCCATGTCGCAGAGTCTAGTGGTCGCCGGCGCTCCCGTTGATCCGCGGCCGGTGGCTGGGTACCTCACGTCGATCGGACGGAAGCGGGAGGTGCCGCGGCCGGTCGCCGGAATACCGAGCGGGTCAGCCGCGGGGCAGGTAGATGCGGTAGCCGTCGATGGTGACCAGGTAGAGGCTGCCGGGGGCGGCGCGCATCCGGTCGTCCAGGCGGTTGGCCAGCGGCGAGCCGGTCGGCGCGACCCAGGCGGGCGCCGCCGCAGCCGTCACGGCGTGCCGGTACGGGGCGTACCGGTCGAAACCGGGGCTCAGGTCGTCGTCGACCACGGCGCACACGACGTCCTCGCCGCTGGCGAAGGTGAGCCGGTTGCAGGTCCAGTAGCCGCCGTAGACGTGCCGCACGCCGAGCGTCCGCAGCGTGGCGACCAGTTCGGCGTGCCGGGCCTCGGCGGCGTGCGCGGCGGGGGCGGCGGCGGCCGCCCGGTACGTCGCGTAGCCGCCGCTCGCCACGGTCGCGGCGAGCACGGCGACCGCCAGGACCGCGGCGGGCCGACCGGCCGGGCGCCCCGGCACGAGCCCGTCGGGCCGACCGGCGGCGAGCACCGGCATGCGCCCGTCGAGCAGACCCCGGGCCGCCCGCCACAGCGGCCAGAGCAGTGCCGGCAGGGAGATGAGCAGGCCGGACAGGTAGCGGGAGCTTTCCACCGGCGTCCGCCCCGCCGCGCTGCTCAGCGTGTACGCGGCCAGGGTCCCCGCCGCGGCCGCCACGAGCGCGAGCCTGACCGCGCCCGCGACCCGGTCGTCGCGGCGGGCGTCGGGTGCCGGGGAGGGGACGGAGGCGGCGGCGGGTGGCGTACGCCAGGCGGTCGCCGGGGAGGGGACGGCGGCGGGCGCGGAGGGGACGGAGGCGGGGGCGCGCAGCGTACGCCAGGCGGTCAGCGCGCCGAGGACGAGCAGCACCGGCAGGGCGAGCGCCCACCAGAGCTGCCAGGTCGCGCAGTGGCTCGGTGAGCAGAGGCCCATGCCCAGCGGTGGCCCGAGCAGCAGGCCGCCGTGCAGCCGGTCCGCCCAGCCGGCGGGGTCGGCCGCGCCGCCGCCCGCGGCCGCGAGCACGGCCGTGAGGGGGTTGCGTCCGGTGGCCAGGCTGTGCCCGAGCAGCGGCGCCGCGCCCACCAGGGCCGCGAGCCCGAGCGCGGCTCCGGCCCGGCCGCGCAGCTCCCGCCACCGGAAGCCGAGCAGGACGGCGCCGGCGCCGGCCACGTACGGCAGCACCAGCGGGTCGACCCAGAGCATCAGCCCGGCGAGGAACCCCCACGCCGCCCAGCGGGGCAGCCGGCGGCCGGGCCGGCCGGCGGCCAGGTCGTACGCGAGCAGGGCCAGCGCCGCGCCGACCGGGTTGAGTTCCGGGTAGCCGCCGCCGGCGATGAGCTGGTTCTTGACGATCCGGTCCGAGCCGAACGCGAGCAGCACGACGACCAGCAGCGCGAACCAGCGGTCGCCGGTGAGCCGCCGCGTGAGCCGCCAGGCGAGCAGCACGAACAGCGCGTAGAGCGCCAGCGTCGGCAGGCGCAGGCCGAGCACCGACGGCCCGGTGAGCGCGAGCACCGGGGCGGCCAGGTACGCCTCGAGGGTGCCCATGTAGGTCTGGCCGTAGAACCAGACGGGGAACTCCTGCCCGCGGGCGATGTGCAGCGCGGCGAGCCCCATGGTGGCCTCGTCGCTGTTCGTGGGCGGCGCGTCCTGGAGCAGCAGGGCGAGCCGGTAGCCGACCCCGGCCAGCAGGGCGAGCGCGGTGAGCACCACGGCCAGCCGGGCAGGCGTGGAGGCCGGCAGCGCGCGGGGCGCGCCGGTGGGCTCCTGGCGTACGCCGACGGTCATCGACCGATCATGGCACCCGGCCGCCGGCGGACGGCGCAACGGTGCGGCGGGTCAGCCGGCGGCGACCCGGTTGCCGTCGCGGGCCTCGAGGGCCTGCCGGTAGAGGCGGCCGGCGCGGTACGAGGAGCGCACGAGCGGCCCGCTCATCACACCCGCGAAGCCGATCTCCTCGGCCTCCTCGCGCAGCTCGACGAACTCCTCCGGCTTCACCCACCGCTCGACGGGGTGGTGGCGGGGGCTGGGCCGCAGGTACTGGGTGATGGTGATCAGCTCGCAGCCGGCCTCGTGCAGGTCGCGCAGGGCCTGCGAGATCTCGGCGCGCTCTTCGCCCATGCCCAGGATGAGGTTGCTCTTGGTGACGAGGCCGTCGGCGCGGGCCTGCCGGATCACGTCGAGGGACCGCTCGTAGCGGAACGCCGGCCGGATCCGCTTGAAGATCCGCGGCACGGTCTCGACGTTGTGCGCGAGCACCTCGGGGCGGGCGCCGAACACCTCGGCGAGCTGCTCGGGGACGGCGTTGAAGTCGGGGATGAGCAGTTCCACGCCGCAGCCGGGCTGGAGCGCGTGGATCTGCCGGACCGTCTCGGCGTACAGCCAGGCGCCGCCGTCGGGCAGGTCGTCGCGGGCCACGCCGGTCACCGTGGCGTAGCGCAGACCCATCGACACCACCGATTCGGCGACGCGGCGGGGCTCGTCGGCGTCGAACTCGGCCGGCTTGCCTGTGTCGATCTGGCAGAAGTCGCACCGGCGGGTGCACTGGTCGCCGCCGATGAGGAAGGTGGCCTCGCGGTCCTCCCAGCATTCGTAGATGTTGGGGCAGCCGGCCTCCTGGCAGACCGTGTGCAGCCCCTCCCGCGAGACGAGCCCGCGCAGCTGGGTGTACTCCGGCCCCATCTTGGCCTTGACCTTGATCCACGGTGGCTTGCGCTCGATCGGCGTCTCGGCGTTGCGGGCCTCGATCCGCAGCATGCGCCGCCCCTCGGGGGCGGGCGTCGCGGTACGCGCGGCCTGGCCGGTCGTCGGCGCGGAGTGCTCGATCGTCACGAAACCGAGCCTACGCCCGACGGCGGCTGTCGATGTACGTCGGGCGACGGGCGTCACGTCTTCGAGGCTTGTGACGCCTAACACCGGCCCGGCGAAGAATGTCGTCACAACGGCCGCCGATCCCTGCTAGGGTTCCCGGCAACTGCGACGACGGAGCCGAGTAGCGGCCCGACCCGCCAGTGCAGAGAGCCGCCGACGTGCTGAGAGGCGGTCTGGCGACGGGTCCGTGAAGACCCTCCTGAGCAGCGGGAAGAACGGCGTCCACGCCCAGTAGAGCCCGCCGGCTGGCCCACGTCACGGGCGACGAACGAGGCCTCCGCTCGCGCGGGGGCGAAGGTGTGGTGGCACCGCGAGGACCCGCTCGCCCGCACCTCCCGGGATCGCGTTGCGATCGAACGAGGAGGTACGCCGTGCAACGCATCCTTTCCCGTCAGCTCCCCACCCACGTCGGCGAGACCGTCCGGATCGCCGGCTGGGTGCACCGCCGCCGGCTTCTCAAGGCGGTCACGTTCCTGATCGTGCGGGACGCCGCCGGCCTGTCCCAGGTGGTGGTGACCGACCCGGCGGTCCGCGCGCAGGTAGAGAGGATCACCGAGGAGACCGTCGTCGAGGTCACGGGCACCGTGGTCGGTAACGACGTGGCGCCCGCCGGGGTCGAGCTGACCGCTCCGGTCGTACGCCTGCTCGGCCCGCCCGCCGCACCGCCGCCGTTCGACCTCTACCGGCCGGCGCTCACCGCGAGCCTGCCCACCCAGCTCGACCACGCGCCCGTGGCGTTGCGGCATCCGCTGCGGTCGGCGGCGCTGCGCGTCGCGGCGGCCAGCGTGGCCGGCTTCCGGGCCACCCTCGAGGCCCGGGACTTCGTCGAGATTCACACGCCGAAGGTGGTCGCGTCGTCCACCGAGTCAGGGGCGAGCGTGTTCGCGCTGGACTGGTTCGGCCGGCCCGCGTACCTGGCCCAGTCGCCGCAGTTCTACAAGCAGCTCATGGTGGGCGTCTTCGAGCGGGTGTACGAGGTGGGGCCGGTGTTCCGGGCCGAGCCGCACGACACGGTACGACACCTGGCGCAATACACCTCGCTCGACGCGGAGCTGGGGTTCGTCGCCGACCACCGGGACGTGATGCGGGTCCTGCGCGACGTGGTGGCCGGGATGCTGGGCGCGGTCGGCGAGAAGGCGGGCGACGCGCTCGCGACGCTCGGGGTGGAGGCGCCGGAGGTGCCAGCGGAGATCCCGGCCGTGCACTTCACCGAGGCGCTGAAGATCGCGGGCGCGCCGGCCGACGAGCCGGACCTCGCCCCGGCGCACGAGCGTGCGCTGGGTGGGTGGGCGCGCCGGGAGCACGGGTCCGACTTCCTCTTCGTGACCGGCTACCCGATGGCGAAGCGCCCGTTCTACACCCACCCGGACCCGGCCCGACCCGGCTACAGCAACGGCTTCGACCTGCTCTTCCGCGGGTTGGAGCTGGTCACGGGCGGGCAGCGGCTGCACCGGCACGCCGACTACCTGGCCGCGCTGGCGCAGCGGGGCGAACCGGTCGAGCCGTACGCCGGTTACGTGGACGCGTTCCGGCACGGGATGCCGCCGCACGGCGGGTTCGCCATCGGCCTGGAGCGGTTCGTGGCCCGCCTGACCGGCGCGGCCAACGTCCGCGAGGTCACCGCCTTTCCGCGGGACCTGCACCGCCTCACGCCGTGACGGGAAGGCGCGTGACGGCCGTCAGCGGTCGGCGTGAGCCGGCGGGCTGACCCGCTGCGGCGGCGCGACGGGGAGGCGGCGCTTGTGCTCGGTGGCGCGGTAACGGGCCACGAGCGCCTCCTCCACCTCCGCGGGGATGCTCCCGCCCTCGAGGTACTCGTCGATGTGCGCGTACGCGAGGCCGAGCGCGTCCTCGTCGAGCTTGCCCGGGGCGAGGCTCTCCAGGTCGGCGGTGGGCGCCTTGCCCACCAGGTCGGCCGGGGCGCCCAGCTCCGCGGCGACGGCCCGCACCCGCCGCTTCGTGAGCCCGGTGAGCGGTACGACGTCCGCCGCGCCGTCGCCGTGCTTCGTGAAGAAGCCGGTGACCGCCTCGGCCGCGTGGTCGGTGCCCACCACGAGACCGCCCAGGGCGCCGGCCACCGCGTACTGGGCGATCATGCGCTGGCGGGCCTTGACGTTGCCGTGCACGAAATCCTGCTGGGCGGCGTCGCGGAAGGTCAGCCCGCCGGCCACCAGCGCGTCCAGCGCCGCGTCGCTCGCGGGCTTGATGTCGACGGTGAGCACCCGGTCGGGGCGGATGAACTCCAGGGCCGCCTGGGCGTGGTGCTCGTCGGCCTGCACCCCGTACGGCAGGCGCATGGCCACGAAGACGGCCGGGTGGCCGGCGTCGCGGGCCCGTTCGACCGCGAGCTGGCAGAGCCGGCCCGCGGTGGTGGAGTCCACGCCGCCGCTGATGCCGAGCACCAGCGCCGACAGCCCGCTGTCGACGAGCCGGTCGGCGAGGAAGACGACCCGACGCTCGATCTCGGTCGGGGCGTCGAAGACCGGCGACACCTGGAGGTCGGCGGCGATCTGCTGCTGCGTCGTCAGCGCCTCGGTCACGGGGGGCTCCTTCGCGCTCAGGCGGGACCCAGCAGGTCCCAGCGGTTGCCGGCGATGTCACGGAACACGGCCACCTGGCCGTACGGCTCGGTGCGGGGCGGCCGGACGAACTCGACGTCGGCGGCCACCATCCGGCGGTACGTGGCGTCGAAGTCGTCGACCCGCAGGAAGAAGCCGACCCGGCCGGCGACCTGGTTGCCGATGGCGGCGGCCTGCTGGTTGCCGTCGGCGCGGGCGAGGAGCAGGCCCGTCTGCGCGCCGGGCGGGCGGACCACGACCCAGCGCTTGGGGCGGCCGTCGTTGGTGAGCGACGGCTCGTCCTCGACCAGCTCGAAGCCGAGCACCTCGGTGAAGAACGCGATCGCCGGGTCGTACTCGGCGACCACGATGGTGGCGAGGTCGATCTGCATCCGGCTCAGGACTCGACGGCGGTCAGGGTGGGCAGGCGGCGCTCCACGACGGGCAGCACGTCGGCCACGGTGACCGGGCGGCCCAGCTCGGCGGCGAGCGAGGTGACCCCGGCGTCGCGGATGCCGCACGGCACGATCCGGTCGAAGAAGGTCAGGTCGCAGTCGCAGTTGATGGAGAACCCGTGCAGGGTGACGCCGCGGGCAACCCGGATGCCGATGGCGGCGACCTTGCGGGCCGGGCCGCGGTCGTCCTCGGGCACCCAGACGCCGCTGCGCCCCTCGACCCGGCCGGCGGTCAGCCCGAACTCGGCGCAGACGTCGATGAGCATCTGCTCGGTGCGCCGGACGTAGGCCACCACGTCGACGGGGTCGGGCAGCCGCAGGATCGGGTAGCCGACGAGCTGGCCCGGGCCGTGCCAGGTGATCTTGCCGCCCCGGTCCACGTCGACGACCGGGGTGCCGTCCATCGGCCGGTCCCACGGCTCGGTGCGCTTGCCGGCCGTGTAGACGCTCGGGTGCTCCAGCAGCAGGACGGTGCCGCCCCGCTCGCCGGCCACCACCGACTCGTGCAGCCGGCGCTGCTCGTCCCAGGCGGCCTGGTAGTCGAGGAGACCGGCGCGGACGGCCGTGAGGCCGGAGGTCATCGTGCTCACGCCGTTCAGCGTAGTCCCGACGGGGCCCGGCGGCGCTCGTGAGCCGCCTCACCGGTGCGCGTCCGGGGCGGACGGCGGCGGGCCGGGTCGCCGTCGTGGGCCACGCACGCGCCGACCGTCAGGAGCGTGGGACGCGCCAGAGCCAGACGTCGTCCACGCGCTCGGGCGGGCCGAGCAGCGCGGTCGCCGTACGCCGGATGGTCTCCTCGTCGACGTCGAACTTCGCCCCGTGCACCCGGTCGGGGAGCACCACGGCCTCGACCCGCCAGTAGGCGAGGTCGGCCCGGACCTCGCGCAGCGTCCCGTCGGTGACGATCGGCACGAGGCCGGTGCGGCCGGCCTGGTCCATGAGGGCACTGAACGTGCGCGGCACGGGCCCGATCCGGCCCCGGCCGTCGGGGCCGCCGGGCCCGAGGAAGAAGCCGGCCGGGATGCGGAACTCGCCCTGTCGGTGGGACAGGGCGTACGCCTGCCAGCGCTGGCCGTCGGGGTAGATGTCCGTGGTCACCGGCAGGGGCGTGAGCACGCCGCCCGGTGACACGTGGTCCCGCCAGGTGCCGGCGGTGATGAACCGGGGGATCGGCTCCCGCTCGTGGGTCAGCAGCGGGGTGGGGACGAGGGGCAGCAGGGCGACCACGAAGCCGAGCGCCCAGGCGGCCTCGGTGGAGCGGTGGCGCGGCGGGTCGGTCCGGAGCCGGTCGACCGTGTACGCGAGCACCAGCCCGATCAGCGGCGCGACCACGAGCGCGAGGCGCGCGGGCAGCGCGGCGTTCACGACCGGCAGATGACCGAGCAGGTCGAACGGCATGGGGACGTCGGTGTGCCGGCCGTCGACCTTGGCGACCGGGCCGAAGGACAGCACGGTGAACACGACAGCGGTGACACCCAGCGCCCAGAGGGTGGCGCGGCGGCCCGCGTCGGCGCGTCGCCACAGCGCCACGAAGCAGACCACGGAGAAGATCAGCAACGGCACGCCGAAGAAGGAGTTCTCCTCGGTGGGGTTGGGGGCCAGCGACGTGCCGAGCCCCGCCTGCCCGGCCAGGGACCGGCGCGGGTACGCGCCGAACGCCGCGATGTCCTCGGAGTGGATCACCGGGTCGAAGCCGGTGCCGTGGAAACGCTGCGGGCCGGCGAAGTGCAGCCACAGCGGGTACGCGAGCAGGGCCCCGGCCACCACGGCGGTCACCCCGAGCCCGCGCAGGAAGGTCGGCAGGGCCGCACGTGCCTCGGCCCGGCGGGCGGGGTGCACCGCCCAGACGGCGAGGAAGACGCCGAGCGCGAGGGCCGTGAAGAAGAGCCCCTCGGCGGCGATCGAGAACGCGACCGCCACGAGCACACCGAGCACGATCCCGTTGCGCAGCCAGTGCGCGGGCCGGCGCAGCGCGAACAGCCGCCAGATCAGCAGCGGCACCAGCCACCCGGCGGTCCAGTTCAGGTGGGCGTTGGCGTGCGAGACCATGCCGGGGGAGTAGGCCACGAACAGCCCGCCCACGGCGGCGGCCACCCGGCTGCGGACGAGCTGCCGGGAGAACAGCAGGTACCAGGCGATCGCGGTGGCGGCCAGGTTCAGGGTGAGGATCACGAGGAACGTGACGGGCGGGCCGACGAGGTACGTGAGCGGCGCGAAGACCACCGCGTAGACCGTGATCGACGTGTTGACCGCGAGGTTCACGCCGTCCGGCACGTTCATGAGATGGGTGAAGAGCGGGTTCTCCCCGTGGGTGATCGCGTTCCCGCCGAAGGCCAGCAGCCACTCGAAGAGCGCCTGGTCGCTGGAGTTCACCGTGATCGTCCGGACGTTCGGGTCGCGCCACAGACCACTGGTCACCCAGACGGCGAGAGCGAGCGCCGCCAGGACCACGATCAGGTCGGTCCGGCGCCCCCGGGCGGCGCGCGGCGGCGAGGCGGGCGCGGGCCCGGCGGCCAGGGACGGGGAGGTCGGCACGCAGCGGACGTTACCAACCGGACCTGGACGTGCCGGTCATACGTGCCAGGAGGGGCGGCATGTTGTCGCCGAGCGCGGCGAACACAATGGTGGCCGTGAATGTGTGACCGTGCCCCATGTCACACCTCCGTCATATCGACGTAACGTCGCGGCAATTCGCAGGTGACCCAGTTCACATTCCGCCATCGGGAGGCCGTCGTGCGCCGCTCCTCGTCCCTGCTCACCCGGCTGACCGGTGCGGTCGCCGGGCTCGTCCTCGCCGCCGCGGGCGCGCTCGCCCTCGCCACACCCGCCCAGGCCGCCAGCCTCACCCAGGTCACGAGCTTCGGCTCGAACCCCGGCAACCTCGCCATGTACGCGTACCGGCCGGACAACCTGCCGGCCAACTCGCCCGCCGTGGTGCTGCTGCACGGCTGCACGCAGAACGCCAACGGCTACTTCACCAACTCCGGCTGGCGCAAGTACGCCGACCAGTGGGGATTCGCGCTGATCGTCGCCGAGCAGAAGTCCGGGAACAACGCCAACGCCTGCTTCAACTGGTTCGAACCGGGGGACACCGCCCGGGGCCAGGGTGAGGCGCTGTCCATCAAGCAGATGGTCGACCACGCCAAGGCGAACTTCGGCGTCGACGGCAACCGCGTGTTCGTGAGCGGCCTCTCGGCGGGCGCCGCCATGAGCGCCGTCATGCTCGCCACCTACCCCGACGTCTTCGCCGCCGGGTCGATCATCGCGGGCATCCCGTACCGCTGCGCCACCAGCATGGTCAACGCCTTCAGCTGCATGACGCCCGGCACCGACAAGACCCCCGCCGCCTGGGGCGACCTGGTCCGTGGCGCGTACGCCGGCTACACCGGGCGGCGGCCCCGGGTGGCGATCTGGCACGGCACCGCGGACTACACCGTCGCCCCGCTCAACGCCACCGAGTCGCGCGACCAGTGGACCAACGTCCGCGGCATCTCGCAGACCCCGACCAGCACCTCGTCCCTGCCCGGCGGCACGAGCCTGGAGGTGTACGGCAACGACGAGGTCCGCCTCTACCGGGTCTCCGGCATGGGCCACGGGACGCCCGTCGACCCGGGCAGCGGCGCCGACCAGTGCGGCACCGCGGGCGCGTACTTCCTCGACACCATCTGCTCGACGTACCGCGACGCGGTCTTCTTCGGCCTGAACGGCGGCGGTGGCACCGACCCCACGACCCCGCCGCCCACCACCCCGCCGCCGGCCCCCACCTGCGTCACCGCGAGCAACTACGCGCACGTGACCGCGGGCCGCGCCTACCAGTCCGGCGGGTACGCGTACGCCAACGGCTCCAACCAGCGCATGGGCCTCTACAACACGTTCAACACGAGCACGCTCAAGCAGACCGGCACGAACTACTGGGTCGTCGGCTGCTGACCCTGTCGTCTTCGTTGATCAAGAGGTTTGCGTCAGATTCCAGCCCCGGCATGACGCAATCCTCTTGATCAGCGGGCATCCCCGGGACCGCGCGGGGCCGGGTGGGGTCGGGTGGGGTGGGTCAGGTTGTCAGGGCGGCCTTCAGGGCGCTTGTCAGGTCGGGGTGGCGGTAGGAGAAGCCGGCGCGGGTCAGGGCGCCGGGCAGGACCCGGGAACTGGACAGGGCCTCCGTCGCGAAGCCGCCGAGCGCGACCTTCAGCGCCAGCGCCGGAACCGGTACGAACGCCGGCCGGTGCAGTAGCCGGGCCAGCTCCCGGGTGAACTCGGCGTTGGTGACCGGGGCCGGGCCGACCATGTTGACCGGCCCGGCCACGTCGTCGCGGGCCAGCACGAACGCCGTCGCGTCCAGGAAGTCGGCCATCGACAGGCACGGCCACCACTGCCGGCCGCCGCCCAGCTTGCCGGAGATCCCGAGCCGCATGGGCAGCAGCTGCGGTTTGAGCATCCCGCCGTGACGGTCCAGCGGCAGGCCGGTGCGCAGCCGGACCACGCGGACGTCGGCGTCCTCGGCCGGCCGGGTGGCCGCCTCCCACACGCGGCACACGTCGGCGAGGAAGCCCTCGCCGGCCGGCGCGTCCTCCTCCACGGCACGGTCGCCGGTGTCGCCGTACCAGCCGACGGCCGACGCGTTGAGCAGCACCCTCGGCCGGTCCGCGGCCGGCAGCCCGGCCATCGTGATCGCCAGGGTGGTGGTGCTGTCGACCCGGCTGGAGCGGATGAGCTGCTTGTACCCGGCGTTCCAGCGCCGGTCGCCCACACCCGCCCCGGCCAGGTTCACCACCGCGTCGGCGTCGGCCACCACGCCCGGGTCGAGCTGGGCGGCGGACGGGTCCCACTGCCGCTCGTCCGGCCCGCGCGGTGGCCGGCGGACCAGCCGGGTGACCTGGTGCCCGTCGGCGGTGAACCGGCCGAGCAGTCGGGTGCCCAGGAAGCCGGACGCGCCGGCCATGAGGATCCGCATGCCCCCATCTTCCGGTACGGGGGCCCGCCCTCACACGTTCGGCCGGAGCCGACGACGGTTCACCCCACCGTGGACGGCCGGACGTCGGCCAGGAGCCGTTCCACCTCGGCCACCGCGCCGGGGTCGAGCGGCCCGAGCGCGAGCGTCGCGAAGTTCTCCTCGGCCTGCGCCACCGTCCGCGCGCCGGGGATCGGCACCGTCCGGGGGCTGCGGGCCAGCAGCCACCCCAGCGCGCCCTGGGCGAGGGTACGGCCGTCGGCCGTGAGCGCGCCGCGGATCCGCTCGACCCGGGCCGCCCACTCCGGCGTCGGCCGCCCGTCGGTGAACCAGACGAGCCAGTCGAGCTCCCTGCCGCGTACGTCGTCGCGGCCGACCGTCCGCTGCGAGCCGGTGAGCAGGCCCATCGCGAGCGGTCCGCGGTTGAGGCTGGCCAGGTCGTACGCGTCGCAGACCGCGAACATCGCGGCGTTGTCAAGCAGCACCGACTGGTCGTGCTGGATAGCCGTGCAGTGCGGACCGCCCTTCGCGAACGCCTCGGCCGAGTCGGGATGGTCGGTGCTCCAGCCGTACGCCCGGATCTTGCCCTGGGTGACCAGCTCCTCCAGCGTGTCGACCAGGTCGAGCGCGGCGGACGCCGGCAGGTCGTTGATGTGCAGCTGGTACAGGTCGACGTGGTCGGTGCCGAGCCGCCGCAGCGACTCCTCGAGGCTCTGCACGGCGTACGCCGGACTGGCGTCGGTGCCGGTCCACCGGCGGGTCGCCTCCTCCGCGCGGTTACCGAACTTGGTGGCGATCACCACCCGGTCGCGGCGGCCCGCGAGCGCCCGGCCCAGCACCCGCTCGCTGTGCCCGGCCCCGTAGTTGCTGGCCGTGTCGAAGAGGGTCACGCCGGCGTCGAGCGCCGCGTGGATGGTGCGGACGGACTCGTCGTCGTCGACCTCGCCCCACCCGAACGGCTGCCCGCCCTCGCCCCACAGTGGCCCGCCGATGGCCCAGCAGCCCATGCCGATCGCGCTGACCTCGATGCCGCTGCGGCCCAGTCTCCGTGTCATCGTCATGCCCCCAGCCTTCAACCTGGAGCGCGCTCCAGGTCAAGCACTAGCCTCGACGGCATGTACGCACCCTCGGAGGCCGCCCGCCGCAGCGGCTTCAGCCTCGACACCCTGCGGTACTACGAGAAGATCGGCCTGCTCAGCGGCGTGGGCCGCACCTCCGGCGGCCGGCGGGTCTTCACCGACGACGACCTCGGCTGGCTCGTGCTGTTCCGCTGCCTGCGTGACACGGGGATGCCCATCGCGCAGATGTGCCGGTACGCCGAGCTGGCCCGCGAGGGCGAACACACCGCCCCCGAACGTCAGGCGCTGCTGGAGGAGCACGCCACGCGGGTCGAGGAGCAGATGCGCCTGCTCCAGCGCCAGTACGACCACCTCCGCGAGAAGATCCGCTACTACGAGACCGTGACCGGCCCGGCCGAGGCCGTGGCCCGGACGTAGGGGATGCGTTCGCCGGCGCGTCGCGATCATCTTTCGGGAGCGGCGCGTCGGCCGCGTCGCCTGGCCGCGTACGGCAGCGCGAACAGGTACAGCCCGCTGACCAGGAGCAGGGTGAGCGGGAGCAGCGGCACGTAGGACACCCAGACGACGGGCTCCTCCTGTGCGAGGGCGACGAAGGTGACGACGACGGTCACCGTGAAGGCGATCGCCAGCCAGCGGTGGATCTGTCGTACCCACTTGTTTCCGTTCATCGGGACCTCCTCGCGATCGCGCACCCCGGCCGACCTGGCCGGTGGCGTCTCCGTGGAGGTGACGCTAACCGCGGCTCGCCGACCGACGCTTCTCGATTCATGACCGCTTCGACCGCCCGTCCCACGTCTCGTGCCGGCTGATCCACTCGGGTTCCTCGAAGTCGGGTGGAGCGACGGGGTCGGTCAGCCCGTCGTTGGTCGCGGGTGTGCCGCCCAGCCGATGAAGCGGTCGTAGAGCTGGCCCGGGCCGGGAGCCCCGTGCGGGTCGAGCAGGTGCAGGTCGGTGGCCGCGTCCTGCAACAGACTGCTGAGGTAGAGGCAGAGCGTGACGTGACTGCCCGCGTACTCCCGGACGAGCGCGAGTTTCGCGGGCGCGCACGGCCAGGGCGCGCCACAGGCGCGACAGAGCCAGAGTGGACGCAGCGGCAGGTGCGACCGGCTCGTGGTGACGGCGGCCCGCGGCGCGGTCACCGGTGGCCACCGGTGGTGCGCCGGGTGGGCCGGTGCCGCGGAGCAAGGGGTACGGGCGGCAGGCCGCGCCGCCGGATCGGTGACATGGGCGCCTCCGTGTGCCGCATCGCGGGAGGGAGGCACCCGGCCGACGACCGGGGGAGACGGCGGCCGGGTGCCTCCTCGGGACGACCAGCTCGGGGTTTGCAGACCAGGGAGCCGGTCGTCGCCAGTCTGGCATAAGCGCTTATATAAAGCAAGGCATTGGTGGTCATTAGTTGCGATGTGAAGTCCACGCGTGATCGAATGGCGGCGCAGACCAGGGAGACCGCATGCCCGCCAAGCCGAAGTGGTTGCAACTCGCCGACCACATCCGTGAGCAGATCGCGTCCGGAGAACTCGCTCCGGGCGACAAGCTTCCGTCTACCGCCCAGCTCTGCCAGCAGCACGGCGTCTCGGCGATCGTCGTGCGGCAGGCCATCTTCGCGCTGCGCACCGAAGGACTCGTCGAGGGCGTCCAGGGCGTGGGCGTGTTCGTGGCGGAGCGTACCGACGGGTGACGCCGCGGCGGACGAGCCCGCCGCCGCCCCGCGTGCCGCCTCGCCGCGGGGGCGCGACCAACCTCGCTTGACCCACACCAGATCGCCGATGTGGCGGTATCCGGGGTGCCGGGACACCGCCACATCGGCGAAACGGAGTCGATCAAGCGGCCCGACCCGGGCGTCAGTTCACCGTGGCCAGGCGGGGGAGGATCGGTGTGAGCGCGTCCACGGCGGGGGCGCGTACGACGAAGCGGGTGATACCCCAGCGGCGCCGGTGTGCGGTGACCGCCGCGACGATCTCGTCCTCGGTGCCCATGAGCACGTACGGGGTCGCGAGCAGCTCGGCCACGCTCAGCCCGACGTCCCGGGCCATCTCCGCCGCGGCGGCCTCCGCGTCGTCGGTCACCACGACCTGCTGCACCAGCGCCTCCAGCGCCGGCGGCTCGGCACGGCCCGCGGCGCCGGCCGCCACCTGGGCGAGCTGCGCCTCGATGTCCGCCGCCCGCCAGCGCACCTCGTGGTTGTAGCCGTCGGGCAGCGTACGGCCCAGGCCGGCCAACCCCACGACGTCGGCGTGCGCGCCGGCCCAGCGCAGCAGCGACGAGTTCGACGTGCCCACGGTGAGCGGGATCCGCCGCTGCACCGGGCGCGGCGTTTCCAGGCGGGCGTCCCGCAGCACGAGATCCGGCGTGTCGACGGTGACCTCCTCGCCGTCGAGCAGGGCACGGACGGCCTCGGCGACGGCCACGGCACGGCGTACGCGGCCCGCCACGTCCGGCCGCTCCCGCCCGACGGCCCGCCACTCGGCCGGGGTGTGCCCGGCGCCGACACCGAGCCGGGCACGCCCGGCCGAGACCAGGTCGAGGCTCGCCACGTCGGTCGCGAGCAGCATCGGCTCCCGGACGCCGGCGTTCGAGACGTTCGAGCCGAGCCCGATCCGGGTGGTCACCGCCGCGGCGGCGGCCAGCGCCACGAACGGGTTGACCGTCACGCCCGGGTGGTCGGGGACCAGCAGCGCGTCGTACCCGGCGGCCTCGGCGCGGCGGGCCAGGTCGATCCACTGGGCGGCGGTGTCGGACGGGCTGGCGTGCAGGGAGAAGGTGACCATGCCGCCCAGCCTGCCGGCCCGGTGCCCGGGGCGGCCAGCCCGGCACGGCCGATTCTGCTACCGGCAGACCGGGCGTGCGGCTCGCCGCCGGTCGCCCGGTGGTCAGGGGCGAGGCACCGGCCGGATCATGAGGAGGTCCTCCAGCCCGACGAAGGTCGCCGGGTTCGTCGTGTAGAGCGGGAGGCCGTTCGCGTACGCGATGGAGGCGATCATCAGGTCCGCGAGCCGGCGCCGTGTGGTGCGTCCGGTCGCGAGGACGGCGCCGGTGACCATGCCGAACGCGCGTGCGGCCTCGGCGTCGAACGGCAACGGGTCGAAGGTGGCCTCGGCGTGCTGGAGGACGCTCGTCCGTCGCGCCCGTTCCACCCGGTCGTCCGCGTGATGCGGGCCGGCGGACAGTTCCGCGAGCGTCACGGCGCTGATCACCAGCTCTTCGGGCAGGTGCATCGGGTCGAGACGGGCGAGATGAATGACGATGTTGGTGTCGATCAGACCTCGGGACGGCGCGTCACCACTCACGGCTGAAGGGGTCCTGATCGATCGAGGAGTCGAGGTCGCTGCGGAACCTCTCCGCGTCCACCTCCGGAGCGGTGGCGAAAGCGGCCATCGCCTCGGCGCGCGGCACGAATGTGCGCCGGCGGAGCGGGATCAGCTTGCCGATGGGGGTGCCGTTGCGGGTGATGGTGAACGATTCCCCCCGCTCGACGCCCCGCATGATCGCACCGGATTCGTTCCGCAGTTCGCGTTGGGTGATCTCTCGATGCGCGTGCTCGGCCACAGCGCGATTCTAGACGCCTGTGCTACCAGGTGCTACACGCCGGTTCATGGTTTGCGCTGGCCGGGTTCCTCCTCGTCGGGCTCGTGCCAGGCGGCGCGGAACGCGACCTCGTGCTCCTCGTGGGCCGTCTTCTGACGGAAGACCGCCTCGCGCAGGGCCTGGCGGGAGTCGGCCAGGACCACCACCTCGACCGCCACCAGGCCGAGGCAGATCAGGGTCAGCAGGGCGAGTGTGGCCAGCGCGGGCAGGAGCGCGGCCAGCGGGACGGCGGCGGATGAAGAACGAGAAGACGAAGAGCAGGTCGAAGAAGATCTCGAACCTGTCGACCCGGGCTCCCGGCGCGACGGCGATGGCGGGTCCCAGCCGCCCCCGCCACCCCTGACCGCCCACCGGTCGAGATTGTCAGCGGGCCGGGCCGCCCCGGGCTCGAATCGATCAACTACCGGCGCGGTGGCGCAGACCGTCCATGAGCAGGTCGAGCAGGCGGCGGGCCTGGTCCCGCCGGTCGGGGTCGCCGGCCGCGAGGGAGACCCCGCTCAGGCTGGCCAGCACGTCGGCCGCCGGGACGTCCGCCCGGACCGCTCCGGCCTCGATCCCTGCGGCCAGCAGCAGGTCGAGGGCCGTGTACAGGCGGTCCCGGCTCTCGGCGTACGGGTTGGCGCCGGAGGCGATGACGAGGCGCAGCGCGTCGGCCATGCCGCGCTTGGCGGCGAGGTAGTCGATGAACAGCTCCATCCACTCCCGGAGGGCCCGATCGGCCGGCAGCCGGCCGAGCAGCTCCGGCGCGGCGTCGCAGAGCTTCGCCAACTCGCTGCGGTACGCGGCCTCGACCAGCGCCTCCCGGGTGGGGAAGTGGCGGTAGAGCGTGCCGATGCCCACGCCGGCGTCCCGGGCGACGGACTCCAGCGTTACCTCCGGGCCGCCCTGGGAAAACGCTCGTACCGCAGCCTCCAGCAGCCGCTCGCGGTTGCGGCGGGCGTCCGCGCGGAGCGGTCTCGGGGCGGCGGGGGCCATGTCGTCTCCTGACGAGCCGGTGTCCGGGTTGGCATACGGAGGCTCCTCCGGTTAGTGTCGCTGTAACGGAGGATCCTCCGCTTCTCATCGTAGCGGCCGGCCGCGCGGGCCCGCCGCCGACAAGGATGGATCATGACCAGCACACGTGTGAGCACACCCTTCTCCCGCGAGACCACCGCACTCGAGGTGGTACGCGGCATCGACCTCGCCGGCCGCCGGGCGATCGTCACCGGCGGCGCGTCCGGCATCGGCGTCGAGACGGCGCGGGCGCTCGCCCAGGCCGGAGCCGACGTCACCCTCGCGGTCCGCAAGCCGGAGGACGGCCAGCGGGCCGCCGCCGACATCACCGCCACCACCGGCAACGACCGGGTCCTCGTGGCGCCGCTCGACCTGGCCGACCAGAACTCGGTGGCCACGTTCGTGGCCAACTGGGACGGCCCGCTGCACATCCTCGTGAACAACGCCGGAATGATGGCCTCGCCCGAGATGCGGACCGCGCAGGGCTGGGAGATGCAGTTCGCCACGAACCACCTGGGCCACTTCGCGCTGGCCACCGGGCTGCGGCCGGCCCTCGCCGCGGCCGGGGGCGCCCGCGTCGTCTCGGTGAGCTCGGCGGCGCACCTCCGCTCGCCCGTCGTGTTCGACGACATCCACTTCGCGCACCGGCCGTACGACCCGTGGCTGGCCTACGGGCAGTCGAAGACGGCCAACGTGCTCTTCGCCGTGGAGGCGACCCGGCGTTGGGCCGACGACGGCATCCTCGCCAACTCGCTCATGCCGGGCGCGATCCGGACCAACCTGCAGCGCTACATCAGCGAGGAGGAGCTGGAGCGGATGCGGGCGCAGACGGGCGGCGCCGCGGGGGCCGGTTACTGGAAGACCACCGAGCAGGGCGCGGCGACCTCGGTCCTGGTCGCCACCTCGCCGCTGCTCGACGGCGTCGGCGGGCGCTACTTCGAGGACTGCCAGGAGGCGGGGCCGAACCAGCCGGGCACCCGCACCGGCTACGCCCCGTACGCGCTGGACCCGGAGGCCGCCGAGCGGCTGTGGCGGGTCTCCGAGGAGATGCTGCGCGCGGCCTGAGGCCGTCCACCAGCGGGCGTACGCGTGAAAAGGGCGCCCCGGTCGTGACCGACCGGGGCGCCCTTTCGTCGCTGCGGAACGAGCCGTTACAGCCCCAGCTCGGCCTCGAAGTTGCCGGCCTCCAGCCGCTCCTTGACCGCGGCCAGGAAGCGGGCCGCGTCGGCGCCGTCGATCAGCCGGTGGTCGTAGGAGAGAGCCAGGTAGACCATCGACCGCACGGCGATGACCTCACCGAGGTTCGGGTCGTTGACCACGACCGGACGCTTCACCACGGCACCCGTGCCGAGCATCGCCGACTGCGGCGACGGCACGATCGGGGTGTCGAAGAGGGCGCCCCGGCTGCCGGTGTTGGTCAGCGTGAACGTGGCGCCGGCGATCTCGTCCGGGCTGATCTTGTTGGTGCGGGTGCGCTCGGCCAGGTCCGCGACCCGCTTCGCGATGCCGCCCAGGTTGAGGTCCCCGGCGTTGTGGATGACCGGCACCAGCAGGCCCCGCTCGGTGTCCACGGCGATGCCGAGGTGCTCCGCGTCCGGGTAGGTGATCGTCCCACCCTCGAGGTCCATCCGGGCGTTCACGATCGGGTACGTCTGGAGCGCCTCGACGGCGGCCAGGGCGAAGAACGGCAGGAAGGACAGCTTCACGCCGTGCCGCTGCTGGAAGGAGTCCTTCGCCTGCGCCCGCAGCTTGGCGATCTTGGTGACGTCCACCTCGATCACCGTGGTGAGCTGCGCCATCTCGTGCAGCGACTCGTGCATCCGCTTGGCGATCGCGGCCCGGATCCGGGGCAGCTTCTCGGTGGTGCCGCGCTTCGCGCTGGGCTGCGGCTTCGCGGCCGGCTTCGCCGGCGCCACGGCGGCGGCCGGCTGGGGTGCGGCGGCCGGGGCCGGCGCGGCCTTCGCCGCCTTGGCCCGCTCGGCCGCCTCCAGCACGTCCTGCTTGCGGATGCGGCCACCGACGCCGGTGCCGTTGACGGTCGACAGGTCCACCCCGTGCTCGCCGGCCAGCTTGCGGACCAGCGGCGTCACGTAGCCGGCCGCCTCCTCGCCGCCGCCCTGGGCAGGGGCCGTGGGGCGCTGCGGGGTCGGAGCCGGGGCCGCGGGGACGGCCTTCTGCTCCACCTGCGCCGGCTGCGCCGCGGTCTCCGCCTCGGCGGCCGGCTCGTTGTAGGACAGGCCCGGGGTCGCGGCCGGCGTCGGAGCCGGCTTCGCCTCGGGCTGCGGAGCCGGCTTCGCCTGCGGGGCCGGCTTGGCCTCGGGCTGCGGGGTGGGCTCCGGCTTCGCCTCGGCCGGAGCGGCGCCCGCGGCGCCGATGATGGCCAGCTCGGCGCCGACGGGAGCGGTCTCGTCCTCGGCGACCTTGATCTCGAGGACGGTGCCGGCGACCGGCGACGGGATCTCGGTGTCCACCTTGTCGGTGGAGACCTCGAGCAGCGGCTCGTCGACCTCGACGCTGTCGCCGACCTGCTTGAGCCAGCGGGTGACCGTACCCTCGGTGACGCTCTCGCCGAGGGCCGGCAGGGTGACCGGCGTGCCCCCGCCCGACGGCGCGGCCTGCGCGGCCTGCGGGGCGGGCGTCGCCTGCGGGGCCGGCTCGGGCGCGGTGCCCTCGGCGGCGGCCGTCGGCTGCGGGGCCGGCGCGGCCTGCGGAGCGGCCTGCTCCGCGGGGGCCTGCTCCTGCGGAGCGCCGCCGCCGGCCTCCTCGCCCTCACCGGAGATGACGGCCAGCTCGCTGCCGACCTCGGCGGTCTCGTCCTCCCCGACCACGATCCGGGTCAGCACGCCCGCCGCCGGCGACGGGATCTCGGTGTCCACCTTGTCGGTGGAGACCTCGAGCAGGGGCTCGTCCGCCTCGACGGTGTCGCCCTCCTGCTTGAGCCAGCGGGTGACGGTGCCCTCGGTGACGCTCTCGCCGAGCCGAGGCATGGTGACCGATACCGGCATGTTCTCCAGACTCCTTCGTTCCCCTGGTGGGATCATCGCCCGTCGCCGGACGCCGCGGTTGTCGTGTCAGGCGTGCGCGTGCAGCGGCTTGCCGGCGAGGGCCAGGTGCGCCTCGCCCAGGGCCTCGTTCTGCGTCGGGTGGGCGTGCACGAGCTGCGCCACCTCGGCCGGGTAGGCCTCCCAGTTGTAGATGAGCTGCGCCTCACCGATCAGCTCGCCGACCCGGGCGCCGACCATGTGGACGCCGACCACCGGGCCGTCCTCGACGCGGACCAGCTTCACGAAGCCGGTCGTCTTGAGGATCTGGCTCTTGCCGTTGCCGCCCAGGTTGTAGTTGTAGCTCTTGACCTTGTCGGCGCCGTACTGCTCCTTGGCCTTCGCCTCGGTGAGACCGACCGAGGCCAGCTGCGGCTCGCAGTAGGTGACCCGGGGGATGCCGGCCTCGTCGATCACGGCCGGGGTCTGGCCGGCGATCTCCTCGGCCACGAAGATGCCCTGCTGGAAGCCGCGGTGCGCGAGCTGGAGACCCGGCACGATGTCGCCGACCGCGTAGACGTTCGGCACGCTCGTGCGCAGCCGCTCGTCGGTCAGCACGTAGCCGCGGTCCATCTTCACACCCTGCTCCTCGTAGCCGAGGTTGGCGGTGTTCGGGCCACGGCCGACGGCGACCAGCAGCACCTCGGCCTCGACGGTCTCGCCACCGGCGATGGTCAGCTTGACGCCGCTGTCGGTCTTCTCGACCTTCTCGAACGGCTTGCCGACCTTGAAGTTGATCTTCCGCTTGCGGAACGCGCGCTCCAGCGCCTTCGACGACTCCTCGTCCTCGGCGGCGACCAGACGGGGCAGGGCCTCGACGATGGTCACGTCCACGCCGAAGGACTTCCACACGCTCGCGAACTCGACACCGATCACGCCGCCGCCCAGCACGATCGCCGAGGACGGGACCCGGTCCATGAACAGCGCGTGGTCGCTCGTGATGATCCGCTCGCCGTCGATCTCCAGGCCCGGCAGGCTCTTGGCGTACGACCCGCTGGCCAGGATCACGTTGCGTCCGGTGTAGCGCTTGCCGTCCACCTCGACGGCGTTCGGGGCGACGAGCCGGCCGGCCCCGGCCACGAAGGTGATGTTCTTGGCGCTGCCCACCAGGCCCTGGAGGCCCTTGTAGAGGCGGGAGATGACGCCGTCCTTGTACGAGTTGACCGCCGCCATGTCGATGCCGACCAGCTCGGCCTTGATGCCGAACTGCTCCGACTCGCGGGTCTGGTCGGCGATCTCGGCGGAGTGCAGCAGGGCCTTGGTCGGGATGCAGCCGTTGTGCAGGCAGGTGCCGCCGAGCTTGCCCTTCTCGATCAGCGCGACGGAGAGGTCCAGCTGGGCGGCCCGCAGCGCCGCCGCGTAGCCGCCGCTGCCACCTCCGAGGATGACGATGTCGAAGGTTGCGTCGTTCGGCTCGCTCACGTCCAACTCCCAGGTCGCGTCACTGCATCGGGGGTCACGGTGGGGTGCCAGGGGCAGACCCCACCTCGGTCATCTTGTCACCACGGCGCCCGGAGCGCGTACCGAGGTGCCCAACGACACGTCCCCGACACGTACGCTTGGCACCGTCGTCGATGACAAATCGTTGGGGAGAGGTCCGTGGGGCTGTTCCGGCGCCGCAAGCAGGCGCGCGTGGTGGGCCACGATCGTGCCGCAGACCGTGCCGATCTGGAGCATCTTGAGCAATTCGTCCGCAGCCGGCGGGGCGTCGAGGCGTACATCGAGCCGCGCACCACGGTCACCGAGACGACCGTGATGCTCATCGCCGACGACGGCGAGTGGACCCGCCGGCGGATCGACGGCCCGGACGGGGCGCGGCGCTTCGCGTACCGGATGGCGATCCCGATCTACGACGTGCGGCTCATGGGCTACCCGCAGCGGATGCGGGACTTCAACGAGCGCCGCAAGCGTCGCCCCGAGCTCTACTGACAGACGCGAAAGGAGTGGCCGTCCCCGCGCGGGGACGGCCACTCCTTTCGCGTGCGGGTGCGAGGCGTCAGCCGTTGGCGGCGACGTCCTCGACGAGGTGGACGAGGGTGCGGACCGGCACGCCCGTGCCGCCCTTGGTCCAGTAACCGGTCGGCTCGCCCGAGTGGTAGGCCGGGCCGGCCACGTCGATGTGCGCCCAGGCCACGTCGTCGGTGACGAACTCGCGCAGGAACGTGCCGCCCTGGAGCATGTGCCCGGCGCGGTCCATCCCGGCGTTGACCTGCGAGATGTCGGCGACGTCGGAGTCCATGCCCTTGCGCACGTCGTCCGGCAGCGGCATCGGCCACGCCGGCTCGCCGACGGCGTCACCGGCCGCGCGGACCCGCTCGCACAGCTCCGGCGTACCCATGACACCGGCGATCCGCTTGCCCAGCGAGATCACCTGACCGCCGGTCAGGGTGGAGGTCTCGAAGAGGTAGTCGCAGCCGTCCTCGCAGGCGCGGGCGATCGCGTCGGCCAGGATCATCCGGCCCTCGGCGTCGGTGTTGAGCACCTCGACCTTCTTGCCGCTGTACATGCTGATGACGTCACCCGGCCGGTACGACGTGCCCGACGGCATGTTCTCCGCCATCGGCAGGTACCCGGACACGGCCACGGACGGCTTGAGTGCGGCCACCGCCAGCATGGCGGCGCCCACCGCGGCGGCGCCCGCCATGTCGGACTTCATCTCCCACATGCCCTGCGCCGGCTTGATCGAGATGCCGCCGGTGTCGAACGTGATGCCCTTGCCCACCAGCGCCACCCGCTTGCCGGTGCCGCCGCCCTCCGGCGTGTAGGTGAGCTTCACGAGCCGCGGCGGGGCCTCCGAACCCTGGCCCACGGCGATGATGCCGCCGTAGCCGCCGGCCCTCAGCGCCGCCTCGTCGAGCACCTCGACCTCGAGCCCCGCCTCCCGGGCCGCGGCCACGACCGCCTCGGCGAAGGCCGGCGGGCGCAGCTCGTTGGGCGCCGTGTTGACCCAGTCCCGGCTCTGGCGGACCGCGCCCACCACCGCGGTGGCGCGGGTCACCTCGGCCTGCGCGGCGCTGTCGCCCGCGTCCGGGACGGCCACCAGCACCTCGGACACCGGCTCGCGCCGGGCCGGCTGCGGCCGGGTCTTGTAACCGGCGAAGCGGTACCCGCCGAGCAGCGCGCCCTCGGCGACCGCGCGCAGCGCGGCCGGGGCGTCGGCGTCGTCCGGGAGCGGCAGGGTCATGGCGACCCGGGACGCGCCGGCCAGCGCGCGTACGGCCGAGCCCGCGGCCCGGCGCAGCACCTCCGGGTCCGGGGCGGCGCCGGACGGCTCGGCGCCGAGGCCGACGGCCGCGACGACCGGGGCCGTGATGGTGCCCAGCGTGGCCAGCTTGATCACCTCGCCCGGCCCGCCGGTCGCGCCGAGCAGCGCCAGCGTCTCGGTGAGCTTGCCGTCGAAAGCGGCCGCGATGCTCTCCGCGCCGCTGGCGAGCAGCAGGTTGCCGGCCGGGCCGCTCGTGGCGTCCTGCTCTCCGGTCTGGCTGTGCACGCCGATCACGATGGCGTCGACGGCGAGCTCGGCGGGGTCGGTGTCGACCAGGCTGAGGGTGGTACGGGGCGATGTCACTGAAGCTACTCCGGGCGGGCCGGGCCGGCCGCGACGGTGCGTGCCGGCGATGAAGGTCTCCGGCGGCAACCTACCCGCCGGACGTCTGGGCTGTCCCGCCGACCGCTGTGGCGGGTCCCCGCCGATGCTAACCAGCGGGCGTGCCCCCGGTAAGTTGCCACCCATGACCGAGGTGACCACCGACGCCGCCGCGACCCGGCTGCGCCGTTCCCCGCTGCACGAGCGGCACACCGCCGCCGGCGCCAAGTTCGCCCCCTTCGGGGGCTGGGAGATGCCGCTGGAGTACGCCGGCGGCGGCGTCCTCCGCGAGCACACGGCGGTACGCACGGGGGTGGGCGTCTTCGACGTCTCCCACCTCGGCAAGGCGCGGGTGACCGGCCCCGGTGCGGCGGACTTCGTCAACGCCTGCCTCACCAACGACCTGGGCCGGATCGGTCCCGGCCGGGCGCAGTACACCCTCTGCTGCGACGACGCCACCGGCGGCGTGGTGGACGACATCATCGCCTACCTGCACGCCGACGACCACGTCTTCCTGATCCCGAACGCGGCCAACACCGCCGAGGTCGTCCGGCGGCTGCGGGCCGTCGCGCCGCCGTCGGTCACGGTCACCGACGAGCACGAGGCGTACGCCGTCCTCGCCGTGCAGGGGCCGCGCTCGGCCGAGCTGCTCGCCTCGCTGGGCCTGCCCACCGGCCACGACTACATGAGCTTCTCGGCCGCCACCCTCGACACCGCGGGCGGGCCGGTCGAGCTGACCGTCTGCCGGACGGGCTACACGGGCGAGCTGGGCTACGAGCTGGTGACACCGGCCGAGCACGCCACCGCCGTGTGGGACGCGCTCTTCACCGCCGACGCGTCGTACGAGCTGCGCGCCTGCGGCCTCGCGGCGCGGGACACGCTGCGCACCGAGATGGGCTACCCGCTGCACGGGCAGGACCTGTCGCTGGAGATCACCCCGGTGCAGGCCCGCTCGGGTTGGGCCGTCGGCTGGGACAAGCCGGCGTTCTGGGGCCGGGACGCGCTGCGCGCGGAGAAGGCGGCCGGCCCCCGGCGGACGCTGCGCGGCCTCGAGGCCGTCGACCGGGCCATTCCGCGCCCCGGCATGACCGTGCACGTGGGCGACACCACTGTGGGCACGATCACGAGCGGCACGTTCTCGCCGACGTTGAAGAAGGGCATCGCCCTGGCGCTGCTGGACACCGCCGCGACCCTGACCGACGGCGACCTGGTCGAGGTCGACATCCGCGGCCGCCGCGCCCAGATGCGCGTCACCCGCCCCCCGTTCGTCCAACCCAGCGTCCGCTAACCCCCGCCCCCCGGCCCGGGCGCCGCGCCCGCGCGCTTCTTCGCGGTGATCATGAAGTTATTGCCGTCGGCACCGGCGTGTCGCAGCAATAACTTCATGATCACCGGGGCCGGGGCCCGGGGCCGGCCTCGGCCGGCGCCGGCGGGGGAGAGGGTGGACGTGCTGGGCGGGGGTTACGGGGTGGGGCGTTCGCCGGCGTCCAGGACGGCCTGGGTCCAGCCGCCCTCGATGACGCCCGTGCCGTCGAGCAGGGCCCAGTCGACCACGTCGTCGGCCTCCACGACGACCGGCGAGCCGATCCGGACACTCGGGTCGGACGCCGCGTCGCTGGCGCTCACCCCGACGATCCGCTCCGGGGCGTCCCACGAGGTGACGCCCGCCCAGACGTACTCCGGGCCGTCCTCGCCGGGCAGCCCGTACTTGACCACGAGCTGCGACTCCCGGGGCAGCTCACCGGCCACGAACCGGGTACGCACGTCGGCGATGCCCGCGCGGGCGGTGGCGATCGCCCTGCTCATGGCGTCGCCCGGGCGGGCGTAGCGCACGTCCGGCTGAATGCCGGCGAAGAGGGTGGCGCAGGCCGCCGCGTAGTAGCGGCCGTCCGGGCCGGGGTGGCCGGGCGGCGGGCGCAGGCTGAGGAACGAGTCCGCCTCCGGGTCGGTCGCCGGGTCCAGCTCCAGCCGGAGCAGCACCGGGGCGGTCGCGCCGTGCTGCTCCGGATTGCCGTACGCCACCGCGATGTCGTGGCCGGTCACCGTGGCCAGCACCGGAAGCTGCACGAACGCCGGCACCTCGTCGCCGGCCAGCCCGTCGGTCCAGTCCCGCAGCAGCCGCCGCGCCGCGCCCGTCATGACGGCGCCCCACGCCCGGGTGAGGTGGTCCGGCACGCCCTGGGTCTGCAACTCCAGCAGCCCGAACCGGCGCAACCCCTTCGTGGTGAACCACAGCCCGTCGGCGTCGGAGGAGTAGGGGACCAGCACCCAGTCGACGAGCCGGACCCGCCCGTGCTCGTCGGGAAGCGAACGCAGCGCGGTCGCCGGATCAAGGAACTGCAGCCCGAAGACGTCCACCACGTCGCCGTCGACGGAGTCGGCGACGGCCGCCGCCACCGCCCGCGCCGCCCACTCGTGCGCCGGCGGCCAGCCGGGCCGGTACTCGGCCTGCACCACCACCAGGTGTGTGGCTGCCGCGAGCCGGTCCAGCTGCGCCTCGCTGGCGCCGAACGCGGTGAGCAGATCCGGCGGCAGTTCGGGGAACTCGCCGATGGGCCGGGTGTCCACGCTCATGAGCGGGCTGTCCAGCATCTGCCGCGCCAGCCCGTGCACCGGCTCCGCGATCCGGCCGGCGAGCCCCGCCACCGCGCTCTTCGTGCCGACTCGCGGCAGCCCCTTCACCGGCACCAGGTAGGTCGCGCTCAGCGACTCCGGGACCGGTACGGGCAGGAAGTCGTCGGTGATGAGCATTGTCGTCCCCCGGGTGGCGGTGCCGTGCTGTCGAGCCGAACGCTACCCGGCCCGCCGCCCCGGATTCAGTCGGACAGCACCAGCCCCAGGTAGACCAGCGTGGTGACGACCTCGACGGTCGCGCCGAGCACGTCACCGGTGATCCCGCCGAGCCGGCGTACCACGTGTGTGAGCAGCCCCACCGCCACGGCGAGGGCCGCCACGACGGTGAGCGGCCCCTGCCACGGCCGGCCCGGCGCCGCGGCGACGGCCACCACCGCGACGGCGACCGCCCCGACCGCCGGGGCGACGGGACCGACGGTGCCGGCGACCAGCGCGCCGAGCCCGTCCGGCCGCGCCGCCGGCACACCGCGGCGGCAGGCCAGGGTGACGCCGAGCCGCCCGGCCGCGGTCGCCGCGACGACCGCCGCGAGGCACGCCGGCCACGACCGCCCGGCCAGCTCGGCGAGCGCCGCGGCCTGCACCAGGAGTACGACCACCAGCGCGACCACGCCGAACGGCCCGACGTCCGGCTTCTTCATGATCTCCAGCGCGGCGGCCCCGTGCCGGTACGAGCCCAGCGCGTCCACGGTGTCGGCCAGCCCGTCGAGGTGCAGCCCGCGGGTGAGCAGCGCGGCGGCCCCGACGGTCACCCCGGCGGCGACCAGTGGGGGAGCGACCGCGGCCGACAGCAGCAGCACGGCGGCCAGCAGCGCGCCGAGCAGCGCGCCGACCGCCGGGGCGAGCGCCATGGCGACGCCCGCCACCGGCCGGTCGATCCGCCCCGCACGGACGGGCAGCGTCGTGAACGTGGTGAGCGCGAGCCGCGCCCCCGCGACGAACCGCGGCTCAGCCGGCACGTTGACCCGAGGGGTCCACCCGCTCCTCGGGCTCGGTGCTGGTCGGCCCCGGACCGGCCGGCTCCGGCTCGGCGAACTCCGGTTCCTCGTCGGCGGCCGCGTCCGACTCGTCCTCGTCGGGCTCGCCGCCGGCCAGCGACGGGTGGGTCGGCAGCGCGGCGGCCAGGGCCAGCACCGAGCGCAGCATGGGCAGCGCGACCAGCGCGTTCGAGCCCTCGCCGAGGTCCAGCCGCAGGTCGAGCAGCGGCGTGAGGCCGAGGACGTCGGCGGCGAGCTTCACGGCCGGGTCCCCGCCGTCGTCGGCGAGCAGGCACCAGTGCCGGGCCTGCCCGGCCAGGTCCCGGCTCACGAGCGCGGCGGCCACACCGACCGGGCCGTCGAGCATCACGGGGATGCGGCGGGCCGTCGCACCGAGCAGCACGCCGGTGGCGATCGCGATGTCGCCACCACCCAGATCGGCCAGCACGTCCGCGGCGCCCCGCGACGAGCGGCGGGTGCGGTGCAGCGCGTCGCGTACCGCCGCGCAGCGGCGCATCCAGGCCGCGTCGTCGATCTCACCACTGTCGGTGACGACCCGGCCCAGCACGGCGGGCGGTTCCGCGCCGGCGGTGGCGGCGAGCACCGCGGCGGCGGCCGCCTCGGTGCCGGCGCCGCACGCCGCCAGCACCAGCAGCTGTACGCCGGCCTCGGCGGCCTCCTCGGCCAGCCGCCAGCCGTAACGCAGCGCGGAGTCGACCTGCTCGGGGGTGAGCGCCGGCTCGGCCTCCATGGGGCCGGCGGTCGGCGCGTCCACGACCTGGAGGCTGGCGCCGCACTCGGCGGCCAGCCGTGCCAGCGCGCCCCGCCCGGCGCGGGTCTGCCCGGCCCGGCGCGCCGACTCGCCGGGCCGGGTGCCCGCGGCGGCCCCGCCGGCGTGGTCGCCGTTGAGCAGCAGCACCCGCACCGAGGTCCACGGGGCCGGGGTCGCCGTGCCCTGGGTGCCGGCGGCGAAGCCCACCAGCCGTTCCAGCACGCCCAGGCCGGCGCCCGGCACGTCGAGGGTGGCGAGCCGCTCGATCGCCTGCGGGCCGGTGTACTCGTCGGGCATCGGCAGTTCCATGCCGGGCTGGATGACCAGCCCGGTGGCGACCACCGGCAGCGCCATGGTCGGCGTGGACCACGCCGTGTCGCCCTCGGTGACGGGGACCGGCCGGGGCGGTGTGGCGTTGCGCACGTCCGGCAGGGCGACGAGGTCGGGCGTGGGCTCGGCGGCGACGCCGTTGACGGCGGCGGGCGTCGGGGCGGCGGCGGGCATCGGGGCGACAGCCGGCGCGGCGCCCACGGCGGGCGCGCCCTTGAACCACGAGGGTTGGCCGGCGACGACCAGCACCACGGCGTCGCACGCGTCGGCCACCGCCCGGTTGGCGGCGCCCAGCGCGTCGGTGAAGGCGCGTCCGACCGGCGTCGTCGGCACCAGCGACAGGCCAACCTCGGGGCTGACCAGCACCAGCCGGGCGAGGCACCCGCGGATCGCGGCGGCGAGCTCGCTGATCGTCTGGGTGTCGTCCGCCGGCTGGTGCGCCGGGTCGAGCAGCACCGTCACCCAGCCGCCCAGGTCGTCGACGAGCAGCGTCTCGTTGGGTTCGGCGGCGCTGATCACGTCGGCCAGCCGGCGGGGATCGCCCGCGGTCTCCTCGGTGGTCCAGCTGCCCGGCCGCCGCGCGCGGTGCGCCGCGAGGCGGGCCGCCCACTCGGTGTCCGCCGGGTCGCCCTCCGGCGCGGTGGCCACGTAACGGACCACCGGCGCGTCGCTGACCAGGGACTCGGCGAACTCGGACTTGCCGGACCGGATGCCGCCGAGCACCAGGACCGTGTTCCACCCGTCAACCGACATGCCCGTACCTTAAGGCCGCCGGGCGTACCCGTGCCTGCCGGCCCGGCGGTCAGTCACAGTGCTCGAAGGGACTCGCGTAGCTGGCCCCGCCGGTCGAGCCGCCCCACTTCACGCACGCGCCGGCGGCGCTGGCGCGCACCGGGCCGGCGTAGTAGTCGTACGAGCCGCTGTCGGTGCTGCGCGCCCGCCCCTTCACCTCGAGGTACGCGGAGGCCGCCGTCTTCGTGCCGACCGCGGTGTCCTTGAGCGTGACGGCGCAGTTGTTGCCGTTGCCGGGGTTGTAGAGCAGGTAGACGCGGCCCCTGCGCTGCCCGCCGGCGGTCAGGGTGGCCGAGTCGATGACCTGGTATCCGGCACCGCACACCTCCCCGGCCGTGTACGGGTTGGGCTTGCTGGTGGGCTTCGCGCTCGTCGCGCCGGCCGTCGGTCGGGGGCTGCCGCCGCCGGTCGGCGCGGTGCTCTGCCCGGCGCCCGGGGTTCCGTGGGGACGGCCGGTCGGGTCGGTGGCGCCGCTCGGGCCGGGGCTGCCCGCCGACCGGGTGGCGCTCGGCGTGGCCGTGGGCCGGTGCGCGGGGGTGGTCGCGTCGGCCGAGGGGGGTGCGCCCTGCTCCTGCGGCGCGGCCTCGGATCCGCCCGTCAACGCGGCCGGCCGGTCCTGGGTGTCGGGCCCGCCGCCGGGGCGCAGCGCGATCACGGTCACCGTCGCCACGAGCGCCACGAGCACGGCCGCGGCGCCGACCAGCAGCCCGCGCCGGCGCCCGGGGGGCGTGGACCCCACGAGATCCTCGCGGGTGTCCGGCTGGCGCGGCGACACGGCCGCGACCCCGGCGGGCCATCCGGCCGGCTCGGGCGTGCCACCCGGACCGGCGCTGGCGGCCGGTGTCCCGTGGGAACCCGGACCGGAGGTGGGCGCCGGCGCCCCGCGCAGGCTCGGCGCGCCGGGCGGACCGGAGGTCGGGGCCGGTGGCCCGAAGGCCGGAGCCGGCCGGCCGGCCCCGGCGGGCCGGACATCCGTGGCCGGCGCGGCGGGGGAGACGGGTGGAGCGCCGGCGGGCGGGGCGGGAGATTCCGGGGCGCCCGTGGGCCGCGTACCGCCGGGAACGGCCGGCGGGACCGGACCCGGCGGACTCGGCAGCGGCGGTTGCGGGGCGGCGGCCGGCGGGGTCGCGGGACCGGCGGGCGCGGGACCAGCGGGCGTGGGGCCGGCCAGCGCGGGACCGGCCGGCGCGGGGCCGGCCAGCGCCCACGGCGGGCGGGCGGAGAGCGGAATCGTGGCGAGTGTGGCGTCACGCGCCTCGGCGGCGGCGCGCGCCATCTCGGCGGCGCTGCCGAACCGGTCGGCCGGGCGCTTGGCCATGGCCCGCGCGACGAGGTCGGCGACGGCCGGCGGGGTGCCCGGCGGCAGCGCCGCCGGCTCGTCCTGCTGGTGCCGCAGCGCCACCTCCAGCGGGTTCTCCCCGGCGAACGGGGGCTGGCCGGCGAGGCAGTAGTAGGCGACCGTCCCCAGCGCGTACACGTCGGTGGCCGCGGAGACCGGCTGGCCGGTGGCCTGCTCGGGTGACATGTAGGTGGCCGTGCCGAGGACCATGTTGGCCGCGGTGAGCCCGTTCAGGGCGGGCGAGCGGGCGATGCCGAAGTCGACGAGCACGACCCGCCCGTCCGACTTGACCAGCAGGTTGCCCGGCTTCACGTCCCGGTGGACGATCCCCGCGAGGTGGGCGGCGTGCAGCGCCTCCGCGGCCTGCGCCACGATCGACATCGTGGACGCGGCGTCCAGCCGGCCGGCCCGCCCGATCCAGGACACGAGCGGCTCGCCGTCGACGTACTCCATCACCAGGTAGTCGACGCGGGTGCCGTCGGCGAGGGTCGCCTGGCCGACGTCGTGCACCGCCACCACACCGGGATGGCGCAGCGCGGCGAGCATCCGGGCCTCGGCGCGGAAGCGGGTCGTGAACTCGGGGTCGGCGACCAGCGTCGGCAGCAGCACCTTGACCGCCACCTCGCGTTCCAGGAGCAGGTCCGTGCACTTCCAGACCGCGCCCATCCCGCCCGTCGCCACACGCTCGCCCAGCCGGTACCGGTCGCTGAGCACCACATCCCGAGTCAGCACCGAGCCACCGTACCGGCCGACGCGGAGACGGCGATCAACCCCGTGGGCGGCACCGGGGGGTGAGCGAGCGGCCGTGGCGCGCCGGGGCGACTACGCTGGCGGGGGTTCGTCCCGCGTGGGACCGGACGGCGAGGGGAGACGCGGCATGGCGTGGAGCTGGCGGTACGAGGGCACGGACGGCAAGCCGGCGCAGGGTCCGGCGGAGTCGTTCGGCAGCCAGGCCGACGCCGAATCCTGGATCGGCCAGACCTGGCGAGAGCTCGCGGCGTCCGGCGTCACCTCGGTCGCGCTCGTCGAGGACGACCGGGTCGAGTACCGGATGAGCCTGCTGCCCACGGCCGAGTGATGGGCTACGACCGTCCGGGCGGGGACGCGCTGGTGCTCGGCGTGCCCCGGGCGGCGTTCCGGCCGAGCCCCGTCTTCGTCGCCCTGGTCGCGCTGTTCGCGACGACGGGTGTGCTGGCCTGGAACAGCATCGGCAACGTCCGGCTGGACGTGTTCGGGTTCGTGGTCTCCGGCTGGCTCGTCTCGCTGTGCCTGCACGAGTACGCCCACGCCGTGGTCGCGTACCGGGCCGGCGACCGGGGCGTCGCCCACCGCGGCTACCTGACGCTCAACCCGTTGAAGTACAGCCACCCGCTGCTGTCCATCGCGCTGCCGGTGCTCGTGGTGCTGCTGGGCGGCATCGGCCTGCCCGGCGGGGCCGTGTGGGTGGACCGGCACCTCATCCCGGGGCGGCTGCGGCACACGCTCGTGAGCCTCGCCGGGCCGGCGACGAACGTGCTGTTCACCCTGCTGCTCGTGCTGGCGCTGCGGGTCGGCACGGGGCTGGGCGGGTCGCTCGAGTTCTGGGCGGGCGTGGCGCTGCTCGCGTTCCTCCAGCTCACCGCGAGCGTGCTCAACCTGCTTCCGGTGCCCGGTCTCGACGGCGGCAACATGATCCAGCCGTGGCTGAACCAGCAGTGGCGCCGCATGTACGACCTCTTCGCCCCGTACGGCTTCATCCTGCTCTTCGCGCTGCTGTGGAACCCGCGGATCGGCGGCTGGTTCTTCGACGTGGTCTTCACCGTCGGCGACGTGCTCGGCCTGCCGTCCTGGCTCTACGCCACCGGGCTCGACCTGGTCCGCTTCTGGCGGGGCTGACCGGAGCCGGTCCGGCCGGGGCTCGCGCCGCGGCCGGACCGGACGGGTGTCACGGGCGCTCGGCCGGGCTCTCGGTCTTGGCCGGGTCGCGCTCGGTGATCGGGTCGACGATCTCGTCGATCGCCTTCAGCAGGTCGGCGTCGAGCTTCACGCCGGCGGCCTTCACGTTGTCGTGCACCTGCTCGGGGCGGGACGCGCCGATGATCGCCGAGGAGACGTTCGGGTTCTGCAGCACCCAGGCGATGGCGAGCTGGGCCATGCTGAGCCCCGCCTGCTCGGCCAGCGGCTTGAGCTGCTGCACCCGGGTGAGCACCTCGTCGTTCAGGAACCGGGCGATGAAGTTCGCGCCCGACTTCTCGTCGGTGGCGCGGGAACCGGCGGGCGGCGGCTGGCCCGGCAGGTACTTGCCGGAGAGCACGCCCTGCGCCATGGGCGACCAGACGATCTGGCCGACGCCCAGCTCCTCGCTGGTGGGCACGACCTCGCCCTCGATGACCCGCCAGAGCATCGAGTACTGCGGCTGGTTGGACACCAGCGGGATGTGCAGCTCCCGGGCGAGCTTGTGGGCCTCGCGGATCTGCGACGCCTTCCACTCGGAGACGCCGATGTAGAGCGCCTTGCCGGAGTGCACGACGTCGGCGAACGCCTCCATCGTCTCCTCGAGCGGGGTGCTGTAGTCGTAGCGGTGCGCCTGGTAGAGGTCGACGTAGTCGGTGCGCAGCCGACGCAGCGACCCGTTGATCGACTCCATGATGTGCTTGCGGGACAGACCCCGGTCGTTGCGGCCCGGCCCGGTGGGCCAGTACACCTTGGTGAAGATCTCCAGGCCTTCGCGCCGCTCGTCGGCGAGCGCGCGGCCGAGCACGTCCTCGGCGCGGGTGCCGGCGTACACGTCGGCCGTGTCGAAGGTGGTGATGCCGGCGTCGAGGGCGGCCCGCACGCAGGCGAAGGCGGCGTCCTCCTCGACCTGGGAGCCGTGGGTGATCCAGTTGCCGTACGAGATTTCGCTGACCATCAGGCCGGAACGGCCAAGGTGACGGAATTCCATGACCCGACCCTAGTCCCGGCTCCCGGCGGCCCCAACCGCCCGGCCCGCCGGTGTGCGGTGGGCGTCACCCTGGCGGCCCAGGAAAGGCGCGCGTGCGCCGGTCAGATGACCGGGTTCGCGTCCGCGAGCAGCCGCTCGATCTCCTCCAGCACGTCCTCGGGATTCCGGTGCACGGGGTCGATCAGCGGATTGCCGTGCCGGTCGAGCGCGCCCCACCGCCCGCCGCCGGTCGCCACCAGGAACGCGACGGGATGGATGACCAGTGCGGCGTGCACCGGCGGCACGAGGACCGCCCCCGTGTGGTCTACGACGCCGTGGCGGCCGGCCACCTCCACGACGGCCAGCCCCTCGTCGGTGAAGCCGTCGACGGAACGCCCGTCGGCCAGCGAGGTGCGGAAGCTGTGGTAGCGGGTGGGCACCACGAGCCGGCCCGTCCGGTCCACCGCCCCCCACCCCTCCCGGCGGACCGGGGCCACACCCCGGTGGAACGGCCGCACGTCGGCGAAACCCGCCGGGATGACCACGTCACCGGTGGGGTCGATGGCCTGCCAGCCCTCCGCGCCGTCCCGGACCACCCAGGCCAGGCCGTCGGAGAACGGGCGCACCGCGAGGTACGACGGCTCGATCACCGTCGTGCCGGTGAGCGCGATCAGGGACCAGCGGTCCGTGTCCGGCCGGCGTACCCAGGCCAGCCCCTCCCGGAACGGCTGGGCGTCCGCGTACCGGGCCGGGATCACGAGGTCGCCCTCCGGGTCCGCGTACCCCCAGCGGGCGCCGTCGCGCGCGGGCACCGGGGGTTGGATCCGCTCCAGCACCTCGTCGCGGCTGCGGGGGTACGGCCCGAAGCCCTCGGCGGCGGCCCGCTCGGCCACCGCGTCGAGTGCGAGGCGGATCCGGGCCAGCAGGTCGGCGTCCCCGGCGCCCCGCAGGTCGAGCGCCTGCTCGAAGTGCTGGCACGCCTCCATGTACCGGCCCTGGTCGAAGCAGGACCGCCCCGCGTGCTCGTGGATCGCGGCCCGCAGCCGGTCGGGTAGCTCCGGTGAGGTGGCCCGGGCGAAGAGCTGGTCCGCCTCGGTGAACTCGCCACGCCAGCGCAGCACGTGCGCCAGCCGCGCCTGCGCGAGCGCGATCCGGCGCAGTTCCCCGGTCGCCTCGGCGTACGTGAGGGCGAGCCGGGCGTCGGCGAGCGCGTCGTCCAGCTCGCCGAGGATCCGGGACACCACACCGCGCAGGCTGAGCAGCCGGGCACGAGCGCGGTTGTCGACGGCCGAACCGAGCTTCTCGGTCAACCGCCGGCGGATCGTCCGCAGCTCGTCGGGCTCCGCCACGATCTCGCGGAGGGTCGCGGGATCCAGCTGCCAGCGGTAGCCGGCCAGCACCCGCTCGGGATCGCCCTGCTCGGCGCGCCCCGACCCGGCGGGCGGTGCGGATACGGACGGCGCGGGCAGCCCGGAGACGGGCCCGATCGGCGGTCCGGAGACGGACGCGGCGGGTGGCGCGGACACGGGTCCGGCGGCTGACGCCGAGACGGCCGTGGAGCCGGTGGGTGCCGCCGAGACGGGACCGGCGGGTGGCGCCGAGACGGGGCCGGTGGGTGGCGCGGAGACCGGCGCGGCGGATGGTGCGGAGACCGGCCCGGCCGGTGGTGCGGACACGGGACCCGCAGGTGGCGCGGACACGGAAGCGGCCGGCGGCGCGGAGACCGGCCCGGCCGGTTCTGCGGACACGGGGCCCGCGGGTGGCGCGGACACAGGCGCGGCCGGCGGTGCGGAGACCGGCGCGGCGGGTGGTGCGGACACGGGCGCGGCGGGCTCGGGGGCGGTCGGGCCGGCCGCGGTCGGCGTGGGGATGACGGGATCCCCGGCCTGGGCGGGCGGTGCGGACACCGGTCGCGCGGCCGGCTCTGTCGCGGCGCGCTGGTCGGGAATGGACCGGGGCGCGGGCGACGCGTCCCGCTCCGAGGCGTCCCCCGCGAAGGCGCCCCTCTCGAAGGTGTCTCCCGCGAAGGTGTCCTCCTCGAAGGTGTCTCCCGCGAAGGTGTCCTCCTCGAAGGTGTCTCCCGCGAAGGTGTCCTCCGTGAAGGCGTCCTCGTCGGGCATGGCCGAGGGCGGCGAGGCTGCCGGCGGGCCGGAGGCCGGGGTGACCGTCGGGCGGCCCGCGGCGGAGGAACCCGAGACATCGTGCGGCCCGTCGGCGTCCGGACGGCCCGGTGCGGGCGCGGCGGAGACCGGGTGCGCCGGCTCCGTGGGGTCGACGGTGGCGGGCGGCCCGGACGCCGGCCGGGGCGCCACGACGCCGTCCCAGGCCGGGTGGTCGTCGTCCTGCGGCACCTCGACCGTGCTGCCCGCCGGGACCGCGTGCGCAGGCCGGTCCGACGTGAACGGCGCCCCGTCCGGCGGCGGCGCGACCGCGTCCGAGGACGGCGCGGCCGAATCTGAGGGCGGCACGAGCTGCTCGGGCGACGGCGACGACGCGGGAGCGTCCGTACCGTCCGACGACGCGGCCGTGGCTCCGCGCGCGGCGGCCTCGCCCTCGGCGGGCGGGGCGGACACCGGCGCCACGCTCTGCCGCGGCAGCGGTGCCCACTCGGTGGCGCTGGCAGGCTCCGGTGCCGCCGGTGCCGCCGGTGCCGCCGGGGTCGCGGGGCCGGGCGGCGCGGGCGTGCTTGCCGTCCACGGGGGAGGCGCGGGCGCCGTTTCGGAGCCCCGCTCGGCCTCCGGAGGCGTACCGCCGTCCGGCTCCGGGCCCGCCGTGTCCCGTGCGTCGCCCATCGCGTCCGGCTCCGGGCCCGCCGTGTCCCGTGCCCGGCCCGCCTCGCCGGCTGCGGTTGCGGGGAACCGCGGTGGTGCGGCCACGTCGGCCGGGCCGTGCGACGGCGGGTGGAGGGCCGGTGGGGCCGAGACGGGGCGGGCCGGAGGTTCCGTCGCCGGCTCTGCCGTCGTGTCCGGGGCGAGATCCTCCGGCCCCGCCGCCGCTGGCGGTGCGTCGGGGGGATTGGCGGCAGAGGACGACGACGCCTCGACCGCCTCGGCCGTCGGTGGGTCCGTCTCGATCGGACCGGCGGCCGGCTCGGGCAGCGATGCGTCGACCGGCTCGTCCGTGGACGGGGACGGGGGCGTGTCGGTGGGGTCGGCGGCCGGCGCCGGCTCGTCGGGGTGCGCCGGACGGAACCATGCGTCCGCTCCGCCGTTGCCCGGCGTGGACACGACGGCGGGCGGGGTCGGCTCCGACGGGGCCGGTGGGACGTACCGCCGTGGGGCGCCGGGGCGGGGCGGCGCGTCCGGTTCCGCGGCCGGTGAAGTCCCGGACGCGGCGGCCGCCGGGCTGGGCCGGCCATCGGCCGGCGGACGGGGGTACGGCTCGTCGCTGGAGCGTTCGGCGGGCGGTCGGACGGAGTCCGGTCGGCCGGTCGACGATCGGGTGTCCGGCGACTCGCCGGCGCGTGCGCCTGGGTAGGGCGGAGGGGCGTCGGCGCTGCCCGAGCCCGGCCGGTTCGGAGCGGACGGGTCCGTTGCGCCCCACCGTTGCGGGGCGTGCGGATACTCCGCTCGGGAACGGTCCGCCGGCGGTCCGGAGACCGGGCCGGGCGACGGTGGCGTGGCGGGCGCAGGCCGCGCGGACGCGGGCGAGACCGGAGCCGCGGAGACCGGGCGGGCGGGCGGTCCGTGGAGAGCCCCGGGAGGCGGCCCCGCCGGCCCCGCCGGCGCGGGCGGAACGGGCGCCGGGGACACGGGGCCGTCGGGTGGCCGGTGGGTGCGGCCGGGCTGGGGCGCCGGGCCGTGCGGCGGGCGGTGGGGTGCATCGACCGGAGGCGGGCCGGCGGACGGCGGTCGAACGGGCGCCGGGGAGACCGGGAATTCGCCGTCGGGCTGCGGCGCCGTCGGTCGGGCCGGCGGGGCGGGGAGCTGCGGCGTGGCGTGCGGCCGACCGCCGGCGGGGGCGGGCGGCACGGGGCGGCTGTCGGTCGAGCCGGGCGGCACGGGACGGCCGGGTGACGGCGCGGACGGCGCCGGGGGCCCGGCGGCCGGGGCGGGGGACACCGGCCTGCCAGCCGGCGGCGCGGGTGGCACGGAACGACCGGCCGGCGGCGCGGGGGACACCGGCCGGCCCGCCGGCGGGGACGCCGGTGACACCGGGCGGCCGGCGGGCGGGGCGGGGGAGACGGGCGGGCCGGAGATCGGCACGTCCCGGACGGGACCGCCGGTCGCCGGCGGGCCGGAGAAGGGCCGGCCGGGCACGCGGTGCGGGTCGTCGTACCGGGACGGCATGTCCCGGCGCTCGCCGCCGCGCGGCGCCGGGCCCGGGTCGACCGGCCGGCGCTGGTCCGGCCGCGGCTCGCCGCGGCGGCTCGGGTCCCAACCGGGCCGCAGCGGTCCGGCCGGGGGCCAGGGCAGGCCGGCGCCGTGCTCCGGGTGCGGTCGCGGTTCGCGGTACGCCTCGGGCCGCGCCTCCCCGCGCGAGCGCCGCTCGACGTACGGCTCGGCGCGGCCGGCCGCCTCGCGTGGCTGCCGGTGCGGCTCCTCCTCGGGCCGGTGACCGTCGCGGTACGGGCGCTCGTCGCCGTAGCGGGGGCGGCCCGTGCGGTCGTGGTCGAGGTGGCGGAGGTGCTCGTCGTCGGGTCGTGGTCGCGCGGCCGGGTGCGGCGGCCGGTCGTCGTACCGTGGCGGCTCGGTGTGCGGCGCGGACCGGGGGCGGACGGCGTCGGTGTGGTGGGCCTGCTCGGCGGGCCGCCGCGGGCCGCCGCGACCGGGCTCGTCGACGTAGGGGGCGTGCTCGGGGTGCCGCGGGGTGTCCGGCCGGCGACGGTCGTCCGGGTGGTGGTCCCGCTCGCCGCGGCCCCGGGGGTAGCGGGAGCGGCCGTCCCCCTCCGCCGGGCGGCGCTCGCGCTCGGCGGCCGGCCGGTTGGCGGCGCGGCCGCGGGGCGGCGCCTCCTCGGCGGGCTCCGGCATCCAACCCGCGTCCGACCGGGGCCCGGAGGAGACCGGCGGAGCCACGGGGTACGCGGCGGCCGGCTCCGACCAGGACGGACGGGCCTCCCGGCGGTCGGGTGGGCCCGTCTCGCGGTGCCAGGCGGCGTCCCGTGGCGGCCGCTCGTCGCCGCGCGGGCGGCGGTCGGCCCACTGGGTACGGCCGTCGGACGCGGACCGCCCGGCCGGCGGGCGCTCGTCGGGTCGGGTCGGTTCGGCATGCGGGCGGAGGTGCGGCTCGTCGCCGTACCGCCGCCCGTCGAGGCCGTCCGGTCGGCGGTCCCCGCCGTGGGGCTCGTCCTCCGGCGGCTCGTCGGCCCAGGACCGGCCGAGGTACGTGCCGTCGGGGCGGGTCGGCGCGAGCGGGGGCACGTCGGCGCGGCCGACGACGCTGGCGCGGCCGCGCGGGGGCGGCGCGTGCTGCATGCCGATGTCGCCGGGGTAGCGCTGGCCGGGGAACTGCGGGTGCCACTCGTGGGTGGGTTCGACCATCCAGGACGGTTCGGCCGGGTCCTGCCACCGGTCGTCGTACCGGCTGCTCATCCGGGCTGCCTGTCGCCACGCCCGGGGCCCGTGCGGATGGCCGACTCCCGCCGTCGGGTCGCGGTCGCGCTTCCGTGACCGCCGGGCGTCGGGCCCACGAGGACCGCGCTGCGGTGGCCGGCTCGCGTCCGCTCGCTCACGGCGTTGTCACCTCGTTGCCAATTGTCGCGCTGGGCACCCGACCTGCCGGTAGAGTCGCCCGTTCCGGCAGGGTGTGGCTGCGGATGGAGGGTAGCGGCGTGGGCTCGGTCACCGCCACTGTGGCACCGTTCACCACCTCAAACGTTATCCTATGGTTCCGGACATTTAGGGCTATAGCCGCATCCGGTTTCCGACGATACTCCACCTACCGCCAGGCGGCGGTGGCCGGGATCGTGACCAACGTGGTCTTCGGCTTCCTCCGCTGCTACGTGCTGCTCGCCGTGGCCGGCGGGGCGGGGGCCGCGGCCGGGTACGACCGCCGGCAGCTCGCCACGTTCGTCTGGGTCGGACAGGGACTGCTCACCGTGATCCTGCTGTGGGGCTGGACGGACCTGGCGGACCGGATCCGCACCGGCGACATCACGGGCGACCTCCTGCGGCCCGTCCACCCGGTGACCTCCTACCTGGCCACCGACCTGGGCCGTGCCGGGTACGCGGCGCTGGCCCGGCTGCTGCCACCGACACTCGTGGGTCCGCTCTTCTTCGACGTGTACCTGCCGACCCGCTGGCCGACCGTGCCGCTCGCCGTCGGCTCGGTGACCGCCGCCGTGGTGCTCAGCTTCGCCTGCCGCTACCTGGTCAACGCCACCGCGTACTGGTTGGCCGACGTCCGGGGGCCGATGATCCTCTGGACGGTCGGTTCGGGCGTGCTGGCCGGGCTCTACTTCCCGCTGCGGTTCCTGCCCGAGTGGCTGCACGTGCCACTGTGGATCGCCACCCCGTTCCCGAGCCTCCTCCAGACCCCGCTCGACGTGCTGGTCGAGCGGGATCCCCTGCCGGTGCAGGTGGGACTGGTCGCGGTCCAGGTCGGCTGGGCCGCGCTGCTGCTCGCCACCGCCCGGCTGGTGCAGCGCCGCGCCGAGCGCCGCCTGGCGGTGCAGGGTGGCTGACCGGCCCGGGAGCGCCCTCACCGCGTACCGGGCGCTGCTCGGCGCGCAGGCGCGGTCGCAGGCCGCGTACCGCACGTCGTTCGTGGTCGAGCTTGTCGGCAACGTGGGCGCCACGGTCTTCGACGTGCTCACCGTGCTCGTCCTCTTCGGCGTGACCCGCGAGCTGGGCGGGTTCACCCTGCGCGAGACGCTGGTGATGGTCGGCCTCTCCGCCTGCGCGTTCGCCACCGCCGACCTGCTGGTCGGCAACATCGAGCGGATCCCCCGGTACGTGCGCACCGGCACGCTGGACGCGGTTCTGCTCCGGCCCCTCGGTGCGCTGCCGCAGCTGCTGCTCATGGACCTGCCGCTGCGCAAGGTCTCCCGCGCGTTGTCCGGGCTCGCCGTCTGGACCGTCGCGGTCGCCTCGGCCGGCATCGACTGGACGCCCGGCCGCGCGCTGCTGGTCGTGCTCGCCCCGGTGGCCGGCGTGGTGTTCTTCGGCTCGGTCTTCGTGGCCACGGCGACCGTGTCGTTCTTCTGGGTCGAGTCGGGCGAGTTGGCGAACTCCCTCACCTACGGCGGGCGGGACTTCACCTCGTACCCCGTGACCGTCTACGGCGGCTGGTTCCGCGCGCTGTTCGCGTACGGCCTGGGGTTCGCCTTCGTCAGCTACCATCCGGCGCTGGCGCTGCTCGGCCGCGCCGACCCGCTCGGCCTGCCCGCCTGGGTGGGTTTCGCGGCGCCCGGCGTGGCGCTGGTCGCCGCCGCGGCCGCCGCGTTCGCCTGGCGGTTCGGCATCCGTCACTACCGGAGCACGGGCTCATGACAGAGGTCATCTCGGCGCAGGGGCTGCGCAAGGAGTTCACGGTACGGGTCAGGACGGGCCGGCTGCGCCGCACGAAGCGGGTGCGGGCCGCGGTCGACGGCCTCGACCTGCGTGTGGAGCGGGGCGAGATGCTCGGCTACATCGGGCCGAACGGCGCCGGCAAGTCCACCACGCTGAAGATGCTCACCGGCGTGCTCACGCCCACGGGCGGCGACGTACGCGTCTGCGGGCTGCGCCCGGTCGCCCAGCGCACCCGGCTCGCGCTGCGCATCGGCGTGGTCTTCGGGCAGCGCTCGCAGCTGTGGTGGGACCTGCCGCTGCGGGACTCCTTCGACCTGCTGCGGCACGTCTACCGGGTGCCGGCCGGCGAGCACGCCGCCCGGCTGCGCCGCTGCCGCGCCCTGCTCGACCTGGACGCCTTCCTCGACGTCCCGGTCCGCCAGCTCTCGCTGGGCCAGCGCATGCGCGGCGAGCTGACCGCCGCGTTGCTGCACGGCCCCGAGGTGCTCTTCCTCGACGAGCCGACCATCGGCCTCGACGTGGTGAGCCGGCAGGCGGTCCGGGGCTTCCTCGCCGAGCTGGGCAGCGCCGGCGACACCACCCTCGTGCTGACCACCCACGACCTCGCCGACATCGAGCGGCTCTGCCGGCGTCTCGTGGTGGTCGACCACGGCCGGGTGGTGCACGACGGCTCGATCGCCGACCTGCACCGGCGGTACGGGTCGCGTCGGCTGGTCGTCGCCGACCTGGACGCCCCGCTGGCGCAGCCGCCCGAGCTGCCCGGCGCGCCGCTGCACCGGGTGGCGGCCGACGGCCGCCGGCTGGTCTACGCGCTCGAGTCGGCGGGCGTGGCGGAGGTGGTCGCCGGCCTCGCGAACCTCGCGAGCCTGCGCGACATCTCCGTCGTCGAGCCCGACATCGAGGAGGTGGTCGCCCGCCTGTACCGCAGCCCGGTGGACGAGGCGGCACCGACCGCCGCGGTCACCGCGGTCACCGCGGGCGACCCGGAGGCCGCGGCGCCCGCCTGACATCCCTCAGGGGTGCTCCATCACCAGGACCGCGACGGTGCCGGGGAAGAGGGCCTCGTACCGGTGCGGGGCGTCCCCCGGAAACGTGGCGTAGTCGCCGGGACCCAGCTCGACCTGGCCGGACTCGGGGCCGACCCGCACGCCGCCGGCCGCCACCACGACGTGCTCCACGCTGCCCGGCGTGTGGGCGTCGGCCGTGCGGACGGCGCCGGGCTCGAGCTGGATGAGGTAGATGTCCCGGCGGACGCCGGGGGAGCCCGCGCTGAGCAGCGTGCCCGTGAAGTCCGCCCGCTCGGACCGGACCCGGTGGCCGTGGCCGGCCCGGACGACGTGGACGGTGGGCGTGGGCGGCTCGACGAGCCGGCTGAGCGGGACGCCGAGCGCCTCGGCGAGGGCCCAGAGCGTGTCCACACTCGGGTTGCCGCTGCCCGCCTCCAGCTGCGAGAGCGTGGACTTGGCGACTTTCGCGCGGCGGGCCAGCTCGGTCAGCGAGATGCCGACGCGCTCCCGCTCCCGACGCAGCGCGGCGGCGATGACGGCCAGCGGGGGATGCCCTTCGGCGGCCATTCGGTCACTCCGTCGGTCTGATGAGGCGCGTTCCGCACGGTGAACAATCCGTACGCTACACCGAACGGAGCGTGGCCGAACGCCGCTCGCGACGCCGTCGTGCCCGAGGGCCCGCCGTCAGACCGGGTCGCCGAGGTTCACCCGGGGAGCCGGGGTCCGCATCCGCCGGAACGTGATCGACCGCATGATCGCGTACAGGTAGAGCGAGCCCATCCGCTGGTCGGTCCGCGGGAACCGCTCCTGCACCAGCTTGCGGATCTTGCGGCAGATCAGCAGGGAGTCGACCACCACGCCCAGGGCCAGCGCCCCCCAGAGCAGGTTGGAGACCAGCCGGACCACCGGCGGCATCGCCGCGTTCGAGCCGATCAGCACGATGAGCGCGCCGCCGAAGAACCAGGTGCCGACCGTACGCCGGGAGTCGACCACGTTCCGGACGAGCAGGCGCTCGGGGCCACGGTCGCGCGGACCGCCCTCGCGACGGAACTCGGCCGCCGCCTCGGAGCGCTGCTGCCGGCGGCGCTCCCGCGCCTCCTCCTTGGTCAACGGCTTGGTGGGGGTGCCGCCCGGACGCCGGCCGGCGCTGGGCCGCTTCGGCGTCTCACGACCCTTGGCGGGCGTGTAGCCGCGGGGGCGGGCGGACGCGGACTCCTCGTCGGGCGTCACGGAGGTGACGGTGTCCTCGACGAGGTCGGTGGACTTGCGGCGAAACAGCGACGGCACGCGGCAAGGGTAGCCAAACGGCGGCGCCCGGTGCACATCGCGGTGCACCGGGCGCGAACCCGAGGTGGGGGAGGTGGGGTTACGGCCGCTCGACGTGCGCGCCGAGGTCGGCGAGCTTCGCCTCGAAGTCCTCGTAGCCGCGGTTGATCAGGTCGACGCCGTACACCCGGGAGGTGCCCTCGGCGGCGAGCGCCGCGATCAGGTGGCTGAACCCGGCCCGCAGGTCCGGGATGACCAGGTCGGCCGCGTGCAGCTTGCTCGGGCCGGCGATCACCGCGGAGTGCTTGAAGTTGCGCCGGCCGAAGCGGCAGGGGGTGCCGCCCAGGCAGTCGCGGTAGACCTGGATGTTGGCGCCCATCGAGTTCAGCGCCTCGGTGTAGCCCAGCCGCTGCTCGTAGACCGTCTCGTGGACGATCGACAGGCCCCGGGCCTGGGTGAGGGCCACCACGAGCGGCTGCTGCCAGTCGGTCATGAAACCGGGGTGCACGTCGGTCTCGAGCGCCACGGACTTCAGCTCGCCGCCGGGGTGCCAGAACCGGATGCCACCCTCCTGGCCCGGCTTGCCGTTGCGCGGAGGCCGCAGGTCGGTCACCTCGTACTCGCCGCCGACCGAGCGGAAGATGTTCAGGAAGGTCATCATGTCGGCCTGCTGCGCGCCGAGCACCTCGACGTGACCGCGGGTGGCCAGGGCGGCGGCGGCCCAGCTGGCCGCCTCGATGCGGTCCGGGATCGGCCGGTGGGTGTAGCCGTGCAGCTTCGGCACGCCCTGGATCTCGATCACCCGGTCGGTGTGCACCTTGATGATCGCGCCCATCTTCTGCAGGACGCAGATCAGGTCGAGGATCTCCGGCTCGACCGCGGCGTTGCGCAGCTCGGTGACGCCCTCGGCCATCACGGCGGTGAGCAGCACCTGCTCGGTCGCCCCGACGCTCGGGTACGGCAGCGCGAACTTCGTGCCGTGCAGGCCGTTCGGCGCGGACAGGTGCAGGCCCTCCGGCCGCTTGTCGACCGTCGCACCGAACTCGCGCAGGGCCTGGAGGTGGAAGTCGATCGGCCGGGGGCCGATGTGGCAGCCGCCCAGGTCCGGGATGAAGGCGTGCCCTAGCCGGTGCAGCAGGGGCCCGCAGAACAGGATCGGGATCCGGCTGGATCCCGCGTGCACGTTGATCTGGTCGGTGCTGGCGCTCTCGACGTTGGCCGGGTCGAAGACGAGCTCGCCTTCCTCCTCGCCGTCGGTCACCTTCACGCCGTGCAGGCCGAGCAGGCCACGGACGACCTCGACGTCGCGGATGTTCGGCACGTCGAACAGCCGGCTCGGGCTGTCGCCGAGCAGCGCGGCGACCATCGCCTTGGAGACCAGGTTCTTCGCGCCGCGCACGCGGATCCGCCCTTCGAGCGGAGTACCTCCGTGCACGACCAGGACGTCGTCGGTCAACGCAACCTCCAGCGCGTAGGTGCTGCTGTGTTGATGGTGGGGTCCACGATGCTGGCTACCCCGAATGCGGCCACCGTGAAACGGACCGCCTGCGTCGTTGCTCCGGCAGCATAGTCCTCGGGGACGAGAATGGAACCGGTCACACCACCCGCAGAGTTGTTAATTGGGTGATCCGGCACTATTGGGTTCCAATGGCACTACGCAGCGTGATCAGCGGCCGCTGCCCGCCGGGGTGCCGGCGCCGGGAAGCGCGAGCATCTGGTCCAGCGCCGCGCGGGCGTGGCGGGCGGTGTCCGCGTCCACGGTGATCTGGTTCACGACCCGACCGGCCGCCAGCTCCTCCAGCGCCCACACGAGGTGGGGCAGGTCGATGCGGTTCATGGTCGAGCAGTAGCAGACCGCCCGGTCCAGGAACATGATCTGCTTGTCCGGGTGTGCCAGGGCAAGCCGGCGCACCAGGTTGAGCTCGGTGCCGACGGCCCACGCCGAGCCGGCCGGGGCCGCCTCGATGGTCTTGATGATGTACTCGGTCGAGCCCACGTGATCGGCCGCCGTGACGACCTCGTGCCGGCACTCCGGGTGCACCAGCACGTTGACCCCGGGCACCCGCTCGCGGACGTCGTTCACGCTGTCCAGCGTGAAACGGCCGTGCACCGAGCAGTGCCCCCGCCACAGGATCATCTTCGCATCGCGCAGCTGCTGCGGCGTCAGCCCGCCGTTCGGCTTGTGCGGGTCGTAGAGCACGCAGTCGTCCAGCGAGTAGCCCATCTCCAGCACCGCCGTGTTGCGGCCGAGGTGCTGGTCGGGCAGGAAGAGCACCTTCGAGCCCTGCTCGAACGCCCAGTCCAGCGCTCGCTTCGCGTTGGAGGAGGTGCAGACCACGCCGCCGTGCCGGCCCACGAAGCCCTTGATGTCGGCCGAGGAGTTCATGTACGTGACGGGGACCGTCTGCCCGGCGACGCCGAGCTCGGTCAGCACGTCCCACGCGGCCTCGACCTGGCCCAGGACCGCCATGTCGGCCATCGAACAACCGGCGGCCAGGTCGGGCAGGATCACCTTCTGGCTGGCCGAGGTGAGGATGTCGGCGCTCTCGGCCATGAAGTGCACGCCGCAGAAGACGATGAACTCCGCGTCCGGCCGGGCCGCCGCCTCCCGGGCCAGCTTGAACGAGTCGCCGGTCACGTCGGCGAACTGGATCACCTCGTCGCGCTGGTAGTGGTGCCCCAGCACGAAGACCTTGCTGCCCAACGCCGCCTTCGCGGCCGCCGCCCGCGCCACCAGACCGGGGTCGCTGGGCGCCGGCAGGTCGCCCGGGCACTCGACGCCGCGCTCGGTCGCCGGGTCGCTGCCGCGGCCCAGCAACAGCAGCGCCGTGGCGGTGTTGGAGGGTTCTACCCAGGTGGAAGTCACGCCCCCCATGCTCCCACAGCGCGGGCGCGGCGCAGCTTCCCCCGATGTGTGCTGCCACACTGCTGCGCATGCGCGTACTGCTCTGCCCGGACAAGTTCGCCGGCACCCTCCCGGCCCCCGAGGTGGCCGCCGCCGTGGCCACCGGTTGGCGGCAGGTCACCGACGGTGACGAGCTGCTGATCCGGCCGCTCGCCGACGGCGGGCCCGGCTTCGTCGACGTGCTCGCCGACGCGCTGCCCGGCCACCGGGTGCCGGTGCCGACGGTCGACCCGCTCGGCCGGCCGGCCGCCGGTGAGATCCTGCTCACCGGCGACGGCACGGCGTACCTGGAGAGCGCCCAGGCGTGCGGGCTGCACCTGCTCGCACCCGACGAGCGGGACCCGAAGGCGACCACCTCGTTCGGGCTCGGGCTGCTGGTCGCCGCCGCCGTCGAGCGGGGCGCCCGGACCGTGGTGATCGGGCTCGGCGGTTCCGGCACCAACGACGGCGGCGCCGGCATGCTCGCCGCGCTGGGCGTCACCCCGCTCGACGGGACGGGCACCGTCCTGCCGTACGGCGGGGCGGCGCTGGCCGCCGTCACGGCGCTCGACGGCGCCCCCCGGCTGCGCGGCGCCCGGCTCGTGGCCGCCACCGACGTGGACAACCCGCTGCTCGGTCTGCACGGCGCGAGCAACGTCTTCGGCCCGCAGAAGGGCGCCGACCGGGCCGACGTGCTGCTGCTGGACGCCGCGCTCGAACGCTTCGCGGCGGTGCTGGAGCGGGACCTGCCCGGCTGCCCGGCGCCGCTGGGCACGCTCCCGGGCGGCGGCGCCGCCGGTGGCGTCGGCGCGGCGATCCTCGCCCTCGGCGGCGCGTGCGAGTCCGGCATCGGCCTGGTCACCCGGGCCATCGGCCTCGACGCCGCGCTGGACGCCGTGGACCTGGTGATCACGGGGGAGGGCTCGTTCGACCACCAGTCGCTGCGCGGCAAGGTGGTGGCCGGGGTGGCCGGGGCGGCCCGCGACCGGGGACTGCCGTGCGTGGTGCTGGCCGGGCAGGTGAGCACCGGCCGGCGGGAGGCCGCCGCGGCGGGGGTGACCGACGCGTACAGCCTCGTGGACCATTTCGGGGGCGCGGAGCGCGGCCTGGCGGCGGCGCTCAGCCGGCCCGCCGAGGGGCTGCGTGAGCTGGGCGCGCGGCTCGCGCGGCAGTGGAGCCGGTGACAGGAGGTGTGACGGGCGCCGCGTGGGACGAGCCCGAGGTCACGTCGCCGGGTCACAGCGCCGTGGGCGGCCTACAATCAGAAACTGGACCACAGTGGGAATCGCTGACCGGCGGGTGACGTTGGTCGGGACGACCACACCATCGCGCGCAGGGAGAATTCCACGTGACCACGCCAGCGCAGACCGAGTCGACCGAGGCCCAGGCCCCTACCACCGTCGTCCTCACCGACGTCGCGGCGCAGAAGGTCAAGGCCCTGATCGAGCAGGAGGGCCGCGACGACCTGCGGCTCCGCGTCGCCGTACAGCCGGGCGGCTGTTCGGGCCTGCGGTACCAGCTCTTCTTCGACGAGCGCTCGCTCGACGGTGACATCGTCACCGACTACAGCGGCGTCGAGGTCGTCGTCGACCGGATGAGCGCCCCCTACCTGGCCGGCGCCACCATCGACTTCGCCGACCGGATCGACGCCCAGGGCTTCACGATCGACAACCCGAACGCGGGCAGCTCCTGCGCCTGCGGCGACTCGTTCAGCTGAGCCGACCCCCACGTCGTCACGACGGGGCCGCCCCTGTGGGCGGCCCCGTCGTTCGTTTGCGGCCCGGTGTCCGGGGGATGGCCGTGGCACGACCGAGCGGACGCCTGGCGGTTGCCGGACCGGTAGGCTGGCCGCGCCCTGCTCCCGACCCCGAGGGTTGACATGAAGATCGCGGTGACCGGCTCGATCGCCACCGACCACCTGATGAGCTTCCCCGGCCGCTTCGCCGACCAGCTCATCGCGGACCAGCTGCACAAGGTCTCGCTCTCCTTCCTGGTCGACGACCTGGTGCTGCGCCGAGGCGGCGTGGCGGCGAACATCGCCTTCGGCATGGGGCAGCTCGGCCTGCGGCCGGTGCTGGTGGGCGCGGTGGGCGCGGACTTCGCCGACTACCGGTCCTGGCTGGAGCGGCACGGCGTCGACTGCGACTCGGTGCACGTCAGCGAGGTGGCACACACCGCCCGCTTCGTCTGCACCACGGACACCGACATGTGCCAGATCGCCTCCTTCTACGCCGGGGCCATGAGCGAGGCGCGCAACATCGAGCTGGCCCCCGTCGCGGACCGGCTCCACGGGCTCGACCTGGTCCTCGTCGGCGCGAACGACCCCGAGGCGATGCTGCGGCACTCCGCCGAGTGCCGGGAGCGCGGCTACCCGTTCGCGGCCGACCCCTCCCAGCAGCTCGCCCGGATGCCCGGCGAGGACGTGGTGGCGCTCATCGAGGGCGCCGACTACCTGATGACCAACGACTACGAGAAGTCGCTGCTGCAGAGCAAGGCCGGGCTCAGCGACGAGCAGCTCCTCGACCTGGTCAAGGTCCGGGTCACCACGCTCGGCAAGGACGGCGTCGAGATCGCCGGGCGGGGCGTCGACCCGATCCACGTGCCGATCGCGCGGGAGATCCGGGCGGTCGACCCGACCGGTGTCGGCGACGGCTTCCGGGCCGGGTTCTTCACAGCGCTCTCCTGGGGCCTCGGCCTGGAGCGGGCCGCCCAGGTGGGCTCCCTGCTCGCCACCCTCGTGCTCGAGACCGTCGGCACGCAGGAGTACCAGGTGCGCCGTGACCTCTTCGTCAAGCGCCTCGGCGAGTCGTACGGCGACGTGGCCGCCGACGAGGTCCGCCCCCACCTGCTCCCGTAACGCCCTCGCCCGCCCGCCCAGCCCTCCCGCCCGCCCAGCCCTCCAGCCCGGCCGATCATGCAGTTGTGGTGCCTGAATTGCGCCTGCTGACGGCCTTTGTGAGGCACCACAACTGCATGATCGGCGCGGCGGGGGGCGCGGCGCGGGGGGCGCGGCGCGGGGCGGGGGGGGGCGGGTCAGTGTTGGCGGCGGACGTCGTACGCCGGGCCGTCCGGGCCGGTGACCCGGCCGAGGAACTCCTGACCCCGCATCCGGCACCAGGCGGGGATGTCCACGGCCGCGGCCGGGTCGTCGGCGAGCACGCGCACCACCGTGCCGACCGGCAGCTCCGGCAGCCGCCGGGCCACCGCGATGACCGGCAACGGGCAGCGCTGGCCCCGGCAGTCGAGCACCTCGTCCGGCAGCGTCACAGCCCCACCACCCCCGCCTCGGCCCGCAGCGCGGCCACGATGCCCGGCAGCTCGTCGAGGAAGCGCTCCACGTCCGCCGCCGTGGTCTCCCGGTGCAGCGACACCCGCACGTTCCCGTGCGACAGCACTCCCATGGCCTCCAGCACGTGCGACGGGCGCAGCGTCGAGGACGTGCACGACGAGCCGGAGGAGACCGCGAAGCCCCGCCGGTCCAGCGCGTGCAGCAGCGCCTCCCCGTCGACGTACAGGCAGGAGAACGTGACGAGGTGTGGCAGCCGGTTCTCCGGATCGCCGACCACCTCGACGTCCGGCACCTCTGCGGCGACCCGCGCCCGGATGCGGTCCACCAGCGGCGACAGCCGGGCCGCCTCGGCCGCGGCGTCGGCCGCCACCGCACGCAGGCTCGCCGCCGCGGCCACGACCGCGGGCAGGTTCAGCGCCCCGGGCGTACGGCCCGACTCCCGCTCGTCGGCCGGGTAGGGCGACTCCCACCGGGTGCCCTTGCGGACCACGAGGAGCCCCACTCCGGCCGGACCGCCCCACTTGTGCGCGCTCGCCGTGAGCACCGACCAGCCGCCCGGCACCGGCACCCGGCCCACCGCCTGCGCCGCGTCGACGTAGAGCGGCACCCCGGCGTCGGCGCACGCGGCGGCCGCCTCGGCCACCGGCTGGAGCGTGCCCACCTCGTGACTGGCGGCGATGAGCGCGGCCAGCGCCACGCCCGGCGCGCGTACCTCGGCCGACCAAACGTCGAGATCCAGCCCGCCGAGCCGGTCCACCGGCACGGAGGTCGCCGCGCCGCCGTCGGCCACGTGCCGTTCCGCGGCGTGCAGCACGGCCGAGTGCTCGATGGCCGAGTGCACCAGGGTGCGGCCCACCCGGCGGCGCGCGGCCAGGCCACCGAGCACCGCGGCGTGCGCCGCCGCCGTGCCGCTGGGCGCGAAGGAGAGCTCGTCGGGGCGTACGCCCAGCGTCTCGGCGGTGGCGGCCCGCGCCGCGTCGAGGAGCTGGCGTGCCCGGCGCGCCTGCGCGTAGAGCTTGCCCGGGTCGGCCCAGCCGTCGTCGAGGGCCGCCAGCAACGCCTGCCGGGCGACCGGGTGCAGCGGCGTCGCCGTTGCGGCGTCCAGGTAGACCGGTGCAGCGTTCACGGGTGCCTACGCTATCGCGCGGGAACGGTCAAGATCCCCCCGTTGGGGGCGGACAGCCACCCCAACACGGTCCAGCCGGTCATGGTCGAGTAATCTGCGACCGTCGGTGACGCCTTTGCCGCCGGTGCTGTCACTCCGCAGGCCGGAGAGGCAGGACGACAGACACCGCGGCGCGCTAGGGAGGCAGGACCAGGTGGTCGCAAGGAGTTCGGAGGTACGGCCGTCGGCCGTACGGCACAGCGCTTCCCCGAGAGCCGGCGGACGCCGGCGGCGTGGTGCTGGTCGGCTCGCCGGGCTCGGTCTCGGCGGCGTGGCGCTGCTGGTCCTGCTCACGGGCTGCGACGTCGGGAGCACGTTCCACGGCTTCGGCTGGCCGCAGGGCGGCATCTCGGCCGAGTCGCGCCGCATGTACGACCTGTGGATCGCGTCCTGCATCGCGGCGCTCGCGGTCGGCATCTTCGTGTGGGGCCTGATCTTCTGGTGCGTGGTGCGCTACCGGAAGCGGGGCAACGACCTGCCCGTGCAGACCCGCTACAACATGCCGATGGAGTTCCTCTACACCATCGCGCCGATCCTGATCGTCTCCGTGCTCTTCTACTACACGGCGATCGTCCAGACCGACGTGAACAAGACGACGAAGAACCCCGACGTCACCGTCGAGGTCGTGGCGTTCAAGTGGAACTGGCAGTTCAACTACCGCGACGGCCAGGGCCCGGACGCCAACACGGTCGCCTCGACCCTCGGCACCAGCGAGGTCATTCCGATCCTCGTGCTGCCGACCGACCGGTCCATCCGGTTCGAGGAGACCAGCCGCGACGTCATCCACTCGTTCTGGGTGCCGGAGCTGCTGTTCAAGCGCGACGTCTTCCCGGGCAAGATCCGTAACGTGTTCGAGGTCTCCAGCCTGGTGACCGAGGGCGCCTACGTCGGCCGGTGCGCGGAACTCTGCGGCACGTACCACGCGTTCATGAACTTCGAGCTGCGGGTCGTGTCGCCGGAGAAGTACGACCAGTTCCTCGCGGCCAAGCAGAGCGGCAAGACGACGCAGGAGGCCCTGACCGCGATCGGCGAGGCGCCGTACGCGCAGACCACCCAGCCGTTCGAGACCCGGCGCACGCAGAGCAACTTCAACCCGGGCGACGTTCCGGCCGGCACGGGACGGTGAGGGAGCCGACATGAAGACCGAGTGGAAGATCTTCCTGGTCATCGCGACGTTCCTGGCCGGCGCGACCATCCTCTACGGCGCCTGGACGGCCGGTGAGAGCGGCCGGGTCGAGTGGGTCGGCACCGTCGCCCTGCTGCTGTCGTTCCTGCTCTGCTCGATGTGCGGCGGCTTCTTCTGGTTCGTCTCCCGCCGTATCGACCTCCGTCCGGAGGACCGGGCGGACGCGGAGATCGCCGACGGCGCCGGCGAGATCGGCTTCTTCAGCCCGGGCAGCTACTGGCCGTTCGGCATCGCGCTGGCCGCCGCCACCGCGGGCCTGGGCCTCGTGTTCTGGCAGTTCTGGCTGCTGGGCGCCGGCCTCGTGGCGGTCATCTTCGCCGCCTGCGGGCTGCTGTTCGAGTACTACACCGGCACCCGGCGCACCGCGGAGCACTGACCCGCACCCGGACCACCACGAACGGCCCGTCTCCCGAGGGAGGCGGGCCGTTCGGCGTGCGGGGGTCAGGCGGCGTGGCGGCGGGCCGGCTGGCGGCGGCGGGCGAGCCGGGGAGCGCGGAAGGCGAACGTCGCGATCAGCACGGCGGCGCCGCAGCCGGTGCAGACGAGTTCGGGGCAGTCGACGCCGTGCCCGTCGGCGCACGGCGGCGCCTCGAACGGCTGAACGCCCTCGCAACTGTCGCAGTAGAGCTCGCGGTCCGACACGGGCGTCTCCTTTCGCTCCCGGTCCGCCGGCAGGTGCCGCGCGACGGTCGGTGAATCACTCCCGTGTAGTTTGGCACGCCGGTCCGACACGATCGCCGTGGCGGGCGGGTGGCACGCCCGATCGACACCGGTTCGCCGATCCGGCGTTGTCGAACGGGTCCGGACCCCGCCGTACCGGCGGAACGGTGTGGACCAACCCGGAGCAGGACGCGCCGACGACGGCCGCCGCGGCCGGTCAGAGGGCGCGGGCGACTTTGATCCAGCGGTCCAGGGTGGCGGCCGCCGCGCCGGAATCGATCGACTCGGCGGCGCGGGCCATGCCGGCGCGCAGCGCCTCGGTCAGGTCGCCGTCGAGCGGGCCCTGCGTGGCCAGCGCCGCGGCCGCGTTGACGAGGACGGCGTCCCGCACCGGCCCGGTCTCGCCGGCCAGCACGCGGCGCGCCACGTCGGCGTTGAAGGGCGCGTCGCCGCCCCGCAGGTCGCCGATGGTGGACCGGGGCACCCCCAGGTCGGTCGCGTCGAGCGTCGCCTCCCGGACGACGCCACCCTGCGCCGCCCACACCCGCGTCGGCGCGGCGGTCGTGAACTCGTCGAGCCCGTCCTCGCCCCGCATCACGAGCACCGAGTCCCCGCGCGCCGCGAACACGGCGGCCATCACGGGCGCCATCCGCAGGTCGAAGCAGCCGACGGCGCCGGCCCGGGGCCGGGCCGGGTTGCTCAGCGGGCCGAGGAAGTTGAACACGGTGGGCACGCCCAGCTCGCGCCGGACCGGCCCGGTGTGCCGCATGCCGGGGTGGAACCGGGCCGCGAAGCAGAAGCCGATGCCGGCCTCCGTGACGCACCGGGCGACCCCCTCGGGGCCGAGGTCCAGCGGTACGCCGAGGAACTCCAGCAGGTCGGCCGTGCCGCAGGAGGAGGAGGCGGCACGGTTGCCGTGCTTGACGACACGTACGCCGGCGCCCGCCACCACCATGGCGGCCATCGTGGAGATGTTGACGGTGTGCGCGAGGTCGCCGCCCGTGCCGACCACGTCCAGCGCGGTCGCCCGTACCTCGTCGGGCAGCGCGACCGGGACGGCCCGGGTGAGCATCGCCTCGACGAAACCGGCCAGCTCGGTCGGGGTCTCGCCCTTGGCCCGCAGCCCCACGGTGAGCCCGGCGACCTGCGCCGGTGTCGCCGAGCCGCTCATGATCTCGCCCATGGCCCAGGCCGTGTCGGCGGTGGAGAGCTCCTCGCCGCGGAGCAGCGCGTTGAGAAGTTGGGGCCAGGTCCGATCGCCCATCGCGGGCCTCCCGAGCGTGCGGATGCGGGTGGGATGAACCGGCGCCGGTGGGTCCGGCGCCGTGGCGGTGCCGGAGCGGGGACGTCAGGCGGGTGCGTGCGTCCGCAGCAGCTCGGCCACCGTGGTGCCGGTGGTCACCGGGTCGAGCGGGTGCACCAGGGTGGCGTCGACCTCGGCGTACGCGGCCAGCCATCGGTCCGCGGCGCGGGCGATCACCACGCAGGTCGGGGGAGCGTCGTCCCGGTCGTCCTTGATCTGGCGGGCGATGCCGAGGCCGCCGCCGGGGCTCGCCTCGCCGTCGAGCAGCAGCAGGTCGATCTCGTAGTCGTCGACGAGGCGGACGACCTCGGCGTACGTGGACGCCTCGACGAACTCCAGCTTCAGGCCGGGCGCCGGACGGGTGCCGACGGCCAGCCGCATCCGGTCACGGACGTCCGGGTCGTCGCTGTAGAGCAGGACGGTGCACTCACGATCGCTCATGGCTCGGCTGGCTCCCACCTCGTAGCTGCCCGCTGATCGTACCGGTCGACGTGACGCAGCCGACACGCGCCCGGCACCGGCCGCCGGCCCGGACGTCGTCGCAGCTCAGGCCGTTGATCCGGCGGCCCGCTCGCGGGCCTCCTGGCGGTCCAGCTCGCGGTCGATGCGGCGGGCCTCCCGCTCCGACTGCTTGACCCACTGCACGACCAGCACCGCGAGCATCGTCACGCTCACGAACTCGCCACCGGCCCACAGGATGCCGCCGGCGAGCACCTGGTCGTCCCACGGGTCGGCCCAGCCGAGGTGGAGCGACGGGTACCAGTCCCCGCCGAAGAGCGTGCTGCTCTGCATGATCGTGAGACCGAGCACGGTGTGGAACGGCACCGAGAGCACCATGAGCAGCGCCCGGGCCGGGTACGGCCACCGCCCGGGCAGCGGGTCCAGGCCGAGCAGCGGCCAGAAGAACACGCAGCCGGTCATGATGAAGTGCGCGTGCACCAGCTCGTGCGCCCAGGCGTGCGCGAGGGTGTACCGGTAGAGGTCGGTGAAGTAGAGCACGAACGGGTTGACCACGAAGATGGCGAACGCCACCAGTGGGAAGCTGTAGATCCGGGCGATCCGGCTGTGCACGATCGCGAGCAGCCGCTTGCGCGGTCGCTGCGGCAGCGTACGCAGGGCCAGCGTCATGGGCGCGCCGAGCGCCAGGAAGATCGGCGACACCATCGACAGCACCATGTGCTGGACCATGTGCACCGACAGTAGGGTGGTGTCGTACGTCTCGATGCCGCTGGCCGTGACGAGCGCGATACCGCCCAGGCCGGGGCCGAGGAAGAAGACGGTACGCGAGACCGGCCACCGGTCGCCCCGGATCCGCAGCCGGTGCACCCCGTAGAGGTAGAGCCCGGCGGCGAGAACCAGCCCCAGGGTCAGCCAGCTGTCCAGCCGGGCCTCGGTGAACACCGAGGTGATGGAGAACGGCGGCGGGGTCGCTCCGGCGGCCGCCGAGGTGGCGGCCGAGGTGGCGGCGAAGATCGGATCGACGTGCAGCACGCTTTTCAGGCTAGGCCAGGCGAACCGGACCACCACGATCGGGCCACCGTGACCACTGGTTTGCCACCCCGCTGATCGCCGACGCCGGTCAGGGGCAATAATGACCGCGTGACTGCGGCCCCAGCCATTGACAAGAGCCGGATCCACTCCCTGACCCGACCCAACATGGTCAGCGTCGGGACGATCGTGTGGCTCTCCAGCGAACTCATGTTCTTCGCGGCGCTGTTCGCGATGTACTTCTCCATCCGCGCGGCGGCGCCGGAGCAGTGGGAGAAGCACACCGAGATCCTCAACATCCCGTACGCGACCACCTTCACGGTGATCCTGGTGTTGTCCTCGGTGACCTGCCAGCTCGGCGTCTTCGCGGCCGAGCGGGGTGACGTGCACGCGCTGCGGCGCTGGTTCACGATCACCTTCGTGATGGGCCTCATCTTCGTGCTCGGTCAGCTCAACGAGTACCGCAATCTGGTGCACGAGGGCGTGAAGATCAACGAAGACGGTTACGGGTCGATGTTCTACCTGACCACCGGCTTCCACGGTCTGCACGTGACCGGTGGTCTCATCGCCTTCATCATCTTCATGATCCGCACCACGATGGGCCGGTTCACGCCGGCGCAGGCCACCTCGGCGATCGTCGTGTCGTACTACTGGCACTTCGTCGACGTCGTGTGGATCGGGCTCTACGCCATGATCTACTGGCTTCAGTGATCTTGGCGTGTCACGAATCGCGCCGTTGCTCCGTCTCCTGATTAAGGTCCAACCGGTTAAGGACACAGGTCATGACTTCTGACAACGACCGCCCACGCGGTCTGCTCGCGCGGCTGCGCGGGCGGCCCGCGGCGCGCAGCAGGGGCCGCCGCCGGCTGGGTGCCGCGGTCCGGCTGCTCGCCGCGCTGACGCTGGCCGGGGGCGCCTACACGGTCTTCGCCCCGGGCGCGCAGGCGCAGGACAGTGCCCCCCTCAGCGGCGCCGCAGCCGAGGGCAAGGCGCTGTTCGACGTGAGCTGCGTGACCTGTCACGGCCGCAACGCCCAGGGCGTCGAGGGACGTGGCCCGAGCCTCATCGGTGTGGGCGCCGCCTCGGTCGAGTTCCAGGTCAGCACCGGCCGCATGCCGCTGCCCCGGCAGGAGGCGCAGGCGCACCGCAAGCCCCCGCTCTTCACCGACGAGCAGACCCGCCAGCTGGCCCAGTACATCCAGGAGCTCGGCGGCGGTCCCGTGGTGCCGGACGGCAACGACCTGCACGAGGAGGGCGACGTCGCCGCCGGCGGCGAGCTGTTCCGCATCAACTGCTCCCAGTGCCACGCCTTCGGTGCCGGCGGCGGCGCGCTCTCGTCGGGCAAGTTCGCCCCGAGCCTGCGCCCCGCGAGCGACCGGCAGATCTACGCCGCCATGCTGAGCGGCCCGCAGAACATGCCGGTGTTCGGCGACAACCAGCTCCGGCCGGATCAGAAGGCCGACATCATCGCCTACATCCAGGAGACGCTGAAGCACGACCAGGACCCGGGCGGCTTCAACCTCGGCCGGTACGGCCCCTCCACCGAGGGCCTGGCGATCTTCCTGGTCGGCATCGTCGCGCTGGTCTTCGCGAGCCTGTGGATTGCGGGCAAGTCGTGACCGGGCGGATCATTCGATTCAGCGCTGCGGTGCCGCACCCCGGCACCGCCGGTAACGAGGTGACGGCATGAGCACGCACACCGAGCACCAGGCCCAGCAGGGCCGGGAGCCGCTCGACGTGAACACCCCCGGGGTTACCCGCTTCGACATCGTCCGCGAGGGCGCCCGCCGGGACGACATCGAGATCGTCCACTACGAGCCGCAGGTCGTCGCGGGCAGCAAGGCCGAGCGCCGGCTCGTCCGGCTGGTCGCCACGCTCTTCCTGCTCACCGGCCTGGCGGCGACCGCCTTCCTGGTCATCTACATCTGGTGGCCGTGGGAGTACGCCCCGGGCCGCGGGATGGACAAGTACTACACCCCGCTGCTCGGCGTGACCCTCGGCCTGGCCCTGCTGGCCGTCGGCTTCGGCATCCTCACCTGGGGCAAGAAGCTGCTGCCCAAGGAGGTCTCGATCCAGGACCGGCACGAGGGCGCCGTGGCCCAGGACGAGCGCACCATCACCGGCCAGACCATGCTCTACATGGCCGACGAGATGGGTGTGAAGCGGCGGCCGCTGCTGGGCGCCTCGCTGCTGCTGGGCCTCGCGCCGGTCGGCGCGGTCGCGGCGGCCCCGCTGGTCGGCGGGCTGATCTCCAACCCGCACAAGAACAACCAGATGTTCACCACCGGGTTCGCCGCGGCGGAGGGCGGTCAGCGGGTCCGGCTCGTCCGCGAGGACGGCCGGCCGGTGCGCCCCGCGGACATCAGCTCGGGCGGTCAGCTCACCGTCTTCCCCGGCATCGAGGAGGGCGTGAGCAACCGGCACGCCGACTCGCCCACCCTGCTGATCCACCTGCGGGACTCCGACGCGCAGGAGTCCCGCCGGAACAACGAGCGGGTGGGTCACGGCGACTACATGTGGGGCAACTACGCGGCGTTCTCCAAGATCTGCACGCACGCGGGCTGCCCGGCCAGTCTCTTCGAGCAGCAGACCAACCGGCTGCTCTGCCCGTGCCACCAGTCGCAGTTCCTGATCACCGACAATGCCCGGCCCGTCTTCGGGCCCGCGAGCCGGCGGCTGCCGCAGCTGCCGATCGAGGTGGACTCCGAGGGCTTCTTCGTCGCGAAGTCCGACTACACCGAGACCGTCGGGCCAGACTTCTGGGAGCGGCCATGAAGCGTCGTAAGTTCGACCTGGCGGCTGTGCCGGGCAACACCGCGGCGGGGGTGGACGACCGCTTCCAGGTGGCCACGCCCCTGCGCCGGCTGCTGAACAAGGTCTTCCCGGACCACTGGTCCTTCCTGCTCGGTGAGATCGCGCTCTTCTCGTTCATCGTGCTGCTGCTCACCGGTACGTTCCTGACCTTCTTCTTCGAGCCGTCGATGACCGAGGTGGTCTACGACGGCGCCTACGCCCCGCTGCGGGGCACGCCGATGTCCGCCGCGTACGCCTCCAGCCTCGACCTCTCCTTCGAGGTCCGGGGCGGTCTGGTCATGCGGCAGATGCACCACTGGGCGGCGCTGCTGTTCATGGCCGCGATCGTCGTGCACATGCTGCGCGTGTTCTTCACCGGCGCGTTCCGCAAGCCGCGTGAGACGAACTGGATCATCGGCTCGCTGCTGTTCTGGGTCGGCTTCCTGGCCGGCTTCACCGGCTACTCGCTGCCGGACGACGGGCTCTCCGGCACCGGTCTGCGGATCGCCTCGGCGATCATGCTCTCCATCCCGGTGATCGGCTCGTGGCTCACCTCGTCGATCTTCGGCGGGGAGTTCCCCGGCACGATCATCATCAGCCGGTTCTTCATCGCCCACGTGCTGCTCATCCCGGCCCTGCTGCTCGCCCTGATCAGCGCCCACCTGGGCCTGGTCTTCAAGCAGAAGCACACCCAGTGGCCCGGCCCCGGCCGGACCAACGGCAACGTGGTCGGCGAGCGGATGTTCCCGCGGTACGCCATCAAGCAGGGCGGCTTCTTCATGGTCGTCTTCGGCGTGATCGCGCTGATGGGCGGTCTGTTCCAGATCAACCCGATCTGGCTCTTCGGCCCGTACGAGGCGTGGGTCGTCTCGGCCGCCAGCCAGCCGGACTGGTACGTCATGTTCCTGGACGGCTCGACCCGGCTCATGCCGGCGTGGCAGATCACCATCCCGCTCGGCGACGGGTACGTGATCCCGCCGCTGTTCTGGCCGACGGTCGTGCTGCCCGGCATCCTCGTCGGTCTGTCCACGCTCTACCCGTTCATGGAGGCGCGGCACCTCAAGGACCGCAAGAGCCACAACCTGCTCCAGCGGCCCCGTGACGCGCCGGCCCGCACCGCGGTGGGCGCCATGGCGGTGTCGTTCTACCTGGTGCTGACGATCTCCGGCGCCAACGACGTCATCGCCGACAAGTTCCAGATCAGCCTGAACGCGATGACCTGGGCCGGCCGTATCGGCCTGCTCCTCGTGCCGCCGCTCGCGTACTACGTGACGTACCGGCTGTGCCTCGGTCTGCAGCAGCACGACCGTGAGGTGCTCGCGCACGGCGTGGAGACCGGCATCATCCGGCGCCTGCCGGACGGCCGGTTCGTCGAGGTGCACCAGCCGCTCACCGCGGCGGAGCACGGCGACGGCCACGGCGAGCTGGAGTACGCCGGTTGGGTGGTGCCGAAGAAGATGAACCGGCTCGGGGCCCTCGGCCCGGCCGTCCGGGGCTTCTTCTACCCGATCGAGAAGCCGGTCGAGGCGCCGGTCTCGCCGGGTCACCCGCCGGTCGAGCCCCGACCGGAGCGTGAGGAGATCGGCAGCGGCGAGCCGCGCCGCTGACCCCGACCCGCCCGACGTGGCGCCCGCCGGATTCCGGCGGGCGCCACGTCCGTTTGCGCCCTGTCCCGCCCCGCCCCGCCGGTTTCGACCCCGTTTCGGGTGCGCCGGTCACGGCGGCAGCGTCCGGAGCGGGACCGCGAGGCCTGACCCGGCCGTCCCCTCACGGCGCGGATCGCAGGAATAACCCCGGTGAGCCGGGTATCCGTGCGCCGTCCAACGTCTCAAGGGGGGGAAGCATGTTGGGTATCAAACGCCTCGGCCTGCTGGCCGCGCTGGTGGTGGTGGGTGTCGCACCGGCCGCCGCGGCGCAGGCCGCGGCGCAGCCGTCGTCGCAGGACACCCAGTATCTGCAGGCGATCCACCAGACCAACCTGTTCGAGATCACCACGGGTGAGCTGGCCCAGCAGAAGGGCCAGAACCAGCAGGTCAAGGACCTCGGCAAGATGTTCGTGACCGACCACACCCAGCTGGACCAGACGGTGCAGCAGACCGCGCAGCAGCTCAACGTGCAGCTGCCCAACGGTCCCACCCAGGACCAGCAGGCCGTGATCGACCGGTTGAACAACGCGAGCGGGGCGAACTTCGACCGTGAGTGGGTGACCGCGCAGCTGGCCGGCCACGTCCAGTCCATCCAGGCCACCCAGACGGAGATCTCGCAGGGCTCCGAGCAGTCGGTGATCCAGCTGGCGCAGACCGCGCTGCCGGTGCTCCAGGCGCACTACGACGAGCTGGTCCAGCTGGCCCAGCAGCTTGGTGTTCCGGTTCCGCAGGCCAGCGCCAGTGGCACGCCGAGCCCCGGTGGCACCGGGACCGAGTCGCCGGCTCCGGGCGGCACCGGGACCGAATCCCCGGCTCCGGGCGGCACCGGAACCGAGTCGCCCGCTCCGGGCGGCGGCACCACCGAGTCGCCGGCCCCGGGCCAGAGCTGACCTCGGGCAGCGAAACGGCCGGTCCATCCGCGGGATGGACCGGCCGTCGCCCGTCCAGGTCGGGGAAGACCGTCGGCCGGAGCCCCGGTCAGTCGGCGTTCGCCAGGCCGATGGCGAAGGCCTCCTCCAGGTCGTGCTGGGAGTACGCCCGGAAGGCGATGTGCGTCTCGGTGTTGAGCACGCCCGGGACCTTCGAGATGCTGCCGGCGATGACCTGGGCGATCTGCTCGAACTCGCGTACGCGGACCATGGCGATCAGGTCGACGTGCCCGGCCACCGAGTAGACCTCGCTGACGCCGGGAAGGTTGGCCAGGGTCTCGGCCACCTCGGGAATCGAGTCGGTGGCGCAGTCGATCAGCACGATCGCGGTGATCACGGGGAGTTCTCCGTTCGTCGGGCGTCGTCGCTCATGCTAGATCCTCGCGGATGGCCGGGCGGCGGGCACGGTGAGGTCGTCGCCGGCGCGGATCACCTCGTGCAGCCGCTCGCCGTCGCGGACGGTCGCGCCGGGCCACACGACCGACCGGACGATTTCGCCGCGCACCACGGCGCCCGCGCCGACCACCGACTCCCGGCAGCGGCCCGTGACGGTGGCCGTCGGGTCGACCAGGCCGCCGCGGGCGGCCGGGTCGATCAGGCCGCCGCGGGCGGTGTGCAGGTTCGCGGCGAGGTAGTCGGCGGGGGTGCCGGTGTCGTAGAACGTGCCGCGGTAGGGCACCACGCGCAGCGCGCCCGCCGCCTCGGCCGGCCGCCAGATCGCGCGTACCAGGTCGCCGAAGCCGTCCGGCAGGTCGCGCACCAGGCGCCACGGCAGCAGCGAGAACCCCGTGAAGGCGTACCCGCCGAACGTGCCGGGCGCCGACGAGTCGGCGGCGGGCTGGCCGAGCAGGCGTACCTCCTCGCCGTCCCAGCCGGCCAGCAGCGCGGCCACGTCCGGGCCGGGAGCGGCGGCCGGGTCGGCGAGGTACGCGTCCGCGTTGCCGACGAGCACCGGCCGGCCGGCGATCCAGTCCCGCAGGCGCGCCACCCCGCCCGCGGTGCCGAGCGGGTCGCCCGGCTCCACCGAGAGATGTGCCCGGTCGCCGACGTGCGCGACCACCTGCCCGGCCAGGTAGCAGGCGTTCACGGCGACCCGGGCCGGCCCGGTCAGGCCGAGACCCGCGAGCCGGGCCAGCGCCCGGTCCAGCAGCGGCACGTTGCCGACCGGGCAGAGCGCCTTGGGCAGCCGCTCGGTCAACGGTCGCAGGCGCGTCCCCTCGCCGGCGGCGAGCACCACCGCGCAGATGTCGCCCGCGCCGGCCGGCGGCACCGTCACTCCTCCGTGTCGGGCACCGGCGGCGGGAACTGCCCCACCAGCGGGCCGATGCCGTAGTACGCGAGCAGCCGCGCCGTCGGCCAGCTCAGCCGGGGCAGGTCGTCCAGCGGCTGCCAGGCGGCCTCGAAGACCTCGGCGCCGTCGACCGTGAGCGGCGTGGTGCTGGCCGGCACCTCGGTCTCGAAGACACAGTCGACCCACCCCTTGGCGTGCACCACGGCGTTCGGCACCGCCGGGCGCAGCCGGGCGGGGGAGAGCTTGATGCCGGTCTCCTCGTGCAGCTCGCGGGCCGCGCCGACCACCGGAGCCTCACCCCGTTGCAGCAGGCCGGCCGGAAGCGTCCAGCTGTGCCCGGGCGGCTGCCGGAGCATGAGCAGCCGGCCGGCCCCCTCGGCCTCGGCGTCGCGGACCAGGGTGACGGCGCCGACGATGTACTTCGGCACGGCCAGCCGGACCAGGCGGCGCCGCACCGGCAGCGGCAGCCGGTAGAAGACCTGGTACGCGACGGCACGCCCGGTGGCGCGAGAGCGGGGGATCATGGCTCCAGGCTAGTGGTCACCCGTGCCGCTCGCGCCCGCCGGTCACTGGCGGTGGTCGACGAGGTCGATGAGCTGGCGAACCACGTCGTCCGGGGCGAGCACCCGGTCGAAGACGGCGACGAGCATCGTCTCCAGGTCGGGGTAGCCCAGCTCCTCGGAGAGGCGCAGCAGCGGCAGGTCGCTGGCGAGCCCCCGGTTGTGCTGGCGCAGGGTGAGCCCGATGGCGGCCCGGCCGAGGCGCACCTTGTCGCTGATCGAGATGCCCGGCTCGGTGTGCTCCGCGAACCAGCGGTTGATCTGCATCTGCGCGTGCGGCGACTTCACGAAGCCGAGCCACTCCCGGCGGGGGCCGCGCGGCGCGGCCTCGGCCTCGAAACCGTTGTCGGCGTCGCTCTCGGTGAAGATCTCGACCACGTCACCCTCCTCCAGTTCCGAGGAGAGCGGCGCGAGCCGGCCGTTGATCCGTGCGGCGAGGCAGTGGTCGCCCCGGTCGGTGCCCAGCTCGTACGCGAGGTCCACCGGGGTCGCGCCGGCCGGCAGCATGACCTGCCGCCCGTCGGCGAACACCTGGATCTGCGCCTCGGACAGGTCGCAGCGCAGCGACTCGAGGAACTGCGCCGGGTCGGCGGCGTCCTGCTCCCAGTCGAGCACCCGGTGCAGCCAGGCCAGCTGCTCGGCGTGGGCCGTCGCCGCGGCGCCGCCGGCGCGCGGGAAGCGGTAGTCGGCCGCGATGCCGTACTCGGCCGAACGGTGCATCTCCTCGGTGCGGATGAGGACCTCGACGGTGCGGTCCTTCGGGCCCCAGACGCTGGTGTGCAGGGAGCGGTAGAGGTTGTTCTTGGGCGAGGCGATGTAGTCCTTGAACCGGCCCGGCACCGGGCGCCACAGGCCGTGGACGGCGCCGAGGGCCGCGTAACAGTCGGTCGGCGGCCCGTCCACGACAACGGCGATGCGGGGCAGGTCGTACGGGCTGCCGTGGCCGCCCGCCACGGTGTCCTTCCAGATCGAGTAGAGGTGCCGCGGCCGCGGGCTCACCTGGGCGTCGACCCGGCTGCGGCGCAGCGCCGCCTTGGCCTGCGCCACCACGTTCTCCAGGTACGCGTCCCATCCGGGCCGGTCGTGCACGTGCCGGGCGATCCGGGCGTGGTCCTCGGGGTGCAGGTGCAGCAGCACCACGTCGTCCAGCTCCCGCTTGAGCGTCTGGATGCCCAGCCGGTCGCAGAGCGGGATGAGCACCTCCTCGGTCTTGCGGGCGATCCGCTCGCGGGAGGCGGCGGACCGGACGCCGAGGGTGCGCATGTTGTGCAGCCGGTCGGCCAGCTTGATGATCAGGACCCGGACGTCCTTGCCGGCCGCGATGATCATCTTTCGGATCGTCTCGGCCTCGGCCGCCTTGCCGTAGAACGCCTTGTCGAACTTCGTGACCCCGTCGACGAGGTGGGCCACCTGGTCGCCGAAGTCCTCGTGCAGCGCCTGGAGCGTGTAACGGGTGTCCTCCACCGTGTCGTGCAGCAGCGCCGCCACGAGGGTGGTGGTGTCCATTCCCAGGTCGGCGCAGATCTGGGCCACCGCGAGCGGGTGGGTGATGTAGGGCTCGCCGCTCTTGCGGAACTGCCCGCGGTGCATGTTCTCCGCGATGGTGTACGCCCGGCGCAGCACGGACGGGTCGGCGCCCGCGTGGATGCCACGGTGGGTGCGGATCAGGTGGTTGACCGGGTCGGTCTCGGTGGTCGGCCAGGTGAGCAGCGACCGTAGCCGACGGGTCAGCGGCAGCTCGCCCGGCTGGGTCGGAAGCGCGCCCCCCAGGGCGGCGCCGTGTCCGGCGTCGACGTCCACGAGGGACACCTCCTCACCCCGGCCCCGCGGCCACCGACGCGCGGCAACCGGGAGCAGGCCCACGAATCGGGCAGGACTGCACTTCTCTAACAGCCTAAGGGAGTCGACGTAGTCCGATCGGTCACTTGGTCATGAGCGTTCGGTCGAGAGTTGGTGGGACGCGGCGGCTTCGGCCTTGGCCAGGAGGTCGCGGAAGCGCGCCGCCCCACGGACCGGGGACGACCATCCGGAGGACATCTCCACCAGCCGGGTCTCCGGTCGCTCCAACCAGGACAGGATGCGTTCGGACTCCTCGGCCGTGGCCGCCGGGACCGGGCCGTGTCCCGCGGCGACGGTCTCCGCGGTGGCCCGGATGGCGGCGAGCGTGGGTCGCGGATGGACCCCGGGCGGCGACACGCCGGCGCCGGCCAACCGGCCGTGCCGGACCAGCGCCAACTCCCAGCCACCGCGGGCCGCCGGGCGGGCGGCGGCCAGCTCCGCGATCCCGGTGAGCGCGGCCAGCCGCTGCATCCGGACCGCGGCCCGCAGCACCGCCGTGAGGCGGGAGCGGACCACGGCCGCCTCCTCGTAGCGCTGGTCGCGGGAGAGCGCGTCGATCCGGGCCAGCAGGGCGTCCACCACCACCTGCGGGTCGTCGGCCGTGGCGGTGCGGAACGGCGTGGCGGCGCGCCGGTCGTACTCCTCCGGTGTGATCCGGTGCTCGCAGGGCGCCGCGCAGCGACCCAGCTCGGCCAGCGCGCAGGCCGGCGTGACGGTGCGCAGCGAGAGCCGGTGGGTGCACTGGCGCAGCGGCACCGCGTCGTGGAAGCCCGCGGCGGCCTGCTCGGCGGCGCGCCGGGAGGTGAACGGCCCGAGGTAGGCCCGGTCGGTGGCGGCGAGGTCGCGGACCACGGACAGCCGCGGGTAGTGCTCCTCGGTGAGCTTGAGCCAGAGCATCCGCTCCGGGAACTTCGACCGCCGGTTGTACGGCGGGGCGTGCGCCGCGATCAGCCGCAGCTCGCGCACCTCGGCCTCGAGCGAGTGCGCGCACTCCACCGCCTCGACCCGCTCCGCGGCGGCGAGCATCTCCGAGATCCGGGCCCGCTTCTCGGCCGCCGTGAAGTAGCTGCGCACCCGCGTGGCGATGTCGCCCGACGTGCCCACGTACAGCGGCCGGTCGTCGGCGGCCCGGAAGATGTACACCCCGGGCACCTTCGGCAGCCCGTCGGCCAGGTGGCGCTTGCGTCGCTGCGTGGGGGTGACCGCCCTGGCGAACTCGATGGCGTCGCCGATCGTGTCCACGCGGTGCCCGCCGAGCCGGCCGATCAGGGCGTGCAGCACGTCGACGGTGGCCTTGGCGTCGTCCAGCGCCCGGTGCGTCGGCTGGACGGCGGTGCGGAAGTAGGCCGCCAGGGTGCCCAGCTTGCGGTTGGGCACCTCGTCGCGCATGAGGACGCGACGCGCCAGCGCGGCGGTGTCCAGCACCCGGGGGTTGGGCCAGCGGTAGCCGTGGCGGGCGCAGGCCGCCTTCAGGAACCCGACGTCGTACGGCGCGTTGTGCGCGACCAGCACCGCGTCGGTGATGAACTCCAGGAAGCTCGGCAGCACCTGCTCGATCGGCGGCGCGGGCACCACCATGGCCTGCGTGATGCCGGTCAGCACCGTGATGAACGGGGGGATCGGCTGCCCCGGGTTGACGAGAGTGGCGAGCACGCCCAACTCCTCACCACCGCGGACCTTGACGGCGCCGATCTCGGTGATCCCGCCGCCGTCGGGCGCCCCGCCGGTGGTCTCCAGGTCGACCACCACGAACGTGGTCGCGTACAGCGGCAGGGCCGGGTCGACACCGCCGCCGGCGCTGGGGTCGAGACCGGCCAGCGTCTCCTGGACGTACTCCGCCTGTGCCATCCGCGGCACGCTAGCGCCACGGTCCGACACTCCCGTCTCAGCCGCCCCACGCGTCGTCACGGCGCTAGGATGAGAGATCGGCTCACTCACCGGGCGGTGGGCCCGGTCGCGGTGGGAGACTTGCCACATGCCCCTCACCGAGCCGTACGACGACCACCTCCCTCCGGAGGACCGGTCCGCCGCTGCGCGCGACGACGGCGGTGAGGTGCCGGAATCCGTCCCGGAGCCCGAGCCGGTCCTGCCCGAGCCGGTGCGGCAGCGGATCGTGACGCTGACCGCCGCCGTGCTGCCCGGCCTCCCCGCCGACGAGGTGCCCGTGCCGCTGCGCCGGGTGGCGAAGTTCGCGCCCAACCGGCGGGCCCGCCTCGGCGCCCCGGCGATCGCCGCCCAGCTCACCGCCGACCCGCTCTTCCGGCAGCGGGTCACCGCCCGGGTGCTCGCCGACGCCGGCGACCTGGGCGCGGCCGTGGTGGAGGGCACCGCGCCGGCCGCCGCCGACCCGGTCGAGGTGGCCGCGCTGGCCTACCTGGCGCGGCCGCGCGGCTGGCGCGAGCTGATCGACGCGAGCGGCGCCGCCGTCCGCGCCGAAGCCGACAGCGCGGTGGTCGCGGAGCTGGTCCGCGAGGCCGAGCAGCGGGCCACCCGCGCCGAGCACGACCGGGCCGTGGCCCGGGTCGAGGCGGAGAAGCTCCGTGACGAGCTGGCCCGGGTCCGCGAGGAGCTCGGCCAGCTCCGCGAGGAGGCACGCCAACTGGCCCGTACGCTCCGCGAGACGCAGGCCGCCGAGCGGCGGGCCAACGAGCTGCTCGCCACCGAGCGCGGTCGCGCGGCGCGGGCCGCGGCCGACGCCGACGCCGAGCTGCGCCGAGCCCGCGCCCGCCTGGCCGAGGCGGAGGCCGCCGCGGGCGTCGCCCGGGCCAGCGCGAAGGAGGCACGCTCGGTCGACGACGCCCGCCTCTGGCTGCTGCTGGAGACGATCGGCCAGGCCGCCGTCGGGCTGCGCCGGGAACTGGCGCTCGATCCGGTCGACAAGCTGCCGGCCGACTTCGTGGCGGAGGCGACCGCCGACCAGCCCGCCGCCGTGGCCGGCGCCGCGGCCCGCGCCCGCGACACCGACGACCCGGCCCGGCTTGACCAACTGCTCGCGCTGCCCCGCGCCCACCTCGTGGTGGACGGCTACAACGTCACCAAGCGCGGCTTCGGCGAGATGTCGCTGGAGCAGCAGCGCAAACGCCTCATCAGCGGTCTCGGTGGGATCGCCGCGCAGACCGGCGACGAGGTCACCGTCGTCTTCGACGGGGCCGAACGCATCCCTGGGCTGCCGCCCGCCCCACGTGGCGTACGGGTGCTCTTCTCCCGCAAGGGGGAGACCGCGGACGAGCTGATCCGCCGCCTGGTCCGCGCCGAGCCGCCGGGTCGGCCGGTCGTCGTGATCTCCTCCGACCGCGAGGTGGCCGACGGGGTACGCCGGCACGGCGCGTACCCGCTCGGCGCCGACTCGCTGCTGCGCCGCCTCGCCCGCTCCTGACGCGGCGGGCGCGGCGCCTGGTCCGGCTGTCCTCGCTGTCCTTGGTGCTCGGGCTCTCGGCTGCTCGGCTGCTCGGCTGCTCGGCTGCTCGGGTGGCCGGGGCCGGGGCTCTGGGTCCGGCGGTCCGGGTGCCGCCTCGATCTACCCGCGGGGCGGAGGAGTGCCTGCCACACTGTCGAGCTGCCCCACATATGGGGCGGAGCGCCGCCTCTCCCGTTCGATCGACTCCGTTTCGCCGATCTGGCGGTATACCGGCGTGCCGGATGGCGCCATATCGGGGATCTGGTGTGGATCAAGCGCGTTGAGCCGTCGTGATCGACTCGACTTCCCGGAAGTCGGGCCGTTTTCGTGCCGCGACAGCCCGCCTTCCTGGAACTCGCGTTGATCTTGACGCGCCGATCCGGTCGGCGGCCCGGCGGTCGGCTTGATCGGGTTCGGGGCGGCTGGACGGCCGTTGTCCGGTTCTGTCGTACCCCTTGCCTAATGTCGATGTGACCGACGGTGGTCGGGCGGCGACGACGGTGTCGCCTCCGCCGCCGCAGCCCGTCAGGAGGCTTCATGCTCATCGACTGCGACCGGTGCGCCGTCCGGGGAGCCGGCTGTTCCGGTTGCCTGGTGACCGCCCTGCTCGACGACCGGTCCCCGGCCGCGGACCTCGGCGCCGCCGAGCACCGGGCGATCGAGGTGTTCATGCGCGCCGGGTTCGAGGTGGAGGTGCTGCCCGCCCCGCGGCGGCCCGCCGGTCAGCCACGTCCAGCCCGGCGTCGCCGGGTCGCCTGACCGCCGCGGCACCCGGGCGTTGGCAGCGGGTGCCGCTCGTCGTCGACGCCGGATCGACACGCCGCAGGCCGCCCGAGCCGCTGGCGGTCGTCGACCCGGCACCGGGGCCCACGGGTGGCATGGCATGGTCGGCCCGTCGTCTCGCCCAGCCGGCGACCGGCGGGCGGCGGGCGGCAAGGGACAAGGGGCAGGGGACAAGGGGCAGGGGCGACCGGCCGCCGGTGGCGCCTCCCGGGCGGTAGCGCGGCAGGCTCCACCCGGGCCGCTGGCGGCGGTGGACCGGGCGCCCGCGCGCACCGGCGGCGGTCGACCGGGCGCCCGTGCGCACCGGTGGTGTGGCCGTGCGGCGACCCGCCCGTGGTGGGCTGGCCGTCGCGCCCGTGATGGGCCGGCCGTCGCGGGTGCGGTGGGCCGGCGAGCCCTAGGATGGGCGGTCACGGCGGGAGGAGAACGGGGATGACGCGGGTATCGCGGGGCGGCAGCGGGCGTCCGTGCGCCGGGGTGTCGGGATGACGCCGCGCGGCTGGGCGCTGCTGACCCTGGTCGGGCTCGCCCTCGCGTTCGTGGTCACCGTGGCGCTGCTGATTCCCTGGCACCGTCCGCCGGCGCCCCGGGCCGACCAGCTCGCCGCCCTGCGTGACCTTCCGGCCGACCACGTCGCCCGGAGCCGGGAGTTCCGGTCGGCGCTGCGTCCCGGCGGCTACGTCTCGCTCGCCGTGGGCCTGCTGGTCGCGCTCGCCCTCGGTCTCACCCCGCTGGGCAGTCGCCTCGTCGAGCTGGCCGGGCGGCCGTTCGGCGGCAACTGGGCGGCCCAGGCCGTGCTCGGCGGGCTGGCCGTGGTGCTCGTCGCCGACCTGGTGACCCTCCCGTTCGCCGCCTGGCGCCAGGCCGTGCTCACCCGCTACGGGCTCAGCACCAACGGCTGGAGCGGCTGGGCGGTCGACCTGCTCAAGTCGTACGCGGTGAGCGCCGTGATCGGCGGCGTCGCGCTGCTTGGCTTCTACACCGTGATCCGGCTGTCCCCGCGCTGGTGGTGGGCGTTCGGCGCGGCCGGTGCGGCCGGTCTCGTGGTGCTGCTCTCGTTCGTCCTGCCGGTGCTGGTGGAGCCGGTGTTCAACCGGTTCACCCCGATGGAGCAGGGCCCGCTGCGCACCGAGCTGATGGCGATGGCCGCCCGTGACGGGGTGCCGGTGCGGGACGTGCTGGTGGCCGACGCGTCGCGCCGGACGCGGGCCGTCAACGCGTACGTCTCGGGCATCGGCCCGACCCGGCGGGTCGTGGTCTACGACACCCTGCTCCGGGAGGCGCCGCCCGAGGAGGTGACCGCCGTGGTGGCGCACGAGCTGGGGCACGCCAAGGACCGCGACGTCACCGTGGGCACGTTGACCGGGGCGCTGGGCGCCGCCGCGGCGGTGGTGGCGCTCTACCTGATCGGCTCGTGGGCGCCGCTGCTGCGGCTTGCGGGCGTCGACTCGGTCGCCCAACCGCGCGCGTTCCCGCTGCTGGTCGCCCTGGTGACGGTGGCCGGCCTGGTGTCCGCGCCGGCGCAGGCGTTGATCTCCCGGCGGGTGGAGGCGCGCGCCGACGCGCACGCGCTCGACCTCACGGGCGACCCGGCCGCCTTCGAGGCCATGCAACGCCGGCTGGCCGGGGTCAACCTCGCGGACCCCGATCCGCCGCGCTGGGAGTACCTGTACTCCGCCACCCACCCGTCGACGGTCGAGCGGATGGCCGCCGCCCGCGCCTACGCCAGGGAGGCCGGCAGATGAGCCGGACGCTGCTGATCACCAACGATTTCCCGCCCCGCCCCGGCGGCATCCAGTCGTTCGTGCACAACCTCGCGGTGCGCCAGCCCACCGGCTCCGTGGTGGTGTATGCGTCGAGCTGGCGCGGGGCGGACAAGTTCGACGCCGACCAGCCGTTCGAGGTGATCCGGGAACGCACTCGGGTGCTGCTGCCCACCCCGCTGGTGGCACGCCGGGCGGCGCGGCTGGCACGGGCGTACGACTGCGACACGGTGTGGTTCGGCGCGGCGGCCCCGCTCGGGCTGCTCGCGGCGGGGCTGCGCCGGCGGGCCGGCATCCGCCGGGTGGTGGCGCAGACGCACGGGCACGAGGTCGGCTGGGCCGCCCTGCCCGGCGCGCGGGCGGCGCTGCGCCGGATCGGGCGCGGCGCGGACGTGGTCACGTACCTCGGCGAGTACACCCGGACCCGGCTCGCCCGGGCGCTGCACGGGCTCACCGAGCTGCACCGGCTCGCGCCCGGCGTGGACGTGGACACCTACCACCCGGGCGTCGACGGGGAACCGGTGCGCGCGCGGCTCGGGTTGTCCGACCGCCCGGTCGTGGTCTGCGTCTCCCGGCTGGTGCCCCGCAAGGGCCAGGACATGCTGATCCGGGCCATGCCGGAGATCCGCCGCCGGGTTCCCGACGCGGCGCTGCTCGTGGTCGGGGGCGGGCCGTACCGGGCCGCGCTCGAGAAGCTGGCCCGCCAGACCGGCGTGGACCGCGAGGTGGTCTTCACGGGCTCCGTGCCGGCGGCCGACCTGCCGGCGCACTACGCGGCCGGTGACGTGTACGCGATGCCGTGCCGCACCCGCAACCGGGGGCTCGACGTGGAGGGGCTCGGCATCGTCTACCTGGAGGCGTCCGCGGCCGGGCTGCCCGTGGTCGCCGGTGACTCGGGCGGCGCCCCGGACGCGGTCCGCGAGGGCGAGACCGGTTACGTGGTACGCGGCCACGACGTCGCCCAGCTCGCCGACCGGGTGTCGCGGCTGCTCGCCGACCGGGACCTGGCCCGCCAGCTCGGCGCGGCCGGCCGGGCCTGGGTCGAGAAGGAGTGGCGCTGGGAGACCCAGGCCCAGCGGATGGCGTCGCTGCTCGCCGGCTGACCGGCGCCCGGGGCGACGCGCCATTGCAAGATCGCACTCGATCGTGGGTGTCGTGGCATCCCGTGCGCGCGGACACCACGACAACCAGGTTCGAGCACGATCTCCGGTGCCGCGCCGACGCGCGGGCCCGGCAGCGCGCGGACGCGCGGGCCCGGCAACGCGCCGACACGCCGACCCGGCAACGCGCGGACACGCCGGCCCGGCAATGCGCGGACGCGCCGGTCCGGCAACGCGCCGACACGCCGGCCCGGCAATGCGCGGCATGCCCGGGCTCAGCCGGGTCGGGCCCGTCAGGCGGCCAGGGAGTCCCGCTTCGGGGCGTACCGGGGGACGTACTCCTGGCCGGTCAAGCGTTGGATCGCCGCCATCACCTCGTCGGTGAGCGCCCGGACGTCACGGGGGCCGTCGATGCGGCCGGCCACCGGGATCGGTGGGCCGAACCGCAGCGTGACGGGGTGCCGCCGGGGGAGGCGCGCGTCGATGGGGAGCACCTCCGCCGTGCCGAGCACGCCGACCGGGACGATCGGCACGCCGGCGTCGCGGGCCAGCCGCACGACTCCGGTGCGGCCGCGGTGCAGCCGTCCGTCGGGAGAGCGGGTGCCCTCCGGGTAGACGGCGACGAGGCCGCCGGCGCGGAGCACCGGAATCGCCGCGTCGAACGCCGCGAGGACGGCCCGGCCACCGCCTCGTTCCACCCGGATGGCGCCCATGCCGCTGACGATGCGGCGGCTGAGCCAGCCGCGCGGGCCGCCGCCGGAGAAGTACTCGGACTTGGCCCAGAAGGCGACGTGCCGGGGCGTCACGGTGGCGAGGAACAGCTCGTCGGCGACCGAGAGGTGGTTGCCGGCGAGGATCGCGCCGCCGTGGCGCGGCACGTGCGCGAGCCCTTCGACGTGGGGGCGCCAGCCCAGCCGCAGGGCGGTGCCGAGGGTCAGCTTGCCGAGGTCGTACAGCAGGGGCACGGTGTCTCCTCAGGGGCTCGTGCGGTGGCCGAGGTGCGCGTCGAGGGCGGCCCGCAGCAGCGCGTCGTCGTCGGCCTGCCCGGTGGCCAGTTGGAGGCTGCCCCAGGCCCACAGTTGGGCGAGGCCGTGCAGGTTGGCCCAGAGCGCGCCGGCGAGGACGGGGGCCGGCGCGTCGGTCGGCCGGCGAGCCTCGGTGACGAGATCGACCAGCAGGGTGAACAGCGGCAGGCTGGTGTCGCGCAGCCCGAGCCGGCCGCTGTTGAGCAGGTCGTGCCGGAACATCAGCTCGAACATGCCGCGGTGCGCGGCCGCGTAGTCGAGGTAGGCCCGGCCGAGGGCGAGCAGCCGGTCGTACGGGTCGGGCCCGCCGTCGCGCACGGTCGCGGCGACGCGGGCGGCGAGGTCGGTGTAGCCCTCGCGGGCGATGGCGGAGAGCAGGTCGAGGTGGGTGGGGAAGTACCGGCGGGGCGCTCCGTGGGAGACGCCGGCGCGGCGGGCGATCTCGCGCAGGGACACGGCCGCGTGCCCCTCGTGCTCGACGAGGTCCACCCCGGCGGCGACGAGCCGGGACCGGATGTCGGCGTCGGTCATAGACAGTGTCTACCAGAGGTGCGTAGACAATGTCTACGGCGTGCGGGTCAGCCGATGCGCTCCAGGATCCGGTCGGCCGGGGCGGGACGCCCGAAGTGCCAGCCCTGGCCCGCGTCGCAGCCGATGGCCCGCAGTCGCTCGGCCTGCCCGGCGGTCTCCACCCCCTCGGCGGTGACCGTGAGGTCGAGGGCGTGCGCGAGTGACACCAGCGAGGCGAGGATCCGCTCGTCGGTGCGGCTGCCCGGCTCCACGGCCGGCGCGCGCAGCCCGGCCACGAACTCCCCGGCCACCTTCAGCTCCGTGACGGGCAGGTCCCGCAGGTACGCGAGATTGCTGTAGCCGGTGCCGAAGTCGTCGATGGCGATCCGTACGCCGAGGTCGGCGAGCACCCGCAGCGCACGCACCGGCTCCTCGGTGGTGCTCATCATGGTGCTCTCGGTGATCTCCAGCTGGAGCCGCTCCGGTGGCAGCCCGGTGCGCTGCAACAGCCCCCGCACCTCCTGCACGAGGCCCGGCCGGTGCACCTGGCGGACGGCCAGGTTGACGCTCACGAACGGCGCCGTGCCCCGACACGCCGACGACCAGCCCTCCGCCTCCCGGCACGCCTCGGCGAGGACCCACCCGCCGAGCTGCACGATGAGCCCGGTCTCCTCGGCCAGCCCGATGAAGCTGTCCGGACGCAGCACCCCCAGCTCCGGGTGGCGCCACCGCACCAGCGCCTCCACACCGAGCAGGGTGCCGTCCCGCAGCGAGGTGAGCGGCTGGTAGTCGAGGTAGAACTCGCCCCGCTCGAGAGCGGTGGGAATGGCCGCGGAGAGCGCGTACCGGGCGAGCTCCCGCCGGTTGCGCTCGGCGTCGAACAGCTCCCAGCGGGCCCCGCCGGCCGCCTTGGCCCAGTGCAGGGTGCTGTCGGCGGCCCGCATGAGGTCACCGGGGGTGGTGCCCGCCACCCGCCGCTCCACGATGCCGATGCTCGCCGTGACGCTGAGCTCGTGACCGTCCACGAGGGCCGGTTCGCGGACCGCGGCCAGGGCGGTGTCGGCCAGCGCGACCACGTCGTCGGTGCCGCCGGTGTCCTCGACGAGGATGACGAACTCGTCCCCACCGAGCCGGGCCACCAGATGCCCGTCGAGGGCCCGGCGGAGCCGGTCGGCGACCGTGGTGAGCAGCCGGTCGCCGATCTGGTGGCCGAGCGAGTCGTTGACCACCTTGAACCGGTCCAGGTCGAGGAAACAGAGCCCGACCCGCTGCGCGCCGCGGCCCGGTTCGTTGAGCGCCGCGGTGAGCCGCTCGGTGAAGAGCGTCCGGTTGGGTAGGTCGGTGAGCGGATCATGCGTGGCCTGGTGGCGGAACCGCGCCTCGCTGTCGCGCAACGCGCGCTCGGCCTGCGTACGGGCCATCATGGCGGCCCGCCGGATCGACTCCTGCTCGTCCAGCGTGCGGTCGCGCAGCGCCCGCGCGTACCCGGTGGCCACGGCGGCGAGCAGCCGCGCCATCCGGTCCTCGACGTCGTCGGCCACGAGGCCCAGGTCGCGGACCAGCCGGAGCTGGACGACCTCCACGGTGCGGCCGAGCCCCTCGGCCGACGCGATGTGGTTGGCGACCAGCTCCGTCCCCACCCGGTGACCGGGGCGCAGGTCGAACGGCTCGGCCAGCAGCGCGGCGGCCAGCTCGTCGGTGAGCCGTTGCAGCAGCCCCTCGAGCTGGTCCTGCGTCATGGGCAGAAAGCTCGTGCCGGTGACCGCCTTCGCCCACGCGCGGGCGAAGGTCCCGGGGCGGGACGGCGCCCGCACCGCCGCCGCCGACTCAGCCACCGAGCCGCCCGACCCCGCCCATGAAGACCGCCCGCTCGGCGTCCTCCGCGCTGTCCGGCGACTCCGGACGCCACTGCGGCACCCAGACCACACCCGGCTCGACGAGCGTGAACCCGTCGAAGAACGCGGTCAGCTCCGCCCGGCTGCGGACGAAGAGCGGGTTGTCCGTACGCCGGTAGACCCGCTCCGCCTCGGCCCGCTCCTCCTCGCTGCGACCGTCGTCGCTCGCCTGCGAGAGGACCAGGTGGCTGCCGGGGACGAGCGCGTCGCGCAGGGTGCCCAGGATCCGCCCCGGCTCGTCGTCGTCGGAGAGGAAGTGCAGCACCGCCACGACCATGACGGCCACCGGCTCGTCGAAGTCGAGCATCCGGCGCACCTCGGGGTGGCCCAGGATCCGCTCCGGGTGGCGCAGGTCCTCCTGGACCACGACGGCCCCGTCGTCGCCGGCGAGGATCTCCCGGCTGTGCGCCACGGCGACCGGGTCGATGTCGACGTACACGACCCGGGAGTCGGGGGCGTGGCGCTGGGCGATCTCGTGCACGTTGCCCACGGTGGGGATGCCCGAGCCGATGTCCAGGAACTGCCGCACGCCGGCCTCGGTGAGGTAGTGCACCGCCCGCCGCAGGAAGGCCCGGTTGGCCTGGGCCATGAGCGGGGCCTCCGGCACGGCGGCCACCATCGCCTGGGCGGCGGCCCGGTCGGCCGCGAAGTTGTGCGAGCCGCCGAGGTAGTAGTCGTACATGCGGGCGACGCTCGGGCGTTCGATGTCGATCGTCTCGGGTGCCCAGTCCGGCCGCTGCATGCCTTCACCCCTCGTGTCGACGACGCGGGCGCCGTCGCCCGCGGACCACCGCGGTATTCTGCCCCTCCGACGGCCCGGGTGACCATAGCCCGACCCGCGGCATCCGGCGGACGACGGTCGATACGGGAAGATCCGCGCCGGCCGCCGGGCCGACGCGGATCTCGCGTCGCAGCACGCCGCAGGTGCGGCGCCGATCAGAACTTCGGGGCGTCCGGGGCCTCGAGCAGGCCCAGCCGCAGCGCCGTCATGAGCGCCTGCGCCCGGTTGGCCGCGCCCAGCTTCTCGTAGAGCTTCGAGATGTGGGTCTTGGCCGTCGACTCGCTCACGAAGAGCTGCTTGGCGATGCCGGCGACGCTCATGCCGTCGGCGAGCAGCCGCAGCACCTGCCCCTCGCGGGGGGAGAGCTGCGGACCGGACGGGGCGAGCCGGCGCTTCATGGCCTCGGCCAGGTCGGCGGCCGTGAACGCGCTGGGGGAGGAGGCGGCGTGCCGGGCGGCGGCCACCACCTCGTCGGCCGGCGCGGTCTTCGGCACGAACGCGCTCGCGCCGGCCTCCAGGGCGCCGAAGAGCTGGTCGTCGCCAGCGTACATGGTCAGCACCACGATGCCCATGGAGGCGCTGGACTTGCGCAGCGCCCGGGTGGCCTCGAGGCCGCTGCCGTCGGGCAGCCGGAGATCCATGATCACCACGTCCGGCTGCAGCGCCCCGGCCTGCCGGACCCCCTCCGCCGCCGTGGCGGCCTCGCCCACGACCTCGAACTGCCGGTCGCGCTCGAAGGCGTGCCGCAGGCCCTTGCGGATGAGGTCGTGATCGTCGACAAGGAGGACCTTGGTGCGGGTGGCCGGTGTCGGGCTTGTGGTCATCCTCGGGTTACTCCCCTTCTGCTGCTGCGCTACCGCGCACGTTATCGCGCCGGGGCGAGGTGCCGAGAACCACCGCCACGGTCGTGCCGCTCGGTTGCCGGGGTCGGATCTCCAACCGGCCCCGGATACGTTCCGCCCTCTCGGCCATGATCGCAAGACCGTACCGCCCGTCCGGGCGCTGGTCAGCGATCCCCTGACCGTCATCCGACACTTCAATCTGCGCGTACGGCGGGTCGACCTCGCAGGTGACCCAGAGATTGGACGCCCCCGCGTGCTTGCGCGCGTTGGTCACCGCCTCCTGGGCGATGCGCAGCAACTCGGCCTCCGTGGCGGCGGGGAGGCGGGCGGTCGACTCGTCCAGCGACAGGTGCACGCGCAGCCCGCCCGACGCGCCGACCGTCCGGGCGTACTCGGCGATCGCGGCCGCCAGCCCACCGTGCCGGTCGACCTCGCTGCGCAGCTCGAACAGGCTGAGCCGCAGCTCGGTGATCACCCGGGTCACCTCGCCGCGCAGCGTACGCAGCGCCTCGGCGGTCTCGTCGGCGTCGTCGAAGACGGTGGCGAGGGCGTTGTCGATGCCGTAGCCGACCATCACCAGCTCCTGGGCGACCCCGTCGTGGATCTCCCGGGCCAGCCGCTGCCGCTCCTCGTTGGTGGCCAGCGAGCGGACCTCGTCGAACAGCAGCGCCGCCTCCAGGCGCAGGGCGGCCGGACCGGTCAGCGCCGTCACCCGGCCCACCACCTCCGGCGGGTAGGCGTGCGCCGCGTCCGCCTCCAGCACCACGAGGCCGACCGTACGCACACCGGCGACCAGCGGGACGATCAACGCGGAGACGTCGCCGCCGGGGTGCGAGCGGGCCTGCGAGCGGGCGGCGGTGTGCGGCTGCTGGCTGGCCCAGGCGTCGGCGATCGCCGAGTCCGCGTCGAGTGTGGTCTCCCAGTCGACCCGGTCGACGCCGACCTGGGCGAGGACCACGAGCCGGCCGCCGCCGCTGGCGGAGAGCACGGCGGCCCGGTCGCTCGGGGCCACGCCGCGCAGTTCCTCCAGCAGGTGCTCGGAGATGCCGCCCGGGTCCAGCGTCGCCCCGGGCAGCTGCCGGGCGACCGTACGGAGCTGGGTGAGCAGCCGCGTCGCCTCGGCGTACGGCTGGGGCTTGCCCTCGCCGCGCACCTGGATGACCCGGTGCAGCGTGCGTGCCGCGTACAGCCCGAGAGCGGCCAGGATCAGCCACTGCGCGCAGACCGCCAGGTAGCCCGCCTGGGTGAGCTGCCGCGTGCCGTCGACCACGGTCAGCGCGCCGCTGAGCAGCAGCGTGGCCGCGGCCACGCCGAGCAGCGCGGCGCCCTCGCGGAACTTGCGGCGCAGCGCCGTGACGGTCACCGGCACCGCGAGGTACGGCAGCACCGCGGAGGCGCCGAGCCCGTCGATCGTGCCGCTCAGCAGGGACACGGCGGCCACCTGGCTGGCGGCCAGGCCGAGCACCACCACCTCGGCCACCCGGCTGAGCGGGGCGATCAGCCGCTGCTGCGGCGCCAGCAGGGCGGGCAGCCCGGCCACCGCGAGCAGCGCGATCCACCAGAGCTGGGCCGGTTCGTGGGTCGCGAACAGCGTGAGGACGGCGACCAGCGCCAGCATCACGAGGCGCGCGGCCGCGGCGAGGGGATGCGGTTGGGGGCGGGCGGGTGTCGAGGCGGGCACGTGACGGATGGTAGTCAGCCCCGGTAGATCTCGGCGATCTCCGCCGCGTACGACTTGTGCACGACCTGGCGCTTGACCTTGAGCGACGGGGTCAGCTCGCCGGTCGCCTCGGTGAAGTCACGGGGCAGGATCCGGAAGACCTTGATGGCCTCGGCCTTGGAGACGGCCTGGTTGGCGGCGTCGATGGCCTTCTGGACCTCGGCGCGCAGCCCCTCGTGCCCGCGCAGCTCCGCCACCGGCGTGTCGGCGGGCAGGCCGGCCGACTCCAGCCACCGGGGCAGCGCCTCCTCGTCGAGGGTGACCAGGGCCGCCACGAACGGCTTCTGGTCGCCGACGACGACGCACTGACTGACCAGCGGGTGGGCCCGGACCTGGTCCTCCAGCACGGCCGGCGCCACGTTCTTGCCGCCGGCCGTCACGATGATCTCCTTCTTCCGGCCGGTGATGCTGAGATAGCCGTCGTTGTCGAGCTGGCCTAGGTCGCCGCTGCGGAACCAGCCGTCTCCGGTCAGCGCCTCGGCGGTGGCCTCCTCGTTGTGCCAGTAGCCCTGGAACACCAGGTCGCCGGAGATGAGGATCTCGCCGTCGTCCTCGATCCGGATGCTCACGCCGGGCAGCGGGCGGCCGACGCTGCCGATCCGGGTGGCCGACACCAGGTTCGCGGCGGCGGCGGGGCCGGTCTCGGTGAGCCCGTAGCCCTCCAGCACCGTGATCCCGATGCCGCGGAAGAAGTGGCCGAGCCGGGCGCCGAGCGGGGCGCCGCCGGAGATGACGTCCCGGCACCGGCCGCCAAGCGCGGCGCGCAGCTTGCGGTAGACCAGCCGGTCGAAGACCGCGTGCTGGGCCCGCAGCGCCAGGCCCGGCCCGCCCGGGGTCTCCAGGGCCTCGCTGTACGAGATGGCGACCTGCTCGGCCCGGGCGAAGACGCCGCCCTTGCCGTCGGCCTCGGCCTTCTGCTTCGCCGCGTTGTAGACCTTCTCGAACACCCGGGGCACCGAGAGCACGAACGTGGGGCGGAACTCCTGCAGCTCCGCCACGAGGTTCTTGGTGTCGGCGCAGTGCCGCATGGTGGCCCGGGCGTGCACGACGCCGATCTGGATGAGCCGGGCGAACGCGTGCGCGAGCGGGAGGAAGAGCAGGGTGGAGGCGCCGGGGTTGAACAGGTTGGGCAGCACCGGCACGGCGTTGGCGATGTCGGCGTACATGTTGCGGTGGGTCAGCACGCAGCCCTTGGGCCGGCCCGTGGTGCCGCTCGTGTAGATGATGGTGGCCACGTCGGAGGAGCGCAGCGCGGCCCGGCGCCGGTCGATCTCCGCGGGGTCGACCGAGGCGCCCGCGGCGACCAGGTCGTCGACGCCGCCGAGGTCGATCTGCCAGACCTGGCCGAGGTCGGGCAGCCGGTCCCGGACGCCGGCCAGCAGGGTGGCGTGCGCGTTGCTCTCCACCACGCAGGCGACGGCGCCGGAGTCGGAGAGGATCCAGGCGGCCTGCTCGGCGCTGGACGTCTCGTAGATCGGCACGGTTACGGCGCCGGCGGACCAGATCGCGTAGTCGACGAGGGTCCACTCGTAGCGGGTGCGGCTCATGAGCGCGATGCGGTCGCCGGGCCGTACGCCGGCCGCGACCAGGCCCCGGGCCACCGCCACGACCTCGTCGCGGAACTGCCGGCAGGTGACGTCGGTCCAGGCCGGGCCGTCGGCGGCCCCGGTCGGCCGGACGAACTGCACGGTGTCGGGAGCCGCCTCGGCGTTGTCCCAGACGGGGTCCGTGAGGTTGGCGGCGTCGCCGACGGTGACGATCGGCGGGACGGAGAACTCGCGCACCTGCACTCCCTCGTGCTCGCACTGGCCGGGCGGGCCGCCACCACGGGTCGGCTCTGTCGAAACCTACCCGGACGGTCGATCCGGTGCCGCAGGCAGGTTGCCCGCCAGGGCGTGGCGGGGGGCGGGACGGCCCCGGCCCGCCGCGTGCCGGGTAGCCTCCCCCCATGGCGGACTCCTCCACGCAGTCGATCGTCGTCGGCGCGCCACCGGAGCAGGTGGCGGCCGTCATCTGCGACTTCGCGCGCTACCCCGAGTGGACCGAGGCGGTCCGCCGGGTGGAGGTCGTCGAGGAGTACGAGGACGGCTACGCGAGCCAGGTCCGCTTCACCATCGACGCGGGCGTGATGGCCGACGAGTACGTGCTCGCGTACGAGTACGCGGAGGACCTGACCCGCATCGAGTGGCACCTCGTGGCGCCGTCGAGGATGCAGCGGGCGCAGCGGGGGTCGTACGACCTGGTCGGAAACGCCGACGGCAGCACCACGGTGACCTACACCCTGGAGGTGGAGCTCTCCGTGGGGATGCTGGGGATGTTTCGCCGCAAGGCCGAGAAAATGATCATGGATACCGCGTTGAAGCAGCTGAAGCGCCGGGTAGAAGCACCCGGTGCGGCGCAGTGACGCGTCCGGCGGCCCGGCCGCCACGGTAGAGGAGCCGACCATGGTGGCAACGGATCCGGGCTCGGCCCGGGAGGAGGCGGAGCGACTCGTCGCCACGCTGCTGGCGACCGCGCGGCTGACCGCCGCCGGCCCGACGGCGGGGCCGTGGGGTCCACTCGGCGGGATCGTGGCCGGTGTCCTCGGTCACAGCGCCCGCACCGGTGGCTTCGCCGCCCCGGGTGGGGCGGGTTTCGCCACGGGCTCACCCGAATGCTGTGTCTGCCCGGTCTGTCGCGGTATCGCCGCGTTGCGCGACCCCAGTCCGGAATTCGCCGAGCGACTCGCCACGGGAGCGGGCGATCTGGCCGCCGGAGTGGCGAGTCTGCTGCGGGCGTTCGCGTCCGCGAACCCGCCCGCCGAACCCGGGCCGGAGGCCCCGGTGACGGCCCCGGGCGGTGCCGAGGATGATCTCGTGTGGCGCGAGGCCACCCGCAGCGGGCATGATTCTCAGCCGGCGTCGGAGGGGGACGTGTGGTCCGCCGCGACCCGGGCGGACGAGACGTCCGTCCCGGCCGCCGCCGCGCCGCCCGTCGGGGAGACCGGGAAGGCCGCACCGGCGGCCGACCGGACACCGGCCGACCGACCCGTGGTGCCCGCCTCGCGAGCGCCCGGAGACGCCGGTGCGGACGCGCCCGCCGACGGCGCCTGACCAGGGACACCCGGCACTCACCGGCCACGCCGGTGCGCGGCGGACAGCACAGCAGAGGGGAGCGGCAGCGGTGACGCTGACCATCGGAGTGGACGTCGGTGGCACGAAGGTCGCCGGCGGTGTCGTGGACGACACCGGCACGGTGCTCGTGCACACCCGACGGGACACTCCCGCCGATGACGTGGCAAGGACCCGGGACGTCATCACGGAGCTGGTCGGCGAGCTGGCCGCCGGGCGGGAGATCGAGGCGGTCGGCATCGGCGCGGCCGGCTGGATCGACGCGAGCCGCTCCACCGTGCTCTTCGCGCCGAACCTGGCCTGGCGGGACGAGCCGCTGCGGGACTACGTGAGCAACAAGGTCGGCCTGCCGGTGATCGTCGAGAACGACGGCAACGTGGCCGCCTGGGCCGAGTTCCGCCACGGCGCGGCCCGGCACGCCGACGACTCGATGGTCATGTTCACCATCGGCACCGGCGTCGGCGGCGGCATCGTCCTCGGCGGCGAACTGGTCCGCGGCGCGCACGGCATCGCCGCCGAGCTGGGCCACATGCTGACCGTGCCGGACGGCCACCAGTGCGGCTGCGGCCGGCTCGGCTGCATCGAGCAGTACGCGAGCGGCAGCGCCCTGGTGCGCTTCGCCCGCGCCGCCGCCCGGCAGGAGCCCCAGCGGGCCGCCGCGCTGCTGGAGCTGGCGGGCGGGGACGCCGAGGCGATCACCGGGCCGATGGTGACCGCCGCCGCGAAGGCCGGCGACCCGGTCTCCGCCGAGTCGTTCGCCCAGGTCGGTCGTTGGCTCGGCACCAGCCTGGCGGACATGGCCCAGATCCTCGACCCGCAGGTGCTCGTCGTCGGCGGCGGCGTCATCGACGCCGGAGACCTCCTCATGGGTCCGACCCGGCGGTCGTACATCGAGTCGCTCGCCCAGCGCAGCCGGCTCCCCGTCGCCGAGATCCGCCCCGCCGAGCTGGGCAACCGCGCCGGCGTCATCGGCGCCGCCGACCTCGCCCGCCGGATCTGAAGGCGAGCCCGTGACCCGAAGCTCCGGTGTGCCGCTGCGCGTGGTCTCGTACAACATCCACAGCCAGCGGGACGACACGGCCGCGCTGGCCGAGGTGGTCCGGGCCGCGGCCCCGGACGTGGTGATCGTGCAGGAGGGGCCGCGGCGGTTCCGCTGGCGGCAGAAGTCCGCTTCGCTCGCCGACGCGTTCGGCCTGGTGGTCGCCGCCGGAGGGCTGCCGGCGCTCGGCAACCTGCTGTTGACGAGCCTGCGGGTCCGGGTGCTGGCCACCCGGTGCCAGCGCTTCCCGCTCACGCCCGGGCGGCACCTGCGCGGCGCCGCGTACGCCGAGTGCGCGGTGGCCGGCGGCGCCCGGTTCACCCTGGCCGGCTCGCACCTGTCCACCGACCCCGCCGAGCGCCCCGCGCAGGCCGCCCTGTTCAAGCGGGAGCTGGACGCGGCGGGCCTGCCCGTGGTCGCCGGCGCCGACCTCAACGAGGGGCCGGACGGCCCGGCCTGGACGACGGTGGCGCGCGGGCTCACCGACGCGGCGGTGGCGGCGGACCGTGCCGACCGGCTCACCTACTCCTGCGCCGACCCCCGGCGGCGGATCGACGCGCTCTTCGTCGACCCGCGGGTCACGGTCGTCGACTACGACGTCGTGGACACCCCGGCCACGCGCCGGGCCAGCGACCATTTCCCGGTCCTGGCCGACCTGCTGCTGCCGGTCACCGACTGACCCGTCGCCTCCCACGACCGGGGCTGGACAACCGGCTCCGATGTGGAGAGGATTTCGCGGCGACCCGGCACCCGTGCCGCACAAAAGGAGATACCCGGTGTCCACCTCCACCGACCGGCCCGATCCGGAGGCGACGACGCTCGCCCTGAGCCGCGACGGCCGCCCGGTCTCCGACCGGGGCGACACGGTCTGCGTCATCGGCGCCGGGGCCAGCGGCCTGACCGCCGTGAAGAACCTCCGGGAGCACGGCTTCGGCGTCGACTGCTACGAGCGGGAGACCGGCGTCGGCGGCGCGTGGAACTGGCGGCACGACCGCAGCCCCGTGTACGCCAGCACGCACCTGATCTCGTCCAAGCCGTTCACCCAGTTCCCCGACTTCCCGATGCCGGACTCCTGGCCCGACTACCCGCACCACGGCCGGCTGCTGGCCTACTTCGAGCGGTACGCCGACCACTTCGACCTGCGCTCGCACATCTGGTTCGGCACCGAGGTGATCCGGGTCGAGCCGGTCGAGGGGGATCGCTGGGACGTCACCACCCGCAGCACCGGGGGGTACGGGCCCGAGCGCACCTCGCGCTACGCGGCCGTGGTGGTCGCCAACGGGCACAACTGGTCGCCGAAGCTGCCCCGCTACGAGGGCCTCGAGGAGTTCCGCGGCGAGGTCATGCACGCCTCGTCCTACAAGGATCCGGCGCAGTTGCGCGGCAAGCGGGTGCTCGTGGTCGGCGCGGGGAACACCGGCTGCGACATCGCCGTGGAGGCCGCCCAGCAGGCCTCGCACTGCTGGCACTCCACCCGGCGCGGCTACTGGTACGCCCCGAAGTACGTCCTCGGCCGTCCCGCCGACCAGGTCAACGACAGGCTGCTCGCGCTGCGGGTGCCGCTGCGGGTGCGGCAGTGGCTCTACCACTGGACGCTGCGCCTCACCGTCGGCGACCTGACCCGGTTCGGCCTGCCGAAGCCGGACCACCGCGTCTACGAGACCCACCCGATCGCCAACAGCCAGCTCGTCTATTACGTGGGGCACGGCGCCATCACTCCCGTGCCGGACGTCGCCCGATTCGGCCCGTACGGGGTGGAACTCACCGACGGCCGGCGGATCGACCCGGAGCTGGTCGTCTTCGCGACCGGCTACCTGCCGCGCTTCGAGTTCCTCGACCCGAAGGTGCTGGGCGACGACTCGGGGACCGGCCGGCCGACGCTCTGGCTCAACGCGTTCGCGCCGGGCCACCCGACCCTGGCCGTGCTCGGGCTGCTGCAGCCGGACTCGGGCCTGTTCCCGCTGTCGCACTGGCAGGCCGTGCTCTTCGCCCGGCTGCTCCAGCAGCGCCGGGCCCGCCCCGAGCGGGCGGCCGCGTTCGCCGCGTCGGTCGAGGCCCGGGCCGGCGAGCGCTACTCCGGCCCGGTGAAGGACAGCAGCCGGCACTGGTTCGAGGTGGGGCACGTCGACTACCTGCGGGCGGTCCAGCGCGCCCTCGACACCCTGGAGGGCAAGTGAGCGCGAGGAGTGAGCTTGCGAGCCCCGCAGTCGCGAACGAAAGGTTGGCTCGGTGAGCGCGAGGAGTGAGCTTGCGAGCCCCGCAGTCGCGAACGAAAGGTCAATGCCGTGAGCACCGTGCGGATCGTGCGGGGGCGGGAGTGGGCGCGGCCGGTGCGGCCGGCCCGACGTGAGGTGCGCAGCGCCACCCCGGAGCTGGAGGAGGGGCGTCCGCCGCTGCTCTTCGTCCCCGGTTACGGGCACGGGGCGTGGGTGTTCGCCGAGCACTGGCTGGGGCACGCCGCGTCGCGGGGCTTCCCGGCGTACGCGGTGAGCCTGCGTGGGCACGGCGACAGCGATCCGGCGCCGGAGGCGTCGCTGCGGGCGTACGTCCACGACGTGGTCCAGGTGGCGGCCGGCCTGCCGCGCCAGGCGGTGCTGGTGGGGCACGGCGCGGGGGCGCTCGTCGTGTCGCACGCCCTGTCGCGTTACCCGGCGCGGGCGGCGGCGCTGGTCGCGCCGGTCCTCGGCGGCTGGGGGACGTTCGCGACGGCCCTGCGCCGCAATCCGGCGGGCACACTGCCCGCGGTGGTCGGCGGGCGGCTGCGGCTCAGCCGTGCCCAGCTGTTCAGCCGCGAGCTGCCCGAGGGGGAGGCCCGCCGGTACGTGTCCGCGCTGGGCCGGGCGAGCCGGCGCGCGCAGTGGCAACTGCTCGGTGGGCCCGACCCGGAGCCGGCGGTGGGTGACCCGCCGGTGCTGGTGCTGGGCAGCCCGGACGACCGGGTCGTGCCGGCCTCCGCGCTGACCCGGGCGGCGCGCCGCTACGGCTCGGCGCCGCTGCTGTTCCCCGGGATGGGGCACGACCTGATGCTCGACGCCCGCTGGCGGGAGCCCATCGACGCCCTGCTCGACTGGCTGGACAAGGCGCCCGCGGTTCGCTGAGGTCAGGCGCCGGTCCGGCCCTCGGCCGCCGCGGCCGACCGGTCGCGCTGGGCGGGCGGGGCCGAGGCGTCCGCGCTGGTGAGCCGGTCGACCAGCACGTCGGTGCGGTCCAGCGCGTTGAGGTACGCGCGCACCCAGGCCCGGATGTCGTGTTCGTGCAGGTGGGCGCGCATGGCGCGCATCCGCTCGCGGACGTCGGTCGGCGCGGCGTGCAGCGCCGCCAGCAGCCCCTCCTTCAGCCCTTCCAGGTCGTGCGGGTTGACCAGGTACGCCTGGGGCAGCTCGGCGGCGGCGCCGGCGAACTCGCTGAGCAGCAGCGCCCCCGTGTCGTCGACGCGGGCGGCCACGTACTCCTTGGCGACGAGGTTCATGCCGTCGCGGAGTGGGGTCACCGCCATCACGTCGGCGACCCGGTAGAGGGCGGCCAGCTCGGCCCGGTCGAACGGCTGGGTGAGGTAGTGGATCGCCGGCTCGCCGACCCGGCCGAACTCGCCGTTGATCCGGCCGACCTCGCGCTCCACCCGCTCGCGCAGCTCCTGGTACTGGCCGACCCGTTCCCGGCTCGGCACGGCGACCTGCACGAGCACCGTGTCGCGGACCTTGACGTGCCCGCTGACCAGCAGCTCGCGGTACGCCTTGAGTCGCTGCTCGATGCCCTTGGTGTAGTCCATCCGGTCGACGCTGAGGATGACGTGCTCGGGGCGGCCGAGGTCCTGCCGCAGCCGGCTGGCGCGGGCGGCGACGTCGGGCCGGGCGGCCAGCGCGGCCATCTCGGCGGTGTCGATCGAGACCGGGAACGCCCCTATGCGCACCACCCGGCCGTCGATCCCGATGCGCCGGTCGGTGGCCGGCAGGTCCAGCACCTTGGCCACGAGCTGCGCGAAGTTGTGGGCGGCCTGGGCGCGCTGGAAGCCGACCAGGTCGGCGCCGAGCATGCCGCGCAGCAGCTCGGCCCGGCGTGGGAGCTGCATGAACAGTTCCGGCGGCGGGAACGGCACGTGCAGGAAGAACCCGATGCGCAGGTCCGGCCGCAGCTCCCGGAGCAGGGCTGGCACGAGGTGCAGGTGGTAGTCCTGGACCCAGACCACGGCGCCCGGCTCGGCGACCTCCGCGACCGTCTCGGCGAAGCGCCGGTTGACCCGCTGGTACGCCTCCCACCAGCGCCGGTGGTGCTGCGGCTGCTCGACCGCGTCGTGGTACAGCGGCCAGAGGGTCGCGTTGGCGAACCCCTCGTAGGAGTCGCGCAGGTCCTCCGGGGTGAGCGGGACGGGACGCATGCGTACGCCGTCGACGTCGGGCAGGGTGGGGACGGGCCCGACGCTCCCGGCCCAGCCGACCCAGGTGGCCGGGGTATGTCGGAGCAGCGGGTGCAACGCGCTCACCAGCCCGCCGGGGCTACGCCGCCACTCGCAGGCGCCGTCCGGGGCGATGCTGTCGTCGATGGGCAGGCGGTTGGCGACCACCACGAGGGAACTGTCTCGCATCTCGGGCATTCCGATCAGCAGGGACTGACCGCCCACGAGCCAGGAACAACCGGTCAGTCAGCGGAGGAAGTGACGTACGGCGGTATTCCTACTGACCGTAAGTTACACCACTGTCACCACGGCCACCCGCCGAGGCGTCGCAGGCCGTACGCGGATCAGACGACGGCGCCGTCGTCCGGGTCGCGCTCGTCGTCGTCACCGCCGGGACGCAGCCGCCAGATGAGCGTCACGAAGCCCGCGAGGATGCCGGTGAAGCCGAGCAGGGTGACCACCGAACGGTCCACCGGAAGCAGGGAGGGGAAGAGGAACAGCACGAAGCCCAGCACCACGCCGAGCACACCGACCACGGCGTACTTGGAGAACCGGGGCAGCGGGGGAGGCGGAGGCGGGGTGTAGCCCTCCTCCTCGTCGTCGTCCGGCAGGTCGGCGCCGAAGGTGTCCAGCCCGTCGAGCAGCGACGGCTCGTCCGTCCGGTCCGTGCGCCCCACCGAGACGCCCGAGAGGTCGGCCGCGTAGGGCAGCCGACGGACGTCGGTCGCGGTCGGCCCGGCCTCCTCGGTGCCGGGCCGGGTCAGCGGGCCGCCAGCCGGCTCGGCCGGGTCGTCGTCGATGTCCTCGGCCGCCGGCCAGGGGTTGTCGCCCGCGGTGGGGGTGGCGTGGAAGCCTGCCACGATCCGGGCCCACTCGGCTTCGATGTCCGGCTCGTCGGCGCGGGCCGGCTCGGGGGAGACCTCGTCGGCGAGCTGGTTGAGGTAGTCGCGTGCCGTGGTCAGGTGGGTGCGGTCGACGTAGAGCCGGTCGACCGGCCGCGCCGGGACGGTGGTGGTGCGGGTGACCGGGTTGAGATCGGCCGACGGTTGGAGGTACGCGGCGATGCCGCCCGCGGCCAGCACGTCCAGCAGGTGCTCGCCGACGCGCGGATCGACGTCGCCGGCGACGGCGTACTCGCTCGCGTCGAGCCCGTTGTCCCGCCGTCCCCGGCGGGCCCCACCCGCTGACACCGGACACCCTCCTCAACGCGCCTGTGGCGCGACCGCCCCAGCCCCCTCGACGCGACACGCGCGCCGTGCCTTGAATCGTGACACGTCCCCACCCGGTTCCGGGAGTGCGTTGTGTCGCGTCTTCCAAAGTCAGCGACCGTCTCGCTGGTCGAGGCGGGGCCTCTTTGTCGGTTTGTGCGAGGAGCGTCAGGAGCCCGCCACGCCGTGGGGGCGTGATCGACTCCGTTTCCCCGATCCGGCGGTTGCCCCGACGTGCCGGACACCCTCACATCGCCGAAGTGGTGTGGATCATGACGCTACCCGACCGCGACGTCCCTACTTGCCGGAAACACGAGTGGATCATGGCGTACCGGGCGATGATGGGCGCACCGGCGGGGGTCGGCGGCCCGGCCGGGCGTCCATTGTGGCGGGGGGCGCGGCTTCGTAGGCTCGTCCGCGACGGCGGTGCCGCCCCCGGACGGGGCACATCGTGCTGTCCGACCGCCACTGGAAAGGGACGCCGGTGCTGTACTGGCTGCTGAAGTACGTGATCCTCGGGCCGCTGCTGAAGCTGATCTTCCGCCCGCAGGTGGAGGGTCTGCACCACGTACCGGAGACCGGCCCGGTGATCCTCGCCAGCAACCACCTGTCCTTCTCCGACTCGATCTTCACCCCGCTCATCGTGCCGCGGCGGGTCACCTTCGTGGCCAAGGCCGAGTACTTCACGGGCAAGGGGATCAAGGGCTGGCTCACCAAGATGTTCTTCGTGAGCACCGGCACGATCCCGGTGGACCGCTCGGGTGGCCGCGCGGCGCGCGCCGCGCTCGACACCCAGCTCAAGGTGCTGCGGGCCGGTGGGGTCGCGGGCATCTACCCGGAGGGCACCCGCTCGCCGGACGGCCGGCTGTACCGGGGGAAGACGGGCGTGGCCCGGCTGGCCCTGGAGAGCGGCGCGCCGGTCGTGCCGGTGGTCATGCTCAACGCCGACGAGATCCAGCCGCCCGGAAAGCTCATCCCCAAGATCGCGCGGGTGCGGATCCGGTTCGGCGCGCCGCTCGACTTCACCCGCTACCGGGGCATGGCCGGCGACCGGTTCGTGGAGCGCGCGGTCACCGACGAGATCATGTACGAGTTGATGGAGCTGTCCGGCCGGGAGTACGTGGACATCTACGCCCAGAAGGTCAAGACCCAACCGCCGACCCCGGTAGCAGCCTGACCCGCGCGGACTAGGTCAGGCCCGCCAGCCGCAGCAGCCCGGTGGCCTCGTTGCGCGCGGCGAACGCGCGCACCTTCTCCTCGGCCGCCCGGGCGCCCACGGGATCGGTCGCGGCCAGCGGGTCGACCGACAGCGCGGTCGTGATGATCTCGTCGGTGACGTCGGTCATCCGGGCGTAGCTCTCCGAGGCGGTCCGCATCAGGTCGGCGGCGGTACGGGCGTCGCCGGCGTGATGTGCCAGGACGGCGTCGGCGACCCGGGCGGCCGCCCGGGCCCACGGGGTGGTCCGGGGCGCCCGCCCGAGCAGCCCCCGCACGAGCCGGGCCGCGTCGGCGCCGAGCACACCGGCGACGTGACCGACGGCCGGCACCCACTCCGCGAACGGGATCATCCGGGTGCGCCGCCAGTCCTCGTCGAGTTCGCTGAGCAGCGCCATCGCCTCGTCCCGGCGGCCCTCCACGGCCCGGCAGAGCGCCGCGTGGGCCAGCGTGGAGCGCAGCACCCGGTGGAAGCCGCTGCGGCGGGCCGCCGCGAGCGCGCGCTCGACGAGGTCTAATCCGTCACCGCCCGGCTCCGGCGGGCCGACCGGCCGTACGGCGCCCAGCCCGCGCATCCACCCCGACACCGCGACGATGTGCAGGTCCCACTCCGCCGTCGGCCGGCGCGTCGACTCGGCAGCCATGACCAGCGCCGACGTCCACTCGCCCGCGTAGTAGGCGCGGGCCCACTGGTCGGCGAAGCTGGTGGCGAGACTGTGCTCGCCGCCCAGGTCGATGGTCCGCTGCTCGTCGACGAGCCGGGCCGACCCCGCGAGGTCGCCCTCCTCCTGCAACGCCCAGGCGAGGTTCTGCACCGCGCGGCGGCGGCTGGCCAGCCGCTCCACCCGGCAGTGCTCGGTCACCTCGGCCAACTCCGCGTACGCCTCGCCGGAGCCGGACATGTAGCGGGCCACGGCGAGGGTGATCCGGGCGTTGGCCTGCGCCTCCCGGAGCTGGAGCCGTTCGGCGAGCGCGGCCGCCGTACGGGCCGCGTCGCAGGCCGGCTCGGTCTCCGCGTTGAGCATGTGCACCCGGGCGAGTTCGAGCAGCGCGCCCGCCTTCTCCTGGCTGTCCGGCAGCTCGGCGTAGAGACCGATGGCCCGGTCCAGGCAGTGCAGGGTGGCGGAGCGGTCGGCCCGGCTCCAGGCGGCGGTGGCCAGCAGGGTCCAGGCCCGGGCGGCGCCCGTCCGGTCGCCGTCGTCGGTGAGCCGCTCGGCGAGGCGGGTGAGCGTGTCCGTGCCGCCGTCGACCAGGAAGGCGTCGTTGTCACGGTAGAACGCCAACTCGGCGTCGAGCAGCTCCAGCGCGGGATCGGGTGGGAGGTCCAGTGCGCGGGCCCGGCCGACCAGCGTGGCCGCGGTGTCCAGCGCGTGCAGCTCGTACGCCCGCCGGGCCGCCCGGTGCAGCGCCTGGCGGGCCGCCGGGGCGTACGGGGCGGTGTCCAGGCCGACCGTCCGCGCGATCTCGTGCGCCGCCCAGCGGTGGTTGGCCAGCACCTCGGCGAGGTCGTGCTGCCGGCCGTCGGCGATCTGCTCCAGCCAGTCGGCGGTGCGCTGGTGCCGCAGCACCCGCTCCGCGCGGGGCAACCGCTGGTAGCAGACGTCGCGCACCAGGATGTGCCGGAACCGGTACTCGGACTGGCCGGGCATCGTCGAGGCCAGCTCGTACACCAGGTCGCGGCGCTGGAGGCGGTTGAGCGCGCGCTCGACCCACTCGACCGGCCGGCCGAGGGCGGTCGCCACGGGCGCCGCCCAGAACTGGACCCCGACCACCGCGGCGGCGTGGAGGACGGCCCGGTCGGCCGGGTCCAGCAGGTCGAGCCGGTTCGCGATGACCGCCTGCACGGTGCGGGGCATCTCCGGGCCACCGGCCAGGTCGACGGCGCCGGCCGAGTTGACCGGGTCGAGCAGGCCGCCGTCGAGCAGCATCCGCGCGTACTCCTGGGCGTAGAGCGGGTTGCCGTCGGCGAACTCGATGAGCGGGGCGCGTTTGGTGGCCGGCAGCGTCGCCTGCCCCAGCAGCAGCGAGTAGAGGGTGTCGATGTCGGAGTCGTGCATGGGCGGGACCGAGATGGACATCGCGCCGCTGATCGTGCCGGTCCACGCCGGGTGCCGCTCCCGCAGCTCCGGCCGGGCGGTCGCGACCACCAGCAGCGGCACGCCGCGCGCGGCCGCCCCCAACTGCTCGACGAACGCGAGCATCGCCTGGTCCGCCCAGTGCATGTCCTCGAAGACGAGCACGGTCGGCCCGGCGTCGGCCAGCACGAGGAGGAACCGCCGCCACGCCGCCTCGGTCTCCGCGGGGGTGAGCCGCTCGCCCGGCACCCCGAGCAGCGGGCCGATGGCCTCGGCCAGCCGTACGGCGTGCGGGTCGGCGAGTTGCGCGAGCCGGGACCGCAGCCGGTCGCGCAGGGTCACCGGGTCCGCCTCGGGTGCCCCCACCCACGCCTTCACGATGTCCGTCAGCGCGGCCCAGGTGACGTTCTCGCCGAACGGCGGGCAGTTTCCCACGAGCCACGTGATGGGCGGCCCGGGGAGGCTGGCGGCGTGCCGGGCCAGCTCGCGCAGCAGCCGGCTCTTGCCGACACCGGCCGGGCCGAACACCGTCACGAGCTGGGACGTGCGCTCATTCACCATCCGGTGCAGCGCGTTGACGAGCAGGCCGCGTTCGTGTTCCCGGTCCACCATGGGGGTGAGCTCGGCCGTCCGGGGGTCGCGGTGCGCCCGGACGCGCTGCGCCAGCCAGATCCGGCTCACCGTCGTACGCCCCTTCAGCGTGACGGGCGGCCGGTCGGCGTACTCGAGTTCGTGGCGCGTGGCCGACCAGGTGGCCTCGTCGACCACGACCCCGCCGGGCGGGGCCAGCGACTGCAGGCGGGACGCGGTGTTGACCACGTCGCCGGTGACGAACGCCTGGCCGCCGTCCTGCGTCGCCGAGAGGTCGACGAGGGCCTCGCCGCTCGCGATGCCGACCCGGAAGCTGAGCGGCGGCTGCCGTCCCGCGGGCTGGCGGGCCAGGTTGCGCTGGAGTTCCAGCCCGGCGCGTACGCACCGCAGCGCGTCGTTGTCGGTGGCCACGGGCGCGCCGAACAGCGCCATGACGGCGTCGCCGATGTACTTCTCCACGACACCGCCGTACTGGTGCACGATCCGCCGGACGGTGGCGAAGTAGGCCTGCTGGAGGCCGCGCGCCTGCTCCGGGTCGGCCCGTTCGGCGTACGTCGTGAAGTCGACGATGTCGACGAAGAGGACGCTGACCTGCCGGCGGTCCTCCTGGATGACCACCACGTGGTCGCGCAGCGGCTGCCCGCAGCTCGTGCAGAAGTTGGCCTCGGTGCTGTTGGCGTGCCCGCAGTGCGCGCAGCCGACGGCGAGCGGCTTACCGCATCCCCCGCAGAACCGGTCGTCCGGTCCAGCCGCGCGCGCGCAGTGTCCACACTTGAGGTCGATGTCCAGCTCCCGTGGGCGAGAGAGCCCAGTATCCCGGCGGCCCGGCCCAGTCGGGTACCCGACGTGCGGGCGGGCCTCGCGACCGATCGGTCGGGGCTAGTGTTCCGTACCAGGAAGTTTCACGTCAGGGAGAGTGCCGTGCAGGTGCGACTGTCCACTTCGTGGACCGATCCGGGTGGCAGGATATGGGCTCCGGGGGACACGGTCGACGTCGACGCGGTCATTCTCGCCGAGCTTGAGGAGCAGGGCATGGTGGAAGAGCCCGAGGGCAACACGACCGGGTCGGGGGAGACCACGACCCCGCCGAGCGCGCCGAAGCCGACCGACCCTACGAAGATCGGCCCGGGGCCGGGTGCCCCGCCGGCCGACGACACGCGCGACTGACCGACCGGAGCGGGGCCGGTGGGCGACTGCCCGCCGGCCCCGTCCGTCTGTCCGTGGTCGACCCGGATCCCCGGTGTGGGCGCGGGGATCCCGGGGTCCGAGCCGGCGTCAGCGCTCGTTCATGCCGGCGCGGCGGCGCAGCGCGGCCACGTCGGTCACCACGATCCGCCGCCCCTCGGTGCGCAACCAGCCCCGGTTGGCGAACGAGCCGATCGCCTGGTTGACGCTCTGCCGCGACCCACCGGCCATCTCGGCAAGCTGGCTCTGGTTGAGCTCGATGGTGATCATCGGGGCCTGGCTCTCACCGGCCAGGCGGACCAGGGTCTTCGCCACCCGGCCCGGCAGGTCGAGGAAGACGTGGTCGGCGTTCTGCTCGGTGAGCCGGCGGATCAGGCCGCCGAGCGAGCGCATCACCGCGTCGAGGATGCGCGGGTTGGAGTGGACCAGCTCCATGAACGAGCCCCGGGACAGCGCGAGCGCCGTGCAGTCCTCGATCGCCTCGGCGGACGCCGATCGGGTGGACGCGTCCAACAGGGACACCTCGCCCAACACGTCCGGCGGCCGGATCACCGACAGCACCGCCCGCTCGCCCGTCGGGGCCGTGCGGAAGACCGCGACCGCGCCGCGGCGCAGCACGATCAGCGACTCGCCGGGGTCGTTCTCCACGAAGAGCAGCTGGCCCTTGCGGTACGTGCGCGGAACGGCGGCCGCGATCACCCGCTGCCGCACCTCCGGCTCGAGCCCGGCGAACATCTCCACACCGGTGAGCGCGTCACCCGGCTCCGGCAGGCGAACCTCCACGGCCCAACCCCTCCCCGGTCAAGGACCACAACTCGCGCACCGGTGAACCTGACGGCCCCTGACGTGGGTGAACGGACACCGGTTCGGCGCCGGTAGCGGTACACATCAGATCATGACGGTCCTGTCGCTTGCTGTACACCCCTCAAATCACTTCCGTGACAGCCCCCGACCGGCGCGGGTCCCATCCTGGGATGGCGGATCCACCCGGTGGGGCCTGGGGAGGGTGTATCCGGCCGCGGCCGGCCGCGGGACTCGGGAGCGTCTCGCGGCCGGCCCCGGCGTGGGGGCGGGTCGCGGTCGGCCGCCGCGTCGCCGCGGAAGCACACCCGACGGACCACCGGTCGAGCGCGGCGAGGCTCGGGTGGAGCCCCGACGGTCGCGGCGGGTCGGCGGTGGGCGAGGATGGCGGTGATGGTCTACCGCTATTTCTACGACTGCGAGTTCATCGAGGACGGCCTCCGCATCGACCTCGTCTCGATCGGCGTGGTCGACGAGAACGGCCGCGAGTTCTACGCCGTCTCCACGGAGTTCGACGACTCCCGGGCGATTCCGTGGGTGCGCCGCAACGTGCTGGACCGGCTGCCCTCGCCGGCCGACCGCGCCTGGCGCTCCCGGGAACGCATCCGCGACGACCTGTACGACTTCCTCGTGGAGCCGATCCGGGACCGGCCGAGCGAGCAGCTCGAGCTGTGGGCCTGGTACGCCGCGTACGACCACGTGGTGCTCGCGCAACTGTGGGGGGCGATGCCGGCGCTGCCGCGCGAGATACCGCGGTTCACCAAGGAGCTGCGGCAGCTCTGGGACGACCGGGGTCGACCGCCGCTGCCGGAGGCCGAGGCGGCCCGGCACGACGCGCTGGTCGACGCGCGGCACAACCTGGCCCGCTGGCGGGCGATGACCTCCCGCTGAGCGGCGGGCGCCGGAAAAGGCGGCGTCTCATGGTTTGGCCGGTTCTGTCCGGGGCACCGCCTCGGACGAACCGGGAGGAGTAACACCATGAGTCAGGAGCCGTCCCGCCACGACGCCCGTCGCCGCGTCACCGAGCTGATCCGCGACGCCCGGATCGGCATGCTGACCACGATCGCCCTCGACGGCCGACAGGTGAGCCGGCCGATGGGCCTCCAGGAGGCCGAGTTCGACGGCAAGCTGTGGTTCTTCGCGTACGCCGACTCGGCCAAGGTCCGCCAGATCCGCGTCAACCCGGAGGTCAACGTGGCGTTCTCGGACCAGCGCCACCACGCCTGGGTGTCGATCTCCGGCACCGCTACCGAGGGTTACGACCGGGCGCGAGCCGAGCAGCTCTGGAACCCGCTGCTGAAGACCTGGTTCCCGGACGGGCCGACCACGCCCGGCCTGACCCTCATCAAGGTGCACGTCAGCTCCGCCGAGTACTGGGACTCGCCGGGCGGCGCGGTGGTGAGCCTGCTCGGCCTGGCGAGGGCCGCGGTCACCGGCCAGCGACCGGAGCCGGGGGGAAAGCGCGAGGTCCGGTACTGAACGCGGCTGCACCCCGGTGGGGTGCGCGTCGCCATCGTGGGGCGGGCGGACTACAGTGCGCAGTGACGGCCCGCCCCGGGCCGGCAACGGCGCCGACGGTCTGATTCGACACCTATCCTGGGGCAAACCGGGCTTACCTGATGCTCCAGGAGGATGAGCAGATCATGCGTATCGGCGTGCTCACCGGTGGCGGCGACTGCCCTGGTCTCAACGCGGTCATCCGCGCCGTGGTCCGTAAGGGCGTGGCCACGTACGGTCACGAGTTCGTGGGCTTCCAGGACGGTTGGAAGGGCCCGCTGGAGGGTCTGTCCAAGCCGCTGGGCATCGCGGAGGTCCGGGGCATCCTGCCGCGGGGCGGCACCATCCTCGGCTCGTCGCGGACCAACCCCTTCAAGATCGATGGTGGCGTCGAGCGGATCAAGGAGAATCTCGCCGCGCAGGGCGTGGACGCGCTGATCGCGATCGGCGGCGAGGACACCCTCGGCGTCGCCACGAAGCTGCACGAGCTGGGCGTCAACGTGGTCGGCGTGCCGAAGACCATCGACAACGACCTGGGCGCGACCGACTACACCTTCGGCTTCGACACCGCCGTCAACATCGCCATGGAGGCGATCGACCGGCTGCACACCACGGCGGAGAGCCACCACCGCACCCTCGTCGTCGAGGTGATGGGCCGGCACGCCGGCTGGATCGCCCTGCACGCGGGCCTCGCCGGCGGCGCCAACGTGATTCTGCTGCCCGAGCGGGCGTTCGACGTCGAGCAGGTCGCGGGCTACGTCGAGAAGCGCTTCCAGCACCAGTACGCCCCGATCGTCGTGGTTGCCGAGGGCGCCCAGCCGCTCGAGGGCCAGATGGTCCTGCAGAACCAGGAGCTCGACGCGTTCGGCCACGTCCGCCTCGGCGGCATCGGCCAGTGGCTGGCCGAGCAGCTGGAGGCGCGGACCGGCAAGGAGGCCCGCACCGTCGTGCTGGGCCACATCCAGCGCGGCGGCACCCCCACCGCGTTCGACCGGGTCCTCGCCACCCGCCTCGGCCTCCAGGCGATCGACGCCGCGCACGAGGGCGACTGGGGCAAGATGGTCGCGATGCAGAGCACGGACATCGTGCGGGTGCCGCTCGCCGAGGCGACCCGCGAGCTGAAGACCGTGCCGCTGGAGCGGTACGCCGAGGCCGAGGTCTTCTTCGGCAGCTGATCGACCGGCACGGCGTCGCGGCCGGCCGCACGGCCCGCCGCGACGCCGCCTGCCGAGAAGGAGGTACGGCGGATGTCAGCCCGGGTGCATACGGTCGCCGTGATCGGCGCCGGCAAGATCGGCGAGCTGATGCTCTCCGGTCTGCTCCGCTCCGGCTGGCCGGCGGACCGGCTGCTGGCCACCGCCCGCCGGCCGGCCCGCGCCGAGGAGCTCGCGGCCCGCTACGGCGTGCGGGTGGTGGACAACCTCGCGGCGGTGGACGAGGCCGAGGTGCTGGCCGTGGCGGTCAAGCCGCAGGACGCCGGCGCGCTGCTCGACGAGATCGGGCCGAAGGTGCCGGCCGACAAGCTGGTGATCTCGCTCTGCGCCGGCCTGCCCACCGCGTTCTTCAACCGGCGGCTGCCCGAGGGCACCCCGGTCGTACGGGTCATGACCAACACCCCGGCGCTCGTCGACGAGGCGATGACGGCGATCTCGGCGGGCGCCCACGCCACGGGGGCGCACCTGGCCCTCGCCGAGGAGATGTTCAAGCCGCTCGGCGCGACCATCCGCGTCCCGGAGTCCCAGCAGGACGCCGTCACGGCGCTCTCCGGCTCCGGCCCCGCGTACTTCTACCTGCTGGTCGAGGCGATGATCGACGCGGGCATCCTGCTCGGGCTGCCCCGTCAGGTGGCCCACGAGCTGATCGTGCAGACGGCCATCGGTTCGGCGGTCATGCTGCGGGACTCGGGGGAGCACCCCGTGAAGCTGCGCGAGGCGGTCACCTCGCCCGCCGGCACCACCATCTCCGCCGTGCGCGAGCTGGAGAAGCACGGCGTACGGGCGGCGCTGCTCGCCGCGCTCGAGGCCGCCCGGGACCGGGCCCGGGAACTCGCCGCCCAGGCCGACTGACCGGGTGGGGGCGGGCGGACCCGCCCCCGTGCCGGTGCGTCAGTAGAGCAGGTGCGGACGGCGGCGGCGCTCGAACGCGGCCAGCTCGCCGGCCCACGCGCCGACCACGTCGTCCACGTCGGCGCCCGCGTCGATCATCGTGCGCAGTCGCGGCGACCCGGTCAGCTTGTCGATCCAGAACGGCCGGGCCGCGTCCCACGAGTCCTGCCGCCAGGCGAACGCCGGGTACTTGTGCGCCTCGACGAGCATGGCGACGGCCGTGCGGATCGGGTCGTACCGCCCCCGGTCCACCACCTTCACCTCGACGCCCGCGCACAGCTTGTTGAGCAGCGCCGGCTTCTGGCCGGCCGAGGTGGGCGTGAAGTACGCCTCGCGGAACTCGACGCCCGGCAGGTCGCGGGCGTTGAGCCGGTCCGACCAGTGGTAGTCGAAGTCGTCGGCCGAACCGCCGATCAGCTCGAACGGCCGGCAGGTGCCGCGCCCCTCGGTGATGGAGGCGACGCCCTCGAACAGGCCGGTGCCGGGATAGACGAGCGCGGTGTCCGGGGTGGGCATGTTGGGGCTGGGCATCACCCACGGCAGGTCGGTGTCCTGGGCCAGCACGTCGCGCTTCCAGTGCCGGCACCGCACGACCTCCAGCTCGACGGTGCGGCCGACCTCGGCGGGAAGGAACTCGGCGTTGAAGTACCGGGCCAGCTCCCCGACGGTCATCCCGTGCTGCTGGACGATCTCCTTCAGTCCGACCCCGGAGGTGTAGGGGGTCGTCATCATGGGCCCGCGGGCACGCCCGCCCACCGGGTTCGGCCGGTCCAGCACCACGTACCGCTTGCCGGTCAGGGCGGCGGCGGCCATCGACGTGTACATCGTCCAGATGTACGTGTAGAAGCGGACGCCCACGTCCTGGATGTCGAAGACCAGGGTGTCCACGCCGGCCTCGGCGTACATGCTCTCCCACTTGGCCCGGGAGGCGCCGTACGCGTCGTAGACGGTGATGCCGGTGCGGGCGTCGATGCCGGTGCCCTCGCTGCCGCCGGCCTGGGCCGAGCCCCGGAAGCCGTGTTCGGGGCCGAAGGCCGCGGCGATCCGGACCGCGCCGGAGGCGTGCATGAGGTCGACGAGGTGCCGGTAGGCGGAGTCCACCCCGGTCGGATTGGAGATCACACCGACCCGCTGGCCGGCGAGTTCGGAGAAGTTGGACCGGACCAGCACGTCGAGGCCGGTCTCGACCCGACGGATGCCGGGCGCCGCCACTCCGGGCGAGCCGGGGCCCGCCGCCGCGACCGCTCCCGCGGTGACCGCACCCGCGCCGGCCAGGAATCGTCTGCGCTCCATGGTCCCACCTCCCGTCGGTTGCTCGAAACTTAGCTACACGTGGATGCCTCGTCAAGGAAGGTTAGCTACAAACAGGGGTACGCGGGACGGCGTGCCGGCCGCCATACTGGCGACGTGGTGACCCTCGCCCGGGCCCGGCACCCGGTGTCGCCCCGGCGTCCGTGGGGCGGGCCGGTGTGACGGCCGGCCCGTCGCGTCGTGTGGTGCGGGGCCTCCTGCCGCATCCGGGCTGGGTCCTGGGTGCCGCGGGTGCCGCGCTGCTGCTCACCCTGCCGCTGCTGACCGCGAGCCGGCACTCGGGTTGGCGGGCGGACCTCCGCACGGTGACCACCACCTCGGTCGTGGTGGCCTCGGCCGGCGCGTTCCTGCTGGCGGCCCGGTACGCCGCCCGTCTCCCCGCGGGCCGCTACCCGCTCCGGCTCGCCGTGGCGCTGGCCGGGGCCGGGTCGCTCGCGGGCGGCTACCTCGCGGCCGCGTACGCCTATCACCGCCTGGTCGTCCCGCTGGAGGTCGACGGTGCGCTGCACGGCCTACCGGGGCGTGGGCTGGTTCTCGCGCTGGTGGCCGCGGCGTTCGGCGTCGCTCTCGGTGCGCTGTGGCGGCGTCCGGCCGTCCTCGTGGCGCTGCTGGTGCTGCTGGCGGTGGGGGAGCCGGTGCTGCGCGGCTGGGCCGGGTCCGGGCCGTTCTCGGCCACCCGGTCATGGCTCTTCGGGGTCGGGCAGCCGCACGACGTGCCGGGCTGTGTGAGCCTGGCGCCGTCCGAGTGCGTGACCTGGACGTACCGGTACTGGCCGGCGGGGCTGGTCCTCGCCGGCAGCGTGCTGGTCGCGCTGCTCACCGCCGCCGCGGTGGACAGCCGCTGGCCGGCCGAGGAACCGGCGGACGCCGGCTCGGCCACGGACACGCCGGCGGGCCGCGCGGTGCCGGGCCGGCGAAGGTACGCGCTCGCGGCCGGGCTCGTCGTCGCCGGGCTGGTGTTCACGCCCGTGGTGCTCGGGACCGGCGCGCAGCAGGCGACCAGCTACGTCGCCGAGGGCATCGGGAGCAGTGCCCCGGTCGGATCGCCGGCCGAGGTGCCCGTCCCGGAGCCGGGGCGGTTGGCGGTCTTCGCCGTGGGGCTGGTGGACGTCGACGACTGCCACGCCGCGTCAACCGAGGGCTCGCGGGTGGAGTTGTCGCCCGTTCTCGGCACCGTCCGCTACGGCGACGGCATCAGCTACCGCTGGGTGGGCACCTTCCGCTTCCCCGCGCCCGGGCGGTGGACCGTCACCTGTGGCGGCGGGGTGGGCGAGTACCTGGTGGCCGGAGTCCCCCGCGTCGGCGGGCTGATCGGCCGTCTCGTGGAGGCGCCCCGACCGGTCGGGTGGCTGCTCGGCGCGCTGCCGGGCCTGCTGGTCGCCGCGCACACCGTGGTCGCCCGGCGCCGCCGGGCATGACCCGGCCGGTCGCCGTGTGTGCCCGGCGTCTCGCCACCGAATCTCCGGGCGGCGGGACGTCAACCGGCCGGCTCGGCGACCGCGAAGACCACCACGTTGTCGGTGTAGTGGCCCCGCCGCCGGTCGAAGTCGCCGCCGCAGGTCACCAGGCGCAGCTCCGGGCCGGGCGTCGGGCCGTACACGGCCTGGGTGGGGAACCGGTCCTTGCGGGTGCGCAGCGAGCCGGTCACGCGGAACACCAGCCGCTGCCCGCCACGCCACACCTCGACCGTGTCGCCCGGGCGCAGCTCGCCGAGCCGCGCGAACACGGACGGCCCTCGGCGCGAGTCCAGGTGGCCGGCGAGCACGGCCGGCCCGGGGTCGCCCGGCGCCGGCCCGCCGCCGTACCAGCCGGCCACCGCGAAGTCGGCGGGCGGCGCCAGCGCGCCCGCGCGGTCCAGCCCGAGCACCGCGAGGGCGGAGTCGACAGCGATCCGGGGAACGCGTACGCGGGTCGGCTTCCCGCTCGGCGCGGACCGCGCGGGCGGCGGGGTGACCGACGGGCAGCCCACGGCGCAGCCCGGCCGCCACGCCGCCGCAGGTGGCGTGCCGGTGGCGGGCGGCGTCCCCGTGGTGGCCAGCCCCACCCCGGTCCCGGCGGCGAGGCCGAGCGCGGCGCCGAGCACCACAAGCGCGGCGGCCGGTGCCCGCCGGCGCCGGTGCCGCCGGATCGCCGGACCGCGCCGCTCGTTCACCAGGTGCTACGCCGGCGTCGCAGCAGCCCCAGGCCGGTGGCCAGCGCGAGCACGGCCAGCGCGGCGGTGACCACGGGATACGCCCCGCGGCCGGTCGCGGCTGTGCCGCCCGCGCCGGCCTCCACGCCGCCCGCCGGCACCACGGTGCCGCCCTGGGCGTCGCGTCGCAGCTCGGTGGTGAGGCCGTCCTTCCCGTCGAGCACCAGCAGGGAGTAGACGGCCCCGCCGGCGAGCCGGACCTCGGCCTGGGTGGTGGGGCCCCCGGTCGCCGACAGGCGCAGCCGCCAACGGCCGGGGTCGACGAGCTGGTAGTCGGTGGTGGTGGCGAAGTGCACGCCGTCGGCGATGGTCGGGCCGTCGGCGGCCGCCACGTCGAGCACCGGCGCGCGCACCGAGGCCTGGACGACGCGGACCTTGGCCCGGCCCCCCGCGGGGGCGCTCAGGTCGTCGTGCAGCACACGCAGCCCCAGGTCCGCGTAGCGCCCGACGCCGGCGACCGTGTACGCCTTGCCGCCGGCCACCGCGACCTCGGTGGTGAGCACGGGTGGCTCGCTGGCCGGGTCGCCCGCCTGGCGCATCGCCACCGCGTACCGGCCCGCCGGCAGCGACAGGTAGTCGGAGACCACGCCGTAGCCCACGCCGGGAAAGACCCGCGGCTCGTCGCTGTCGGGCGCCGCGAGGTAGACGTCGACGCTCGGGGTGTCGGGGGAAAGGTGGGCGAGCCGGACGTAGCCGACGGCCGCCGCGCTCGCCGGCGCCGCCGTGGTGGGAAGGAGCCCGGCGCCGAGCAGGAGTGCTCCGGCTCCGGCGAGCAGGCGGCGCGGCGCGGTACGGAGCAGGTGCATGTCGCCTCCGGGGGGTGCGTCCGGTCACGGGATGCGTCCGTCCGACAGCGTCCCGTGAGCGGGACCGGGATGCAACTGTCACCGGATCGACACGCCGCGAAGTCGCCCGTTATATCTATCTCCACCGTTCCCTGCGGACCCTGGTGGACGACATCACCCCCAACGCCGCGCTCGCCGCCGGCTTCACCTTCGCCGACGTCCGCGCGCAGTTCGTGGGCCACCAGTTGTGCGGCTACGGCGAAGTGGCTGCACGCGCTGAACATCACCAACCTCGGCGTCTCCTACCACCCGACGGCGGCCGGCCAGTCGGGCGGCTACTACCCCGCAACGCCGCCGGTTGAGCGACCGCCCGGTGGGCGTGCGTCCGTCGGGCGCGCCCACCGGGCGCCACGGTGTTCAGGCGGGCGAGCTGGCGGCGTCGAGCGCCGCCCGGACCCGGTTGGCGTCGGCGGGGGCCGCGTGCTCCCAGTCGTCCGGCCGGGCACTGTAGATCACCCCGTACGCCGGGGTGCCCGGCTGGTACCGCCAGCCCTCGGCGAGCCGACCGGCGTCCACGGCGTCGTATCCGATCCGGTCCAGGAAGTCCGTCGTCGCGGCCTTCGCGTCCGCGTCGTCGCCCGCGATGGGCAGCGCGCTGCGGTCGGCCGCACCCGCGGGACGCGGCAGGACCGCCAGGTGCCGGAAGTTGATGTTGTTGAAGACCTTGACCACCCGTGCGGCGGACAGGTGCCGCTGGAGCAGCTCGCTGCTCGTGGTGGCGTTCGAGTCCAGCTCGGCGATCTGCCCGTCGCGCTGCGGGTAGTAGTTGTTGGTGTCCAGCACGACCTTGCTGACGAGCGGCTTCGCCGGCACGTCCGCGTACGCCCGCAGCGGGACGCTCACCACCACGAGGTCGCCGGCCTGCGCCGCCTCCGGGGGCGTCGCCGCATGGGCCCGCGGGCCCAGTTCCTCCACCAGCTCGCGCAGCGTCTCCGGTCCACGCGAGTTGCTGAGCACCACGTCGTAGCCGGCGGCCACCGCCAGCCGTGCCAGGGTGCCGCCGATGTTCCCGCTGCCGATCAGTCCGAGCGTCGCCATGTCAGCCGCCAACTCCGTCCACCGTGGCCGAGTTCCGCACCGACGGCGGACCGGGCCGGGCCCGTGGTGCGCGGGTGGACCGGCCGGGAGGCGGGCCCACCTGGGACGGGGCCGGAAAGCCCGGCCGGGTCCCGGCTCACCGTACCGGCGGTGGCCGCGTCCCGCCCGGGTCGCCGGGATGCGCCACCCTCCCGGGTGTCCGGAGGAACTCAGGCGGCGGGGAGCACCTTCTCGACGGCAGCGCGCAGCTCGGCCGAACCGGGCTCCACCGTCGGGGCGAACCGGGCGGCCACCGTGCCGTCCGGGGCGACCAGGAACTTCTCGAAGTTCCACCGGACGTCGCCCGTGTGGCCCTCGGCGTCCGGCGTCTCGACCAGCGCGGCGTAGAGCGGGTGCCGGCCGGGCCCGTTGACCTCGACCTTCTCGGTGAGCGGGAAGGTGACGCCGTAGTTGACCTGGCAGAAGTCGCTGATCTCGGCGGCGGTGCCCGGCTCCTGCCCGGCGAACTGGTTGCACGGCACGCCGAGCACCACGAGACCCCGGTCGGCGTACTCCTCGGCGAGGGCCTGCAGGCCGGCGTACTGCGGGGTGAGGCCGCAGCGCGAGGCGACGTTGACCACCAGGAGCGCGCGCCCCCGGTACTGGGTGAGGTCGGCCGACCCGCCGTTCAGGGCGCCGATCGGAATGTCGAAGACGGTCACGGCCCGAGGCTACCCCAGCCGCCCGGCTCCTCCCCGGCGCCTTCGTTGATCATGAGGTCTTCGGCGCCGGGGGAGATCGAGTACGCCGCAAACATCATGATCGCGGTCGCGAGTGGCCTGGTGACGGCGATGTTTTCGACGGTTGCCAGGAATCGAAACATGCACATCTTGACGAAGTGATGACGGCGTGAGTAGCGTCTCCCCAATCATTCTGGAAAGTTTCCTAACTAATTAGGGAGACGCCGCATGAAGAGATCGCTCCGCCGGGCCCTCTGGGCCGGCGCCGTGGTCGCGGTGACCGCCGCGATGGCGCCCGTCGCCACCGCGTTCGGTGCCGGAAGCGTGACGACCACGTTCACGAAGGCGCAGGACTGGGGGACCGGTCACGAGACCAGGGTGACGATCACCAACGGCTCGGACGCCTCGCTCAGCACCTGGCGCATCGAGTTCGACCTGCCGTCGGGCACCAGCATCAGCAGCTCGTGGGACGCCGACGTGACCCGCACCGGCGACCACTACGTGGCGGTCAAGAAGAGCTGGGCCGGCGGGTTGGCCCCCGGCGCCTCCTTCAGCTGGGGCTACAACGGCACCGGCGCGTACAAGGCGCCGCTGAACTGCACCATCAACGGCGCCTCGTGCGGGGGCGGCACCACGCCGCCCACCACCACTCCGCCGACCACGACCCCGCCCACGCCGCCGCCGACCACCCCGCCCCCCACGACGCCGCCGGACACCAGCGGGAAGAAGGTCGTCGGCTACTTCGCCGAGTGGGGCGTGTACGCCCGCAACTACCACGTGAAGAACATCCACACCAGCGGCTCGGCGGCGAAGCTGACCCACATCCTCTACGCCTTCGGCAACACCACGGGCGGCCGCTGCTCGATCGGTGACAGCTACGCCGACTACGAGAAGGCGTACACCGCCGCGGACAGCGTCGACGGCGTCGCGGACACCTGGGACCAGCCGCTGCGCGGCAGCTTCAACCAGCTGCGCAAGCTCAAGCGGATGTACCCGAACCTGAAGGTGATCTGGTCCTTCGGCGGCTGGACCTGGTCCGGCGGCTTCACGCAGGCCGCGCAGAACCCGAGCGCCTTCGCCGAGAGCTGCTACAACCTCGTCGAGGACCCGCGCTGGGCCGACGTGTTCGACGGCATCGACGTCGACTGGGAGTACCCGAACGCCTGCGGCCTCACCTGCGACACCAGCGGCCCGAACGCGTTCAAGAACGTGGTCTCCGCGCTGCGGTCGAAGTTCGGCGCGAACGCCCTGGTCACCGCGGCGATCACGGCGGACGGCAGCAACGGCGGCAAGATCGACGCCACCGACTACGCGGGCGCCGCGCAGCACCTCAACTGGATCATGCCGATGACGTACGACTACTTCGGCGCCTTCAACGCGCAGGGCCCGACGGCCCCGCACTCGCCGCTCACCTCGTACGCCGGCATCCCCCAGCAGGGCTTCTGGTCGGACGCGGCGATCCAGAAGCTCAAGAGCAAGGGCATCCCGGCCAACAAGCTGCTGCTCGGCATCGGCTTCTACGGCCGGGGCTGGACCGGGGTGACCCAGGCCGCCCCGGGCGGCAGCGCCACCGGCGCGGCCCCGGGCACCTACGAGGCGGGTATCGAGGACTACAAGGTCCTCAAGAACACCTGCCCGGCCACCGGCACGGTCGCCGGCACGGCGTACGCCAAGTGCGGCAGCAACTGGTGGAGCTACGACACCCCGGCCACGATCAACGGAAAGATGACGTACGCGAAGAACCAGGGCCTCGGTGGCGCCTTCTTCTGGGAGCTCTCCGGTGACACCGGCAACGGCGAGCTCATCGGCGCCATCAAGGGCGGTCTCGGCTGAGCCGTAGGCCGACGCACCACCCACACGGCGGGGAGGGACACGCACCGTCCCTCCCCGCCCGGCGTGTCGTCCGGAGTGTCGCGGGACTCCCTCCCCGGCGCTCCGGTCGATGTGACAGACTCGCCGCTCGGCACGTCTCGATGTGGCACCGGCCGGGGGAGGGGTTGATGGGCGCAACGCACCGAAGGCTGGCGGGTGTCGCCGCCGCGCTCGCGATCCCGCCGCTCGTCCTGGCCGGCTGCGGTCTCGGCGGGGAGGACGAGGAGCCCGCCAAGCCCGAGCGGCAGGCCCCCGCCGAGGAGGCCGCCGCGAAGTCCCGCGAGCGGGTGCAGGCGTACCTCGACGCGATGATCGCCAAGGACGCGGCGGCCGGCCGCAGCCAGCTCTGCGCGACCCTGCACGACGCCTTCGACGCGGGCGCCAGCGGCCCGAACGGCGACTTCGCCGACCACTTCACGGTGCCGCAGGCCGAGATCACCGACATCCGGTCGGGCCCCCACGGGCAGGAGGTGAACGTCACGGTCTCGGTCACCGCCGGCTCGCGCAAGGTCACCCGAGCGCTGGTGTTCACCGTCACCCGGGACGGCGCCGACTGGTGCATCGCGGGCGAGGCGCCGGCCGGCCCGGCCGCCACCCCGACCGCGAAACCCGCCGCCTGATCTGCCTCGATGCCGGCGCCGCCGGCCGATCTCCCAGTAGCCGGAACGATCCCCCTCGGCGACCGGCCCGCCCGGCGGTCGCCGTACGCTTTCTGTCATGCGCCATGAGTGGCACCAGTTGAGCCATCCGGCGGTGGACAGCCCCGGGCTGCAGACCAGCCGTCCCACCGTCGACTCCCAGGACGCGGCCCTCGGCCTGGACCGATGGCGCGACCTGCCGCGCGCGCAGACCCCACCCTGGCCCGACCAGGCCACCGTGGCCGAGGTCTGCAAGGTGCTCGACACCGTGCCGTCCGTGGTCGCGCCGTACGAGGTCGACCAGCTCCGGCAGCGGCTCGCGCTGGTCTGCGAGGGCAAGGCCTTCCTGCTGCAGGGCGGCGACTGCGCCGAGACGTTCGCCGACAACACCGAGAGCCACCTGCTGGCCAACGCCCGCACCCTGCTCCAGATGGCGATCGTGCTCACCTACGGCGCGTCCCTGCCCGTGGTCAAGGTGGCCCGCGTCGCAGGGCAGTACACCAAGCCCCGGTCGTTGCCGACCGACGCGCGCGGCCTGCCCGCCTACCGCGGCGACATGATCAACTCGCTGGAGGCCACGCCGGAGGCGCGCGTCGCCGACCCGCAGCGCATGATCCGGGCGTACGCGAACTCGGCCGCCGCCATGAACATGCTCCGGGCGTACCTGGCCGGCGGGCTGGCCGACCTGCACGCCGTGCACGACTGGAACAAGGGGTTCGTGAAGAGCTCCCCGGCCGGAGAGCGCTACGAGGCGATCGCCCGGGAGATCGACCGCGCCCTGGCCTTCATCCGGGCCTGCGGCCTCACCGACGACGACGCCCTGCGCACCGTCACCCTCTACTGCTCCCACGAGGCGCTCGCGCTCGAATACGACCGGGCGCTCACCCGGGTCTCCGGCGGCCGGGCGTACGGGCTCTCCGGGCACTTCCTCTGGATCGGGGAGCGCACCCGCCAGCTCGACGGGGCGCACATCGACTTCATCTCGCGCATCGCCAACCCCATCGGGGTGAAGCTCGGCCCGACCACCACCCCGGACGAGGCGATCGAGCTGTGCGAGAAGCTCAACCCGGACAACGTCCCCGGCCGGCTCACCCTCATCAGCCGGATGGGCAACCACCGCGTACGCGACGCCCTGCCGCCGATCGTGGCCAAGGTCACGGCGGCCGGCGCCAAGGTGGTGTGGCAGTGCGACCCGATGCACGGCAACACGCACGAGTCGTCCAACGGCTACAAGACCCGGCACTTCGACCGCATCGTGGACGAGGTGCTCGGTTACTTCGAGGTGCACCGGGGCCTGGAGACCCACCCCGGCGGCCTGCACGTGGAACTGACCGGTGAGGACGTCACCGAGTGCCTCGGCGGCGCCCAGGGCATCGAGGACCTCGACCTGCCCGACCGGTACGAAACCGCCTGCGACCCGCGGCTGAACACCCAGCAGTCGCTGGAGCTGGCCTTCCTGGTAGCCGAGATGCTGCGTGGCTGACGCGAGGAGCGAGCTTGCGAGCCCCGCAGTCGGCAGCGAAAGAGTGACCGTGGCTGACGCGAGGAGCGAGCTTGCGAGCCGCCGAAAGGATGATCGTGGCTGATTTTGTTGATCTGCGCTCGGACACCGTCACCCGGCCCACGGCCGGCATGCGGGAGGCGATGGCCACCGCCGAGGTGGGTGACGACGTCTACGGCGAGGACCCGACCGTCAACGCCCTGGAAGCCGAGGTCGCGGCCCTGTTCGGGCACGAGGCGGCACTGTTCGCGCCCAGCGGGTCGATGGCCAACCAGATCGCCCTGCAACTGGTGGTGCCCCCGGCCAACGAGCTGCTGTGCGACGCCGACGCGCACGTGGTCACGTACGAGATCGGCGCCGCTGCCGCGTACGGCGGCATCTCGTCGCGGACCTGGCCGGCGGTCGGTGCGGACATCGACCCCGACGTGGTCGCCGGCATGATCCGCCCGGACGGCTACTTCGCGGTCCCGACCCGGGCCATCGCCGTCGAGCAGACCCACAACCGGGGCGGCGGCGGCGTGATCCCGCTGGCCACCCTGCGCCAGCTGCGCCGCGTCGCCGACGACGCGCAGCTCGCGCTGCACTGCGACGGCGCCCGGATCTGGCACGCGCACGTGGCCGACGACGTGCCGCTCGTCGAGTACGGCCGGCTCTTCGACACCATGTCGGTCTGCCTCTCCAAGGGGCTCGGCGCGCCCGTCGGCTCGCTCGTGGTCGGCAGCGCGGAGAAGATCGAGCGGGCACGGCTGATCCGCAAGCGGATGGGTGGTGGCATGCGGCAGGCCGGCGTTCTCGCCGCGGCGGGCCGCTACGCCCTGGCCCACCACGTCGAGCGGCTCGCCGAGGACCACGCGAAGGCCGCCCGGCTCGCGGAGGCGATCGCCCCGTTCGGCGTACTCGCCACGGCGGCGCGCACCAACCTGGTGCCGCTGGATCTCACGAAGAGCCCGCTCGACGCCCACGCCCTGGCCGCCGCGGCGCGGGCCGAGGGCGTGCTGATCTCGGTGCTCGGCCCGCGTACGGCCCGACTGGTCACCCACATGGACGTCGACGACGCCGGCATCGACCGCGCCATCGACACCCTCACCCGGATCCTCCGCGCCTGACCCCGCGCCCGCCCCGCGCCCGCGCCGGGTCACCCGCTCTCGTGATCAAGAGGTTTGCGTCATCCGCGGCCCGGATCCTGACGCAAACCTCTTGATCACCGCAGCTCGGGGCGGTCCCGGTCGCCCGGGGGCTCGGGGTGGTCCCGGTTTCCGGGCGGTCAGGGGTGGAGGCGCTTGAGGGTGGCGATGTCGGCGGCGTGGCCGACGTGCTTCTCCGTCGGCGTCTCCACGACCACCGGCACGCCGGCGGTCGCCGGGTGCGCCATCAGCTCCGCGAACGCGGGCTCGCCGATGCTGCCCTTGCCGATGTTCTCGTGCCGGTCCCGGGTGGAGCCGCACAGGTCCTTCGAGTCGTTGGCGTGCACCAGCCGCAGCCGGTCCGCGCCCACCGTCGCCACCAGGGTGTCCAGGGTCGCCGTCATGCCGCCCTCGGCGGCCAGGTCGTGCCCGGCGGCCCACGCGTGGCAGGTGTCGAAGCAGACGCCGAGCTGCGGATGCCGGTCGACCGCGTCGAGGTACGGCCCGAGGTGCTCCACCCGCGAGGCGAGCGACCGCCCGCCACCCGCGCTCGGCTCGACCAGCAGCATCGGGCCGCCCGACGCGGCCGCCGAGTCCAGCAGCGGCAGCAGCGCCTCGCGGACCTGCCGCATCGCCGCCTCGGCGTGCCCGGCGTCCACCGCGCTGCCGGCGTGGAACACCACCCCCCGGGCGCCGATGGCGGCGCCCCGGCGCAGCGCGTGAGCCAGCGTCTCCGCCGACCGTTCGACCGTGGCCGGGGTCGGCGAACCCAGGTTGACCAGCAGCGACGCGTGGATGAAGACCGGAATGCCGCGCTCGGCGCAGCCCGCGCGGAACAACGCGTCCTGCGCCGGGTCGCCGGGCGGCAGCGCCCAGCCGCGGGAGTTGGAGACGTACACCTGGACGACCTCGGCCGCGGCCGCGTCGAGGTACGGCAGGGCAGCCTTGCCGAGGCCGCCCGAGGTCGGCGTGTGCGCGCCGACCGGACGGGTCGCGGTCACCGACATGTCACAGACATCCGATCGTGACCGGGGTGCCGGGAGGCACCTGCGCGTTCTCGTTCGGGTTCTGGAAGCGGACGATCGCCGCCGGGTTGAACTGGATCGCCACCGGGAAGCCCTGGCTCTCCAGCAGCTGCTTGGCCTGCTGGCACGGCAGGTCCACCACGCGCGGCACCACCACCAGCGGCGGCCCCTTGCTGACGTCCAGCTTGACCTGCGCGCCCTTCTCCACCCCGGTGCCGTCGGCCGGGCTTTGGCCGAGGATCTCGTCCTTCGGCTTGTCCGAGTCCTTGTAGGTCTCGACCGGCACCAGGCCCAACTGCGACAGAGTGTTCCGCGCGTCGTTGAGGTTCTTGCCGACCAGGTTGGGCACGCTGACCGGCGCCTTGCCCTTGCTCAGGACCACTGTCACCTTGGCGCCCGGCTTGACCTCGGTGCCCACCTTCGGGTTGGTGTCGATGACGACCCCGGCGGGCAGGTTGTCGTCGTAGCGGGCCGCGCCCTTGACCACCGCCAGCTTGGCGTTCACCAGATCGGCCTCGGCCAGCTCGAACTCCTTGCCCACCACGTCGGGCAGGGGGAACCGCTCCGGGCCGAGCGAGAGCGTCAGGGTGATGGTGCCGCCCTTCACGATCCGGCTCGCCGAGGCCGGGTCCTGGACCAGGACGCTGTCCTTCGGGGCCTTCTCGTCGTACCGCGGCTCGCCGTACATCAGGGTGAGGCCGGCGCGGTCCGCCCGCGCCTCGGCGTCGGCCTTGCTGAGGCTGACCAGTTGCGGGGCGACCGTGTAACGGCCGACGGAGAAGTACCAGCCGCCGATCGCGGCGACCAACGCGAGCACCACCACGGAGGCGAGCACCGCGATCCGGCCCCGCGGATCCCCCATCACCCGGGCGCGCAGCTCGGCGATCCGCGACCAAGGACCGGTGCTCTTCGCCGGCTCGGCCCGACGCCGGCCGGCGCGCTGGCCGTTCTCCGGCAGCCGGGCCCACGACGGACGCTCCGCCGGCTGGACCGCCGCGACCACCATGGTGGGCTGGGCCACCACCGGGTCGTCGGCGACCCGGCGCAGCACGGCGGTGTGGCTGTTCGTGTTGCCGAGGTCGTCGCGCGCCGACTGGACCTCGGCGAGCAGCGCGCCCGCGTCGACCGGACGGGCGCCCGGATCGCGCCGGGTGGCCCGGGCCACGAGATTGTCGAGGGCCGGCGGCAGGCCGGGAACCAGGGTCGACGGGGCCGGCACGTCACGGTCGACGTGCTGCCAGGCGATGTCGATCGGGCGGCCGCCGTCGTAGGGCACCCGGCCGGTGAGCATCTCGAACAGCACGATGCCGGCCGAGTAGACGTCGGTGCGCGGGTCGGCGTGACCCTGGGTGACCAGCTCCGGAGCCACGTACGCCACGGTCGCCATGAGCTGGTTGCCGCTGTCCTCCTCGGCGCTCGCCTCGACGGCGCGGGCCAGGCCGAAGTCGGCGACCTTCACGACGCTGTCCACCAGGTTGGCCATGCCGCCGGTGGGCGCCTCCGCGACCAGCACGTTCTCCGGCTTGACGTCGCGGTGCACCACACCGGACCGGTGCGCGGCGGCGATCGCGGCGAGCATCTGCTCGAAGATCGCCAGCGCCTCGTCCGGGTTGAGCCGTCGCCGTTCGGCCAGGACCTCGCGGAGGGTGCGGCCCCGGACGTACTCCATGACGAGGTAGGGCAGTCCCGCGTGGGTGCCCTGGTCATAGACCGCCACCACGTTGGGATGGGTGAGCCGGGCGATCGTCTTCGCCTCGTCGGTGAACCGCTCCACGAACCCGGCGACCCGGGCCCGGGCCTCGGAGGCCTGGGCCGGATGAATGATCTTGACGGCGACGGTGCGCTCGAGGCGCTCGTCGGTGGCGGTGTACACGGTCGCCATGCCGCCACGGGCCACGCGACCGCGAATGCGGTAGCGCCCGTCGATCAGCGAGCCCAGCAACGTGTCGGCGACCTGTGTGTCCATCGGCAGCGAGTCTATGTGTCCAGGGGGTGAGGGTTGAACAGGATGCTACAGGCGGACGGCGACACAGCCGGTCCCGCCGCGCTCGACAACCCGCCGGAAAGCCGGTTGACCTGCGTGGACATCCCGTGCGGACCCCCGCTCCGCCGGGTTCCGGGTCGGCCCTGGACCCGGGTCCGTGGGAGTTCCGGTTCCGGTCCTGGTTCCGTGCGGGTTTCGGTCCGGGTCCGTGCAGGGGCCGGTCCGGGGTCCGTGCGGGTTTCGGTCCGGGGTTCGTGCGGGTTTCGGTCCGGGGTTCGTGCGGGTTCCGGTCCGGGGTTCGTGCGGGTTCCGGTCCGGTTCGGGTGGGCGGATCCCGGGGTGCCGGTGGCTCGCCGCGGTGACCGCGTGGCAGGGTGTTCGGGTGACCGAATCCGTACCCGCCGACCGGGCCGCAGCCGGCCCCGACCAGGCCGGACCCGCCGAGGCGGCCGGCTGGCTGACCCTGCCCGACGTCGCCGAGCGCCTCGACGTGTCGATCAGCAAGGTGCACCAGATGATCCGCGACCGGGAGCTGCTGGCGGTCCGCCGCGACGGCGTCCGTCGGGTGCCGGCCGACCTGGTGGCCAACCGTACGGTGCTCAAGCACCTGCCCGGTGTGCTCAACCTGCTGGCCGACGCCGGCTACGACGACGAGGCCGCCCTGCGCTGGCTGTACGAGCCGGACGACACCCTGCCCGGCACTCCGGCGGCCGCCCTGGGCGGCGACCAGGCCCGCGAGGTCAAGCGCCGCGCACAGGCCCTCGGCTTCTGACCCGACGCCCGCGCCGCCCGTCCCGCCCCCTTCCCGCTCCGCGCCCCGCGCCCGCCCTTCCCCGTCGATCATGAAGTTATCGGCAGGAAGAACGGCGTGTCGCGCCGATAACTTCATGATCACCGCGCGGAGCGGGGCCGGGGGGCGGGGAGCGCTCGGGGGCGGGGCCGGGGCGGGTGGGTCAGTCGGTGCGGCGGGTGGCGGCGACGGCCAGGTCGACCAGGGCCTGGTGGGCCTCGGTGTCGAGGTCGACGGTGGTCAGGGCGGCCAGCGCGGTGTCGGTCAGCGTGACGATGCGCTGCTCCGTACGGGCCAACGCCCCACTCGTGTCGATCAGCTCGCGCAGCCGGGTGACCCCGTCGCCGTCCAGGGTCGGATCGCCCAGCCCGGCGAGGAGCAGCTCGCGCCCGGCGTCGTCGAGCGCCTCCAGGGCGGCCGCCACCAGGAAGGTGCGCTTGCCCTCGCGCAGGTCGTCCCCGGCCGGCTTGCCGGTCTGCGCCGGGTCGCCGAAGACACCGAGCACGTCGTCGCGGAGCTGGAACGCCTCGCCCAGCGGCAGCCCGTACGCCGAGTAGGCCGCCCGCACGTCGGCCGGCGCGGCGGCGAGCGCGGCCCCGAGCAGCAGCGGACGTTCGACCGTGTACTTCGCGGACTTGTACCGGGCGACCTTGCCGGCCCGTTCCACCGAGGTGTCGCGGGTCACCTGCGTGAGCACGTCGAGGTACTGCCCGACGGTGACCTCGGTGCGCATCTCGTCGAAGACCGGGCGGGCGCGGGCCACCGTGCCCGGGTCCAGCCCGGCGGAGTGCAGCAGCTCGTCGGACCAGACGAGGCAGAGGTCGCCGAGCAGGATCGCCGCGGCGTCGCCGAAACCGTCCGGGTCGCCGCCCCAGCCGGACCGGCGGTGCCGGGCGGCGAACCGCCGGTGCACCGCCGGCTCGCCGCGCCGGGTGTCGGAGCGATCCATGAGGTCGTCGTGGATGAGGGCGCTGGCCTGCACCAGCTCCAGCGCGGCCAGGGCCGCGAGCACCGGGTCGCTGTCGACGCCACCGGCGCCCCGGTAACCCCAGTAGGCGAACGCGGGACGCAGCCGCTTGCCGCCACCCAGCACGAACGCCTCGATCACCTCCGCGAGCGGAGTCAACGCGTCGTCGACACCGGCCATCCAGACCCGCTGGTTGGCCAGGAACTCGGTGAGGGCCTTGTCGATCCGCTGCCGCAGGCCGGCGCGGTCGACGGGGGAGACGGAAGCAGCGTCGGTCACGCCAGAACGCTAGCCGGTCCGGTCGTGCCTTTGGTACCCGCCAGTATCCGGGCGATCCGGCGGGCTCCGGTGTGAACGGGACGCGGGAGGCCGGGGCAGGTACGGGCGGGCCGCTGTGAGCATCGCCACGTACCGCCGGACGGCCGGCGCCCGCCGGTGGGCGGCCAGCCGGCGGCGCACCTCGGACAGCGGGGCCATGGCCCGGGGTGACCCGGCGCGGACCGCGTCGAGCAGTGCCACGCCGGCCACCTCGCAGGCCACCTCCACCTCGCCGAGTTGCAGGTAGGCGCGCGCCAGCCAGCCGCCGTAGACCGCGGCGCGGCGGGGCCGGCCCGGCTCGCGGGCCGCGCCGAGCAGGGCCTCGGCACGCCGGGGGCGCCCCAGCGCGACGAGCGTCCGCCCGGTCATGGCGGCCAGTTCGGGGCCGTCGAGCCAGTAGAGCCAGGGCGGCTCCCGCTGCGGATCGGGGGCCGCCGTCACCCGCCCGGCGGCGTGGAGAGCCTGCCCCGCGGCGTCCGGCCACCCGCCGAGCGCGGCGGCGAGGGCCACCCGGTGCAGCAGCAGGGCGCGCAGGCCGGGGCTGGCCGCCCGCCGGCTGCCGGCGTACGCCGTGCGCGCCAGCAGGAGGGCGCCCTCCGGATCGCCGGCGCCGGCCAGCAGGTGGCTGGCCGACCCGAGCACGTGCCCGGCGAGGGCGGGGTCTCCGGCGGTCGCGGCGGCGCGCAGCCCGAGCCGGTACGCGTCGAGCCCACCGGCCAGGTCGCCCGCGTCGGCGGCCAGCCAGCCGGCGAGCTGGGCCGACTCGGCCAGCAGCGGCAGCAGCCGGCGGCGGCCGGCCGGCCCGGACCGGGGCAGCGCGCGCACCGCCCGGCGTAGCCGCGCCGCGCCGAGCGGGGCGAGGTCGGCCCCGCCCGTGAGGTCGTCGAGCCGACGCAGCGCGGCGAGGTCGGCGTCGTACGCAGGGCCGGAGCCGCGTTGGGTGTCGCCGGCGGCGTCCGGTGAACCCGGGACCCGGTCGGGGCCGGGCGCGGCGGCCGCGACGTCGTGCCCGGCGACCTGCCCGGGCGCGGCGACCAGCAGTGCGGCGTGCGGGTCGGCCAGCCAGCGTTCGGCCAGGGCGAGCAGCGCCGCGCGGGAGCGGCCGGCCCCGGCGGGCCCGGCGGCAGGCGGCGCGAGGCGCCGGGACCGCGACGCCGCGTCGCCGAGCAGCTCGGCCGGCACGGCGAGGACCACCGCGAGCCAGCGCAGCCAGAACTTTCCGGGCAGCCGCGCCTGCCGCTCCCACCGGGACACCTCGTGCCGGCTCAGCGTCGGGGCGCCCGCGGCGGCGCAGAGCTCGGCGGCCAGGCGCCGCTGGCTCCAGCCGCGCGCGAGCCGAAGCTGGGTGAGCAGCGGCCCGAGAAGCTGCGGGCCGGGTGGCGGGGTCGCGGTCATCGGTCCCTCCGGACGGGCGGGTGCGACGGCGTCGTCCGTATGCCGGACGGCCACCGTCGCCGGTGTGGCGACCCCCGCGCGTGCCCCCGTGGCGGACCGGCCCCGGCCGGCTCCACCCGCGCTGCCCCATGGATATCCCGCGGGTACGACGCTTTCCGGCCGGCGCGCCGGCGAGGCGGGCGCGGCGGCGTCTCCGGCCGGGGGCCACGGGTTGGGAAGGTCGTCGGGCGGGGGGCCGCGCCCGCTAGAGTCGGACCGTGGCGCTCGGTCTCCCCTCGGTCCTCCCTAACCCGCAGCCGGCCATCGGGGAGCTGATCCGGGAGCGGCAGCCGACCTTCTCGTTCGAGTTCTTCCCGCCGAAGACGGCGGAGGGCGAGCGCCTGCTCTGGCGGGCGATCCGGGAGCTGGAGTCGCTGCGCCCGTCCTTCGTGTCGATCACCTACGGCGCCGGGGGATCCACCCGGGACACCACGGTCGCGGTCACCGAGCGGATCGCCACCGAGACCACGCTGCTCCCGATGGCACACCTCACCGCGGTCAACCACTCGGTGGCGGAGCTGCGGCACGTGATCGGCCGGCTCGCCGGGGTGGGGGTGCGCAACGTCCTCGCGGTCCGCGGCGACCCGCCGGGCAACCCGGGCGGCGAGTGGGTCCGCCACCCCGAGGGCGTGCTGTACGCCGAGGAGCTGGTCCGGCTGATCCGCGGCGCCGGTGACTTCAGCGTGGGCGTCGCCGCCTTCCCGTACAAGCACCCGCGCTCGGCGGACGTGGCCAGCGACACGGCCCACTTCGTCCGCAAGTGCCGGGCCGGCGCCGAGTTCGCGATCACCCAGATGTTCTTCGACGCGGAGGACTACCTGCGGCTGCGTGACCGGGTGGCCGCCGCCGGCTGCGACACCCCCATCCTCGCGGGGGTGATGCCGGTGACCCAGATGGGCACCATCGAGCGGTCCGTCCAGCTCTCCGGGGCGCCGTTCCCGCCCGCGCTGGCCGAGCGGTTCGAGAGGGTCGCCCACGATCCCGAGGCGGTGCGCCGGCTCGGCGTCGAGCAGGCCAGCGAGATGTGCGCCCGGTTGCTCGACGAGGGCGTGCCGGGCATCCACTTCATCACCCTCAACCGCTCGACGGCCACCCGCGAGGTCTGGCAGAACCTTCGGGTAAACGCGCGGGCGTGACGGCCCGCGCGACACCTCATCCCGGCCGCGACGGTTGATCCGTGGTGGGCACTCTGCTGAAGTGGGACGAGTACGCCACGGCGTGGGCGCGGCTGCACGGGGGGTTCGACCCGCGGTCTGCCGCCCCCGTGGTGCGCGCCTGGCTGCGGTTCGCCTACCACGTCGGATACGTGCTGGGCCGGCTCCGGGTCGGGCCGACCGCGGTGACGGTGGTCGGGGTGCTGCTCTGCGTCTGCGTCCCGGTGTTCGCCGTACGGCCGGAGGACGGTCCCTTCCTCGGGGCGCTGTTCGTGCTGCTCGCCGGGGTCGCCGACAGCGTGGACGGCGCCGTGGCGGTGACCACCGGCCGCACCACCCGGCTCGGCTACGTCTACGACTCGGTGGCCGACCGGCTCGGCGAGGCCGCCTGGCTAGTGGCGTTCTGGCTGGTCGGGGCGCCCGGCGCGCTGGCGGCCGCGGCCGGCGCGCTGTCCTGGCTGCACGAGTACGTGCGCGCCCGCGCGGTCTCGGCCGGCATGCGGGAGATCGGCGCGGTGACGGTGGGGGAGCGCCCGACCCGCGTCCTGGTGGCACTGGGCGGGTTGCTGGTGGCCGGGCTGGCCGGGCTGATCGAGCCGGACCTCGCGGCCGGCACCATCACCATGGCGACGGCGGTGTGGGTGCTGCTCGCCGGCTTCGGCCTGGGCCAGCTCCTGGCCGCCGTACGCCGCACCCTCCTGGAAGCGGGCTGACCGCTCCCCCCTACTCCGCGATCTTGCACTTCGTGCCCCGACACCACACCACAGAAGCCACAATCCACGGGCCGAAACCGCAAGATCGCGGGCGACCGGGGGGGCGACGGGCGCGGGGGCGCGGGTTACGCGGGGCCGATCTCGGTGGCGACGATCTGGGCGGAGAGGGTGACCATCGGCAGGCCGCCGCCCGGATGGCTGGAGCCGCCGACCAGCCACAACCCGTGCACCGGCCCGCGGTTGGCCGGCCGGAGCAGCCCGCCCGCGGTGCCGTAGATCGCTCCACCCGGCGCGCCCGTCGCCGCGTCCAGGTCGGCCGGGGTGCGGATCTCCCGGAACAGCAGCCGGTCCCGCACGTCCACGCCGCGCGCCGCGAGCACGTCGAGGATCCGGTCGGCGTACGCCTCGGCGAGCCCCGGCCGGCGCCAGTCCACCGCCCCCGCCGCGGTGCCCTGCCGCGCCGCGTTGACCAGCACGAACCAGGCCTCGTGCCCGTCCGGCCGGGCCAGCGGGTCGTCGGCCACGGTCACGAAGACCGTCGGATCGGGCGCGGGCCGGGCCCGCACGCCCCGGCCCGGGTCGCCGAAGACCGCGTCGAACTCGGCGTCGGTGGCGGTCGGGAAGAGGACGGTGTGGTGGGCCAGCCCGGAGGAGCCGGTCACGCCGAGCAGCAGCACGAACCCGGCGAGGCTGCGGTCGGTGAGCCCGGCCAGCCGGCGCGGACTGGGCAGCAGGTCACGGTAGACGGTGAGCGCGTCGCAGTTGGCCACCACCACGTCGGCGGGGACGGGCGCCGCGACGCCGTCGAGGCGTACGCCGTGCACCCGGCCGCCCGCCGCGTCGATGCGGGTCACCGTGGCGCCGGTCTGCACGACCACGCCGAGGTCCAGGCAGCGCGACAGCAGCGCGTCGGCGAGGGTGCCGAGCCCGCCCCGCAGGTACCAGCCGCCGTACGCCAGCTCGGCGTACGGGACGGCGACCAGTGCCGCCGGGGCGCGACGCGGGTCGGCGCCGGTGTAGGTGGCGTACCGGTCGAGCAGCATCCGCAGGCGCGGGTCGGCGAGGTGCCGGCGGCCCAGCCCGCGCAGCGTCCGGCCCGGTGCGATGGCGGCCAGGTCGCCGAGCCGCCAGGCCAGCGCCGCGAGGTCGCGGGGGGAGTCGACGGGGCGGCGCAGCACGTCCCGCGAGGAGGCCGCCCACACCCGGGCGGCGCGGCGCCACAGCCGCTGCCAGTCGCGTGCCGCCCGGTCGCCGAGGGCCGCGCCGATGCGGGCCGCGAACTCGCCCGGGTCGGCGCAGGAGTCCAGGGTCGTGCCGCCCGGGAAGACGTGCCGGACGATCGGGTCCAGTGGCACCAGGTCCAGGTACTCGTCGAGCTTCGCCCCGGTCGCCTCGAACAGGTCGGCGAAGACCTCGGGAAGGGTGAGCAGGCTCGGCCCGGTGTCGAAGTGGAACGGCCCGGCCTCGGTGTCGCGTACGTGACGGCCCAGCTTGCCGCCGACCGTGTCGGCCCGCTCGAAGACGGTCACCTCGTGCCCGGTGGCGGCCAGCCGGGCGGCGGTGGCCAACCCGCCCACCCCGGCGCCGACGACCACGATCCGCGCCATCCCGCGCCTCCTAGCTGACCGGGCGGCCCCGCCAGGACAGCCGCCGCCGCTTGCGCAGATGGTACGACCGCAGGGTCAGCCAACCGAGTAACCCGACCGACACGGGGTGTGCCAGCGCGTCGGGCCACCACCGGCCCCCGGTGGCGCGGGCCGTGACGATCCGCCCGGCCACTCCGAGCAGGTACGCGACCACCGCGACCAGCGCCACCGCGGCCGACCCGGCCGCGAGCGCGGCCACCGCGAGCAGCGGCGGCGCGACGTACAGCAGGAACAGCAGGGCCATCGCGGCGGCCGCCGCCCCGGGGTGCCCGAAGCTGGCCCAGAGCGACTTCGTGTAGCCGTCGCGCAGCTGCGGCCAGTCCGCGTACATCCAGCAGGCCGCCAGCCGTGAGCCGTCGGCCAGCGCGATCCGCCCGCCGGAGCGTTTGACGGTCCGGGCCAGCTCGATGTCCTCCAGGATCCGGTCGGCGACGGCCGCGTGCCCGCCCGCCCGCAGGTAGCCGGCCCGGTCCACAACCAGGAACTGCCCGCCGGCCGCGGCCAGCGACGGCCGCGGGGACCGTTCCACGGCCCGCAGCGGCAGGAAGGTCAGCCAGAGCCACTGCAGCAGCGGCTGGACGAGCCGGTCGGCCGCCGTCGTCGCCACGATCCGGGGGTACGGCGACAGCAGCGTCGCGCCCGCCGCGCGCAGCTCGGCGACCGCCGCCGCCACGGCGTGCGGCGCGAGCACCACGTCGGCGTCGACGAAGACCAGCACGGTGGCCGCCGGGTCCGCCCGGGCGGCGAGCTGCCAGCAGGCGTACGGCTTGCCCAGCCAGCCCGGCGGGAGCGGTGCCCCGTCGAGCAGGGTGACTCGCGGGTCGTCGCCCACGATCGCGCGGACCACGTCGGCCGTGCCGTCGGTGGACCCGTCGTCGAGCACCACGATCCGCAGGTCGGGCACCCCCCGCTGGTCGAGCAGGGCCGCCAGGCAGGGGCCGACACGGGTGGCCTCGTCGCGCAGCGGCAGCAGCACGGCCACCGGCTCGGTCACGCCGGCCGCGGGCGGGGCGGGGCGGCGCAGCCAGCGCGTGGCGTTGACCAGCGTGTGGCCGGTCAGCGCGGCGACGCCGAGAGTGAGCGCGACGACGTACGTCATGCGGCCGCGTCGACGCCGGAGGGTTGCCGTCGCTTCTGCGGCCCGCCGCCCGGCCGCGCGGCACGCAGCAGCAACGCCACCGCCAGCGGCACGGCGGTCACCCCCATGCCGAGCGCGCCCCAGAGCGCCGACGCGGGCAGGTCCAGGAAGACCGCGTGGGCCAGCACGCTCGAGGCGTACGTCCAGAGGTAGAGCGCCAGCATCGGGGCGTCCCGCCCGTCGGTGACCGCCGTGGCCGGCCCGGCGAGCGGTCGCAGCGCGCTCATGAGCACCAGCGCGAACAGCAGCCAGCCCAGGTAGTTGCTGACCGGGACGCCGGGCAGGCCGGGCAGGGCCGGAACGGCGTCCCGCCAGCGCCAGTAGCCCTCGTCGACCATCTGCGGATCGAGGAAGAGGTCCCAGGTGGCGAGCCCCACCGCGGCCAGGGCGACCCGCCCGGCCACGAGCCGACCGGCGGCCGGGGCCGGTGACCCGGCGCGCGGGGTGGTGAGCCGTACCGCCGCCAGCCAGGCCGGCCAGGCCATCCAGGTCCAGGCCAGCGGGATGATCAGCGGCACGCCGGCCAGCTTCGGCCCCAGCTCGCCCGAGTAGTCGTAGCTGCCGAACGGCACCCCGGTGGTCACCCCGACGGCCTCGACGGCGAACCCGCCCCCGGTGGCCACCACGACCAGCGCCGCGGCGGCCCGCGGCCCCCGGCTGAGCAGGGCGTGGCCCACCGAGAGCAGGTAGCCGAGGACCACGGTGGCCACGGTGAGCCGCGCTCGGGTCGTGCCGGCGGTCAGCGGGTAGCAGATCTGGGCGAGCACCAGGACGGCCAGCAGCGCCCAGGGTGACCGCCGCCGGATCATGCGGCGGGAGGCTCGAGCGGCAGGTCCCGGCCGAGTACGCCGAACGGCCGCTCGTCGCCGGGGAAGTGGAAGTCGCGCAGCACGTCGGTGAAACCGAACCGGCGGTACAGCCGCCAGGCACGGGACGTCTTCTCGTCGGCCTCCGGAGTGGAGAGCAGGGTGGTGGTCCCCTCGGCCATGCCGAGCAGCGCGCGCAGCTGCCGCGCGCCCAGCCCGTGCCCCTGCGCCGGCGGCCGGACGTGCAGCTCGACGACCTCGAAGCAGTCGGTCAGCCAGCGTTCCCGGGCCGCCGGGTCGAGCGCGCGCTGCACCTGGTCGTGCCACCACTGCCCGGAGGCGCCGCGGTAGCCGTACCCGAACCCGGCGAGGTGGCCCTCGCTCGTGAGGCTCGCCACCGCGCGGAACCCGGGCCGGCGTGCGTGGGTGGCGATGTAGCCGAGGCGGGCCTCCAGCAGGTCGGTCCGGTAGCCCATCGCCTCGCCGTAGACGGCCACCACGTCGTCCAGCCGTCGGAGGAGATCGTCCGGGGTCCACCGCACCAGCCTCATGCCCACCCACCTCTCGTGTCCTCGTCGCCGCCCGCGACCCAGCCCAGCACCGTGCGGTCGCCGACCACACCGCGTACCGCGAACCGCGCGAAGAGCTCCTCGGCGTACCAGCCCTCGGTGGGGGTCCGCGTGATCGCCGAACGGTGCTCCGGGTGACGGTACGCGAACGCCACGAGGTCCGCCGCGTCGCGCCACACGCTCACCGTGCCCTGCCAGCCGAGCGGAGCCTCGCCGACACCGAACCGGGCCAGCAGGCCGGGCGCGGTGCGCAGGGCCGCCGCGACCGGCGGGACCGCCCGCCAGAAGGTGACCGCCCGGCGCGGTCGCAACCGGGCCCGGGTCAGCGCGAGCACCGGGCCGGTGACCCGGTCGCCGGACGGTTCGCCGAACGGGCGCCGGCGCGACCACTCGCCCCGGCTGGCCAGCGGGCGCAGGTCGACCCGGACGGCGGAGCGGGCGACCCGGGCCCAGGCGCGCGCGACCGGTGTGTCGTCGAAGCCGGCCGCCGCGGCGGGGGAGTCCCAGACGGTCAGCGCCGCCCACCGGGTCGGATCGACGTCGCCCGGTCCGAAACCGGTGCCGGCCCCCGTGCCGAGCAGCTTGGCGAACCGTACGCCGGGGGTGGCGCGCAGCCGGCGCGGATCGGACGCCATGCGGGCCAGCACCCGGGGCAGCGCGGCCGGGGCGGTCCGCCACACGTGCAGGGTGACCAGCGGTGCGTCGCTCACGTCGCCGCTCCGGCGCGTGGCGGCCCGCTGCGGTGCCGGACGGCCCGCTCGCTCACGCCACCTCGGCCGGGATGCCGCCGGTGATCCGGAGCAGTTCGGTGTAGGTCGTCGGGAAGACCGCCCGGGGCACGCCGCCGGCCGCCCAGATCTCGTGGTGCGTGGCCAGCGCGGTGTCCACGAGCGTGCGCAGCGGTCGGGGGTGCCCGAGTGGGGCCACGCCGCCGATCGGCTGCCCGGTGTGCTCACGGACGAACTCCGGGCTGGCCCGGCGCAGCCGGGTGAACCCGTTCGACGCGGCCAGGCCCGCGGGGTCCACGCGGTGCGCGCCGGAGGTGAGCACGAGCAGCGGCGCGCCGTCGGCTTCGAAGATGAGCGAGTTGGCGATCTGGCCGACGTCGACGCCGAGCGCCTCGGCGGCGGCCGCGGCGGTGTGCACGGCCTCGGGCAGCAGGCGGACCGTGCTGGGCGTGCCGGAGGCGTCCCGTGCGTCCGCGCCGGCCAGCGCGTCCTGCACCGCCCGTACGTTCGGGTGTGGCTGCATGCGGTCATTGTCGCTGGTCGACTCCGGGCGGTCCCGCCCGGGCACGCCGTATCCCGGCCCCTCTGCGGGAGGACGGCCCGGGAGGGCCGGCGCGTCACACGTTGCATTTTCGTCGGAGGGGAGGTGTACTGTCAGCAGTAGTTAGAACGAGTGTTCGATTGCCTCGAACGTTCGTTCCAACCTCCCCGGAGCGGTGTTTCGCGGCACGGCTCCGGGCCGGTGCGGCACCGCGGGCCGCACCTGGGACCCGGGCAGTCGCGAGCCCGGACCCGATCAGGCAGGAGCGTCGCCCGCCGCCCACGACCCCCGGGCGGCGGGCGACGAACCCGCCGGTACGCCGGCCGGGTGTGGTGTGGGGAAGCGTCCACACCCGGCCGGCCCCACACCGGTGCGTCTTCCTCCGCACCACTCGACCCGGCGCCCGCCGGCGGAACGTCCGCCGCTGGTCGGCCGCCTCGGCCACGTGGAGGAGACAGTCCCATGCCGACCAACCCGGCCCAGCCACCGACGGTGCCGGCGCACGTGCTGCCGCACCGCACCCCCGCCCAGCTGCTCACGGTGGCCCGGCACGGGCTGACCGAGGCCGGCCAGACCCGCCCCGACGGCCTCCGCTACGCCGCCGCCCACCTGGCCGCGCTGCGCGCGGCCGCGGCGATGCTCGCCGCCCGCGCCCGGCCCGCCCCCACCCGGCGCAACGGCATCACCAGCGTCTGGGTCCTGCTCTCCGCCGTCGCCCCCGAGCTCGACGAGTGGTCCCGCTACTTCGCCGCCGGCGCCGGCAAACGAGCCGCCGCCGAGGCCGGCATCCCCCGGGTGGTGAGCGCCCGGGAGGCGGACGACCTGCTCCGCGCCGCCGAACAGTTCGTCGCGGTGGTGGAGACCGCGCTCGGCGTGGCCCACCAACCGGCGCTCGACGGGCTCGCCGCCTGATCCGCCGCGCGGCGCGTCCGTCGGCCCCGCGGGGCCGACGCCGGGTGGTGCCCGGCAGCAACACCTGATCCAGCAGCAACGACGGGGGGTTGGTCCGATGGCGGGCCGCATGGTGGTCGGTTCCGCCGCACTGGCCGGTCTGGTCCGTCCGGCGAGCGCGCCGGACCCGGCGGGCGGCCACCGGGTCCTGCCCGTGGCTCCCGAGCTGACCGGGCTGCTCCCCAGCCGGGGGATGCGCCGTGGCAGCACCATCGCGATCGCCGCCGGCCAACCACGGCGCAGCGGCGGCACCTCGCTGGTGCTGGCGCTGCTCGCCGAGGCGTCCCGGGCCGGTTCGTGGTGCGCCGTGGTCGGGGTGCCGACGTTCGGGGCGAACGCCGCCGCCGAACTCGGGATCGCCCTGGACCGGGTCGCCCTCGTGCCGGCTCCGGGGCCCGACTGGGCCACCGTCATCGCCGCGCTGATCGACGGGGTGGACGTCGTGGTCACCGCGGTGCCCGCCGCCGTCTCCTCCTCGGTCGCCAACCGGCTGGCCGCCCGGGCCCGGCAGCGCGGCTGCGTGCTCGTCCCGTACGGCCGGTGGGACGGCGCGGACGTGACGTTGCAGGTGGTCCGGGGGGCCTGGGAGGGGCTCGGGTCGGGCCGGGGCCGGCTGCGTCGCCGGGAGGTCACGGTCTCGGCGCGAGGGCGGGGGGCCGCGGCCCGCCCCAAGGAGGTCACGGTCTGGCTACCCGGCGACGAGCTGACCCGGGTGATTCCCCGCGTCGCGCCCACCGCGGGCCGTCCGGCCGCCGCCCGGCTCCGCCCGGTGGCCGCACCCGGCCGCACCGTCGCCGCGGTGTCCCGCCGGGGCGCGCTCACCCTGGTCGGTCCGGCATGACCGACGCGCCGGTACGCACCCTGCTGCTCTGGTGCCCGGACTGGCCGGTGCTCGCCGCCGAGATCGTCGACGGGGTGCCGGCCACCGGCCCGGTGGCCGTCCTGCACGCCAACCGTGTGGTGGCGTGCTCCGAGCGGGCCCGGGCCGAGGGGGTGCGGCGGGGCCTGCGCAAACGGGAGGCGCAGGGCCGCTGCCCCCAGTTGACCGTCGTCGAGTACGACCCGGGGCGCGACGCCCGGGCGTTCGAGCCGGTGCTCGCCGCGGTGGAGGACCTGGTGGCCGGCGTGGAGGTGGTCCGCCCCGGCGCCTGCGCGCTGCCCGCCCGCGGGCCGAGCCGCTACCTCGGCGGTGAGGAGGCGGCCGCCGAACGGATCATCGAACACGTCGCCCAGACCTGCGCGGTGGAGAGCCAGGTGGGGATCGCCGACGGCGTCTTCGCCGCCGGGCTGGCGGCCCGCACCGGGCGGATCGTCCCGCCCGGTGGGACCCCGGCGTTCCTCGCCGGGCTTTCCGTCGAGGCGCTGGGCCGGCCGGCCCTGGCCGACCTGCTGCGCCGGCTCGGGGTGCGTACCCTCGGTGACTTCGCGGCGCTGCCCGCCGGCGACGTGCTGGCCCGGTTCGGGTTCGACGGCGCGCTGGCCCACCGGCTGGCCGCCGGGCGGGACGACCGCCCGCTCGCCGTCCGCCAGCCACCGGCCGACCTGACGGTGACCGCCGAGTACGACGAGCCGGTCGACCGGGTCGACGCCGCGGCGTTCGCGGCCCGGGCGCTGGCCGAACAGCTGCACGACCGGCTGGCCGGGCACGGGCTGGCCTGCACCCGGCTCGGCATCGAGGCGGTCACGGCGCACGGCCAGGAGCTGCACCGGGTCTGGCGCCACGACGGCCTGCTGACGGCCGCGGCCATCGCCGACCGGGTCCGCTGGCAGCTCGACGGCTGGCTCACGGGGAGCAGCGGGCGTGGTGGCGCCGGCCGGTCCCGCCCGACGGCGGGGATCATCCGGCTGCGGCTGGTCCCGGACGGGGTGCTCGCCCAGGCCGGCCTGCAACCCGGCCTGTGGGGGGAGACCGGCGAGGAGCGGGAGCGGGCGCACCGTGCGTTGAGCCGTGTGCAGGGCATCCTCGGCCCGGAGGCGGTGCTCACCGCGGTGCTCGGCGGCGGCCGGTCCCCGGCCGACCAGGTGCGGCTGGTGCCGTGGGGCGACGAGCGGCTGCCGGCGCGCCCCGGTGGGCCGCCGCTCCCCGGTGAGCCGGTGCGGTCGGGGGAGCCGCCGTGGCCCGGCCGGCTGCCGCCGCCCGCGCCGGCCGTGGTGCTGCCCGCCCCGCTCGCGGCGACCGTGCACGACGCGGCCGGCGAGCCCGTGGCGGTCAACGCCCGGCTCCAGCTCAGCGCCGCACCCGCCCGGCTGACCGTCGGCACCGGCCGCCCGGCCGAGATCACCGGATGGGCCGGGCCGTGGCCGGTCGACGAGCGCTGGTGGGCGCCGGCCGAGGCCCGCCGCCGGGCGCGGTTCCAGGTCGGCCTCGCCGACGGCACCGCCCTGCTGCTCGCCGTCGAGGCGGGGCAGTGGCTGGTGGAGGCGATCTATGACTGAGCGCGACGGGCTGCGGTCCCCGGGCGTGTCCCGGCGGTGGACGCCTGCGCCCGACGACCTGATGCCTCTGCGTCATCAATATGCCTCTGAGGCATCACGCTCGTCGAAGACACCGTCCGCAGGGCGCGGGCCGACGGCGTCACGGGTGGCCGGATGAGCTTCCACAACCCGAAGATGCCCTGGTCCGAGCTGGAACGGGTGCTTTCCGGACACCCCGGCGGCGCCGGCCGGGGGCGGTCCCGCGACGAGCGGCACCTGCACGTGGTCGACCCGCTCGCCGTGGACGCCGACGGCGGCGACAGCCCCGCCTGGAGCCGCAAGCGGGAGCAGTACGAGCCGCCCGCGGTGACCCGCCCCGAGGGCGCCGTCCCGTACGCGGAACTGCACGCGCACACCAACTTCAGCTTCCTCGACGGGGCGAGCCACCCGGAGGAGCTGGCCGAGGAGGCGGCCCGGCTGGGGCTCACGGCGCTCGCCGTCACCGACCACGACGGCTTCTACGGCGTGGTGCGCTTCGCCGAGGCAGCCCGGGCGCTGCACCTGCCCACCATCTTCGGCGCCGAACTCTCCCTCGGGCTGCCCGGCCCGCAGAACGGCGAACCGGACCCGCTCGGGCGGCACCTGCTCGTGCTGGCCCACGGTCACGAGGGGTACGCCCGGCTGGCCAGCACGATCGCCCGGGCCCAGCTGCGCGGCGGCGAGAAGGGCCGCCCGGTCTACGGCGAGCTGGAGGAGGTGGCCGCCGAGCTGCGCGACCACGTGCTGGTGCTCACCGGCTGCCGCAAGGGGCACGTGCCGGCGGCGCTGCTCACCGAGGGCGTCGACGCGGCGGCCCGCGAACTGGACCGGCTGACCGCGCTCTTCGGCGCGGAGACGGTCGCGGTGGAGCTCACCGACCACGGCCACCCGGTCGACGCGGACCGCAACGACGCGCTCGCCGAGCTGGCGGCCGCGGCGGGCCTGCCCACGGTGGCCACCAACAACGTGCACTACGCGACCCCGGGGCGGCGGCGGCTCGCCACCACCGTGGCGGCCGTCCGCGCCCGGCGCAGCCTCGACGAGATCGACGGCTGGCTGCCCGCCGCCGCCACCGCCCACCTGCGCAGCGGGGCCGAGATGGCGGCCCGGTTCGCCGCGTACCCGGGCGCGGTGGCCCGGGCCGCGGAGTTCGGCGCCGAGCTGGCCTTCGACCTCCAGCTGGTCGCGCCGGAGCTGCCGGCGTACCCGGTGCCGCCGGGGCACACCGAGATGAGCTGGCTGCGCCACCTGACCGAGCGGGGGGCGCGGGAGCGCTACGGCCCGCGGGAGGCGCACCCGACGGCGTACGCGCAGCTCGACCACGAGCTGGACATGATCGAGACGCTGGGCTTCCCCGGTTACTTCCTGGTGGTCTACGACATCGTCACGTTCTGCCGCGAGCAGGACATCTACTGCCAGGGCCGGGGCTCGGCGGCCAACTCGGCGGTCTGCTACGCGCTGCGGATCACCAACGTCGACGCGGTCCGGCACCGGCTGCTCTTCGAGCGGTTCCTCGCCCCCGAGCGGGACGGCCCGCCCGACATCGACGTGGACATCGAGTCCGACCGCCGGGAGGAGGTCATCCAGCACGTCTACGCCCGCTACGGCCGGGAGCACACCGCCCAGGTGGCCAACGTCATCTCGTACCGGCCCCGGTCGGCGGTGCGGGACGTGGCCAAGGCGTTCGGCTTCTCACCGGGCCAGCAGGACGCCTGGAGCAAGCAGATCGACCGGTGGGGCTCGGTCGCCCCGGTCGACGTGGAGGACATCCCCGAGCAGGTCGTCGAGTACGCCAACGAGCTGCAGACGTTCCCCCGGCACCTGGGCATCCACTCCGGTGGGATGGTGATCTGCGACCGCCCGGTCATCGAGGTCTGCCCGGTGGAGTGGGGGCGGATGCCCGGCCGCAGCGTGCTCCAGTGGGACAAGGACGACTGCGCCGCCGTCGGCCTGGTCAAGTTCGACCTGCTCGGCCTCGGCATGCTCTCCGCGCTGCACTACGGCTACGACATGATCGGGATGAGTCTGGACCTCGGCGACATGACGCTGGACGACCCGGAGGTCTACGACATGCTCTGCCGGGCCGACTCGGTGGGGGTGTTCCAGGTGGAGAGCCGGGCGCAGATGGCCACCCTGCCCCGGCTCAAACCGCGCGAGTTCTACGACCTGGTGGTCGAGGTGGCGCTGATCCGTCCCGGCCCCATCCAGGGCGGCTCGGTGCACCCGTACATCCGGCGCCGCAACGGCCAGGAGCCGGTGACCTTCGCGCACCCGCTGATGCGCAACGCCCTGGAGAAGACCCTCGGCGTGCCGCTGTTCCAGGAGCAGCTCATGCAGCTCGCCATCGACCTGGCGGGCTTCGACGCGGCCGGCGCCGACCAGTTGCGCCGGGCCATGGGGGCCAAGCGTTCGGTGGAACGGATGGCGAAGATCGCCGACCGGCTCTACGCCGGCATGGCCGAGCGGGGCATCACCGGCGAGCTGGCCGACGACGTCTACCGCAAGCTCACCGCGTTCGCGAGCTACGGCTTCCCGGAGAGCCACGCCATGAGCTTCGCCTACCTGGTCTACGCGAGTTCCTGGCTCAAGCGCTACCACCCGGGGCCGTTCCTGGCTGCGCTGCTCAACGCCCAGCCGATGGGCTTCTACTCGCCGCAGACCCTGGTCGACGACGCCCGCCGGCACGGGGTGGAGGTGCGCCGACCGGACATCAACGCGAGCGGGGCGAAGGCGGTGCTGGAGTCCACCCCGGACACCCGGTGGGGCAGCGTGCCGGGGGAGCCGCCGCACGCCTGGGGGCTGGGTGGTCCCGCCGTCCGGCTCGGGCTGTCCAGCGTCCGTACCCTCGGCGACGACGTGGCCGAGCGCATCGAGGCGGAGCGGACGGCGGGCGGGCCGTACCGCGACATGCCGGACCTGGCCCGACGGGTCGGCCTGACGGCCGCGCAGCTGGAGGCGCTGGCCACCGCGGACGCCTTCGCCTGTTTCGGGCTGACCCGCCGGCAGGCCCTCTGGGCCGCCGGCGCGGCGGCGCAGGACCGGCCGGGCCGGCTGCCCGGCACGGTGACCGGCACGTCCCCGCCCACCCTGCCCGGGATGGAGGCGGTGGACCGGCTGGTCGCCGACGTCTGGGCCACCGGCCTGTCCCCGGAGAGCCACCCGGCCCGGTTCATCCGCGACCGGTTGGACGCCCTCGGCGCGGTGCCGATCGCCCGGCTCGGCCGGGTGGAGCCCGGCCAGCGGATCCGCGTCGGCGGGATCGTGACCCACCGGCAGCGGCCGGCGACCGCCAGCGGGGTCACGTTCCTCAACCTGGAGGACGAGACCGGCATGCTCAACGTCACCTGCTCGCCCGGGTTGTGGCAGCGCTACCGGCGGGTGGCCCGGACGAGCGCCGGGCTCGTGGTGCGGGGGCGGCTGGAGCGGCACGAGGGGGTGGTCAACCTGGTCGCCGACCGGCTGGACGCGATCGAGCCGCCGGTCAGTCCCGCCTCCCGCGACTTCCGCTGACCCCGCCCGTGGCACGCCCGGTGTCGGAAGCGGCGTGGGCCCCCGTCAGCCGGCCAGGCCGGCGAGCGCCGTGCCGGCGCTGCCGAGCAGGCCGACCAGCACGATCCGCCGGAACACCACCGGGTCGATCCGGTGGAACAGCCGGTTGCCCAGCCACCAGCCCAGCGGTACGGCGGGCAGCGCCACGAGGGAGATCCGCACCAGGTCGGCGTGCACCTGGCCGGCGAGCACGAATCCGCCCAGTCCCATGAGGCCGGTGCCGGCGAACGTCGCGGCCACCGTCGCCCGGAAGGTGCGCGGGTCGTAGCCGAGCGAGTGGAACGCGGCGACCAGCGGTGGCCCGTTGGTGCCGGTGGCGGCCGTGAGCACGCCCACGAGCACGCCGACCGCGCCGAGCCCCACCGGGCCGGTGCGCATCCGGACGCCGAGCCCGACGAGGGCGACGCAGCCGAGCACCACCACCGCGATGAGTGCGCTGAGCACCCGCTCCGGCGCCCGGGCGAGCACCAGCAGGCCGAGCGGCAGGCCGAGCAGCGCGGTGCCGTTGAGGAGCGCGGCGACCCGCCAGCGGGCGTACGCGCGTTCGCGTACGGCGGCCGTGAGGGTCAGCCCGATGCTGGTCAGGGCGGAGACCACGACCGCGGCGCGGGGATCGATCGTCGCGGCGAGCAGCGGAACGGTCACGAGCGCGTAGCCGAACCCGCTGACCGCCTGGGCGAACGCGCCGACCAGGACGATGCCGAACGCGGCGAGCGGTAGGAGCACGCCGACGAGCCTGACCGGTCGGCGGGCGGGCCGGGCGGCGACCCGTTCCCGGCGAGACCCGGACCACATCGTCTTCACCGGTGGCACTCCGCGCCGGATCGGGCGGATGGGGGTTTGAAATTCCGGAGAACCGGAGAAGTGCTGGTCCGCGCGGGCAGGGCTGCCCGGGCGGTCTCAGGAGGATGCCATGTCACGGAAACTGCGGGCGACCGCGATCGCCGGGGTGCTCGCCCTGGCGGTCAGCGGTTGCGGGGGAGTCGGCGGCGGCGACGATGACGCCGGCGGCACCGCCGCCAAGGGCACGCTCAGCACGATGGGGTTCGGCCTCTCCGACGAGATCGCCAGCACCCGTGTCGACGCGTTCAAGCGGGACCACCCGGGCGTGGATCTGAAGATCACCGAGGGCGCGTTCGACGAGCAGCAGTTCCTGTCCGCGGTGGCGTCGGGCAACCCGCCGGACCTGGTCTACATGGACCGCAAGCTGATCGGCACGTACGCGACCCGCGGCTCGATCCAGCCGCTCACCGACTGCGTCTCGAAGCAGAAGATCGACATGGCGCAGTACCGGCCCGCCGCCCGCAACCAGGTCACCCTCGATGGCACCGTCTACGCGATCCCGGAGTTCTCCAGCGTCCGGGTGCTCTACCTGAATGAGAGCCTGCTCCGGCAGGCCGGGCTGACCGTCGACGACGTGAACGTGGCCGACTGGGCGGGGCTGCCGGCGCTCAACGCGAAGCTCGCGAACGTCTCCGGCGGCCGGCTCACCCGGATCGGAATAGACCCGAAGATCCCGGAGTTCCTGCCCATGTGGGCCAAGGCGAACGGGGTCGACATGATCAGCCAGGACGGACGGACCGCCCGGCTGGACGACCCCAAGGTGGTCGAGGCGCTGACCACCGGCCTGAAGCTCGTCCAGGACCAGGGTGGGTTCGGCAAGTTCAAGTCCTTCCGGGACACGTTCGACTTCTTCGGGGCGCAGAACCCGCTGGTCAAGAACCAGATCGTCGCCTGGCCGATGGAGGAGTGGTTCCTCAACCAGGCGGCCAAGAACAGCCCGAAGGCAGAGCTCGTGGTCAAGCCGTTCGTGGACCGGCAGGGCAACCCGCTCACCATGTCCGCCGGGCAGGCGTGGGTGATCACCAAGGGCGCCAAGAACCCGGACGCCGCCTGCGCGTTCGTGAAGCAGATGACGGCCACCGACACCTGGCTGGCCGCCGCGAAGGCGCGGGCCGACGCCCGCAAGGCGGCCGGTCAGCCGTTCACCGGGGTGTGGACCGGCAACGCGGAGGCGGACAAGAAGATCTTCGACGAGCTGTACCAGCCGACCGGCAACAAGCGGTTCGACGACGCCGTGGCGACCATCCGCTCGGTGCAGGACGTCGCGTTCGCCATGCCGGCCTCGCCGGCCGGAGCCGAGTTCGACAAGGCCTGGTACGACGCGGTGAACCGGGTGCTCGCCGGCCAGGCGCAGCCGGCCGAGGCGCTGGCGCGCGCCCAGCAGGAGGCCACGGCCGCGCTGGACAAGGCCGCGAAGTAGGCCGGTGATGGCCACCACCGTCACCGCTCCCACACCGAGCGCTCCCGCTGCGGGCCGGCGGCGTCGTACGCCGCTGGCCCGGCGGGAGGCCCGCTGGGCGTGGCTGTTCCTGGCGCCGTGGATCGTCGGGTTCCTGGTGTTCCAGGCCGGCCCGATGATCGCGAGCGCCTGGCTCAGCTTCACGGAGTACGACGTGATCAACCCGCCGGAGTACACCGGGCTGGACAACTACCGCGAGCTGATGGCCGACCCGCAGGTCGCCCGCAGTCTCGGCAACACGGTCTACTACACGGCGCTGCACGTACCCCTTGTGATGATCATCTCCCTGGGCCTGGCCCTGCTGCTCAAGCGGGTGGGCCGGTTGCAGGGCTTCTTCCGTACCGTCTTCTACCTGCCGGTGATGACCCCGGCGGTGGCCGTCGGCATCCTCTTCCTGCTCCTGCTCAACACACAGGACGGCCTCATCAACCGCGGGCTCGGCCTGCTCGGGATCGACGGCCCGAGCTGGACCACGGACCCGAACTGGGTGATGCCGGGCATCGTCCTCATGAGCCTGTGGAGCCTCGGCTCCACCGTGATCATCTATCTGGCGGCGCTGCAGAACGTGCCGCGCGACCTGTACGAGGCGGCGAGCATCGACGGAGCCGGCGGCTGGGCCCGGTTCCGGCACGTGACCCTGCCGATGATCTCCGGTGCGCTCTTCTTCACGCTGATCGTCAACACGATCGCGTCGCTGCAGATGTTCACCGAGGTCTACACCATGTACTTCGGCAACCGGGAGACGCAGAACCGGTTCAACAGCGACGCCGCCACGTTCTACGTCATCCACCTGTTCCAGGAAGCCTTCCAGTTCCTGCACATGGGGTACGCCTCGGCGATGGCCTGGCTGCTGTTCCTGATCATCATGGTGATCACACTTGTGCAGGTGAAGCTCAGCAACCGGTTCGTGTACTACGAAGGGGAACAGAAGTGACGGGGAACAACGGCCACAACGGCGTGGCCAACGCGCGTCGGACCCGGCTCACCGCGGGCTGGGTGCCGGAGCACCACACGGAGCCGCGCGAGTACGAGGTGACCGACGGCCCGGTGGCCAACGCCCGGCGATCCCGGGTCGAGCGCGATCCCGCGGCGGGGGCGGAGTCGTGACGGCCGCGGTCGAGCGGAGCGCCGTCGCCCCGGTGCCCGGCGTCGAGCCGGACCGGGCGGCGCTCCGCCGACCGGCGGCGCAGGAGCCGGGACGGCCGGTCTGGCAGCGCGTGCTGTTCGTGTGCGCGCTCGTCGGCGCCGCGGTGATCTTCATGCTGCCGTTCGTCTGGCTGGTCGCCGCCTCGCTGCGCCCCCGCGAGTACGTCTTCGCGCCCGGCGTCCTGCCCGTGCCGTTCGCCCCGGAGAACTACGTCGACGCGTGGCGGGCGGTGCCCCTGGTCACCTGGCTGCTCAACAGCGTGGTCGTGGGCGTGGCCGCCGCGGCCGCCGTCACCCTCTCCAGCGCCTGGGTGGCGTTCGGGTTCGCGTACTTCCGCTTCCCCGGCCGGAACCTGCTCTTCGGGCTGGTCCTGGCCACCATGATGCTGCCCTTCGCGGTCACCATGATCCCCACGTACCTGATCTGGTCGGAGCTGCGGCTCACCGACACCCAGGTGCCGCTGTGGGCGGGCAACCTGTTCGGCTCGGCGTTCTACATCTTCCTGCTGCGGCAGTTCCTGCTCTCGCTGCCCCGCGAGTACTTCGAGGCGGCCCGCGTCGACGGGGCCAGCTACCCGCAGCTGTTCTGGAAGCTCGCGTTCCCGCTGATCCGCCCGGCGCTGCTCGTGGCGTTCGTCTTCGAGTTCAAGGCGAGCTGGACGGACCTGCTCAAGCCGCTGATCTACCTCCGCGACGAGCACCTCTACACCCTGCCGCGCGGGCTCAAGGTGGTGCTGGACCGGTTCGGCTACGGCGGCGAGCAGCAGTGGGAGGTGGTCCTGGCCGGCAGCGTCATCGCCACCGTCCCGATGATCATCCTGTTCTTCCTCGCCCAGCGTCACTTCATCGAGGGCATCGCCACCACCGGTCGCAAGGGCTGACTGGACCGGGTGACTAGGCTCGACCGGGTGGAGCAGACCCGAGGCCGGTTCGCCGGGCCGCCGCTGACCCCTCGTACCGCCGTGATCTGGTCCGTGCTGCGCGCCGAGCTGGACCGGCGGGGCGGCGGCGACCTCACCGTGCTCGACGTCGGTGGCGGCACGGGCGGCTTCGCCGTCCCGCTCGCCGAGGCCGGGCACCACGTCACGGTGGTCGACGCGAGTCCCGACGCGCTCGCCGCGCTGACCCGCCGGGCCGCCGAGGCCGGGGTCGCCGACCGGGTACGCGCCGTGCAGGGCGACGGCGACGCCCTCGCCGGGCTCGTCGAACCGGCCGAGGCCGACCTCGTGCTCTGCCACTCGGTCCTCGAGGTCGTCGACGACCCGGCGTCCGTGGTGGCCGCGCTGGCCACCGCGCTGCGCCCGGGCGGCGCGGCCAGTGTGCTGGTGGCCGGCCGCGCCGCCGCCGTGCTCGCCCGCGCCATGAACGGCCACCTGGACGTCGCGGCCACCCTGGCCGCCGCCCCGGCCGGCGCCGCCGGCCCCCGGGACACCCTGCGCCGGCGCTACGACGCCGACTCCGCCGCCGCGCTGCTGGGCTCCGCCGGGCTCGTGGTCGAGGAGATCCACGGCGTACGCGTGCTGGCCGACCTGCTGCCGGCCACGGTCGCCGACGGCCAGCCGGGCGTCCTCGTCGAGCTGGAGCGGGCCCTCGCCGGCCGGCCGCCGTACCGGGACCTCGCCGCCCAGCTCCACCTGTTCGCCCGCCGCCCGGCATGACGGGCGGCGTCACGCCGGAGCCGTCCGGCCCACCCGCCGCTTCCGGGCCCAACGGTGGCGTTCCGGCGCCCGATCCGTTGGCCCTCGTCGCGCCCCGGTACGGCGACGGCAGCCTCGCCGACGTGCTGCCCAGCGCACTCGCCGTGCTCGGCGTGCCCGGCGCCACCGACCGGCTCGGCCTGACCGGACGGCTCGCCGGGGTACGCCGGCTCGCCGTGCTCCTCGTCGACGGGCTCGGCTGGTACCAGATCCCCACGGCCGCGCCGTACGCCCCGACGCTCGCCGGCCTCGCCGCCACGGTGGGCCGCCCGCTCACCTCCGGCTTCCCGTCGACCACCCCGACCAGCCTCGTGACCCTGGGCACGGGCGCCGCGCCCGGCGCGCACGGGGTGCTCGGCTTCACCGTCCGGGTCCCCGGCTCGGACCGCGTGCTCAGCCACATCGAGTGGGCCGGCGACCCGGACCCGCTGCGCTGGCAGCCCGTACCGACCCAGCTCGAGCGGGCCCGCGCGGCCGGCGTCGCGGTGACCGTGGTGAGCCGGCCCGAGTTCGGCGGCAGCGGGCTCACGGTGGCCGCCAACCGGGGCGGCGACTACCGGGGCGCGGCGGGAGCCGACGCGCTCGCCGGCACCATGCTGGCCGCGCTGCGGGCCGGCGCCGGCCCCACCCTGGTCTCCGGCTACCACCCCGACCTGGACCGGCACGGCCACCTCACCGGCGTCGACTCGGCGCCCTGGCGCGTCGCCGCGAGCGAGGTGGACGCGCTGCTCGCCCGGCTCGTCGACGGCCTGCCGACGGACGCCGCGCTGCTGGTCACGGCCGACCACGGCCAGCTCGACGTGCCGGCCGGGCACCGGTTCGACCTCGACACCGATCCCCGGCTGCGGGCCGGCATCGAGGTGGTCGCCGGCGAGGCGCGGGTCCGCTACCTGCACGTCGTGCCGGGGGCCGTGGACGACGTGGTGGCCACCTGGTCGGCCGTGCTCGGCGACGCGGCCCGGGTGCGGACGCGCGACGAGGCCGTCGCGGCCGGCTGGTTCGGGCCGGTCCCGGAGGAGCACCTCGGACGCATCGGCGACGTCGTGGTGACCTGCAACGACACGTACGCCGTCCTGGCCACCCGGTCGGAGAGCCCGCTCGCGTCCCGGCTGGTGGCCTACCACGGATCGGACACCGCCGCCGAGATGACCATCCCGCTGCTGGTCGTCCGCGGCTGACCGCCGGTCGGTTTCGTCGTACCCGGGGGCTAACCTGCCGGAATGGGCCGCAGCCAGTCGTTGCCCCGGGGCGGTGATCCGCGCTTCGGGCCGGACGCCGACGACTCCGGCAGCCCCATCCTGCACGTCGACATGGACGCGTTCTTCGCCTCCGTCGAGGTGCGCCACCGGCCCGAGCTGCGGGGCCGGCCCGTGGTGGTCGGCGGGCTCGGCCCCCGCGGGGTGGTCAGCTCGGCCAGCTACGAGGCCCGCCGCTACGGCGTACGCAGCGCCATGCCGATGATGCGGGCCCGCTCGCTCTGCCCGCACGCCGTCTACCTGCCGCCCGACTTCGCCGCCTACACGGCCGCCTCGAAGGCGGTCATGCAGATCTTCCGCGACGTCACCCCGCTCGTGGAGCCGCTCTCCCTCGACGAGGCGTTCCTCGACGTGGCGGGCGCCCGCCGGCTCTTCGGCCCGCCGGCCGAGATCGCCCGCGCCATCCGCGCCCGCGTCGCGCGGGAGCAGGAGCTGACCTGCTCGGTCGGGGTGGCGCCCAGCAAGTTCGTGGCGAAGCTCGGGTCGACCAGGGCCAAGCCGGACGGCCTGGTCGTCGTCCCGGCGGCCCGTGTGCTCGACTTCCTCCACCCGCTGCCGGTCGACGCGCTCTGGGGCGTCGGCGAGCGCTCCGCCGAGGCGCTGCGGCGGCTCGGCCTCGCCACCATCGGCGACCTGGCCGAGGCGCCGTACGCGATGCTCCGCAAGGCGCTCGGCGAGGCCGCCGCCGCGCACCTGCACGACCTGGCCTGGGGCCGTGACCCGCGGGGGGTGAGCCCGGAGCACGTGGAGAAGTCGATCGGGGCGGAGGTCACCTTCGACGCCGACGTGGCCGACCCGCTGGAGATCCGGCGGGCCCTGCTGGCGCTCGCCGACAAGGTCGGCGCCCGGCTGCGCCGGGCGGGCCAGGTGGGCCGCACCGTGTCCCTCAAGGTGCGCCTCGCCGACTTCCGTACGCTCACCCGCTCCCGCACCCTCCCGGTGCCGACCGACACGGCGAGGGAGATGTTCGACACGGCCTGGGCGCTGTTCACCGCGCTCGATCCCGGTGAGCGGGTGCGGCTGGTCGGCGTACGCATGGAAGGCCTCGCCGCGGCGGGGGAGACGCCCCGGCAGCTCACCCTGGGCGCACCCGAGCGGGGCTGGCGGGAGGCGGAAGCTGCCGCCGACGCCGCCGCTGCCCGATTCGGGCGGTCCGTCATAGGTCCGGCCAGTCTGCTCGGCAACCGCGACGCTCACCGAAATGAAAATCCACGCCGGCCATAGGTCGTCCCGCTTTCCGACGCGCGACCCCCCTCGTAGACTTGCGGGTAAGCAGCCGGTTGGCTGCCACGGTCTGTCGGTCCGAACGGGCCGACCAACGTGACCGGGGAGGAGTGCCGTGCCGCTCTCGGAGCACGAGCAGCGGCTGTTCGAGCAGATCGAGCGGTCGCTTGCCGAGGACCCCAAATTCGCCTCGGCCGTGCGCGCCAGCGATCCGCGTTTCCACGCGCGGCGTCGCCTGCTCGTCGCTGCCGGCGTCATCATCGCTGGCCTGGCCCTGCTGGTCTATGGCGCGGTGATCAAGACTCCGCCGCTGGCCGTGGCGGGGTTCGTGGTCATGCTGGCCTCGGCCGCCTTCGCGGTGCAGTCCCACCGCCGGGCGCAGTCGCCCGACCTGCACGTGGTGGGCGGCACGACCAGTCGACGCCGCGGCGGTCGCGGCCGCACCGGTCGACGCCTCTCGTTCCTCGACCGCATGGAGGACCGGTGGCGTCAGCGCCCGGAGGGGCATCGCTGACCCGCGCCGGCCGCTGAACCGGCTCGACCGCCCCCGGTCCGGATCGTCCGGGCCGGGTTGTTGCTGAGCTGGTTCGGGTGTCGTGCTGGTCCCGGGGGCGGGGCTGGTTCGGGCGCTGGGCTGGTTCGGGCGCTCCGCTGGTTCCGGTGGTGAGCTGGGTCGGGCGGTGGGCTGGTTCGGCTGTTGGGCTGGGTCGGGCGCTGAGCTGGTTCCGGTGGTGAGTCGGTTCCGGCGCTGGGCTGGTCCCGCGTGCTGGGCCGGGTCGGGTGGTGGGCCGGTTCGCGCGGTGAGCCACGGTGGCGTTTCGGTCGACCTGGTCGACCTGGGGCCGGACGGCTGCCGGTGCGGTGCCAGATCGGCGAAATGGCGGGGTCCGGGGAGTGCGGATACCGCCATATCGGCGATCTGGTGTGGATCTTGAGCGGTGCTCCGCCCTGGTGAGTGCGGCCGCGCGACCGATCGGACGGTTCGAGGGCTCCAGGCCGCGATCGTTCGTGGCGGCGGGTTGCCGGGACGTCTTAGTCCCCGTGATCGACTCCGTTTCCGTGAAGTCGCGGTGTCCGGGAGGGCGGGATGCCGCGACTTCACCGAACCGGAGTCGATCAAGCGATGCGGAGCTTGAAAGGGGCTCGGGTCGCGCGGCTGTGTCTGTCGACCGACCGCCAAGCGGCCGGCGGAGGGTCGGACGTGCTGCGAGGGGGAGCTTGCGGTGGACTGGTCGACCTAGCGTCAGTCGGTGCGGCGCCAGATCGGCGATATGGCGGGATCCGGGGCGTGAGGACACCGCCTTTCCGGCGATCTCGTGTGGATCTTGTGCGCGTTCCGCCTCGATGAGTCGGCCGGCGCGCCGACCAGACTTGTCGAGGCTCCAGGGCCGTGACTGTTCGTAGCGGGTGGCTGCCGGGGCAAGCAGCAACCGGCGGACCGACCAGCAGGCGCCCGGACCGGGGACCCGGCGGCGGATCGACCCGCCACTGGCTGACCCGCCTACCCAGGGCGCCCGCTCACCCTGCTGCTCGGCCACCGGCCACCGGCCACCGTGCTGCTCGGCCACCGGCCACCGTGCTGCTCGGCCACCGTGCCGCCCGGCCACCGTGCTGCTCGGCCACCGGCCACCGCGCCGCCCCGCCACCGGCCACCGTGCCGCCCCGCCACCGGCCATCGGGCTGGCCCGGCCCGCCGGCGAGCGGGTCGTCAGGGGACGGCGCCGCCCGCCGGCGGCGTGATCAGCGGGCGGCGCGGTCGGCGAGCAGGCGGCGCGGGTTCCAGCGCAGCATGCGGCGCCTGTTGCGGCCGGTCACCGCCACGAGGCGGGCCGAGGTGTCCGCCAGGGCGATCCGCCAGCGCGCCAGCACCGAGGGCGGGAGGACGGCGGCGAGCAGCCGCGTACGCCGGTTGGCGCCCGCCGCGAGAGCGCCACGGACCGCGCGCAGCGCCGGCGTGAGGGGCTCGCCGGTGAGCGGGTCGCGCGCGTACCGGGCCCGCTCCTCGGCCCGCCCGAGCAGCCGCACGGCCGTGACCGCCTCGGTGTGGTCGGTGAGGGTGTCCCGGACCAGCCGGTCGGCGGTCGCGCGGGGGGTTTCCGTCCGGTCGATGCGCACCCGGTAGTCCACCAGCGTGTCGAGCAGCTCGTCCCACGCGGCGTGCGCATCGGCACGGGCCCGGTCGGCGTCCGCACCGACCACCACCATGCGGGGTGCGGCGCTGCGGCCGACTCCCACGTCGGATGCGGCGGACGTGGCGGGCGTCGCCACCCGGCGGCCACGGCGCCGGCGCAGAGCCAGCCGGCGCAGCGCCGGCACGGCCAGCAGCAGGAGCAGCGCCAGCGACCCGGCCGCCCACCACGGCCAGACCGGCGCCTGGTCCGTGGGGGTGTCCGAGCCGAGCGAGAGCCCGGTGTCGGTGTCGCGGTCGGCCGTGTCCGGGCCGGCCGCGCCGGGCGACTCGTCGGCCTGCTGCGGCGCGTTGGGCGCGCCGGGCTCCTCGGTGACCGGGTCGGGGGCGTCGGTGTCCGGTGCCCACGACGAGCGCGTCGAGCCGGCGACCCCGTACGCCGGGGTGGCGTCGAAGGGCACCCAGCCCATCCCGTCGAAGTAGACCTCCGTCCAGGCGTGCAGGTTGCGGTTCGTCAGGACGTACGTGTTGCCGTCGCGCTTGCTGCCGTTGCTGAAGCCGAACGCCACCCGGGCCGGGATGCCGGCCTCCCGCACCAGCCAGGCCATGGCGGCCGCGTACTGCTGGCAGAAGCCGACCTTGTTGGTGAGGAAGTCGACGATGTCCTTGCCGCTCGTGCCGCCCTCGGTGCGCAGCTGGTAGCTGAACCCGTTGTCGGAGGAGAAGTAGTCGTAGATCGCCCGGACCTTGTCGTACTCGGTCGCCTTGCCCCGCACGAGCCGCGACACCAGGTCCTGCACCTCGGGCACCGGTGGGGTCTCCGTCTGCCGCCGCTGCAGCAGCGGGTGGTCGGCCGGCAGCGGCCGGGCGGTCCGCAGCGCGGCCGGGGTGTACGTCGAGCGGACGTACTCGAAGGAGTAGCGCTTGTTGCGCGAGTTCTCCCGGTTGGAGTAGACGATCTGGCGGTCGTTGTCGTAGAGCCAGTTGGCGTTCAGGTCCTCCGTGCGCGACGGCTCCGAGTAGATCGGCAGCAGCGGCATGGTGAGGTCCCCGGTGATCTCCACGCTGGCCCGGTAGCGCTGCTGCCGGACCCCGCCCTCGCCACGCACCGGCGGGTCGGGCAGGTCACGGGTGACCGGCCGCCCGCTGGGGTTGGTCACCCGGAAGCCGTCCGGCTCCAGGTCGTCGGCCACGCCGAAGCGCAGGTAGAACGGGTCGGGCTCGTTCGTGGTGACCTTGACGAGGTCGGCCACCTGGGACTCGTTGAGCTGCCCGCTGAGCGCGGCGAACAGATCGATCCGGCCGGGCGGGCCGCCGTGGCCGGGGCGTCCGTTGCCGCCGCCGCTGCCCGGCCCCGCGGTGAGAGTGTCGAGCAGGCTTCCGCCCATGCCCGGCACGGGCACGAGCGGCAGGAGCACCGCCACCGCCACGCCGAGCACGGCGAGCCGCCGGCCCGCGGCGGCCAGCGGGGAGGCCTCCCACACGTCGACGTCACGGCCGTCGCCCGTGAACCGCCGGCCGAACCGGCGGACGCGGTCGACGTTGTCGGCGCCCAGCAGCCAGAGGTAGCCGACGGCGCCGACCACGAACGGGGTCGGCGGGACGCTGTCCACGTAGACGGCGACCGGGACCGAGTAGATGGCGAGCATCGGCAGGCCCGCCAGCGCCGGGCGACGCAGCCCCACGGCGAGCAGGTCGACCACGACGGCCACCGCGCCGACGCCGAGGACCGTGATGAACAGCAGCGCCGGAGTGTCCGGCACCTCGACGCCGTAGGAGCGCATGTCCTGTGCCGAGCCGCTGAACAGCGCGCCGAAGTGCGCGAAGGTCGACGGTGTGGGCACGACGGCGAGCAGCTCGCCGCCGCCCGGGAAGAGCCAGGTCAGCGCGAGCGTCAGCCCGGCCAGCATGCCGAGCGCCTGCCCCCAGAGCGGGGCGCGGAGCACCCGGGTCAAGGCGGCCGCACCGGCCACCACGGCGACCGCGATGGCCGACTCGATCAGCCACGTCCAGCGCTCGAAGATGGCCGACAGTGGCGCCGCGGCGAGCAGTGTCGCCCCGGCGGCCACGAGGCCCAGGTTCCGATGACCGGTCACGACGGCGTTCCTCCGCTCATGCCTTTGCTTCGCCGGGCGCCGCGCCGACGGACGGGTCGGTCCGGCGGCCTCTCCCGGGCGCCGCGCCGACGGACGAATCGGCCCGGCGACCTCTCCCGGGCGCCGCGCCGACGGACGGCCCGGGCGCGCCGGGCTGGCGGCCCCTCATCGCATGCCTCCGGCCACCGTCTCGGCGAGCGCGGCGCGCAGCGCGAAGCCCTGCGAGCCGCGGGCCGCCTGGGGCCAGATCGCCGGCAGCCGGCTGCCGTGTTCGACTCCGATGACCCGCCAGCCGCTCTGCAGCAGCGCCAGCGCGGCGGCGGCGTGCGCCTGCTCGGCCTCGGCGCGCGCCTTCTCCGGCAGGTTGAGCCAGGTGGTGCTGTCCATGAGGAAACCCACGCAGGTGGCGCCGTTGGCCCGGAGCCCGGCCAGCAGCTGCGCCTCGGCGGTGCTGAGGGAGCCGAACACACCGATGATGAGGCCGCCGTCGGAGCGCTGCCGGACCCGCTGCACCAGCCCCGTCACCTCGGCCAGCCGGTCGAGGCGGACCTCGGCGAGCTGGTCGAGCAGCAGCCCGTCGCCGCCGGCCTCGGAGGCGTCCACGTCCGCGCCCGAGCCGGTGACCAAACGCAGCTTGTAACCGGCCTGACGCAGGTGCACGGCGACGCTCGCGGTGGCCGAGACCGCCCATTCGAAGCTGGCCGTCGGGCCGTCGCCCCGGTGGCCGTACGAGCGGGTGTCGAGCAGCACCGTGGCCCGGCTCTCCCAGGGCTGCTCCTCGCGGCGCACCATCAGCTCGCCGGTGCGCGCCGTCGACTTCCAGTGCACCCGGCGCAGGTCGTCGCCCATCCGGTACTCCCGGGTCGCCGCGTCGTCCTCGCCGTGCACCGCCACCGAGCGGGCCCGGCTGTCGCCGCTGCCGGCGTACTCACCGGGGAGCCGGATCGAGGGCAGCGGCGTGACCTGCGGGATCACCGTGAGGTGATCGGTGCTGGGAAAGGCCCGGCTGAGCTCGCAGAGACCGAACGGGTCGGTGAGCCGCACGACGAGCGGACCCACCTCGTAGCGGCCGCGCACGTCGGCCCGCACCGTGTACGCCACGGAGCTGGCCTGGTGGGCGCCGAGCCGCTCGAGCACCACCCGGGGCCGGCTGCCCAGCGCGTAGGGCAGCCGGTCCTCCAGCAGCAGCGTGCCCGTGGGCAGGCGGGACATGTTCTGCAACCGCAGCACCACCCGGGAGCTGGCGCCGACCGGCACCCGGTGCGGGTCGAGCGAGCGGTTGCAGGCCAGCTTGTAGCGGCTGCGCCCGACGTAGGCCGCCGCGAGCAGCGGCAGGACGGCCAGCAGCACGGCCACCCGGAGCAGGTCCTTCTCGCCGAGGATCCCCGCCGACACGGCCGCGGCCAGCGCGGCCGCCAGGAACGAGCGGCCGCGGGTGGTCAGCCCGCGGAGCCCTTCGCGCACGTCACGGCCTCCGCGGCTCGTACGGCCCGCGACCGTTGTTGGGCGCCGGCCGGGTGTCGTAGGGGGAGCGCTTGCGGTCGTGCGGCAGGGGCAGCCGGTGCACCAGCTCGGACACGATCGCGTCGGTGGTGCGCCGGGCGAGCTGGGCGTCCGCGGTCGGGATGATCCGGTGCGCCAGCACCGGCACCGCGAGGACCTGGAGGTCGTCGGGGAGGACGTAGTCGCGGCCCTCGAGGGCGGCCACCGCGCGGGCGGTGCGCAGCAGCTGGAGGGTGGCGCGGGGGGACGCGCCGAGTCGCAGGTCGGGGGCCTCGCGGGTGGCCGTGACGAGGTCCACCGCGTACTGCTTGACGGCGTCGGCGACGTGCACCTGGCGGACGGTCGCGATGAGCTGCCGGACGGTGGCGGCGTCGGACACCGGACGCAGCTCGTTGAGCGGGTCGGTGGCGCCGTGGCCGTCGAGCATCGCCAGCTCGGCGCCGGCGTCCGGGTAGCCCATGGCGATCCGGGCGGTGAACCGGTCGCGCTGCGCCTCCGGCAGCGGGTACGTCCCCTCCATCTCGATCGGGTTCTGCGTGGCGATCACCATGAACGGGGTCTGCAACTGGTAGGTCACGCCGTCGACGGTGACCTGCCGCTCCTCCATGCACTCCAGCAGCGCGGACTGGGTCTTCGGCGAGGCCCGGTTGATCTCGTCGCCGACGACCAGGTTGGCGAAGACGGCGCCCGGGCGGAACTCGAAGTCGTGCGTCTCCTGGTTGTAGACGCTGACGCCGGTCACGTCGCTGGGAAGCAGGTCGGGCGTGAACTGGATCCGGCGTACCGAACAGTCGATGGACCGCGCGAGCGCCTTGGCCAGCTTGGTCTTGCCGACGCCGGGAACGTCCTCGATGAGGAGGTGGCCCTCGGCGAGCAGGACGGCCAGGGCGAGGCGTACGGTCGCCGTCTTGCCCTCGATGACCTGCTCGATGTTGGCCACGATGGCCTCGCTGGCGGCGCGGAACTCGTCGTGCGGCAACAGGCCGCCCACCTCGTCCCAGGTCTGTTGTGTCACGGGCCTCCTCCTCGTCGCCGGACGGCAGCTCTGATTAAGAGCAGCTGGACCCGCCGTTGGGTTCGCGGCGCCGAGCCACGTCTGCCGCACAAATCACTGGCCTCTCAGGCTAACCATGTTTCTCGTCCTCGCCGACCCCTGCCGGGAGACCGTCGGTTACGCCCCGAATATTCGTCAGGACGGGGGACGAGTGACCGACCGGGCCACGGGTAGTCCGGCAGACCCGGCAGGAGGCCGGCCGACGGAACGGACGGGGGCGGGCGGTGCCACGGGAGCGGGACGTCTACGGCCGGACCGACGACGGCGGCGTACGCCTCGCCGGCGGCGGCGCGCAGTGGCGGCTGTACGCCGACCGCGTCGACCTGGCGCCCGGCGCCGCCCCCGGACGGCGGGTGCGGATCGACGCCGAGCTCATGCCCGTGGTGGTCGACCTGGACGCCACCGCGCTGGTCCTGCTCGACCTGCAGAACGACTTCTGCTCGCCGGGCGGCTGGACGCAACGCTCCGGCCTCGACCACACGGCCTGCCGGGCGGCGGTGCCCGGGGCGGTGCGGGCGGTCGAGGCGGCCCGCGCGCTCGGCGTACCGGTGATCTGGGTGTACTGGCACAACCGCCCGGACCTGCGCAACCTCGGCCCCCCGACCCTCTACTCGTTCAAGCACCGCCCCGACCAGGCCGGCATCGGTGAGCCACTGGACCACGGCCGGGTGCTGACGGAGGGGTCGTGGGGCGCCGCGCTGGTCGACGAGCTCGCCGAGCTGGTCCGGCCGGACGACATCCACGTGGAGAAGTACCGGATGAGCGGCTTCCAGGCCACCCACCTCGACCAGGTGCTGCGCGCCCAGGGCATCGACACCCTCTTCTTCGGCGGGGTCAACACCGACCAGTGCGTCACGACGACCATGGAGGACGCCTACTTCCGGGACTACGCCGCAATCCTGCTCACCGACGCCACGGCCACCTCCAGCCCCGGCTGGTGCAAGGACACGGTGATCTTCAACGCCCAGCAGTGCTGGGGCTTTACGACCGACACCGCCCGCCTCGCCGACCCCCGCGCCACGTCGTGACGACCGGGGCGCCCACCGACGTCCCGACCCGTGAGAAGCGGGCCGACGTGCGCTCCCAGCCTGGGGGTACACTGCCGTCATGGCCGGAGTCTTCCTGCTTCTTACCGGGCCGTGCTGATGCGCTGAACGCGCGACAGCACGGCGGCCCCTCCTGCGTGAGGGGCTTTTTTGTGCCCGTCGCCCGCCCGTTCCGGGTCGGCCGGCGACGGGCGGCGAGCACCAGCAGACCGCACGAGACGACCGCGCCGAGCGACGCGAGGAGACGCGATGAGTGAGGCAGCCGCACCGGCGGGGGACATCCCCCCGTTCCGGTACACCGCGGCCCTGGCCAACGAGATCGAGGGCCGTTGGCAGGACCGCTGGGAGCGGGAGGGAACCTTCCACGCCCCCAACCCGACCGGGCCGCTGGCGGACCCCGCACACCCGCGGGCGGGCGCGGAGAAGCTCTACGTGCTGGACATGTTCCCCTACCCGTCCGGCGCGGGCCTGCACGTGGGCCACCCGCTGGGCTACATCGGCACCGACTGCTTCGCCCGCTACCAGCGGATGGCCGGCCGCAACGTGCTGCACGCGATGGGCTTCGACGCGTTCGGCCTGCCCGCCGAGCAGTACGCCGTGCAGACCGGCACGCATCCCAGGACCACGACGCTGGCCAACATCGAGCGGTACAAGACGCAGCTGCGCCGGCTGGGCCTGGCGCACGACGAGCGCCGCTCGGTGGCCACCATCGACGTCGACTTCTACCGCTGGACCCAGTGGATCTTCCTGCAGATCTTCAACTCCTGGTACGACCAGGACACGAAGCGGGCCCGCCCGATCGCCGAGCTGATCGCCGAGTTCGAGGGCGGCACCCGGCCGACCCCGGACGGCCGCCCGTGGGCCGAGCTGACCGTGGCCGAGCGCCGGCGGGTGGTCGACGACCACCGGCTGGCGTACGTGTCGGAGGCGCCGGTCAACTGGTGCCCCGGCCTGGGCACCGTGCTGGCCAACGAGGAGGTGACCGCCGACGGCCGGTCCGAGCGGGGCAACTTCCCGGTCTTCAAGCGGAACCTGAAGCAGTGGATGATGCGGATCACCGCGTACGGCGACCGGCTGCTGGAGGACCTGGACAAGCTGGACTGGCCGGAGCCGATCAAGCTGATGCAGCGCAACTGGATCGGCCGGTCCCAGGGCGCGCACATCGAGTTCCCGACCGTGGTCGAGCCGATCCGGGTGTTCACGACCCGGCCCGACACGATCTTCGGTGCCACCTACATGGTGCTGGCGCCCGAGCACGAGCTGGTCGACGCGCTGGTGCCAGTGGCCTGGCCGGACGGCACCAAGGACGCCTGGACCGGCGGGCACGCGAGCCCGCGCGCGGCCGTCGAGGCGTACCGCAAGGCGGCCGCGGCCAAGACCGACGTCGAGCGGCAGGCCGACACGAAGGAGAAGACCGGCGTCTTCGTGGGGGCGTACGCCACGAACCCGGTCAACGACGCCCAGATCCCGATCTTCATCGCGGACTACGTGCTGGCCGGTTACGGCACCGGCGCGATCATGGCGGTGCCCGCCCAGGACGAGCGCGACTGGGCGTTCGCCGAGGTCTTCGACCTGCCCATCGTCCGCACGGTGCAGCCGGCGGAGGGCTTCGACGGCAAGGCGTACACCGGTGACGGCCCGGCCATCAACAGCGCGGCGCCCGACCGCGGCCTGGACCTGGACGGCCTGGGCGTCGCCGACGCCAAGGCCCGGATCATCGCGTGGCTGGAGGCGAACGGGCACGGCCGCGGCGCGGTCACCTACCGGCTGCGGGACTGGCTGTTCAGCCGGCAGCGCTACTGGGGCGAGCCGTTCCCGATCGTGTACGACGAGACCGGCGCGGCCATCGCCCTGCCCGAGGAGATGCTGCCCGTCGAGCTGCCCGAGGTCGACGACTTCTCGCCGAAGACGTTCGACCCGGACGACGCGAACTCCAACCCGGAGACCCCGCTGTCCCGGCGCCGGGACTGGGTCGAGGTCGAGCTGGACCTGGGTGACGGCCCGAAGCGGTACACCAGGGAGACCAACGTGATGCCGCAGTGGGCCGGCTCCTGCTGGTACGAGCTGCGCTACCTGGACCCGACCAACGGCGACCGGTTCGTCGACGCCGAGAACGAGCGGTACTGGATGGGTCCAAGCGGCGCGGGCGACACCGGCGGCACCGACCTGTACGTCGGCGGCGCCGAGCACGCCGTCCTGCACCTGCTGTACGCCCGGTTCTGGCACAAGGTGCTGTACGACCTGGGCCACGTCTCGTCGTTCGAGCCGTTCCGCCGGCTGTTCAACCAGGGCTACATCCAGGCGTACGCGTACACCGACGCCCGCGGCAGCTACGTGCAGGCCGAGGAGGTGATCGAGCGCGACGGCGGCTACTACCTGGGCGACGTCCAGGTCAACCGCGAGTACGGCAAGATGGGCAAGTCGCTGAAGAACGTGGTGACGCCGGACGAGATGTGCGCGGCGTACGGCGCCGACACGTTCCGCGTCTACGAGATGTCGATGGGCCCGCTGGAGGTGTCCCGCCCGTGGGAGACCCGGGCGGTCGTCGGCTCGTACCGGTTCCTGCAGCGCGTTTGGCGGGCCGTCGTCGACGAGCAGACCGGCGCCCTGCGGATCACCGAGGACCCGGCCGACGATTCGACCCGGCGGCTGCTGCACAAGGTGATCGACGGCGTCCGCGGCGACATGGAGGCCATCCGGTTCAACACGGCGATCGCCAAGCTGATCGAGCTGACCAACGCGGTGACCCGGCTGCCGGCGACGCCTCGTGAGCTGGCCGAGCCGCTGGTGCTGATGGTGGCGCCGTTCGCACCGCACGTCGCCGAGGAGCTGTGGCGCCGGATGGGGCACGAGGCCTCGCTGGCGTACGCGGACTTCCCGGTGGCCGACCCCAGCCTGCTGGTGGCCGAGTCGGTGACCTACCCCGTGCAGATCAACGGGAAGGTCCGGGGCCGGATCGAGGTGCCGGTCGACGCCGCGGAGGAGACGGTGCGGGCGGCCGCGCTGGAGGCCGTCGCCGCGAGCCTGGCCGGCCGGGAGCCCCGCAAGGTCATCGTGGTGAAGGGCCGAATGGTCTCGGTCGTCGCCTGACCCCGTCCCCGGGCGGGGAGCGGACCCCGCTCCCCGCCCGCACTCTCCGCCCGCACTCTCCGTCGATCATGCACTTGTGGTGCCCGAATCGCGCCGATACAAGGCCTTCATCCCCCACCACAACTGCATGATCGACGGGGCGGGGGGCGCGGGGCGGGGGGCGCGGGGCGGGGGCGTGTCTGGCGCCGTGGCGTCAGGCGTGCAGGTTGTTCGTCACCGTGTGGCGGTTGGTGAGCAGCCAGTCGTGCCAGCCGTGGATCAGCTCCACCACACCCGCGGCCCGGAGCCGGCGCATGCCCGGCTCGTCCCGCTCGGCGCCCGCCGCGATGCCCCGCCAGGTGCGCTCGAGCTGGTCGAGCATCAGGTCGACCAGTTCACCGCGGGGAAGAGCCACGGCGCCGCCTGCCGCGCCCGACGCCCCCGCCGCCTCGTACCCGTCGCAGACCAGCCGGCACCGGCGGGCCAGTTCGGTCGGGTCGGCGTCCGGCCCCAGCTCGGCCCAGTGCCAGCAGGCGAACGCCACGTCTTCGATCCGGCGGCCCGGCGCCGCGAGGTCCCAGTCCAGGAACGCCACCGGCAGCGGGCCGGCTGCGGAGTCCCGGTACACCGTGTTCTTGGGGGACAGGTCGCGGTGGCAGACGGTCTCCGCGCCGGCGGCCAGGGAAGTGCCCGCGCACGCGTCGTGCAGTCGCCGGATCAGCCCGCCGAGCGCGACGAGGGCCGGGTCCGCCCGGTACGCGGGGTCCTCCCGGTCCCGCCAGGGCACCCGGCCGTCGAGGTGGCTGAGCACCTGCCGGCCGCGTTCGTCGGTGCCGAGGTGGCGGGGCGCGAGGTCCGCGCCCACCCGCTCGAGGTGCGCCAGCAGCGCGGCCTGGAAGTCGGCGTTGGCCGGCGGCGTACGCCGGACGGTGTCCCCGACCCGGACCACCTCGGCGATGAAGCCGCCGCGCAGCCGCTGCTCGGCCTCGGCGGGCGCTCCGTCGGGGTCCACGTCCCGCACGCTCACCTCAACCCCGCGCGGCCCGTCGCCGCTCGGCGCGCCACCAGTGGCGGGCGAGCACCAGGCTGGCGATCAGGCCGAGCCCGGCGGGGGCCACGGCGTACCAGTGGACGTCGCCCGGTGAGGCGACGGCGGCGCCGATGGCGGCGTAGCCGAAGGCGCTCGGCGCAGCGGCGATCACGCTGCCCGCGAGGAACGGCAGCATTCGTGCGCCGGTGGTGCCGTAGCCGTAGCTCACCAGCCCGAATCCGGCGATCGGCACCAGCCGGACGGTGATCACGCCGAGTACGCTCTGCCGGCTGAACCAGCCGTCGAGGCGCGCGAGCCGGCCGCGTACCCGCGCGGCGACGAACTCCCGGCCCAGCAGCCGGCCCACGGCGAAGCCGGCGGCAGCCGCCACCAGCGCGGCGGCCAGGGCGTATCCGGCGCCCTCCAGCGGTCCGAAGATCGCGCCCGAGGCGAGCGTGATGAAGGTACGCGGAACGAGCGCGACGAGCAGTAGCGCGCCACCGGCCACCGCCGTGACCGGCGCGGCGGCGCCGAGCCGGTCGGCCAGCCGGGGCAGCTCGGACGGATCCGGCCGGGGCACCACGAGCAGCAGGAGGCCGCAGGCGGCGATGAGGAGCAGCAGCAGCGCGAACCGGACGGTCGCCGGCTGCCGCAGCAGCCGCCCGACCGCGGGTCTCATGGGCGGGCGGCGGCCACCGCGGCGCGGCGCTCGGACCGGAGCCGGTCGGACCAGGTGTCGTCGAGCGGCGGGAGCTGGTGGGCGCCGGTGGCCCAGCGCAGCAGCAGGTCGGCGAGGGCGGGGTTGCGGGCCAGGGCCGGCCCGTGGGAATACGTGCCGAGCAGCTTGCCCCGCCACGCGCCCTCGGTGGCGCCGTCGTTGCCGATGCCGGTGGTGACCCGGGCCAGCGGCGAGACGCTCGGCCCGAGGTGGGTGCGCCCGCCGTGGTTCTCGAAGCCGCTGAGCGGCGGCAGGCCCAGCCGCGCGTCGATGTCGCCGGCCAGCTCGCCGACGGCCCGCGTCTCACCGCGGTCGGAGCTGATGTCGAGCAGCTCCAGCCCGGCGAACTTGGTGCCCTTCGCGAAGAAGGAGGTGCCGAGGAGCTGGTAGCCGGCGCAGACGCCGAACACCACCGAGCCCTGGGCCACGGCCCGGTGCAGCCCGCCGTCGGCGGTCAGGCGCTGCGCGCCCAGCGCCTGCGGGCCGTCCTCGCCACCACCGATGAGGTAGATGTCGGCGGTGGCGGGCAGCCGCTGGTCGGAGCGGACCTCCAGGACCTCGACGGGCATGCCGCGCTGGCGGGCGCGCCGGGCGAGGATCAGGGCGTTGCCCCGGTCGCCGTAGGTGGAGAGGAGGTCGGGGTAGACCCAGACGATGCGCAGGCTCTCAGTTGACACGGTCCAACTCCGCTCGGATGTCCTGGAACGCGGTGTAGTTGGCGATGACCTCCAGGCGCCCCGGGGGCACCGCGCGGATCGCCTCGGCGAACGTGCGTACGTGCTGGAACGGCACGTCGTTGACGTCGAGCCGGACGGCCAGGTCGTACGCCCGGTCGCCGGTGATCAGCAGCTGCCGGCCGCGCAGCGGTGCGAAGTCGACGTCGAACAGCCACGAGGTGTCGAGGCCGTCCGGGTCCCGTGCGTTGATCGACAGCAGGGTCGGCGCCTGGTCGGCCATGTCGAACGCCTCCAGCCAGCTGGCCGGGTTCTTGGCCAGCAGCAGGCGGATGTGGCGCCCGTCCCGCTCGACCTGGGCGTAGCGGCCCGCCACCGAGGTGACGCTGGCCAGCCGGGACACGGCGTCGACCGGCCGGACGCCGAACTCGGCGGCCACCGCGAGCGCGGTCGCCGCGTTGCCGAGGTTGACCTTGCCGGGGAGCTGGAGGGCGACCTTGTGCCACGCCCCGGTCGGGTCGAGCACGCCGTCGTCCTCCACCGTCCACTGCGGCTGCGGGCGGCGCAGTGGGCAGCCGGTGCACCACCACTGCTCGCCGGAGCGCTGGATGGTGGAGCCGCACTCGGGGCAGACCCAGGAGTCGTCGTGCCAGCGCTGGCCGGCGCTGAACCAGGTCACGTGGGGCGGTGTGATGCGGTGGTCGTGGGCCGGCGGAGGTGAGGCGGCCCAGACGACCATGGGGTCGTCGGCGTTGGCCACCACGCGCACGTCCGGGTGGCGGACCAGCGCCGCGCGCCAGAGCTGCGCCATCATGGCGACCTCCTTGGCGCGGTCGAGCTGGTCGCGGGAGAGGTTGAGCAGCGCCACCACGTGCGGCTCGGTGGCCTCCAGCACCTGGGCGAGGTAGTGCTCGTCGACCTCGAGCACCGCGTACGGGGTGCTGCCGGCCTTCGCGAGCGCCGAGGTGTGGCCGGTGGGCATGTTCGCACCGAAGGAGTTGGTGGCGACTCTGCCGAGCACGCCGACGGCCGCGGCGGCGAGCCGGGTGGTCGTCGTCTTGCCGTTGGTGCCGGAGACGAGCGCGATCGCGCGGCCGGCGGAGAGGTGCGCCAGCAGGTCCGGGTCGATCTTGAGTCCGATCCACCCACCGATCACCGAGCCGTCACCCCGGCCCGCGGCGCGCGACAACGCCGCGGCGGTCCGGGACACGGAGCTGGCCACCTTCGCCCGCAGGGGCATCTTCGCGTCCGTCACCCGAGCGAGGTTACCGGACCACGCGCCCCGCCAGATCGCCGCCGACGGCGAACCGTTCGGTGGGGGAACGTGGGCGGGCCGCCGATTCCGGCTCGGCCGGACGGAGTCGATCAATGTCGGAAAGCGGACGCCCGCCGGGGCGCCCATTGCCCCTCCACTCCGCCCCACCCCTTCTGACGTGCGGTTTTGGCGCGAGATCGGGCGCGCCACGCGGGCGTTTCCGGTTGCAGGTGGAGGGAAGTGGAGTAGAGTGGGGCCCAATGGTGAGGCCGGGAGGGCCCACCGGCCCGGGGGGTCAGCGGCGCCGCGAACGCCGCTCAAGGGCGAGGGGGTTGGGCCGTGTTTCTCGGCACCCACACTCCGCGCCTGGACGACAAAGGCCGGTTGATCCTTCCGGCGAAGTTCCGGGACGAGCTGGCGGGGGGTGTCGTGATCACCAAAGGGCAGGAGCGCTGCCTCTACGTCTTCCCGATGCCCGAGTTCCAGCGGATCGCGGAGCAACTGCGCGCCCAACCGATGACGAGCAAGGCGGCCCGCGCCTACAGCCGGGTCTTCTTCGCGAGTGCGCACGACGAGGTCCCGGACAAGCAGGGCCGGGTGACCATCCCGGGCCACCTGCGGGAGTACGCGGCGCTCGACCGCGAGCTGGTCGTCATCGGTGCGAGCACGCGGGTGGAGATCTGGGACAAGGCCGCCTGGGAGAGCTACCTCGCCGAGAGCGAAGACGAGTTCGCCGACATCGAGGAGGGGGTGCTGCCCGGCGGTCTGTAGGGCGCGCGCGCCCGGCGTACTGCGAGATCTCCAGCCGCTTTCGAGTTCCTGGCACCCCTTCCCCGGTGCCAGGCGCACGATCTCTCGTGGGGCCCCGGCCCCGCGGCGGGCGGGAGCGGATGGGGATCTGGCGGTACGGCGGCAGGCGCCGGCCGACACGGGGCGCACGGAACAAGAAGAAACGGTAACCAGCGGTGGGGGTCGACATGGGGGAGCTACGCGGCACGCACGTGCCGGTGCTGCTCGAGCGGTGTCTCGAGCTGCTGGCCCCCGCGCTGGGCCGGGGCGGCCGCACCGTCCACGTCGACGCGACGCTGGGCCTGGGCGGGCACGCCGAGGCGGTGCTCGAGGCACACCCGCAGACGGTGCTCGTGGGGCTCGACCGGGACACGGAGGCGCTCGCGCACGCGCGCGTCCGGCTGGCCCGTTTCGCCGACCGGATCCACCTGGAGCACGCGGTCTACGACGAGCTGCCCGACGTGCTCGACCGGCTGGGCTATCCGGGCGTCGACGGGGTGCTGTTCGACCTGGGCGTCTCGTCGCTGCAACTGGACGCGCCCGACCGCGGGTTCGCGTACGCGCAGGACGCCCCTCTGGACATGCGGATGGACCAGACCCGGGGGGTGACCGCCGAGGAGGTCGTCAACACCTACGGCCACCCGGAGCTGGCGCGGGTCCTGCGGGTGTACGGCGAGGAGAAGTTCGCCGGCCGGATCGCCTCGGCGATCCTCCGGGAGCGGGAACGCGCCCCGATCACCTCGTCGGCGCGGCTCGCGGAGCTCGTCCGGGAGTCCATTCCGGCACCAGCCCGGCGAACCGGCGGACACCCGGCAAAGAGAACGTTTCAGGCTTTAAGGATCGAGGTAAACAGAGAACTGGCAGCGCTGGAGACGGCGCTGCCGGCCGCTCTCGACAAGCTCAACGTGGGCGGTCGCCTGGTGGTCCTGTCCTACCACTCGTTGGAGGACAGGCTCACCAAGGCAGCGCTCGCCGATCGGGTCCGCAGCACGGGCCCGATCGACCTACCGGTAGAGCTTCCCGGCACCGGTCCGACGTTCCGGCTTCTCAGCCGGGGCGCCGAACTGCCCGGGGAGCGCGAGGTCGCCGCGAACCCGCGCGCCGCATCCGTGCGGTTGCGGGCCGCGGAGCGCATTGACCCGGAAGCCGAACGGCAGGGGCGGACCGACCGCGAACGGTCCCGCCGCCGGGTCAAGGCGATGAACCAACCGGGGACGGGGTCCGTGCGATCCGTGGGGGATCGCCGGCGGGCGCCGGGGGACCGCAGTGGGACGGACGTAGAGGGGGAGGGGACATGAACGTTGACAGGCGCGACCGCCGGGACTTCACCGGCGTCGGGCAGCGCGCACCGCGGTCGGGGGGCCGGACCGCGGCGGAGCGGGCCAACCGCGTCGGAAACGGCACGGCGCGCATCGAGCGGATGGACCGCAAGGGGGAGGCTGGCGCGCGGGGGGCGCGCGAGTTCCCGGTCCAGGGCAGCGCCGCGCTGCGGCCGGCCGAGCGGCCGGCCGCCACCGGTGCCCGCCCGCCGCGGCTGCGGGTGGCGCCGCCGCCGCCCGTGAAGGTGCCGCGGGCGCCGTTCGCCGCGCTGATCGTGGTGCTCGTGGTCGGTGGTGTGCTCGGCATCCTGCTGGTCAACACCAAGATCAACGAGAACGCGTTCAAGCTCGAGAAGCTCCAGCAGCAGCAGGCCAAGCTGGACCTGGAGGAGCAGCAGCTCAACAACCAGATCGCCGACTCGGAGGCGCCGGGCAACCTGGTCGCCGAGGCGCGCAAGCTCGGCCTGGTGGAGTCGGGCGAGCCGGGGTACGTCCGGCTGCCCGACGGCCAGACCATCGGCGTGCCGCAGCCGGCCACCGGCGCTCCGTCGGTGACCAGCCAGCAGGGCGGGGGACGCTGACCCGTGCCGCCGAGGTCGGAGGAGCCGCGCCGGGACGCCACGGGCGCCCGGCGCGGCTCGTCGCGCGACCCGAACGGCCGGGGCTCCGGCGAGTCGGGCGTCGGAGGCATCTCCGGCGCCCGGGCGTACACCCCGCGCGGGCGCACCATCCGCGAGGAGCGCGGTGCCACGCCCCGTGCCAGCGGAGGAGCCGAGCAACGGCGCACGCCCCGCAGCACCCGCTCCGGTGACCCGTTCCGGCCGGCCTTGCAGGTGGTCGACGGCGGTCGCGCCGGCGCCGGCCGGGCCACGCGCCGGGACGCGCCGGCCGCCGGCCGCTCCGGCGTGGTCCGTCGGGTCCAGCCACGCATCCCGGGCGCGCCCGCGGACGAGCCGCCCGCGCCGCGCCGCCGGACCGTCCCGCGCGCCCCGCGTCGGCCCGACCGGCCGGCGGGCCGGCGACCGTCCCGCAAGCCGCCGCGGCCGCCGAAGCTGGCCGACCCGCGACTGCGGCTGCGGCTCGGCACCGTGCTCACCCTCGCGCTCTTCGCGGCCATCGGCATCCGCCTGGTCGTCCTCCAGGCCGTCGACACCCCGGCGTACGCGGGTGGCGGCGTCGCCGACCGGACCCGGACGGTCGACCTGCCGGCGCCGCGGGGCGCCATCGTCGACCGGGACGGCAAGCCGCTGGCGCACAGCGTGGAGGCCCGGTACGTCTACGCCGACCCGACCATGATCGAGGACGCGGCGGCCACCGCGAAGGCCCTCTCGCCGCTGCTGGGCATCTCGGTGTCGAAGCTGGTCAAGCTCATGCAGCCGCGCAAGCTGGAGAACGGCAACCCGTCGCGGTTCGAGTACCTGGCCCGGGGTGTGGAGATCTCCCGGGCCAAGCAGGTGCAGGCGCTGGAGCTGCCGGGCATCGGCGTGCACCGCGACGAGCGTCGCGAGGTGCCGGGTGACGACCTGGCCGCCAACCTCATCGGCTTCACGAGCCAGGACATGAACGGGCTGGAGGGGCTCGAGGCCCGCTACGACGACCTGCTGCGCGGCGTGGACGGCAAGCGGATCTACGAGGCCGGCCTCGGCGACCTGGACGCCCCGATCCCGGGCGGCTACAGCTCGACCACCCAGCCCAAGCCGGGCAGTTCCCTGAAGCTCACCATCGACCGCGACCTCCAGTACTGGACGCAGGTCTTCCTGAGCCGGCACATGGCGCAGGCCAAGGGCGGCACCGGAGCGGCCATCGTGATCGACACAGCGACCGGTGAGGTGCTGTCCCAGGCCAGCCACCCCACCTACAACGCGGCGCAGCCCGTGCCGAGCGACCCGGTGGCCCGCGAGGACGCGGCCACCACCTTCGTGGTGGACCCCGGCTCGATCCACAAGGCGATCACGTTCGGCGCGGCGCTCCAGGAGGGGGTGATCACCCCGGACACCACGCTGCCCATCGCCAACAGCATCAAGATGGGTGACACCTGGTTCTCCGACACCCACCCGGCGAACGGCCAGCGGATGAGCCTGGCCGGGATGCTCGCGTACTCGTCGAACGTCGGCACGATCACGATCGCCGACCGGTTGGGCCGGGACCGCCTCATCGACTACCAGCGCCGGTTCGGCCTCGGCGAGCCGACCGGGGAGGGCATGCCCGGTGAGGCCAGCGGCCGGCTGCTGCCCGCCGACGAGTGGAGCGGGTCGTCGTACGGGTCGGTGCCGATCGGGCACAGCGTGGACGCCACGCCGCTGCAGATGGCCGCCGCGTACGCCGCGATCGCCAACAACGGGACGTACGTCCAGCCGCACCTCATCAAGGAGGTGATCGGGCCGGACGGCAAGCGGACGCCGGCGCCCGCCCCGGTCACCCGTTCGGTGCTGAGCCCGCAGAACGCCGCGGCGCTGCGTGGCCTGCTGGAGGCCGTCACCACGGTCGACGGGGCCACCGGCGTGACGGCCGCCGTGCCGGGGTTCCGGGTGGCCGGCAAGACCGGCACCGGCTGGCGGCTGGAGAACGGAAAGAAGCAGCCCGGCGAGGTCAACTCGTTCATCGGGATGGCCCCGGCCGAGAAGCCCCGCTACGTGGTCGCCGTCTTCGCGTACGCGCCCGACGGTGGGGGCGCCGCGATCGCCAACACGGCGTTCAAGGAGATCATGCAGTTCACCCTGCGTCACCACAAGGTGCCGCCGTCGGCGGGCGCGCCGCCCAAGTTCGTCGTCTATCCGCGCTGAGCAGGCACGGCGGGACATCATCGGTGAGTGCGCACGAACCACCGGGGCGGCGGTGCGGCCGGCGCCGGACGACCGGGTAGGGTCTGACGCCGTGCCCGGCAATCCTCGCCCCCGTACCGTCACCGGCATTCGGCTCGGCGACCTCGCCGCCCGGCTGGAAGCCTCGTCACCGGCCGACGCCACCGAGGTGCTGGTGACCGGCGTCACCCACGCCAGCCAGGAGGTCCGGCCCGGTGACCTCTACGCGGCGCTGCCGGGCGCCCGCCGCCACGGCGCGGAGTTCGCGGCCGGCGCGGCCGCGGCCGGCGCCGTGGCCGCCCTGACCGACCCGGCCGGCGCGCCCGCGGTGGCCGCGGCGGGCCTTCCGGCGATCGTGGTGGCCGACCCCCGCGCGGTGCTCGGCACGCTGGCCTCCGCCGTCTACGGCGACCCGACGGCCGGGCTCACGGTGATCGGCGTGACCGGCACCGCCGGCAAGACCTCCACCGCCTACCTGGTCGAGTCGGGGCTGCGCGCCGCCGGGCACACCACCGGGCTGATCGGCACCGTGGAGACCCGCCTCGGCGACCTGGTGATCGACAGCGTCCGGACCACTCCCGAGGCGACCGACCTGCACGCCATGCTGGCCGCCGCGCGCGAGCGCGGCGTCACCGCGGTGGTCATGGAGGTGTCCAGCCACGCGCTGGCCATGGGCCGGGTGGGCGGGGTGCGGTTCACCGTCGGCGGCTACACCAACTTCGGCTCCGACCACCTCGACTTCCACGCCGACACGGCCGACTACTTCGCGGCGAAGGCCCAGCTGTTCGACGGGCGCTGCGAGGTGGAGGTGCTCAACCACGACGACCCGGCGCTGCGGCCGTTGTTCAAGCCGGCCACGGTCAGCTACTCGGCGGCCGGCGACCCGGCCGCCACCTGGTGGGCCGACGGGGTCGGTGGCGAGGGGTACGCGCAGCGGTTCACCGTGCACGGCCCGGAGGGGCTCATCCTGCCGGGGAGCGTGGCGCTGCCCGGCCGGCACAACGTGGCCAACGCGCTGCTCGCGATCGCCGCGCTCGTGGCGGTCGGGGTGGAGCCGGGCACGGCGATCGCCGGGGTGGCCGCCTGCGGCGGCGTGCCGGGCCGGCTGGAACTCGTCACCCCCGCGGACGCCCCGGTGCGCGGCGTGGTCGACTACGCCCACAAGCCGGACGCGATCGTGGCCGTGCTGGCCGCGCTGCGCGAGCTGAGCGCCGGGCGGCTGATCTGTGTGATCGGGGCCGGCGGCGACCGGGACCGCGGCAAGCGGCCGGTGATGGGCGCCGCCGCCGCGGAGGGGGCCGACGTGGTGCTGGTGACCGACGACAATCCGCGTACGGAGGAGCCGGCCGCGATCCGGGCCGAGGTGCTCGCCGGTGCGCGGCAGGCCGGCACGCCGGCCCGGATCGAGGAGGTCGACGGCCGGCGGGCGGCCATCGCCGAGGCGGTGCGGCTCGCCGAGCCGGGCGACGTCATCGCGCTGCTCGGCAAGGGCCACGAGCGCGGCCAGGAGGTCGCCGGCGAGGTGCTTCCGTTCGACGACCACACCGAGCTGGCCGACGCCCTGCGCGCCCGCTTCGGCGACCTGGCGGGTCGCCGGTGATCCCCCTGACGCTGGCCGAGGTGGCCGCCGCGGTCGACGGGCGGCTGGTCGGGGCGGACCCGCAGGCCCGGGTCACCGGTCCCGTCGAGTTCGACTCGCGCAAGGTGGCCGCCGGCGGGCTGTTCGTCGCCTTCCCCGGCGAGAAGGTGGACGGGCACGACTACGCGGCCGGGGCCGTCGAGGCCGGTGCCGTGGCGGTGCTCGGCACCCGCGAGGTGCCCGGGGTGCCCATGGTGCTGGTGGCCGACGCGCGCGACGCCATGGGTCGGCTGGCCCGCGCCGTCGTGGACCGGCTGCCCGACCTCACCGTGATCGGGCTGACCGGCTCGTCCGGCAAGACCACCACGAAGGACCTCATCGCCCAGCTCACCGTCCGGCTCGGCGCCACGGTCGCGCCGCCCGGGTCGTTCAACAACGAGCTCGGGCACCCGTACACGGCGTTGAAGGCCGGGCCGGAGACGCGGTACCTGGTGATGGAGAAGGGCGCCCGCGGGATCGGCCACGTGCGCTACCTGTGCGAGCTGGTGCCGCCCCGCATCTCCGTGGTGCTCAACGTCGGGACGTCGCACATCGGCGAGTTCGGCTCGCGGGAGAACATCGCCCTCGCCAAGGGCGAGCTGGTCGAGGCGCTGCCGGCCGACGGCCTGGCGGTGCTCAACGCCGACGACGCGCTGGTGGACGCCATGGCGTCGCGCACCGTCGCCCGGGTGGTCCGCTACGGCGAGGCGCCCGCCGCCGACGTACGGGCCGAGGACGTCACGCTGGACGACCGGGGGCGTGCCTCGTACACCCTCGTGACGCCGGAGGGGCGCGCGCCGGTGCGGCTGGGCCTGACCGGCCGCCACCAGGTCTCCAACACCCTCGCCGCGGCGGCGGTGGCCCGCGAGCTGGGCATGCCGCTGACCGAGCTGGCGCAGGCCCTGGGCGAGCTGGGGCTGGTGTCGACGCGCCGGATGGACGTCTTCGACCGGCCCGACGGGGTGACCGTCATCGACGACTCGTACAACGCGAACCCGGCCTCGATGTCGGCGGCGCTGAAGGCGCTGGCGAGCCTCGGCCGGGGGCGGCGTACCGTCGCGGTGCTGGGCTACATGGCGGAACTGGGCCCGTACGAGCGCGACGGGCACGCCGAGGTCGGCCGGCTCGCGGCCGAGCTGGGCATCGACCGGCTGCTCGTGGTGGGCGAGCCGGCCGCGCCGATCCACGAGGGCGCGACAGCGGTAGGCAATTGGGGAGGAGAATCGGTGGTAGTCACCGATCAGGCGGCGGCCGTCGAGGTGCTGCGTGACGAGCTACGGCCGGGCGACGTGGTCCTGGTCAAGGGCTCGCGGTACCGCACCTGGGACGTGGTGGACGCGCTGCGCGCGGACGCGGCCGCCGGGAACGCGGGGCCCGGGACGGCGACCGGGGGTGGCGCCGCGTGAGGGCGGTCATCGTCGCCGTCGGGGTGGCCTTCCTCATCTCGCTGTTCTGCACCCCGATCGCGATCAAGGTCTTCACGCGTCTGAAGGCCGGCCAGCCGATCCGGGCCGAGGGCCCCGCCATGCACCAGGGCAAGAAGGGCACGCCGACGATGGGCGGCGTGGTCTTCATCCTGGCCACGGTCATCGCGTACGTGGCCGGCCACCTGGCCCTCACCACGCTGCCGGACGCGCAGATCGCCCAGGTCGAGCCGACCATCACGGCGCTGGTGCTGCTGGGGCTCATGGTGTTCTCCGGGGCGGTCGGCTTCATCGACGACTTCCTCAAGGTGCGCAAGCGCAACAGCGCGGGGCTCAACAAGCGCGGCAAGCTGCTCGGCCAGATCCTCGTCGGCGCCATCTTCGGCGTGGTGGCGCTCTACTTCCCGAGCAGCATGACCGACGCCGCGGGCGCGGCGACCAACACGGAGACCGTGGGCAGCACCACGCTGAGCTTCATCCGGGACATCCCGGCGCTCGACCTCACCAAGATCGGCGCGGTCATCCTCATCATCGTCGTGGTGATGGCGACGACCAACGGCGTGAACCTCACCGACGGCCTCGACGGCCTGGCCACCGGCGCCTCGGTGATGGTCCTCGCGGCGTACGCGCTCATCGCGTTCTGGCAGTACCGGCACTGGTGCGCCGACCCGAGCTACACCCAGGCGTACTGCTACACCGTCCGCGACCCGCTGGAGATCGCCCTGATCGCCGGGGCGGCGGCCGGCGCCTGCGTCGGCTTCCTCTGGTGGAACACGTCGCCGGCGCGGATCTTCATGGGCGACACGGGGGCGCTGGGCCTCGGTGGGCTCATCGCCGGCATGGCGATGTCGACCCGGACGCTCCTGCTGCTGCCGATCATCGGCGGCCTGTTCGTGATCATCACGATGTCGGTCGTGATCCAGATCATCTCGTTCCGCACCACGGGCAAGCGCGTCTTCCGGATGTCGCCGCTCCAGCACCACTTCGAGCTCGCGGGCTGGAGCGAGGTCAACATCGTGGTCCGCTTCTGGATCATCGCCGGCATCGGTGTGGCCATCGCGCTCGGCCTGTTCTACAGCGAGTTCCTCGCGAACGTGACCTGACCCGTCCTCCCGCCCGGTCGGCGGGAGGCGGGCCGACACGCCGAGAGAGCGGTTGCGGGGGCCGGCGGCCGTTCCACCCGCGATGATGTCCCGGTGGGGGAGGGACGAGGAACCGACGGCAGCACGGAAACCAGGTCCCGGCGGGGGCCGGGCGGCGGGCGTACCACCGAGGCGGCGACGCCGCGGGGCCCGGACGAGCCGCCCGCCCCGCCGCCGGGCGCGCTGCGCGGCCTGGACGCCGCGGGCGGGCTGGCCGCGTTGCGCGGCCTGCTGGACCGCCCGCTGGCCTCCTACTACCTGCTGATCTCCTCGGCCGGCCTGCTGCTGGTGATCGGCCTCACCATGGTCTTCTCGGCGACCAGCGTGCGGGACTTCGCCGAGGACGGCGACGCCACGGCGTCGCTGGCCAAGCAGGCCGTGTTCGCGGTGATCGGTGTGATCGCGTTCTGGGCGTGCCAGCGGCTGCCCGCCACGACGTACCGTTCACTGGGCCGGCCGCTGCTGCTCGTCGCGGTCGGGCTCCTGTTCGTGCTCAACGTGCTGGTCGCCTGGGCCCGGCTGGCCGGCCGGGACTCGGCCCGGATCGGCCCCCTCGAGGCGAACCTGAACTGGCTCTACCTCGGCGGCATCCAGTTGCAGCCCGCCGAGCTGGCCAAGTTCGCGTTGGTGCTCTGGGGCGCGCACGTGCTCGCGCGCAAGGGCGCGGCGCTGGGCTGGTGGCGGGAACTGGCCACGCCGCTCTTCCCGGTGGTCGGCCTGCTCTTCGTGCTGGTCGGCTTCAACGACCTGGGCACCATGATCTGCCTGCTGGCGCTGCTCATCGGCCTGCTCTGGGCGGCCGGGGTGCGGCTGCGGGTCTTCGGCGTCCTCTCGCTGGCCGGCCTGGTCGGGATCGGGCTGCTGGTCGCCGTCGCCTCGCTCGGCGCCGGGTCCGGCGACAAGGACGCGGAGAACTACCGCCTGGCCCGGCTCACGAACTTCCTCAACCCGCCGCCGCCCGACCAGTGCGGGGATCCCTGCTGGCAGATCTACCAGGGGCGGCTCGCCATCGAGCACGGCGGCTGGTTCGGAGTCGGGCTCGGCAAGGGCAGCCTCAAGTGGAACTGGCTGCCGGAGGCGCACAACGACTTCATCTTCGCCATCGTGGCCGAGGAGCTGGGCGTTGTCGGCTGCGTCGTGGTGCTCAGCCTCTTCGCCGTGCTCGCCTACACCGGGCTGCGGATCGCCCGCCGGGTCGACGACCCGTTCCGCCGGCTCGCCGCCGCCGCGGTGACCACCTGGCTGGTCGGCCAGGCCGTGATCAACGTCGGCGGCGTGGTCGGCCTGCTGCCACTGACCGGCGTTCCGCTGCCGTTCATCTCCGACGGCGGAAGCGCCCTGGTCGTCATGCTCGCCGCGGTCGGCATGCTCGCCTCCTTCGCCCGGGCCGAACCCGATGCGGCCAGAGCGCTGCATGCCCGTCCGCCAGCCCGGTGGGTCCGACTACTCTGGGCCCCGTTGCCGCCGCTTCCCGGACGGCGCCGGACGGCGCCGCCCCCGGCTGCCCGAGGGACCGTGCCCCGGGCACGGCAGCGGCGGGAGGACGACAAGGCCGCACCCCGCGGCGCCCGGCAGGCCCGGGCGCGCAGCGGGACGGCGAGCGAGAGGAGACGCTGATGGGTCCGCTGCGTTCGGTGGTGCTCGCGGGAGGTGGCACCGGGGGGCACGTCTACCCGCTGCTCGCCTTCGCCGACTGCCTGCGCCGACACGACCCCGGCGTCCGCATCACCTGCCTGGGCACACCCCGGGGGATGGAGAACGAGCTGATCCCGCCGCAGGGCTACGACCTGCGGACGATCCCCGCCTACCAGCTGCCCCGCTCGATCAACATGAACCTGGTCCGCACGCCGGGCCGGATGTGGACCGCGGCCCGCGCCGCGGGCAAGGTGATCGACGAGGTGCAGGCCGACGTGGTGATCGGCTTCGGCGGGTACGTCTCCGTGCCGGCCTACCTCGCCGCCTGGCGCCGCGAGCTGCCCATGGTGATCCACGAGGTGAACGTGCCGCCGGGCGTCGCGAACCGGCTCGGCATGAAGTTCACCAAGAACGTCGCGGTCGGCTTCCCGCACCAGCCGGCGCAGGCCGAGTCGCTGCGCGACGCCACGGTGGTCGGTGTGCCGCTGCGCCGCAGCATCGCCGGGCTCGACCGGGCCGCGCTGCGCGACACCGCCCGGGCGCACTTCGGGCTCCGCCCGGACCTGCCGGTGCTCTTCGTCGCCGGCGGCTCGTCGGGCGCCCGCTCGATCAACCTCGCCGTCGCCGGCGCCGCGAAGGAGCTGGCCCGCAACGGCGTGCAGGTGCTGCACGTGATGGGCGCCCGCAACGAGCCGGTGCCGGTCCCCACCGACCTGCCGGTCCCGTACGTGACCCTGCCCTACCTGTCGGAGATGGAGCTGGGCTACGCCGCCGCGGACCTCATGCTCGCCCGGGGTGGGGCGATGACCGTGGCCGAGGTTTCCGCGATCGGCCTGCCCACCGTCTTCGTGCCGTACCCGCACAGCAACCAGGAGCAGAAGCGCAACGCGCTGCCCGTGGTGGAGGCCGGCGGTGGGCTGCTCGTCGACGACGCCGAAATGACCCCGGCGTGGCTGGAGCGTACGGTCATCCCGCTCGTCCGCGACCCGCAGCGGCTCGCCGCCATGGGTACGGCCGCGGCGGCGTACGGGCGGCGCGACGGCGACGTGGCGCTGCTGAACTTCGTCTACGAGGCGGTGGCCCGATGACCGCGCAGTTCACCCCGGCCGGCACGCTCACGGCCGAGGATCTCGGCACCATCCACCTCATCGGTGTGGGCGGCGTCGGGATGAGCGGGCTGGCCCGGCTCTTCCTGACCCGCGGCATCCCGGTGTCCGGCAGCGAGCTGCGCGAGTGGCCGTCCCTCGCCGGGCTGCGGGCGCTGGGCGGCACCATCCACATGAGCCACGAGACGGCCAACCTCGACGGCGTGGACACCGTCGTCTACTCCTCGGCCATTCCGCAGGACCACCTGGAACTGGTCGAGGCGCGGCGGCGTGGCCTGCGGGTGCTGCACCGCTCGGAGGCGCTCGCCGCCGCGATGACCGGCCGGCGGGCGGTGGCGGTGGCCGGGACGCACGGCAAGACCACGACCACCTCCATGGTGACCATGGTGCTGCAGCGGGCCGGCACCGATCCGTCGTTCGTGATCGGCGGGGAGATCTCCGAGGTCGGCTCGGGCGCCCACCACGGCACCGGCGAGTACTTCGTGGTGGAGGCCGACGAGAGCGACCGCTCCTTCCTGATCTACCGGCCGTACGTCTCGATCATCACGAACGTCGAGGCCGACCACCTCAACACCTACGGCGACTACGCGACCCTGGAGGCGGCGTTCGTCGAGTTCGCGCGCCTCACCGACCCCGAGGGGTTCATCATCACCTGCGCGGACGACCCGGGCGGGCGGCGGCTGGCCGAGACGCTGCGCGCCGAGGGCCGGCGGGTGCACAAGTACGGCGAGGCGGCCGACGCCGACCTGCGCCTCCGTGACATCGCCTCGTCGGCGCAGGGCGTGCGCTACCTCGCCGAGATCGACGGCCGGTCGCTGGGCGAGTTCCGCCTGCCGGTCCCGGGGCGGCACATGGGGCTCAACAGCGCCTCGGCCGTGCTGGCCGCGTACCTGCTGGAGCTGCCGCTGCCGGCGGCGGAGGCCGCGCTGGCCGCGTTCCCCGGCGTGCGCCGGCGCTTCGAGCGCAAGGGCGTGGCCGACGGCGTGCTGGTGTACGACGAGTACGCCTACCACCCGACGTCCATGACACTGGCCCTGCAGACGCTGCGCGAGGTGGCCGGGGACGGCCGGCTCGTCGTCGTCTTCCAGCCCTACCGGCTCTACCGGACGCGGGACCTGCAGGCGGAGATCGCCGAGGCGCTCGCGATCGCGGACGAGCTGGTGCTGCTCGAGGTCTTCGGGCCGGGCGAGCTGCGCCAGCCCGGCGAGGGTTCGGTGGCGCTCGTCGAGGCGGTGCCGCTGCCCGCCGAGCACAAGGTGTTCGTCGACTCCTGGGACGCGGCGCCCGTGGAGGTGGCCCGCCGGGCCCGCCCCGGCGACGTGGTGGTGACCATGGGCGCGCCGCCCATCTCGCTGATGGGCGACCAGCTGCTGGACGCCCTGCTGGCCCGGGCGGAGGGCGGATCACCGGCCGGCACGTCGGCGCCCGAGGGCACCGTGGCCGTCGGGGGCACGGTGTCCGGTGGCGCGGCGACCGGCGGCGAGGCCGTGGCCCCGGACGGCTCGGCGCCCGCGGCCGGATGAGCCCGGGGCCCGCCCGCGGGCGGACCAGGGGCGCGGAGGCCGCCGGCCGGCGCGGGCCGGTCGTCCGCCGGTGGCAGTTGGTGCGGGCCGGCAGCGACGCGGTGCCCCCGTCGACCCGGCGTTTCATGCGGCGGGCCCGGCAACGCCGGATGCGGGCCGCGCTGCCCTGGGCGGTCGCGGCGGGGATCCTCGCGCTCGCCGGTTTGGTGGCCTGGACGGTGCTCGGCACCGGTCTGTTCGGGGTCCGCGAGGTCCGGGTGGAGGGCGCCCGGCTGGTCACCCCGGTGCAGGTGCGCGACGCGGCCGGGGTCCCGGACGGGATCCCGCTGGCCAAGGTGGACCTGGCGGCCACGGCCCGCCGCGTCGGCGCGCTCGCGCCGGTCGAGAGCGCGACGGTCAGCCGGGACTGGCCGGGCGCGCTGGTCGTGCGGGTGGTCGAACGCAAGCCGCTGGCGGTCGTCCCGCAGGCGGAGGCGTTCGCGGTGATCGACCGTACGGGGACGGTGTTCCAGACGCTGGACGCGCGCCCGGGCGACCTGCCGCTGATCCGGGTCGCCCGCCCTGGCGCGGACGATCCCGGCACACGGGCCGCCGTGGACGTGCTGGGCGTGCTCACCCCGGAGCTGCGCGCCGCGCTCCTCGACGTGACCGTGGAGAGCCTGGCCCTGATCAAGGTCCGGTTGGGCGGCGGCCGCACGGTCGTCTGGGGGGACGCGTCCCGGGGCGCCGACAAGGCGCGGGTCGCGACGGCGCTGCTCGCCCAGCGGGCGAAGACGATCGACGTGAGCGCCCCGGACGTGGTCACGTTCCGCTGACGCCACCCGCGGAAAGGGGGCGACGGACGTGAGCCGTCCCGCTCCGGGGGGCGACACGCCGGGTGGGTCCTTGGCTCCTGGGGCGGGGACGCTTACGTTGCCCCGAAGAGGATCAGTGGTTGACATAACTGTAAGCCTCTAGTAGAGGGTGAGGGTTCATCCCTGATCCTCGTGGGGACTGCCGACGTCGACCGCTGACCTGGCCAAGCCGTGTGGGGCCGGCCCATGCCAATCTCGAGGGGGAAAGGACCTTCAGATGACACCTCCGCACAACTACCTGGCGGTCATCAAGGTCGTCGGCATCGGTGGCGGCGGCGTGAACGCCGTCAACCGCATGATCGAGGTTGGGCTCAAGGGCGTCGAGTTCATCGCGATCAACACCGATGCGCAGGCGCTGCTGATGAGCGACGCCGACGTCAAGCTCGACGTCGGCCGCGAGCTGACCCGCGGGCTCGGCGCCGGCGCCAACCCGGACGTCGGCAAGAACGCCGCCGAGGACCACCGCGACGAGATCGAGGAGGTGCTCAAGGGCGCCGACATGGTCTTCGTGACCTGCGGCGAGGGGGGCGGCACCGGCACCGGCGGCGCGCCCGTCGTGGCGAACATCGCCCGCAAGCTCGGCGCGCTCACCATCGGTGTGGTGACCCGGCCGTTCTCGTTCGAGGGCAAGCGCCGCCAGGTGCAGGCCGAGGCCGGGATCGACGAGCTGCGCAACCAGTGCGACACGCTGATCGTGATCCCGAACGACCGGCTGCTGGCACTGGGCGACCGCAACATCAGCATGATGGACGCGTTCCGCACCGCCGACCAGGTGCTCCTCTCCGGTGTGCAGGGCATCACCGACCTGATCACCACGCCGGGTCTGATCAACCTGGACTTCGCCGACGTGAAGAGCGTCATGAGCGGCGCGGGCAGCGCGCTCATGGGCATCGGTAGCGCCCGTGGTGAGAACCGCGCCGTGGAGGCGGCCGAGGCGGCCATCTCCAGCCCGCTGCTGGAGCAGAGCATGGACGGCGCCCGGGGGGTGCTGCTCTCCATCGCCGGCGGCTCCGACCTCGGTCTGTTCGAGATCAACGACGCGGCGCAGCTGGTCACCGACGCGGCCCACCCGGACGCGAACATCATCTTCGGCGCGGTCATCGACGACGCTCTCGGCGACGAGGTGCGGGTGACGGTCATCGCGGCGGGCTTCGACGGCGGCGCGCCGGCCTACAAGGCGGCCGAGCCGGCGCGGAAGACCAACCAGAACCAGCCGGCGCCGCAGAGCCCGCCGGTTGCGCCACCGCCGGCCATGCCGGCGCCGCAGCAGTCGCCGCGGCGGGTGCTCTTCGACGACGTCGACGTTCCCGACTTCCTCAAGAACGGGTCCTGAGTTCCGCCGATGACCGACAGCTCGACCACGGTACGGCCGGATCGCCGCGCCGAACTCGCGGCCGGCCTCGCGCGCGTCCGCGCCCGGATCGCCGACGCGTGCGCGGCGGCCGGGCGCGACCGCGCCGAGGTCACGATGATCGCGGTGACCAAGACGTACCCGGCCTCGGACGTGGTGGCGCTGGCCGACCTCGGGGTGACGGACGTGGGGGAGAACCGCGACCAGGAGGCGGCCGGCAAGGCCGACGAGGTGGCGGCGGCCGGTGTGACGCCGCGCTGGCACTTCATCGGCCGCCTGCAGCGCAACAAGGCCCGATCGGTGGTCCGGTACGCCGACGTCGTGCAGTCGGTGGACAGCGTCCGGCTGGCCCGGGCGCTGGACGCCGCGGCGACCGGGCGGGACGGGCCGCTTCCCGCGCTGGTCCAGGTGAGCATCGACGGCGACCCGGCCCGTGGCGGGGCACTGCCCGACTCGGCCGATCCGGACGCCGGGCTGGGGCCGGTGGCCGAGGCGGTGGCGACGGCGCCCGGCCTCCGGCTGGCCGGGCTGATGGCGGTCGCGCCGCTGGGGTGGGAGCCGGAGCGGGCCTTTGCGCGGCTGGCCGAGGTGTACGAGAGTTTCCGTTCGGTCCACCCGGGAGCGGTCGCGCTCTCGGCCGGAATGAGCGGTGACCTGGAAATCGCGATCCGATACGGCGCGACACATGTCCGCGTTGGCAGCGCGTTGCTCGGAATGCGCCCCACGCTGCGGTAGCCTGACCGCGAAAGAAGCAAATTACATCGGTGTTGTTTTCAGGGGCGGCGTCCCGTTGTCGGGGGTCGTGACACGCGACGCGAATCGCGTGTCAGTGGATTGCCGCTCCGGTCCGGTGGGCAGGGAAAGGTCCACTCGCGACAGGCGACACGGCACGGGGGCGTGTGCCGCACGGCGGATGGAAGGGCGCGGGATGGGTGCACTGCGCAAGGCGGGGGTCTGGCTCGGTCTGGTCGAAGAGGACGACGAGCGGGCCTACGAGGACGGTGGCTACGACAAGGGTGGCTACCGCGACTCGCGCTACCGGCAGAGCCGGTACGCCGAGGAGTTCGCCGACGACGACGAGGACGACGCCGAGGAGCCTCCGGCGCCGCGTCCGCGGCTGGGCGAGCGCGGCCGGCTGAGCGAGCGGACGAGCGGCCGCGCGCCGGAGACCGACCGGGCCGAGCCCGAGCGCCCGGAGCGGTCCGAGCGCTCCAGCGTCCGGTCGATCACCCGGTCCACGGGCGAGACCTCCGGTGCGCTGACCTACCACACGCGGGACAACCTGGCGCTGGCGCCGCAGGCGACCCCGCGGGAGCGGGCGGTCGTGGCCGACGAGGAGCAGCGCTACCAGATCACGACGCTGCACCCGACCACGTACCGCGAGGCGCGCACCATCGGCGAGCACTTCCGCGACGGCGTCCCCGTGATCATCAACCTCACCGAGATGGACGAGGCGGACGCCCGCCGTCTGGTGGACTTCGCCGCCGGGCTGGCCTTCGGGCTGCGCGGTACGATCGAGCGCGTGACCAATCGGGTGTTCCTGCTCTCACCGGCCAACGTCCAGGTCACCGCGGAGGACAAGGCCAAGATCGCTGAGGGCGGATTTTTCAGTCTGAGTTGACCCCCGCCCGAGCCGAGGGACGTCGCCTGTCGTGTTGTCGATCCTGCTTCAGGTCCTGTACCTGATCCTGTATGTCTTCCTGCTCCTTCTCCTGTCCCGGTTTGTCCTGAGCGCCGTCCTCCAGTACGGCCGGCGCTGGCAACCGGGACGTGGCGCATCGGCGGGACTGGAATCCGTGTGGAGCGTCACTGATCCCCCTCTCAGCGCGTTGAGGCGTGTGATCCCTCCGCTGCGGATTGGTACCGTGAGCATCGACCTGGCCTCCCTTGTGCTCCTGGTTATCCTGTTCGTGCTGATGGAGTTCGTGTTAGAGCCGTCGATCGTCAGGACCGCCTGATGACCGACGCGCTATCGCGGCCGCAACTGACCCGAGGAGTTTCGATGCCGCTGACCCCGGCCGACGTCCACAACGTCGCCTTCAAAAAGCCGCCGATCGGCAAGCGGGGGTATGACGAGGAGGAGGTCGACGCCTTCCTGGACGAGGTCGAGCGCGAGCTCGCCCGTCTCATCGAGGAGAACAACGAGCTGCGCGCCCAGGTGGAGCGCGGCGGCCGTGGCGGCGCCCCCGCCGGCCCCGGCGGTGATGCCCGCCTCGCGGCGGAGCTCAACGACGTCAAGGCCCAGCTCGACCGGATCCAGCGCGACAAGGCAGCGGCCGAGCAGGCCGCCCGCGCCATGCAGGCCGAGCTGGAGCAGGTCCGCGCCGCCGGTGGCGCCGCGGCCGCGGCGGCCGTCGGCGACGGCGAGCAGCAGGCCCTGCGGGTGCTCATGATGGCCCAGCGGACGGCCGACGACCACGTCTCGGACGCCCGCCGTGAGGCCGACCAGCTTCTGTCCGAGGCCCGGTCCAAGGCCGAGGAGGTCACCCGCGAGGCGCGGGCGAAGGCCGACGCGCTGGAGCGGGACGCCCGCCAGCGGCACCAGGAGGCCATGGGCGGCCTGGACGCCAAGCGCACCGCGCTGCAGAAGCACATCGAGGAGCTCAAGCAGTTCGAGCGGGAGTACCGCACCCGCCTCAAGGCGTACCTGGAGAGTCAGCTGCGCGACCTCGACGGTCGCGGCCAGGGCCTGGAGGCCGAGATGACCCGCTCGGAGGGCGGCCGGGTCGCGGGCGGCAACGGGCTGGCCACCGCCGGTCTCGCCAGCTCCTACGGTGGCGGTCGCTCCGGCGCTCTCGAGGCCGGTCGCTGATTCCCGGTCGGCGGCCGTCGGATCGTGACGGTCGCCGACCGAGCCTGGACCGCACGACGCGGCGGGGGTGAGCCGTGATAGTCGCAAATCTCCTGCTCATCCTCGTCGCACTGGTCCTCCTGGTGCTCGGTCTGGCCAGTGGCTCCAGCGAGATGCTGATCATTTCGATCGCGGCCAGTCTGCTGGCCGCCGTCGCGTTGGTGGTGGGTGCCCGCCAGGCGGCCGCCAACCGGGCGACGACGGGTCCGGGTCGGTCCGGTCGGTGGGAGCCGGTGACCACCCCGGCGCCCGGCACGACGCCGACGGCCGACGCGACCACGATGGCCGGGATGGCCGCGCCGGACGGCGCGTACGGCCCGCCGCTGGTCGAGCCGGAGATCCCGATCCAGCACGTTCCTCCGACGGTCGGTACCGGTGGCGGGTGGCGGCAACCGCCCGCCCCGCCGGCCGACGGCGAGCCGTCCCCGTGGGGCACCGCGGGGACGTACGACGACGAGCCGGGCGCCGAGGCGGTGACCCCGGCCGAGGCGCTGGCCGTCGCCAAACTGCCGGACGAGGTGCGGGTGGTCGACGGCCGGCCCCGCTACCACCTTGCCGACTGCGCGCATCTCGTGGGGCGGGCTCACGAGTCGCTGCCGGTGGCCGAGGCCGCCGCGCTGGGCTTCACCCCGTGCGCGCACTGCGCGCCGGCGACCGCGCTGCTCGCCGACGCCCGGCCGAGCTGAGCGGAGGTCCGGTGCCCACCGACGACACGCTGACCGTGGCGGTCCGGGTGAAGCCGGGCGCCGCCCGGTCCCGGGTCGGCGGCCGGTTCGACGGTCCCCACGGGCCCGCCCTCGTCATCGCCGTGAACGCCCCGGCCGTCGACGGGCGGGCCACCGAGGCGGCTCGCCGGGCTCTCGCCGGCGCGTTGGGCGTCCGGCCGGCCGCCGTGTCGCTGCGCACCGGGGCCGCCAGCCGGGACAAGCTCTTCCTCGTCGAGCGGCCCGCCCCCGAACTGCCCGCGGTGCTGCGCCGGCTGCGCGACGGATCCGCCGAGTGAGGAACGCCCGGGTCAGGCAACCGTGACACCGGGGCTGGACTCCGCGCTGCTCGTGGGCGCGGCCGTGTTGCTGGTGGCGGTCGGGGCCGTCCGGCTGTCCAGCCGTCTCGGCGTGCCGAGCCTCCTGTTCTACCTGGCGCTCGGCGTGGCCATCGGCGAGGCCGGACTGGGCATTCGCTTCGACGACGCCGACCTCACCCGTACGCTCGGCTTCTGCGCGCTCATCGTGATCATCGCCGAGGGCGGGCTGACCGCGCGCTGGAGCACGCTGCGCCCGGTGCTCGGGCTCTCCGCCGCGCTCTCCACCGTGGGCGTGGTGGTCAGCATCGTGGTGGTCGGCGTGGCCGTCCACTTCCTGCTGGGGCTGGACTGGCGGCTCGCGCTGCTCTACGGCGCGGTGCTCTCCTCGACCGACGCCGCCGCGGTCTTCGCCACGCTGCGCCGGCTGCGGCTGCCGCCCCGGCTGGTGGCGACCCTCGAGGCCGAGTCCGGCATGAACGACGCGCCCGTCGTGCTGCTCGTGGTGCTGCTGTCCCGGGAGGGCGTCGACCACCCGTGGTGGTACGAGGTCGGCGTCGTCGGGTACGAACTGGCCGTCGGCGCGGCGGTCGGCGTCGCCGCCGGGCTGGCCGGCCGGTGGACGCTGCGCCGCGGCGCGCTGCCCTCGGCGGGGCTGTACCCCATCGGGGTTGTGGGGTTCACCGTGCTGGCGTACGGGGCCGGCGCGGTGCTGCACGCCTCGGGCTTCCTCGCCGTCTACGTGGCCGGGGTGTTGCTCGGCAACTCCCGGCTGCCGCACCGGCAGGCGATCCTCGGCTTCGCCGACGGGCTCGCCTGGTTGGCCCAGATCGGCCTCTTCGTGCTGCTCGGGCTGCTGGTGTCGCCGGCGCGGCTGGACGCGGCGGTGCTCCCCGCGATCGTGACCGGGCTGGCCCTCGTCCTCGTGGCCCGGCCGCTGTCCGTGGCCGTGTCCGCGCTCCCGTTCCGGGTCGCACCGCGCGAGCAGGCGTTCCTGTCCTGGGCGGGGCTGCGGGGCGCCGTGCCGATCGTGCTGGCCACGATCCCGTTGTCGGAGCACGTATCCGGGGCCGAACGGCTCTTCGACGCGGTCTTCGTGCTGGTGGTGATCTTCACGCTGCTCCAGACCACGACGCTCGCGCCGGTGGCCCGTCGACTCGGGGTGACCGCGCCGGCCGAGGCGGCGGAGATCCACGTCGAGACGGCGCCGTTGGAGCGGATGCGGGCCGACCTGCTGCAACTCGAGGTGCCGCCGGGCTCGCGGTTGGCCGGGGTGCACGTCGACGAGCTGCGCCTGCCGCTGGGCGCGTCCGTGACCCTCGTGCTGCGCGACGGGGCGGGGTTCGTACCCGGGCCGGACACCCGGCTGAAGACCGGCGACAGCCTGCTCATCGTCGCCATCGGCGGGGTGCGCGACGAGGCGGAACGCCGGCTGCGCGCCGTCAGCCGGCGGGGTCGGCTGGCCCGGTGGTTTGGCGAGTACGGCGATGATCGGGACGGTTGATCTGCTAGCGTTCCTTTTGCCCCGGTTAGGTGGGGCTTGGGGCTGAATAGCGGTGCGTCGGTGCGGCACGTTGTCGGACGCCTGTACGTTCCGTATTCTTGCCAACCTCTGGAGTGCGCGGCGGTGGTCGCCGCGCGCCCCTTTTCGTACGTGGGGGGACGCCCGGGTCGGCGCCCCCTGTCCAGGCGCCGCGGATCACCGCGGTTCCGCGGCCGAGGGAGCGACGATGGCGAAGCCAGCCGACACCAGGACCGCCGGCCGCAAGGCGGCGGCGAAGCCCACCCGCAGCGCGGCGGAGACCGAGAAGATCCGGGCGGCCCTGGCGGCGCGGCGCGACGAGCTCCGCGCCGAGTACGATCAGACGCTGAGCGAGATCACCGAGCTGCAGCGCGACCGGCTGACCGACTCGGCCGGGGACGACCAGGCCGACACCGGCACGAAGACGTTCGAGCGGGAGCAGGAGATCTCCCTCGCCAACAGCATTCTGGAACGGATCACGCAGGTCGAGCGGGCACTCGAACGGCTCGACGAGGGCGGCTACGGCTGGTGCGAGCGGTGCGGCAACCCGATCCCGGTGGAGCGGATCGCCGCCTTCCCGTCGGCCACCCTCTGCGTGACCTGCAAGCAGCTGGAGGAGCGGCGCTGACGTCGCTTCCCGGCGCCGACGGAGACGGTGGCTGATCACCGTCGAGAGTGTCGATGGGGAGCAGATGAGCGCAGCACCGTCCGCCGGGTCCGGCAGCGCCGAGCCGAGGGGCCCGCGGCCCCGGCCCGCAGCCGTCGCGATCCTCGCCGGCACCGCGCTGGTCGCCCTGCTCCTCGACCTGCTCACCAAGCACCTGGCGCTGGTCAACCTGACCGACCGCGAGCCGGTGCGGCTGCTGGGCGGCCTCATCTATCTCAACCTCGTCCGCAACAGCGGGGCCGCCTGGAGCATCGGCTCCGACCACACGTGGGTGTTCCCGCTCATCACCATCGCGGTCATCGGCTGGATCGGCTGGATGGCGGTGCGGCTGCGGTCGACCCCGTGGGCGATCTCGCTGGGCCTGGTGCTCGGCGGGGCGCTCGGCAACCTCATGGACCGCATCTTCCGGGCTCCGGGGCACTTCGTCGGCCACGTGGTCGACATGATCAGCGTCTTCGGCCCGTTCGGCGAGTACTTCCCGGTCTTCAACCTGGCCGACAGCTCGCTGGTCTGCGGTGTGGTGCTCGCCGTGCTGCTGGAGCTCACCGGCCGCCAGCGCGACGGCGGGCGGGTCGGCCGTGACGGCCGACCCGCGCAGGACCCGGCCGTGACCGGCGCCGAGCAGCGGGAGCGCGCATGACCTCCGCGTTCGCCGCGGGCGGCGACCAGCGTTCGCTGCCCGTGCCCGACGGCCTCGACGGCATGCGGCTGGACCAGGCGGTGTCCCGTCTCTTCGGGCTGTCCCGCACCGCCGCCGCGGCCCTGGTCGACGCCGGTGACGCGCTGGTCGACGGCGCGGTGCGGCCCAACTCCCACAAGGTGAAGGCCGGCTCCTGGCTGGAGGTCACCCTGCCCGCGCCGGCCGCGCCGCCGACCGTGGTGCCGCAGGCGGTGCCCGGCCTGCGGGTGATCTACGCCGACGACGACATCGTGGTGGTGGACAAGCCCGTGGGCGTCGCCGCGCACCCCAGTCCGGGGTGGACGGGCCCGACGGTGATCGGCGCGCTGGCGGCGATCGGCCACCGCATCTCCACGAGCGGCGCGGCCGAGCGGCAGGGCGTGGTGCACCGCCTCGACGTGGGCACCACCGGGATCATGGTGGTGGCCAAGAGCGAGCAGGCGTACACCGCGCTGAAGCGGGCGTTCAAGTACCGCGAGGTGGAGAAGCGCTACCACGCCGTGGTGCAGGGCCACCTGGACCCGCTGCGCGGCACCATCGACGCCCCGATCGACCGGCACCCCACGCACGACTACCGCTGGGCGGTGGTCTCCGGGGGCAAGCCGAGCATCACCCACTACGACACCCTCGAGGCGTTCCCGGCGGCCAGCCTCGTCGACGTCCGGCTGGAGACCGGCCGAACCCACCAGATCCGGGTGCACTTCTCGACGCTGCGCCACCCGTGTGTGGGCGACCTCACGTACGGGGCGGACCCGACGCTGGCCGCCCGGCTCGGCCTGGAACGGCAGTGGCTGCACGCCCGCGAGTTGAGCTTCGTGCACCCCCGAACGGGGGACGAGGTCCGCTTCGTCAGCGACTACCCTGACGACCTGGAACGGGCGCTCGGGATCCTCCGCGACTGACGCGGCAACCCGCCCGGACACCGACCGACGAGGGGACCCGCCCGTGCGCGCCGGCGATCTGCTGCGCCAGCTCGACCACCGGCTGCTGCCGCCCCTGACGCGGGCGGTGGCGCGTCTCGGGCAGGCCCCGGCCCGCTCCGGCGTGCTCACCGGGGCCGCGCTGGTGTCGGCCGCGGCGGTGCTGCTCACCGCGGTCTGGGTGACCGACGACCGGCCCGTCGGGGATCCGACGGTCGGCGAGGTGACCCGGGTGGGGGTCGTCGACGGTGATTCGGTTCCGGGCTACCTGCGCGCCGCGGCCGCCGACCTCGCCGCGCTGCGGGAGGCCACGGCGGACGGCACCTACGCCCTGGTCTCGCTCGACAGCTACCTGCCGCCGCAGCGTCTGGCCCCGGTGCTCGGGGACGTGTCGGTCTCCGCCGTGTTCGGGCGGGTGCCGCTGCCCGGCCGGCAGACCGAGATCGTCCGGATCCCGGCGCTGCGCGTGCCCGACGACGTGGCCGCCGGGATGACGGCCCTGGCCGCCCGGAAGGACCGGGAGGTCGCCGACTACCGGGCCCGCGCCGCCGCGAGCGGCGACGTCGAGCTGCGCCAGGTGTACGCGAGCGGCGCCGAGGTCGCCGCCGCGGAGGCGGCGGCCTACCGGGCCGGCTGCGCCTGCGTCTACGCCGCCGTGGTGCGCGCGCAGCCGTCCGCGTTGCGGGCCGTCGCCGGCCGCCGGGCCGTCCGTGCGGTCGACCCCGCGCCGGAGGTGCAGCGGCTGGAGCGGACGGTGTTCACCCCGCCGCTGCCCGAGCAGCGCGACGTGGTCCGGCCGCCGGCCGACGCGGCGCTGCCCGCGCCGGCACCGTCGGGTGGGGCGCACCCGCCCGCCACGTCGCCGGGGACGGGCGGGACACTCCCGGCGCGACCCACCCCGACGGTGGGTGAATCGTCGGAACCCGCGCCAATCGTGACGGATTCGTCACCCCCGCCGACGCCGTCGACGGCGCCCCCGTCGCCGCCGGCGGCCGTCACCACCTCGCCGGACGCCCCGGTTGACGCCCCGACGGCGTCGGCCGCGTCCTGGACCGGCGGGCGGGTTGTGCGCGGGTCGGTGTGGTCCGAATAGTGTTTCCTTCGTAGCCTGTCAGGCGGAGATCGATCGCGCTGGGGAGGCGAGCCGTGGAGGGCAGCGAGACCGGCTGGGGCCGGGCGGCCGAACCGGCGCCGCGGTGGCGGGCGCTGCTCGACCGTGCCCGCCACGCCGGCCGGGGCGCCGAGCAGCCCGAGCCCGACCGGCGGGTCGAGGAGCCACTTCCGCCGCCGCGGCCGTTGGCTCCGCCCGAGCCGCTGCCTCCGCCGGAGCCGCTGCCGCGGCGCTCGGCGAGCAACGGTTACGCCGGCCGGGCGTCCGCCGTTCACCAGCCGGGCGAGCCGGCGTACGGCGCCGAGCCCGGTTACCGGGCCGGGGCCACGTACCGGGTCGACCCGGCCTACCGGGCCGAGCCGGCGTACCGCCCGGAGCCGGGTTACCCGAGCGGGCCGGAGCCGGGTTACCCGAGCGGGCCGGAGCCGGGATACCCCAGCGGGCCGGAGCCGGGATATCCGGTCCGACCGGAGTCGGGATATCCGGGCGAGCCCGCGTACCGGGTGCCCGAGCAGCGGCGCCCCGAGCCGCCGGAGTCGCGGTACGCGCTGCTGGAGAACGGCTACCGGCACGAGCCGCCAGCGGGCGAGTCCCGCTACGCCCTGCTGGAGACCGACTACCGGTCCGCGACGGGTTACGCCGCTCCGCCGGTCCCGGCGGTCGCTCCGCCGCCCACGCCCGCCCTGCCACCGCCCGTCCCCGCGCCGCCGGCACCGGCCGCGCCGCCCGCGGTCGCCGACCGCGGGTACCCGGCCCGGGCCGGGTGGCGTCCACCCGCGCCCGACCCGGAGGTGGAGCGCGCCAAGGCGGTGCTGCGCGGCGAGCTGGGCACCCCGCGGGTGCTCGCCTTCGCCAACCCCAAGGGTGGCGTGCACAAGACGACGGCCACGGTGCTCGCCGCGGCCACCGTCGGCAGCGTCCGCGGGCGGGGCGTCCTGGCCTGGGACGACAACGAGTTGCGCGGCACGCTCGGGCTGCGCGCGGGAAGCGCCCGGCACGCCCGGACCATCCGGCACCTGATCAGCGAGTTGGCCCAGATCGAGATCCTCGACGGCGACGCCCTGCACGAGCGTCTCGACGACTTCCTCCGGCACGCGTCCGACGGCTCGTACGACGTGCTGGCCGGCGAGGAGAGCCCCCGGTTCGCGCAGCGGCTCGACCAGTTCACCGTCCGGCGGGTGCTGGAGCTGCTGCGCCGCACCCACGAGGTGGTCTGTGTGGACACCGGCAACAACGTGGAGAGCCCCAACTGGCGCACCGTGATGCAGGCCGCCGACCAGCTCGTGGTCACCACCGTTCCCCGCGAGGACGCGGCGTTCAGCGCCGACTGGATGCTCGACCTGCTGCACGAGGTCGGCATGGGCGAGCTGGCCGAGAACGCCGTCACGCTGATCTCCTGCCCGACGCCCGGGCGGTCGGCGTTGCAGGCCGACCTGGAGCGGCACTTCGCGAGCCGCACCCGTGCCGTGGCCGTGGTGCCGTACGACCCGGCGCTGGAGACCGGGTCGTCGATCGAGTACCACCAGCTCCAGCCGGAGACGCGGGACGCCTGGCTGCGCGCCGCCGCGGTGATGCTGGAGCCCTTCGCCCGGTGAGGGGGGTGTGACCCCACCGGCACCCGCGCCCGTACGCCCGCCTGAGAGGATCATCGGGTGAGCCCGGACACCCCCGACGCCGACCGACCCGCCGCCCGTCCCGGCGAACCCGCCCGTCCCGCGCCTCCGGCGGCCGCCCCGGCCGACCCGGAGCCGGACGCCCCCACCCCGGGGACGCCTGCGGCGGGGACGCCTCCGGCGGCCGGCCCGCCCCCGGCGGTCAACGGCCCGGCGGTCACCGGCCCGGCGGTCACCGGCCCGGCGGTGCCGGGAGGCGGGCTCGCGGACCCGCGGCTCGGCCCGACCACGGCGCCGCCGGCCGCCGGAGTCGACGCCGCGGCGATGGGCGCCGCGCCGGCACCGGGCTCGCGGGGGCGGGCCTGGGCCGGAGCCGTCGGCTCCGGTGTGGCGCTCGCGGTGCTGGGCGTACCGCTCGGTCTGCTCTGGGCGGCGGTCGCGCCGGACACCCCCGTGATCAAGACCCCGGACGGGGCGGTCTACGGTCTGCCGCAGCCGGAGCAGCCGATCGCGGCGGACGGCTGGTTCAGCCTGCTCGGCCTCGGCTTCGGTGTGCTCGCCGGCCTCGCGCTCTGGTTCGTGCTGCGCCGACAGCGCGGGCCGGTGGGGCTGGCCAGCGCGGTGCTCGGCGCCTTCGCGGCGGCCGTCGTGGCGTGGCAGGTGGGGCGGCGGATCGGCCTCGGGACGTTCGACCGGCTGCTGGCCACCGCCCCGGACGGGCAGGCGTTCACCAAGCCGGCCGACCTGCGCGCCGGGGGGATCGACTGGTTCCTCGGCGCGCTGCCCGTGCCGCACGGCGACCTGCTGCTCCCCGCGTTCGGCGCCGCCGTCGCGTACACGCTGCTGGCCGGCTGGTCCCGGTGGCCGTCGCTGCGCCCGGAGCCGGCGCCCGACGCCGGTCTCAGTTGGGCGTCGGTGGCGACGCCAGCTCCGACAGCGGCACCGGAACCGCCCGCACCTGGCGCAGGAGAGCCGCCTCGCGGTTGAGCAACCGCAGCTCGGCGCGGAGCCGGCCCGCCGTGTCGTCGACGGCCAGCAGCCGCTGCCGGTCGTCGACGGTGAGCGCCGCCGTCGCGGCGACCAGGTGGGACAGCACGGTCGGATCCTCCGGCAGCTGCTCGGTGATCTCGTCCGGGTCGGGGCGGATCAGCTTGAGGTACTGCCGGAACACGGCGATCACCCGGGCGGCCAGCGCCTCGGCGGTCTCGTCCGGGCCGCCGGGCTCGGGCAGCCACTCCACCTCGGCCGTCAGGTAGGGGGCGGACCGGCGGTCCACGTCGGCGATCCGGAACCGGCGCCGGCCCACCGTGACGATGTCGAAGCCCCCGTCGGCCAACTCGGTGACCTGCCGCAGCTCGGCCGTGCAGCCCACCTCGTGCAGGGTGACGTCCCCGCCGCCCGGGAGCGGACGGCCTCCGGGGTCGGTCGGGGTGACCTCCCAGCCCGCCTGGATGGCCACCACGCCGAACTCGCGTGGGGCACCCTCGGGCAGCCCGACGAGGTGCCGGACCAGGGCGCGGTAGCGCTCCTCGAATATGTGCAGCGGCAGCACCAGGCCGGGAAAGAGCACCGTTCCGAGCGGGAACACCGGCAACCGCGCAGTCACGCCGTCGAGCCTAGCCCGATCCCGTACCGGTGGCGTGGCCCGGCTCACCGTCCCGCCGTGCGGGCGCTGCCGGCCGGCGCACCGGCCGGCCGCCTAGACTCGCAAGGGTGTTGAACCGGATCGACCTGCGTGGTGTCGCCCGCGACCCGCGCCGCCTGCTGCCCCGTGCCCAGCTCGACGTGTCCGTGGCCGTCGAGCGCATCCGGCCCGTCGTGGAGGCGGTACGGGAGCATGGCTACCCGGCGATCCGGGAGGCGAGCGAGCGGTTCGACGGTGTCAGCCCCGAGGTGCTGCGGGTCCCGGCCGAGGCGATCGCCGCCGCCGAGGGCACGCTCGACCCGGAGGTCCGCGCCGCCCTGCTGGAGTCGATCGCCCGGGCCCGGAAGGTGCACGGCGACCAGCGCCGGCGCGACCACACCACGCAGGTGGTGCCCGGTGGCACGGTGACCGAGCGCTGGGTTCCGGTCGACCGCGTGGGGCTCTACGTGCCCGGCGGCCTCGCCATGTATCCGTCGACCGTGGTCATGAACGTGGTGCCGGCCCAGGCGGCCGGGGTCCGGTCGCTCGTGGTGGTCAGCCCGCCGCAGAAGGACAACCACGGCCTGCCCGACCCGCGGGTGCTCGCCGCGTGCGCCCTGCTCGGCGTCGACGAGGTCTACGCCGTCGGCGGCGCCCAGGCGGTCGCCATGCTCGCGTACGGCGCGGCCGTGGACGCCGCGGGCGAGGCGCACTGCGATCCCGTCGACATGATCACCGGCCCGGGCAACATCTGGGTCACGGCCGCCAAGCGGCTGCTGCGGGGCGTCGTCGGCATCGACGCCGAGGCCGGCCCCACCGAGATCGCCATCCTGGCCGACGACACCGCCGACCCGGCGCACGTGGCCGCCGACCTCATCAGCCAGGCCGAGCACGACCCGCTCGCCGCGAGCGTCCTCGTCACCCCGTCCGTGGAGCTGGCCGAGGCCGTCGAGCGGGAGCTGGCCCGGCAGGTGCCGGCCACCAAGCACGCCGAGCGGGTCACCACGGCCCTGACCGGCGAGCAGAGCGGCGTGGTGCTGGTCGACGACCTCGACGCCGGGCTGCGGGTGGTCGACGCGTACGCGGCCGAGCACCTGGAGATCCAGACGCGGGACGCCCGGGAGTGGGCGCTGCGCGTCCGCAACGCCGGGGCCGTCTTCGTGGGCGCCTGGTCGCCCGTGTCGCTCGGCGACTACTGCGCCGGCTCCAACCACGTGCTGCCCACGGGCGGCTGCGCCCGGCACTCCTCGGGGCTGTCGGTGCAGTCGTTCCTGCGCGGCATCCACCTGGTCGAATACTCGCAGGACGCGCTGCGCGACGTGGCACCGCACGTGGTCACCCTGGCGTCGGTCGAGGACCTGCCCGCGCACGGCCAGGCCGTGCGGGCACGGTTCCCCGGGAGCACGTCGTGACGAGCCTCGACGACCTGCCGCTCCGCGACGACCTGCGGGGGCGGACGCCGTACGGCGCGCCGCAGCTCGACGTGCCGGTGCGGCTCAACACCAACGAGAACTCCTACCCGGTGCCGGAGCCGGTGGTCGACGCCATCGGCAAGGCCCTCAGCGCCGAGCTGCGCGACCTCAACCGCTACCCGGACCGGGACGCCGTGGCGCTGCGCGCCGACCTCGCGGGCTACCTCGGCCACGGGCTGACCGTCGAGCAGGTCTGGGCGGCCAACGGCTCCAACGAGATCCAGCAGCAGCTGCTCCAGGCGTTCGCGGGGCCGGGGCGCAGCGCGCTCGGTTTCGTGCCGGCGTACTCCATGCACCCGCTGCTGGCCCTCGGCACCGGCACCCGGTGGGTGCCCGGCCGGCGCGGCGCCGACTTCGGGCTGACCGCCGAGGAGGCGGTGGCCCAGGTCCGTGAGCAGGCCCCGGACGTTGTTTTCCTCTGCTCGCCGAACAACCCGACGGGCACGGCCCTGGATCCGGCGGTCGTCGCGGCCGTGCTCGACGCGGCGCCCGGCATGGTGGTGGTCGACGAGGCGTACGCGGAGTTCGCCCGGCCGGGCACGGTGAGCGCCCTCGCGGTGCTGCCGGGCCACCCCCGGCTCGTGGTGACGCGCACGATGAGCAAGGCGTTCGGGTTCGCCGGCGGGCGGCTGGGCTACCTCGCCGCCGACCCGGCGGTCGTGCAGGCCGTGCAACTGGTCCGGCTGCCGTACCACCTGTCGGCGCTCACCCAGGCGGCCGCCCGCGCGGCGCTCGCCCACCGCGACGCCCTGCTCGGCACGGTCGCCGCGATCAAGGAGCAGCGCGACCGGATCGTCGCCGAGCTGCGTGGCCGCGGCCTGCGGGTCGCCGACAGCGACGCCAACTTCGTACTGTTCGAGGTCGGCGGCGACCAGGCCGCCGCCTGGCGCACGCTGCTGGAGCACGGCGTGCTGGTCCGGGACGTCGGCCTGCCCGGGTGGCTGCGGGTCACGGCCGGCACCCCCGCCGAGACCGATGCCTTCCTCACCGCCATGGAGAAGCTGTAGTGGGCGTGCCAGCCCCGCGAATCGAGAGGCGAGCGATGAGCCGCACCGCACGGGTCGAGCGGATCACCAAGGAGACCAAGGTCCTCGTCGAGATCGAGCTCGACGGCACCGGCAAGGCCGACATCGAGACGGGCGTCGGCTTCTACGACCACATGCTGCACCAGATCGCCCGGCACGGCGGCTTCGACCTGACCGTCCACACGGTCGGTGACCTGGAGATCGACGCGCACCACACGATGGAGGACACGGCCCTCGCGCTGGGCGCGGCGCTCGACCAGGCGCTGGGCGACAAGGCCGGCATCCGGCGGTACGGCTCGGCCACCGTGCCCATGGACGAGGTGCTCGTACGCGCCGCGGTCGACCTGTCCGGCCGGCCGTACGTGCTGCACGACGAGCCGCCGCTGGCGCCGTACATCGGGCCGGTCTACCCGACCAGCATGACCCGGCACGTGTGGGAGTCCTTCGGCCAGGCGGCGCGGATCACCCTGCACGTGGACGTGCTGCGCGCGGCCCGCCCCGGCGGCCACCCGGACGCCCACCACGTGGTGGAGGCGCAGTTCAAGGCGGTCGCCCGTGCGCTGCGGGAGGCCACGGCCATCGACCCGCGGGCGGCCGGCGCGGTGCCGAGCACGAAGGGCGCTCTCTAATGGGTGGCGCCCTGCCGATCCTGTTGTTCGTGCTGGCCGGCGTGCTGGTCGGCGGCGTCTGGTCGCTGCACCGGCAGGGCGCGCCCAAGGTCGCCGTGCTTGTCGTCGCCGTGCTGGCGGTACTGGCCACCGTCGGCGGGGTGCTCTGGGTGCTGCCGGGGGAGGGCCAGTGAGCGGCCCGGACGTGGTGGTGCTCGACTACGGGTCGGGCAACCTGCGGTCGGCCGAGCGTGCCCTGGCCGCCGCCGGAGCGTCGGTGCGGGTGACCGACGACCTGTCGGTCGCGGCCGGCGCCACGGGTCTCGTGGTGCCCGGCGTGGGCGCGTTCGCGGCCTGCATGGCGGGGATCGAGGCGCTGGGCGCCGGCCCGGTGATCGCCGACCGGGTGGCCGCCGGCCGCCCGGTGCTCGGCATCTGCGTGGGCATGCAGGTGCTCTTCGAGCACGGCGACGAGCACGGCGTGGTGACCAAGGGGCTCGGGCTGCTGCCCGGCGGCGTCACGAAGCTCCCGGCGCCCCGCCTTCCGCACATGGGCTGGAACACGGTCCGGGCGCCCGGGTCGTCGGTGCTCTTCACCGGCCTTCCCGCCGACAGCCGGTTCTACTTCGTCCACTCGTACGGGGTGACCGACCCGGGAGCGCTCGCCGCGACGGGCGCCACGGTGACCACCGCCCACCACGGCACGGACTTCGTGGCGGCGGTCGAGCGGGGGCCGCTGTCGGCGGCGCAGTTCCACCCGGAGAAGTCGTCCGCCACCGGCGCCGCCCTGCTGCGCAACTGGCTGGCCACCCTGTGACCGCCGGTGGCTGAGATGGCCGCCGCCGGGGCCGGGCGGGGTGCGGCATGAGCAAGGAACGGGCCCGCCGGCGGGCCGAGCGTGAGGCCGAGCTGGCCCGGGAACGTGCCGTCCGCCGGCGCCGGGTGGCCCGCCGGGAGCGGCGGCGCGTCCTGGTCCGCCGGCTCACACCCCGCCTCCGCCGGCGTGGTGCCGGCCGGCTGGTCCGGCACAGCCGCGCCGAACGGGCCGGGATCGTGCTGCTCACCGTGGCGGCGCTCGTGTTGATCTGGTCGTTGGTGGACGACCTGGCGCTGCGGATCGCGCTGGTCGTGCTGCTGTTGCTCGTACTGCCGGCGATCGTGGTGATCGCACTGGACCGTCGTACCTGACCGAGGAGAAGACGTTGAGCCTCACCCTGTTACCCGCCGTGGATGTCGCCGACGGCCAGGCCGTCCGGCTCGTACAGGGCGCCGCCGGCAGCGAGACGAGTTACGGCGACCCGCTGGAGGCGGCACTTGCCTGGCAGCGTGACGGCGCCGAGTGGATCCACCTCGTGGATCTCGACGCCGCGTTCGGTCGCGGCACCAACGCGCACCTGCTGGCCGAGGTGGTGCGGCAGCTCGACGTGAAGGTCGAGCTGTCCGGCGGCATCCGCGACGACGAGTCGCTGCTCGCCGCCCTGGGCACCGGCGCGGCCCGGGTGAACATCGGCACCGCCGCCCTCGAGGATCCGGTGTGGTGTGACCGGGTGGTGGGCGAGCACGGCGACCGGGTGGCCATCGGGCTGGACGTGCGCGGTCGTACCCTCTCGGCGCGCGGCTGGACCCGCGACGGCGGCGACCTGTTCGAGGTGCTGGAGCGGCTCGACAAGGCGGGCGCGGCGCGGTACGTGGTCACCGACATCACCAAGGACGGCACGATGCGCGGGCCGAACCTGGACCTCCTGCGCGCGGTCTGCGCCCGCACCGACGCGCCGGTGATCGCCTCCGGCGGCGTCTCCACGCTGGACGACCTGCGCGCCCTGGCGACGCTCGAGCCGATCGGCGTGGAGGGCGTCATCGCCGGCAAGGCGCTCTACGCGGGCGCGTTCACGGTGGCCGAGGCGCTGGAGACGCTCGCGTCGGCCTGAGACGGTCGGCCGGCGCTGCTCCGCCCGACGCTCGCGCACCGGATAAGTTGTGCGCAACTAAATTGCGAGCTACGTTTTTCGGGTGACCGATGACCTGGTGCTGCGGAGGCAGGTGTGCTTCGCGCTCTACGCGGCGTCGCGCGCCATGACCGACGTCTACCGGCCCATCCTCGACGCCGTGGGGCTGACCTACCCGCAGTACCTCGTGCTGCTGGTCCTCTGGGAGCGCGACGGCGACGCCCCGGCCGTCTCCGAGCTCGGCGCGGAGCTGCGGCTGGACTCCGGCACGCTCTCTCCGCTGCTCAAGCGGCTGGAGGCGGTGGGGCTCGTGGTCCGGCGCCGCTCCGCCCGCGACGAGCGCCGGGTCGAGGTGGAGCTGACCGACGCCGGCCGTGCCCTGCGCGAGCGGATGGAGGACGTGCCGCTGCGCCTGGCCCGGGCCACCGGGCTCACCGCCGCCGAGCTGGTCGCCCTGCGCGACACGCTCACCCGGGTCACCGAGACCATCCACCGACAGAAGGAGCAGTGACCCCTCATGCAGGTGCTCTACACCGCGTCCGCGCGGGCCACCGGCGACGGCCGTGACGGCCACGTGCGCACCAGCGACGCGACGCTCGACCTCGACCTCGCGGTGCCGCGGGAGATGGGTGGCGCCGGCGGTGCCGCGAACCCCGAGCAGCTCTTCGCCGCCGGCTACGCGGCCTGCTTTCACTCCGCCCTGCGGATGATCGCCCGCCGGGCCAAGGCCGACGTGACCGACTCGGTCGTCGAGGCCGAGGTGGGCATCGGCCCGAACGGGTCCGGCGGCTTCGGCCTGACCGTCGGTCTCGTCGTCGACCTGCCCGCCGTGGAGCGCGCCGCCGCCGAGCGGTTGGTGGAGCAGGCGCACCAGGTGTGCCCGTACTCGAACGCCACGCGCGGCAACATCGAGGTCACGCTCACCGTGCGGGCCGCCGCGTGATCGGGGCGGGGAACCGGGAGATCCACCTGGCGTCGCGCCCGCACGGCTGGCCCACCGCCGAGAACTTCCGGCTGGTTGAGACCGACGTGCCGGAGCCGGGACCCGGGCAGCTCCTGGTCCGCAACCGGTACATGTCCGTCGACCCGTACATGCGGGGACGGATGAACGACGTGAAGTCGTACGTGCCGCCGTTCGCGCTCGACGCCCCGCTCGACGGGGGCGCCGTCGGCGAGGTGGTGGCCGGCGAGGCGGAGGGCTTCGCCCCCGGCGACACCGTGCTGCACGGGCTGGGCTGGCGGGAGTACGCGCTGGTCGACGCCGCCTCGGCGCGCAAGGTCGACCCGGACCTGGCGCCGGTGACCGCGTACCTGGGCGTGCTCGGCATGGTCGGGCTGACCGCGTACGCCGGGTTGCTGGAGGTTGCCGGGATGCGGCCTGGGGAGACGGTCTTCGTCTCCGCGGCGGCCGGAGCGGTGGGCAGCCTCGTCGGGCAGATCGCCAAGCTCCGGGGCGCCACCCGGGTCGTCGGCAGCGCCGGCTCCCCGGCCAAGGTCGCGCGGCTCGAGGCGCTCGGCTTCGACGCCGCGTTCGACTACCACGACGGCCCGGTCCGCGACTCGCTGAAGGCGGCCGCCCCGGAGGGGATCGACGTCTACTTCGACAACGTGGGCGGCGACCACCTCGAAGCGGCGATCTCGGCGCTGCGGCCGCACGGGCGGGTCGCGATCTGCGGCATGATCGCGCAGTACAACGACGCGGAGCCGCCGGCCGCGCCGCGCAACCTGTCGCTGGTGATCGGCAAGCGGCTCACGCTTCGCGGCTTCCTCGTGGGCGACCACGCCGGGCTCCGGGACGAGTTCGTCCGGGAGATGGCCGGCTGGCTGCGCGAGGGGCGGGTCTCCTACGACGAGACGGTGGTCGACGGCATCGCGAACGCCCCCGCGGCGTTCCTCGGCCTGCTCCGCGGCGAGAACCTGGGCAAGATGCTGGTCCGCCTCTGACGAGGCGCGTCGATCATGCAGTTGTGGTGGTGGATGAAAGCCGTGAACCGCGCCGAAACCGGCACCACAACTCCATGATCGGCGAGACCCGGGGGTGTCGGCGGGGGAGGGGATAGGCTCGGCGGCATGACGGTGGCGGTACGGGTGATCCCCTGCCTCGACGTGGACGCCGGACGGGTGGTCAAGGGCGTCAACTTCGTCGACCTGCGGGACGCCGGCGATCCGGTCGAGCTGGCCGCGGCGTACGACCGGGCCGGCGCCGACGAGCTCACGTTCCTCGACGTCACCGCGTCCAGCAGCGACCGCGGCACGATGCTCGACGTGGTCCGGCGTACCGCCGAGTCGGTCTTCATCCCGTTGACCGTCGGCGGTGGGGTGCGCAGCGTCGCCGACGTGGACACGCTGCTGCGGGCGGGCGCCGACAAGGTGGGGGTGAACACGGCGGCGATCGCCCGGCCGGAGCTGATCGCCGAGATCGCCGACCGGTTCGGCCGGCAGGTGCTGGTGCTCTCGCTCGACGTGCGCCGGGCGCCGGCCGGGGCCACGCCGAGCGGCTTCGAGGTGACCACCCACGGCGGCCGCCGGGGCACCGGGCTCGACGCCGTCGAGTGGGCCCGCCGCGGCGCCGAGCTAGGCGCCGGGGAACTCCTGCTCAACTCGATGGACGCCGACGGCACCAAGGCCGGCTTCGACCTGGAGCTGATCCAGGCGGTGCGCCGGGTGGTGGACGTGCCGGTGGTGGCGAGCGGTGGCGCGGGCGCGGTGGCGCACTTCCCGCCGGCGGTCGACGCCGGCGCGGACGCGGTGCTCGCGGCGAGCGTGTTCCACTTCGGCGAGCTGACCGTGGGCGACGTCAAGGACGCGTTGCGCCGCGGCGGGCATCCCGTCCGCTGACCGCGTCGGCCGCGCCCCTCAGTCCCGGCCGGGGTGCCCCTCCGGCGAGCGGCGCGGGGTCGGGATGGAACGGACCAGGTACTCCTGCACGGCGGCCGCGTGGTCGGCCTCGTCGAGCGACCAGTCGGCCCCGCCGGGCGCGGGCCGGCGGCTCAGCACGCCCTGGACGGTGTCGACGGTGGTGGCCAGCCCCGCGCTGGGCCGGCTGCGCCAGAGACGCTCACCCTCGGGGGTGATGCGGAACCAGCCGTCGCTCACGCTGACCAGCCCGGCGCCCAGCAGGCGGCGGACGGCTGCCTCGACCTCGTCCCGCTGCGGGATCGTGCGGTTGAGGTGGTCGGCCGTGGAGAGGACGTCGGTGAGACGGACGCCCTCCGGTCGCCGGCTGGACGCGGCCCGTCGGTGCCGCCCGGCGCCGCTCGCGATGACGAGGGACACGAAGATCCAGGCGTCGCTCCAGCGCCATCCGTTCTCCGCCATGAAGTGATGATGCCGGGGCGGATCGCGGAAGGGAACACCCGGCCCACCCGGCTCCCGCGTCGCCACCCTCCGCCGGCCGCGCTCCGACGCCGGGTGACCGGTCAGCCGGCCGGCTGCGGCGCCACCCGCCCGGCGGCGGGCGACTCCGGCCCGGCCACCGCGAACAGGGGAATGAACACCTGGGCGAGCGGGCCGATGGCGAGCGCGTACGCCACGGTGCCGACGCCGACGGTGCCCCCGAGCAGCCAGCCGAGCGCCAGCACGGTGACCTCGATCACGGTGCGCACCAACCGGATCGAGCGGTGCGGCCGGCGGGCCACGTACCCGGTCATGAGGCCGTCGCGGGGGCCGGGGCCGAGCCGGGCGCCGAGGTAGAGCCCGGTCGCGGCCCCGTTGGCCACGATCCCCGCGGCCAGCAGCCCGATGCGGACCCAGAGTGGGCCACCGGCGGGCAGCAGCGCCAGCGTGGCGTCCACGACGAGGCCGATGACCACCACGTTGCTGACGGTGCCGAGGCCGGGCCGCTGCCGCAGCGGGATCCAGAGCAGCAGGACGAGCGCGCCCACGGCGATGGTCACCGTGCCGAAGGAGAGCCCGGTGAGCTTCGACAGGCCCTGGTGGAACACGTCCCACGGGTCGAGGCCCAGCCCGGACCGGATCATGAGGGCCATGCTGACGCCGTAGAGGGCCAGGCCCGTGTAGAGCTGGGTCAGCCGCCGAACCGGCCGGTGCCGAAGATTGCCAATCGCTGCCATGCATGCCACCCTAGGTGCCAATTGGCCGAGTAATAGAGCCAATCTCGGGGGAGTGGCCATGACCAGTCAGGTGCGGGGAGTCCAGTTGGCCCGCCTGCTCGGCCAGTGGCATGCCCTGCCCGGCCGGCGGCGCAGCCCCGACTACGCGGCACTCGCCGCGGCCGTTCGCGGGCTGCTGGCCGACGGCCGGCTGCCGCTGGGCGTACGACTGCCGGCCGAGCGGGAGCTGGCCGAGGCGCTGCGGATCAGCCGGACCACGGTGACGGCCGCGTACCGGCAACTGCGGGACACCGGCCACCTGGCCAGCCGCCGGGGCGCCGGCAGCTGGACGATGCTGCCCGGCAACCACCGCGTGGCGAGCTCCGGGCTCTGGACCCCGCAGGACGACGTCGACGTGATCGACCTCGGGGTCGCCGCGCTGGCCGCGCCGCCGCAACTGGTGCCCGCGGCCCGGGCCGCCGCCGAGGACCTGCCCCGTTACCTGGGCGGCGCGGGCTACCACCCGACCGGCATCGTCGAGCTGCGGGAGGCGGTCGCCGGCGCGTACACCGCGCGGGGTCTGCCCACCTCGGCCGACCAGATCATGGTGACCAGTGGCACCCAGCACGCGCTCGACCTGGTGCTGCGCCTCGCGCTGGCGCCGGGCGGCAGCGTGCTCGTCGAGGCGCCGACCTACCCGAACGCGCTCGCCGCGCTCGCGGCCCGCCGGGCCCGGATCACCACCCACGGGCTCGCCACCGACGGCACCGGCTGGGACGCGGACCTGCTGCTCGGCAGCCTCCGCCAGGGCCGGCCGAAGCTCGCGTACCTGATCCCCGAGTTCCAGAACCCCACCGGCCACCTCATGCCCGCCGACCTGCGCGAGCGGGTGGTGGCGGCGGCCCACGCGGCCGGCACCGACCTCGTCGTCGACGAGTCCTTCGTGGACCTGCCGCTGGACGGCACGCCACTGCCGCCGCCGATGGCGACCTTCGACCGGCACTCCCGGGTGGTGTCGATCGGCGGGATGAGCAAGCCGTACTGGGGTGGGCTGCGCATCGGCTGGGTACGCGCCTCCGCCCCGCAGGTGCAGCGCCTGGCCGCCGCGCGGGTCGGCGTGGACATGGCCAGCCCGGTGCTGGACCAGTTGGTGGCGGTGCACCTGTTGGCCGAGGCGCCGACCATCGTGGCGGCCCGCCGCGCGCAGCTCGCGGCGCAACGGGACGCCCTGCTGGGCGCGCTCGCCGAGCGGCTGCCGGACTGGCGGGTGACCGTGCCGAGGGGCGGGGTGACGCTGTGGGCGGAACTCGACGGCCCGATCTCCAGCGCGCTGGCCCGGGCCGCCGAGGAGGTCGGCGTACGACTGGCGCCCGGCCCCCGGTTCGGCCTGGACGGCACGCTCGAACGGTTCCTGCGGTTGCCGTTCACGCTGCCGTCGGCCGACCTCGTCGAGGCGGTGGGCCGGATCGCCGCGGTCCGCTACGACCTGGACCGGGCGGCCCGTCCGCAGTGGCGGGAACCCGCGGTCATCACCTGAGCCCGCGGCGCCCTCCGCGCGCGGTCGCCGGCGACGGGACGCTCACAGCTCGGCGAGGCTGCCCTCGTACATGCGGTCGATCTCGGCGGCGAAGTTGCGCTCCACGCCGCGCCGCTTGATCTTGAGCGACGGGGTGATCTCGCCGTCCTCGATGGTGAGGTCGCGCGGCAGGATCGTGACCTTCTTGATCGTCTCCCAGCGGTTGAGCTTGCCATTGAGCTCGGCCACGTACCCCTCGACCATGGCCTGCGCCTGCGGGGAGGCCACGATCGTCGCGTAGTCGCGCCCCTCCAGCTCGGTGCCGGCGGCCCAGCCACGGATGGCGTCCGGGTCGAGCGTGACGAGCATCGTGCAGTAGTTGCGCGCCTGGCCGATCACGATGGCCTGCGACGTGTACGGGCAGATCGCCTTGAACATGCCCTCGATGTGCGAGGGCGCGACGTACTTGCCGCCGGACGTCTTGACCAGGTCCTTCTTCCGGTCGGTGATGCGCAGGTAGCCCTGGTCGTCCAGGCTGCCGATGTCGCCCGTGCGGAAGAAGCCGTCCTCGGTGAACGCGGCCGCGGTCTCCTCGGGAAGGTTGTGGTAGCCGCGCATCACGGGCCGCCCCCGGACGAGGATCTCCCCGTCGGTGTCGATCCGGCACTCCAGGTCGCCCATGGCCGTGCCGACGGTGCCGATCCGCAACCCGTTCGGCGGGTTCACGAAGTTGCCCGCGCTGGTCTCGGTGAGCCCGTAGCCTTCGGAGATCGGCAGGTTGGCGGCCGCGAAGAAGGTGGCGATCTCCGGGCTGAGCGGCGCCGCGCCGGAGACCAGCACCCGGATCCGGCCGCCGAGGCGGGCCTGGAGCTTGCTGAACACCAGCTTCTCGGCGACCCGGTAGCGCAACCTCAGCCCGGTGGGGACCGGGCGGCCCGCCTGTTCGAGGGCGACCTTCTCCTTGCCGACCGCCACGGCCCAGGCGAAGATCTTCGCCTTCGCCCCGCCGCCGGCCTGGGCGCTGGTCACCGCCTTGTTGTAGACCTTCTCGAAGACGCGGGGCGCGCCGCACATGAGCGTCGGCCGGATGACGCCCAGCAGGTCGACAAGCTTGTCCACCCGGCCGTCCACGTACGTGGGCAGGCCGACGTGGGTCGCGCCGCAGAGCAGGGTCTTGCCGAACGAGTGCGACAGCGGCAGCCACAGGTACTGGAGGTCGCCCTCGCGCAGCAGGCCCAGCTCGGCCTGCGCGACGCCCTCCCAGCACCAGCCGCCGTGCAGCAGCTCGACGCCCTTCGGGCGCCCCGTGGTGCCGGAGGTGTAGATGAGCGTGGCCAGGTGGTCGGGACCGATCCCGGCGACGAGCATGTCGACGAGGTCCGGCTCGGCGGCGAGGGCGCGCTCGCCCCGCTCCTCCAGGTCGGCGAGGGTGAGCTGCGGGACGGCGGCGGCCGGGTCGGGGGCGCCGTCGAAGAGCACGACGTGGGTGAGCGCCGGCAGGTCGGCGCCCGCGATCTTGGCGGCCTGGGCCGGGTTCTCGGCGAACAGCACCCGGGCGCCCGAGTCGGCGATGATGTAGGTCGCGTCCTCCGGCTCGGTGGTCGGGTAGACGGTCGTGGTCGCACCGCCGGCGCACATGACGCCGAAATCCGCGAGCACCCACTCCAGCCGGGTGTTCGCGAGGATCGCCACCGGGTGCTCCAGACCGACGCCGAGGCCGTGCAGGCCGGCCGCGATCGCCCTGGCCCGGCGCCCGACCTGGGCCCAGGTCAGCCAGACCGGGCCGGAGTCGTCGGCCGCGGGGTGGGCGAACGCCTGGCGGTCGGGGGTCGCCGCCACGCGCTTGAGGAACATGTCCGGGATGGAGCGGTACGGTACATCGAGAGCCATCGCTGTGCCGCCTTCGGGGGTGTGGCGTGACGATCGTCACGTCATGGTGGTTACCGAAGAGTATCGCCACCGTCCCTCGTACTTTCGGCCGATCTCGGATAGCGAAGGGTATTGCACCGCCATGCGCCGCCAAGCGGGTCCGGTCAGTAGCCACGCGTAGTCGCACCCCGTCCGCTTGCTGATCTTCTCGACCACGTCCAGGAGATTCCGCGGCGCCACGTTGTCGCGCTCCCACGTGCGCCAGCTCTCGACGGCGACCCACACTCCGTCGCTGCCTCCTTGACGTTGCCCCAGCCCATGCGCTGACGCGCCAGCGCTAGGCGTGCGCCAAACGTGCTGTCGTCTGCCGTCCAGCCCGTGGCCTGAACGGGACCCCCCTCCTACGGCTGTCATCTCCAGCAACCAGCCAAGCCAACAGCTGCCGGCTCTGCCTCATCGGAAGAGGCGCCTGCGGACTGACGCGCGCTGGCTGCACAGGGGGCGTCACTGCGGACTTGCAGCGCGCAACGGCCCTGCCTCCGTTGCCTGGTTTGCAGCCCAGCCATACGCTGCGATAGACCGCCTTGGCTGCGACCGCCCGCCCTGGAGCCTCCCCATGTCCGCCACCGATACGTCCTCGACACCGCCGCCGCCGGACAGTCCGTTCTCGGCGACCGGCAAGATCCGTCCCCGGGCGTGGCAGGTCACGATGGACGATGCAATGGCCGCTGCATCGTCTGCGGGTTCCGCATGACGCCGCGCAGCGGCCGGTCGCGCGTCTACGTCCGCGAGACTGGCGGACCGCGGCCACGATCTCGCCCATGCCGAGCGGCGTGGTGGTCAAGCCCGCCTGGACCACCGGCCAGATGGTGCTGGTGGCGGCGATCCTCGCGCTGCTGTTCTTCGGGCTCTGCCTGCCGGTCTAGCGCCTGCGGAACATGCGGAGCAACAGACCGAGCAGGGTCATCAGGAGGTCGATGTGCCCCGACCAAGTAGGGGAGTGCGCAAGGCGCTGGCCACGGTTTTCGTCGTGGTGTTCCTGGGTCTGCTTACAGCCGGAGGCGTCGCGCTCATCTGGATTCCGGTTCAGGAGATCATCAATTTCGAGCCACAGAGGAACCTCACCCGGGGCTCGCCTTTCAACCCCCCGCTGTCAGCCGACGAGCAGCGAAACGACCTCATCATCAACTCGCTGTTCCCCATCGGCGGGGGGATTGGGGCGTTCGTGCTCGCGATCTACTGCGTGAAGCACTTCATCAGCTACCTGCGGGAGTGAGCGGCACGCCGGCCGACTGCGGTGGACACGACGGAGGGCCGGCACCGAACGCCCTGCCCTCATCCTTGTGCACGTTGAGCGTCGATCAGCAGACCTCTTCGCCGATGCACTCCGTCAGGCTGGGGTCCTCGCTGCTGCCAGCGTCATCGATCGCGTTGACGATCGAGCCGCCGACGAAGAACAGCGCCCGCGCGGCGAGATACGAGGCGCGGACGGCGGGTACCCGCCGTGGTGGTGTCGGGTTTGCGACGGCTAGCCCCGATGATCGTTTGACAGGCCCGTACCGCCCGGCGGTACGGCTGCTCAGGCGTACCGGGCGGCGACCATGGACCAGTCGTAGGTGGCCCGGATCCAGTTGCGCCGGGCGTCGATCACCGTCCGGGCCGCAGGCTCGCCGGTGGCCAGCACCTGGGGCTCCACGGCCAGGTACGCCAGGAGCGTGTGGTTGAACCGGTCCGCGGCGGCCCGCAGCGCGGCGTCCTCGTCCTGGCCGGCCTCCCGGCGGATCGCCGTGACGAGGTTGTGCCCGTCCGGTGCAGTCCGTTCCTTGCCGTAGGAGAAGACGTCGTTGCACCAGCAGACGAGGTCGGCCGCGAGGGTGTCGAGGGCGACCAGCGCCGGGTCGCTGCGTACGGGATCTCCCGGCAGCCCGCCGAGCGCGAGATCGGTCAGGGCGAAGCTGGGGTGGACCCCGCCGGTGTGCCGGCGCATCTGGACGTACTCGGCCACGCTCGGGACCCGCCCGTGTTCCCGGTTCGTCGCCTCCCACAGCAGCGCGAGCAGGTAGTCCCGCAGCCGGCTCACGAAACGCAGCAGCAGGGCCGACTGGCCGCGGGCGCGTACCCGGCGGCAGAGGTCGTGCAGCGCCGCCCCGAGCGGGCCGCCGCCGGGGGGCGCCGGAGTGAAGTCGCCGTGCCGTTCGAGCACGTCGAGCAGGGCCGCCACGACCGGCGCCAACCGGGTGGGCGCGGCGCCGAGGCCGTCCTCGTCGCAGGCGTCGTCCATCACGAACAGCCAGGAGATCAGGTCGGCGAGCAGGCGCAGGCCCTCGGGCGGCCCCTCCGGGCACGCCCGGCCGGCCAGCCCGGCGACGTCGGCTCGGCGCAGGCGGTGCAGCCGGTGACCGGAACCGATCAGGCCGAAACTCTGTGCCCAGGCAGTGCTCTCCCCGGCCACCAGATCGGTGCTGTCGTGGCGTCGTGCGAGGAAGGGGGGTTCCCGCAGCGCCGAGACCGCGAAGGTCCGCATGGTGCCCCCAGTTGCGCCGTGCCGGTGCGGGACAGTCGGGGGAAGCCTACGGGAGGAGAGATCGGTGCGGGTCGCTGGGCGCAAGATGCAGGACGACCAACGAGTGACCGTTTATGTGCGGTGAGTGATAACGCCAGGTGCTGACGCGGCGCCGCTCGCGGATCGACAGCCGTCAGATTCCCAGACTCGCGTCGCGCAGTCGCTGCGCCGACGCCGGCGGACCGTCCAGTTGGACGCGGGCCACGCGCTGCCGACCGGAGAGGAACAGCGCCAGTTCGCCCGGCGCGCCGACCAGCCGCAGCGGCGCGCCCCCGCGCCCGACCGAGAGCTGGCCGTAGCCGGGCGCCTGCACGTACAGGTCGGCGGGGAAGCGGCGCAGCGCCAGCCGGGCCAGCGGGGCGGCCCGCCGCCAGAGGGCGGAGTGCAGACCCGCGGGCAGATCACGCGGCAGCCACCCGGGCCGGGCCCGGCGGACGTCCTCGTGGTGGATGAAGAACTCCATGGCGTTGGCCAGCTCGTCGGTGAGGGGGTTGCTCACCGGGCTCCACACGGGTGGCCGGCGCACCTGGGCTACCAGGTCCGGGAACGGACGGGCGGCCACGCTCCGGCGCACCCGCTCGGCGTACGCGCGCAGCGGCCGCAGCACGATGCCGCCGGCCGCGTCCGGGCGGCGCTCCCGGACGACGAGGTGGGCGGCGAGGTCGCGGGTCGACCAGCCCTCCGCCACGGTCGGCGCGTCCGGTCCGACGGTCAGCAGCAGATCGGCCAGCGCCTCGCGCTCGGCTCGGGCGTACCGGGGCATGGCCCCGATGGTAGGCCGGCAGGGCCGCCCGCGCGCCCCGGTGCGGTAACGCGGCGAGGCGTCCGGGTACGCCCACGTGACCGTCGACATATCGGGGCGGTCGGCGCAGCGGCCCCCCGACCGGTAAGGATGGAGGAGATAATTGAGGCTTACGGCGGGGGAGAGCGTGGCGAGCGGAACGAATCGGGACGTGCTCGGTCGGGGGTTGGCCGTCCTCGGGCGGGCGATCCGGGAGCAGCCACGCATCTTCGCGGTCGCGGTGGCCGGCAGCGTGCTCTTCGGGCTCATGGTGATCGCCAGCGCGTACGTGGTGGGCACGGTGGTCGGCGACGTGGTCGTCCCGGCCATCGCCCGCGGATCGGTGGCGGCGGGCACGCTCGCGCTGGCCGCGGCGGCGCTGTTCGGCATCAGCGTGCTCCGGGTGGTGGGCATCTTCGGCCGCCGGCTCGGCGCCGGCTACATGCAGTACCGGCTCCAGGCCGCCTACCGCCGACGGGTCACGCGGCGCTACCTGGAGCTGCCGCTGTCCTGGCACCACCGCAACGCCACCGGCACCCTGCTGTCCAACGCCAACTCCGACGTCGAGGCCGCCTGGTACCCGATCGCGCCGCTGCCGTTCGCGGTGGGCACCCTCGTGATGCTGGTCGGCGCGGTCGTCTCGCTCTTCGCAACCGACTGGGCGCTGGCCCTCGTCGGGCTGGCGGTCTTCCCGGCGCTGTTCGCCCTGAACGTCGTCTACTCGCGCCGGATGGCGCCGCGGCAGGCACGCGCCCAGCGGCTGCGGGCCGAGGTCAGCGGGATCGCCCACGAGAGCTTCGACGGCGCGCTGGTGGTCAAGACCATGGGCCGCGAGGCGCAGGAGGCCGCCCGTTTCGCGGGCCGGGCCGGTGAGCTGCGGGACGCGCTGATCTCGGTGGGCCGCCTGCGGGGCGTCTTCGACCCCATGCTGGAGACCCTGCCCAGCCTGGGCACCCTCGCCGTGCTCGTGGTCGGCACGTTCCGGCTGCGGCAGGGCGCGATCAGCGTCGCCGAGCTGGTGAGCGTGGCGTTCCTGTTCACCGTGCTGGCCTTCCCGGTGCGCGCGATCGGCTGGGTGCTGGCCGAGCTGCCGCGCAGCGTCGCCGGCTGGGACCGGGTCCGCCGGGTGCTCGACGCCACGGGCGACATGCCGTACGGCGACCGGCAGCTCGACGCGCCCACTCCCGCCACGCTCGCGTTCACCGACGTCGGCTTCGCCTACGAGCCCGCCGAGGCGCACCTGCCCGGCACCGAGGTGCTCGGCGAGGTGACCTTCACCGTGCCGGCCGGGAAGACCGTGGCGCTGGTCGGGCCCACGGGCGCCGGCAAGTCGACCATCGCGTCGCTCGCCGTGCGGCTTGTCGACCCCCGCTCGGGCGCCGTCACCCTGGACGGGGTGGACGTCCGCCAGCTCACCGCCGAGTCGTTGGCCCGCACCGCGGCGCTGGTGGCCCAGGTACCGTTCGTCTTCGACGACACGGTCCGCGCCAACATCACCCTCGACCGGCCGGGGATCGGCGACGAGGACGTCTGGGCCGCGCTGCGCCTCGCCGAGGCGGACGGCTTCGTGGCGGCGCTGCCCGAGGGGCTGGACACGATGGTCGGGGAGCGGGGCACGTCGCTCTCCGGCGGGCAGCGGCAACGGTTGACCCTGGCCCGGGCCCTCGCGGGCCGGCCGCGGCTGCTGGTGCTCGACGACGCGACCAGCGCCGTCGACCCGCGCGTGGAGGCGGCCATCCTGGCCGGGCTGCGCGCGGCCGACCGGCCCGGCGCGCCGGGCGCGTCGATCCTCGTGGTGGCCTACCGGCGGGCCACCATCGCGCTGGCCGACGAGGTGATCTACCTGGAGCAGGGCCGGGTGGTGGCCCGGGGCACCCACAGCGAACTGCTGGCCACCGTGCCCGGGTACGCCGACCTGGTGACGGCGTACGAGCAGGCCGAGGTGGAGCGCTCCGCCGAGGAGCAGCAGCCGTACGACCCCGATGCCGATCCGCTGCACTCGGGCCTGGAGATCGAGGTGGACCGGTGAGTGACGAGCGGCGGGACGAGCAGCGGCCGGAGGACACCGAGAGCACCTGGCGCACGCTGCGGCGGGGTCTGCGGCTCTCCCCGGAGCTGCGTACCGGCCTGATCGGCACGCTCGGCCTGGCCCTCGTCTACATGGTGGGTCGGGTGGCCGTGCCGGTCGCCGTGCAGCAGGGCATCGACAACGGCATCACCGGCGGGCTCGACCTGGACGTGGTCTGGACGGTGGTGGCTGTGGCCGCGGCCATTCTCGCGGTGACGACGCTCTGCGGCTACCTCATGATGCGCCGGCTGTTCACGGTGAGTGAGACCGCGCTCGCGAACGTCCGGGTCCGGGCGTTCCGGCACGTGCACGACCTGTCGATGCTGCACCAGCAGTCCGAGCGGCGCGGCTCGCTGGTGTCGCGGGTGACGAGCGACGTCGACCAGATCACCCAGTTCCTCCAGTGGGGCGGGGTGATCCTGCTGGTCAACCTCGGCCAGCTGGTGGTCACGACGATCGTCATGCTCGCGTACTCCTGGCAGCTGACCCTCATGGTCTTCGCCGCGTTCCTGCCCGCGGTGTTCGTGATCCGGCTGCTCCAGCGTCGCCTCGGCGCCGCGTACGGGACGGTCCGCCAGCGCACGGGCGCGCTGCTCGGCGCGATCGGGGAGAGCGTCGTCGGCGCGCCGGTGATCCGCGCGTACGGCATCTCCGGGCGCACGGCGCGGCGGCTCGACGAGGCGATCGACGGGCAGCGCCGGGCCCAGCAGCGGGCCATCCGGATCAGCATCCTGGGCAGCTCGGTGGGCGAGCTGGCCGCCGGGCTGGCCCTGGCCGGCGTGGTGGCGCTCGGCGTCACCCTCGGCGTCGACGGCACCCTGTCCATCGGCCAGCTCACGGCGTTCCTCTTCCTGGTCACCCTCTTCATCCAGCCGGTGCAGATCGCCACCGAGGTGCTCAACGAGGCGCAGAACGCGATCGCCGGCTGGCGCCGGGTGCTGGACGTGCTCGACGTGGCGCCGGACGTGGCCGATCCCGGCGAGCAGGGGCGGGACCTGCCGCCCGGCCCGCTGGACATCCACTTCGCCGGGGTGGGCTTCGCCTACCCGGGCGGCCCGCCGGTGCTGCACGACATCGAGGTGGAGATCCCGGCGAAGAGCCGCGTGGCGGTGGTCGGCGAGACGGGCAGTGGCAAGACGACCTTCGCGAAGCTGCTCACCCGTCTCATGGACCCGACGGCCGGCGCGGTGCTGCTCTCCGGCGTGCCGCTGGACCAGGTGCGGTTCCCCTCGCTGCGCTCCCGGGTGGTCATGGTGCCGCAGGACGGCTTCCTGTTCGACGCCACGGTGGGGGAGAATGTCCGGTTCGCCCGCCCGGAGCTGACCGACGCGCAGCTCACCGCGGCCTTCACCGAGCTGGGGCTTGCCGACTGGCTGGACGGGCTGCCGGCGGGGCTGGACACCCCGGTGGGGGAGCGCGGCGAGGCGCTGAGCGTGGGGGAGCGCCAGCTGGTGGCGTTGGCCCGGGCGTACGTGGCCGACCCCGACCTGCTGGTGCTCGACGAGGCGACCAGCGCCGTGGACCCGGCCACCGAGGTGCGCCTACAGCGCACCCTGGACGCGGTCACCCGGGGCCGCACCACCCTGGCCATCGCGCACCGGCTCTCCACGGCGCAGGCCGCCGACGAGGTGATCGTGGTGGACCGTGGCCGGATCGTGCAGCGGGGGCCGCACGACGAGCTGGTCCGCGACCCCGAGTCGACGTACGGGCTGCTCTACGCCTCCTGGCTGGAGCAGACCCGCTGAGCGCGGGCCCGGGGCGGGGTCAGCGGGAGTAGTACTCGACGACGAGCTGCTCGTCGCAGAGCACCGGCACCTCGGCGCGGGCCGGTTCGCGCAGCAGCGTGGCCCGCAGGCCGGTCAGGTCCACCGACAGGTACGGCTGGGTGGGCCCGTCGCCGCGCTGGGCGCCGGCGGCGGCGAGCTGGAACGGCAGGCGCTCCCGGCTGCGCTCGCGCACCCCCACGACCTGGCCGGGGCGCAGCCGGTACGACGGCCGGTCGACCTTGCGTCCGTCGACGGTGATGTGGCCGTGCGACACGAGCTGCCGTGCCTGGTAGATGCTGCGGGCCAGGCCGGCGCGGTGCACGACGGCGTCGAGGCGCCGTTCCAGGAGCGTGACGAGGCGCTCGCCGGTCTTGCCGGTGCCCCGGGCGGCCTCGTCGAAGGTGCGGCGCAGCTGGGTCTCGCTGACGTTGTACTGGTGGCGCAGGCGCTGCTTCTCCAGCAGCCGCACCTGGTAGTCCGACGTCTTGCGGCGCTGCCGACCGTGCACGCCGGGCGGGAAGGGGCGGCGCTCGACGTACTTCACGCACTTCGCCGTGAGCGCGACGCCGAGCGCGCGGGAGAGCCGGGCCTTGGGCCGGGGGTGGTTCACGGTGGACCTCTCCGATCAGGTGCTCTAGGGTGCTACTTAGGCAAGCCTAACCTACTGAGGAGGTCGGCCATGCGGCCCAGCCCCGCGGAGATCGTCCGCACCCTCGTCGCGGGCCGGCTCCCCGGTCTGGCCCACGTGGCGCACCGACCCGGCCCCCACCACGTACGGCACGTCACCGACCCCGACGGGCGGATCCTGCTGCTCGTGCCCGTGGTCAGCGACCTCGCCGGGGCGCTGCGTCCGGCGGCCGACGAGGAGGACGTGGCGGTCGTGCTCGACGTCCTCGACCTGCCGCCCGCGGCGGGCGCGCCGACGATGGGCCGGGCGTGGGTGTCCGGTTGGGCGGCGGAACTGGGCGGCGACGACGCCCGCCGGGCGGCGCTCGACTTCGCGGCCGTCGAGCCGACCGGCGACCTGCTCGACCTGGGCACCCGGTTCCGGCTGTTCCGCTTCGAGGTGGCCGAGGCGCGCTGGGAACGCGCCGGCGGCGTGCGCCGGATCGACCCCGCGGCGTACGCGGAGGCCGAGCCGGACCCGCTGCACCCGATCGAGGGGGAGCTGCTGGCCGACCTCGCCGACCACCACGGCCCCGAGGTGACGCGCTACCTGCGCCGCCAGCTCGGCCTGACCGGCGACGGCGAGCCGCCCCGGGTGGTCCGGATCGACCGGTACGGCTTCGTGGTCGCGCTCGGCCGGCCGGGCGCGCGGCGCCGGACCCGGCTGTCCTTCCCGGCGCCGGTCGCCGACCACGCCGAGCTGGTCCGGCTGCTGCACCCGATGATCTGCCCGCACGCCGGCACCCGCTGACCGGGAGGCGCCGGGGCGTGTCAGCCGGCCGCGTCCGGCACCAGCGGGAGCGGCGCCGTGAGGTATCGCTGGATGGTGGGGCCCACTGTGGCGACCAGCGTCTCCGGCGCGGCCGAGGCGACCGGCTCCAGCCGGATCACGTACCGCATCATGGCCAGCCCGATCAGCTGGGTCGCCACCAGCGACCCGCGCAGCGGCAGCTCGGCCGGGTCGACGTCGAGGTGGTCGAGCACCCGGCGTAGCACCTGGGTGACGACGAACTCGCGCAGCAGCCGGGCCGTCCACTCGTTGCTGACCGCCGAGCGCAGCAGGGCCACCCCGGCCGTCCCGGCGGGGGAGTCCCAGACGCCGAGGAACATCCGGACCAGCCGTTCGCCGAGGCCGTCGCGGTCGCCGGCGACGATCTGCGGGATGAGTGCCCGCGGATCGACCGGGGCCTCCATGGCGGCCAGGAAGAGCTGGTCCTTGCTGCCGAAGTAGTGGTGCACGAGGGCCGGGTCGACCCCGGCCGTGGCGGCGATGGCCCGGATGGAGGCGGCGTCGAAGCCGCGCTCCCCGAACGCCGCGCGCGCCGCGTCGAGGATCGCCTCCCGCGTGCCGGGGTTGCCGGGTCGCCGGCCGGTCCGTCGCGCCATCGCCGCCCTTCGCTCGTGTCCCACGGCCCGCCCCGCGGCCGGGGCGCCGTCAGCCGCTGCGCCGTCGCAGCGTGGCCGCGGCGAGCACCAGCGCGAGGACCGTCGCGCCGGCCACCACCGCCACGTCCCGCCACATCGTGCCGGTCGGCTCGGCGTGCGCGCCGACCTCCTGCAGCGCCTCGACGGCGTACGACAGCGGCAGCACGTCGCTGATCGCCTGGAGCCAGCCGGCCATCTCGCCGCGGGGCACGAAGAGCCCGCACAGCAGCAGCTGGGGGGCCACCACGACCGGCATGAACTGTACGGCCTGGAACTCGGTGCGGGCGAAGGCGCTGCAGAACAGCCCGAGCGCGACGGCGAGCACCGCGTTCAGCGCCGCGATCAGGATGACGAGCCCGCTGGCGCCGGCGGTCTCCAGACCGAAGGCCCCGTACGCGACGGCCGACGCCACGGCGGCCTGGACCGCACCGGCCAGCCCGAAGGCGATCCCGTAGCCGAACAGCAGGTCGGCCTTGGCCAGCGGCGTGGTGAGCAGGCGCTCCAGGGTGCCGGTTGTCCGCTCGCGCAGCATGGCGATGCTGGTCACCAGGAACATGACGATGAACGGGAAGAAGCCGAGCATCACCAGCGCGATCCGGTCGAACGCCGACGGGCCGACCGGCGGGGCGGGCTGGTCGGCGTACATGTAGTAGACGAGCGTGAGCAGCGCCGCGGGCACCACCACGAGCAGGGCCACGGTGCGGCGGTCGTGGCGCAGTTGGCGCAGGATGCGGCCGGTGGTGACGGCCAGGATTCCCAGGTTCACGACGCCTCCCGTCCGGCGCCGCCCGTGGGGCCCGCCGTGCCGCCCGCGCCGGCGGCCACCGCGGCGCCGGTCTCGCTCGCTCTGATCAGTCGCAGGAACGCCTCGTCGAGGTCGGTCACCCCCGCGGCCGCCCGGATGGCGGACGGGGTGTCGTCGGCCACCAGCCGGCCCTCGCGGATGAGCAGCAGCCGGTCGCAGCGGGCGGCCTCGTCCATCACGTGGCTGGACACGAGCAGCGTGGTGCCGGCCGCCGCCAGCTCGTGGAACCGGGCCCAGAGGTCGGCCCGCAGGACCGGGTCCTGCCCGACCGTCGGCTCGTCGAGGACGACCAGCTCCGGCTCGCCCACCAGCGCGCACGCGAGCGAGGCGCGGCTGCGCTGGCCGCCGGAGAGGGTGGCCACGAGCTGGCCCGCCGCCTCGCCCAGCCCGACGTCGGCGACCGCCCGGTCGGCGTCGGCCCGGCTGCGCCCGTGCAGCGCCGCGAAGTACCGCGCGTTCTCCCGCACGGTGAGGTCGGCGTAGACGCTCGGCGCCTGGGTCAGGTAGCCGACCCGGCGGCGCAGCTCGGCCGAACCGGCGGGCCGGCCCAGCACCGTGACGGAGCCACCGGTGACCACCTGCACCCCGACCACGGCCCGCATGAGCGTCGTCTTGCCGCTGCCGCTCGGGCCCAGCAGCCCGGCGACCACGCCACGCGGCACCGCGCAGCTGATGCCGTGCAGCACGCGCCGCCGCCCCCGGTCCACCACCAGGTCGCGGAGCGCGATCGCGTCGTCCATCGCACCTCCCCAGAAACTCATCAACCGTTGAACTCAACGGTAGGTGAGTTAACCGCCCCCGCGCAACGGTTGACTTCGAGCGCACTCCAACTGGAAGCCTGGACGTCGTGGACATCAGGACGCGGGAGACGACGCTCACCGTCGGCGAGGCGGCCGAGCGGGTCGGCCTCACCACCTACACGCTGCGCTGGTACGAGCAGGAGGGCCTGGTGGCGCCCGTCGGGCGCGACTCGGCCGGGCGGCGGCGCTACACCGCCGGCGACGTCGACTGGCTCTTCCTGCTCACCCGGCTGCGGCGCACCGGGATGCCGGTGCGCGACATGCGCCGCTACGCCGAGCTGGCCCGGCAGGGTGACCGCACCCTCGGCGCCCGCCGGGCGCTCTTCGAGGCGCACCGCGCCCGCGTCCTCGCACGGATGGCCGAACTCGAGGAGGACCTCAAGGTGCTGGACTACAAGATCGACGCGTACCGCCGGGCGGAGGAGGGCCGATGATCCGCCGTCGGCTCGGCGCGGGTGGGCCGGAGGTCTCCGCGATCGGCCTCGGCTGCATGGGCATGAGCTTCGCCTACGGCGGCGGGGACGACGCGGAGTCGACCCGGACCCTGCACCGCGCCCTGGACCTGGGCGTCAACCACCTCGACACCGCCGACGTCTACGGCGCGGGCGCCAACGAGCGTCTGCTCGGTCCGGTGGTCCGGGCCCGCCGCGACGAGGTCTTCCTGGCAACGAAGTTCGGCAACCGCAACCGGGGTGGAGGCTTCGGGGGCACCGGCACACCCGGGGCGTACGTGGACAGCAGCGCCGCCTGGGCCCGGCAGGCGTGCGACGCGTCGCTCGCGCGGCTGGGCGTCGACACCATCGACCTGTACTACCTGCACCGGCGCGACCCGGCGACCCCCATCGAGGAGACCGTCGGCGCCATGGCCGAGCTGGTGGCCGCCGGCAAGGTGCGGCTCGTCGGGCTCTCCGAGGTCAGCCCCGCCACGCTGCGCGCCGCCCACGCCGTGCACCCGGTCGCCGCCGTGCAGATGGAGTACTCCCTGTTCAGCCGGGAGGTCGAGCGGGAGATGCTGGCCACCTGCCGTGAGCTGGGGGTGGCGCTGGTCGCGTACTCGCCGGTCGGGCGGGGGCTGCTCACCGGCGCGATCACCAGCCGGGGTCAGCTCGCCGTCGACGACTGGCGGGCCGGGGCGCCCCGCTTCGCCGAGGGCAACCTGGAGGCCAACCTGAAGCTGGTCGACGAGGTGCGCGCCGTCGCGGGGGAGGTCGGGGCCACCCCGGCGCAGGTCGCGCTGGCCTGGCTGCTCGCCCAGGGTGAGGACGTGCTGCCGATCCCCGGCACCAAGCGGGTGCGCTGGCTGGAGGAGAACTCGGCCGCCGCCGACGTGCGCCTCGACCCGGCGCACCTGGACCGGCTGAGCGCGGCGCTGCCGGCCGGCGCCGCTGTCGGCGAAAGGTACCCGGAGGCAGCAATGCGATTCCTGGGGCAGTAGTGGCCGACCCGGACAGTCGGTCAGCCATCGGACATTGCACCTCGATGGGGCGTACGGCACGATGGCGCCGTGGGTCACGCTCCGTCACCGGACGCCGGGTTTCTCGACGACTGGGCCGCCCGGCTGCGTGCGGTCGCCGAGCGGCCGGTCGTCGGCATCATGCTGCGCGGCAGCCACGCCCGCCGGGCCGCCACCGGGCACAGCGACGTGGACCTCGACGTGCTGGTCGGCGGTGCGCCGTACGCGGCCCGGCGGGCGTACCTGGCCGGCTCCCGCGGCCGGCTCACCCACGTGTCGGTGGCCGCCCGGGACGTCCGCTCCTGGGTGGCCCACCTCGGCCAGCCCGCCGACTGGGCGTTCGGCCTGCCCGTGCTCGCGCCGGCCCGGCTGCTGTGGGCCGACGCGCACTGGCGGCCCCGGATCGACCTGCCGGTGCTCTCCCAGCCGGCCGGCGAGCCGGAACTCGAGGAGCTGATCGCCACGCTCGGTAAGGCCGCCGGGGCTCGCGCCGCCGGAGACCACCTCGGCGTCCGGCTCGCCGCCGCCGACCTGGCTCGGCTCTGCCCGTCCGTGCTGCGGCTGGCCAACCCCTCGGTGCGCGTGGCCTCCCGCCGGGCCGCCTTCGCGGCCGCGCTGAACCTCCCCGTCGCCCCGGTCGGCTACCGGGCCGACATGCTGCTCTGCCTCGGCCTGCGCCCCGGTGCGCCGGGACAGCTCTGGGCCGCGGCGGTCCGGCTCGTCACCGGGTCGCTGCCGCTGATCCGCCCGTACGCCGCCCAGATCGCCGAGACCGCCGGCCCGGACCTCGCGGACGCCCTGCACGACGGCCGTCTCGACCGCTACGTCGCCCAGCTCGTGGGGCCGCCCGACGTTGCGGGTCCGGCACGGCGGGAGCCGTCGCCGGTGCCCGCGCCGCGTGCGGGAGAATGGGTCACTGTGCCCGTACCTGACGCGCCGGTGACCGGCGCACCCACCGACCCGCCGGGCTCCGGCCCGGCCCGCCCGTCCCGGCTCGACCCGGCCATCGCGGCCCGACTGCGGCGCACCGCCGACGGCCTGGTGGCGGCCGTGGTACGCCAGCACGACTCGGGCGAGGTGCTGATGGTCGCCTGGATGGACGACGAGGCGTTGCACCGCACCCTCACCACCGGCCGGGCCACCTACTGGTCGCGCAGCCGCCGGGAGTACTGGGTCAAGGGCGCCACCTCCGGCCACCACCAGTACGTCCGCTCCGTGGCCCTGGACTGCGACGGCGACGCGCTGCTCGTGAGCGTGGACCAGGTCGGTGCCGCCTGCCACACGGGGCACCGCACCTGCTTCTTCGACGAGCTGCCCGTCAGCGGCCCGGAGACGCCATGACCGACGGCACGGTGAGCCCCGACCAGGCCACCTTCACCGAGCTCGCGGGGCGCTGGCGGGTCGTGCCGGTGACCCGGCGGCTGCTCGCCGACGCGGAGACCCCGGTGGGCGTCTACCGCAAACTGGCCGGCGGGCCGGGCACGTTCCTGCTGGAGTCCGCCGAGCAGGGCGCCGGCTCGGCCGGCATGGCCTGGTCCCGCTACTCCTTCGTCGGCGTACGCAGCAGCACCACGTTGGTCGAGCGCGACGGCGCCGCCGCCTGGCTCGGCCAGCCCCCGGCCGGCCTGCCCACCGGGGGTGACCCCGTCGCCGTGCTGCGGGAGACCGTCACGGCCCTCGCCGGCCCCGCCTGGGACCCGGCCAGCGGGATGCCCCCGCTGACCGGCGGCATGGTGGGCTACCTCGGCTACGACCTCGTCCGCCGCTTCGAGCGGCTCCCCGAGCTGACCGAGGACGATCTCGGCGTGCCCGAACTGGGCATGATGCTCGCCACCGACCTCGTGGTGCTCGACCACTACGACGGCTCGGCCATCCTCGTGGCCAACGCCGTCCTGCCGCCCGTCGACGAGCCGGACCGGGACGCCCAGGTGACCGCGGCGTACCACCACGCGGTGGGCCGGCTGGACGCCATGACCACCGCCTTGTCCCGCCCGATCCCGCCGATGATCTCCACGGTGGACCGGCCCCCGGCCGGCGAGGTGGCGAGCCGCACGCCGGAGGGCGGCTACCCGAAGGCCGTGGAGGCCGCCAAGGAGGCGATCCGGGCCGGCGAGTGCTTCCAGATCGTGCTCTCCCAGCGCTTCGAACGGCCCACCCACGCCGACCCGCTGGACGTCTACCGGGTGCTGCGCACCACCAACCCGAGCCCGTACATGTACCTGCTGCGGTTCGACGGGTTCGACATCGTGGGCTCCTCGCCGGAGGCGCACCTGAAGGTGACCACCGAGGCCGGCGGGCGGCGGCGGGCGCTGCTGCACCCCATCGCCGGCACCCGCCCCCGCGGCGGCACCCCGGCCGCCGACGCCCGCCTCGCCGCCGAGCTGCTCGCCGACCCGAAGGAGCGGGCCGAGCACGTCATGCTGGTCGACCTGGGCCGCAACGACCTGGGCCGGGTGTGCGAGCCGGGCACGGTCGAGGTGCCCGAGTTCGCGACCATCGAGCGGTACAGCCACGTCATGCACATCGTCTCGACCGTCGTCGGCACCCTGCGGCCGGACCGGACGGCCTTCGACGCGCTGGCCGCGACGTTCCCGGCGGGCACCCTCTCCGGCGCCCCGAAGGTGCGCGCCATGGAGATCATCGAGGAGTTGGAGCCGGTCCGGCGCGGCGTCTACGGCGGCACGGTCGGCTACTTCGGCTTCGGCGGCGACCTGGACATGGCCATCGCCATCCGCACCGCCCTCATGCGGGACGGGCGGGCCTACGTGCAGGCCGGCGCCGGGGTGGTGGCCGACTCCGACCCGGCCGCCGAGGACCAGGAGACCCGGAACAAGGCCGCCGCCGTGCTCGCGGCGATCGCGGCGGCCGAGACCCTCCGGGCGGCGCGGTGAGTGCGAGGAGCGCAGCGCAGCGGAGCCCCGCAGTCGCGAACGAAGAGGTGGCCCGATGACGGCGTCGGAGGAGGGCGCGCGGTCCGCCGCGGGCCGGCGGGAGCTGACGTACGCCGTGCTGCTCTGCCTGGCCGGCGCGGGCCTGGCGCTGTGGGCGGCGACCCGCACCTGGTCGGTCGAGCTGACCGTACGTCCGTCGCCGCTGCCGCCCGAGCGCGCGACCCGGACCGGCGCCGGCCTGCTGCCGTGGCTGCCCGCGCTGGCGGTGGTCGGCCTGGCGGGCGGCGGCGCGGTGCTCGCCACCCGGGGCCGGCTGCGGCAGCTTCTCGGCGCCCTGCTCGCGGTCCTCGGGCTGGCGGTGGCGGCCGGCGGCGGCTACGGCCTGGTCGCCGGGTTCGAGGGCGAGGTGAGCCGGCAGTGGCCGGCGCTGTGTCTGCTCGGCGGCCTGCTCGCGGCCGGCGGTGGGCTGCTGACCGCGCTGCGCGGCCGGGCCTGGCCGGCGATGGGGGCCCGCTACGAGCGCCCGACCCGGAACGCGGCGGCGCCGGCGGCCGGACCCGCGGCCGGCCCGGTGACCGGGCGGCGGACGACGGAGGCGTGGGACGCGCTGGACCGGGGCGAGGACCCGACGGTCAACTGACCGGCTGCTTCTCCCGCTCCCGACGGGCGGCGGCGCGCGCGGCGGCCAGTTCCGCCACGAGGCGGTCCAGTTCGGCGCGCCGGTCGGCGCGGGCCCGGTCGGCGCAGACCGCCTCCCAGGCGTTGCCGCGGGCCGTACGCATCCGTCCTTCGCCGATCACGGCGCGCTCCACGGTGTGCACCACACCCACGGCGAGGGACGCCACGGTACGGGAGATGGTGGTGAGGCCGAGGCTCTGGTGCGGGCCGGCAGTGCTCATGGTCACCCCGAGAGAGGTCGGTCGGTGGGGGTCGGGCGGGCGCATCATCGAGTCTGCCCGACCCCTATGCTCGCGGGCTCACGTTTCGCCGTGGTGTCCGTCGCACCAACGGCCGGTCGATGTCCGCCACCAGGGCGGGGGCGGCCTCCTTGAGCTTGGTCACAGCATCGATCGGCGTCGTTGAGCGCGCCGATGCCCCGGTGAGGTGGCATGATCGATGGGTCGGTGTCGATGCGCCCGGGGCCGAGCCGAGTGGCGCCCGTCGATGGCGGAGGTGGCGCTAAGTGACATCGCCTTCACGGCAGGTCGGCCATTATGCCGCAGGCCCTTCCGTGAGCAGCGCCATACCCCCACCACCTGGCGCCAGGTGGCGCCCCCTAGCATCGGCCCATGACACCCGGAGAGGGGAGTCCGTTGGTGACTGCTGAGCATGCGCACGCGGAGGGGGACGAGGCCGGTCCGGCAGCGTCCGCAGGCGTGCTCGACGAGATCCTGGCCGGCGTGCGCGAGGACGTGGCCCGCCGCCAGGAGCAGGTTCCGCTGGAGCGGATCAAGGAACTGGCCGCCGCCGCCCCGCCGCCGCTGGACGCGTACGCCGCCCTGCGCCGGCCCGGCGTCGCGGTGATCGCCGAGGTGAAGCGCGCCTCGCCGTCGAAGGGCCGGCTCGCGGAGATCGCCGACCCGGCCGACCTGGCCGGCGACTACGCGGCCGGAGGCGCCCGGGCGATCAGCGTGCTGACCGAGGGGCGCTGGTTCGGCGGCTCGCTGGACGACCTGGCCGCGGTCCGCGCCGCCGTGCGGATCCCGGTGCTGCGCAAGGACTTCGTGGTCTCCAGCTACCAGGTGCACGAGGCGCGGGCGCACGGCGCCGACCTGGTGCTTCTGATCGTCGCCGCCCTCGAACAGAACGCGCTGGTCGGCCTGCTGGAGCGCATCGAGTCGCTCGGCATGACGGCGCTCGTCGAGGTGCACGACGAGGAGGAGGCCGACCGGGCGCTGGAGGCCGGTGCCCAGGTCATCGGGGTCAACGCCCGCAACCTGCGTACCCTTGAGGTCGACCGTTCGGTGTTCGAGCGGATCGCGCCCGGCCTGCCCAGCAGCGTCGTGAAGATTGCCGAGTCCGGCGTGCGCGGCCCGCACGACCTCATCCGGTACGCCTCCGCCGGTGCCGACGCGGTCCTGGTCGGCGAGGGCCTGGTCACCCAGAAGAGCCCCCGGGAGGCGGTGGCCGAGCTGGTCAACGCCGGCAACCACCCGGCCACGCCCCGCCCGGTGCGCTGATCGCCGCACCGCCCGCCGCATCGAGAGGACCTGCCCCATGAGCGCCGACGCGCCGGCCTCCGCCACCGGCTCCCACCCCGACGCCGCCGGTCACTTCGGCCGGTTCGGCGGCCGGTTCGTCCCCGAGGCCCTGGTGGCCGCGCTCGACGAGCTGAGCGAGGCGCACCGCGCGGCGATGGCCGACGAGTCGTTCCGGGCCGAGTTCGACGCCCTGCTGCGCGACTACGCGGGCACCCCGTCGCTGCTGTACGAGGCCCGTCGCTTCTCGGCGAAGCTGGGCGCGCGGGTGCTGCTCAAGCGCGAGGACCTGAACCACACGGGCGCGCACAAGGTGCGCAACGTCCTCGGTCAGGCGCTGCTCACCCGGCGGATGGGCAAGCGGCGGGTGATCGCGGAGACCGGCGCCGGCCAGCACGGCGTGGCCACCGCCACCGCGGCCGCGCTCTTCGACCTCGACTGCGTGGTCTACATGGGCGAGGTGGACACCGAGCGGCAGGCCCTGAACGTGGCCCGGATGCGCATGCTCGGCGCCACCGTCGTCCCGGTAACCACCGGCTCCCGCACCCTCAAGGACGCCATGAACGAGGCGATGCGGGACTGGGTCGCCAACGTCGACGACACCCACTACCTGATCGGCACGGTCGCCGGGCCGCACCCGTTCCCGGCCCTCGTCCGCGACTTCGTGCGCGGCATCGGCGACGAGGCACGCCAGCAGTGCCTCGACCTGACCGGTGGACTGCCCGACGCGGTGACCGCCTGCGTGGGCGGCGGGTCGAACGCGCTCGGCATCTTCCACGCGTTCGTGGGTGACCCGGACGTGCGGCTGTACGGCTTCGAGGCCGGCGGCGAGGGCGTGGCGACGGGCCGGCACGCGGCGAGCATCACGGGCGGCTCGCCGGGCGTGCTGCACGGCACCCGCACGTACGTGCTCCAGGACGCCGACGGCCAGACGGTCGAGTCGCACTCGATCTCGGCGGGCCTCGACTACCCCGGGGTCGGGCCGGAGCACGCGTGGCTGCACGACGCCGGTCGCGCCACGTACCTGCCGGTCGACGACGCCGAGGCGATGGCCGCGTTCCAGCTGCTCTGCCGCACCGAGGGGATCATCCCGGCCATCGAGAGCTCCCACGCGCTCGCCGGCACCGTGGCGATCGCCCCGAAGCTCGCGGCCGAGCTGGGCCGGGAGCCCACCATCGTGGTCAACCTCTCCGGCCGGGGCGACAAGGACGTGCACACCGCCGGCAACTACTTCGGCATCCTCGACAAGGAGCAGTGAGACCGTGAGCCGCATCGGGGTCGCCTTCGACAAGGCGCGCGCGGAGGGGCGGGCGCTCCTGGTCGGCTGCATGCCGGCCGGCTTTCCGACCGTCGAGGGCAGCATCGCGGCCATGACCGCCATGGTGGAGGCCGGCGTCGACGTCATCGAGGTGGAGATTCCCTACTCCGACCCGGTGATGGACGGCCCGGTCATCCAGAAGGCCAGCGACATCGCGCTCGCGGGCGGCGTACGCACCGCCGACACGCTGCGCATCATCGAGGCGGTCGCGGCCACCGGCGCGCCGGTCGTCACGATGACCTACTGGAACCCCGTCGAACGGTACGGCGTCGACGCGTTCGCGCGCGACCTCGACGCCGCCGGCGGCACCGGCCTCATCACCCCGGACCTGATCCCCGAGGAAGCCGACCCGTGGCTGGCGGCTTCCGACGCGTACGGGCTGGACCGCACCTTCCTGGTGGCGCCCTCGTCCACCGACGCCCGCCTCGCGATGACCGTCGAGCACTGCCGGGGCTTCGTCTACGCGACCGCCATCATGGGCGTCACCGGCGCCCGGGCGCAGACCTCCGCGGCGGCGCCCGTGCTGGTGTCCCGCGTCCGCGAGGTCACCGACCTGCCGGTGGGTGTCGGGCTCGGCGTCGGCACGGGAGCGCAGGCCGGCACGGTCGGTGGGTACGCCGACGGCGTGATCGTGGGCAGCGCGCTCATCCGCTGCCTGCTCGACGCACCGGACTTCGACGCCGGGCTCGTCGCGCTGCGGACGCTGAGCGCCGACCTGGCCGAGGGCGTCCGCAACCCGTCCCGCTGACGGCCGCGGGCGGCCGGCCCCGTACGCAGCCGGCCCGTACGTGGGCGGGGCGCGGCGCGTGAGTCCTCCGGTGATCGGGCCGAACGGCGCCGGCATGACCTGCGTGCTCGATCCTCGGTGTCGGGTCCTCGGTCCTCGGTCCTCGGTCCTCGGTCCTCGTGCGGGCTGCGCTGCTCGGTGCCGGTGCCGGTGCCGGTGCCGGTGCCGGTGCCGGTGCTCGGCGTCTACGCTCGCTGCTCCGTGCTCGGTGCTGGTGTTGGCGCTCGCGCCCGGCGCTCGCTCGGTGCTCGTGTTGGCGCTCGCGCCCGGCGCTCGCTCGGTGCTCGTGTTGGCGCTCGCGCCCGGCGCTCGCTCGGTGCTCGTGTTGGCGCTCGCGCCCGGCGCTCGCTCGGTGCTCGTGTTGGCGCTCGCGCCCGGCGCTCGCTCGGTGCTCGTGTTGGCGCTCGCGCCCGGCGGTCGCTCGGTGCTCGTGCTCTGTGCTCGCTCGGTGCTCGTGCTGGCGGGCGCCTGCGCGCCGCGCCCTGATCGACTCGACATCCCGGAAGTCGCGGCATCCTCGACAGCCGGATACGCCGATTTCCAGGAACTCGAGTCGATCACCCCGGCGACACGGCTTGATCCACACCAAATCCCCGATGTGGCGGGGTCACAGGCGCGGGAACCCCGCCACATCGCCGATCCGGAGTCGATCTCGCTGATCGCCCCTCCGCCGAGCCGGGGCGGCGCGGCTCGACGACCGTCGCCACACGGCAATTGCCACCCGCAGTCGAGGCCCGGGCGGGTAGCGACACGGCAATTGCCACCTCGCAAGTCGCGCCGACCAGTCGCCGCCCGGGCGGTCGCCGCACCGCAGTCGCTACACACCGCAGTCGTCCCACCGGACGGACCAAACCCACGCCACCTCCTTTGCTCTGCACCCCTATCCGCACCAGTAACGGTGCGTCACAGCGCCACGCGGCCTCGCCCATGCACTCTCCGCGATCCCGCTGGTCAGCGCGGTGGTGCATCCGTGGGTGCAGAGCAAAGCGCCGGAGGTGGGGTGGGCCGACCCTCAGTGGCGGTGACCGTCGGTAGCGTTACGGAGGGTGAGGTCGACCTTGGGCCGTCGGTGCCGACCGCCGGGCACATCCGCCGTGACGGTCGGCCCTGCCCGGCCTGAGTCAGACGTCGCCGGTCGGTCGGCGTGGCGGGGCGGTCGCGGGTGGGGTCGGAAGCGGACCCGGGCGCTGTTCCGGCGCGCGGCTGATCGCCGCACCGGGGCCGCCCGCCGCGCCCGCCGCCCCGGCCGCCGCCCCGGCCCCGCCCGCCGCGCCCGCCGCCCCGGCCCCGCCCGCCGCGCCGGTCCCGGCCGCCGCGCCGGTCCCGGCCGCCGCGCCCGCCTCGCCCGCCCTGGCCCCGCCGGCGTCGGGGCCTCCGTCTTCGGGGCTGCCCCTGTGGCCGGTGCTCGACTCGGGTGACGTCGCGCAGGTGCGGAGCACACCGGAGCGGCCGGCAACCGCGTCGGCGAGCGCGGCCCGGGTGGTCGGGGTGAGCGCCTCGGGCAGGCTCGCCGGGTCGTGCCAGGAGAGTTGGCAGCCGCCCACCGGGTCGGCGACCGGGGCCGCCCCGTGCGCCCGGGCGCGGAAGACGTGGACGAGGACGCCCGGAAGGGGCCCCGCGCGGCCGGGCGTCGGTGCCGCGCCGGCCGCTGGCTCGCCCAGGTGGTAGAGACCGACCAGGTCGACCGCCTCGACGTCCCAGCCGGTCTCGCCGCGGACGACCCGCACGACGGCGGACACGGGGCTCTCGGCCGGGCGCGGCCGGCCGCCGGGCAGCGCGTGCCGTCGCTCGCCGCGGCCCTGCTGGCAGAGCAGCACCCGGCCGGCGTCGTCGACGACGACCGCGGCCACCGCCCAGGTGAGCCCGCTCATGGACAAAGAGCCTACGGGGTACGAGTGGGAACCCACGGCGACCGCGCCCGAGCCGTGGACCGGGGTGCCACTAAGGGGGTCGACAGCGGTACCGTGTGCATCCGTGACTCTCGCCTCGCTGCCCCCGCAGGTGGCCCTGCCGAGCCCGACCACCGCGGTCTGGCAGCTGGGGCCGCTCCCGGTCCGGGCCTACGCGCTGTGCATCATCGTCGGGATCCTGGTCGCCTGCCTGGTGACCGAGTACCGGTTGCGCCAGCGCGGCGTCGCCCCGGGCGCGGTGCTGGACATCGCCGTCTGGGCGGTGCCGACCGGCATCATCGGCGCCCGGATCTACCACGTGGTCACCTCACCCGAGAAGTACTTCGGCACCGGTGGGGACCCCATGAAGGCATTCGCCATCTGGGAGGGCGGCCTCGGCATCTGGGGTGCCGTGGCCGGTGGCGCGCTCGGCGCCTGGATCGCGGCACGGCAGTTGGGCATCCCGTTCGGGGTGGTGGCCGACGCGTTGGCCCCGGGCCTGCCACTGGCCCAGGCGATCGGCCGCTTCGGCAACTGGTTCAACAACGAGCTCTTCGGTGGCCGTACGACCCTTCCCTGGGGGTTGGAGATCCACCGGATGGACCCGGACAATCCGGGTCACGCGCTGCGCGACGACACGGGCCGGCCGATCCTCGAGCCGGGTCTCTACCACCCGACGTTCGCCTACGAGGCGCTGTGGAACATCGGCGTCGCGGCGCTGGTCTTCGCGCTCGACCGCAAGTTCCGGTTCGGCCGGGGCCGGGCGTTCGCGCTCTACGTGATGGGTTACACCGCCGGCCGGTTCTGGATCGAGCTGATGCGCACCGACGAGGCGAACACGATCCTCGGCGTCCGGCTCAACGTCTGGACCGCCGCGCTGGTCTTCCTCGGCGCGCTGATCTACTTCCTGCGGGTCCGGGGCCCCCGCGAGTACCTGATCCCGGTCGGCGCCGCCCCCACGCCGGCGGCGGCACCGGCCGAGTCGGACGTCTCCCAGGTCGACCTCTCCGCCCGCGAGGCCGGCGCGCGTCGCGGCGCGCCGGACGGTTACCGGGTGGTCGACGAGGACCAGTTCCGGGCGTACCAGGAAACCGGCGCGGTCCCCGCCGACGCGCCGACCGATGCCGACACCGACGACACGCCGCCCACGGGCGGGGCCGACGCCGGCCCGGCCCGGGCGGCATCCGGCGACGAGCCGGCGCGTGACGACGACCGGGCCGGCGCCGCCGGCTCCGGCACGGTCGACCGCGAGAGCTGACGGAGGAGCTGCACCCATGCGAAGCGCGGTGGTGGTCGGCGCGGGAATCGGCGGCCTCGCGGTCGCCGGCGCGCTGGCCCGGTCCGGCTGGCAGGTCACCCTGCTGGAACGGGCCGACCGGGTCCGCCCCGAGCCGACCGCGGTGGTGCTCTGGCCCAACGGCGTCCGCGCGCTGCGGGCGCTGGGGCTCGGCGCGGGGCTGGAGGCGATCGCCACGCCGCTGCCCGACGGCGGAGTACGCCACCCCGACGGGCGCTGGCTCGTGCAGCCCCGGCCGTTGCCGGCCGACCGCACGCCCGTCGTGGTGCACCGGGAGGACCTGCACGACGCGCTGATCGCCGGGCTCGGCGACCGGGTGGAGCTGCGTACCGGCGTGACCGTGCGGACGGTGCGCGCCGAGCCGGGGGAACGCCCGGCCGTGGGGGACGGCCGGCAAACCGTCGAGGCCGACCTCGTCGTCGCCGCGGACGGCACCGACAGCGAGATCCGCCGGCGGCTCGCCCCCGAGGCCACCGTCGTCAGCTCGGGCTCCGCGGCGTGGCGGGCCGTGATCCCCTGGTACCGGGCGCCGCGGCTGCCCGCCGACCAGCCGCTCGGGGGCGAGGTGCTCGGCGCCGGCTACCGTTTCGTCTCCGCCTCGCTCGGCGACCGCGGCTCGTCCGGCGGTTCCAGCCGGGGCGGCATCTACTGGGTGGCCACCGCGGCCGGCGCGCCCCGCCCCGAGCCGCCGGAGACCCAGCTCGCGCTGCTGCGCCGCTGGTACGCCGGCTGGCCCGCCCCCATCGGCGACCTGCTCGACGCCACCGACCCGGCCGACCTCGTCCAGCAGGAGGTGCGCGAGCTGCGGCCGCTGCCCCGCGCGTACGGCTTCCCGGTCGGCCCGGGTGGCGTCGTACTGCTCGGCGACGCGGCGCACGCCATGCCGCCGCACCTCGGGCAGGGCGCCTGCCTCGCCTTCGAGGACGCGGCGACCCTCGCCGCGCTGCTGCGCGAGTCGCGGTTGCCGGACGCCGTGCAGGCGTACGACCGGGTACGCCGCCCCCGCGCCGCGGCCGTGGTGCGGCAGAGCCGGCGCATGTCGGCGGTGCTGCAGACGCGGGGCCGGCTCGCGCTGCGCGCCCGCGACGCGGCGCTGGGCACGCTCACCCCGCGCCTGCTCAACACCGCCGCGGCCTCCGCGGCCCAGTGGCGCCCGCCGACCTGACCCGCGCCGCAGCGCCCGGTCAGGCGATGACGGCGGCGGGCTCGGCGATGCAGGCGGTGCCGACGCGGCGGAACCCCACCCGCAGGTAGACCCGCGCGATCTCCTCGCTGCCGGCGGAGAGGAAGACGAGGTCGGTGCCGGCGGCGCGCAGCTCGCGGGCGAGCGCCGCGGTGACCGCCGCGCCCAGACCGCGCCGGCGGGCGGCGGGCAGCGTCCCCACCCCGGCGATCTCGGCGACGTCGTCGACACGCATCGCCATGCCGCTGGCCAGCGCGCCCTCCAGCGGCGTGCCGGCCAGCACGGAGAGCCGCCGGCCGTCGGCGACGCGGGCGCGCTCCTCCTCGAGCGCGGCGCTCTCCACCTCGAGCAGGGCGGCGTCCCGCTCGGCCGGGCCGGCGTCGCCCCGCGCGGTGCCGGCGGCGCTGAACGCCACGGCGGCGACGGCCCGGCGGGCGGCCACGGCGGCGGCGAAGTCCGGAGCGTCCGGGTCGAGAACCCACACCGGTACGTCGCTGAGCTGCGCCGGGTCGGGCAGGTCCTCCCGGTCGAGCACCATGAGTGGCGCCTCCAGCACGGACAGCCCCGCCGAGCGGGCCACCGGAAGGAACTCCGGCGTCGTCTCGTGCACCCACTCGAAGGCCTCGGGCAGGCCCAGTTCCCGTTGCCGTTCCCGGGTCGCGGTGACGTCGGCCAGCGAGGGTGGTGCGGTCGCGTCCAGCCGGGGCCGCGCGTAGAACGGGAATCCCGGACCCTCGCGGACGAAGAGTACGAGCCCGCCGTGCTCCTCCACCCGCGCGGCGTCGCGGGGCACCGCGTCGTAGAAGCGTTCGAGCCGAGCGAAGAGGTCCTTGTGCGCGGGATCCACCGCGCGAGACTACACGTCTCAGACTCTGGAAGGTGTGATCAATCCGGACTGGTCTTGCGCGCCGCGCCCTAACGTAGACTCAATAAACCCACGCGGGCCGACGTCGTCCCCACCATGTTCCAACCTGAGTGACGACAGGAGGCCCGGTGGCCTTTCCGTACCCGCATCAGCCGCAGCCGGCCCCCACGTCCGGCCCGGGAGCGCCCGCGGCCGGGCTCTACGACCCCGCGTTCGAGCACGACGCGTGCGGTGTGGCCTTCGTGGCCGACCTGCACGGCCGGCGCTCCCATGCGGTCGTCGTGAACGGTCTCGACGCGCTCCGCCGGCTGGACCACCGGGGCGCCCGTGGCGCGGAGCCGAACACGGGTGACGGCGCCGGCATCATGATCCAGGTGCCGGACGCGTTCCTGCGCGCCGTGGTGGACTTCCCGCTGCCGCCCGCCGGCGAGTACGCCACCGGCCTGGTGTTCCTCCCCGACGACGACGCGGGCGAGGCGCGCGCCCGGCGGGTGGTCGAGAAGTACGCCCTGGTCGAGGGCGCCGAGGTGCTCGGCTGGCGGGACGTGCCGGTGGACCCGACCGGGCTCGGCGAGACCGCCCTCGCGGCGATGCCCCGCATCCGGCAGCTGTTCCTGGCCGCCCGCCGGCTGACCGACTCGCCGGCCGGTCCCGCGGGCTCGCCGCTGTCCGGCATCGACCTGGACCGGGTGGCGTTCTGCCTGCGCAAGCAGGCCGAACGGGAGAGCGCCGAGCGGGGCGTGCCCGCGTACTTCCCGTCGCTGTCGGCGCGCACGATGGTCTGGAAGGGCATGCTCACGCCGGACCAGTTGCCGGCGTACTACCCGGAGCTCACCGACGAGCGGGTGGTCAGCGCCATCGCGCTGGTGCACTCCCGGTTCTCCACCAACACGTTCCCGTCCTGGCCGCTGGCGCACCCGTACCGGTTCATCGCGCACAACGGCGAGATCAACACGATCCGCGGCAACCGCAACTGGATGCAGGCGCGCGAGGCGTTGCTCCGCAGCCCGGACCTGCCCGGCGCCATCCGGCGGATCTTCCCGGTCTGCACGCCGGGCGCGTCCGACTCGGCGAACTTCGACGAGGTCCTCGAACTGCTGCACCTGGCCGGCCGGAGCCTGCCGCACGCCGTGCTCATGATGATCCCGGAGGCGTGGGAGAACGATCCGGGTATGCGCTCCGACAAGCGTGACTTCTACCGCTTCCATGCGAGCCTCATGGAGCCCTGGGACGGCCCCGCCTCGGTCGCGTTCACCGACGGGGAGATCGTGGGCGCGGTGCTGGACCGCAACGGCCTGCGGCCGGGGCGCTGGTGGCGTACGGACGACGGGCTCGTGGTGCTCGGCAGCGAGGCGGGCGTCCTCGACCTCGACCCGGCGCGGGTGGTCGCCAAGGGGCGGCTCCAGCCCGGACGGATGTTCCTGGTCGACACCGTGGGCGGCCGGATCGTGCACGACGACGAGATCAAGGCCGAGCTGGCGGCCGCCCGCCCGTACGGGGAGTGGCTGCACGCCGGGCTCATCGAGCTGACCGATCTGCCGGCCCGCGAGCACATCGTCTACACCCACGACTCGGTCCGCCGCCGGCAGCAGACCTTCGGCTACACCGAGGAGGAGCTGAAGATCCTGCTGGGGCCGATGGCGCGTGCCGGCGTCGAGCCGATCGGCTCGATGGGCACCGACACGCCTATCGCGCCCCTGTCCACCCGGCCGCGGCTGCTCTACGACTACTTCCACCAGCTCTTCGCGCAGGTCACCAACCCGCCGTTGGACGCGATCCGCGAGGAGTTGGTCACGAGCCTCACCTCGACCATCGGCCCCGAGGGGAACCTGCTCGACCCCGGCCCGGCGAGCTGCCGGCAGATCGTGCTGCCGTACCCGGTGATCGACAACGACGAGCTCGCCAAGATCCTTTCGATCGACGAGGACGGGGACCTGCCCGGCTTCAAGGCGGTCCGGGTCTCCGGTCTCTACCGGGTCCGCGAGGGCGCCGCCGGGATCAAGGCCCGGCTCACCGAGATCTGCCGGCACGTCTCGGAGGCCATCGAGGACGGCGTACGCATCCTCGTCCTCTCCGACCGCGACTCCAACGCCGACCTCGCCCCGATCCCGTCGCTGCTGCTCACCGCCGCGGTGCACCAGCATCTCGTGCGGGAGCAGACCCGGACGCAGGCGGCGCTCATCGTGGAGTCCGGCGACTGCCGGGAGGTGCACCACGCGGCCGTGCTCATCGGCTACGGGGCGGCCGCGGTCAACCCGTACCTGGCCTTCGAGTCCGTCGAGGACATGATCGCCACGGGCGCGCTGGCCGGGGTCGAACCCGCGACCGCCGTCCGGAACTACGTGAAGGCGCTCGGCAAGGGCGTCCTGAAGATCATGTCGAAGATGGGCATCTCGACGGTGTCGTCGTACTGCGGGGCGCAGGTCTTCGAGGCGGTCGGGCTGGACGCCCGCCTCGTCGAGCGCTACTTCCGGGGCACCCCCAGCAAGATCGGGGGGGTCGGCCTGGCCGGCATCCACGCCGAGGTGGCCGCCCGGCACGCGCTCGCCTGGCCGCCCGCCGGCACCCCGGGATCGACCCGGCTCGACGTCGGCGGCGAGTACCAGTGGCGTCGCGAGGGCGAGCTGCACCTGTTCAACCCCGAGACGGTCTTCCTGCTCCAGCACGCCACCCGCAGCCGCCAGTACGAGATCTTCAAGCGGTACACGGCGAAGGTCGACGAGCTGGCCGGGCGCGCCGGCTCGTTGCGCGGCCTGTTCACCCTGCGTACGGGCGTGCGCCCGCCGGTGCCGCTCGACGAGGTCGAGCCGGCCACCGCGATCGTCCGTCGCTTCGCCACCGGCGCCATGTCGTACGGCTCGATCTCGGCCGAGGCGCACGAGACGCTCGCGATCGCCATGAACCGGCTCGGCGGCAAGTCCAACACGGGCGAGGGCGGCGAGGACGTCGAGCGGCTGCACGACCCGGCACGCCGGTCGGCCGTGAAGCAGATCGCGAGTGGACGGTTCGGCGTCACCACCGAGTACCTGGTCAACGCCGACGACCTCCAGATCAAGATGGCCCAGGGCGCGAAACCCGGAGAGGGCGGGCAACTGCCGGGCAACAAGGTCTGGCCGTGGATCGCCCGGACCCGGCACGCCACCCCCGGCGTCGGCCTCATCTCCCCGCCGCCGCACCACGACATCTACTCCATCGAGGACCTCGCCCAGCTGGTGCACGACCTCAAGTGCGTGAACCCGGCCGCGCGCGTCCACGTCAAGCTGGTCAGCGAGGTCGGCGTCGGCACCGTGGCGGCGGGGGTGGCCAAGCTCAAGGCGGACGTCATCCTGATCTCCGGCCATGACGGCGGCACGGGCGCGTCCCCACTCAACTCGCTCAAGCACGCCGGCACACCGTGGGAGCTGGGGCTCGCCGAGGCGCAGCAGACGCTGCTGCTCAACAAGCTCCGCGACCGGGTCACCGTCCAGGTCGACGGCCAGCTCAAGACCGGCCGGGACGTGCTGGTCGCGGCGCTGCTCGGCGCCGAGGAGTTCGGCTTCGCCACCGCACCGCTGATCGTCGCCGGATGCGTGATGATGCGCGTCTGCCACCTCGACACCTGCCCCGTGGGCATCGCCACCCAGAACCCGGTGCTGCGCGAGCGGTTCACCGGCACTCCCGAGTTCGTGGAGAACTTCTTCCTCTTCCTGGCCGAGGAGGTGCGCGGCTACCTGGCCGAGCTGGGCTTCCGCTCGATCGAGGAGGCGATCGGGCACGCGGAGCTGCTCGACGTGGCCCCCGCGGTCGCGCACTGGAAGGCGTACGGGCTGGATCTCACGCCCGTGCTGCACCTGCCCGAGCTGCCCGCGGACGCGGCCCGGCGCGGCGTCCGGGCCCAGGACCACGGGTTGGACCTGGCCCTCGACAACGAGCTGATCGCGCTCGCCGAGCCGGCGCTGCGCGGCGGCGCCCCGGTCCGGGTCGACCTCGCCATCCGCAACGACCACCGCAGCGTCGGCGCGATGCTCGGCGGTGAGGTGGTCCGCCGCCACGGCGGCGCCGGGCTGCCCGACGACACCGTGGAGATCGGGCTGCACGGTACGGCCGGGCAGTCCTTCGGGGCGTTCCTGCCGCGCGGGGTGACGCTGCGGCTGCACGGCGACGCGAACGACTACGTCGGCAAGGGCCTCTCCGGCGGCCGGGTCATCGTGCGCCCCGACGCCAGCGCCCCCTTCGTGGACCCGGACGCCGCGCCGGGACAGCGGGCCGAGGACCAGATCGTCGCCGGCAACACCATCCTGTACGGCGCCACGGGCGGCGAGCTGTTCCTGCGCGGCCGGGTGGGTGAGCGGTTCGCGGTGCGCAACTCCGGGGCGGTGGCGGTCGTCGAGGGCGTCGGCGACCACGGGTGCGAGTACATGACGGGCGGCACCGTCGTCGTGCTCGGCCCCACCGGGCGCAACTTCGCGGCCGGCATGTCCGGCGGCACCGCCTTCGTCCACCGGCTCGACCGGGCCCGGGTCAACACCGAGCTGGTCGACCTCGCGCCGCTGGGGGAGGAGGAGCAGGCCGTGCTGCACGAGCTGGTGCAGCGGCACTTCGCCGAAACCGACTCGGCGGTCGCCGCGGAACTGCTGAAGCGCTGGCCGGAGGCCGTGGAGGAGTTCACCGCCGTGGTGCCCCGGGACTACCGCCGGGTGCGGGAGATCATGCGGGCCGCCGAAGCCGCCGGCCGCGACGTCGACGACGCGGTCATGAGCGCGCTGGCGGCGCCGACCGCTCCCGCCGCGCCGGCGGCGCCTTCCGATCCGCCCGCGCCGCCCGCCCCGCGGGCGGTCACCCAGGAGGTGGCCCGTGCCTGACCCGAACGGTTTCCTGCGCTACCCGCGCCGGCTGCCGGCCCGCCGGCCGGTGCCGGTGCGGATCTCCGACTGGCGCGAGGTGTACCCGCCCGCCGGCGAGGAACTGATCCGCGAGCAGGCCACCCGGTGCATGGACTGCGGCATCCCGTTCTGCCACGACGGGTGCCCGCTCGGCAACCGCATCCCCGACTGGAACGACCTCGTCCGCACCGGCAACTGGGACGCCGCCGTGGCGTCGCTGCACGCCACCAACAACTTCCCCGAGTTCACGGGGAGGCTCTGTCCGGCGCCGTGCGAGGCGGCCTGCGTCCTCGGCATCGGCGGCGGGGACCCGGTCACCATCAAGCAGGTCGAGGTGGAGATCGCCGACGCGGCGGTGGCCCGGGGCGGGCTGCGGCCCGTGCCGGCGCCCGTGCCGTCCGGCCGCTCCGTGGCCGTCGTCGGCTCCGGGCCCGCCGGCCTCGCCGCCGCCCAGCAGCTCGCCCGCGCGGGGCACGCCGTCACCGTGTACGAGCGGGACGACGCTCTCGGCGGCCTGCTGCGCTACGGCATCCCCGACTTCAAGCTGGAGAAGCACCACATCGACCGGCGGGTGGCCCAGCTCGCCGCCGAGGGCGTCGAGTTCCGCACCGGTGTGGACGTCGGCGTCGACGTCACCGCCGAGCAGCTGCGCGCGCGGCACGACGCGGTGCTGCTGGCGTGCGGGGCGCTGGCCGGCCGCGACGTCCCGGAGACCCCGGGGCGGCGGCTGCGGGGCGTACACCAGGCGATGGAGCACCTGGTGGCGGCCAACCGAGTGGTGGCGGCGGCGGGCGAGGGCCGACCGGCGCTGGCCGTACGCCCCGACGGCACCCCGATCGACGCGGCCGGCAGACACGTGGTGATCATCGGCGGCGGCGACACCGCGGCGGACTGCCTCGGCGTCGCGCACCGGCAGGGTGCGGCCGGCGTACACCAGCTCGACCTGTACCCGCGACCGCCGCACGACCGCGACGAGGCCCGTGACCCGTGGCCGACCTGGCCGTGGATCCTGCGCAGCTACCCGGCCCACGAGGAGGGCGGCGAGCGGGTCTTCGCGGTCGCCGTGCAGGAGTTCGTCGACGACGGCACCGGCCAGGTGCGGGCGGTGCGGGTAGCCGAGGTGACCGTGGAGAAGCGGGACGGCCGGCGGATCGTCACGGCGCTGCCCGGCAGCGAGCGGGAGCTGCCCGCCGACCTCGTGCTCCTGGCCATCGGCTTCGACGGCACCGAGGAGCAGGCCCTGCTGGGGCAGTTCGGCGCGCGGCGCAACGCCCGCGGCGCGGTCGACGCCCGGCCGGACTGGCAGGCCGCCGACGGCGTCTTCGTGGCCGGCGACATGCACCGTGGAGCGTCGCTCATCGTGTGGGCGATCGCCGAGGGGCGGGCGGCGGCCGCCGCCGTCCACGCGTACCTCGGTGGCGCGGGGACGCTGCCCGCACCGGTCGACCCGGCGACGCAGCCCCTCGCCGCCTTCGCCCGCCCCTGATCGACGCCGTATCGCCGACGTGGCGGTGTCCCGGTGGTCCGGACACCGCCACGTCGGCGAACTGGTGTGCAGGGCCGGCCCGGCGACCGGCGGTGGTGCCCGCCGCGGTCGCGCGACGGGCACCGTCCGGGGTCAGTGCGCGAGGAGCCGGTGCGCCTCGCGGATCTTGGCCCACGACTTCGGCTCCACCGGCGGGGCCGCCTTGCGGGCCGCCGAGCCCGACACGTCCGGACGACCGGCCGTGAACAGCCACGTGGTGAAGAAGTCGTCCAGGTCCAGACCGGAGATCTGCTCGGCGAGGGCCTGGAACTCCGCGATGGTCCCGTTGCCGTGGCGGTGCGCGGCGGTCCACGCGGGCAGGATCGCGAAGAACGCGTCGTCGCCCACGGCGAGCCGGAGCTGGTGCAGCGTCATGGCGCCCCGGTCGTAGACGGCGTCGTCGAAGACCCGGGTCGGGCCGGGGTCACCCGGCCGCACCTGCCAGAACGGGGAGTCCTCCGGGTAGCTCGCGTAGGTGAAGTCGAACAGCTCCTGCGCGGTGCCCTCGCCCTGCTCCTCCGACCACAGCCACTCGGCGTACGAGGCGAAGCCCTCGTTGAGCCAGATGTCCTGCCAGCGGGCCACCGAGACCGAGTCACCGAACCACTGGTGCGCGTTCTCGTGCACCACGACGGAGGTGTTGGACCCGCGACGCCAGAAGCCCGGGCCGTACACCGGCCGGGTCTGCGTCTCGAGCGCGAACGTGATGCCGTCGACCGGCCCCGCCACGCCGCCCTGCGCCTCGAACGGGTACGGGCCGAAGACCGTGCTCTCCCACTCGACGATCTCGGCGGTGCGCTCGATGCTGGCCCGGGCCGCCGGCGCCAGCTCGCCGAGGCTCGTGCTGTACGCGTTCACGACCGGCTGGCCGTTGGGCGCCGTGTCGGTGACGATGTCGTACTGGCCGATCGCCATGAAGGCGAGGTACGTGGCGGTGGGGGACGTCGTCCGCCAGCTCCACCGCGTGCGGTTGCCCGCCTCGGCCAGCGGGGGCCGGGGCTGCACCCCGTTGCTGATCACCTCGACGCCGGTCGGCACCGACACGGAGACGTCGAAGGTGGCCTTGTCCAGCGGGTGGTCGTTGCTGGGGAACCACCACCACGCCGACTCGGGCTCGTTCACCGCGAGCGCGCCGTCGTCGGTGCGCGTCCAGCCCGTGTAGCCGTCGACCAGGGTCTCCGACGGCACGCCGGCGTACCGGACGACGATGGTGAGCTGCTGCCCGCGGGTGATCGTGCGGGAGGGCGTGACGACCAGCTCGTGGGCGCCCTCGGTGCTGGTGGTCGCCGCCCAGCCGTTGACCCGGACCGACTCCACCTCGAGCAGGAAGTCCAGGTTGAACCGGGACAGGTCCTGCGTGGCCCGGGCCAGGATGGTGGTCGTGCCGGTGAGCCGGTCGGTGTCGGGGTCGTAGCGCAGCCGGACGTCGTAGTGCTCGACGTCGTAGCCGCCGTTGCCGTAGTCGGGGAAGTAGGTGTCGCCCAGTCCCGGGGCGCCGGGTTGCGGTACGGCGGCGGTGACGGTGGGTCGGCCCCAGCCCGGTAGGGCCGCGTGGGCGGGGGTGCCGGCGGCCACGGTGCCGGCGCCGGTGAGGGTGACGGCCGCGATGGCCGCCCGGAGAACTCGTCGCACGAGGTGGACTCCCTCCATCGGGGTGTTCGCCCGCCCAACCTAATCGACGGCGATGAGGATGTCCGCCCCGACGCGCGGCCCACCTGTTCAGTTGATCTGAATGTTTCGATAGCATTACTGCCTGGTAACAACCGTTCCACCCCTGGCCACGCGCGCGGTCACGGATCCCACCACCCCTGCCCTGTGGAGGTCCGTCATGCCCCACCGCCCGCTGCGCCGCGCCCTCGCCGCGCTGGCCGCCCTGCTCACCGCCACGCTCGGCGCCGTGTTCGCCGTTCCCGGCACGGCTCAGGCCGCGCCCGTGCACTACGTCGCCCTCGGCGACTCGTACTCCTCGGGGGTCGGCGCCGGCCCGTACGACTGGTCCACCTGCCTGCGCAGCCAGAAGTCGTACGCCCCGCTCTGGGCCGCGGCCCACGGCGTGGCCAGCTTCGCGTTCCCCGCGTGCGGGGGAGCGGTCACCGCCGACGTCATCAACGACCAGGTGGGCGCGCTCAGCACCGGCACCACCCTGGTCACCGTCACCATCGGCGGCAACGACGCGGGCTTCGCCGACGTCATCACGAGCTGCCGGTTCGGCAGCACCTCGACCTGCACGAACGCCGTCAACGAGTCGCGCGCGTTCGCGACGGCCACCCTGCCCGGCCGGCTCGACGCGACCTACGCGGCCATCCGCACGCGGGCGCCGAACGCGCGGCTCGTCGTGCTCGGCTACCCGCGGCTGTTCGAGCTGAACTCGTGCGGGTGGCTCGCCATGAGCGTCTACAAGCGGACGATCCTCAACGAGGCCGCCGACGTGCTCGCCACGGTCATCGCCGGGCGGGCCGCCGCCGCGGGGGCCACGTTCGTCGACACCCGACCCTCCTTCGCGGGGCACGGCGTCTGCGCCGGTGACCCGTGGATCCACGACGTCAGCGGCGTCATCGAGGCGTACCACCCGGACGCCGACGGCTACCGGTACGGCTACCTGCCGGCGCTGAACGCGGTCACCGGCTGACCGTGCCCCGCGCCACCCCGGCGGCGGCCGGTGGTCCACCACGGACCGCCGGCCGCCGCGACGCGGGCGGGGCGCTCAGCGCCGGACGCGGACCGTGTCGTCGACCTGCGCGTAATCGCACGCCTCCGCGCCGCAGAGCTCGACGTTGCCGGTGACCAGGGCCTCGCCCGTGCGGAAGACGGGGCCGCCGGGCTGCGCGAGCACCCGCCCGGTCACCGCCTGGGCCTCGCCCGTGCAGCTGAGGGGCGCCCAGCCCGACCCGTACGCCACCAGGCCGCCCGACCGTTGACGGATGCTCAGTTCGATGGAGCCGGTCATGCCGGCCGGACAGGTCACGTCGAGGGTGACGTCCACGGCGACACCCCGGGCGACCAGGGTCGCGGACGTGACGTCGACGGCCTCCGCCGCGCTCGCCGGCGTCGGTGCCAGAGCCACGGACAGGGACAGCGGCAGCAGCGCGATGGTGGTCAGGATGCGGCGCACGATGGTCCTCCTCGTCGGAGCGGGCGCGTTACCTGCGGCCGACCATAGCGGTCACCGGCAGCGCCAGCCATCGATCGATCGCAGGACCGGGCATGGACCGTCGTCGTGCGTGGACGTCCGGTCCGGCCGCGGCGGGGCGGGGCCACGCGGACGCGCGGATGCCCGGGGCGCGGACGGCCCCGGGCATCCGACGGCTCAGCGGGTCGCCGGGATGGTGGCGAACTCGCCGGCCAGCTCCGACTCGACGGGCGAGACGGGCGAGGGAGGGGACGGCCGCCGGCCGGCCGCCGCCCGACGGGCCGACGGGACGACCAGCGCCGCCACCGCCGCGGCGAGGGAGAGCGCGGTGAGCAGCAGGAAGCCCTTCGTGAAGCCGGCCTCCCGGGGCAGCCCGCTCGCGAGCGGGTGGGCGGTGATCACCCCGCTCACCACGGCGGCGCCGATCGCGCCGCCGATGGTGCGGATGTTGGCGTTCATGCCCGTGGCCACGCCGGTCTGGCCGGGCGGCACGTTGCCCACGATCAGGTTGGCCATCGACGCGAAGGCCAGTCCGATGCCGAGGCCCACCAGGCCGCCGGCGACGCCGATCTCCCAGCGGGTGTCGTGCGCGACGGTCAGCATCGCGGAGGCGACCACGTTGAACGCGGCGCCGGTGGCGAGCTGCGCCTTGGCGCTGAACCGCGCCTCGAGCCGCCCGGCGAGGATGCCGGCGACGAACATGGCGACCAGCATCGGCAGCATGAGCAGCCCGGCCTGGGTGACGCTCGCCCCGAAGCCGTAGCCGGCGCTGGTCGGGGTCTGCACGAACTGCGGCAGGAAGGCGTAGACGGAGAACATCGACGCGCCGTAGAGCAGGGCGACCAGGTTGGTCGTCCAGACCCCGGGCAGGCGCATCATCCGCATGTCGATCAGCGGGTTGGCCGAGCGCACCTCGGCCACCAGCCAGCCGGCGAGCAGCACGACGGCGAGCGCCAGCAGGCCGAGCACCCGGCCGGAGGTCCAGCCCCAGGCCGCGCCCTTGCTGATGGGCAGCAGCAGCGCGACGAGCCAGCCGGACAGCAGCAGCGTGGCCGCCCAGTTGATCCGGCCCGGCGTACGCACCGGGGACTCGGGGACGAACAGCTTCGCCGCGAGGGCGGTCAGGCCGACGACGACCATCGGGATCCAGAACAGCCAGCGGTAGCCGAGGGCGGCGACGATCGGGCCGGCCAGCACGACGCCCAGGCCGCCGCCGGCCGCGACGATCGCGGAGATCGCGCCGACGGCCGAGGTGACCCGGCTCGGCGGGAACTCGTCCCGGATGATCCCGAACGACAGCGGGAAGACGGCGCCGCCGATGCCCTGGATGACGCGGGCGACGATGAGCACGCCGATGCTCGGCGCGATGGCGGCCAGCAGGCAGCCCAGCGCCAGCGCGGCGAGGGACACGACGAGCATGCGCCCCTTGCCGACCATGTCGCCGACCCGGCCGAGGATCGGCGTGAAGATCGACGCGGAGAGCAGGTAGGCGGTCAGCACCCAGGTCACGGTGTTCTGGGAGGTGTGCAGGTCGTGCTGGATGGTGGGCAGCACCGGGGTGATCAGCGACTGGAGCATCGCGAAGAAGCCGGCGCCCGCCGCGAGGACGAGGAAGGTCAGCCGACGCGAGCCGCGTCGGATGGTCTCGGTCACGAAGGGAACTCCCATGTCGGGTACGGACGGTGGTCTGATGGGCGGGTCGCCCACTCGGGCGGTGCGCGGTCACGTCCGGTGGGACCCGCTCGAAGTCCGGAGTACGCTATCCGGAGGCACGGCTCCGGTCAGTTCCGGAGGGGTGCCTCCACAAACCTAGTGGAGGGGTGCCTCCGGTTGCAACCGAGGGAGGGTGACGTCCGTCATGTCCAGCGTCGACCAGCTGGGGGAATACCTCGCGCGGCGTCCGAAGCGGGCCGACGCCCGCCGGAACTACGACGCGCTGGTCGCGGCGGCCCGGGAGGCCTTCGCCGAGTGCGGCGCGGGCGCGTCGCTCGAGGAGATCGCCCGCCGGGCCGGGGTCGGGATCGGCACCCTCTACCGCAACTTCCCGAGCCGGCGTGACCTCTTCGAGGCGGTCTACGTGGAGGAGGTCCGGGCGCTCAGCGCCTCCGCCGCCGACCTCGCCGACCTGCCCCCGTGGGACGCGCTGGTCGCGTGGCTGAACCGGTTCGTGGCGTACGTGGCCACGAAGCGGGCGCTCGCCGAGGAGCTGGTGCACGAATCGGAGGTGTTCCGCAACTGCCGCAACGAGATCTACGCGGCGGGGGAGCCGCTGCTGCAGCGGGCGCAGGCCGCCGGGGTGGCGCGGCCGGACGCCATCTTCGACGACGTGCTGCGGCTCATCAGCGGCCTCACGGTCTACCAGTTCCCCGAGCCCGGGCAGCGCGACCGGGTGCTCACCTTCGCCCTCGACGGGCTGCGCTACCCGGCCAGCCACGGCTGACACCGGCGCCGCCGACCGGCGCGGGAAACGCGCCGGCGGCCGGCGGTGCGCACACCGCCGGCCGCCGGGTCGACCCGGTGAACCTCAGGCCTGGGCGTTGCTCGGCCGGCCCCACGGACCGGTGATCGCGAACACGTAGCCGGGGCTCTGGATGTTGGCGAACAGGATCTTCCCGTCCGCGCTGAACTGCGGGCCGGTGAACTCGCTGTTGTTGAGCTCGTTGCGCGCCATCGGGTACGCCTTGCCCTGCTCGGTCACGCCGACCAGGTGGGACACGCCCTCACCGTCCTCGGCCATGATCAGGCCGCCGTACGGCGAGATGGTGATGTTGTCCGGCCCGTCGAAGTTGTTGGCGTCCTCGTCGGGGTTCTGGTTCACACCGAAGATGGTCTTCAGGGTGACCGTCTCCGTCTTCGGGTCGTAGAACCAGACCTGGCCGTCGTGCTCGTTGACGCTGCCGTCCTCGGCGCGGGCGAAGCTGGCCACGAAGTACGCCCCGCCGTCGCTCCACCAGGCGCCCTCGAGCTTGTGGCTGCGGGTCACCTGGTCGTCGGTGAACTGCTTGCGCACCGAGACGGTCTTCGCGTCCCGGTCCGGCACGTCCACCCAGGTCACCTTGTACCGGGTGCCCGGCGTCGTGGCCTCGGCCAGGTCGGCGACGTGGCGGCTGCCGTGGAAGCAGCTCATCGCCTGGAGGCTGCCCGCGGTGTCGCCGTCCGGCCGCTGGGCGAGCGCGCGGAGGGTGCCCTTGCCGCCCCGGAAGCCGGCCGGCGGGGTCCACCGGTAGTAGAGGCCGTTCGGGCCGCCCGCGTCCTCGGTCAGGTAGATCGCGTGGGTGTACGGGTCGACCGCGACCGCCTCGTGCGAGTAGCGCCCGAGGAACTTCAGCGGGATCGGGTTCTGGTTGGCCGACGGGTCGTGCGGGTCCACCTCGAAGACGTAGCCGTGGTCCTTGAGGAAGGGGCCACCGGCGCGCTGCTCGGTCTCCTCGCAGGTCAGCCAGGTGCCCCACGGCGTCACGCCGCCGGCGCAGTTGTTGTGGGTGCCGGCCACGCTGACGTACTCACGCAGCCGCTTGCCCTGGGCGTCCACCTCGATGGTGGTGGTGCCGCCGCCCGCGCCCGGGTCGTAGGTGAGGCCGGGCAGCGCCGGCACCCGGAACGGCTCGCTGCCGTCGATCTCGTGGTTGTTCACGAGGACCGAGCCGTTGCGGCCGAGGAAGCAGCCGGTGCCGTCGGCGTCGCTCGGGGTGGGCTGGCCGGACTCCAGTGTGGTCGCTCCGGCCTGGGCCACGATGGTGTACGAGAAGCCGGGCGGCAGGGCCAGCAGGCCGGCCGGGTCGGGCACCAGCTCGCCGTAGCCGACCGCCGGACGGGCCGAGGCCTGCGCCGCCGCCGGGCCGGCGATCGCCTCCAGGCTGCCGGCCACCGCGATGCCGAGACCGCCGGCCACGCCGGTGCGCAGCACGTTGCGGCGGGAGATGGGGGAGGAGGTCACGATGTTGCCTTTCTGTTTCGCCGGTAATCGGGTACCGCGGAACAAGGCAAGTGACGCGGGAAGAACGCTGGTTGCCGTCGTGCGGGTCGGCGGGTGAACAGTCGGCCAACCCTTGGCTGAACCCGCTGGTCAGACCGCCGACCCGGTCGGGGGCGTCAGGTGGCCTTCGCGAGAGCCTCGAACTCGGCGTCGGTGAGCCGCACCTCGGCGGCCGCGACGTTCTCCTCCAGGTGCGCCACCGAGGACGTACCCGGGATGGGGAGCATCACCGGCGACCGGCGCAACAGCCAGGCGAGCGCGAGCTGCGCGGGCGTCGCGTCGTGCTCCGACGCGATCGCGTCCAGCGGCCCGCCGGGGCGGGCCAGGTTGCCGGTCGCGATCGGGAACCACGGGATGAACGCGAGGTCGTTGCGCTCGCAGTGGTCCAGCACGTCCTCGAAGTGGCGGTCGGCCAGGTTGTAGAGGTTCTGCACCGACACGATCGGTGTGATGCTCCCTGCCGCCTCGATCTGCTCCACGGTCACCTCGGACAGGCCGATGTGCCGGATCTTCCCCTCCTGCTTGAGCAGCGCCAGCTCGCCGAGCTGGTCGGCCAGCGGCACGGTCGGGTCGATCCGGTGCAGCTGGTACAGGGGGATGCAGTCCAGGCCGAGGTGGCGCAGGCTCAGTTCACACTGCTGGCGCAGGTACTCCGGACGCGCCAGCGGCCGCCAGTCGCCCGGGCCGGCGCGGGTGAAGCCGGCCTTGGTCGCGATGACCAGGTCGTCGGGGTACGGGTGCAGCGCCTCGCGGATCAGCAGTTCGGAGACGAACGGCCCGTACGAGTCGGCGGTGTCGATGAACGTCACACCCAGCTCGACCGCGCGGCGCAGCACGCGCACCGCCTCGGCCGGATCCTTCGGGTCGCCCCAGACGCCCGGCCCGGTGAGCTGCATCGCCCCGTAGCCGAGGCGGTCGACCTGCAGGTCACCGCCGATCCGATAGGTGCCGGAAGCCTTCGCGGGCTGCGTGCCGGCGTTGGTTGCCATGCGCTGATCCCCCTGTCGCGTAGCGCGTCGTCAGCGGCCAATCTAGCCACCGTCGGGCCGGAACCGCGCGGGACGGCCGAAACGGGGCGGACGTACCGGATTCGCCGAGCGTCCGGTACGGCGGCGCGGCCCGTGCGACGCTGGGCCCGTGCCGGCGGCGCCGACCCGCGCGGGGCGGCCACCCCCGGTGCCCTGGCGGGAAGGGGCAGCCCATGGCGGGAGTGCCGCAGGTCGACTTCGCGCTCGACACGTACGAGTGCATCGTGCTGTATCCCGGCGCGGCCGGCCGGGCCCTGCCGGCCGAGACGATCCAGCGGCTGCAGGCCGAGCACACCGAGCACATGCAGGCGCTGCAGCAGCGCGGGATCATCCTGGTCGCCGGATCGGTGGACGGCCCGGCGCGCAACCCCGAGCCGCCCATCGGCTTCGGGCTGGCCCGCACCGGCTCGGTCGACGACGTGCGCAGCGTGATGGAGGCCGACCCGGCGGTGCAGGCCGGGCTCTACCGGGTGGACGTGATGACCTTCCTCTGCCCGGCCGGCTCGCTCGAGTTCCCCCTCGCCAAGACCGAGAGCTGAGCCATCGGCGGCTGTCGTCATGGCGACGGCGCCCGCTCGGGGGCCGGTGCTAGCGTCGCGCCCGGGGGCGGCCGGTCGGCGCGGTCGGGCTCTGGGCGCCGCCGGGGAGACCCTGGTGGCCGGGCCCGACGGGAGGCGTACGATTCCCGGCGCGCGGTCGCCGTTGCCCGCCAGCCACCACGTTCCCGGTGCGGTCCCGTTCGCCGATCCACGCGGACGCCGCGCGCCGATGGAGAATGTTCCGCAGCCCGCAAGGGGTCGGCCAGCAGCCCGACCCGGAGGAGAGACTAGCCTGATGGGCGTGACACGCCGCGCGAAGATCGTCTGCACTCTCGGTCCCGCCACCTCGTCCCCGGAGCGCATCCGGGGGCTCGTCGAGGCCGGGATGAACGTGGCGAGACTGAACTTCAGTCACGGCAGCCACGCCGACCACGAGGCGGTCTACCGGCTCGTCCGGGAAGCGGCCGAGGCGGCCGGCCAGCCCGTGGCGGTCCTCGCCGACCTCCAGGGCCCCAAGATCCGTTTGGGGAAGTTCGAGGACGGCCCGTACGAGTGGCGCACCGGCGACTCGGTGGTGATCACCAGTGACGACGTCGTCGGCACCAAGGAGCGGGTCTCCTGCACCTACAAGAAGCTGCCGCAGGAGGTGAAGCCCGGCGACCGGCTGCTCATCGACGACGGCCGTGTCGCCGTCGAGGTCACCGACGTGCAGGGCAACGACATCCGCTGCCTGGTCACCGAGGGCGGCCCGGTCTCCAACAACAAGGGCGTGTCCCTGCCCAACGTCGCGGTCAGCGTCCCCGCACTGTCGGACAAGGACGCCGAGGACCTGCGCTTCGCCCTGGGCCTCGGCGTCGACATGATCGCCCTGTCGTTCGTCCGCTCGGCCGACGACATCAAGCTCGTGCGCGCCATCATGGCCGAGGCCGGGGTGCAGCGGCCCGTGCTGGCCAAGGTCGAGAAGCCGGAGGCGGTGGACCACCTCGAGGCCATCGTGCTGGCCTTCGACGGCGTCATGGTGGCCCGCGGCGACCTCGGCGTGGAGCTGCCGCTCGACCAGGTGCCGCTCGTGCAGAAGCGGGCCGTGCAGCTGTGCCGGGAGAACGCCAAGCCGGTCATCGTGGCCACCCAGATGCTCGACTCCATGATCGAGAATTCCCGCCCGACCCGCGCCGAGGCGTCGGACGTCGCCAACGCGGTGCTCGACGGCGCGGACGCGGTGATGCTCTCCGGCGAGACGAGCGTCGGCAAGTACCCGGTGCTGACCGTCAGCACCATGGCCAAGATCGTGACGACCACCGAGTCCGGCTCGATCGCGGTGCCCCGGCTCCAGCACGACCCGCGTACGCACGGCGGCGCGCTCACCGTCGCCGCCTCCTCCATCGCCCGGGCCATCGGCGCCAAGGCGATGGTGGCGTTCTCCCAGACCGGCGACACCGTGCGGCGGCTCAGCCGGCTGCACTGCGACCTGCCGCTGCTGGCGTTCACGCCGGTCCCCGAGGTGCGCAACCAGCTCGCCCTCTCCTGGGGCGTGGAGACGTTCCTCATGCCGTTCGTGGAGCACACCGACGACATGTTCCGCCAGGTCGACCAGGCGCTGCTCGGCCTCAACCGGGCCAACCCGGGCGACTACGTGGTGATCGTGGCGGGCAGCCCGCCCGGCACCCCGGGCTCGACCAACACGCTGCGCGTACATCAGCTCGGCTCGCTGGTCGACGCGGCGTCGGCGCGGGCCCTGCAGTGAGCCAACCGAAGGTCGCGGTCGGCCAGGCCGCCGTCGACCAGCTGCTCGAGGTCCTCGACCTCGAGCAGACCGGGGCCATGGTCTTCCGGGGCATGAGCCCGCCGGTCGGGCCGCAGCGGGTGTACGGCGGTCAGGTCGCCGGCCAGGCCCTCGTGGCCGCGGGCCGCACGGTGGACGCCGAGCGGTTCGTGCACTCGCTGCACGGCTACTTCGTCCGTCCGGGCGATCCGGCGGAGCCGATCACGTACGAGGTGGAGAACGTCCGCGACGGCCGTTCCTTCTCCGTACGCCGGTCGGTTGCCCTCCAGCACGACAAGCCGATCTTCTTCATGTCGGCCTCGTTCCAGCGTGCCGAGGAGGGGCTGGACCACCAGGCGCCCGCCCCACCGGACGTGCCCGGTCCGGACGAGGTGCCGACCATGACCGACCGGCTCGCCCGCTACCCGGAGCGGCTCGGCATCTGGGCCCAGATCCCCCGCCCGATCGACGTCCGCTACGTCGGCGAGCCCGGCTGGGTACGCCCCGGCGACCGCCCCGCGAACCCGCACCAGCGGGTGTGGATGCGCATCGACGGCAAGTTGCCGGACGACCCGCTGTTGCACGCCTGCGCGCTGACGTACGCCTCCGACCTGACCCTGCTCGACTCGGTGCTCTCGGTGCACGGCGAGGTGTGGGGGCCGGGCGGCGTCGTGGGGGCGAGCCTCGACCACGCAGTGTGGTTTCACCGGTCGTTCCGCGCCGACGAGTGGTTCCTCTACGACTGCTGGAGCCCGTCCGCGTCCGGTGCGCGCGGTCTGGCCACCGGCCGGATGTTCACCACCGACGGCCGGCAGATCGCCAGCGTCGTGCAGGAGGGTCTGCTGCGCCGCGTCGGTGCCTGACCGGCCGAGGGGCGGCGGTCCGGGCGGCCGGACGGCGGCGAGGGGCGGCGGTCCGGGCGGCCGGACCTGGGGCTAACCTTGCCGGCATGCGCCTCTCCGCCCGGGTCGACTACGCCCTCCGCGCGACCGCCGAACTGGCGGCCACGGCCAGCGGGCCCGGCCGGGGTCGACCCGTCACCGCCGAGCAGGTCGCCCGGGCGCAGGAGATCCCGCCGAAGTTCCTGGAGAGCATCCTGCTCCAACTGCGCCGCGGCGGCATCGTGCACGCCCAGCGCGGCCCCGAGGGCGGCTACTGGCTGGCCCGCCCGGCCGACGAGATCTCGCTGGCCGAGGTCATCCGCGTGATCGACGGACCGCTCGCGCACATCCGGGGCCAGCGGCCCGAGCAGCTCGGCTACCACGGCGCCGCGCGGGCCCTCCAGGAGGTGTGGATCGCGCTGCGCGCCAGCGAGCGGGAGATCCTCGAGCTGGTGACCGTCGCCGACGTGGCGAGCGGCGCTCTTCCCACCCGGGTCACCGAGCTCGCGGCCGACCCCCGCGCCTGGACCTGAGCGTCCGATATCCGACCGCGCCGGCCGTCCCATCCATCGATCCGGCTCTTGACCGCGGCCTCCGCGTACCGCATTGTCGACCAAGTCGATAGGAGTTGCCGAAAAGTCGGGGGGCGCTCGTGCGGAAGCTGCTGGTTCTCGCCCTGGTCGGCCTCGCCGCGCAACTGGTCGACGGGTCGCTCGGCATGGCGTACGGCCTGACCTCGTCCACCCTGCTGCTGGTCGCCGGAGTGGCCCCGGCCGCCGCGTCCGCCTCCGTGCACCTCGCCGAGATCGGCACCACGCTCGCCGCCGGAGTCGCCCACTGGCGGTTCGGCAACGTCGACTGGCGGGTCGTGGCGCGCATCGCCGTGCCGGGCGGGCTCGGCGCCTTCGCCGGCGCGACCTTCCTCAGCTCCCTGTCCACCGAGTCGGCCGCGCCGTGGATGGCCGGCATCCTGCTGGCGCTCGGCGCGTACCTGCTGGTCCGCTTCGCCCGACCGTTGCCCGCCACCCGCACCCCCGGCCGGCTGCGCGGGCGGTTCCTCGGCCCGCTCGGGCTGGTCGCCGGCTTCGTCGACGCCACCGGCGGCGGCGGTTGGGGCCCGGTCGCCACCCCGGCGCTGCTGGTCTCCGGCCGGCTCGAGCCCCGCAAGGTGATCGGCTCGGTCGACACGGCCGAGTTCGTGGTGGCCGCCGCCGCGAGCGTGGGTTTCCTCCTCGGCCTCGGCGCCGAGGGTTTCCTGCTGCCCACCGTCGCCGCGCTCCTCGCGGGCGGCCTCATCGCCGCGCCGGTGGCCGCCTGGCTGGTGCGGATCGTCCCCGCCCAACTGCTCGGCGCGGCGGTCGGCGGCGTCATCGTGCTCACCAACACCCGGACGCTGCTGCGCGCCGCCGGCGTGGACGGAGCTGCCTCGGCCCTGACCTACGGGCTGCTCGCCGCCGGCTGGGTCATCGCCCTCGTCCTCGCGGTGCGGGCGCTGCGGCACACCGCCCGAGCCCGCGCCAGCGCCGCCCTCGCCACCGGCGGATCGCGCCCGGTGGCGGTCGGCGCCGACGTCTGACGCCGCGCCCCTTCAGCCGATCACCTCGCCCCTCCGGCTGCGCAGCGCGGCGGCCCGGCTCGTCTCCCGGCCCGGCCGTCACACCGGGTGACATCACCCAGCGTCACGTCTCACCGGACCCGGCCCACCGCCCTTCCGACGCTTTGCTCTGCACCCACCGATGCACCAGCGCGCTGAGCTGCGGCGACGGGCGATCGCCCGCGAACCGGCGCCGAGCCGGCCGTCACCCACCGTGGCTGGTGCCGATAGGGGTGAAGAGCAAAGGACCCGACGGTGGGTGCCGGCCCCGGCCGGCACCGTGACGTCGCGTGACGAGCGCTGGTCGACGCGGCGGCGCGGCTCAGCCGGCGAGCAGCGCGTCGGCCGCCGTCCGCAGCAGCTCCCACGCCTCGTCGACGTGGGCCTCCGTGGAGTACGGCGAACCCACCGCCAGCCGCAGCGTGTGCCGGCCGTCCACCCGGGTGTGCGTCAGGTGCACCCGGCCGGTGCCGTTCACCCGGCCCAGCAACTCGGCGTTGACCTCGTCCCCGGCACGCAACCGGAAACAGACCAGCGAGAACGGGTGCGGCGCGACCACCTCGAACCGCTCGTCGGCGCGGACCCGGTCCGCGAAGCGCGCGGCCAGCGCCACCCCGCGGCGCACGTGCGCCCGCAACCCCTCGACGCCGTACCACCGCAGCACGAACCACAGCTTCAGCGCGCGGAACCGCCGGCCCAACGGCACCTGCCAGTCCCGGTAGTCGATCACCGCACCGGACTCGGTGGCCGCGTTGCGCAGGAACTCCGGCATCACCGTGAGCGCCTCGATCAGCTCGCCCCGGTCCGCCACCCAGAACGCGTCGCAGTCGAACCCCGTGAGGAGCCACTTGTGCGGGTCGAAACAGTACGAGTCCGCGTACCCGAGGCCCGCGTGCGACCACCGCAGCTCCGGGCAGACCGCCGCCGCCCCCGCGTACGCGGCGTCCACGTGCAACCAGACCCCGTGCTCGGCGCAGACCGCCCCGATCTCCGGCAGCGGGTCCACCGCCGTGGTGGAGGTGGTCCCGATGGTGGCCACCACGATCGCCGGCACGTCGCCGGCCGCCCGGTCCGCCTCGATCGCCGCCCGCAACGCCTCCGGCCGCATCGCCTGCGTCCGCGGATCCACCTCGACCAGCCGTACGCCGTCGGCGCCCAACCCCGCGATCCGGGCCGCCTTCTCGATCGACGAGTGCCCGTGCGTCGACGTGTACGCCCGGTACCGCCGGTCGACGCCCACGTCACGCCACCGGCCGCCACTCGCCCGGTGCAGCGCCGTCAACGTGGCCACCAGGGTGGCCGAGGACGCCGAGTCCTGGATGACGCCGCCGCCCCGGGTGCGCGACCGGAACCGCTCCGGCAGGTCGAGCAGGCCAGCCAGCCAGTCCATCATCACCGTCTCCAGCTCGGTGCACGCCGGGCCGGTCGCCCACAGCATCCCCTGCACACCGAGGCCGGAACTCACCAGGTCACCCAGCACGCTCGGGCCGGACGTGTTCGCCGGGAAGTAGCCGAAGAAGCCGGGATGCTGCCAGTGCGTCAAACCGGGTACGACCAGCGCGTCCAGGTCGGCGAGGACCGCCTCCACCGGCTCGCCGTGCGCCGTGGGACCGGCCGGCAGGGCCGCGGCCACCGCGCCGGGCGGGTCGGACGAGACCACCGGGCGCTGCCCCAGCGTCGACCAGTAGTCGGCGATCCAGTCCACCACGGCGTGCCCGGCACGCCGGAACTCCTCGGGGTCCATGTGCTCCGCCACCCCAGGAGTCGATCAATAACGCGGTCGGCCCGCAAGAGGCGGACCATCCGCGGCAGGCACCGGGCCGCGGCCGCGGAATCCGCACAGCCCCGGCCCGGTGCGCCACACCGCGGCATCCCCGACCCGTCCCGACCGGGGATGCCGTACCACCACCGGCACCAAACCTAGGCGGCGTCCGGGTCGCGGGGGTGACGCCAGCGTGAAGATCGTGTTTCAGGCGTCCCGGCGCAGGCCACCCGCCACCTGCTCCGCGATCAGCTCGTACGACCGCACCCGGTCCGCCACGTCGTACACCAGCGTCGTGAGCATCAGCTCGTCGGCCCCGGTGCGCTCCAGCAGCTCGGACAACTGCCGACGTACCGTCTCCGGCGAGCCCAGAGCCTGCCCCTCCCGGCGCTGCGCCACGAACTCCCGCTCCACCTCCGTGTACGGATAGGCCGCCGCCTCCTCCGGCGTCGCGAGCGGCCCCGGCCGCCCCGCGCGCAACCTCAGGAAGGACAACCCACCCGGCCCGGCCAGGAACTCCGCACGCTCGTCGGTGTCCGCGCAGATCGCGTTCACCGCCACCATCGCGTACGGCTTCTCCAACCACTGCGACGGCCGGAAGCTCTGCCGGTAGAGCGTCAGCGCGGGCAGGGTGTTCTGCGCGCTGAAATGGTGCGCGAACGAGAACGGCAGCCCGAGCAGACCCGCCAACTGCGCGCTGAAACCGCTCGACCCGAGAAGCCAGATCGCCGGCTGCTGCCCACGACCCGGAGTCGCCGTGATCGGACCCGGCTGCTCGCCGCTGAAGTAGTTCATGAGGTCGGCCAGCTCGCGCGGGAACCCCTCGGCCGACAGGCCCTCCATGGTCCGCCGCAGCGCCAGCGCGGTCACCTGGTCCGTGCCGGGCGCCCGCCCGATCCCCAGGTCGATCCGGCCCGGATGCAGCGCGTCGAGGGTGCCGAACTGCTCGGCCACCACCAGCGGCGCGTGGTTGGGCAACATCACCCCGCCCGAACCGACCCGGATGGTCGAGGTCGCCGCCGCGAGATGCGCGATGAGCACCGGCGGCGCGGAGCTCGCGATCCCCGGCATGTTGTGGTGCTCGGCCACCCAGAACCGGTGGTAACCCAGCTCCTCGGTGCGCCGGGCCAGCTCGGTGGTATGCCGCAGGGCCTCGCCCACGGTGGCGCCGGTGGCCACCGGCGCAAGGTCAAGAACGGAGAGCGGTACGTCGATCACACGCCTCGCCAACCCGTTCCGTGCCGGATTTGTTCCCCGATGCGACTCAGCCCACCCCACGCGCCTGCTCGAAGATCAAGCTCGTCTGCGTGTGCTGCACCGCCGGATCCACCGCCAGATGGTCCAGCACGAAGTCCCGCAGCGCGTCGGCCGACGCCGCCCGCACGTGCAGCACGTAGTCGTCCGCGCCCGCCACGTGGAACACCGACACCACCCCGGGGAACCGCACCGACCGCGCCCGGAACGCGTCCACGACCGGCCGCTCATGCGCGCTCAGGCGCACCGACACCAGCGCCTGCAACGGCAGACCCAGAGCCGCCGGGTCGATCTCGGCATGGAAACCGCGGATCGCCCCGCTCTCCCGCAGCGCACGGGTCCGCGCCAGGCACGTGGACGGCGCCACCCCCACCCGCTCGGCCAGGGCGTTGTTCGGCAGCCGGCCGTCGCTCGCCAACTCGGAGAGGATCGCACGGTCCACGTCATCGAGAAACGGCCGCACATCGTTCGGCGCAGGGGTCATGCAGGCATCCTCCACCGAACCTGATCGCAACTCAAACCTCTTTCACAGAATCATCTTCGGAGCCATTGCGCCGCAACGACCTGATGTTCGACGCTTCGGCCATGACGACCGTGGACACCCGGGCCGTACACGCCGGACGCGACGACCTCACCGCCCTCGGCGTCCACGCGCCACCCATCGACCTGTCCACCACCAACCCACTCCCGTCGGTGTCCGCCGGCGGCGACGCCTACGAGCACCTCGCTACCGGCGGGACGCCGACACCCGGCGACAGCGCCGTCTACCAGCGCCTCTGGAACCCCACCGTGGCCCGCTTCGAGACCGCCCTCGCCGACCTCGAAGGCACCCCCGCCGCCGTCGCCTTCGCCAGCGGCATGGCGGCACTCACCGCCGCCCTCCTCGCCGCCACCCGCGACGGCCACCGCCACGTCGTCGCCGTCCGCCCCCTCTACGGCGGCACCGACCACGTCCTCGCCACCGGGCTGCTCGGCACCACCGTCACCTGGGCCCGCCCCGACGAGGTCGCCGCCGCCGTCCGCCCCGACACCGCGCTCGTCGTCCTCGAGACCCCCGCCAACCCCACCCTCGATCTCGTCGACATCGCCGCCGTCGCCCACGCCGCCGCCGGTGTGCCGCTGCTCGTCGACAACACCGTCGCCACCCCGGTGCTCCAGCAGCCCGCCCAGCACGGCGCCACCCTCGTCCTGCACAGCGCCACCAAGAGCATCGGCGGGCACGGTGACGTCCTCGCCGGCGCCGTCGCCTGCGACGACGACTGGGCCGCCCGACTCCGCCAGGTACGCGCCGTCACCGGCGGCATCCTCCACCCGCTCGGCGCCTACCTCCTGCACCGCGGCCTGCAAACCCTGCCCGTCCGCGTCCGCGCCCAGCAGGCCGCCGCCGAGAAACTCGCCACCTGGCTCGCCCACCACCCCGCCGTCGAACGCGTCCACCACCCGTCCGTGCACGACCCCGACGGCCTCGTCGGCCGCCAGATGAGCGGCACCGGCAGCCTGCTCGGCGTCGAGGTACGCGGCGGCGCGCCCGCCGCCGCCACCGTGGCCGGCGCCTGCCGCCTCATCACCCACGCCGTTTCGCTCGGTGGCGTGGACACGCTCATCCAGCACCCCGCCTCCCTCACCCACCGCCCCGTCGAGGACGACGCGAAACCGGCCGGCGGACTGCTGCGGATCTCCGTGGGGCTCGAAGACCCCGACGACCTGCGCGCCGACCTGGCGCAGGCGCTCGCCCGCATCGCCTGACCGGGCCGGCTGCGGCCGCTCGGTCGCACCGGTGCCGGCTTTCCGGGGGCTCGATCGACGGCCAGTGCCGGCTGCGGCGCCGGGCGGCCTCAGGACTTCGGGCCGACGTGCCGGTCGAGGGCGGCCACGGCGCCCCGGCGGGCCACCGACAACGAGTTCCGCCGGTTCATCCGCCACGCGATGCCCAGCAGGTCGAGCGCCCACTGGCACAGGCCCATGATGTCGGCCGACTCGTTGACGAACATGTAGCGCGGATAGACGTACTCCTTACCGCGCACCGTCACCCGGTTGGCGACCCGACAGCCGTCGGAATGGAACAGGCCGCGAAGGAAGTCTCCCGGGTGGTCGACCAGGATCTCGCGTTGCCAGTCGGCGAGGACGATCGGCCGCTCGTGCTTCTTGCCGGGCCCGTGCTGCGGCAGGAGACAGGGCCAGTGCTTGCCGTAGCTCTGCACGTTGACCCAGCCCGGATGCTGCACGTGTTGCACCCGTGCGGCGAGCACGGCTCGCATGGCAGCCGCGCAGGCGTCGATCAATCCTGGCCAGCTCTTGCTGCAACTGATCCGCAGCACCGGCACGCGTGCGGACGTGATCAGGTAACCGTCGCCCAGGTACAGGCCGAGCAGGTAGGCATAGGCCGCTTGGTCTGTCGGATTGTCGTCAGGGCGGCACCGGAAGCAGCGGAGCGCCGTTCCCTGGGCTACCGGTTCTGGTCGGTCGCGGCACCAGTGCCAGACGGTGCGGTACGGCAGCCGGACGTTGCGGGCGACGTCCGCGACGGTTGCTCCGGACAGGTAGAGACGTCGCGCGTGAGCGCGGATTTCGGGTGGGTGCACCAGACCAGAATGGAACAGACGTACGACAATCTGGTGTCCCCGGTGGGACTCGAACCCACACTGTCGGAGGTTTGAGCTCCGTTTCTCTGCCGATTGGAATACGGGGACGTCCTCGCGGAACGCTCTGGCGGCGTCTCACAGGGTACCCACTACGCTAAGGGCGGCGACACCCGGCTGGGCGGGTGTCGGGTTCTGACTGGTGGGGGTAGGGCTCGTGGCCGAGACGCAGACGGATGCCGAGCGCAGGCGGGTACTGATCGCCGAGGACGAGGCGCTCATCCGGCTGGACCTCGCCGAGATGCTTGTCGAAGAGGGCTACGAGGTGGTGGGGGAGGCCGGCGACGGGGAGACCGCCGTCCGGCTCGCCGAGGAGCTGAAGCCCGACCTCGTCATCCTCGACATCAAGATGCCGATCATGGACGGGCTGGCCGCCGCCGAGCGGATCGCCGGCGCCCGGATCGCGCCGGTGATCATCCTGACCGCGTTCAGCCAGCGGGACCTGGTCGAGCGGGCGCGTGCGGCCGGCGCCATGGCGTACCTCGTGAAGCCGTTCCAGAAGAGCGACCTGGTCCCGGCCGTGGAGATCGCGCTGTCCCGCTACTCGGAGATCGCCGCCCTCGAGGCGGAGGTGGCCGGTCTGACCGACCGCCTGGAGGTCCGCAAGACGGTGGAGCGCGCCAAGGGCGCGCTCATGACGACGTACGGCATGACCGAGCCGCAGGCGTTCAAGTGGATCCAGCGGACGGCGATGGACCACCGGATGACGATGCGGGAGGTCGCCGAGCGGATCCTCGTGGAGACCGCCGGCGGTGAGCTGCCCCGTCCGGCGTCCTGATCGGGCGTTCGGGGGGCGCGCGCGGCGTTCCCCGGTCGTTAGCATCCATGCGTGTCTGTCCGGCGCGTGATCGCGGTGCTCGGTCTGCTGGTGGTGCTGGTGGCCGGCTGCGAGCGTGCTGGCTGCCAGGACTGCGACGATCCCCAGCCGGTGGCTCCGGCCTGGCAGCAGGTGACCCTGCCGACGCCGCCGGGCCCGGCGGGCCGGCTGTTGCTGCGGGACGCGGTGGCCTGCGCGGGCCGGTGGTACGTGGTGGGTGGTGTCGCCGCGGCCACGGGTGAGACCCGGCCGGCGGCGTGGACCAGCACGGACGGCGCCGCCTGGCGGAGCGTGCCGATCCGGGCCGACTCGTTCTACGGGCGGCAGAACGTGCTGTACGCGGTGGGTTGCCGCGACGGGGTGGCGGCGGCGATCGGCGCGAAGACGGGCGGGGCGCACGGCTATCCGCGGGTGAGCACGTGGCAGCAGCGGCCGGACGGCGGGCTCGTCGAGGTGCAGGCGCCGTTCGAGACGTACGGGGGGCCGACGGCGGTGAACGTGTCCCGGTTGTCGGGTGGCCCGGGCGGTTGGCTGATCGTGGGGAACCGGTCGAGCGGGGCGGCGTCCTGGGTGTCCCGGGACGCGGGTGAGTTCACGCTGGTCGAGGGCGCGCCCGGGTTGGCGAGTGACGCGTCGGGGGTGACCTGGGCGTTCGACGCGGTGGCCGTGCCGGAGGGGTGGCTGGCGGTCGGCGGGTGGTTGCCGGCGGGGCGGATCGACCGGGATCCGGCGGTGTGGACGTCGGCGGACGGGCGTTCGTGGCGGCGGACGGTGCTGCCGGGCGGCCGGGACTACGAGGAGTTGCAGCGGGTCGCGGTGTCCGACGGTGTGCCGGTGGCGGTCGGGCTGCGGGGTGGCACGTTCGGTGCGTGGCGGCGGGAGTCGGGCGGCTGGGTGGCGGCGGGCGCGTTCGGCCGGCGGGCGGGGGCCGGGGTGCCGGCGGTGACGGGGCTGGTCGCGGATGGCGGCCGGCTGGTGGCGGCGGTGGCCGACGGGGAGCGGCACTCGGTGTGGGTGTCGGCGGACCGGGGCGGGTCGTGGCGTGAGGTGACGCTGCCGGTGGCGGCGCCGGCCGGTGCGGACCGGGACGTGGCGCTGGTGACGGTGGGTGACCGGTGGTGGTTGGCGGTGGACGACGGCGGTCGGTCGGGGTTCTGGTCGGCGCCGTCGCCGGCGGGCCTGTGAGGCGCCGGGAAAGGGCGCCTGGGGCAACGGTGTCGCCGCTCGGGCAGGGCGTCACGACCGTTGGACGGCTTGACTTGTTACGGGTATCGGGTCTGCGACGCACGTCTTCGTAACGGTTTCGCAGACCCCGCTTTCAGGCCTTCCGAGAGAGTGTTCGGTGTCGGTACGCTCCGCCATCACGAGCCGTAACGCAGGGGGCGTCCCTGCGGGGTGGGTGGATACGCGGGTCTGCTGCTGTCGCCGTCGCTTCGGGTCAGTCGCTCCCGCACCTGGAGGAGGTCAGGAAGCCGTGAGGCGAAGCTATGTACGGGCGCTGGGTACCGTGGCGCTCGCCGCGACCCTGGTTGTCGCGGCTGGTTGCCAGGATTCCGGTGGTGGCGAGGGTGGCACCGCGTCCGGTGACTGTGGCGGCAAGATTGCGATCTTCGGCGCGTTCACGGGTGACAACGCCGGTCTGGTGATCCCGTCGCTGAACGGCGCGAAGCTCGCCGTGAAGCAGTTCAACGAGAAGAACCCGGACTGCAAGGTCACCATGCAGGAGTTCGACACCCAGGGTGACCCCGCGGTGGCGACCCCGTTCGCGAACCAGATCGCCGGTGACCAGTCGTTCCTGGGCGTCATCGGTGGTCACTTCTCGGGTGAGTCGGACGCGACGATGCCGATCTACCAGGCCGCCGGCCTGGCGATGGTGGCGCCGTCGGCGACCCGGACGGACCTGACCCAGAAGGGCAACACGTCCTTCTTCCGGGTGGTCGGCAACGACGGCACGCAGGCGGCCGCGGTGGCGGGTTACCTGAAGGCGCAGAACGCGCAGAAGGTCTTCGCGATCGACGACGGCAGCGCGTACGGCTCGGGCATCACCGACGAGCTGGGCAAGACCCTCGGCCCGCTGCTGGTGGCGAAGGACAAGATCCAGGAGCGTCAGTCGCAGTTCGACGCCACGATCTCGAAGATCAAGTCGGCGCAGGCGGACTACGTCTTCTACGGCGGTTACACCCGTGAGGCCGCTCCGCTGGTGAAGCAGATGCGCGCCGCGGGCGTCCAGGCCAAGTTCGTGGGCCCGGACGGTCTCTACGACCCGGCGTTCCCGCAGGGCGCCTCGGGTGGCGCCGAGGGCGCGATCATCACCTGCCCGTGCCTCCCGGCCGACAAGGCCGGTGGCACCTTCTCCGCCGACTACCAGAAGGAGTACGGCATCGCGCCGGGCTCCTACGGCGCGGAGGGCTTCGACGCCGCGCAGATCTACCTCGACGCGTTCAAGGACGGCAAGAAGAGCCGGGCGGACATCCTGGCGTACGTGAAGTCGTACGACAAGCAGGGCGTCTCGAAGTACATCAAGTTCGACTCGAAGGGTGACGTCGACCCGACCAAGGTCGTGATCTGGGCCTACCAGATCAAGGGCACCGCGATCGAGCCGCTGCAGGAGCTCAAGCTCACCTGACGCCTACGCGATGGAGTGCGGCCGGGGTGTTCCACCCCGGCCGCACTCGATGCAAGGAGACCCCCGGTGCATTTCGATGAATTGATTGGCCACCTCGGCCAGCACACGGTCGACGGGCTTTCCAAGGGCGCCATCTACGCCCTCATCGCCCTCGGCTACACCCTCGTCTACGGCGTCCTGCGCCTGATCAACTTTGCGCACTCCGAGGTCTTCATGGTCGGCACGTTCGCGGTGCTGATCCTCTGGAACCAGCTGGGTGTGGAGAACAACCCGCCGATCGGCCAGGCGATCCTGTTCCTGGTGCTCGGTCTCATCGTCGCGGCGGTCGCCTCCGGTGGCACGGCACTGGCGATCGAGCGGATCGCCTACCGGCCGCTACGGAAGAAGAACGCGCCGCCGCTCATCTTCCTGATCACCGCGATCGGTCTGTCGCTGGTGCTGGTGGAGATCTTCGGCCAGGTGCTGCCGGAGCTGCTGGGCGGTGCGTTGCCCGCGGCGTTCGGGCGGGCCCGGCAGATCGTCGGTATGCCGACGATCATTCAGCAGGACACGCTGTTCACCGTCGGGAACACGTCGATCACCAACATCCAGCTGATCGTGCTCGTGTCGGCCGTGGTGATGATGGCGATGCTCGACTGGTTCATCAACCGCACCCGGTACGGCCGGGGCGTGCGGGCGGTGGCGCAGAACCCGGAGACGGCCGCGCTGATGGGCGTCAACCAGGAGCGCGTGATCATGCTGATCTTCGTGCTCGGCGGGATCATGGCCGGCGCGGCCGCGCTGCTGTGGAGCATGCGGTTCGGTTTCACCCAGAACAGCATCGGTTTCGTGCTGGGCCTCAAGGCGTTCACCGCCGCGGTGCTCGGCGGCATCGGCAACCTGCGCGGCGCGCTGCTCGGTGGCCTCTTCCTCGGCATCGTCGAGGTGTACGGTGCGACGCTCTTCGCGTCGAACTGGGAGGACGTCATCGCCTTCGTGGTGCTGATCGTGGTGCTGATGTTCCGGCCGACCGGTCTGTTGGGCGAGTCGCTCGGGAGGGCCCGCGCATGATCGACAAGATCCGCTCCGCGGACAGCAGCCGGGTGAGGGCGCTGAACGCCGTGGGGGACCGCTGGCGGGCGCTGCCGAAGTGGCAGCGGGCCATCGGGATCCTCGCGGTCGTGGCGATCCTCTACTACCTGCCGCTGCTCGGCATCCCGGGCCTCACCTGGCTGCGCACCGACTCGATCGCCGGCGGCAACAACTGGGCCGGTGTGCTCTTCGTCTGCGCGATCTACGTGCTGGTGGCGATCGGCCTGAACGTGGTGGTCGGCCTCGCCGGCCTGCTCGACCTCGGCTACATCGGCTTCTTCGCGATCGGCGCGTACAGCGTGGCGCTGTTCGGGTCGGTCAACTCGCCGGTGGTGAAGTGGATCCAGCAGGAGTTCGACCTGCCCCCGACGTGGGCGGTCACCTGGGCGATCTGCCTGTTCATCGCCATCGTGCTCACCATGGTCTCCGGCGTGCTGTTGGGTTGGCCGACGCTGCGGCTGCGCGGTGACTACCTGGCCATCGTGACGCTGGGCTTCGGCGAGATCATCCGGATCGTGGCCCGCAACGCGCAGGGTGTCACCAACGGCCCGCAGGGCATCTCGGCCATCCCCGGCCCGGAGGGCCCGCCGTCGGTGGACAACAAGGTGTTCGGCCTCATCGACGCGAAGCCCTGGTACTGGCTGGCCATCACGTTCGTACTGATCATGGTGTTCCTGGTCCGCCGGCTGGAGCACAGCCGGGTCGGCCGGGCGTGGCTCGCGGTGCGCGAGGACGAGGACGCGGCCGCGGTCATGGGCGTGTACCCGTTCAAGTTCAAGCTGTGGGCGTTCGCCATCGGCGCGGCGCTCGGCGGCCTGTCGGGCTTCCTGTTCGGTAGCCGGAACGCGTTCATCGACCCCACCCAGTTCAACGCGAACCTCTCCATCCTCTTCGTCGCGATGGTCGTGGTCGGCGGCTCCGGCAACATGATCGGCGTCTCGCTCGGCGCGGTGCTGCTGGCGTACCTGCCGGAGCGGTTCCGCGACTTCGCCGACTACCGGTGGCTGGTCTTCGGTCTGGCCATGGTGCTGGTCATGATCCTGCGTCCGCAGGGTCTGATCCCCAGCCGGCGGCGCGCCCGGGAGTTCAAGGACCGCGCGGCGGAAGCAGAGGAGGCGCCCGCTCATGCCTGACGAGACCACCAGCACGGTGGCGCCGAAGATCCCGGCCCAGCCGGGTCCGCGGCCGCTGCTGCTCGAGATCGACGACGTGACGCTTCGCTTCGGCGGTGTGGTCGCGCTCGACGGGATCAACTTCCAGATCCACGAGGGCGAGATCCTCGGGCTGATCGGGCCGAACGGCGCCGGCAAGACGACGTGCTTCAACGTCATGACCGGCGTGTACCGGCCGACGTCCGGGGCGGTCCGGTTCCGCGGCGAGCGGGTCACCGGCCGTAAGCCGCACCAGATCAGCCGCATGGGCATCTCCCGGACGTTCCAGAACATCCGCCTGTTCCCGGAGATGACGGCGCTGGAGAACGTCATGGTGGGGACGGACTCCCGGCACAAGACGAGCGTGCCGGGCGCGCTGTTCCGGCTCTACCGGGTGCGGCCGAAGCCGGAGGAGTTGCCGCAGGTCACCGCCGAGTCGGGCGTCGCCCGTACGTGGCAGCAGGTGCGCCGGTCGTTCGCGAAGACGTTCGGCCTGTCCCGGCACATCCTCGAGGAGCGGGCCGCCGAGGCCAAGGCGCTGGAGCTGCTGCGCTTCGTGGGGATCGCCGACCGGGCCAATGACGAGGCCCGCAACCTGCCGTACGGCTACCAGCGTCGGCTGGAGATCGCCCGCGCGCTGGCCACGGAGCCGAAGCTGATCTGCCTGGACGAGCCGGCCGCCGGCTTCAACCCGGCGGAGAAGGAGGAGCTTCTCACCCTGATCCGGAAGATCCGTGACAAGGGCCTGACCGTGCTGCTCATCGAGCACGACATGCGCCTGGTCATGGGGGTCACCGACCGGATCGTGGTGCTGGAGTTCGGCCGGAAGATCGCCGAGGGCGCGCCCGCCGAGGTGAGTCGGGACCCGAAGGTGATCGCCGCGTACCTGGGGGAGTCCGCTGATGACGCTGCTTGAGCTCGAGAACGTGACCGTCGCCTACGGCCGGATCGAGGCGCTGCACGGCATCAGCCTCCGGGTGGACGAGGGTGAGGTGGTGGCGCTGATCGGTGCGAACGGCGCCGGCAAGACCACCACCATGCGGGCCATCTCCGGCACCCGGTCGCTGTCGGCCGGGAAGATCGTGTTCAACGGCGAGGACATCAGCAAGCTGCGGGCCGACCTGCGGGTGGTCCGGGGGCTGTGCCAGTCGCCCGAGGGCCGGCAGATCTTCCCCGGCATGACGGTGATGGAGAACCTGGACATGGGGGCGTACACCCGGCGGGACTCGGCCGGCATCGCCGCCGACCTGGACCGGGTGTTGACCCTGTTCCCGCGGCTCGCCGAGCGGCGCAAGCAGGCCGGCGGCACCCTGTCCGGCGGTGAGCAGCAGATGCTGGCCGTGGGCCGGGCGCTCATGAGCCGGCCGAAGCTGCTGCTGCTGGACGAGCCGTCGATGGGTCTCGCGCCCATGGTGATCCGGCAGATCTTCGACATCATCACGGAGATCAACCAGCAGGGCACGACGATCCTGCTCGTGGAGCAGAACGCGCAGCAGGCGCTGTCCCGGGCGCACCGGGGGTACGTGCTGGAGACCGGCCGGATCGTGAAGGAGGGGTCCGGCGAGGACCTGCTGCACGACCCGGCGGTCAAGGAGGCGTACCTCGGCGTCGCCTGACGTCGCACCGCGGACGGCCGTCTCCCGGGGGTTCCCGGAGGCGGCCGTCCGTCGTTTCGCGCGGGTGGTGGCGGAGGGCGGGGATGTCGGTGGTACGGGCTAGAGTCGCCTCGTGACAGCTACGACGCCGCGCCTGCTCCTCGTCGACGGACACTCCCTGGCATACCGGGCGTTCTTCGCCCTGCCGGTGGAAAACTTCGCGACGACGACCGGGCAGCCCACCAACGCGGTCTACGGCTTCACCTCGATGCTGATCAACGTGCTGCGCGACGAGCAGCCCACGCACATCGTCGTCGCCTTCGACGTCTCCCGCCGCTCGTTCCGCACCGAGAAGTACGCGGAGTACAAGGCCGGCCGCAGCGAGACGCCGACCGACTTCAAGGGCCAGGTGAGCCTCGTGAAGGAGGTGCTCGCGGCCCTGCGCATCCCGGTGGTGGAGAAGGAGGGCTACGAGGCCGACGACGTGATCGCCACGCTCGCCTGCCAGGCCCGCGACCAGGGCATGCCGGTGCTCATCACCACCGGTGACCGCGACGCCTTCCAGCTGGTCGACGACCACATCACGGTGCTCTACCCGCGCAAGGGCGTCTCCGACCTGGCCCGGATGGACCCGGCCGCCGTCGAGGCGAAGTACGGCGTCCCCCCGCAGCGCTACCGCGACCTGGCCGCCCTGGTGGGCGAGACCAGCGACAACCTGCCGGGCGTCCCGGGCGTCGGTCCGAAGACCGCGGCGAAGTGGATCACCACGTACGGCGGGGTCGACGGCGTCGTGGCCCGGGCGGACGAGATCAAGGGCAAGGCCGGCGACAGCCTGCGCGAGCGGCTCGCCGACGTGATCCGCAACTACGAGATCAACTGCCTGGTCTCCGACCTGGAGCTGCCGCTGCGCCCCGAGGACGCCCGGTGGCCGGGGTGGGACCGGGAGGCGGTGCACCAGGTCTTCGACACCCTCGAGTTCCGCATCCTGCGCGACCGGCTCTACCAGTACCTGGAGGCGGTGGAGCCGGAGGCGGAGTCCGGGTTCGACCTGGCCGGCCAGGTGCTCACCGAGCCCGGCGCGCTGACCGGGTGGCTCGGCGCCCACGCCCCGGCCGGCACCCCGGTCGGCGTGGCGGTCAAGCTCGACACGGGCCCGAACCGCCGGCACACCGCCTCGGTGTTGGGCATGGCGTTGGCCACCGCGGGCGGTGCCGCCGTCTGGTTCGACCCGGGCCGGCTCGACGCCGCCGACGAGGCCGCACTGGCCGGCTGGCTCGCCGACGGTGAGCGTCCGAAGGTGCTGCACGACAGCAAGCCGGCCGTGCTCGCGTTCGCGGCGCACGGCTGGTCCCTGGAGGGCATCGCCCGCGACACCCAGATCGCCGCCTACCTGGCCCGCCCCGACCAGCGCTCCTACGACCTCACCGACCTCGCCCTGCGTTACCTGCACCGCGAGCTGCGGGTCGACGCCCCGGAGACCGGCCAGCTCACGCTCGAGGGGTTGGGCAACGACGGTGAGGCCGAACAGAACCTGATGCTCCAGGCCCGGGCCACCCTCGACCTCGCCGACGCCATCGACGCCGAGCTGTCCCGCGACGGCGAGCAGTCCGCACGGCTGATGGCCGGGGTGGAGCTGCCGCTCATGCGGGTGCTCGCCGAAATGGAACGCACCGGCATCGCCGCCGACACGCACTACCTGTCGGAGCTGGAGGCCCACTTCGCGGCCGAGGTGAAGGCCGCCGCGCAGGGGGCGTACGAGGCGGTCGGGCGCGAGTTCAACCTCGGCTCGCCCAAGCAGTTGCAGGAGATCCTCTTCGGCGAGCTGGGCCTGCCCAAGACCAAGAAGATCAAGACCGGCTACACCACCGACGCCGACGCGTTGCAGTGGCTCTACGCCCAGAACCCGCACCCGGTGCTCGCGCACCTGCTGCGCCACCGGGACGTGGCCAAGCTGAAGTCCACGGTGGACGGCCTGCTCAAGTCGGTCTCCGACGACGGCCGGATCCACACCACGTTCAACCAGACCGTGGCGGCCACGGGCCGGCTCTCCTCGACCGAGCCCAACCTGCAGAACATCCCGATCCGCACGGAGGAGGGGCGGCGTATCCGCCGCGCGTTCGTGGTGGGCGAGGGCTACGAGTGCCTGCTCACCGCCGACTACAGCCAGATCGAGATGCGGATCATGGCGCACCTCTCCTCGGACGACGCCCTCATCGAGGCGTTCAACTCCGGCGCCGACTTCCACGCGGCCACCGCCTCGTCGGTGTTCGACGTGCCGCTCGGCGAGGTCACGCCGGACCAGCGTCGCAAGATCAAGGCGATGAACTACGGCCTCGCGTACGGGCTCAGCGCGTTCGGCCTGTCGCAGCAGCTCGGGATCAGCACCGAAGAGGCGCGCGGTCTCATGGAGGACTACTTCGCCGGCTTCGGCGGCGTCCGTGACTACCTGCGTGAGGTGGTGGCCCGTGCCCGGCACGACGGATACACGTCCACCATCCTTGGCCGGCGCCGCTACCTGCCCGACCTCGTGAGCGACAACCGGCAGCGGCGGGAGATTGCCGAGCGGATGGCGCTCAACGCCCCGATCCAGGGCTCCGCGGCCGACATCATCAAGGTCGCCATGTTGCACGTCGAGACGGCGCTGCGGGAGGCCGGGTTGCGCTCCCGGATGCTGCTGCAGGTGCACGACGAGCTGGTGTTCGAGGTCGCGCCGGGCGAGCGGGAGGCGCTGGAGGCGCTGGTCCGCCGTGAGATGGGTGGCGCGTACCCGCTGTCGGTGCCGCTCGAGGTGTCCGTCGGCGAGGGGCGGGACTGGAACAGCGCCGACCACTGACGCGCCCACGCCGGCGGCCTCCGAGGACCGCCGGCACGGCGAGGTGGTGTCAGTCCGTCGGGTCGGCGCCCGCTGCGGTCCCGCCGGCGGCGGCGTCGTTCCGCAGAGCGGCGGCGTCCCGCGAAGCAGTGGCATCCCGCACAGCGGTGGCGTCGTTCCGCACAGCGGCGGCGTCCCGCAGAGCGGCGGCCAGACGGTCCCGCACCGCCACCTGGGCGGCGATCCGGGCGTCGAGCACGGCGAGCCGCTCCCGGCCGACCCGCAGCCCGGCCGGTGACGGCGCGGCGGTCGCCACATCCCCGTCCAGGCACGGCAGGAACACCCGGACGTCGTCCAGGGTCAGCCCGGCGGCGAGCAGGTGCCGGATGTTGCGCACCCGGGCCACGGCGCGTTCGTCGTACGCCCGGTAGCCGTTCGCGGCCCGGCGGGAGTCGATCAGCCCCTGCTCCTCGTAGTGGCGCAGCGCCCGAGGCGTGCAGCCGGTGACCCGGGCCAGCTCTCCGATCCGCACCGGGCACCGTCCTCTCACGCGACCACCGCACCACCGTCCACCGGCAGCACCACGCCGGTGACGAAGGCCGCCTCGGAATCGCAGAGCCGCAGGACCGCCCACGCTACGTCCTCGGGACGACCGATCCGGCCCAGGGGCGTGTGGTCGAGCTGCCAGCGGCGCACCGCGTCGCGTTGCTCCGGCGACAGCCCCTGATGCGCGCCGATCGGGGTGTCGACGGCGCCGGGCGCCACGGCGACAACCCGGACGTCGCGCGGGGCCAGCTCCACCGCCCAGCTGCGGGTGAGCGAGTCGAGGGCGGCCTTGCCCGCCGCGTACACCGAGCTGCCCGGCCACGCGCGCTGGCCCACGGACGTGGTCACGTTCACGATGACGCCCCGGCTGGCCGTGAGCGCCGCCACCGCGGCGGAGGCGAGCCGGACCGGCGCGAGCAGGTTGGTCTCGAGCTGTCGTCGTGCCGCCGCCTCGTCGAGCGCGTGCAGGGGCCCGCCGCCCGCGACGCCGGCGTTGTTGACCAGCACGTCCAGCCGTCCGTGCCGGTCGAGGGCCGCGGCCACGACGCGGTCCGGCGCGCCGTCGGCCGTGACGTCGGCGGGGAGCGGGGTGATCAGCGGGTGGCCGTGCGCCGTCTCGGCCAGCGGAGCGGGCCGGCGGCCCACGGCGAGGACGTGCGCGCCCACGGCACTGAAGGCCCGGGCCGTGGCCCGGCCGATCCCGGTGCCGGCCCCCGTCACGACGACGGTCCGGCGTTGCGTGTCGTTCATGCCCGCGATGGTCCGACCCTGCCGTCAGCGGCAGGGTCAACCCCGCCGGGATCCTCGGGGTGCGAGCGCGGATGCCCCGCCGGCGGTCAGGCCGTCCGGCGGCTCGTACGGCGCTCCGCGGGTTGCCGTCCCGCTCCCCGGCGGGATTTCGGCGGAGCGCCCCGGCGTTCGAGAGCCCGCCGCGACGGGCCACCGGGCGGCGGCAGCGGCGCCTTGAGCGGGTCGTGCCCCCAGTTCATGAGGGAGAAGCGCCACTTCGTCTCGCGGACGTCGCCGGAGGGGCGCTGGGCCATGTGCCGGCGCACGTAGCCGACGACCTTGCGCATGTGCCGGTAGTCGGCCTCGGAGAGGTCGCTGCGCTTGCGGCGCAGCAGGTCGATGATCTTCCGGCCGGACTCGTGCCCCACCGACTCGCCGGCCTTGGGGCCCTTCTTCCGCCAGCCCACGTGCTTGGACTCGTCCGTCTCCAGCCACTTCGACAGCTCGCCCGGTTTCATGTTCACCGCCTCGGTGAACTCCCGGTAGGTGTCGCGGCCGTCGTCACCGCTGCTCATGGCGCAGCACCTCCGGTCGGTGCGCGACGTCCCGGCCCGAGTCGTCGTTGCGGATCCGGTACTGCGGCTCGTCCTCGGACGCGTTCACGGCGTGCCCGCGTACGTGCGTCCGGTCGGTCAGCTTCTCCTTGACCACGCCGTACGCCCGGCCGCTGTGACTGGCCCAGGAGACGTGGTCACCCGCGTGGAACTCCCTCTTCTCGGCCATGCCGCCCGGGTACCCGTGGCCGGCCCGGGAAAACGGAGGCCGTCAGGGGGACAGTTCGACCTGGAACGACGCTCAGGCGGGCTTCTCGGCGACGAAGATGGCGGTGCCGGGGAAGAGCCGCCCGCGCAGCGGGCTCCACTGCCCCCAGATCCCCTCGTGCCCCTGCGGCCACTCCGGCTCCACGAGGTCGACGAGGCGGAACCCGGCGCCCACCAGCTCCCGGATCCGGTCGCCCAGAGTGCGGTGCTGCTCGACGTAGGTGGCGGCGCCGGCGTCGTCCTGCTCGACGTACGGCCGGCGGTCGAAGTACGAGTGCACCGCCCGCAGGCCGCCCTCGCCCGGGTCGTCGAGGAAGATCCACCGCATCGGGTGCGTGACCGAAAAGACCCAGCGGGCGCCGGGGCGCAGCACCCGGAACACCTCGCGCATCAGGGCCGCCGAGTCGGCGACGAACGGGATCGCCCCGAAGGCGGTGCAGGCGGTGTCGAACGCCGCGTCGGCGAACGGCAGGGCGAGCGCGTCGGCCTGCACGAGCGGCACGCGTACGCCGGTGCGCTCGGCGGCCTCCGCGGCGTGGCGCAACATGCCGGCGGAGAGGTCCATGGCCACCGGGCGGGCGCCCTGCGTGGCGAGCCACCGGGCGGCGGCCGCGGCGCCGCAGCCGACCTCCAGGATCCGGCGGCCGGCCAGCGCGCCGAGGAGGTGGACGTTCGCCTCGCGGACCCCCTCGGGGCACCAGACGAAGTCGACGTCGCCGAGGAAGTCACCGTGTTCGGCCTGGTACTCGTCGGCGTCGGCGTCCCACCACCGGCGGCTGGCCGTCCGGGCCTCGGCGTCGGCGACCCGGCGGCGGGTCACGCGGTTGTCGTCGTCCACCCGCTCACGCTAGGGCCTCGGCGGTCGCCGGGCCGCGCGGGGCCCGGACGCGTCGGGCCGGAGGTGCGGATGTGTCAGGTGTGACCGATGAGACACCCGTGACAGTTTCGGGGTGATTTCTCGGCTTTCGCAGGTCACGAGGCGATGAGCAGCGGGGAGGGCTTGCACGCTGTGGTAATGCGCAAGGTAGGCTTGACGATGCGCTCGCGGATCGTGTGCCTCGGCAGGGAGCAGGTGCGCGGTCGACGAAGCCACTGACGGCGCCACATCATTCCATCTGGCAATCGTTCGGTGTGCCAAGCGACGGGTCCGCTGGCGCGACCGGGTCACCGCGACACCACGCCTGCTGTGACATCCCATCCGACCGGAGCAACCGCCCACATGACGAGCAGCATCGAGGCTCCCTCGAGCGCCACCAAGGTCACCGTCGACGACCTCGGCTCTGAGGAGGCTTTCCTCGCCGCGATCGACGAGACCATCAAGTACTTCAACGACGGCGACATTGTCGAAGGCACCGTCGTCAAGGTCGATCGGGACGAGGTCCTGCTCGACATCGGCTACAAGACCGAGGGCGTCATCCCCTCTCGGGAGCTGTCGATCAAGCACGACGTGGACCCGGCCGAGGTCGTGTCGGTCGGTGACCACATCGAGGCCCTCGTCCTCCAGAAGGAGGACAAGGAGGGTCGGCTGATCCTCTCCAAGAAGCGGGCGCAGTACGAGCGGGCCTGGGGCACGATCGAGAAGATCAAGGACGAGGACGGCGTCGTCCGCGGTTCCGTCATCGAGGTGGTCAAGGGCGGCCTCATCCTCGACATCGGGCTGCGCGGCTTCCTGCCGGCGTCCCTGGTCGAGATGCGGCGTGTGCGTGACCTGCAGCCGTACGTCGGGCGCGAGCTCGAGGCCAAGATCATCGAGCTGGACAAGAACCGCAACAACGTGGTCCTGTCCCGCCGGGCCTGGCTGGAGCAGACCCAGTCCGAGGTGCGCACCGAGTTCCTCAACAAGCTCCAGAAGGGGCAGGTCCGCAAGGGCGTCGTGTCCTCGATCGTCAACTTCGGCGCGTTCGTCGACCTCGGCGGCGTCGACGGTCTGGTGCACGTCTCCGAGCTGTCCTGGAAGCACATCGACCACCCGTCCGAGGTCGTCGAGGTGGGCCAGGAGGTCGAGGTCGAGGTCCTGGACGTCGACCTGGACCGCGAGCGGGTCTCGCTGTCGCTGAAGGCGACGCAGGAGGACCCGTGGCGCCAGTTCGCCCGCACCCACGCGATCCAGCAGATCGTGCCCGGCAAGGTCACCAAGCTGGTGCCGTTCGGTGCGTTCGTCCGGGTCGACGACGGCATCGAGGGCCTGGTCCACATCTCCGAGCTGGCCGAGCGCCACGTGGAGATCCCGGAGCAGGTCGTCCAGGTCGGTTCCGAGGTCATGGTCAAGGTCATCGACATCGACCTCGAGCGGCGCCGAATCTCGCTGTCGCTCAAGCAGGCCAACGAGGGCTTCGTCGAGGGCGAGGAGCACTTCGACCCGACCCTCTACGGCATGGCCGCGACCTACGACGCCGAGGGCAACTACATCTACCCGGAGGGCTTCGACCCGGAGACGGGCGAGTGGCTCGAGGGGTACGAGAAGCAGCGCGAGACCTGGGAGCAGCAGTACGCCGAGGCGCGCCAGCGCTGGGAGGCGCACCAGAAGCAGGTGCAGACCTCCCGGGCCGCCGAGGCCGAGGCCGCTGCCAACCCGGCTCCGCCCGTCACCGGTGGTGCCACCACCACCAGCGCGGCCCCGAGCCGGCAGGCCGAGGAGCCCGCGGGCACCCTCGCCACCGACGAGGCGCTCGCCGCTCTGCGGGAGAAGCTCGCCGGCGGCAAGTGACCCGCTGACGACGACGGGCCCCGCCCTCCGCGATCTCCGGATCGCCGAGGGCGGGGCCTTCGCCGTTGTGGCGTGATCCACACCAGCCGTGATCGACACCAGGTCGGCGATCTGGCGGTGTCGACCACCCCGGGACACCGCCACTCCGGCGAACTGGAGTCGATCAACCCGTCGCCCGGCCGGTCAACCACGGCGTGGCCGGGCAACCACGGGTGGCCGGGGGTCCGTTTGGCGCGGCGGGCGGCGTCCGGTTGACTGGTGCCGTGCTGATGGTGGGTTTGACCGGGGGGATCGGTTCCGGCAAGAGCGCCGTGGCGGCGCGGCTCGCGGAGCGGGGCGCGGTCCTCATCGACGCCGACCGGGTCGCCCGGGAGGTGGTCGAGCCCGGCACCCCCGGGCTCGCCGAGATCGTCGACGCCTTCTCCCCGCGGGTGCTGGCCGCCGACGGGAGCCTCGACCGGGCCGCCCTCGGTGCGATCGTCTTCTCCGACGAGACGGCCCGGCGGCGGTTGGAGGCGATCACGCATCCCCGGGTACGGGCCCGGACCGCCGAGCTGGCCGCCGCGGCGGCGCCCGACGCGGTCGTGGTCAACGACGTGCCGCTCCTGGTCGAGGCGGGGCTCGCGGCCGCGTACCACCTGGTGGTCGTCGTGGAGACGGCCGTGGCCGTGCGGTTCGAGCGACTGGCCCGCGACCGGGGCATGCCCCGGTCGGAGGCCGAGCGTCGGATCGCCGCCCAGGCCGACGACGCCCGCCGGCGCGCGGCGGCCGACGTGATGCTGACCAACGACGGCAGCCTCGCCGAGCTGCACGCGGCGGTCGACGCGCTCTGGTCCGACCGCCTGCTGCCCTACGAGCGCAACGTCCGCGAGCGGCGGGTGGTCCCGTCGCAGCGGGTCGAGCTGGTCGAGTCGGATCCGACCTGGCCGCAGCAGTACGCCCGACTGGCCGCCCGGATCCGGCACGCGCTCGCACCGGCCGATCCGCGGATCGACCACATCGGCTCGACGGCGGTCCCCGGCCTGGCCGCGAAGGACGTCATCGACATCCAGCTCACCGTGCCCACCCTGGCCGAGGCGGACGGGCCGCTGGCCGAGCGGCTCGCGGACGCGGGTTTTCCGCGGATGCCGGGGGAGTGGTCGGACGACCCGCGCCCGGCGGGCGGTGAGCAGTGGGCCAAGCGGCTGCACGGCAGCGCCGACCCCGGGCGACCGGTCAACCTGCACGTCCGCGCGGCCGACTCGCCGGGCTGGCGGTACGCGTTGCTGATGCGCGACCACCTCCGTGCCGACCCGGGCCAGCGGTCCGCCTACCTGCTGCTGAAGCGGGAGCTGGCGGCCTCCGCCCCGGACAGCGTCAGCTACACCACGGCGAAGGACCCGTGGTTCGACGAGGAGCGCCTGCGGGCCGAGGAGTGGGCCGCGCAGACCGGCTGGCGTCCCTGACGACGGCCGCCCGCCCGCCCGCCGCCGTGCCGCGCCGGGTCGGGCCGTGACCGCTGGGGGGTCTCAGCGGGCGGACCCGGCGGGGGCCCTGGGCCGTGCGGGTGGCGGAAGCGCGGGAACCGCGCCGGGGTCGAGGTCGAGCTGGGCCCAGGCGCCCGGCCGGGTGGCCAGCTCCACGCGCCGGAGCAGGCCGTCGCGGTCGATCCAGTACCGCAGCGGGCCCCGGGCGGAGCGCAGCTCCACGACGTCCACCGTCCGCTCGGCGAGGGCGTCCTCGCGCACCCGCACGGCGCTGCCGCGCGGAGCGGTCCGCCCGGCGGTGAGCGCCGCGTCGACCAGCGTGTCGAGCGGGTCGGTCGCGTTCCGGTCGGATCGCCACGTCGCGTCGGCCGGCGGCGGTAGCGGCGGCCGGTCGGGCCGCTCCGGGTCGCCGGAGCCCGGCTGGTCGGCGCGGGCGGTCCCGGTCGGGTCACGCCGCAGGAGGGTCCGGCGGTCCGGTACGCCGAGGTCGGCCACGGCCAGGTAGGCGGTGCGGGAGGCCCAGTTCAGCCACCCCGACCCGCGCAGGTTCGTGTCCCGCCCGACGGGCGCGGTGAGGGTGACCGTGGCGCCGCCGCGGGCCCGTAGCCGCTGGGGCAGGCGTTCCAGCCGGCCCTGCTCGGCGGCGGTGAGCGCCCGGGGCAGCCCGGGACGGCCGCCGAGGGCGTCGACGGGGCGCAGGGTGGGCCGGTCGGCGCGGTTCAGCGCGACCGTGACCGGGCCCGCGCCGGGGAGTCGGGCCGTCAGGCGGTGCAGCCGGGCGTCCTGGTCGATCCAGTAGCGGGGCTGGCCGTCCGGGCCGCCGGTCGGCGCCGCGCCGGTCTGCCCGGGCAGTGGTGCCTGGAGGACGTCGACCGGCCCGGCCGGGCCGGTCTCGCGCGCCACCCACCGCGCCCCGGCGGCGGGCGGCACCGCCGGGTCCGGTTTGTCGGCCGCGAGGTCGAAGAGCAGGCGCAGGACGGGGGCCAGGGCGCTCCCGGCGGGCAGGTCGTGCAGGCGCCAGCGGTCCGGGGGCGGCACGAGCGGCGGCGGCGCGGCCGTCGGCACGGCCGCCGGGTCGGGACGGATCACGAGCAGCGTGGGGGTGGCCTGGAGGAGGCCGCGCTCCTCGCCCGCGCCGGGCCCGCCGACGTCCAGGTACACCAGCGGGCGCGACCAGTCGACCCAGCCCACCAGTTCCGTGCGGGAGGAGCCGCTGCCCGTGGTCACGTGCACCCCGGTGCGCAGGTCGCGGTAGTTGGTCACCCGCACCGCGGCCAGCCGTTCGGTCTCGGCCGGGGTCAGGGCGCGGGGTGGGTCGGACCGCTCGGGCGCCCAACTGAGCAGCGTGAGCACCAGCCCCACGGCGGAGAGGACGGCGACCGCGCCGAGCACCGCGAGCAGCCGACGCTGGCGGCGGGCCACGACCTTCGGCAGGAGCCCCGTGTCCTCGGGGCCGCCGACGACGCCGGACGGCACCGGCACGGTCGGCGGCCGGCCCGGGCCGGTGTCGGCGCTCGCGGGCGCGGGATCGGGTCGGGTTGCCGGTGCGGGCGAGGTGTCCACGCGTGGTGAAACGCCCGGGACGCGGGTCAGTGACGTGTGGGGCGCTCGCGGCGGCCGGTCAGCGCCTCGAGCGCGACCACCTCGGTGCGCACGCCGGACGCGCCGGGTGCTGCGACCATCGTGCCGGGGGCGGCCGGCCGGATGTGAATCGGCGGCCACCGGGCCCGGTCGGCCGCCGCGAGCGGCCTACACGGAGAGCCTAGCGGCGTGGCATGTGCCACACAATGGGAATATCGAAGCCGATCACGCGCTGTCGAAGCCGGCCGACGCTGTCGGACCTCCGGCGTACCGTTGAGGTCATGGCGCTCGACATTCCTCGGCTCGACGGCCGTTTCCAGGTCGTCAGTGAGTTCCAGCCCGCCGGCGACCAGCCGGCGGCCATCGACGACCTGGAGCGGCGCGTGCGACGCGGCGACCGCAGCACGGTCCTGCTCGGCGCCACCGGCACCGGCAAGAGCGCCACCACGGCCTGGCTCGTCGAGCGGCTGCAGCGGCCCACGCTGGTGCTGGCGCCCAACAAGACGCTCTGCGCGCAGCTGGCCAAGGAGTTCAGCGAGCTGCTGCCGCACAACGCCGTCGAATACTTCGTCTCCTACTACGACTACTACCAGCCCGAGGCCTACATCCCGCAGACCGACACCTACATCGAGAAGGACTCCTCGATCAACGAGGAGGTGGAGCGGCTGCGGCACTCGGCGACCATGTCGCTGCTGACCCGCCGTGACGTGGTCGTGGTGGCCACCGTGTCGGCGATCTACGGCCTGGGCACCCCGGAGGAGTACCTCGACCGGGCGGTCCGGGTCGCCGTGGGGCAGGAGCTCGACCGCGACCAGCTGCTGCGCCGCCTGGTCGACATCCAGTACACCCGCAACGACATGGCCTTCAACCGGGGCACCTTCCGCGTCCGCGGCGACACGCTGGAGATCATCCCGGCGTACGAGGAGCTCGCCGTGCGGATCGAGCTGTTCGGCGACGAGGTGGAGAAGCTCTACTACCTGAACCCGCTGACCGGCGACGTGGTCCGTGAGGTGGACCACCTGCTGATCTTCCCGGCGACCCACTACGCGGCGGGGCCGGAGCGGATGGAGCGGGCGATCCGCGACATCGAGACCGAGCTGGGCGAGCGGCTCGAGGAGCTGGAGCGGCAGGGCAAGCTGCTGGAGGCCCAGCGGCTGCGCATGCGCACCACCTACGACATCGAGATGATGCGGCAGGTCGGCTTCTGCTCCGGCATCGAGAACTACTCGATGCACATCGACGGCCGGCTGCCCGGCAGCCCGCCGCACTGCCTCCTCGACTACTTCCCCGACGACTTCCTCACGGTCGTCGACGAGTCGCACGTGACCATCCCGCAGATCGGCGGCATGTACGAGGGCGACGCCTCCCGCAAGCGGATGCTCATCGACCACGGCTTCCGGCTGCCCAGCGCCGCCGACAACCGGCCGCTGCGCTTCGACGAGTTCCTGGAGCGGGTCGGCCAGATGGTCTTCCTCTCCGCCACCCCGGGCTCGTGGGAGCTGGAGCAGTCCCAGGGCGAGTTCGTCGAGCAGGTGATCCGCCCGACCGGCCTGGTCGACCCGGAGGTCATCGTGAAGCCCACCAAGGGCCAGATCGACGACCTCATGCACGAGATCAAGCTGCGCACCGAGCGGGACGAGCGGGTGCTGGTCACCACGCTCACGAAGAAGATGGCCGAGGACCTCTCGGACTACCTGCTCGAGAACGGCATCCGGGTGCGCTACCTGCACTCCGAGGTCGACACGCTGCGCCGGGTGGAGCTGCTGCGCGAGCTGCGCAAGGGCGACTACGACGTGCTCGTCGGCATCAACCTGCTCCGTGAGGGCCTCGACCTGCCCGAGGTGTCGCTCGTGGCGATCCTCGACGCCGACAAGGAGGGCTTCCTGCGCAGCGGCCGGTCGCTCATCCAGACCATCGGCCGGGCGGCCCGTAACGTGTCGGGCCAGGTGCACATGTACGCCGACAAGATCACCCCGTCGATGGCGGACGCGATCGAGGAGACCAACCGTCGGCGGGCCAAGCAGATCGCCCACAACGAGGCGCACGGCATCAGCCCCGAACCGCTGCGGAAGAAGATCCACGACATCCTCGACGACATCTACCGCGAGGCGGAGGACACCGAGCAGAACACGCGGGTCGGCGGCGCGGTGCGCCAGCTCTCCCGGGGGAAGGCGCCGGTCAAGGAGACCCGCAGCCGCGGGCGGGCCGCCACCGCCACCCCGTCTCGGGAGGGGATGGCACGGGCCGACCTGGCCCAGCTCATCCAGGAGCTCAACGACCAGATGCTCGCCGCCGCACGCGAGTTGCAGTTCGAGCTGGCCGCCCGGATCCGCGACGAGATCACGGATCTCAAGAAGGAACTGCGTGGCATGGACGCCGCCGGCGTGAAGTAGGGCCGACGGTGACGGCGGGCGGACCGGTCACGGAGGTGGTCCTCGGGCTGCCCGAGCCCCGGCTGCGCCCGTACGTCGCCCGCTACGTGGGCTACCGGGAGCGGGCCGACGCGCCCCTGGCGCGCCGGGAGGTGGCCGGCGCCTTCGTGGTGCTCATCCTCGGCTGGGGCGCTCCGTCGGACGTGGTCGACCCGCGGAACGCCGGCCGGAGCGCGTACCGGGTGGACTCGTTCGTGGCCGGCACCTCCGACCGCTGGTGCCGCACCCGCACGATCGGGGTGGGTGAGGGGGTCGAGCTGCTGCTGGCCCCGTTGGCCGCCCGCCGGCTCCTCGCCCTCCCGCTGGAGGAGCTGACCAACCGGGCCGTGGACGTGGCGTCGCTGCCCGGCGGTTGGCTCGACCGGCTCCGCCTCCGGCTCGCCGCCGCGCCGGGCTGGGCGGAACGCTTCGCGCTGCTCGACGCGGCGGTCGCCGCCCGGTTGGCGGGCTCGCCCCCCGTCGATCCCCGGATCGCCTGGGCGTGGCGGCGGTTGACCGCGAGCAGCGGGCGCGTCGGCATCGGGTCGCTCGCCGACGACCTGGGCTGGAGCCGCCGACACCTGGCCGCCCGGTTCCGGCACGAGGTGGGGCTGTCGCCGAAGACGACGGCACGGCTGCTGCGCTTCCAGCACGCCTACACCGCGCTGGGCGGTCCCGCATTGGCCGCCGGGGCGCCGGGCGGGGACGCCGCCGGGGCGCCGGGTGGGGAGGCTGCCGGGGCGCCGGGTGCGGAGGCCGCCGGGGCGCCGGGTGCGGACGCCGCCGGGGCGCCGGGTGGGGACGCCGCCGGGGCGCCGTACGGCGGGTCGACGCCGGTGGCTGGCGCGCAGGACCGCCCGCCGGTCGCGGCGGCCGGCGGTCCGGCCGCGCCGGCCGGCGGCTGGGTCGAGGTCGCGGCGCGCTGCGGCTACTACGACCAGTCGCACCTGATCCGGGACTTCCGCGAGTTCGCGGGCGACACTCCCGCCGCGCTGCTGGCCGCCCGTACGGCAGCCGCGAGCGGCTGAGGTCACATTCGTCCAATACCCGCCGGTGTCCCCCGCGGCAGACTCCGGGCATGCGAACCGTGTATCCCGTCTTCCGCTACCCGGACCCGCGCGCCGCCGTCGACTGGCTCTGCGGGGCGTTCGGCTTCCAGGTGCACGCACTTCACCAGGGGCCCGACGGCGACCTGGCGCACGCCGAACTCGTCCTGGACACCGGCCTGATCATGATCGGTGGCCGCGCCGGTCCGCGTCCCCGGCCCGCCGGGGACGACTGGGTGGTGTACGTGGCGGTCGACGACGTCGACGCCCACTGCGCCCGGGCCCGTGCGGCCGGCGCCGACATCACCCGCGAGCCGTTCGACACCGACTACGGCTCCCGCGACTACGCGGCCCGCGACCTGGCCGGCAACGTGTGGAGCTTCGGCACCTACCGACCCTGACCGCCCACCCGACGCCTACGACCCCGACGGATCGCGACCCTGCGCCTCCTCGACGGGGAAGAGGATCGGGCTGAGCAGGTACTGGGCGCGGCCCGGCGCCGCCGTGTTGGCGAGGCGGGGCAGGAGGACCTGCCGCAGCTCCCCGATCAGGCTCACGAGCTCGTCGCGGCTGAGCCAGACCGCGTGTTGCCGGTAGCCGACGAGGTCGCCGGCGGGGTCCGCGTGCTCCCGGTCGAGGTAGGCGTTGAACTCGGCGAGCAGCGCGGCCATCGCGGCCGCGAAGGCGCGCCGGTGGTCGTCGGCCGACATCGACTCCATCGTTCCTAGAGCGATGGACGCCCGGTCCTGGCGTAGCCGGTAGGCGCGTTCGACGGCGCCGCGGACCCGCCGCTCCTCGGCCACCTCGAGCACGCCGCCCGTGTGCAGCAGGTCGATGTGGCGGTAGACGGTGGCCTTCGAGACGTCGGGCATCCGGTCGCACAGCTGGCCGGTGGTCAGCATCCGCCCGCCGCGCAGGGCGTGCACGACGCGCAGCCGGACGGGGTGCGCCAGCAGTTCCAAGCTGTCCATCGCCACGATCTTACATGTGATACCTTTCGCGAAACTGAGAAAGGTGGCGGTCATGGCGGAGGACGCCGATCCGGCGGCGATCGCGACGGCGGTCGTCCGGCTCGCGCGCGACGGGCGCTTCGACGAGCTGGAGGCACGGTTCGCGGCGCGCCTGCGCGCCGTGGTGTCCGCCGAGACGGTACGGCTGGGCTGGACGACCGAGACGAGCCGCATCGGCGCCGTCCGCGCGGTCGGCGAACCGGTGCCCGAGCGCCCGGCGAACGGCCTGGTCCGGGTGAGCGTGCCGGTCCACGGCGAGCGCGGTGGACTCACGGTCGTCCTGTCCGTCGACCGGGCCGGGCTGATGCACGGGCTCCGGCTCGCGCCCGCCGGGGCGGGGACGTGGACGCCGCCCGCGTACGCCCGGCCGAAGCGGTTCACCGAGCGGGACGTCGTCGTCGGTGACGGCGACCTGGCCGTGCCGGGCACACTGACCCTTCCCCGCACGCGGGGGCGGGGAAGGGGCAGTGTGCCCGGCGTGGTGTTGCTCGCCGGTGGCGGGCCGTTCGACCGGGACGCGACGAGCGGCGCCAACAAGCCCCTCAAGGACCTGGCGTGGGGGCTGGCCAGCCGGGGCGTCGCCGTGCTCCGGTTCGACAAGGTGACCCATGCCCACCCGCACGTGGTCGAGGCAGCCGACTTCACGATGGCCGACGAGTACGTGGGGCACGCGGTCGCGGCCGTCCGGCTGCTCCAGCGGGAGCCGTCGGTCGATCCCGCCCGGGTGTTCGTGCTCGGTCACAGCATGGGTGGGAAGGCGGCGCCCCGCGTCGCCGTCGCCGAGCCGTCCGTGGCGGGTCTGGTGATCCTCGCGGGGGAGACGCAGCCTCTGCACCACTCCGCCGTACGCGTCGCCCGGCACCTCGCGGCGCTGGCACCGGGGGACGCGGGCGACGCGGCCGTCGCGGCGATCACCCGGCAGGCCGCCCTGGTCGACAGCCCCGATCTGTCGCCGTCCACACCCGCCTCGCGGCTTCCGCTCGGGCTGCCCGCCTCGTACTGGCTGGACCTGCGCGACTACGACCCGGTGACGACGGCGGCGGCGCTCGGCCGGCCCATGCTCATCCTTCAGGGCGGGCGTGACTACCAGGTCACCGTGCGGGAGGACCTGAGCCGGTGGCGGGCCGGCCTGGCCCACCGACCGGACGTCACGATCCGCGTCCACGACGCCGACAACCACCTGTTCTTCCCCGGCGCCGGCCCGTCGACTCCCGCCGAGTACGACCCGCCGCAGCACGTCGACCCGGTGGTCGTGGCGGACGTCGCGACGTGGCTGGACCGGGGACGACGGGTTGCCGGTCTCCGCTCCCTGCTCCGCCGTCGGCGCTGATCGCGACACCATTCGGTTGCGTTGCGCGAGCGAGGTATTGCAGTGTGTGACGGTCCTGCGTAATCTCCCTCGATGGGGAGGCCGGGAATGCCGTTGCCAACGAGTCCTGTCATTCGCCGTGTGCGGCTCGGCGCCGAGCTGCGCCAGCTGCGCCGGCGCGAGGCGTTGACCCTGGAGCAGGTCTGTGACCGGCTGGGGTGGGCCTCCACGTCGAAACTGTCCCGCATCGAGCTGGGTCAGAGCCGTCCCGACCTGGCCGACGTGCTCGACCTGCTGGACGTCTACCAGGTGCCCGCGCCGCTGCGCGACCAGCTCATCGTCATCGCGCGGGACGCGGCCACCAGCCGGGGCTGGTGGAAGACGCTCGGCGAGATGAGCGAGCGGCAGCGCACCTACGCCGAGCTGGAAGCCGGCGCCGCGCGCATCGTCGAGTACCAGCCGGCCGTCGTGCCCGGGCTGCTGCAGACCCCGGCGTACGCCCGGCTGCGCATCGCCGCGGGCGCCGCGCTCGACCCGGAGGTCGACGTGGACGCGGAGGTGCGCGCCCGGGCCGTGCGGCAGGCCGTGCTGCGGCGTGCCGACCCGCCCCGGTACACCGCCCTGCTGGCCGGGGCGGTCTGCGAGCCGGGCGGCGCCCCGGCGGAGGTGTGGCGGGAGCAGGTGCGGCACCTCGTGGCGTTGACCGGGCTGCCCAACGTGACGATCCGGCTGCTGCCCCGGGCCGCGGCACCGACGGGCCCGCACCCGCTCACGCCGTACTCCTGCTACGCGTTCCCCGACCCGGCCGACCCGCGGACGGTGATGCTCGAGGCGGTGACCACCGACGTGCGGCTGGCCACCGCCGTGGACGTCGACCGGTACGAACGTCTCACCGAGGCCCTGCTCGGCGTGGCGCTGTCGGCGGAGGAGACCGTGACGGCCCTCGCTCGCAGCATCGACGGCTGACCGGGCGGCCGCCGCGACGCGCGGGTCACCGGGCCCGGCGCCCCCGAGTCCGTCGGGACCGGTGGCCCCGCGCGTGCGCCCGCACGATAGGACAGAGGTACGACAGGGCCGGCGCGGCTTGTCAGGCCGGGACGTCGACGAAGTGCTCGACCAGCGGCGGGTTGGCGAAATGCGGGCCGATGAGCGCACGCCACCTGTCGAACCGCTCGCTGCCGCGGAAGTTCTCGTTGTGCGCCTCGACGGAGTCCCACTCGACCAGCAGCACGAAACGCGACGGGGACTCGATCCCCCGGGTCATCCGCACCGAGCGGCAGCCGGGCGTGCCGGCCAGCACCGGATGCCCCTCGGCGTACGCGGCGGCGAACGCGTCCTCGTGACCGGGCAGGACATCGATGAGCGCAACCTCAAGCACCATGCGGGAAGCCTCCCACGCCGCCCGCACCGCCCGTCGCGCGGCCCAGTCATGATCGTGCTCGATCGTGGAGGTAGTGGTTTCCTGGTGCCATCGAGGCCACTACTTCATGGATCGAGCACGATCTTCGATGCGCGCTGGCGCCGAGGCGTGCAAGATCCGAGCACTTTCCCGGAAAGTGCTGCCACCCCGGGCTACGAGGCAGCACTTTCCGGGAAGCTGCGAGGATCTCGCGCTTGGGCGGGCACGGGGGCGTCGGGCACGGGTCGGGCGCGCCGGGTCGGGCGCGGTGCGTCGGGCGCGGTGCGTCGGGCGCGCAGGCTGACCCTCGCGCCGCACCACTAACAGCCCATCCTCCTAGGATGCCGTAGGTGGTGTGCGGCGGGTCGCAGGCGCTGCGAGCCGGGCCATAGGCGGCGGCGTGAGCCGCGCGGGGGTGTGAGCCGGGCTGTAGGCAGCGTGAGCCGCGCGGTAGCCGGTGCGAGCCGCGTCGGCCGCGGCAGCACGTGGCCGTGGCCACCCCTGCCCGATGTGCGATCACGCGGCTCCGTGCGCCACAATGGTGATCGAGGAGGGGAGTATTCCCCCGTGACGGAGTCGTCAGCACGGTCGACCACCCGAGGGGTGGCGCGACCCGGCCCCGTCGGTCGCCGCGCCACGCGGTGACGGAAGAGACCTCCGACAGTCACCACAGCGAGCATCACGGCACGCCGCGCCCCGCCGGGGCGTACGGTGTGCCGGACGCCGCGTGTCTGCCGGAGGAATGAACGTTGGACGTGTCCGGGCTGGTGTGGGCGATCACGCTCATCGCACTCATCGCGGTGCTGCTGGTCGACCTGCTCATCATCGGTCGCCGCCCGCACGAGCCGAGCGTGCGCGAGTCGAGCACCTGGGTCGGTTTCTACGTGGGCTTGGCCCTGCTCTTCGGCGCGGGCCTGTGGCTCTTCTCCGGGGCGAGCGCGGCCGGCCAGTTCTACACGGGCTGGCTCACCGAGTACAGCCTCTCGGTGGACAACCTGTTCGTCTTCGTGATCATCATGTCCCGGTTCGGCGTGCCCCGGCCGTACCAGCAGAAGGTCCTGCTCATCGGGATAGTGCTGGCGTTGGTCATGCGGGGCGGGTTCATCGCCGCCGGCGCCGCCCTGATCTCCCAGTTCTCCTGGGTGTTCTACATCTTCGGCGCGTTCCTCATCTACACGGCCATCAACCTGGCCCGGCAGGGCGAGCCCGACGAGGACGAGTTCTCCGAGAACGTGCTGATCCGGTGGAGCCGCAAGGCGCTGCCGGTGTCCCGGACGTACGACGGGGCCCGGTTGATGACCCACGAGGGCGGCCGGCGGCTGTTCACCCCGCTGCTCATCGTGATGATCGCGATCGGCACCACCGACCTGATCTTCGCGCTGGACTCGATCCCGGCCATCTTCGGGATCACCCAGCAGGCGTACCTGGTCTTCACGGCGAACGTCTTCGCCCTCATGGGGCTGCGGCAGCTCTACTTCCTGCTCGGTGGCCTGCTGGACCGGCTGATCTACCTGAGCTACGGCCTGGCCGTCGTGCTCGGTTTCATCGGCGTCAAGCTGGTCCTCGAGGCGCTCGCCGACAACAACCTGCCGTTCGTCAACGGCGGGGAGCACGTGGCGTGGGCGCCGCACATCCCGATCTGGCTGTCGCTGCTGGTGATCCTGGGCACGCTGCTGGTGGCCACGGCCGCGAGCCTCGCGAAGTCGGCCCGGGACCGGCGCCGGGCGCTGGCCGACGCGCGCGGCTGAGCGTACGGGCGAACGAGGGGCGCCACCCGGCCTCGGGTGGCGCCCCTCGGCGCGTACGCGGTGGTCAGACCCGGTGGACGCCGACCAGGGTGGCGGTGCGCTCGGCCGGGAGCGGTTCCTCGAGCACCCGGCGCTGCCGGTAGCAGGCGTGCAGCATCCGCCGGTCGTCGCCGTTGCGGGCTTCCGCCGTGACGATGCCGATGTGGTGGATCTTGCGACCGGGGCGGGCGAAGAAGTAGAGGTCGCCGGGGCGTTCGGCCCCGAGCGGCAGGGGCGTCGTGGCGGCCGCCTGGTCGGCCGCGTCGCGAGGCAGCTGCACCCCGAACCGCCGCCAGGCCAGGTGGACCAGACCCGAGCAGTCGATCCCGTACGCGGACACCCCGCCCCACACGTAGACCACGTGCCGCAGCCGCTGCGCCACGGCGAGCACGTCGGCGGCCGAGGGCGGCGCCACCGGCACGCGCGCGAGGTGCGCGTCGGGCAGCCAGAGTGGCTCGGCGTGCCCCGGGGCGTGGACCGGCCGCCAGCCGTCGCGGGCCGGGCCGGCCGCCGCGAGGCGGGTGCCGAGCACGATCCCGGGCAGCACCACCGGGCCGTCGGGGCCGGCGCGCAGCTCGCTGACCGTGGCGTCCACGACGAGGGGCGTGCCGTCGGTGGCCGGGCCCGGTTCGGCCGCGACGAGCTGGTCGACGGGCAGCCAGCCGGGGTAGCCGCGTGGGTCGAGGTCTCCGGCCGGCTGCTCGACGGCGACCACGTGCGCCCAGCCGTCCGGTCGCAGCTCGGTGACGAGGACCCGCTCACCGAGCAGCAGCTGGCTCAGGACGCAGTCGCCGACCTGTTGGTCACTGTCCATCCCGGAGATCCAGGCGGGGATGTCGGTGCGCGCGGCGAGGGCGGGGCGGTCGACGGGTCGTACCGCCTCGGGTGAGGTCCACAGGGTCGCGACCGCGGCCCGGACGACGGCCTCACGGCCCGGTTGCAGCTCCACGTTTCCCCCCAGGTCATGCCGTCCGCTCCCGCGACCTTATGAAAGAAACCCACAACCCTCAACAGCCGGGTGCACGTTTACTTCACGACACGGCGGTGATACCGAGCCCGGGAGCGTCCGGCAGCACGACGGTGGCGCCCTCGTAGCGGAGCCCGCCGCGCACCGGCGACGCGGCCAGCCACCAGGCGGCGTCCAGGTCCGACACGGCGCTGGTGCCGTACGCGGCGACCAGGCTGGCGGCGGCCCCGATGCCGACCTCGCTCTCCATCATCGAGCCGACGACGGTGCCGAGGCCGTGGGCGGCGGCCAGGTCGAGCAGCGTACGGGCGGGATGCAGGCCGCCGCACTTCGCCAGCTTGACGTTGACCAGGTCGGCCGCCCGGCGGCGGATCACCTCGACGAGGTCGCGGGCACCGAAGACCGCCTCGTCGGCGAGGATCGGCACGTCCACCCGGTCGCTGACCCAGGCGAGCCCGTCGAGGTCCCACCGGGCGACGGGCTGCTCGACCAGCTCCACGTCCAGGCCGGCGTCCTCGACGCCGCGGATCACCCGAACCGCCTCCCGGGGCGTCCAGCCCTGGTTCGCGTCGAGCCGGATCCGCACGCCGGGGCCGACCGCCTCGCGTACGGCCCGGACCCGGTCCAGGTCGCCGGCGGCGTCCGTGCCGACCTTCAGCTTGAGCACGTCGAAGCCCTCGGCGCGGCGCTTGCCGGCGGCCTCGGACAGCTCCGCCGCCTCCCCGGCGGCGAGCGTGACGTCGGTCGGGACGCTGAGCGCCGTCCCGCCGAGCAGGCGTACGAGGGGGACGCCGAGCCGCCGCGCCGCGAGGTCGTGCAGCGCCACGTCGACTGCCGACTTCGCGGCCTCGTTGCCGACGACCGCGCGCTGCACCTCGGCGCAGCGGGTCACCAGCTCGTCCGGGTCGCGGCCGGTGAGCAGCGGACCGAGCAGCTGCCGGACGCACGCCTCCGAGCCGTCGATCGACGCCCCGGTGACCTGCCACACCTGCGGCGCCTCGCCGAACCCGGACCGGCCGTCGCCGTCGACTACCTCGACGACCAGGGTGTCCACGGTGGTCGTGCGGCGCAGCGCGGTGACGAACGGCGTGTGCAGAGGGGCGGTGAGCCGGTGGGTGCGTACCTCGGCGATCGTCATGTGCGGCACCCTATACGCAGACCGCGGGCGCGGGGACGGTCGGCTTTGGCTGATCGACTCGGGGTAGCGCGGTGCCGGTGCGGGACGCGGGAGGCGGGCGTGGGCGAGCGCGGCGGGCGGGACTGGGAGCTGGTGGGGGCGCCGAACGCCCGGGACCTGGGCGGCCTGGTCGGCGCGGACGGCCGGCGGGTGCGGGCGGGGCGGTTGATCCGTACGCCGGCGCTCGGGCGGTTGACCGACGAGGACCTGCCGGTGCTCGGCAAGCTCGCCCCGGCCTGCGTGGTGGACCTGCGCGACCACTCGGAGATCACCGTGGCGCCGCCGGACCGGCTGGTCGGCGATCCGCGGCTCGTGCACCTGCCGGTGCACGACGCCGAGCACCCGGTGTTCACGTACGTCTCGGCGGTGCTGCTCGGCCACGACCTCACGGCGTACGCGGAGCTGGCCCGGCAGGGCACGCCGGCCGCCATGGCGGCGATCTACCGGTGGTTCGTGACGGGGGAGTCGGCGCGCGCCGGGTTCGCCGAGGCGGTGCGGCTCGCGGCCCGGGCCGAGAACCTGCCGCTGGTCTACCACTGCTCGGCCGGCAAGGACCGCACCGGCTGGCTCACGGTGATCCTGCTGACCGCGCTGGGTGTGGACGAGGCGGCGATCCGGGCCGACTACCTGCGCAACAACACGCTCACCGAGAGCCTGCGGGCGGTGCTCGTCGAGGCGATGCGCCGGCGCCAGCCGGAGCTGGACGTCGAGGCGGTGCTGCCGGTGCTGGAGGTGCGCCCCGAGTATCTCGACGCGGGCTACGACGAGGTGCGTCGGGCGCACGGGTCGTTCGGGGCGTACCTGCGCGACGGTCTGGGGCTGACCGACGACGACGTCGCGGCCCTGCGGGAGCAGCTGCTGGAGTGAGAGGGCCGGCCGGTTCGCCCTAGAGGTCGTGGCGGGCGGCCCAGACCCGGGCGGAGATGTCGGCGATCAGGCGGCAGGCGTCGTCGTCGGCCCCGTCGCCGTCCGACCCGCCGTCGGCGAGGTCGGTGGTGGTGCAGACGACCACGGTGTACGGGGGAGCGTCGTCGGGGAAGACGACGCCGGCGCCGTGGCGGACGCCGCGTACCCAGCCGTTCTTGTGGGCGATGCGGGTGCCCGGCGGCAGGCCGGCCGCGAGGTCCTCGCGGTGCTCCTGGGCGGCGAGGACGTCCAGCATGGCGGCGCAGCCGGCCGGGGAGGCGATCGGGCCGGGGCGGGTGGCCCCGGTGGCGAGGGCGCCGAGCAGGGCGGCCAGGTCGGCGGCCGTCACGAGGTTCGTGATGCCGGCCTCGCGGGCCGCGAAGTCCTCGATGCCGCGGCCCGTGACGCTGTGCCGGGCGCCCGCGAGGTCCCACACGCGGGCCACCGCCGGCAGGCCGACGTGGCCGATCAGCAGGTTGGTGGCGAGGTTGCTGGAGCGGACGATCATCCGGTGCGCGAGCCAGCGCAGCGGCGCGTCGCCGCCCACCCGCGCCCACACCTCGTCGTCGTTGTCGTAGTGCTGCGCGCACGTGAACCGGGGGGCGCCGGGCTGCGCCGAGTCGAACGCGTTGACCACCGACACGGGGGCGTCGAGGTCGAGCGCGCCCGCCTCCGCGGCACGGTGCAGGGCGGCGAGCACGCCCACCTTCATGGTGCTGGCCGCGTAGTGGGTGGCGTCCGCTTGCCGGGTCCAGGTGGGCTCGGCGTCCAGCCGTCCCACGTACGCGGAGACGGTGCCGGGCACCGTGTCGAGGTGCGCGTCGAGGTCGTCCCAGGGCATGCGGGTGACCGTAGCCGATCATGCCGCCCGGCGGGGCCGCGCCCCGGCGGCTCGCGCCCGCGCCATCCCGGTCGATCATGAAGTTGTTGCCTCGACACGCCGGGATCGCGGGCAATAACTTCATGATCAACGAGCCGGGGGCGGGCGGGCGGGCGGGACGGGGTGGAGACGGCGGAGCCCGGCCCGCCGGGTACGACGGGCCGGGCTCGGGGGCCGGGGCTGGGTGGGTCAGCCGGCGTGCTTGCGGCGGGCGGCCATCCGGCCGCGCTGGGTCTGGTCCAGCACCACCTTGCGGATGCGCACCGCGGCCGGGGTCACCTCGACGCACTCGTCCTCGCGGCAGAACTCGAGGGCCTGCTCCAGCGACAGCTTGCGCGGCGGGATGAGCTTCTCGGTCTCGTCCGCGGTCGACGACCGCATGTTGGTGAGCTTCTTCTCCTTGGTGATGTTGACGTCCATGTCGTCGGAGCGGGAGTTCTCGCCGACGATCATGCCCTCGTACACCTCGGTGCCCGGCTCGACGAAGAGCTGCCCGCGCTCCTGCAGGTTGGTCATGGCGAACGCCGTGACCGAGCCGGACCGGTCGGCGACCAGCGAGCCGTTGTTGCGGGTACGCAGCTCGCCGAACCACGGCTCGTAGGACTCGAAGACGTGGTGCAGGATGCCGGTGCCCCGGGTCTCGGTGAGGAACTCGGTGCGGAAGCCGATGAGGCCGCGCGCCGGGACCAGCCACTCCATCCGGATCCAGCCGGTGCCGTGGTTGACCAGCTGCTCCATCCGGCCCTTGCGGGTCGCGAGGAGCTGCGTGATGGCGCCCAGGTACTCCTCCGGGGCGTCGATGGTGAGCCGCTCGACGGGCTCGCAGGTCTTCCCGTCGATCTCGCGGGTGACGACCTGCGGCTTGCCGACGGTCAGCTCGTACGACTCCCGGCGCATCTGCTCGACGAGGATGGCCAGCGCCAGCTCGCCGCGGCCCTGCACCTCCCAGGCGTCCGGCCGCTCGGTGGGCAGGACCCGCAGCGACACGTTGCCGACGAGCTCCTTGTCGAGGCGGTCCTTGACCATGCGGGCGGTGACCTTGGCGCCCTTCACCCGGCCGACCAGCGGCGAGGTGTTGGTGCCGATGGTCATCGAGATGGCCGGCTCGTCGACCGTGATCAGCGCCAGCGGAACCGGGTTCTCCGCGTCGGCGAGGGTCTCACCGATCATGATCTCGGGGATGCCGGCGACGGCGATGATGTCGCCGGGGCCCGCGGAGTCGGCCGGCTTGCGCTCCAGGCCCTCGGTCATCAGCAGCTCGGAGATGCGTACCCGCTGGGTGCTGCCGTCGGTGCGGCACCAGGCCACGGTCTGGCCCTTGCTGATCGTGCCCTGCCGCACCCGGCACAGCGCGAGCCGGCCGAGGAACGGGGAGGCGTCGAGGTTCGTGACGTGCGCCTGCAGCGGCGCGCCCTCCTCGTAGGCGGGCGGCGGGATGGTGTCGAGCAGGGTGCGGAAGAGCGGCTCGAGGTTGTGGCTGTCGTCCGGGACGGCGCCGTCGGCGGGCTGGGTGAGCGAGGCGATGCCGTCGCGGGCGCAGGCGTAGACGATCGGGAAGTCGATCTGCTCCTCGTCGGCGTCGAGGTCGAGGAACAGCTCGTACGTGTCGTCCACGACCTCCTTGATCCGGGCGTCCGGGCGGTCCACCTTGTTGATCACCAGGATGATCGGCAGGCGGGCCTGGAGCGCCTTGCGCAGCACGAAGCGGGTCTGCGGCAGCGGGCCCTCGCTGGCGTCCACCAGCAGGACCACCCCGTCGACCATGGTGAGGCCGCGCTCGACCTCGCCGCCGAAGTCGGCGTGGCCGGGGGTGTCGATGATGTTGATGGTCACCGGGTCCGAGCCGTCGGCCGGCATGTAGTGCACGCCGGTGTTCTTGGCCAGGATCGTGATGCCCTTTTCCCGCTCCAGGTCCATGGAGTCCATCACCCGGTCGGTCACCTCGGCCCGGGCGCCGAACGCGCCGGCCTGCCGCAACATGGCGTCGACCAGGGTCGTCTTGCCGTGGTCGACGTGGGCGATGATGGCGACGTTGCGGAGGTCGGTGCGAAGCTGCATACCCTCCATACTCTCCTGTCTGCGGTTGCCGGTTCCGCCTCGGGGTCATCCCCCGAATGGCCCGGATCTCTCGTGGAACTCCTGTCCCAGCCGCTCCGGCGGCTGGCATGCTGACCCCGTGTTCATGGGGGCCGAGTGCACGACCTGCTGACCGTCCTGCAGGGGCTGCCGTCCCTGCTGATCTACCTGGTCGCCGCGCTGATCGTCGCGGGTGAGACCGCCGTGATCTTCGGTCTGCTGGTGCCGGGCGAGGCGACCCTGCTGCTGGTCGGCTTCCTAGCGTACGCGGGGACGCTGCGGCTCGGCCCGGCCCTGGTCGTGATGATCCTCGCCGCGGTGACCGGTGACACACTCGCGTTCCGGTCGGGCCGGCGGTACGGGCCCCGGCTGCGGGCCAGCGGGCTGGGAAACCGGGTCGGGCCGGAACGCTGGCACCGGGCGGACCGGCTGCTCAACCGGCTCGGCGGCCGCGGTGTCCTCGCGGCCCGCTGGATCGCGTTCGCCCGCACGCTGGTGCCACGGCTGGCCGGCGCCGCCGGGATGCCGTACCGGCGGTTCGCGCCGTGGAACCTCGCGGGGGTGGCCACCTGGGTCTCCGGGTCGGTGCTGCTCGGCTACCTGGCCGGCGAGTCGTACGAGACGGTCTCGCGCCTGCTGGGCCGGGCGACCGGGGCCGTGCTGGTGCTGCTGGTGGCTCTGGTGGCCGTGGTGCTCGTGGGCCGGTGGCTGGGTCGCAACCCGGACCCGGTCCGGGCGCTTATGTCGCGGGCCACCGCCCTGCCTCCGGTGCGCTGGCTGTCCGGCCGGTACGGCGTGCTGTTCTTCCTGCTCGCCATGCGCATCGGGTCCGGGTGGACGATGCTGCTGAACCTCGTGGCCGGTCTCGGGCTGCTCTTCGTCGCCGGCTTCGCCTTCGCCGAGTTGCTGGAACTGGTGGTGCGGCACAGCGGGCTGGCCCTCGTGGACGGCGCCATCGCCGACTGGTTCGCCGCCCGGCGTACCCCGGACGTGGTCGACGCCGCGACGGCGACGGTGTCGGCGCTGCGCAGCCCCGTCCTGATCACGCTGGTCGCCGTGGTCGCCGCCGTGCTGGCGTGGCGCAGCCGGCCGTGGCGGGCCGATCTGCTGGGCCTCGTGGGCACGGTGGGGGCGTTCGTCCCGCTCGTGGTGCTGGCCGTCGCCGCCGACCTGGCCGGCTCGGCCGGGAGCGGCCCGGACGGCATCCTCTTCCCCACCCAGAACGCGGTCGTGACGGCCAGCTTCTGCACGCTCGCCTGGCTGCTGTCCCGGGGCGCCCGCTGGCCGCGGGCGGTGGCCGCCTGGACCGCGGCGGCGGCCGGCGTTGTCTGCCTCGCCGGGGCCCGCCTCTACCTGGGCCTCAGCACGGCCAGCGGCACGGTTGCGGCGGTGCTGCTCGGGGTGCTCTGGACGGTGGTGTTCATGGTGGCCTGGGCCACACGGGACCGGGCGGTCGGCGGGCCGGGGCGGCGCCCCGAGCCGGCGCCGGAGCGGTCCGAGGGGCAACGACGGCCCGTGGAGCCCTGTTAGGGTGCGGCGACGCCGACGGGAGGGAACGGGGATGCGCCGAGGGACAGGGCGGACGCGTGCCGTGGTGCTCGCCGGGCTGCTGGTGCTCGCCATGGGCGGCTGCGCCGGGCAGAACGCGCGGCCGCAGGAGGTGACCGAGCCGGTCGCCGCCCCCGTGGAGGTGTCGGGCGAGGCCAGCGCCGAGCCGGTGGAGGCCCCCGAGCCGTCCGTCCCCGCGTCCGAGGGGATGGGCCTCGCCCCGTCCCCGTCGCGCAGCACGTCGCCGTCGGCGAAGCCGCGCCCCAAGCCGAGCCGCACGGCCGGCCCGCGTGCGGTGCCGAAGCCGCCCACCGAGACCCGGGTGCCGCCCCCGCCGCCGAAGCCCGCGCCGAGCGGTTGCAAGCCGAGCTACCGCGGCACCCAGGCCACCCGGGCCCAGGTCAAGGACGCTCTGACGGCCGCCGCCGACCGCCAGTACTGGCCGGTGTCGGCCCCGGACATCCGGATCCCGCTGAACCTCATGAAGGCGACCGCCTGGCAGGAGAGCGGGTGGCAGTCGCACATCGTGGCCTGCGACGGCGGGATCGGGCTCATGCAGGTCATGCCGGGGACGGCGGACTGGATGAACCAGCGGTTCGAGCAGAGCTACGACATCGACGACTACCGGGACAACGCCTACCTGGGCGGCACCTACCTGGCCTGGCTCACCAAGTACATCGGCGACATGTACTTCGACTCGGACTACACGTTGGACGCCGAGCTGTGCACGAGCGAGCTGAACTCGTGCCTGCTCAACGCGGTGATCTCGGCGTACAACTTCGGACACGGCGCGGTCGCGCAGGAGGGGGAGCCGCTGGCCATCCCCAACCCGCAGTACGTGCGCAACGTCCGTGCGCTGATGACCGAGTGCGTCTGCCTCGACTACTGACACCGGGCAGGGTGCCCGGAGCGGGACCGGTGTGCCGGCTCAGCCGGGCGCGCCGGCCCGGTCGGCGGCGGCGACCGCCAGTGCGGCGTCGGCCGGCGTGGGGTCGGTGCGCCGGGAGAGCGCCCCGGGCCACCAGAAGCACCGACCCAACAGCAGCACGATCGCCGGCACCAGGAGGGTGCGCACCAGCAGCGTGTCGAGCAGCACCCCCAGGCCGACGATGACACCGATCTCGGTGAGCGTGACCAGGGGCAGCACACCGAGCACGGCGAACACCGCGGCCAGCAGGATCCCGGCGCTGGTGATCACGCCGCCGGTGACCGCGAGCGCGGTGCGGATGCCCCGGCGGGTGCCCTCGCCGGCGGCCTCCTCACGGGCCCGGGTGGCCAGGAAGATGTTGTAGTCCACGCCCAGCGCCACCAGGAACAGGAAGGACAGCAGCGGCACGCTGGTGTCCAGGGCCGCGTAGCCCAGCACGTGGGTGAAGAGGAAGGTTCCCGCGCCGAGCGCCGCGAAGAAGGTGCCCACCACGGTCGCGACCAGCACGAGCGGCGCGACGACCGCGCGCAGCAGGACCAGCAGCACGAGCAGCACCACGCCGAGGATCAGCGGGACGACCACCCTGAGGTCGCGTACGGCGGCGTCGCGGGTGTCGAGGTTGGCCGCCACGGTGCCGCCGACCTTCGCCCCGGCGCCGGGCACCGCGTGCACCCGCTCGCGCAGTTCGCGGACGGTGTCGTAGCTGGCCCCGCTGTCGGGCTCCGCGTCGAGGACCACGTCCACGCCGACGAGCCCCGCGGTGCGGCCGGCGGGCCGGGCGTCGGCCACCCCCGGTGTGCCGGTGATCGCGGTGAGCAGCGCCGGCTCGGCGTCGGCCCGCGCCACGACCACGACGGGGTCGGCGCTGCCGGCGGGGAAGTGGCGGCTGAGCGTACGCAGGCCGTCGATGGACTCGGCCTGCACCCGGAACTGTTCGGTCTTGCTGAGGCCGAGCCGGGCGTCGGTGAGCCCAGCCGCGAGGACGGCCAGCACGACGAGCGCGCCGGCGAGCACGGCGCGGGGCCGGCGGGCCACCAGGGCGCCGACTCGCGCCCAGCCGCCGGTGCGGGTCGGGTCGGGCTGGCCCGGTCGGGGCACGAAGGGCCAGAACAGGCCGCGGCCGCAGACCGCCAGGGCGGCCGGCAGGACGAGCAGGCCGTAGAGCGCGGCGGTGCCGATGCCGACCGCGCCGGCGACGCCGATGGCCCGGTCGTTGCGCAGGACCGCGGCGGTCAGCGTGAGCAGGCTCAGCACGACGGTGGTGGCGCTCGCGGCGACGGCGGGGCCCGCCGAGGTCAACGCCCGGCACAGCGCGTCGCGCCGGTCCTCCCGGCGGCGCAGCTCCTCCCGGTACCGGGCGATCAGCAGCAGGGCGTAGTTGGTGCCGGCGCCGAACACCAGCACGTCGACGATGCCGGTGGTGGAGGGGTCGATGGGCAGGTCGACGGCCCGGCTCACCACGGCGATCAGCGCGTTGGCGACCACGTCCGCGGTGCCCACGACGGCCAGCGGCACCAGCCAGAGCCAGGGGCTGCGGTAGCTGACGATGAGCAGCACCGCGACGACCGCGACGGTGACGAGGAGCAGGGTGACGTTCGCGCCGTCGAACGCGGAGGCGACGTCGGCGCGGAACCCCGCACCGCCGCTGACCTGCGCGGTGAGCCCGGCCGGCAGCCCGTCACGGGTGATCGCCCGGAGCCGGTCGACGGTGTCGGCGGTCGCCTCGGGGCCGGCGTCGGCGGGCAGCGGCACGGCGAGCAGCGCGGCGCGGCGGTCGGGGGAGAGGATCGGCGAGGAGATCTCGCCCGTGGCGATCGGTCGGAACCGGGCGGCGTCGGCGGCGAGGGCCGCCTCGTCCCGGGCGTCGAGTGGAGCGCCGTCGCGGGAGTAGACCACCAGGGCCGGGTTGAGCTGACCGCCGGGCAGCTCACGGGCGAGGGCCGCGGCTTGGACGGACTCGCTGCTGTCGGGCAACGCCCCCGTCGGGTCGTTGCTGGTGCGGGCCTTCCCGCCGAGGGCGACCAGCGCCCCGGAGACGGCCACGGCCACCAGCAGGACCACCCAGGCGCTCCACCGGCCGGCGACCACTCCGGCCAGCCGTCGGGCGGTCGCACGCAGGAACCCCATCGAAACCCCCGACGGTCGAGTATCTTGATAGCCGAGATTATTCCCGGTTGAACTATGCTGCAAACCGGGTGACGCGACGGGGGTGAGGCGGCAGGTGACGGCGCAGGGCATGTACCGGCGGCGGGACACGCCGCGCGAGCGGCTCGTCGCGGAGATCACCGGCGACCTGCGGCGCTACTCGGTGGACGCGCAGCACATCGGCCACGCGTTCGCGAGCCGGCACGGCCTCAACGCCACCGACCTGCAGGCGCTCCTCGCCGTCATGGACGCCGAGGTGGCCGGCGATCCGATCACCCCCGGCCGCCTCGGCGAGCACCTCAACCTCTCGTCCGGGTCGGTGACCGCCCTCGTCGACCGGCTCGAGCGCGCCGGTCACATCCGCCGCGACCGCGACACCGCGGACCGGCGCAAGGTCCTCCTGCGCTACGCCGACCCCGGCGCCGCCCTGGCCACGGCGTTCTTCCAGCCGCTCGGCCGGCGTACGGACGCGGTGATGGCGGAGTTCGGCGACGACGAGCTGCGCGTGGTGCACCGCTTCCTGCGGGCCATGGTCGACTCGATGCGCGAGCACCGCGACGAGGTGCGGGCGGCCGGCACCGGGCCGTCCCGGCGGCCGGCCGGCTGAACGCCGTGCTGCACCGGCTCGCCGCCCGGGTCGCCGCCGCGGTGCTGCGGCTGCCTCCGGCACGGACCCGCCGGGTGGCGGTCCGACGCGGCCTCGCCGTGCGGGTCCGCGACGGCGTGCCGCTGCGCACCGACCACTACGCCCCCGACCTGCGCGGGGCGCCGACCGTCCTGATCCGCACACCGTACGGGCGGGGCGGGCCGATGCGGCTGCTCGGCCGGCTCCTGGCCGAGCGCGGCTACCACGTGGTCATCCAGTCCTGTCGGGGCACGGACGGCTCCGGTGGGGCGTTCGCCCCGCTGGTGCACGAACGCGACGACGGCCTGGACACCCTCGACTGGCTGCGCCGCCAGGCCTGGTACTCCGGCGGCTTCGGCACCTTCGGCGCCAGCTACCAGGGCTTCGTCCAGTGGGCGCTGGCCGCCGGCGCGGGCGACGAGCTGCGCGCCATGGTCGCGGTCGTGACCGCGTCGGCCACCCGCGACTCGACGTACGCGGGGGAGTCCTTCGCCCTCGACACGGTGCTCACCTGGGTGGAGCTGCTCCAGGCGCAGACGGTGCCCTGGCTGGCCCGCCAGTGGGAACTCAAGCGGGGCCAGCCCCGGCTCGCCGCCGCGCTGGCCCACCTTCCGCTGGCCGAGGCGGACCGGATCGCCACCGGCGTCACCGTCCCGTTCTTCCAGGAGTGGCTGCGCCACCACACACCGCAGGCCGACTACTGGCGGACCCGCGTCTTCGCCGAGGCGGTGGCGCGGGCGCGGGCGCCCGTGGCCATGGTCAGTGGCTGGCACGACATCTTCCTTCCGGCCCAGCTCGACGACTACGCCGTCCTGCGTGCCGCGGGCCGGCGCCCGCGTCTCGTGGTCGGGCCGTGGACGCACGGCAGCCCCGGGCTCGTGGTGGCGGCGTTGCGGGAGGGGCTGGACTGGCTGAACCGGCACCTCGCGGGGCGCACCGCGGAATCCGCGGTCGCGCCGGGGCGCGACGTCGCGCCGGCACCGGAGGCCGCCCCGGTGCGGGTACACGTCGGCGGGGCGGGCAGTGGCTGGCGGGACCTGCCAGACTGGCCGCCGCCCGCGACCGCCGCCGTCTGGCACCTGCATCCGGACGGCGTGCTCGCCGAGCGGCCGTCCGTGCCGTCGGTCCCCGACTCGTTCCGGTACGACCCCGCGCACCCCACCCCGTCGCTCGGCGGCCCGCTGCTCGTGGCGCAACGCGCGGGACCGGTGGACAACCGCCGGGTCGAGGCCCGCCCGGACGTGCTGACCTGGTCCGGTGATCCGCTTCCCGCGCCGCTGGAGGTGGTGGGGCCGGTCCGCGCCGAGGTGTACGTGCGCAGCGAGCTGTCCTACCTGGACGTCTTCGTCCGGCTGTGCGACGTGGACCGCCGCGGACGGTCCTGGAACGTCTGCGACGGCCTGGTCCGGGTCACCCCCGACCGGTTCCCGCCCGGCCCGGACGGGACGGTCCGGGTGCCGGTGCCGCTCTGGCCCACCGCGTACCGGTTCGCGGCCGGGCACCGGCTGCGGGTGCAGGTCACCGGCGGCGCCCACCCCCGGTACGCGCGCAACCCGGGAACCGGTGAGCCGCTCGGCACGGCCGTCACGCTCCGTGCCGGTCGTCGGGAGATCCTGCACGATCCCGAGCACCCTTCCGGGCTGGTCCTGCCGATCGTCCACGATGGTCGACCGGACCGTCGAATGTGAATGTGAAGGGCTTTGACCTGGGCGTTTGTCCGAAGAGCGGGCTATGGTTGGTGCAATGCCCGGCGCTGTGCACCAGTTGGCCGGGCTCGCATGCTGGGCTCGCCCCGCGTACGCGGCGTGACGCCGCGCCCGGCCCCCGTCCATCCAGGAAAGGGGGACCACATGACCCGGGCTCCGGCGAACCTTCTGGCCGTACGCAGCCTGCTGCTCACGTACCTCAACGTCGACAAGGACAGAGCCCGCGACGCGGACCTGGAGCCCGCCGAGGTGGGCATCGTCGGTGACCCGGCCCACCGGGGCGGCTACCACTGCGGCTCGGACCGGGTGGTGAGCAACGACTACTCGGTGGTCGAGTCACCACGGGACCGTGCCGGTCTGACGCTGGACGCGGCCGCCCTCGACGTCGGCCAGTTCCGCGTCACCGTCAAGGGCAAGGCCCACGACCTGCGCAGCTTCTCCACGTGGTGTGTCGGCCAGTGCGGCGCGAACGCCGCGGACACCCGGGACATCCGGGAGATCATCTACAGCCCCGACGGCCGCACCGTGCGCCGGTGGGACCGGCTCGGCAAGCGGTCCAGCGGCGACGACTCGCACCTCTGGCACACCCACTTCAGCTTCTTCCGGGACGCCATCAAGGCGGGCCGGGACCAGAGACCCCTGTTCCGCCGCTACCTGACCACCATCGGTCTGTTGGAGGACGACGACATGACCAGCGAAGAGCACAACTGGCTCGCCACCATCCACAAGAACCTGACCGTGCTCGACGGGCGCAACCCCATCGGCCAGATCTACACCCGGATGTCGGCGGGCGAGGACCACACCGGGGCGCCCACGGGCGGCTACCCCACGTTGAAGAGCATCACCACCCAGTTGACCGCCCTGCAGACGGCGCTGTCGACGCTGGCCGGCAAGGACTTCACCGACGAGCCGGCGATCATCCAGGGCGTGCTGGCGGGGTTGACGCCCGAAAAGATCGCCGCGGCGATACCGCCGACGATCGCCAAGCAGGTCGCCGACGAGCTCGCGCGCCGGATGGCCGCCTGATTCGTGGGCGGGCCGCCCCGGCCCGGGGGCGGCCCGCCCACCCCAACCGGCAACTCCTATTTCGCAATAAGTCTTGCGCAACACCTATTGCCAATGCCATCGTGGTGCCATGGAGAACCTCGACGTACGCCATGTCACCGACTCGCGGGTGCTGGCCGCCATGTCCCACCCGCTGCGCCGCCGGCTGATGGACGTGTTCAAGGTGCACGGCCCGTCCACCGTCGGCCTGCTCGCCGAGCGCACCGGCCAGGCGCCCGCCAACGTCAGCCATCACCTGAAGATGCTCGCCGCCGCCGAGCTGGTCGCCGAGGCGCCGGAGCTGGCGCGTGACCGGCGCGAGCGGTGGTGGCGGCTGGTCAGTCGGGGAGTGCGCTGGTCCAACACCGACTTCGACGCCGACCCGGCCGACCGTGCGGTGGCCGACGCGGCCACCTCGCTCACCCTCGACCGGCACGTCGCGCTCGCCCGCGCCTGGCACGCGGCCGACGAGGCGGCGCAGGCGGCCTGGGGCGACGGCCCGTTCTCCACCGACCGCTGGCTGCACCTCACACCGGAGGAGCTGGGGGAGCTGGGGCGCGAGGTGATCGACCTGCTGGCCCGCTGGGCCGACCGGAAGGTCCCCGACGACGGGCGGCGCCGCGAGCCGGTCTTCCTGTTCGCCTACGGCGTCCCGGCGAAGCCGTGACCGCGCTCGCCCCGGCCGGATCGCCGCCCCGGCGTCGCGGCGGGCTGCTGTGGCACCGCGACTTCCGGCTGCTCTGGGCCGGCCAGGCGGTCAGCAGCATCGGCAGCAACGTCACCGCCGTGGCGCTGCCCCTGGTGGCGGTCGCCGTGCTCGACGCGGGCACCGTGCAGGTGGCGGTGCTCACCGCCGCCGCGTGGCTGCCCTGGCTGCTGGTCGGCCTGCCGGCCGGCGCGTGGGTGGACCGGCTGCCCCGACGACCCGTCATGATCACCTGCGACGTGGTGTCGGCGCTGCTCTTCCTCAGCGTGCCGGCCGCCGCGCTGGTGGGGGTGCTCACCGTCTGGCAGCTGCTGCTCGTCGCGCTCGGCGCCGGGCTAGCCCGGGTCTTCTTCGAGACGGCCGACCAGGTCTACCTGCCCGTGCTGCTGCCTCCGGCCGAGGTGCCGGAGGGCAACGCCAAGCTACAGGTCACCCACACCGCGAGTTACGTGGTGGGGCCGGGCCTCGCCGGCCTGATCGCCCAGGCCGTCGGCGCGGTCGCCGCGCTGCTGCTCGACGCCGTGAGCTTCCTGGTCTCGGCCGCCTGCCTGGCCCGGATCCGCACGGTGGAACCCCGGCCGGCGCGCGCCGACCGGTCGCGGTCGCTGCGCCGGGAGATCGCCGACGGCCTGCGGTTCGTCGCCCGCGACCCGTACCTGCGGGTGATGACGGTCTTCGGCGCGGCCAGCAACATCGGCCTCGTCGGCTACCAGGCGGTGCTCGTCGTGTTCCTGGTCCGGGAGGTCGGGCTCGCCCCGGGCCCGGTCGGCCTGCTGGTCGCCGTCATGAGCGTCGGGGGCGTGGCGGGGGCCATGCTGGCCACCGTGGCCGGCCGGCGCCTCGGCACCGCGCGGGCCACGCTGATGGCGGCGGCGCTCGCCGGCCCGCCCGCGCTGCTGATCCCGCTCGCCGGGCCCGGCGCCGCCCTGCTCTGGCCGGCCCTCGGCGGGATCCTCATCGGCCTCGGAGTGGCCGTCAACAACGTGCTCAAGGGCAGCTTCCGGCAGACGTACACGCCGCACCACCTGCTGGGCCGGGTCACGGTCAGCATGCAGCTGCTCAACTTCGGCACCATCCCACCGGCGGCACTGCTGGCCGGCGCGCTGGGCGCCGCGTTCGGCGCGCGCGTCGCGGTGCTGGTGATGACCGCCTGGCTGGCGGTGACGCCGCTGATCCTGCTGGTGGGCCCGCTGCGGCGCCACCGGGACCTGCCCCGCGCACCCCGGGAGCCCGCCGACGTGGCCCGGCCACCGGCGGCGGACGAGCCGGCGAGGTGAGACACCGCGACGGCGGCCGGGCTCCCGGCCGCCGTCACCGGCGCGATCACATGGGACGGACGTTGTCCGCCTGCGGGCCCTTCTGGCCCTGCGTCACCTCGAACTCGACCTTCTGCCCCTCGCTGAGCTCACGGTAGCCACTGGACTGAATGGCCGAGTAGTGGACGAACACGTCCGGGCCTCCGCCGTCCTGCTCGATGAAGCCGAAGCCCTTTTCCGAGTTGAACCACTTAACCGTGCCGGTTGCCATGCGTCTCTCCCTGTTCCAAAGCGGGCCACCACCGGCCGCCGCCGATGATCGCCCTGTACCTCCCCGACACTAACGGGCCAAACCCCTATCCGCCGGGCGAAGTGCCGTAGGCGAGTGGGTGAACTCTTCCGGCGACCCCACAAAATCGGCACCACGGCCCTCCGGCTGGGGCATGCTTGCGCCGATGAGAGATGCCACGGCGGTCGCGTTGTCCGAGCTGGAACGCGAGATCGCCGTGGGCCACGGCCCCGACGGCCTGCGGCTGGCGCCCGCGCCCTTCGTGCCCGAGGTGCGGCTGCACCTGGCCGAGGACCCGATCCTGTGGTGGGCCCGGATGGAGGCCAACGCCGGCCACCGGCTGCCGCCCCCGTACTGGGCGTCGGTCTGGGCCGGCGGCCAGGCCCTGGCACGCCACCTGCTCGACCACCCCGAGCTGGCCGCCGGACGCCGGGTGCTGGACCTGGCCGCCGGGTCCGGCCTGGTGGCCATCGCCGCCGCGCTCGCCGGCGCCGCCCAGGTGACCGCCAACGACATCGACCCGTACGCCGTCGCCGCCGTGACGGTCAACGCGAGGGTCAACCGCGTACGCGTCACGGCCACCGGCGGCGACCTGCTCGACTCCGCCGTGGTCGGCGCGGACCTGCTGGTCGCCGGCGACGTGCTCTACGACCGCGCGCTGGCCGACCGCATGCTGCCCTTCCTGGCCCGGGCGGCGGCCGGCGGCGCCGACGTGCTCGTCGGCGACCCGGACCGGGGCCACCTGCCGCCGGACCGGCTGGCCACGGTCGCCAGCTACCCGGTGCCGACCACCGAACCGGCGGTCGACTCTCCGGTGCGCCGGGTGCAGGTGCTGCGCCCCGCCTGAAACCGCCGGCTCAGGGTCCACCCCGAGACGATGATCAGGGGCACAGTGGGGGATGCGGCCGGATGTGGCGGGTCGCGCAGGGCCATAGCGTACGGGTCATGGCGGATTGGCTGGCCCAGGTCGGAGAGTTGCCCACCACGTTGCTGATGGGGGTGCTCGGGGTGGTGATGCTCTTCGACGCCGTACCGCTGCTGGGGGTGCTGGTCCCCGGCGACGTGGCCATCCTCGCCGCGGTGGGGGTGGGCCGGCCCGCGACCGGGCTGGCCACCTTCACCTCCGTGGTCGCCGGCTGCCTGGCCGGCTGGTCGCTGAGCTTCCTGGCCGGCCGGCGCTACGGCGACCGGCTGCGCCACAGCCGCCTCGGCGGCTGGATCGGTGAGGCCCGGTGGGCGGCCGCCGAGGGCATCCTGCGCCGTGGCGGCGGACGGATGGTGCTCGTGGCCCCGTTCCTGCCCGTGTTCAACGCGCTGCTGCCGCTCGCCGCCGGCGGACTGCGGATGTCGTACCGGCGGTTCCTCGGCTGCGCGGCCCTCGGCGCCGCCGGCTGGGCCGGGCTCTACCTGGTCCTCGGCACCGCGTCCCGGTCGCTCGCCGGGCTGCTTCCCGGCGAGTCGAGCCCCATGCTGGTCACCATGGCGGTCGGGCTGGTGCTCGCCGGCGCGGTGCTCGTCGCGACCCGGCGCCGGCTGCGCGCGGTGACCGGTGTGGACGCCGCCTGATACGGCCGCAAGGCCACGCGACGGCGGCCCGATGAGGGAGCCGCCTCGCCCGAGCGGCCACATTCGCCGTCAGCTACCCGACACGGGGTAGTTCCGCACCGCCATCCCCACCACGATCGACGAGCCGAACACCACGTGGGGAGCTGAACCATGACCGACCCGTACCAGACGCAGCAGCCGCAGCCCGACGACCAGGGCAGCCCGGCGTATCCGCCGCAGCAGTACCAGCCGGTTTCCGGCTACGGCCCCGAGCCGGCCGTACCGCCGATCACGCCGCCCGCCGGGCGCAGCCGCAAGCCGCTGGTCGTCGGCGTCGGCGCTGCTGTCGCCGTGCTCCTGCTCGGCGTCGCCGGCTACGTCGTGTGGGACGGCTACATCAAGGAGGACTCCGGCGTCGCGGCCTGCAAGGCCATGCGGGACGGAACGTCGGTTGTCGGCGATGACAAACGAGGCAGTGACGACAAGTTGACCGAGGCCGAGTACCGGGAGGTGCGGGAGCTGTTCGAGGACTCCCGCCACGACAAGATCCGTGAGCACGGCACCGCCCTCATGGACGTCGTGTGGCAGGTGTCGCAGCTGCCCGAGGGGCAGGAGATGGGCGCCCTCGCGTTCATGGGTCCGCTGACGACGCACATGTCAGGACTGCAGACGGCGTGCGCCGACCAGGACGTCATCGTCGACCTGAACCAGAACTAGGCCCGCGCGGTCCGTGGCCGCCCACCCGACACGGTGGGCGGCCACGGCCGTGCTGATCCAGGGGCCGTACGAAACCCCGGCGGCTACCAGCCGCGGGCCCGCCACTGCGGCAGCGCCGGCCGCTCCGCGCCGAGCGTGCTGTCCTTGCCGTGACCCGGATAGAACCAGGTGTCGTCGGGCAACCGGTCGAACAGCTTCCGCTCCACGTCGCCGAGCAGCAGCGCGAACCGCTCCGGGTCCTTGTCGGTGTTGCCCACCCCCCCGGGGAAGAGGCTGTCGCCCGTGAACAGGTGCGGCGTGCCGGCCGGGTCCCGGTAGAGCAGGGCGATCGAGCCGGGCGTGTGCCCGCGCAGGTGGATCACCTCGAGCGCGCAGTCACCGACCGGGATCGTGTCGCCGTCGGCGACCGTCTCCGCGTCGATCGGCAGGCCGGCCGCGTCGTCGGCGTGCACCAGCGCCCGGGCGCCGGTCTTCGCCACCACCTCCTCCAGGGCCACCCAGTGGTCCATGTGCTGGTGGGTGGTCACCACGGCGGTCAGGCCATCGCCGCCGACCAGCTCCAGCAGGCGGGGCGCCTCGTTGGCCGCGTCGATCAGCACCTGCTCGCCCGTGCTCCGGCAGGTCAACAGGTACGCGTTGTTGTCCATCGGGCCCACCGACAGCTTGCTGATGGTGAGCCGGTCCAGCTCGCGTACCGCCGGCGCACCGCCGGGGCTCGCGTCACCGCTGTAGGTCATCTGGTCTCTACATCCATTCCGGTGGATTCGGCAGGGGGCCGTCGGGAGTGACGGTCAGCGGGTCGACGCCGCCGCGGCCGATGAGCCAGGCGGCGAGGTCGGGAGCGGGGCCGGCGACGACGGGCGCGCCCTCGCGTACCCCGATCACCAGCTCGTGCCGGCTGCCGTCGAAGCGGAGCACCATCGACGGCACCCCGGGTCGGGCGACGAGGTCGGTGGCGACCTCGTGCAGCAGCCGGTGGGCGAACGACTCCGGCCAGTCGGCCGGGCGGTGCCCGGCGGCCAGGTCCAGGTGGTGCACCTCCACCTCGCGCAGCCGGCACCAGATCAGCTCGGCGGCCACCCGGGGCCCGCCGGGCGTCGTGACGGTGGCGCTCCACGCCTCGGCGGGGGTCGCGGCCACGGCCTCGGCGAACCGGTCGGCGGAGCGGCGCAGGTCGTCCAGGTGGGCGGCGGCGGGCCGGGCGGCGCCGGCCTCGATGTCCGCGGCCCGGCGGGCCGGTGAGTCGTACATCGGCCGGGGCTCGCCGGAGCGGGCGGCGGTGAGCAGGTTCACGAAACCGTCGGCGTTGCGCGCGAGATGGGCCAGGACGTGGCCCCGCGTCCAGCCCGGCAACAGCGACGCGGCGGCCAGGTCGGCCTCGTCGAAGGCCGCCGCGGTGCGCAACAGCCGCGTCGTCGCGGCGTCCACCTCGCCGGTCAACAGCAGCGGATCCCGGGTCACGTTCCGACCCTAGCGGTCCGGCGGCCCCCCGTCGTCGCGGAAATCGCTTCCGGCGCGTCGCCGCGCGCCCTACCGTCGGCGGCAACGCGGCACCGGGACGTCGGGAGGAGGTGGGGCTCATGCCGGTCGTGGCACGCGTGTTCCGCCAAACCCTCCGACACCGATGAGGAAGCGCCATGAGAATCGACCTGACCGCCCTCGGCTGGGACGCCGACTGGGCGGCCCACGTACGCCGGGGCACCGACCACCGACCGGGCCGGGTGGCCCGGGTCGACCGGGGTGTCTGCACGGTGCTCTGCGCGGACGGCCCGGTCCGCGCCAGCCTGGGCGGCACGGTGCTCGCCGCCGCCGCCCGTGACCTGACCAACCTGCCCTGCGCGGGCGACTGGGTGCTGGTGGGCGCCTGGCCGGACGGCCGGCGCACCGTCGAGGCGGTGCTGCCCCGCCGCACCGCCCTGGTGCGCCGGACCGCCGGCAAGGACGCCAGCGGGCAGGTGCTCGCCGCCAACCTGGACGCCGCCGCGGTGGTCGAACCGGTCCACCCGGAACCGGACACCGGCCGCATCGAGCGGCTGCTCTCCCTCGCCCACGAGTCGGGGGCGCGCCCGCTGGTCGTCCTCACCAAGGCCGACCTGGCGGCCGACGCCGGCGCGGTGGCCCGCCAGCTCGCGGCCGTCGCCCCGGGCGTGCCGGTGCTGCCCGTCAGCGCCGAGCACGGCGCCGGCCTCGACCCGCTGCGCGCGCACGTCGCGCACGGGCGCACCCTCGGCCTGCTCGGGCCCTCCGGTGCGGGCAAGTCGAGCCTCGTGAACGCGCTGGCCGGTGCCGTGGTGATGCCCACGCAGGCCATCCGGCGGGTGGACGGCAAGGGCCGGCACACGACCACGTGGCGCTCCCTCGTGCCCGTGGCCGGCGGTGGCGCCGTCGTCGACACCCCCGGGGTCCGGGCGGTCGGCCTGCTGGACGGCTCGGCGGGCCTGGACCGGGCGTTCGCCGACATCGCCGACCTCGCCACCGGCTGCCGGTACGCCGACTGCGCGCACGACGGCGAGCCCGCCTGCGCGGTGCGGGAGGCGCTGGAGAGCGGCGAGCTGACCGCGCGGCGGTGGGAGAGCTGGCGCCGGTTGCAGCGCGAGGTCGCCTTCGAGACCCGGCGGCGGGAGGCCCGGCTGGCGTCCGAGCGACGCGGCGGCTGGCGGGGGGCCCGCCGGCGTGCGAACCGGCCCGCCCGGCCGCCGTCGCCGGGCGGGTTCTGACACCCGGCCGACCGGTCTGAGCTGGGGGAATGTGCGGGCGCGGAGAATTGTCGTACCTCAGGGCTAGAGTTGCCGAGGCGTCATTCCTGCGCCCGCACAACCGCTCACCCTTGCCGTCGAGCGGACAGAACCGCCTCATCTTCTTCCACCGGGAGTACACGGACCGTGGCCGACCGACTGATCATCCGTGGCGCGCGCGAGCACAATCTGCGTGACGTCAGTCTCGACCTGCCCCGGGACGCCCTCATCGTGTTCACCGGGCTCTCCGGGTCGGGCAAGTCGAGCCTGGCCTTCGACACGATCTTCGCGGAGGGGCAGCGGCGCTACGTGGAGTCACTCTCCTCGTACGCCCGGCAGTTCCTCGGCCAGATGGACAAGCCCGACGTCGACTTCATCGAGGGCCTGAGCCCGGCGGTCTCGATCGACCAGAAGTCGACCTCGCGCAACCCGCGTTCCACCGTCGGCACGATCACCGAGGTCTACGACTACCTCCGGCTGCTGTTCGCGCGCGTCGGCGAGCCGCACTGCCCGGTCTGCGGCGAGCGGATCTCCCGGCAGAGCCCGCAGCAGATCGTCGACCGCGTGTTGGCCATGCCCGAGGGCACCCGGTTCATGGTGCTCGCCCCGGTGGTCCGCGGTCGCAAGGGCGAGTACGTCGACCTCTTCTCCGAGCTCCAGGCGAAGGGCTACGCCCGGGCCCGGGTCGACGGCGTGGTGCACCCGCTCACCGAGCCGCCGAAGCTCAAGAAGCAGGAGAAGCACACCATCGAGGTGGTCATCGACCGGCTCAGCGTCAAGCCCAGCGCCAAGCAGCGGCTGACCGACTCGGTCGAGGCCGCGCTCGGGCTCTCCGGCGGCCTGGTACTGCTGGACTTCGTCGACCTGCCCGAGGACGACCCCGACCGGGAGCGGCGCTACTCCGAGCACCTCGCCTGCCCCAACGACCACCCGCTCGCCATCGAGGACCTGGAGCCCCGCGTCTTCTCCTTCAACGCCCCGTACGGCGCGTGCCCCGAGTGCACGGGCCTGGGCACCAAGAAGGAGGTCGACCCCGAGCTGGTCGTCCCCGACCCGGAGCGCACGCTGCGCGAGGGCGCGATCCAGCCCTGGTCGAGCGGGCACACGCTGGAGTACTTCCTCCGGCTGCTCGAGGCGCTCGGCGACGCCCAGCACTTCGACCTGGACACCCCGTGGCGGGCACTGCCGTCGCGGGCGCAGAAGACGATCCTGCACGGCTCCGACGACCAGGTGCACGTGCGCTACCGCAACAAGTACGGCCGTGAGCGCTCCTACTACACCGGCTTCGAGGGCGTGGTGCAGTGGATCGAGCGCCGGCACACCGACACGGAGTCGGAGTGGTCGCGGGAGAAGTACGAGGGCTACATGCGCGACGTGCCCTGCGCGTCCTGCGGCGGCACCCGCCTGAAGCCCGAGGTGCTCGCGGTCACGATCGCCGGCAAGAGCATCGCCGAGGTCTGCAACCTGTCGGTGGGGGAGTGCGCCGAGCTGCTCGCCGGCATCGAGCTGACCGACCGGCAGAAGATGATCGCCGAGCGGGTGCTCAAGGAGATCAACGCCCGGCTGCGGTTCCTGCTCGACGTCGGGCTGGACTACCTGTCGCTGGACCGGCCGGCGGGCACCCTCTCCGGTGGCGAGGCCCAGCGCATCCGGCTCGCGACGCAGATCGGCTCGGGGCTCGTCGGCGTGCTCTACGTGCTCGACGAGCCCTCGATCGGGCTGCACCAGCGCGACAACCACCGGCTGATCGAGACCCTCGTCCGGCTGCGCGGGCTCGGTAACACCCTGATCGTCGTCGAGCACGACGAGGACACGATCCGCACCGCCGACTGGATCGTCGACATCGGCCCGGGCGCCGGTGAGCACGGCGGCCAGATCGTGCACAGCGGTTCGGTGCCCGCGCTGCTGGAGAACCCGGAGTCGGTGACCGGGGCGTACCTGTCGGGTCGCAAGTCGATCCCGACGCCCCAGACGCGCCGCCCGCAGACTCCCGGCCGGGAGCTCGTCGTGCACGGCGCGCGCGAGCACAACCTGCGCAACCTCACGGTGAGCTTCCCGCTCGGGCAGCTCATCGCCGTCACCGGCGTCAGCGGCTCCGGCAAGTCGACGCTGGTGAACGACATCCTCCACGCCGTGCTGGCCAACCAGATCAACGGCGCCCGGCTGGTGCCCGGCCGGCACACCCGGGTCACCGGGCTCGAGCACGTCGACAAGGTGGTCGGCGTCGACCAGTCGCCCATCGGGCGTACGCCGCGGTCGAACCCGGCCACCTACACCGGCGTCTGGGACCACATCCGCAAGCTCTTCGCCGAGACCACCGAGGCGAAGGTGCGCGGCTACGGGCCCGGCCGGTTCTCGTTCAACGTCAAGGGCGGCCGCTGCGAGGCGTGCTCCGGCGACGGCACCATCAAGATCGAGATGAACTTCCTCCCCGACGTGTACGTCCCGTGCGAGGTCTGCAAGGGCGCCCGCTACAACCGGGAGACCCTCGAGGTCCACTACAAGGGCAAGACCGTCGCCGAGGTGCTCGACATGCCGATCGAGGAGGCGGCCGACTTCTTCTCCGCCATCCCGGCCATCCACCGGCACCTCAAGACCCTCGTCGACGTGGGCCTGGGCTACGTCCGCCTCGGCCAGCCCGCGCCGACGCTCTCCGGCGGCGAGGCGCAGCGGGTCAAGCTCGCCTCCGAGTTGCAGAAGCGGTCCACCGGCCGGACGGTCTACGTGCTCGACGAGCCGACGACCGGCCTGCACTTCGAGGACATCCGCAAGCTGCTCATGGTGCTCGAGGGCCTGGTCGACAAGGGCAACACGGTGATCACCATCGAGCACAACCTCGACGTGATCAAGACGGCGGACTGGCTCATCGACATGGGCCCGGAGGGCGGCCACCGGGGCGGCACGGTGCTCGCCACCGGCACCCCGGAGGAGGTCGCCGAGGTGCCCGAGAGCCACACCGGGCAGTTCCTGCGCCAGGTGCTCCGGCTCGACGGCGAGGCCAAGGGCGCCGCGGCGGCGACGTCCCGGGCGGCCAAGGCCAACGGCGCCAAGCCCCGCGCCACCCGGAAGGTCCCCGCCGGCGCACGCTGAGCCGCACCGCACCGGACGGGTGCGGCGGACATCGCGAACGCGGGTTGCGTCGGCGACGGCGCGCCCCGTTTCCGTGGGCGCCCATGTCCGCGATGCGAGCGCGGTGTTCAGCCGACGCGGGCCGATGTCGGCGACGGGAGCCGGTGCGGCGTGCGAGTGTGGCCTGCCGACCCGAAGTCGGCGACGCGAGCGCGACGGCCCGACGAGGATCCCCGCGAGCGTGATGCCTCAGAGGCATATTTATGCCTCTGAGGCATCACGCGTTCCGGCCACGGTGCCCCGGGCGCGCTGCGGACCATCGGCGCGAGCCACACCGGCCTCGGTAACGCCGCCACCGGTCCCGCCTCGGCGGCGCCAACACCGTCCCGCCTCGGCGGCGCCGCCACCGGTCCCGCCTCGGCCCGACGCGGCGTGCCGTCCGCCGTGGGGTTCCGGCATGATCCGGATGAACCGTCGGGCAGAGTGGGGCGTGTTGGAGAGTGTGGCCAGAGGTCAGGACGGGCCGCGGCGGCCGAGAGGGAAGGGCGAGGCATGAGTGACGATCAGGAGCTGACCGGTCCGGGCACGCAGACGCGGCGGGCGCTGCTCGCGGGCGCCGGCGCGGTCGGAGCGGCCGTCGTCCTGACCGCCTGCGGCGGCGACGGGTCGGGCAACGGGGCCACCGGCCAGCCCACCAGCGGCGGGCCCCCGGTGCCCAGCAGCGGTGACGCCGGCGGCGGCGACCGGCAGAACGCCCAGTCGCTGGCGACCACCACCGACATCCCGCTCGGCGGCGGCAAGGTCCTCGCGGCCGAGGGCGTCGTGATCACCCAGCCGACCGCCGGGCAGTTCAAGGGCTTCGACCCGATCTGCACGCACCAGGGCTGCCCGGTGTCGAACGTCGACGGCGGCACGATCAACTGCACCTGCCACGGCAGCAAGTTCTCGATCGAGGACGGCTCGGTGAAGGCCGGCCCGGCCACGAGGCCGCTCGGTCGCAAGGACGTGAAGGTCGTCGGGGACCAGATCTCCTTCGCCTGACGAGGGCCCGCCCCCGGCGCTCCGCGGCGGCGCCGGGGGAGCGTCGGTGGTGCGGACTAGGCTTGCAGCCGTGGCTGACCCCTCGACCTACCGTCCCGCGCCCGGCACCATTCCGGAGTCGCCGGGGGTCTACCGCTTCCGCGACGGCACCGGCCGGGTGATCTACGTCGGCAAGGCGAAGAACCTCCGCAGCCGGCTCAACTCCTACTTCGGCGACATCTGGAACCTGCACGAGCGCACCCGCCAGATGGTGACCACGGCCGAGTCGGTCGACTGGATCACGGTGGGCACCGAGGTCGAGGCGCTCCAGCAGGAGTTCACCTGGATCAAGCAGTACGACCCCCGGTTCAACGTCCGCTACCGCGACGACAAGTCGTACCCGTACCTGGCCGTCACGCTCGACGAGGAGTACCCGCGGCTCCAGGTGATGCGCGGCGCGAAGCGCAAGGGGGTGCGTTACTTCGGGCCGTACTCGCACGCCTGGGCGATCCGCGAGACGCTGGACCTGCTGCTCCGGGTCTTCCCGGCCCGCACCTGCTCGGCCGGCGTGTTCAAGCGCGCCGGCCAGGTCGGCCGCCCCTGCCTGCTCGGCTACATCGGCAAGTGCTCGGCGCCCTGCGTCGGCAGCGTCTCCGCCGAGGAGCATCGGGAGATCGTCGACGGGTTCTGCGACTTCATGGCCGGCCGCACCGACACGATGGTGCGCAAGCTCGAACGGGAGATGACCGAGGCCAGCCAGCAGCTCGAGTTCGAGCGGGCGGCCCGGTTGCGCGACGACGTGGCGGCCCTGCGCCGCGCCATGGAGAAGCAGACCGTGGTGCTCGGTGACGGCACCGACGCCGACGTGGTCGCGTTCGCCGACGACCCGCTCGAGGCGGCCGTGCAGGTCTTCCACGTCCGTGACGGGCGGGTGCGGGGCCAGCGCGGCTGGGTGGTGGAGAAGACCGAGGAGCTGAGCGTCGGCGACCTCGTGCACCACTTCTGCACGCAGGTCTACGGCGGCGAGCACGGCGAGGCCGACGTGCCCCGCGAGCTGCTCGTTCCCGAGCTGCCGGCCGACGCCGACGCGCTGGCCGACTGGCTCTCCGGCCACCGGGGCAGCCGGGTGACCCTGCGGGTGCCGCAGCGGGGTGACAAGCGGGCCCTCATGGAGACGGTGGAGCGCAACGCCAAGGACGCGCTGGCTCGGCACAAGCTGCGCCGCGCGGGTGACCTCACCACCCGCGGCAAGGCGCTCGACGAGATCAGCGAGGCGCTCGGCATGCGGACGTCGCCGCTGCGCATCGAATGCTTCGACATCTCGCAGATCCAGGGCACCGACGTGGTGGCCAGCATGGTCGTCTTCGAGGACGGGCTGCCGCGCAAGAGCGAGTACCGCCGCTTCATCATCCGGGGCGCCACCGACGACCTCTCCGCGATGTCCGAGGTGCTGCGTCGCCGGTTCGCCCGCTACCTCGACTCCCGCTCGGAGACCGGCGAGGCGGGCGTCGAGTCGGCCGACGACCCGGAGGCCCCGGCCGGGCAGGCCCCGGCCGGCCCGGCCGGCTCCGGTGAGCCGCAGGTGGGCACACTCGTCGACCCGACCACCGGCCGGCCGCGCAAGTTCGCCTACCCGCCGCAGCTCGTGGTGGTCGACGGCGGCCCGCCGCAGGTCGCGGCGGCCGCGCAGGCGCTCGCCGAGCTGGGCATCGACGACGTGGCGCTGTGCGGGCTGGCCAAGCGGCTGGAGGAGGTGTGGCTGCCCGACGACGAGTTCCCGGTCATCCTGCCGCGCAGCTCCGAGGGTCTCTACCTGCTGCAACGCGTACGCGACGAGGCGCACCGGTTCGCCATCACCTTCCACCGGCAGCGCCGTTCGAAGCGGATGACCCAGTCGGCTCTGGACACCGTGCCCGGCCTCGGCGAGGTGCGGCGCAAGGCGCTGCTGCGGCACTTCGGCTCGCTCAAGCGGCTCTCGGCGGCCACCGTCGAGGAGATCACCGAGGTGCCGGGGGTCGGCCGGCGGACGGCCGAGGCGATCCTCGCGGCCCTGGACGGCGAGCGGAAGGCGCCGTCGACCGACTGAAACGATCAGCCCTCGGCCAGCACGCCGAGGATCTGCTCGCCGTACTTCGCGAGCTTGTTCTCGCCGACCCCGCCGACCCGGGACAGCTCGGCCAGCGAGGTGGGCGCGTCGGTGGCGATCTGCCGCAGCGTCGCGTCGTGGAAGATCACGTACGCCGGGACGCCCTGCTCCTTCGCGGCCGCCGCACGCCAGGCGCGGAGCCGCTCGAAGACCGGCGCGGCGGCCGGCGGCAGCTCGGCCACGGCGGCGCCCGCCGACCGGGACCGGCCCGCGCGGCCGGACGCGGGCCGCTCCGGTTCGCGCCGCATCATCACGGTCCGCCGGCGGCCCAGCACCTCGGCGCTGGCGTCGGTGAGCACCAGGGTCCCGTAGTCGCCCTCGACGGCGAGCAGCCCCTCGGCGAGCAGTTGCCGGACCACGCCGCGCCACTCGGCCTCCCGCAGCTCCTCGCCGATGCCGAAGACGGTGAGCGAGTCGTGGCCGAACTGGGTCACCTTGTCGGTGCGCCGCCCGAGCAGGATGTCGATGCAGTGCCCGGCGCCGAAGCGTTGGTTGCGCTCCCGGTCCAGCCGGAACACGGTGGACAGCAGTTTCTGCGCGGCGATCGTGCCGTCCCAGGACTCCGGCGGCTGGAGGCAGGTGTCGCAGTTGCCACAGGGGCCGGTGGCCGTCTCGCCGAAGTACTCGAGCAGCTGGGCGCGGCGGCAGCGAACCGTCTCGCAGAGCGCGAGCATCGCGTCCAGGTGGCGGGCCAGCCCCCGGCGGTGCGCCGCGTCGCCCTCGGACGTCTCGATGAGCTTCCGCTGCTGGACGACGTCCTGCAGCCCGTACGCGAGCCAGGCCGTGGACGGCAGGCCGTCACGGCCGGCGCGGCCGGTCTCCTGGTAGTAGCCCTCCACCGACTTCGGCAGGTCGAGGTGGGCGACGAAGCGGACGTCGGGCTTGTCGATGCCCATTCCGAACGCGATCGTGGCGACCATCACGAGCCCGTCCTCGCGCAGGAAGCGCTGCTGGTGCGCGGTGCGCGTGGCCGCGTCGAGGCCCGCGTGGTACGGCAGCGCGGCGACGCCGTTGGCGGTGAGGAACTCGGTGGTCTTCTCGACCGAGGCGCGGGAGAGGCAGTAGACGATGCCGGCGTCGCCCGGGTGCTCGTCGCGCAGCAGGCTCAGCAGCTGCTTGCGGGGCTCCCGCTTGGGCACGATCCGGTACTGGATGTTGGGCCGGTCGAAGCTCGCCACGAAGTGCCGCGCGCCGGTGAGGTCGAGCCGGGTGGCGATCTCGGTGCGGGTCGCGCTGGTCGCCGTGGCGGTCAGGGCGATCCGCGGCACGTCCGGCCACCGCTCGTGCAGCATGGACAGGCCGAGGTAGTCGGGCCGGAAGTCGTGACCCCACTGGGAGACGCAGTGCGCCTCGTCGATCGCGAAGAGCGCGATCTTGCCGCGGTCGAGCAGCTGGACGGTGCCGCGCGCGCCGAGCGCCTCGGGCGCCAGGTAGAGCAGGTCCAGCTCGCCGGCGAGGAAGGCGGCCTCGACCCGGCGGCGGGCGTCGGAGTCGAGCGTCGAGTTGAGGAACCCGGCCCGGACGCCGACCGCGGTCAGCGCGTCGACCTGGTCCTGCATGAGCGCGATCAGGGGCGAGACGACGACGGCCACGCCGGGGCGGACCAGCGCCGGGATCTGGTAGCAGAGGGACTTGCCCCCGCCGGTCGGCATCAGGACGAGCGCGTCGCCGCCGGCCACCACGTGGTCGATGACGTCCTGCTGGAAGCCGCGGAAGGCGTCGTAGCCGAAGACCCGGCGCAGCACCTCGATGGCCTCGGAGGTGCGCAGGTCGGTGGGGGAGGCCATCCGCGAAGTGTACGAGCCGGCACCGACGCCGCCCCCGCCACGCGCCGCACCGGGACCCGGGGAGCGCGGGGCGGGTGGTGCCTGTGGGGCGTGCCGGTCGACGGGGCATACGCGGGATAGAGTCGCTGTTTGACCGTTCGGGGCCGGAAACCGGCCCGCAGGTCACGGTGGGGGGTAGTGGGTGAGCGAGGCGCGCACGGCCGAAGGGCGGCACGACACGCCGTCGTCGAGTTCGTCGACCGGATGGTCGGCGGTCTCGGCGGAGACCGCGACCGGGCAGCCGGCGGAGTCGGAGACCACCCTCGTGGTGGTCACCGGGCTCTCCGGCGGCGGGCGCAGCACGGTGGCCCGGGCGCTGGAGAACGTCGGCTACTACGTGGTCGACAACCTGCCGCAGGCGCTCATGCTCGACATGGCCGAGCTGGCGTTCAAGGCCGGTGGCGCGGCCCGCCGGACGGCCATGGTGCTCGACGTACGCTCCCGCGCGTTCTCCACCGACCTCGCCGGGGCGATCCGCGAGCTCAAGGAGCGGGGCTTCTCCCCCCGGGTCGTCTTCGTGGACGCCGACGACGAGGTGCTGATCCGCCGGTTCGAGAGCGTCCGGCGCTCCCACCCGTTGCAGGGCGACGGCCGGCTCGCCGACGGCATCGCGATCGAGCGCGGCCTGTTGGAGGAGGCCCGCGACCAGGCCGACGTGATCATCGACACGAGCCACCTGAACGTGAACCAGCTCCGCCGGCGCATCGAGGAGCTGTTCGGCGGTGAGGACGCCCGCCGGCTGCGGGTCACCGTCCTCTCGTTCGGCTTCAAGTACGGCCTGCCGTCGGACGCCGACTTCGTGCTGGACGCCCGGTTCCTGCCCAACCCGTACTGGGTGCCGGAACTGCGCGAGCACACGGGCCGGGAGGAGGCGGTGAGCGCGTACGTGCTCGGCCAGGAGGGGGCGGACGCGTTCGTGGCCGCGTACGCGGACCTGGTCAACAACACCACGGCGGGCTTCGAGCGGGAGGGCAAGCGCTACCTGACCGTGGCCGTCGGCTGCACGGGCGGCAAGCACCGCAGCGTCGCCATCGCGGAGGAGCTGGCCGGGCGGCTGCGCCAGTCCGGGCTCGCCGCGAACGCCCAGCACCGCGACCTGGGGCGCGAATGACGACGCGGGTGGTGGCGTTCGGCGGCGGCCACGGCCTGTCCGCGTCGCTGCGGGCGCTGCGCCGGTGCGCCCCCGAGCTGGACCTGGACATCACGGCCGTCGTGACCGTCGGCGACGACGGCGGCTCCAGCGGTCGCCTGCGCGCGGAGCGCGGCGGGCTGCCCCCGGGCGACCTGCGGCAGGCCCTCGTCGCGCTCGCGGGCGACCACCCGGCCACGCGGCGCAGCGCCGGGCTGTTCCAGCACCGCTTCGCCGAGGTGCCCGCGGCGGACGGGCCCGACGCGCCCGCCCCGACCGGCGACGGGCTGGCCGGTCACGCCGTCGGCAACCTGGTGCTCTGCGGCCTCATGGAACTGCTCGGCGACCCGGTGGCGGCGCTGGAGCACGCGGGCGCGATGCTCGGCGCGGTGGGCCGGGTGCTGCCGATGTCCTGCGAGCCGGTGGGCATCGAGGCGCGGGTCCGCGGCGCCGACCCGGACCGCCCCGACGAGGTACGCACGATCTCCGGCCAGCACCAGGTGGCGATCACGACCGGCCGGGTGGAGTCGCTGCGGCTGACGCCCGCGGCGCCGGAGGCGTGCCCGGAGGCCGTCGAGGCGATCGGCGTCGCCGACTGGCTGATCTTCGGGCCGGGCAGCTGGTACACGAGCGTCCTGCCGCACCTGCTCGTGCCCCGGCTCGCAAACGCCATCGTGTCCAGCCCGGCCCGCCGGCTCGTCACGCTCAACCTGGCCGCCGAGAAGGAGACCCTCCGTCTCTCCGTGGCCGACCACCTGGCCGCGCTGCGCTGGTACCTGCCGGAGCTGAAGGTCGATCACGTCCTGGCCGACGCCAAGGCGGTGGGTGACCCCGAACCGGTCGAACGTGCGGCAGAATCGCTGGGTGCCCGGCTGGTCCTCGCCCCCGTCGCCGTCCCCGACGGCGCTCCTCGCCATGATCCAGCCGCCCTGGGTGCCGCGCTGGTGCCTGTCCTGGGCGCCGATCGTTAGACACGTACGTAATCTCCGGCGACACGCCGGAACCGGTCCGTGAGGGGACGCACAATGGCGATGACGGCTGCGGTCAAGGACGAGCTGAGTCGGGTCGACGTGCCCAAGCCCTGCTGCCGGCGGGCGGAGATGGCGGCGCTGCTGCGCTTCGCCGGCGGGTTGCACATCGTCTCCGGCCGCGTGGTGGTCGAGGCGGAACTGGACACCGGGGCGGTGGCCCGCCGGCTGCGGCGGGAGATCGCCGAGGTCTACGGCTACCCCAGCGAGATCCACGTGCTCGCCTCCGGCGGGCTGCGCAAGGGCAGCCACTTCATCGTGCGGGTGGTCAAGGACGGCGAGGCCCTGGCCCGCCAGACCGGCCTGCTCGACGTGCGCGGTCGTCCGGTGCGCGGCCTGCCCCCGCACGTGGTGGCCGCGAACGTCTGCTGCGCCGTCTCCGCCTGGCGGGGCGCGTTCATGGCGCACGGCTCGCTGACCGAGCCGGGCCGCTCCAGCGCGCTGGAGATCACCTGCCCCGGCCCGGAGTCCGCGCTGGCCCTGGTGGGCGCCGCCCGCCGGATCGGCATCACCGCCAAGAACCGTGAGGTGCGCGGCGTGGACCGGGTGGTGGTCAAGGACGGCGACGCGATCGCCGCGCTGCTCACCCGCATCGGTGCGCACTCCAGCGTGCTGGCCTGGGAGGAGCGCCGGGTCCGCCGGGAGGTGCGGGCGACCGCGAACCGGCTGGCCAACTTCGACGACGCCAACCTGCGCCGCTCCGCGCGGGCCGCGGTGGCCGCCGCGGCGCGGGTGACCCGGGCGTTGGAGATCCTCGCCGAGGACGCCCCGAACCACCTCACCTCGGCCGGCCGGCTGCGGCTGGAACACCGTCAGGCCTCGCTCGAGGAGCTGGGCGCGCTCGCCGACCCGCCGCTCACGAAGGACGCCATCGCCGGGCGGATCCGCCGGCTCCTCGCGCTGGCCGACAAGCGCGCCCGTGACCTGGGCATCCCGGATACGGAAGCGGCCGTCACGCCCGACATGCTCGTGGTCTGATAGGACGGTGGCGGTCAGCGCGGGCGAGCGAGCCGGCGGGCCGGCGCACGCCCCGCCCCGTGCGGGTCGGGCGGCCGGCCGGGAACGCGGACCGGTCGCCACCCGGCGCAGCGCCCTGCCACGCGCTCGGATAGGGTCGCAGCGTACGGCAAGGGGGCCGGCACCGGTGCTCCTCGCCGCGCGCACCGCCTCGGGCGGTCAGGTCTTCTCGGACCGCGGCGGGGTGGCCGGAGATGAACTGTCAACGGCCGGCTCCAACGGTCGGCGCACATCACTCCGCCGGCGTCACGGTCTCCGGCCGGCGGACCAGAACGCGAGGAGATGGGACCTGTGACCATCCGGGTTGGCATCAACGGCTTCGGTCGGATCGGCCGCAACTTCTTCCGGGCAGTGCTGGCGTCCGGCGCTGACATCGAGGTCGTGGCGGTGAACGACCTGACCGACAACGCGACGCTCGCCCACCTTGTCAAGTACGACAGCATCCTTGGTCGCCTCCCGCAGGAGGTCAAGGCCACCGCCGACGAGATCACCGTGGGCGGCAAGACCATCAAGGCGTACGCCGAGAAGGACCCGGCGCAGCTGCCGTGGGGCGACGTCGGCGCCGACGTCATCATCGAGTCGACCGGTTTCTTCACCGACGCCACGAAGGCGAAGGCGCACGTCGACGGTGGGGCCAAGAAGGTCATCATCTCGGCGCCCGCGAAGAACGAGGACGTCACGGTGGTCATGGGCGTCAACCACGACCAGTACGACCCCGCCAAGCACACGATCATCTCGAACGCCTCCTGCACCACCAACTGCCTCGCCCCGATGGCGAAGGTGCTGCACGACACGTTCGGCATCCAGCAGGGTCTGATGACCACCATCCACGCGTACACGCAGGACCAGAACCTGCAGGACGCGCCGCACAAGGACCTGCGCCGCGCCCGGGCCGCCGCGCTCAACATCGTGCCGACCTCGACGGGCGCCGCGAAGGCCATCGGCCTCGTCCTGCCCGACCTGAAGGGCAAGCTGGACGGGTACGCGCTGCGCGTGCCGATCCCGACCGGCTCCGTCACGGACCTGACCGTCACGGTGGGCCGGGAGACGAGCGTCGACGAGGTCAACGCCGCGCTCAAGGCCGCCTCGGAGGGCGCGCTGCAGGGCATCCTCAGCTACAACGAGGACCCGATCGTCTCGACGGACATCGTCACCGACCCGGCGTCCTGCATCTTCGACGCGCCGCTCACCAAGGTGATCGGCAACCAGGTGAAGGTCGTCGGCTGGTACGACAACGAGTGGGGCTACTCGAACCGCCTGGTGGACCTCGTCAAGCTGGTGGGTTCGTCCCTGTGAGTGCGAGGAGTGAGCCTGCGAGCCCCGCAGTCACGAACGGAGGGCTGGCTCGGTGAGCATCCGCAACCTCGACGACCTGCTCGCCGAGGGGGTGTCGGGTCGGCGCGTGCTGGTGCGCGCCGACCTGAACGTCCCACTCGACAAGCAGAGCGGCGCGATCACGGACGACGGCCGCATCCGCGCCGTCCTGCCGACCCTGAGCGCGCTGGTCCAGGCCGGCGCGAAGGTGGTCGTCTGCTCGCACCTGGGCCGGCCGAAGGGCTCCCCGGACCCGCAGTTCAGCCTCCAGCCGGTCGCCGACCGGTTGGGTGAGCTGCTCGGCGCGCCGGTGCGCTTCGCCACCGACACGGTCGGCGACTCGGCCCGCTCCACCGTGGACGGGCTCGCCGACGGCGAGGTGGCGCTGCTGGAGAACCTGCGCTTCAACGCGGGCGAGACCAGCAAGGACGAGGCCGAGCGGGGCGCGTTCGCCGACCAGCTGGCCGCGTTCGGTGAGGCGTACGTCGACGACGCGTTCGGCGCCGTGCACCGCAAGCACGCCAGCGTCTACGACGTGCCGGCGCGCCTGCCGCACGTCGCCGGCCGGCTCGTGCTGCGCGAGGTGGAGGTCCTCTCCACGCTCACCGGCGACCCCGAGCGGCCGTACGTGGTGGTGCTCGGCGGTTCCAAGGTCTCCGACAAGCTCGCGGTGATCGAGGCCCTGCTGCCGAAGGTCGACCGGCTGCTCATCGGCGGCGGCATGTGCTTCACCTTCCTCAAGGCGCAGGGCCACGAGGTGGGCAGCTCGCTGCTGGAGGAGGAGATGGTGGAGACCTGCCGCAACCTCCTCGAGCGGTCCGAGGGCAAGATCATGCTTCCGGTCGACGTGGTGGCGGCCGACGCCTTCGCCCCGGACGCGGCGCACGACACGGTGCGCGCCGACGGCATCCCCACGAAGCGGGTGGGGTTGGACATCGGTCCGGAGACGGTGGCCGGGTTCGCGGCCGCCCTCAAGGGGGCGCGGACGATCTTCTGGAACGGCCCCATGGGCGTGTTCGAGATGGCCCCGTTCGCCCACGGCACCCGGGGTGTGGCCGAGGCGATCGCCGGCTCCGGCGCGTTCACCGTCGTCGGTGGCGGCGACTCGGCCGCGGCGGTCCGTGCCCTGGGGCTGGACGAGTCCGCTTTCGGGCACATCTCGACGGGCGGCGGCGCGTCGCTGGAGTACCTGGAGGGCAAGACCCTCCCCGGCATCGCGGCCCTGGAGAAGTGATGGCGAAGACCACGCGCCGGCCGCTGATGGCCGGCAACTGGAAGATGAACCTCAACCACCTCGAGGCCAACCTGCTGGTGCAGAAGCTGGCGGCGAGCCTCACCGAGAAGCAGCTCACCGACGTCGAGACGGTGGTGCTGCCGCCCTTCACCGACCTGCGCTCCGTGCAGACCGTGGTCGAGGGCGACAAGCTGCTCATCGGGTACGGCGCGCAGGACCTGTCCCCGCACGCCTCGGGTGCCTACACGGGCGACATCTCGGGGCCCATGCTGGCGAAGCTGGGCTGCACGTACGTGGTGGTCGGGCACTCGGAGCGGCGGGCCTTCCACCACGAGGACGACGCGGTCGTCAACGCCAAGGTGAAGGCGGCGCTGGCCCACGGGCTGACCCCGATCCTCTGCGTGGGGGAGGGGCTGGACGTGCGCGAGGAGGGCCGGCACGTGGCGCACTGCGCCGACCAGCTCGTCGCCGCCCTGAGCGGGTTCACCACCGAGCAGGCCACCAAAATCGTCGTGGCGTACGAGCCGGTCTGGGCGATCGGCACGGGCAAGACCGCCACGCCGGAGGACGCCCAGGAGGTGTGCGGGGCGGTGCGCGAGCGGCTGGCCGAGATCTACGACCAGGACACGGCGGACCAGGTCCGGATCCTCTACGGCGGCTCGGTCAAGGCGTCGAACGTCGCCGCGATCATGGCCCAGCCGGACGTGGACGGCGCGCTGGTGGGCGGCGCGAGCCTGGACGCCGAGGAATTCGCGCAGATCTGCCGGTTCCCGGAGCACATCGCGCGCTGAACGCTCGCTATCCTTGACTCCGCCCGTCCGCCGGTCGGTGCCGCCGTGCCCGACCTGTCCGGGCGAGGATCGCTACGAGAGGACTGACCCCAGCCATGCTGCCGATCTGGTTCGCATACACGTTGATCGTGTTGCTGATCATCACGAGCATCCTGCTCACCATGCTGATCCTGCTCCACCGAGGTAAGGGCGGTGGGCTCTCCAGCATGTTCGGCGGTGGAGTGAGCTCCAGCCTGGCCGGCTCCTCGGTGGCGGAGAAGAACCTCGACCGCTACACCGTCCTCGTGGGCATCGTCTGGTTCGCCTGCATCGTGGGGATCGGCCTCTGGCTCCGCCTCCAGCTCAGCAGCGGCGCCTGAGCGGGCCGGTTCGAGTCGTACAATCTGCGCGCGGTCCGTCACCCGACGGGCCGCGCGCAGGTCTTTTTCCGCACCGCGTCGCCCGCCGCTTCCCCTCTCGCGGCGGTTCCCCTCCGACGACAGGAGCGAGCAGCCGTGCCACATGGCAACGTGATCCGCGGTTCGCGGGTCGGGTCCGCCCCCGAGCGCCCGCCCGAGCGCTACGAACCGGCGCCCCGTCAGGCGGTCACCTACTGGTGCCGCAACGGCCACCGCGTGGAGATCCTCATCGCCGCGGAGGCCGCCGCGCCCGCCCTCTGGGACTGCCCGCGCTGCGGCCATCCTGCGGGACGGGACGCGCAGAACCCGCCGGGCCGGACCCGCTCCGAGCCCTACAAGAGCCACCTGGCCTACGTGAAGGAGCGGCGCACCGACGAGGAGGGCGAGGCCATCCTCGCCGAGGCCCTCGCCGCGCTGCGCCGCCGGCGCGGCCGCTGAACGCCCCGGCACCACGGCGCGCCGGGCACCAGGCCCGGCGCGCCGTGTGGGGTGCCCGGAGTGCGGAGCTGCCGGCCGGGCGGGACGGTCAGCGCAGGCTGCGCAGCCGGGCCGGCACGTCGGCGGCCGCCGCCCGGTCGAGCAGCCAGAGGGTACGGCTCACGCCGCGCACCCCGGCCGCCGGCACCTGCACGGGGCCGGCCCCGGCCAGGGCCATGCCCACGGCCCGCGCCTTGTCGGCGCCGCTCGCCACGAGCCAGACCTCCTCGGCCGTGTTGATGGCCGGGATGGTGAGCGTGGTGCGCACCGGCGGCGGCTTGGGGCTGCCCCGCACCGCGCTGACCGGCCGGCTCTCGTAGTGCACGGGATGTTCGGGGAAGACGGAGGCGATGTGCCCGTCCTCGCCGACGCCGAGCATCAGCACGTCGAAGTGCGGCAGCTCGGCGGTGCCCGGCCGGGCGGCGACGGCCAGCTCGGCCGCGTACCGGGCCGCCGCCTCCTCCGGGTCGGCGCCGGCCGGGTCGTCGGCGGCCGGCATGGCGTGCACCCGGGCCGGGTCGAGCGGCACCACGTCCAGCAGCGCCGCCCGCGCCTGGGTCTCGTTGCGTTCCGGATCGCCGGCCGGCAGGAACCGTTCGTCACCCCACCAGACGTCGACCCGGGACCAGTCGACGGCGTCCCGCGCGGGAAGCGCCGCCACGGCCCGGTAGACGGCCGCGGCGATCCGGCCCCCGGTCAGCACCACCGACGCCTGGCCCCGTTCGGCCTGCGCGTCGAGCAGCTTCACCACCAAGCGTGCCGCCACCGCCTGCGCCAGCAGTTCGGCGTCGGCGTGGACGGCGACACTCGCCTCACTCATCTTGTGCCTTTTTTCGTCGCGGTCCGCTCGGCGGGCCGGTTGTCGTTGCCGGAGCGGGCCGCTCAGGCCCGGTCGCTGGTGCCGGCGTGCGCCGTGACGCCCGCCTCGGCCCGGTGGGCGGTCGCCGGATCCTTCCAGACGTGCACCCGCGTGCCCGGTCGGTGTTCGAGGCCCGTCACACCGGCGATGGCGCCCAGCGCCTCCGCGTAGACCTGGTCGGCGTCGAGCCGGCGCAGCTCCTCGGCCAGCTCGTCGCCGAGCGGCCGGCGCACCAGCGGAAGCTGGCGGTCCTCCTGCCCGGTACGCCGGAACGTGGCCACGCTGTCCTCCCGGGTCAGCGTGAGCTGGTCGCCGTTGGCGCAGTGCAACTGCACCTCGCGCATCCGGGGGAACTGCTCGGTGTGCTCCCAGCGCGGGCTGATGCCCAGCCGGCTGCGCAGCCAGCCGCACATGAGCGCCGCCGTCGGGTCGTGCGCCGGCGCCATGATGCTGGCCTCGGTGACTTTGGCCTCGGTGGTGTCGAACGCCCCGGCGACGAGGGTGCGCCACGGGGTGATCCGGGTCCAGGCGAGGTCGGTGTCACCGGGGGCGTAGTCGTGGGCCCGCTGGCGCAGCGCCGCGATCGGGTCCATGGCCTGGGCCGTGTCGGTGATGCGCCGGTCGGCGACCACGCCGAGGAAGTCGGTGGCGATCTCCTCGGGCGGCTCCCCGTGCCACCAGGTCACGACCGGCACGTCGGGCACCAGCAGCGGCATGACCACCGACTCGGCGTGCAGCGCCAGCCGGCCGTACATCCGCATGACGACGGCCTCGCACGGGCCGAGCCGGCCGCCCACCACGATCTCCGCGTCGAGCCGGTTGCGCTCCCGCTCGATGTCGGTGCGGACCACCACGAGCAGGCGGCAGGGGTGGGCGGCGGCGGCGATGGTCGCCGCCGCCTCCGCCTCGCGTACCCGCTTCTCGTCCACCACGACGATCAGGGTGAGGGCCATGCCGCTGGCAACGCCGCCCGCGCTGCGCCGCTCGGCGGCGAGCGCTTTGACCACCTCGTTGCCGGTGGTGTCCCACAGGCCGATCATGCTCTTCTCCAAGCCCGGCCCTCGCGGGCCAGCATCTCGTCGGCGGCCCGGGGACCCCACTCGCCGGCCCGGTACGACTCCGGCGTGGTGCCCGCCCAGGCCTGCTCCAGCGGATCGATGACCTGCCAGCTCTGCTCGACCTCGGCCGCGTCCGGGAAGAGCGTCCGGTCGCCGATCAGCACGTCCAGCACGAGCCGCTCGTACGCCTCCGGGCTGGACTCGGTGAACGCCTCGCCGTACTGGAAGTCCATGGCGATGTCCCGGACCTCCATGGCGGTGCCGGGGACCTTGGAGCCGAACTTGAGCACGACTCCCTCGTCGGGCTGGACCCGGATCACCAGCTGGTTGTTGCCGAGCGACTCGACGTCGGTCGTGTTGAACGGCAGGTGCGGCGCCTTCTTGAACATGATGGCCACCTCGGTGACCCGCCGCGGCAGCCGCTTGCCGGCCCGGATGTAGAACGGCACCTCGGCCCAGCGCCGGTTCTGGATGCCCAGCCGGACCGCCACGTACGTCTCCGTCGTGGAGTCCTCGGGGACGCCGTCCTCCTCCAGGTAGCCCACGGCCCGCTCGCCGCCGACCCAGCCGGGGAGGTACTGGCCCCGCACGGTGCCCTCGGTGACGTCCTTCGGCAGGGTGATGGCCTTCAGGACCTTCAGCTTCTCGGTGCGGATCTCGTCCGGGTCGAAGCTCGTGGGCTCCTCCATGGCGACGAGCGCGAGCAACTGGAGGAGGTGGTTCTGGAGCACGTCCCGGGCCGCGCCGGCCGAGTCGTAGAAGCCGGCGCGGGTGCCGATGCCGACGTCCTCGGCCATGGTGATCTGCACCGAGTCGACGTACTTGGAGTTCCACAGCGGCTCGAACAGGTTGTTGGCGAACCGCAGGGCCAGGATGTTCTGGACGGTCTCCTTGCCCAGGTAGTGGTCGATCCGGAAGACGTCCTTGCGGGTGAAGACGTCGTCGACCAGGTCGTTGAGCGCCTTCGCCGAGGGCAGGTCGTGCCCGAACGGCTTCTCGACCACCACCCGGCGCCAGCCCCCGGACTTGGCGTTGTCGGCCATCCCGGTGCGGGCGAGCTGCTTGAGCACCACGGGGAAGGCCGCCGGGGGGATGGAGAAGTAGAAGGCGGCGTTGCCGGGGATGCCGTGCGTGTCGCGCAGCTCGTCGAGCGTGGCCGCCAACTGGTCGAACGCGGCGTCGTCGTCGAACGACCCACCCACGAACTTGATGTTGCCGGCCAGCCGCGCCCACACCTCGTCCCGCCACGGCGTGCGGGCGTGCTTGCGGGCGGCCTCGCAGGCGAGGGTCTCGAAGTCGCCGTCACCCCAGTCGCGGCGGGCGAAGCCGAGCACCACGAAGCCCGGAGGCAGCAGCCCCCGGTTGGCCAGGTCGTAGACCGCGGGCAGCAGCTTCTTCCGCGCCAGGTCGCCGGTGACCCCGAAGATCACCAGCGCGCACGGCTCGGGAATCCGCGGCAGCCGCCGGTCCTGCGGGTCGCGCAGCGGGTTCACACCGCTTCTTCGCTCCGCCTGTTCCACGTCTTCCATCCTCACGCCCGCAGCTCACCGGCCGCATCGAGCAGCTGGGTCACGCCCGCGGACCGGTCGGTCAGGTGCAGCCGCACCACCGGGCGGTTCCGCTCGGCGAGCGCCTGCCGGTCGCCGGCGGCCTGCGCCGCCTGCAGTTCTCCGAAGGAGTACGGCTTGCCCGGCACCGGCAGGTCCTCGGCCACCGCGCCGGTCAGCTGGAGGTACGCGCCGACCTGCGGGCCGCCCTTGTGGTACTGGCCGGTGGAGTGCAGGAACCGGGGCCCCCAGCCGAAGGTGACCGGCCGGCCCGTCGCCTCGGCCAGCAGCGGCCGCAGCCGCGCCGCGTCGGCGTCGGCGAACCGGTCGAGGTACGCCATCACGGCGAGGTACCCGTCGTCGCCCAGCGCGTCGGACAGCCAGCGCAGCACGCCGGCCAGGTCGCCGGGGGCGCCCGCCGGGGCGTACACCTCGATCGCGCCCTCGGTGAACGACGGCTGCTCCGCCGGCAGGCCCGAGGCGAGGATCTTGTTGGTGTTCTCCTTCGACTCGGTGACGTTCGGCTGGTTGAACGGGTCGATGCCGAGCACCACGCCCGCCACCGCGGTGGCGTACTCCCAGGCCAGGAACTGCGCGCCGAGCGGCCCGTTGACGGCCACGTCCGGGTCGCCGCCGCCGCCGGGGACGTCGCCCGCGGAGAGCGACCCGCCGTAGCTCACGGTCAGCACGTCGGGGCCCTTGGCCCCGGGGCTCTGCGGCGACTCCACGACCACCGGCAGGATGCCGACGCCGGCCTTGCCGGTCGACTCGGCGATCAGCTGCTCGGCCCAGTCGCCGAGCCCGTCGATGCCGGTGCCGTCGGAGACCAGGGCCACCTTGTCGCGGCCGTCGGTGGCGGCGGCGCCGAGCGCGGCGCCCAGCGCCAGGGCCGGGTTGTCCCGGTCGGCGCCGAGCGACGCGGCCAGCTCCTCGGCCTGGTCCAGCAGCTCGACCACCTCGACGCCGGCCAGCGCCGACGGGACCAGCCCGAACGCGGTGAGCGCCGAGTAGCGGCCGCCCACGTTGGGGTCGGCGAGCACGGTGAACGCGCCCATCCCGGCGGCCGTCTCCTCCAGCGGCGAACCCGGGTCGGTGACGATCACGAAGTGCCGGCCGGCCTCCGCCTCCGTCATCCCGGCGTCCAGGAACGCCTGCCAGTACGCCCGGCGGTGGCTGTCGGTCTCGACCGTGGAGCCGGACTTGCTGGCCACCACGACCACGGTGCGTTCCAGCCGGTCGCCCAGCGCGGCGCGCACCTGGCCGGGGTCGGTGGTGTCGAGGACGGTGAGCGGCCGGCCCAGGGTCCGGGTGATCACCTCGGGGGCCAGCGACGAGCCGCCCATGCCGGCGAGCACGACGTGGTCGAGGTCGCCCAGCTCCGCCTTCAGCTCGGCGAGCTGGGGGAGCAGCTCACGGCTGCGCCGGTGGGTGTCCACCCAGCCGAGGCGGATCTTCGCCTCGGCCTCGGCGTCCGGCCCCCACAGGCTCGGGTCCTTCGCGGCCAGCTTGGCGGGGACGCCGGCGGAGACCACGGCCTGCCGGGTCGAGGCCGGCGCCGACTTGTCGACCGTGTCCGCCCCGTAGACGGTCAGTCCGGCAGCCGACTCGGCCGGCGTGGAGAGCAGGTCGCTCATGCCGCCCCCTCGCTGCGCTCGGCGGCGGCACGAGGCTCCCACGCGCTGATCCGGATGGTTCGCTCGCTCACGCGTTCCCTCCCGCCTGCTGCGCGGCCTGGGCGTTGCCCTGTGCGGCCCTGCCGGGGGCGCCCGCGCCCTGCGCGGCCGACTCCAGCGACTTGCGTACGCCGTCGAGCAGCTCCAGCCAGCTGGCCTCGAACTTCTCGACGCCCTCGCGCTCCAGGACGGTGATCACGTCGGTCATGTCGACGCCCGCCGCCTCCAGGTCGGTGAAGACCTTTCGGGCGGCGTCGTACGAGCCGGTGATGGTGTCGGCCTGCGTCTCGCCGTGGTCGGCGTAGGCGTGGATGACCGACTCCGGCATGGTGTTCACCGTGCCGGGCGCGATCAGCTCCTCGACGTAGATGACGTCCCGGTAGTCCGGGTTCTTCGTCGAGGTGGAGGCCCACAGCGGCCGCTGCGGGCGCGCGCCGGCGTCGGCGAGCGCCTTCCACCTGTCGGAGGAGAACACCTTGCCGTACCGCTCGTACGCGAGCTGGGCGTTGGCGACGGCGGCCTTGCCGCGCAGCGCCTTGGCCTCGGCCGAGCCGATCTTCTCGAGCCGCTTGTCGACCTCGGTGTCGACCCGGGAGACGAAGAACGACGCCACCGACCCGATCTTGGACAGGTCGTGCCCGTTCGCCTTCGCCTGCTCGAGACCGGCCAGGAACGCCTCCATGACCTGCGAGTACCGGTCCAGCCCGAAGATCAGCGTGACGTTGACGCTGATGCCCTCGGCGAGCGTCGCCGTGATCGCCGGCAGACCGGCCTCGGTGGCCGGAATCTTGATGTAGAGGTTCGGCCGGTCGATGAGCCACCAGAGGGCCTTGGCCTCGGCCACGGTCCGCTCGCTCTCGTGCGCCAGCCGCGGGTCCACCTCTATGGAGACGCGGCCGTCGACGCCGCCGCTCTTGTCGTACGAGGGGCGCATCACGTCGCAGGCCCACCGCACGTCGTACGTGGTGAGCATGCGCACGGCCTCCTCGACCTCCACCCCCCGGATGGCGAGGTCGCGCAGCTGCCAGTTGTACTCGTCGGCGTCACTCAGCGCCTTCGCGAAGATGGTCGGGTTCGTGGTCACCCCGGCCACGTGCTGCTCCCGACGCAGTTGGTCGAGCCCACCGGAGCTCAGCCGCGTACGGGAGAGATCGTCAAGCCAGATCGCCACTCCCGTGGCGCTGAGCTCGCCCAGTCTGTCCGTCATGCCGTCCACGCTCCCCTCAGTTACCGGTCGTGTAACCGGTGATGTCGCCCACTCGGGTCAACGCCGCGTGCGCCGCGGCCACGATCCGGTCCGGGGTGAACCCGAACTGCTCGAACAGCACCGAATGTGGCGCGCTCGCGCCGTAGTGCTCGATGCTGACGCTCTCGCCGCAGTCGCCGACGATGGCGCGCCAGGACATCGCGATGCCCGCCTCCACGCTCACCCGTGCCTTTACCCCGCGCGGCAGCACCGACTCCCGATAGGCCTCGTCCTGCTCGGCGAACCACTCCTGGCACGGCATGGACACGACCCGGGTGGGAGTGCCCTCCGCCTCGAGACGCTCCCGGGCGGTGAGGCAGAGCTGCACCTCGGAGCCGGTGCCCACGAGGATCACCTGCGGCTTGCCGTTGGACGCCTCGGCCAGCACGTACCCGCCGCGGGCCACGCCCTCGGCGCCGGCCAGGGTGCCCCGGTCCAGCGTCGGGAGGGCCTGGCGGCTCAGCGCCAGCGCCGTCGGCCGGTCGGTGTGCTCCAGGGCCGTCCGCCACGCCCACACGGTCTCGTTGGCGTCGGCCGGCCGCACCACGTCCAGGCCGGGAATGGCCCGCAGCGCGCTCAGGTGCTCCACCGGCTGGTGGGTCGGGCCGTCCTCGCCCAGACCGATCGAGTCGTGCGTCCAGACGTAGACCACCGGAAGCTTCATGAGCGCCGCGAGCCGCACCGAGGGCCGCATGTAGTCGCTGAACACCAGGAACGTGCCGCCGTACGGGCGGGTGCCGCCGTGCAGGGTGATGCCGTTGAGGATGGCGCCCATGGCGTGCTCACGGATGCCGAAGTGCAGCGTGCGACCGTACTCGTGGCCGGGGAAGTCCTTGGTGGCGTGGGTGGCCGGGATGAACGACGGCTCGCCCTTCATCGTGGTGTTGTTGCTCTCCGCCAGGTCGGCCGAGCCGCCCCACAGCTCCGGCAGCACCGGCGCGAGCGCCTCCAGCACCTTCCCGGAGGCCGCGCGGGTGGCCACGCCCTTGGCGTCGGCCGGGAACTCCGGCAGCGCCTCGGTCCAGCCGTCGGGCAGGATCCGGCCGGCCATCCGGTCGTAGAGCGCCTTGCGCTCCGGGTTGGCCTGCGCCCAGCCGTCGAACACGCGCGTCCACTCCCGCTGGGCCTCCTCGCCGCGCCGCAGCACCTGGCGGGCGTGCGCGAGCACCTCGTCGTCGACGGCGAAGCTCTGCGCCGGGTCGAAGCCGAGGATCTGCTTGGTGGCGGCCACCTCGTCGGCGCCGAGCGCCGAGCCGTGGATCTTGCCGGTGTTCTGCTTGTTGGGCGCCGGCCAGCCGATGATGGTGCGTAGCGCGATGAAGGAGGGACGGCCGGTCTCGGCCTTCGCCGCCTGCAACGCCTCGTACAGCGCCTCGACGTCCTCGTGGTAGTCGCCCTGGTCGGCGTCGCCGCGGCGCCAGTCGACGGTCTGCACGTGCCAGCCGTAGGCCTCGTAGCGGGCCGCCACGTCCTCGCTCTTGGCGATGCGGGTGTCGTCCTCGATCGAGATCTCGTTGTCGTCGTAGATGACGGTGAGGTTGCCCAGCTGCTGGTGGCCGGCGATGGCGCTGGCCTCGTGGCTGATGCCCTCCTCGATGTCGCCGTCCGAGACGATGCACCAGATGTTGTGGTCGAAGGCGGACGCGCCGGCCTCGGCCTCCGGGTCGAACAGGCCGCGCTCGCGGCGGGCGGCCATCGCCATGCCGACCGCGTTGCCCAGGCCCTGGCCCAGCGGGCCGGTGGTCGTCTCGACGCCGGGGGTGTGCCCGTGCTCCGGGTGGCCCGGGGTGAGCGAGCCCCACTGCCGCAGCGACTTCAGGTCCTCGAGGTCGAGGGGGTAGCCGGAGAGGAAGAGCTGGATGTAGAGGGTCAGGCTCGAGTGGCCGGCGGAGAGCACGAACCGGTCCCGGCCGGCCCAGTTCGGGTCGGCGGGGTTGTGCCGCATCACCCGGTTGAAGAGCAGGTACGCCGCGGGCGCGAGGCTCATCGCGGTGCCCGGGTGGCCGTTGCCGGATTTCTCCACGGCGTCCATGGCCAGCACGCGGACGGTGTCGACGGCCCGGCGGTCGAGGTCGGACCAGTTGAGTGCGGGGTCGGGTTGGTTGGCAGCCACGTTGGTTGTGCTCCTCGGCAGATGGGCGGAACCCTCACTGGTGACCCTATCGAGCCGTCCTAAACGTCCGCCCGGGGATCACTGCATGCTCCTTCGTACTCTCGGAGGTGTTGTCACGGTAGGTCGCAACATGTGACGGCCCGCACCGTTGCCGGGTCGGCCGGGCAGCCAAAACGACAACGCGTAGTGTGTGGGTCGGTGTGAGGCCCGTAGTGGTCCCGCCGATCCGAAACTCCCCGCGCCGATGCCGGAAGGTGGCAATCCGTGAGCATGATCACCGAGCGCCCCGTCAGCAACTCCGCCGGGCAGCAGCCCGCGCGGGCGGCGGAGGCCTCGGTCGCGCAGCGCCGGGACGTCCGGGCGGTCCTCCGGGCGTACGTGGCGCTGACCAAGCCGCGGATCGTGGAGCTGCTGCTGGTGACGACCGTGCCGGCGATGATGCTCGCCGCCGACGGGATGCCGTCGCTCTGGCTGGTCGCCGTGGTGCTGGTCGGTGGCTCGCTCGCGGCCGGCGCGGCCAGCGTGCTCAACTGCTACATCGACCGCGACATCGACCAGCTCATGCGGCGGACGAAGCGCCGGCCGCTGCCCGCGCACACCGTGTCGCCGCGCAGCGCCCTGATCTTCGGGCTTGTCCTCGCGGTGGTCTCGGTGGCCCTCATGGCCGTGTTCACCAACCTGCTGGCCGCCGCGCTCACCCTGGCCGCGATCGCGTACTACGACCTCGTCTACACGCTCTGGCTCAAGCGGACCACGCCGACGAACACGTTCTGGGGCGGGGCCTGCGGCGCCGCTCCGGTGCTGATCGGCTGGGCCGCGGTGACCGGTTCGCTCGCGCCGGCGGCGTGGGCCCTCTTCGGGGTCGTCTTCTTCTGGCAGATGCCGCACTTCTACCCGCTCGCCATGAAGTACAAGGACGACTACGCCCGCGCCGGCATCCCGATGCTGCCCGTGGTGGCGTCCTCCCGGCGGGTCAACGCCGAGATCCTGATCTTCACGTGGCTGACCGTGCTCACGTCGCTGGCCGTCTGGCCGCTCGGCATGAGCGTGGTCTACGGCATCCCCACGCTGGTGGTGGGCGGCATGCTCGTGGTCGAGGCGCACCGGCTCGCCCGCCGGGTGGCGCGCGGCCAGGCCGTCAAGCCGATGCGGCTGTTCCACTGGTCGACCACGTACCTCACGATCGTCTTCGTGGCGGTCGCGCTCGACGCGCTGCTCTGACGCCGCGAGCCCCGCTGGCGCGGCTCCCGCGCTGCCTCGACCTCGTGCTGACGCTGACGCTGTCCTCGCGCTGGCGGTGATCGACTCCGTTTCGGCGATGTGGCGGGGTCCGGGCGCGTCGGATACCGCCACATCGGCGGAATGGTGTGGCAAGCCACGTGAGTCGCATGCCGGACTGTTTGCCGCTCGGGTATCGCCCAGAAAGTCTGGATATAACCGGGCGAATTGCCTGTGCACTTCCTTAAACGCGCAGGTAACAGGCATCACAAAAGCTTCACGGTTGTCGCCCACACGGGTGGAAGTCTGCTTAGGCTTCGCGTCATGGCAGATGGTTCCGATACGACGCTGACGGCCGAACACAGCGACCAGGCCCCCTCCGGCCTCGTTGCCGGGCTCCGGTCGTTCGCCGCCGGACACGGCGGCGCGAAGGCGGTCATCGAGTACGTCGGCAAGCGCGGCGCGCGCATCGTCCTCGTGGGGGAGGACGGCGCATGGGGCGACCAGTTCGCAGACGACACGGTCGTCGCGCGGCAGGCCTGCGCCACGGCGGGAGTCGCCGTCGAGAACGCCTGGGAGCGGGAGCTCATGGACCAGATGCGGCCCAGCAACGACCTCTGGCGGTCGATGGCCCGACGCACGATGGCCCGTTGAGATAAATTGACCAACCAACAGCAGCCGACCCGGGGGGAACCCCGGGTCGCTCTCGTCACCTGCACCGAACTCGCCGACCTCGACCCGGACGACCGGCTCGTGCTCGCCCCGCTGGCGGCGCGCGGTGTCACGGCCGAGCCCGTGGTCTGGGACGACCCGGCCGCCGACTGGGCGGCGTACGACCTGGCGGTCCTCCGTTCCCCGTGGGACTACATGCTGCGCCGCGACGAGTTCGTGGCCTGGGCGGCGCGCGTACCGCTCCTGGCGAACCCGGCCGACGTGGTGCGCTGGAACACCGACAAGCGCTACCTGGACGAGTTGTCCGCCGCCGGCGTCCCGACCGTGCCCACGTCCTGGGTGGTGCCCGGCGAGCCGTGGCAGCCGCCCGCGGACAGCGGCGAGTACGTGATCAAGCCGGCGGTCAGCGCGGGCAGCAAGGACACCGGCCGCTACGACCTGGGCGACCCGGAGCACCGGGAGCTGGCCGCCGGGCATGTGCGGCGGCTGTCGGACGCCGGTCGGCTCACCATGATCCAGCCGTACCTGGAGGCGGTCGACGCCGCCGGGGAGACCGCCCTGCTGTTCCTGGCCGGCCCGGGCGGGCTGGCGTTCAGTCACGCCATCCGTAAGGGCCCCCTGTTGACCGGGCCGGACTTCGGCGTCGACGGGCTGTACCGGCCCGAGGAGATCACCCCCCGTACCGCCACTGAGGAGCAGTTGGCGGTGGCCGCGCAGACGCTGGCCGCCGTGCCGGGCGGCCCGGAGCGTCTCCTGTACGCCCGGGTCGACCTGATCCCCGGCCCGGACAACCGGCCGGTCCTGGTCGAGGTGGAGCTCACCGAGCCGTCGCTCTTCCTCGGTCACGCCGAGGGCGCGCCGGACCGCCTCGCCGAGGCGATCGTCACCTACCTGACCCGGCACCCCTGACCCCCGCACGGGGGCTCCCGCCTGCGTGATCAAGAGGTTCGCGTCAGGATCCGGCGGTCGGTCGACGCAAACCTCTTGATCACACCGGAGAGACGCGGGGGAGCGCCGCGGGGCGGCCCGGGCGGCGGCCGTGACGGGGTCAGGCGGTCGCGGGGACGGCTTCGCGGGCCGGGGCGGCGGTCGGGGTCGCGACGGCGGGGCGGCGTTCGCGCGTCGACCACTGCACGTGCAGGGCCGCCAGCAGCACCAGGCACGAGCCGAGCATGTGCGCGCCGACCAGCACGCCGGGCAGGTGGGTGAAGTACTGCACGAAGCCCACGACGCCCTGGCCCAGCTCGACGGCGACCAGCAGCAGGGCGGCCCGCGCGGGCCCGGTCGCGCCGACCGCGCGGAACGCGAAGACCAGCGCCACGGAGAGGCCGAGCAGCAGGAAGACGCCGTCGGCGTGCACCTGCGAGATCGACTCGGGGTCCAGCCCGTTGCGCGCCGCGCCCTGGTCGCCGGCGTGCGGGCCGCTGCCGGTCACCCAGGTGCCGATCACCAGCACCGCGACGGTGACCGCCGTGGTGAGCCCGGTGAGGGCGCGCAGCGGCGCAGGCACCACGGTCACCGCGGGGGCGTCCGGGTCCGCGACGCGCCGCCACAGGGCGTACGCGGCGGCGATGACGGCCATCGAGGCCAGGAAGTGCAGGCCCACGACCCACGGGTTGAGGTTGGTCAGCACGGTGATCCCGCCGACCACCGCCTGGGCGGGGATGCCGAAGAAGACCGCCACGGAGAGCGCGAGGAGCCCCCGCCGGCGTGGCCGGTGGGCGAGCACCGCGAGCACGGTGGCGAACGCGATGATGCCCACCGCGAAGGTGAGCATGCGGTTGCCGAACTCGATGACCCCGTGCACGCCCATCTCGCTGGTGGCGACGTACGACGCGTCGGTGCACCGGGGCCAGGTCGGGCAGCCGAGGCCGGAGGCGGTCAGCCGGACGGCCCCGCCGGTCACGACGATCCCGACGTTCGCGATGATCGAGGCGAGCGCGAGCCGGCGCAACAGGGCGGCGGAGACCGGGAACCGGACGGATCGCATCACGAGGGGAATCCTACGCACCGTAGTGGTGCCCCTAACGGGTGACTCCTGTCCCCGGTGTCGGGGATCACCGGCCCCCGCGTTTGCGGCGCTTCGGCCATTTACGTAACGTTGGCGTTGTGAAAAAGGCGGCGGGCGTTCCCGGGCTCCGACCGGCGACCGTTCCGGTCGCCGGCCCGCTCGCGTCCGCCGGCCAGTCCGCGTCCGCCGGGGCCGACCTCTCCACCCGTGACCGGGTGACCCAGCTGCTGCTGGAGCACGGGGCGACCACCGCGGCGCAGCTCGGTTCGGCGCTCGGCCTGAGCCCGGCCGCGATCCGCCGGCACCTCGACGCGATGCTCGCCGAGGGTGACGTCATCGCCCGTGAGCAGGTGGTCCGCGGCCACCGGGGCCGGGGTCGTCCGGCCAAGGTGTTCGTGCTGACCGACGCGGCCCGGCTCCGCTGCGGCACCCACCACTACGACAACATGGCCACCGCCGCGCTGCGCTGGATCGCCCGCAGCGGCGGTTCGGAGGCGGTGGAGGCGTTCGCCGCCGAGCAGGTCTCCGCGCTGGAGGCCCGTTGCCGGGCCGCCATGGAGGACGCCGGCGAGGACCCGCTCGCCCGGGCGGAGGCGCTCGCCGGAGCGCTGACCGCCGAGGGCTACGCTGCCAACGCGTCCACGATCGCCTCCGGTGGCCAGCTCTGCCAGCACCACTGCCCGGTGGCACACGTGGCCGCCGAGTTTCCCCAGCTGTGCGAGGCCGAGACCGAGGTGATCTCCCGCCTGGTCGGCACCCACGTGCAGCGCCTGGCCACCATCGCGCACGGCGACGGGGTGTGCACCACGCACATCCCGGCCCAGCCGGGGCGTGCGCAGTCCGGAAGAACCGTCACCACTGTGAGGACAGATAGATGACCGAGCAGATCGTCCAGCCCCTGACCCAGGAGGAGCAGCTCGCCGCCCTGGGCCGCTACGAGTACGGCTGGGCCGACCCGGACGTCGCCGGGGCCTCCGCCCAGCGCGGCCTCAACGAGGCGGTGGTGCGGGACATCTCGGCGAAGAAGAACGAGCCGGCCTGGATGCTCGACCTGCGCCTGAAGGGCCTGCGGCTGTTCGACCGCAAGCCGATGCCGGCGTGGGGCGCGGACCTCACCGGGATCGACTTCGACAACATCAAGTACTTCGTCCGGTCCACCGAGAAGCAGGCCGCCAGCTGGGAGGACCTGCCCGAGGACATCAAGAACACCTACGACAAGCTGGGCATCCCCGAGGCGGAGAAGCAGCGGCTGATCGCCGGTGTCGCGGCGCAGTACGAGTCCGAGGTCGTCTACCACAAGATCCGTGAGGACCTCGAGGAGCAGGGCGTCATCTTCCTCGACACGGACACCGCGCTGCGTGAGCACGAGGACCTGTTCAAGGAGTACTTCGGCACGGTCATCCCGGTGGGCGACAACAAGTTCGCCGCGCTGAACACCTCCGTCTGGTCCGGTGGCTCGTTCATCTACGTGCCGAAGGGCGTGCACGTGGAGATCCCGCTGCAGGCCTACTTCCGGATCAACACGGAGAACATGGGCCAGTTCGAGCGGACGCTGATCATCGTCGACGAGGGCGCGTACGTGCACTACGTCGAGGGGTGCACGGCGCCCATCTACTCCTCGGACTCGCTGCACAGCGCGGTCGTCGAGATCATCGTCAAGAAGAACGCCCGCTGCCGCTACACGACCATCCAGAACTGGTCGAACAACGTCTACAACCTGGTGACCAAGCGCGCCGTCTGCCAGGAGGGCGCGACCATGGAGTGGATCGACGGCAACATCGGGTCGAAGGTGACCATGAAGTACCCGGCGGTCTACATGCTCGGCGAGCACGCCAAGGGCGAGGTGCTCTCGGTGGCGATGGCCGGCGAGGGCCAGCACCAGGACGCCGGCGCGAAGATGGTGCACGGGGCGCCGCACACCAGCAGCACGATCGTCTCGAAGTCGATCGCCCGGGGCGGCGGCCGCACCTCGTACCGCGGCCTCGTGCAGGTGCTGGAGGGCTCGACCAACAGCCGGAGCACGGTCAAGTGCGACGCGTTGCTGGTCGACACCATCTCCCGCTCGGACACCTACCCGTACGTCGACATCCGCGAGGACGACGTGTCGATGGGTCACGAGGCGACCGTCTCCAAGGTCAGCGAGGACCAGCTCTTCTACCTGATGAGCCGGGGTCTGTCCGAGGACGAGGCGATGGCGATGATCGTGCGCGGCTTCATCGAGCCGATCGCCAAGGAACTCCCCATGGAGTACGCGCTGGAGCTCAACCGCCTGATCGAGCTCCAGATGGAGGGCGCGGTCGGCTGACCCGACCGCCACCCGGGCGGGCCGGTAGCCCGGCCCGCCCGACTCGCACCTGACCCGCCGTCGAAGACCAAGGAAGAGATGACTACCCAGGCTTCCGCGCCGCCGACCACCAAGTCGCAGGCGCTCCGCTCGTACGACGTCGCCGACTTCCCGGCCCTGACGGGCCTGGAGGAGGAGTGGCGTTTCACCCCGCTCAAGCGCCTGCGCGGGCTGGTCGGCGGTGCTCAGGCCGCCACCGCCACGGTCCGCCACGAGCACGGTGACCTGCCCGAGGGCGTCACGGTCGGCCGGATCGGCACGGACGACCCGCGGGTGGGCAGCGTGCTCACCCCGTTCGACCGGCTCAGCGCGCTGGCGTACGGCGGGGCCGAGCAGGCGCTCCTGGTCGAGGTCGCGCGTGAGGCCGTGGTCGCCGAGCCGGTGACGGTGCGGGTGGTGGGCGGCGGCGCCGACGGGCTGGCCTTCGGCCACACGTTCGTCGAGGTGGGCCGGTTCGCCGAGGTGACCCTCGTGCTCGAGCACGTCGGCTCGGCGACGCTGGCCGACAACGTCGAGGTGGCGGTGGCCGACGGCGCGAAGCTGACCCTGGTGACCGTGGCCGACTGGGCCGACGACGCGGTGCAGGCGCAGCACCTGCGGGTGAAGCTGGGCCGCGACGCCAAGGTGGTGCACGTCCAGGTGAGCCTCGGCGGCGACCTGGTCCGGCAGTTCACGAGCGTGGACTACACCGACCGGGGCGGCGAGGCCGAGCTGTACGGCGTGTACTTCGCCGACTCCGGGCAGCACCTGGAGCACCGGCAGCTCGTCGACCACGCGGTGCCGGACTGCCGCAGCTACGTGGGATACCGGGGCGCCCTGCAGGGGGAGAGCGCGCACACCGTCTGGGTGGGCGACGTGCTGATCCGCGCCGAGGCGACCGGCACCGACACGTACGAGATCAACCGGAACCTGCTGCTCACCGACGGTGCCCGGGCGGACTCCGTACCCAATCTGGAGATCGAGACCGGCGAGATCGCCGGCGCCGGGCACGCGAGCGCGACCGGCCGCTTCGACGACGAGCAGCTGTTCTACCTGATGGCCCGGGGCATCCCGGAGTCCGAGGCCCGCCGCCTCGTGGTGCGCGGCTTCTTCGGCGAGCTGATCAACAAGATCCCGGTCGAGGAGCTGCGCGAGCGGCTCGGCGCGGCCATCGAGGACCGGCTCGCCAAGGCGGGCGCTTGATGATCCGGATCTGCTCGGCCGAGGACGTGCCGAAGGGCACCGCCGTCAGCGCGGACGTCGACGGCACCCAGATCGCGCTGGTCCACGGGGAGGACGGCAACTTCTACGCCGTGTACGACGAGTGCTCGCACGCTTCGGTCGCCCTCTCCGAGGGGGAGGTCGAGGGCTGCACGCTGGAGTGCTGGCTGCACGGCTCCCGTTTCGACCTGCGCACCGGCGAGCCCACCGGGCTGCCCGCCACCGAACCCGTACCCGTCTATGCCGTCGAGGTCCGCGACGGCGACATCTACCTTCCCGTGGGCGCCGACGGCCGCCCGACGCCGAGCAATGGAGTGACCCGATAATGAGCACCCTGGAGATCCGCGACCTGAAGGTGTCGGTCAAGCTGCCCGAGGGTGAGCTCAAGCCGATCCTGGCCGGTGTCGACCTGACCGTCCGCTCCGGTGAGACCCACGCCATCATGGGCCCGAACGGCTCCGGCAAGTCCACCCTGGCCTACTCGATCGCCGGTCACCCGAAGTACGAGATCACCGGCGGCACGGTGACCCTCGACGGCGAGGACGTGCTGGCCATGTCCGTCGACGAGCGGGCCCGCGCCGGCCTCTTCCTCGCGATGCAGTACCCGGTCGAGGTGCCCGGCGTGTCGGTGGCCAACTTCCTGCGTACCGCCAAGACCGCCATCGACGGGGAGGCGCCGAAGCTGCGCACCTGGGGTGGCGAGTTGCGGGGCGCCATGGAGCGGCTGCAGATGGACCCGGCGTTCGCCCAGCGCAACGTCAACGAGGGCTTCTCCGGCGGCGAGAAGAAGCGGCACGAGATCGTGCAGCTGGAGCTGCTCAAGCCGAAGATGGCCATCCTCGACGAGACCGACTCCGGCCTCGACGTCGACGCGCTGCGCGTGGTCAGCGAGGGCGTCAACCGGGTCCGCGACACCGGCGACACCGGGCTGCTGCTGATCACCCACTACACGCGGATCCTGCGCTACATCAAGCCGGACTTCGTGCACGTCTTCGTGGCCGGCCGGATCGTCGAGCAGGGCGGCCCGGAGCTGGCCGAGAAGCTCGAGGACGAGGGCTACGAGCGGTACGTGGCCGGAGCCGGCTCGGCGCGGGCCTGACACAGAAGGACGCGGAGATGACCACCATCGCGATCCCGCCGGGAATGCCCCAGTACGACGACGTGCCCCGGTACGACGTCGAGCGGGTGCGGGCCGACTTCCCGATCCTCGACCGGGAGGTCAACGGTCACCCGCTGGTCTATCTCGACAGCGCCAACACCTCGCACAAGCCGCGCCAGGTGCTCGACGTGCTCGCCGAGCACTACGCGCGGCACAACGCGAACGTGTCCCGCTCGGTGCACACGCTGGGCACCGAGGCCACCGAGGCGTACGAGGGCGCCCGGGCGAAGATCGCCGCGTTCATCAACGCGCCGAGCCCGGACGAGGTGGTGTTCACGAAGAACTCCACCGAGGCGATCAACATCGTGGCGTACGCGTTCTCAAACGCCTCGCTGCGCCCGGACGCCGACCCCCGGTTCCGCCTCGGCCCCGGTGACGAGGTGGTGATCTCCGAGATGGAGCACCACTCGAACATCGTCCCGTGGCAGCTGCTGTGCGAGCGCGCGGGCGCGACGCTGCGCTGGTTCCCGGTCACCGACTCCGGGCGGCTCGACGAGTCCGGCCTCGACGACCTGGTCACCGAGCGGACGAAGATCGTCTCGCTGGTGCACATGTCGAACATCCTCGGCACGGTGAACGCCACCGCGCGGATCACCGAGCGGGTCCGCGAGGTGGGCGCGCTGCTGCTGCTCGACTGCTCGCAGTCGGTGCCGCACCTGCCGATGGACGTGGTCGACTACGACGCGGACTTCATCGTCTTCACCGGGCACAAGATGTGCGGGCCGACCGGCATCGGTGTGCTCTGGGGTCGGGCCGACCTGCTGGCCGCCATGCCGCCGGTGTTCGGCGGCGGGTCGATGATCGAGACGGTGCAGATGGCCGGCTCCACGTACGCGGCGCCGCCGGCCCGGTTCGAGGCGGGTACCCCGCCGATCGCCGAGGCGGTGGCGCTCGGCGCCGCCGTGGACTACCTGTCCGGCATCGGGATGAAGGCCATCCAGTGGCACGAGAAGGAGCTGACGGCGTACGCGCTGGAAGCCCTCGCCACGGTGCCCGACCTGAGGATCTTCGGGCCGACCGTGCCAGTGGGCCGGGGCGGCACCATCTCGTTCGCCCTCGGCGACGTGCACCCCCACGACGTGGGCCAGGTGCTCGACTTGCTGGGTGTGCAGGTGCGGGTGGGTCACCACTGCGCCCGCCCGGTCTGCACCAGGTTCGGCGTGCCGGCGACGACGCGGGCCTCGTTCTACCTCTACACCACCACCGGGGAGATCGACGCTCTGGTGGCGGGTCTGGAGCAGGTGCGGAAGGTGTTCGGCTGATGCAGCTCGAGTCTCTCTACCAGGAGATCATCCTGGACCACTACAAGCACCCGCACGGGCGCGGGCTGCGCGACGCCGACCCGGCGGCGCGCACCGCCGAGGCGCATCACGTGAACCCGACCTGCGGGGACGAGGTCACGGTGCGGGTGGCGACGGACGGCGCCGTGCTCACGGACGTCTCGTACGACGGCATGGGCTGCTCGATCAGCCAGGCGTCGGCGAGCGTGCTGCACGAACTGCTGACCGGCCGGGGTGCCGGGGAAGCGTTCCAGGTGCACGAGGCGTTCGTCGAGTTGATGTCCGGGCGTGGTCAGGTCACGCCGGACGAGGAGGTGCTCGGTGACGGGGTCGCGTTCGCGGGTGTGGCCCGCTACCCCGCCCGGGTGAAGTGCGCGCTGCTGCCGTGGATGGCGTTCAAGGACGCCGCGGCACGCGCCGGGGTGGGCGTGAGCCCGGAGGTGAAGGCATGAGCGACGAGACGACCACTGCCGCGACGCCGGCGACGGGCGGCGGCAAGGCCGCCCTCGCCGACATCGAAGAGGCGATGAAGGACGTCGTCGACCCGGAGCTGGGCATCAACGTGGTCGACCTCGGCCTGGTGTACGGCGTGCACGTCGACGACGAGAACGTGGTCACCCTGGACATGACGCTCACGTCGGCGGCCTGCCCGCTGACCGACGTCATCGAGGACCAGGCGCGGCAGGCGCTGACCACCGGCCCCGGCGGCGGCCTGGTCAACGACGTCCGGATCAACTGGGTGTGGCTCCCGCCGTGGGGCCCGGACAAGATCACCGACGAGGGCCGCGACCAGCTTCGCTCCCTCGGCTTCAACGTCTGACTGATCCTCTTCTCGGGCGCGGCACCCCGGCGGGTGCCGCGCCCGACGTGTTCCCGGCGAGCGTCCGACGCGGCGTCGCTTGGCGAGGCGACACCGGTCGGTGCGGCCCTGACGACTCAGAGGCATAAATATGCCTCTGAGTCATCACGTCCGTCGCGGATCCAGCGCGCCGGGTCGGAGCCCAGGGGCACCCCGACTGCGGCGTCGCCCTCCACCGGGCCGCCCCGCACGTCCACCGCGGTGCGGCGGGCGCCGGCGAAATCGGGTCGCGGCCACGGACCCGGTTGGGCCAGGATGACGGCGTGTTCGAGGCGTACCGGATGAAGACTGCCCCTGTCGGCGCGGCCACCGCCGCGCATCGACAGCGGCGGGCTCCCGGTCGTGCCTCGACCCGCCGCCGACCGTCGTGACCGGGGCGTTCCTCGCCGGCCTTGTCGCCGGCTACGGCGTCGCCATCCCCGTCGGCGCGATCGCCGTGCTCATCCTGGGTCTGAGCGCCCGCACCTCGTTCCGGGTGGGTGCGGCCGCCGCGCTCGGCGTGGCCACCGCCGACGGCCTCTACGCGGCGGTCGCCGCGCTCGGGGGCGCCGCCCTGGCCGCGGTGATCGCGCCGGTCGCCGGGCCGCTGCGCACGGTGGCGGCCGCGGTCCTGCTCGCGCTCGCCGCGCACACCGCGTGGCGGGCGCTGCGCCCCCGGTCGCCGAGCGCGAGCCGGGGCGGGCGCGGCCTGGAGAGCCCGGCGCGAGCGTTCGGCGGTGTGCTGGCGTTGACCCTGCTGAACCCGGCGACCGTGGTCTACTTCGCGGCACTGGTGCTGGGCCGGGGCGACGCCGCCGACCCGGACCCGGGGGCCGCGGCGCTGTTCGTGCTCGGGGCGTTCGTGGCCTCGGCCAGTTGGCAGTTGCTGATCGCCGGCGGCGGCACCCTGGTGGGCCGGGCGCTCGCGGGCGCCCGGGGTCGGCTGGTCACGGCCCTGGCCTCCAGCGTGATCATCGCGGCGCTCGCCCTCGCCACGTTGCTGGGCTGACCGGCGGCGACCGTCCAGAGCCGACGCCGCACCGTAGCCTCGCCTGTCCGGCTGATGCCGGGAGCCCGCGGTCCGCCTAGGGTGACGATCATCAATGGAAATCCGCCGTCGACCCCGCCGACCCGGGAGCGCGGACGTCCATCCACTCCTCACCGACAGGGGGACGACTTGAGGATCACCCTGAAACGCCGACCGCGACAGGGGTCACCCGACCGCCGCCCGGTTTCCCGACCCATCGCCGCCCTGCTCGTCGCCGGGCTCGCGGCGGCGACCCTGCCGATCCTGGCGGCGCCCGCGCCGGCGAGCGCGGCACCGTCCCCGACGGGCCCCTGGCAGAAGGTGGACGGGAAGCCCGCCCCCACCAAGGCCGGCCGCAAGGCCACGGTGGACGCCCAGCGGCTCACCACGTACAAACTGGACCGCGGCGGCCTGAAGAGCACCCTCGACCGGGCGCCGGGCGAGCGTGACCGGGCGGCGCGGGCGCAGCGCCAGGTGGTGTCCCTGCCCGCGCCCGACGGCACCTTCCAGCGCTTCGACCTGGTGGAGTCGCCGGTCATGGAGGCGGGCCTCGCGGCGGCCCACCCGGAGATCACGACGTACGCGGGCACGGGCCTCGACGACCCGACCGCCACGATCCGGGCGGACCTCACCCCGCTCGGCTTCCACGCCTCGGTCCGCTCGGCAGCCGGCGCCTGGTACATCGACCCCTACTACCACCTCGACCAGAGCCTGTACGCGAGCTACTTCGCCCGTGACCTGGCGAACCCCCACGGTGCCCTCATCGAGCGCGAGGACGTCGCGGCGGCGGCGAAGGCGCTGGAGGACGAGGTCGGGGTGGCGCCGAGCGAGGCGCCGGTGGGCCCGCAGGTCCTGCTGCGCACCTACCGGGTCGCGCTGGTCACCGACCCGTCCTACGCCACCTTCTTCGGCGCCGAGAACGTCACCGCCGCCAAGGTCACCCTCATGAACCGGGTGACCCAGATCTACGAGGACGAGACGGCCATCCGGCTCGTGCTCGTCAACGACACCGACAGGACGAACCTGAACACCCCGGCGCTGGCCACCGAGCCGAACGGCCCGTGCGGAGCGGCCGCCTGCTTCACGCCGGCGCAGCTCAGCTCCTGCGGCAGCGGCACGCTGAGCCGGAACCGGATCGTCCTCGGCCAGCTCGTGGGGGCCAGCAACTACGACGTGGGCCACATCGGGCTCGGCGTCAACGGCGGCGGTGTCGCGAGCCTCGGCGTCGTGGGCGGCAACGGCAAGGCACAGGGCTGCACCGGCCTGCCGACACCCGTCGGTGACTTCTACGCGGTCGACTACGTGGCGCACGAGATGGGTCACCAGTTCGCGGGCAACCACACCTTCAACGGCACGCAGTACAACTGCTCGGGCGGCAACCGGAGCGCGGCCAACTCGTACGAGCCGGGCAGCGGGTCGTCGATCATGGCGTACGCCGGCATCTGCCAGCAGGACAACCTCCAGCCGCACAGCGACCCGTACTGGTCGCACCGCAGCTACACCGAGATCACCACCTACGTCACGTCGACCCGGCCCGCCATCAACGAGGTGCAGACCGTCTCGCTGCGCGACTTCGACACCGACGGCGACTCGTTCACGATTTCCTACGCGGGCGCCGAGTCGGCCCCCGTCGTCCGGGGCGCCACCTACAGCGCGGCGGGCATCAAGGCTGCCATCGAGTCGATCGCGGGCTGGCCGGCCGGCGCGACGGTCACCGTGGCCCCCTTCGGCGGCAGCGGCACGCTGACCGACACCGGATTCCAGGTGACCTTCGGCGGCACCCTGGCCGCCACCAACGTCGGTCAGCTCGCACTCGCCACCGTCTCCGGCACCAGCGGATTCGTGGGCGAGACGGCAAAGGGTGGCGCCATCGACAACGGCGGGTTCCAGGTGCAGGAGACCGGCAACCACGCGCCCGTCGTCACCGTGCCGGACACGCTGACCATCCCGGTCCGTACGCCCTTCGCGTTGACCGGCGGCGCCACCGACGCCGACGGCGACACGGTGACCTACCTGTGGGAGCAGAACGACCGGGGCGGCGCCGCGGGCACCGCGCTCGTGGACAACGTGAAGCGGAACGGTCCGCTGTTCCGCCTGTTCGGCGAGGCCGCGTACGTGTCGCCCGAGGACACCCTGAAGTACCACTCGCCGGGGCTGAACGCCGTGACCACCGACCCGACCCGGGTGTTCCCGGACCGGGCGCAGGTCGCGGCGGGCAACACGAACGCGAAGACCGGAGCCTGCCCGCCCGCTCCGGCGCCGCCACCCACCGGCGGCGCCTCGAACGTCCCGCCGGAGCTGGTCGACTGTTACTCGGAGTTCCTGCCCACCGGCGACTGGGTCGGCATCGCCAACGACCGGACCCTGCACTTCAAGCTCACGGCGCGGGACGGGCGCCTCGGCGGCGGCGGCGTGGGCAGCGCCGACGTCGCGGTCGGGCTGGCGCCGGACGCCGGCCCGTTCCTGGTCACCTCGCAGGGCTCCACCGGCGTGCTCGACGGCGGTTCCACGCAGACCGTGACCTGGGACGTCGCGGGCACCGACGCGGCGCCCGTGAACGCCCGCCAGGTACGGATCTCGCTCTCCGCCGACGGCGGCGCGACCTTCCCGTACGTGCTGGCCGACGCGGTGCCAAACACCGGCAGCGCGGCGGTGACCCTGCCCAACGTGGCCACGAAGCAGGCGCGGATCCGGGTCGAGGCGGTCGGCAACGTCTTCTTCGACCTCAACGACGCCGACGTCACGATCCGGGCCGTTCCCCAGGTCTCCCACGACGCCCCGGCGGGTGGCGCGGTCGTGCAGTACAGCGACGCGCTCGCCCCGGCGGTCACGGTCACGGCCACCGACGGCGACACCGCCGGCGGCGCGTTGACGGCGTCGGCCACGGGCCTGCCGGCCGGCCTGTCCCTGGCCGTGTCGTCGACGTCCGGCGCCGACACCCTGCCCGGCACGCGCACCTGGGCCGTCGCCGGGACCGCCACGGCGGCCCCGGGCGACTACCCGGTCACCGTGACGGTCTCCGACGGCACCGGCCTGGCCGGCAGCACGTCGTTCACGATCCGTGTCACCGCCGAGGACGCCGCGGCGACCTGGGCCGGTGACACCCTGGTCACCACGGCACTCGGCCGCACGAGCGGGCGGGCGCTGCTGCGGGCCGTGCTGCGGGACGGTTCGGTGCTGCCCGGCGCCACCGACAGCACGCCGGGTGACCTCCGGGGTGCCACGGTCACCTTCGCCGAGCGCGGCGTGCCGCTGTGCACGGGTGCGGTGGAGCTGACCGGCACGGCGACCACCACCGCGTCCGCGTCGTGCGAGGCCACCCTCGGGAAGGGCACGCACACCGTCACCGTCACGGTGGGTGGCCGCTACACGGGAGCCACCAGCGCGCAGGTGCGGGTGGCCACCATCGACGGGGCGATCCTCACCGGTGACGGCGCGCTGACCGCCGGCCGCTCGGCCGGCCGCTACCCGGCCACCGCCGGATCGCCCGTGACGGTCGACCTGCTCGCCATCCCGGCGTGGCTCGGCGGAAGCCCCGTCGGGTCGGCGACCGTCGGCTTCCGGTCGGACGGCCGCTCCTACCAGATCCGCTCCCGGGCGGTCGACGGTCTCGGCCTGAGCCGGGCCGGCGACGTGGCCCAGGTGCGCTACCGGGCCGACCTGTACGACGGCACGGGCAGGCTGGTCGCCGGTGCGGTGACGCTGGCGGTGACGGTGACCGACCGGGGAAGCCCCGGCCGCCACGACACCGTCGGGATCACCCTCTGGCGGGGCGGTGAACTGCTCTTCTCGTCGGACTGGACGGGGGCCGGCACCGCCGAGCGGCGGCTGGAGCGCGGCAACCTCACCGTGCACTGACCCTCGTGGGCGCGGGAGGACACTCAACGGTGTCCTCCCGCGTTCCGGCTTCCGCCGGTGCCGTACGGTCGTCGCATGAACAGCCGACCCGCGGCCGGGGGCGGCCGGTGGGTCGAGGTGGACCCGGCCCGCGTCGCCAGGTGGGTGGCGGGCTTCTCCGAGCGGCACGGCCCGCCGACCGTCACCACCGAGGCGTACGGCCTGCTGCTCGCCGCCCCCGACGGCGCGACCGCCGAACTGCACGCGCCGCCGGCCGCGCCGCCCGCTCAGGACCTGCCCGGTTTCGTGGCGGCCGCGACCGCGCCCCGGCGGATCGGGTTGTTGCTCGCCCGCAAGGGCGCCGTGGCGGTCGGCATCGCCGACGGCACCGAACTCGTCGTGTCGAAGGTGGACACCCGCTACGTGCAGGGGCGGACGGCTGCCGGCGGCTGGTCCCAGCAGCGCTTCGCCCGGCGGCGCGACAACCAGACGAAGGCGGCGCTGGGTGACGCCGCCGAGCTGGCCGTACGGCTGCTGATGCCGCAGGTGGCGACGCTGGCCGCGCTGGTCTGCGGGGGCGACCGGCGGGCGGTCGACACGGTGCTGGCCGACCGGCGGCTCGCACCGCTGGCCGCGCTGCGCGCCGAGCGGCTGCTCGACGTTCCGGAGCCGCGGCACGCGGTGCTGACCGCCGCAGTCGGGGCGGCCCGTGCCGTACACGTGCTGGTCCGCGATCCCGACCGCGACGCGCCAGCCTGACCGGCGCGCGTTCCGGGCGTGGCCGGCCCGGCCTGGCGGACGCACGTCGCCGCCCCCGGCACAGGGTCGGGCCCCCGGCCGTGGCCGGGGGCCCGGTGGGGGAGGGCGGTCAGCCGTTGCCGAAGGTGTCGCAGGACTTCGGGTCACCGGACGAGTAGCCGCGCATGAACCATTCCTTGCGCTGCGCCGACGAGCCGTGGGTGAACTCCTCCGGGTTCACGGGCCGGTTCGCCCGCTCGGAGATGGCGTCGTCGCCGATCTTCTCGGCGGTGTCGATGGCCTGCTGGATGTCCTGCTCGGTGATGCTCGTGAAGATCTTCTGCCCGCGTTCGTCGGCGGTGCCCGTGGCGTTCTTGGCCCAGGCGCCCGCGTAGCAGTCGGCCTGCAACTCCAACTTCACCGAGAGCGCGTTGGCGCTGCCCGGGTCCCGCTCCTGCTGGCGCCGCATCTGCGCCTCGGTGCCGAGCAGGTCCTGCACGTGGTGGCCGTACTCGTGGGCCAGCACGTACGGCTGGGCGAACTCGCCCTGGGCGCCCAGTTCCTGGGCGAGCACGCGGTAGAAGGTGAGGTCGATGTAGACGAGGTCGTCGGCCGGGCAGTAGAACGGCCCGACGCCCGAGTCGGCCTGGCCGCAGCCGGTGTTGACGGCCTGGCTGAAGAACACGGTCTTCGAGGGCTGGTACTGGTCGCCGAACTCCTGGGGCAGCTCGGTGCGCCAGTACGCCTGGATGGAGTTGACGTAGAGCGTGTTGCGGCAGTCGAGCTGCTGCAACGCGTCGTCGGCCGAGCACTTCTGCTCCAGCGACGTGTTGTCGCCGGTCGATTCGCCGCCGTCCATCGCCGCGTTGAGGCCGAAGCCGCCGCCGACGAGGGCGACCAGGACGGCGATGATCACACCGACGAGCCCGCCCCGGCCGCCGCCGATGGGGATGGGTATGCCGCCGATGCCGCCCCCGCCGGACCCACGTCGGTCGTCCACCTGACTGGTGTCGATCTGCGCGTTCTCGTTCAGCTCCATGATTTCGTCCCCGATCAGCGATAAGTCCGTAGGGGTGGTTGCGGTACCGGACCGGGCCCGGACGTCTGGTTCGGTACCCGGTGATCTTGATCGGTAATCCGCATGGGGGTCCGTCCGCCGGCCGGTACACTTGTTGCCGTGCTGCGCTGCGAAGGCTGAACCGCCCCGCGCCGACGGGCCCGTCGCCCGCCGGCGCTTTCGCGTGCCCTGAGTCAGCCTTTCAGACCCCGAGAGCGAGCCCCACGAGATGATCACTGCCACCGGCCTGGAGTTGCGCGCCGGCGCCCGGATCCTGCTGTCCGACACCACGCTGCGCGTGCAGCCCGGTGACCGCATCGGTCTGGTCGGGCGCAACGGCGCCGGCAAGACCACCACACTGAAGGTCCTCGCGGGCGAGGGCCAGCCGTACGCCGGGCAGATCGAGCGCCGGAGCAACATCGGCTACCTCCCGCAGGATCCCCGCACCGGCGACCTGGAGGTCACCGGCCGTGACCGGGTGCTCTCCGCCCGCGGGCTCGACGTGCTCATGGCCCAGATGAAGGAGATCGAGGCCAAGCTCGCCGAGGACGCCGACGAGCGCCTGGTCCGCCGCTACGGCGCGCTGGAGGACCAGTTCGCCTCCCTCGGCGGGTACGCGGCCGAGGCGGAGGCGGCCCGCATCTGCGCCAACCTGGGGCTGCCCGACCGGGCGCTCGCCCAGACCATCGGCACCCTCTCCGGCGGCCAGCGCCGCCGGATCGAACTGGCCCGGATCCTGTTCCGCGACGCCGGCGAGAACGGCGGCGGCATCCTGCTGCTCGACGAGCCCACCAACCACCTCGACGCGGACTCGATCACCTGGCTGCGGGGCTTCCTCGCCAACCACAAGGGCGGGCTCATCGTGATCAGTCACGACGCCTCGCTGCTGGAGGCGGTGGTCAACAAGGTCTGGTTCCTGGACGCCACCCGCTCGGTGGTCGACGTCTACAACCTGGGCTGGAAGGCGTACCTGGAGGCGCGGGAGACCGACGAGCGCCGCCGGCGCCGGGAGCGGGCCAACGCCGAGAAGAAGGCTGGCGCGTTGATGGCGCAGGCCGACAAGATGCGGGCCAAGGCCACCAAGACCGTGGCCGCGCAGAACATGGCCCGCCGGGCGGAGCGGCTGCTCTCCGGGCTCGACGAGGTACGGGTCGCCGACAAGGTCGCCAAGGTCCGCTTCCCGACCCCGGCGGCCTGCGGCAAGACGCCGCTCACCGCGACCGGCCTCTCCAAGTCGTACGGCTCGCTGGAGATCTTCACCGACGTCAACGTGGCGGTCGACCGGGGCTCCCGGGTGGCCATCCTCGGGCTCAACGGCGCGGGCAAGACCACCCTGCTGCGCATGCTCGGCGGCCTGCTCGAGCCGGACACCGGCCAGGTCAACCCGGGGCACGGCCTGCGGCTGGGCTACTACGCGCAGGAGCACGAGACGCTCGAGGTGGACCGGACCATCCTGGAGCACATGCGCAGCGCCGCCCCCGACCAGACGGACACCGACCTGCGCAAGATCCTCGGCGCGTTCCTCTTCTCCGGCGAGGACGTGGACAAGCCCGCCGGGGTGCTCTCCGGCGGCGAGAAGACGCGGCTCGCGCTGGCCACGCTGGTGTGCTCGGGCGCGAACGTGCTGCTGCTCGACGAGCCCACCAACAACCTCGACCCGGTCAGCCGGGAGCAGGTGCTGGACGCGATCGCCCGCTATCCCGGCGCCATCGTGCTGGTGACCCACGACCCGGGCGCCGTCACGGCGCTCAAGCCCGACCGGGCCATCCTCCTGCCCGACGGCGACGAGGACGCCTGGAGCGACGACCTCCTGGAACTGGTCGAACTGGCCTGACCCGCCGCGCTCGGGTCGTCCACCCACCGAACGTTGGGGCGGTCAGGTGGCCAGGTCCAGCAGGTGGGGCAGGACGCCGCTGGTGGCCAGGATGACCGCGCCGATGGCCACGAAGATCGCCGGGACGAGCCAGTGCCCGGCCCGTTCCACCAGCCGGACCACCCGCGGGTGCCCGCCGAGCCAGGCGCCGGCGGCACACCAGAGCGCGATGAGCACCACGAACACCAACAGGAACACGGCGCTGTCGGCGGGGCCCAGGGCGCGGAACACCGGGACGTACACGGCCACGTTGTCGGCGCCGTTGGCGATGGTCACACCGGCCACCCCGAGCGCGCCGGTCACCACGGCCGGCGCCTCGTCGTCGTCGCGTCGCAGCAGGGCGCGGACGCCGAGCGCGATCGGCAACAGGCCGAGCAGCCCGGTCCACGGCTCCGGCACCACGAGCAGCCCGGCCGCGACCACCGCGCTCGCCACCGCGAGGACGCCGATGCCCAGGTACTGCCCGGCCACGATCTGCCAGCGCCGGGGGCGACCGGTGGTGCGGGCGGCCACGAAGAACAGCGTCAGGATGACGATGTCGTCGATGTCGGTGGCCGCGAACACCACGGCGGCCCCGCCGGCCGTGCCGAGAAGATCGATCACGCCGGGCACACTACGGCCCGAGCCGCGTCCTCACACGGCGGCCGGTACGTGTTCCACGCCTTGCATTCATTGGCGACGACCCATTCGTCGGCGTCACCCTATCGGGAAGCTGACATTGCATAGCGTGTCGGTTGGCGAATAGTTGATATCTGGCGCATGATCGTTCGAGGCGGTCTAATAGGTGGGACCGTATCCGAACCGCACAGTCTGGGACGTGAGGACACAGCATGGCAGCCACCGGCACAGCCACCAGCACTGAGAAGGGTCGCCGGATCGTCGGAGCCGAGCGTCAGACGCTCGCCAAGGACCTGGTCAAGCGGTACACCGGGGGAGAGAGCATCCGCGCGCTCGCGGCCTCGACCGGCCGTTCGTACGGGTTCATCCACCGGGTGCTCACCGAGTCCGGGGTGCAGCTGCGCCAGCGCGGCGGTGCCCGTCGCCGCAAGAAGGCGTGATCGGCCCCGCTTTCTCGTCCATCAGCGCCGCTCCTGGGGCCGCCCGGTGACCGTCGAGGCGACCGGGGTCCGGCTGGAATGCGACGGGCCGGTCGCGACGGTGACGTTGTGCCGGCCCGACGTGCTCAACGCCCAGACCCCGACCATGTGGCGCGCGCTGAGCGACTTCTCCCGGGAACTTCCCGGAGACGTGCGCGTGGTGGTCGTCCGTGGGGAGGGGCGTGCGTTCTCCGCCGGCCTCGACCTGTCCGTGGCCGGCGCCTCCGGGCCGGGGTCCTTCGCCGAGCTGGCCACCCTCTCCGAGCAGGAGTGCGCGGCGCGCATCGCCGAGTTCCAGGAGGCTTTCACCTGGCTGCACCGGCCCGACGTCATCTCCGTGGCGGCCGTGCAGGGGCACGCCATCGGGGCCGGCTTCCAGCTTGCGCTCGCGTGTGACCTGCGGGTGCTCGCCGAGGACGCCAAGCTGTCCATGGCCGAGGTGACCCTCGGGCTGGTGCCGGACCTCGCCGGGACGAAACGGCTGGTCGACCTCGTCGGCTACGCGCGGGCGCTGGAGATCTGCGCCACCGGCCGCCGGATGGACGCCGCCGAGGCGGACCGGATCGGGCTCGCCACGCTCGTCGTGCCGCCGACCGAGCTGGACGACGCGGTCCGTGACCTGACGGCGGGGCTGCTGGCCAACAACCGGGACGCCGTCGTGGAGATCAAGGCGCTGCTCGCCGGCGTCGCCGGTCGCTCGCACGCGGAGCAGCAGCGGGCCGAGCGGGAGGCGCAGACCCGCCGGTTGCGCGACCTCGCGGGGCGCGGCGAGTAACAGTAAGGGGTGTTCGGGAAGATCCGGGTTACGCGGAAGGTTGTCACAGGGGTCGGGAGAATTGACCTGACGATGTGGTCGACCCGACGATCCCGGAGGTGAGCGTGACCAACCCGATGGGCGGCATGGCGGGCTGGAGCATGCTCCGGTCGATGCGCCACGAGGACGAGGTGTCCGGCCACCGGCTCAAGCGTGGCGTGGCCCGGCGCATCGTCGACTTCGCCCGGCCCTACCGACGCGACATCGTCGTCTTCCTGGTCACCGTCGTGCTGGCCGCGATCATCGGGGTGGCGACCCCGGTGCTGGCCGGTGACGTGATCAACGCGATCAACCGGGGTGGCGCCGAGGCCGGTTCGCTGGTGGTGCGGCTCGCGCTGGTCATCGCCGGTCTCGCGATCGTCGACGCCCTGCTCTCCCTCGCCCAGCGCTGGTACTCGGCGCGGATCGGTGAGGGGATCATCCTCGACCTGCGCACCAAGGTCTACGACCACGTGCAGCGCATGCCGGTGCAGTTCTTCACCCGTACGCAGACCGGCGCCCTCGTGAGCCGGCTCAACAACGACGTGCTCGGCGCCCAGCGGGCCTTCACCTCGACGCTCTCCGGCGTGGTCAGCAACGTCATCCAGCTGGTGCTCACGGCCGGCGTCATGTTCACGCTGTCCTGGCAGATCACCGCGCTGTCCCTGGTGCTGCTGCCGATCTTCATCATCCCGGCCCGCCGGGTCGGCCGGCGGCTGGCCGAGATCACCCGCGAGGCGTACAACCTCGACGCGAAGATGAACGCCACGATGACCGAGCGCTTCGGCGTGGCGGGCGCGCTGCTGGTCAAGCTGTTCGGCCAGCCGGAGGCCGAGTCCCGCCGGTTCGCCGGCCGGGCCGAGCGGGTCCGCGACATCGGCATCCAGTCCGCCATGTACTCCCGGACCTTCTTCGTGGCGATGCTGCTGGTCGCCTCGCTGGCCCAGGCGCTCACGTACGGCCTCGGCGGCTGGCTCGCGGTGCGCGGCAACGTCAGCGCCGGCACCGTCGTGACGCTCGCGCTGCTGCTCACCCGCCTGTACGGGCCGCTGACCGCCCTGTCCAACGTCCGCGTCGACGTGATGAGCGCGCTGGTCTCCTTCGACCGCGTCTTCGAGGTGCTCGACCTGCGCCCCGCCATCCAGGAAAAGCCGGCCGCGGTGCCCGTGCCCCGGGGCAACGGCCGGGTGGAGTTCCGCGACGTGCGGTTCCGCTACCCGAGCGCCGCGGAGATCTCGCTCGCCTCCCTGGAGGAGGTCGCCACCCTCGACCGTACGGTCAGCGAGCCGGTGCTGCGCGGCGTCACGTTCAGCGTCGAGCCGGGCCAGATGGTGGCGCTCGTCGGCCCCTCGGGCGCCGGCAAGTCGACGCTGTCCATGCTGATCCCGCGGGTCTACGATGTCAGCGACGGCCAGGTGCTGGTCGGCGGCGTCGACGTGCGGGACGCGACGCTCGCCTCGCTGCGCGACGAGATCGGCGTCGTCACCCAGGACTCGCACCTGTTCCACGAGACGATCCGGGAGAACCTGCGCTACGCGAAGCCGGACGCCACCGACGACGAGCTGTGGGCGGCGCTGGCCGGCGCGCAGGTCGCCGATCTGGTGCGGTCCCTGCCCGACGGGCTGGACACGACGGTCGGCGAGCGCGGCTACCGCTTCTCCGGCGGCGAGAAGCAGCGGATCGCCATCGCCCGGCTGCTGCTCAAGGCCCCGTCGATCGTCATCCTCGACGAGGCTACGGCCCACCTCGACTCGGAGAGCGAGGCCGCCGTGCAGCGCGCGTTGTCGGTGGCGCTGGCGGGGCGTACGGCGCTGGTCATCGCGCACCGGCTCTCCACGGTCCGCGACGCCGACCAGATTCTGGTGCTCGACGGCGGGCGCATCGTCGAGCGGGGGCGGCACGAGGAACTGGTCGCGGTCGGCGGGCTCTACGCCGAGCTCTACCGGACCCAGTTCGCCGTGGCCGACTCGCCCACCCCGTACGTGGACGCGACGGGCCCGGAACCGGTCGTCATGCCGCTGGGCACCTACGTGGCCGAAGAGGCGCTGCCGCCCGCCGCCGCGAACTGACCGCCGGCCGGGGCGTGCCCTACCGCGCGCGCTCTGAGCACGCCGCGCGCAGCGTGCTCAGAGCGCGGTCGACGTCGCGCCCAGCGTGCTCAGAGCGCGGTCGACGCCGCGCGCAGTTCGGCGAAGGCGGCGCCCAGGCTCTCGGGAGTGAAGTGCGCGTTCAGCCCGCTCGGGTTGGGCAGCACCCACAGCCGCGCGCCGGCCAGCCGTTCCGGCTGTGCCCCGAAGGTGGCCTTGGGCCGGCCGAAGCCGATCCGGTACGCGGTCACCCCGACGATCGCCACCCAGCGCGGCCGGTACCGCCCCACCTTCAGCCGCAGGGCCTCGGCGCCGTCGACCAGTTCGGCGGCGGTCAGCTCGTCGGCGCGGGCGCTGGCCCGGGCCACCATGTTGGTGATGCCGATCCCGTACCCGGGCAGCTCGTCCTGCTCGCTGGGGTGCAGGAGCCGCGGGGTGAACCCGCCCCGGTACAGGGCCGGCCAGAAGCGGTTGCCCGGCCGCGCGAAGTGCCATCCCGTGGCGGCCGACCACAGACCCGGGTTGATGCCGACGAAGAGCACGTCAAGCGCCGGGGCGATGACGTCGGGAAGGAGACGGTCGGCCGCGGCGGCGAGGTCCTCCCGGGTCGGTCGCGGATACCGGCCCGCGGGACCGGTCACCGGGCCGCGGCGGTCGCCGGGCCCCGGCGCGGCGCCGGGACGGCCGTCGCCGGGCGCCGGGGACCCGGGGCGGGATCGGCCGGGCCGGCGCCCGCCGGGCGGGTCGGGGTTCACAGGGCGCGCAGCGCGCCGCCGTCGACGGGGACGGTGACGCCGGTCAGGTAGCTGGCGGCGGGGGACAGGACGAACGCGGCCACCCGGCCGAACTCGGCGGGATCGCCGATGCGGCGCAACGGGATGCCCGCCTCGATCTCGGCGAGTGCGAGATCCGGGTCACCGGCGGCGGCGAGGAGCTCCCGGTTGCGGTCGGTGAGGATCCGGCCGGGAAGCAGGCCGACGACGCGTACGCCCCGCGGGCCGTACTCGTCGGCCACGTCCTTGGCGACGCCGACCAGGCCGGGCCGCAGCCCGTTGGAGATGCCCAGGCCGGTGATGGGGCTGCGGGCCGACGTGGACAGCACCAGCCCGATGGCGCCACCCTGGCCGAGATGGTGAGCGACGGTGCGTACCGCCCGCACGGTGCCGAGGAAGACCGTCTCGAAGGACTCGCGCCACTGGTCGTCGGTGACCGCCGCGGCGGTGCCCCGCGGGGGGCCGCCCATTGAGATGAGAGCGCCGTCGAGCCGGCCGAAGTGCTCCCGGGCCGTGTCGACGAGGCGCTCGGGTGTCGCCGGGTCGGACAGGTCGGCGGTCAGACCGACCGCCCGATCCGGGCCGCCGAGACGCTTCACGGCGGCCGCGACCGCGTCCCCGTCCCGGGCCGAGAGCACCACCCGCGCCCCGTCGGCGACCAGGCACTCGGCGGTCGCGTAGCCGAGCCCCCGGGAGGCGCCGGTCAGTACGTACACCCGATCGGTGAGTCCGAGATCCATGCGGCCGATCCTGCCGTACGGGCTCAGCGCCGGCCACCCGCGGGCCCGCCGCCGCGGCGGGCGGCACGGAGCAGGCGGACCCGGCCGGCGAGCTGCGCGGCGACGGCGCCACCGGCGCGGCCGACCGCCGGGAGCCGGCGCGGGCGGGGCGGGCCCTGGCCGTCGTAGCGGGCGCCGGCCTCCCGGACGGCCAGCTCCTCGGCTCCCAGCGGAGGCAGCGTGCCCCGATCACGCAACGCGCGGGCGAGGTCCCAGCCGTCCCGCAGCGACCCCTCGGTGGGCCGGCCGGCCGCCCAGCCGGCGAACGTCGCTGGCCAGTCGGCGCCGAGACCGGCGGCGAGCAGCGGCCAGTGCCGGGCCACCTCCCCGGCCCGTTTCCGCAGCAGCGCGGCGCGGGCCGCGGCCAGTGGCGCGGGCGGGAAACCGGGCGGGACCGGACCACCGGCGACCAGGGCCGCGACCAGCTCCGCCTGCCGGACGGCCAGGTCGTCGACGCCGTGCGGCGCCGTCCGCGGCCCCGTCCGCTCCGGCGTGGACGGCGGGTCCGTCCCGTTCCGCGCGGACGGCGGGTCCGTCCCCTCCCGCGCGGACGGCGGCCCGGTCCGCTCCGGCGCCCGCCGACCCGCCCCCTCGGGCGCGGACCGGTCCTCGGGACCGCGCCCGCCGCTCACGTGACCACCGGGTGGCCCGACGCTGCCGCGAGGGCGTCGAGTTCGGCGCGCAGGGCCGCGGCCGGCGGGTAGGCGCCGTCACGTTCGAGCAGCAGCGCGGGCGGACGCCGCCGGGCACAGAGCTCGGCGACCAGCTCCAGGACCTCGGGCGGAACCGGGTCGGTGTGCGTGTCGTGGTAGAAGCCGCCGTGGTCGGACCCGCCGGCCACGTGCACGTACGCGATCCGGTCCAGCGGCAGACGGTCGATGAGGTCGAGCGGGTCGGTGTGGCGGTTGCGCGCGTTGGCGTACACGTTGGCGACGTCGAGCAGCAGCAACGCGTCGGTGCGCTCCAGGATCTCGGTGAGGAAGGCCGCCTCGTCGAGTTCGTCGTCCGGCCAGTCGAAGAGCGCGGCGATCGGCTCGAGCGCGATCGGCACGGGCAGCCGCGCCTGCGTCCGGGCCACGTTGGCGCAGACCGCGTCGACGGCGGCCCGGGTGCGCGGCAGCGGCAGCAGGTGGCCGGCCTCCAGCCCGCCGGCCCGGACGAAGGCGATGTGCTCGCTGACCAGCGGGGCGGCGACCAGGTCGGCGACGGCGGCCAGGTGGTCGACCCGGGCCGGCTCGACCGGGTCGGCGCCGCCGAGCGAGAGGCGCACACCGTGCGGTACGACGGTGACCGCACGCTCGCGCAGCTCGGCAAGCCCGGTCGGCAGCGGGCCGGCCGGCGTCAGCGACTCCGCGACCACCTCGACGAAGCGCAGGCCGGGCAACTCGGCGACGAACCCGGCGATCTCCGGGCGCCAGCCGATGCCGACACCGGTGGGCCCGGTCATCCGCCGCACCCGCCCCCGCCGCAGCCGCCACCCCCGCCGCAGCTGCCACCGCCGCAGGAGCTACCGCCCCCGCACGAGCCGCCGCCACTCGAACCGGACGCCCAGCCGCTGCCGGTGCCGATGTCGGCCTGCTCGGCGAAGCCGGGGTCGAGCGCCCACAGTGACGCGGCGCCGAACAGCGCCACCCCCATGGACGCTCCCGCCGAGCCGTACGTCGAGTACGCCGGCGCGGACGACGGCTCGAGGTGGGGGTGCCGGCGGCGCAGGGTGCGCAGCGTGCGCCGACCGGCCCGGGTCATCCGCGGCACCCGGCCCAGGAACAGGAGGGCCACGAAGAGCGCGACGAGGCTCAGCATCAGGTAGCCGGTGGGCCGGCTGTTGGAGAGCCCCACGAACGCGCGTATCCCACCGACGATGAGCAGGGTGATCAGTGCGCCCGCGCCACGTTTCGCGGCCGTCCGCTGCGCGGCGGACAGGAGCAGGCCGCGTTGCTCGAGGCCCTCGCGGAGCTCGTCCAGCGCACGGGAGACCCACTGGTCCTGGCGCAGCTCGCGGACCCGCGCGTGGCGCCCGGCCGCGTGGTGGACCGCCTGGTCGAGCGGCGAGGCGCCGGCCGGGGGCGGCCCGGTGACCAGCAGCCGGCGGTCCGCCGCCACGCCGATCGCGCCGCTGCTGCGCAGGCCGCCGAGCGCGGCCTGCACGGCGAGCGGTTCGCCGCCGTTGAGGTACGCGGCCTGCTGCGGGCTGAGAGTTGGGGCGTCGCCTCCCTCGCGGCCGTTGCCGCCGATGCCGCCCATGCCGCCGATGCCGCCGTCGCGGCCGGCGAACAGCCGGATCCGGTGCACCACGGAGACCACCACCACGAGGGCGGCCGCCGCGAGGTAGAACCGGAGGAAGGTCGGACCGGAAATGCCCCAGGTGTCGTCCGGGGCGGCGAGGACGCTCATGGGCTGCTCCTGTCACCGGAGGGTCGGCGGCCCCATTGTGGAGCAACGCCGCCATCACCGCGCTCCCGCTTCGCGCGGGTGGACGCCCCGGGGCAGCGGTGTGGCGACCGTCGGGCGGGCGGCTCCGGTGTGGCGACCGCCGGGTGGCGACGGGCGTCCAGCCCACCGTTCCACGTCCCGCCCGGCGGCGGGCGATCAGCGAGATCGACTCCGGATCGCCGATGTGGCGCGGTTCCGGCGCGTGCGACCCCGCCACATCGGCGATGTGGTGTGGATCAAGCCGCCGGTCGATCACCGCCGCCCGCACGCCGCCCGGGCGCGCACACGTCGGGCGGCCGGTCAGCGTCGGCGGCCGGTCAGCGTCGGCGGCCGGTCAGCGTCGGCGGCCGGTCAGCGGCGGCGGACGGCCTCCTCGACGAGGTCGAGCACCGGGCCGAGGTCGCCGGCCGGGCGCCCCATCGCCAGGTGCAGCACAAGGCCGTCGTAGGCGAGTTCGAGGAACTGGGCCAGCACGTCGATCGGGACGTCCTCGCGCAGCACGCCGGCGTCCCGCTGCCGGGCCAGCCGCTCGCGGGTGGCCTCGGCGATCGCGGCGGACCGCTCGGCCCACCGCCGGGCGAACGCCGGGTCCGTACGCAGCCGCCGCGACACCTCCAGTTGGGTGCCCAGCCAGCCCGTGGTGTCGGGGGACATCGCCCCGGCCAGCAGGTCCCGCATCACCTGCACGAGACCGTTGCGGGCCACCGTCTCGACCATCGCCACGGCGTCGTCCTCGGCGACGGCGAGGAAGAGCGAGTCCTTGTCCCGGAAGTGGTGGAAGATGGCTCCCCGGGAGAGGCCGGTGGCCTCCTCGAGCCGGCGCACCGTGGCGCCCTCGTAGCCGTGCCGGGCGAAACACGCCCGCGAGGCGGCGAGGATCTCCTGGCGCCGCGCGTCGAGCTGGTCCTGGCTTACTCTGGGCACGCGACGATCGTCCCAGGTGGCCGCGCGTCCTGCAAACCGTACGTACGGCTTGGGAGCGCCGGGGATAGTGCCCGGTTTCCGCCTCGGTCTACCATCGCCCGCGTGACGCCACCCCCTGTCGCCCTGCCGCCCGCCCCGCTGACCGTCGCCACCGTCCAGGCCCAGCCCGTCCCGGGCGACGTGGCCCGCAACGCGGATGCCGCCGCCCGCCTGGTCGAGCGGGCCGCCGGGCGGGACGCCCGGATCGCGGTCCTGCCGGAGCTGTTCCTTCCCGCGTACCATCCGCCGACCCTCGCGGCCGACCCGGCCGGCACTGACGTGGTGGCCGCCGAGGACCGCACGGTCGAGGACTCCCGCCTGGAGCCGCTGCGCGCCGCGGCCGTGGCCGGCGGCGTGACCGTGGTGGTCGGCGCCGCGGTGCGCCACGCCGACGGCCGGCGGACCATCTCGTCGCTCGTCGTCGACCGGGGCGGGAGCGTCCGGGTGGGCTACGACAAGCAGCAGCTCTGGGGCGGCGAGCGGGACCTGTTCGATCCCGGCGACCGGGGCGCGACCCTGCTCGTCGACGGCTGGCGGCTCGGGCTCGGCATCTGCTACGACGGCTGCTTCCCGGAGCACGGCCGGGCCGCCGCTGCCGACGGCGCGCACGGCTACCTCTGCCCGAGCGGCTACCTGGCCGGCTCCGAGCATCGCCGGGACCTCTACTACCCGGCCCGGGCGCTGGACAACACGATGTTCGTGGTGTTCGCCAACGCGGTGGGCGGCGCGGAACCGTGGCGGTTCAACGGTGGCGCCGCCGTCTACGACCCGGAGGGACGCCCGCTGGCCCGCGGCGCGGACGCCGGAGAGGACGTGCTCGTCGCGACGCTCGACCCGGCTCAACTGGCGGCCACCCGGGCGGCGCACACCATGCTCACCGACCGGTTGTCCGACCTCGGTCCGGCGCGGCTCTCGCTGCTCGGCTGAGGAGTTCACGTAACGGACCTGTCGAGAGGTGCGCTCATTCCCGTAGGGTGCCCGAGTGCCATTGCTCCTCCTGGACCTGGACAACACCCTGCTCGACCGGGCCGGGGCGTTCCGCGTCTGGGGGCAGCGCTTCCTGGACTCCATCGGCGCGCCCTCGGCCGACATCGAGTGGCTGCTCTCGATCGACGCCGACGGGCTGACCGACCGCTGGGACGTCGCCGACGCCATCCGCGACCGGTACGCGCTGCGCATCCCCTCGATCGACCTGGTCGAGGAGCTGCACGACGGGGTGGTCGCCCACAGCCGGCTCGACCCGTTGATCGCCTGCGCGCTGCGGATCGCCGACTCGGCCGGATGGGTGCCGGTGGTGGTCACCAACGGGTCGGTACGCCAGGAGGAGGCCAAGATCCGCGGTACGGGGCTGGACCGCTACGTCGCCGACTGGGTCATCTCGGAGGAGGCGGGCGTCAGCAAGCCCAACCCCCGGATCTTCGCGCTCGCCGCCCAGCGGGTCCGGATGCCGTTGCGGGGGGCCTGGGTGGTCGGTGACGGCCCGGAGGCGGACATCGGCGGCGCAACGGCGGTCGGCCTGCCCAGCGTGTGGCTGCACCGGGGGCGCACCTGGGCCGACGGCCGGTTCGCGCCGACCCGCACGGCCGACGGCGCGATCGCCGCGGTGGCCGCCGTGCTGGCGCGCTGAGCGGCGCGCGTCGTTCCGCCTAATTCGGTTGACCCGGGCTGGAACGCCGGTGAGCATGGTCGGCGCACCGTGCACCGGGCGTGCGCCCGGTCGAGGAGAGGAGGTCGGTCATGGCCGTCTTTGCAGGTCGTCTCCACCTGCCTCCATCAGCCTCGACCAAGGGACCAACACCGCAGTGCGCGAACACGATCTTCCGGCGCAGGGGCGCCGGACCCGCGGCAAGCGCCGCTTCGACGACGACGAACCACACTTCCTGAAGCGCGGCCGGCATTCCGAGCCGGTCGCCACCGACCCGGACGCCGACCCCGACCCGGAGACCGGCGAGCGCTGGTCGTCCTGGGACGACGCCGTGCACGGGCCGCAGCCGCACCCCGCCTGGCTGGTCACCGAGCTGGCCGCCAAGGACACCGACCTCGGTGTGCTCAAGACGGGCAAGGAGGCCGACGTCCACCTGGTCCGCCGGGCGGTGCCCGGCACCGACCGCGCGTGCCTGCTGGCCGCCAAGCGGTACCGGGACGCCGAACACCGGCTGTTCCACCGGGACGCCGGCTACCTGGAGGGGCGGCGCGTCCGCCGCTCTCGCGAGAACCGCGCCATGGCCGGCCGGACGGCGTTCGGTCGGCAGCTGATCGCCGGCCAGTGGGCGGCGGCCGAGTTCGCGGCGCTGGCCCGGCTCTGGGAGGTCGGCGCCGAGCACGGCAGCATCGCCGTGCCCTACCCGGTGCAGCTGCGCGGAACCGAGCTCATGCTGGAGTTCCTCGGCGACCCGGACGGGGCGCAGGCCGCGCCCCGGCTCGCCCAGCTCCGGCCCGACCCGGCCGCGCTGCGCGACCTCTGGACCCAGCTGGTCGACGCGCTCGTGGTGCTGGCCCGCGCGGGGTACGCACACGGCGACCTGTCGCCGTACAACCTGCTGGTGCACCGGGACCGGCTCGTCCTGATCGACCTGCCGCAGGTGGTCGACGTGGTGGGCAACCCGCAGGGCCCCGAGTTCCTGGCCCGGGACGTCCGCGTGGTCAGCACGTGGTTCGCGGCACGGGGCCTGCCGGCGGCCGAGGTCGACCCGGCGGCGCTGACCGAGGAGCTGCTGCGCGAGGCGGGCCTCCGCTGAGCCGGGTGGGCCGGGTCGCCCGCGGGTCGCCCGGCCCACCCGTCGGCTCACTGCAGGTAGCGCTCGACCTCCGGCTTGGGGCGTACGCCCTGGGCGTCCGGGTCGCCGTGCGTCGCCCGGGCGGCCCGCCGGCGGCGCAGCAGGTCCCAGCACTGGTCGAGGGACTCCTCCAGCTCACGCAGGCGGTCCCGGGCGGCGTCGTCGGTGCCGGACTCGTTGGCCTGCGCGTCCGCGCGCAACCGGTGCTCCTCGTCGACCAACTCGGAGATCCGGTTCAGGATGGTCTTGTCGTCCATGACCAAGAGCCTGGCACAGGGTCCCGGCAGCCGCGCGGATTCCCCCACCCGCGCCGGTGCCGGCGGCGCTACGGTAGGTTGGCCGCGCCATGATCATCCTGGCCGGAGGCGTCACGCTCGGGCGCCGCCGGGGTGTCCGGGCGGGGCGGGTGTGTGCGGGATCTCTCCCCATCGTGATTTCCGTCCGGCGCCCTTACCAGGGACGCGACTCGCGACCGTGAAATTTTCTCTGTGCGCGACTAGAGAAGTTTGACGAAGCAATGGCATGCTCGGCTGAGTGCTGACTCGGAAGAGTCGTTCCACGACGGACAGTTGCCAAAGGGGGTTCGGCGGAGGTGCAATCGCCACACATCGGGCAGCCCGGCAGTCGACGAGCGGTCACCGTCCCACTGCACCAGATCGTGCCGGGCCTCCTCCGCGACCCGGCCCGCGCGCTGATCGAGGTGGGCAACCGCACCGGCGGCGAGCTCATCCGCCTCAACCTCGGCTCGTTCCGCCCGTACCTCGTGACCCACCCCCGGCACGTGCAGCACGTGCTGCGCGAACGGGCGGCCAACTACGAGCGGGCCGGCGACGGGTTGTTCTGGCGCCCGGTGAAGCGCCTCTTCGGCGAGGGCATCCTCGGTGAGGGGCAGATCTGGTCGGCCAGCCGGAGGACCCTCCAGCCGATGTTCACCGCGAAGCGGATCGAGGCGCTGGTCGACGGCATGGCCGAGGCGATCCGCCAGGCCGTCGACGACCTCGACGAGCCGTCCCGCGACGGTCGCACCGTCGACATCGGAGTCGAGCAGTCCCGCATCGTGTGCCGGGCCATCATGAAGGTCCTCTTCGGCGACAAGATCTCCGTGACGGACGCCATGCGCGTGGTCGACGCGCAGGACGTGATCGCCACCGCCGTGATCCCGCGGATCGTCGTACCGTTCGCGCCGCTGTCGCTGCCGATGCCGGGCGACCGGCCGTTCCGGCGCGCGAAGCGCATCGTCGACGACGTTCTGCTGCCGATCGTGCGCGCGTCCAAGGCCACCGCGGAGGAGGGCGACGACGTCATCTCCACCCTCTGGCGGGCGCGTACGGAGGATGGCCGGCAGCTCAGCGAGCAGCAGGTGCGCAACGACACGGTGGCCATGTTCGCGGCCACCACCGAGACCACCATCAACGTGCTGACCTGGCTCTGGCCGCACCTCGACGAGCGGCCCGACGTCGCCGAGCGGCTGTACGAGGAGATCGCGCGGGTGGTGGGCGACGGGCCGGTCCGCCGGGAGCACCTCACCCAGCTGCCGTACACCCGGATGGTGCTCGACGAACTGCTGCGGCTCTACCCGATCGGGTGGATCATCCCGCGCCGCGCGGTCGCGGACGACGTCATCGACGGCGTCACCATCGAGGCCGGCGCCACGATGGTGGCCAGCCCGCTCATCACACAACGGATGAGCGCGTTCTGGGAACGGCCCGACGAGTTCGACCCGGACCGGTTCACGCCCGAGCGGATCCGCGGCCGGCACCGCTACGCCCACTTCCCGTTCGGCGGCGGGCCGCACCAGTGCCTCGGCATGTACCTGTTCTACCTGGAGGCGCAGCTCATCCTGGCCACGATGCTGAGCCGCTACCGCTTCCGGCTGCGCCGCTCCGGCGTACCCGGGCTGCGGCTGGCCGCCGCGCTGCGCCCGCGAACCCGGGTGGAGCTGACGCTGACCAGCGCCGCGGACGCGGCCTGAGGAGTGGACGTGCGACAGACCGACGACGAGATGACCCTCGCCGCCGAACAGGGCAGGATCTGCGCGCTCGCCGCGAAGGGCCAGCGTGACCTGCAACGGCTGGCGGCCACCCACCCGGAACTCTTCTCCGCCCGGCCGTTCGACCCGGCCCTGTACACCAGCATCTCGATGGCCATGGCCTTCAGCTCTCCGTGGTGCACCACCGAGGAGCTGCGCTTCGCCAACCGGGCGGTGCTGTGGGGCTTCGCCCTGGACTGGCAGGTGGACTACCTCGCGAAGTCGCGCGAGGACGTCGACCGGGTCACGGCGGACACGCTCGCCGTGGTCGACGGGGCCGAGCCGGCGGCGAACGACCCGCTGGGGCGGTACCTGGCGGAGCTGCGTGACGAACTGGCCGGGGCGCCCGGCTACGCCGAGGCACGCGGCGTGTGGCGGGACGAGGTCCGGCGCACGCTCGCCGCGATGGCGCGGGAGTGGGACTGGCGGGAGGCCGTCGCCGCCGGTGAGCCGCCCAGCTACGAGGAGTACCTCGACAACGCCGACAACCTCGCCTGCACGGTGGTCAACGTCGCGCACTGGATCCGTACCGGTGACGCCGGGACCCACGGCCGGCTGCCCGAGCTGATCGCGGCGAGCGACGAGGTGCAGCGGGTCCTGCGGCTGGTCAACGACCTCGCCACCCACGACCGCGATCGCGAGTGGGGCGACCTGAACGCCATCACGCTGGTGGGCGATCGCGCCGAGGTGGCGCGGCGGGCCGCGGCCCTCACCGACCGCTGCCGGGAGACGCTCGCGGACCTGGCCCACCGGTGCCCGCGCGAGGCGCGCTACCTGACCCGCCAGCTCGGCTACACGAGCGGCTTCTACGGTTCGACGGACTTCTGGGGCAGCCGATGAATGGGAGCCCGTGGACGGTGACCGGGGCGCCGGGCGCCCCGACGAGCGCGGCGCTCGCGGAGCGGGCGACGGCGGCCGACACCGCCGGCGATCTGCTCGCCGCGATGCTCGCGGAACCCGCAGGGCGTTCCTCCCCGTCGGTGTACGAGACCGGTCGGGTGGTCAGCCTCGCGCCGTGGTTGACCGGGCACGACGAGCGGATCGCGTGGCTGGTGGCCCGGCAGCGCCCGGACGGGGCCTGGGGCGGCCCGGAAGGGTACGCCCTCGTGCCCACGCTCAGCGCCACCGAGGCGCTGCTGGCCGCCCTCCTGCGCCGCGACGGCGGTCCGGTCGGCCGGGAACGGCTCGTGCGCGCCGTCCACGACGGACTCGTGGCGCTCCACGACCGGCTCACCGGCCCGACCGCCCCGCCGCCGCCCGACCTTCCCGCGACCGACCTGATCGTCCCCGCGATGACCGAGCTGCTCGCCGGGCGCCTCGACGCGCTGCGGGACCAGCCCGTCGACGCGCTCGCGCGCTGGCGCGGCGCCCGCCCGCTGCCGCTGCCGGACGGAATGGACGGTGATCGGCTGGACCGGGTGCGGATGCTGCTCGCGGCGGGCCGTCCGCTGCCGGAGAAGCTCGCGCACGCCCTCGAGGTGGTCGGCCCGTCCGCCCGACGGGCCGTCGGGGTCGGCCCGGTCGACCCGGGCACGGTCGGCGCCTCGCCCGCCGCGACCGCCGCCTGGCTCGGCGCCCGTCCCGAGCGGGACGAGCCCGGCCGGCGCTACCTCGAGGACCTGGTCCGGCAGTACGGGGGCCCGGTGCCCTGCGCCAGCCCCATCGCCGTGTTCGAACGCTCCTGGGTGCTCGGCACGCTGTCCCGGGCCGGCGTGCCGATGCGGGTGCCGGCCGCCCTGACGGACGGATTGCGCGCCGCTCTCGGCCCCGCGGGCACCCCCACGGGCCCCGGCCTGCCGCCGGACGCCGACACGACCTCGGCCACGCTCTACGCGCTCGCCCGGCTGGGGCACCCGGTGGATCCGACCGCGTTGCGGCCGTACGACACGGGGGAGCACTTCTGCACCTGGCCGGGGGAGGACGGCGCGTCGATCACCACGAACGCCCACGTGCTCGACGCCCTCGGGCACCTCCTGCCCGACGGCGGGCCGGCCGCGTCCTGGCTGGCGTCCGCGGTGCGCCGGGTCACCGGCTGGCTCCTCGACCAGCAGGAGCCGGACGGCCGGTGGTCGGACCGGTGGCACGCCTCGCCGTACTACGCCACGTGCTGCGCCACCCTGGCCCTGGCCGAGTACGGCCACGGCGACGGGGCGCGGCGAGCGGTCGAGCGGGCGGCGCGGTGGGTCCTCGCCACCCAGCGCCCGGACGGGTCCTGGGGGCGGTGGGCCGGCAGCGCCGAGGAGACCGCGTACGCCGTGCAGATCCTCACGGCCGCGGGCCGCCGGGCGGGGTCCGCCTCCGCCGCCGCGGCGGTCGGCCGGGGCGCGGCCTGGCTGTCCGGAGCGGACGATGTGGACGGTGATCCAGATCTCTGGCACGACAAGGATCTGTATCGACCGACCCTGATCGTGCAGGCCACGGTGCATGCGGCCCGTCGGCTCGCGGAGGGCGGCGCCACGTCCGGGTGAGCGACGGGCGACCCTAGCCCGCAAAGCCATGATCAGGACCGCTTGAGTGAACAACCCGACACTGCTAGCGTGCGCCGGAGTCGATTTGTGCGCCGATACCCATGCTCGGGCACATGACCAGATATCCGGCCAGGACGGTGTGATGGGTTCCCGCAGTACGAATCTCCGTACCAAAGTCATTGCCCTGCTCGTGTCGCTGGTCGCGCTCTGGGCCTTCGCGGCATGGGTCACCGTCCGGGACGGGTTCAACCTGCTCGGCGTCCAGACGCTGAACACGCGGGTCTTCGAGCCGAGCGACCCGCTGCTCGTCCAGCTGCAGAAGGAGCGCCGGCTGTCGCTGGCCTACCTGGGCGGGCCGGACGCCGCTCAGCTCGAGGAGTTGACGGCCGAGCGGCGTCGCACGGACCAGTACGCGTCCGAGTTCCGGGAGTCGGTGCGGGACTGGCGCACCGAGGTGCCGGCGAGCGAGCAGCTCGAGCACCGCATCGACGACCTGCTCGGGGCTCTGGACCGGCTCGACGAGACCCGGTCCGGTGTGGACGGCCGCAGCATCGACCGCACCACCACGATGGCCGCCTACGTGGGCGTCGTCGACTCGATCTTCCGCGTGTTCGACGCGCTCGGTGGTCTCGACGACCCTCAGATCGCGCAGGAGACCTCGGCCCTGATCAGCCTGAACCGCGCCCGTGAGCTGGTGTCCCAGGAGGACGCCCTGCTCACCGGCGCACTGGCGGCGGGCCGGATGACGGTGGCCGAGCAGGCCCAGTTCGCCCAGCTCGTCGGGGCGCAGCGGTTCCTCGCCGAGCAGACGGCGATCGACATGGCCAGCAGCGACCGAGACCGCCTCGAGCGGACGATCGCGGGGGAGCCGTTCCAGCGGTTCCGCGCGCTCGAGGACGAGGTCGTCCGGGCCCGCAACGTCCCGGGCCGGCCGCCCGTGCAGACGGCCGAGTGGAACGACGCCGCGGCCCCCGCCATGCAGGGCCTGCGCGACGTCATCATCGCCGGCGGCGTCGACGTCGTGTCCCGGGCCATGCCGGTCGGCATCATGGTCGTCGTGCGGCTGGTGCTCGCCGCCGGTCTCGGTCTGCTCGCCGTCATCGCCTCGATCATCGTCTCGATCACCACGGCCCGGGCCCTGCTCCGCCAGCTCGAACGGCTGCGCGAGGCCGCCTTCCGGCTCGCCAACGAGCGCCTGCCCAGCGTCGTGGAGCGGCTCGGCCACGGCGAGGAGGTCGACGTGGCCAAGGAGGCGCCGCCGCTGGAGTTCGGCGACGACGAGATCGGCCAGGTCGGCAAGGCCTTCAACGGGGTGCAGGAGACGGCCATCCGCACGGCCGTCGAGCAGGCGGAGCTTCGCCGCAACGTCCGCGAGGTGTTCCTCAGCCTGGCCCGGCGCACCCAGGCGCTGGTGCACCGCCAGCTCACCCTGCTCGACGCCATGGAACGGCGCGAGCAGGACGCCGAGGAGCTGGAGGACCTGTTCCGGGTCGACCACCTGGCCACCCGGATGCGGCGTAACGCGGAGAACCTGATCGTCCTCTCCGGCTCGACGCCCGGCCGCGCCTGGCGCCGCAACGTGCCCATGGTGGACGTGATCCGGGGCGCGGTCGCCGAGGTCGAGGACTACACCCGCGTCAACGTGCTGCCGATCGGGCGGGTGTCGCTCGCCGGCCGCGCGGTCGGTGACATCATCCACCTGCTCGCGGAACTCATCGAGAACGGCCTGTCGTTCTCGCCGCCCAACACCACCGTCGAGGTGCGCGGGCAGATGGTGGCCAACGGGTTCGCCATCGAGATCGAGGACCGCGGGCTCGGGATGACCCCGGAGGACCTCGCCGCGGCCAACCACCGGATCGTGGACCAGTCCGAGCTGAACCTCGCGAACGCCTCCCGGCTGGGCCTCTACGTGGTGAGCCGGCTCACCGAGCGCCACGGCGTCAAGGTGCAGCTCAAGGAGTCGGCGTACGGCGGCACGACGGCGGTCGTGCTGATCCCGATCGACCTGGTCACCGACGCCGACGACCCGGAGACCTCCGGCGGGATCCCCGCCACGCCCCGCGCCGCGGGGGCTCCCGCCGTGGCGCCCGCGGGCCCGCCCGCGCAGGTCGCACCGGCCGTTCCCGCGCCCCAGCAGCCGCCGGCACTGCCCGCGGCACCCGTGGCGCTGGTCGAGCCACCCGCCCCCACCCGACCGGAGCCGCCGGTGGCGCAGGCCGACGGGCCCGGCGACGAGGCCGAGACGCTGCCCACCCGCACCCGGAGCGGGCCTCCCGCGGAAGCGCTGCCGACCCGCACCCGCCGGGCGGCGGAGCAGCAGGCGGCGCTGGACGGGCCGACCGTCCCGACCGGACTGCCGATGACCGTCCGCCGCTCCGGCGCCGACGGTCCGGCCGCGACCGGACCGGACGGCGGGCCCGGCGCCGAGGCCGGCCCGCTTCCGGCGCGCATCCCGTCGGCGCGCACCGACTCGGGCCTGCCGGTCCGGGTCCGGCAGGCGAACATCGTCCCCGAACTGCGTGACGATCCCGCCGGCGGCGCCGCTGATGAGGACGAGGACACGGTACGGCCGCCCGAGCAGGTGCGCCGGATGATGAGCTCGTACCAGACCGGCACCCGCCGGGGCCGGACGGACGCCGCCCGCCTGCTCGGCGGTGCTGGCGACGCTCCTGCGCCGGGCGCGGGCCCGGACGCCGACGAGCAGCAAGCGACCTGACCGTACGCCCGCGACGCGGGAACCCGCTCGCGACGGAACGGTCAGCCCAGACGAAACGCGGCGACATCCGCCGGTGGAGAAGAGGACGACGAGTGGCCCAGAAGACGGCATCGGGTGCCGACCTGACGTGGTTGCTGGATGATCTGGTCGGCCGGGTGAAGCAGGCCGAGCATGCGGTCGCGCTCTCGACGGACGGCCTGTTGATGGCCTCCTCGCAGGGACTCAGCCGGGACGACGGCGAGCACCTGGCCGCGATGGCGGCCGGGATCCAGAGCCTGGCCCGCGGCGCGGGCAAGCGGTTCGGTGGCGGGCAGGTGCAGCAGACCATCATCGAGATGCAGTCCTCGTTCCTCTTCGTCACAGCCGCCGGCCGCAACGCCTGCCTCGCGGTCCTCGCGAGTGAGGACGCCGACGTCGGGCTGATCGCCTACGAGATGGCGATGCTCGTGACCCGGGTCGGCAAGCACGTGGCCTCGCCGACCCGTACGGCCGATCAGTCGACCGGCGAGAAGTAGCCGCGATGACGGTGCAGGGGGAGTCCGCGGAGCACCAGTGGGTGGACGACCATGCCGGGCCGGTGGTGCGTCCGTACGCGGTCACTCGTGGCCGCGCCCGCCCGGTCACCGGCACATTCGACCTGATCTCGCTGGTCACGGCGACCCGCGCCGACGTCGGCGCGGAAATCGGCCTGGGGCCGGAGCACGTGGCGATCGTGGGGCTCTGCCAGCGCATGCAGTCCGTCGCCGAGATCGCCGCCCACCTGGACCTGCCGGTGGGCACCATCCGCGTCCTGCTGGGTGACCTGGTGGCCCGCAACCTGGTCCAGGTCCGCGAGCCGCGCACCTCGGCCGGTCTTCCCGACAACAGTGTTTTCGAGGCGGTAATCAATGGACTACGGGCCCTCTGAGCGGCCGGCGGGAGCGACCCCACTGCCCACCGCGATCAAGATCTTGGTCGCGGGCGGGTTCGGTGTGGGCAAGACCACCATGGTCGGTGCGGTCAGCGAGACGCGCCCGTTGCGCACCGAGGAGGTGCTGACCGAGTCCGGGGTCGGCATCGACGACCTGTCCGGGGTGGAGAGCAAGAGCACCACCACGGTCGCCATGGACTTCGGCCGGATCACCATCAGCGACGACCTGGTGCTCTACCTGTTCGGCACCCCCGGGCAGGACCGGTTCTGGTTCGTCTGGGACGAGCTGGCACTGGGCGCCATCGGCGCGGTGGTGCTCGCGGACACCCGGCGCCTGGCCGACTGCTTCCCCTCCATCGACTACTTCGAGGGGCGCGGCACGCCGTTCGTGGTGGCGGTGAACTGCTTCGAGGGCGCCAAGCAGTACCGGCTCGACGAGGTGCAGGCGGCGCTCAACCTGGACCCGGGGGTCCCGGTGCTGCTGTGCGACGCCCGCCAGCGGGAGTCGAGCAAGGAGGTGCTCATCACCCTGCTCGAGCACGCCATGAAGACCCGCGACGCCCGCGTCATGGACTGAGCGCGCCCGCGTCCCCGCCGCTCGCGAGCGAAGGGCCCCTCCCCGCCGAAGCGGGAAGGGGCCCTTCGACCGTGGTGCGTCAGCTCGTGATCATCCGGCGCAGCACGTACTGCAGGATGCCGCCGTGCCGGTAGTAGTCCGCCTCACCGGGGGTGTCGATCCGGACCACCGCGTCGAACTCGACGCCGGTGTCCGTGGTGACCTTGACCGTACGCGGCGTGTCGCCGTCGTTCAGGGCGGTCACCCCGGTGATCGTGAACGTCTCGGTGCCGCTGAGCCCCAGCGAGTCGGCGGTCTCGCCGGCCGGGAACTGCAGCGGGAGCACGCCCATGCCGATCAGGTTCGAGCGGTGGATCCGCTCGTACGACTCGGCGATGACCGCCTTGACACCGAGCAGCATGGTGCCCTTGGCGGCCCAGTCACGCGACGAGCCGGAGCCGTACTCCTTGCCGGCCAGCACGACCAGCGGGACGCCCGCCTCCTGGTAGGCCACCGAGGCGTCGTAGATCGAGCTCTGCTCGCCCGTCAGGTGGTTGACCGTGAAGCCGCCCTCAACCCCGGGAACCAGCTGGTTGCGCAGCCGGATGTTGGCGAACGTGCCCCGGATCATCACCTCGTGGTTGCCCCGCCGCGAGCCGTACGAGTTGAACTCGTGCCGCGGCACACCGTGCTCGGCCAGGTACCTGCCGGCGGGGGAGTCCGCCTTGATGGAACCGGCCGGGGAGATGTGGTCGGTGGTCACCGAGTCACCCAGCTTCGCGAGCACTCGCGCGCCGGAGATGTCCGAGACGGCGCTCGGCTCCCGCTCCATGCCCTCGAAGTACGGGGGCTTGCGCACGTACGTCGAGTCGGCGTCCCACGCGAAGGTGTCGCCCGTCGGGGTGGGCAGCGACTGCCAGCGCTCGTCGCCGGCGAAGACGTCGGCGTACGCGGCGCTGAAGCCGGTGGCGCCGATCGCCGAGGCGATGACGTCCTGGATCTCGGCGCTGCTCGGCCAGATCTCGCGGAGGAAGACAGGGTTGCCCTCGCTGTCCTCGCCGATCGGCTCGTTGGCGAGGTCGATGTCCATGGTGCCGGCGAGCGCGTACGCGACCACCAGCGGCGGGGACGCCAGGTAGTTCATCTTGACGTCCGGGTTGATCCGGCCCTCGAAGTTCCGGTTGCCGGACAGCACCGACACGACCGCGAGGTCGGCCTCGTTCACGCCGGCGGAGATCTCCTCGGGCAGCGGGCCGGAGTTGCCGATGCAGGTGGTGCAGCCGTAGCCGACCAGGTGGAAGCCGAGCTTCTCCAGGTACGGCGTGAGGCCGGCGCGCTCGTAGTAGTCCATGACGACCTTGGACCCGGGAGCCAGGGTGGTCTTCACCCACGGCTTGCGGGACAGGCCCCGCTCGACCGCGTTGCGGGCGAGCAGCGCCGCGCCGATCATGACCTGCGGGTTCGAGGTGTTCGTGCAGGAGGTGATGGCGGCGATGACGACGGCGCCGTGGTCCAGCTCGAACTCGGTGCCGTCCGCGCCGGTGACCCGGATCGGGTTGGTGGCCCGCCCGCCGGCACCGACCGCCGCGGTCTCCAGGTCGCGCGGGGCGTCGGCCGGGTCGTTGACCCCGTTGGCCGGCGAGTCGCTGGCCGGGAACGACTCGGCGCTCGCCTCGTCGGCGTGGCCCTCGACGCCGTACGGCTTCTCCAGCTGCGGCACACCCGGCTTGCGGTCCCGGTCGGCGCCGGTCTCGTCGGCGGCCACGTAGTCCTTCAGCGCCGAGCGGAACAGCGTCTTGGCGCTGCCCAGCGGCACCCGGTCCTGCGGACGCTTCGGGCCGGCCAGCGACGGCTCGATGGTGCCGAGGTCCAGCTCCAGACGCTCGGAGTAGTCCGGCTCCGCGTCCGGGTCGTGCCAGAGGCCCTGCTCCTTGGCGTACGCCTCGACGAGGGCGACCTGCTGCTCGTCGCGGCCCGTCAGCTGGAGGTAGCGGATCGTCTCGCCGTCGATGGGGAAGATCGCCACGGTCGAGCCGTACTCGGGGGACATGTTGCCGATGGTGGCGCGGTTGGCCAGCGGCACGGCGCTCACGCCCGGGCCGTAGAACTCGACGAACTTGCCGACCACACCGTGCTTGCGCAGCATCTCGGTGATGGTGAGCACCAGGTCGGTGGCCGTGGTGCCGGCCGGCATCTCGCCGGAGAGCTTGAAGCCGACGACGCGCGGGATCAGCATGCTCACCGGCTGGCCGAGCATGGCGGCCTCGGCCTCGATGCCGCCGACGCCCCAGCCCACCACGCCGAGACCGTTGACCATGGTGGTGTGCGAGTCGGTGCCGACCACCGTGTCCGGGTACGCCTGGCCGCCGCGCTCCATGATCGTGCGGGCGAGGTACTCGATGTTGACCTGGTGCACGATGCCGGTGCCGGGCGGCACGACCTTGAACTCGTTGAACGCGGTCTGGCCCCAGCGCAGGAACTGGTAGCGCTCCCTGTTGCGCTGGTACTCCAGCTCGACGTTGCGCGCGAACGCGTCCTCGCGGCCGAACAGGTCGGCGATGACGGAGTGGTCGATGACCAGCTCGGCCGGGGCGAGCGGGTTGACCTTGGTGGCGTCGCCGCCCAGGTCGCGGACGGCCTCCCGCATGGTGGCCAGGTCGACCACGCACGGCACGCCGGTGAAGTCCTGCATGAGCACCCGCGCCGGGGTGAACTGGATCTCCACGCTCGGGTCGGCCGTGGGGTCCCACGCGCCGAGCTGGCGGATGTGGTCGGCCGTGATGTTCGCTCCGTCCTCGGTCCGCAGCAGGTTCTCCAGCAGGATCTTCAAGCTGTACGGCAGGCGGTCGTGGCCGTCCACCTTGTCGATCCTGAAAATCTCGTAGCTCGCGTCTCCGACGCGTAGCTGGGTCTTCGCACCGAAGGTGTCGAGGCTCGCCACGTCGTACTCCTTCATCACCAGCGACCGTGAGTAGTCCTGAGCAGTCTGTCGCACCGGGCCGGGTGCCACCGAGGTTAGGCAACACTTACCCGCACCCTTGCGCAACAAAACCGTACGTCCGTCTTGCTATAAACGCAACCTCGTGCCATCGTGCGGAACGAGGAGGTACGTCATGATCCATCACGTCCAGCTCGCCTGCCCCCGCGGTGCCGAGGACGCGTCCCGGGCGTTCTACGCGGGCCTGCTCGGCATGACCGAGAAACCCAAACCGCCCGCCCTCGCCGCCCGCGGCGGATGCTGGTTCACCGGGTACGGCGCGGAACTGCACCTCGGTGTCGAGGACGACTTCCGGCCCGCGCGCAAGGCCCACCCCGCCCTCGTACGACCCGACCTCGACGCCCTCGCGGCCCGGCTCACCGCCGCCGGCGTGCCGGTCACCTGGGGTGACGACGAACTGCCCGGCATGCGCCGCTTCCACACCCAGGACGTGCACGGCAACCGGCTCGAGTTCCTGGCCCCGGCCGGCTGAGCGCGCTGGGCGACCGTCCGCCTCGGCGCACACCCCTACCCGCGGCGCCGCGGGTAGGGTTCGAGGCCGGAACGGGGAGGGGCAGGGCGTGCTGGACGTACAACACTGGCTGGTGGCGCTGCCGCCGCTCGCGGTCTACCTCATCGTCGCCGGGGTGATCGGTGTCGAGAGCATGGGCGTACCGCTGCCCGGCGAGATCACGCTCGTGAGCGCGTCCCTGCTCGCCGCGACCGGGGCCGTCGAGCCCGAGTGGGTGGCGGCCGCCGCCGCGCTCGGCGCCATCGTCGGCGACTCGATCGGCTACGCGGCGGGCCGGCGTGGCGGCCGGCCGCTGCTCGCCCGGCTGGGCCGGCGCTTCCCTCGACACCTCGGCCCCGCACAACTCGCCCGCGCCGAACTGAGCTTCGCCCGGCACGGCGTCTGGGCCGTCTTCTTCGGCCGGTTCGTGGCACTGCTGCGCATCCTCGCCGGCCCGCTGGCCGGCGCGCTCCGGGTGCCGTACCGCCGGTTCCTGATCGCCAACGCGGCCGGTGGCCTGCTCTGGGCCTTCACCACCACGTACCTTCTCTTCCACCTGGGACGGGTGGCCGAGCACTGGCTCAAGGACCTCTCCTGGGCCGGGCTCGTCGTGGCCGTGCTCGCCGGGCTCGGCACCACCTGGTGGCTGCGGCGGCGTGCCCACCGCAGCGACGGCGAACCGGAACGCGACGAGACGGTCTCCGCCGGGACCCGCTGAGCGCCAGCCGCCAGCCGCCCGTCGCCGGAGCGGCCGGTCGCTCTTGTGGCGACGACGAAAGGGCCGGCCCCCGTGGTGGGGGCCGGCCCTTTTGGTTGGACGGTTGGGTCAGTTGGTGGAGTAGCCGCGGGTGGCGATCCAGTCGGCGAGGTGGTCGACGCTGACCCAGTAGGAGGCGGTGTTGGGGTCGGCGGAGTCGGCGATTTTGACCTGGTGGCCGTTGTCGCGGTAGCCGACGACGCTGATGTAGTGGCCGCCTTCGTAGGAGTGGGTGTTGCCGTCGGTGTCGGTGGTGGTGCCGGCGATGTTGGCCACGACGGCGCGGCCGTCGTCGACGGTGCGGACGACATCGGTTGTGAGCTGGTCGGTCTGCTTGTCGTCGGCGGTGGGCTTGGAGATTTCGACGCTGTGGTAGGCGTTCTTACCGGTTTCCTTGTTGAGCACGGGGGTGATGTCGTTGATGGAGTTGGTGCCGGCTTCGGTGGTGCCCATTTCCTTGGCCATGGCGTCGACGTTGATGTCCTTGCCCTGGACGGAGAGGGCGTTGCGGGTGGCGGCGGGGCCGCAGTAGAAGAAGTTCGGCTGGGCCTCGTAGCGGACGTTGAGCTCACGCTGGCCGTGGCCGCGCTGGGTCTGGGTCTGGGCGGCGGGCTTGGCGTCGGCGTGGGCGGCGATCGCCGGGGCGGCGATGCCGATGCCGGTGGCGGCGAGGCCGGCGGTGGTGAGTGCGGTCTTGCGGATCAGATCGGTACGCATGAGGTGTGTGCCTTTCTGGTTCGGGGGTGTGGTGTGCCTGCGCGACGGCTGGGGGGTGTCGCGCGGTGGAAAGATCGAGGGGGCTGCCGGGCGGGGGTGGCCTGCTCGGCGGCCGGGGGGGTGTAACGGTGGGGGCCGGCGGGGGCATTCCGCCCCGCGGGCCGGCGGGGCATTCCGCCCCGGGGGCGGGTGCGGGCATTCCGCCGGGCGGGCCGGGCGTTCCGGCGGGGTTCCGAGGGCGGGTTCCGTGGGCCCGTGATCCGGGGGTTCAACGGGCGGGGCCGGTCGGATGTTCCGCCGGGGCTCCGCGGTCGGGGGTCCAACCGGCGGGGCCGGTCGGATGTTCCGTCGGGGCTCCGCGGTCGGGGGTTCCACGCGCCGGCTGGGCTCGGCTTTGCGCCGGGCTTGCGGCGCCGGGGTTGTCAACCACCTGCGGCGGCCGGGTGTTCCGGCAGCCGGGGCCGGTTGCTCGCGGCCTCGGGGGTGGGGGTCGCGCGGCGCAACCATGTTCAACGACCCGGGGTCGGCGATGATTCCGGCGGTGGGGTGACCCCGGCCACGGGACGACCGACCGTAAACCGGACATCCAACGCGGCCCGGGAACGAGGTCAACCGGACATGCGCGCTTGACGTGCGTGATCGACTCCGTTTCGCCGATGTGGCGGTGTCCGGGAGCACCGGATACCGCCATATCGCCGGAATGCAGTCGATCACGGCCGAACGGGGCGACGGCGACAACACCCGCCGGCCGTCGCCGCGCGCCGGGGCACACGCGTCGATCACGGCCGCCGGACACCGCGGCCTCGGGGGACACGCGTCGATCACGCCGCCAGACGCCGCGCCTCACCGAGCACGAGCCGATCACGCCGCTGGGGCACCGACCGCGCCGGAACCCGGTCGATCTTTTCGTCTCACCGGGGGCCTGCCACGATGGCCGGCATGGAGATGTGGAACAACCCGGCCTGCTCGAAGTGCGCCACCGCGCGGGCCACCCTCGACGAGGCCCGGGTGCCGTACCGCCTGCGGGCCTACCTCGAGCAGCCGCCCACCGCTGCGGAGCTGACGGAGGTGCTGCGCCGGCTGGGCGCCCGGCCGTGGGAGGTGTGCCGGACGCAGGAGCCGGCGGCGCGTGAGCTGGGGCTCGCCGACTGGCCGCGAGACGACGCGAACGAGACGCGCTGGATCGACGCGATGGTCGCGCACCCCGAGTTGATCCAGCGGCCGATCCTGCTCCTGGACGACGGCACGGCACTGCTCGCCCGAACGCCCGAGGCGCTGAACGAGGCCGTCGACCGAACGCCGGGCCACGAGGACTGACGGCGGCGGCACGAGGACTGACGGCGGCGGCACGAGGACTGACGGCGGCGGCACGAGGACTCACGGCGGTCCCGCACGGGGACTCACGGCGGCGCGGCCCGTCCCCCGAGTTTCCCGCCACGGCGAGCGGGAATGCGCCCCGCGGCTCGGGAGGACCGATCGCGGAGGGGGCGTCGGGTGTCGCAGCACGGCCTGCCCAGCGTCGCGCAGCGGCCCACGCCCGTCGCGGGCGCGCCGCTCTACTGCGACGCCCGGGACCACGGGTTGCAGGGTGACGGGGTGACCAACGACCAGCCCGCGCTGTCCGCTCTCGTGGACCGGCTCGGCGAAGGGTACGCGGCGGACGGGCGGCCGCGGGTCATCCACTGCCCGCCGGGCATCTACTCCATTCGGGACGCCGGCACCATCTGGCGCAGCGGGGTGTCGCTGGTGGGGGCGGGCCCGGCGGCCACCCGCTTCGTGCTGAGCAACGAGGGAAACCGGTCCGATCCGACGCCGCTGGCGTTCTGGACGACGGTGCAGCACGGCGCGGACCGGGACCGGCACATCGCCGACTGCACCTTCGCCGACTTCGAGATCGACGGGTCCGGCGTGGCGATGGCCGAGTACAGCTACCTGGCGAAGGGGCTGGGGCTCCAGTACGTCGTCCGGGGCGTGTTCCGCAACCTCTACATCCACCACACCGGGGCGACGGGCCTGGGCTGCGACTTCCTTCAGGACAGCCTGATCGATGGGTGCGTGGTGGTCGGCTGCGGCCGGCTCGACACCGGCGAGGAGATCGGCGGCGCGGGCATCGGCGTCGGCATCGGCGGCTGGGGCGACGTGGAGCGGCTCACCATCGCCAACTGCACCACGCTCGGCAACGGCACCAACGGAATCTTCCTGGAGCTGCAGAAGGACGACTGGGCGCCGCCGCGGGGCATCCGCATCATCGGCTGCCACAGCCAGGCCAACCGCTTCGGCATCTCGGACTGGGGCGCCGACGGTCTCATCGTGTCGGCCTGCACCCTCACCGGCAACCTGGAGGCCGGCTTCGACGTCTCCGCCAACGGCACCGCCGGGGTCGCCGGCCGCGGCGGCCTGCTGACCGACTGCGTCATCGACCGCAATGTCGGCGACGGGATCAGCATGGGCAACACGCCGGGGCCGTACACCGTCCGCGGCAACCGGATCAGCGGCAACGGGGCGTACGGCTACCACGAGCACGACCTCGGCCGGGGCTACCGGGGCCCGGCGCTGGACGTGGTGGTCGACAGCAACGAGATCTGGGACAACGGGCTCGACGGGATCCGCATCGACCGGCCGATGGCCGACGCCGCGGTCGTCAACAACCGCGTCCGCAACAACGGCCGGCGGCGCGCCCCGGCCGCGACGGGCGGCGGCGAGTCGGTGCGGTACGGCCCGCGGTCCATGTCGGACCGGTCGGCGCACTGGCCCGCCGACGGCCACCGCGGCAAGGTGCTGCGGGTCGGGTCCCACACGGCGGTGGTGGCCGGCAACACGGACACCGAACTGGCGCTCGCCGAGATCCGGCCGGACACCTACACCGCCTGGAACGAGGACACCCCGGCGCCGGGCATGGCGTACGCGCTCCCGGAGCCGCCGCCGGTCCGGGCCGGCATCACGGTCAACGCGCCGTTCGACTCGGCCACGGTTCGGGGGAACCGGGTCTGGGACCACCGTGACGAGCCGAGCCAGACGTACGGGCTCTGGATCACGGGGCGGGGGAGCTGCGTGGCCTGCCGGGTGCAGGACAACGACCTGGCGGGCAACGGTGCGGGGCCGCTCCGGTTGGACACCCCGCCGATCGGCGGGCGCTGGGACGGCAACCAGTACGACGACGGCTGACGCCGGCGTTTCCTCAGCCGCCGTCGTGGCGCGGCTCGGTGGCCTCCGCGTGCCGGGCGCGCAGCCGCTCCCGGATCTCCTCCGGGGCGTACGCCCGGCGTCGCCGCTCGGCCCGGGCGATCACGACACCGGTCGCCGCGACACCGGCGAGGCCGGCGAGCCCGAGCACCTTCCACCACCGCATCCGTAGCCGCATCGGCCTAGGGTAGACGCCTATGAGCATCAGCCTGGACGAGGCGGTGGAGCTGACCCGCACCGGCGACCTGTGGGTGTTCCGTGGCCGCAGCGTGCCGGACCGGGCCATCCAGCTCACCACGAACAGCCCGGTGAACCATGTCGGGATGGCGGTGGTGCTGGACGACATGCCGCCGCTGATGTGGCACGCGGAGCTGGGCCGGTCGCTGCCGGACATGTGGTCGGGCGGCCACCAGCGCGGGGTGCAGCTGCACGATCTGGCCGACGCGGTCCGCGTCTGGGCCAACCGTTACGGCCAGCGGGCCTGGCTGCGCCAGCTGGACCCGCCGGCGGACGGTGAGATGGAGAACGCGGTGCTGCGCACCGTCGCGAGGCTGGACGGGACGCCGTTCCCGTCGACGGCCCAGTTGGCCTGGCGGTGGGTGCGCGGCCGGGTGCCGCAGCTGCCCCGGCCCGGTCGCGGCGCGCGGCCGTCGGCGGCCGGCGCGGACCGGACACTGGAGACCGCGTACTGCGCCGAGGTGGTGGCGGTGACGTACGAGGCGATGGGCCTGCTGCCCGCCGGGCGGCGTCCGAACTGGTACGACCCGGGCCGCTTCTGGAGCGGCGACGACCTCGGCCTGTCGGCCGGCGCCCGCCTCGGCGCCGAGATCGAGGTGCGCGTTCCCGCGCGCTGAGGTTTGGCCGCCGTGGCCAGCGGCAATAGGTTGCGCCGTGAGAGCCTCCACCGACCTCGGCACGCTGGCCGACTTCTTCGACCGGTACGGCGTGGCGTTGACCGCCGGCGACGTGCCCGCCCTCGCCGGCTGCTACGCGTTGCCGGGGCTGGTGGTCACCGACACCTACAGCTTCTCGTTCAACTCGTTGGCCGCCGTGGCGCTCTCCTTCGTGGGTGCCGCGCCCGACTACCAGGAGCGCGAGCTGGTCGCGGCGCACGCGCTCATCGAGGACGTGCAGCCGGTCTCCGCGCTGCTCACCGAGGTCGCCGTGGAGTGGGAGTTCCTGGACAGCCAGGGCGCGCGGGTCCCGGGCGAGCGCTACCGCTACCTGCTGCGCAGCGGCGACGGCGGCCCCGTCATCTGCACCGTCGTACGCACCGGCTGACCGGAGCGCCGCCGTCCGCCAGCCGTTCGCGGCGCCGGGTGCCGTCCGGTCGGTCGGTTCGGCGACGCCGCCGTTCCCGCGGTGGCCCGCGCTGACTACTCTGGCGGGTCGGCCCGAACGAGAGGGGACTCATGCCTGTGCGGCCTGCCGGAGAACCGGCCCCGGGGAGCGCGCCCAGGATGCTGGCGTCGGTGCCGTGGATCGTCGTCCTGCTCGGCGTGCTGACGCTGGCGACCCTTCTGCTCGTCGCCTCGCTGTCCTTCCGCGTGCGGGAGCCGGAGCCGGTCGCCGCGTCGGTGCCGCCGCTCGCGTTGCCGATCCCGCCGGCGCAGCCCTCCGCGTCCGCCTCCACGTCCGCCTCGGCCTCGCCGACTCCGGCGAGGAGCCGCGCGACGGCAGCGACGCGCCCGTCGCGGGGAACGGCGAGGCCCACGACCGGCGCTCCGCGCCCGCCCCGCCCCTCGTCCGCGCCGGCCGCCGAGCAGCCGGCGCCGCTCGTCGGCGGCACGTTGACCGCCACCTACCGGGTGCGGGACGCCGACCGGTACGACGTCGAGGCGGAGCTGGACGTCCACAATGGCACCGGTGGCGCCGAGGAGTGGACGGTGCGGCTCACGTTCAGCGGTCGGGTCCGGGACGTGGAGGTCTTCGCCGGCACCGGTGTCCGGATGTATTACCGCGGCGACGGCCAGTACGTGCTGCGGGGCACGAGCCGCCTCGGGACGGGCCGGAGCGTCGAGCTGGGGCTGCGGTACGACCGCAGCGACAGGGACGACCGGCTGGTCGGCTGCACGGTGAACGGGAACGACTGCGCGGTCGGTTGACCGTTACGCTCCCCACGGCTGCGGAGGGAGACACATGGGCGGCACGAGTGACGACCCGGGACGGTCCCCGGGGAGGGCGATCGCGTCCTCGCCGTGGATCGTGGTCTTCGCCGGGGTGGTTGTCATGGTGGTCCTGCTGGTGGTCGCGCTGAGCACGTACCGCGGCCGTAGCCCGGGGCCGGGGAGCGCGCGTCCGGCGAACGCCGGCGCGCCGCTGCCGACGCCGCGCTGGCCGTCGGCGGCCACGACGGCGGACGCGACCGCGGGGACGACGGCCCCGTCGAGCGCGGGCGCGCCCTCGTCCTCGACACCGTCGCCGAGCCCGTCGGTCCGCTCGTCGTCGCCGTCCGCCCCGAGCCCGTCCCGGACGGCGTCACCGGCGGGAGCGTCGGCCGAGGCGCCGGAGGGGGCGCCGAGTCCGCGGATCTCCGCCCCGCCGCCGGCACCGCCCGCGGTGACCGGCCGCTACGGCGTCGACCGGGAGTTCACGGGCGGCTTCATCGGTGCGGTGAAGGTCAGCAACACCTCTCGGACCGGCCAGGACTGGGAGGTCCGGTTGGCGTTCTCCGGCGGCCGGCTGTCCACCGCCTGGGTGGCGAACGCCCAGCAGGGGACGCTGCGGCAGAGCGACGGCGGCTACACCTACCGGAGCGGCGAGCGCCTGGCGTCGGGGACGTCGGTGGTGCTGCAGTTCCACGTGGAGGGTGACAGCACGACGCCGACGGTGTGCACCGTCAACGGCGGCGGCTGCTCCGGTCTCTGACGGTCCGCGCCGCCGCCGGTCTCACGGCGCCGCCGGCCCACGGCGACGGCCACGCCGGTCCCGCGCCGCCGCCGGTCCGGCGTGGCCGTCGCCGTGAAACGGCGTGCCGGTCGATTCGTTGTGCAAGCTCACTGCCGTGTTGCGACGTTGTTTGCAAGGTATTGCAGAACCTTTCGGCAAGGGCTAGCGTGCGGGCGAATCAACGACCAGAGGAAGGCCGTCGATGAAACCCCCGCCGCTGCCGCACAAGGCCCTGCTCGCTCTCGCCGCGCTGCTCGCCCTCCCTCTGGTCGGTGCTCCGGTCGCCGTTCGCCCGGTCGCCGCGGCGTCCACATCCGACGCGGCGGTCCCGTCCGCCCCGACGGACGCGGCGGCTCCGTCCGCCCCGGCGGCCGCCGGCGCGGCGCAGTGGCGCACCGAGCCCTCCGCCGAGGCGCTGCTCGCCGCCGGCGACGACGCGGCCCGGGCCGAGCAGTTCTACTTCGTGCTGCCGGACCGGTTCGCCAACGGCGACCCGCGCAACGACCGCGGCGAGCTCCCCGGCGACCGGCTCCGCACCGGGTACGACCCGGTGGACAAGGGCTTCTACCACGGCGGCGACCTCAAGGGCGTTCTGGAGCGGCTCGACTACATCGAGGGGCTCGGCACCACCGCCATCTGGCTCGCGCCGGTGTTCAGGAACCGGCCCGTGCAGGGCAGCGGGGCCGACGTGTCGGCCGGCTACCACGGCTACTGGATCACCGACTTCACGCAGGTCGACCCGCACTTCGGCAGCAACGACGACCTCAAGCGGCTGGTCCGGCTGGCGCACCAGCGGGGCATCAAGGTCTACCTCGACGTCATCGTCAACCACACCGCCGACGTCATCCGGTACGCCGAGGACCGGTACACCTACGTGGACAAGGCGACCTCGCCGTACCGGGACGCGCAGGGGCGCGCCTTCGAGGACCGGAACTACGCCGACGGCACCCGGGACTTCCCCGACGTGAACGAGAAGTCCTTCCCGTACACCCCGACGTTCCCGACCCCGGCCGACGCGACGGCCAAGGTGCCCGCGTGGCTGAACGACCCGACGATGTACCACAACCGCGGCGACTCCACGTTCACGGGCGAGAACAGCGAGTACGGCGACTTCTACGGCCTCGACGACCTGTGGACCGAGCGCCCCGAGGTGGTCCGCGGCATGACGAAGATCTACGCCGACTGGGTCACCGCGACCGGGGTGGACGGGTTCCGCCTGGACACCGTGAAGCACACCAACCTCGACTTCTGGCCGCAGTTCAGCCAGGGCGTCGAGCGGGCCGCCGAACGCGCCGGCAAGAAGGACTTCTCCATGTTCGGCGAGGTCTACAGCGCCGACCCGGAGGTCACCTCGACGTACGTGCGCCGCGGCGGGCTGCCGGCCACCCTCGACTTCCCGTTCCAGGAGGCCGCGCGCGGCTACACGGCCGGCGCCGGCTCCGCGAAGACGCTCGCCGACGTGTACGCGCGCGACGACCTGTACGCCGCCCGCGACACCGACGCCAACCGGCTCACCACGTTCCTCGGCAACCACGACATGGGCCGGATCGGCTCGTTCATCGCCGGCGGCGGCACCGACCCGGGCACCCACCTGCGCCGCGACCAGCTCGCCCACCAGCTCATGTTCCTCACCCGCGGGCAGCCGGTGGTCTACTCCGGCGACGAGCAGGGCTTCACGGGACCGGGCGGGGACAAGGACGCCCGGCAGGACATGTTCGCCTCGGCGGTGCCCGACTACCTGGACGACGACCTGCTGGGCACCGACCGCACCCACGCCGCCGACCAGTACGACCCGAACCACCCGCTGTACCGCACGATCGCCGAGTTGGGCGCGCTGCGCAAGGCGCACCCGGCCCTGCGCGACGGCGTCCAGGTCACCCGGTACGCGGCCGACGGCCCCGGCGTCCTCGCCGTCTCCCGGATCCTCCCGAGCGAGCGGACCGAGTACGTGGTGGCGGTGAACAACGCCGACACCCCGCAGACTGTCACCGTGGACACGTGGTCGGCGGGCGCGACCTTCACCGGCATCTACGGCACGTCGGGTGCGGTCACCGCCGGCGCCGACGGGCGGGTGACGGTGACCGTGCCGCCGCTGTCGGCCGTGGTGCACCGGGCCGGCACCCCCGTCGCGCGCCCCGACCGTGCTCCCTCGATCACGATCACCGCGCCGTCGCCGCGGGAGCCGGTGGCCACCCGGGCGGCGGTGACCGCCCAGGTTACCGGTGACCCCCTGGCCACCGTCACGGTGGCGGCCCGGGTCGCGGGCGGGCCGTGGACGCTGCTGGGCAGCGCGCACCGGGCCCCGTACACCGTGCACCACGACCTGACCGGGCTGGCCGGCGGGACGAGGATCGAGTACAAGGCGGTGGTCCGCGACGGTCGCGGACGCACCGCCACCGCGCGGTCCACGGCCACCGTGGGCACCCCCGCCGCGGAGACGTCGCGGGACTGGGCGGTCGTGCACTACCAGCGCCCCGCCGGTGACTACGGCGACTGGCGGCTCTACGCCTGGGGCGACATCGACCCGGCGTACGTCACACAGTGGCCCGCGGGCCAGCCCTTCGCGGGTGAGGACTCGTACGGGCGGTTCGCCTGGGTCAAGCTGAAGCCGGGCGCGAGGTCCGTCGGTTTCCTCGTGGTCGACGCGGCGGGCCACAAGGACGTGGACAAGGACCGGACCATCGACGTGACGCGGACCGGGGAGGTCTGGGTCAAGCAGGGCGATCCCGCGACCTATCCGACCCGTCAGGCGGCCACCGGCGAGCCCGACCCACCCGTCGACGAGGGCACCGCGGTGATCCACTACCGGCGGGCGGACGGCAACTACGACGGCTGGGGGCTGCACGTCTGGGACGGCGCCGCCGACCCGACGGACTGGGCGGACCCGCTGGAGCCGACCGGCGTCGACGCGTTCGGCGCCGTGTTCCGGGTGCCGCTCGCGGCCGGCGCGACCGGGCTCAGCTACATCGTCCACTCGGGCGACGAGAAGGATCTCCCGGACGACCAGCGGCTCGACTTCGCGGCCGCCGGGCGGGAGGTGTGGCTGCTCGCGGCCACGCCGGGCCGGCTGCTGCCGCCCACCGCGGGCGCCGGCGGCGGGGACCTCGACGTCACGAAGCAGCGGGCGCACTGGATCGACCGGTCCACCGTGGCCTGGCAGACCGGGCCCACCGACGGCCGGCGGTATGCCCTGGTGGCCGCGCCGACGGGCGGTGTGACAGTCGTCGACGGCGAGCTGACCGGGACGTACACCACGTTGCCGCTGACCGCGCAGCGCAACGGGCTCACGGAGGCGCAGCGGTCGGCCTTCCCCCACCTGTGGGCGTACCGGGCGTTCACCCTGGCCCGGGACGACCTGGCCCGGGTGCCGGCCGCGCTGCGCGGGCAGGTGCTGGTCACGGAGCGCGACGCCGACGGGACGTTGCTGGCCATCACCGGCGTGCAGATCCCGGGCGTGCTCGACGACGTGTACGCCCGCGCCACCGACGCCCGGCTCGGGCCGACCTTCGCCGGCCGGACGCCGACACTCGCGGTCTGGGCGCCCACCGCCCGGACGGTGTCGGTGCAGCTGTTCGACTCGCCGACCGCCCCGCCACGGACGGTGGCGATGCGCCGGGACGACCGTACGGGTGTCTGGTCGGTGCGGGGCGAGCGGTCGTGGACCGGGAAGTACTACCGCTACCAGGTGCAGGCGTGGCAGCCGGCCGTGCAACGGATGACGACCGCCTCGGTGACCGACCCCTACTCGGTGGCCCTCGCGCCGGACTCCACCCACAGCCAGATCGTCGACCTCACCGACCCGGCGCTCGCCCCGCCCGGCTGGTCGGCGCTGCGCAAGCCGGCGGCGGTGCCGTCGAGCCGGGCGCAGATCTCGGAGCTGTCGGTGCGGGACTTCTCGATCGCCGACACGACGGTGCCGGACGGGCGGCGCGGCACGTTCCTCGCCTTCACCGACCCGGCCACGGCGGGAATGCGGCACCTGCGGGCGCTCGGGGACGCCGGGGTCACCCACCTGCACCTGCTGCCCGCGTTCGACTTCGCGACCATCCCCGAGCGTCGGGAGGACCAGCGGCAGCCCGACTGCGACCTGGCGGCGCTCCCGCCGGACTCGGACCGGCAGCAGGCGTGCGTCGCGGCGGTGGCCGCCACGGACGGCTACAACTGGGGGTACGACCCGCTGCACTACACGGTGCCGGAGGGCGGGTACGCGGTCGACCCCGTCGGCGGGGCGCGTACCACGGAGTTCCGCCGCATGGTGGCCGGTATCAACGGCGCCGGCCTGCGGGTGGTCATGGACGTGGTCTACAACCACACGTCGGCGGCCGGCGCCGACCCGAAGTCGGTGCTCGACCAGATCGTGCCCGGCTACTACCACCGGCTGCTGGACGACGGAACGGTGGCGAACTCCACCTGCTGCGCCAACACGGCCCCCGAGCACGCCATGATGGGCAAGCTGGTGGTCGACTCCGTGGTCACCTGGGCGAAGGCGTACAAGGTGGACGGCTTCCGGTTCGACCTCATGGGCCACCACCCGAAGGTCAACATCCTGGCGGTGCGCAGGGCGCTGGACGGGCTGACCCGGGCCCGCGACGGTGTGGACGGCCGCTCGATCCTGCTCTACGGCGAGGGCTGGAACTTCGGCGAGGTGGCGAACGACGCCCGGTTCGTCCAGGCCACCCAGGTGAACATGGCCGGTACGGGCGTGGGCACCTTCAACGACCGGCTCCGGGACGCGGTGCGCGGCGGCGGCCCGTTCGACGCCAACCCGCGCGTGCAGGGCTTCGCGTCCGGGCTCTACACCGACCCGAACGGGGACCCGGTGAACGGCACGGCCGACGAACAGCGGGCCCGGCTGCTGCACCAGCAGGACCTGGTCAAGGTGGGGCTGACCGGCAACCTGCGCGGCTACCGGTTCACCGACTCGGCGGGGAGGGAGGTCACCGGCGCGCAGGTGGACTACAACGGCTCGCCGGCCGGCTACACGGCGGCGCCGGGGGAGGCGGTCACGTACGTCGACGCGCACGACAACGAGATCCTGTACGACGCGCTCGCGTACAAGCTGCCGCAGGACACCCCGGCGGCGGACCGTGCCCGGATGCAGGTGCTCGCGCTGGGCACGGTCGTGCTGGGCCAGGGCACCGGCTTCGTGACCGCCGGCACGGAACGGCTCCGCTCGAAGTCGCTGGACCGCAACTCGTACGACTCGGGGGACTGGTTCAACCAGATCCGCTGGGACTGCGCCCAGGGCAACGGCTTCGGCGCCGGCCTGCCGCCCGCCGCCGACAACCAGGACAAGTGGCCGTACGCCCGGCCGCTGCTGGCCGACCCGGCGCTGGTGCCCGACTGCGCGGCGATCGACACCACCGACGCCCGCTACGCCGAGCTGCTGCGGATCCGGGCCTCGTCGCCGGTCTTCGGGCTGGCAACCGCCGAGCAGGTGCAACAGCGGGTCGCCTTCCCGCTCTCCGGCCCGGGCGAGACACCCGGCGTGCTCACCATGACGCTGGACGGTCGGGGCATCGACCCGCGCTGGTCGTCGGTGACGGTGGTCTTCAACGCCACTCCGGACACGGCGACGCAGCGGCTTCCCGGGCTGCGCGGCGCCGACGTGGCCCTGCACCCGGTGCTGCGCACCTCGGCGGACCCGGCGCTGCGCACCGCGGCGTTCGACCGGGGCACCGGCACCTTCACCGTGCCGCCCCGCAGCGTGGCGGTCTTCGTGCGCCAGCGCTGAGGCACGACGCGGACCGGCCCCCTCCCGCCGCAGCGGGAGGGGGCCGGTCCCTGTCTCGACCGGTCGGTGTCAGCCGAAGCAGTTCTGCGGGATGTCCGGGCTGCCGAGGCAGTTGGTCGGACGGTTGGCGGTGATGGCCGACTTGTCGTCCACCCGGAAGCCGTTGTTCGTCCAGACACCACCCGGAGCGTTGGTGGAGCTGTTGTACGCCACCTTCGACTTGTCCAGACGCACATCGCCGAAGAAGTTGAAGATGCCGCCGGCGGTGCCGAAGGGACCGACCGCGCGGTTGCCGACGACCTCGCTCTTGCGCAGCGTCACGACGCTGTCCTCGACGAACAGGCCGCCGCCGATGAAGGCGGAGACGTTGTCCTTGATGCTGCTGTCCTCGATGGTGGCCACGCTGTCGAAGGCGATGGCGAGGCCGCCGCCCGCGAGCAGCGTGCTGTTCTTCTCGACCTTGACGTCGAAGAGGTTCAGCGAGGACTCCGCCGCGGCGATGCCGCCGCCGGCGACGAGCGCCGTGTTCTCGGTGATCTTCGACTGCTTCACCGTGGTGTTGCCCTCGATGTCGAGGATGCCGCCGCCGAAGCCGATCGTCTTGTTCGAGCTGATGTCGGTCTTCTCGACCCAGACGGTGCCGCCGTCGATGTCGTCGGTGAAGATCTCCGCGGCGCCGTTGGCGATGCCGGCGCCGCCGATGCCCGCCTCGTTGTTCTTGATGTTGGCCTCGAAGACCCTCAGCACGCCGGCGTTGAAGACACCGCCGCCGAAGAAGAAGGCGGTGTTCTCGGTCACCGTGCTCTGCCGGATGCTGGTGGTGCCGAAGTTGGCCACGCCACCACCGTTGCCGCCGGACTGGTTCTGCACGATCTCGCTGCGCTCGATGTCGGCGGTGCCGCCCGGCTGGACCAGGATGCCGGCGCCGTCGAAGAAGCCCGGCTCCTCGACCAGTGTGCCGACACCTGCCTTCGGGGTGGCCTTGGGTACGGCCTTGAGCGCCGACCGCTGCGGGGTGGCCACGACCTTGCCGGCCTTCTGCGCGGCTGCCGACAGGTCACCCGCGCTCGAGTACGCCGACCAGACGGCCGCCGGCTCAAGCGTGTTCAGGTAGTCGGTGGTCTGGCCGCCCTTGATGGTCAGGCCCTTGATGGTGAGGTGCCCGCCGGGGCCGACGTTGAGGATGCGGAAGTCGTCGGCGGTGGCGTCCCGGACGATCTTGGTGTCGTCGCCCTTGAGGGTGACGTCCTCGGTGATCACCGGCAGGCCGTTGCCGAACTCGTCGGTGCGGGTCAGGTTGTAGGTGCAGTGCTTGGCGAGCTGGAGCGTCGCGCCGTGGTTGTCGTTGGCGAAGACGAGCGCCTGGATCAGCTTGTCCGTGTTGCAGGGCACCTCCTTCGCCCTGTCGTCGTGCTTACGGTCCTCGTCCTTGCGGTCCTCGTCCTTGCCCTTGTCGTCCCGGTCGCGACCCTCGTTACCCCGGTCATCGTCGCTGCTGACCTGGGCGGTGGCCCACCGCAGGCCGTCCGCGCCGGCCGCGCCGGCGCCTGTCGCGACGCCGACCGCGGCAAGGCTGACCACACCGGTGAGCCCGGCCACGCCACTGGCGAGCCAGATCCTGCGGCGGCTCTTCGCCCCCGCAGCCGGCTCCGCGGCTTCGTTGTTGGTTAGGTGATTGGACATCGGAGCTCTCTGCCCTCTCCTCGTACCAGACAGGGTCGCGCCGCCTCAGAGGTGCGTCCCCTGCTACAAATCGGTTGTAGCTCCCGAACCACAACGTATGAGAATGTTCTTCGTCTCGTGGCCATATCCGAAAGAACCCCGCATTAGGTGCGGGTGCGTGCGGAGTGGGCACAGGGCCGCCCGGCGGGGCGCGGACACGACGAGCAGGGCCGGGCCGCCCCAGAGGCGGCGCAAACGGAAGAGCCCCTCCGTGCCGTGGACGACGGCACGGAGGGGCCTTCCTCTATGTGGACCAGCCCTTCGCGGTCAGGCGAAGCAGCCGGGAACGTTGAAGCAGTTGGTCGGGCGGTTGCCCTTGACGGCCGACTTGTCGTCCAGCCGCACCTCGCTGCTCGGCGAGTTGAAGATGCCGCCCCCCAGTCGCAGGGTGGCGACGTTGCCCACCACCTTGGTCTCGGTCAGCGTTACGGTGCTGCCGAAGATGGTGAAGATGCCGCCGCCGATGCCCAGCGGCCCGATGGCCCGGTTGTCGACGACCTCGCTCTTGCGCAGCGTCACGGTGCTGTCCTCGACGAAGAGGCCGGCGCCGAAGAACCCGGCGACGTTGTCCCTGATGCTGCTGTCCTCGATGGTCGCCACGCTGTCGAACGCGATGGCGAGGCCGCCACCGACACCCACTGTGCTGTTTTTGGCGACGGTGGTGTGCTTGAGCGTGAGCTGGCTGTCCGCCGTCGCGATGCCGCCTCCGGCGAGCACGGCCGTGTTGTCGGTGACCTTCGCGTCGTCCAGCTTGGTGTCACCCTCGACATCGAGGATGCCGCCGCCGAAGCCGATGGTCTTGTTGCCGGTGACCTCGGTCTTGTAGAGCCAGACCGACCCGCCGTCGACGTCGTCGGCGAAGATGCCCGGCGCGCCGTTGGCGACGCCGCCGCCGCCGATGCCGGCCTCGTTGTCCCTGACCTTCGACTCGTCCACCTGGAGGACGCCGGCGTTGAAGATGCCACCCCCGTAGAGGAACGCGGTGTTCTCCGCGACGGTGCTCTTGCTGATCCGGGTCTGCCCGAAGTTGGCCAACCCGCCGCCCTTGCCGCCCGACTGGTTGCGGACGATTTCGCTGTACTCGATGTCGGCCCGGCCGCCCGGCTGCACCAGGATGCCGGCGCCGTCGTTGACCTCGGGCTCCTCGACCAGGGTGCCGGCGTCGCTGGGGCCCGCCGGCTTCGTGGCGGGGGCGGTCCCGGCCTTCGCCCGGGCCTTCACCGTGTCGGCCTCCAGGCTGGCCAGGTTGCCCGCCTTGGCGGCGGCCGTCGCCTGGACCGAGTTGGAGTAGCGGGACCACACGGTCGCCGGGTCGACGGAGACCCGCCGTTCGGTGGTCTGGCCGCCCTTGATGGTCAGGCCCTTGATGGTGAGGTGCCCGCCGGGGCCGACGTTGAGGATGCGGAAGTCGTCGGCGGTGGCGTCCCGGACGATCTTGGTGTCGTCGCCCTTGAGGGTGACGTCCTCGGTGATCACCGGCAGGCCGTTGCCGAACTCGTCGGTGCGGGTCAGGTTGTAGGTGCAGTGCTTGGCGAGCTGGAGCGTCGCGCCGTGGTTGTCGTTGGCGAAGACGAGCGCCTGGATCAGCTTGTCCGTGTTGCAGGGCACCTCCTTCGCCCTGTCGTCGTGCTTACGGTCCTCGTCCTTGCGGTCTTCGTCCTTGCGGTCCTCGTCCTTGCCCTTGTCGTCCTTGCCCTTGTCACGGTCCTGGCCGGCGCGGTCCCCCTGGCCGCTCCAGTCGCCCCCGGCCCAGTCGTCCTCGCCCTTGGCGTCCTCGCCCCTGGCGTTCTCGTCGTCGCCCGCCTCGGCCTTGCCGGCGTCGCTGACGTTCTGCTTCGGGGCCGACGACTGGGCGTCGGAGAGCCGGTCCGGTGCGCCGGACTTGTCGTCCCGCGCGGCCAGGCCGCCCAGCGCGGCCAGAGCGACCACGCCGGTCAGGCCGGCGACGCCGGCGGCCACCCAGAGTTTGCGCCGTCCTGACCTCGGTGGCGGCGCCGGAGCGGCCCCACCGTCGGGATTCGTTACGTCACTGGACATCAGAGCCTTCCGCCCTTTCCTGCTACCAGACGGGGTCGCACCAGCCGAAGACGGCGCGACCAGCTACAAATCGGTTGCAGCCTCTGATGGCCACCGTATGAGAAGGATCCTCGCGACGAGGACTTATCCGAGAAAACCCCGCATTCATCTCGGACCGGGCATTCGCGGTGGCAACCCGGCGAGTCGCGGCAGGAGGCGTACGAGCAGCACAAACGCGGCGGGCCCCGCGGCCGGCGGACGTCGGTGACGTCGTAGCCGGCGGCGGGGCCCGCCGTTCGTCGGTGCTCCGGATCAGCCCGGCAGGCGCGGCCCGGCCTCCCGCTGCGCGGCCAGCCACGTCTCCACCTCGTCGGCGGTGCGCGGCAGCCCCGCCGAGAGGTTCACCGCGCCGGTGGCGGTGACCAGGATGTCGTCCTCGATCCGGATGCCGATGCCGCGCAGCTCCTCGGGGACGAGCTCGTCCTCCGGCTGGAAGTAGAGCCCCGGCTCGACGGTGAGCACGTAGCCCTCGCCCAGGGCGCCCTCGCGGTACGCCTCCTTGCGGGCGTTCGCGCAGTCGTGCACGTCGATGCCGAGCATGTGCCCGAAGCCGTGCAGCGTCCAACGCCGGTAGACGGTCGACTTCTCGTCCATCGCCTCGTCCACGCTCACCGGCAGCAGACCCAGGTCGGCCAGGCCCTCGGCGAGCACCCGCATGCACGTCAGGTGCACGTCGCGGAACTTCACCCCCGGCCTGATGAACTCGATGCCCGCCTGCTGCGACGCGTAGACGATGTCGTACACCTGCCGCTGCAGGGCGGTGAACCGGCCGTTCACGGGCAGCACCCTGGTGACGTCGGCGGTGTAGAGGTTGCGGTTCTCCACGCCCATGTCCATGAGCAGCAGGTCGCCCGGCCGGGTGGCGCCGTGGTTGTGCACCCAGTGCAGGATCGTGGCGTGCTCGCCCGCGCCCACGATCGAGCTGTAGCCCACGTCGTTGCCGTCGTGCCGGGCGCGCAGCCCGAAGACGCCTTCCAACAGCCGCTCGGAGACGGCCCGGTCGGCGGGGAGCACCCGGGCCACGTCCTCGAAGCCGCGGACGGTCGCGTCGATCGCGTCCTGGAGCTGGGCGATCTCCCACTCGTCCTTGACGAGCTTGAGCTCGGAGATCGCGATCGCCAGCTCCCGGTCCCGGGCCGGCTGGCCCTCGGCGCGCGCGCCGTCGTACGGGCGCACGGCCGCGTCCACGTGCGGGTCGAAGCCGCGCAGCACCCGCGTACGCCCCGGCGCCAGGTCGGCGAGCGCCGCGTCCAGTTCCGTGAGGTCGGCGGTCGGCATGCCCAGCTCGGTCGACTTCTCGGCGAGCGTGTGCCGCCGGCCCACCCAGAGCTCCCCGTGGCGGCTGCGGAAGAACTCGTCGGTCTGCCGGGACGAGCGGGGACGCATGTACAGGGTGGCGTCGTGGCCGGACCCGTTCGGCCGCAGCACGAGCACGCTGTCCGGGTCCAGGTCGCCCGTCAGGTAGGCGAAGTCGCTGCCGGGCCGGAACGCGTAGGCCGTGTCGTTGGCGCGGACCTTCTCGTTGCCCGTGGGGATCACCAGCGTCTCGCCCGGGAAGGCGGCCGAGAGGGCGGCCCGGCGCTTGGCGTAGTGGGGGACCTCGGGGCGCGGGCCCACCGGCAGCTCGCTGTCGCGCCAGCCCTGCCGCATGAAGGACAGGAACGCCTCCGGAAAGTCCGGATCATGCGATTCGGTGCCGTCCGTCGCCTTGCCGTCGGTGCGCTCCTCGGTCATGCGCCGTCCCCTTTCGCGTCGTTGCTGGTGCGACGGTACCTCGCGTCGGGAAGGCGGTGGCACCGGCCGGCGGCCGGTCCGGATCGCCGGACGGCCGCGACGGCCGTTCGCCGCCCGTGGAAAGATGACCACCATGTGCGGACTCCTGGCCTTCTTCAGCGCGCGCGGTGACGCCGCCGCGCACCGCGACCACATCGCCGGCGCGTTGGAATGCCTGCACCACCGTGGCCCGGACGAGACCGGGGTCGAGGTCGTGGGCGACGCGTCCGGCCGGTACGCGGACGGCGTGTTCGCCCACAAGCGCCTGGCGATCATCGACGTGGCCTCCAGCCACGAGCCGCTGCCCTACGCCGAGGGCCGGTACCTGCTCACGTTCAACGGCGAGATCTACAACTACATCGAGCTGCGCGACGAGCTGGTCCGCGACTACGGCGCCCGGTTCGCCACGGCCGGCGACGGCGAGGTGATCGTCGCCGGCTACCACTACTGGGGCGAGCAGGTGGTCACCCGGCTGCGGGGCATGTTCGCCTTCGTCATCTGGGACCGGCAGGAGCGGCGCGCGTTCGGCGCCCGCGACTACTTCGGCATCAAGCCGCTGCACTACCTGGAGACCGCCGATGGCCTCTACCTCGCCTCCGAGAAGAAGGCGCTGCTGCCCTTCGCGCACTCCAACTACCAGGGCGACGCGGGCATCGACACGGCCAACCTCAGCCACTACCTGACCCTGCAGTACGTGCCCGAGCCCGGCACCCTGCACAAGGGGATCAGCCGGATCGGCTCCGGCGAGTACCTCACCTGGTCACCCGGCGGCCGGATCGACGTGCGCCGCTGGTACCGGCCGGTGTTCCGGCCCGGCCCGGTCGACGACGAGCAGAAGCTCTACCACGAGATCCGGGAGACGCTGCGCGAGAGCGTCCGGATGCACATGCGGTCGGACGTGCCGGTCGGCTCGTTCCTCTCCAGCGGCATCGACTCCACCGCCGTGGTGGCCCTCGCGCGGGAGTTCAACCCGAACATCCTCACCTTCACGGTCGGGTACGACGTGCCCGGCTACTCGGAGATCGACGTCGCGCAGGAGTCGGCCCGCCACCTCGACGTCACCACGATCCCGACCAAGATCGGGCCGCAGGACATGATGGAGGCGCTGCCGAAGATCGTCTGGCACCTCGACGACCCGGTGGCCGACCCGGCGCTGGTGCCGCTCTACTTCGTGGCGAAGAAGGCCGCCGAGCACGTCACCGTGGTGCTCTCCGGCGAGGGCGCGGACGAGTTCTTCGGCGGGTACACCATCTACCGGGAGCCGCTGTCGCTGAGTTCGGTCAACGGTCTGCCCGGCGGTGTGCAGAAGGGTCTGCGGGCGGTCTCGAAGGCCATCCCGCAGGGTGTGAAGGGCAAGAGCTTCCTCGAGCGGGGCACCACCCCGATCGAGCAGCGCTACTACGGCAACGCCCGGATGTTCACCGAGGAGGAGAAGCAGCACCTGCTGCGCCGGTACGACCCCTCGGTGCGCTACACCGACGTGACCGCGCCGATCTACGCCGAGGCCACCGAGCTGGACGACGTCACCAAGATGCAGTACGTCGACCTCTACACCTGGCTGCGCGGCGACATCCTGGTCAAGGCCGACCGCATCTCGATGGCCCACTCGCTCGAGGTGCGGGTGCCGTTCCTCGACCGCGAGGTCTTCGACGTCGCCGCGAAGATCCCGGTGGACCTGAAGCTCCCGCCGCGCTCCGACGCCACGAAGTACGCCATGCGGCAGGCGCTGCAGGGCGTCGTGCCGCCGGCCATCGTCAACCGGAAGAAGCTGGGCTTCCCCACCCCGACCCGGGTGTGGCTGCGCGGCGAGATGTACGAGTGGGCCCGGCACGTGCTCACCACCTCCGGCGCGGGCGACCTGCTCGACCTGTCGTACGCGCTGCGGCTGCTCGAGGAGCACAAGCGCGAGGAGGCGGACCACTCGCGCAAGGTGTGGACGGTGCTGATCTTCTGCATCTGGCACGCCATCTTCGTGGCCAAGACCCTCGACCCGGGCATCCAGCGCAACCAGTCCGCCCTGCTCACCAAGCCCGTCGTCGGCTCCATGGTCCGCTGACCCACCCCGTGCCCGGCCGGCCCGCCCGGCCGGGCCGGTCGCGGGGGTCCGGCCGGCCGGTGCCGCGCAGGCCCGGGCCTCAGAGCAGCTTCTCCAGTGTGATCGGCAGTTCGTACTGGCGGCGGCCCGTCGCGTGGTAGACGGCGTTGGCGATGGCCGCGGCCGCGCCCACCACGCCGATCTCGCCGACGCCCTTGATCCCGATCGGGTTCACCGCGTCGTCGCGCAGTTCGACGGTGTCCACCACGACGTCCGGGGCGTCGGCGTTGACCGGCACCAGGTAGTCGGCGAGGCTGGAGTTGGCCCAGCGTCCCAGCCGCGGGTCCATCCGGGTGGCCTCCAGCAGCGCCTGGCCCAGTCCCCAGAGCATCCCGCCCATGAGCTGGCTGTGCGCGGTCTTCTTGTTGAGCACCCGCCCCGGCGAGAACACGCCGACCATGCGGCGCACCCGGACCACCCCGAGGTCGGCGTCCACCGCCACCTCGGCCATCTGCGCGCCGAACGTGTGGACGCCGTACTCGGCGTCCTGCGGGGGCGGGTTCCAGGTGCCGATCACCTCGACGTCCGGCGTCATGGTCCGGTGCAGGAGGTCGGCGTACGTCTCGCCGACGTCGGGCCGGTCGCAGAGCACCATCTTGCCGTCGCGGACCTCGACCCGAGCGGGGTCGGCGCCGCGGAGCGGCGAGTGGGAATCGGCCACCGCGCGCTGGATCAGCTGGTCGCGCAGCTCGCACGCCGCCAGGTGCACGGCGGAACCGACCGCGCTGGTGCCGGCGGACCCCACCGCGGCCGTGATGTTCGGTAGGTCGCTGCTGCCGCCCACGAACCGCACCCGCTCCACGGGAAGGCCCAGCGCGTCGGCGGCGACCTGGGTCATGGCCGTGAAGACGCCGGTGCCGAACTCGGAGACACCGGCCTCGACGACCGCCGTGCCGTCGTTGTAGAGCCGGGCCCGGGCCCGCTGCGGGTTCACCGGCTGGGTCACCGGGTAGAGGGCGCTCGCCATGCCGGTGCCGATGAGCCACTGCCCCTCCTGCCGGGACCGGGGCCGCGGGTCGCGGTCGTGCCAGCCGAACAGCTCGGCGGCCCGCGCGTAGCACTCCTTGAGCCCGCTGCTGGACCAGGGCTTGCCGCTCTCCGGGTCGGTGTCCGAGTAGTTGCGCACCCGCAACTCGACCGGGTCGATCCCGATCCGCTCGGCCAGCTCGTCCATCGCGCACTCCAGCGCGAACATGCCGCTCGCCTCGCCGGGGGCGCGCATGAAGGTCGGCGTGATGGTGTTGCCCCGGACGAGGTGGTAGATGCCCTCGTAGTTCGGGTTGAGGTAGGCCACCGACGCGCTCTGCAACGACGGCTCGGCCCAGTCGTCGAACGGTGACGTGAGAGAGAGCTTGTGGTGCCGCAGCGCCGTGATCCGGCCGTCGGCGCGGGCGCCGATGGTGATCCGCTGTTCCTGCTCCTCACGGTGCCCGCAGGAGGTGAACATCTGCTCCCGGGTGAGCACCAGCCGGACCGGCCGGCCGACGTGCCGGGCGGCGAGCGCGGCGAGCGCCGGGTGGTGCCAGACCATCGCCTTGGAGCCGAAGCTGCCCCCCACGGCGTGGGCGACCACGCGGATGGAGATCGGCGGCAGGCCGAGCAGCTCGGCGAGGGTGAACTGGACGGAGTTCGGCCCCTGCGTCGAGTCGTAGACGGTCAGCCGGTCGACGTCGTCCCACACGGCGGTGCTCGCGGACATCTCGATGGGGTTGTGGTGGTTGGGCGCGAAGCGGAAGGTGGCGTCGACGCGCACCTCCGCCTCGTCGAGCGCCTTCCCCACGTCGCCACGGGCCCCCTTCCCGGGCAGCAGGCCGCCGAAGATCCGCTCCGGCACGTACGCGTGGTCGCGACCCTGGTCGACCAGGGTGATCGCGGGTTTCGTGTCGTATTCGACGCGGATCAGGGTGCCGGCGTGGTCGGCGCGCTCGATGGTGTCGGCGATGACGATCGCGATCGGCTGACCGCCGTAGTGGACGTTCTCGTCCTGCATCGGGAAGAAGGTCTGTCCGGGCGCGGCGAGGCCGGCCAGCGACGGCAGCAGCCGCGGGACGGTGGCGACCCGGCCCAGGTTGCGGTGGGTGAGCACGGCGAGCACGCCCTCGGCCCGCTCGGCGTCGCTGGTGTCGATCGAGGTGATCCGGCCGTTGGCGATCTTCGAGTTCACGACCACCGCGTGGGCCAGGTTCGGTACCGGGACCTCCGCCGAGTAGCGGGACTCGCCGCGTACCTTGAAGCGGCCGTCCACCCGGTTCAGGGTCGCGCCGATCGCCGGGCTCATCTCGTCCCCTCCTGCTGCGCCATCTCCGCGAGGGCGCGAACGATGGTCCGCTTGCCAAGTTCGATCTTGAAGGCGTTCATGCCGTGCGGGACCGCCCCCGCCATCTCCGCCTCGGCGGCGCGGGTGAACGACTCGACGGTCGCGGGCGCGCCGTCGAGTTCCCGCTCGGCGGCCCGGGCCCGCCACGGCTTCGTGGCCAGCCCGCCGAGGGCCAACCGGACCTCGGCGATCCGTCCGTCCCTCACCGACAGGGCCACCGCGATCGCGGCGAGCGCGAACTCGTACGACTCGCGGTCGCGGATCTTGATGTACCGGGAGGTTGCTGCCACCGGTAGCGGCGGTAGGTCGATGCCCGTCACCAGCTCGCCGTGGTCCAGCGGGTGCTCCCGCTCCGGGGTCTGGCCGGGAAGCAGGTAGAAGTCGTCGATGGGGATGGTCCGCTGTCCCGCCGGGCCCTCGGTCTGCACCACCGCGTCCAGCGCCTGCAGCGCCACTCCCAGGTCCGACGGGTGGGTGGCGATGCAGCAGTCGCTCGTGCCGAGCACCGCGTGCCCCCGGTTGACCCCCTCCATGGCGCTGCACCCGGTGCCGGGGGCGCGCTTGTTGCATCCGGCGTCGGTGTCGCGGAAGTAGGTGCACCGCACGCGCTGCATGAGGTTGCCGGCCACCGTGGCCATGTGCCGCAGCTGCGGGGAGGCGCCGAGCACCAGCGCCTCGGACACCATGGGATAGCGCTGCCGCACCCTCGGGTCCTCGGCCACGTCGCTCATCCGGGCCAGCCCGCCGATGCGCAGCCCGCCGCCGGGCAGCTCCTCCACCCGGTTCAACGGCAGGTCGTTGATGTCGACGAGGCGGCGGGGCTGCTCGACGTAGATGCGCAGCAGGTCGATCTGGGTCGTGCCGCCGGCCAGGAACGCGCTGTCCGGGTCGGCGGCGACGGTGCCGATGGCGGTCCCCACGTCGGAGACCCGGGAGTAGCTGATGGGAATCACCGTCGCTGCCCTCCCTGCTCGTCCCGCACCCGACGGATCGCCGCCCGGATGTGCGGGTACGCGGCGCAGCGGCAGAGGTTGCCGCTCATGTACTCCTTGATCTCCGCGTCGTCGCCGGCGTGCCCCTCGTCGAGCAGCGCCACGGCGGACATGAGCTGGCCGGGCGTGCAGTAGCCGCACTGGAAGGCGTCGCAGTCCAGGAAGGCCTGCTGCATCGGGTGCAGCGTGTCGCCCTCCGAGAGCGCCTCGACAGTGGTCACCTCCCGGTTCTCGCAGGTGATGGCGAGGGTCAGGCAGGACAGCACCCGCCGACCGTCGACCCAGACCGTGCACGCCCCGCAGGCACCCTGGTTGCAGCCCTTCTTCGTCCCGGTCAGCTCGAGCCGGTCCCGGAGCGCGTCGAGCAGGCTCACCCGCGGCTCGATGAGCATCGTCCGGTCCCGCCCGTTCACCCGCAGGCGGACCTCGACCTCGCCCGGCCCCCGCACCACGGCGCTGTCCGGAGACGGCGCCGTCCTCGTGGCCTGGTACGACTTCGCCAACTCGCACCCCCTTGTATTCGGCCCGACCATATATTCCGGATAGAGCCGGTTTGCGACTGTTGACCGGACTTAACCCGTCCGGCGCGAGCCGTCCGGCCGGAACGGAGGGGAGGCGGCGTGCGGGACGTCCTCGACGAGGTGCACCGGCGCTGCCGGGCCGGGGAGGCGGTGGCGGTGGCCACCGTCGTGGCCACCTGGCGGTCCGCGCCACAGCCACCCGGCGCCGCGATGCTCGTCGCGGCGGACGGCACGGTCACCGGCAGCGTCTCCGGCGGCTGCGTGGAGGCCGACCTCTACGAACGGGCGCGCGCCGTCCTCGCCACCGGCACGCCAGAGCTGACCCGCTACGGCGTGAGCGACGACGACGCGTACGCCGTGGGCCTGACCTGCGGCGGAATCCTGGAGGTGTTCGTCGAGCGGGTGGACCTCGCCGGCTTCCCCCACCTCGACGAGGTCGTCTCGGCACGCCGGGCCGGTGCACCGGCGGCCGTCGTCACCTGCGTCGCGGCCGACGCGGCCGATCCGCCCGGCACGGTGGCCCCCGCCGACCCGGCGCGGCGGCTCGGCCGGCGGCTCGTGCTGACCGGCGACCGGGTGGCCGGCTCACTCGGCAGCGAACGGTTGGACGCGGCGGCCGCCGCGGACGCGCTCGGGCTGCTCGCGGCCGGTCGCAGCGGGCTGCTCCGGTACGGCTACGACGGGCAGCGCCGCGGCAGCGGCGTGAGTCTCTTCGTGGCGGCGTACGCCACGGCGCCTCGGATGATCGTGTTCGGTGCCATCGACTTCGCGGCCGCGGTGGCCCGTATCGGCGCGTTCCTCGGCTACCGGGTGACCGTCTGCGACGCCCGGCCGGTCTTCGCGACGCCCCGGCGCTTCCCCGACGCGGACGAGGTGGTGGTCGACTGGCCACACCGGTACCTGCGGGCGGAGCTGGACGCCGGCCGGGTCGACGGCCGCACGGCGGTCTGCGTGCTGACGCACGACCCGCGCTTCGACGTGCCGGTGCTGGAGCTGGCGCTGCGCCACCGGCTGGCGTACGTGGGGGCCATGGGGTCCCGGCGCACCCACGACGAGCGGCGCAAGCGCCTGCGCGAGGCGGGGGTGAGCGCCGCGCAGCTCGCCCGGCTCGCCTCACCGATCGGGCTGGACCTGGGCGGGCGCACCCCCGAGGAGACGGCGGTGAGCGTGGCCGCCCAGATCGTGGCGGGCCGGTGGGGCGGCTCCGGCCGCCCGCTGGCCGACCTGCCCGGCCCGATCCACCACACGGGGTAGGGCTGGCCGGCCACGGCCGGTGGCGTCGGTCAGCTCGGCCGCGAGGTGCCAGTCGCCCGGGTATTCCTGGTTGAAGCGGAGCAGGGCCGCGCGGCCCCGGATCCGCTCCCGGTCTGCGGCAGGTGGTAGACCACGTCGTCGGCGAGCAGCGCCGCGAACCGCTCCCAGTCCCGTGCCTCGCACGCGTCCCAGTACGCCAATACCGTGTCTTCGACGGCCGTCATGCCGCGTACTGTGCCAGCCTGGTGCGACACGATTCCCCGGGCGCGATGGGCGCGCGCCCGCCGGACGGCGCGGTGGCCCGTGGCGCGACGAGGAAGGGACCGGGATGGGATACGCGGTGGTGCTCGGCGAGGCACTGGTGGACCTGCTGGAGACCGAGTACGACGGCACGCCGGTCTACCGGCAGGCGATCGGCGGCGGGCCGCTCAACGTCGCCGTGGGTGTGGCCCGGCTCGGTGGCGCGTCGCAGTTCGTCGGCTCCCTCGGGGACGACGTGCTGGCCGGCCGGATCCGCGAGTTCCTGGGCAGTGTCGGCGTCGGCCTCGACGGGGCGGTCACCGTGCCGGCGGCGACCGCGCTCGCGGTGGTCACCCACTCCGGAGCCGAGCCGGACTTCCGCTTCTACGGCGAGCCGCCCTCGTACGGCCTGCTCGGCGCGGACGACCTCGACGTCGACCTGGTCGCGGGCGCCGACGTGCTCTACTGCGGGTCGGTCGTGCTGCTCCGGCCGACGGTGCTGGCCGCGGCCCGGCGGGCGTGGGCGCTGGCCGACGGCCTGCGGGTCTTCGACCCGAACGTCCGGCCGCGGCTGCTCGACGGCCCGGCCGCGCTCGCGGGCCTGCGCGAGGTGGTGGCCGAGTTCGCGGCCGGCGCCCACGTCGTGAAGTTGAGTGCCGCCGACGCCGGGCTGCTCTATCCCGGTGAGCCGGTCGAGGGGGTGGCCGCCTACCTGCGCGAGTTGGGCGCCGCCACGGTGGTGGTGACCCTCGGCGCGGACGGCGCGGTGCTGGCCGCCGCCGACGCCGACCCGGTCCTCGTTCCCGCGCCCCGGATCGATCCCGTGGACACCACCGGCGCGGGTGACTCGGTGATGGCCGCGCTCATCGCCGACCTGCTCGTCGCGGGGGAGCCGGACGAGCCGGCCGAATGGGTCGAGCGGGTGGCCTTCGCGCTGCGCGTGGCGGGGCTGGTCTGCGAGTCTCCCGGTGGGGCCACCGCCATGCCGACCCGCGCCGAGGTGCTCGCCCGCTTCGCGGGGTGAGCGGTGGCCGGCCGCCGGTCAGGGGGCGTCGGCGGAGCGCGTGAGGACCACCACGGCGGTGAGGGAGAGCGCGACCGCTCCGGCCACCACGGCGGCCATCGGTACGGCGCTGCCCTCGCCGCCGAGGCCGACGAGCGGGGCTGCGAGCGCGCCGACCACCGACTGGACGGTGCCCATGAGCGCCGCGGCCGTGCCGGCGTGGCGCGGGTGCCGGTCGAGCCCGAGCGCCGTGCTGTTCGGCGTCACCATGCCCAGCGAGCCGACGAAGACGAAGAGGCTCCCGGCCACCACCCAGGGGCCGCCGGCGACGGCGCCGGCGAGCAGCCCGGCGGCGGCCACGACGCTGACGACCAGGGCGCGGGTGAGCAGGGTCCGTGGGCCGAACCGGTCGAGCAGGCGCGCGTTGGCCTGCCCGGTGGCCACCAGGGCCAGCGCGTTGAGCCCGAAGATCAGGCTGAACGTGCCGCCGGAGACTCCGAAGACGTCCTGGAAGACGAACGAGGACCCGGAGATGTAGGCGAACAGGCCGGCGAAGGCGAGGCCCTGCGTGAGGGCGTACCCGAGGTAGATGCGGTCGACGGCCAGCGAGCGCATGGTCCGCGCGGTGGCGAGCAGCCCGCCGTCGCTGCGGCGCTCCGCCGGCAGCGTCTCGGGCAGCCGCCAGGCCACCGCGGCGGCGAGCAGCAGGCCGATCACCGCGAGCGTCACGAAGACGGCGCGCCACGAGCCGAACCGCAGCACCAGGCTGCCGACGCCGGGCGCGGCCACGGGGGCGACGCCGAAGACGAGCGTGAGCCGGGAGAAGTACTTCGCGGCGGCCCGACCGGAGTGCAGGTCGCGGACGACGGCCCGCGCCACCACGACGCCCATTCCGCCGGCGAACCCCTGGGCGAAGCGCGCCCCGGCCAGCGCGGGGGCGTTCGGCGCGATCGCGCAGACCAGTGAGAGCAGGGCGTACGCGGCGACGCCGGCCAGCACCGGCCGCCGCCGGCCCCACCGGTCGCTCAGCGGGCCGGTGACGAGCTGGCCGAGGGCCATCCCGATGAGGCAGGTGGTGAGCGACAGCTGGATCTGCGCCTGGTCGGCCCCGAGGTCCCGGGTCATCTCGGGAAAGGCCGGCAGGTACATGTCCAGCGACAGCGGCCCGAACGCGGTCAGCAGGCCGAGCAGCGGCAGCAGTCCCCGGCCGGTGCGCGCGCGGTCGGCGGCCGGGGGTCGCCCGGCCGCTGCCCGGGCCAGGGTCGGTTGGGCGGTCGGTGCCACGGAAGAGGTCTCCTCACGACGACGAACTCGGGTACTTTAGCTCTGTGTCCAGAGGTATTGCACGGCGACGTGGGTGAGGTCATGCCGGACGGCGAGGGGACGGCGCGGCTCGGTGCGGTGGTCAGTGACCTGCACCGGCTGATGCGCCGCTCGGTCAACCAGCGGGCCAACCGCTCGGCGCTGCCCGACGCGCAGGTCGAGCTGCTGCTCGTGATCCGCGCCCAGCCGGGGGTGAGCGTCAAGGAGGCGGCCGGGCGGCTGCGGACCGCGCCGAACACCGTGAGCACGCTCGTGCGGGATCTCGCGGCCGTCGGGCTGCTGGAGCGCGAGCGTGACCCGGCGGACGGGCGGGTGGTGCGGCTCCGGCTCACGGAGGCGGCGCGGGACCGGATGGCCGACTACGACCGGCGCCGCACCGAGCTGCTCACCGAGGCGCTGTCCCGCCTGGATCCCGACGCGCGCGCCGCGGTGGCCGCGGCCGTCCCGCACCTGGACCGGCTCGCCGCGCTGCTGCGGGCGCCGTCCCCCTGACCGGCGGCGACGCGCCGCACCGGCCGGCGGCCGGCCGCGGCACTCAGGCGGTGCTCGCCAGTTCGGCGTAGCCCCGCTGGACGGCGACGAGGGCGGCCCGCGGGCCGAACGGCGCGCCCGCGGCCACCCGCTCCGGCGGCAGGCGGTCGCGGTGCCCGTCGCGGATGCGGCCCGCCAACTCGGCGAGCTGGCGCTGCTGCGCCCGCACGAAAGCCACGCCGACCGGCGTGCCGTGCCCGGGAACCACCACCGTGGCGGGCGTGGTCAGCCGGAGCAGGTCGGCGACCGCGTCCGGCCACCGCAGGGGGTACGCGTCCTCGAAGGCGGGCGGCCCGCTCTGCTCGACGAGGTCGCCGGCCACGAGCACGTCCGCGTCCGGCACGTGCACCATCAGGTCGCCGTCGGTGTGCGCCGGGCCGGGGTGACGCAGCAGCACCCGCCGGCCGCCCACGTCGAGCACGCTCTCGGCGCGTACGCGGTGCGTCGGCGCCAGCAGCGCGGTGCCCGCCACCGCGGCCGCGAGCTGCGGCCATCCCGCGCTCACCTCGGCGTACGCCTCCCGCCGCAGCCGGTCCGGGTGACGGCGGAGCGCGTCGGCGGCGCGCTCGTGCGCGTAGACCGGCCGGGGCGGGTCGGCGGCGAGCACCGCGTTGCCGAAGCAGTGGTCGAAGTGGTGGTGCGTGTTCACCACCGTCCACGGCGCCGTGGTGACCTCCCGGACGGCGGCGGCCAGCTCGGCGGCCTGCAAGGCGGTGGAGAGCGTGTCGACGACCAACGCGGCGCCGTCACCCACGACCAGCGTGACGTTCACGTCGAGCAGCGGCTCGTTGAGCACGTGCACCCCGTCGGCGACCGCCACGAAACCGGCGGTCATGCGCTGCGCGTGGCGCGATCCACGAAGCGCTGGCGGTCGACGAGCAGCCGCTCCACCCGCCCGTCGGCCACGATCTCCCCGCCGTCGGTGACGCTCACCTCGAACAGCAGCCGCCGCCCGTCCACCGTGGCGAGCCGGGCCTGCGCGCGGACCGTCCGTCCCACCGGAGTGGCGGCGCGGTGGTCCAGCTCGACCCGCACCCCGACCGTCGTCATGCCGGCCGGCAGGCTCGTGGCGGTCGCCGCCACCGTGGCGGCCTCGGCGAGCGCGAGGACGCGGGGCGTGCCCAGCACGGGGACGTCTCCCGAGCCGACCGCCTGCGCGGTGTCGGCGTCGGTGACGGTCAGCTCCACCCGGGCGGCCAGCCCCGGCGGAAACGTGGGCTGCGTCTGCTCCTGCATGGCGAAAGCCTAGATGCCCGGCAGCCCGGCGGACCACGCCCGCGCGTCCGGCCCGGTCACTCCGACGCCTCGGGCCGGGCCAGGCGCACCTCCTCCAGGTCGATTCGGTACTGCACCTGCCGCAGCACGCTGTCGTCGATGTGGCGCTCGTCGCGCAGGCGGACCACGGCGGCACGCTTGTACGCGAGCACGGCCCGGCGCAGCGCGTTGTACTGCTCGTCGTACCGCAGCACGACCTCGTCGTCGGTCTCGCCCCGGCTGGCGCGCAACACCCGCAGGCGCTTCCGGTACTCCCGGCTCAGCCGCTCCACGACGTCGGGGTCGGTGCCGAGGTCGGCGGCGAGGCGCGGCAGCGCGTCGAGCGCCTCCTCGGTGGCGACCGTCTCGGCCAGGTGCAGCTCGCGCTCGGCCGCGGTGTCGCGGGGCAGCCGGGCCCACCGCACCACGGCCGGCAGCAGCAGCCCCTGCGTCACGAGCGTCACCACGATCACCCCGGCCGTGACGAACACGATCGTGTCCCGGTCGGGGAACGGCGCCCCCGACCGCAGCGTCTGCGGCACCGCGAGCGCCGCGGCGAGCGACACCGCGCCCCGGAACCCGGCGATCCCGCTCACCACCCGCGCGCGGGCGCCGACCCGGCGCAGGCGCTGCTGCGGGCGCCGGTCCACCAGGCGGATCACGTACGGCGTCGTGAAGTGCCAGGCGAACCGTACGCCGATCACGGTCGCCGACACGGCGCCCACCGCGAGCAGCCCCCGGGTGACGTCGACGCTGGTCAGGCCGCGTACTGCCGACTGCACCTCCAATCCGATGAGCACGAACAGCGCGCCGTTGAGCACGAACGTGGACAGCGTCCAGAACGCCGTTCCCTGCTGGCGGGTGTCCGCGCGCACCTCCCGGGGTCCGGCCTGGCTCAGCCACAGCCCGGTCACCACGACGGCGAGAACGCCGGAGGCGTGGATCCGCTCGGCCACCAGGAACGCGGTGAACGGAAACAGCAGGGAGACCAGGTTGTCCTGAAGGGGATCGTGGGTCCGCCGGCGGACCTGGAGCAGCAGCCACCCGATCGCCAACCCGACGAGCGCGCCGCCGCCGTACGCGAGCACGACGAGCCACGAGACGTGCGGCGTCGTGAGACGCTCCTCGCCCACCGTGATGCCGACGGCGAGGCCGTAGATGACGAGGGCCGTGCCGTCGTTGACCAGGCTCTCCGCGCGGAGGACCGTGACCGTGCGCCGTGGCAGCGCCCGGGCGAGCACGCCCACCGCCGTCGCGTCGGTCGGCGCCACCGCCGCGCCGAGCACCCACGCGGGCCCCCACGGCAGGCCAAGCGCGTGCGCCACCGCCGCCACCGCCGCCGCCGTCGCGACCACGAGCAGCGTGCTGAGCAGGACGATGACCCGGAGGTTGCTGCGGATCTCGCGGAGCGAGGTGGTCAGGCTCTCCCAGAACAGCAGCGCGGGCAGGAAGAGCAGCAGGACGATCTGGGGCGGCAGGTGCGCCTCCCGTAGCGCGGGCGCGAACCCCAGCAGCACGCCGCTGCCGAGCAGGAGCACCGGCGGGGGGACCCGGAGGCGACGCGCGAGGACGCTCGACACGAGCAGGGCCAGACCGACGAGCACGACGAGTTCGAGACCGAGCAGATCTGCCTCCTCCGAACACCGCGCCCGTCGGCTGAGCCTAACGTCGGGCGGACGGTCTGATCGGGTCATCGCCGCCACGGGTGTCCCCGGCCGCGCCCGCCGCAGGCCCGGGCCGGTGTGGCGGTTCAGCGGGGCCCGCCCCGCTGGTGGTCGGCGTCGGTCGATGGCCAGGCCGCCGCTAACCTTGACCGCGATGGCCGTCGCGACTGACCCCCAGCCCCCCGCCCGGACCGACCCGCCCACGTCGCCCGACGGCGGGCGTCGCCGTCTGGTCGCCATGACGATCTGGGGGGTCGCCTTCGTGGCCGGCTGGCTCGCCATCGGGCTGCCGACCGACCCGGCGTACGCGTTCGTCTGGATCTGGGCGGCCACCATCGCCTGGAACTCGACCCGGCCCTGGCGCAGCCACCTGCGCTTCGCCCGGGACTGGATCCCCGTGGTGCTGCTCTTCGCGGTCTACAACCTCTCCCGCGGGTTCGCCGACAACGGTGCCGTCCCGCACGCGTACGAGCTGGTCGCCGCCGACCGGTTCATGTTCGGCTGGGCGACCGGCGGGCAGGTGCCCACGGTCTGGTTGCAGCAGCACCTCTACCGGCCGCAGGTGCAGTGGTGGGACGTGCTGGTGAGCTGGATCTACTTCTCCCACTTCGTGGTGGCGCTGGCCGCGGCCGCCGTGCTTTGGCTGCGCAACCGGGCGCGCTGGGGGGCGTACATGCGGCGGTGGGGCTTCCTCTGCGCCGCCGGCCTGGCCACCTACTTTCTCTACCCGGCCGCCCCGCCCTGGTGGGCCGCGCAGAACGGGCTGATCGAGGAGGTCGCCCGCATCTCCACCCGGGGGTGGAAGGAGTTCGGGATGCACGGCGCCGGCAACCTGCTCAACGCCGGCCAGGTCGCCTCGAACCCGGTCGCCGCCATGCCCTCGCTGCACACCGCCTGGGCGCTGTTCGTGGTGCTGTTCTTCCTGACCGCCACCCGGCGGCGCTGGTGGCCGCTGCTGCTCGCCTACCCGCTGGCCATGACGTTCACCCTCGTGTACTCCGGCGAGCACTACGTGATCGACGTGCTCGTCGGCTGGGCGTACGTGGGGCTGACCTACCTCGTGGTGGGCCTCGCCGAGCGCTGGTGGGCCGCCCGCCGCGCGCGCCGCACCCCGACCGACGAGCCGTCCCCGCCCCCGCCCCCCGCCGACACGGCGCCAGCCGCCGACACGCCAGCCGTCCCCGCCACCCGCTAACCGCCCCCACCGCCCCTCCGGGCGATCATGCAGTAGTGGTGGTGGACGAAAGGTGTGTAACCGCCCCGATCGGCCACCACAAGTGCATGATCGACGGCGGCGGGGGGGGGGGGGGGGGGGGGGGGGGGGGGGGGGGGGGGGGGGGGGCGGGCGGAACGGGTGGCGGTCAGGTGGTGCGGCGGGCGGCGTGCGTGCGCGCCGTCACCTCGGCGGCCAGGGCCCACGCCTCCGCCAGATCACGATCCTGGGCCGCCGCGCCCGCGCCGCCCGCCGTGTCCACGTGCACGGTGGCCAGCCCGAGCCGCCGCTGCACCGGCCCCTGCACCACCCGCACGCTCTGGATCCGGGCGTACGGCACCACGGTGAGCTGCCGGGTGAGCAGCCCGGACCGGACGGCCACGACCCGCTCGTGCAGCCCGGCGCCGAGCGCGCCCCGCCCCAGCGGGTGCAGCCACCGGGCCCGCACCGGAGGCGGGGTGAGCGGCAGACCGGTGAGGCCCACCGCGGGGAGCACCTCGGCCACGATCATCTCGGCGGTGGGCAGGTCGCCGACCGGCAGCAGCCGGTCCGGGCGGTTGCGCTCGTCGCCCTCGCCGACCGAGTAGCCGGCCACCTCGAGCCGGAGCCGGAGCCAGCCCTTCATCCGCCACAGCAGCGGCCAGGTGGCCCGCACGGTCTGCACCCGGTGCAGCGGGACGGTCTGCGCCCGGGTCTCCAGCAGGCCGTTGCGTACGCGCAGCGTGCCGCCGTCGCGGGCGAGGCGGAAGTTCCAGTCGTCGAGCACCCGGCGCACCGGCTGGAGCACCACGCCCGCCATCGCGGTGAGGGTGCTCGCCACCGCGATGAACGACCACGAGCCCTCGGACAGGAACTGCGCCACCACGAAGGCCACACCGAACGGCAGCAGGAACGCCTGCGGGGTGAGCAGCTGGCTGACCAGCAGGTCCTTGTTGCGTACGGTGTGCAGGTGCCGGCCGGGCGGCGCGGTCGACGGCGTGGCCGCCGGACCGGCCGGGACCGCCTGCGGGCCACCGGCCGCCGGAGCGGCGGGGGCGCCGACCGGCTGACCGGCCCGACCGGCCAGGGCCAGCAGCCGCTCCCGCAGCGCGGCCGCCTCGGCGACGGTGAGGTACGCGAGCGGCGCCTCCGTCTTGCCACCGCCGACCACCTCGAGCCGCAGCTCGGCCAGGCCGGTGAGCTGGGCGAGCAGGGGCCGGACCACCTCGACGGCCTGCAACCGTTCCAGCGGGATGGCGCGGGTCCGTCGCCAGAGCAGGCCTTCGTGCACCCGCAGTTCCCGGCCCACCACGTGGTAGCCGGTGTTGTACCAGCTGATGATCGAGAGCACGGTGGTGCCGAGGGCCAGGACGGCCACCATCGCGGCGAACCAGCCGAAGCCCACCCGGGACAGGGTCGACCAGGAGAGACCGGCGATCACCACGACCAGCGACTTGGCGCCCTGGAGCACGGGGCTCAGCGGATGCAGCCGCCGCCGGGGCTCCTCCGGCCCGCCGCCGGGCTGCGGCGGGTAGGGCTCGGGGCCGCCGGGCTGCGGTGGGTACGGTCCAGGGCCGCCGGGCTGCGGCGGGTAGGGCACGCCGCCGTGCGGCGGGTAGGGCCCGGGAGGCCACGGCGGCGCGCCGGGCGGCGGGTACGGCCCGGGAGACCACGGCGCCGCGCCGTGCGGCGGAGACGGCGGATACGGCGGCGGGGACGGCGGATACGGCGGCGGGACGGCCGGGTGCGGCGGCGGGCCGGGATGGGAGGTCGCGTCGGAGGGGGGCGGCGGCCCGGGAGGCGGGGGCGGAGCGGGCGGGCGGGTGCCCGACTCGGCGGGGCCCTCGGTCATGGGGCCGGCTCCGCGGACGCCGGGAAGCCGCCGGTGCGCACGGTCACAGCCCTTCCGCCCGGTCCTCGCCGAGGGCGGTGAGCCGGTCGCGCAGCCGCGACGCCTCGGCCGGGCGCAGCCCCGGCACCCGCGCGTCGCTGGCCGCCGCGGCGGTGTGCAACTGAACGGTGGCGAGGTCGAAGGCGCGCTCCAGCGGCCCGGCGCTGACGTCGACGAACTGCATCCGGGCGTACGGGACGATGGAGAGCCGCCGGACCAGCAGGCCGTGCCGCACGAGCAGATCGTCCTCGCGTTCGGCGTACCCCCAGGCGCGGACCGCGCGGACGACCGACACGGCCCGCAGGGCGCCGAGCAGCAGGACGACGCCGAGGACCAGGGCGAACACCCAGTGCCCGCTGAACGCCCAGCCGAGCGCCACCGCGACGACGACCACCGCGAGCAGGACACCCATGCGGATCAGCTGCACCCAGATCAGGTCGCGGGAGATCGGCTGCCACCGGACGGTCGCCGGCCACGGCTCCAGCGGCCCGACGGTCGGCGGCCCGCCGAGGTCGGCTCCGCTCACCAGGAAGGTCCGTTCTGCGCGCTCACGCTTCGAGCGTAGGGGATGACAGCGGCGCCACCTCACGGAGAAAGCCTCGGGCTTCGAGAAAGTCTCCGAGCGTCTCCCGGTGCGCCGGGCAGGCCAGCCAGGTCTTGCGCCGGTCGGGATCGTGCAGCCGCGGATTGTTCCACCGAAGGGACCAGGAGGCGGGGGCGCGGCACCCCTTGGCCGAGCAGGTCAGCGGCTCGTCGGCGGGGGCTGGGGTGCTCATCCCGGCCAGTCTATTGCGGCGGGACGGGGAGGTTGAGCGCCGGGCGGCCACGGGGGGAGCCGCCCGGCGACGGGTGAATCGTACACGCGCCGGGCCCGCTCCTGTCCACCCCGAGTGCGGCGATTCGGTCAGCGGCGACGGCGTGGCGAAAATCGGCTTCTCCCCACCTCGGTACTCAGCCGGGCATGCGAGTCTTGATACGCACCACGCCGCGACAACCGATCATGCTGTGGAGGACCGGTGGCCCAGCCGACCACGCCCGACGCCCCGACGCCGAACGGGGCCGCACCGCAGTCGCCCGCGCCGGTGACCACCCCCGCCGAGGACGCGACCCTGTTGGAACGGGCGCTGTTCGAGATCAAGCGGGTGATCGTCGGGCAGGACCGGATGGTGGAGCGGATGGTCGTCGCGCTCCTCGCCCGGGGCCACTGCCTGCTCGAGGGCGTGCCCGGCGTGGCCAAGACCCTCGCCGTCGAAACCCTGGCCAAGGTCGTCGGTGGCTCCTTCGCCCGGGTGCAGTTCACGCCGGACCTGGTGCCGGCCGACATCATGGGCACCCGCATCTACCGGCAGTCCAGCGAGAAGTTCGACGTCGAGCTGGGCCCGGTCTTCGTCAACTTCCTCCTCGCCGACGAGATCAACCGGGCGCCCGCCAAGGTGCAGTCGGCGCTGCTGGAGGTGATGAGCGAGCGGCAGGTGTCCATCGGCGGTGAGACCCACCGGGTGCCGGACCCGTTCCTCGTGATGGCCACCCAGAACCCGATCGAGCAGGAGGGCGTCTACCCGCTCCCGGAGGCGCAGCGGGACCGCTTCCTCATGAAGATCGTCGTGGGTTACCCCACCGACGCCGAGGAACGCGAGATCGTCTACCGGATGGGCGTGGCCGCCCCCGAGCCGTCCGCGGTCTTCACGAGCGCCGACCTGCTCGCCCTGCAACGCAAGGCGGACCAGGTGTTCGTGCACAACGCGCTGGTCGACTACGCGGTCCGGCTCGTGCTCGCGACCCGCTCACCGGCCGAGCACGGGATGCCGGACGTCGCGCAGCTCATCCAGTACGGCGCGAGCCCGCGGGCCTCGCTCGGCCTGGTGCGCGCCACCCGGGCGCTCGCGCTGCTGCGCGGCCGGGACTACGCGCTGCCGCAGGACGTGCAGGACATCGCCCCGGACATCCTGCGCCACCGGCTGGTGCTCAGTTACGACGCGCTGGCCGACGACGTGCCGGCCGACCACATCGTGCACCGCGTGATGTCGACCATCCCACTGCCCTCGGTGGCGCCCCGCCAGCAGGCGACACCGCCGCCGCTCGCCCCGCCGCCGAACGCCGCGTGGCCCGGGCCGCGCCCGTGACCTCAGCCACCCCTCGCCCCGCTCCGGCGGACCGGTCGGAGGCCGTCCTGTCGCGCCTGCAGCTGCTGGTCACCCGCAAGCTGGACGGCCTGCTCCAGGGCGACTACGCGGGGCTGCTGCCGGGGCCCGGTAGCGAGGCGGGGGAGTCCCGCGAGTACCGGCCCGGCGACGACGTACGCCGGATGGACTGGCCGGTGACCGCGCGCACCACGAGCCCGCACGTGCGGCGGACGATCGCCGACCGGGAACTGGAGACGTGGCTGGCCGTGGACCTCTCGGCGAGCCTGGACTTCGGCACCGGGCGGTGGCTCAAGCGGGAGGTGGTGGTGGCCGCCGCCGCGGCGATCACCCACCTGACGGTGCGCGGCGGCAACCGCGTGGGCGCGGTCATCGGCACCGGTGGGCCCGCGGCCCCGCCGAGCGGGCGTCGCCGCGGTGTTCCGCCACCCGCCTGGCCCGGGGTGCTGACGCGGCTGCCGGCGCGCAACGGCCGCCGGGAGGCGCAGGCCCTGCTCCGCGCGATCGCCGGCACGGACGTCCGGCCCGGCCGCAGCGACCTGGGCGCCCTCGTCGACATGCTGAACCGGCCGCCGCGGCGGCGCGGCGTCGCTGTGGTCATCTCCGACTTCCTCGCGCCGCCCGCCCAGTGGGCCCGACCGCTGCGCAAGCTGCGGGTACGGCACGACGTGGTGGCTGTCGAAGTGGTCGACCCGCGCGAGCTGGAGCTGCCCGACGTGGGCGTGCTGCCGGTGGTCGACCCGGAAACCGGTGAGTTGCACGAGGTGCAGACCGCCGACCCGAAGCTGCGCCGCCGCTACGCCGAGGCCGCCGCCGCCCAGCGTGCGGAGATCTCCGCCGCGCTGCGTGGCGCCGGCGCCGCTCACCTGCGACTGCGTACCGACCGAGACTGGCTGCTGGACATGGTGCGCTTCGTGGCCGCGCAGCGGCACGCCCGCACCCGGGGGACGACACGATGATCCGTTTTCTGCAACCGTGGTGGCTGCTGGCCGTGCTGCCGGTGCTCGCCCTCGCCGCCTTCTACGTCTGGCGGCAGTTGCACCGCCGGGCGTACGCGGTGCGGTTCACCAACGTGGACCTGCTGCGCACCCTCGTGCCCAAGGGGCTGGGCTGGCGTCGGCACGCGCCGGCGACCGCGTTCCTGCTCTGCCTGCTGGTGCTCGCCACGGCGTTGGCGCGCCCGGCCGTGGACACCAAGGAGCCGCTGGAGCGGGCCACCATCATGCTCGCCATCGACGTGTCCCTGTCGATGCAGGCCGACGACGTGGCGCCCAACCGGCTGGAGGCCGCCCAGGAGGCGGCCAAGCAGTTCGTGGGCGAGTTGCCGGAGACGTACAACCTGGGGTTGGTGTCCTTCGCCAAGTCGGCGAACGTGCTTGTCCCACCCACGAAGGACCGGGACGCCGTGACCGGCGCGATCGACGGGCTCGTGCTGGCCGAGGCGACCGCGACCGGCGAGGCGGTCTTCACCTGCCTGGAGGCGATCCGGTCGGTGCCCGCCGACGGGGCCGCCGGGATCCCCCCGGCCCGGATCGTGCTGCTCTCGGACGGCTACCGGACGTCCGGCCGGTCGGTGGAGGAGGCGGCCGCGGCCGCGCAGGCGGCCAACGTGCCGGTCTCCACGATCGCGTTCGGCACCGACGTGGGCCAGGTCGACATCGGCGGGCAGCTGCAACGGGTGCCGGTGGACCGGTTGGCCCTCGCGGAGCTGGCCGAGACCACGGAGGGGTACTTCTACGAGGCGGCCTCGGTGAACGAGCTGAAGCAGGTCTACCAGGACATGGGCAGCTCGATCGGGTTCCGGACGGAACCGCGGGAGGTGACGCAGTGGTACGCCGGGGTGGCGCTGCTGCTCGCGCTCTGCGCGGGCGCGCTCAGCCTGCTCTGGACGTCCCGGATGCTGTGAGAACGGCCGGCCGCCCTCGCGGCCGGCGGGGGCGGGTGCGCCCCGGCCGGCCGCGAGGGCGGCGGGTCGGTGAACCGGCGCCGGTCAGCGGCCGGCGAGGACGAACAGGAAGGCCACCCAGACGGCGGCGAGGGTGAACCCCAGCGGGGCGACGTAGCGGCTCATGGACGGCTCCGAGTGGCGACTGGACGACCCGGGGGAAGGGCGGGCCGTGGGGTGGATCAGGACGCACACACGAAGTCGTGACCGGGCGGCTCCCGGACCGCCCGGGAAGCGGGCGGCACACGCCGCGACCCCGACCGGCGGTCGGGGGCGGGGACGCGGAGGAGCGGAGCTGGGTCAGCTCACCTGCTGCAGCCGTGGCTCAGCGGGGCTGACGATCGGCCCGGCCACGACTGGGAGGATCGCTATCTCGCACAGCGATCACCTCCTATAGTCGGCGGGGCTCGAACGACGAACATCGTACACCGGGGCGCGGCGGGCCGCGTGATCGGCCGGGTCCCGGGAACCCCGGCGGACGAGCAGCGCCAGCACCAGCGCGAGAAGCGGCAGCCAGCAGGCGCGGGCCAGCAGCCAGCCGGGGCCGTCCGGCGCGGTGTGCAGGCCGGGGAACGGCTCGCCGGCGCGGGCGGCGAGCACCGTGATCCCGACCAGCACCGGTTGGTGCCAGAGGTAGATCCGCATCGCCTGCCGGTTGACGGCCGTCACCGCCCGCGCGGCGAGTGGGCGGTCGGCGAGGCGCAGCAGCGCGGGGCGGGCGACCAGGCCCAGCCCGACCTGGGTGGCGGCCAGGGCCACCGCGAACAGCGACGGCGGATGCAGGTTGGAGATCCCGGCACCGGGCACGCCGACGGCGCTGGCCGGGTAGCCGACCGCCAGGAGGGCGGCGAGGGCCACGGCGCCGCCGACCGCGAGCATGGCCGCCGGCCGGCGCCCGGCCAGCCGGCCGTCGGCGTGCGCCAGGCCGAGCAGGTAGGGCACCGCCCAGGCGGCGAGCAGGCTGACCGGCAGCAGAGCGCCGGCCGGCGGGAGCAGCCGGGCTACGAGGTCCGCGGCGGCCACCGTGGCCACGGCCGGCGCCACGCACCGCCACGGCCCGAAGCGGCGTACGGCCGTGCGCAGCGGGCCGGTCGACGCCACGAGGGCGGCGATCGGCAGCAGGAACCACAGTGGACTCACCGCGAGGGTCAGCGCCACGGCCAGCGTGCCGTCCGGCGTGCCGGCCACGGTGGCGGCCAGCAGCACGGCGGCGCCGGTGCCGAGCAGCGCCACGGTGGGCAGCACCAGCCGGCGCAGGCGGCGGGCGAGCCAGCTCGCCGTGCCGCCGGGGTGCCGGGCGGCGGAGCGGGCGGAGGCGTACCCGGCCGTGAAGAAGAACAGGCCCAGGGTCTGCAGCACCCAGGTCACCGGCGCCAGGTCGGGCATCGCGGCGAGCGGGCTGGCCTGGCGCAGCGACCCGTCCGGGACGAGCACCAGCCCGGTCACCAGCCAGTGCCCGAGCACCACCCCGCCCACCGCGTACGCGCGCAGCGCGTCGACCGCGCGGTCCCGCCTCACGGCGCCACCGCCGGGACCCTGCCGCTGAGCGCGACCGCCGCCACCGCGGTCAGCGTCGCGCTGCCGGGGACGAGGTAAGCGTCGTGCCCGTGGGCACCGGTCACCGGCAGGGCGCGGGCGCCGAAGGCCGGGTCGGCGGGGCGTCGGCCGTGTCCGAGACCGGGCAGCCGGACCGGCGGCACCCGCCGGATCCAGTCGTCCGGCGCCTCGGCGGCCCACACCCGCCGCGTCGGGCCGAGCCCGGCGGCGCGGTCCACACCCGCTCCGACGCCGCCCAGGGTCACCACGTCGGTGACCTGCGCCGGCGCGCCGACCACCGCCATACCCGCCACGAGCGCGCCGTAGCTGTGCCCGACCAGCGTGACGGTGGCCGAGGGCCGGTGCGCGGCCAGCCCACGCAGCAGCCCGCGCAGCGCTGTGGCGCCCCGGCGGGCGTCCGCGGTGCCGGCCGCGGCGAGGACGCCGTCGGGCGTGTCGTAGCCGAGCCAGGCCAGGACGGCCACCCGGGCCTGCGGGTCGACGGCCCGCGCCGCCCGGTACAGCTCCTCGGCCTGCGCCGCGGGCGCCCGCCGGGTCACCCCGCCCAGCCCCCGGTCGAAGTCGCGCAGCGTGCTTCCCACGCCGGGCACCAGCACGACGATCCGCTCCGCCGTGGCGAGGTCGCCCCGGACCTCGACGGCCCGGCCGTCGCCGTGAGTGTCGAACAGCAGGAACCGGCGCCCCTGCGCGGCCCATTCGGCGTACGGGGGACCGGCCGCGCGCATCGCCGCCGCCGTGACCGGGTACGCCTCGACGAACCCGGCCGCGCCGACGGGCTCCGGAGGGCCGGGCAGGACCAGACCGGCGCCGAGCAGGGCGGCCAGCGCCGTCCGGGCGGGACCGTGCCAGTGCATCGGGTTCTCCCTTCCGCAGTTCGGAATGGGAGAGTGCGGCCCGAAGCGGTGCGGCGGCGTCACCCCGGGGAGCCGTCCGGGGCGCGGTACCTGGGTGCTACTCGCCGGCGGCGACCAGACCCGTCTCGTACGCCAGCACCACCGCCTGCGCCCGGTCCCGCAGGTGCAGCTTCGCGAGGATCCGGCCGACGTGCGTCTTCACGGTCTGCTCGGCGACCACCAGGTCGGCCGCGATCTCCTGGTTGGAGCGGCCCCGGGCGATCAGCCGCAGCACCTCGGTCTCCCGCGCGGTGAGCGCGGCCAGCTCGGTGGGGCGGGGCCGGTGTCGCTCGGGGCGGGCCGCGAACTCGGCGATGAGCCGGCGGGTCACGGCGGGGGCGAGCAGCGCGTCCCCGGCCGCCACCACCCGTACGGCCTGCACCAGGTCGGCGGCGGGGGCGTCCTTGAGCAGGAAGCCGCTCGCCCCGGCGCGCAGCGCCTCGTAGACGTAGTCGTCCAGGTCGAAGGTGGTGAGGATGAGCACCCGGGGTCGTTGTGCGGGCCGGTCGCCGAGCAGCTTCCGGGTGGCGGCGAGCCCGTCCAGGACGGGCATCCGGACGTCCATGAGCACCACGTCCGGGTCGAGCCGGCGGGCCGCCGCGACCGCCTGGGCGCCGTCCGCGGCGTCGCCGACCACGAGCAGGTCCGGCTGGGCGGCGAGCAGCGCGCCGAAGCCCTGCCGCACCATCGCCTGGTCGTCGGCGATCAGCACCCGGATCATGGGGTTCCGTCCTCTCCGTCACAGGGCAGCCGCGCGTCCACCGCGTAGCCGCCGTCGTCGGTGGTTCCGGCGGTGAAGGTGCCGCCGAGGGCGACGGCACGTTCCCGCATGCCGGTCAGCCCGTGCCCGTGGCCGCCCCCGCGGCCCTCCGGCCCCGGGGCTCCGGCGCCGTCGTTTACCACGCGTACGGCCAGCTCGCCGGTGGCGGCGCGCACCGTGACGCGCACCGCGGCGCCGGCCGCGTGCCGGGCCGCGTTGGCCAGCCCCTCCTGGGCGATCCGGTACGCGGCGAGCCCCACCGGCGCCGGCGGGTCGGTGGGGACGTCCGTGTCGAGGGTCACCGTCATGCCGGCGCGCCGGGCGGACGCCACCAGCGCCGGCAGGTCCGCGAGGCCGGGTTGCGGCGCGGTCCGTGCCTGCTCCGACTCGCTGCGCAGCACGCCGAGCAGCCGTCGCATGTCGGTGAGGGCGGCGCGGGCGGCGCCGGCGATGGCCGAGAACTCGTCGCGGGCCGGGTCGGGCACCTCGCCGAGCCGGTACGGCGCGGTCTCCGCCCGCACGGCGATCATCGACATGTGGTGGGCCACCACGTCATGCATCTCCCGGGCGATGCGGGCCCGCTCCTCCAGGACGGCCCGGCGCTCCTGCTCCCGCTCGCTGAGCTCCGTCTGCGCCGCGAGCGCCCGGCGCGAAAGCCGGTTGCGCCGCACCAGGTCGCCGAGGACCGCCAGCACGCCGAGCAGCAGCAGAACACCCGCGCGGGCGGACGGGTCGACCATCACGAGCACCGGCACCGCCGTGATCGCCACGACCCAGACCAGCACCGGACGGTCCACCCGGGCCGCCGTCACGGCGAACACCACGATCGCGCCGAACACCAGGGCCGGGTTCCAGGGCCAGTCGGCGTCCCGCGGTGCGTTGAAGGTGCAGACCAGCAGGGCGAGGACGGTCAGCCGCCAGGCCAGCAGCGGCCGCCGCGGCAGGGCCGGCAGCGGGGCCACGGTCATCGCGGCGAACAGCACCGCCACGGGAGCCGGCAACCGCCGGTCGGTCTCCTCGGCCAGCGTGGCCGCGAACAGGCCGACGACCGCGAGCAGGCCGGCCGGGGTCGCGTACGGGCGCAGCCGCGGCCAGCGGGCGAGCGGCGACCGGCCGGGCGGGTCGTCGGGCCCGGCGACCGCTCGGCGCAGGCCGCGCCACAGCACCATGATCGGGTGGTCCACCGTCGGCAGCCTACGGCGCACCGGCCGGCCGGTCGTCCCACCAGGGACCGATCCCGGTGTCGTACCCCGGTGCGACACCGCACTCCGGTTAGCGCTTACCTGCGGGTAGCGCCTAGGCTCCGACCCGTCCGCGCTGACGACGTCGCAAGGGGGAACCGTGGCCCGAACCGTGCTGGTCACCGGAGGCAACCGGGGGATCGGCCTGGCCATCGCGCAGGCCTTCGCCAAGCAGGGTGACCGGGTGGCGGTGACCTACCGCAGCGGCGAGGCCCCCGCGGGGTTCTTCGGCGTGCGGTGCGACGTGACCGACGCCGAGTCGGTGGACGCGGGCTTCAGCGCGATCGAGGCGGAGCTGGGGCCGGTCGAGGTGCTGGTCGCCAACGCCGGCATGACCGACGACACGCTGCTGATGCGGATGTCCGAGGAGCAGTTCAGCCGCGTGCTCGACACCAACCTGACCGGCGCCTTCCGCTGCGCCAAGCGCGCCTCGACCAAGATGCTGCGCGCCCGGTGGGGCCGCATGATCTTCATCTCGTCGGTGGTCGGCCTGTCCGGCGGCGCCGGCCAGGTCAACTACGCGGCCAGCAAGGCGGGGCTGGTCGGCGTGGCGCGCTCGATCACCCGGGAGCTGGGCACCCGCAACATCACGGCCAACGTCGTCGCGCCCGGCTTCATCGACACCGACATGACCGCCGTACTGACCGAGGAGCGCCGGGCGGAGATCCTCAAGTCGATCCCGGCCGGCCGGATGGCCCACCCGGACGAGGTCGCGGCGGCCGTCACCTGGCTCGCCGGGGACACCGCGGCCTACATCTCCGGCGCCGTCATCCCGGTCGACGGCGGCCTGGGCATGGGCCACTGACCGATTCCCCACACAGGACGGAGGAACCCCGGCATGTCCGGACTGCTGGCCGGTAAGCGGCTGCTGGTCACCGGCGTCATCACCGACGCCTCGATCGCCTTCTCGGTGGCGAAGCTCGCCCAGGAGAACGGGGCGCAGGTCGTGCTGACCGGCTTCGGGCGGCTCTCCCTGGTGGAGCGGATCGCCAAGCGGCTGCCCGAGCCCGCCCCCGTGATCGAGCTCGACGTCACGAACCAGGAGCACCTCGACGGGCTCGCCGACAAGGTACGCGAGCACGTCGACGGCCTGGACGGCGTCGTCCACTCCATCGGGTTCGCCCCGCAGAGCTGCCTCGGCGGCGGCTTCCTCGACGCCTCGTGGGAGGACGTCGCCACCGCGCTGCACGTCTCGACGTACTCGTACAAGTCGCTCGCCATGGCGGCGCTGCCGCTCATGTCCGAGGGCGGCGCCGTGGTCGGCCTCACGTTCGACGCCACCAAGGCGTGGCCGGTCTACGACTGGATGGGCGTGGCCAAGGCCGGGCTGGAGTCCGCCTCCCGCTACCTGGCCCTGCACCTGGGCAAGCGGGGCATCCGCAGCAACCTCGTCTCGGCGGGCCCGCTGCGCACCATGGCCGCGAAGTCGATCCCCGGCTTCGAGCAGTTCGAGGACGCCTGGACCGAGCGGGCCCCGCTGGGCTGGAGCCTCACCGACCAGGAGCCGGCCGCCCGGGCCTGCCTGGCCCTGCTCTCCGACTGGTTCCCGGCCACCACCGGCGAGATCGTGCACGTCGACGGCGGCTACCACGCCCTCGGCGCCTGACCGGCGCCCGGTGCGCCCCACCGCCGGCGGCGGCGGGGCGCCCGTGGGTGGCGTGGGGCGGGGGCCCCGCCGGGTGTCCGGCGGCGCGGGGAAGAATGGGACCATGGCGTACGACGCGTTGGTGCTGGTGAGCTTCGGTGGCCCGGAGCGGCCCGAGGACGTGGTGCCGTTCCTCCAGAACGTCACCCGGGGCCGGGGCGTGCCACCGGAGCGGCTGGCCGAGGTCGCCGAGCACTACCAGCACTTCGGCGGCGTCTCCCCGATCAACCAGCAGAACCGGGACCTGCTCGCCGCGATCCGCGCCGACTTCGACGCGAACGGCCTCGATCTGCCGATCTACTGGGGCAACCGCAACTGGCACCCCATGCTCGCCGACACCGTCGGCCAGATGCGCGACGACGGGGTCACGCGGGCGCTCGCGTTCGTCACGAGCGCGTACGGCGGCTACTCCTCCTGCCGGCAGTACCAGGAGGACATCGCGGCGGCCCGGGCCGCCGTGGGCGCGGACGCGCCGGTGATCGAGAAGCTGCGCCAGTTCTGGGACCACCCGGGCTTCGTCGAGCCGCACGCCGACGCCGTGGCGGCGGCCCTCGCCCAGCTCGACCCCGCGAAGCGGGACTCCACCCGGCTCGTCTTCACCGCACACTCGGTGCCGGTCTCGATGGCCGCGAGCGCCGGCCCGCACGGCGGCCGGTACGAGGCCCAGCTGCACGAGACCGCCCGGCTGGTGGCCGCGGCCGCCGCCCCCGACCTCCCGTACGACCTGGTCTGGCAGAGCCGCTCCGGCCCGCCGCAGGTGCCGTGGCTGGAGCCGGACGTCAACGACCATCTGGCGGCGCTCGCCAAGGCGGGGGCCACCACCAGCGTGGTGGTCAGCCCCATCGGGTTCGTCTCCGACCACCTGGAGGTGGTCTGGGACCTGGACACCGAGGCGCGGCAGACGGCCGCCCAGCTGGGCCTGGACTTCGTCCGCGCCGCCACCCCCGGCGTCGACCCGCGTTTCGTGGCGATGGTCCGGGAACTGGTCACCGAGCGGACCGACCCGGACGGCGCGCGGCTGCGCCGCCGTCTCGGCGAGCTGCCGATGTGGGACACCTGCCCGGCGGTGTGCTGCGTGCCGCCCCGCCGCCCGTGACACCGATCCGCGCCCGACGACACCCGCAGGGGAGCACCGATGCTCGACCGTAAGCCCGTGGAGAGCTGGCTCACCGACATGGACGGCGTGCTGGTCCACGAGGGCCAGCCCGTGCCCGGCGCGCCGGAGTTCGTGAAGCGCCTGCGCGCCTCCGGCAAGCCGTTCCTGGTGCTCACCAACAACTCGATCTACACGCCTCGGGACCTGCAGGCCCGGCTCAGCCGCATGGGGCTGGACGTGCCGGAGGAGGCGATCTGGTCGTCGGCGCTGGCCACCGCCCAGTTCCTCGCGGACCAGCGGCCGGGCGGCACCGCGTACGTCATCGGGGAGGCCGGGCTCACCACCGCCCTGCACGCGGTCGGCTACGTGCTGACCGACTTCGCGCCGGACTACGTGGTGCTGGGGGAGACCCGCACCTACAGCTTCGAGGCGATCACCAAGGCGATCCGGCTGATCAACGACGGGGCGCGGTTCATCTGCACGAATCCCGACGTCACCGGGCCGTCGGTCGAGGGCGCGCTGCCCGCCGCCGGCTCGGTGGCCGCCATGGTCTCGAAGGCGACCGGCATCGAGCCGTACTTCGTGGGCAAGCCCAACCCGATGATGATGCGGTCCGCCCTCAACACGATCAACGCGCACTCGGAGAGCACCGCGATGATCGGCGACCGGATGGACACGGACATCCTCTGTGGCCTGGAGGCCGGGCTGGAGACCATCCTCGTGCTGACGGGCATCAGCACCCGGGCCGAGGCGGAGCGCTACCCGTACCGGCCGTCGCGAATCGTCGAGTCGGTGGCCGACCTCATCGACGAGCTCTGACCCGGCGGGTCAGCCGCGGCGGCGCGGCCGGTTCTGGAACACCGTCCGGTAGATCCAGCCGTGGAAGAGCACCTCGACGGCGACCAGGACGCTGATGACGGCGACCTCCACGGCTCCTCCTCAGGGTCGAAGCGGCGCGTTGCAGGCGGCGACCAGGGCCTGCCGGCAGGCGGTGGTCAGCGGGCGCAGGGCGGCGTCGCGCTGCTGCGCCTCGTAGTTGTTGATGGCACCGCCCGGCGCGGCGTGCCCGGCCAGGGCGAGCACCCGGTCCAGCACGGCGGCCCGCGCGAAGAGCCGGCGGGCACGCGGGTCGAAGCCCGGCGGCAGGTCCGTGGCGCCGTCCGGCCGGCGCAGGGCCTCCAGCGCGCCGGCCAGCTCCGGCCGCCACTGGGCCACGTCGAGGCGGGTCAGCGCGGCGGTCGTCTCGGCGAGCGCGACGGCCAGTTCCGCCTCCGCCTCGGCGGCCCCCGGCAGGGTGAGCGACGCGGCGGGGGCGTCGGCGGGCAGCGGGTAGACCCGCCACAGCACCGTCTCGAAGATGTCCCCGGAGCCCGAGGTGTGCGTGCGTACCTGCGGGATCAGCCCCAGGCCACCGGCCACGACCGCCTCGCCGGTGAGCAGCGCCGCACCCGCGAAGTCGCCCGGCCCGGGCAGCCCGCGGGGGTCCCCCGGCGCGGGCAGCACCAGGCGGATCTCGTCGGGCGAGAGCTTGGCCAGGGTGGGCAGGGCTTCGCCGAGCGGCACGTCGGTCCAGGTGCCGGGAGCGTCGGCGACCAGGTGCTCCTCGTCGCCGGCGATCGCGTCGGCGACCTCGTCAAAGGGCACCAGCCCGGCACGCCACGCGCGTACCCAGGCAACGAACCGGCTCGACCGGCGGGGCGCCAGCGTCGCCGCGCCCGCTGCGGGGGTGGACATGCCGAAAGGGTACGTGGTCACCACCGGCTGTGTCTCGGCTGCCGGCCCGGCGGCGTCGCCTGCCCCGGACTGCGCGCTTCGCCCCCTCCGTGCCCGCCCGCCACCTCCCTTCCGGCTGGGCCACCGGCGCCCGGCGCGTGCCGAAGCGGTGGCGTGGCGGGCGGCGGCGTGGCGGCGTGTCGCGGACGGGAGGGGCGGTTAGCGTGATCGACATGGCGCGGCGGTACGAGAGCGACGTGTTGGCGGGGAACTGGCGACGGCGCAGGGTCGTACCCGAGGTCGACGCCGAGCCCGACCTCGTGGTCGAGGACGCCGACTCCGGCTTTTGCGGCGCCGTGGTCGGTTTCGAGTCCGGGGCGGTGGTCCTCGAGGACCGGCACGGCAAGCGGCGCAACTTCCCGCTGCTGCCCGCCGCGTTCCTGCTGGACGGCCAGCCGGTCACCCTGCGCCGCCCGGCGCGCAACCCCGCGCCGGCGCCGCGCCGCCGGACGGCCTCCGGTTCGATCGCCCTGGACGGGGTACGCGCGCAGGTGGCGAAGGCGAGCCGGATCTGGGTGGAGGGCGTGCACGACGCCGCCCTCGTTGAGCGGATCTGGGGCGACGACCTGCGCATCGAGGGCGTGGTGGTCGAGCCGCTCGACGGCGTCGACGCCCTCGACGCCGAGGTGCGCGCGTTCGCGCCCGGGCCGGGCCGGCGGCTCGGTGTGCTCGTCGACCACCTGGTGCCGGGCTCGAAGGAGAGCCGGATCGTCGCGAAGGTGACCTCACCGCACGTGCTGGTGACCGGTCACCCGTACGTCGACGTGTGGCAGGCGGTCCGGCCGGCGGCGATCGGCATCGCCGCGTGGCCGGTGGTGCCACCGGGGCGGCCCTGGAAGGAGGGCGTCTGCGCGGCCCTGGGCGTGGCCGAGCCGGCCGACATGTGGCGGCACATCCTGTCCCGGGTGAACACCTTCGCCGACGTCGAGACCCCGCTCATCAACGCGATGGAACGCCTCATCGACTTCGTGACGGACCCCACCTGACCCTTTCCCCGCGATCTTGCACTTTCGGCCCCTGGCCTGTGCCGGTTCGCACCTTTCGCCCGGGCACAAACTGCAAGATCGCGAGGGGATCGGGGGTCAGGGTTCCGAGTCCGGCGTGCGGGTGAACAGGAACGTGGCGACGTCCAGTGCCGTGATCGCGCCCGTCGCGTCGCGGAGCACCGACAGGATCTCGCCGTTCTCCGGCCCGGAGCGTCCGCGCCAGCGGTCCGGCCCCTCGGGGACGAACCGGCTCCGCCGCTCGCCGCGCAGGAGAGCCACCAGCTCGCCCGCGGCGCCGTCCCAGGTGACGTCGAGGGGTACGCCCATCCACCACCAGCGGCCGGTCAGCTCGGCGACCTCGGCGGGCGGGGTCGCGGCGGTGGGGAGCCAGGGCCGGGGAAGGGCCGGTTCGGCGTCGAGCACCGCGGTGAGGATCCGTCGCCCGAGGCCACCGATCCCGAAGCCGTACGCGTTGGCGTAGCCGACAACGGCCGTACGGCTCGGGCGGTGCACGGCGAGGGCGGCCACGTACCCGGGCATCGACCCGCCGTGCCCGACGGACACCCGGTCCCCGTCGCGGTACAGCTCCAGCCCGAGGCCGTGCCCGCCGGTCCACGAGTCGAGGTCGCTCATCACGACGGGCGCGCACATCTCGGTCAGGGTGTCCGGCGCGAGCACCTCGGGCGTCGGGTCGGCCAGGAACGCCGCCCAGCGCGCCAGGTCGGCGACCGTGGACCACAGTTGGCCGGCCGGCGCCATCGCACCGGTGTCGGTACGCGGCTCCTCGCGCAGCGTCCCGTGCCACGGATGCACCACGTAGCCGCGGGCGAACGGCTCGGTGGCCGCGTACGTGGTGCGGTCCATGCCGAGCGGGTCGAGGATCCGCTCCCGGAGCAGCCTGGCCCACGGCGTTCCCGTGAGCCGTTCCAGCACTCCGCCGAGTAGCCCGTACGCGAGGTTGGAGTAGTGGTAGGCCCGGTGCGGCGGGTATGCGATCTTGGTGGCGCTCACCCCGGCGAGCAGCGTCGCCAGGTCCACGCCCTCGGCGCGTTCCCACCACTCGCCTCCCGGCTCGCGTTGCAGGCCGCCGGCGTGTCCGAGCATCTGGCGCAGGGTGAGGTCGCCCACCCCGGTGCCGGGCAGGTGCTCCTCGAGGCGGTCGTCCAGGGCCAGCCGGCCGGCGTCGCGCTCCTGCATCACCAGCGTGGCGGTCATGGTCTTGCTGATGGAGCCGATCCGGTACTGCAGGTCGGCGTCGGGCCGGGGATGCTCACCGGCGGCGGCCAGGTGCGCCAGCGCGCCGTCGCGGACCACGCCCATCACCACCGATGGGCTGCGTCCCGTGGCCTGGGCCTGGGAGACCAGGACGTCGACCTGACGGGCGGTGTCGGGCAGCAGGTGCACGGGCTCTCCTCGGTCGGGCCGGTCGGCGCGCCGCCCGGGCCGTGCCGGGCGCGGTGCCGCCGAGCTTACTGATCTTCGCGGGGCAGCCGCGCGTGCATTTGCGTGTCACGATCGTGGTGTGGACGCCGTGCTGTGGATCGTGTTGGGTGTGGTGCTGGCGGTCGCCGAGATCTTCACGACGACGCTCTTTCTGATCATGTTCGCGGCCGGTGCGTTCGCGGCGGCCGGTGCGGCGGCGCTCGGTGCGCCGACGGCCGTGCAGGCGCTGGTGTTCGCGGCGGTCTCGGCGCTCACCGTGGCCCTGGTGCGGCCGGTGATCCAGCGGCACCGGCGTTCCGCGCTGGAGAGCGGTGAGCAGCCCTTCGGGGTGGAGGCGCTCGAGGGCGCCAGCGCGCTGGTTTTGGAGCGGGTGGACGCCGAGCACGGCCTCGTGAAGATCGACGGTGAGCTGTGGACCGCCCGGCCGTACGACGCGACGCAGTCGTTCGAGCCGGGTCTGCGGGTGCGGGTGATAAAGGTCCGGGGCGCCACGGCCCTGGTGTGGCAGGACGACGTTTCTTCCGCCGGTGAGCTGCCGGAAGCGAGAGGGTGAACGGGATGACAGCAATAACGGTGCTGGTGATCGCCGTGGCGTTGATCGCTGTGGTGACGCTGGCCAAGGCGGTGCGGATCGTGCCGCAGCAGCGCCAGGACGTGGTCGAGCGGCTGGGGAAGTACAAGCGCACGCTCAACCCGGGGCTCAACCTCCTGGTGCCGTTCATCGACGCGGTACGCACCAAGGTCGACATGCGGGAGCAGGTGGTCAGCTTTCCGCCGCAGCCTGTGATCACCTCGGACAACCTCGTCGTCTCGATCGACACGGTGCTCTACTTCAAGGTCGTCGACTCGGTCCGGGCCACGTACGAGATCTCGAACTTTCTCCAGGCCATCGAGCAGTTGACCGTGACCACGCTGCGGAACGTCATCGGCTCGCTCGACCTGGAGCGGGCGCTCACCAGCCGCGAGGAGATCAACCGGCACCTCTCGGGCGTGCTGGACGAGACGACGGGCCGGTGGGGCATCAAGGTCACCCGGGTCGAGATCAAGGCGATCGAGCCGCCGCCGAGCATCCGCGACTCGATGGAGAAGCAGATGCGCGCCGAGCGGGACCGCCGCGCCGCGATCCTGAACGCCGAGGGCCTCAAGCAGTCGCAGATCCTCACCGCCGAGGGTGAGAAGCAGGCCGCCGTGCTCCGCGCCGACGGTGACCGGCAGGCGCGGATCCTGCAGGCCGAGGGGCAGGCGAAGGCGATCCGTACCGTCTTCGACGCGATCCACCAGGCCAACCCGAGCCAGAAGGTGCTCGCGTATCAGTACCTGCAGGCCCTGCCGCAGATCGCCAACGGCAGCGCCAACAAGGTGTGGATCGTGCCGGCCGAGCTCACGAAGGCCCTCGAGGGCATGGGTGGCGCGCTCGGTGGGCTGGCCGGCATGGTGGGCGACGCGCCGTCGCCCGAGGCCTCCCAGGGCGCCGGTGAGGTCGAGCGGGAGGCGGCCGAGGCCGCGCACGCCGCGGCGACCGCCGCCCAGGAGATCCACGACGAGGTACGCGTCGCCGAGGCGCAGGCCACGGGTGGCAGCGCCCGCGCGGGGCTGCCCGCGCCGGAGCCGGTGTCGCCGGCGAGCCTGGTGAACGACCCGGCCGACCAGCGCGAACGGGGCTGACCCGGGCCGGTCGGGTCGGCGGGGCCGGTGCCGCGGGCGCCGGCGGGTAACCGCCGATCCGGCCGAGCGGGCGGCGGCCGGCGGCGCAGGGGCGCGTCACGCGGAAATGCGAAAAAGACTCATGGGGCGCTCCGGTGCCTGAAACCATCGGTCCGAGGACGGGTGGTGACCAGGCATCGGGGCGCCCCGGCGCGTCCCGCACCGCTCGTGCAGGAGCGAGGTGACGCATGAAGGATCCGGCGAAGCGGATTTGGTCCTCGGCCCCGGTTCCCGGCGCGCACGACCCGACCGGTCCGCTCGGCACACGGCGTACCGGCGGGGGGTTCGGGGTGTTGCCGTTCGTCGGTGAGCCCACGGCGCCCGGCCCGGCCACCAACGCCAGCTGGGCCTGGTCGGTACGCCGGTTCGCCCGCGCGGCGGTCTGGCTGCTCCCCGCGTACGCCGTTCTCTACGGCGTGGTCGCGATGGCGAGCGACGGTGGGGTGGGCAACGACCCGTACCCGGCCGACGGGCGGCCGGTCTACCTGGTGGGCTGGGTGGCCGCCGTATGGCTCGGGCTGCTCGCCCTGCTGGCCCTCACCGGGCTGCTGGCCGCGACCCGCAGTCGCCGGGTCGCCGCCACCGGGCTGCTCGTGAGCATCGCCGGCACCGTGCTCATGCTGCCGTTCGCGGGCCTCGCGGAGCAGGCGCCCGTCTTCGGCACCAACGCCCGGACGCTGGTGCTCGTGGGGGCCACCTGCTACAGCGTCGGCTGGCTGCTCACCGGCTGGTCGGTGGCGCGGTCCGGAGCGTTCAGCATGGGCGACGGGGTGATGCTGATGATCGCCGCTCCGCTGCTCGGGCTCGGTGGCGCTCTCGTCGGGTCGCTGCAGACCTTCGGCGCGATCTTCGCACTGATCGCCGGCATCGGGATCGGCTACCGCTCGGGCCGGCTCGTACCGCAGGACATCGTCCGCGACGCCGCCTCGGCGAGCGTGACCACGGCCGGCCCACCCCCGGCCACCCCCGGCGGCCCCTCACCCGCCTGAGGTCCCCTGCCCGCCCACGCCTCCCCGCTGTCCCTTCCCGACCCCGTCCCTTCACGGCCCGGTGATCAAGAGCTTTCGGTCAGGATCCGGCCCTTCGCTGACGCAAACCTCTTGATCACCGGGCTCGGGGCGGGGTTGGGGCGCTCGGGCCGGAGGGTTGGTGGGAGGTTGCTGGGGTGGGGCGGTGAAGTTGCTGACAAACCAGTGCGCAGGCTGGTCGGTTGGTGGCATTCGTGGCAATCCTGGGGACCATGGCCCCTCTGCGTTCGCCGCTGTCGCGGCTGGTCACCGTGCTGCTCGCCGGCCTGCTCGCCGGTCTCGCCCTGGCGGCGGCCGCCCTGCCCGGCAACCTGCTGCTCGGGTTCGCCACCCGGTCGGCGCTCGGGGCGTACGCCGCGCTGCCGGACGCGCTGCGCACGCCGGCCACGCCGCAGCGTTCCTACCTCTACGCCAACGACGGCAAGACGCTGATCACCACGTTCTACGACGTGAACCGCACCGACGTCCCGCTGTCCGAGATCGCCCCGGTCATGCGCCAGGCGATCGTGGCGGCCGAGGACCGGCGGTTCTACTCGCACGGCGGCGCGGACCTGCGGGGGCTGGCGCGGGCGCTCGTCGCGAACGTCAAGGGCGGCGGCACCGAGCAGGGCGGCTCGACGCTCACCATGCAGTACGTCCGCAACGTCCTCAAGACCGACCCGACCCGCACCGCGGAGGAGCGGCAGGCGGCCACCGACCAGACCGTGGGCCGCAAGCTCCAGGAGATCCGGTACGCCTCGCAGCTGGAGAAGACGCTCAGCAAGGACGAGATCCTCAACCGGTACCTGAACATCGCCTACTTCGGCTCCGGGGCGTACGGCGTGGCGGCCGCCAGCCAGCGGTACTTCGGCAAGGAGCCGGCGCAGCTGACCCTCGCCGAGTCGGCCCTGCTCGCCGGGCTCGTGCAGTCGCCGGAGGCGTACAGCCCGATCGACGGCGACAAGGACGCGGCGCTCGCCCGCCGGGCGTACGTGCTCGACTCGATGGTCGACACCGGGGCGATCACCGCGCCGCAGGCCGCGCAGGCCAAGGCGGAGAAGCTGGCGCTGCACCCGACCGCGCAGCCCAACGGCTGCACGGCCGTCGCCCAGGGCCACGACGACTGGGGCTTCTTCTGCGACTACCTGCGCCGCTGGTGGCTCACGCAGCCGGCGTTCGGGTCGACCGTCGAGGAGCGGGAGCAGGCGCTGCGCCGCGGCGGCTACACCGTGGTCACCTCGCTGGACCCGCAGATCCAGGCCACCGCGCAGAAGCAGGCCACCGCGGTGTACGGGTACGACAACAAGCGCGCCCTACCGGTCGCCGCGGTCGAGCCCGGCACCGGCCGGGTGCTCGCCATGGCGGTGAACCGGCACTACAGCCTCGACCCGAACCCGAACGGGCAGGAAAACCATCCGAACACCGTCAACCCGCTGATCTCCGGCGGTGGCGGCGTCGACGGCTACCAGGCCGGATCGACGTTCAAGCTCTTCACGATGCTCGCCGCGCTGGAGTCGGGCCGGACGCTGTCCACCGGCTTCGACGCGCCCGCCAAGCTGCCCACCCGCTACCCGGCCGAGGGGGAGGGCACCTGCGACGGCCACTGGTGCCCGGCCAACGACAACCCCGACTGGATGGACGGCTACCGGATGATGTGGGACGGCTTCGGCCGTTCCGTGAACACGTACTTCGTCTGGCTGGCGGAGCAGGTCGGCCAGGACAAGGTGGTCGAGATGGCGCAGCGGCTCGGCATCACCTTCCGGGCCGACGCGGACGCGACGTTCGCGAAGAACGACGCGGCGAACTGGGGGTCCTTCACCCTGGGCGTCGCCGCCACCACGCCCCTCGACCTCGCCAACGCGTACGCCACGGTCGCGGCCGAGGGCATGTACTGCTCGCCGCTGCCGGTGACCTCGGTGACCGCGCCGAACGGCGAGCGCGTGCCGGTCGGCGACCCGTCCTGCAAGCGGGTGCTCGACGTCGACGTGGCGCGGGCCGCCACCGACGCGGCGCGCTGCCCGGTCGGGCAGCAGTCCGCGTACGGACAGTGCAACGGCGGCACGGCTACCTCGGTGAACGAGATCCTCGACGGTCGACCGGTGGCCGGCAAGACGGGCAGCTCGGAGGAGAACGCCACCGAGACCTTCGTCGGGTTCACCCCGCAGGTCGCGGTCGCCGGTATCGCGGCCAACCCGGACGACCCGACCGACTCGGTGGGTTCGGCCGTGCAGGCCAAGGTGATCGACGCGGTGGCCCGGGTGATCGTCACGGCGGTCAAGGGCGAGCCGGAGAAGGGCTTCACGGCCCCGAGCCGCGAGCTGGCCGGTGAGCCGCGCCGACCGGTGGAGCGGCCCCCGGCGCAGGAGCAGCGACGGCCGTCCGACGAACGTCGGCCCTCCGACGACCGATCGCTGCTCGACCGCTGGCTTAACCGCCGCGGCTGACGCCGGAACTCCCACGCCCCGGCCGGCGCCCACCACGGGTGCCGGCCCGCGCGTGCCCGCCGCCCCTTCGGCGCGACCGGCAGCGGGAGCGGAACGGGCGCGCGGACCCTGTCGAGCTGCCCCAGATCTGAGTACGCCGGTTTTGCCGGCTCGGGCGAGCGCGAGCGGCCGCCGGCGTGCCCCAGATCTGAGTACGCGGGTCTCGCCGGCTCGGGCGAGCGCGGGCGGCTGCCGGCGTGCCCCAGATCTGAGTACGCGGGTCTCGCCGGCTCGGGCGAGCGCCGGCAGCCGCCGGCGTGCCCCACATCTGGGGCAGCTCGACAGCGTGCGAACGGGTGATCGGGCAGGGCTCGCGCGGCACATCGTCGCGCGATGCTGCCGCACCACCGGCGACAGCTGAGCCGGGGCGGGGCGTGGGCCGCCCGTGGGGGCGTCCGGCAGAATCGTCCGGTGCCCGTCCACCAGATCACCGACCCCGACGACGAGCGGATCGCCGACTACCGCGCGCTGACCGACGTCGAGCTGCGTACCCGCTGGGAGCCCCCGCACGGGCTGTTCATCGCCGAGGGGGAGCTGGTCCTGCGCCGGGCGCTGCGGGCCGGCTACCCGGCGCGGTCGTTCCTGGTCGACGCCAAGCGGGTCGACCAGCTCGCCGACCTGGACACCGGTGACGCGCCGGTCTACGCCGCGAGCCAGGAGGTGCTGCAACGGGCCACCGGTTTCCACGTACACCGCGGGGTGCTGGCGTCGTTCCGCCGCCGGCCGCTGCCCACGGCGGCCGAGGTGCTCGCCACCGCGCGCCGGGTCGTGATCCTCGAGGACGTCAACAACCACACCAACCTCGGCGCGATCTTCCGCGCGGTCGCCGCGCTCGGGGTGGACGCGGTGCTGCTCTCCCCGTCCTGCGCCGACCCGCTGTACCGGCGCAGCGTCCGGGTCAGCATGGGCGAGGTCTTCGCCGTGCCGTACGCCCGGCTGGAGCCCTGGCCGGACGGCCTGGCCGAGGTCCGCGCGGCCGGCTTCACCGTGCTCGCCATGACCCCGGCGCCGGACGCGGTGGCGATCCAACGGCTTGACGCGGCCCAGCGTGCCCGGGCGGCGTTGCTGCTCGGGGCGGAGGGCGCCGGCCTGACCCGCGCCGCCATGGACGCCTCCGACGTACGGGTGGTCATCCCGATGCGCCGCGGTGTGGACTCGCTCAACGTGGCCGCCGCCACCGCCGTGGCCTGCTGGGAGCTGGGCCGCGACGACCCGCTCTGAGCCCCAGACCGACCGTGCGGCAGATAGGGTCCCCGGGGTGAAACTGCTCGCGAAGCGCCGCCGTGTGGTGTGGGCGGCGCACCTGGTCGGGGTATTCGGGGCGGCGATCCTCCTCTGGGCGTTCAGCGTCCCGGGATTCTCGGTGATTCTCGCCGGCGTCGGCCTGACTGTCCTCGCCATGTCGGCGCTGATCTGGACCGTCGGCGCGCAGCTGTCGCACTCCGCCGGTCGGACGTTTCCGTGGTGGCTGCCCGTTGCCCCGGTCCTCGCGGTAGTCACCGTCGTGTTGCTGGTGACGCGGGCCCCGCTGCATCTGCGGTGGGAGCTGAGCCGGGGGCCGTTCCAGGCCGTCGTCGACGACCTGCCCCCGCCGGAGGGCACGACGGGAGGACGGAGTTACGTGACGGTGCCCGAGAGGATCGGCACGTACCGCATCACGTCGGCGCGCCACGTCCCCGGCGGGGTGATCTTCTTCGAGGCGAACGGGGCGTTCTTCGACGACGCCGGGTTCGCCTACCTTCCGGACGGCCCGACCGGCGGGATGGCGGACGGCTCGTTCGAGACGCCCCGCTTTGCTGCCCTCGGCGACGGCTGGTACCGGTTCACGGCGAGCTGGTGACTGCCGCGCGCCGGTTACCTTGACCGGTGTCACGCACGGTAGCGTTGCGGCCGTGTTCCCTACGGTGCGTGAGGTCCTCGCCCTGGACCCGGTCCGGCACGGGGCGCCGCGACTGGTAGCCGGGGACGCCGGGCTGGACCGGCCGGTCCGCTGGGTGCACGTGGCCGAGGTGCCGGACATCGCGTCCCTACTCGGCGGTGGCGAGCTGGTGCTCACCACCGGCATCGGGTTGCCCGCCGACGACGCCGGGCTGCGCGCGTTCATCGGTGACCTTGCCGACGTGGGGGTCTCCGGCCTCGTCGTCGAGTTGGGCCGCCGGTACCTGACCGGGGTGCCGCGGGTGATGGCGGCGGCCGCCGAACGGCGGGGGCTGCCCCTCGTCGAGCTGCGCCGGGCCACCCCGTTCGTCCGGATCACCGAGGCGGTGCACGCGCTGATCGTGGACGCCCAGCTCACCGAGCTGCGGGCCACCGAGGAGATCCACCAGCGGTTCACCGAGCTGTCGGTGGAGGGCGCCGGGCCGGGCGAGGTCGTCCGGCAGGCGGCGGAACTCTCCGGCTGCCCCGTGGTGCTGGAGAACCTGTCCCGGCAGGTGCTCGCGTACGACCCGGCGGGGGAGAGCGCCGAGCTGCTGCTGGACGGCTGGGAGCAGCACTCGCGGCGGGTCCGGCCGGCGGGGCGCACCGCGTACGACGCGGACAGCGGCTGGCTCGTGACGGCCGTCGGCGCCCGCGGCCAGGACTGGGGGCGGCTGCTGCTGCGCTGGCCGGCCGAGGGTGACCTGGCCACCGCCCGGCCCCTCCTGCCGGCCGCCGTGCCGGACGGCCGGCGGCCGCTGGGCGCGGAGCCGGCGCGGGCGCTTCAGAGCCCCCCGACCCGGCTCACCATCCTGGTGGAGCGGGCCGCCTCGACCCTCGCGCTGGGCCGGTTGATCCGCCGCGACGCCGAGGGGCTGGAGCGGCAGATCCACCGCACCCTGCTCACCGCGCTGCTCGACCACTCCCTGCCCGTGGACGAGGTGGCGCTGCGGGCCAAGGCGCTCGGCGTGACGCTGGACCGACGGCACCTGGTCGGCGTGATGGTGCGCTTCCGCGTCGACGACCCGGGCGAGGGCGTCCCGGCCGGCGACCGCGGCGAGCCCGGCCCGTCGACCGGTCCGGCGCGGTTGCGGGACCTCGCGGAGGCGGTCGGGCAGGCGCTGCGCGAGACGCGGCTCACCGCGCTGACCAGCGCGGTGGACGACCACGTGGTCGGCGTGCTGCTGGCCCTGCCGGACGCGGGCGCCGAGGAGCGGGCGCTCGGCACGTTCGCCACGGTGCTGCGCCGGACGTGCCTCGACGCCCCGGCGACGCCCCGACACGACGCCGTTCCCCGGCAGGCCGCCCGACCGATGGGCGCGGGCCGCCCCGGCGGGGTGATCGTCGCCGCCGGCTCGGGCGTGAGTGGCCTGCGTGAGGCGCGCCGCTCGCTCGTCGAGGCCCGGCAGATCGCCGACGCGGCCCGGAGGGACCGCCGCGACCTGCCCATCTTCCGGTTGCCGCACGTCGGGCTCGCGGGGCTGCTGCACCTCCTGCGCGACGAGCCCCGGGTGCAGACCTTCGTCGAGCGGGAACTGGGCGCGCTGCTCGCGTACGACGCGCAGCACCCCCGGGAGCAGCTGCTCGGCACGCTGCGCGCGTACCTCGAACAGGGCCGGAACAAGTCGGCGGCGGCTGCTGCGGCGCACCTGTCCCGGCCGGCCTTCTACGAGCGGCTGGCGCGCATCGGCCGGATCCTCGACGCCGACCTGGACTCCGTCGACGCCTGCCTCTCCCTGCACGTGGCCCTGCTGGCCCTGGACGCCATCCGCACCCCCTGACGCCCCCTGCCCTGCCCATTCCGGGCCGGGCGGTCAGGTCAGGGTTGTCAGGACCTTGGCGTACGCGGGCGGCACGTGGTTGGGGCCGCCGCCGGGGGTGAAGACGTCCGAGGTGGCGACGGTCGACCAGGCTGTGTCGGGTACGGCGTCGACGAGGGCGCGGACGACCGGCGCGTCGCGCCACTGCTCCTGCTCGGCGAGCAGGCCGAGCGCCACGACCGACTCCTCCACCTCGCCCACGCACTCGAACGGCTTGTGCCCGTCCACGCCGAGCAGCTCCCGGTAGCCGGGGATCTGTGCCTCGTCGGCGAGCAGGTCACCGCCGAAGATGTGCGTGATGCGGTCCCGGGACATGAACGGCGCCAGGGCGAGGAAGACGAACCGGCACTTCGGGCAGTCGCGGCACCAGCGTTCACTGGCGTCGTGCAGCTTGAACGCCGCGTTGCAACTGGTCACCACGTCGTCGTAGCGGTCGATGCCGGCGAAGAGCCGCGCGATGTGCAGCTCGGACAGCGGCCGCAGCAGGGAGAAGTACGGCTCGGCGAGCCCTGCGTGCTCGGTGAGGGCCGCGCGCAGCAGCCCCTCGGCCTCGACGCCCTTGGACCACTGGTGGTTGATCTCGTGACCGTTCCAGATCAGGTTCGGGTCGGACGCGGAACGCTCGTTCGACATGACCACCGGCCCCAACCCGTGCAGCACCGAGGTGGCCACGGCGATCAGCGAGTTGATGGCGGTGACCGGGATGTGGCCGTTACGGGCGCCCGCGGCGTTCAGCTCGAACAGCACCGGGTCGATCCGCCGGCGGGCGGCCAGCGGCGTGAGCCCGGACGCCTCGTTCACCGACACGATCACGTGGTTGGGGTTCACCGAGAACGGCACCGGGTCGAAGCCGGCCCGGCGCAGCGCCTCCAGGGTGACGATCGAGTCCTTGCCGCCCCCGACCGCCGAAAGCGGGCGGCCGTCGGCGTTGTCCAGCGGCGCCAGCGGCTTGACCGACCCGCTCGGGATCTCCGGGGTGAGCTGCAGCACGTGCGGCAGCTGGTTGCGGTACGCGTACTCGCCGAGGCCCTTCGTGTAGATCGCGGTGACCAGCTCGGCGGCGGCCGGCCCGAGCGGCGCCGGCAGCACCAGCCGGCCGGGCGCCGCGGCCTTGTAGTAGCTGACCCCGGCGACCACGTGCAGCAGCTCGAGGACCCGGCCGAGCGCGGCGACCGCCTCCTCGGAGGGCGGCGCGTCCGGCAGCGGGAACGTCACCACCTCGGTGAACCGCTGCTCGCCGGCGGGACCGGTCAGAATGTAGTCGAACAGCGCCTCACCGGTGGAGAGGTCGATCGAGTAGGACGGGAAACCGAAGGCGTCCATCCGCCGCAGTTGCTCGTAGCGCACACGCCATACTAGGCCCTGGTTCGTCCGGCCGTGTCCGGCTGTGCCGGACCGGGTGCCGCGTCCGTGGCCGCCGACCGCCGTCCCCACCCCGGAGGAGATCACCTGTGCGCCTGTCTGACCTGCGCGGACGTACCGTCGCCGTCTGGGGCACCGGCCGGGAGGGCCGGGCCGCGGTGACCGCCATCGCCGCGCACGGCCCGGCCGGGCTGGTCGCCGTCGACGACAGCGCGAACTTCCTCTCGCTGCCCTGGGACGGGCCGCTCGCGGAGGCGGCCCCCCTGGTCACCGGCGAGGAGGGCTTCGCCCGGCTCGCGGCCGCCGACGTGGTGGTCCGCTCGCCCGGGGTGCCGCAGACCCACCCGTGGCTCGTCGAGCTGCGTCGCCGGGGCGCCACCGTCACCCAGGGCACCGCGCTGTGGATGGCCGACCACGCCGACCGTACGGTGGGGGTCACCGGCAGCAAGGGCAAGAGCACCACGTCGAGCCTCATCAGTCACCTGCTGAACGCGGTGGACCGGCCGAACGTCTTCGGCGGCAACATCGGGGTGCCGCTGCTGGACCTGCCCGAGGCCGAGCTGTACGTGCTGGAGCTCTCCAGCTACCAGTGCAGCGACCTGACCGACTCGCCGCGGGTCGCCGTGGTCACCGCCCTGTTCCCCGAGCACCTGGACGCGCACGGCGGTGAGGCCGAGTACTACCGGGACAAGCTCAACCTGCTCGCGTACGGGCCGCGCACCGTCGTGGTCAACGGCCACGACCCCCGGCTCGCCCTGGAACTGGGCGACCGTGCGGCCGTCCGCGCCGGGCTGCCGGACACCGCGCACGTGGCGACCGGCCCGGACGGCGCGCCCTGGTTCCACCTCGGCGACCAGCCGCTCTTCCCGCGCGCCGTGCTGCCGCTCGTCGGCCGGCACAACGAGGGCAACCTGTGCGTGGCGCTGGCCGTGCTCGACGCCCTCGGCGTGGACGTGGTGGCCCGGAAGGACACGCTCGCCCTCGCGGTGGCCGGGTTCCAGGGCCTGGCCCACCGGCTCACCGAGATTACCGACCCGTCCGGGCTGACCTTCGTCGACGACACCCTCGCCACCAGCCCGTACGCCGCCATGCACGCCATCGACGCGTACGAGGGACGGCCACTCACCGTCATCGTGGGTGGCACCGACCGGGGGCTCGACTACACCCCGCTGCGGGACCACGTCGCCGAGCGGGAGATCACCGTCATCGGCATCCCGGACAGCGGGTCCCGGATCGTCGAGGCGCTCGTCGGGCTGCCGAAGGTGCACGCCGAGGTCGTCGACGACCTCGTGGACGCCGTCCGGCGGGCCCGGGAGCTGACCCCGGCCGGCGGGGTGGTGCTCCTCTCACCGGCCGCCCCGAGCTACGGCCGGTTCCGCAACTTCGAGCACCGCTCCGAGGCGTTCGCGCAGGCCGTACGCGACACCGCGGGCTGAGCGCCGGTGCCGGCCGGGCGCCGGCGCCGGTTCCGCCGAGCCGCCCGAGCGGCTCAGAGGGCGGCGTGCAGGGCGCGCATCGCGCGGATCGCGGAGCGGATCTCCTGGAGGTAGCGGCCCGGGGTGAGGGTGGGCTCGGGCAGCCGGGCCAGGTCGGGCAGCGCCGGGTCGACGCCGACCGTGTCGATCCCGCAGCGGTACGGGAGGGCGAGCGTCCGTAGCGCGTCGCAGTGCTGGAACGGCACGTAGATCGGGGCGGTGACGAGCAGGACCTCGTCGCGTGCGGCGAGCCGTGCGTGCCCGGCCCAGAACCGCTGGGTGTCGGCGGTGTGGGCCCGACGTCGTTCCGGTTCGCTGGACGGCGCGGCGAGCACCCGCACGGGCGGGGCGCCGGCCGGGCGGTACGTGCGCGAGGACCAGGAGTGGTGGGGATGCCCGGCGTCCAGGCCGTCCCGCTCCGCGGGCCCGGTCACCCCGAACGCGAGCCGGACGGCCGCGTCGAGCGCGTCCACCTCGGTCTCGCCGCCGGCCACGCCGGCCTCGGCCAGCGTCCGCCGCTCGACGTCGGACAGCGGGCGGTGGCTGCCCAGCACCGCCACCTCGCCGGTCACCCGGACGCCCCGGCTCAGCAGGTGCGCCGCGTACGACACCCGCCGCAGGCAGGCGTGCGCCAGCCCGCCGAGGACCAGCAGGTGGGCGTACCGGGGGAGGGCCGGCGGGACGGCGTGGACCAGGCCCAGCGCCGCCGCCGCGTCCCGCACCAGCCCCGCCGTGGCGGCGTCGAGGGCCGGTTCGCGGGCCTCGGGCCGTTCCCGGCCGGCCCGGAAGTCCCAGTGCCGCGCCGAGAAGTCGTCGAGCCCGGCCAGCACCGCGGCGAGGTCGCCGGTGGGCCACCGGCCGCCGAACCGGTCGACGAGCCCGCGCAGCGGGGCGGACGCGATCCACGCGGCGATGCCGTCGACGATCGCGCCGGCGTCGGCGGCGAACGCCCCGCGAGCGAGTGGCAGCGGCGTCACCTCGGTGACCGTCGTGACCGGGGTCGCGGTCCCGGGCGAGGACGGGGTGGGACGCTCGGGCACGGTCGGATCGTACCGGCCGGCGGACGGCGGGCCGGGCGGTACGGCGTGCTGCTGGCCGTTGGGTCGCGGCCTGGTAGCCGCCCGCACCACGGGCTGGGCCACCCTTCGCGCTGGTCGCGGCGGCGCTGCGCCTGCTCGCGTACTGCGCGGAAAACGTCGGTCCAACGCGGGTCTGGTCACCGGAAGCGCGTCCAGAGTGCACATCGGCGACGGAAACCGTTGACGTTGTGTCAGGCCGGGCGGATGCTCGCGCTACACGCTGGCTCTTGTCCCCGCCTCGACGGTGGTGAAAGCGTGCGGTAACCGCGAACCGAAGGGTGCGACGATGACCACCGATCTGTTGGCCCGGCACCGGGCCGTGCTCCCGTCCTGGATGCCGCTGTACTACGAGGACCCGATCGAGCTGGTCTCCGGCTCCGGCCGGCGGGTCACCGACGCCGAGGGCCGCACGTACCTGGACTTCTTCGGCGGCGTCCTCACCACGATGCTGGGCTACGACATCCCCGAGGTGCGCGAGGCGGTCGAGCGGCAGGTGCGGACCGGGATCGTGCACAGCTCCACGCTCTACCTGATCCGGCAGCAGGTCGAGCTGGCCGAGAAGATCGCGCGGCTCTCCGGCATCCCGGACGCCCGCGTCTTCTTCACCAACTCCGGCACCGAGGCGAACGAGGCCGCGTTGCTCGTCGCCACCAACCACCGCCGCTCGCACCAGATCCTCGCCGTGCGCAACAGCTACCACGGCCGGTCGTACGCGGCGATGGGCGTCACCGGCAACCGTGGCTGGTCGGCCAGCCCGCTGAACCCGCTCCAGGTGGCCTGGCTGCACTCCGGCGAGCGGCTCCGCGGCCTGCTCGCCCGGCTCGGCCCCGACGAGCAGGTCGACGCCGCGGTCGAGGACCTGCGCGAGGTGCTGGCCACCCAGACGGCGGGCGACGTGGCGGCGCTGATCGCCGAGCCGATCCAGGGCGTCGGCGGTTTCGTGCACCCGCCGGACGGCCTCTTCGCCGCGTGGAAGAAGGTGCTCGACGAGACCGGCATCCTGTTCATCGCCGACGAGGTGCAGACCGGCTGGGGGCGCACCGGCGAGCACTTCTGGGGCTACCAGGCGCACGGCGTGACCCCGGACCTGCTCACGTTCGCGAAGGGCATCGGCAACGGCTTCGCGCTCGCCGGCGTGGTGGGCCGGGCCGAGGTGCTGGAGTCCGTGCCGGCCATCAGCTTCTCCACCTTCGGCGGCAACCCGGTCTCCACCGCCGCCGGCAACGCCGTGCTCGACTACCTGCTCGACCACGACCTCCAGGCCAACGCGGCCCGCACCGGCGCGATCCTCGCCGACGGCCTGCGCGCCGCCGTGGGCGGCCTCGACTGCGTCGCGGAGGTACGCGGCAAGGGGCTCATGCTGGCCGTCGAGTTCGTCCATCCGGGCAGCAGCGAGCCCGACCCGGCGTGCACGGCGCGGGTGTTCGAGGCGTGCCGGGCCGGTGGACTGCTCGTCGGCAAGGGCGGCCTCCACGGCAACGTGCTGCGGATGGGCCCACCGCTCACGCTCACCGAGGAGGAGGCCCGCGAGGGCCTCGCCATCCTGGTCGACGCGATCCGCGGCGCGGCCGAGGTGCCGGCATGAGCGCGGTCATCGGGCACTTCGTGGACGGCAAGCGGTTCGTCGGGACCTCCGAGCGGCGGGGCGACGTGTTCGACCCGGCCACCGGGCGGCGTACCGGTGCGGTCTCGCTGGCCTCGGCCGCGGACGTCGCGGTGGCGGTGGAGGCCGCGTCGCGCGCGGCCCGGGCCTGGCGCGACGCGTCGCTCGCCAGGCGGACGTCCGTGCTCTTCGCGTTCCGGGAGTTGGTGCGCGCGCGGCGGGACCGGCTGGCCGAGGTCATCACGGCCGAGCACGGCAAGGTCCTCGCCGACGCCGCCGGCGAGGTGCAGCGCGGCCTCGAGGTGATCGAGTACGCCTGCGGCATCCCGTCGGCGCTGCGCGGCGCGTTCAGCGAGAACGTCTCCACCGAGGTGGACTCGTACACCCTGCGTCAGCCGCTCGGCGTGGTCGCCGTGATCTCGCCGTTCAACTTCCCGGTGATGGTGCCGCTGTGGTTCGTGCCGGTCGCCGTGGCCTGCGGCAACGCGGTGGTGCTCAAGCCCAGCGAGAAGGACCCGAGCGCGGCCCTGCTGCTCGCCGAGTGGTTCGTCGAGGCCGGGCTGCCCGACGGCGTGCTGAACGTGGTCAACGGCGACAAGGAGGCGGTGGACGCGCTGCTCGACCACCCGGAGGTGCGGGCCGTCTCCTTCGTGGGCTCGACCCCGATCGCTCGGTACGTCTACCAGCGCGGCACGGCGGCGGGCAAGCGGGTGCAGGCGCTGGGCGGGGCGAAGAATCACATGGTGGTGTTGCCGGACGCCGACCTGGACCTCGCGGCCGACGCCGCCGTGAACGCCGGCTTCGGCTCGGCGGGGGAGCGGTGCATGGCGATCTCCGCCCTCGTCGCCGTCGAGCCGGTCGGTGACACGCTGGTCGGGAAGATCGCCGAGCGGATGGCGGGGCTGCGCACCGGGGACGGTCGGCGGGGATGCGACATGGGTCCGCTGGTCACCGCCGCGCACGCGGAGCGGGTCCGCTCCTACGTGGAGGCCGGGGTGGCGGCCGGTGCCGTGGCGGTGGTGGACGGCCGCGACGTCGAGCCGGACGGCGACGCGGGCGGGTTCTGGCTCGGGCCGACCCTGTTCGACCGCGTGACCCCCGAGATGTCGGTCTACACCGACGAGATCTTCGGTCCGGTGCTCAGCGTGCTGCGCGTCGGCTCGTACGAGGACGCGCTGGACCTCGTCAACGCCAACCCGTACGGCAACGGCACGGCGATCTTCACCAACGACGGCGGGGCGGCCCGGCGTTACCAGCACGAGGTCGAGGTCGGCATGGTGGGGATCAACGTACCGATTCCGGTGCCCATGGCGTACCACTCGTTCGGCGGCTGGAAGTCCTCGCTCTTCGGTGACCTCCACGCCCACGGCGAGGACGGGGTGCGCTTCTTCACCCGGAGCAAGGTCGTCACGAGCCGGTGGCTGGACCCTCGGCACGGCGGGGTGAACCTCGGCTTCCCCGTCCAGAGCTGAGACGGGGCGGCGCGCCGGGCCCCGGTCGGAAGAATGTCGACCGGGGCCCGGCGCGTCCGCTTTGCCGGTGGACGAACGACGGTGGATAACGGTTCGGTGCCCAGGTCTTGAAGTCCGGGCCCGGCTGCCGTAGAAATTCTTCAGCAACACTCTGTGAACTGAAGACAATCAACAGTCCCCCCTGCGCCTCGTACGGCGACCGTCACCCCCACCATCGGCGGTCGCCCGGCCCGACCCGAGGAGAGAGCATGAACAGGCGTGACATCCTGCGGCGCAGCGCCGCCGCCGGCCTGCTGGCCACTCCCGCCGCCGGTCTGCTCGCCGGCTGCGCCACCGGCGGTGGCGACGACGACAAAGGCGAGACCTACAAGGGCACGAAGAGTGAGCAGAACCCGTTGGGGGTCAAGGAGGACGCCCCGCTCGAGGTCGTGATCTTCAACGGTGGCTTCGGCGAGGACTACGCGAAGTCGCACGAGGCCATGTACAAGGAGAAGTACCCGAAGGCCGAGATCAAGCACTCGGCCACGCAGGAGATCAACAAGACGCTCCAGCCGCGCTTCGTCGACGGCACCCCGCCGGACGTGGTGAACAACTCCGGCGGCGGGCAGATCGACTTCAACGGCCTGGTGTCGCAGAAGGCCATCGCCGACCTGGCCGAGCTGCTCGACGCGCCGAGCCTCGACATCCCCGGCAAGACCGTCCGCGACACGCTGCTGCCCGGCGCCGTGGAGGTCGGGTCGTACGACGGCCAGTTCCTCGTGCTGAACTACACCTACACGGCCTACGGCATCTGGCACTCCACCAAGCTCTTCGCCGACCGCGGCTGGCAGTACGCCAAGACCTGGGACGACCACATCGCGCTCTGCCGGCAGATCAAGGCCGCCGGCATGGCGCCGTGGACGTACGCCGGCAAACACCCCCGCTACATGAGCTGGCCGGTGATCGCCACCGCCATCAAGCTCGGCGGACCATCCGTGGCCACCGCCATCGACAACCTGGAGCCCAACGCCTGGAAGTCCGACGCCATGAAGACCGCCGCGGACGCGTGGTACCAGATCGTCAAGGACAAGTTCATCCTGGACGGGTCGCCGGGCCTGGACCACATCCAGTCGCAGACCGCCTGGTGCCAGGGCAAGGCCGCCTTCATCTCCTGCGGCTCCTGGCTGGAGAACGAGCAGAAGAAGGTCACGCCCGCGGGCTTCAACATGACGATCCAGCCGACGCCGAGCCTCGGCAGCGGCGACAAGCTGCCGTTCGAGGCGTTGCGGGGCACCGCAGGCGAGCCGTTCATGGTGCCGACCAAGGCCAAGAACGTCGCCGGGGGCCTGGAGTACTTCCGCGTCATGCTGTCCAAGAAGGGCGCGCAGGACTTCACGCGGAAGGTCTCCAGCCTGACCGTGGTGGCCGGGTCCACCGAAGGCGTCGAGCTGCCGTTCGGCCTGACCACGGTGGTCAAGGCGCTGGACGCCTCGGGCAGCAACGGCTTCAACTGGGTCTACAACAACTTCTACCGCAAGCTGGAGCGCGAACTCGTCGACGCGGCGTGCGGCGAGTTCTTCAGCGGCCGCACCAGCCCCGCAGAGTTCCTGGACCAGTGCCAGAAGGGCGCCGACTCGATCGCCCAGGACACCTCGATCAAGAAGTACAAGCGGGCCGCGTGACGTCCGGGCCGGTGGGGACGGGCCGAACCCGGCCCCCCACCGGCCCACCGCTGGGGGAGTAGGTCCTTCTCGTGAAACATGGCAAGTACCCGCTGATCGTCACGTTCCTCGTGCCGCCGGTGCTGCTGTACGTCATCTTCGTGGTGTCGCCGTACCTGCAGGCGTTCCAGATCTCGACGACCGACTGGCTCGGCTTCTCGGCCGAGGCCGACCCGGTCGGCCTGGCCAATTTCGAGGCGCTGCTGCACGACGGGCGGGTGTGGAACGCGATCGAGAACAACGCCATCATGCTCGCCGTGGTGCCGGTGGTGACGATCGGTCTCGGGCTCTTCTTCGCCACCATGCTCAGCATGGGCGGGCGTAAGGGCCGCGCCGGAGTGACCGGGGTGCGTGGCAGCTCGGTGTACCGGCTGGTCTACTTCTTCCCCCAGGTGTTGTCGGTGGTCATCATCGCCCTCCTCTGGAAGGAGGTCTACCACCCCAACAACGGCCTGCTGAACGGCGCGTTGCGCACCTTCGGGCTGCCGACGCCGACCTGGCTCGGAGACCCGCGCACCGCCTTCTGGTGCGTGCTCGCCGTGATGGTCTGGAGCAACGTCGGGTTCTACGTGGTGCTCTTCGGCGCCGCCATGTCGGCCATCCCACGCGACATCTACGAGGCGGTCATGCTCGACGGAGCCTCGCGCCTGGTGACCCTGCGCCGGATCACCATCCCGCTGCTCTGGGACACCGTCCAGGTCGCCTGGATCTACCTGGCTATCGCCGCTCTGGACGGGTTCATCCTGGTGCAGCAGATGACGGACGGCGGGCCCAGCTTCTCCTCCGACGTGATCGGCCTGCGAATGTACAACACCGCCTTCGCCAGCGAATCCAAGTTCGGGTACGCGTCGGCCATCGGCGTCGTGATGTTCTTCCTGACCCTGACCGTGGCGGTGCTGGCCCTGCGGGCCGCCCGGCGTGATCGGATCGAGTACTCGTGACCACACTGGACCGACCCACCACGGCCGGAACGGAGCGAAGCGGGCCCGCCGCCGGCCCCACCCGCCCCCTGCGCCGCGAGCGGGGCTTCGCCAACGTCTTCTCGCACGGGTTCCTGCTGTTCTGGGCCGCGCTGACCGCGCTGCCGCTGCTGTGGATGTTCCTCAGCTCGTTCAAGAGCGACAGGGAGATCCTCACCGACCCGTGGGGGTTGCCGGGCGCCCTGCGCTTCGAGAACTGGGCACGGGCCTGGACCGAGGCGCACATCGGCCAGTACTTCCTCAACAGCGCGATCGTGGTGGCCGGATCGCTCACGCTGACCATGCTCTTCGGCGCGGCCGCGGCGTACGTCTTCGCCCGGTACGAGTTCCGTGGCCGGCAGGTGATCTACTACCTCGTCGTCGGTGGGATGATGTTCCCGGTCTTCCTCGCGCTGGTGCCGCTCTTCTTCGTGGTGCGGAACGCGGGTCTGTTGAACACGTGGCTCGGTCTGATCCTGGTGTACGCCGCCTACTCGCTGCCCTTCACCGTGTTCTTCCTGACCGCCTTCTTCCGGACACTGCCCACGTCGATCGCGGAGGCGGCGCTCATCGACGGGTGCGGTCACTTCCGGCTCTTCTTCCGGGTGATGCTGCCGATGGCACGACCGGGAATGATCAGCGTCGCGATCTTCAACTTCCTGAGCCACTGGAACCAGTTCATCCTGCCCCAGGTGCTCATGCAGGGCGAGAACTCCAAGCCGGTGCTGGCGCAGGGCCTCGCCGCGTTGGCGGTCAGTCAGGGGTACCAGGGCGACTTCAGCGGTCTGTTCGCCGGGCTGACCATCGCCACCCTGCCGGTGCTCGTCGTGTACGTGCTCTTCCAGCGCCAGGTGCAGTCCGGACTGACGGCGGGCCAGCTCAAGTGAGGGCGGTTGACCGGTAGGGAATCTCCTACCTATTGTGGTGGCCATGACCGTCACCCACGTGCAGCTCGTGTCCGTACCCGTCGGCGACCAGGACCGGGCCCGCGACTTCTACGTCGACGTCCTCGGCTTCGACCTCGTCTTCGACAACCCGATGGGGCCCGGCGGCCGCTGGGTCCAGGTGGCGCCGAAGGGCGCCGCCACCGGGCTGACACTCGTCACCTGGTTCCCGACCATGCCGCCCGGCTCGCTCAAGGGCCTCGTCCTGGAGACCGACGACCTCGACGGCGACGTGGCGCGGCTGCGCGAGCGCGGCGTCGTCCTCGCCGACGATGGCATCCAGGACGCGCCCTGGGGGCGGTACGTGACGTTCGACGACCCCGACGGCAACGGCATCGTCCTCCAGTCCACCCGTGTCTGAGCCGGACGTCTTCGGGGCGCTGGCCAACCCCACCCGGCGGGCCGTGCTGCGACTGCTGCTCGAGCGGGGGGAGCAGCCCGTGCAGCAGCTCGCCGACCACTTCGCGATGCGCCGGCCCAGCCTGTCGGAACACCTGCGGGTGCTCAAGGACGCCGGCCTGGTCGTCGAGCGCCCGTCCGGGCGGCAGCGGCTCTACTCGCTGCGACCCGAGCCGCTGCGGGAGGTCGCCGACTGGCTCGACCCGTACGAGCGGTTCTGGCGCGGCCGCCTCACCGCCCTGCGCGACGTGCTGGACGAGGCGCCCGATGAGTGACGGGGGCACCGTGTCGGTCGACCAGTTCCTGCCTCATCCGCCGGCGAAGGTTTGGCGGGCGTTGACCGATCCTGATCTGATCGCGCGCTGGCTCATGCCGACCGACTTCGTGCCGGTCGTGGGGCACCGGTTCACGTTCCGCACCACCCCCAGGCCGGACCGCGGGTTCGACGGGACGGTGCACTGCGAGGTGCTCGACCTCGACCCGCCGCACCGGTTGCGCTGGTCGTGGCGGGGCGGGGGCCTCGACACGGTGGTCGCCTGGACCCTCGTGGCCGAGGGGCGGGGCACCCGGCTGCTGCTCGAACACAGCGGCTTCGACCCCGACGACCCGCTGCAACGGCGGACGCGGGACCTGCTGGGCGGCGGCTGGCGCTCCCACGTCCTACGCCGCCTCACCGAAACCCTGAGAGAAACCCCCTGACCCACCCGGCCTCCCCGGCGTGGCCGCCCCGAAGCGTGCCTGTCCCGGGCGTGCCTGCCCCGGGGGTGCCTGCGCTGGGGCGCCTGCGCCGGGCGTGCCTGCCCCGGTGATCAAGAGCCTTGCGTCAGATCCGGGCCCGATCCTGACGCAAACCTCTTGATCAACGGGCTGGGGGTCCGGGGGCTGGGCGGGGCGGGGTGGGGCCGGAGTGATCGTGCTCGATCGTGGAAGTAGTGGTCACGGCCCGGGGTGGAGGGCACTACATCCGGGATCGAGCGCAATCTTGCCGACGGCGCGCGGCCGACAGGGCGCGGCCGACGGCGGGCGCGCGGCCGGGATGGGGGCGCTGCGCCGGTCAGGCGCTGGTGGGCACGAGGAGGGTGTGCAGGGCCTCCGGGTCGTCCACCTCGGACAGCTCGCGGGCGGCGAGCCAGGCCGCAGCGGCGGCGCCGTCCCCCGCCGAGCGCAGCGGCGCGTCCGGCCAGCGCCGGGCCGCCTCGGCCCGTACCGCGGCGGCGAGCGGGGTGTCGCCGGTGAGCAGCCCGCCGCCGAGCACGAGCGGGGTGGCGGTCCCGGCCGGCCGGATCCGGCTCACGCTCTCGGTGAGGTGACCGGCGGCCTCGGCGACGAGGGCGGTGCCCACGGGCTCGCCGGCCGCGGCGGCGGCGACCACCCGTGGGGCGAGCCGGGCCAGCTCCACCGGCGGTCGCCGGGTGACGGCCTGGACCACGGTGTCGACCGTGTTCCGGGGGCGCGGCGCCACGTCGGCCGACCCGAGCAGGTCGGTGAGCACCTGCCGGCCGAGGGCTCCCGGTGTCCGGCCGCGGTCCAAATCGGCGAGCAGCCGGCGGACGGCCTCGCGGCCCAGCCAGAAGCCGGAGCCGGCATCGCCGAGCAACCAGCCGTGCCCGTCGGCGACCCGGTCGAGGCGCAGGTCGCGCACCTCGGCGGCGATCGCGCCGGTGCCGGCGATGAGCACGGTGCCGGCCGGGGCGGAGGTGCCGGAGGCGTACGCCACGAGGGCGTCGCCGTGCACGGCGTACGGGCAGCGCAGGCCCGCGTCGTGCCAGGCTCGGTCGAAGGCGTCCCGGCCGGCGGGGTCGGCGAGCAGGCGCCCGGCGCCGGCCAGCCCGATGGCGCCGGCCGCGACCCGGGCGGGGTCGACGTCGGCGAGCGCGCCACGCAGGGCGGCCAGGATCTCGACGGCGGCGCGTTCCGCGCCGTGGCTCGTGGGGTTGCCGCCTCCGGCCCGCCCCGCGCCCACCCGCTCTCCGGCGAGCGTGAGGGCGGTCGCCCTGGTGGACGTACCTCCGACGTCGAGTCCCACCACGACGGTGCCGGACATCCGCGACCCCCTTGATCAGGTGACGTTCATGCTGGTGGTCCCGGCGGTCCGGGGCAAGGCCGCCGGCCGGGCCGGGGCTTGTGCGCCAGGTAACAGTTTGAAAACTTCGTTCACGCCGGTTGACACGAAGGGGGGTTCAGTAAGAACTTTTACCACTAACAGTTAACAGTCTTTTCGAAAGGCGTCCGATGGTTGATCACGAGGTGGACACCTCCGCGGGGACCGCGGTGGTCGACGCCGACGGATTCGACCGACGGGGCATGCTCGGCGCCGCCTCGGACGGTGTGCTCGCCCGGGTCCGCAGCGGGCTCGGCGAGCTGACCGGGGCGCTGCGCCGGGTCGCCGAGCACGTGCTGAGCGACCCGGAGAGCGCCGCCCGCTCGACCATCGTCGAACTCGCCGAGCGTAGCGGCACCTCGCCCGCCACGGTGACCCGTTTCTGCCGTGCGATGGGCTTCGAGGGTTACGCCGACCTCCGGCTCGGGATCGCCGCGGAGACCGGCCGGGCCCGGTCCGCCGGCTGGACCGTCGACATCGGACGCGAGATCCAACCGGGCGACCCGCTCGCGCGGGTGCTCGACCAGATCATGGCGGCGGACACCCGGGCCATGCACGACACGGCCGCCCTGCTCGACCTCGCCGAGGTCGAACGGGCCGCCGTGGCCATCGCGGGCGCATCCCGGGTGAACATCTTCGGCGCGAGCGGCAGCGCCCTCGTGGGCGAGGAGATGCAGTTCAGCCTGCACCGCATCGGTGTCGCCGCGTGGGCCTGGAACGACGTGCACGAGGGGCTGGCGAGCGCCGCCCTGCTGCGCCCCGGCGACGTGGCGCTCGGCATCTCGCACACCGGGCAGACCCGGGAGACCATCGAGATGCTGGCCGAGGCGGGCAGCCGCGGCGCCACCACCGTGGCGCTCACCGGGTTTCCCCGCTCCCCGCTCGCCGAGCTGGCCGACATCGTCCTGGTGACCGCCAGTCAGGCCACCACCTTCCGGCCGGACGCCCTGAGCGCCCGCCACCCCCAGCTCGTCGTGCTCGACCTGCTCTACATCGCCGTCGCGCAGCGGACCCACGACCGGGCGCATGCGGCGTTCCGGCGCACCGCCCAGGCCGTCGACGGGCACAAGGCCGCGAAGGGGGTCGTCTCGTGATCAGCGCCCGGACGTACGCGGACGCGCTCCGCCCGGTGCTGGACCGGCTCGTCGACACCCAGGCCGACGGGCTCACCCGTGCCGCCGACCTCATCGCCACGAGCCTGCGCGCCGGCGGGGTGCTCCAGGCGTTCGGCGCCGGCCACTCCGAGGCGTTCGCCGCGGAGCTGGTGGCCCGGGCCGGCGGGCTGGTGCCCACCAACCGGCTGTCGGTCCACGACCTGGTGCTGCACGGCGACGCGCCGCGGGACGTGCTCGCCGACCCGAAGCTGGAGCGAGACCCCTCCATCGCCCACCAGATCTACGCGCTCGCGGCCCCGCAGCCGCAGGACGTGTTCGTGGTGGCGTCGCAGTCCGGCATCAACGGCTCCGTGGTCGAGCTGGCGACGCTGGTCACGGGGCGCGGTCATCCGCTCATCGCGGTCACCTCCGTCGAGCACACCGCGCGGGTCGCCCCCCGGCACCCGTCCGGGCGGCGGCTCGCCGATCTCGCCGACGTCGTGCTGGACAACGGCGCGCCGTACGGTGACGCACTGCTGCCGCTCGAGGGCGGCGGCGCGGTCTGTGCGGTCTCCTCGGTCACCACGGCGCTCCTGGCGCAGCTGCTGACCGCGGAGGTCGTACGACGGTTCCACCAGGCCGGGGAGGTACCCCCTATCTACCTTTCCGCCAACGTCCCCGGTGGGGACGAGCACAACCTCGCCCTCGAGTCGCGGTACGCCGGGCGCCTCCGGCGGACCGCCTGACCCGAATTCCGAAGGAGAGACGACGATGTCGATTACCCCCGAGCACCCGGCAGCGCTCGACCGCCGTGCGGTGCTGCGTCGTGCCGCCGCCGTCGGCCTGGCCCTCCCCGCCGCCGGCCTTCTCGGCGCCTGCGCCACGAGCGGCGGCGAGGAGAAGAACGAGCAGGTCTCCGGCGGCACCAAGAGCGCGACCAACCCGCTCGGCATCAAAGAGGACGCCCCCATCGAGGTGATCATCTTCAATGGCGGCTACGGCGAGAAGTACGCCACCGACGTGCACGAGCCGCTGTACAAGAAGGCGTTCCCCAAGTCCGAGATCAAGCACCAGGCGACCCAGGCGGTCTCCACGGTGCTCCAGCCGCGGTTCGCCGGCGGCAACCCGCCCGAGTTCGTCAACAACTCCGGCGAGAAGTTCCTCGACTTCGGTGCGCTCGTCAACGACGGCCAGCTGCAGGACCTGACCGAGCTCTGGGACGCGCCGTCGGTGCACGACCCGAGCAAGAAGGTCCGGGACACCGTCATTCCGGGCATCGTCGAGCAGGGCATGTTCGACACCGCCGACGGGCAGCGCAAGCCGTATGTGCTCTACTACGTCTCGACCGTCTACGGCATCTGGTACTCGGGCAAGCTGTTCAAGGACAACGGCTGGACCGCGCCCACCAACTGGGAGCAGTTCACCGCGCTCTGCGAGCAGATCAAGGCCAAGGGCATCACCCCGTACGGGTACGCCGGCGCGAACGCGGCCTACTACCAGTGGAACGTGATCCTCACCCAGGCCGCGAAGGTCGGCGGCCCGGACGTGCTGAAGAACATCGACAACCTGGAGGACGGCGCCTGGAAGCAGGAGGCGGTCCTGCAGGCCGCCGAGGCGTGGGCCGAGATCGGCGCGAAGTACTCGGACAAGAGCTTCGAGGGGCTCAAGCACACCGACGTGCAGCTGCGCCAGAACCAGGGCAAGCTCGCCTTCTACCCGTCCGGTGACTGGCTGGAGAACGAGCAGAAGAAGGACACGCCTCCGGGCTTCACCTACCAGCTCATGCCGGTGCCCAGCCTCACCGCGTCGGACAAGTTGCCGGCCAACGCTATCCGGGCGGCCGGTGGCGAGGGATACTTCGTCTCGGCCAAGAGCAAGAACCCGCGCGGCGGGATGGAGTACATGCGCCAGATGCTCTCGAAGGAGGGCGCGCGGGGCTTCACCGAGACCGTCGGCGCCGCCACGGTGGTGCCGGCCGGCAGCGAGGGGTACGAGTTCCCGCCCGGCGTGGCCAGCTCGCAGGCCGCGCTCAAGGCCGCCGGCGCGAACGTGTTCAACATGATGTTCGACAACTGGTACAAGGAGCTCGACACGGAGGCGCGGACCGCCACCAACGAGCTGATGTTCGGGCGGATCAAGGCGGACGCGTTCGCGGAGCGCATCCAGAAGCGCGCCGACGCGATCAAGAAGGACAGCTCTGTCACCAAGTTCAAGCGCTGATCGGAGCGTAGGGGTCATGCGGCACCGCAAGTATCCGTTCGTGATCGGGTTCCTGATCGTCCCGGTCACGCTGTACGTGGTCTTCGTCATCGCGCCGTACGCGCAGGCGTTCCAGATCTCGATGACCAACTGGCGGGGGCTCTCCGCTCCCCAGTGGGTGGGCTTCGACAACTACCGGAGGCTGCTGGACGACGGCAGCTTCTGGAAGGCGGTCCAGCACCACGGCGTACTGCTGCTTGCCCTGCCGCTGATCACCATCGCCATCGCGCTGTTCTTCGCCTTCCTGCTCAACGTGGGCGGCAAGAGCAGCGGCGGGCAACGCCAGGGGGTCTGGGGGGCGAAGTTCTACCGGGTGGTGTTCTTCTTCCCCCAGGTCCTGGCGGTCGCCATCATCGCGGTGCTGTTCCAGATGGTCTACCGGCCCAACGAGTCCGGCCTGATCAACGGCGTGCTGATGAAGCTCGGGATGGACCCGGTGCTGTTCCTCATCAAGCCGAACCTGGCCCTCTGGTCGATCCTCGCGGTGCTGGTCTGGCAGGCGGTCGGTTTCTACGTGGTGCTCTTCTCCGCCGGCATGGCCTCCATCCCCGGCGAGATCTACGAGGCCGCCGAGATGGACGGCGCGACCCGGGTGACGCTGTTCTTCCGGGTCACCCTGCCGCTGCTTTGGGACACCCTTCAGGTGGCCTGGGTCTACCTCGGCATCGCCGCGTTCGACGCGTTCGCCATCGTGGCGGTGCTCTCGGTGGACGGCGGCGGCCCGGACGGCGCCACCACGGTCCTGGCCATGGAGATCTACCGCAACGCCTTCGTCTACTCGAAGTACGGCTACGCCTCCGCGATGGGCGTGGCGCTGTTCTTCCTGACCATCACGTTCGCGGCGCTGACGCTGCGGCTCAGCAAGCGGGAAAGCGTGGAGTACTGATGAACCCGCAGTCGACGCTGCCGACCGCACCCGCGGCGCGGCCCCAGACCGGGGCTCCGAGCGCCGGGCGGCGCGGGAAGGGTCAACGTTCCGAGGTACGACTGCTCGCCGGCCTCGGTCACGTGGCGCTCGCCGTCTGGGCGGTGATCGTGATCGTGCCGATCCTCTGGACGTTCCTGGCCTCGTTCAAGAACACCACCGAGATCTTCAGCAGCCCGTGGACCCTGCCGGGAGAGCTGCGCTGGGAGAACTACGCCCGGGCCTGGACCAAGGCGAACGTCGGCCGGTACTTCCTGAACAGCGTGGTCGTGGTCGGGTTCAGCACCTTCGGCACCATGCTGTTCGGCTCCATGGCGGCGTACGTGCTGGCCCGCTACAAGTTCTGGGGCAACCGGGCGATCTACTACCTGTTCGTCTCGGGGCTGGCCTTCCCGGTCTTCCTGGCCCTCGTGCCGCTGTTCTTCGTGGTGAAGAACCTCGGCCTGCTGGACACCCACACCGGTCTGGTGCTGGTCTACATCGCCTACTCGTTGCCGTTCACGATCTTCTTCCTGGCCGCGTTCTTCAAGACGCTGCCGTCGTCGGTGGCCGAGGCGGGGATGATCGACGGTTGCTCGCACACCCGGCTGTTCTTCCAGGTGATGCTGCCGATGGCGAAGCCGGGCCTCATCAGCGTGGCGATTTTCAACGTCATCGGCCAGTGGGCGCAGTACCAGCTACCGCTCGTGCTGCTCTCGAACGCGAAGGACAAGTGGGTGCTCACCCAGGGCATCGCCGACATCTCCGTGAACGCCGGCTACGAAGCCGACTGGTCGGGCCTCTTCGCCGCGCTCACCATCGCGATCCTGCCGATGATCATCGTCTACGCCGTCTTCCAACGGCAGATCCAGGCCGGCCTCACCTCCGGCGCCGTCAAGTAACGAACCGCCGAGGCGCCGGACGGCGGCGCCGCAGCGGGCACGTCCGGCAGCGGGTGGCCATCCACGGGGGATGGCCACCCGCTGCCGGTCTGCGATCCGCCCGGGCCGGGCCGCCGGGATGTCGCAGGGGCGAGGCAGAATCGCATCCGTGCTGGTGGCGGTGGTGGCGACGGAGGGCAGCGGCGGCGTGCTGCGGTCGCTCGACGCCGCCGGGCGCCCCACCGGCCCGCCGGAGCCGGTGGCCGACCTGGCCGCCGCGGTGGCCGCCCGCGAGCGCGCCGCCCACCCGCGCTGGGTCTGGGCGTCCGGGGCGGCGATCTATCCCGGTCTGCTGCGTGCCGGCGTCCGGGTCGAGCGGTGCCACGACGTCGAGCTGACCGAGGCGCTGCTGCTCGGCCACGCCGGCCGCTGGGGCGAGCCGCGCTCCCTCGCCGCCGCCTGGGCCCGGCTGACCGGCGCGCCGGTGCCCGCCGACCCGCCACCCCGCCAGGCCGAGCCGCCCGGCCTCGGCCAGGCGGCGCTCTTCGACACCCCGTCCGGGCCGCCGGGCCCGGGCATCGACGCCCTGGTCCAGGTGTACGCCGACCAGCTCGCCCGCATCGCCGCCACCGCGCATCCCGGCCGCTTCCGGCTGCTGGTCGCCGCCGAGTCGGCGGGCGCGCTGATCGCCGTCGAGATGGGCGCCGCCGGGCTGCCCTGGCGCGCCGACGTGCATGACGCGATCCTCGCCGAGCTGCTCGGCGATCCGTCCCCCGTCGGTGGGCCGCCGCGCCGGCTCGCCGAGCTGGCCGCCCGGATCGCCGAGGTGTTCGGCGTACGCCAGCTGCACACCGACTCCCCGGCCGAGTTGCTGCGCGCGTTCGCCCGGGCCGGCGTGGAGCTGCCCAACACGCGGGCCTGGGTGCTGCGCGGCGTGGACCACCCGGCCGTCCCGCTCGTCCTCGAATACAAGGAGCTCTACCGGATCTGGACGGCGCACGGCTGGGCCTGGCGCGAGCAGTGGGTCCGCGACGGCCGCTTCCGGGCCGAGTACGTCCCCGGCGGGGTGGTCTCCGGCCGGTGGGCGACCCGCGGCGGCGGGGCGCTGCAGATCCCCAAGGTGATCCGCCGGGCCGTGGTGGCCGACCCGGGCTGGCGGTTCGTGGTGGCCGACGCCGGCCAGTTGGAGCCCCGGGTGCTCGCCGCGGTCTCCGGCGACGCCCGGCTCGCCGCGGCGGGCGGTGCCGGCGACCTCTACGCGGCGCTGGCGCAGGACGCGTTCGGCGGTGACCGGGCCCGGGCCAAGGTGGCCCTGCTCGGGGCCATGTACGGGCAGACGGGCGGGGCCGCGGTGCCCGCCCTCGCGGTGCTCCGGCACAGCTATCCCACCGCCTTCGGCTACGTCGAGGCGGCGGCCCGCACGGGCGAGGCCGGTGGGCTGGTCCGCTCGTGGCTGGGGCGCACCTGCCCGCCCGGCTCGGCGGGGTTCGCCGACCCGGGCGACGGCGCGCCCGACTCCACCGACGCGGGCGATCCGCAGAGTTCCCGCGCCCGCGCGGCCCGCTCCCGGGGCCGGTTCACGCGCAACTTCGTCATCCAGGCGACCGCCGCCGAGTGGGCCTCCACGCTGCTGGCCACGCTGCGCGGCGAGCTGGCCGGCACCGACGCCGAGTTGGTCTTCTTCCAGCACGACGAGGTGATGGTGCACGCTCCCGCCGCGCAGGCGGACGCCGTGGCCGCAGCCGTCACGCGGTCGGGCGAGCGGGCGTCGGCGCTGCTGTTCGGCGACACCCCGGTCCGCTTCCCGCTGGATCTGTCGGTCGTCGACTGCTATGCCGACGCCGCTTGAGTTCCGGCGGGTGACCGGCCGGCCTCTCGCCGCGGCCGTCCGCCGTGCGGGGTGACCGAGGCCATAGCGCCGGCGACGAACTGGGGCCCGCACCGCACTGCATCCTGGTGAACGTGAACACGACGGACACAGCGTTGACCAGCGCCGAGGCCGAGGCGGCCGAGGCGGACTTCATGCACGCTTACGAGGCGGGAGCGCCGCGGGCCGTCCGCGAGCGGCTCGGGATCGCCGCGGCCCGGATCGGCGGGGGCGTGGTCCTGTCGATGCGGGAGGACCCGGTCAACTACTGGAGCAAGGCGCTCGGGTTCGGCTTCACCGAGCCGGTGACCGGCGAGCTGGTGGACCGGATCGTGGCGTTCTACCGCACGGAGGGCACCCGGGAGGCGGTGATCCAGATCGCGCCGTCGGTCCTGCCGCCGGAGTGGGACGACATCCGCGCCGCGCACGGGATCGAGCCGGCGGGGCAGTGGGTCAAGCTGGCGGCGCCGATCGCGCAGGTCCGCCTCGGGGACGGCGCCACGCGGCTGCGGGTCGGCCCGGTGGGCGCGAGTGACGCCGCGGAGTGGGCGGAGGTGGTCCTGCGCGGCTTCGGCATGCCGACCGACGGGCTCGCCGGGATGGTGGCGGCGAGCGTCGACCATCCGCATTTCCACCCGTACGGCGTCTGGGACGGGCCGGACCTGGTCGCCGGCGGCAACCTCTTCGTACGCGGCGCGGTCGGCGCGCTCAACGCCGGTGCCACGCTGCCGAGCCACCGCAGGCTCGGGGCGCAGTCGGCCCTCATCGCGGCGCGGGCCGAGGCGGCGCGGGCCGCCGGGTGCCGGTGGTTGGTCGCCGAGACGGGTCGGCCGGCGGAGGGCACCACGAACCAGTCCCTGGTCAACCTGGAGCGTGCCGGTCTGCGGGTCCGGTACGTGCGACAGAACTGGCGCTGGCGAGCCGACGCGGAACCGGTGGCGTGACCCGCCACCCGGTGGGCATATCACCCAATGCATAACGGTTGCGCTATTTTCCCTTTTCGCCCCGCCACCACCACTCGACCGTGCTCGTTGCAGTCTCCGTAGGACGGGACGGGCCGGTAACGGCCCGTCCCATTTCGGAGGGGGCCGCAGCTGAACCGGATCGCAGGAATGATCATCGCCGCGGGTGGGGGACGCCGGATCGGAGGTCCCGAGGCGCTGCTGCACCAGGGGGAACGGCCCCTGGTGAACCGGATGATCGACAGGATGACCGAGGCGGGCTGCGAGCGGATCGTGGTGGTGCTCGGCGCCGCCGCGGACCAGGTGCGCGAGGCGGCCGACCTGACCGGCGCCACGGTGGTGGTCAACAAGGCGTGGGGGACCGGCGTCGGCTCGTCCATCCGCGCCGGCCTGGCCGCGCTCGACGACGAGGGGATCGAGGCCGTGGTGGTCGTCCCCGTCGACATGCCGGGGCTCACCGTCGCCGCGGTGCGGCGCGTCGCCGCGCTGCCGTACCCGGACGCGCTGGTCTGCGCCACGTACGACGGCCTGCGCGGCTACCCGATGCTCTTCGGCCGCCGGCACTGGGCCGGCATCGCCACCCTGGCCAACGCCGACGTCGGCGCGCGGCCGTACCTGCTCGCGCACAAGGACCAGATCGTCGACATCGCCTGCGACACGGTGGCCGATGGCAGCCGGGTCGACAGCCCCGAGCTGATGGCCCTCTACGGGCTGACCGTCCCGCCCCAGCGCGTCGGCGTCTGAGCCCGGAATGGGTCCCGGCGGCGGCCGACCCGCCCGCCCGGCGGCACAGCCGCCGGGCATCGCGGGGTCCGTGGCCGCCGGCCTCAGCTCTGCTTGTCGAGGAAGGCGAGCGTGACCGCGGCGAACAGCGGCGACTCGCCGATGTCGTAGTGCGTGAGCCCGGGCAGAATCGCCAGCGCGTGGCCACCCTTCGGCCGGTTCTCGCCCGCCCAGCCGCCGTCGCGCAGGCCACCGTCGAGCAGCTTGAAGACCTCGACGTAGTGGCTCGGCGGCGCCATGTCGGCGTCGGCGGCGACGACCAGGGTCGGCACCCGCAGGCCGCGGACCTCCTCGGTGAAGTCGAAGTCCTTCGCCATCACCGCACCGAGCTTGTCCAGCAGCCGAGGGAAGTCCTCGGGGCGCGGTGCCACCCGCTGGTACAGCTCGTACATCGGGGTGCCCTTCATGAACTCGGCGGCCGCCGCGTTGACCTGGCCCTGCTGCGCGCGCATCTCCGCGTAGATGGCGTCGCTGCGGATGTGCGCCGACGCCGCCACCACGCGGCGTACCGCGTGCGGGTGCCGGATCGCCACCTGGAGGGCGACCCCGCCGCCGAGGGAGTACCCGACGACGTCCGGCTGCCGCAGCCCGAGGTGCGCGATGAGCGCGGCGATGTCGTCGGCCATCAGCGCGACGTCGATGGGGCGGTCGATGTCGGCGGTGCGGCCGTGCCCCTGCAGGTCGACCAGGACGACCTGGTGGTGCTCGGTCAGGGTGGGGAGGATCGGCGCGAACATCTCACCCGAGCAGAGACCTCCGTGCAGCAGGACCAGCGGCTGCCCCGTGCCGTGCGTCTCGTAGTACAGGTTGATGCCATTGACCTCGGCGTACGTGCCGGTGCCGGTGCCGATGCTGGTCTCGGTGACGGTCATGATGCGCTCCTCGTGCGTCTCGTCGAACTGACACCGGTACTGACCGGGCCGTCCTCGGGAACTCATCGGTGGCGGCGGGAAATTTTTCGAAGCGCCTGTCGCCGTCGCCGGCACGGGCCTCGCCCGACTACGGTGGTCGGCGTGAGTGATGTGGCGACGAGCACAACCGTCGAGTCGCAGCTCGAGGCGTACCGGTCGGAGCTGACCGGCTACTGCTACCGAATGCTGGGCTCGGTCTTCGAGGCCGAGGACGCCGTGCAGGAGACCCTGGTGCGGGCCTGGCGTGGCTTCGACCGGTTCGAAGGGCGCTCGGCGTTGCGGTCCTGGCTGTACCGGATCGCGACGAACGTCTGCCTCACCATGCTGTCCAGCGCTCACCGGCGGGTCCTGCCGATGGACCTCGGCCCGCCCGGGTCCGGTCGCGCCACCGAGCCGGGCGAGCCGCGTCCCGACGAGATCTGGGTGGGTCCCGCCCCCGACAGCCGGGTGCTGCCCGAGCGCAGCGACCCGGCAGACGTGGTCGCCGCGCGCGAGTCCGTCCGGCTGGCGTTCGTCGCGGCGCTGCAGCACCTGCCGCCGCGGCAGCGGGCCGTCCTGATCCTGCGCGAGGTGCTGGCCTGGTCGGCCCAGGAGGTCGCCGACCTGCTCGACACCTCGGTGCCGAGCGTCAACAGTGCCCTCCAGCGGGCCCGGGCCACGCTCGCGTCGGTCGACACGGCCGCCGACGCGCACAAGCCGATGGACGACGAGCAGAAGGCGCTGCTCGCGCGCTACGTGAAGGCCTTCGAGGCGTACGACCTGGACGCCCTCACGACGCTGCTGCACGAGGACGTCACGCTGTCGATGCCGCCGCTGCCGCTGTGGCTGCGCGGCCACGAGGACATCGTGGCGTGGATGTCCGGGACGGGCTCCGGCTGCCGTGGCTCCCGGCTCGTGCCGGTGCTGGCCAACGGCATGCCGGCGTTCGGGCAGTACCGGCCGAGCCTCACCGGCGCGGGGCACGACCCGTGGGCGCTGATCGTGCTGGAGCTCTCAGCCGGCCGGATCACCGCGGTCACCAACTTCCTCGACACCGAGCGCCTGTTCCCGCTGTTCGGGCTGCCGGCCCGGCTCGAATAGGACGTCGGTCAGCCCGAGCAGGCCGACGAGCCGCAGCAGACCCGGGCCGGCATCGCGGACGAGCAGCCGCCAGCCGTGCCGCCGTGCGGTCAGGCCGAGCCGGGCCAGCGCCTCGACCGTCACCACGTCGGGCCGGGTGACGCCGGCGACGTCGCAGGTGACGACGCCGGGGCCGCGGCCGCGCAGCAGGTCGGCGAGGTCGGCGCACAGTGCCGGAACGTCGGCGCGGGTCACCGCCGGGCCGACGGGGAAGAAGATCTCGGTAGGCGCCACGCGGATAGGACCGCCCGGCGCCGGGAAACTCATCGCGTCGGGACCGATGAGTTCCGGGACGCCCCGCGGGTCGAACGGGTATGACGATCCGACAGACCCTGCGTACCGACGGTCCGGTCCTCCTGCCCGGAGACACCGGCTACGACGAGCACCGCAAGGCCCTCAACCCGGCGCTCGATCCCCGTCCCGCCGTCGTGGTCCGCGCCGAGAGCACGGCCGACGTGCAGCGGGCGGTGCTGGGCGCCCGCCGCCACGCCCTGCCGTTCGCCGTCCAGGCCACCGGGCACGGCACCCACGTGGCACACGACGGCGCGCTGCTGCTGCGCACCGGGGCCATGGCGTCGGTCCTGGTCGACCCGGACCGCCGGGTCGCCCGCGTCGGGCCCGGCGCCCGGTGGGGCGACGTACTCACGGCGGCCGCACCGTTCGGGCTCGCGCCGCTGTCGGGATCCGCACCGGACGTCGGCGTCGTCGGCTACACCCTCGGCGGCGGCCTGGGTTGGCTGGCCCGCGCGTACGGGCTCGCCGCCGACAGCGTGCTGCGGGCCCAGGTCGTCACCGCCGACGGCGAACTCACGACGGCCAGCGCCGACCGGAATCCCGACCTGTTCTGGGCGCTGCGGGGCGGCGGAGGATCGTTCGGCGTCGTCACGGCACTGGATTTCCGTCTCTACCCGGTCACCCGCGTGTACGCCGGCGCGGTCACCTTCGGGCGCGAACGCGCCGCCGAGACCATCGCCTTCTACCGCCGATGGATCGAGCGGGTACCGGACTCGCTCAGCACCGCGCTGCTGCTCACCCGCGACGGCTCGCTCGTGGTGAAGGCCATGTACGTCGGTGACGCCGACCGCAGCCGGGCGCTGCTCGCGCCGCTGTGGACGGTCGCGGGGCCCGTCGTCGCCGACGGCATGCGGGTCGTCGACTACGCGGGAGCCGCGATGGGCGGCACCTTCGCCCGTACGTTCGACCAGGTCCGCACGCTCGACGACGAGCTCGTCACGGCACTGGTGGCCGAGCCGGACGCCGCCGTGGAGATCCGCCACTGGGGCGGTCGCATCGCCCGCGACGACGGCGCCGCCGCCCACCGTGACGCGCCCCTGTCGGTCGTCCTCGACACGGTGGCGTCACCGACCACCGCGGCGGCCCTGTCCCGCTGCGGCCTCGGCAGCAGCTTCCTCAACTTCCTGCACGACCCGTCCCGGACCGCGTCGGCGTTCACGAACGAGAACTGGGCGGCGTTGCGCCAGATCAAGGCCGCCTACGACCCGGCGAACATCTTCGGCGCCGGCCTCGCCGTCCCGCCGGCCGCGACCTCGGTCTCCGCCTGAGGTGCCACCGCCCCCACCGGCGCCGCCAACTGCGGTAGCGTCCACGCTCCGACGCGGAGGGCGCGTCGAGCACGGGGGTGCTTCGTGGGATCGGTCGTTCGGCACGCCGCGGGCGCGGCGGTCGCCTGGCTCGTGTTCACGTTCGAGGGGCTGGTGGGCTACCTCGGCCTGCTGGCGTACGCGTTGGTCACGAACAGCAACCCCGGCGGCCCGCTCGCCGGGCCGGTCTTCGTGCTGGTGGCCGCCCTCGTGGGCCTGGTCGTGGTGCCATTGCTGGTGGTGCCCGCCGCCGTGGTCGGGGAGCTGGCGGGGCGGCGTCGGGGCCGGTTCCTCGGGGCCCTGATCGGCGGCGGCGGTGCCATGCTCATCGCCGCCCTCTGCGCGTTCGTGGTCGCCCTGGCCACCGACGTGTCGGCGAGTGCGGCCCTCCTCGCCGGCCTGGTGGCCGCGCTCGCCGTGGCCGGGCCGGTGGCCGCGCACGCGGCGACGGCCGTGGCGGCCCGGGTCCTGGCCCGGTCGGTTCGCCGGCGGCGGCCGGCTACGGCGCCGGGGGAACCGTTCGTCGGCCTGCCCTCCTAGTCGACGCGGCGCCCGTTCCGTGGCGGGCCGGCATGGTGCGTCATTGGCGTGATGCCTCAGAGTCATAAATATGCCTCTGAGGCATCACGCGCGACGAGAGATGGTGCCCGGCGGGCCTGGGCGCCTCAGTCCGCCGGCTGGTCCAGGCGGCCGGTCGCCGCGAGCCGCTTGTACCAGTGCGCGCTCTGCTTCCACGTCCGCACCTGCGTGTCGTAGTCGACGCGGATGATCCCGAAGCGCCGGTCGTAGCCGTAGCCCCACTCGAAGTTGTCGAGCAGCGACCAGACGAAGTAGCCGCGTACGTCGGCGCCCTGCGCTCGGGCCTCGGCCACCGCGGCGATGTGCCGGCGCAGGTAGTCGATGCGCCGGTCGTCCTGGATCGTGCCGTCGGCGGCCACCACGTCGTCGAACGCCGCGCCGTTCTCGGTGATCATCAGCGGCTGGGCGGGGTACTCGCGGTGCAGGCGCAGCAGCAGCTCGGTGAACGCCGCCGGGTCGATGTTCCAGCCCATGGCGGTGTACGGGCCGGGCTGGGGGAGGAAGTCGACGTCGTCGGCGGCGACCCAGGGCGTGGCCGTGGACTGTCCGTGCCCGTCCGCGTCCGACCGGGGCGACACGCCGTCCCACGCCCGTACGAGCGTGCTGGAGTAGTAGTTGACGCCGAGCACGTCGAGCGGCACCGCGATCAGCTTCTCGTCGCCGTCCCGCACGAACGACCAGTCGGTGACGGCGGCGGTGTCGGCCAGCAGGTCGGCCGGGTACGCCCCGTCCAGCATCGGGCCGAGGAACGCGCGGTTGGCCAGCGCGTCGATCCGCCGCACCGCGTCCCGGTCGGCCGCGGAGTCGGACGCCGGGCGGATGACGTGCAGGTTCAGCGTCACCGACAGCTCGGCCGCCGGCGCCAGCTCCCGCACCACGCGCCCGGCCAGGCCGTGCGCGAGGTTCAGGTGGTGCACGGCGGCCAGCGCCGCGGCCGGCTCGGTGCGCCCCGGCGCGTGTACGCCGGAGGCGTAGCCCAGGTAGGCCGAGCACCACGGCTCGTTGAACGTCGTCCAGGTGTGCACCCGGTCGCCGAGCGCCTCGACGATGCCGGCCGCGTACTCCTCGAAGCGCAGCGCGGTGTCCCGCACCGCCCAGCCGCCGGCGTCCTCCAGCTCCTGCGGCAGGTCCCAGTGGTACATGGTGGCCACCGGGCGCACCCCGCGCTCCAGCAGCCCGTCCACCAGACGCGAGTAGAAGTCGACGCCGGCGCGGTTGAACGCGCCGGAGCCGCCGGGCCGCACCCGTGGCCAGGAGATGGAGAACCGGTACGCGCCGAGGCCCAGGTCGGCGATGTGCCCCAGGTCCTCCTGCCAGCGGTGGTAGTGGTCGGCGGCCACGTCGCCGGTGTCGCCGTTCAGCGTCCGGCCCGGCGTGTGACTGTAGGTGTCCCAGATGGACGGTCCCCGGCCGTCCTCGGTGGCCGCGCCCTCGATCTGGTACGCGGCCGTGGCCGAGCCCCAGACGAAGCTCTCCGGAAAGATGTGTTCGGTCACTGCCGTACTCCCTGGACCTCGCAGTGGTATGCCGCCGACGCGCCCGCCACCAGCTCGGCGCGGGCCGTCCCGTCCTCGAAGCGCACCTCGAAGTCGGCGCCGGGCCCGCCTCCGGGAGAGGGCACCCGCACCCGGGCCCGCTGGCCCGGTGCCGGCGCGAACAGCCGCAACCGTACGCCGTCGGCCCACTCGTAGTCCGGCCGGTCGGTGCGCGAGCCGAACGGGATCACGGCCCCGGGCCGGGCCAGCAGGGGCAGGCTGTCGAACTCGTGCTTCTCGGTGACCCAGGCGGGGCCGGTGAGCTGCTCGCCGGTCACCAGGTGGGTCCAGGTGCCGGCCGGCACGTAGAAGGTGACCTCGCCGTCGGCGCTCATGACCGGCGCCACCAGCACGTCGGGGCCGAGCATGTACTGCCGGTCCAGGTACGCCGCGGCCGGGTCGTCGGGGAACTCGAGCACCATGGGCCGCATCATCGGTACGCCGTCGCGGTGCGCCTCCTCGGCGACGCTCGCGAGGTACGGCATGAGGCCCAGCTTGAGCCGGGTGAAGTGCCGCAGCACGTCGACGGCCTCGTCGTCGAACGCCCACGGCACACGGTAGGAGCCGGAGCCGTGCAGGCGGGAGTGGGAGGAGAGCAGCCCGAAGGCGATCCACCGCTTGAACACCGCCGGGTCGGGGGTGCCCTCGAAGCCGCCGATGTCGTGGCTCCAGTAGCCGAAGCCGGACGCCGCGAGGGACAGTCCGCCGCGCAGCGACTCGGCCATCGCGGGAAACGTCGACTCGCAGTCGCCGCCCCAGTGCACCGGGAACTGCTGGCCGCCGGCGGTCGCCGACCTGGCGAAGACGACGGCCTCGCCCTCGCCGCGCTCGCTCTCCAGGAGGCGGAAGACCGCCTGGTTGTAGAGGTACGAGTAGTAGTTGTGCATGCGCTGCGGGTCGGAGCCGTCGTGCCAGACCACGTCGGTGGGGATGCGCTCGCCGAAGTCGGTCTTGAAGCAGTCGACGCCCATGTCGAGCAGCGCCTTGAGCTTCTCCGTGTACCAGGCGACCGCGTCCGGGTTGGTGAAGTCGACAAGCGCCATGCCGGCCTGCCACTTGTCCCACTGCCAGATCGACCCGTCCGGGCGGCGGACCAGGTAGCCCGCGCGCCGTCCCTCCTCGAACAGGTACGACCGCTGGGCGATGTACGGGTTGATCCAGACGCACACCTTGAGGCCGCGCTCGTGCAGGCGGCGCAGCATCCCCTCCGGGTCGGGGAAGGTCTCCGGGTCCCAGACGAAGTCGACCCAGTGGAACTGCCGCATCCAGAAGCAGTCGAAGTGGAACACCGACAGCGGCAGGTCGCGCTCGGCCATGCCGTCGATGAACTCGGTGACGGTCTTCTCGTCGTACGACGTGGTGAACGACGTCGACAGCCACAGCCCGTACGACCAGGCCGGCACGCGGGCGGGGCGGCCGGTGAGCGCCGTGTAGCGGCGCAGCACGTCCTTGGGGGTGGGCCCGTCGACGAGGTAGTAGGTGAGCGACTGTCCCTCGACGCTGAACTGGGTCTGCGACACCACCTCGGAGCCGATCTCGAACGAGACGTGCTCCGGATGGTCGACGAAGACGCCGTAGCCGCGGTTGCTCAGGTAGAACGGCACGTTCTTGTACGCCTGCTCGCTGGCGGTGCCGCCGTCGGCGTTCCAGATGTCGACGGTCTGGCCGTTCTTGACGAACGCGCCGAAACGCTCGCCCAGGCCGTAGACCGTCTCGCCGACGTCGAGCCCGAGCCGCTCGTGCACGTACGCCCGCCCGTCGGCGTCGGTGACGACACCGATGCTGCGCGCGGTGGACGAGGTGAGCAGGCGATCGCCGTGCAGGAACTCGACCCGCCAGCCGTCGACGAGGGCGACCCGGGCGGTCAGCTCGCCGGTGGTGAGCGAGGCGCTGAGCCCCGTGACGTCGACGGTGACCGGGTGGTCCTCGCGGGTGGCCAGCGCGTACCGCGGCTGCCGGGGCGGGTCGCCGAGGTGGTGGGCGATGGTCACGCCGACGACGCCCGGGGCGGCGGAGAAGAACCGGACGGTGACGAGGGGACGGTTGAGGGTGTCGCCGCGGCCCGTGACGCGGCCGGTGGGAGCGAAGACGGTGAAGCCGCGCTCGTCGGGCTCGACCGACTCCACCGTGCCGGGGCGCAGCACCGTGACCCCGGGTCGCAGTTGCCAGTACCCGTCGGTGAACTTCACTTCTCGGCTCCTGCCGTGATGCCGCGCGCGAGGGTGCGCTGGAAGATGAGGAAGAAGAGGATGGCCGGAACGAGGCTGATCAGCGCGCCCGCGTTGGTCGTCGGCGCGTCCATGAGCCGGTCGCCCTGCAACGACGCCAGCGCGACCGGGATGGTCTGCGTGGAGTTGTCGATGAGCATGACCAGTGGGATGAGGAACTCGTTCCACGTCCAGATGAAGAAGAAGATGAGCAGCACGGCGAGGGTCGGGCGCAGGTTGGGGAAGACCACCCGCCACAGGACCGTCCACCTGCCCGCGCCGTCCAGCGCCGCCGCCTCGAGCAGCGAGCGGGGGAAGGTGCCGAGCACCGAGGCGAGCAGGTAGGTGCCGAACGCGCTCTGGATGACGGTGAAGATGATGATCACCGAGAGCCGGGTGTTGTAGAGGCCGATCTCCTTGGCCACGTAGTAGAGCGGGTAGATCAGCGACTCCTGCGGCAGCATGTTGGCCAGCAGGAACAACCCCACGATCCAGACCCGGCCGCGGACCCGGCCGATGCCGAGGGCGTACGCGTTGAGCAGTGACACGAGGACACCGAGCACCGCCACCGAGCCGGCGATGAGCGCGGAGTTCCAGAGCTTCAGCGGGAAGTCGACCTCGGTCCAGTACGTCCGCAGACCCTTGGTGTAGAACTCCGTGGGCCAGCTCAGCGGCCCGCCGCTCGAGTAGTCCCCGGGTGATTTGAACGCGTTGAGCAGCATGAACGCGAACGGCACCAGCATGACGAGCGCGCCCAGGACGACGAGGGCGAGCACGACCCAGCGGCTCGCGCCGCGGTGGTGCCGGTCGCGGGCCGGCCTCGGCCGGCGTGGTGTCGCGGCGCCGGCGGCCGGCGTGACGGTGACGGCCATGTCAGACCCCCCGGTCCTGGCGCTCGCTGCGGTACTGCGCCCAGATGAACACCACGGCCACCACGACGATGATCAGGGTGAGCACGGTGGAGATCGCGGAGCCGTAGCCGACCTGGAGCTTCTTGAAGAAGGTGTAGTAGGCGAAGTACGACGGCACGTTCGTCGCGTTCTCCGGGCCGCCGCGGGTCAGGGCGAACACCGGGCCGAACACCTTCAACGCGGCGATCGTGCAGGTGAGGGCCACCACGAAGGTCTCCGGCCGGATCTGGGCGAGGGTGATGGCGCGGAACCGGTGGAACCAGCCGGCCCCGTCGACCTCGGCCGCCTCGTACAGTTCCGGGTCGACGCGTTGCAGGGCGGCCATGAAGACGACCACCGGGTAGCCGATCTGCACCCAGATCATCACGCCCATGACGCTGGGCAGGGCGGTGTGCGGGTCGCCCAGCCAGTCGTGGCGCAGCGCGCCGAGGCCCACCGCGTCGAGCAGACCGTTGAACGCGCCGTCGGGGCGCAGGATCCAGCCCCAGACGATGCCGGCCACCACGACCGGCAGCACCTGCGGCAGGTAGAAGGCGGCGCGCAGCGCCGCGGCGGTGCGCGGCCGGAACTTCCGCCCGATGACGTCGAACAGGACGGCGGCGAGGACGAGCCCGGCGAGGGTCGGCACCACCACCATGGCGACGATCATCGCGAGCGTGTTCTTGAACGAGGTCCAGAACACCTCGTCCTCGAGCAGGTGACGGTAGTTGTCCAGACCGATGAAGGTGGGATCGCCGATGCCGGACCACTTGGTCAGCGAGAAGTAGACGGTGCCGACCAGGGGTGCGCCGATGACGAGCACGAAGAGCAGCGCGCCCGGCAGCAGGTAGATCCAGTAGCCGGCGCGGCCGCCGCGGCGCCGGCGGCGGTTCGGCGCCGGGTCGGCGGGTGTGGCGGGCCGCTGCGGGCGGGCCGCGGTCTCGGGGAGTGCCATGGGAGATCCTTCCCGGCGGGGTGGGCACGCCGGCCGTGGCCGGGCGCGCCCACCGGTCGCCGTGTCACTTGCCGGTGATCTCCTTGACGCCGTCCGCGTACGGCTTGGCGATCGCGTCGAGCACCTGGTCGGGCGACTTGGACCCGTTGATCAGGCCCTGGAACCCGGAGACGAGCACGTCGTAGTAGCCGGGCACCGGCCAGTCCGGGTAGAAGGCCAGGCCGTCCTGCTGGCTGACGGTGTTGAAGTTCTCGATCAGCTTGCGGTCCTTCGGGTCGCTGATCTTCGCGGGGTCACCGGCCACCGGGACGCCGCCGTTGTTGCCGATCAGGTCCTGGATCTCGGGCCGCAGCGTGATGTCGATGAAGTCGTACGCGAGGCTCTTGGCCTTGCTGTTGGCGGGGACCACCCAGAGGTTGCCCGACGAGCCGGCCTGGAGCTTGTTGCCGGGGAACAGGAACGAGTCCCAGTTGAACTTGATCTCGCTCTTGAAGCGGCCGTACCACCAGCTGCCGGAGACGATCATGGGTGCCTTGCCGGAGATGAAGGTGGTGCCCATGTCCTCGGCCTTCAGGCTCGCCGAGTCCTTGGCGACGTAGCCCTTCCGCACCCACTCGGCGAACGTGTCCGCCCCGTACTTCAGCGGGTCGGCGTGGAAGTCCACCGGGTTCTTGTACAGCTGGTAGTTGTCGACGAAGCTCCGGTCGGCCTTGGAGAGCGCCAGCTGGTAGAACAGCTGCCCGGCCGGGTACTCGGCGCCCGCCTCGGCCAGCGGCGTGACGCCCTTGGCCACGAAGGTGTCCATGGCGGCGGTCATCTCGGCCAGCGTCGTCGGCACCTTGACGCCGTACTTGTCGAAGAGGTCCTTGTTGTAATAGACCATCACGTACTCGCCGTAGTTCGGCACGCCGTACCAGTTGCCGGACCCCATGACGCCCTTGTCGTCGTACCGGGCGGTGGTCTGGAGGCTGGGGCTGAGCTTGCCGGCCCAGCCGCGCTTGTCGGCCTCGGCCGTGAGGTCGGTGAGCAGCCCCTGGGAGGAGAGCAGGCCGGCCGTCGCGTTGCCCTTGTTGTACTCCATGACGTCCGGGCCCTCGGACGAGTTGATGATCATGCCTGCGTTCTGCTGGATCTGTTCGAACGCCTTGCGCTCGAACTGCACCTCGACGCCCGGGTGCTCGTCCTTGAAGATCTGGATCGCCCGGTCCCAGGCGACCCCCATGGCGCTGTTCGCGCTTTCGTAGTGCCACAGCTTGAGGGTCTTGGCATCGCTGCCGTCGCCGCCGTCGTCACCGCCGCCGCACGCGGCGACGGACGTCGCCGCGGTGGCGGCCACCGCCACCGCGACGACCAGCTTGCGGAATCGCCCCATTGCTATCCTCCTGGTGAGTATCGAGCTGGTACTTACCGGGCCCGTCGTCGCGTGGCAGCGCGGCGGCGGGCCGTCGTGCCTCACCCGGCCGGTGGGCCGGAGCCGGTCGGGTCGATGTGGTGGCCGCCGTTCGCCGGGCCGGTCGATCCCCGGACCTCCAACGTGCACGGCAGCAGGTGCTGGTGGTGGTCGTCGTCGCCGGCGCCCTCCAGCCGGCGCAGCAGCGCCTCGACGGCCATCCGGCCGAGCGCCGAACCGGGCGACGTCATCGCGGTGAGCGCCGGGGTGGCCAGTTCGGCCACCTGCGGCGAGGTCACCATCGAGACCACCGAGACGTCGTCGGGGACGGCGCGGCCCCGGGCGGCCAGTTCGCCGAGGATGCCGAAGATCGCGTTTTCGTTCATGGCGAGCACGGCCGTCAGGTCGGGGGCCTGCGCGAGCGCCGCCGTGAGGGCCGCCCGCCCGCCGGCCGCGCTGTCCTCGGCCGGGATCATCACGGGCTCCAGGCCGTGGCCGGCCATCGCCGCCACGAAGGCGTCGCGGGTACGCAGCGCCGGGCCGTAGCCGGCCGCGATGGTGGCCGCCGAGTGGTTCACGTACACGATCCGCCGGTGGCCGCGGCCCACGAGGTGTGCGACGGCGTCCTTGACGGTCTGCTCGAAGTCGATGTCCACGTACGACAGCCCGGTGGTGTCGCCGGTGCGGCCGATGAGCACGAGGGGCACGCCGGCCTCCTGGAGGACGTCGACCCGACCGTCGTCCACCTGCACCTCCATGAGTACGGCGCCGTCGAGCATCCGCTGGCTCGCGAGCCGGCGCAGGTCGTCGAGGTCGCCGACGCCGACGGGGGAGAGCACGAGGTGGTAGCCGGCGGCGCTGGCCGCGGCCGCCGCCCCGGTCACGAACGCCGTCTCGGTGGCGCCGAGCCCCCGCTCGTCCATGGGCATGAGCAGGCCGAGGATGCGGCTGCGCCGGCTGGCCAGGCCGCGGGCCATCGCGTTCGGCTGGTAGTCGAGCTCAGCCATCGCGGCGAGCACCTTGTCGCGGGTGGCCTGGGAGATCGGGCGGGTGCCGGTGAGCACGTACGAGACGGTGCTGACCGAGACCCGGGCGAGGCGGGCGACGTCGTGCATGGTGGCCACCGCGCCACCTCCTCTGACCAGCAGTGGGATCGCTCCCGGGAGGGTTGTCGAAGCGTTTCGACGAACCGTTTCGACGAACCGTAGGTCACGCGTGACGAGCACGTCAATAGGCGATGTCGCGCAGATGTCCGCGTCTGCGGAACCCGGCCGGGTCAGGCCGGCAGGTCGAACAGGGCCGCCGCGTTGTCCCAGCACACGGCCCGCAACCAGTCGTCGCCGAGGTCGAGCCGGGCCAGGCCGGTGAGCTGCTCCGCGTACGGGTACGGAAGGTTCGGGAAGTCGCTGCCGAGCAGCACCTTGCCGGCCAGCCCCAACTCGCGCAGGCGGGGCAGCTCGTCGGCCGGAAACGGCACGAAACGGTCGAAGAACGACGTGAACGCCATCGTGGTGTCCAGCCGGACCCGCTCGTACGAGGCGGCGAGGTCGAGGAAGGCGCGGTAGTCGGGCGCCCCGAGATGGGCCACGATCGCGGGCAGGGTCGGGTGGCGGGCGAGCAGCGCGGCGAACGGCTCCGGCCCGGTGTTGGCGGTGCCCACGGGGGCGTGCCCGGCGTGCACCACCACCGGCACGGCCGCGTCGGCGAGCAGACCCCACACCTCGTCCAGCGCCGGGTCGGTCGGCGCGAACCCGCCGACCTGCACGTGCACCTTGAACACCCGGGCGCCGGCGTCCAGCGCCGCGCCGACGTAGCCGGCGACGCCCGGCTCCGGGAAGAACGTGGCCGAGGGCAGGCAGCCCGGCGTGGCGCGGGCGAAGTCGAGCGTCCACCGGTTCAGCTCGGCGGCCATCCCCGGCCGGTGGGCGTACGCCAGCGCGCTGAACGCCCGCACCCCGAGCCGCCGCAGGTGCGCGACCCGCTCGGCGTCGCTCCACCGGTACCGGATCGGCCACTCGGTGCCCACCAGCGGCCCGGCCGCGTCGAAGTACGCCCAGACCCGGCGCAGCAGGCGCGGCGGTAGGAAGTGCACGTGCACGTCGGCCAGGCCGGGCAGGCCGAGGCCGCGCCAGAACGCCGGCACCCCGGCGTCGGCGTCGGCGTCGGCCCCGGCCTCGTCGGTCATACCTCGATGTCGAAGCGGTTGAGCACCGGCCGTGCCACCAGACCGGCGGCCGCGAGCACGGCCACGACGGTCAGCGCGGCCCGCAGCACGATCACCTCGGCCTTGCTGCCGGTGCGCAACGCGATGCTGTTGGGCAGGCCGACCATCGTCCACATCCGACGCTTGATCGGGATCGGCCAGAGGATGGGCACGCCCGCCCGAGTGATCATGTCGCCGAGGATGTGCACGAAACAGCCCACGCCCACGGCCGTGCCGATCAGGGGATAGCCCCGGCCGTCGGGCAGGTTGGCCCAGGTGAACCAGGCGGCCGCTGCCGACACCAGCGTGACGATCACCCAGCCGGCCCGCTCCGCCCACTCGTCGAAGAGGCCGCGCAGGGCAAGCCCGATCATGAAGAACAGGATGCCGATGACCGCCCACTTGCCGTACGCCGCGCACAGCGCGGTGGTGCCCCAACCGACCAGGAAGGTGAAGGGCAGGGTGTGGGTGAGCGTGCGGTGGCCGTTGTTGCGCTTCGGGTCCCGGCTGAGCTTCGTGGCGTAGTAGACGCCGAGGGACACCTTCTCCATCACCTCGGCGAAGAACAGGCTCACCACGCCGAAGGTGCGGGCCACGGTGGCGCCGCCCTGGTTGCGGGTCACCTTGCCGGACAGGTCGAGGTCGGGAAAGAGCGCGCCGCCGGCGCAGACCGCGGTGCCGACGGCGAGCGCCAGCGGTGACTGGTGATAGTCGGCGAACTGGTCCAGCGCCCAGGATCCCGCCAACCACACCGCCGCGCCGGAGAGCGCGTGCGAGGGTCCCATCATGTTCGGCTCACCTTTCGAGGGATCTTGCGCGCACGAGCGAGATCACTTTAGCCAGAGCCCGGGCCGACGGGGCAAGCGCCCGGACGGTCCACTTCGGAACGCGTCAGGGCGTGGGGGTGAAGCTCTGCCGGATCATCGCGAAGTATGTCGCGTTGACCTGCCAGTCGAACTCCTTTGTCAACCATGAGACGGTGAACGCGCGGTCGGCCGAGGTGTTCGTGAGCAACCGGGCGGTGTGCACCCGCTGGCCCGCGGCGTCGAGCCACGCGCACTCCCAGACCGCCCCGCCGCGGAACATGTCCATCCGAGAGATGTCCACCCGGTGGTAGCCGGGCAACGCGCCGTCACTGGTGAGCCGCCGTTCCTCGGCCTGCCACCAGGCCACCGGGTCGGCGCGCCGGACGCCCGACTCGACACTGAGCACCCGGGTGCCGCCCGGCTCGCGGAAGCAGGTGACCGCGTCCTCCGTCCAACGCAGCCAGCCCACCGGCGCGGCGATCCGGAAGGCTCCCGGGGCGGTGTACCAGGTCCAGCCGGCGACCAGGCGGAAGCGGGCCCCCCGGGGCGGGCGCACCGACGGCACCGGGGTGGCGACCGGCGGCGGGGTGGCCGCGCAGGCGAAGGTGACCGGCCGGGTGGGGGTCGCTCCGCCGCCGAACCCCGACGGGGATCGGCTCGGTTCGCCGCGGGCGGCCAGCGCGGCGGCGACGCCCACGCTGGCCAGGAGCACGATGGCGGTGGCCGTGCCGGTGAGGGCCGTGATGCGGCGCCGGCCCGATCTCGCTCGCGCGACTCCGGCGCCGGCCGGCGCACGGGATGCCGGCGGGCGCCCGTCCTCCGTCCGGGCGGCGCGCGGGTCGTCGTGGTCGACCGTCGCCGGTCGGAGACCGCCCCGGCCCGATGCGGGCGCGGTCGTCGGCCGGGAGCCGTCCCACCCGTGTGGAGCTTCGCCCACCGGAGCGGGCGCCGCCGAGGCCGGGCCGTCCGCCCCGGCCGACGGGGTCGGCTCGTCCACTCCGGCCGTCGGGGTCGGGTCGTCCACTCCGGCCGTCGGGGTCGGGTCGTCCACTCCGGCCGCCGCGGCGCGCAGCAGTGGCTCGGCCTCGGCGGCGGTGAGCCGTCTCCATGGATCACGCTGCAACAGGCCGGTCAGCACCGGACGCAGTGGCCCGGCGCGACGCATCGGGGCCGGGGGCTCGGTCGCCAAGGCGGTCAGCGTGGCCATCGCGTTGGCCCGGGCGTAGGGAGGCCGGCCCTCCACGGCGGCGTAGAGCGTGGCGCCGAGCGACCAGAGGTCGGTACGCGGGTCGGACACCCCGTCGCGCGCGCGTTCGGGCGCCACGAAGTGCGGCGATCCGAGGATCATGCCGGGCCCGGTCATCCCGCCGTCGCCGCCGGTGAAGGTGGCCAGGCCGAAGTCGGTCAGCACCACCCGTCCGTCGGCGGCCACCAGCACGTTGTGTGGCTTGACGTCGCGGTGCAGCACTCCGGCGGTGTGCGCGGCACGCAGCGCGGCCAGCACGGCGAGCCCGATCCGGGCCGTCCGACCCGGACTCAGCGGGCCGTCGGTGGCGAGGATCTGCTGCACCGAGCGGGACTCCACGTACTCCATCACGATCCAGGGGCTGTCCCGGTCGTGGACCACGTCGTAGAGCCGGACGACGTTGGGATGGTTGAGCCGGGCGGCGGTGCGCGCCTCGCGCAGGGAGCGCAACCGCACCTCGTCGCGCTCGGCCTCGCCCAGCCAGGCCGGAGGCACGATCTCCTTGACGGCGACGTCCCGGTGCAGCATCTCGTCGCGCGCCAGCCACACCCGGCCCATCCCGCCGGTGCCGACCAGGTCGACCAGCCGGTACCGGCCCGCGATCAGCAACTGCCGCACGGTCGCGTTCCCCCTCGGTGACCCCCGGTAACACGATAGCCACCGGGCGCGGGTTTCTCACCACCCCGAACGGTCAGCGTGGCGGGCGTGGCAAGTGGCCGTACGACCCCCGGTCGTACGCGTCGCTCAGCAGGCCGTGTGTGCGGCGAGCAGGTTGCCCTCGGGGATGGTGATGCGGGGCCGGGGGCCGGCGTGGCGAGCGGCGGACCGGCCGGCCTGCACCGGCTCGTGTTCCCGGCGGGCGGCCGCGTAGGTGGCCGCCGTGCGGTCCGCGATGGCGGCCCAGCCGTACCGCCGGCCGACCATGGCGCGGGCCTTGCGGGCCACCCGCCGGGCGAACACCTCGTCGCCGAGGAGCTGGTCGACGGCGCCGGCGAGGGCGTCGGGGTCGCTGTGCGGGAAGGTCACCCCGGTCACGCCCGGCTCGACGATCTCGGCGAGCCCGCCGGTGGCCGCCACGGCGAGGGGCGCGCCGGCGGCCGCCGCCTCCAGCGCGACCATGCCGAAGGGCTCGTAGAGGCTGGGGACCACGGTCGCGTCGGTGGCGCCCAGCATCGCGGGCAGCCTGGTGGTGTCGAGGAAGCCGGTGAACCGGACGGTCGACCCGAGCGCGAGCCGGTGGCTCTCCTCCTCCAGCTCCTCCCGGTAGGGCCCGTCGCCGGCGATCACGACGCGCAGGCCGGGGTGGCGCCGCCGGAGGTACGGCACCGCGTGCACCAGGTGCTGCACGCCCTTCTCGTAGACGAGCCGACCGGCGTACCCGACGAGCGGGCCGTCGCCGGCGAACCGCGCCCGGGCCGAGGCGACCGCCCGCGGCCGGGCCCGCCACGCGCGCTCGTCGACGCCGTTGGGCACCACGTCGACCTGCCCGGCCCGCAGCTGGAACAGCCCGGCGACCTGATCTCGCATGTAGCCCGAGCAGACGATCACCCGGGTCGAGGAGTTGCTGAGCCAGTGTTCGACGCCGTGGATGGTGCGGTTCATCTCCTCGGGCAGCCAGCCCTGGTGCCGGCCGGCCTCGGTGGCGTGGATGGTCGTGACCAGCGGGATGTCCAGGTGCTCGCGGAGCGTGATCGCGGTGTGGGCGACGAGCCAGTCGTGGGCGTGGATGACGTCGTACTCGCCGGCTTCGGTGGCGCGTAGGGCGGCGCGGGTGAGGGTGTGGTTGAAGGCCATGGTCCAGGCCAGGAGGCTGTTGGTGGCCAGGGGGAAGGTGACGGGGTCCTCGGCGGCGCGGATGATGCGGACGCCGTCGGCGTACTCCTCGAGGGGTGCGCCGTCGGCGTGGCGGGTGACGACGGTGACCTGGTGGCCGGCGGCGGCGAGGGCGACGGACAGGGCGTGCACGTGCCGGCCGAGGCCGCCCACGAGCACGGGCGGGTACTCCCACGACAGCATGAGCACCCGCTGGTGCCGGGCGGGGTGGATGTCGATCACGTCGGCGTCAGCGGACATGCGGCCCCCTTCGCATCTCTCCGGGCACGCGCCGACCGGCACCGCCGTCGGTGCCCCCGCCGCGTGTGGGATCGGCACCCATCCTGCCCGTGCCGGGCTAACCAGCGGAGACGCACTCGTTGCGGTGGTGTAAAGCGCTATCGACCCGACCGTCGCGCGCGAAGCAGCTCGGCCACCGACCACGCCTGGAACGGGCACCCGGTGGCCCCGTGCGGCGGCAGGCCGTCGGCCGTCTCGCTCACCGATCCTAGCCCGAATTCGGTCAAATGCGCGTCAATACCAACGAAAAGGTCGTCGACGGGTATCTTGGCGCGACGGCAGGCGTCCACGTACGGGCCGAACAGCCACGGCCAGACCGTGCCCTGGTGGTAGCCGCCGTCGCGCTCGGCCGGGCCGCCGCGGTGCCGCCCCACGAACTCCGGCGCCTCTGGCGCGAGGCTGCGCGGGCCGAGCGGGGTGAGCAACGCGCCCGCGAGCCGGCGCAGCGTCGGCTCGTCCGGCTCCAGCGGGGCGTACGGCAGGGACCAGGCCAGCAACTGGTTGGGCCGCAGCGAGTCGTCGTCGTGCTGCGCCGCCCCGCCCAGCGGATACGCGGGCGCCGGCGCGTCCACCACGTCGTGCAGCCAGCCCGTCGGGGCGGGGTAGCGCTCCCGGAACGAGGCGGTGGCACGGGCCTGCAGCCGCCGCAGGTCGGCCGGGTCCCCGCCGGTCGCCTCGGTCAGCTCGGCGAGACCCGCCAGCCCGTTGATCCAGAGGGCGTTCACCTCCACCGGCTTGCCGGTGCGCGGCGTGACCGGCACCCCGTAGACCCGGGCGTCCATCCAGGTCAGCGCCGTGTCGGCGGCGCCCTGGGTGAGCAGCCCGTCGGCCGGGTCCACGCCGATGCCGTACCGGGTGCCGGCCCGGTGCGCCTCGACCACGCCGTGCAGCGCCGGCAGCAGCTCCGCCGCCAGATCCGTGTCGCCCGTGAGAGCGACGTGCCGGTCCACGGCGTGCAGGAACCACAGCGTGGCGTCGACGGTGTTGTGCTCCACCCGGCCGGTGTCCGCCGTGTTCGCGAGCATCCCCTCCGACAGCGTGGCCGCGTACGACCGCAGCAGCTCCCGGCCGAGATCCGCCCGGTTGGTGCAGAGGAACAGGCCCTCGTACGAGATCATCGTGTCGCGGGACCAGGTGCCGAACCACGGGTAACCCGCGACGACGTCCGCCGGTGACTCCTCGGTGCGCACCACGAACGCGTCGGCGGCCAGGGCCAGCGCGGCCTCCACGTCGTCGGCGGGCTTCGCCTGCGCCACCACCTGCCGGTTGCGCCGGCGGGCCGCCTCGACCACCTCGGTGGCCGGCATCGGCTCGGACGCCAGGTCGTGCTTCCAGGCCAGCACCGACACCGTGTCGCCCGGGCGCTCCAGGGCGCCGGAGAACCGGCCCGCGTACCAGAGGTCCTCCTGCGCGTTCAGACCGCGGGCCGCCTCCTCCCGGTGGTGCACCCCGAGCCACCACTGGCCCTCCGGCACCCAGCCGGGGCCGGCGAGCCGGAACGCGCCCTCCACGACCGCCCCGCCGGCCACCGCGTCGACGCGGGGCGCCGGGCCGTCGGCCCGGCGCTCGCCGTGCGCGTCCCGCCAGGTGCAGGCGGCGGCGAGGTCGAGCCGCACCGGGCCGCCCGCGACCAGCCGGTGCACCACGGCCACGCACGAACGGCCGGGCAGCATCGCCAGTTCCCGCTCGATCACCACGTCGCCGATGCGCCACCGCCACCGGGGCACGCCGTCGACCAGAGCGAACTGCTCGAGCAGCTCGAATCCGCGCGGATCCACGGCGCCGGAGGCCCACTCGTGCGCGCCGAGACGCACCCGCGCCCCGGACGGAAGCAGCACCGCCGGGTCGAGGCTCACGAGCCCCAGGCGACGGACCGCCGGCCGATCACCCGCCACCATGAGCAGCCCGTGGTAGCGGCGGGTGCGCAGGCCGCTGACCGTGCCCATGGCGTACCCGCCGAGGCCGTCGGTCACCAGCCACTCCCGGGTCGCGCCGCTGGTCAGCTCGGTGCAGATCTGCGGGCCGAAGCGAATGTCGAACAACTTTCCTCCACCGGGAATGGCGTGCGGAACGCCACGACGAGAATGGCCCGTGTGGTCAAGTACCCGGGCGGCGTCGAAGATGTGCAGGTGATCACTGACCGATCGTCCTCCGGGACGCCAGCGCCGGACGCCGAGCGGACCCGGCTCGCCCAGGCCGACGCCGGGGAGCAGGACTGGCGCGCATGGGGCCCCTATCTGGCCGAACGGGCATGGGGGACGGTACGGGAGGACTACAGCGAGCACGGTACGGCCTGGGACTACTTCCCGCACGACCACGCGCGGTCCCGAGCCTACCGATGGAACGAGGACGGCATGGCCGGCGTCTGCGACGACCGGCAGACGTTCTGTTTCGCGCTCGCGCTCTGGAACGGCCGCGACCCGATCCTCAAGGAGCGGATGTTCGGCCTCGGCGGCGACGGCGGCAACCACGGCGAGGACGTCAAGGAGTACTGGTGGTACGAGGACTCCACGCCCACGCACTCGTGGATGCGCTGGCGCTACCACTACCCGCAGGCCGCCTTCCCGTACGACGAGCTCGTCGCCGTGAACGCGCTGCGCGGCCGCGACGACACCGAGTACGAGCTGGTCGACACCGGCATCTTCGACGACGACCGCTACTGGGCGGTGACCGTCGACTACGCGAAGGCGTCCCCCACCGACCTGTGCGTCGTGGTCACGGTGGCCAACCGGGGCGACCGGGCGGCGACCCTGCACGTGCTGCCCACCCTCTGGTTCCGCAACACGTGGGCGTGGGGCCTGCCCGGCGCGGACCGGGTGCCCCGGCTGCGGGGTGACGGCTCGCGGCTGGTCGGCGAGCACCGGGTTCTCGGCCAGTTGCTGCTGGAGGGGGAGGGCGACCCCACGCCGCTGCTCTGCGACAACGACACCAACGCCGAGCGCCTCTGGGGGTTGCCGGGCCGTTCGCGCTACCCGAAGGACGGCATCAACGACCACGTGGTCAACGGCGCGCCCACGGTCAACCCGGCGGGGGAGGGCACGAAGGGCGCGCTGCACTACGTGCTCGACGTGCCGGCCGGCGGGCAGCGACAGATCCGGCTGCGGCTGACCCGCACCGCCCCGCCCCCGGCGGGGAGCCCCCCGCCGCCCGCGGACCTCGGCGCCGGCTTCGACGCGGTGGTCTGGGCCCGCCGGGCCGAGGCCAACCGGTTCTTCGCCGGCGTCATCCCGCCCTCGGCGACACCCGACGAGGCGCTGGTGGCCCGGCAGGCGATCGCCGGGCTGATGTGGGGCAAGCAGTTCTACCACTTCGACGTCAAACGGTGGCTCGAGGGTGATCCGGGCTCGACACCCCCGCCGGCCGGTCGCCGCCACGGGCGCAACAGCCACTGGTGGCACATGACCAGCTTCGACGTGATCTCCATGCCGGATCCCTGGGAGTACCCCTGGTACGCGGCCTGGGACCTGGCCTTCCACTGCGTCAGCATCGCCCGCGTCGACCCGGGTTTCGCCAAGGCCCAACTGCTGCTCCTGCTCCGCGAGTGGTACCTGCACCCCAACGGGCAGATCCCGGCGTACGAGTGGGCGTTCGGGGACGTCAACCCGCCGGTGCACGCCTGGGCGGCGCTGAAGGTGTTCGAGATCGACGGTCGCCGGGACCACGAGTTCCTGGCCCGGGTGATGCACAAGCTCATGCTCAACTTCACCTGGTGGGTCAACCGGAAGGACGTCGGCGGCAACAACGTCTTCGAGGGCGGCTTCCTCGGACTGGACAACGTGGGGCCGTTCGACCGCTCGGCGGCGCTGCCGGTGGCCGGGGTGCTCGAGCAGTCCGACGGCACCGCCTGGATGGCGATGTACGCGCTCAACCTGCTCGACATCGCCGTCGTGCTGGCCGAGCACGACCGCACCTGGGCGGACACGGCTACCAAGTTCTTTGAGCACTTCGCCTACATCGCGGCCGCGGCGTACGAGCAGGGGCTCTGGGACGACGAGGACGCGTTCTTCTACGACGTGCTACGGCTCGCCGACGGCACGAAGGTGCCGCTGAAGGTCCGGTCGGTGGTGGGGCTGCTGCCGCTGGCGGCGGTGACCCGGCTGACCGCCCGCACCCTGCGCCACCTGCCCGAGCTGGGCGCGCGGCTGCGCTGGCTGCTCGCCAACCGGCCGGAGTACGCCCAGGTCGTCGGTGCCCGCCGGCTGGGCCCGGACGGCCGGCAGCAGCGGCTGCTGTCCATGGTGGGCCCGGAGCAGATGGTCCGGTTGCTGGCGCGGATGCTGGACCCCGACGAGTTCCTCTCCGAGTACGGCCTCCGTACGCTCTCCCGGGCCCACCTCGACAAACCGTTCGCCGTCACGCTCGGCGGCCAGGAGTTCTGCGTGGGCTACGAGCCGGCCGAGTCCACGAGCGGGCTCTTCGGCGGCAACTCCAACTGGCGCGGTCCGATCTGGATGCCGACGAACTTCCTGCTCATCAGCGCGCTGCGCGACTACGCCGCCTTCTTCGGCGACGACCTCCGGATCGAGTACCCCACCCGGTCCGGGGTGCAGCGGACGCTCACCGAGATCGCCGACGACCTCTCTGCGCGGCTCGTGTCGCTGTTCACCCGCGACGGTTGGGGGCGGCGACCGATCTACGGCGCCGCGCAGCTCTTCCAGACCCACCCGGACTGGCGGGACCTGCTCTGCTTTCCCGAGTACTTCCACGGCGACAACGGCGCCGGGCTCGGCGCCTGGCACCAGACCGGCTGGACGGCGCTGGTGGCGGACCTGATCCTCACCCTGCGTCGCTGACGGCACGATCCGCGGAGCGGGCGGGCATCCAGATCGATCGTTGTCCGGCTATCGTTCGATGCCGTGGGGTCCTGACCGTCAGACGGGGATGAGGTGAGGGACCGTGCTGTCGTCCGCGACGGTGCGTCGGCGGAGCCTGTTGACCGCGGCCGCCGGTGCACTGCTCTGTCCGGCCGCAGCGGGTTGCGGCGGCGACCCTGCCATGCGCGGTCCGCTGCGGATCGCCGCCGGCGGGCGCGGCGGGGTCTACTTCCAGCTCGGCACGGGGTTGGTCCGCGCGCTGCGGCGGGCCCATCCCGAGCTGCGCGCGGAGGTGCTGGTCACCGCTGCCTCGGCCAGCAACGTGGAGCTGGTCGGCACCGGCGGGGCTGAGGTGGGCTTCACCCAGGCCGACGTGCTGGTCCCGCCCCGGCGGCCGGACGTGTCGGCGCTGGCCCGCCTCCACGACGACTACCTGCACCTGGTGGTGCGCCGCGAGGCGCCCGTGCAGTCGGTGACCGACCTTCGGGGGCAGCGTGTGTCGCTGGGCGCCGCCGGGTCCGGCACGGAGGTGCTCGCCGAGCGGGTGCTGACGGCCGCCCGGTTGCCCGTGAGCGAGGTGGTGAACGTCCGGCTGGGTGTCGACGAGTCGGCCGCGGCGCTCGCCCGGGGCTCGGTGGCGGCCTTCTTCTTCTCCGGTGGACTGCCGGTGACCGCCATCGCGGCGCTCGCCGCCGTGACGCCGGTGCGGCTCGTCGACCTGGGGCGCTACGTGCCCGACCTGCGGGGCCGCTTCGGGGAGGTCTACGCCGAGCTGTCCATCCCGACCTCCACCTACGGCGGCCGGCCGACCGCCACCGTGGCGCTGCCCAACTATCTCGTGGTGTCCCCGGCGATGCCCGACGAAACGGCCTACGCGCTGACCGAGGTGCTGCTGGAGCAGCGGGACGTGCTGGCCAGCGAGCATCCGGCCGCCGAGCAGATCAATCGGCGTGAGGCGATCGCGACGGATCCCCTACCGCTGCATCCAGGAGCCGTTCGGTACTTCCAGGAGAGCAAACCGTAGCCGCCGGCTCGGCCGGTGCGCCTGCCGCGAGGTGCAGGGCGGCGTCCAGGCCGCCGGTGTCGGCGTGGTCGAGTTCCAGCCGTCCGCCCGCCGCGGCGGTGAGCGCCGCGACGATGGACAGCCCCAGGCCGTGGCCCGCCACGTTCTGCGACCCGGGGGCCCGCCAGAACCGCTCGGTGGCCCGGGCGAGCCGGTCGGGTGGAAGGCCGGGCCCGTCGTCGAGGACGTGCACCGTCGGCCGTTCGCCGGCGACGACCCGGACCGTGACGGTGTGCGCGCCGAACTTGAGCGCGTTGTCGATAAGCGCGTCGAGGCACTGGTCGAGGCCCGTGGTGACGGTGAGCACCGGCAGCGGGCCGGCCGGCGCGTCGAGACGCAGCCGGGCGCCGCGACCGGTCGCCACGGGCGCCCACGCCCGTACCCGGGCCGCGGCGACGCCGACCGCGTCCACGGTGACGGTGGGGTCATTCCCGCGCTCGGCGCGGGCCAGGGCGAGCAGCCCCTCGAGCATCTGGCGCAGCCGGTCGATCTCCTCCACGGCGAGCCGGTGCTCGGCCCGGCCCTCCTCGGTCAGCGGTTCCACGCCCAGCGACTCCATCCGCAGCAGCAACGCGGTCAGCGGGTTGCGGAGCTGGTGACTGGCCTGGGCCACGAACGCCCGTTGCCGGGCGAGCACCTCGGTGACCCGGTCGGCCATGTCGTTGAACACCACGACGAGCCGGCGCAGCTCGGGTGGGCCCGCGTCGGCCGGCGCCCCGGCCGTGTACCTGCCGGCGGCGAGTTCCTGGGCGACGCGGTCCAGCTCGCGGACCGGACGCAGGGTCCAGCGGGCGAGCAGGGTCGCGGCGAGCAGGCACACCGCCATGGGGACCGTGCCGGCGGCGGTCAGCAGGAGCCATCCGCGGACCGTCTCCGCGCGTTGCCGGTCGGTCGGGGACATGGTCACCACCGCGCCGATCGCCTGGCCGCCGCTGGACACCGGCACGGCGATCACGAGCCATCGGGGCCCCCAGGGCCAGATCCGGGTGTCGGAGCCCTCCTGCGCGCCGGCCAGGGCCCGGCGCAGCACCGGCCCGATGTCCACCCCGGTGGCCGCTCGGGCCGTCCGCCGCGCGTCCGCGTCGGCGTCCGCGCCGCTGCCGGAGTGCGCCACCGTACGACCGTCGGCGTCGGCGACGAGGGCGTGGATCCCGTACAGGTCCTCGTACCGCACGAGTGCCGCGCGCAGCGCCGCGCTCTCGCCGCTGCGCAGCGCCGGTTCGGCGACGGCGGCCAGGGCGATCGCATCGGCCAGCCGGTCCGCGGTGACCCGGTGGCTGTCGTGCCCGACGTCGGTGATCGCCAGCGGCACGGCAAGGGCGAGCAGCACCGCCGCCAGGAGCGACGCGTAGCCCAGGACCAGCCGTCGGCGCACCGTGCCCGCCCCTAGCGCGCGTGCAGGCGGTAGCCGACGCGACGAACGGTGCGGACCAGGTCGGGGTTGCCGAGTTTGGCGCGCAGCGCCGCGATGTGCACCTCCAGCGTGCGGCCACCTCCGAAGGTGGTCTGCCAGACGGCGAGCAGCAGCTCCTCGCGGGTGACCGCCACGCCGGGCCGGCTTGCCAGCGTCAGCAGCACCTCGAACTCGGTGCGGGTGAGGCTGATCTCGCGGCCGTCGAGGGTGACGTGCCGGGCGGTGACGTCGAGCCGCAGCGGACCGACCTCGAGCACGTCGCTGGTCGGGCGGGCGGCGTGGACGACGCGGCGCAGCACGGCCTCGATGCGGGCCTGCAGCTCGGCCATCGAGAACGGTTTGACCACGTAGTCGTCGGCGCCGGTGCGGAGGCCGGCGACGCGGTCGTGCTCCTCGCCCCGCGCGGTCACCGCGATGATCGGCAGGTGGCGGGAGCGCTCACGCAGCCGCCGGCACACCTCGAGGCCGTCCCGGTCCGGTAGCCCCAGGTCGAGCAGGACCAGGTCGGCGGCCGGGGCGGCCAGCGCCTCCTCGGCGGTGGTCGCGCAGTTCACGGCGTAGCCCGTCCGGCGTAGCGCACCGGCGAGCGCGGCGGACACCCGGACGTCGTCCTCCACCAGCAGCACCCGCACGGCTCCGACAGTAGCGGCACGGCCGGCCTTCGGGCGAGCACCGTCATCGATGCGTGGGCGAACCTCGTCGGCCATCGCGGGCTCACCGGGGTTGCGGGACGCCGGCCCGCACCAGGTCGAGGGGGTCGGCCGCGATGCCGAAGCGCTGCCGCAGCACGCGGGCGGCGGCGTGCAGGCCGGACATGCCGTGCACGGCCTGCCCGGGCGGGGTCGAGGCCGAACAGAGGTACACGCCCGGCAACGGCGTGCGGTACGGGTCCCAGCGGGGCACCGGACGCGCGACGAGCTGCCACAACGTGGTGGCGCCGCCGGAGATGTCGCCGCCGACGTAGTTGGGGTTTCGCGTCTCCTCGCCGGCCGCGGTCACGACGTGCCGGGCGAGGACCAGGTCCCGGAAGCCGGGCGCGAATCGCTCCACCTGGGCGACGACGGCGTCGCTGACGTCCCTGGCGGAGCCGTTCGGCACGTGCGCGTACGTCCAGAGCACGTGCCGCCCCGCCGGGGCTCGGCCGGGGTCGACGACGCCCGGCTGCACGGCCAGCACGTACGGCCGGTCCGCGTGCCGCCCGGCGGCGACCGCCCGCTCCGCCCGCACCGCCTCGGCCCGACTCCCCACCAGGTGCAGGGTGCCCGCGCGGTCGCAGCCCTCGGCGGCCCACGGAACCGGCCCGGACAGCGCGAAGTCCACCTTGCACGCGGCTCCGCCGTGCCGGTAGCGGCGGAGCTGGCGGGCGTAGCCGCGAGGAAGGTCGGCGCCGGCCAGCCGCAGCAGGCCGCGGGGTGCCACGTCGAGGAGCACCGCCCGGGCCGCCGGCAGCGCCGCGAGGCTGTCGACCCGGTGGTCGGTGACCACCCGCGCTCCCCGCCGGGAGAGCTCGGCGAGCAGCGCCGCCGCGATGGCCCGGCTGCCGCCCCGGGGCAACGGCCAACCCACCGCGTGCGCCAGGGTGCCGAGCAGCAGCCCGGCGCCGGCCGGCGCCAGCGCCCGCGGCGGGGCGATGGTGTGGGCGCCCACCCCGGTCAGCAGGGCGGGCGCCACATCGCCACGGAATCGGGCGCCCCACAGTGGGGAGCCCTGCTCGACGACGCGCGCCGCCAGCCGCAGCGCGCTGCCGAGGTCACGCGGCGGGCTGCGGTAGTCGGACATCGCGAGGTCGACGAGGGGCCGCCAGCGCGCCGCGAGCGGCCCGAACAGCGCGCGCCAGGCGGGGCCGTCCCGACCCAGGCCCGCGGCCGTCCGTTCCAGGTCGCGCCAGGCCAGGCCGGCGCGACCGCCGTCGAGCGGGTGCGCGTACGCGACGTCGGGCTGCATCAGCTCCACGCCGTGCGCGGGCAGGTCGAAGGCGCGGAAGAAGGGTGATGCCACGGCCATCGGGTGCACGGCCGAGCAGACGTCGTGCCAGAACCCGGGAAGGGTCAGCTGCTCCGTCCGTAGCCCGCCCCCGGCCGTGCCGGCGCCCTCGTAGACCACGACGTCCAACCCGGCGCCGGCCAGGACCAGCGCTGCGGCCAGGCCGTTGGGGCCCGAGCCGACGACGACGACGTCGACCTCGGCTCGGGCGCCCCGGCGGGGGTGTGCCGCCGTCGTTGCCACGTCGATCCTCCTGTCGCTCGGCCGTCACGCGGTGCGGTGCCAGAACCGGCGCAGCGCCTCCCCGGGCGAGTCCATCCGGATCGCCGCCGCGAACAGCCGGGCACCGACCAGGCTGAGCGCCAGTGCGCTGGCGAGGATCACCGCCGTGCTGACGAGGATGTCCGCCGTCGAGATCTCCCTGGTGATCACGCCGAGCGGAACGAGGACGGCCGAGAAGGGCGGCACCTTGTTGACCACGTCGACCCAGGCGGCGCCGGGGTTCTGCACGGCGACGATGCCGACCAGGAAGGTCATCATGTTGATGAGCTGCATCGGCACGGTGATGGTCGGGGCGTCGTCGGGCTTGCGCATCAGCGCGCCGACCGCGCCGTGGATGACGGCCATGAACAGGAAGCCGAGGACGTACCAGAGCAGCACCACCCAGCCGATCTCCAGCACGATGCCCATCGTGGTCCGGTCGCCGCTGAGCGCGAGCAGGAGCAGGGCCGCGCCCGCCATCACGCCGGTCTGCACGAGCCCGGCGACGCCCGCGCCGATCACCTTGCCCCAGAGCAGCGCCAGTGTCTTGACCTTCGGTAGGAGCAGGTCGATGACGCGGTTTGCCTTCTCCTCCATGAGCGCCTGCGTGACGGCGGACGACATGCCGACGATCTGCCCGAAGAGCAGCACGACGACGAGATATCCGATCAACAGCCGGGCCGTGTCCTCCGAGTCGTCGGAGACGGCCGTGAGTCGCGGCGCCGCGGCCACGGGCTCCGCGCCCGCCAGCCGGTTCAACTGCAGCCGGGTGACGATGCTCTCCAGGTCGGCCAGCTGGGAGGACTTCCATGCGGCGCCCGTCGTGCCGGCGTCGCCGAGCGAGACGACGTACGGCGTCCGTTCGTCCGGCACCTGCCCGGGCTGGCCGGGCACCAACTCGTGGCCGGGCAGCTGGGCGGACGCGGCCTGGAGCTGTGCCGGGCTCAACCCGACCACGGCGATCCGGTCACGTTCGGCGTCGCCGCCGAACAGCTTCGGCACGAAGATCAACCCGGCGATGATCAGGACGCTGAACGCCAGGCCCATGAGGGCGGCGCGGGAGAAGGTCCGTAGCCGGATCTCGCGTCCGGCGATGATGCGCAGGGAGCGTCCGAACGGGACGCGGCCGTCACTCGGGGGCGTCGGCACGCCACACCTCCGCGAAGATGTCACTCAGGGATTGACGGGCACGGCTGAACTCGGTGACCTCGCCGAGGCGCAGGCACTCGCGCAGCACCCGCGACGGGTCGTCCGTGTCGACCGGGACGGCCCAGGTGTCGCCGTGCAGCACGCGGGCGTGGGGCAGCGCGGCCCGCACCCGTTCGGCCGGCACGGGCGCCTCGAAGGTGACCCGGACGACCGTGTCGCCCCGGTCGAGCAGCTGCGTCACCGTGCCCTCGGCGACCACCCGGCCCGCGTGCAGGATGACCGCCCGTTCGCAGATGCTTTCGACGATGTCGAGCTGGTGGCTGGAGAAGAACACCCCCACGCCGTCCGCCGCGAGTTCGCGGAGGATCTCCGACATGGCCGCCACGGCCGCCCGGTCGAGGCCGGAGAACGGCTCGTCGAGGATCACCAGTCGGGGACCGTTGAGCAGCGCCGCGATCAACTGCACCCGTTGCTGGTTGCCGAGGCTCAGCGTGTTCAGCTTGGCCGAGGCGTACCGCGCCGCGCCGAGCCGCTCGAGCCACCCGGCGACCTGCTCGCGGGCCCGCGCCTTGCCGGCGCCGTACAGCCGGGCCAGGTACTCGAGCTGGCGGGCCACCCGCATCTCCGGGTAGAGACCGCGCTCCTCCGGCATGTAGCCGATCGCCGAGCGGAACTCCGAGGTGACGGGTCGGCCGGCGACGCGTACCTCACCGGCGTCCTGCTGGAGAAGCCCGGTGATGATGCGGATCGCGGTCGTCTTGCCCGAGCCGTTGTTGCCGACGAAGCCGGTGATGGTGCCGGCGGGGACGGTGAAGCTGACGGCGTCGAGGGCCACGGTGTCGCCGTACCGCTTGGTCACCGCGCGCACCTCGACGTCGCCGGCGCCCGCCGCGGGCGGCCGGTCGACCACGCGCGGCGCCGTCTCCACGCTCACCGCTTCGCCTCCCGGCCGCCGATCGACGCGAAGACCGCGCCGAGGAGGAAGGCGATCGCGATCGCCAGGGCCCAGGTGCCGCCGTCGAGGTCGCCGTCGCGCAGGACCGCCAGCAGGATCGGCAGGGTCAGGGCGAACACGGCCAGGAAACGCAGGCCACGCCGGCGCTTCATCATGGTGTCGACTCCGTTCTCTCGTGCTGCGTTCCGGGGTTCTCCGCGACGTACCAGATGAACGGCTGACCCGGACCGTGCGTGACGTGCACCGAGGCGAAGCCCGCGTTCCGCATCAGCCCGGCGATCTCCGCCGAGTCGAGGAGCAGGACCCGCTCGGCGAAGCGGACCGGCTCGTCGCCCGCGTACACCGTGGTGGTCGCCGTCATGATGTCGCTGTCGGCGTCCACGGCGAGCCGGGTCCGCATCTTCTCGCCGCCGGGCAGGGCGGCGCTCATCACGCCGCCGGTCACCCGGATCACCTCCAGGTACAGCTCGCGCGCGTAGTACTCCATGCAGAAGATCGCACCGGGGTGCAGCACGTCCCGGACGTGGCCCAGCGCGGCGCGGAGCTCGTCGCGGGTCAGACAGCAGGCCATCGAGCCGAGGGTGCTGTACGCGGCGCCGAACCGCCCGCCGAGCCGGTCCGACAGCGGGTCGCGGAAGTCGGCCTCGACGAGCGTGACGTTGTCCGGAACCCCCTTGTCCCGGAAGGTGCGCAGCATGTCGGGGGAGTTGTCCACGCCGGTGACCGACCGCGCGGCGCCCGCCACCGGAACGGCGATCCGTCCCGTTCCCACGCCCAGCTCCAGCACGTCGCGGCCCCGCAGGTACGGGAGGAGCTGCTGCACGGTCGTCGTGGTGGGCGTCGGATCGGCGAACATCCGGTCGTAGACCCGGGAGACCCCGGCGCCGTACTGCACGCCCGTCATGGCGTCACCGGTTCGTAGTCCATGATCAGGTCGTACTTGGGCTCCTCGCTGTGGTCGTAGCCCGCGTACCGCACGAGCATGAGTTGCATCAGAGGGTGGTCCGGCTCCGGCTCGATCCGGTTGCGCACGAAGTCGACGATCAGGCGGTAGGCGGCTTCGCGGGCGCGTCCGGTGATCGGGTTCTTGCTGTTCACGTTGGACGTCAGCGTGGCGGCCACGTCGAAGATGCTCTTCTCGATGCGGCGGCCGGGAAACCAGATCGCGTGGATCGCCCGGCGCGGCGCCACCTCGTACACCGAACGCCACTCGGTGTGCCGGCTCTTGTCGGCGCTGGCCAACCGGTAGAGGAAGTGCTGGTCCTCCACCGCGGGCTCCGGGGCGAAGAAGCGCCAGTTCGGAATGAAGATTCCGGTCTTGTCGTACTTGCGGAGTTTGTCGTAGCTGCGGTCCGGGTGCTGGGAGATGACACTCGCCACGAACCACGACGACAGGGCGCCCAGCAGGAGCGCCTCCCTGGCCTTGAGCATGGTCACACCGCCTCCCGTGCCGTGCCGGAGGCCGGGCCGGTGGTCCATTCGTCGGCCGTCGCGCCGATCTGCTTGGCGACGTCCGCGCAGTGCTCCGGGTCGTGCAGCAGCGACAGGTGACTGGAACCCTCGACGACGGTGATCGCGCCGCCGGTGCCCGCGCCGGTGTACTCCTCGTACAGCTGGAACTGCTCGGGCAGGTGTTCGTGTGTCTCGCCGGCGGCGATCACCGAGATCGGCACGGGCACCGTCTCGATGGGGCGGCCGCCGTCGAGCATGAACGGGTACACGTACGACCACTCCCGGCGGCTGGTGTGCCAGGTCGACGCCGACGACAGCTCCCAGCGCAGTTGCTGCCGGTACGGGCTGTGCTGCGCGAAGGCGAGGATCCCCCGCTTGTCGAGCAGCGCGCCACCGCCGAGCAGCATGGTGGCCGCCGCCAGCATGAGGGTGGCGTCGAGTTGGGTGGCGCCGGCGCGCTGGGACCGGCTGAGCTGGAGTTGCCGCGGGTGCATGGGGTCGAGCAGGATCAGGCCCGCCACGCGCTCGGGCACCCGCCGGGCGGCCTGGTGCACCAGGTACCCGCCGAAGGAGTGCCCCACGAGGACGGTCGGCCCGTCGGTCAGGGCGGTCAGCACCTCGACCAGGTCGGTGACGCTCTCCGCGATGCAGTAGCGCTCGTTGTTGCGACGCAGCGAGTTGCGGTAGCCGGCCCGGTCGTAGACGACCACGGTGGCGGTGGGATCGAGATGGTCCAGCAGTTGCCGCCACGCCATCGCCGTGGTGATGTGCCCGGCCTCCAGCAGCAGGGTGGGACCGCCCGGCAGCCCCGGGCGCCGGTAGCAGGCGAGGATGTTGCCGGTCGGGCTGATTACCTGCTGTCGCTCCAGCTCGGGCGGGTCGGCCTTGGCCCGCAGGCTGCAATAGATCTGGTGGCCGACGCCGGCGACGCCGAGGGCGCCCGTCAGCAGCCCGGCCACCTTACCGAGACTCGTCATGACGTCCCCGTTCCTTTCGCCAGTGCCCGGACGGAGGGGTAGGTCGACACGAACGCCCAGGCGAAGCGGGACAGCCCCATCACCCGGGCGTTCGCCAGGTGGAACGCGCCCATGGCGAGCAGCCCGAGGTCGATGTGGCGACCCTTCCGGAGCAGGAGCAGCGGGAACCCGCACTCCAGGGCCAGGACCCCGTGGCAGAGCAGGCGCGAGGCGGCGGGCCACTTCGACAGCAGCGTGAAGAACTGCTCGTCGCCGTAGGTCTGGGTTCGCATGATCTTGACGAGCGCGTCACCGCTGCGCCACCGGTGCCCGGGCAGCTTGGCGAGGCCGGAGGCGCCGTAGGCCAGCACCGCCTGCGCGCCGATGAAGTCGCTGGCGATCTTGCGACTGCGGTCGGTGCCGCCGGCCCTGCCGAGCGCCGCGGCGGTCTGCACCAGGAACGACACCTGGTCGGAGCCGTCCGTGCCGAAGAAGTGTCGTGGGTAGACGACCAGTTGCGACGCCGAGAGGTAGGCGTTACAGGCCATCCGGACGCGGTTCCCGCCGAACGGCGAGATGAGGACGGCGGCGGCGGCCGCCCGGGACGCGTGGATGGTCTGGGTCACCGGCTCGCGGGCGACGAGGTCCATCAGCTTCCGGACCCGCCGCGACTTGAGGGGGAACTGGTCGCGGGTGTACTCCCAGTTGTTGAGCCCGCCCGGCCGGCGGTCGACGGAGCGGGCCATGTATTCGAGGCTGCTCAGAAGGTGGGTGACGGCGCTCAGCCTCTCGGCACTGCTGAGAGGCTGAGCGCCGACCCGCTCGGCAGCCCGTCGGAGACGGTCGTGCAGCTTCACGTCGGGGACCCGGACCTTCGGCTAGCTGTTGGCGGTCTTGGCGATGGCGGCGCCGGCTGCCGCACCGGCCACGGCCCACGCCGCGACCTGAGCGCCGGCCTTGAACGCCGCGATGAACGCCGCGGGCGTCGCCATGACCGGAACGACGGCCTGGGCGCCGGCCACGGCCTGGTCGGCGTTCACCTTGCGCAGCAGGATGTCGGTGCAGCTCATCCGTTCGTCACCTCGTAGGCGACGTAGGCCGCCCCGGTCACCATCCCGGCGCCGGCGACGAAGCCGAGCGCCTTGGCCGCGCCGGCGGCGATGGCCCCGGCGGTCGGGGTGGCGATGGTGAACGTCGCCATGACGGGCGCGGCGGCGCCCTCGGCCGGCGTCAGCGGCACGTAGCCGGCGAGCGCCGGGTTGCTGTTGACCTTGTCGAGAAGCATGCGGTTCCTCTCGTCGATGGAGCTGTTACTGGTGCGGGGAAATTGCTGACGACGAGCGGGCTGCGCCCGGACGTCGTCGACGGGGAGTCGTGGGATCAATCGGTGCCTCGACTGACTGCAATGGCGGAAGATCGGGTCCCTGACGCCATCCCGCCCTCCCCGTCATTACGCCGACCAACGTCGATTGATGGCTTGTCGGACATCGATCGGCGCCGTCGTGCCATTCGGTTATAGCAGCGGTCGGTGGGAATCCGGCACCCGAGATTTTGCACCTGCTATGTCCGCTTTGGACGCCCCATCGTCACTCTCCGCCACCGCAGCGAGGGAGTTCCGGATACGGAAAGTCGCCAACAGGCGCGGTATCGGCGCTCCTGTTATCGAAGCGTTATCCGTCACGTGGAGGCCCGGATCTGGGAAGCTCAAGAAAACCTCAAGAATCGGCCGTGCCGCCGGATGGTCCTGTCGGCCCTCCTAGGCTGAGGATTCAACCCGACCTCGGAATGGGCGGGCGAGCATTTCTCGAGACGAGCCGGAATGGGTTCCCGAATGCATTCTCGTGACGTCTCGTCCGGCGGTCGGTGACCGTTGTTCGGCGCCCCCGGAAGCATCTGTCAGCGAAACCCGGCGATGGCCGTCAGGCGGTTGTGCAGTTCGGCCGCCGCGCGATGGACCGGTCGGCCGGTGTTGGTCAGTGCGACGACACCGGTGCCCGCCTCCGGGTCGAACGCCAGGTACGCCGCGTACCCGCCCGTGGCACCGCTGTGCCAGAACTGCCGCCGGCCGTCGGTGGCCGGGGCGGGCCCGTGACTCAGCCACCCCAGGTGCGCCGCGCGGGACCGGTCGATCCGGTGCTCCACCCGCTGGCAGAGGGCGACCGCCTCGGCCAGCTCGCCACCGCCGGACAGGTGGGCGCGGAGCAGCACCACCAGATCGGCGGCGGTCGAGCAGAGCCCGCCCGCGCCGACCAGATCGGCCAGGTCCCACCGGGGCGTGGGTCGCCGCCGGGCGGTGTGGCCCTCGGCGAGCCGGCGGGTGTCGACCGTCACCCCGGTGTCGGCGAGCGCGAGGGGACGGCACACGGCATCCGCCACGAGGGCCGCGTAGGTGGTGCCCGCGCGGCGGGCCAGCGCCAGCCCGAGCAGACCCATCCCGAGATTCGAGTACCGGACCCGGCGGCCCGGCCGGGCCCGCAGCCGGGTCCGGGCGAGACCGGCCAGCAGAGCGTCCACGGTGCACCCCCGGTACGGGTCCGGGTCGCCCGGGTGCGTCAGGGCGCGGCGCAGCAGGCCGGCCGGTAGCCGGGGCAGCCCGGCGGTGTGGGTGGCCAGGTGGCGCAGGGTGATCTCCGCACCGTCTCGGGACGGCACGCGGGAGCCCGGCGGCAGCAGGTCACGCAGCGGTTCGTCGAGGTCCACCGTGCTGGCCAGCGACAGGCGCGCGAGCGTGAGGGCCGTGAACGCCTTGGTGACCGATCCGATCTCGAACAGCGTGCGCGCGTCGGGCACGGGCGCAGCCGGGCCGCCGGTGCTTCCCGCGGCGTGGACGACGGTCGCGTCCCCGGCGACCGCGGCGACGACGGCTCCCACCCGCCGCCTCGTCAGCCGTTGCGCGGTGCGGCGTACGAGAACGTCGAGGTCGGTCATCGGTCCATTCTCGTTTCCTCAAGAAGCCGCAAAGAACCGGTCGACCCGCGCAACCGCATGTCGACCGGTGCCGATACTGGCCCGGACCGGAGACACGGCCGGCCGGACTTTCCTGGCGACACCGGACGGCGCATTCCCGCTACGCGTCCGATCGGGCGCGTCGCCGTGCCGACTCCCCTTCGGCCGGACCTGACGACAGGAGGATCCATGCGCGTGTTCCGTGCCGGCCTCGCCACCGCGATCGTGACGCTCGCCCTGCTCGCGACGGCCGCCCCGGCCGGGGCGGCCCCGACCGCGACCGCCGCCGCTCCCACCGTGGTCCCCTGGTCGGCGTCCCACGGCGACGCCACCGCGAGCGGTGGTCGCTGGCTGGAGGTCCCGAGCGGGCGCATCTTCCCCACCGTGGTGGTCGAGGGTGAGCTGGCGACCGTCGGCACCGGGTGCCACTCGGTCTGGGTGCAGTGGTGGCGTGACTTCTACCCGTACCCGTGGACCCGGATCGCCGGCCGCTGCGGTGCGGGGACCACGCCGGTGACCACCCGCTACCACAACTACCTGCCCACCGTGACCGGCCAGCTCAAGGTCTGTCGAGGCGAGACGGACCAGCAGGACTGCGGCGCGCCGACGTCGTTGACGAGCTGGCCGGTGACTCGACGCTAGAACCGGGCCCCACCCGAACCACGTGGCGGTGTACGCCTTCGCCGACCTGGCCGCCGACCTCGCCGAGGCCGGTGCGGGGGTGACCGGTGGCCCCGAACAGATCTGGCCGTCGTGGCGAGCGCGTACCTCGACTTCGCATCGACCGGAAACCCGTTGGGCGCGTCGCACACGGTGCCCTAAGGTCCGAGCGGGCAGGACGTCGATCATGAGGGGGCGGCAGGGTGGGGGACCAGGCGGCGCGCCGGCAGGCGCAGGTGCTGATCTTCGACGCGGACGACACGTTGTGGGAGAACAACGTCGTCTTCGAGCGGGTGATCGACGACTTCCTGGCCTGGTTGGACCATCCGACCCTCGACCGGGGCGAGATCCGGGCCATCCTCGACGACATCGAGCGGGCCAACGCGGTGGCGCACGGCTACGGCAGCAAGGTGTTTCTGCGCAGCCTGGGGGAGTGCCTGGAGCGGCTGCGCGAACGTCCGGCCACCGACGCCGAGCGGCGGGAAATCGACCGCCTGGCCGTGGCGCTGGTCGAGCACCGCATCGAGCTCATGCCCGGGGTGGCCGCGGCGCTCGACGAGCTGGCCGGACGGCACGAACTGTTCCTGCTCACCAAGGGCGAGCGGGACGAGCAGCAGCGCAAGCTCGACGCGTCCGGGCTGCTGCACCACTTCCGGGCCACGCACATCGTGCGGGAGAAGGACGTGGAGACCTACCGCTGGCTCGCCCGCGAGCACGGCTTCGAGCCGGCCGGCGCCTGGATGATCGGCAACTCCCCGCGGTCGGACATCCTCCCCGCCAGGGCGGCCGGCATGAACGCCGTCTTCATCCCCAACGAGAACACCTGGGTGCTGGAGGACGAGGAGTTGGATCCGACCGACCACGGCGTCCTGCGCCTGGCCGCCTTCCCCGACCTGCTCCGGCACTTCTGACGTGGTGTCCACCCGGGAGGCCCAGCGGCCCGCGCCCTCCGCCGTCCCGCGACGTCCGGTCGTCGAGCGGGAGATCGAGTGCCGCTGACCTTCCCGTCCCACCTGGCCGCGGTCCTGCCGCTGAAGCTGTGGCGGCCGCGATGGTTCGACGGTGTCGCGCTGGCCACCGGCGCCGTGGCGCCGGACGTGGCGTACCTGACGACCGGCACCCGCCTCCAGATCACCGGTACGCACACCGCGGCCGGTCTGCTCTGGTGGTGCCTGCCGGTGGCGCTCGCCTACGCCTGGGTGGTGCGCCGGTGCGCCGGCGCCGTCGTCCCGTACCTGCCGGGCCTGCGCGACCTCCGCTGGCCGCGCTCCGTCCAGTCGGCCCGGCCGCACCGTTGGTGGATCACCGTGGGGTCGGCGCTGCTGGGCGCCGCCAGTCATGTGGCGTGGGACCGGGTTACCCACACCGACGGCTGGCTCCGGGCCCTGGGTGTCGACTGGTACGCGCGCACCGGCCTGCACTGGTGGACGGTCTCCGACCTGGCCAGCACGCTCGTCGGAGGAGTGCTGGCGGTCGACCTGATGCGGCGCCTCGCCCGCCGTCACCGGCTCGCGGAGGACCCCACGCCGCCCGCCCGGCCGGCGGTGTTCCGGTGGGTGGCCGGGGTGACCGTCGTGGCAGGAACGGCATTGCTGCCGTTCCTGCCGGAGGCCCGTCTCCCGGGCCCCACGGGAGTACGGTTGCTGCACCTGGTGGCGTTGGCGCTGCTGTTCGGCGCGTTCGTCGCGCTCCGCTCGGAACGCGGACGCAGAGCGGCTTTCGACTCGAAACAGCGCTGACGGCGGTGGTCCCGTTACGCCGACATGCCGGTTTTCGATGTTGACATCAATCACCCTTCCTGAGCGCGGACGATCCTTGTCCGACCTGCCGAAACGCGCCTAACCTGAGCCGGCGCCGACGGCTCTTCGGGGTGAGCCGGAAGCGCGCCGCAGTCCGGTAGTTGGGCACGTGGAGCTGAGTGCAGGCGGGCCGGCTCGTCGTGTCGGATTCGACGTGAGCGCCGTGCCACGCCCACGTTGCCGACAGGGCGATGTCCGCTACCACGCCGGACGGTTGGGTCAGGACCGGGGAGTTGCGGACCCGGTCCTGACCCGTTTTACGTTCCCTGCCTCTTGCCCGGAAGCCCGGACCTGGATCAGTCGTGTGCCGACGCCGTCCGTGGCCCGCGCGGCCACGTGGCTCGACGGAGCGAGCTCCACCGCGCACCGGCCGGTGCCGACGTCGATCATCAAGGTAGCCCTAAGATAGCCGCCCGTGTATTTTCTCCTACTTTCTACCCGTCGTATCGGCCCCTGACCGCTGGGTGACGGGTGAAGAGGAAGGTGCGGGGACTGTTGATCGCGGCCCTGGCCGTGGCCGTGGTGGCCAGCCTGGGCGGGCAACAGGTCCTGTCCGATCGGGAACCGGACGGCGTCACAAGCGCCCAGAAGGACGGAAAGAGTCTGCTCGACCGACTGGGCGACTAGCTCAGGTCGGCTATCTAGGGGTTGATGTGAAGAGACGTAAGATCGAAGAGGGAATGGTGTTCGCCGTTCCCCTTCGGTCCAGCGCCAACGCTCTCGTCGTCGTGACCAGGCACGGGCGGAGTGCTGTCACCGTGGGCTATTTCTTCGGTCCGCCACTCGATGTGTTGCCCGAAGCCGCTCCGGATTTGCGCCCTGAGGATGCCCTTTTCGTCGCGAGGTTCGGCGATATACCGTTGGTCAACGAAGAGTGGCCGCTGCTTGGCAGTCTTCCCGGCTGGAGTCGGTCGGAGTGGCCGTCCACGGCGTTCTACAGGGGAGGCATCCGGTCGCGCGGTTATGTGGTCGTCTATGACGACAGGGATCCCAACAAGGTCATTGGGGAGAGGCTCTCGGAGCCTGGCGAAGAGAATCTTCCCTCGGATGACCTCCATGGCTACGTTATCGTTCGAAACAGGCTGTCCAACCTCCTCCTTTGAGGAGGCGGCGGACAATTCGGTCCGATAGGTCCCGTAGGGTGTGGTGCGCGAGTGAGCATCCCACGCCCTACGGACCATGAGTCCATAGTCATTGGTTGAAATTGCCGCTCAATCTAGGACTGGCCGGAGAGCTCGTTCGGCCCGCGCGGACGGTACGGTTTCGAGTGAGCAGTACGCCGCCATGGTGGACGGTTACCGCTGCGGGCTGACTCGGGGAATCGATGTGAGGTACGTGATCGGGGATGAACGGTGCGGTCGACATATACCAGCGTGCGGACGGCCGCATCTACGTCGCCAGTAGTTCCCGTTCCCGGGAGGGCCCGATGGTGGTGAACGGCTGGTGCGAAGCGGTCGGCAACGACGTGACCGACGACCGGCTCGGCGCACTTGTCCAGGATGGCCTGCGGATCGGCGAGGGACCGGGACGGAACGTCTCGCTGGGCGACACGAAGGAGCTCCTGCGCCCGCTTCTGAAGCTGGCGAAGGTCAAATCCTTTGCGGCACTCGCGCGAGGCGCCCGTGCCGTGGGGTTCGATCGTGACGCTGGGGGGTCGTACGTGGTGGTGCCGACCGAGAACGCCGGTGAGCGCTCTGGGTTCAGGTTCGTCACGAGGGATCAGATCACCATCTCGCCGGACTCGCCGGCGGGCGACATCGGTAGGGCGGTGCGTGAGGGGTTGAGCCGGTCCGTGATCTCGGCGCCTAACCGCTCCAGAAAGTGAGGATGTGCTGCGGTGGAGTGGCGGCATCCGGCCGTCGCTCCACTGTCCTTTCTCTGTCGCCGAGGTCCCGTTGAGTTGTGAGCCATCTGTGGCTCGTCATGCGAGTCGGTCCGGCGGCCCTGACTCCTCCTGACCAGGCGGGGACCGGCTCGGTCGAGGTGACGCAAATGCCTGGTCGCGCTCTACCGATGTGGCGACGTGCCCGCCGCGCTGACCGCGTACCGGCGTGCGCATGCCACCCTGGACGAGCAGCTCGGCATCGACCCGGGCGAGGAGCTGACCCGGCTGCACCGGGCCATGCTGGACCGGTCGCCCGAGCTGGCGCACGTCTCGGTCAGCGCGCCGGTCCCGGTCGCCGCGCCGCCGGCGCCACCCCGCGACAGCGGCAGCCCCGTGCCCCGCGAGCTGCCGGCCGACCTGGTCACCTTCGTCGGTCGTACGCCGGAGGTCGCCGACAGCCTGGCTGTCGGTGTCGCCGTGCGCTCCGGCGACGAGGCGGCGGGACGGCTGCTGGAGCTGCTCGGCAAGGCACCGGACGCACCTGCGGTGCCAGAGCGGAACGCCGCTCGGCTCGGCGTCTCCACGCAGCGGGCCCGGCACGCCTTGGGAGGAGTTGGTCGACGCGCACCTGGTCCACCGGGACGAGCGAGGCCGCTACTGGTTGCCCGCGCTGGTGCGCGACTACGCCGTCGAGTTGGCGGGGTTGCCCCGGCGCCCGTCGACGGGCTGGCGGGTCGATCCGGTCGCCGCCTGAGCACCGTCCCGGGAACGTGCCGCGGCGGGAAGCCGTCGACGGAAACGCTCAGGCGTCCCCGCCGCGGACGATGGCCACCGCCACCCGGCAGAACTCGTCCATGTCGGGCTCGAAGCCCGCCGCGATGTCGGGGTGCAGCCCGCTGCGTGTCTCGTCGAGCAGCCGCTGGCAAACCTGCTCGACGGGCTCGCCCCCGTAGTCGGCGCGGACCCGTTCGGTGGCCGCCTGGAGCGCCGAGGTCAGCTGATCCTCCAGCGGGCCGCGCAGCTTCTGCTGCACGGGATCGAGCCCGCGCGGGTCGAGCGTGACATGTGGCTCCGACATCGGCGCTCCCTTCGTCGGCGTCCGCGGTACCCCACCGCGGTCGTCGGTCAAACCACGTTCGGTACGGTGGCCACCCGCACCTGGTACGAGAAGTCCTCGGCCGGCTCCTCGACGTACGACAGGCGGCGGATCTGCCGGTCGTCGTCGTAGAGCGCGACGTCCACGAGGACGCCGAGGTGGGCCAGGCCGATGCTGGCCACCCGCTTCTTGTCCTGGAGCACCGCGCACACCCCGCCGAGCAGGGTGCTCGCGTCGGAGGTGCGGTGCCCCGGCGGGCAGCGCAGCACGAGGTCCACCTCGATCGGCCCGGTGAGCGGAGTCCAGCCGGTGCGCTGGGCCGCCGCGCAGGCCGCGTCGAGCAGGGCGCGGACCCTCGTCGCCTGCCGGTGCCCGGCGGCGAAGATGGACAGCGCCTCGGTCTTGACCGGTGGCAGGCCGCTCACCTCGAACGTCAGGGCGAGAGCGCGGGTGTCCTGCACGACGGCACCTCCTCGTTGCGGACGATCCTGCCCAACCGGCGGATCGGCGGAGGGAGTTCCCGCGAGAACCAACCGATCGGGCAAGGTGGGGTCGGCCGGAGGCGTAGCGACGTCGGCGGCGTACGCGCTGGCAGCGGAGCTAGGAAAACGCTAGTGCACCGGGCCCGCGCGGGGTAGCCGCGCCGCTCACGTGGTGGGACGTGGCGCGAAGGCGCAGAACTCGTTGCCCTCCGGGTCGGCCAGGACCCACCAGCTGACGTCGGCGTCCGGCTCGCGCAGCAGCGTCGCGCCGGCCGCGACCAGCGCGGTCGGCTCCGGGTCGGTCAGGTCGACGTCCCAGTGCAGCCGGTTCTTGACCGTCTTGCGCTCCGGCACGGGCGCGAACACCCAGTAGTCCCAGGGGAAGCCGGCCGCGCCGACCACCGACGCGTGCCCCTCGTCGGCCGTCTCCACCCGGCCGCCGACGATCCCGGCCCACCAGGTGGCCTGGGCGACCGGGTCGGCGCTGTCGACGACGAGTTCGAACGGCCCGGGGCGGGTGCCGGAGCGGGGCGCGAACGCGCAGAACTCGTTACCGTCCGGATCGATTAGCACCCACCAGCCGATCTCGGCGTCCGGCTCGCGGACCAGCCGCGCGCCGGCCGCCAGCAGGGCCGCCGGCTCGGACTCGCCCAGGCGCAGGTCGAGGTGGACGCGGGTCTTGACCGTGCGGGGCTCGGGCACCGTGTTGACCCAGATCGACTCGGCGTCGGAGCCGGCGGAGCGGGGGTCGATCCGGGCGTCGCCGTCGCCGGTGTCGACCAGCTCCCCGTCGAGGATGGTGGCCCAGAAGCCGCCCAGGCGCTGGGCGTCGGCCGCGTCGAGACAGAGATCCTTGAAGCGCGCGATCATCCGGCCATTCTGCCGGTCGGGTACGACGTGTCAGCCCGTCGCCGCCCCGACCGGCCGCGAGTCGCCGCGTGGCGTCGCGACGCACGGGCACGGCGGCCTGGTCAGGGCCAGGTAGGAGCGGGCCGCGACCAGCAGGCCGGCCCCCCACAGGGTGTACGCGGCAAGGGTCACCACCAGGAACGCGTCCGGCGCCACGAGGCCGGTCACCACGGCCGCCGTACCGCCGACGCCGAAGTACGCGCTCAGGCCGGCCCCGACGAACAGCGCCGGCCCGAGCACCAGCCAGCGTGGTACCGGCCGGCCGGCGAGCGGCGCCACCCAGCCCGGCCAGACCCGTCCCCACCGGTACACCAGCGCGAGCGGCAGGAGCGTTCCGGCGAGCACCATCAGCACGACGAAGGTGAGCAGGTACGCCTCGGACGTGCCCGGCGAGGCGTGCCAGCGGACGTCCTCCGGCACGGCTGCCGCGAGACGGACCAGACAGCCGGCGACGGCGAGGTGACCGGCGAGCCGGGCCCAGCGGGGCGTGGGGTCCTCGCGGCGCGCGGGCGGGCGCCCGGGGACGCGACCGCAGCGCGGGCAGGCGTCGCGGGCGGCGCGCTGGGCGAGAACGGCCACGGCCACCGCCAGCGAGCCGGCCACGACCCCGGCCCCCTGTGCGAGCAGGACCGCCCGATCGGCCTCGGTCACCGGCTGGCCGAACAGCGCGCCGACGACCCTCAGGAGGCTCAGCGGGAACAGGAAGGCGTACAGCAGGAGCGCTGTTCCGCTGGTCCAGGCCGTCACCGCGCGGACGCGGGCCACCGTCCGGCGCCGCGCGGCCCGCCCCGTGTCGGGCCGCGCGGCGTCCGGCCACGCGGCCACGATCGCCGCGAGGGCGGCCGGGACCACGGGCGTCCAGTCCTCGGGCAGGAAGGACTCGCCGACATCGCCGAAGGGGGGTGCGCCGACGATCGCCCAGCCGGCGTGGACGACGGCGTACGCCGTGCACCAGCTCACCGCCAGCGGCCGCAGCCACCGTGCCCGTCCCGGTTGCGTCATGGTCGTAGCCTCGCCGGCCGCGGCGCCGCGCGACTCCCCGCCGCGGGGGACCCGGCCGCTCCGGCCTCCCCGGAGCGGGGGAGTGAGCGGGTCGGCGACACGCCGCGACCGCTTTGGGCGATTCTGGGCCGGATGGGCCGTCCCGCTCGCCGCCAGGTTTCGCGAGTTGCGAGGTCGGGCAGTGTTGGGGCCACGAAACGTCCGGGGACCGTCACTCGCCGACCCCGGCTCCCGGTCGTCTCGCCGTGCGCCGGGGCACGGTGACCTCCTCGGCTCGTGGCCGATCAGAGGGGAGGGGTGATGAACGACCCTGACGAGGCCGGACGTCGACGCCGACCACGGGTGCGCGTGGTGGCGGCGGCCGCCGCGGTGGCGCTGGCGGCGCCGCTCGCGGGCTGCGGTTCGGGTGGGGAGGGCGGCACACCCGAGATCAACCTGTACTACCCGCCGGAGCAGAACCTCCAGAAGGTCGTCGACACCTGCAACGCGCAGGCCGGCGGCCGCTACAAGATCGTCTACCGGGTGCTGCCCCGGCAGGCCGACGACCAGCGGGTGCAGATGGTGCGCCGGCTCGCCGCCGAGGACCCGGGGATGGACGTGCTTGGCCTCGACGTCACCTGGACGCAGGAGTTCGCGAGCGCCAATTGGATCCGCGAGTGGACGGGGCAGGACCGGGCCGAGGTGGAGCAGGGCACGCTCGCCGGGCCGCTGGAGACGGCCCGCTATGAGGGCAAGTTGTACGCGGCGCCGAAGAACACGAACGTTCAGTTGCTCTGGTACCGCAAGGACCTCGTGCCGCAGCCGCCGAAGACCTGGGACCAGATGATCTCTATGGCGCAGGATCTGAAGGGGCAGGGCAAGCCGCACCAGATCCTCACCATGGGCGCCCAGTACGAGGGTCTCGTCGTCCTCTACAACACCCTCGCGGAGAGCGCCGGCGGGCGGATCCTCAGCGAGGACGGCAGCAAGGCCGTCATGGACGAGGGTGCCATGCGGGCGCTGGAGCAGTTGCAGCGCTTCGCCACCTCCGGCGTGACGTCGCCGTCGTTCAGCAACGCCACCGAGGACCCGGTCCGGCTCGAGTTCCAGTCCGGCAACGGCGCCTTCCAGGTCAACTGGCCGTTCGTCTACCCCGCCATGCAGGAGGCGAACCCGGACCTGGCCCAGCAGGTCGCCTGGGCCCGCGTGCCGGGCATCGACGAGGGCACCCCGAGCCGGGTCACCATCGGCGGCGTCGACCTGGCCGTCAGCAGGTACTCGAAGCACCCCGACCTGTCCTTCGAGGTCGCCAAGTGCCTGCGCAACGCGGAGAACCAGAAGTTCTCCGCGATCAACGACGGCGTGCCGCCGACGATCGAGAAGGTCTACGACGACCCGGAGATGGTCGAGGCGTACCCCATGAAGGACACGATCGTCGAGGAGCTGCGGGATCCGGCGGTGCGTCCGCTGACCCCGGCCTACCAGAGCATCTCCACCGTCATGTCCGCCGTGCTCTCGCCGCCGTCGGCCATCCGGCCGCAGCAGACCGCGGACGAACTGCGCAAGGCCATCGCCGACGCGCTCGAGTCGAAGGGGGTGCTGCCGTGAGCGTGAACGCGACGCCGGCGGGCGCCGAGGCCACCGCCGACGGGACCGCCGCCCGCACCACGGGCCGGCACGCGGCCGTGCCGACCCAGCGCGCGCGGCGGGGTCGGGCGCCGCTCAGTGAGAACAAGAAGGCCGAGCGCCGGCTGGGCTGGCTGCTGTGCGCGCCTGCCGCGCTCGTCATGCTCGCGGTGACCGCGTACCCGATCCTCTACTCGGTCTGGCTGTCCCTGCAACGCTTCGACCTGCGGTTTCCCGACCAGCGCGAGTTCGTGGGGCTGGACAACTACGCCACCGTGTTGACCAACGAGTTCTGGTGGACCGCGTTCGGCGTGACCGCCCTGATCACCGTGGTGACCGTGGCGATCGAGCTCGTGCTCGGCATGGGACTGGCCCTCGTCATGCACCGGACGCTCGTCGGTCGGGGCATCGTGCGGACCGCGGCGCTGATCCCGTACGGCATCGTGACGGTGGTCGCCGCCTTCTCTTGGCGGTACGCCTGGACGCCGGGCACCGGCTACCTGGCCAACCTGTTCGGCGAGGGCGCGCCGCTCACCGAGCGGGCCAGCTCGCTGGCCATCATCATGCTGGCCGAGATCTGGAAGACCACCCCGTTCATGGCGCTGCTGCTGATGGCCGGGCTGGCGCTCGTGCCGGAGGACCTGCTCAAGGCCGCCTCGACGGACGGGGCGACGGCCTGGCAGCGGTTCACGAAGGTGATGCTGCCGGTGATGAAGCCGGCGATCCTCGTCGCGCTGCTGTTCCGCACGCTGGACGCCTTCCGGGTGTTCGACAACATCTTCATCCTCACGGCGGGCGGCAACGAGACCTCGTCGGTGTCGATGCTCACCTACAACAACCTGATCCGCGGCCTCAACCTCGGCATCGGGTCGACGATGTCGGTGCTGATCTTCCTCGCCGTGGCGATCATCGCGTTCGTCTTCGTGAAGCTCTTCGGCACCGCCGCCCCCGGCAGCTCCGACGACGAGAGGCGCTGAGATGGCTACCGAAACCACCACTCGGGCGAAGCTGCGGTGGGGTCTGCTGGACGTCGTCGTGGTCGTCTTCGCGCTGATCCCGGTGCTCTGGATCGCGTCGCTGTCGTTCAAGACGCCGGCCACGCTGACCGACGGGAAGTTCATCCCCCGCGAGTGGACGCTGGAGAACTACCGGACGATCTTCGACACCGACCAGTTCGTCCGGGCCCTCGTGAACTCGATCGGCATCGCGCTGATCGCCACCCTGGTCGCCGTGGTGCTCGGCGCCATGGCGGCGTACGCGATCTCCCGGCTGGACTTTCCGGGCAAGCGGCTGCTTGTCGGGGTCTCCCTGCTGATCGCGATGTTCCCGCAGGTGTCGCTCGTGTCGCCGCTGTTCGAGATCGAGCGGCAGCTCGGCCTGTTCGACACCTGGCCGGGTCTGATCCTGCCGTACATCACGTTCGCCCTGCCGCTTGCGATCTACACGCTGTCGGCGTTCTTCAAGCAGATCCCGTGGGACCTGGAGAAGGCGGCGAAGATGGATGGCGCGACCCAGGGCCAGGCGTTCCGGCGGGTGATCGCGCCGCTGGCCGCCCCGGGGCTGTTCACGACGGCGATCCTCGTGTTCATCTTCTGCTGGAACGACTTCCTGTTCGCCATCTCGCTGACCTCCACCGAGCGGTCCCGCACGGTGCCGGCGGCACTGTCGTTCTTCACGGGCGCGTCGCAGTTCGAGGACCCCACCGGGGCGATCTGCGCCGCCGCCGTGGTGATCACCGTTCCGATCATCCTGTTCGTGCTCTTCTTCCAGCGCCGCATCGTGTCCGGCCTGACCTCCGGTGCAGTAAAGGGATAGGTGGTAGTCGTGCGTAGCCAAGGGTTCAGGTGGTAACAGTGGCTGACATCGTGCTCGACAAGGTGAGCAAGCGGTTCCCGGACGGGACCGTCGCGGTGCGGGACGTCGACCTGGAGATCGCCGACGGCGAGTTCGTGATCCTGGTGGGCCCGTCCGGCTGCGGCAAGTCCACCACCCTCAACATGATCGCCGGGTTGGAGGACATCAGCTCGGGCGAGCTGCGCATCGGCGGCCAGCGGGTCAACGACAAGGCGCCCCGGGACCGGGACATCGCCATGGTCTTCCAGTCGTACGCGCTCTACCCGAACATGACGGTGCGGGAGAACATGGCGTTCCCGCTGCGGCTGCAGAAGCTGGACCGGGAAACGATCAACAGCAAGGTCGAGGACGCCGCGAAGGTCCTCGAGCTGACCGCCCTGCTCGACCGCAAGCCCGCCAACCTCTCCGGTGGGCAGCGGCAGCGGGTGGCCATGGGCCGGGCGATCGTCCGGCAGCCGAAGGCGTTCCTCATGGACGAGCCCCTGTCCAACCTGGACGCGAAGCTGCGGGTGCAGATGCGCACGGTGGTGTCCCGGCTGCAGAAGCAGCTCGGCACCACGACCGTGTACGTCACGCACGACCAGACCGAGGCGATGACCCTCGGCGACCGCGTGGTGATCATGCGCGGTGGCGAGGTGCAGCAGGTCGGCCCGCCGCAGGAGCTGTACGACCACCCGCGCAACCTGTTCGTGGCCGGCTTCATCGGCTCCCCGTCGATGAACTTCCTGCACGCCGCGGCGCAGGACGGCCATCTGCGTACCGCGCTCGGCGACGTGCCGATCGGCGACCGGGTGCGGCGGCAGCTCGAGGGCGCGGACGCCCCGCGCGAGCTGATCCTCGGCGTCCGGCCCGAGCACTTCGAGGACGCCGCGCTGGTCGACGAAGCGACCCGCCGCCGGGGGATGGAGTTCGAGGCGCCCGTGGAGATCGTCGAGTCGATGGGCTCGGACAAGTACGTCTACTTCACGGTCGAGGGGGAGCGGGCCAGCGCCGCCGAGCTGGAGGAGCTGGCCGCCGACGCGGGCGCGGCTGACTTCACCGGCGCCGGGGCCAACCTGGTCACGCGGCTGTCGGCGGAGTCGCCGGTGGTCGAGGGGGAGACCCGCCGGGTCTGGTTCAACCTCGAGAAGATTCACCTCTTCGACCCGTCCAACGGCCGCAACCTCACGCTGCACGAGGGTCGCGCGGCGGGCGCGCTGGCCGACTGACGGCGTTCCGGGGACCGGGCCGGCGGGTGTGGACCCGCCGGCCCGGCGCGTCGCGCAGGGCGGGTCCTGCGGAGCACGGCTCGAACCAGCCGGCAGATCACGGGCCCTGGCGGCCGGGGCCCGGTGCGGTCGAGGCCGCCGGCTTCACACGGTGCGGGCCGCCTTGACGGTGGCGACGAGCCCGTCGAGTTGGCCGCGGATCCGGGCGGCCGTGAGGTGGTCGAGGTAGTCACGGGAGCTGACGATCTGGCCCCCGCGCACGCGCAGCACGAAGATGCCGGGCAGCGCGAACGGTTCTCCGGTGTCGACGACGGTGCCTTGATACTCGAACTCGGCGACGATGACCTCGGGATCGGTCGTCTGGTGGACGGTGATGTTGGTGGCGCGTCGGTCCAGTCGCGGACCGGCGAAGGTTGGCCGAAAGTGCTCGCGAAGGTCGTCGCGGGTGCGCAGCGCGGGAGCACGAAGCGGGTGGAACGGATGCACGACGTCGGTTTGTTCCGCGTAGAGGTCGGGGAGGTCCTCCCAACGCCCCTCCGCGACACCGTTCACGAGTGCGAGGAAGACCTCGCGCGGGCTGGGGGGTCCGGCCATGACATTCTCCTGTCGTCGGCGACTGCCGTAGGTCAGTAGGATCCGAAGTGATGACTCCGACTATACGGAGTCACGACTTCGTTTATCACCCGGCGAAGGAGCGAATGAGTACTTCCGACACACCGCGGATCGGGAGCGGGCGGGTGCGACGCATCGACGCGCAGGCCAACCGTGGCCGCATCCTCGACGTCGCCGAAGAGGTCTTCGGCGCGGGCGGGGAGTCCGCCTCGACCGAGGAGGTGGCCCGACTTGCGGGAGTCGGCATCGCCACGGTCTTCCGCCACTTCCCCACCAAGGGGGCACTGGTGCAGGCCGTACTCGTGCGGCGGTTCGATCGCCTGCGTGAGCAGGCCGAAGCACTGCTCGACAGCGCGGATCCCGGCACTGCCTTCCATGACTTCTTCCGGCACCTCGTTGCCGACGCGGCGACGAAGATCGCCATCGGCGAGGCTCTGCTCGACGCTGGAGGCGACCGCGACGGCGAAGCCGCCCACGCGTCCATGGGCCTGCGCCGAGCCGTTGGCGCGCTGCTCCAGCGGGCCCAGCGGGCCGGCGCCGTCCGAGACGATGTCGAACTGCCCGAGGTTTACGCCCTGCTGGTTGCCACATCCCGGGTCGCCGCGAACCGGGACCTCGACGACGAGGTGAAAGCCCGCGCGCTCACCATCGTCTTCGACGGGCTCGCACCTCATCACAAGATTTCCGCCGGCGATGTCGAGAACCGCGGGCCGGCTCCGTCTCCGCGGTGAACGCGACCAGAATGGGTCGCACCCGCACGGAGGAGAACCACCATGGCGAAGTACCTGCTCCTGAAGCACTACCGCGGAGCTCCGGCCGCCGTCAATGACGTGCCCATGGAGCAGTGGACGCCGGAGGAGATCTCGGCGCACGTGCAGTACATGCGTGACTTCGCGGCCCGGCTCGAGGGGACCGGCGAGTTCGTCGACGGTCAGGCGCTCGCCCCCGAGGGGACGTTCGTCCGGTACGACGGCGAGGGGCGCCCGCCGGTCACCGACGGCCCCTTCGCCGAGACGAAGGACCTCATCGCCGGCTGGATGGTGATCGACGTCGACAGCTACGAGCGCGCCGTCGAGCTGGCCGGGGAGCTGTCGGCCGCCCCCGGTGCGGGCGGGAAGCCGATCCACGAGTGGCTCGAGCTGCGGCCGTTCCTCGCCGAGCCGCCGACCATCACGGAGTGACCTGGCGCATGGATGAGGCACTGCTCCGGAGCCTCACGCCGGGCGTGCTCGGGATCCTCGTCCGCCGCGGAGCCGACTTCGCGGCGGCCGAGGACGCCGTGCAGGACGCGCTGGTCGAGGCTGTCCGCGTCTGGCCCACCGATCCGCCGCGGGACCCGAAGGGCTGGCTGATCAGCGTGGCCTGGCGCCGGTTCCTCGACGCGACGCGGTCGGACGCCGCCCGACGGCGGCGTGAGGACCTCGTCAACGAGGAGCCCGCGCCCGGGCCCACCATCGCGGCGGACGACACGCTCCGGCTCTACTTCCTGTGCGCCCACCCGTCGCTGACCCCGTCGTCCGCGGTCGCGCTCACGCTCCGCGCCGTCGGCGGGCTGACCACCCGCCAGATCGCCCAGGCCTACCTGGTGCCCGAGGCGACCATGGCGCAGCGCATCAGCCGGGCCAAGCGCACCGTCTCCGGCGTACGGTTCGACCAGCCCGGCGACGTCGCCACCGTCCTGCGCGTCCTCTACCTGGTGTTCAACGAGGGCTACTCCGGCGACGTCGACCTCGCCGCCGAGGCCATCCGGCTCACCCGGCAGCTCGCGGCGGCGATCGACCACCCGGAGGTGGCGGGACTGCTCGCCCTCATGCTGCTGCACCACGCCCGGCGCGCGACCCGGACGGCGCCCGACGGCAGCCTGGTGCCCCTCGCCGCGCAGGACCGCGGACGCTGGGACACCGCGTCGATCGCCGAGGGCGTCGCGATCCTCCAGGCGGCCCTCGCGCGCGACCGGCTGGGCGAGTTCCAGGCCCAGGCCGCCATCGCCGCTCTCCACGCCGACGCGCCGACGGCGGAGGAGACCGACTGGGTGCAGATCGTCGAGTGGTACGACGAACTCACGCGCCTGACCGACAATCCGGTCGTCCGGCTCAACCGCGCGGTGGCCGTCGGTGAGGCCGACGGACCGCGCGCCGGGCTCGCGGCGCTCGCCGGGCTGGACGACTCGCTGCCGCGTCACGCGGCGGTGGCCGCGTACCTGCACGAGCGCGACGGTGACCTGGTGACGGCGGCACGCCTCTACGCCGAGGCGGCCCGGAAGGCGCCCAACCTGGCGGAGCGCGACCACCTGACGCGTCAGGCCGCACGGCTCAACGCCCGCCGGGGCTAGCGCTGTGGCGTTGCCGTGGTGGGTGCCGAGGTCGGCCAGTCGACCCGGAGCGGCAGCCCCAGGAACTCGGCGTAGCGGGCGAGGGCGCGTTCCGTGCGCGGCCGGTCCACCGGCGCGAGCGGCCTCACGGTGACGGTCACCCGGGTCTTGCTCACGGCTCGTTTCCAGGTGCCCACCACCCGGCCGGCGCGCACCACGGTGGGCTGGAAGATGCCGTTGTTGCCCGGGATGATCGCGTCCCGGTGGGCGGCGTCGAGCATGAGCGACCGGTCCTTGTAGCCCAGCAGGTACTCGTCGAAGCCGGGCAGCACGAGCAGGTCGTCGACCTCGCTCGCAGGGGCGTCCAGCAGCGCGGCGTCGACCCGCATCTCCTCGCCGTCGACGTCGACGGTGGCGAGCGCGTCGCCGGCCGCCGCGAAGCCGCGGCGGGCGTCGGTGAGGGTGAGCCCCGTCCAGCCGGCGAACTCGCGGGCGGTCACCGGGCCGTGGGAGCGGACGTACCGGCGGACGAGCGTCGCCAGCGCCTCGTCGCGGTCGAGCCGGCGCTGCTCGGGCGCCCACTCGTCGAGCAGCGCGAAGGTCTGCTCGGTGCCGACGGTCGGGGCCACACAGGTGATCCCCCGCACGCTCGCATACCACAGCAGGTGGTAGCCCCGTTGGCCGTCGGTGCCGATGCCGGCCGCGTTCAACGTGGCCAGGCACTGTGCGCGGGTGAGCCGCCCGCCGCCGGCCAACGCGCTGCCGAGCACCTCGACCGCGCGGTCGACGTCGGCCGGGTCGAGACCCAGCGCGACCCGTCGGGTCGCGGCGCTCGCCAGTGCGCGTACGCCGGTGAGCTCGAGCATCCAGCGCGCGTCGCGGGCCGGGACGAGGTGCACGGTGCCCCGCATGGGCCAGGTGCGCAGCGCCTCGCGCCGTTCCAGCGCGGCCTCGACGTCGACCTTGGTGAGGGCGGGCAGCCGGGCGCCTAGCGACCAGAGCGCGCTGGCCAGATCCTGGGCCTGCATCGCGCCGAACCACTCGACCACCTCGGCCACGGTGCCGGGCCGGGTGGTGGGGTGCGGGCGCAGCAGCAGGCTCGTCATGCGCAGGCCACGCGCCTCGCTCGCGGTCAACGACACGGGCATGGCTCCTCCTCACGGCGTCGCCGTGAGCCTAGGCCGCCCCTCCGACAGGCAGGCATAACGGCTGCAGGAGCGGGGATGCGGCGGCAGGTGCGCGCGTCGCGCGTGCGGAAGGGAGAGAGTCATGACTGCGTCCAGCGAGCCGATGCGGGGCGGCGCGCCGGCCCGGTCCCGGGCCGAGGGCACTCCGGCCAAGACCAGTGCCGCCGCGACCTTTTCCCTGGTGTTCGGGGTCTCTGCCCTGGTCTGCACCCTCACGGCCATTCTGGCGTGGGCCGGGATCATCCTGGGGATCATCGGGATCATCGTCGGGATCTTCGGACTCCGGATGGCCAAGCGCCCGGGTGTGACCGGTCGAGGAGTGACGATCGGAGGCCTGACACTCAGCATCATCGCGCTGATACTCGGGCTGGTCTTCATCGCGGGGGTCGCCACGTTCCTCAACAACCAGGGCGCGGCGGACCGGCTGCAGGAGCAGGTGGACGACCTGCGAAACCGGGTCAGTTGATCCGGGACGGGAATCAGGGCGCGGGATCCGCGGACGGCGACGTCGTACCGCGGCCCGCCGACCCTGATTGCGTCACACCGCCGCTGGGGTCTCACAGCCGGCGGTACATCACCAACAGGTCGACGTAGCCGTGCGCGGGGTGATGGAAGCCGTCCGGGACGCGGCCCACCACCTCGAAGCCGAGCGAGCGCCACAGCGCCACGGCCCGGGTGTTGGTCGACACCACGGCATTGAACTGCATGGCCCGGTAGCCGTCGGCCCGGGCCAGGTCGAGCACGTGTTCACCGAGCGCCCGGCCCACGCCGCGCCCGCCGGCCGCCGGCGCCACCATGAAGCTCGCGTTGGCGACGTGCGCGCCGGGCCCGAGCTGGTTGGGCGTCAGCTTCGCCGAGCCGAGCACCGTGCCGTCCGGCTCGGCGGCCACCACCGTGCGCCCCGGCGGGGGCACCAGCCACAGCCGCCGCGCGGTGTCCTCGTCGACGTCACGCGGCCAGGTGTACGTCTCCCCGGCGGCGACGATCTCGCGGAGGAAGGGCCAGATGTCCGGCCAGTCCGCGGCGGTGGCGGGTCGGATCCGCATGCCCCCAGCATTCCCGTCCGTGCCGCGTGGCCTGTCGGCGGGTCGCCCGCACGGTGCGTTTGTGGTCACATGCGCCGGGTAGTCGCCGGAGCCGACACGAACGGGGAAGGGGACTCTGCGATGGCTGACCGGACCAAGGTGGCGGTGATCTACTACAGCGCCACGGGCACCACGTACCAGATGGCGCAGGCCGCCTGCGAGGCCGCCGGGGACGCGGGCGGCGACGTGCGTCTGCGCAAGGTACGCGAACTCGCCCCGGCCGAGGCGATCCGCTCCAACTCCGGTTGGCAGGCGCACCACCTGGAGACGCAGGACGTCCCCGAGGCGCAGCTCGACGACCTGTCCTGGGCCGACGTCGTCATCTTCGGGACACCGACCCGGTACGGCGTGATGGCCGCCCAGCTCAAGCAGTTCATCGACACCACGGGGCCGCTGTGGTCCCAGGGCGCCCTCGTCAACAAGGTCTACTCGGCGTTCTGCACCACCGGGACGAGCCACGGCGGCCAGGAGGCGACCCTGCTGTCGCTGTTCAACGTCTTCTACCACTGGGGCGGGATCGTCGTGACCCCCGGTTACACGGACACCAGCCAGTTCATCGCCGGTAACCCGTACGGCGCCTCGCACACGAGCAACAACGGCGAGATCGCCCCGGACGACATCGCGCTGACCGCCACCGCGCTGACCGCCCGTCGCGCGCTCGAGATCGGCACCGCGGTGAAGAAGGGCCTGGCCGGCTGAGCGGGCCGGCCGGTGGCCGCTTCGGCCACCGGCCGCCCCGACCAGCGGCGGCGGTGACTACGCCCCCGGGCTCCCGGGACGCCCGGCGCGCGCCACGCGGACGGGCTCCGGCGCCAGCAGCGGTGGCAGCAGGTCGGCCAGGACCGCCAGGCCGTCCCGGCTGAGCACCGACTCCGGGTGGAACTGCACACCGGCGAAGGACGGGCCACGCAGCGCGTGCACCGCCCCGTCGGCCCGCTCACGGGCCACCTCCACCCGGCCGTACGCGGTGTCCACCTCGTCGGCGTCGCAGCGGGCGGTGAACGTCGCGTAGAAGCCCAGCCGGCGTCGTACGCCGAACAGGTCGACCTCCCGCTGCAACCCCTGGTAGGGCGCGTCGCGGCGGTGCACGGCCAGTCCGAGCAGACCGGCCAGCAACTGGTGCCCGAGACACACGGCGAGGGCCGGCCGGCCGGCGGCCAGCAGCCCGGCGATCAGCCCGCGCAGCGCCGCCATCTTCGGGTCGGTGCGGCTGCCCGGGTCGCCCGGCCCCGGGCCGACGACCACCAGGTCGTACCCGTCGGTCGGGCCGGGCGCGTGCCACGGCCGCACCGTCACGGCCAGACCCAGCGCTCGGAGCTGGTGGGCCAGCATGCCGGTGAAGGTGTCCTCGCCGTCGACGATCAGCACGGACCGTCCGGCCAACCCGGGTCGCCCGGGCGCCTCCGGTGCCCGCTGGTCCAGCCAGAACCGCGCCAGCGGCGCGTTGCGGGCGGCGAGCGCGGCGCGTACCGCCGGATCGTCGGCCAACCGCGGCGCCGGCTCCCGGCCGGCGCCGGGCGCCTGCGGGCCGAGCCCCAGCGCGGCCAGCACCCCGGCGGCCTTGGCGTGCGTCTCCGCCACCTCCCCGGCGGCCGTCGAGTGCCGCACGAGGGTGGCGCCGACCGGCACCCGCAGGGCCCCGGCGGGGGAGATCTCGGCGGTGCGGATGAGGATCGGCGCGTCGAGGGTCTGCCGGCCCGCGTCGTCGTGGCCGAGCAGGGCGAGCACCCCCGCGTAGTAGCGCCGGCCCGTGCGCTCGTGGCGGGCGATCACCCGGCAGGCGTTCTCCATGGGGCTGCCCGTGACGGTCGGCGCGAACATCGTCTCGCGGAGGACCTCCCGGACGTCCCGGGAACCGCGACCGGCCAGCAGGTACTCGGTGTGGGCGAGGTGCGACATCTCCTTCAGGTACGGCCCGACCACCTGGCCGCCGTGCTCGGCCACGGTGGCCATCATCTTCAGCTCCTCGTCGAGCACCATGTAGAGCTCCTCGACCTCCTTCGGGTCGGCGAGGAAGCGCAGCAGCGCGTCCCGCTCCGCCGACGCGCCCGGGTGGCGGAAGGTGCCGCTGATCGGGTTCATCATGACCAGACCGTCGTCCACGCTGACGTGCCGTTCCGGGCTGGCGCCGACCAGCACCCGGGCGCCGGTGTGCACCATGAAGGTCCAGTACGCGCCACGTTCGCGCAGCAGGAGGTTGCGCAGGGCGGCGAGCGCCGCCGCCACGGGCGGGCCCTGCACGGTGGCCGTCAGCGCCCGGTGGACGACGAAGTTGGCGCCCTCGCCGCGGCCGATCTCCTCGGCGAGCACCCGGTCCACCGTCCGCGCGTAGTCCTCGTCGGAGACGTCGAACGCGGCGCCGGCGGTGCGTACCGGGTCCGTGGGCAGCGCGGCGACCGCGTCGGCGAGGCCGATCCGCTGGTGGCCGGTCACGAGCAGACACTCCAGCGGCACGCCGTCGTCGACGCAGGCGAAGCCGCGCTCGGTGATCTGCCGGTAGGGCACCACGGCGAGCGTCCGCGGCCCGACGCCGGGCGGCAGCGGCACGTCGGCGAGCCGGTCGACCGTGCGGACCGGGCCGGTGAACAGCTCCAGCTCGTCGGCGTCGGCGCGGCGGACCAGCGCGAACGGGCCGGGGTCGGCGCCGGTCGACACGGCGGCGAGCAGGTCGTGCAGGTGGGTCATCGGGTTCTCCTGGGGCCGGGTGCCGCCGGTGGGGCGGCCCGGGGCCGGAAGAACCGGCGACCGCCTCGACGAGGCGGCCGCGTGGAAGAGCTACGCGCGGGGAGTGGCCGCCGGGTCGGCGGGCCACCAGCAGTTCAGGTGCGCGAGCATGAGCCCACCCTACGGGGCGGGCCGCCCGGGCGGAAGCCGTACCGTCGTACCGGCCGGCGCAGGAACGCTCGCCGCGCACGCGCAACGGGTAACTTGACCCGCGATGAACATTCTCGCGATGGACCTGGGCACCTCGTCGGTGCGCGGGCTGGTGCTGGACCGGGACACCCGACCCGTGCCCGGCGCCCTGGCGCGCCGCAAGGTGAGCCTGGCCATCGGCGACGACGGCACCGGCACCCTGGACGGGCCCGCGTACCTCGCGTGCCTGGTCGAGTGCCTCGACGAGCTGGCCGCCGCCGGGCACCTGCGTGACGTCGAGCTGGTCGCCATGTCCGGCCAGTGGCACTCGGTGCTCCCGCTCGCGGATTCCGGTGAGCCGCTCGGCCCCGCCATCACCTGGCTGGACACCCGGCCGACGCCACCGGCGTCGGTCACCGGCCCGGCCGACCCGGACGACTACCACCAGCGGACCGGCACGTGGTGGCACCGCGGCTACTGGTCGGTCCGGCTGCCCTGGCTGCGCGAGCGCGCCGGCACCCGGGTGGCCCGGTTCGCCGGCCTGGTCGAGTACGTGCTGGGGGAGCTGCTCGACGAGGCGCCGATGTCCATCTCGCAGGCGTCCGGCACCGGGCTGCTCGACCTGCGGACGCTCACCTGGGACGAGGAGGCGCTCGCGCTCGCCGGGGCGCGCGTCGACGAGCTGCCGGCCCTCGCCCCGTTGCAGTGGCACGGGCGGCTGCGAACGGTGCACGCGAAGCGCTGGCCCGCGCTGGCCGGCGTCCCCTGGTCGGCGCCTGTGGGCGACGGCGGCGCGTCGAACGTCGGCTCCGGCTGCGTCGAACCGACCCGGGCCGCGGTGACCGTCGGCACCTCGGCCGCCGTGCGGCTCATGCAGCGGGTGCCGGCCGGGCAGGAGCTGCCCCGCCTGCCCGAGCGGCTCTGGCGCTACCGCGTCGACCACGACCACGTGGTCACCGGCGCCGCGTACTCCTCGGGCGGGAACCTGTTCGCCTGGGCCAACCGGGAGCTGCGGCTGCCGATCGGCGCCGAGCTGGACGCCGCGCTCGCGCTGGTGCCCGCCGGCGGCGGGCGACCCGCGGATCCCCGCTTCGGCGGTGACCGCCCGCCCGGCCTCGCCCCGGCCGGCTCCGGCCGCCTCGGTGGGCTGAGCTTCGGCACCACCGCCGTCGACATCCTGGCCGGGCTCATGCAGGGCCTGTGCGAGATGGTCGCGGAGGATCTCGGCGTGCTGGAGTCCACCGTCGACCGGCAGGTGTCCGTGGTGCTGGGTGGCGGGGCGGTGGCCGCCTCGGTGTGGTGGCGGCAGGCGTTCGCCACGGCGCTCGCGCCGCGGGCGGTGTCCCACCAGCGCAACCCGGAGATCGGCGCGACGGGCGCGGCGCTGGTCGCGCTCGGCCGGCTCGAGTCGGCCGTCGAGTCGGCCGACATCGGCCGGACGGATGAACCGATCTCACCGACCACGGCAGGTGGGCCGCACCCGCAGTATCCTTCCTGAACGCCCGCGGCGCTCGGGCCGTTGACACGGCTCACCGGCCTGGTTGGATGGACTCCGCTCCCCGGCCACGGTGGACGCGACAGGGGTGACAGGAGGCAGCGTGGGTGCGGACGCGGCGCGCGGCGCGGTGTCCAGCCATCGTCGACGCCGCTACGACGTCCGGGTCGTGCCGCACCGGCGGCGTTCACCGCTGCGGCTGCGCGACTGGCGCATGCGGTCCAAGCTGGCCACCGTGCTGGTCGTCCCGTCGGTCGCCTTCCTGGTCCTGGCCGGGGTGCAGACGCGCGTCCTGGTCGGCCAGACCACGGTCCTGAGCGGGTTCGCCGAGCAGGTCGGCATCGGCCGGGAGATCACGGCCGCGGTGCACCGCATCCAGCAGGAGCGCGACCGCTCGGCGGGCGAGCTGGCCGCGCTGCGCCGGTCCGCCGACGCGGAGGAGCGTGACGCCGCCATCCGGGCCCTGGAGCCGTTGCAGGACGCCACCGACCGGGCCGTCGCCGACCTGCGCCGGGCCGCCCGCCCCCTCGCCGACGCGGACGTGTCCTGGCGGGTGGCGTACGCCGAGGTGCTGGAGGCGTACGACCGGATCATCTACATCCGGCCCACCGTGCCGCCGGCCGTGCTCGACAGCGGCACGATCCTCGGCAACTACCACCGGGCGGTCGACGCGCTGCTCAACCTGCTGGCCGAGCCGACCCCGGGTCAGGGCCGCCCGGCGCTCAGCGACGCCGTCCTGCGTTACGTGCAGCTGGCCCGGGTCAAGGAGCTGTCCTCGCGGGTCCGTGCCCAGCTCTACGCCGCCGCCCGCGCGGGCGGGTACGGCCCGGAGGACCAGGTCGTCCTCGCCGACCTGCGCGCCCAGCAGCTCGCCGCGCTCGGCGCGTTCCGGGCGGCCGCCACCGGCGACGAGATCGGCCGGTACGACCGGATGTCGGCGGACCCCGCGTTCGCCGCGGCCGCGCGGCTCGAGGAGCAGACCCTTCCCGTGGCCGGCAGGACGCCCGCGGTGCTGCCCGCCTCGCAGTGGTGGGAGGCCAGCGAGGAGCGGCAGGAGCTGCTGCGGCAGGCCGAGGCGGGCGTGCTGGCCGACGGGGTCCGGCAGGCCGACGACGCGGCGGCCGGCCAGCTGCGCACCACCCTGCTGGTCGCGGGCGGGATCGTCGCGGTGCTGCTGGCCGCGGTGCTCATCTCCGTCCTCGTCGGACGGTCGATCGCCCGGTCGATCCGGCTGCTGCGGGGCCAGGCGCTGCGGATCGCCCAGGTGGACCTGCCCGACGCCCTGGACCGGCTGCGCACCGTGACCGGCGGGGTGCCCCCCATCGAGGTGGCGCCGGCGGTGGTCCGCTCACTCGACGAGATCGGCGAGCTGGCGGAGGCGTTCGTGGCCGTGCACCGCAGCGCCGTCACCGTGGCCGTGGAGCAGGCGGTCACGAGGCGCACCGTCAACGCCATGTTCGTGAACCTGGCCCGGCGCAGCCAGGTGCTGGTCGAACGGCAACTGGAGTTGCTCGACGAGCTGGAGCGGCAGGAGAACGACCCGGACCAGCTGGAGAACCTGTTCAAGCTGGACCATCTGGCCGCCCGTATGCGCCGCAACGACGAGAGCCTGCTGGTGCTGGCGGGCACCGAGTCCACCCGGCGGTGGCAGCGGCCGGTGGGGCTGGGCACGGTGCTGCTCGCCGCAGCCGCCGAGATCGAGCAGTACCGGCGGGTCCGGCACGAGTCGGTGGCCGACCTGCACGTCGTGGGGCACGCCGTGGGCGAGTTGGTGCACCTGCTCGCCGAGCTGCTGGAGAACGCCACGTCCTTCTCGCGGCCCGACACGACGGTGTCGGTGACCGCCCGCGCCGACGGGACGGGCGCGGTGGTCGAGATCGCGGACCGGGGGCTCGGGATGAGCCCCGCGGCGCTGGAGGAGGCGAACCGCGGTCTCGCCGCGCCGCCGGCCGCCGACGTGGCCACCGTCGAACGGATGGGCCTGTTCGTGGTGAGTCACCTCGCGGCGCGGCTCGGAGTCCGGGTGCGGCTGGACGGCGGCTCCGACGGGCTGGTCGCGGTGCTCCGGTTGCCGGAGACGTTGCTGGCGCCGGCCCCCGCGCAGCCGCTCGACCCGCCGGTGTCCGCGCGGATGCTCACCGCCGGGATCGCCGAGGGTGGAACGGGCCGCCCCGACCAGCCCGTCGCGGGCCGCCGGCCGGGCGTCGTGCCCCGCCAGGCGCGGCCGGTGCCGGTACGCGCCGAGGACGTGCTGGCTCCCGTGGCCGGCCCGGCGGCCGCCGGCGGATGGTGGTCCCGGGAGGGGCCGGCCACCCCGGCAGCCCGACCGGAACCGGCCGTCCCGCCCGCCGTTCCGGTGACCGCCGGCACCAACGAGCGCGGTCTTCCGGTGCGGGTGCCGATGGCGCAACTCGCGGCGGTGACCCGGTCGGCGCGGCCGGCGCCCGCGCCGGACGCGTACGACCCGGACCCGGAGGCGGTCGGCGGCATGCTCTCCCGCCTCTACAGAGGGGTGCGGCGGGCCGAGGCGGAGGAGACCACCGAGCTACCCGTGCCGCCGGCCGGCTGGCACAGCGAAGGAGGACGACGACAGTGACGACGTTGAGTCAGGAGGCGCGGGACCTGAGCTGGCTGGTCAGCGGGTTCGCCGAGCGGGTGCCGGGTGTGGCGCACGCGGCGGTGGTCTCCTCGGACGGGCTGCTGGTGGCGGTCTCCGACCACCTGCCCCGGGACCACGCGGACAAGCTGGCGGCGGTCACCTCCGGCCTGATGAGCATCACGTCCGGGGCCGCGCAGATGTTCGACGGGGACGTGGTCAAGCAGACGGTGGTCGAGATGGGACGCGGCTACTTCCTGGTGATGCAGGTGCGTGACGGGTCGATCCTCGCCACCCTGGCGGCGGCGGACGCCGACATCGGCGTGGTCGGCTACGAGATGGCGCGGTTGGCCAAGCAGGCGGGGGAGATGCTCACCCCGGCGCTGCGGGCGGAGTTGCAGCAGGCGCTGCCGCGCTGAGCGGGTCCGGCCGCAGTGGCGCCGAGGGGCCGCCGCTGCGGCCGGGACGGGCGCCGACGCCCCGGCCGGTCGCTCAGAGCGCGTTGTCGGCGATCACGCCGCGGTACCAGTGGGCGCTGCGCTTGGGGATGCGCCGCTGGGTCGGGTAGTCCACGTAGACGAGGCCCCACCGCTGGTCGTACCCCTCGGCCCACTCGAAGTTGTCGAGCAGCGACCACACGTGGTAGCTCTCCAGCGGCACGCCGGCCGCGATGGCCCGGTGCGCGGCCGTGAGGTGCTCGCGCAGGAACGCGATCCGCCCGAGGTCGTCCACGGTGCCGTCGGGCCGCAGCGTGTCCCGGGTGGGCAGGCCGTTCTCGGTGACGGTGATCGGGACGGGCCCGTAGTCGCGGGTGACCCGGGTCAGGATGTCGTACATGCCCTCGGGGTGGATCTGCTGCCACCGCGCCTCCGAGGTCGGCCGGCGGCGCACGGTGCCGCCGTCGGCGGTCACGTAGATCGGCGTGTAGTACTGCACGGCGAGCAGGTCCACGGGGGAGGAGATGATCGCGAGGTCCCCCTCGACGACGCCGCGTGCGAGGCGGCTGCCCGGCCCGAGGTCGGCCAGCACGTCCTCGGGGTAGTGGCCGGTGAACACGGGGTCCAGGTAGAGCCGGTTCTCGTATCCGTCGTGGAGACGGGTGGCCGCCGCCGCGTCCGGGGAGTCGTCGGCCGGGTAGCAGGGGTGCAGGTTGAACGCCGGGCCGATCCGCCCGTCGACGCCCGTGGACCGCAGGGCCCGTACCGCGAGCCCGTGGGCGAGGTGCAGGTGGTGCGCGACCAGGTACGCGGCGTCCGGGTCCTGCCGGCCGGGCGCGTGGTGACCGGAGAGGTAGCCGTTCTGCACCACCGTCTTCGGCTCGTTGATGGTGAGCCAGACCGGGACCCGGTCACCGAGGGCGCGGAAGACGATCTCGGCGTAGTCGGCGAAGCGGTGTGCGGTGTCGCGGGCCTCCCACCCGCCGGCGTCCTGCAGCGCCTGTGGCAGGTCCCAGTGGAACAGCGTGGCCATGGGGGCGATGCCCCGCTCGTGCAGGCCGTCCACGAGGCGCCGGTAGAAGTCGAGGCCGCGCTGGTTGGGCGCGCCCGTGCCGTCGGGCTGGATCCGCGGCCAGGCGATGGAGAACCGGTAGCTGTGCAGCCCGAGGTCGCGCATGAGGTCGAGGTCCTCGCGGTAGCGGTGGTAGTGGTCCGCCGCCACGTCACCGGTGTCGCCGTTGCGGGTGCGGCCCGGGGTCCGGCTGAAGGTGTCCCAGATCGACTCGCCCCGGCCGTCCTCCTTGACCGCGCCCTCGATCTGGTACGCCGAGGTGGCCGCGCCCCAGCCGAAGTGGGGCGGGAAGCGCAGCGGCGTCGGCTGCGGGGCGGGCATCGACATCGGTTCTCCTCGTGGGTGCGGACTGCCGGCCCGAGGCTCGGGAGCGCTCCCATCATACGGCAGGAGACCGGCGCCGTTCGCCGCCGCGGCACGTCCCGTCCCGTCGCCGGGCCTCCGCCGCGACGCGCCGGAGCGGCCGCCCGTCCGGTCGCCGGAGCGGCCGTCCCGACCGGCCGGCGGACCGTCCGACGATTGCTGGTCAGGCCCTGCTGCCCGGCCATCGGGCCGGTGCGGCGGATCGGCCGGTCGGGCTGGCCACCCGTATCGGCGGACACCGCGAAAACGACTGCGAAAGTGGCCTCCGCGGGATCACGCGACGGACGCCGACGGAGTAACGTACGTCACCGGAGAGGCCGCTCCCCCCGTGGCGGCCTCTCCTTTTGCGTCCGCCGCACGCCCGCCGACCCGGTCGGACACCCCGACTCCATGATCGTGCTCGATCGTGGAAGTAGTGGCCTCCGCGACGGCAGAAATCCTTCCGGGATCGAGCACGATCATGAGGGTGGGGCGGCCCGGCACCGGAGGACGCCCGGACCCGGGCGACGCCCACACCGGACCGAGCCCAGCCGGACCTCGGTGCCGGTGGTTCCGCGCGGGCCCTGTCCCGGCGTCGGTCGACCCGATGCTGGCCCGTTCAGCGCCGATCGGCCGCCACGGTGTGCGCGTCGTCCTCCGTCGCGACCACCGGATGCCGCAACCCGGGATGCCCGGCCGGCAGCGAGCGCCGCACCACCATCCAGCTCACCGCCAGCGCGGCCGCCACCAGCGGCCAGGTCAGCGCGACCCGGGCCACGACCAGCGCGACCACCTGGCCGCTGAGATACAGCGGCACGAAGACCGCCACCCGCAGCACGTACGTCGCCGTCCACACCCAACTGGCCCGCCCGTACGCCCTCAGCAGCGCGGGATCCCGCCGCCACCGGGTCCGCTGCCCGAGCGCCGCCCCGACCACGACCCCGAGCAGCGGCCAACGCAGCACGATGCTCACCGCCCAGGCCAGCGCGCTCGCCGCGTTGGACAGCAGTTGGAGCAGGAAGAAATCGGCGGCACGGCCGGTCCGCAGCGCGATCAGCGCGGCCACGCACACCGCCAGCAGGCCGATCAGCACCGAGCGCGGCCGGTCACCCCGACGCAACCGCCACAGGGCCACCGCCACGCCGGCGACCACCGCGGCGCCGACCCCCGCCCAGAGCGACTCGCCGCCGAGCAGCCAACCGGCGGCGAACGCCAGCGGCGGAACGGTCGCGTCGACCGCGCCCCGCCGACCGCCCAGCAGATCGGCGAGCGACTCGGGCCGGCCCGCGTCCGGGTCCCGCTGCGCTGTGCCGGTCACCGTCACCTCCTCACGTCGATCCCAACCTAACCGGACGCGCGCAGCGGGCCACCCGCGCGGCCGCCCGACCCGGTCGCTAACGTGGGCGCGTGCGCGAGACGGCGAGGGCATGGACGGCGTTCTGGCTCGTCCTGTTGGCACTGCTTCAGGTGGCCGCGTTCGTCCTGGTCTGGCGGGTGGCGGTGCACACCGGGACCGGCCAGTGGGTCGACACCGTCGCCCTCACAGGCAACCGGATCGGGCAGGACCGCATCGACGGCCCGGTCGACCGGATCCTCAACGCCATGTCGGTGGTCTCCCTGCTCGCCGCCACGGCGACGATCGGGTTCATCGCGCTGATGCGCGGCCGGATCGCGCTGGCGATCACCGCAACGCTGCTCATCGCGGGCGCCAACGTGAGCACCCAACTGCTCAAGCACGGCCTGTCCCGCCCCGACCTGGGCATCGACCTCGAACGTATCTACGCCGGCAACAGCCTGCCGAGCGGGCACACCGCCGTGGCCGCCTCGGTGGCGGTGGCGCTGGTGCTCGTCCTACCGGCCAAGGTGCGGGCGTTCGGCGCGTTCGTCGGCGCGGCCTACGCCGCGGCCGCCGGGGTGGCGACCCTCTCCGCCGGCTGGCACCGGCCCAGCGACGCGGTGGCCGCGTTCCTCGTGGTGGGCGCCTGGGCGGCGGTGGCCGGGCTCGTGCTGCTGGTCACCCAGCGGGAGCGGGCCCGGTTCTCCTCCGCCGACGCGCACCGGGTCGCGGCGTCGGTGCTCGGCGCCGGCGGCGTGCTCGCCCTGACGATCTCCGTTCTCGCCCTCGCCTGGCTCGTGGACCTGCGCACCGTCGACCCGCAGGAGCTGACCCGGCGGGCGCTCTTCGTCGGCTACGCGGGCAGCGCCGCCGGCATCGCAGGGACGATGGGCGTGGTGATGGCGCTGGTCCTCGCCGTCGTGCACCGGCTCGTGCCCCGCCACCAGGGCTGAGCGCACCGACCGGCGGTTCAGCGGGAGTACAGCCCGATTATCGTGCCGCTCGCGAACTCGTGCCCGCTGACCGCCTGGTGCACATCGGTGGCCTGCGGCGCGCGCGGCAGCTCGAGCGGGCGGTTCACGGCGTACAGGCGGAAGAAGTAGCGGTGCGGGTCGTCGCCGCGCGCCGGCTGGGGGCCGCCCCAACCCACCTCGCCGAAGCCGTTGGGCCACTCCCGGGCACCCTCGGGCACCGTGCCCTCCGCCACCCCGCCCGGAGTGGGCCGGATGCCGGTGACCAGCCAGTGCAGGAACGGCGTCCGGCCGGCGTCCGGGTCCTCCACGAGCAGGAGCAGTTCGGCGGCCGAGTCGGGCACCGTGGTCCACTCCAGCGGCGGCGAGATGTTGCCGCCCTCGCGGGAGAAGCGAGCCGGCAGCATGTCGTGGTCGTTGAACGCGGTGCTTCGCATCATGATCCCGGCCATCGGTGGCGCCTCCCTCACTCGAGCCCGCACGCGCGTACCCGCCGGGCCGCCACCGAAACGGCACGACGCTGCGGGGGACGCCGGGCCGGCTCGTGAGAGGGTACGGGCGGCAGCCGGACGGGGAAGGTAAGCGTGCAGACGGTACGGGCGGCGTTCCGCGACGAGTGCGCACGGTTGGGCGAGGTGCTGCGCGACCTGTCCGAGGCGGACCTGGACCGGCCGACCGACTGCCACCCGTGGTCAGTACGCGAGCTGCTCGCCCACGTCCGCACCGGCGCCGGGCGGCTCGTCGACATGCTCGCCGCGCCCGCTCCGGCGCGCGCCGAGGTCGACGCCGCCGGCTACTTCGGCGCGCCGAAGTTCACCCCGCAGGTCGACGCCGCCCGCGTCGACAGCGGCCGCCGGGAGGCCCGCGCACTCGACGGCCCGGCGCTCGTGGCGGACTTCGACCGGGCCTGGCGGGCCGCCGACGCTGCGGTCGCCGCCGCGCCCGCCGGCCGGGTCGTGCGCACCCGGCACGGCGACGCGATGGCCCTGTCCGAGTTTCTGCGTACGCGGGTCGTGGAGGTCGGCGTGCACGGCCTCGACCTGGCCGCGGCGCTGGACCGGGAGCCGTGGCTCACCCCCACCGCGGCGGACGTGATCGCCGAGCTGCTCACCGGCGGACGCCCGCTCCCGGCCGGCCTGGCCTGGGACCGGCTCACCCTCATCCGCAAGACCACCGGCCGGGCCGACCTGACCGAGGAGGAACGCGCGGCGGTCGAGGCCGCCGACTTCCGCTGGCTCTCCTTCGGCGCCTGATACGGCAGCCGCCGCCGCACCAACCCGTTCGGTCGCGTCACACTGTCGACGCGGCGTACGCGGGCGGCAGCGGTGGGGCCTGCGGAGAGGCCCGAAACGCCTGGATCGCGAGCGCGGCGAACCGTCGGGAGGCGCTGACCCGCGCCGCCGGTGAGCTCGCGCGGATACCGCTGTTGGCCATGAGCACGAGGAGTACGTCGTCGAGGACGAAATCGGGGCGCAGGCGACCGGCCTCCTTGGCGCGGCGTGCCAGTTCGCCGATCGACGTCAGCGCGTAGTCGCGGCGCGCCTCGAAATCGATCGCGTGCGGAAAGGCCGACACGAACGCCGCGGTGAAGCCTTGGTCGCGTGCGTGCAGCTCACACATCTTCTCGATCACGAGGCAGAAGCCGTGCCACGGATCCGGATCGGCGAGCCCTTCGTCGACGATGACGTGACACGCGTGCATCTGCTCCGTGAATGCCTCGGTGACCAGCATTTCCTTTGTCGGAAAGCGGCGGTACAGGGTGGCGGGTGCGACCCCGGCGCGCCGGGCGATCTCCCGCATCGGCACATCCAGACCGTCGGCGGCGAACACCACGCGCGCCGCGTCGAGAATGCGCTCGCGGTTGTGCTGGGCGTCGGAGCGCAGGGTGTGAGGCAAGCGGTCGGTCACCGCTCTCACTTTAGCTAAACGGACGGGGGCGTCCGTTAGCGTCCGCCGCATGAGAGCTGTGCAATTCTCCACGTACGGTCCCGCCAGCGTGCTCGAGGTCGCCGAGGTTCCCGCACCGCAGGCCGGACCGGGACAGATCCGGGTGGCGGTCCGGGCCTCCGGTGTCAATCCCGCCGACACGTACGTCCGCGCCGGCCGATTCCAGGACTGGGTCCCGCTCCGCCTGCCGCACGTGCCCGGAGTCGACGCGGCCGGCGTGGTGGACCAGATCGGGGACGGAGTGACCGGGGTCCGAATCGGCGACGACGTTCTGGGGATCGTCGACTACGCCGAGATGGGCGGAGCGAACGCCGAGTACGCCGTCCTGGCTGCGTGGACGCCGAAGCCGGCCGCGCTGACCTGGGAGCAGGCCGGCGGCGCGGCCGGGAACATCGAGACGGCCACCCGGGTGCTCGACCTGCTGGGCGTCAGGGACGGCGTCACGCTGTTGATCGAAGGCGCGGCCGGCGGGGTCGGCACGACCGCGATCCAACTCGCGGTAGCCCGCGGCGCCACCGTCATCGGCACGGCCAGCGCCCGCAACCACGACTTCGTCGCCTCGCTCGGAGCGGTCCCGACCACCTACGGGCCCGGGCTGGCCGAGCGGGTCGGCACTCTGGTTCCCGGCCCGGTGGATGTCGTGCTCGACTGTGCCGGCTCCGGTTCCCTGCCCGACCTGATCGGTCTCGTCGCGACTCCGGACCGGGTGGTGAGCATCGCCGACATCAACGCACCGGCGCACGGTGTGCACCTGTCCCGCGGCTCTGGTCCCGGTGCCGACGCGCCGGCGCTCGACGGGCTGGCGGTCGCCGGCGAACTCGCCGAGCAGGGCCGCTTCACCGTGCCGGTCGCCGCCGTGTTCGCCCTCGACGAGGCCGCCGCCGCCCACGAGTTGAGCGAGTCCCGACACGCGCGAGGCAAGATCGTGCTGACGGCGTAGCCGGCGCGGAGCAGGGCCGGCCCGCGCCGCCGCGCTGGGCCCGCCGTCGGGGTTCGGCCTACGCGTGAGGGGCGGAGCGCGGGGACGGCACGTGGGGGACGGCGCGGCGCAGGTGCGCCAGCACCACCGGGTCGATCCGGCCCGGCACGAGACGCTCCTCCAGGTTCTCCATCCCGGCCCAGGAAGCCAGCGCCTCCTCCGGGCCGGCCTCGCCCACCGGGTGGCCGAGCGCGCCGAGCAGCGTGCCCACCTCGGCGGCCACGGCGCCCGTGAGGTCGAGCAGCGTCGCCGGATCGGGCTTGCTGAACAGCAGGGTGTGCACGGCGAGCAACCTGTCCAGCTCGGTGACCGGGTCCGCGTGGTCGTCGACGCGCAGGTCCACCACGACGTCGCTGCCACCGCCGTACCCGCCGCCGCGCTGCACGACGAGCAGGCCGGCGCTCTGCCGCCCGCGCCGGTCGCCACCGGCCGCGTCTCCGGCGCGCAGCGCCGCGAGCAGCCGCTCGGGGAACGGCAGCGCCGAGCCGGCCAGCCAGGCGTCGCGCATCGCGTCGACCACCTGCGGGCCGGCGAGGATGTTGCCCTGCGCCGCCCAGCCGTCCCCGGCCTGCCCGCCGGCCCAGTCGTGACACTTCCCGCCGGTGAAGGTCGCCCCCGGGCCGGTGGCCGCCACCACGCCGAGCTGGCGGTGGTCACGTTCGCCGTCCGCGGCGACCAGACCCGCGACCACGTCCGCGGCGGCCACCCCGGTGCGCAGCATGGTGAGCCCCTGCGGCCGGTACGCCAGGTTGGCGCTGGCCTGCGTGGCCAGCGCGCCGACGTCGGCCTCGGCGGCCGGCACCAGCGCGGCGGCGGCGAGGAACTTGCTGGCCACGGCCACGCCGTGCAGGCGGCCGTCATCGGAGCGGGCGACGATCGAGAAGGTCACCTGCAGAGACTAACGTGCGGCGGCGCCGGCGCATCGTCGTACCTCGATGCCTAGAACGGGGGTGCGGCCGCCTCCGGCGGACGGCCCCGCGCCCGACGGGCGTCGGCCAGGGCGACGGCGGCCAGCACCACCACCGCGGCGCCGGAGGCCATCACCGCCGGGATGCGCGCCAGCAACGGGGTGAGCGCCAGCAGCACCAGGATGGCGATCCACCGCGACGGCGAGACCCGCGCGAAGACCTCGTACTCGAGGCGTGCGCGGCCGGCCAGGAACAGGATCGGCCCACCGATCACCACCGCCAGCCAGGCCGCCGGGGGAGGATCGAAGGGGTGGTCGATGACAAGCTCGTAGCCGATCGCCACGCCGGCGAGGCCGACCACCATCACGAGGTGGGTGTCCGCGGCGGACCGGCCAATGGTCGCCGGGTGCCGGGCCCGCGTCACCGCCTCGCCGAGGATCTGGCCGGCCCGCTGGATGTAGATCCGCCAGAGCGCGATCGAGGTGGCCAGCGCCAGGGCGAACGCGGCCGCGTGGGTGACCTCGTACGGCCCCCTGCTGTACGCGAACCCGGCCACCAGGATCGTCTCGCCGAGCGCGACGAGGAAGAACTGCTGGTAGCGGTCGGCCAGGTGCTCCCCGGCGATGTCCCACTTCGAGATGGTGGATCGGCCGAGTCCCGGCACCGGCCAGCCGAAGCGGGCGACGAGGTACTCGACGACCAGCGCGGCCGTCCAGAGCGCCACCCGCGGGTTGGTGGGCAGCAGCGCGCCGACGATCCACAGCACGCCGGTGGAGGCGAAGACGATGGTCATGCGCAGCTTGAGCCGCCGGTACTCGTGGGGACCGAGCGCCACGAGCAGGGTCAGCGGCCGGGACACCTGCGCGACCACGTACGCCACCGCGAACATCAGCCCCGTCGTGGTGAACGCCTCGGGGATCGCCACGCCCATCACCATGCTGGCCAGCAGCGCGGTGATCACGATGCCCTGGACCCAGCCGTGGCGCGGGTCGTACCGGCTCGTGGTCCAGGCCGTGCCCTGCCACACCGACCACAGCGCGAGGAGCAGCAGCAGCGTCTTCCCGCCGCCGGCGATCGCGCTCCAGCCGTGCGCGTGCCCGTCGTTCGCGGCGAGGTCCCCGAACGCGCGGGCCGAGATCCGGGTCAGCGCGAAGACGTAGACCAGGTCGAAGAAGAGTTCCAGGAAGGTCGCTCGCCCCGGGTCCTGGGCGGTCGGCGTCAGGCGGATCTTGCCACCGGTGGCCACGGTCATCGCCCTCCGGTGTCTGCCCAGCTCACCCGGCATTCGTAACACCGTGGGCGGTGCCGCCGGCCGGCAACCGCCAGAACCGGGCGCGGGACCCCTCGTCAGGAGGTCGAGTCGTGTCGGGTGTCGGGGAGGGTGGGTGCGTCGGTGGGGTAGAGGCCGGCGACGAAGCCGTACACCTGGTCGCCGGCGCGCGGTATCTGCGCGAATCGGCGGGCGAGTTCCTGGACCTCGGCCCAGAAGGCGCGCACGTCCTCGATCGGGATGCGGGCGTGCACGAGCGTGCAGCGCAGTTCGTCCGCGGCGTGGGCGGCGGCGGACTCGGCAGCCGCCTCCGTGAGTCCGTTGATCGCGGACGCGACCTGCCTGTCCTCGGGGCGGTTGAGGACGCCGACGTAGAACGTGCGCGCGGCGCGCCCGTAGTACCGCTCCTCGATGGCCCGGACGCGGTGGGTGCGTACCACGCGCAGGAGGCCGACCTCGACGAGCAGGTTCACGTGGTAGGCGACGCTGCTCTTGGGGCGGTTCACCGCCTTGGCCATCTCCGTGACCGTGGCGGCCCGTTCGAGGAGCAGCTCCAGGAGGGTGGCGCGCAGCGGGTCGGCCAGGGCGCGCAGCTGCTCGGGCGCGCTGACCACGAGCATCTCGTCGAGGTCGTAATCCGGGATCCGCTCATTGACCGACATTTCTCGACCGTTCTAAAATCTTGGATCGTATGATCCTCGCCGTCCGTTGCCAGGAGTGTAGAGATGGCCGAAGTCGTCCTGTTCCACCACGTGCAGGGACTCACCGACGGCGTCCGCGCGTTCGCCGAGACCCTGAGAGCCGGTGGGCACAGCGTGCACACGCCGGACCTGTTCGACGGGGAGCGACCGCCGACCGTCGAGGACGGGGCGGCGTTGACCCGGCGCATCGGCGCCGAGGTGCTCGACGCCCGCGCCGACCAGGCCGTGGCCGACCTGCCCGAGGGCCTCGTGTTCGCTGGCTTCTCCTTCGGTGCCGGCACGGCTCAGCGACTCGCGCAGACCAGGGTCGGCACGCGTGGCGCCCTGCTCTACGAAGCCTGCCTCCCGATCACCGGTGAGTGGGCGGTCGGGCCGTGGCCACCGGGGGTCCCGGTGCAGGTCCACGGCATGGACGCGGACCCGTTCTTCGCCTTGGAGGGCGACCTGGACGCCGCCCGCGAACTGGTCGCCACCGTCGGGGCCGACCTGGCCGAGCTGTTCGTCTACAAGGGAGACCAGCATCTGTTCACCGACAGCTCGCTGCCGTCGTACGACGCGGACGCGGCGGCCCTGGTGGCGCAGCGCTCCCTGCGCCTCCTCGACCGCCTGGGCTGAGACGCCGGTCCGCGATCCCGTGGACGGGGATCTTGCTCTCGTCGAACGTTACCGGGCAGTATCAGTCGATGACGACGCGATGGGGCATGACGGTGCCGTTGGGCGGGATCCCGCTCGCCGACCACGCCGCGGTCTACGCGGCCCTGGAGCAAGCCGGGTTCACCGACGTCTGGTCCTCCGAGGTCGCCGGCGCCGACGCGTTCACCCCGTTGGCGCTCGCCGCCACCTGGCAGCCCCGGATGCGGCTCGGCACCGCCGTCGTACCCGTCTTCACCCGCGGGCCGGGCCTGCTCGCGATGAGCGCCGCCACGCTGGCCGACGTCGCACCGGGCCGGTTCGCCCTCGGCATCGGCGCGTCCTCGCCGGTGGTGGTGGGCGACTGGAACGCGGTGCCGTTCGCCGAGCCGTACCGGCGGACCCGCGACATGCTGCGGTTCCTGCGCGCCGCGCTGGCCGGGGAGACGGTCGACCAGAGCTTCGACACCTTCGCGGTACGCCGTTTCACCCTGGAGCGCCCACCCGCGGTGCCGCCACCGATCCTGCTCGCCGCGCTGCGCCCCGGCATGCTGCGCCTGGCCGGCGCCGAGGCCGACGGCGTCATCCTCAACTGGCTGGCCGCCGGCGATGTGCCCCGCGCCGTGGCCGAGCTGGGGTCGCGCCGGCCCGGCTTCGACGTCGTCGCCCGGATCTTCGTCTGCCCCACCGAGGACGCCACGCACGCCCGCAAGCTGGGCCGCCGGCTTATCACCAGCTACCTCACGGTCCCGGCGTACGCCGCGTTCCACCGCTGGCTCGGCCGTGAGGACGTGCTGGGGCCGATGTGGAAGGCGTGGGCGGACGGCGACCGGCGCGGCGCGCTCGCGGCCGTGCCCGACGAGCTGGTCGACGCGCTGGTCCTGCACGGCTCACCCGAGCAGGTCAGCGCCCAGGTGCGCGCCTACGCCGACGCCGGCGTCGACGTGCCGGTGCTCGCGCTGCTGCCCACCCCCGAGCTGGCCGGCGGCGGCGCGGAGGCGCTGGCCGGCCTCATCGCCCGACTCGGCCCGGCCGCCGGAGAGGGGCGCTGACGTGAACCTCACCGACCGGATCGTGGTCATCACCGGCGGGGCGGGCGGCATCGGCGCGGCGCTGGCCCGCCGGTTCACCGCCGAGGGCGCCGCCGCCGTCGTCGTGGCCGACCTGGACGCCGAGAAGGCCCGTGCGGTCGCCGACGGCATCGGCCCCGTCGCCCACCCGGTGGCCGTCGACGTCACCGACGAGGAGCAGGTCCGTTCCCTGGTCGCCGACACCGAGCGGCGGTTCGGCCGGATCGACCTGTTCTGCGCCAACGCGGGCGTGGCCACCGGCGGCGGGATCGAGGTCGACGACGCGGCCTGGGAGCGGTCGTGGCGCGTCAACGTGCTGGCGCACGTCTACTCCGCCCGGGCGGTGCTGCCGGGGATGCTCACCCGCGGCGGCGGCCACCTGCTGCACACCTGCTCGGCGGCGGGCGTCCTCACGGCGGTCGGGGACGCCCCGTACACCGCCACGAAGCACGCGGCCGTGGGCTTCGCCGAGTGGCTGTCGGTGACCTACCGGGACCGGGGCATCCGGGTCAGCGCCCTCTGCCCGCAGGGGGTGGACACGCCGATGCTCGCCGACGGGCTGGCCGAGGGCCACCTGGGCGCACGGGTGATCGCCGCCTCCGGTGCCGTGCTCACCCCCGACCAGGTGGCCGACGCCGCCGTGGCCGGCCTCGCCGAGGAACGCTTCCTCATCCTGCCGCACCCGGAGGTCGCCGGGTACGCCCGCCGCCGCGCGGAGGACCCCGACGGCTGGCAGGCCGGCCTGCGCAAACTCGTCCGCCGCCTGTCCGCCTGACCCCCGCCCCCGCCGCGCTGATCATGAGGTTGACGGTGTCGGGTGGCCGCCGTATCGGCGCGGGCGCCAGTCGCGCATCGGCGCTGGTGGGGGAGGCCTGCCCGTCGGGACACTCGGCCAGGTCGTCGCCCACCAGCGCCTTAGATGTCACTCGCCCCTCACGATGGCGGGTAGGCCTCGAACTCGTAGATGCGGGTCGTGGAATCGGTGGTCTGTGTCGGGGTGGTGACGGTGAGGCGGGCGTAGCGGCCGTACGCGTCCACGTAGTGGGTGCTCACATTCGCCGCGTTCGCGGTCACGGTGACGACCGTCCACCACGCGATGCCGTCAGCGCTCATCTCGATGGTGAAGGCGCGGGTGTTGAGCGATGCCGGTTCCCCACCGGCGCCGGCATGGCGCAGCACGAACTTCCTGATGTTCACGAGCGAGCCAGGGGTTCCGAGGTCGACGCGCAGCCACGAGCCGATCCCTGTGGAGCACCACCTGTCGGACAGGCCGCCGGTCCAGCTCCCGTTGACCGCCTTCGCCGGGCCTTCGGTCGACGTGCACTGAGTGTTCGCGATCGCGGGCCTGTTGCGCGCGAGGTTGACCTCGGGCGGCAGCGACCCGACCTGGCCGTAGACCTCCAGCTCGTAGATGCGGGCCGAGGGGTCGGTGGTCTGGGTCGGGGTGGTGATGTTGAGGCGGACGTAGCGGCCGGTTGCCGTCACGTCGTGGGTGGTGACGTTTGCCGTGTTCGCGGTCACGGTGACCGCCGTCGTCCACGTGGTGCCGTCGGCGCTCACCTGAATGGTGAAGGCGCGGGTGTTGAACGACGTGGCCTCGCCACCGGCGCCAGCGTGGCGGACCAGGAACCGCCGGATGGCCGCGGTGGACCCGATGTCGACGCGCAGCCACTTGCTGGTGCCCGTGGAGCACCACCTGTCCGACAGGCCGCCCGTCCAACTGCCGTTGACCGCCTTTCCCGGGCCCTGGGTCGACGCGCACTGGCTGTCCGCGGTCGCGGCCTTGTTCAGCGCGAGATTGACTCCGCCGTAGACCTCCAGCTCGTAGATGCGGGCCGAGGGGTCGGTGGTCTGTGTCGGGGTGGTGATGTTGAGGCGGACGTAGCGGCCGGTTGCCGTCACGTCGTGGGTGGTGACGTTTGCCGTGTTCGCGGTCACGGTGACCGCCGTCGTCCACGTGGTGCCGTCGGTGCTCACCTGGATGCTGAACGCCCGGGTGTTCAGCGACGTGGCCTCGCCACCGGCGCCAGCATGACGCACCACGAACTGCCTGATGTTCGTACTGGATCCGATGTCGACGCGCAGCCACTTGCTGGCGCCCGTGGAGCACCACCTGTCCGACAGGCCGCCGGCCCAACTGCCGTTGACCGCCATCTCCGGGCCCTGCGTCGACGCGCACCGGCTGTCCGCGGTCGCGGGCTTGTTCCACGCGAGGTCGATGTCGGGCGTGAGCGGGATTGCCGCACAGGTCGCGGTCACGCTGAACTCGCCGATCGGGTCGCCCGTGACCTCGGCGCTGCCCTCGACGATCAGCAACCCTGCCGGCACCCGGACGCGCGCCTGATGCGTGCCGGGCATGAGATCCCCGTCGGGCCCGGGAACGGAGACGGACGGGAGGACCTCACCTTCCGGAGTCATGAAGACCAGCGTCAGCGCCGTGAACTCGCCCTGCTCGGGCATCACCTGGAAGCTCCAGACATCGAGGCCGACGAACGGACCGTTTCCGGCATCCTGACAGTTCGGTGGGAAGCCCACCGCGCCACGCCCCGACTGCTCGGAGAAGAGATAAACCTGAGGGCTGGTCTGTGGCCAGGCCGGGGTGGCGACCGACAGACTGGTCACGCCGACCAGTAGCGCCACGACTAGACGGAACACATTACGCACATACATGGGAATCACGATCGCCTTCATCGATCGAAACGGATGTCGTACCAGATGTCGTTGATGCGGACGGACTCTCGCGTCGTCCACCACGCGGCTGCCGTTGGTCTCGGGTCCGTGGTCTTGAGTCTGCTTCGACATCTGATACGGGATGGTGGCCCGGCGTCCAGATATCGGTGACTCGGCGCGCGCATGTGGTAGCGATTGCCGGTGGCGTGGTTGCCGTTCAATCGCTATCCTTTCCGGACCCGAAGTCCGGACGCAGGCCAGCGTGGTCCTGCTGTCGGCGCAGGTCAAGAGGTATTCCCGGCGAAATCAGCGGAGCGGCAGCCGCACTCAGCATCTGCTACAACGCCGTTTCCGGTCACGCGACGGGCAGTGCCGGGAACCCCTTGTCGCGCAAGGTGGTGGCCGTATTTCCCCTCGTCAACTCGGGTGCGCCAGCAATTTCGGCAGGTTGCTTTCGCGCGCAATGCGGATTAGCGAACCTGTTGCGACTGGAGAGTCAAGCGACAGATGGTCATATAGCCTGACTTGGCGAGCGGATCGCCGTCCGGGCAGACGAAGGATGCAGAGTCAGCGACGCCAGCGGAGCGGGCCCGGATGAATGGGCCAGAGCAGGCGACGCCAGCGGGGGCGGGTGGCGCGCAGGGCGGCCACGTACTCCTGCGCGGCACCGGCCGCCCGGTCGGCCTGCTCCGGGCTCGCGGTGCCCGGCGCGAAGCCCACCTGGTTCAGCAGGTCGGCCAGCTCGTCGACGCCGGCGGCCTGCCGTGGCGGGTCGTCGCCCACGCCGGGCGGTGTCGCGGCGTCGCGGGCGCGCCGGGCCACCTCCGTGGCGGCCAGGTCGGGCCCGACCGGTCGGCCGGCCAGCCGCAGGGCGTCCGTCACCTCCCGCCAGGCGCCTGCGATGCGCTGGCCGGGGTCGCCCCGCTCGAGCCGCCCGCGGGTCAGGGACCGGCGCATCGCCAGCAGCGTGAGCAGCACCGCCCCCACCAGCAGCAGCAGACCGCCCGTCCCGCCGCCCACCAGCACCGGCGTCGGCACGCCTCCGCTGTCCGCCGGGCCGGCCGCGGCGGCCGTCGGCTCCGGTGACGCGGTCGGCTCCACGGTCGGCTCCGGGGCCTCCGACGGTGGGGGAGTCTCCGGGGCGGGACGGAAGTCCTCCTCGACGGGCCGGGGCTCCTCGTTCGGCCGGGGCAGCGGGTGGAACGGCACCCAGCCCAGACCGTCGAAGAGCACCTCCGGCCAGGCGTACGCGTCGCCGGCCCGCACCGGACCGTCCCCTGTGGACTCGAAGCCGACCACCACCCGGGTCGGGAGGCCGGTGAGCCGGCCGAGCACCGCGAACGCCGCCGCGAACTGCTCCGACGTGCCGCGCTGCCCCCCGCCGTTGCGGGGACCGAACAGGAAGAAGTTCAGGTTCGGGTACGCGTGACCGCTCGGCGCGTCCGCCACGAGGCGGTAGTGCTCGGCGAGGAACTGCTCGATCGCCATGGCCCGGGCGTACGGGGCGCCGTTCTCCTCGGCGAGTTGGCCGGCGAGCCGGGTCAGTGGCTCGGGCACACCGTCGGCCACCCGCAGCACCCGCGCCACGGCCTCCCCGGCCGGCACGTTCGCCGTGGCGAGCAGGTTCGAGTCCGGGCGCTCCCGGTCGGAGGTGACGGTGTAGTGGAGCCCGGGGGTGAGGCCCTCGGGGCGGATCAGCGTCCCGGTCGCCGGGTCGTACGCCACCCGCGCGCCGGTGACCTCGCGTGGGGTGGGCACGGCGGGCAGCAGCCGCCCGGTCAGCTCGGCGACGGTGATGTCCTGCCGTACCGTCTCGACGGTGCTGCCCGCGGCCGGGGTGGCGGCCGGCAGGATCCGTCCCGCGTTGCGGTAGGTGGCGCCGACCCGCCAGGTGACCCCGTCGTAGTCGCTGAGCACCGCCAGCCGGATGCGGAGCGGCTCGGCGGACGTGCCCTCCGTCGGCGCGTCGGCGTCGTCCGCCGGCTCGTCGCCCTCGGGGGACGGCGCGGCCCCCGCGGCCGGGCCGCCGGCCGGTTGGTCGACGCGTACGTCCAGCAGCTTCTGTTCGGGGTGCAACGCCCACCCGGAAATGCGGATCAGTGGGTTCTCGTCGAGCGTCTCCACCTGCGGCGGCTCCACGTACCGGCGCGGGTCCACGGGCCGGCCGTCGACCTGCCCGGCCACCATGGGCCCCAGCACGGCCACGAGGCCCACGACCACGACCAGCCCGAACGCCGCGCCGGCGGCGAGCCGGACCCGGACGGCCGCCCGCACCCCGGGCGTCAGACCGGCGGCCGGGTCGGCGGCGTCCGGCACGGCCCGTGCGGAGACCGCCAACCCCAGCGCCGCGACGGCCACGAGCACCACTGTCGGCCAGAGCGCCGGGGCGGCGTTCGGACCGACCACGTAGAGGGCGCCCGCGTACAGCAGCACGGGAGGCAGGTAACCGGCGAGCACCCGGCCGGCGCGCAGCGCCACCTCGGCGCCGGTCAGCCCGGCCAGCCACGCGGCCACCAGCGGCACGAGCACCGTGTCCGGTGTGGGCTCGACCGGGATCATCGCGGTGAGCAGGCGGGGGATGCCGTTGCGCGCGGCGTCCGCCGTCACCTCAGCCAGGCCTCCCGGCAGGTCGGCGTGAGCGGCGGCCAGCCGCAGCGACCAGAGCGTCCAGCCGGCCATGGCCAGCACCGACACCGGCGCGACCAGCCACGACGGCAGCCGCCGGGCGGCCACGCTGACCAGCACCGAGCCGACAGCCGCGCCGAGCACGAGCCGGGGCAGCAGCGGCCCGGCGTACACCCGGCCGAGCACCACGCCGGCCAGCGCCGTCATCGCGACCAGCGCCAGCGGCACGGGCAGCGACCGCAGCAGCGGCCCGACCCGCCGCCACCCGGCGCCGGAACCGCGCCGCGGCGCGCCACCCGTCGCGTCGATCGGGCCGGTGCCGGCCCCGGTCCCGCCGCCGCCCGGACCGGCCGCGTCGGCGCCGGACCCCGCCGGCGGCCGTCCGTCGCGCATCGTCACCATCGCCGGACCCCGTCCCACTCGGCCGCGAACTCCGCGCCGTCCGCCGCGTCGACGACCACCAGCCCGGCCGCGCCGGGCGGCGTCGGCTCCGCCGCGCCGAAGACCCCGACCACCACCGAGGGGTACGCGCCGCGCAGCGCGCCCACCTGCCCCAGGTCGCCCCGGCCACCCGGCCCGGTGAGGAAGACCAGCGTGTCCCCGAGGCGGTCGCGCCGCAGCAGGGACGTCGTGGCGCGCAACGCGTCGGCGTCGTCGACGAGGTCGGCCGCGGCGAGCCGGTCCAGCGGGCCGCCCGGGGCGGCGCCGGCGTCCGGCGCGACGTCGGCCGCGCGGTCGCCACCCCGGCGCAGCCGGGAACGCCACCCCGCCAGGGCACCCCTCGCGGCGGCCTTGCCGTCCTCGGCGGTCCCGCGTTCCGGCGTCGCCGGCTCCGGTACGACCAGCAGCAGGACCACCGGCAGGTCGGCCCGGAACGCGGCGGTGACGACCGACGCCGCTGCCTCGCACCCGGCCTCGAACGATGCGGCCACCCCGCCCCGACGTTCGGGATGCGCGGCGGCGCGGTTGTCGAGCAGCACCACGATCCGGGGCAGACTGGTGTCGACGTTCTCCCGCACCATCAGCTCGCCGACCCGGGCGCTGGTACGCCAGTGCACCCGACGCAGCTCGTCGCCGACCACGTACTCCCGCAGCGAGTCGAACGTGATCGACCCGTGCGGGACCGCGTCGACCCGGCCGTCGAGGCTGCGGCCAGCGCCGGTCGGCACCGCGGTGAGCGCGTGGATACGCGGGTGCACCCAGACCGGCACCGTCCCGCCGTACGGCCGCGAGAGCGCCACGAGACCCAGCGGATCCCGGCGGGTCACCCGCAGCGGCCCGACCCGCACGACACCCCGACGGCGGGTCGGCACGTCGTACTGGACGGTCGTGTCCCGGCCCGGACGCAGCCGCAGCAGCGGGACGGGCACCGCCTCGTGGCCGCAGCGGTCCTCGGCGAGCAGGCTCGCGGCCCGCAGCCGGCCCGTGTTGCGGACGGTCAGGGTCATGCTGGCCGCCTCGCCGCGCGCCACCCGGTCCGGCTCGGCGTGGCGCGTCACCTCGAGACGCGGCCGCCAGGCCGCCACCACGGCGGCGTAGCCGACAGCGGTGCCGGCGGCCGCGCCGAGCAGGGTCAACTCGGGGTACGCGAAGCGGAAGCCGGCGCCCAGCAGCACGACGGCGGCGACGAGCAGCCCGACCCCGCGGGCGGTGATCCCCATGCCGGCGCGGCCGGTCACCCCTGCACCGGGGCCGGCTGACCCGAGGGGAGCGGCACCGGCACCGAGGCGACGGCCTGGCGCAGCACCTCGGCGGCGGTCACGCCGCGCACCTGCGCGTCGGGGGTGAGCAGCAGCCGGTGCGCGAAGACCGGTTCCGCGAGCGCCTTCAGGTCCTCCGGCATGATCCAGCCGCGACCGTCGATGAGCGCGTACGCGCACGCGGCGCGGGTCAGCGCGATGACACCCCGAGGGCTCACACCGACCCGCACCTGCGGATGGGTGCGGGTGGCGGCCGCGAGCCGCACCGCGTACGCGTAGAGCGGCTCGGCGATGTGCACCCGCCGGGCCATCCGGACCATCTCGCCGATGGTGGCGGTGTCGGTGATCGCCGTCAGCGCCTCGGGGGAGCGGACGGTGGCCCCGCGCAGCACCTCCACCTCGACCGCCTCGTCGGGGTAACCCACGGACAGCTTCACGAGGAACCGGTCGAGCTGGGCCTCGGGCAGCCGGTAGGTGCCGTCCATCTCCACCGGGTTCTGGGTGGCCACCACGAGGAACGGCTGCGGCACCGGGTGGCGGACGCCGTCCACGGTGACCGTGCGCTCCTCCATCACCTCCAGCAGCGCCGACTGGGTCTTCGGGGAGGCCCGGTTGATCTCGTCTGCGATGACGATGTTGGCGAAGACCGGGCCGGGATGGAACTCGAAGCCCCGCGTGGCCTGGTTGAAGATCGTGACGCCGGAGACGTCGGAGGGCAGCAGGTCCGGTGTGAACTGGATTCGCCGCCACTGCCCCTTCACGGTGGCGGCGATGGCCCGCGCCAGGGTGGTCTTGCCGACCCCTGGCACGTCCTCCAGCAGCACGTGCCCCTGGGCGAACAGCGCGGTGAGCGCTAGCCGGACCACCTCCGGCTTGCCCAGCACGACCGAGTTGACGTTCTCGGCCAGCCGGGCGGCGAGGGCGGCGAAGCCCTGCACCTCCGGCTGGGTGAGCGGCTCGTGGGTGTTCACGTGCGTGGTGCTCCTTGCCTGGGGTGGATCAGCAGGTGGGCAGAACGTTGATGTTGTCGCCGCCCTCCAGGTTCAACCAGGCCCAGGGGATGTAGTTCTTGCCCTCGTACTCGACCTGAACCCACCAGGTGCTCTGCTTCTGGTTGTTGTAGATCCACGCGTCGACGTTTTCGCCCTGCTTCTTGCAGTACGCCTTCAGCCTCTTGCCCGGCTCCGCCCAGCCGACCTGCTTGGCGTTGTCCTGCCGCGCCACCGAGAAGATCTCGTTGCCGTTGCGGCCGTCCCGGTCGCTGTTGCAGTACGTGCGCTGGTCCCCGTCGGGACCGTTCTTGCAGGTAGCGATCCCGTACATCGGGCTGGTGTCCTGCGCGCGGGTGGCGGTGTTCTTACCCGCGGCGTTGGTCGCGGTCACCGTGAACGTGTATTTCGTGCCGGGCGTGAGGCCGGTCATCGTGATGCTGGAGCAATTGCCGGCCTTCGCGGGCTTGCCCGTCGTGCTCAGCGTGCAGGTCGCCTTTCCACCGCCGGCGTCCACCGTGAACGTCACCGTGGCGCCGGTGGTCGTCGCCGACGAGCCGGTCACCGTGACGCGCGGCGCGGCGACCGTGCGGGCGGTGGCGATGGCCTCCGCGCCCGGCCCGGCCTCGTTGACCGCCTTGACCTTGACGGTCACGTTCTGGCCGTTGCCCAGCCCGTTAACCGTGGTCTGCGTGTCGGTCACCTCGCTGGTGCGCCCACCCACGTCGACCAGGTACTTCGTCACCGGGCGGCCGTTCGGCTCGGCCGGCGCCCACTGCACCGAGACCGTGCCCGGCTGGTCGGCCACCGTGCTCGCCCGCAGCTCGGCCGGCCGCCCCGGCGCCGCGTACGGCACCACCGTGTTGCTGACCGGCGAGGCGGCCGACGCGGCGCCCTTGTCGTTGACCGACACCACCGTGAACGCGTACTGCGTGCCGTACTCCAGCTCGCCTGCCGGCACCACCAGCTCCGTCTTGGTCGACTCGCCCACCGGGGCGTTCGCGCCCGCCGAGGAGGCGGTCACCGCGTACCGGGCGATCGTGTTGCCCTGCCCGTTGGCCGCCGGCCAGCGCACCAGGACGGTGCCGTCGGGCCGCTCCTGCGCGGTGACGCTCGCCGGCGGGTCGGGGACCGCCGCGGTCGGTGTGACCGGGTTGCTGGTGCGCGACGGTCCCGCGCCCTTGGCGTTGACCGCGTGCACCGAGAACCGGTACGTCTCGCCGTTGGTCAGGCCCTTGATCTCCACGGACCGCTGGTTGGCGCCCACCTCGTGCTGCTGGCCGGCGCCCTCCACCACGTACTTGGTGATGGCCGCGCCGTTGGTGGGGGCCGCGCGCCAGCTCACCCGGGCCAGCGCGTTGCCGGCGGCGGCGGTGACGCTGCGCGGCGCGCCCGGCTTGCCGACCTTCGGCTTCTTCGGCGGGGGCGGCGGCGGGGCGACCGGCGGCGGGTCGCCGCCGAGCACGTCGTTGGCGTACTTGTCGACCTCGCGGACCTGGTGCTTGTCGTCCACCACCCGCGCGGTCGCCGAGCCGGGGGCGTTGATGAAGAGGTGGTTCTCCCGCACCTCCAGCTCCAACGGCCCGGTCACCTTGCCCTTGATCGTGTCGACCAGGGTGCCGTCGGCGGCGAACGAGTAGATGGTGCCGGTCGCCTCGTCGGCGCAGTAGAACCGGTCGGCCCAGGCGACCGCCGGGGTGAGCCGGTCGCCGTCGCCCGGCACCGTGAACGTGCCCGTCTCGCCGCCGCCCTCGGCCACGACGTGCACCTTCCGCTCGCCGGGCACCGTGACCGGCACCTTTGGCCCGCTGGTGCGCGTCGGCAGCGCGCCCGGTGCCGTCATCGACAGCTTCGTCGGCCGGACCGTGCCGCGCTGCACCGTGACCAACGCGCCGGCGGTGCGGTCGAGCACCGCGACGCCGTCGTCCAGGCTGGACACCACCAGCTCGTGGGCGGGCTCCGCCACGTCGTACGTCTCGATCTGCTTCGGGCTGAGGCCGCCGCCCGCGGCGGGCGACGACGGCGTGGCCGGCAGCACGGCCGCGGTGATCGCCGAGACCGTGCCCTGGCTCGGCACCGCGATCCAGAGTCGACCCTCGCCGTCGAACGAGCCACCGGTGATGCCCGGTGGGTAGCGGATCGGCTCGCCGACCGGCGACAGCGAGCGCGGGTCGAGCTGGCGGACCACGCCCTGCACGGCGTCCACCACGAACGCCGCGTCCTCGTGCAGCGCCACGTTGACGCCCAGCCCGGGCGTCGTGCGGGTGGTCGCCGTGATCTGCAGCGTGGCCAGATCCAGCGAGCTGACCTGCCCCGTGTGCAGATCCCGCAGGATCAGCATCCGGTCGGTCTGGGTGACCTGCATCGGGTGCTGACGGGCCTGCGGCACCTCGGTGCGGGTGTCGACGCGGGCCGTGACCCCGTTGACCCGGGCCAGCTCGCTGCGCGCCGCGCTCCACAACCAGGAACTCGCGTCGTAGTTGGCGACCGCGTTGTCGGCGGCACCGAGCCCGAGGACCGTCAGCCCCATCGCGGCGAGAAGCGCGGCCACCGTCGCGATGGTGACCAGACCACCCCGCAGCCGGGAGCGGCGTGGGGAGGTGCCCTGCTCGGTGCTCACGGCTTCGTCGCTGGTGGCCACAACCGGCTGCCTTCCGTGTCGTCGTGCCAGGTGGCGTCCCCTGCCGGCGACCCCTCCCCTGAGCCGCGTGCCATCATATGGGCCCGGTCACGGCCGGGGGAACCCGGACCGTCCCCCTGTGGACACCCAGCGTGCGCCCAGGTCAACTCGACGGAGTGCGTCCCTCGCGTTCCGTGCAGACCTGCCCCGACGTGGCGAACGTGTCCGTCGACCAGACGGCGAGCACGGTGAAGCAGTAGTCCAACCGGGAGTTCAACCCGTTGACCGTGTAGCTCTCCGTTCCCGGGTCCACCGTGGCCATCACGCCCAACGCCTGCCCGGCCCGGCCGCCCGCAACCATGAACGGCACGGCCCCCCGGGACGGGTCCGTCCAGGTCAACGTGATCGTGGTGGACTCGTCGCGCAGCCGCAGGTCACCCGGCGGCGGTCCGCTGGCCGTCGGCGCCGCCGCACGCGGCGACGGCGCGCCCGCCGGCGGCGTGCCGTCGCGCCCCAGCACGAGCACGCCGACACCGGCCACCGCGGCGACCGCCACCACGGCCGCCGTCACCGCCACGGCCACCGCCGCCCGGTTGCGGCCGCCCGGCGCCGGCTCGTCGAGCAGGGGGTACGCCGTCGGAGCCGGCTCCGGACGGTACGGCTCGACGCCGTACGCGCCCGGGTCGGTGCCCGCCGGGGGCGGGTAGGCGGTCGCGGGGTAGGTGCCCGAAGCCGCGGAGGTCCCCGGCATCGCGGCGGGCGCGCCGGACATCGCCGGGTGCGGGCCCGTCATCGCCGACGGCGTGCCCGCCGCAGCGGCGTAGGCGGCGGCCGGGGCGGGATACGCGTCCGAGGCCGCCGCCGGGTACGCGGCGGGATACGCGCTGGGTGCCGCGGCCGGCGCGGCCGGGTAGTCGTCCCGCGGGGCCGCAGATGCGGCCGGGTCCGCGACCGGACCGGCCGGCGGCGGGGCCGCGGCAGCGGCCGGTGCCCGCGCCGGCGCGACCTCGTTCCAGGGCCTCGGCTCGGGCTCGGGCAGCGGGGCCGGTGACACCGGTGCCGGCAGCAGGGTCGGCAAGCTGGGGTCGAACGAGTCGTCCGGCACGCCCGGGTCGATGGCCTCGGTCGACGTCTCGGCGACGGCCTCGCCTTCGCCGGTCAGGGGGAGCGGCTGGGGCGGAGCGGTGGCGCTCCAGGGCGGCGCCGTCAGGCCCCACGGCGGTGCCGGAGGCCCGCTCACGGGCTGACCGAAGCCGGGCGGGGCGCTCACCGGCGGGCCGCTGACCGGGTACGGATAGCCGGGCGGCCCGCTCACCGGCGGGCCGCTGACCGGCGACGAGAAGCCCGGCGGAGCGCTCACCGGCGACGAGTGGCCGGGCGGCGCGCTGACCGGTGACGGGTACCCGGGCGGGGCGCTGACGGGTGACGGGTACCCGGGCGGCGCGCTGACCGGCTGCGCCGGACCCGGAGGCGCGCTGACGGGCGCAGCCGTGTGTGGCGGGTTCTGGCCCGGGCCGCCGACCGGCGGCCACTGATCCGGTGGTGCCGCACCCGGCGCCAGATGCGCCGGCGGGGCGCTGACCGGTGGGTCCGCGGGTGACCGGGCACCCTGCTGCGCGGGCGGCACCGAGGCCGCGACGCCCGGCCCCGCCGGCGCATCCGGACCGGGGCCCTGGCCGGCCCTGACCCGCTCGATCTCCTCGGCCAACAGCGGCTCGATCTGCCGGACCTGGATCGTTGGCTTGTCCCAGCCCGGCGCGGACGGCTCACCTCCGACCGGGCCGCTCCCGGCCGTCTCCAGTCCCGATGCGGGTGCGGGTGCGGGTGCGGACGGTGCTGGCGGTGCACCGGGCTCCGGCCGCGGCCCGGGCAGACCGGGCGCCGCGGGTTGCCCGGCCGGTGCCGGCGGGACGGTGTGCGCGTGGTCCGGAATCGGGGGCACCGGCGGAGCGGCGGCAGGTGCCGGCGGAACGACCGGAGGCGCCGGCAGTACCGGGGGAGCGACCGGAGGGACGGGGGGCGCCGGTGGTGTGAGCGGAGCGACGGGAGGGGCCGGGGGCACCGGGGGAGCGACCGGAGGTGTCGGGAGCGCCGGCGGTGTGAGCGGAGCGACGGGAGGGGCCGGGGGTAGCGGCGGAGGAGCCGGGGCCACCGGCGGTGCGGGCGGAGCCGCGGGAGGAGCCGGCGTCGCCGGCGGGACCGGGGCGGCGTCGGGGCGCGCCAGCGGGACCCGGGCGGCGCCGGGGCGCGTCGACGTCGCCTGCGGGGCCGCGGCAGGCTCGGCTTCCACCGGTGTCGCGGGCGCGGTCGGGGTCGGGGGCTGCGGCGCCCACGCGGACGGCGGCGGGGGCACGGGCGCTTCCGCGCCGACCGGTGCCGTCGGCGTGGCGAGGCCGGGGCCGTTGGGCCACTGCGACGGCCCGGGCGGCGCTTGCGGAGGCAGGGACCGGGCGGCCTCGGCCGGGGGCGGTGCGGCCGGTCCGGTCCGCGGCGGTGCGGGCGGGGCAGCCTGCGGCGGCACGGGCCAAGCGGCGTCCGCATGCGGAGCCCACGCCGAGTGAGACGGCCCGGGTGAGGGCGGCACCGCCGACTGCGGCGCGGGCGGGATGGGGGGCGACGCCACCATGCCAGCGGGCGGCGGTGGGGGTCCGGCTCGGAGAGGCGGCGGCGGCGTGTAGGCGCCCGGCTGAGGCGGTGCGGAGACCGGAGCGTACGCGGCGGCCGACGGTGGCGCCCAGGGTGACGAGGGTGACGAGGGCGGCGCCTGCGCCCCGGCAGGTCCCGGCTGCGCAGGCGGTGACGCGGGGAGCCCGCCGGGCGACGGCAGGCCGGGAGCGGAGTGCGTGACCGGGGGAGGAGGCAGGGCACCCGGCTGACCGGCCGGTGGCTGGACCTCCGGCGACGGCGGGGACGGTCGCCGGACCGGTGAGAGCGCGGCGAACGCCATGGTCGGCCCCGACAGGGCCGCCATCGCGCTGTCCTGGCCGAGAGCGGCCGGGTGCCCCGGGGCGGACGCGGTGGCGGCGGTCGGGTGGCCCAGGTAACGGCGTGCGGCGCGTACCGCCGGGTGGTCCTCCCCGAGCACGGCGGGGCCAGCGGTGGCGACCCGGCCGTAGTTGCGGCGCGCCTCGTGCCGGTTGCCCAACTCCTCGGCGACCCCGGCGAGCTCGTAGCTGAGCGCCAGCATCAGCGGGTCGGCGTCGCTCCAGCGGCGCTCGCCGGCAGCGTACGCCTCCTCCAGCACCCGGCGGGCCGCTTGCGGGTCGTCGGCCTCCCGGTGGAGCCGGGCCAGCAGGTGCGCGGTGTTGAGCACGTCCGGATGGTCCGGCCCGTACGGCGGGCGGGCGGCTCCGACGGCCTCGGTCAGCAACTCACGGGCGGCGGTCAGGTCGCCCGCGGCGCGCAGGGCGAGGGCCCGGTGCTGTACGGCGGCCAGGGGAGAGGGATGGGACACGTGGCCATGCTGCCGGTAGACCGGCTCCGGACGCTACCCGGCGCTCGTGGCGGCGCCGGGAGCAGGACGGATGCGGCACGAGGCGGCGAGGGGGAAGGCGATGTGCATGATCCACCAGGGCCGTGTACAGTAACTCCCCGTGCGGCCCGCGGGGCCGGTTCCCGGTATCGAGATCACCGGGGCTGGCGCGGTAGGCTGGACGAGCAGGTCCGGGTGGCGGAATGGCAGACGCGCTAGCTTGAGGTGCTAGTGCCCGTATAGGGCGTGGGGGTTCAAGTCCCCCCTCGGACACAAATCAAGACCCCACGGTGTGCGCTGAGATCCATTTCGGCGCGCGCCGTTTGCGTTTCCGGCTGATAGATGAGCCGGAGCCCGAATTGCCGGTAGACCTCGGCCTTGTCGACGGGGTCGGCGTCGCGGAGCACGGTGACGATGTCCCCGAGGGCTTGGACCACGCTGGTGATCTCTGCTTGGCTCATTCGGCGTGTTGCGGCGGAGTCGGCCGTGTGGAGATCGTCTTGTGCGCGTGTCCGTTCGGCTTGTGATTGGGCGATCCAGTTGCTGACGACTGAGGGGTCGGCTCCGGCGTCGAGCGCTGCCCGGTAGCGCTCAAGTTTCGCGTCGCACTCTGCGATGGTCGTCTGAGCGGCGGCAACGGCGGGGGAGGGCTGGTTGGCCAACTGGGCGCCCGCCATCGCGGTGATCGTCGTTTCGAAGTGGTCCGGAGCGAACGCGGTGGCGAGCCAGGTGTCGAGTGGGTCGGTGAGGGGGTCCTCGCGCAGGTAGACGTTGCGGGGGTGGTCGACCTCGTTGGCGAGGGCCTATTCCTGGGGGAAGCGGCAGCAGTAGTAGGGGGCGCCGTGGTTGTACTGGCCCTGCATGCGGCGTTGGCAGGCAGCGCAGTAGATCAGGCCACGGAAGATGTACGGGCGGGTTCGCCGGCGAGGCCAAGACCGACGCCCGTGACGCGGTGGTCATCGCCAACCCGCCCGGATGCGGCATGATTTCCTGCCGGTCGAGACACCGGCGGAGCTGATCGCCAAACTCGCGCTGCTGGTCGCGCACCGTGCCGACCTGGTCGAATACTGGGTCCGCACCGTGAATCGGCTGCGCCGGCTGATGCTCGGACTCTCCCCGGTGTTGGAACGGGCGCTGACCTTCACCAACGTCGCGACGCTGATTCTGATCAGCGCTCATCAAACGCCCGAGCAGATCCGTGCTGCCGGACGTGAGCAGCTCATCGCACATTTGCGCCGGCACCGGGCTGTGATCGCCGTCAAGGTCGCCGATCAGGCGTTGGCCGCCGCGGCTGAGCACGACCTCAGCCTGCCTGGACAGGACACCGCTGCTGCACTCGCCGGTGAGCTGGCCACCCACCTGCTGCAACTGCACCAGCGCATGAAGAACACCGACAAGGCCATAGAGCAGGCGTTCGCTGCCCACCCGCAGGCCGACATCATCCGCAGCCTGCCCGGCATGGGGGCGCTGGCGGCAGCGGAGTTCATCGTCGCAGTCGGGGACCTCTCGACCTTCGCCAGCCCTGATCACCTCGCCGCCTACGCCGGTCTGGCGCCGGTGGCCCGTGACTCCGGCAAACGGGTCACCAACCTACGCCGGCCGCGGCGCTACAACCGACGGCTGCGCCACGTGTTCTACATGTCCTCGCTCAGCATCCTCCGAACCAACGGCCCGAACCGGGACTACTACCAGCGCAAACGCGCCGAAGGACGCAAGCACCAACAGGCGCTGATAGCCCTCGCCCGCCGCCGCGTCGACGTGCTGCGTGCCCTGCTACGCGACAACCGCTGCTTCCAACTCCAACCACCGCCAGCGCCGTCAGCACCCCGCCCACCGCACCGCCCGCTTGACAACCGCCATTGAGACTCGTCCGGAAGGGCGCTCCACCTTGTCACCCTGGCCCTGGCCCGTTCCACGGTGTGTGGGTCGGCGGCAGACAGTGAGGATGGTGGGGTGGGTCGCCGGGTTGGTCTGACTCACCGGCAGACCGACGGTTGCTGTCCTCATCCCGATTCGTCGGCCAGCTCGGTGGCCTCGGCGGCTGCATGTCACCGGTCAGGCGTCGTGACTTGATAGGAGCCTGTGCGAGAGGCGCCCGCCACTGTGTTGTCCGCATCGCTTGACCGGTGACGTGTCCAGGTGTTCTCGACTCGACCGAGAAGGGCGGACCTCACCAGCATGGCAGCCAAGAAGCGATCGGTCATCGGTGGTGTCGACACCCACCGCGACACGCACCACGCCGCCGTCATCGACAGCACCGGCGGGCTCCTGGGCGACGCCGAGTTCCCGGCGACCACCGCCGGCTACACCGATCTGCTGGCCTGGATGCGCTCCTTCGGGCGGGTCGCGGCCGTGGGCGTGGAGGGAACCGGCAGCTACGGGGCCGGGCTGGCCCGCTATCTGACCAGCAAGAAGATGGCCGTCGTGGAGGTGGACCGGCCTGACCGCCGCGCTCGTCGCGCACAGGGCAAGTCCGACCCGATCGACGCTGTCGCCGCCGCCCGGGCTACCCTCGCCGGCACCGCGATGGGCACCCCGAAGACCCGCACCGGGCCGGTCGAGGCGATTCGCGCCCTCAGGGTCGCCCGCCGAGGAGCGGTCAAGGCCCGCACCGCGGCCCTAAATCAGATGCGCGGCCTGGTCGCCGCCGCCCCCGAGCCTTTGCGAGCCCGCCTGACCAGGGTCAGCGCCACCGTGCTGGTCAACCGGTCCGCCGCACTGACCTACGACCCGGCCAGACTTCACGAGCCGGAGCACGCCACCGCCGCAGCCCTGGTCGGGCTCGCCCGCAGGGCCACCGCCCTCACCGAGGAGATCACCACCCTCGACCGGCAGGTGACACCCCTCGTCCAGAAAGCGGCGCCCCGCACCACGGCCCTGTTCGGTGTCGGCCCCGAAGTCGCGGCCCAGCTGCTCACCACCGCCGGCGACAACCCAGACCGACTGCACTCCGAAGCTGGAGCCGCCCTGACGCCCTGGAAGCGCCCTGATCTTGCCGCAAGTCGATCAGCTATCGGCTTTACGCCGCCTACAGGCGGGTCTGCCTCCCGTAGTCGAGGGGTCGCGGTCGGTGGTTGAGCTATGGGAGGGTACAAGCCGTGGGTCAAGCAGCACAGACCGGGCCGCAGGCGCTCAAGCGCCGCCGCCGTCACGCTCCGCAAGTATGCGTCAACCCATTGCCACATAAGGAAAACGCCACCGACACTCTAGGACCGCCCGTGCCGTACGACTATGAAAGCCTCCTCGATGAACATTTCCAGCAGTTCTGCCAGAGTCTGTTAATTGAGGAGTTTCCGGACCTTCAGTGTCTGCCCGTTGGCATGCCAGATGGTGGGCGTGATGCCGTGGCAGGCGACGGCGGTGGCGGCAAGATAATCTTTCAAGTCAAGTTTGCGAGGAATCCGTCCAAGCTTCAGGAACCGGTGGCCTGGATCGCAGACGCGATCGGTCGTGAGCGGTCGAAGGTGCTTGAGCTAGTAAAGCGAGGAGCGACAAAGTACATCATTATCTGCAACCTTCCCATGACGTCTCATCTTGACGTCGGGCGATACGACAAGGTGCAGAAGTATCTGGACGAGGCGCTACCTATTCCGGCTCAATGCTGGTGGAGGGAGGACCTTGACCGTCGGCTCGATCCTCGGTTTTACCTGAAGTTGCGATTTCCAAGCCTGTTGCACGGACCCGATTTGCTCGCACTATTCTGGCAAGCTATTAACGGCGGGGAAGCGCCGCAACGCCGAGACAGGGCACTACGGGCATATCTTGCCCGACAGTTCGAACGTGAGAAGGATATCCGCTTCAAGCAAGCCGAACTCGCTGCCGCTCCGCTATTCGATCTGTTCGTTGATATACCGATCTCCTTCGACGTGCCGGACCGTCTTCGGTTATCGCCCGAAGAGAATTCACCAGCAGTTCGGGCGTACTCCGTCAAGACGGAATCAATGGTCACGGAGGCGGGTCGAGAATATCTTGGCGCCTCGTTTGATCCAGAAAAGGTTGTGGTTATCGACAATCAAGATGGGTCGAAGCTACTTCACATTGTGGAGGCGGATGCGCATGACGACCAGTTTATCGAAGTAAGGGTAGGCGCGGCCGACCTGATCTTCGACCCGGCGATGTCGCACCTCCTTGGACCCGTCGTGATCGAAGGCGCGCCCGGTCAAGGCAAGTCCACACTCACTCAATATCTGGCCCAGGTCCAGCGTGCCAAGATACTTGGCCACCCCATCTTGGCGAACCTGCCAACCAGGCATCGGATAGCGCCCGTTGCGGTGCCGATCCGTCTCGAGCTAAGGCACTTTTCGCGCTGGCTTAGTGGTCTTAATCCTTGGGACGCCGCCGAAGAGCGCCACGGCAAGGAACCGAATCTCGAATCAGCCATCAGCTATCACATATCACGGTTCGGTGGTATACCATTCGATCCCTCTGATCTGTCTGCTGTTCTTTCCGCAACACCTACCATCCTTCTTCTAGATGGCTTGGACGAGGTTGCCGATCTAGACGACCGTTCGCGGGTGATAGAAGAGATAGAAGATGCAACAGCCCGCTTCTCGACCTATGCGAAGGCGTTACAGGTAATTGTCACGACGCGGCCGACGGCGCTCGCTGGCTCGCCCATCGTCTCTAAGGACAGATTTACCTATCTCAGCCTTGCCTCAATACCGAGGCCGTTGGCCTTCTCCTATGCAGAGAAGTGGATCGCGATACGCCGACTCAACCAAGATGACGCGACCGAGCTGAAGGATATTCTGGCCGAGAAGTTGGCGGCTCCCCATATGGCCCTGCTAGCCCAGAACACCATGCAGCTCTCGATCTTGCTGAATCTTATCTTTGCCAGGGGGGCGGCCCTTCCTGATCAACGCACAGAGCTTTACGACACATACATAGACATCTTCTTCGCTCGCGAGTCCGAAAAAAGCCAGACTATAAAAAAGCACCGTAAGCTGGTTTTGGCGATTCATTACTTCCTGGGCTTTTATCTCCACTGTCAAGCTCAGGCGAATGGCCGCCATGGTGCCATCCCCCTTGAGCATCTAAAGGAGGTTCTGACTGAATTTCTTGAGAAGGAAGGTCGCTCTACCGAGTTAGTCGATATCCTGTTCAAGGAGTCCCTGGAGAGAGTCGCCGCGCTAGTATCGCGAGTGGAAGGAACTTACGAATTCGAGGTCCAACCCCTGCGCGAATACTTCGCCGCCAAGTACTTATATGTGACCCGCCCATACTCTCCCGCTGGTAGGCCCCGTCGCGGGACGCTCCCTGATCGCTTCGACGCGATTGCCGAAAGTCCCTACTGGTCGAACGTAACACGGTTCTTCGCCGGGTGTTTCGATAGTGGTGAGCTGATGGGCCTTGCGGAGAGAATTTCTTGGCTGGCGCGAGAAGGCCACCTCCGTCGGCACCCCTACCCCCGGATGCTTGCATTAGCGTTGTTGCAAGATTCGGTCTTCACGCAATCGGTGCGTGCAACCAAAGACGTCGTAGAATCAATCATGGGAGATGACGGATGGCGTCTCGTATTGCCATCTTTCGCCCGGTATAGAAGCTTCTTCGACTTGAAGTCGCTGGGACTTGCTCCCGATGCCGGGGCTGACCACATGACCAAATCGGCCTGGGGCCGGCTAGCACCTGAGCAAATCCAGACGGAGCGTTCTGTTAGGCTCGCTAGGATCATTCGCGAGAACTCGGAGGAGTTGGACCGCAAGAATTGGTGGAAGGCAGAGATTCCGGCCAAAGTTGAAGCTAACTGTCTCAAGGAATGGTTGCTGATCGGTCGGGATCTCCGCATTCTTCATTGTCTAGACAAAGCTGAGACGGCTGAGCTTATCGGACTCGACCCGTCACCCTCAACTCTCTCAAGTCTGTTGGACGGCGGTAGCGCGCTTGACACTCATCGCTTCGATGTAAGAAACTCCTTGCGCGCTTGCCTCGACTACCCCACTCTATTCACTCCGCTATCTCCCATTCGTACCCCTTTGCAAGAGTTTTCGGCCTTGGCTCATGGTGGCACATGGTCGAGGTTGCTAAACCAAAAACTGTTCGGCGAGATCCGCGCCTATCCGATGCAAGTGCTACGCGAGACTCCCGGTGCTGAGCACGATGAGCTGCGCTGGATCGAGCGGCTGAACATGCAACTGCGGCTGGCGTCAACCGAGGAACTGGCAGATAGCCTTTCGCCGTGGAATGACGTCATCTCTCTCATAGAAACGTCCTTTGGTTCGAACCGCACGACACTCGAGCTGGCAGTGATGGCAGCGGGTGGTACTAGCTACAGAAGTGCCGGCAGGAGCCGGGACGAGCTGCTCGATCCGGCTCACCCGCTTACTGCAAGATTGTGCGGCGCGCGAGTCCGCGCAAAGCATAGCGATTGGTGGGAGGCGCAACTTAAAGGCTCACGGTCCCCCGTCGACAGATTTCTGGTAACGCTTGCCAACTACGCGTGGGCTGACCCGCAGGTTATTGCGTCGCAGGTCCATGTCATCGACGCGATTGTTCGCAGCCTCGATCTTCAAGTAGCGGAAGCCTTGACACACGCTGCAAAACGCTCGGCACGTTACTCCAGGAGAGCGCGGAAACTCTTACGCGTGCCAGACGCCGACCTGGCCGGGCTTGCGCCGGCAACTCTCGCGTTCCTGTCTCATCGGCTTCCCTTTTCTCCGGTGGTAGTCGAAGTTGCAACAAATTTGCCTCCGGAGGGGCGTCGCCCCTTCATCGCGACCGCGCTGGTCGAGATGCTTTTGTCAGGCCTCAGTGGTAAGCCGAATCGGTCCGTTGGGGATCCGGAGATTGTTTCTGCAGTGGCGGCGATGCATGACCTCGGTGGCAGAGCAGATCTGCACACGATTCTGACTTCTCTGCGTGAGGTAAGCGCGGTCACCAAGCCGGCAGCGCATGCGATTCTTGCGAACTTGCATTCGATGCCTGACAGGCTAATCGGACTCGCGGTTGATTTCACAAGTAGGCGACCGTTGCCGCGGCCCAATGTTCAAACGTTAGCGAGGCGGGACGGGTGGTTTGATGTGTGATCGGGCCGATACCCACGACTCTCGGGTCGCCCAGCGGCAGCACAAGAGACCGAGCTGCCTTCATGCCATCCCGATGCTCCTATGGAGGTCAAGGGGCGAGGGCGGCGAAGTCGGCGCGTAGGGCGGTGTAGACGTCGCGGACGATGTAGCGCTTCAGGCAGCGCAGGATTTCCTGCTTGCTGAGGCCTTCGGTGATGCGTCGTTGCAGGTAGGCGCGTGTGCGTGGGTCGTAGCGCATGCGGCAGAGTGCGATGGTGTGCAGGGCGTGGTTGGCGCCGCGGTCGCCTCCGCGGTGCAGGCGGTGGCGGCGCACCCGTCCAGAGCTTGCGGGGATGGGTGCTGCGCCGCAAAGGTGGGCCAGCGCCGGCGTCGGACGCCACCCGACGATGACCAAGGTCAACCAACGGTGCCAGATAAACAACCAGCTCAGAGCCTCGATCAAGGCTCTGAGCTGATGGGCGACGGACGAGTCGACTGTACGCCGGATTCTGTCGCACAGGCCTGGCTACGTTCCCGTCATGTTCCGGTAGAGCCTCACAGAGCACCGGATCAGACTGGACCCGGCCGGACACAACGAGAACGGCCCCGGGGCGCGTTTCCGCAGCTCACGGGGCTGTTCTCGCACCTGGTGGCGGGTAGAGGATTCGAACCTCTGCAGCTTTCGCGACGGATTTACAGGCCGCGCGCTGCTGACCGGTCACGGCACGAGGTTCCCAGCAGTGCTCAAGACAACGCCGAGGGCCAGGAAGGCCACGGTGGCCAGTGCGCTCCGAGCCGCCGAGCGACTGATGGCCTCTGTGATCAGAGTCCGCACGAACAGCACATCACCCCAAGTCATGTCCGGTTCAACGCCCCGCGCTCGGCGGTACTCGTCGGCCTTTTCAGCGTCGCCCCTGTGGCGCTCCCACGACTCTCGGATGATGGCGACGCGTCTTGCCGCTCTCCTGTAGGCCAGGACGGCAGAGCCCGTCGCGATACCGAGGGCGAGGAGCTCTAGGCCGCCGCCGACCAGCGACAGCCACTGCCCGCATGTCATGGGGCCCATCTTGCGGCACCTGATCAAGCCCACAGGCCGGGGGATCGCGTGCAGCGAACGTGCAACTTGTGGCGGTGATCACCGGCCAAGAGCGGTCAACCACGGGCAAGGGCGACCGCGACGGCAGAGACACCAAAGCAAGATCCCCACCGGCGTTTCCGCTGGTGGGGATTGGCGGGGTCGAACCGCCGACCTTCCGATTTTCAGGCACCCGCATTTCCACAGGTCAGAGAGCCCTAAGAGGCCGCCGTGCTACCGACGTGCAACTAGTTACGCGGTCTGATGTGTCAGGGCCAGCGTGCGACATGTCGTGCGGCTGGCTGCCGGCGCGCTCGGCAGCCACGTTAGGCGACTAGGGCGTGTCCTGCCGATCTTGTAGTGGTTGATCGTTGACGATGTGCCGGTGGTGCGTCGTGGCGAGTTGACCGATGAGGCGTGGGCGGTGATCGCGCCGCTGCTGCCGGAGCCGGGTGGTGCCCGGGGGCGGTGGCGGGATCACCGTCAAGTCATCAACGGGATCCTGTGGAAGCTGCGTACGGGTGCGCCGTGGCGTGACCTGCCGGAACGCTTCGGGCCGTGGAAGACCTGCCACGAGCGGCTGCGACGGTGGACTGCCGACGGCACGTGGGATCGGATCCTCGCCGCGGCGCAGGTGCATGACGACGGCACACCGGTGCAGTGGACGATCAGCATCGACTCGTCGATCGTGCGGGCGCACCAGCATGCCGCTGGCGCCCGCAAAAAGGGGGCTCCCCGACAAGTCCGGCGACGCCTGGTGCGCAAGATGGCGAGGCCATCGGCCGATCCCGCGGCGGGCTGAGCACGAAGATTCATCTCGCCGTCGACGGACGGGGTCGGCCGTTGTCGATCCTGCTCACTCCAGGTCAGGCCGGCGACAACCCTCAACTCCTGGCGCTGCTGGACGCGATCCGCGTCAACGAGCCGGGACCCGGCCGGCCCCGCAAGCGTCCCGACGTGCTGATCGCGGACAAGGGATACGCCCACGACTCCACCCGCCGAGCCCTGCGCCAACGCGGCATCCGGCACGTCATCCCCGAACGGTCCGACCAGGTCGCCCGCCGTGCCGTCAAGGGCAGCACCGGAGGGCGACCACCAGCCTTCGACAAGGCGACCTACCGCAAGCGCAACGTCGTGGAACGCTGCTTCAACCGACTCAAGCAATGGCGCGACCTGGCCACCCGCTACGCCAAACGCGCATCCCTATACCGGTCCAGCCTGGTCCTCATCGCCACTGTCATCTGGCTTCCATGATCGGCAGGACAGGCCCTAGCAGCCGCAGGGGCAGGTCGGGTCGGTGCACTCCGGGTCGCAGTCGCAGGACAGCTCGAAGGTCAGCATGTTGAATCACCTCCTTCCTGCTGAGGTAGCCAGGTCCCCGGCGCAGGCGGTGGGCAATCGTCACCCGGGAGGGTGGCGATCATGGCAACCATCTCGGCGCGCAGGGCAGCCAAGCGGGCCATCTCGGCGTCGAGGTCGGCCAGTCGCCGGCGCAGTAGCGGCTCGGCGGGCTCGCACGGGCAGGTCCCCGTGTCGCGCACGGCGAGCAGGTCACGTATGTCGCTCAGCTTGAGCCCGAGTCGCTGTGCGCCCTGGATGAACTTGAGCCGGTCGACTGCCGAACCGTCATAGGCCCGGTAGCCAGACGAGGTGCGGGCAGGTGCCGGCAACAGGCCGGCGCGCTCGTAGTACCGAACGGTGTCCGAGGAGACGCCCACGGCAGCGGCGAGTTCCGCTACCCGCAGCCCTGCTCTCCGGAGGCCTATCTCGCTCATGCCATCGACGCTAAACCTTGGAGCATGGTCCAACGTCAAGCCGGCCGGTAAAGCTATCTGGTGAGTGATGACCAGCACGTCAGCCCCGCGTTGTGATGTGTCGAGGCAGCCGGGCGATATCACCGTGCGCGGCCAGTTCCGAGAGGGCTTTGGCGATCTCGCGGTCGCGGCCGTCGACGGCGTGCAGGTACCGGCGAGCTGCGGCCATTGACGAGTGCCCGAGTCGCTTCATGAGGTCGGCCAGGGTCGCGCCGGTCTGGGCGGCGAGGGTCTGACCGGTGTGCCGCAGGTCGTGGAAGGTCAGGTCATCGAGCCCGACTTGCTTCCGCGCCCGGACAAACGCTTGATACAAGGTGTTGCCCCGCAGCGGAGTTCCGTCGCGGCTGACGAACAGCCGATCTTTGCCCGCGTACTTGTCAAGGCGCTCCGCGCGGCGCGGGCCGGGGCGCGGCAAACGGCTCCCCCGGAGCCGCCGCCCCGGCCGCCTACGGCGCCGGGGCGGAAAATCAGCCGGCCCGGAACCCACGCCCCGCCCCGCGCGTCCGCCTCGATAGGCAGAGAGATCCTTCGGTTGCCAAACTCCACTAACGACCGGCTTGCTTGCATCTACTGCGCTCGGAGCAACTGGAGTTCGACGAGCTGGCCTGCTCGACCTATGGGTTCGAGGCAAAGCCAGTGTTGAAGCCCAGGACGCTTGTTCCGACGGTCCTGTTAGGGGTTGTGCCGGGCGTCTTGCCACCTTGTGCCGCCCAGAATCGGGATGCTGTCTAGTTGATCTTGTCGGAGGTTTTTCGCAATGATGCCTGCCGGTCGATCTCGGTCCGTCGTGCAGGTGAGCACCTCGGTTGGGGGTGATCGCGAGATCGATGTTGAAGTCGTGGCTAGCGCGGGATAGTTCCTCATCGAGGAGTTGGATCTAGTGGATGGTGGCGTCCTTGGTGACGAGTCCTCTCTCGGTGAGGCGATCTCCAGGTCGGGATAGCCGGCGCCCTTGCCGATGCGTACGCCGTCTCACCGGCTGACGGCGACGCTCGCTTCGGCGTGCGACTCGCGGGACCGCCATGTAGAGCAGTTTGCCCTCTTCGAGAGCGCGTACTCGTACGGGCAGTTGGGCCCGGTCGGAGTTGAACTTGAGGAATACTTCTCCGGGGAGCTATGGCGGCGCACCAAGCAAGCCATCGAACGCCACCTCGACGCCCTCTGCCGCGAGCCTGGCATCCCCCTCGTCCGGATCGTCACCGCCTCCGGCAAGGTCCGCTGGGTGCCACCCGTGCGGGTACCTCACGGCAAGATCGCCGAGATGCAACGCGGGGCGGCAATGCACTTTCACGTCCTGCTACGCCTCGACGGCGTCGACCCCGACGACCCGAACGCCCTCGTGTTGCCACCGCCCGGCATTACTGTCGGCGACCTGGAGGAAGCGATCGAGGTCGCGGCCCGCCAGATCACCGTCACCCCACCTTCGCACCCCGACCGACCACAGGGTTGGCTGGTCGCCTAGGGCGAGCGAGTCGACGTCCGGCGCATCAACATCGGAGCCAGATCGGTACTGAAAGGTTCCTTGTGCAGCAAGGTACTATGTCGTGCGTGGAACACCAGGCCGAACTTGCCACTGCCATGCGTCGCGGCACACTGGAGTTCTGCGTCTTGGCGCTGCTCAGCAACGGCGAGCGCTACGGCGTGGAATTGGTGCGCGAACTCGGTGCCGAGACCGCGCTGACGACCAGCGAGGGCACGCTCTATCCCCTGCTGTCCCGGCTGCGCCGGGGCGGCTGGGTCGCTACGTCTTGGCGGGAGTCCCCAGCCGGACCACCGCGCCGCTATTACTCGCTCACCCCCCACGGCGCAGCTGCGCTCGGTCACTTCCGGTCCGAATGGGCGGCCTTCCGCGACGCTGTCGACCGCGTCGTCGGGACGGCCCGACGATCCTAATTGGAGCACCGATGACCCCGATCGACTCCCTCATCGATAGCTACCTCAACGCAATCGCCCGGGCCGGTGCGGGGTTGCCCCCGCAGCGTCGAGAGGATCTGCTGACCGACCTGCGCGAGCACATTACGGCGGCCCGGGCGGAGCTGCATCCGGAGACCGAGGCCGGCGTCCGGACGGTACTCGACCGACTCGGTGAACCCGAGAGCATTATCGCCGAAGCCAGACAGGACGAGCCGCCACTCTCTGCAGCACTGCCCGCGGCGATCGCCCATGTTCCGCCAAATCGATCTCGTACTCGGTTATGGGTCGCGGTCGTGGCGGTACTGGCTGTCGCCCTAGCTGCGTGCGTCGCGGGGGCTTTCGCGTTCGGTGCCCAAAGGTCGGCGCCCGCCGAAAAGATCGCGAGCGTCATATCGGCGTCGAGGTCAGCAAAGTGTCTTCCCTTCGTCCGAGGGCGCGGGGCTCGTTCGGACCTGGCAGCCCAACGATCAGTCAGTCGGGGAGCGATCGTCGCTGTGTGATCGCGGCCGCTGGATATATGGCGCACGTTGTCGGCGTTGCCTGGGCGGTAGGTCAGATGACGCGGTCGCGTGAGCCCTGTGAGCTGTCGACATTGGAGGCGTTGAGCGGCCATGGGTGGCTGTCGGGTGGGAGGTTGCGGTGCATCGGGTGGATCGTGGGGCCGTCGGGCAGGGTGACGGTGGGTCGGGGGGTGTAGCCGTAGCGGCCGTAGAGGGTGGTGGCGTCGCTGACGGGCGTGGCGTAGGAGGGGAGGCCGATGCGGTCGACGCGGCTGCGGTGGTGCTCGAGCAGTGCGGTGCCCCGACCGGTGCCCTGCGCCTTGGGTGTGACGGCGAGGAACGCTAGGTGGTAGTGCGGCTCGGTCGGCTGCTGCGCCGACAGTAGGTGGTCGAGAAGGACGAAATGGCCGGCGTGTTCGCCTGCGGCGTCGGGAAGTCGGATGCCGTAGTTCGCGGGTAGGGGGATGGGCCGGTAGCGGTGAAAGCCGACAGCGGCGGCGGTGTGGTCGTCGGTGAGGTAGATGTCGCCGAAGAACATGGCGTGCTCGATCCAGATGGCCAGGACGTCGGTGAGGATGCGGCGCCGTGGTGTCGGTTCGGGTACGAGCCAGGCGGCGACGGAGTGGGTGTGCATTGCGTCGGCGATGAGCGCGGCGACGGGCTCTTTGTCGGTCCAGTGGGCGGCGCGGATACGCGGAACAGTGTCCATGTCTGGTGGGTCTCCTGTAGCGGGGTTAGCGGTAGGTGGCGGTGGCGAGGTCGCCGAGCGCGGCGTCGACGGCGGCGGTGATGTCCCGCACCGGCGGGTAGTGCTGCCCGGCGACGGCCCGCAGGTGGGCGGTGAGTGCGGTGGTGTCGTCGTGGAGGTAGAGGTGCGGGGTGAGGCCGAGCACCGCGACGAGCCCGGCGAGGGCGGCGGTGTGGTTGTCGGGCTCTTCGCGGCCGGTGGCGAGGTAGCGCACGCGGGCGCGTGCGATGACCGGCCATTTCGTGTCGGCGGGGAGGTAGGTCTCGGCGCGGACGAGTCCGCCGAGGCGCCGGCGGCTGGTGTGCCGCAGGATCCCGGCGGCGACCAGCCCCGCCCGGGTGCGTTCGTACAGGTCGGTGGAGAAGCCGCGCAGCCACGCCCGCCCGGTGAGGGCCGTGCGGGTGGTGCGGATCACCGTGAGGGCGCTGTCGGTGATGAGGTCGCCGACCGGATGGTCGTGGTGCAGGCGGAGCCGCTGCTCGCCTACCGGTCCATCGTGCGGGGCGATAGTGATCCGGCCGGTGAGGAACAGGTCGATGAGGACAGCGCCGGCCAGGCCGACGGCCAGGGCCTGCTGGTGCAGGTGCGGTTGGCCGGTGTCGTCGTCGTGGCCGAGGAGGAACAGTTCGTCGCGCAGCGGCAGCCGGGGTATCGAGGTCACGTCTGCCTCCTACCGGTGGTCGGCGGCGAGCTGCCGCAGCCGGTCGTGGACGCCCCGGTACGGAGTGGTGGGGGAGGGGAGGAACTGCCTGTCGACCGCGGCGACGACCGTGTAGTTGGGGTCACACACATTGCCGATCGGCGCCCGAGCGGCTTGGGAGACGAGCTGGTAGGCGTCCAGCTCGTCGAGGCCGGTGAGGGCGGCGGTCCAGGCGACCAGGTCGCGGTGGGCGATGCGGTAGGCGTCCTCGAGGGGACGCGCAGCGCCGATCGACATAATCTGGTGGTCGGTTTCGATCCGCGGCCACACCGTGGGCACACCCTTGATGACCTCGACGGCGAGGGTCGTGGTGGTGGCGATCTCCACGCCGACACCGCACGCTTCGCCCTCGCCTTGGCGGGCGTGCGCGTCACCGAGGGCGAGCATCGCCCCGTGCATGTTCACGCCGAGATAGAGGGTGGCGCCGGCGCGCAGGTGCGGGGTGTCGAGGTTGCCGCCGTGGGTGTCGGGGACGATCGTGGAGCGGGCCTCGAACCCGCCCGGCGCGACCCCGACGGTGCCGATCATCGGCTCCAGCGGCAGGTCCACGCTGTGGTCGCTGGCGGTGGCCCGGTAGCGGACGATCCCGGCGGTCGTGTCGACCTCGTACACCCACAGCCGATCCTCGAGCGGTGGCTGCAGGGTGGTGTGCGCGGTGGAGGTGAGGGCACCGAAGTGCGGGAACGTGGCCGAGACACCCCAGTTCCGGCGGGGCTCGATTGAGATGAGATGCACGGCGAGCGTGTCACCGGGTTCGGCGTCCTCGACGAAGAACGGCCCCGAGACGGGGTTGAGGTAGGGCATGCGGCACACCTGCGACGGCAGGTCCGCCGGCCCTCGAACGAGGCCGCCGAAGCAGTCCTCCGTGACCACCTGCAGCACATCGCCGGAGCGCACGTGCGCCACTGGCATGAACCCGCCGAAGGTGTAGGCGAACTCATCCCGCGCCGGCCGATACACGATTCTCTCCATGCCGGTCACACCCGCTCCAGGTCACGCCGCCGCTGCGGCTGAGCGGGCGTGAACCCCGACAGGGTGGGACGGCGGCCGGCGGCGTACAGGCCGGCGAGGACCAGGACACCGAGCCCGAGCCAGGCCAGGCCGACGCGTTGCGCGGCGATGTTGGCGTTGACCACGACGTAGGCGAGGATTGCGAACCCGACCGCGGGCATCACCAAGTGCGCCCACCAGTTCCGGCTACGGCCGCGGATCAGGTGATGCACCACCACCGTGACGTGCAGGACGAGGAACGCGACCATCGCCCCGAAGTTGATCAGCGACGACAACACGGTGATCCCATCCGCCCGGGTCGCCATGTACAGACCGAGCGCGAGGGACACTGCCCCGGTCAGCAGGGTCGCGTTGACCGGCACACTCCGGCGCACCGACACCCTCGCCAAGAAACGGGGGAGCTGCCGGTCCCGGGCCATCGCGTACAGCAGCCGGCTGGTGGCGACCTGGGCGACCATCGAGTTCGGCAACCCCCACGCGATCGCCGTCGCCACCGCACACACCGTCGCCAACCAGCCCCCGCTCGCGACCTGCGCGGCGTCATAGAAGGCGGTGCCGTTCGGGTCCCCGTCAGCCAGGAGGGCGTCGGGGCTGGGGACGAGCATCGCAGCCAGCCACGTCTGCCCGATGAACAAAACGCCCGCCAAGACCAGCACGGCGGCCATGGCCCGGCCGATTTGCCGGGAGCCGCCCTTGGCCTCCTCGGCGAGCATGCTGATGCCGTCGAAACCCAGGAACGACAGCACTGCGATCGACACTGCCCCCGCCACCACCGACAAGGTGAACGTGTCCGGGTTGTAGAACGCCTCCCAACTGAACCGGCCCCTGCCTGACGCGAGCGCCCAGCTGGCGACGGCGAGGAAGACCGCCAGGACGAGCAGCTCCCCGAGCAGCATCACCCGGGTGACCATCGCGGTCATGCGGATGCCGACCGAGTTCACCAGCGTGTTGACCACGACGAACCCGAGCAGCCACACCCACACCGGCACCGCCGGCACCGTCGCGTGCATCGCCACCGACGCCACCAGATACAACAACCCCGGCACCAGCACGTAGTCGAGCAGGATCACCCACCCGGCCAGGAACCCGGCCGACGGGCTGATCCCCCGACCCGCGTAGTTGTAGACGCTGCCGCTCATCGGGAACGCGCGCACCATTTGCGCATACGAGAACGCCGTGAACACCAACGCCACCACACCGATCACGTACGCCAGAGCCACCATGCCACCCGAGCCCGCGTACGCGCTGCCGAAGATCGCCATCGGCGCGATCGGCACCATGTACACCAGCCCATAGGCCACCAGGTCCCGAAATCTCAGCTGCCGGCTCAGCTCCTGCTGGTAGCCATAGCGCGACAGTTCGTGGTCGTACATAAATACACCTCTCGGGAAGTTGATACTCGGCACTCAAAGAAGCCACAACACAGGCGGCGCTTGGTCCCCGCGACGCCGGCCGGCACCACAGCACTCAATGCGATCGACCCTGATGTCGGTAAGTAGACCGGCGTGATAGTGACAACAGGCCGACACGGAGCGCTCGCTGCGGCACGTGTAAGGCCTTGGATGGTATGGCCAAGATCGAGAAGGGCCGCCGATTTTGCACAGATGGCGGGTGCTTGTGCCGGTCATACACAGCCCGGCACGCGGCCCCTCCAGGCCATCGTGATGTGAATGTCGGTCAAATGTCGGGATCCGCCGACAGCTTCTACCGACAACCACGACGAGGGCGTACCGTGATCGTGTCCAATGTGCCGTTACGGCGGATGGCAGCCGGGGCCTAGGCCATGGGAGCGTCTACAGAACGGGAGTTGGCAGCGATGGCCGAAAACGACGAGATCGAGACTGCACGCCGTGCGCTCGGCCGTCGGCTCGCCCAACTGCGCATGGCCGCTGGTCACACCCAGCACAGCCTCGCCCGGCTCATCCAGTATGGGCGCAGCTCCGTGGCAAATACCGAAACCGGCCACCAGTACCCCGATCGCGCGTTCTGGTCGCGCTGCGACGCAGTGCTGCACACCGGGGGCCTGCTCGTCGGCGAATACGACCGTGTCGCCGAGCTGCGCTGGCGGCGTCGCTCGTCATTGAACCAAAAACCGAACGGGACCCATCTACCAGCCGTTGTCTTCCAGGCCACAGCTCCCGTTCCCGACTCGGATGGCGGCTCTGCTCTCTGGGAATGCGAGGAAGTTATCGCCGCGCGCCGACTGGTACTGAAATCCTCAACGGATGACGACGCGCGCCTGGCATACCTGGAGTACGAGGTGTGTCAGGCCATCACGGACAACGAACGTCTAACTCCGGCCGTCCTCATGGCTCGAATGCGGCCGCTACGGGCCTATGTCGACCAACTCATGGCAGGTCGACAGCACCCACCGCAACGGGGCCGCCTGTATGTTGCTGCCGCGCACCTGTCCGGACTCCTCGGCGCGCTTGCGCTGGACCTTGGCGCGTTCGCCGTCGCACACGCTTACGCCGCCGAAGCCTTCGACCTTGCTGATGCCGCGCAACGGCCATACGTGCAGGCCTGGGCGCGGGCGACGCAGAGCCTCGTTGCCTTCTACGCCGGCGAGTACCACGATGCATTGGCCTTCGCCCAGGATGGCCTGCGTCGCGCGGGCAACAGCCCGCATCGTCTTCGCCTCACGATCAACGGACAAGCAAGAGCCCTCGCCCGGCTCGGCGACCGGTACGGCGTCGACAGCGCCGTCGACCGAGCATTCACGCTCGTTGCCGAACAGCCGTCCGACGCGCAGGTCAGCGAGAGCCTCACCTTCGGCCCGTATTGCCATGCCCGAACAGCGGCCAACGCAGCAACCGCCTACCTGGCCATCGGTCACAAGACGGAAGTAACTGACTACCTCGCCGTTGCCATCGCTGCCTTTGACAGGGCAGGGCTGGCCGGTCCGCAAGCACTGAGCCGCCTCGACCTGGCCACCGCGCACCTGCACGCTGGCGAACCCGAACAGGCCGCCGCCCTTGCCATGGAGGCACTTGCCCTCACCGCGGACCAGCGGTACGAGTCAGTACATCAGCGCGCCCGACGGTTCCTCGCCACCGCCCAGCCGTTCGCCCACCAGCCGCGGCTACGGCAGCTCGCCGAACTGCTCGCCGAACGTGCACAGATCGGCACCACGGGACGATCGGTTCTACCATCCCCGTCATGACTAGCCGGGAACTTGCCAGTTTGCAGCAGCGCTGGGCCGCCTACCAGGAGCTACCCGAACTCACCGAACACTGGTACTGGCGCCCTGGCTGGCGAGCCGGCCGCCAGTTCTATACCTGGCACCTCACCTTCGAACACCAGCCCGAACTTCACAATCTCACCACACAACTACAAAGCCAGCTAGCGATGCCTGGACTAGACATGGTTCCGCTCGACGGCCTGCACCTCACAATGCAGGGACTCGGCTTCACCGACGAGGTCAGCGACGACGACATTAAGGCGATCGTCGCCGAAGCCCGGCGACGGTGCGCAGGTATGCCACCGCTCGAACTGTCCCTCGGACCCGTCGATCCGGACGCCGAGGGAATCGGCCTGCTCGTCCGACCCTGGGACCGCGTCGAAGGCCTTCGCGCCATGATCCGCAGCGCCATCGCGACAGTGTGGGCCTCGGTGCCGGAGCCCGCTGACAATTTCCGCCCACACGTCACCCTCGCCTACAGCGGTGCACCAGTGCCCACGGAGCCGATACGTGCCCAACTGGCGAAACTTCGTCACCTGCCAGTGGCGCAGGTGAGGATCAGCGAGGTGCCGCTGATCGCGCTACGCCGCGAAGGTCGCACCTATCGATGGGCGACGGTGGCGACCGTGCGGCTGGGCGAACGAGCCGAACCCGTCAACGTCGAGGTACTCCGATGAGATAGCTGCGCGTGTGGCGACGAGGCCGCAATGTCGGCCCCGCCTAAACCGACCGGCCCGCCGGTGGGATCCGCAATACGCGCGTGTGCGAAGGGTAGGTGGGTCAGCCTGGCTCCGCTGCGTGAATATCGGGGGCGGAACCCGAATCGCGAGGTTCTGCCCCTCGCACGCGGGGGTATTCGCCGTCGCGGCCCGCCCCATCGACGATTACCCGCCGACTACAAGACCGGCCCGCACAGGCAGAAGAACCTGTGGGGTTTGGCCCACGAAGCGCATGATTGTGTGCGGCGGCGATGGCGGCAGCACCCACGTGTGGAGGGAGGGACTCTTCCTGGGCTGTGGTGGTCGGATGACCGTGCGTGGCCCGGCTGCGATGCCCCTCATACCAGGAGGGCAGGATGAGCAAACACGTCTCCTACGACCGGTACGTGATGGCAGTGGCCCTGACCCTGGCGCGCAGACATCGGCCGGTGTGCCACGCCGGAGCAGGCCGCGCTGGTGTGGGTGCTGCAACTAAGCGCCGGTGAGGAGCTGGGGCTCTCACGTGTGTTGGCGAAGCCGCGGCATGACGAGCTGCTCGGGCAGTGGCGCGAGTACCGGGCCGTGATCGAGAGCACGGAGAAGGCACTCTCGAAGATCACGACTACCGGGCTGAGCGTCGTTGAGCACCAGGGCGACGACCGCGCCACGGTCACCGAGCAAGTCCAAGCGGTGTGGTGGGACGGGCCCACGATGCTCGCCGGCACGACTAACCCGTTGCGGTTCGAGGTTCGCAGAGACCGAGGCGGGTGGCGGATCTGGTCTGTCGACCTGCCGCCGTGGTGCGGCGGGCACGTGCGAGCCGATCTTTGCCCGGCTAGGGCCGAGGCCGCTGTGCGTACCCGTTGAGGGTGTTCGCACGAAGTGCTTGCCAGAACGATCGACAACCAGGTAACGGCAGCCGCTGACGGGCCGCCAGGAGGAAACCAAGTCACATGAGACAGCTTGCAGACGACAGGGACATCGACAGGGCCCTGACGTGGATCGTCTCCGTCCTGCGTCGTCACCGCGTGCCGTTCCAGATCGTGGGTGGCCTTGCGGCATACGCCTATGGCGGCCGCCGTCCCATCGTGGACCTGGACTTCTACGCCCCGCTGGCCGACGCAGACAGCTTCCTCGCCGAGATCGCCGAGCACACCGTCTGGGGGCCGGAGGACTACCAGGACGATTCCTGGAAGCTACGGTTCATGAAGATCGACTACGGGCCCGTACGCATCGAGATCGGCGACACATCCAGCGAGCCAGAGCTCTTCGACCGAATCGCTCACCGGTGGGTGCGGCAGCACATCGACTTCACTCGTTCAACGTCGCGCACCGCTTTCGGCATGGTCCTGCCCGTCATGCCCCTGGAAGAACTCCTGAGCTACAAGGCCGCACTCAGCCGCCCCGTCGACCTCCTCGATATCGAAGAACTCACCGCCGCCAACCCAACCCAGCCCACCACTGCTTAGATCACGAAGTGCCTGAAGTAGGGGGCGGAGGTCTTGCGCCCCTTACAGGTATCAGGCCGGCGGGTGGGTAGCGGCGCCGTTCATCTCGCGCCACTGGCCGCCGTCAGCGCGCGTGAGGCGTTGCACCATCTGTCGGGCGTCGTCTTCGGTGTCGAACTCCCACCGGAGCACCTTGCCCGTCTCTGAGTCGCCAGCCCTGGCAATGACGTGCCAGCGAACCTCACGGGCAAGCCACACGTCACGTCGAGTCAGGCGTCCCCAGACACCGTTCCACCAGCGCGATACCAACTCCTTTCCCACCCCCTGATCGTACAGACGTTCTAATCGCCTGTCGGGTGGTGGTAGGAAAAGGAACCGTGCGAGTCGGCCAGACGGGCAACCGCGGGCCGGTGAGCGACAGTCACCCAGACGGCTGGCGGGGCCCTCGTTTGACGGTCACCACGGCACGCGCACGAGGTGACGGCTCAGAGCTTCGCTGGCGGCTGCCGGATCGCAACGGCCGGGCGGGGTGTGTGTCGCGCCGGCCAAGGTCGGCCCGGAACGGCTACCGGTGATTGTCTAGTCCCACCACACGCTTGACAGATCCATCCCAGCACATGCTTCACACATCGCCTAGCAGCTCTGGAGGACGCGCTCTACGTCCGCGCCCGCTTGGACGACCACAGCGTCGGCGCGAAGCTCCTCGGGAAGGTGGTGTCGCTGCCCTTCGTGCGCGAGCAACGTGGGGCAGCCAGGTGGAAGCACAACGGCATCCGCGAGCCCGATGAACTTGACGAGCATGTCGAGAACGGCACCGGCGGAGAACCGGCTGATCATGAGACTGTCGAGCGTGTCGCCGGCAAGGGCGGCGTAGACGTTCGCTGTGCCGCCGTCGTCGGCGCTGATGTGCCAGTAGCTGTGCTGAGGTTCCCGTCGGTCGACGCGGGGCTCAAAGACGGCCAGGAAGGCGCCACCCTCCATTGGGGCGGCATCGCCCTGCACAAACCGCTGGACGAACACTTCGTAGCTCACCCGAGCAAGTTAGCGCCTCGGCCAGAACGATCATGTCAAGCATCTGGTGGGACGCACGTGTAAAGCATCAGCCGGGGCACGACACGGCCGCCTGCCGGCGAGTGGTTCAAAGTTTCTGTACGTCTTCAAGGCGGCCCGCAACGGGCCGCACGCGCCGCCGCCAGGGCGCGCGCCGGCCGCTGGCCGCTGTCGCTCTGCGGCCGTCACGCCTGATGCCCGGCGGCTGGTGCGGAGAGCGGGAAGCCCGGAGGGCCGCCGCAGAACGATAGACCGTTGACCGGTGGTGTGGTGGGCCGGCAGCCGGCCGGGCCGCGCGGTCACGAGCCCGCGCGGCGTAGGGGAGCGGACGCCGGCCGCGTCGGCGAGCTGGCGGTGGTCGCGGGGTTGCAGTTACTGCGCCTCCGGCGGGGGCGCTCCGGCTCCAGGATGGCCGGGGCGCCGTTGGCGGGTCGCGGTCCGTGGGTGGTTGCGGTCGGCCATCCCGCCTGCCATCGACCCGGACAAGCCGAGCAGACCACCGCCCGACCCGCCAGCCTCCGTTCGGGCGTCAAGGTCCGCTTGACCTGGCGGGCCGGGCGGCAGCCTGCTCCCCAGGAGGGCGGGTCGACGGCATACGGGATGGCGGGAAGTGAGTCCAGGCCGGAGAGGCTTTCCGAGGAGCGACCCCAACTCTTGGTGGGATCGTCCGGTCGGCTTCAGCCGACTAGAGTCCACGCCACGGCTTCGGGGCAGCAGGGATCAACGAGGAGACAGCGGTGACGAGCTTCAGCGACCTGATTGCGGCTTTCGGTGCTAGCGCTGCAGCGAAACTGTCAGGTCCAGGACAACGAGAGGCGCTTTTGATCGGACCGGTAGCCACGTTCATTGAAAATGTGGGGACTGCCGCCGGTTTGAACGTCACCGCCCATAACGAGGTCACGGAACTTGACGGGACCGTCCGTCCGGACTTCGGAGTAAGAGTAAACGGCCTCCTGACCGGCTACATTGAGCTCAAGGCACCAGGTACCTCACTTGATCCGAGCAGCTACGGCTCCACCACTCACAACTATAGGCAGTGGCAGCGTCTCAAAGAGTTGCCCAACCTGCTCCATACCAACGGAATCGAATGGCGTCTCTGGAGGTACGGAGAACTGGTTGATCAGCCAGTCCACCTACACGCCAAAGACTTGAGCAAGCCCGGTCGCCGGCTAACTGCGCCTCCTCGCTTCGAGCTGCTCGTCAACTCGTTCTTGCAATGGCAGCCTGCGCCCATTATGAGCGTTGCTCGGCTGGTGACGATCCTGGCTCCTCTCGCACGAATGCTTCGTGAGGAAGTTCAACTAGCCCTCAAGGCCGAGCGACGCGCAACCAAGGCCGGCGCGCCGCTTGAGGAACAGCCTTTCCTTGGCATTGCCCGGGACTGGCGTGCCATGCTTTTCCCAAACGCCACAGACGCGGAATTCGCCGATGGGTATGCTCAGACAGTGACATTCGCACTGCTGTTGGCAGTTTCAGACGGCATCGACGTCGCCAAGCAGAGTCTCTATGACGTCTCTCAGCGCCTTGAAGCTCGGCACTCGCTTATGGCTCGTGCACTAAACCTCCTGACTGAGCATGTTCGCAATAGCCCGACGTGGCTCGGCGTAGAGATGATCACTCGCGTCCTTGCCGCAGTGGACTGGCCTCGCGTTGCGGCCGGGGGTAGCGATGTTTACCTCCATTTGTATGAGCATTTCCTATCTGAGTACGACCCGGTCAAGCGAAAGAAATCCGGCTCCTACTACACTCCGGTTGAAATCGTTGATGCGATGGTGGGCCTATCCGACCAGGCTCTACGTAAGCATTTAGGACAGCCGCAAGGTCTGCGCAGCGCCAATGTCGCAATCGTAGATCCGGCGATGGGAACAGGAACTTATCCTCTGTCGGTCCTGCGTCATGTAGCTACCGAGGCATCAGCTCAGTACGGACCAGGTGCTGCGCCAGAGGCAGTGGCAAACGCGGTAGAGCGGCTATATGGCATGGAGTTACAATCCGGGGCATTTTCGGTCGCGGAACTGCGGGTTACATCCGCAATCTCGGATTCGGGCGCAGAGTTCCCTGCAAAGGGCCTCAATCTCTACGTAGCTGACACGTTGGAGGACCCAGCCAGCGCGAGTAGTGCCCAGCTCAGTTACACGCTCCAGTTAGTCGCCAAACAGCGACAGCTGGCCAACAAGATGAAGCGGGAACGCAATATCCATGTCTGCATCGGCAATCCTCCGTATAAGGACCACGCCGGCGGCATGGGCGGCTGGATCGAAAGCGGGATCGATCCGAGAACCGGTGAGGCACCGCTCGATGCGTTTCGCCTGCAGGGCAACGGGCTTCATGAGCGTCACCTGAGCAACCTCTACGTATATTTCTGGCGTTGGGCTTTCTGGAAGACGTTCGAATCGACAGACTATCCGGACGTGAAAGACGGCGACAAAGGCCTTGTGTGCTTCATTACAGCGACCGGCTATCTAGCGGGGCCCGGCTTCAAAGGCCTACGCAGGTACATCAGGGAAAAATGCTCCCACGGCTGGATCATCAACCTGACCCCCGAAGGTAAGCAGCCGCCGGCGAAGAGCGCTGTCTTCAACATCGAGACGCCTGTCGCGATCGGCCTCTTTCTTCGCTCTGGTGACAGTAATCCCGTCACGCCAGCAGGTATCAAGTATGTCGCCCTTACCGGGACGAGAGAGGAGAAGTTCGCCCAGCTCGCCTCTCTGACTCTCGAAGATAGCCGGTGGCAGACGGTGCGATCTGGATGGACGGACCCGTTCACACCTAGCGCAGATTCCGAATGGGACACCTACCCGGCGATGGACCAGCTTTACCCGTGGAAAGCCGCTGGCATCATGGCCGGACACGCTTGGGTCTACGGCCCGACGCGCGACATCGTTGAAGAGCGGCTTAGGTATTTGGTGCAGGAAGGAGACCCGATCAAGAAGTCCCGGATGTTCGGCGAGGGGCGCGACTCTAGTCTCAGTAAGACCAAAAAGCCACTCGCCGGAAGCGATACCGAACGGGACACGGGGAAACCGTTTGGGGGCCTCGTGGTGCTTCCCAACCCCAAAGTAGTCCGCGTCGGTTACCGGGCCTTTGACCGTCAGTGGATAGCGGCAGATAGTCGCCTGCTTATTCAGCCATCTCCAGATTTGTGGTGGGGCCGCCTACCTCCCGGCCAGGTCTTCACTGTCGAACTGCATTCGGAGCATCCTAAGGCCGGACCTGGGCTTGCGTTCTCTGCATTGATCCCGGACGCTCACTTCTTCCGAGGCAGCGGCGGTGGACGTGCACTCCCGATGTTTCACCCAGATGGAACTCCCAATCTTTCCCCCGGGCTCCTCGCAGCACTGGAGGATAACCTGGGTGCTGGAGTCGCCTCGGAAGACTTGACTTACTACATCGCCGGTGTCGTTTCGCATGGGGGTTTCGTTGCTCGCTTTGATAAAGAGCTGCAGACGCCCGGGGTCCGGGTCCCGATCACTAAAATAAGAGCGCTTTGGGACCGAGCTGTAGCGCTGGGCCGACTGGTTGTCTGGCTACATACCTTCGGCACTCGCGGCGCGCATCCCTCGGGCGCCGACGACGTGCGTTCCGTCGTAGCCGACGGCCTCGTCCACCCCAGCTACATCACCCCCGTTCGCCAGATGCCCGAGCGAATTAACTATGATCCGAATACTCAGATCCTGGGCGTGGGTACCGGGAAATGGGGACCTGTTATCCCGGAGGTTCGCGCCTACACCGTCGGCGGGAGCAATATCATCGATTCCTGGGTGGGATACCGGCTCGCCAAGCCCAAAGGCAGGCGCAATTCGCCCCTTGACGATGTGAACGTGGCTTCCTGGCCGGGCGAGTGGTCGATTGAGTTCTCTGAACTTCTCTCCGCGCTTACTCAACTTGTTGCGCTTGAACCGGAGCAGGAACAACTGTTGTCCACGATACTTTCTGGACCGGTATTTTCGATCGCCGAACTGAGTAGCGCAGGCGCTGTGTTTCCTTCCGGCGCTGCTGATCGTAAGCCGCGGAAGCCTACGTCTGCAGGTGAAGTCCTCTTTTAGCGAGGACCAAAACGACGAATTCCCTGGCCAGCGCAGAAGATGCTATCCGCGTCGGCCGGGGATTCGTTAGGTCCTTTAGCGATTGCCGTGCTCGACGCAGCTATCTCATCGCAGCAGGTCGTGAGTTACGGCAAAGTTGCGTCTAGGTGCATTGCCTGCCCTACAGAGACCGCTACCACTATCACATCGCCTTCTTGGGTCCGCCTTCTTGCATACTCCCGCACTGCAGAAAATAGATCACTTGCCTTGTGTCCCATTTGCGCCCCGCCAAGGATCATAATCTGCATGCGCAGGCTGGACATCTCGGCCAATAACTCGGCAACATCGAGGGGAAGCTCGACGTCAGTGGCCCCGCCCTCAAGCTGGATCTCGTCTTCGTCCGGCTCGTCCCGACCCACCAGCTGAACTAGGGCTTTTTCTCGGTTCCGCTCCGACGAAATCTTGGTCCTTGCGAGGTCCGCGAGCCCGAGGAACTCGGCGTACAACAACCGCTTCTCTTCGAGGAGTGCAAGCCTCAGAGTTGCATCGCTCTGAGCCTTGGCCACCTCGGTCTGCGCCCGTCGACCTACCGTTGCCGCCCATACCGTGCCCGCCACGCCCGTGACCGCGACGACGGCAGTCGTAACGGGGTTTAGCCACTCCCACGCCATCCAGCCATCATGCACGCGCGGTGCAACTTAAGATCAGCCGCTCACCGGACCACTACAGCAAGAGGCGACCATGCGTGGACGAGCGTCGGGAAGCGGGCAATTAGGGCAGTAGGTTTCAATAAGCGGCCAACCGCGTAGGGCCCTATGCGGAGTCTGATCCTCGTCTTAGCTTGGAGGCAACCACGTCAGCCCTTGTCGAGGACTGGGGGCTGCGCATCCGGATCGACAGCCATATCGTATTGAGATGGAGCCCTCCGCTGCAGATCCGTCCCTTACCGAACTGATCCTCCCGTTGGTCGGAGTCCTCGTCGGCGGTGTCATCACCGGCGGCGTGACTGTCTGGACCTTCAGGCAGCAGCGCGCCGATGCTCGTGCTGCTGAGCAACGGGCTCGCGCCTCGGCCTTGGAGGATGAACGCCGGTCCCGCGCGGTAGCGGCGTCGGGCAAGGCGAGTGAGGGGCTGACAAACCTATTGCTGTTGGGGCGTGACCCGGACGAACGACGAGAAGCGAGGACGCAGAGGCAAATTGCCCGCCCAGTAGGCTCCGACAAGCTAGTTGCCGAGCCCGGATCACAAGACGATGCCGCGATTGAGGCATGGCGGCAGCAACGACAAGCGTTTGTGCTCGCTGTCGAAACCGCAGCTCTTGATATTGTCAATGGCGAGGTCCGACAGCGGTTGGACGAATCCGTCAAAATGCTCCGGTTCTACCGAGGGCCGGAGAAGGACATTCGTCAAAGCGAGTACCGGACGCGGTACATAGCAGTGAGTGAAGGGCTGGCTTGTCTCGGCGCGTTCCGACGGGGCGACCCCTTGCCTGACCGATCGGAGAGCTTTGTTGAGACCATGCAATTTGTGAACCTCTACCTTGAGGAACTAGAAGCAAACTCGCAGTGATCGGAAGTGGCTGCCCCGGGCGTCTTCCCAGCAGGGACCGGGGACATCCCCGGCACCTGCTTATGGGCGCGAGATGCCACCAGTTAGCAGCAGCCGACAGCTTGAGACCGCATCCGCGGCGGGGGTTTGAGCTCGTAAGCAAGGCTTCGGGCAGCGAGGCAGCAGGAAGGCAGCGCGAGCCTCGATGCGGGCCGGTCCCGAACGCTAAGCGATGACGGCCGGCACCTGCTCGTTGGCGAGGACCACCACCCGTCGCCAACAGGCAACAGATTGAGTACGTATCCCCCCGACGGGGTCATCATCACCCACCAGCGGACAGGATGCCGGGCAACAGCGGCGGCATGACATCAGCCCTGACATCAACGGCAGCGGCCCAGGACGGACGAGTGCGGACGGGTGCCGCCTCGCCACCCGGACCCCGTGGACGTCTGCGGACACGGCGAGCTTCGCCGAAAGCGCCTTGTGAACGAGTGCTCACTCGTCCGTGTCGAGTCGGTGAGCGTGTAGGGCGAGCCAGGTCCTGCTAGACCGGGTCTGGCTCGTGTGATGCACCTTGAAGCCGGCCGTGACGAGCAGGGCGGTTAGATCCGGCAGGCGGTGGAAGGTGAACCAGCGTCTGCGGTTCGAGCCGTAGTTGGATGCGGTCTCCCAGCCTTCGCCGTCGCCTTCCGTCACGTTCAGGTAAAGCTGGCCGCCGGGACGAATCGTGCGAGCGAACTCGCCGAGGACTGCGGGTACCGCTTTACGGGGAATGTGCAACAAGGCTGCCTGGCACCAGACAGCGTCAACTGCTCCAGACCGTAGAGGAAGCTGCCGCATGTCGGCTTGGGCGACGCCCGGCATGCCACCGGTCCGCAGTTGCCCGAGAGACAGGTCGAAGCCGATCACTCGCAAGCCACGCTCTCGCAGGAGCTTGACCTCGCGGCCGGGACCGCAACCAACATCGGCCACCATGCCCCCTGATGGAAGGCGTGCGGTCAGCAGCGCAATGTCTTCCAGGAGCCTGGGGTCAATGGTCGAGTTGACCCGAGCGTACGTCGTCGAGATGGCGTCGTACGTCCGCTGGGTTTCGGTGATGGGCTCAGACATGCGGGTGAGACTATCGGCGTGCCGACTGCTTGCCCTCAGGCAGCAGAGAGGCAGCAGGGAGGCAGCAAGAGCGACGCGAACCTGAAACCTGAGACACCGTCAGACCGCGTCCCCCCTGCACCCAACCACGTCCCGCAATCGCGAACCACAGCCGTTGATAAGCCATATCCGGCTCCCCCCGACGGGGGTCATGAACGACGGGTCGAAAGCGCCCGAGCCGACGAGATGCCCTTGCGGCGTGTCACCACTGCTCATCGAGGGCTGCGATCTGCTTGCGGAAAGTTCGGGCATCCTTCGGTGGCAGGACCGCAACGGCGACGTCCAGGATCCAGCGCAGCTCGGGCGGATTCGGACAGCACTCCATCACCCCACACCCGGCGGTCGAATCCCACAAGCGATGCCAGGGGTGGCGCACGAACCATGACCAGGTCCGCAGTGCATCACACACGGCTTGGTTCCAGAGGCGGGTGCGTTCGAGGTAGGCGATGGCTTTCAGACCCCGAACCGAGAGCCCGGGGACGACAGAGGTTGACCCATCAAGCGGTCGCCGGAAGATCGAGTCGGCACGCAGTTGTGCGGGGGCGCCTACGCGGCATTGCCCTTTCGTGGAGTCGACATGCCGATCATCGTTGCACACCCGCGTTCGGCTCACCTGCGCGACGACATGCGTGCGTGGGGACCGGACCATGACGGGTCGGCCTGGGTCGCTGGCGGAGCGGCGGTCGACAGCAACGCTGACAGCAACGCCGCCGGACGGCGGCACGCTGACAGGTGCCAACACGGACGAAGCTCCGAGCGTGCAGCCGGTGCCGGACGGGTGCGGACGCGACGCACAGAGCTTGTAAGCGAGATGTCATCCATCGAGACTGACCTCCGGGGTGACGGTCACGTCCGGCGACATTGGAAGCTATCCGATGGTCTCCATGATGTCGTAGTCCGGATCTTCGGGCGTTTCGACCGTCACGAGCCACTCCCAGTGTGCCGGCCCATCGGAAGCCGTCGGACGGCCGCAGCGGCATGTCCAGTGCTCTACACCTTCGTCGACAGCAGCAGGAGGCCAGAACCTGAGGCGCAGCTTCTCCACCGAGGCTGTCTCGCGCACCGGACGAATTGTCTGTACAAACACCCGCACCTCTTGCCCGGCGGGGTGCACCATTCCGTTCATCGAGAGTGGGCTACGTGATCCTCCCTCCAGGGATTCGCCCAAGATGCGGTAGCTGCGTGACGGTGTAAACACGAAGGAGAGGTTGTGATCGCCGGTTCGGGGGTTGGTCGACATCTCAAAGCGCGGGTTGTGCGGTTGCGGCGGCCGGTAAGCCTCGTGGTCCCGGTCGAGTTCCAGCTGGGCTACCTTTCTGGCTTCGGCAGCGCTGCTCTCTGCTGCTCTGGCGCTGCGCACGCCGAGCCACCACGACGCTGCTAATGCGACGGCACTGATAACGACGGCGATGATCGAAAGTGTTGTGGTCACGGCGAGGGAGCCTACTTCCGGGGACCATCACCTCGGCCGTCATGACGTGAGGCCGACTCACACCGGCAACCCATAGGGTCCAGCACTACGACCACGACCAGGCCCATGAGCTGGGGCGTGCTTGCCAGCCCGGATTAGGCGGAGTCAGCAGCGAGTCAGCAAACAAGCTGCTGTGCGACCGTGACGGACGGAATGAGCGACAGAGCGGGCCGTGCTAGAGCGCACAAGACGAAGCCTGCTGGCACTGGCTGACAATCGCGACCAGGCTCCCCCGGCGGGGGTCGGACGCCGAGCGGCGCAAGCGAGCCTGAGCAGGCAGGCAATTGGCCGAGGCCGTGCACGCTGGCGGACCGTTGAACACCTTGCAGGCGAGGGGCTGAGCCAGCCTCTCGGGCTTCTATCGGGTGGCACCGCGGCGAAGACAGCCTGGCCGGTCGCCGTGAGCGCATCGGACTGGGACGTATGAGATTGCGTTGCTGGAAGGGTGAGGCGCCGCGCCCCTTAGATTGCACGCGCCCGCCAGACGTGGCCCGGCCGAGCAGCTTGCCGAACCAGAACCCTCTACTACAGGAAGACCATCGCGAGGAAGCGGCTGTCAGCGAGCGGCAGTCCGTTTCACCTCAGCGCTACGAGGCCGCAGGCGGCCGAGATATGGTGCCGCTTGGCCAGGTCCGCCAACACGGCTTCCTCACTGACCTCAACACTGTCCTCGGTCACGTCGTTGAACTCGGCATTCAGCACATAAGCCTGCTCCGTCGGCACCCTGCACTCGTTCGGCTGCACTAGCTTCTCCCGAACCTGCACAGAGTTGAGCTCGTAACCCCGCCATGACCTACCGTCGCCCGTCGCGGCATCCGACCAACGTCCGTCCGGCGCCCACTCGAACACGGCAAAGCTGGGCACAACTTCTCGCCGGTCGTAAGTGATCACGACCGACAGCGCTTGCCATCCCTGCCCTCGATGGCTCTCCACGATCTGCGACGCCACATCCGTAACCCGCCGCCTGGTCACCGGAAAAACGTGAAGCTCCGCGCGGATAGCCAGACGGCGAGCGCCGGACCCGCCGCTCACATCCCGTCGCTCGAAGACCTCGTAGGCGGGCAAGAGTGGCTCAGATGCGGCGCCACGTGTCGCTTCCGCGGATGGCGTACCAACCGTCTCGCGTAGCCGGGTGGGCGAAGGAGCGGTAACAACAGGTTCCGCGACCTGAGCGCCGGCCGATGTCCCTGAAGCGGTAGTAGGACTGACCTGAGAGCCTTCCGGCGGTGCGGCGTCACCGAGGATTAGACCGATGGCGGTCAGAATGGTTCCGCCGACGCAGCACATGACCAGCACGCCTACAGCCGCCAGTATCAGAACAGTCCCAGGCTTCAACCTCGGGCCTGTCTGAGCAGAGGCGGCAGGGGGCACAGGCGGTACCGGCGGCCGCCATCCGGGCGCGCCCCCATGGCCTACAGTCGGCTGGCGTTCGGCGGGCCCGGGCGGGCTGGGCGACTGCGACATGGCGCCTCCGACGATGTTGTGGCGTCTTCTGATTGTCGTCACCAACCTGGCCGTGCACGTTCCACCAACCGGGGAACAGGCACCAAGCGCATGGCCCGGTCGTCAGTCGGGTCGAACTCAGCGGCTCCAGGCGGTGGCTACTCGCGGTGCTAGAGACGCTGGATTTGCGTGGCGGCGGAGAGGGTTGTCCTGCTGTGGCTCAGCTGGCTCGGACTGTAGAACTGACACGTCCGGGAGCCGACGATGGAATCGACGTACCCAGCGCACGACATTGGCTCAAGGCAAGTGGTACGACACCGCCAGCGGCGAGTGACAGTGGCATGCTCCTGTTCGCGTCACGCCTGGCAGCGCTGTCGCCACTATCGTCCACTGGTCAGCTGGCTGGGCGGATTGCGGGATAGTCCGGCCACCGTCCTGCTGAAGCCGCCTGCTCGATCTGTTGAACGACCGCGGTCCTGACGCCCTGTGTAGACGGCTTGCAGTACCGCCCCGCCGACGCCTGAAGCACCGGGTCGGCGAGTTGTCGAGGCGGCCGCTGCCCGGCCGATCAGCGAGACGCCCAGGTCAAGGCCGGCGAATTACCGACGCCGGTCGATCCCTACGCTCGCGGCCCCGAACCCAATTCCTCCTGGCGGAGCGGTGTCCAGGCGTTGCGAGGCGCAGCGGTGATTCCGATGCCCGGACCGATCTGGCTGTCGATTTTGTTGACCCTGGTTACGTCGCTGCGATGACGTCGGCTGAGGTGATGGTTGCGTACGGTCGAGACCGTGGACCGGCTAGCAATGTGGTGGGCGACGGCTTCCCGTGGCGGTGTGCGGGCGGTCTTGGCCGTCGACGGCGCGCTCGCGGTGACGCTGGGTGCGCTGGCGGAGCTCGGGGCGGCCGATGCGGCCAATGATCGGGGGCTGCGGCTCGGAGTCGCTGGTTTCGCGCTGGTGGGGGTGGCGGCTGGTGGGTTGGTGCTGCATCGCGTCTGGCCCGTGGCGGCGCTCGGGGTGTCACTGGCGGCGACGTTGGCCTACCTGGCACTGGGTAATCCGTACAGCTCGATTCTCCAGCTGGCCTCGGTGGCGGCGTATTCGGTCGGTGCCTGGTGCGCGAATCCGGTGTCGCTCGTCGCGTTGGCCGCTGCTGTCGGCGTCTACATTCCGGTCGCCTGGTGGGGCGGCGGAACGCCGTGGCCGGCGTTCGGGGTGGGGCCGCTGGCCGTCGTGTGGTTGGTCGTGCCGTGGCTGGTAGGAACGACCGTGCGAGGCTACCGCGGGGTGGCGGCGCGGGCGACGGACGCCGAACGGCGTGAGCACGTGTACCGCGAGCGGCTGCGGATCGCGCAGGAGGTACACGACGTGGTGGGCCACAGCCTTGCAGTGATCAACATGCAGGCTGGGGTGGGCCTTCATGTGTGGCAGCGGCGGCCAGAGCGTGCCGCCGAGGCGTTGCGGGCGGTGCGGCAGACCAGTAGCCACGCGTTGGAGGAGCTGCGGGCCACGTTGGCGCCGCTGGAGGCACCGGAGCCGGAGGGTCGGCCCGGCACAGAGCCGGATCGGCGGCCGGTGGCGCACCTCGCCCGAATTCCCGAGCTGGTCGAGGCGGTGAACCAGGTCGGGGTCGAGGTGACACTCACCGTGCGGGGCCCGCGGCGGATGCTGCCGGCGGCCGTGGAGCTGGCCGCGTATCGGATCGTGCAGGAGGCGTTGACCAACGTGGTGCGGCATGCCGCGGCCGACCGGGCCACCGTCCGAGTGGCGTACGGGCAAGACGGGGTCTCGGTGACGATCAGCGACAACGGACGCGGACCCGCCCCCGGGAGTACGCCCGGGCGAGGGCTGATCGGGATGCGGGAGCGGGTGGCAGGGGTGGGTGGCACCTTCTCCGTGGGGGCCAGAGCTGACGGGGGGTTCGAGGTGCACGCGGTTCTGCCGGTGGCGGGGGCGGGAGATGGCACATGGATCACCAGGTGATCCGCTTGGTCGTGGTTGACGAGGAGCCCCTGGTCCGGATGGGGTTGCGGATGCTGGTCGAGGACGAGCCCGACATCGCACTGGTGGGCACCGCAGCCGATGGCGGCCTCGGGTTGGCCGTGGTGCGGGAACAGCGGCCCGACGTGGTGCTCATGGACATACGGATGCCGGTGCTGGACGGCATCGAGCTGCTGCGCCGAGTCGTCGCCGACCCCGAGCTGGCCGGCACCCAGGTGGTGATGCTGACCAGCTTCGACCTCGACGAGTACGTCTTCGACGCGCTGCGCGCGGGCGCCTCGGGCTTCCTGCTCAAGAGCGCGGAACCGGTGGAGATGCTCCAGGCGGTGCGGGTCGTCCGAGCCGGGCAGGCGCTGCTGTCACCGGCGGTCACCCGGCGTGTCATCGCGCGGTTTGCCGGACCAGCCTTCAGCAGGGGCGGTCCGAAGCCGCGGCTGTCGGTGCTGACGGAGCGGGAACGCGAGGTCGTGGGGTGGGTGGCGGCCGGGCTGTCGAACGACCAGATCGCCGAGCGCCTGGTGCTCAGCCCGGCCACCGTCCGTACCCATCTGAGTCGTGCGATGTCGAAACTTCACGCACGGGACCGGGCGCAGCTGGTGGTGTTCGCCTATCAAGGTGGGCTTGCGGTGCCCGACTGAGCCGGCCCGGCCACCAGATCCGGCGGCCGACCCAGACCGCCATCGCAGGCACCAGGAGGACGCGGACGACGAGCGCGTCGACCACCACGCCCAGCGCCACCAGCAGCCCGAGCTGAATGTTCAGCACAACCGGTGTGATGGTCAGGACCAGGAAGGTCGCCGCCAGCACCACCCCGGCGCTGGTGATCACGCCGCCGGTCGTGGTCAGAGCGCGCAGCACCCCGCGGCGATGTCCGTGGGATTCCACCTCCTCACGCGCCCTGGCCATGAGAAAGATCGTGTAGTCGATCCCGAGGGCCACCAGGAACAGGAACCCGAGGGTGAGTACGGTCTGGTCGGTGCGCGGGAACCCAAGCGCCCGGAACAGCAGCCCGGCGCCCCCCAGTGCCGCACCCGCCGAAAGCACAGTGCAAGCGAGTAGCAGCAACGGGGCGAGCACTGCCCGCAGCAGCAGCCCCAGCACCAACGCGACGACTACGAGGATGAACGGCACGATGACGGTCAGGTCCCGGTTCATTGCCCGGTTCTGATCCAGCAATGTGGCCGCCTGGCCGCCGACCAGGGCGTCACCGTCCCGAACGCTCACCCGGGCCCGGAGCCGCTCGATCGTCTCCTGGGCCACCGTGCCGGCCTGTGGGGCATCCAGAACCACCGGAATCCGAACCCACTCGCCGGAACTCGACCCTTCGGTCGGCCGTACCGCGGCCACTCCGGGCGTGTCCCGTGCCGTTACCGCCACCTGGTCTGCCACACCGGGTGACGTGTAGACCATGGCGGGGACGGCGGTGCCGGCGGGGAAGTGCGCGGCGAGCAGCTCCTGTCCACGTACGGAGTCCGGCTTGCGTGTGAAGCTGTCGGCCCCGGCGAGCGTGCCGACCTGCAGCACCGAGATTCCGGCGCTCGCGGTGACCAGCACCAGCGTGGTCAGCACCCAGACCCGGCGTGGCCGGCGTGCCACCAGAGTCGCGATCGCGTCCCACCTCCGATGGCGGGGCTCCTCGATAACGCCGTTGGCCGGCCGGGGCACCCGCGGCCAGAACACCCACCGGCCCGTGGCCACCAACACCGCCGGCAGCAGCGTGGTCATCGCCAACAGAGCGGCGATCACCGCCGCCACCGTCACCGGCCCGAGCCCACGAGTGGAGGTCATCTCTGCGGCCAACAACGCCAGCGCCGCAAGGACCATCGTCGCGGCGGAAGCCAGCACCGCCGGGCAGACCTTCCGCAGCGCAGCCGCCATCGCGGCGTGCCGGTCCGGATGACGCCGCAGCTCGTCACGGTAGCGGGAGACAAGCAGCAGCGCGTAGTCGGTGCCCAGCCCGAACACCAGCACCACCACGAGGGCAGACCCCGAACCGGACACCAACGCCCCAGCCCGCCCGGCCAGGTAGGTGCCGCCCTGCGCGACGACCATTCCGGCAGCCACGCACAGCAGCGGCACGGCCAACAACAGCGGGCTGCGGTACGTGACCAACAGAACGATCGCCACCACGCCGACAGCGGCCACGGTCAACCCGCTGTCCACCGCACCGTTCGCCCTCACCGCGTCCGTCCGCGAGGCGGCCGGCCCGGTCACTTCCGCGTCGAGTGCTGCCGGCAGCCCCTCATCAACCACTGCCCGCGCCCGGTCCACCACATCGTCGACCTCGCCGCTGTCGAGCCGGGGGCCGGCGACGGGGACAGTCAGCGTCACCGCCTCCCGGCCGGCGGACTCCACCGGCCCGGACACCGGGCCGTCGCCGAGACCCGTCAGGCCGGCGCGGTCCCGGTCCACCACAGCGCGGTCCCGTTCGGTGAGCCCGCCGCGGCGGACGTAGACCACGACCAGTGCGACGGTGTCGCCGCTACCGAACTCCCGCTGCGCCACCTCTACCGCCCGGGTCGACTCAGCCCCTGACGGCATCCAACTCGTCTCGTCATTGTCCTGAACGCTGCCCACCATGCCGGCGAGCCAGCCGAAAAACCCGAGAGCGACCAGCCAACCGGCCAGCACCAGCCACTTCCCCCGCCGCCCTGCCGGCAACCCCACCAACCTGTGCCAGAGACACACCGCCGCTCCCCACCCACACCACCACCAGCCGATTCACGGGCTACGGTGGCCCAGGCACCCGGTCGCGCGCATCATCGTCGGACCCTCTCCGCGCATCACGTCACACGACGTACCCCGGGTACGCCGGGTGTGCAGGCCGCCAGCACATGTCGCGCCTCTTAACCATGGCCGCATCGTTCACCGGCAAACCTTTGTTCGACACCGGGCTGCCGGTGCCGGCGCCCCACCGGCACCGGCGAGGACCGTGGGGACTGTGGAATCTAACGGTTTTTCCGGCCTGACCCGCCGGGCGTGGTGCCCGGCGAGGAAGGTGGCGTGATGATCGCGACATTGAACGGGGTGACTGGACGGAAAAAGAGGCCCGAGCCTCGGCAGAGGAGCAGGCCGCTGCCGAGTTGATCGGGCTGGCCAAGGAACAGGGGTTGTCGCTGACTGGCCCGGACGGGCTGCTCAAGCAGCTGACCAAGACGGTGCTCGAGACCGCGCTGAACGAGGAGATGACCGAGCACCTGGGCTATGAGAAGCACGACCCGGCTGGCGTGGGGTCGGGCAACATCCGCAACGGCACCCGGTCCAAGACGGTGCTGACCGAGGCGATTGGTCATGTCGAGATCGATGTGCCACGCGATCGGGCCGGGACGTACGAACCGCAGATCGTCCGCAAGCGGCAGCGCAGGTTGTCCGGGGTCGACGAGGTCGTGTTGTCGACGGACACCGAAGCTGGCGGGTGTTGCGTCGCCCGCCCAGTCCGTCGACCGGACCTGATCCCGCACCTTCAGCCCCCACTACCTGATCGCCCACGGCCGCGCCGACGCGGGCGGCACGTCTGGACACTCGCCACTGCGCACGGCCATCGCGGACTGCCAAGCAGATGACATGAAGCTGCTCGGGCTAACGCTAGTAGTCGACCGCCCGCAACGAATCGGCACCACGTCCCACCGTAATGCCCACCCGTTGTTCGGGCGATAGCAGCGACCTGCGCCCCCTCACTCACCCAACCGGCAGGGAGGCGTGGGTGCGGGCGTCTTCGGACTCGCGACCTCAGTCCGGCATCGTGATGACCGCGGTCACCCCCGCCCGGTGATCATCGCAGCTGGCCTACAGCCGCCGTCGGTGGCAGCGGCAGTGCCACCAAGGCTCCTTGCGATACACATCCGAATCACATTTCGGTCCGCTGTGTCGGGGTGGATCGAGTCCGATGGCGGGTGGGTACTGTGTCTGCTGCTTGCGCGATCCACGCCACAGCGGGCGGGAGGCGGCGATGCGGTCGAGGCAGGGACGGAGCCGACATGAACAGCGAACGGGGATCCGGCGCGAGGGCGAGCCGCAAGCCAGGCGGTACGCCGTCGCCCCGCGGCGACCAGCACCGCGATGGCCGCCCACCGGTCAGAACCCTTCCCGAATTCGTCGACGCGCCCGCGGCGAGACGCCCCGCGTCCAAGCCGATCAGCCGGTGGTTGCTCAAACACCGCGTGCAGCCAGCAGGCCCGGAGGCTGGCGAGTCGCACGCCACGCTCCACAGCTGGTGGAAGGTGATGTGCCTGACCGGCGTGGACTACTTCTCCACCCTGTCCTATCTGCCCGGCATCGCGGCCCTCGCGGCCGGAGCGTTGTCACCCCTGGCCACCCTGCTGATCGTGGCGCTGACCCTGTTCGGGGTGCTGCCGATGTACCGGCGGGTGGCGCGGGAGAGCCCGAACGGGCAGGGTTCGGTGGCGATGCTGGAGCGGCTGTTGCCGTTCTGGAAGGGCAAGCTGTTCGTCCTGGTGCTGCTCGGGTTCGTGGCCACCTCGTGGATCATCACGATCACCCTGTCGTCGGCGGATGCCACGGTGCACCTGCTGGAGAATCCGCTGTTGCCCGACGGCTTCCCGCACGGCACCGCCGCCGCGGTGGTGGTGACGGTGCTGCTGCTGCTGGTCTTGGGCGGGGTGTTCCTGCTCGGCTTCAATGAAGCCGTCGGCGTCGCGATTCCCCTGGTCGCGGTATTCCTGGCGCTCAACGCCGCTATCGTCGCCGTGGGCCTGGTCGACATCGCCCGCGATCCGGCGCTTATTAGCGGCTGGACCGATGCCCTCACCAGCGGCCGCGGTGGCATCGGCGACATCGTCGGCCCAGCGGTCGTGGCCTTCCCGCTGCTGGTGCTGGGCCTGTCCGGCTTTGAGACCGGGGTCAGCATGATGCCGTTGGTGAAGGGCGAGGGCGAGGGCGTGGACGACGCGCAGCGCTTGGCGGCGAGGATCCGCAACACGAAAAAACTGCTCACCGCCGCCGCTGTGATCATGTCCGGCTACCTGGTCACCACCACGTTCGTCACCACCGTGCTCATCCCCGCTGCGGAGTTCCAGTCCGGCGGAGAGGCCAACGGCCGCGCGCTGGCATATCTGGCCCACGAGCGACTCGGTGGAGCCTTCGGCACGGTCTACGACGTCAGCAGCGTGCTGATCCTGTGGTTCGCCGGCGCGTCGGCGATGGCCGGTCTGATCAACATCGTGCCCCGCTACCTGCCCTCCTACGGCATGGCTCCCGAGTGGGGGCGCGCCGTGCGCCCCGTGGTCATCGTCTACACCCTGATCAGCATCACCATCACCATCGCCTTCGCCGCGGACGTCGACGCCCAGGCCGGCGCTTACGCCACCGGCATCCTGGCGATGATGGTGTCCGGGGCCGTCGCGGTCACCATCTCCGCGCTGCGCCGCCGGCAACGCGCCGCCACCGCCGGGTTCGCCGTGCTGACGGCCATGTTGGTATACGCGCTTGTCGAGAATGTCATCGAGAAGCCCGACGGGATCGCGATCTCCGGGCTGTTCATCGCTGGGATCATCACTGTCTCTCTGATCTCCCGCGTTTCTCGCACCACGGAGCTGCGCGCCGAACGCGTCGAGTTCGACGAGCCCGCCCGCCGGTTCGTCGGCGAGTCCCTCGTCCACGACGGCCGGCTGCACCTGATCGCCAACCGGCGCCAGAGCGGCGACGCCAAAGAGTATCGCCTCAAGGAACGGACCCAGCGCGGCATCAACCCCGTCCCCGGCGCCGCCGACGTGCTCTTCCTCGAAATCGACGTGGTCGACCCCTCGGAGTTCAGCGGTGTCCTGCACGTCACCGGCGTCGACGTCGGCGGGCACCGCATCCTGCGTGCCACCGCCCCCGCCGCGCCCAACGCCATCGCCGCGATCCTGCTCGCCCTGCGCGATGCCATGGGCGTCCGACCACATGCTCACTTCGAGTGGTCCGAGGGTAACCCGGTGGCGCACCTGCTGCGGTACCTCCTCCTCGGCCGCGGCGATACCCCACCTGTCGTCCGGGAGATCATCCGCAAGGTCGAACCCGACCCTGCTCGCCGACCAGGCATCCACGTCGGTGGCTGAGCTGCCACCACGCCGGCCAGGCCCGGGGAATCGACATCCTGGCATCGACGCGATGACCTGTTGATTGGGTGTCATTCGTAGGCGCTTGTCGAGGCGGAGTCTAGACGGGGACTTCGGCGCTGAGGACGATGGTGAGTTCCTCCGGCAGGTGAAGGAACTCGGCGTGGCTGGCGGCGTTGTGAGCAAGGGCGATGAACAGTCGTTTACGCCAGGTGGCCATTCCCGGGCTCCGGGTGCAGCGCAGCGTGATCCGCGAGACGAAGTAGGAGACCTGTTCGCAGTCGATTCCTTCTGCAAGGGGGTAGGTGGTGGCGCGGCGTAGGACCTCGGGGAAGTCGGTGGGGTCCTGGAAGCCGAAGACGGCGGTGATGTGGATGATGCCGTCGTCTGGGTCGCCGAGATCGTCGATGGTCAGCCGATGATCCCACGGGATGTGGGGGACGTTCGCGGTGCTACCGGTGATGATGACGATCTTCTCGTGGCGTACGTGGTTGTGCGCGACGTTCGCCCGCAGCGCCAGGGGAGTGGTCTCGTTGCTCGGGTGGGGGAACACCGCGGTGCCCGGCACCCGCGGGATGTTGGCGGCGTGCAGGGTGTCGATGAATTCACGGAGCGGGCCTTCGCGTTCGATCCGCCGGGCGGTGACCAGTTTGGCTCCGCGCCGCCAGGTCAGCAGGAGCGTGAACAGGACGATCGCGATGAGCAGAGTCAGCCAGCCACCGTGGGTGACCTTGGCCAGGTTCGCGGTGAAGAAGGTCAGCTCGAGGCTGCCGAAGACGAACGCGAACAACGCCACCCGCCAGGTGCTCCAGTGCCACTGAACCCGCGCGACGACGAGGAACAGGGTCGTGGTGATCAGGAACGTACCGGTGACCGCCACCCCGTACGCGGCGGCGAGGTTCGTGGATGAGCCGAACGCGAACACCACCAGCAGGACCGCCGCGAACAGGGCCCAGTTCACCCCGGGCGCGTAGATCTGCCCGTACTGATGGGGCGAGGTCTGCCGGATGCGCAGGCGCGGCAGGAAGCCCAGCCGCATGGCCTCCCGAGACACCGAGAACGCCCCGGAGATCACCGACTGGGACGCGATCACGGTGGCCACGGTGGCCAGGACGACCATCGGCAGCTGCGCCCAGACCGGTAGCAGCAGGAAGAACGGATTGTCCCGACTCTCCGGTGCGCGGAGGACCAACGAACCCTGGCCGAGGTAGTTCAGCGTCAATGCGGGAAACACGATCGCGAACCAGGCCCGGCGGATCGGGGCGCGACCGAAGTGACCCATGTCGGCGTAGAGCGCTTCGGCGCCGGTGATCGCCAGCACCACGGCGCCCATCGCGATGAACGCGATGACGGGGTGGTCCACGACGAACAGGACCGCATAACTGGGAGACAGCCCGGCCAGCACGCTCGGATGACGTATCACCTCAGCCGCGCCGGCGACGCCCAGACTGGCGAACCAGAGCAGCATGATCGGCCCGAAGACCGCCCCGACCCGTCCGGTGCCCCACCGCTGGATGGCGAACAGCAGGGTGAGGATCACCGCCGACGCCGGCAGCACCACCACCGCCAGCCCCGGCGAGGTGACCTCCAGCCCTTCCACCGCCGACAACACCGAGATCGCCGGGGTGATCACACTGTCGCCGTAAAACAGAGCAGCACCCAAGGCGCCCAGCGCCAACACAGTGGCGGCGCGCCTTTCGCTGCCCTTGACCAGCATTCTCCCGGCAAGCGCGGCCAAGGCCATCACCCCGCCCTCGCCCTCGTTGTCGGCCCGCAGGATGAAGATGACGTACTTGACCGACACGACCAGGATGATCGACCAGAACACCAGCGAGATCACCCCGAACACGTCCGGCGCGGTCGGCACCAAACCACGATCCAGGGTGAACACCGTCTTCAACGCGTACAGCGGGCTCGTCCCAATATCGCCATACACCACACCCAACGCGCCCAGAGCCAGCCCGAGCCCCGCCGTCCGATGACCCGCAGACGCTGTCCGGGACGCCGACTCGCCACTCTTCGCCGGCCTCTGGTTCAGGCTGGGCTGTTCGTCGTCCGCTAGCTCCGCCACCCCAAAGGCATACCAACCAACACGCCACCGCCTTGGTCGTATGTCGGAATCGGTGGCGACGGGGCGCCGACCTGCCGCATCAGCAGGGACGGCACCGCCGTCAAGGTCTCCGCTACGGCGCCAGCGGCGCGACAGCAAGAGGTTCCCGTACCCGGACGGGCGACTCCGGCCGGAGCCAGCGGCAGCCGGCGTTGCGCGGTTGCGCTCGGATGACTGATCGACGGCAGGGCGAACGCCGCGGCGTGTACGGGCAACGTGGTCAGGGCGACGCGACGGTGTAGGCGTCCGACCGCGACACGCGGAGTGGCGGCCGGACGGCCGCGGGTTCAGCTGCTAACCGGTGCGGCGAGAGCGGCGCGGCGCGGGCGGGCGACCGTGCTTTAGGGCTATGACAATGGCCGGCCACCAGGCGCGGAGCAGCAGCCCGCCGATGAGCCCGACAGCAGCGCCAGCTATGCCACACCGCGCGGGCCGCCGATCTGGCATCGGCTAGGCGCGCCGCCGCGTTTGCTGACCGCCTGCGCCGCCTGGCTGAGCAGGGACAGGCGGGAGATCTGTAAGAACTGACCGGCGGGTTCAGACGACGACGCGGCGCACACCGGCCAAGCGCCTTCCTCAGGCGAGCAGGCGCTGGTCTTCACAACGTCCCGCCGTGCGGTGCCTGAACGATTAGCCCCTGCCCGGCGTGCATGCCGACGTGGCTCGGAGGATGAAAGCCAAGTTCCTCAATTCCACACCGGACCTCAGCCGCCCAGGCGTGTCGTCGGTGGCGACCCTGCTACGGCCCAACCCCACGGCCTTGATTGCCCGGCCCTTCAGCGACGACCCAATCAGCAGCGACACCACCAACGGCACGAGGCGTGGCGACCGCGTCAGCTGCGGGCACGAGAGGCCTTGCAGCACGGCCTGACGTGGTGCCGGTAATCGGCCCGCGGCCGAAGGCAAAATTGTAGCCGTAGCAGCTTCAAGTCACTGCAGTGCTCGCCGCGTCCGGAGTGTCAACAGAGCCTAGGACCCCGCCAAATGAGACTCGGGTCTCACGTTCAATGCCCTGACACGGGCTTTCAGCACGTTGACCTCTTCGGCGGACCCGAAGTTATGGGTGCTGGCCGGTGCGGCGCGCCTCAGTCCACTGGCGTGAACTATCCGCCCAGATCTCTTGCAAACGCGCGAAGTACTCGTCCAGGTCGTCCGACCGCAGCTCGTCCGGGCCCGCTTTTGCCAGGTGGTACCTCAAATCGTCTTCGAGTCGGTGCAGGCGACCCTTCATTTCCTCCATAAGGACCCAACGGGACCGCCAGTTGAAGAAGGACTCGACGGCCCCTGCGAGCGTGGTCAACGCCACCATAGAAAAGGCAACGCTCGCCCAGACATTTAGGTCCTGCAGACCGAGAATCACGGCTGACGAGGCGGAGAGAGCGAGAGTTGTCAGCCTAATCAGCGAGGCGTTGCGACTGAACGTCCGCGTTCGGCTGCGCGTGTACTCAATACCGTCCCGAATTTGCGTGACGAGCCGAGATGCAAGCTCGGTAGGCTGGAGATTGACATCGAACTGCGCGGCCAACGCTGTCTCCGATCTCCGACTTGGACGGGATCGGAGCGGACTGTAGCAGGCCTTGCCTACACGAGGCGGCTTGGTCAAGTGATCACGGCACCCGGAGTGGTCCAGAACTTCTGCCGCGGCTGCAAGCCGCCGTCCCCGGCCAGCGCCTAGATCAGCCGTTGGGCGTCGCCGAGCCATAACGACAAGCTTCGCCGTCACACGTCCTGGCCGACCTGCCCCGCATAGTGGAAGGTTGGCGGGTCGCTGTCGTCGTCGTGGCGGACGTAGCGGAAGTGGCGGGTGGAGGCTGGGCCGTCGCTGGCCCCGACGTACACCCCGGTTTGAGGCAACACGACTTCTTCGGGCAGCAGCCCGGACTCGTCGACCTCGATCGGGGTAAGGCGGCCGTCGACGGGACCACCGAGAAACCATGCCTCCACCGCAGGCATCGCTGTCCTTCCCTCCGCCACAGGCCGCCGAGCGTTGAGCGGCCGGCGTCAAGACGGCGTAGCCGTTCCGCAGACCCAACCTTTACGTGATGCGCGCGCTCCGGTCGGTGCCCTACCGTAGCCGCCACCGACGACCATGGGGAACTCGGCCATGCGCCTTGCCTTGGTCGTGACCGTTTGATCGGACGTCGTCAACCTGTCACGGGATGGCTGGACGCAGGTCACACCCATCGGAGATTGTGAAATTCTTACCCGATGGGCAGGAGGCCCCCCATGCGTCTGACGCGACTCATCAATCACCGAATGCTGTGGCGTCACCGCGCAGCGGTCGCCGCGATCGGAATGCTCGCCGGTGTGGGCGTTGTCGGTGCCGCGGCCATGCCTGCGTCGGCCACGCCGCCCGGTATCCCGTCCAAGGCGACCGCCCAGTCGCAGCTGAACGGGCTGCGGGTCGCCACGCAAGGGTCGCTCACCGGGTACTCGCGGGACCTGTTCCCGCACTGGATCACCATCAGTGGCAGCTGCAACACCCGTGAGCAGGTCCTCAAGCGTGACGGCACTTCCGTGGTCGTCGACGGCTCCTGCGCTGCAACGTCGGGCCGCTGGTACAGCCCGTATGACGGGGCGACCTGGACGGCCGCCTCCGACGTCGACATCGACCACGTGGTGCCGCTGGCCGAGGCATGGCGCTCCGGCGCCAACTCGTGGACCACCAGCCGCCGGCAGAGTTTCGCTAACGACCTCACCCGTCCGCAGCTGATCGCCGTGACCGACAACGTCAATCAGGCCAAGGGCGACCAGGACCCCTCGACGTGGCAGCCGTCGCTGTCGTCCTACCGGTGCACCTACAGCAAGATGTGGATCACCGTGAAATACACCTGGAGCCTGACCCTGCAGTCATCGGAGAAGACCGCCCTGCAGAGCATGCTCAACACCTGCAGTTCCTGACCACCCGGTCCGTCTCCGCCGCGCTGCCCGCCTCGGCAGGACGGCGCGGCAAGGAGACCCTTGCATGATGGTGCTGCTGTGCCGGCCGCCGACGTGAGACGGGCGGCCGGCATTCCAGGCAGAGAGCAGGGTCTCGCCGGAAACGGTTGATAGGTGTCTCGCTCACGCCAGCAGGCGTCATTCGCACCGGTCCTCGGAGCCGCGCACGTACGGCTCGCAACAGTCGGGCCTGTGTTGGTGCACCCGCAGATCCCGGCCGCGCGACCGCCCGACGTCCGGGGTGCGCTCGTAGAGACACGCTCGCCAGACGACGGTCTCACCGCCGCCCTCGACGACCTGCCCGTCGCCCGGGCCACCGCGCAGCAACACCTCCATCCGACTGGCGTATCACGCGCGAAGCTGCCGAGGAGGGGAAGGCGCCGAACTGGCCTGACGAGGTGAGGGAACCGCACACCTCGCCGGCCATAACCAGCCCAGACCGCCTCGTTCTGTAGCGGCGGGCTGACGTGACCGTGACAGTCATGTTTGACTATGTCTATGCGAGCGGGGGAGGCGCGGCTGGCGATCGACTGCGGCACCACGAACACCGTCGCCGTCCTCGCCTGGCCGGACGGCAGTTCGTCGGCCCTGTCGTTCGACGGGCTGCCGCACCTGCCCAGCGCCGTCCACGTGGCCGACGACGGTGAGATGTGGACGGGCCGGCAGGCGTGGCAGGCCGCCACTGACCAGCCGAACCGCTTCATCCCGAGCCCTCGCCAGCCAACCGATGACCACCTTACGGTCGACGGAATCCCTACCGATCGGGCTGACCTCGTCGCGGCGACCCTACGGCGGGTGGCTGGAGAGGCCGAGCGTGTGGCCGGCGGCCCGGTGCGGGATGTGCGGTTGGTGGTGCCAGCCGGCTGGGGGCCACGACGGCGGACCTGGATACGGCAGGTCGCGCACCGGGCGGGGCTGCCGCAGCCGCGCCTGGTGGAGGCCCCGGTCGCCGTCGCCGAGCACCTCCTGGCCACCGGTATGCAGGTGCCGGTAGGGGCGTTCCTCGCCGTGTGCGACGTCGGCGCGGGCGCCGAGGTCACCGTTCTGCGCCGCGGGCCCGCCGGCTTCGAGGTTCTTTCCACGCTGTCCGATCCGGACGCCGGCGGTACTGCCATCGACCACGCGCTCGTCACCGCCCTCACCAGCGACAACACCTTCGCGGGCGCGGACGACGGGGCGGCGCGGTGGACGGTGACCGCCAGCGCCCAAGCCGCCAAGGAGGCGCTGGCCCATCACCCGGCCGTCACCGTGCCGCTTCCCGACCGGCCACCCACCATCATGAACGGCGCCATGCTCGAGGAAGCCGCCCTCCCGGCCCTGCAACGCGCGGCACAGTTGACCAGCGACGCGATCACTGCCGCCGAAATCAGCACCAGCGACCTCGCCGGCATCTACTGTGTCGGCGGCACCGCCCACCTGCCGCAGCTCGAAAAGATCATCGCGGAGCACACCGGCGTCGCCCCGACCGTGCTCACTGAGCCGACGCTCGCCGCCGTCAGGGGCGCCGCGGACGCCGGCGCCGCCAACCTCACCGCCGGGAACGTGGAGGTGCCGGTGCCGCCGGTGCGCCGGGCCGTGGCCATCGCGGTACCCGGCTTCGCGTCCCTGGCCCTGATCTGGCAGTGCTTCATGACCGCCGAGTACCACGGCGGCAGCCGCGACCTGCAAACCGTGCACTACTCGGTGGGCTTGAACTGGGGCGAGATCACCATGGCCGCCGTGTTCGCCTTACTGGCATGCCTCGGCGCGGGAACCATCCTCGGCTCCCTCATCGCCGCCCACAGCCCCACACCCGGCACCAGAACCGAAGGCGGAAGAGTCAGCATCGGCATCCTCGCCGCCGTCTCCCTCGGCACCGCGATCGCCGGCCTCTACGCAGTCGTCGCCAGCCAATACTTCGGCCTCCCCGTGGGCGGGTTCCTGAAGTGGGCGCTGTGGCCGATCGCCCCGATCGTGTTGATGGCCGTGGCCATGGCGGTGGTCGCCGCCCGGCAATGGCGTGCCCCGCACGGCGGCTGGTCCGCGCTCCTGGCGGTACCGACCGGCTCGGTCGTCACCGCCGCCGTCGGCATGGCATTGATCCAGTACTCCCTGACCGCCGACCGGTGGCCCGAAATGGTGCTGTGGATCGACACCGCCGGCCGCGTCGGTGGACTGCTCCTCGGCATCGGGGTGGTCATGGCGCTGGTGTCGCCGCTGATGTTCCGCCTCATCCTCGCCGCGCCCCTGGCCGTGATCACCGCCGCGATCGTCAGCCAGCAGGCCGCCGGCATCCTCGGCGTCATCTACGCCTTGGCGGTCGCGGTCTGGTGGGCGGCCCGACTGTGGACCCGCATCCTCCGTCCCACCACTGCCGCGCCTGCCGCGCCGCGAGCAGGGCTGCCCGCCGCATCCCCACCCGGCGGAGGTGGGTGAGATGCGGTGGCCGCGACAACTGATGTCGCTGCTGCTCGTCCTCAGCCTCCTCGTCGGCCCACCCCTGGTGCTGCTGTCCCTGACCGGCCCACCCATTCACGGATGGCCGACCGCGAAGCAGGCGCGCGCGTGGATCGAACAGCCACTGACCGAACAAACCCTCACCGCCGCACTGACCATCGCCGCCTGGCTGATATGGCTCGCGCTCACCTACACCGTCACCCTCCGGACCCTCACCCGCATCCGCACCACCGCACGCTGGCTGCGGCACCTGCCCCTGCCCACACCCCTGCAGGCCACCGCGACCGGGATGGCCGGCGCCGCGGTGCTCGGCGTCAGCGCCAACGCCGCGACCACACCGCCGCCGCAAGCGCCGCACCCAGTGGCGGCGGGAGCCGCCGACGATCCCAGCAGCACCACGACATATGACGACGGCAGCGCCCTGACCGACGACGGATCCTCGTACCCGGCGGATGGCTGCCGCGTGAGGTCGCCGAGCAGGTCGCCGCCGCCGCAACCCTGGTCTGGCTGCGCCGCCGCCGCGCCTACCAGCCCCGCCCACCCGGCCCGCCGGGCCGCGAGGACCCGGACCTGGCGCCGCTGCCCACGACCGCCGCCGCCGTGCAAGCTGCCCTCGCCGACGCCCCCACCCCCGCGGCCGCGCCGACACCCGCGACCGGCGTACCCGCCGTCGTCGGCTCCCTTCCGCCTACCGGCGTTGGACTCACCGGGCCGGGCGCGCTGGCCGCAGGACGCGGCCTTCTGGTCACCGGGCTGCTCGCCGGGCAACGCCACCCGGCGGTGTCACTCGTCATCACCGGGACGGCCCTGACCAAACTGCTCGGCCCTCACGCCCTGATGCTTGGGCAGCGACTGCCGCAGCTGAGGATCGTGGACAACCTCGACGAAGCAGCGCAGCTCGTCGAATCCGCACGCGGGTCGGCTCAGGTGCACGACGAATCCGACCAACGCCAGGGTACGGGCATCGTCACCAGCCAACCGACGGTCGCTCTTCTGGTCGAGGAAGACTGCGACGGACGCGATCTGGCCCTGTTTACGGAGGCGATGACCGCAGGGACCGGAAAGGTTGTCGTACTCGGTCGCTGGTCGCCCGGGCCGATATGGCATGCCGACCCGGCAGGCCACCTGTACGACCCGCGCCGCCCCGACTGGTCCGGGCCGCGCTGGTGCATCCTCGACGAGGTCGCGGCCACCGACCTGCTCACCGTGATCGCCCAACCCGACCCGGCACCACCTGACGACGCTTCACCGACCTTCCCCTCCCACCGTCCCGCGACGCCTGAGCGTCGGCTGCCACGGCAGGCCACCCGCAATGCCCGCCACATCCGACCCGGCACGCCCGGCCGGCGACTGGAGCTGCGTGTGCTCGGCGAGCCGACACTGCTCGTCGACGGTCAACCCCTGACCATCCGACGTACCGCCGCCGTCGAGGTCCTCGTCCTCCTCGCCGCCCACCCCGACGGCGCCGACACCCGGCAGCTCATCGACGCCATCTGGCCGGGACCGCCGCGGCACTCCCTCACCGGCCGGCTCTACACCACCCTCAGCGAACTACGCGCCACCATCCGAACCGCATCCGGGCTGAACGTCATCGACCACACCGACGAGCGCTACCGCCTCAACCCGAACCACCTCGACGTCGACCTGTGGCGCCTACTCGACGCGGTCCAGAACGCGGCCACCGCCGTCACCCACACCACGATCGCTTGGAAAGCCGTCATCGACGCCTACCCCGACGAACTCGCCGCCGGACGCGCCTGGCCTTGGCTCAACCCGATCCGGGAAACCGTGCGCCGGCACGTCATCGACGCCCACGTGGCCCTCGCCGACGCCGCCCCCGACATCCAACGCACCCTCATGCTGCTGCAGGCCGCCATCCGTATCGACCCCTACAACTCGGACCTGAACACTCGCGCCGTGAACGCCCTCGCCGCTGCCGGCGAGCATGCCGCGGCGAACAAGCTTCGCGACGGCTACGCCCGCCGCCTCAACGAGGCGGGCCTGCATATGGAAGACGGCCGCGGCCCGACAGCCACGAACATGAGCGGCGCTACGGCCTCTCGAAGGTGACGCCGATCGTCGGGGCGCCCTTCACAGGCGCCGTTCCACCAAGGTTGCTGCGGCGCCCGTCCGAGACTCTCCGCACGGATGCCGACGTCACCGTGGCCAACCCGCTCCTGCGCCGAACGGCAGCTTTCCAAGCTGACAGTGCCGGTTCGATTCCCGTCACCCGCTCCACGCGAAAGGCCCTGATCAGGACGCGAGTCCCGTCCGCCGAACGCAAACCTCGTATTGAGGCACTGTTCGCTTCCCGGGAGGTCGAGGCCGCGCTCGATTTGCTGCACCTCACGGACATGGCGTGGCACGACCTGTTTCATTGACCTGCGACGGTGGCCCGGCCGGATCCGGACCGCCGAGTACGCGCCTAAACCATTGTCAATGGTCGCTGAGATTGCATGACTTTTGCGGCAAGTCAATGGCGGCGTTCCCAGATCACCTCGACCCCAGTATCCCCCGGCGCCTCAGGTTCCCGGTGCACGCGCTCCACCTCCGTGAACCCCGCCTTCGCCGCGACCGCGCCCGACGCCGGATTGGCCGCGTCGTGCCTGATGGCCACCCTGTCGACGCCGGGCAGGGTCAGCGCCACGCTCGTCAGTGCCCTTACCGCGCCAGTCGCATACCCGCGCCTGGTCTGCCCGCTGTGGATCCAGTAGCCGATCTCCAGGGTTCCCGCACCCATCCGGGTCATGAGCCCGCAGGAGCCGGACAGGTCGCCGGCCGCCTCCCCGGACGGGGCCAAGGTCGTTCGTCCGGTAGGGCGCTCCACCTTGTCCCCCGTCCGGGGAGGCTGGACGGTCTACGACTGCCCGACGAGGAGATCCGCCTACACCGCGCGGTGCCTCCCGTCAAACAGCTTGCATCCCAGCGCAGTCGACGGAAACCATGGCCCACATGCCGATCATGGTTCGCTCCCTGGTACCCGACGACTGGCCCGGACTATGGCCGATGTTGAAGGACATGGGCGTGAACGGTGATCACCCCGATGCCCAACGCGAGCGGTACCTCAACCTGGTCGCGGACCCCCGATGGGTCATCCTGGGCGCCGACGCAAACGGCGAACTGGCGGGATATGCGGCCGTCCAGGATTACGGTCCGCACCTTCGATCAGGCAACGATCACCGGGTTGCCAGACTGCACGATCTCTACGTCCGCCCCGACCTTCGCTTCGGTGGGGTGGGGCGCGCCCTGATGACGGCGGTATCGCAGTGGGCAAGGCAGCGCGTGCGGTATCTGGAATGGCAGGCTCACCGCGAACGCGCCGTGCCCTTCTACGAACGCCTCGGGTACAAGGGCGACCCATGTCCTCAGCCCGACTACCCCACGTTCGAGATTGACTTCCGATCGACGTCCGGCTCGGCCGATTGAGCGCGCTCTTCCAACTGACGCACCGTGCCGTCCGTCCCGCAGTCCGCATCTAGTCCGCAAGAGGCCGACCGGCAGCTGGGGAGTGATGGGAGATGTCGCGAGGTGTTCCCGCTGCTAGACGCCCATCTGCCCGGGTCGGCTGGGCCGGCATTTTGATCTCGTAATGCGTAGGTCACCGTGCCATCCACGTGCCAGTAGCCGGTACCCCGGACGGTCACCAGAACTGGCGCTCCGGCCCAGCTCCGGAAGGCCGGTTAGTTGTAAAGCCAGAGGGCGGTACAGCCGAAGCACAGCGCCAGCAGAACCGCTGAAGCGAGCAGCAGCACGAGTAGCGTCAGCGGTTCACTGCGCGCCGTCGGCGCAGACTTCGGCGGCGGGCTGCCGGCGGCGGGCTCGGAGTCGGGCACGTCTGATCATGTCAGACCTAACCGGATGGCTCCACAGCCATCCGTACAGCCAAGCCTTTCCGCCGACACCGACGCTGCCCGACAGCGGCGGACGAACTGATCAGGTGTGCGGTGGCCCGACCAGTCATCCGCGATCTTCTTCTAATCCCAAGGCCGGCGGCGCGCCTGATAGAACAAGCGGAGTGGAGATCGCCGAGTTGCGCCGATCGCTGGACGACGTGTTCGACCAGGCCGTGGTGTACCACGTACACCAACTACATGCGCGACTACGAGGTCATCGTCTACGTGACCGCCGACCCGAGGACCGGCATCCAGCCAGCACACCTCCGATACCTTTTCAAGCACTGCGTGAGGCCGAGGTGAGGACCGCCCTGGGCCCTGACACCTGGCGCAAGTCGTTGGATGAGCGGCTGACGGACCCGGAGATCGGGCCGGATCTCGACGGCTACGTGTGGGCAGTGAGATGGCAATCGCTTTACCCGCCAGCGCAGCTGGTTGCCGATTCCCGGCACGCCCAAGGATGGGCCGAGCAAGTTGGGATCGACTCCACGAGGCCCGCATCGCGAGGAACGGACACAACCTCAACCTCATCTTCAGGGAGCTAGAGGTGACAGAGCTACCCATCGGCTACGCGCCCTACCTAATTGCCGACGACAAGTAGGGCGCCCGCGTGTGAGTGGCGGCCGAGGGGAGCAACCCAGCGTGCCATTAGCCTGCCTTTGGGCGAGGACAGTCGGGGCCAACCGAGGCCACGAGAGACCGCCGTGACCGGGCCACCACGCCAGTACCAGGCAGAGATCGACAATTCCACAGCTGACGTCTCCGCCCGCTCATGCGCCTCGCGTCCTCCGATGACCGATCACTGGACCGCGTGGGGGACAGGCAACAGGTGGTCTGCGCTCTCGTGCGGCCACCGGTCATCGCGCTGAGCAGCGAGAGTGAGGTCGTGTAAGGCCGTGTGAGGTCTTGTCAGAACACACCGCACCCCGCCGCCGCCTCCGCCGTCATAGCTTCACGGCACTGCCCGCCTCGTAGCCACGGCGAAGCCCAGCGCCGGGGCCAAAAATGAACGGAGGCCAGGTGAGCTCTCGAACCGTCCGCGCCTTCGCCGTCGCTACGAGCCTCCTGTCCACCGCCGCCGTGCCCGTCATAGTCGCCAGGGGCACGCGGGCGCCGGCGCTTCCCGCACTGGATGCCGTTCGGCGGTGGATTTCCCAACCCTGGAGCACTGGTTTCGTCACGGCCCTCGCCGCCGTCGCGGCACTGGCCTTGTGGCTGCTGCTGGCCACCGCCCTGTTCACCCACGTCTACCGCGCACTGGCACGTCGGATGCTTTGGCGTACCCCGGTTCGCCTACCCGGCCCGATCCAGAGCCTGACGGCGGCGCTGCTCGGCGCGACCGCCGTCACCACCGTCGCGGGCGCTACCGCTCACGCCGACCAGGCCACCACGAGCGGCAGTGATCTGCCGCCCGCTGAACCGTCCACCGCAACGCTCATCCCAAGGGTCAGCGACGACGCCAATCCTCCATCGGCTGAGCCGGCGCCTACCTACACCGTGCGCCGCGGCGACACCCTCTGCCGCATCGCCGCGCGCACACTCGGCGACGCCGACCGATGGCCGGAAATCTACGCCCTCAACCGCGGCAGCCACTTCCCGCAGGTCGGTGGCACCCTACGCGACCCGAACCTCATCTACCCCGGCTGGACCCTCGACCTGCCCACCGACGCGACCCCACCCGACCGCCAACCGGCCGATCCACCCCAGCGGCACCAGGGACCCCGGACTGATCCAGGCCCCCGCCCGTCCACTCCCTCCACGGCCCCCGAACCCACAGGCGGTGCCACAGCGACGGCGGCGGCATCGGCAAGCCCCACGATCGCGTCCCCGGCGCCTCCCGACGCCGGGCCATCCGCGACCCGCCCGGGCAGTGCCGCCGCTGCACCGCCTACCGCCAGCGCACCGTCCATGTCACACGCGCCAACCTCCTCACCGTCAGCCGGCGACCCCGCGCCGACACGCCGTCCAACCGGGCAGCCGAACCAGCCCTACGGCATCCTGCTGCCCAGCGGCAGCTGGCTCGACCTGGGACTCGCCGCGGCGATCACCGCCGCCGTCGCGCTGGTCTGGGCCCACCGGCGCCGCCGCTACACCCGGCGCCCGCCATCGCCGAACCTGCGTCTCGACGACCCGGACCTTGCGCCGATGCCGTCCGTGGTCAACCAGATCCGCCGCTGGCTACGCCGTGCCGGACAGGCCGGACCCGACACCGCCAAACCCGGCGACGCCGGACCCGACCTGCTCGACTACCCGCACGCCCGCGACGTGCCCGACCTGGGCCACCGCGACGCCGGCGTTACCGACGCGAATCTGTCCGGCGGCGGCACGGCACACGAACCCTTCACGGGCTACGTCGAGGGTGCGGATGACGACCTCGATGGCGGCGACGAACAGTCACCAGCCAGGCGCCGCCACCAGGAGCCCGACCTCGCCGCACCAACCGGGCCCCGCCCGGTCGTGCCGTCGCTGACGCACCCGCTGGCCGTGGCATGGCCACCGGCGGGCCTCGGACTGACCGGCCCCGGCGCAGACGCCGCCGCCCGCGGATTCCTCGCCGCGGCACTCGCCGCCGGCGGCCCCCACGCATCAGACGAGCGCACCTGGGTGATCATGCCGTCGACGATCGCGGTGACCCTGCTCGGCGCAGACGCCACTGCGCTGCCCGACACCCCCCGGCTGACAGTGACCGCCAGTCTGGACGAAGCCCTTGACCTCCTGGATACGCAGACACTGCGCCGCAGCCGCCTCGTCTACGCCCACGAAGTCGACACCGTGGCCAACCTCCGCGCCGCCGACTCCAAGACCGGCCCGCTGCCACCGATCCTGCTGCTCGCCGACGCCTCCGCCCGCCGTCAGCGCACCCGCATCGCCGCGCTGCTCGCCCAAGGCCAGCGCCTCGACATCCACGGCGTGCTGCTCGGCGCCTGGCCCGACGGCGACACCATCACCGTCAGCGACGACGGCACGACGACACCCGGCGACAGTGACGCCGCCCGGCACGGCAGGCACCCGGCCGACATCGAGCGACTGGCCATCCTCACTCCGGCCGAAACCCGCGATCTGCTCGGTACCCTCGCCGAATCGCACACAGGTCAGCCACAGACGCCTCCCTTCGTTGAATCCGCCGGAACAGCCGAGTACCACGCGCGACCAGACGCGTCAGCCGCACGGGTCGCTAGCCCGTCGACAACCGAGGCTGCCGGCGGGCCGGCCAACCCGCAGCCGGGACCTGCCGGCGTATCACCCGAGTTGATCGTCGCCGAGGACTGCGACCGCAACGCGCCGCTGGACAGTGAGCCAGCGGAAGCCGACGCGTCAACCCCGCTAAACGCGGACGGCCAGCACCACCAGCTCAGCGAACCGAAGCCCACCGCTACCGGTACGGGTACAGAGGAAACGTCCGAGGCGGACGGCCACGAGCACGCAGGCAGGGTGCAGGTAAACGTTCTCGGCCCACCGGAGATCGCCGGCGCCGGCCCGCGGCCCACGCTACGCAAGAAATCCCTCGAGGTGCTGGTGTACCTGGCAGTGCACGACGGCGAAGCCCGCGCCGAGGCCATCCTCGACGACCTGCTGCCCGACGCCCCCGCCAGCAAAGCACCCGGGCGGCTGTACACGTACGTGTCTGACTTGCGCGCCGTCATGCGCCGCATCGGCGGCCCAGGTACCTACCTCACCCACCCCAACCAGCGGTACGCGCTCAACCACGACCGGGTGGACGTCGACCTGTGGCGCATGCGCGCCGCCATCCGCGACGCCGACCACGCCACCACCCCACAAGCGCGTGTCGCCGCGCTGCGGCGCGCCGTCGACGCCTACCGCGGCCACCTCGCCGACGACGCCACCTACGAGTGGATCGAACCGTACCGGGAAGCAGTACGCCAACAGGCCCTCGACGCCCATCTGGCCCTCGTCGACGCTCTCGCTGACGACCCCGCCGAACAGCTCACCGTCCTGGACCCGGCAATACGCCACAACCCATACGCGGAAGAGCTGTACCAGCAAGCCATGCGCGCCCGGGCCGCGCTCGGACACCTCGACGCCATCCGGGGCCTGCGCCGGGCGCTGACCCGCGCCCTCGCCGAGATCGACGCCGAACCCAGCGACGCCACCATCGCATTGGCCGAGGAACTCATCGCCGAGGTGCAGCGGCCGAACAGCCCCCATCCGCGGCCGGTGCCGCGGCCCAGCGACGGAGCTGCATCATGACCGGCACACCGCCCGCCTCCACCGGCACCGGCACCGGTCAGGCCTCGGTCAGTCGAGCCGAACCCGTACAGCTGCGGCGGCTGCGGTGGGCGGTGCGTGCCGTACTCACGCTCGGCGTGGCTGCCTCCATCGCGGCGAACGTCCTGCACGCCCGGCCACACCCGGTCAGCCAGATCATCGCCGCCTGGCCGCCACTGGCCCTGCTCCTTACCGTCGAGCTGATCTCCCGGGTGCCCTCCCACCGCCGGACACTGGCCGCGCTGCGGATGCTGGCCACTGCCGCGATCGCCAGCATCGCCGCATGGGTGAGTTACTGGCATATGGCTGGCGTTGCCGCTCGCTACGGCGAAACCGACGCCGCCGCCTCGTACCTGCTACCCCTGTCTGTTGACGGTCTCGTCGTGGTCGCCAGCATCAGCCTCGTCGAAATCGCCGGACGTATCCGTGACTTCGGCCCGTCACCCGGCGCCCTCACGCGAACCAGCCACGACCAGCCGCCCCTGACCGGCCCAGTTCCGACCGCGGGATGGCGGCCCGCCGGACCCCCGGCCACGCCGACAGTTCCGCTCACCGCATCTACGCGAGTCGGGCAGGTGCAGCAAACAGCTGGTACGAAGGGCCAGGCCAGCGTGCGGCCGAACACCGACGCCGGCAGTCGGGGCCATGGAACCACGGCAGTTGCTGGCGGCAAGGCACCTCGCTCACCAGCCGCACAGGGCGAGGGGCACGTGGCGGGGCGGACACGCAAGGCCGAGGACGATGCGGACAACGAAGGCAGCCCCGACGGCGCCCTGGACGACGGCATCGAGGTGCCCGCCAAGACGCCGGCAGCCGTCGCCTACTGGTACGGGCGTGACCCGTCGCTGCATCCGGCGCAGATCGCCGCCCGGATAGGCCGCTCCGAACGCACCGTGCGCCGGTACTGGCCCCCGCCGCGCGCCCACAACGCACACGAGGCAAACCGCGTCACCGATGAGCTCCACGCCTCGTAACTGCGCCCGTCACTAATCACGGCTCCAAGCACCGGACATCGCGCACGAAAAGAGGACGCGTCTTCTCACTCAGCGAGCCTAATCCTCCGCTCGACGACGAGGCGTTCATTGCTCGAGTGTCGCCGCAGGCCACGTTCGTCGTACCACTGCGCCGCACACGACGGGGTCGAAGCGGCGCTGCGACCGGAGACCGGACGGAGGTCGCAGTAGCCACTCGCTGCGGTGCCCAGCGAGTGGCTACTGGCGGGGGGCGATGGCCACAGGGCGAGCCGAGGTTGCAGCCCACCTTCCAGGGACAACAGCCCGCGGTGGTTAGGCCAGGGCTCGTTGGAGCCGGACCTGGTCGTGACCGTAGTGTCCGAGTTTGACACCGGCACCAGACAAGCGCAGCGGAGCGCGGGGTACGCGGGGATGCGGTGTGGTCTATCGGGCGAGGATGGAGACGGCCTCGCCGAGCAGCAGCGGCGCCCCGTCGGGCCCCTTGCTGTAGGAGTTGATCCAGATGCGATACGGCCGGCCGTTGGCGTCGGTCAGGCGCCGCCAGTGCCCACGCACGACGCACCGCACCCGGTAGTGCCATTTCGCCTCATGCCTGTGGGCTCGCTGACGGGTTTCGTTCGGCGCAGCATGACTACGCGGGTGTCGTGGCGCAGGCTGGCCCGCAGGGCCCGGTGGCGGACGGGCCGATCGAGGGGCGGGTTGGCGACGGTGGCGATGGGTTGCTCCTGGATGCGCCAGAAGGCGTAGAGAACCGCGGCGACTGCTCGCATCCGTAGCGCGGATTCGTCAATGCAGAACCGGTCGTCGGGCGCAGATTCCCAGTCGTGGTCCAGGTGCTCGTGCGGCTCGCCCGGGGTGAGTATGGGGATTCCGATGGGGATCCGGGCGAAGGAGTGCAGCACGTATGGGCCGAGCTGGGCGGCGAGTTCCGGTGCTTTGGCCAGTTGCCGGCGGCGGCGGGCGGCGGCGGGGTCGAGTGGATCGTCGCGGTCGGCCCAGCCAGTGATCCACCAGCCGGTGCGCCCGCTGTGACGGTTGTGGAACTTGGCCCAGGCGATCGCGCCTATGGAGGTGATCTGGCCGTGGATACCGCGCTCGTAGATGGGTTCGGGCAGGAACAGCACGCCGGCGTCGCTGGGGGCGACGTCGTTGCCGACGGCGTCGCCGGTGAGGTCGAGGGCCTGCGCGGCGGCGGCGATGACCGCCGTCATGGCGGGGGCGAGGATGAAGGGCTCGCCGTCCTGCCACGGCTGGTGGGCGACGCGGCTGAACGCGTCCAGCGCGCCGGCCTGCGCGGCGGGATCGTGATTGAGGTGGGTTTCGAGGAACGCCTTCAGGTACTGCTGGGCGAACCGGCCCCGGGAGTACTCGGGCATGCGCAGGCGCAGGTCGACCGCTGCACGGGCATACCGGCGAGAGTGTTCTCGGCGCGGAAACTCAACGCTTCCTCCTGATAGCGGTGGAGTTTGGGGGACCGACAGGCGGCGGTTGTCGGGGATTTGGCTGGCCTGGCTTCAGGCGGCTTGCGGCGCCGGCATGCCGTGCTGCCGTGTTGCTGGCGGCTGGGTGGGTCGGAACCAGCGGGTGAATTGCTTGGCCGGCGCGACGACGGCGGCTCGGCCGTAGGCGCGCTGGGTGGGTTGGGTGGCGGCTGCGCGGGCGCGGTGCGCGTCGCGTGCCGGCGGGCACGGGTATGCCTCGCGGGCGCAACGCAGATTGGAGCAGCGGCTGGGCGCGGCTGGGTCGGGTCGGTGAGCGGCGGCGACATCGGCGGCGAGGAGCCACAGCAGGACGTCGGTGACGGCACCTGGTATCGGACGGCGGTGGGGCTTCATGTGCTGCCTCCGCAGTGGACGGTGTGGGTTGGGTGGCCGCCACCCCGGCCAGCGGGTGGGGATGCCGCTGTCGGGTTCGCCGGGGTGGCGGCCGTGAGCAGTGACGCTCGACTTCGCGCCCCGATCAAGTCGTCGCACTACCCGGCCGGGCTGGCGATGTGAGCGTCAGTCGTCGCGATGGATGAGGAAGCAGTCGGGTACGGCGGGGTCGTCGTGGCGGTAGTCCTTGAGCCGGCTGTCGTAGTGGGCGGGCTGCCCGCACTGCCGGCAGCGCAGGGGCGCAGACTGCTCAAGGTCCTCGCCATTTGAGCCTGTTGTGCTGATGTGGTCGTGCGCGGCGAAGGTGCACGCCCCGTGGGTACAGAACGGGCGCCCTGGGGTACGCAGCCGGGCGACGACCAGGCCTTGCACCGCCGTGATGAGGGCCATGCTGTCCTCGGTGCCGTCGTAGGGCACTCCGGCGGCGATGAGGTAGTCGTTGGCGTCGAGGTATCGGTGCAGATCGACGAACGACCCGATCCCCGCGGGCACGATGCCTTCGCTGATGTCGTCATCGATGGCGGCGAGGATCTGGTCGGCGAAGCTTCGCACCTGCTCGGCCCGGTTCTCGCCGGATGGTTGCTGGGCGTGGTGGGCGAGCCAGATGCGGGTCAGCGCCCGCAGGTGGCTGATGTCGGTGGCGCGTTGGGCGGTGAGGGTGTCGAGGCGGGGTCCGTGGGCCTGTAGCACGCCGGTGGGGTTGAGCGTGGGCGCCGGTTCGTCGGGCCCTGCGGCGAGGACGCGGTGGATGTCGGCCAGGTGCGCGGTGATCGTCTCGGCGCACCGGGTGAGTTCGGCTTCGGTGGCGTTAAGGGTGTGGCACGTGTGAGTGAGCGCGGTGGCGAGCATTCCGAGGGGGCCGCCTTGTTGGTGGGCGGCGGTCAGGGAGTCGTCGGTGATGTCGTGGCCGGTGTACTTGCGCACGAGATGCAGCGTCACGGGATTGTCCTCTCGTGGGTGCCTGCCGCTGGGGTTTCGGAGTGCGGTGGGGGCGGCGCGGGTGTCAGAGCCGCGTCTGACGGTTCGGTGGCGTCGGGGTCGAGTTCGCCGGGGTCCGCGTCCTCGTGTTCGCTGCCGTCCCACTCGAAGCGGACCTCGAGGTCCGCATTGGTGACGGCGTCCTCGATGGCGGCTTCGGCGGTGTCGAAGGCGTCCTCGGGGCTGGTGGCGGTGACCTCGATGAGGACGGGCAGGGTGAGGCGGACCTGCCAGCGGCGCGGCAGCCCGGGCAGGTCGATGGTGTCCAGGATCCGGTTGGCCAGATCGATGTCGATGCCGTGTTGCCGGACAGCGTCGCGTATGGCGTTCCACATCCGGCGCCGGAGCTCCACCACCGTCTCGGTGGGTGCGACGGTCTGCGGCTGCGGGGTGGGCTGGCGGTCGCGAAGGTAGGCGTGGATTTGGGCGGTGGTGTGGGTAAGCCATCCGCAGGGAGCGGGCTTGTCGGGGTGGTAGGCGTTCCAGGCGGCCTGAAGGACGGACTCCAGGCATGAGGGCGGCGGCGGGGTCGCCGTCGGCTCGGTCATCGGGCTCTCCTCGCTCAAAGGGATGTGGGAGGCGGCCCCTCGCCGCCGGAGACCGGACGGCGAGGGGCTCAAGCCGTGGTCAGGGCGTCGAGTCGGGAGCGTCGTCGGTGTGACCGACGGGTGCAGCGCTGCCGGATGGCGCGACGGTCACGAGTTCGCCGGTTCGGCTGAGGGCCTGGCAGGTGCGCCGCAGGGCCGCGGTGGCCTTGTCGTGCTGGGTGAGTGCGGCGGTGAGAGCGTCGGCGACCTCGAGATGCTCGCGCAGTGAATGCGTGGTGTTGTGGCGGTCGCCGTGGACGTCGCAGAGCAGGTCCGCCGCGTAGGTCAGGACGCTCATCTGCGCGCCGGTGGCGGCGATGGTGGCGGCGGCCGACAGCAGCGCGCAGATCTGCTCGGGCTGCTTCACGCAAGCTTCGGGGAACTGCTCCGGGTTGAGGTCGTAGCCCTGGCTGTTGAGTAGGTAGCGCAGGAGATCGAGGTTCTGGTCAGGCATCGGTGTCTCCGAGTAGCCGGTGGCGGAGTTGGTTGAGGTCGGGCCAGCCGTCGAGCACGGACGGCGGCAGCCCGGCCCGCAGGACCTGGTCGATGAGGTGGGCGAGGCTGTAGGTGGGGTTGGCCGCGAGGGCGCGGTCGAGGGCGACGGAGGCGAGGGCGCCGTCGCCGCGGCGCCAGGCGGCGAAGGCGAGCAGGGCGGCCGGTGGCGCGGCGAGGGTCGGGTCGGCGCGGCGGGTGATGTCGGCCCACATCGCGACGTGCCAGGGTTGCGAGTTGGTGGCCTGCCAGGCGGCGTCACGGATCTCGGTGACGGGGAGCAGGACGGTGAGCCAGGCGAGTTCGTCGTCGGTGAGGGTCCGCGCGTTGGCGTAGCGGGAGAGCGTGGTCCGCAGCATGTCCTCGCCCGCTCGGATGAGCGCGTTGCGGCTGGCGTCGCGGACGAGCGCGTGGCGGTGGGCTTTGGCGCGGGCGGTGGCGCGGGTGATCGCGGTGCGGGCGGGTCCGCTGGTGGGGGCGATGCTGGCGACGAGCGCGTCCCGGTCGGGTAGGGCGTGGCAGCCGGCGACGATGGCGTGCATGGTGATGTCGCTGCGGTGGGGTTCGAAGGGTGTCCCGTCGGTGGGGCAGCAGGCCGGGTTCTGGCAGAGGTAGGAGAAGTAGCGGCCGTCGGTGACCCGTAGTGCGTCGAACAGGTCGATTCCGGTGGCGGTCAGCCGGGGGTTGAGGGCGTCCATGACCGGGGTGATGGTGGCGGCGGGTCCGTAGCCGATGACGATGGCCCGGTCGGCGGCCGCTTGGCGGAGGGTGCGGATCTGTGAGGGGGTCAGCTCGTCGACCCATGCGGTGACGTCGTCGGGGTGGGGGAGGTCGGTGCGGGTGGCGACGGCGACGCGGGGGCCGGTGAGGCCGATGAGGACGAGGCTGTTGGTGGGGTGGAAGCCGAGCAGGTACGGCACGGCGGTGAGTAGGTCGGCGGGTGAGGTGATCGGCACCCGGTCGTGTGAGTGGTTCACGGTGTTCTCCGGATCAGGGGTCGGACCCCGGGCACGGCCGCTCGGCCGTGCCCGGGGATGCGCGGGAATGCGCGAGTGGCCGGGCAAGCGGCCAGTAACGGTGCGGCAAGGGGTCCGATGCGGTGCAGGGCGCCGCGCGGGACAACGGGTCCCGGCGGGGGCCCCCAGGTCGGGCAGGTGGGGGACGGCTGGTCAGGCCTGTTCGAGGGCGGTGACGGCGGCGTCGGCGATCTGCGCGACGGCCTGGACCGGGTCTGCCACGGCGATGGTGGTGGTGTCGGTGAAGGTGTGCCCGGCCAAGTCGGCGGGGCGCAGCCACAGCACCGCGCATCCGGTTCGGTGCAGGGTGGTGATGAGGCGTTGGGCGGGTTCGATGTCGGGTAGGTCGCCGTCGGAGACGACGGCGAGCATCCGCAGCCGACCGGGCTGACGTAGCTGCAGTATTTGGTCGGCGAGTTTCACGGCGTCGGTGAAGGCGCTGCTGCCGCCGGCGGCTGTCAGTTCGAGCACCTGGTGGGGGCGTTGCCGTGGCGGTACGAGCAGCGTCGCCCGGTTGCCGAAGGCGATGGTGGTGGTGACCGCGGCGGTGGTGTGTGCGGCGTGGGCGAGGATCCACCCGGCCGAGGACATCGGTCCGGCGTAGGGGCGCATGGAGTAGGAGGCGTCGACGATGACGCCGAGGTGCAGGGTGGGTTTCGGTGGTGGCAGCTGAATGCGCCGCTGCCAGGGTGTCGCGGTGGGCGTGCTGCCGGCGGCCGCCTGTGCCTGCGCGGTGATGGCGTGGCGGGTGCGCAGCCGGCCGGGTGGGATCTGGCTGGGTCGGGTGTCGGGTTCGGTGTGGCGGGTGCGGGCGCGGCGCAGCCGGGCGGCCAGGTGCCGGGCCGCGGCGCGTTCGGCGTGGGTTGGGTCGCGGCGGGTCCACGTCGTCGGCGCCGAATGGCGCAGCGTTGTCTGCTGGTCTCGGTACTGGGCGGGGGTGAGGCCGGCGGTGTGGGCGAGGTAGTCGGCGAGGGCCTGGGCGAGCAGCCCGGCGAACACACCCGGGTCCGGCATCGGGGTGTGGGGCTGGCGGTGCGGGTCGATGCCGAGAATGGCGCACCACCGCCACGCCAGGTCGATCATGCCGGCCGCGTCGGCGTCATCAAGGGTGTGGGCCTGCCGCCACACGTCGCGTAGTTGCAGCAGTCGTTTGCGGCCGAGGACGGTGGTGACGGCGGCGCGGACACCTTTGATGTCTTTGGCGGTGAGGATCCGGGCGTCGACCCGCGCCAGTAGCAGCGCGGCGAGGTACGCCGCGTGCCACGGGTCGTCGACGGGCGCGTCGTCGCCGGTGACGAGGGTGGTGACGGTGTGGCGCAGCCACCGGCGGTCGCCGCGGCGGCGTGCGCGCTGCCGGTGCTCGATGCGGGATTCCTCGAGGAGTTCGGCGACGGCGGCGACGACGGGTGGGGTGTCGGCTGGGGTGCGCCAGCGGCTGTGGGCGGCGTGGGCGGCTTCGTGCACGAGCAGCCCGTACGCGGTCGGGACGAGGCGTTTGTGTCCGGGCTGGCGAGGGTTGGCGATGTCGGGGGCGCCGATGTGGGTGGCGTCGACTTCGATGCGGCCGGTGTCGGGGTAGAAGCAGGCGGGGGCGCCGCCGCCGGCGCCGGGGGAGACGGTGACGGTCAGATCCGTTCGCCCAGTCAAGGCGGGGACGTGTCGGGTCCAGGCGTCGCTCCACGTCTGCCAGTGCGGGTCGACGCTGGCCGCCGGCCCGTGCTGCAGGTGATCATGGGGGTGGGGCATGGGGGTTCTCCTTTCAGGGGTTAGCGCTGCTTGCCGAGGGTCAGCGCGGTGATGTCGGTGCCGAACTGCTGCCGCAGGGCGGCGAGCACCTGCTCGCGGTCGTCTTCGGGGGCGCGGCCGGCGAGGTTGGCCACCGCGGCGGGCAGGCCGAGGGTCTTGCGGACGCGGGTGAAGCCGAGCAGCTCCCGCAGCTGCGGCGCCCACCTGACCCGTCCGGCGGCGAGGTCGGCGTTCAGGCCGATGGCCGCTTGGATAGCGGGGGTGGGGACGCCTAGGTGGCGGGCGAGGTCCCAGTCGGTGGTGACCTCGATGTGCACGTCGAACCGGGAGGCGAGCGCCTCGGTGAGGATGGCGCCGTGCACGCCCGGGTTGTGGCCGGCGATGACGTAGAACCCGTCGACGGCTTCGACGCGTTCGTTGCGGTAGCCGGGGATGGTGATGACCCGCCGGCCGTCCATCGCGGGGTAGAGCACGGCGAGGACCTTCGGGGGGATGAGGGTGGCGTCGTCGACCAGCAACGCCCGCCCCTCCCGCATCGCGACCACGAGGGGCCCGTAGACGAACTCGAACCCGCCGTCGGGCAGGGGGGTGAAGTTGCCGAGGAAGTCCTCCACGACCGTGTCGCCGGTTCCGGCGACGGTGAGCAGGTCGGGGAACGCGGCCTCGACGAGGGCGGTCTTGCCGGTGCCGGGTGGCCCGTAGAGCAGCACGGGTATTCGCTTGTCCCGCAGCCGGCGCAGCACGTCCACGTCGGTGGCGCCGGCGAGTTTGCGGGGGAAGTACAGGTCGCCGTTGGGGCGGGTGACTGGGTGACGGCGACCAGCGGTGCGGCTGGTGCTGCCGGCCGGGCGGGGGGCGGGTGGGGGCATCGCCCCGGCCGCGTCGATCCCGGCCTTCGTGATCTGGAAGCGGTGCGGGCCGGTGTGGTGGGTGGCGTAGCCGGCGGCCGCCATCTTCTTCAACGCTTCGAACACCGCCCCGGTGGAGCGGGCAGCGATGGCGGTGGTGATCTCGCCGACCTTGAGGACCTGGTCCGGGTGGGCGGCGAGGTGAGCGGCGACCTGCCGGTAGAGGTGGCCGCGCCGCCGCCCGGCACTGGAGCTATCGGGGGCCGGGTCAGTGGGCGGGGTGGCAGGGTCCATGCGTGGGCCTCCTGTCCTTGGGTATGGGCCCGCGCGCCCGTCCGGGTGCGCGGGCAGACGTGGTTGTGGTGTCCGCGCGGAGTCGGGCAGTTGGCGGGCCGCGCCCTGGGTGCAGGGGTGGCCAGCAACGCCAGTGAGGTGCACACGACGGGGCCGCCGGGCAGGGCTGCAGGTTCGTGGGGTCGCCGCCCTGGGTGGTGGGCGACGACAAGGAAGCCATGAGGCCGGGGATTGATCAAGTCAATCCCCGGCGCCTGGGGGCCTATGTGCGGCGGAGGGTGACCTCGCCGCGGGGCCGGCGGGAGATGTGCACTGTCAGCCCGAAGGCGCTGCCGTCGGACAACTCCAGCCACACCCCCCGGTCCAGAGTCAGGACTCCGGCCTCCCGGTAGGTGCTGGCCGCGGCGATGGCCACCGGCTGACCTTCGTAGGTGAGCTGCGGCAGGTCGACCTCGTCGCACAGCTCGTCCAACTCGGCGCTGGTCAGCAGACGCAGGACCAGGGCCTGCAGGATCTCCTCGTGGGCGTACTCGCCGAACTCCTCGGTCAGCTCCTCGGCCATCAGAGGCTCCCGTCAGTCGTGTCGGTGCTCGGTGGTGGGTCGGGGATGCGGCCGGCGATGCGGTCGCAGTCGTAGGGGTGCACCGGCAGCCAGGTCCAGGCGCGGCCCATCACCACGTACCGGCCGTCCGCGTCGGGTGTGATCCGCTCGATGGCGGCCGGGTCGTCGTGCACGCGGGTCTCGTCGACGACGATGACGTCACCGTCGAACCGCATGCGAGCCATCGCCTCGTCGACCAGCCGCTCCAGCCCTTCACCGGTGACACCCGGCGCGACGAGCCGCGAGCGATACCGGTCGCGGGCGTCGTTCTGGTCGGCGACGATCGCCTCGGCCACCTGCCGGGTGCAGGTGAACACCGCCCACCCGTTCCACGTATCGACCAGGACGCCGACGAACCCGACCGGGATCCGCATGTCCCCGTCCGTGTTTGGCGTCCACGCCCAGTCCCCGGCGAACACCCCCGGCCCGCCCAGACGCACCCGCTCCGGATACACGTGGCTCACGTCGCGGTCGTCGCCGTCGGGGTGTAGGACCATCCGGCACTGCCGGGCCGCCTCGGCTTCGACCGCCTCGTCGAAACCGTCGCACCACGCCCACCGCGCCCGGTCGCGTTGCTGCCCGGTCAGCTGCTCCCAATCGGGGGCGTCGGGCGGGGCGTGCTCGGCGTAGCGACGCCGACCGTCGGCCAGGGTGTCCCGGTCGGCGAACGGAAGGCCGTCGAGCATCGCCGGGTCGCCGTTGTCGATCCCGGCCAGGACCTCTCGCGCCCGCTCGCGGACGCCACCGTGGGCTCGGCCGCCGACGGCATCCTGCGCCCACCACTCGGCTGCGGATCGTCCCGCCGCCGCCCCGGCCGCGCGCAGCGCGTCGAGAACCTGCCCCCAGCCGGCGTCGCCGCTGCTGATGATGGGGCGGACGCGGTCACCGGCGTGCAGGAGCATCGACAGGCGGGAGCCGCTGTCCCAGTCCACGTCCAGGACCTGCTGGTCCGGGTGGTAGCGGCGCACGGTGCCCTCGTCACCGGGACGTAGCCGAGTGTGCGGGTCACGGGTGTACTCGAGCGCCACGCGCTCGCCAGGCTCGAAGGTCACCGCCGCCGCCCTTCACCCTCGCCGGTGGAACTGGTGTTGAGGGTGGTGTGGCAGCGGGCGGCGACCCCGTCGCGGACGGCATCGGTGAACCCGTCGCGTGCCGCGTCGATCACCACCGCCCGCTCGTGATCGGACAGGTGCGACCAGGCGGGCGCGCCGGCCGGGGCGTGGGCCTGGTAGCGGGTTTCGTCGTAGCCGGTGACGTCGAAGCGGGGTAGCGCCGCCAGGGTGACCTCGTCGCTGCTGTCGATCCCGTCGAGGACCAGCCGGGCGATGTATATCTGCTCGGACGGGGTGCGTCCGGTAAGCGCATGCTGCTGCCACCAGCCGACGGCGAGGAGGCCTTCCCGCTCGCCGGCAGCCCGGACCATCAGCAGCAGCTGCGGGTCCAGCGGCGACACCGGCCGCGGCGGCGTGGTGTCTGGGGTGCCTGTGGAGGGCTGGGGGTTGGGGTAGGGGGAGGCGGCGGTGGCGGGGTCGAGCCAGTCGGCGGCCAGCAGCACACCTTCTCGCCGGTAGCGGGAGGGCACCGTCCGGTCGTTGGTGACCCGCCGCAGCCACCCGGCCAACTCACCTCGGATCTTCCGGGAAGCGGTGACGTAGCGGGCGCGGGCCTCGCGGGCCCGCCGGTTCGCCTCCCGCAGGTTGCGCCGGTCCACCTGGGTGTGCAGGTCGACGAGCCGGTCATGCTCGGCCGTGGGCATCCAGCCGGAGCGAGAGTCGGTCAGCAGCCGGCGCAGCGCCTCGGCGTAGTACTCGTCCCCGTACCGAGGAATCTGCTCGCGGTGGATCAGCGTGTTCTGGATCTCCTGCAGCCGCCGGCCCAACGCCACCCAATCGGTGGCGTCGTCGGGCCGGACCCCCGGCTGCCGCCGGATGCTGCTGGTGCTGTTTTCGTTCACGGTGCTTCCTTCCAACTTGATGGGGGTGGTGGCCTGCCAGGCGCCAGGCGTCCGCGACGGTGTCGGCAATCGGTGCCGCCGACTAAGTGGTTCAGGCGACGACGCGGCGCACAGCGGCCAGGTCCGGCAGCCACGCGGACAGGCGGCTGATCTTGACGACGTCGCCGCTGTGCGGGGCCTGCACGATCAGCCCGCTGCCGAGGTAGAGGCCGACATGACCAGGCCTGGCCGTGGTGCCGCGGCTGCCGGGAATGAACAGCAGGTCCCCCGCCCGCAGCGCCCCGAGGTCGGTGACCGGCTGTCCGGCGTGGACCTGGTCGGCGGTGGTGCGGGGCAGGGTGATGCCGGCGGCCCGGTAGGCCTGCTGCATCAGGGAAGAGCAGTCGCACTGGCGGGCGGGGATACCGGAGTGGGGTGCGGTGCAGTCCCCGCCGAAGGTGTAGGGGCTGCCCCGCTGCGCCAAGGCCCAGCCGATCGCCGTCACCACCGGCAACGGCGTGCTCGGCGGAAGTGTGAACCCGTCGGGTAGCGGGACCTGCTCGCCGCCGAGCTGCCCGTCACCTGAGTCGAGCAGGCACAGCGGGTTGCTCATCGCCTGCTCCAGATCAGCGGCGACCGGGCCCGCGGAGGTGCCGCCGGTCAGGACCCGGATGAGGGCGATCGCGTCGTCCTCCCACTTCGCGTACGCGCCCGGGTAGGCGGAGCGCTGCACCGCCTGCGCGGCGTCGGTCACCGCCATGCCCTGCCACCCGTCGACGGCCAGTAGCCCCTGATAGAACCTGGTCGCCGCATAGCCGGTATCCCGTAGCTGGGCGGGAGTGCCCCAGCCTTGTGACGGGCGTTGCTGGAAAAGCCCCACCGAGTCGCGGTCCCCGCCGGGCAGGTTCCGCAGGGTGGACTCCTGCATCGCGGTGGCCAGCGCGATGACCCAACCTCGCGGCGGCACCTTCAGCTGCGCGCCGACGGTGACGATCACGGCGGCGTTGGCCGCCTGTTCGCCGCTCCACCCGCCGGTTCCAGCCACGGGCGGGGACACGGTGAGGGACGGCAGCAGCAGCGGCTGCCCGTCCGGGCCGACCGCGAAGCAGGCCGCCGATGCGCTGCCGCCGCCGGTGAACAGCGCGCCGATCCCGCCCGCGCACAGCGCGAGCACGGCCACCACTCCGGCGGCTATGCCTCCCAGCGCGCGGACGCTCACCGCGGCGCTCCCCGCCCACACACCAGCACCTGCGGCACCGTCGATGCGGCGTGACCACCGTCTGCTTGACCTGTGAACGCGTCGCGGGACGAGGTGGCGCAGGCGGGCAGCGGATAGCAGGCCGTTCGTTGCCCGTCGTCGGTGTGCACGGCGACCGTCGCGGTGACCGGGTCGATCAGGTAGATCCACTGCGCGTCGAGGTGCCCGGCCTGGCACAGCGGGAACATGGTGACCGGCTCCGCCGCACCGTTGCCGGGCAGGGCCATGCCGACGCCGGGCACCGGGCGCTGACCGGCGGAGCGACAGCCGGTGGTGACGGTGACGGCCGGGTCGAGGTATGCCCAGTCGCAGGCGAGGATCGCGTCGGTCAGGGCCCGGGCGTCGTAGCGGGCGTGGTGGGCCCAGATGTGGGCCAGGGTGGGCACGACGACCTGGGGATGGGCGTCGAAGAGCACGAACCGGGCGTGCACCAGGTGCGGATTGGTCGGGTTGGTGGTGCCGACGAAGCAGTGCGTGTTCACGAGACAGGGCTCCTTCATCGCGCGGTGGGTTGGTGAGGGTGGCTGCATGTGCCACGCCGGCGGCCGGATCCTGCGGTGGAGGTCCATGGCCGCGCGGTGGGCAGCAACCGGGGTTGGCGCGTCCTCGCTGGGCGCCGCTGCCCCCTTGGCCGGCTGGTGGCCGTCACGGCTGCCCCTGGGGCGGCCACGGGGCGGGTTTGGGATGCCACCCGAAGATCGGGTCGCTGGTTTCGACGGATCCGCAGCGGGTGCACCGGGCGTAGGTGTCGGTGCCGTAGCCGGCCATGGACGGCACCTCGTCGTGAAGCACCTGGTCGACGGCCCCGCACACGAGGCAGCGGATTGCACCGTCGGGCCCGCACACGGCGAAGACCGGCTCGTCGGGGTCGTTGCGGGAGTCACGGCCGGTCATGCCGCGCCCCCGCCCACGCGCAGGGTGTGGCAGGTGGTGGCCGCCAGGAGCGCGGACAGCCCCGGGTAGGTGGCCGGGACGCCGGTGTCGGAGGTGTCGTGGACGTGCAGCAGCGGTTGCCCCTCGCCGCGCAGCCGGGTGAGCTCGTAGCGGCGGCCGTCGGTGTCGACCGCGTCGATGCGCCGGGCCGGCCGGGGCTGCCCTACGCCGGTGAGGATGTCGTCGTAGCAGGCGGCCCACGCCAACACCCGCGTGTCCGGCTCGGCCGCCCGAAGCACGCCGACGATGGTGTCGAGGGCAGCCTCGTAGGGCGTGGCGGCGCTCGGGCGGTGCAGGTCGGCGGCGAGGCGGCGCAGCAGGGCGGGCAGCCCGGCCGGGTCGGTGAGCAGGTCGCCGCGCCGCAGCGGGAGCTCGACGCTGCGCATCTCCCGCAGCGGCACGGTTCCGTCGGATGTCAGGGGCCGGTCGTGGATGAGCAGCAGCGTCGGCGGAGTGCCCCAGCCGAGAGTGTCGGCTTCGGCGTCGGCGGCCAGGAGGCAGCCGGCAAGGGTGTGGACAGCGGCGAAGGACAGCACAGGGTTCTCCCTTGTCAGCAGGGGCCGGGAAGGGAAGGACCCCGCAGCCATCGGGCTGCGGGGTCCGTCAGGCATTCGAGCTGGGTTCAGTGGCGGTCGCGGCTGCGCCGGCCCGGCGCGGCGAGAGGGTGATGGCCGTGCACACCGGTGCGGGAGCGTTTGGCCTCGTACATCGCCACGTCGGCCTCGGCGAGGAGCTGTCGGGGGCTGGCGTGCGGGTCGTGGGTGTGGGTGTAGCCGACGGACGCGGTGACGGTGACGGCCCCGCTGTCGAGGTCGATGCGCGCGGCGCGGATGGTGCGGCAGGCGGCGCGGGCTGCGGCCGCAGTCTCGTCGCGGTCACCGCGCACGAGCACGGCGAACTCGTCGCCGGACAACCGGGCGGCGACCTCGACGGGCGCGTCGAGGTTGGTCAGGAGGCGGCCGACGTGGGCGAGCAGCAGGTTGCCGGTGTCGTGGCCGAAGGTGTCGTTGACGGTTTTGAACCCGTCGAGGTCGAGCAACACCAGCCCACACGGCACGTTCGCGGCAAGGGCGGCGCGTAGGCGGGTGAGCAGCAGCCGCCGGTTGGGCAGGCCGGTGATCTCGTCGTGCGTGGCCTGGTAGCGGGCGGTGTAAAGGGCTTGCTGCTGGCGCCACAGGAGGGCCCCGGCGAGGGCGAGACCGGCGAGGATCCCGCCGACGGCGATAGCGATCGTGTGCAAGGTGGGAGACACTCGAAGACGCTCCTTGTCTTGGAAGGAGCACCGGGGGCGGGCGTGAAGCGGGCAAACTGAACGCCCGCCCCTGGGCTACGTGATGGTCGGCTACTGGTGGCCGGTGGTGGGGGCGAGCTGGTAGGTGGCGGGCTTTTCGAGGGTCTGCACCGCGCTGCCGTCGGCGACCAGCTTGATCACCGCGTTGGCGACCGCTCCGGCGCTGGCCTTCCGCGCGCCGCTGCCGGCGTTGGCGGCGTCGATGAGCCTGCACAGCTCACCGGTCTTGTACTGCCGTTCGGGGTGGGCCTCGAGGATGCCCAGGATCGCCCCGCGCAGTGACCCCTTCCTACGACGCGCCGTGTCATGACTGGCCTCGGACCGGGTGTTCTCGCTCGGTGAGGCGGGCTGCTCGTTGCCGGGTGTCGGCTCCACCGCGGTTTCCCGCCCATCGCCGTCGTCGCCCGGCCCGTTAGGGGGGCCAGCCGGTGTCTCGGGGCCGGTGGTGTTCGGGTGCGGGTCCGCTGGCTGATGGTTGCCGGGTTCGACGGGCGGATCGTCGGGCGCGGCGGGGAACTGGTCGCTTTGCTCGGGCGCGGCGACGGCCTGGCCGTTCTGGTCGGGCTCGTCGGCAGTCTCTGGCCGGCCCGCTGCGGTGCCCGGGTCCGGTGCGGCCGGGGCGTGCCGCTGGTCGGGATCGGCGGTGGCGGCGCGGCCGGTGTCGGTCAGCCGCCACAGGGTGCGGCCGTCGTCGGTGCGCAACCGCTCGGCCTGCCCGGTCTGCTCCCAGGCCCGCAGCTTCGCCGTGGTGGTGGAGTAGCCGAGTTCGGCGTGCTCGGCCACCGCCGAGGCGGTCGTCTCACCGAGCGCGGCGAGCGCGGCGAGGACCTTGAACATGCTGTGCGCCGGCACAGCCTCCGGCATGTCGGTCATGGGCATACGTCCTTCCACTGGGGTGAGGGCAGCACTGATCCACGCGTGAAGCGCGGTAGTGATCAAGTGCGGTGACCGGATCTCGGGACACGTCGTCCCGGTGGTCAGATCCGGGGGTAGAGGAACGCCGGGCGGCCGCACGGCCGGTGTTCGGCGGCGGGGGTGTCGGCGGCGTTTCGTCGATGCCGTGCACGGATTCCGAGGCAAGTGCCCAGGCGCGGCGGTGGCCACGACGGTGCGCAACCTTGCTGCGGGACGAGGGCCTCGTGACGGTGAGGCTCTGCCGGGGTGAGTGTCGCGGGCGGGATCCGCAGGATGTGCCCGATGGCATGGCGGGTCGTTCAGCTCGCAGCGCCGCACCGTCTCGTCGACCGGCGCCGAGCCTGAGGAGTGGGGAGCTGGGTCACGCGGGGTTCGGCCGCTGCCAGGGCCACGTGTAGGCGCCGAGGGCGTATCGGCCGCCGGCGTCAGGGTAGAAGCGGTCGGACTCCCGGTAGGTGACGTGTTCGCCGTCGTCGTGCTCGTCGAACACGACCAGAACGTCGCCGGTCAGCCGCAGGTGCGGGTACTCCCCGGGCATCGGGTCGCTGCGGCGGTTGGGGTTGGCGTGGACTGTGTCGAGGTCGGCGATCATCTGCTCGACGGTGGCGCGGTCGAACCGGGGCAGTTCGTGGCCGCTATCGCTGATGTAGCCGTCGGCGACCAGCGCCGGGTAGGCGGCGCCGGCGACCGCGGTCGATGTGACCGTGGCGGGTATCCAGCGGCCGTCGGCGGGGATGAGCTGGTCGCGGTGCTCGACGACCCGCACCCGATCGGAACCGATGAGGTGCCCGTCGGCCGGATCGATGTCGACCGTCACCCAGTGCCGGCCGCTGTGCCGGGCATCGCGCAGCATGCCGATCACCGGGCCCAGGGCGCATCCGGCCTGCAGAGGCAGGAAGCCCTGGAAGTAGTCGGATCTGCCGGCAACACCGTGCCGATCGGCAGAAAGGTGCCGCCAGGTTCGCGCGTCGGCGGTGTGAACATCCCCGAACTCGCTGTACCAGCCATGGAGGCCGTTGGACACCAGCACATCGCCGGTGCTGGTGCCCGTCCAGATCAAACCCGCGCCCAACGGCGTGAGCCCGCGCGCTTGCGCGCCGGTGATGCGGTGGACCGGGCAGGCCAGGGCATGCTCGGCGAGGGGCAGGACGTCGTCGAGCCGGAACCACAGTCGATGGGACATGGGAAAACCTCCCAAGGGTTCGATGAGCGGGAAGAGGGAAAGAGCGGCCGTCCGGCTGGCCGGGCTTTAGTGGCGCCCCAGCCCTGGGCGCCGGGCACCGCCACCACGACGCGATCCTCGCCCGTGACCGGCGGCCAGGAGACACCGGGAGGAGCCTTAGGAACGGGCGCCGCGAGACGGGCGCAGGGAGCCGTCCTGAGCACAGGCCGTCGCGCGGCGATGGGAAAGCCTGCATGGCACGCGGTCCCTACCGCTGCGGGTGTGGGGAAGCCAATGAGCTGCTACCGATCCCCTGGGATGGGTAGCTGTGCCGGCGCGGCTCGTTCGTGTCAGAGGGCAACGGCGAGCAACCGTTGGTGGGGCTGCATGGTGTCGAGATGGCGTGTGGCCTGCTCGAGGTAGGTCACTCGGTGGCAAAGGGCGTCGCTCGCCGGGGCCAGCTTGTACCCGTCGCAGGTGAGTAGCGCGTCGGCGCACACGGCGGTGGCAGCGCTGTAGTGCTGGTAGGCGACCCCGCCGGCCTGGAACATTTCCAGGTCCTGCAGCGGCAGCCGGTGGGTGCCGTAGCTGACGGCGTTGTGCATCCGCATCGCGTTGACGCGCGGCTGCTGGTGGAAGTCGGCCTCTGCCCGCTCCCGCGGATATCTGGCGGGGGAGGCCAGGTGGCGGGCCAGGTAGGTCGGCCACGGGGTGGCCGGCCGGGTGCCGTGCACGACCCGCCGCCACACCTCGTATCGGATGCCCGCGCTGACACCGGCGGCATGGCGCATGCCCACGAGGTCGAGCAGGCGGATGGGTCCGCCGGCGCAGTAGGCCGGTCGACCCTTGCGCAGTCCAAACAACTGGCCGCGCTGCCACCACCACATGGCGGGGCTCGCCCAGAACCGCGGCGACATGTTGCCGGACACGGCGAAGTGCCGGTCGAGTTGGGCGGCGGCGACCGCCTGGGAGGGCAGCCCGTCGGGCAGGCAGACGACCATCGTGCGGATCGTCGCGCATGGCGTCTGCACGTCGCTGGCCGGCGCGCTGGGCGCAGGGGTGCTCGCTGCCGCGACGGTCGTGTTGTCTGGGCGGGGTGTGACGGCCGGTACCCGGCTGCCGTAGCGAGTCAGCGGTGTGGTGTCCGCAGGGGTAGGAACCATAAAGATTGCCTCCTTCAGTGTGGCGGAACTTGGGCGTGCGGATGTGACCGGCCCACGAGATGCATGAGACGGATCAGGGGTAAGCGGGGTGAGCAGCGGTGTGTGCTGGGTTCGGTGCGACCTGGGTCGGAGGTCGCCGCGCGGCGCGAATGCCGACCGGGCCTGGTGGCGGGTGGGCGAAGCGCGCCGGCTGGTGCGGCGGTGGTTCCTGAGGTGGGACCGGACCGGGTAGAGCGACATCAAAAAGGTGGTGACGACGAAGGTAGCGGGCCGATCTGTCAGCCAGCCCCGGTCACATGATCGTCAGAAATGCCGGTGACCTGCGCCGTGAGACGTAGAGCCACGTCGGTCCAGTCTGAGGCTGCCAGGCTGTGAGATCTGGACACCTCACACCGAGGTGGTGTTCCTGATTCCCGATCTGTGGTGTCAGCCGTGGTTCTCGGGGTCGAGGTCGAAAGGGCGGTCGTTGGTGAAGCGGTGCGGGTTGCTGGCCGGGTTGTCCGGACCGTGATCGGATGGCAGCTCGTGCAGCCGGCGCCGCGGCCCGCGATCAGAGGCGAGGGTCCAAGCGGGACCGGCGGGATGCTCGGCGTGAATGCCGGTGGCCACGGGCATGGTGGTGGGCACGCCGGCGAGCGCGGAGAGCAGGTTGGTCTCGCGGCGGCGGCTGGGCACGCGCAGCAGTACCGGGTAGCGGGGACCGTAGATCGCGAGCTGTTCGTAGGCGCGGAGCTTACGCAGGACGGTACCGAGCGGCTCGGTGCCGTTGTCGTGCTCGAGGAAGAAGCCAACCTCCCGGCTGCCTGCTATCCAAACGCCGTGCCCGTCAGGACGGACGCCCGAGCGGGCGAACACCGCGGTGGCGTGCTGCTCGGACCACCAGCGCGCCAGCCTGGCGCTGGGGTCGCGGCGGGCGTAGGCGATCAGGTCGATGAACAGCTGGTTGGTTCCCAGCAAATGCCGCAGGTTGCGGCTGCCGACGATGCGTTCGGTGCGCTCGACGCTGGAGCGGGGTGCCCGCACGTCCGGCCGCTTGGGGTCGTTGAACGTGCTGGGATGGACAACCATCCCGAGGGGCCCGAGGGTGTAGAGGTTCTGGCCGCTGCCGGTGGTGACGTCGACGAACCGGGTGACCGCCTCCAATTGGTGCAGAACTGCGAGTCGGAGCAGGGCCGAGCGGCGAGACGGAAACAGGGCCTGCGCGATCTGATCGGTGGACAGGATGTAGTGCTCGGCCAACCACGACAGCAGTTCATGGTCACGGCCGGTCAAACGGCGCAGCCGGTCGAGCCGGTCCAGCCGAAGTGAAGAGGGGCGGCGGGCAGATGGGCGTGAGGACTGACGAGCGGTGGACACGAGCGAGCTCCCTTGGGCGGAGTAGGTGGAACCCCCTGAGTGAGCAGGGGTGTCTGAGTTCGGAGCGATGGCGACCGACATCGGTCAGCGCCGGTGTGCAGGGCGGACCGGCCCGGTGGGTGGATTCGCCGTACGTGCAGGTGATTGGTGGTGAAGGGCTGGTGAAGCCCATAGGGAGGGGGCGACGCTGGACCAGCGGCAATGGAAACGTTGCCGACTGACAGATCAAACTGTCCGACCCAATCCGGCACGACCGGACGCGTTCAGACTCGGAACAAGGTCGAGACCTTTGTGATCTGTGCTCGTTGTCTCCGGCCTACGCCGGTAGACAGACGCGGCTCATCGACATGCCCAAAAACGTGGTCAGGCGTGCACGTCACCGAAAGCGAGCCCGCGACGATCCCCGATATGAGAGGGGCGGCCAGATACGGATGCCTCACCTGGGCAACGTGATCCCCGGCGGATCTTGCGCTCGGCCAGCAGCAGGTCTGCCTCCCGCAAGGCCAGAAGGCTGTATCGCTTGACGGCTGGACGTCGGCGAGCTGCAGCGGATCATCGAGCAGCGAGGCCGAGACACTCGGAGGAGGCCGGTTGCCCGGCAACCAGCTGAGCAGGGATCGGTAAGGCACCCGGCAGCGGCGGCCCTGGTCGTGAGCGAAGGCGTCCGGGGGTGCGGTATGAGGAGCTGACGCGCAGGTATGCGCACCGCTCAGGGTCAGGCGCTAGGCAGTTTCTGCGGCGTCCGATGGTCTGGTCGGCCAAATCTGGACGAGCCATTCCTCTGCACCCCGGTGGTCGACAGACCTCGCAGGCAGGGCGGCGGCCTGCTCGCGGCCGCGGCAGTAGGCCCTGACCTCGTAAGTCCCTGGGTGAGGCAGGTGGATTTCGTCGCCGGCGAACGCTGCCATGACCGACATGAACTGGACGGTGCCATCCTGGCTGTCGAAGTCGGACTCTTGGATTCGGTCCCAGGTTCCCGGATCTGCAGGGGGTTCGCTGGCCCACAGCTCCAGCCGCACCCTGGGGTAGAAGTTGTTGCCCGCGGAGCGGAAGAGGACTCCGCTGGCGCCGCCGATGACGAGGTCGTCGCCGGACCGGTCGAACTCCGCCAACGGTGCGCCGACGTTGATGGTGTCTGACAGTTGAAACATTCGGAACTCGACGTATGGGGCAACCTCGTAGCGCCTGATGGGGCCGGGCTCGGGCATGCCTCTCCTAGGAGGTGGTGGCGGCCGGTTGGCACCAGCCGCCACCACCGGTGTCAGTTAGCTGTGAACGGTCAGGTTCCCGCCCGCCAGCGGTTGTGGGTCGAACAGGTCCAGGTCGTAGTCACCCTCGGAGCGATTGTCGTACACCGTCTCGAATCCGGGGATCCGGCCGCTGGACAGGGGCCAAACCACTAGTCGAACGCTGTCTTGCGCATCGTCGCCGTATGCGACGAAGCCGTAGCCTTCCTCGCCGTTGACGGTGCCGCTGCCCTTGACCGCGACTCTGCCCGTGGGGGTAACCACCAGCCATTCGAGGGCGGTGGAGTCGAGGCTGAAATTGGTACCGGCGAGTTGTGCAGCGACCTTGCCGCCGCCGGGTATCGGGCCTGTCTCACCGGGCTGATACTTCACGTTGAACTGGACGTGCAGTCGGCTGCTCTGTTGCGGATCAGCCGTCAGTGCGCCCGCAGGCGAGTCGAGATACCCGCCCTGGGTCGCGAACCCGCCTTCGGGGTCGTACACGACGATCATCGTCTGAGCCTGTCCAACCCCGCCGTCGTCGTCTGTCACAGTCGTCTTGATGGTGTACATGCCGGCGTGGGCGTAGACGTGTGAGCGAGCGCAGGAGCCGTTCTGGGCGGCGAATTCCTCGGTCTGCCCACCGTCGTCCCAGGTGATGCGGCACGTGTGGGTGTCGTTGCTTCCAGGATCGGTGAAGAGACCGTTGAGGGGTACCGCGGTGCCGACGCGGTACGCGGACCACGGCTCCACACCGGTGCCCGTCATCCGCGGTGCGACGTTGCGAACGTGGACGGTTGCGCTGTCACTGACGGCCGCGTTGACGCCGTCGTTGGCGGTGAGGGTGACCGTGTACGTGCCGTCGTCGGTGCAGGTGATTTTCGTGGCTGCGCTCTGGCTGTTGCTGAATGAGCAGGTGGCGCCGGCATCCACGTCAGGGCCAGCGGTGTAGCTCCAGCTCTGAGCGGGAGTCGTTTCCAGGTCGCTTGCCGATCCGGTCAACAGGATCGCCGACCCCTCGTCTCCCGTGACGTCAGGACCTGCGCTGACCGACGGAGCCTGGTTCGGCACGGAACCACCACCGCCACCGCCACCGCCGCCGCTGAAGTCCGTGTTCACCAACACCACGAAGAACTTGTCCTGGTGGAGCACTCGCTGCGAATTCGTGTACCAGTAGCCCAGATGGCCGCCGCCAGTGCCATTGTGAAGAGCGTTGATGGGCTTCGCCGAGAAGTTCAGCGCCGGATCAGCCACGGAGGCACCCTGATACGTGGCGCGGAACGGGTACTCGTCGCACTCCCTAGCCTCACCGTTAGGACCTACCTGGTAGGGCTGCGGGAAGTCCGCCTCGCAGGTGGCGACGGCGGTGCTGTGGTTGTTGTCGTAGATCGCTCGGTCGTAGGCAGGGTAGAGGCGGGTGAGCGCCTTTGGTTGTGCCGCATCGGGGTTGCCTGGCACGTCCTTGGCGCCGAACGCCGGCTTCGTGACGCCGGGCTGCCGGAACGCCTCGTAGACGTGCCACGCCTCCTCGTAGACGTCTGATCCTTCTGCGAGGTCGAGGCTCCGGAAGTACAGCTCGGTCTTGTGGAACATGCAGCCCCGCTTGCCGATGAGGTAGGACGCCGAGTCGCATCGGTATGAGTTGCCGGCCGTCTCACCCTCCTCGTCCATGAACTTGATCCGGCTGCGGAAGTCGAAAACGGCGATCCCGTCGTCGCCGTAACCACGACTCGGATCCTGCAGCCAACGCTGCTGAGTCTCGCCGAACGCCATCCAGGCGGCGACCGGACGGGTGTCGGTGTGGCCCTGGGGATCCTCGACGCAGGGGCCGGGGGAGTAGTTGGTGCTGCACAGCATCTCGACGGTCAGCGGGAAGGCGCCAATGTCACCCTTGACCTTGTCCCACTGATCGAGCCTTGTCACCCAGTTGATCTGGTTGAGGGCAGGATCAACCCAGTCATTCTGCCTGGTGGGAGGCATCCCACCGTCCCAGCCTTCGCCGCGGGTCAACATCCGGAACTCGGCGTACCCGACCTGGTTCTCCCACAGGCAGACGCCGAACACCTTGTACGCGCACACGACGTGCTCGATCGAGTAACGCGTCGACTCGCAGTACTTGTAGTGATTAAGGACGATGCCGCCAGTCTGTTCGGCGTAGAGTTCCTCGTTGCAGTAGTCGGTGGCTGCGAGCCGGGCGCCCGTACCCTGCTGCCCTTCCTCCCGAGCTAGCTGGAGACGCCGCTTCCGCTGCTGCTCCTGCTGGGCTTCGTCGTCAGCGTTGCTGGCTCGGGCGGACGGCGAGCTGGCAGCTCCCAGTTTCTTGATCCGAAACTCGCCGGCGCCGGTGCTGGCGGTTGTTGGTTCGGACGCAGCCGCGTGCGCCGGTACCGCGCTCGCTGACATCACCAACGCAAGAGCTGTCACGATCAAGCCCGCGCGTCTCACCGCCCTGACACGCCTCGTCGATTTCCGTCGAGGTACTCGCATGGGACCTCCCCCGTGTGGAGTGATAGCTAGCTGTCGGCGATGGCCTGCAAGCGCAGGCGCGCCTGGTCGTCGGCCACCGACGATCTTGCGATGGAGTGTGTCAGGGATTCACGATCTTCGCTGCCCTGACGGCTACTTGCGCTTAAAGACGACATTCCTGAAGTGCGCCGGCTCGACAGGACCGACGCCCAGCCGGCGAGAGTCGGATCGACGCCGCGAGGCCGCAAGTGGTTGCCCGACCTTCGGACGTGATCCGAACCCCGGCGGCCAAACCGACGTAAAGGGCCTCCCGCGATCGATGAGCTCAGTCCCTGTCTGCACTTGAGGTGGCGCCAACTGAAACCGTGGCCACCGATGTACCCGCCCGGTATGCCCGTCAGGTGCGTTTGGTGGTGCGACCGGTCAGCCGCCGTTGTGAGCACCGCCTGCGCCACGCCTACGGCGGCGATCGTCAGGCCGAGATGAGAACCGGTCGACAAGTGCGTCGACGGCGCTGGTGTTCTGTGACCGCACAGTGCAGGCGGCGGCCCGTCGGATCGCGGTCGCCTCTCCGACGATGGGTTTGGGCGGGCGGGTGCGCAGGGTGAACGCCGGTGTCTGTCGCCCCTGCACGACGAGGCGAGCGGCGGCGGTGTAGGCGTCCAAATGGGTGAGGTCGTGCTCGTCAAGTTCGGGCAGAGTATGCCGGGCGAGGACGCGGGCGTCCTCCGGTGCGCAGGAGAAGTAAATCTTGTTGCGGGCGTTGGCGCTGACGGCTGCGAGAAGGTCTTTCGGGAACTGGGCCAGGTCCTGATGAGCGAGGACCATGGACAACCGATACTTGCGGGCCTCGGCGAGCATCGTGTCCAGGCTGTTTGCCAGAGTCAGGAAGTTCTGCGCCTCGTCGATGATCAGCGTGGCGTCCCGGCGCCGGTCCGGTGGCAGGCTCGCTCGTGCCGTGGCCGCTTGCCAAACCTGGGCGAGGATCAGGGAGCCGAGCAGCTTGCTGGTGTCCTCACCCAATTGCCCCTTCGGAATCCTGACCAGCAGGGCGCCGCCGTCGAGCACCTCACCCATCTCGAAGCTGGGCTGGGGGTAGCGCATGCTGCGTTTAACAAAGTCCCGCAGCAGGAACGCCCGCAGCCGAGCAAGAACAGGGCCGATGACCTGGGACCGCAGGGCCGGATTGAGTTCGTCGTACCACTGCCAGAACCCGGACAGGCCGGCCGGGTCGTCGAGACCGACGGTCATCGCCGACCGGAACTGGGCGCTGTTGAGCAGGGGCGGGATGTGCTGCAGGGTGACGTTGGCGTGCCGCAACAACGTCAGACAGGCCACCCGCATGACGTCATCCATCCGGGGCCCCCACGCTTTGGCGAAGATGTTCCCGAAGATCGACACGATGTTGTCCACCACCAGGTCCGGGTCGGCACCAGCGAGGGGATTGACGTTCGGCGGGTTCGGCTGGTCCGGGTCGAAGATGACCAGGCGGTCGCCGACAGAGGCGGGGAGCCGGTCGAGGATGTCGAGGACGAGGTCGCCGTGCGGGTCGATCACCACCGTGCCACGGCCGGCTTTGATGTCGTCGACGGCGAGGTTCACCAGCAACGTGGTCTTCCCGGAGCCCGTCGATCCGACCATGTGCGTGTGGTATCGGGCGTCCGGCACCGACAGCCCAACAGTGTGCCCCCCGACTTCGGCCGTGCCGAGAACTTTGACGCCGCGCCCGCCGGTCGCGACAGCAACTGGCGCGGGCATGGGCTTGGCCCGGGCGCGGTCCAGGCCGGGTACGGCCAGGTCACGCGGTAGCGCCGCCACGGCGGCGAGCTCCGGGCCGCTCACCAGGAACCCGGCGCCGAGCCGCCGTGCGGCGAGCACGACCACCGGACGGCTCAGACGCGGCTGATGGGTGAGGCGGTTGCGGCCGGTGTATACGGCGAAGGAGGAAGCGACCGTATCGGCAATGCCCCGCAACCTCGGATACGGGTCACCGTCTCCGCGGCGGGAGGCCGCGGCGATGCCGTAGCGGATGCCGACGACCCAGAGCGGGTGACTGGTCTTATCGAGGATCGCCCGCACATCCCGCTCCACGCCGGGGTCCCTGCGAACGGCCGTTTCGCTACGGCGGCCGGTGGGGGCGGGCAGGAACGCCTCGAGTAGCCACCGCAGCGGCGCGGCGGGGTTGACCGTCGGGACCACGGTCGTGCCGCGGCGTAACCGCCCGGCGGCCTGCCGGGCTCGCGCCGCCCGCCGTGTGCTGGCGCAGCGGACGAGGATCTGCACGCAGGCATGCTCGTTGGGCTTGAGCTGGGAGCCGGCGGACATCAGCGCCCGCAGCGGGTCACTGTCGTGATCAGTGCGTAAAGGCAGCCATTCGGCGGCGGCCGGAAGCAGCTGCCCGCCCACCGCGGCCGGCACGTCGAGGGGAATCGGCGGGGACTGGTCGTGCGTGGTGCAGGCCGCGCCCGGCCAGGCGGCCCGGACGGCGGATTCGACCGCACCGCGCGGAACCGTTCCGGGCACCCACACCGAGACGAGCAAGTGTCGGCCGGTCCAGGTGTACTGCCACACCACGTGCGGGCTGCCGTAGATCAGCCTGCGCCGCCGCGACGGAGTAAGCGTGCCGTGCAGGTTCGCCCAGAAGGCCGCAGCGGCGTGCGGGCCCACCTCGGGCGGCGGAGCGACAGTGATTAGCCGCGCGCCAGCCACGTGTCGGCCGTGCTGCCACCCGGCGAGGAGGTTACGCCCGGCCACGTACGCGACAAGCATCGCGGCCGCGACCGCGAGCAGCCACGGCCGTGCGGCCGCCCACGCGGCGGCGTCCAGCACCCACCGTGCGGGTGGGCTGGATGGGACCACGACGCCGGTGCCGGGCTCGGGCGGGCCGGGCGCCGGCGTGAGCGACACCAACAAAATCAGCAGGTTCATAGGATGTCTCCCGCTTCGTCGTCGAGGTCGACCAGCTCGGACGGCGTGGTGGTGGCGAGCCGGTGCTCGGCGGGCGAAGAGATCGACTCGAATGCGGTCCGGTGGGTGCCGCAGACGAGCAGGCCCTGTCCCACGCGAGCGGACAACAGCATCCGTCGTTCCCCGCCGGTGAGGCCGAAGGCGTCGGCGACGGCGTCGATGGCCTGCGGGGCCTGCTTCAGCAGGATCTGGGTCGCCGCGTTGGCAGCGACGGCCTGGCCGAGGTCGGTGCCGAGGATGTCGGCGACGTCCTGGGTGATCACGGCCAGGCCGGCGTGACGCTTGCGGGCGGCCTTGGCCATCCGGGCGAGGAACCGGGCGCCCTCACCGTCGCGCATCAGCAGCCACGCCTCATCCACGACAACGAGCCGTCGCGCCGCCGGGCGGCTGGGGGCGTCGACCTGCCGCCAGATCGCGTCCAACGCCAGGAGGGTGCCGACGCCGCGAAGCTCGTCGGGCAGGTGCCGCAGCGACCAGACGACGAGGTGCCCGTCGGGGCGGCTGGTGGACGGGCCGTCGAACAGCTGCGAGAACGAGCCGTGCACCCATGGGGCGAGGCGGGCGGCGAGCTGCCCGGCGGCCGGGTCGGGGTCGGTGTGCAGGCAGTCGGCCAGGTCGCGCAGGAGCGGGGCGGGCCGGTGATGGGTCGCCGGGTCGGCGGTGATGCCCGCCTGCCGGTAGACGGCCAGGATCGCCCGGTCCAGGGCGGCCCGCTCCGCCGGTGGCGGCTGCTGGCCCAGCAGCACCGCGGTGAAGGTGTGCAGGAAGAGGCCGCGGCGGGTGAGCACGTCGGGCCGGGTGTCCCCGGCGGGCAGGTCGAGGGGGTTGATCTTCACGCCGGCCACGCCGAGGCGTACCACGGCGCCGCCGACCGCGTCGGCCAGGCGGAGGTATTCGTCTTCCGGGTCAACGACGGCGACCTGCACCCGCTGGTACAGGTTGCGCAGGATCTCCAGCTTCACGAAGTACGACTTGCCGGCCCCGGAGCGGGCCAGGACCACGGAGTTGTGGTTCTCCTGCGCCCACCGGTCCCACCACACGATGCCCTGCGAGTCCGGGTTGACCCCGTAGAGCACCCCGCCGTCGGCGGGAGGGTCGCCGGGCAGCGGCGCCGGCAGATCCGCGCTGGCGAGGGGGAACGCCGCGGCGAGGGCTGCGGTGTCCATGGTGCGGCGCATCTGCAGGCTGTCAGTGGCCAGGGGCAGGGTGGTGGTCCACCCTGCCAGGTGCCGCCAGGTGGCCGGCTGCACCTCAATCAGCGTCGACGCGGCCGCCGCTTTCACCTGCGCGCACGCCTCCAGCAAGGCGTCTTCGGTGCGGGCGTGCACGGTCAGGTAGAGACCGACACGGAACAGCTTCGCCGCGCCGCGGGCGAGCCGGTCCGCGAGGCCCGCCGCGTCGTCGGCCGCGGCCTCCACCATCGGGTCGGCGAGCTTGCCGCGTTCGATGTCGGCGCGGCGGGACGATTCGAACCGGGCGCGCTGGTTACGCAGCCGGGCCGCGGCGATTGGCGCCGGTATCGGGTCGATGTGCAGGGCGAGGTCGAGCCGGCCCGGCCACGACAGGAGCGGTTCGAGCCAGGCGGGACCGACCTCGGCCGGGTAGCCGGTCACCACCAGCGTGGCGGCGTAGCCGTCGCCGACCCGCAGGAAGCGGGGAGTGACCTCCACCGCGGCAGGCGCGACGGTGGCCGCCAACTGTTGGGGCTGTCCACCGTGATCGGCGCGGCGGGCGAGAGGACGTAGCTTCACGTGTGTCGGTTCCTTCCGGGGCGGTGACGCTGGTGGGGTGCCGGTGAGGTGATGACGGTGTCCGGTGCGGCGAGCCCGCCGGGCCGTGCCGGCCGGTAGGGATCGGCGGCGGCCGCGATCGCGGCGGTGACGGCTGACCCGTCGAGAGCACGGGTGGTGACGCCGAGGCCTGACAGGGCGCGGACTGCGTCGTCGGCCCGCCGCCGGGTCGCGTGTTCACCGCGCTCGCCGCTACTGCTGCGGGTGACGATGAGGACCTGCCGGCGCAGCGGGTCCCGGTGTTGGGCGAGGTCGTCGAGGAAACGGGCGTGATCGGCTGCCGCGTTCGCCAGCGCCGAGTGCGGTAGATCGTCCGCCGCCCGGGACAGTGCCTGGGCGGCGGAGTGCAGGTCCACCGGTCGCGCCGACACCACGATCTGCGTCGGTGTGGACAGGCTGTTGAGCCAGCGGCCGAACGTGTCGATCAGTGCGGTTTGCTCGTCAGCGGTACGCAGCGCGAGGTTGACACTCGACGCGGCGACCATCGCCGCCCGCCCACCGCCGAGGCGGATCTCTCCGCCATCCTCGATGGCATCGGCGGGCAGCCTCAACGGGGCCGGCAACATCATCGTCGTCGGCGTCTGCACCCAATCCGGGAGCCGGGAGCCCGTGTCGGTCGTCGACAGCGCGTGCGGGGCCCGCGAGTGGCGGACTGCAGCGACCAGCCAGACATCCAGCGGCAGGCCGTCGCGGCGGCCCACCGCCACCCCGAAGACGAGACCCCCGACCAGCACCGCCGCACCGACGAGCATCGGCACCGGCACGAACGGGTGCAGGACGCGCCACGCGCCGTAGCCGCCGAGAGCGGCGGCGGCGAGGATCGCCAGTTGCCGAAACGTCAGCCCGTAGAGCACCTTGTCGGGGGCGTCGACGTCGGCGGGGACACGAGCCCGGTAGGGCTTCGGGTCGGAGTCCTGTATGGGATTCATCGCTTGATTCGCACCCTTCAGCTGGCGGTCAGCGGAGACCGGTATCGAGTCGTCACGGTCTGCTGGGCGTGTGGCACCGCGATTCGATCTCACGGCGTCGTCGTGGTAGCGGGTCACCGGCCCGGCACGCGCAGCGCGCGGCCGAGGCCGGGAAGGGAGCGGCTGACCTGCTGCACGACGATCACCCGCGCCGCAGCGCCGAACATGTTCCCTCCGCCGCTGCTGCCAGCGGCCACGTAGCGACGCATGAGGGCCGGGACCCGCAGCGTGGTCCAGAGCATGACCATGACGACGAACAGGTTGATCACCCCGCCGGGTTCGACCGGCAAGCCCAGCGTCGGCAGCAGCTGCTGCGGGTCGGTGAGCATCCACTGCCCGGCGTACAGGGTGAAGCCCTGCACGACGGGCACCGCGAGGACGCCGGTGTACGCCCGCCACCACAGGCGGGCGAGCGAGTCGGTCTGCGGCAGCGCGTGGCATGCCAAGGCGAGCGGCGCGGCGGCGGTCAGGATGAGCACGACCGCGAAGCGGACGATCACGCTGAACGCGGTGCCCGCGAGCAGTACCGCGATGATCGTCACGCAGATCACGAACAGCAGCGCCGCGATCTCGTCCTGCCCCGCACTGATATGGGTCTCGACTGCCTCCAGCGCATCGTCGCCGCCTGCGTCACCGGCGGTGAGTGCGCCGGTGACGGCGTTGGCCAGGTCGATGAGCAAGCCGCACCACAGCTGCGAGAAGTGGGCGGCGACGAACCCGACGATCAGGCGGGGGAGAAGGTCCTTGACCGTGTAGCGGGAGGTTTCGTTGCCGCCGGCGCTCATGGTGAGCACCCCGGCGGCCAGGAACGCCAGGACGAAGACGGTGTCCACGACGAGCACGGAACGCCCGGTCAGAGCCTGCACCTGCGGCAAGCTCGTGACGTTCGGGGTGATCAGTAGAACGTCGCTGATCACCCCGAACAGCGCGTCCAGGGTCGCGAGGATCGCCGTGGACAGCCAGTCCAAGAGCTGATCGAACACGAAGCCTGCCACGGCCGTCAGCCTCCGACGATGCCGCGCACGACCTGCAACAACACCGGGGAGAGCACGGCGAGGCCGTAGCCGACCAAGGCGTTCTTCAACGCTCCCTTGGCCCGCTCGACCTGCGCCGGGTCACCGCCCGCGGTGGCCCAGTAGACGCCGGCCAGAACGAGGAACAGGGTGGCCAGGGCGGCGAGGATGCCCATCAGCCAGGACTGAAGGTTGCCGATGACGACGGGCAGGGAATTCGCCGCCAGAACCACCCCGCCGGGGTCGGCGTGCGCGGTGGCCGGCGCCGACAGCAACAGGACCGCGACGGCGGGCACCGTGCCGACGCGGCGGATGGCCTTGGACCGGGTGAGGGCACGAAGACGTGCTGGGATGCGGAACATGGATGTGGTCACCTCCGGCCCCTGACAGCCGTGCATCAGCTGTCAGGGGCGATCGCGGGCGGTCAGAGAGGGGTACCGCCGCAGGGGGCGCGGGCGCGGACAGCGCCACGAACGCGGACCGTCCCCGGGAGGAGCACGTCCTCCCTTGTCGGGTAGCGGTGGTTCGATGAGGTGTCAGCGCATCAACCTGCGCGGCACCCGAGGCGTCCGGCACGCGAAGCGGCCCGACATCAGCCCGGCCCCCTCACGGCGGGTGAAAGCCCGACCCGGGTCCGGCGATGCTGGTGCCGTCCCAGGGAACTTTCGCACCCTCAAACCGTCCGCTGTCAGCTCTGACGAACGCCCCCGGGTCTGACACCGCTCTGACACGGCGCCAACAGGACCACCGCGGGTCTAACAGCAGCAGCTCAGTCCCCACTCGCTCTGCGGCGCCAAGGTCATATCCTCGACTCAGAGGGGGCGGACGGGCGTGAAGCGTTTTGACGGTGCTGCTTGCGGGGTCGTCCGCGGCCAACTGGTCAAGGCGAAAGTCCTGCGCCACGAGCCGTGGGGGATCCTGGCGACCGTCCTCGAACAGCCCGATGTCGGCGCGTCCGTGGACGCCGGGCTGATCGACAGCCCATCAGGATCGCCGAGGGCGCTTCCCGAGGAATATCCGCCGGTCGGCGCCGAGATCGACGCCGTCATCACGGAGATCGACCGGTACTACCCGCCGGTCTGGATCCGCCTGTCAATCCGCGCCAGCCACCTCGAGGCGCTCCCCTGGCCCTGCGCCTTCTGCGGCGAACCGACGGTCATCAGCGCAGCCGGCGACGGCGTCACGATGGATGTGAAAAGCGCGGACGGACCTGGAAGCACGTCTGTTGTCAGTCACCGACGCTGCCTCATCAACCTTCTGCACCACAGCGCCGTCGGCGAGCCAGCGCGCGTGGCGAGGGTCGGCGAATCCTGACACCAGGACTTGCCCTCACTCAGCAGTGAAGGCGCATACGTTGAACTCCGCCAGGTCCAACAGCGCAAACCGCGCCACCAGTTCCCGGAATCCCACTCCCGGTGCGACCTCAACTCATTGGTCAAGACGGCAGCCGCGCCGACCCGAGTCGGCAACAGCGATCACACACGGTCGACGGGAACGGGTGCGGGCCCGACCGCAACGGTCGGACCCGCAATGATCGGGTACTCAGGCGGCCAACCCAGCCGTCGCGACCGGTGTTTGCGCGGCCCCGGCGAGGACCGCGGCGCGGGTCCTTTTCCGGTGCGTGGCGCTCGCGGCCAGTTCCGCGGCGGCCTGGGGGGACGGAACGCCGGTGAGCACACCGGTGACCAGGGCGCGGGCGAGGCGCTCGTCGATGCGTCGGGCCCGCATGCGCAGGGCGTCGACGGTGATGCCCATGGCGGCGGCGATCGGCTCGATCGCCCGCCGGCCCAGCCGCAGGTCAATGTAGGGCTGCTCGTCGCAGACGTCCAGCAACCCGAGCGCGACCGCCCGCCGCACCAGCAGGTCAGGATGACCGTAGGGGACAGTGGGAGTACGCGGCCCTGCCACACGCTCCACATCGTCGACGGGCACGGCCTCACCGACACGCCGGCGCAGCGCGAACCCGGCTCGCCACCCCGCCATGCACAGCGACGCGTACGGCGCCGGCTTCGACAGGTCCACCCGGTCGCGCAGCGCTGCGAGAAACCCGGTGAGGATCTCCGCGTCGATGTCATGGGCGTCGCCGGACCAGCCGACACGCAGCTGACCGGCGCAACGGCGTAGCGCCGGCAAGGCCATGCCTGCTGCCGCGACCACCCACGCCGGCCCCTGCAGACGCGCCCGCAGCACCAACTCCCTCCACACGGTGTCACGCACGGTGTAGGCGCGCGGGTGCGCCAACAGCCAGCGGCGCAGCGCCGGCAATGTCATGACACCGCCCGGCAGGCCGTTGTCACTTCCCACCATGTCAAGGTCGAATGTCATCGGATTGGGGTCGTGTGTCAGTGCCGTGAAGGCGGCCTCAACGGCGTCCAGTGGCGAGTCGGGCCAAACCATGTCGGACAAAGCCATCTCAACAACTCCCCGGTTAACGAACAACGGCACGCCGACGCGTGTCGCCCGACGATGACGCCACAACGGCCTCACAGGCACCTGACACTGAGCTCACGCACCGACACCACATGCGCCACCGCGGCGACGCCGTATCCGACACGACGCCACAACACCGGCCCGGCCCTCGACTTGGCCGATCTGACAGAGTCACCCTCACCTGCGGACTCCGCTGCGCCATCGCCTCGAACGCCGACGTACGCCGATCCCGCGACGAGGTACGGGGCTACCGGCACGACACCTGACAGCAGGGCAGGTGCTTTGACAGACACCACGGCAGGCCTGACAGCCGGGCCGCTGACAGATCCGACGAGCCTGACAACGACCAACGCCAGTACGCCGGTGTCGCCCAAAACGGGTGCGCGTGACACGACGCGGGTTGGCAGCGGCGTCGGATGACACTGACGCCCGCACGTCCGTCGGTCTGTCACCACCGGCCCGGGCAGAGCCACTGATGACGAACGATGGCCGCAGCGGTGCGGCCATCTGTCCGCAGAACGCGCACGCCGCGACCGAACGTGCCTCAAGCCATCGTCGTCAGATCGCGGCGCCTCGCTGTCAGAGGTATGTCAGACGTCGGGGGCGTTCGCCAGACCTGACAAAGCCCGGTTTGAGGGCGTCAGCGCATCACCGCGTGGCGCGGAGCCAACATTCAGATGAGCGAGCACCCGCCGCAGCACCACCACGACCCTGTCCACCCGGTCGAGCCTCAGCCGGTCGACCCGACCCTGATCGACGAGGTCGCCGGTGACCCGCCGGTCCCGGTCACCGTGTGGCGCACCGCCCACCACCCGGCCGACACCGGCCGCAGCATCGGCACCCGACTGGCCTACCGCCTCGTCGCCGCCTACACCCGCCCCGGCGAGGTCGTCGTCGACCTCACCACCGACCACGCCCTGACCGCCGTCAGCGCGGCCGGCGGCCGCAGGCACCACCCGGCCTGGTTCACCGACGCGTCAAGCCTGATCATCGGACCGTCCACCCCACCGGCACCCCCCAACACCGCCACCCAGAGCGACGGCGGTGACGTGCCGGACATGACCGCCTGGTTCGGTGATGACCTCACCGACCCCCAACTGCCCACCGAAGCACCCACCACCGTCCCCGACCCCAAGGCCCTCGCCGCAGCGACGAGCCTGGTCGTGGCCTGCTGGCCACTAAATCACGCCGACACCGTCAACCGGGTCCGGCTAGCGTGGCTGCTGACCGCATGCGTGCGGCTGCTGCGCCCCGGCGGCTGCCTCGTCCTCATCGTCACCGCGCCGGCCGCCACGACGGCCGGGCCGGAGGACTTCACACCGGTGGCCACCGCCGCCGCCTCGGTCGGTTTGGGCTACCTGCAGCACATCGTCGCGGTCGCCGCCGACACCGACGGCGACACCTTCGTCTACCACCTCACCGACGAGGAACTGCTCACCCTCACCCACCAGACCCGCCAGCAGCAGTGGGCGGTGGCGCACCTGCGCGTCCACGCCGACCTCCTCGTCTTCTCCCCGGCGGCGGCAACGCGCGACGGGCGCCGAAACGGGGGTGAGCGCCGTGGCTGACCCCACTCCCACCTCTGACCACCGGAACGAGCAGGCCGAAGACACCTCCGGTGGCCGGCACCGCACCTACGAGGGCCGGCACCGCGACACCGACGGACGCCACCACACCGCCGTGCCGGAGGGTCTGTCCGTGTGGGCGACCGCCCAGCAGACCGGGCCGGTGCAGCGGCGCGGCCGGTACGTGCCCGAGTCCGTCAAGCACCCCGCCAGGATGCTCCCGGCAATCGCCGCCCACGCGGTACACGCCTACACCCAGCCCGGCGATCTCGTGCTCGACCCGATGTGCGGCATCGGCACCACCCTCGTCGAGGCGATCCACGCCGGCCGCGACGCCATCGGCGTCGAGTACGAGCCGCGCTGGGCCAACACCGCCGACGCGAACATCACCCACGCCCACACCCAGGGCGCCACCGGGCGGGCATCCGTGGTCCGCGGCGACGCCACCCGACTGGCCTCCCTGCTACCCGCGGCACTGACCGGACAGGTCGCCCTCGTCGTCACCTCACCCCCGTACGGGCCCACCGTGCACGGCCTCGTCCGCCCCAGCCCAGATGGGGTGGCGAAGTTCGACAACGCCTACAACGACGGCACCGACCGCGGGAACCTCGCCTACCGCGACCTCACCGGACTCGCCGACGGGTTCGAACAGATCCTGCGCGGCTGCGCGGGTCTGCTGCGCCCGGGCGGCACCGTCGTGGTCACCGCCCGGCCATGGCGGAAGAACGGGCAGCTGATCGACCTGCCATCCGCAGTGATCGCCGCCGGACTGCGTGCCGGCCTCGCCCCGACGGAACGGTGCGTCGCGCTGCTCGCAGCGGTCCGCGACGGGCACCTCATCGCCCGGCCCTCGTTCTTCCAACTCCAGCAAGTCCGCAAGGCCCGCACCGCCGGCACCCCGCTGCACCTGATCACGCACGAGGACGTGCTGATCTTCCGCCAACCTCGCACCAACCCGGACGCACCGAGACCGGACGACACCACCGACGACAGCGGGGGTGTGTGATTGACCAATCGCACCCACCGCGAATCGGATCCTTGTGCACCGGCTACGGCGGCCTCGACCTGGCCGTCGAACTGGTGCTCGGCGGCCGACTCACCTGGTACGCCGAGGTCGACCGCCACGCCCGCACCGTCCTGGCCCATCACTGGCCCGGCGTGCCCAACCTCGGCGACATCCGCGCGCGCCAGCATCAGCGGCGAACACTCCAGCCTCTGGACCAGCGTCGCCGACGCCATTCGCATACTTCGACCCGCTCGTCTTCGTGGAGAACGTCGCCGCACTGCGTCGACGCGGCCTCGACGTCGTCCACGTCGACCTGGCCGCGATCGGGTATGACACGCGCTGGCTGTGCCTACGCGCATCCGACATCGGCGCCGCCCACCGTCGGGACCGGCTGTCCCTGCTGGCCACACCCACGCAACACGCCCCCGCGAGCTCGGACGCTGCCCACCCCGTGCGCCCGTAACGGCAAAGCCCCAGGCCACCAGCATGGGCTATCCGACCTCGTCGAACCCGGCGGCACGGCCTACGGACTGCTACCCACTCCCACGACGGTCGCCTACCGGTCGAGCCGATCTCCGTTCCCGGAAGCAGCCCGTCGGCCGAGCCTGCCCGGCATCGCCGACCGGCTGCTGCCCACCCCATGGGCCAGTGACACCGGCACCGCGGTGCGCTGGCGCAACGCCAGCGCCCGCCACCCCGACGTCCTGGCCGCCCAACGCCGCGAAGGCGCCCGTATCCGCAGCGAACGCCAACACCGATGGGGTCAGGCCGCCCAACGGACGGCAGCCTGACCAACATCGCGAGCGTTTTTGGTCACGGCCCTAGCGGTGGGGTGCTGGCTGGTGGCCGGCGGTGGTGGGTGGCCTGTTCGTAGTCGTAGGCCATCGCGAGAAGGGCGGGTTCGGTGAACGGGAGGCCGAGTAGTTCGGCGCCGATCGGCAGGCCATCAGGGGTGAAACCGGCCGGCACGGTCAGCGCTGGGAAGCCGGTGTTGGCGGCGAGGGGACAAGTGCTGCCCGGCTGGGCCTGCGGAAGCGTGGTCGCCTGCTGCGAGACGGTGGGATACAGCAGCGCGTCGAGGTCGAGACTTCCGAGCAGATCCCGCAGGGCGTGCTGGAGTTTGGTCCGGTTTGCCAACTGCTGGGCGTACGCGTCGGTGGGCTGGGAACGGTTGAGTCGCTTGCGTAGCGTTTCCAGTACGGTCGGGGTTACCTTGCCGGAGGTGACGATGTCGGCCAGGGTGACCACGTCATGTGGTCCCTCCAGCTCGGCGAGGCCTTGCGGGAAACGGATTCCGGGCTGGGCGAGGTAGCGGTTGAGGTCCCGTTCGAATTCGTCGTTGACGACGTCCGAGGTGGTGACGAGTTCCAGGATCCGCTGCTGGTGCCCTACTTCGACGACCGTCGCGCCTTGCGCGGTGAGGTCGACCGCAGCCTGGCGGATCAGGTCGGTTGCGGGTTGTTCGGCCGGGGACACGCCGAGAGTGTCCGTTAGCAGCCCGATCCGCTTGCCACGCAGCGCGGTGGTGCTCAACCCGCTGGTGTAGCTGCGCGGTGTCTGCCCGATCGCGGCGGTGGTCACCGGGTCCGCGGGATCATAGCCGACGGTGGCGTCCATGACCAGGGCCACGTCCCGCACGGTGCGGCCAATTGGCCCGCCGACGTCCTGGGTCGCCGACATCGGCTGGATGCCGTCCCGGCTGGACAGGCCGAGGCTGGGCCGCAGCCCGACCAAACTGTTGTGCGCGGCCGGGATCCGGATCGAGCCGCAGGTGTCCGAGCCGATCCCGACCGGAGCGAAGCTGGCCGCGACTCCGGCGCCGGTCCCGCCGGAGGAGCCGCCGGGGTTGCGGGTCTGGTCGTACGGGTTGCGGGTCTGCCCGCCGAGCGAGCTGAGTGTGGTGATGCCGGAGGCGTATTCGTGCAGGTTGGTCTTGGCGATGATGATCGCTCCGGCGGCGCGGAGCTTGGCGACCTGGGTGGCGTCGTCCGGCGGTCGGAGTCCAGCCAGCGCGACGGAGCCGTTGGTGGTAGGCAGATCGCGGGTGTCGTAGTTGTCTTTGACCAGGATCGGGATGCCGTGCAGCGGGCCGCGTACCCGGCCTTTCCGGCGCTCGGCGTCAAGTGCGGCGGCCTCGTTCAGGGCCTTCGGGTTGACCGCGATCACGGCGTTGACGCCGGGCTGGTCGGCGTAGGCGTTCTCGTAGGCGTTGATTCGGCGCAGGTACTCCCGAACGAGCTGCACCGAACTGACTCGTCGGGACTGAAGCAGTTGCCGGAGGTCGTCAACCCCCATGACGACCACGTCAGCGGCCAGGCTCGACCGGTCTGGTGGACGCGCAGCCGCCGACCGCCCACCCGGCACAATCACCGCACCTCCGACCACGCCGAGTACTACCAGAAGCGACACAACACGCCGTAGACGGGGAACATCAGACTGACTCGCGATGCGAAGGGCCATGAAATGAAGTCTGATCACGACCGCAGACATGAGACATCCAGTTAGCCATACAAGATCCCTTAAGCGCGACCCCCTACGGGATACCGGGTTTCGCTACGCGGACGCGTCCCGGTGGGTCATCCAACCCGGCCAACGTTTGTGGTCACAGCACTAGACACCTACGAGGTGGAGCGGGCGCCGGTCGGCCGGACGGTGCTGCGCTTCACCGACCGGGCATTCACAATCGCCACCTACACCAACCCGCTGCTCCGCTTCGCCCGTACCCGGATCGCACCCGCGGTGATCCCCGTGGTGATGGCGCCACGGTTCGTGCGCACCACCGCCTTCCGGAGGATGGCCGAGTTGGACATCGGCTACCGGCACAGCCCGCTGTCGGCGCAGGGCCACGAGGCCCCCCCGCAGAGGGCCACGGGCGGGGGACCGGCTCCCCGACAGCCCACTGTCTACCAATGGGCAGACCCTTCACCAACTCACGGCCGCTCCCGGTTGGCATCTGCTCCTGTGCGGGCCGGCCGAAGTGTGGCCTTCCGCCTCCACCACCGCGCTGGACCGCTACCCGCTCACCGTGCACCGAATCGGCGCGGCCGATGTCGGAGCGCCCGCAGCGCCAGCGCTGCGCAGGCTCGCCGTTGCCGGCGGCACCGCTGCGGTATACCTGGTTCGCCCTGACGGACACATCGGCTACCGGTCCCGGTCAGCACACCTGAGCGGGTTGCTGACCTACCTTGACCGTTGGCTCGGCACGCAACTCCGGCCACCGCGATCGTCCTCGACCGGGAATTGACGCCTGCGGTTGCCAGCGCCGAACCAGCCTGTCACCCCTGCGCGCCAGCGCGGTCCCCGACAGTGTGACTCAGCGGGTCCGTTTCGTCGCCCGCTTGCGCGGCGGCGTCAACAGGTCGGCAATCGCCGTGATCGCGTCCGGCACCAGCCGGTAGTACGCCCACACGCCGCGCTTCTCGCGTTCCAGCAGGCCGGCCTCGGTGAGGATCCGAAGGTGATGACTCACGGTCGGCTGAGAGAGACTGAGGGGCCCGGTGAGGTCAGTGACGCAGGCCTCGCCTCCCGGCGCGGACTGGATCAGGCTGAGCAGACGCAGTCGGGCCGGATCGGCGAATGCCTTCAACACTCCCGCGAGCCGCTCGGCATCGGCGCGCTTGATCGGCTCGCCGGCAAGCGGCGAGATAACAGGCATTGTTTTCGCAGGTAACACGCCTTCCATCGTTACACGCCATCGGTCGGCCAATGGAACCGGATCAGTAACAGACGAAGATCACAACCGGCTGCGCGGGGAGTCGGAGGCCGCGACAGCGCGGCTACGAGCGGGTGACTGTCCATACGTCCGTCCGCGAACGCCAGTCCGGCGCGGTAAGAACGCAGCACACAAGGGCGCAGAGTCGGTTGCCAGAGCGGCAGCGGCGAGAGCTGGATCAGATTCATGAATGAGGTGCCTGTGATGTCTACCTCAACGCTGATGTGGCTCCGTCGCGGAACTAGGCCGGAGGTCAGATTTTGTCGCCGCTGCTCTTGGCAGCGGGGGCGAGGCGGTCGATCGGTTCGGCAAGTTCGTAGTAGGCAGCTTCGAATGCCTCGTCGGTGTCGACTCGGATGCGAGACCGGACTCGTGCGGCTGAACCTGGCCGAGTGCGGTCGCGGAGGCGCGACAAAGACGGCGCCGGTGCCGGCGGAGGCGACTCCTACCCCGACCACCATGGCCAGTGTTCCGGCCCAGAGGGCGGGGGTCGCCATGCCGACTGCCGCGAGGAGAAGTCCCAGAACAGCGCAGGCTGGGGCGCCTGCACGGCCGATGATGCGACCGGTGGCGTTCGTAGTAGAAGGTGCCGAGGAAGAAGACACTGACCATCAGAGCGGTCGTGACGAGGATGAGCAGCGTTCCGACGGCCACCGGTCGAAGTAGGAGGAGGCGCACATCCATGAGGGGCTGGCGGCCAGGCGCTGGCGGACGACGAACGCTGCATAGAGCACCACTGCCGCGACCAGCAGAAGGCCCTGGTCGGCGTGGCCCAGCCTCGATCTCCCACTTGGAGCAGGGCGTAGATCAGGGACCCGGTGACGGCCGTCACCAGCACCGCGCCCGGCACATCAAGCCGATCACCCCCAAGCGGGCGAGGCTGCGGCGGAAGCTGCTTGCGGAAAGAGTGAGTAGGAGAACGAGCCGCATGGGCACGTTTATAAAGGCAACAGCGTTAACCGTTTGCAAGTCGAGGGGCCTGAGGGGATTTGGGCGGGCACCATCACCGGCAAGGGCCACCACCCGTCACCGGCGGAACGCCTGGCAGGGCGTAATCAATGTTGTTTTGTCGCTTTCCCGAGCCACCTGAGCTTGATCCAGTTCCGCAAACGCGCCCTGGGCCACCGCGGTCCCTGGGTGTTCAGGGACTGGTCGATGAGCGGTGGTCCCAGGTTAGGAGGGGGCGGGGGCTGCGCCGGGTGAGGGGGTCGTCGCCGGTGAGTTCGAAGCCCGCAGCTCGGGCGACGGCAATGCTCGCGGCGTTGTGCGGGTCGATGCGCAGGATCACGCGACGCTTGCCGAGCTGGTAGGCGTAGGTGGTCATCAGTTGGACGGCGCGGCTGGTGAGTCCTTTCCGGCGGTGGGCTGAGCCGACGGCGTAGGCCAGCTCGGCGTCGCGGCCGTGTGGAGTGCGGCCGGTGGGGTTGGTGGGGAAGAGGAGGATTTCGCCGAGGGGGGTGTGTCCGTTGGTGGTGATGGCGAGTTGGATGCTGTGGCCTCCGGCGCGGCGAGTGCGGGCTTGGTCGAGGTAGTTCCGCGCCGCCGTCAGGTCGAACGGCGAGGCCAGTGGCGTCCATTGGGCGACGTCGGGGTCGTCGAAGAGTTCGACCATGACGGGCAGGTCGTCGTCGGTCCATTCCCGCAGGTGAAGGCCGAGTCCGGATATGCGGATCGTCACGGTTGTCCTTCCGTTGCTGCTGGGCTTGCTGTCTGGTGCCAGGCGGCTCGGCGGAGCAGACGGAGTCCGTTGAGGCCGACGATGATGGTGGAGCCTTCGTGGCCGGCGACGCCGAGTGGCAGGGGCAGGGTGCCGATGAGGTCCCACGCGACGAGTACGGCGATGAACGTGGCGGCGATGGCGAGGTTGGCGACGACGAGCCGGCGGGCGCGGCGGGCCAGTTGGACGACGGCGGGCAGGGTGGCGAGTTCGTCGCGGGTGATGACGGCGTCGGCGGTGTCGAGGGCGAGGTCGGAGCCGGCGCGTCCCATGGCGACGCCGACGTGGGCGGCGGCTAGGGCGGGGGCGTCGTTGACGCCGTCGCCGACCAGGACCACCCGGTTGCCGCGGCTTTCCAACTCGCGTACCGCCGCGACCTTGTCCTGAGGGAGCAGGCCGGCGCGGACGTCGGTGATGCCGACCTCGGCGGCGAGGCGTCGGGCGGCGGGTTCGTTGTCACCAGTCAGCAGGACCGGGTTCCCTCCGGTTAGAGCGGTGAGCTGGGTGACGGTGGCGGCGGCGTCGGGGCGGAGCGTGTCGGCCAGGCCCAGCACGCCGACGGGTTCGCCGTCGACCTGGACCACGACGGCTGTTCGGCGGGTCTGCTCCAGCTCGTCGACGAGGGCGCGCAGCGAGCTGTGATGGCCGGTGTCGAGTGCGGTGGGGCGGCCGACGTCGACCTGGTGGCCGTCGACGCGGGCGGTGACGCCGCGTCCGGGAGTCGAGGTGAAGGCTTCCGGCGTGGGTAGCGGGAGCTGCGCCGTGCGGGCGGCGATGACCATGGCGCGGGCCAGGGGGTGCTCGGAGGAGCTTTCGGCGGCGGCGGCCAGCGCGAGCACCTCATCTTCGGTGCGCTTGGTGTGGGGTAGGAGCCGGATGTCGGTCAGGTGGGGGGTGCCTTGGGTGAGGGTGCCGGTCTTGTCGAAGGTGACCCGGGTGGCGGTGGCGAGGTGTTCCATCACGACGGCGGACTTGACGAGCACGCCGTGGCGGCCGGCGTTGGCGATCGCGGACAGCAGCGGCGGCATGGTCGCCAGGACCACCGCGCACGGTGAGGCGACGATCATGAAGGTCATCGCCCGCAGTAGCGTCGGTTGCAGCTCGGCACCCAGGGCCAGTGGGATCACGAACAGGGCGATCGTGGCGGCGACCATGCCGACGGAGTAGCGCTGTTCGACCTTCTCGATGAACAACTGCACGCGGGCCTTGGTGGCGCTGGCCTCGGCGACCATGGCGACGATTCGGGCGATGACGGTGTCGCTGGCTGGGCGGGTCACGCGGACGCGGAGCGCGCCGGTGCCGTTGAGGGTGCCGGCAAACACCTCGTCGCCGGGGTACTTGTCGACGGGTGATGCCTCGCCGGTGATGGTTGCCTGGTCGACCTCGCTCGCGCCGTGGGTGACCTCGCCGTCGGCGCCGATCCGCTCGCCGGGGCGGACCAGGATGACGTCTCCCACGTACAGGTCGGCGGCTTCGACGGTGTCCTCGCCGGTCGCGGTGAGGCGGGTGGCCGTGTCGGGTGCGAGGTCGAGCAGGCCGGCGACGGAGTCCTCGGTGCGTTTGGTGGCGATAGCTTCCAACGCGCCGGAGGTGGCGAAGATGACGATGAGCAGCGCCCCGTCGAGGACTTGGCCGATGGACGCCGCGCCGATCGCCGCCAGGACCATCAGCAGGTCAACGTCGAGTTTGCGCTCGCGCAGCGCCTGCAACCCGGCCCAGCCCGGCTCCCACCCGCCAGCGACGTAGCAGGCCAGGAAGAGCGCCCACCACACCCAATCCGGGGCGGGGGACAGGTGAGCCAGCAGACCCAGCACGAACAGGCCAGTTGCCGCACCGGCCCAGCGGACCTCGGGCAGCGACCAGAGGGCGGTCCGCCGCTGACCCGCTCGGCGCGGGGGGAGCGGCGGTGCGGGTTGGGCGGTAAACGGGTTCTCGACGCTCGTCGTCACGGGGGCATCTTATATGCGCAGTCATGCAGATACGCAAGCAATGGGATGGCCGGTATGCTCCCAACATGCACACGTCGCTGCCCGACTTCGACATGCCCAACGAGGAGCAGGTGCATCTCGCGGCCGAGACGTTCCGGCTCCTGGCCGACCCCACCCGGATCAAGGTCCTGTGGGCGCTGTTGCAGGGCGAATCCTCCGTCGCCTGCCTCGCTGAGCTGGCCGGAGCCGCCCCCACAGCGGTCAGTCAGCACCTGGCCAAGCTCCGCCTCGCCGGACTGGTCAAGGGGCGTCGCGAGGGAACCTTCGTGTACTACTCCGCCGCCGACGACCACGTCCGAAGACTGCTCCGGCAGGCCCTATTCCACGCCGACCACATCGACCGCAACCTCACCGAAGCGCCGACCGCATAGCCACTGGCCAAGATGAGGGATTGGTTGCGGACGTCAGCGGGTAGCCGCGGCGAGGAACATGGGGACGGCGACCATCAGGCGGCCGTTTTGGGCACGTCGGGCCTGCTCGCTAACCCATGCCTCAGCCTGCTCGGCGCTAACGGCGCCGATCTGATGGGCCGCTTCGGCGTGTCCGGCGAGCAGCGGCTGCATCGTGGCGTCGGTGAATATCGCGGTGTGGACCTCGAGCTCGACGTGGTGAAAGCCGGCGTCTAGCAGCAGGTTGCGGTAGGCGCGGGCGATGCGGGGGTGGGCGATGGTGTCGGCGCGGGCGTGCACCCATGCGGCGCGTGAGGTCCGGCCGGTCGGAGTCGATGATCATCATGTCCCAGTCCTGACCGAGCAGCACGATGCGGCCACCGGGGGTCAGTACCCGGCGGGCCTCGGCCAGGGCGGCGGATGGATCGGGCAGCACGTGGTACACCTTGTCGGCCCGGTATCCGTGGACCTCCCCCTCGTCAAAGGGCAGCTCGGCGGCGTCGGCGGCGCGTAGGTCCAGGTCAGGAAACCGGCTGCGGGCGGCGGCCAGCATCGCCGGGTCGAGGTCCACACCGATGGCGCGGGTGTCGTGCTGGGCGAGTTCGGCGACGGCGCGACCGCCACCGCAGCCGACGTCGACCACCGTCGTGCCGGGCTTCAGCCGGAGCAGCTGGTAGCTGCGCGCGTAGCGCGACGGCGCCGGGCGTTCTCAGCGGCGTCGAGAATCCGGACGAGCCGTTCGGCGTCGGTGTAGTCAGTATGTGTGTCGGCCATGCGGCCTACTGTGCAACTTCAGGCGGACCTGAAGTCAAAGCTGATCAAGTCAAGGGGAGCATGAGCCTGAAGTTGGTGAGGCCGATGGAGTACTCAATCGGGGAACTGGCGGCGCGCTTTCGGCCTGGCCACGCACGTCCTGCGGCATTGGGAGGATGTGGGACTGCTGTCACCGGCGCGGCGGGTGGCCGGCCGTCGCGTGTACGGCAGCGCACATGTGACCCGGCTAGCCGAGATTCTGCTGGCTAAGGAGGCTGGGTTCAGGTGGAGCAGCTGCGGGAGCTGTTTGACGCTCCGGATCGAAAGCGACGGCGGAATCTGCTTCGCAGCCAGTTGGCGCAGGTGCAGGAGCGCATAGCTCGGCTCACGGTGTCGCAGACGTTGCTGGAGCACGCGTTGCGATGCCGACACCCGGATTACCAGTCGTGTCCACAGTTCCAGGCGATGGTGCTCGCTCGGCTCGACGGGATTGAAACGGCCGAGGCTCTGGATCACCTGTGACCCCAGCCAGAGACTGCAATGCGGCTGGGCGAGGGCGTTGTACTGCTGGTGTCGCAGGCGCAGGCGAGTGGCAGGCGTGGCGGCGATTGCGCGGCCTGAGACCGAGGACGGCTCACCACTTGCGCTTGCGCTACCGACAGAGTTGCCCGTGGAGTGTGTCGTAGACCCACTGTTCCCAGCGATCTTGGATCCAGCCCCGGTCGCGGACGAACAGCAGGTACAGCTGCGGACTTAGCAGCCCGAAGAGCAGGTCGGCAGCGTGCTCGACAGGCAGGTCTGCCTTGGCGCCGGGCTTGGCCACGAGGCTGCGCGCCGCGACGGTGTGGACTTCGAGGCGCGGATCGCTGTCCTGCGGCCACATGCTGGCCAGGCTGAGGTCCTGGGCGGCAGCGGCGCGTAAGACGTCCATGATCGGCGCGACCCGCTGGAGCATCTCGCAGGTGCCTCGCACGTGTGCCCGCAAGTGCGCCTCGGCGGTGTCGGTCGCGAGGGCGTCGAGGAACCAGGCCCGCTGCATCGTGGGAATCGGCTCGTCGTCACCGGCGATGGTGACGTCAACCAGCTCCTTGAGCAGCGAAGGCTTGTTGCCGAAGGCGAAGTAGATGGTTTGCACCGCGACGCCGGCCCGCTCGGCGATGCCCTGCAACGTCGTAGCCCCATAGCCCTGATCGACAAACAGTTCGTACGCGGCCTGCAGGATCCGTCGCCGAGTCTGCCGCGACTTCTCGCCTTTCTTGCCACTGCTCTTGACCAGTTGCATACCTGTACTCTATCACTAGAGTCAGACTCTATAGACCGGTTCTAGAGAAGAGGTACGGAGATGGCTCTCATCCGGACGACGCGGTTCACGGCCGATCCTGCGGACGCCGACACCGTGCTGGAGCGGCGCAGCAACCTGCTCGCGGCGGTCAGGGCGGCGTTCGCCGGTCCGACCGAGACCCGACTGATCCGCGTCGACGAGCGGACCTGGGTGGACATGTGGCGGTGGGACTCGCCCGAGATCCTGCAAGCCGCTCTCGCCGGCGCGCCGAGCCTGCCGGAGGCCGCCGCGGCGTTCGCTGTCGCACGTGATGTCAGCGCCGAACAGGGCGAGCTGATCGACGAGGACGGCTGGACCCGATGATGAACTCCAGCCACCTGGCCGTCGAAGCTACGGGCCTGGTGAAGACGTTCGGCACGACCCGAGCCGTGGACGGCATTGACCTGAGCATCCCCGTGGGTTCGGTGTACGGGTTCCTCGGCCCCAACGGCGCCGGCAAGACGACCACCATCCGCATGCTGGCCACGCTGCTGCGCCCCGACGCCGGCAGCGCCCGGGTGTTCGGCCACGACGTGGTCAGGCACGCCGCTGCGGTACGTGACCGGATCGGCCTGACCGGGCAGTACGCCTCGCTCGACGACGGGCTCACCGCACGAGAGAACCTCGTCCTCCTCGGTCGGCTGCATGGCCACTCCCGCGCCGGTACGGCAGCGCGGGCCGAGGAGCTGTTGAACGCCTTCTCCCTGACGGAGGCAGCCGACCGTTTGGTCAAGACGTACTCCGGCGGCATGCGGCGCCGGCTGGACATCGCGGCCGGACTCATCGTCACTCCCGATCTGCTGTTCCTGGACGAGCCCACCACCGGGCTGGACCCGCGCAGCCGCAACGACGTGTGGAACCTGGTCGGGGACCTCGTCGCAGAGGGCGGCACTGTCCTGTTGACCACTCAGTACCTCGACGAGGCGGACCAACTCGCTGACCGCATCGCCGTCATCGACCACGGCACCGTCATCGCCCAAGGCACCAGCGGCCAGCTCAAGGCACTGGTCGGAGGTGGGTCCCTGCACGTCCGTCTGGCCGAGCCCGACGACCGGGCCGCGGCCGAAGAGTTGCTGACCCAGGCGTTGCACGGGCCTGTGGCGCGCGTCCCCGATCCAGCCGCCCTGACCGCACAGGTGCCGGATAGCGGGCCGGCCGCCGCCGAGGCAGCGGCACACGCGTTAGCCGAGCTATCGCGGGCCCAGATCGAGGTCACCGAGTTCACCCTCGGACAGCCCAGCCTCGACGAGGTGTTCCTCGCCCTGACTAGCCGTCCGGCCGCCGCTGACGCCACGCGAAGGGAAAAGACTAAATGACCACGCTCGACACCATCACCGGCACCGGCGCCCGACGCCCCGGGGCGTTGCTCGCCAACCGCCCGCGACCGTCCCGGCCCAGCACCCTGACCGCCAGCCTGGCGTTCGCGGCACGGGCCCTGCTAAAGATCAGGCGTACTCCCGTTCAGATCTTCGACATCGCCGTCCACCCAGTTGTGTTCACCCTGATGTTCACGTACCTGTTCGGCGGCGCGGTCGGCGGATCGACCGGCAAATACGTCGGCTACCTGGTCCCGGGGATCCTCACGATGACCCTGCTGGTGACCACCGGCACCAGCGGCGCCGCGCTCAGTATCGACCTCGCTAGCGGCGCGTTCGACCGGTACCGCACTCTGTCAATCCGACCCGCCGCCCCACTCATCGGGGCAATGCTCAGCGACACCGTAAGGTACGTGCTCGCCTCGGCGGTGGTCGTGGGGCTCGGCCTTGCGCTGGGGTTCCGCCCGCACGGCAACGTCCTCGGTGTGGCGGCCGCAGTGTTGCTTGTGGTCGCCTTCAGCGTCAGCCTGTCCTGGGTGTGGACGACACTGGCGCTGCTCATGAAGTCGCCCGGCGCCGTGCTCGGCGTGACCCAGGCGCTGCTGTACCCGCTGTCGCTGTTCAGCAACATCTTCGTTGATCCGGTCACACTGCCCGGATGGCTGCAAGCCTTTGTCGATGTCAACCCGGTCACCCATCTGGTGACCGCCGCCCGAGAGCTGATGGCCGGCGGCACGCCGGGCCCCCGCTCGCCTGGATCCTGATCGCCTGCACGGTGCTGACGGCGGTCTTCGCGCCGCTATCGGTGCGCCTGCTCCGCACCAGCTGACGACACGGTACGCGGCCGAGGGGTGCCGAGCGCCTTTCCGCCGCCTGCTCGAAAGGGACAAGATGATCGACACGACAACTGCTAAGCAGCGCTGGCTTACCGCCCTCTGGCCATTCGTGCAAGCCCACCTCCCACCGGCACCATCCCGGGTGCTTGAGATCGGATGCGGCCCGACCGGCGGCTTCGTCCCGGCGATGCGAGAGCACGGCTATGACGCCGTGGGCGTGGACCCGGCCGCACCGCTTGGGCCTGGCTACCATCAGACGGAGTTCGAGAACCACAAGCCAACCCCTACGGTCGACGCCATCGTGGCCTGTACCTCGCTGCACCACGTGAGCGACCTCGACAAGGTCCTCGACCGAGCCGCGGCGGCCCTCGCACCGGGCGGCGTGCTCATCGTCGTCGAGTGGGCGTACGAGAGGTTCGATGAGGCAACCGCGCGGTGGAGCTTCGAGCGGCTGTCGAACAGCCGTGACTGCGACTGGCTGCACGGCCACCGAGAGCTGTGGCTTGCATCTGGGCAGCCATGGCAAACCTACCTCGACGGCTGGGCCCGACGCGAAGGTCTGCACACTGGGAACACCATCGTCCAAGCGCTCCAGGCCCGGTTCCGCACGCGGCTGTTTGCTCACGCGCCGTATTTCTTCCCCGACCTGCACCCCGTCAGCGACACCGACGAGCAGGCGGCCGCCGAGTCCGGCGAAATCCAAGCCACGGGCATCCACTACATCGCGACCAAGCCGGCAACCAGCGTTACCCCGATCGAGACGGTTCACAGTGCGTCAGCGTCGACGGCAGAGCCAAGCTATTGAGCAGCAATTACGCACGCTTCAGAGGGCCTGGCCTCCAGTGACGTCCGACGTCCCCGGCTGCCCGTTCCGGCGGGCAACGGTAGAGGCGGGCGCACCAGTTTGAGCACCCGAGGCGCGGCATCTAAGGGAGTCACTGCGGGGTGAAGCAGCAGGCACATCCCGGCTGGCAGCCGCAGGAGTCACCGCTGTCTGTGGCATCGGTGAGGGGCGCGGCGCAGCAAACGTCGCCCCGGGCGTCGGGCAGGCGGCCGGATCGACGGCGAGTACCAGACCGAGCAGGTCGTCGAGCGCGTAGGCGAGGTGAGGGTCGGCGAGCTCGCAGCGGGTTCGCCGGCCTTTCGGGGCGGCCACGACCAGCCCGCAACCCGCGTAGGCACGCGAGGTGGTTCGAACGGTTCTGGCGGGTGCAGAGCCGCCCTCGGCCTGGATTCCGCGACGCCTAACCTGGGAAGGAGCACCATGGCCGAGCCAACCAGCCCCATCACCGTCCACGTGCCCGACGCCGACGAGGTCGTCACCGGCCTCCGCGACGCGCTGACCGGCGTCCTCGACGCCACCGACCTCGCCAAGATCGACCCCGACGCGATCGGCCCCGACACACCGCTGCTCAGCCTGCCCATCGACTCACTGACGCTCCTGGAACTCATGACGATTCGACGCCGGTGCGCACCGGGTTCGGGCTGGTGCCCGAGGAGACCGGCGACATCGAGGTCGTGGGGGAGGCCGCCGACGGCCCGCAGGCCTTGGACGTGGTGCCCTGCAGCCGGCCCGATGTGGTCCTAATGGACGTGCGGATGCCGGGCCTGGACGGCATCGAGGCACCCGTTGCATCCGCTTCGGCCCCACGCGGCCCGCGTGATCATCCTGCCCCTCGACCTGGACGAGGTACGTGCTGGCCGGGCTTCGCGCCGGAGCCAGTGGCTTACTGCTGAAGGACGCGCTCACCGCCGACCTGATATCCGCCGTACGCGTGGTGGCTGCCGGCGAGGCGATGGCCGCACCCAGCGTCCCCCGACGCCTCTTCGCGCACTACCTCGGCAAGACCCCGCCACGGCCGGCGATGGACCGGCGGCTGGCGGCACTGACCGAGCGCGAGCGGGAAGTGCTGACCCTGGTCGCGCGGGCCGTCAGACGCCGAGACCGCGCCAGCGCTCTTCGTCTTCGAGAGCACGGTCAAGACCCACCTCGGCCGGATCCTGACGAAGGTGAAGCTGCGGGACCGAGGGCAGGCGATCATTCTCGGTTACGAATGTGGCCTGGTCGTGACCGGCAACGACCGACAGGCGGCCGGGATAAGCCCAAGCTACGGTTCCCACACCTCACCTGGTTGTCGAGCCCCTCGGGCGTCGTCTAGAAGGCGCCCTGAGCGCTGCGGCAGGTACCCTTGGCCGGTGTTCTCGGCCCAGGGTCCGTCTCTACGTGAACTCCGCATCCAGGCCTTTTCCTCGGTCGAGCGCGGCTATGACCTGCTAGCTCCGAAGTTTGACCACACACCCTTTCGCACGCCGGACAGCTTTCTCGGCGCGACCGCCGACGCGCTGTCCGAACTCGGGCCGTTCCGCCACGGGCTAGACGTGTGCTGCGGTACCGGCGCGGGCATGGCGGTTCTCAGGTCTGTGTGCCAAGGAGACATCACGGGCGTGGACTTCAGCGCTGGCATGCTCGCGCAGGCGCGGAGCGCTCACCCGGACGCCACGTGGGTTCGGGCCGATGCTCGGGCCTTGCCGTTCACCGAGTACTTCGACCTCGCAGTCAGCTTCGGAGCACTCGGGCACTTTCTGCCCACCGAGCGACCGGCGCTCTTCGAGGGGGTGTACCGAGCGCTGCGCCCCGGCGGGCTCTTCGCCTTCCCGATCGGTGCACCGCCGCCGCTGGCCTCGGTCGCCCACTGGGCCACGCTCGGATTCGACCTGGCCATGCGAGTGCGCAATGCCGTGTGGCGACCCCCGTTCGTCATGTACTACCGCACCAGCCCGCTGCCCGCAGTCCACGACAACCTGACAGCGGCCGGCTTCACCGTGACGGCCGTCGCCTTGACCGTCCTGGGACAGCGCCGGGACGGCGGCCCACGGTGCTGGCTGATCCTTGCGCGCAAGCCGGCAGACTCTCACTGATGCCCGACTCGCGGACCGTGTCGCCGCCATTGGTTCGGGATCTTCGACGGCGCTGTGCGAGACGTTCATCGCCGAGCCGCATCGGGCAGGTGAATCTGCCCAGGGTCGTGTGATCCGTGATGCTGTGCACATGAGTAGTCCTGTCATCGCCGCTGGACGACGACACCCGTTGGGACTGTGTGCCGACGGCACGGTGGTTGCGGCCGGCACGGGGGCGTCTGGTGAGTGCCAGGTCGACGATTGGGGTCAGGTGATTGCCGTGGCGCCGGGCAACGTGCATACGGCGTCGAACAGTGGAAGGTGCCACAGCGTCGGCCTGCGCGCGGACGGCACTGTGGTAGCGACGGGTGGAACGGTGACGGGCAGTGTGACGTTGCGAATCCGTCCCAGCACCTGCACGACAGCCGGCCTTGGTTGCTCAGTCGACCCGGTCACAGTGGGTGACCCCTGAGCGACTGGGGCGCACACTCACATGCCGATGTGCGGGCACTCCAGCCGACGAACTGCCCCTCGCAGGTAGAGGCACCCATGACAACAAGTGCCCGCAGGGCATAGCGTGCACTCGATGATCCGATCTGCCTTCCTCGACGCCGCCGAGACCGCCGCAGCTCTGTTGCGCGAACCGATACTGGCCGAGCGATGGTCCACGCCCAGCGCGTTGCCCGACTTCTCGACGGGCGGCCTGGCTCGTCATCTTGCCTACCAGGTAACTCACACGGTGACCCTCCTTGGCGCCGCGCCAGGACAGTCGGCGATCTCGGTGCTGCAGCATTTCACTTCCAACACCTGGGTGACTTCAGGCGTTGACAGCGCTGACAACATCGGCATTCGGCGCCGCAGCGAGCAGGCAGCCGCGTCGACGACCGCGGCGGACCTGGCGGACACCGTCGATGCCGCGTTGACCGAGCTGCGGGCCGTAGTGCCAGCACAACCTCTCGACCGCATCGTGGACCTCGGCGACTGGGGCCTGAGGGTCGATGACTTCCTATTGACCCGAGTCATGGAGCTGGTCGTGCATGTCGACGACCTAGCCGTCAGCCTCAGCTTGCCGACGCCATCGATGCCCGCGGCAGCGGCTGAAGCGACGATCCATCTGCTGAGTAGCCTCGCCGCCTGGCGACACGGTTCCCTGAACGTGATACGCGCACTGGCTCGGCAAGAACGAGCTCCCACCTCAATCGCCGCCCTCTGAATGCCGGATACCCTCTCGCGTCGCCGAGACAGCGCGCCCTCATCTGCCGCTCCGGGTGGGCTGGCGTTCATCGCCGTTGGTGACGCACGGTGATGTATGGCTGCCTTTCCTGCTTCCGCTCCCAGCCTTGTACCGACCGATCAGCTCGTCTTGCGCGCCGCGGTGTCCGCCTCCCTGGGCCGCTACCGTGGGCAGACTCGCGTCCATACCGACTCCGACCTGCGGGTTTTCCTACGCTGGTGTACCGACCAGGTTCTCGACCCGCTGGCTGCCGCGCGGGTGGACACCGAGCGGTACGTGCGCTGGCTTCAGGACGTGCGTCGGTACCAGGCCTCCACGGTCTCGCGGCGCCTGTCAGTGGTGCTCGGGTTCTATCGGGTCTGCGTCATCGACGCCATCCTGGAGCACTCGCCGGCCGACTACGTCCGCCGGCGCACGGTGCCGGCCGAGTCGCCGACCCTCGGGCTGGGTCACCTGCAGTTCGAGGCGCTGATTACTACCGCCCGACTGTCGAGCAACCCGAACGACTTCGCCCTCGGACCGGCACGCCGCCACCCGCCGGCTCAAGCACCTGGCCCAGGCCGTAGGGATCCGGATGCCGAGGATGCATCCCCACATGCTGCGTCACACGTTCGTGACGACGATGCTTGACGCCGGCCTCAGCCTGCGCGACGTGCAGATCGCCGCCCGCCACGCCGACCCGCGAACGACCATGCGCTACGACCGGGCCCGCAAGAACCTCGACCGGCACCCCAACTACATCCTGGCCGCGTACATGGCCTCCGGGACATAGCCAGCCGCTCGCGCCTCTGCCGATGGGACGATGCTACATTCGAGCAGGTCCAAGCAATCCTGCAACGGCGCGGACGCGGAACCGGCGGTCAGCACGTCAAGCAGCGCACCCGCAACCCGTACGTCTCCGCGGCATGATCTACTGCGCCGCCTGCGATGAGCGGCTCGTGGGTGATTTCCTTTGAGACCACCCACTTGTCTCGGGTGTTCCAGCGCATGACGCCGGTGTGGCCCATTGCCACATCGTCGACGTCGAGCAGTACCTCGTCGGTGCGTTGCTTGTTCCACACCTGCCGCCCTGTGTAGCGGGGGTTGGTGAGGATGATTCCGTCGTTGCCGGGTGCCGCGAACGCGGCAATGGCGTCGGATCGTCTCCGCCGGGCAGGCGCGCCTGCCCGGCGGAGACGGCTCAGTACAGCCGGTCGGCAGGGAGCTTGCGGGTCGTCTCGGCTAGTAGGGTGCGCACCCGGTCCGCGGGCAGCGGGACCCCCGGGTCCTGCGGAGGCATGGCGGTCGGCGGGAGACCGGCGCGAATCTGCTCGCTCAGCTCGACCGATGCGGCCACCAGCGCGGCGGGGTCGGCGAAGTATGGCACCACGAACGGATCGGTCTCGGGCTCGAAGCGCCAGCTTTCGGCTAGAGTGCCGGCGTCGACGGTGTCGAAGCCCAGTCGATCGATCAGGGCGGCGGCACTCGCCTTGGCCCGCGGGTCGTCGCCGGCGATCGGCAGGGCGGTGCGGTCGGCGGCACCCGACGGGCGGGCGAGCGCCGGGATGTGCTGGTCGCTGATGTTGTTGAACGCCTTGACGAGCTTCGATCCGCTCAGGTGTTCCTGGATGAGTTCGCTCGAGGTGAGCTTGCCCGTGTCGAGCACCTCGAAGGTACCGTCCCGGACCGGGTAGTAGTTGGTCGTGTCAAGCACGACCTTGCCGGCCAGGTCGGTGGCGGGAAGCTGCGGGTATGCGCTGAGCGGGATGCTCACGACCACCCAGTCGCCGGCCCGGGCCGCCTCCTGCGGCGTGGCGGCTCGGGCGCGCTCGCCGAGCTGGGCGACCGTCGTGGCCAGGCTCTCGGGCCCGCGGGAATTGGACATGACGACGTCGATACCGGCGGCGATCGCGAGCCGGGCGAGCTTCGTGCCGATGCTGCCGCTGCCGATGAAACCAAGTGTTGCCATGGGTCTCTTCCTGTGAATGCATTAACCGGAGCAAGCGCTCCTGTTGAAGCGTAGCATATGCGGAGCGAGTGCTCCGCATAACGCTGGTTGCGATACTGTGAGACGTGTGACCGTCGCCGATCAGCCCACGCCGACGCCGCCCGCCAGGCGAGCCCGTCGCGCGGACGCCGCGCGCAATCGCGCCGCAATCCTCGAAGCCGCCGGTGCCGTCTTCGCCGAGTTGGGCGGGTCGGTGGACGTTCGCGAGATCGCCCGGCGCAGCGGCGTCGGCATGGGCACGCTCTACCGCCATTTCCCCACCAAGGACGACCTGCTCGCCACCGTCCTGGAGCAGGAGTTCGTCTCGTGGCTCACCGCCGCTCATCAGGCGGCTACCGCCACCGCAGACCCCTGGCAGGCGCTGACCGGCTTCTTCGAACAGACGCTCACCAACCAGGCCCGCAACCGCGCTCTCGTGGAGAGCTACGCCGCAACCGGCGGCCCCTCCCAGGTGTGTGCCGAGCAGCGCGACTTCGTTCTCGACGACCTGCGCACCCGTTGTCAGAGAGCCGGCCTGCTGCGCCCCGGTGTCACCACCGCCGACCTGGTCCTGCTTCTCACCTCGCTGAGCCAGACCGTCCAGGCTGACGACAGTCGACCTGGCCAGTGGCGTCGCCTGCTGCGAATCTCACTCGACGGGCTCAGTAGCCGCAACACTGCGCCGCTGCCCGAAGTCGGCGGAACTGCCGAGGCAACGCAATGATGTGAAATGGCTTCCTTTGGGCGAGTGGGTAGAGCGGTGGAGGGCCCGGGCGGGACCGGGGCGTTCTGGGACGAGCGGCGTATGCCTGGTCAGCGTGCGCTGGCGGAGAAGGCGGAAGGTTTCGGGGTGGCGTGGCATGCGGTTCTCCGCGCCTGGTGGGTGAGCCGTTGGATGACTGCCCGACGGGTTTCCGCCGTTCTACGGCGCCTACGTGTGGCCGTGGCTGCTCTCGATCATCGCAGCGGCCGCTTGTCGGCGGGCCATTCCGGGCGTCGGCCCAGCCGCGCTGCGGCGTGCCGATCGTCCGGCGCCGACTCGATCGACGCGACGAGGGCTGCGTCAGCCGCGGGCTAGGGACCGGGCGGCGGAGGCGAAGTGGTCGGCGTCGATCCCCGCCCAGGCGAGCTGCTCCTTGCGCGACCCGGAGCCGGGCATGCCGCGTACGGCGAGGTGGACCAGGGACGGGGTGGCTCGCCCGGCGGCGATGAGGCTGTCCTTGACCGCCGAGCCCAGGCCGCCCTCGGCGCGGTGGTCCTCGGCGACCACGATCCGGCCGGTGGTGGCCGCGGCGGCGGGGATCGCCTCGTCGTCGATCGGCTTGATCGAGAAGCAGTCGATGACCCGGGCCCACCGAGCTGGCTACCGAGGCCACGTAGGGGCCCGGCGTGCGTGAGTCGGGGAGCGGTGTGAGAGCACAAAACGGCCATGAGCTAACGGGCGCCCATGCCCGGCGATCTTTTTTGGGCAAGTCACTGCCGGTGCTGTTTCGTAGGTCTGCTGGGTGACCTCTACGAGATCCGCTGGAGGAGCACTTTGTCGACCGTGAAGAAGTCGCAGCGCAGGATCGGGCGGTCAGGAACTGCTTCAAGGTCGGTCCGGACCGCCGCCGCGCCGGGTGGTCGAGGCCTGCGCGGTGAAGGACCTCCACACCGTGCTGGCCGCCACTTAATGACCGAGGCCGACCAGTTCACCCCCGGATACGCCGATGCCCCCACGAGGGATTCTCGGCGGCGGCCGCAGCAGCACACCTCACGGATCTGCGCGTCGACCGCTGACCGGCCGGGCCGCGCGCGGGTACGCGCCAAGCACACCGAGAATCTCCGCGCCAAACTCAAACGCCTCGCCGCCCGCCAGATCCTGGCCGAACCCGAGCCAGGCCTGTTCACCCTCGACTCGCCACCGCCGGCCGCATAGCCCCACGAGCAGGGCCTCTAACCAACGGCCACACCCACAGCGGATAGAAAATCCCGAACCACCCTCAGAGGCCGAAAACTCCTTATAGGGTTAAGCGGGGCATATGGTCGGTGCTGGGCTGAAGGTGCTGCTGAATGCGGCAGCCTTAGTGCCCGACATTCTTCCCGTGCTAGCCGAACTAAGGACTGACAGGAATGCGCCTTGCCGCGATCTTTGTGGGGGTCTCAAGTGCCTGCCGCCGTAGTTGATTCGTCGCTACGAGTTGTCTGACGTCGAGTGGGAAGCCCTGTCGAGGTATCTGCCGTCGGCAGTGACCGGCGGGCGGCCGTGGGTCGATGACCGGCGGGTGCTCAACGGGATCGTATGGAAGATCCGGGCCGGGGCAGCGTGGCGGGACGTGCCCGCCCGGTACGGGTCCTGGCAGTCGATCTACATTCGTTTCCGCAGGTGGGCCCTCGATGGCACCTTCGAGCGGATGCTGGCCGGGGTGCAGGCCGACGCGGACGCGGCCGGGGACATCGACTGGTTGGTGTCGGTGGACTCGACGATCGTGCGGGCCCACCAGCACGCGGCCGGGGCTAAAGGGGGCGGCGAGAAACGGACGAACCACAGGATCACGCCCTCGGTCGATCTCGAGGTGGACTGACCACCAAGATTCACCTCGCCTGCGACGGCCTCCGGCGGACCTTGGCATTCGTCCTGTCCGGCGGCAACGTCAACGACTGCAGCCGCTTCCCGCACGTCATGGCCGCTCTCCGGGTCGAACGGTCGGGGCCGGGCCGGCCCCGGGTCCGCCCGGATCATGTCATCGCCGACAAGGGCTACAGCTCCAAGGCCACCCGGGCCGACCTACGCCGACGCGGCATCGGGCACGGATCCCCGAACGCGCTGACCAGCAGGCCAACCGACGCCGGCGAAGCAACCGAGGCGGTCGGCCACCAGCGTTCGACAAACAGCTCTACAAACGGCGCAACGTCGTCGAACGATGCTTCAACCGGCTCATGCAGTGCCGCAGTAGCCACCCGCTACGACAAACAAGCACGTCCTACCAGGCCACCATCACCATCGCCGCGCTACTCCAATGGTTGTGAACCTTTGAAGACACGGCCTAGAAGGCCAAGTCTCTACCACTAGTCGGTCTTGCGGCCAGAAATCGAGCTCTGAGCCGTATTCGTGGCAGCTCGGATTCCGAAATAGGCTGTTGTCATAGTGCCGATGGCAGCAAAAGCGCTGGTCAGTATAGCCACAGATTGAGCCTCTGCCGATGCGGAATCCATGACAATTAGACCGACGATCGCTGCTGCGATTATAGTGGCATCGCCGATGGCCACCGCCAGGAGCCCTGCTATCGCCCGCGACTTCTGAACGTCGTTCGAACTTGGGGTTGGTTCGAGCCGCTGGCCCTCCATAGGTTGATCAGAACCTATCGGTTGACCCGACGGCTCAAGCAGACCTTCGGCCATGGCACCTCCATTCCGCTCGGCCATCGAGGTGGGCGCGAGCGCCGGGACCCCGCGGTACGCCTTTCATAGTGGTGCGAGTCGTTCGCGCAAGGCCCTGGACTGAACGTTCCGTCCCGTCACTGCGCGGCTCGGCCGAAGCAACCAGTGCCAGTGACAGGACCTCTGCAGCGCCTCACCCTGCTTCCGGGGGACGGGTCCCTTCTCGAAACAGGCCTCGTTGGCAATCGCCCTCAGTCTCACCCGTCACAGACGGCGATGCTCTAGTTTCCGCAAATCCGTGCCGGGAAAAGGTGGGCGACGGCTTGGTTTCAGCGCTTTGTCGGACCACTTGTCCCGCTCGCGCCGGACGGAATGGACCAGACTTCCCGGGAACGTCCGAACAGACACCGCAGGTGTGAATCCGGATATGGCGCGCCAGGCCGCTGTACTTGTTGTTAGACCTCATTCTCCTCGCTCTTGAGATTGCTGGAGGCGATTTCAGGCTGTGGTGGCTCGGCGCTTCGGGGAGCGATCGGCGCGAGCCGGATCGGTAGTCAGTGCTCATGACGGCCTGGCATTCAACGAAGGTGTACGCGTTCGCGTTCGGGGGAACGGATGGCATTGGGGGTGTCCCACGAACTGTGCCACACCTCTCAAACCGCACTCGCCTACCGGCTCGCTCCGGCACCCAGACGGGCTGCTGTAGCGCGGCAGCTCGCTGAGGTGCGCCATCGCGCATGCCCCTACCTACGAGCGATTGCGATGCTCCACGGGGCGGGTGGCCGCGAGTTCCCATGACCCAATGGAGAAGGCGCGCGGCGCTGATCCCTCGCACCGCACCGCCACGCTGGCCGGGCCGGCACAACGGAACTGCAGCACCACCGAGCTGCAACTTGCCTACTCAGCCGCTTCCTCATACCACCGTTGAAGCTGACGTGCGGGACCGGCCACAGCGGGTCCGGGGTCATGCCGTGGACGTAGGCGACCGCGAGGCCTCGCTGGGGTGCGGTGTACACCGATCGCTGCGGGTCGCGGTCAAAGACACCCACGAGGTCGCCCTTTCCGGCGGCGACGATGGTCAGGTCGTAGTGGCGCAGCTTGGTCAGGCCGTCCAGGTCCGCGGTCGTCATTCCCTGGTAGTGAACGGTGCCGCCGCGCTGCTTCCCGTGCTCGGGGAGCTGTTCGTGATTCCCGCGCTGACCCTGCCCGGGCCCTGCGAGATCCTCTTCTGGGAAGCGGTCCCCGACGGCCCGCTCGACCTGTGGAAAGACCGCCTGGACCCAGCTGAGCACCTCCAAGCTGACCCTCGAGCTCCCACGGCAGTACACGCCATGGATCTACGACCGGTGCGCCGATGTGGAACTGACCGACGGACGCGCCACCCTGTCCGGCAGATACACCCCGACGGTGCGCCACCCCGTGGCCGAGCTGCCCTCGGGCGGGCTCATCCTCGGCATGGCCGACGTCGTCGTCGCTAACGACCCCATCACCGGCCAGGGCAGCAACACCGCCGGCCAAGTGCGCCTACTCCTACCTCGGATCATCCTCGAACGAGGTGACCAGCCATTCGACCGCGAATGGATGAGCCAGACGTTCGAAAGCGCGGTCAAGCACGGGCAACGCCGATCGATATGCCATGAGGGCATACAAGAAGATCCCCACCGGCGTTTCCGCTGGTGGGGATCTCTGTAGCCCGGCGAAAGGCTATGTGGCCAGGGGCGGGGTCGAACCGCCGACCTTTCGATTTTCAGTCGGGAATCGCCGGTCACAACTCCTCGTTCTCGTCGTCCGAGGGAGCGGGGTGCCCGCTGTACGCCTCCCAGGCCTCCCGCAGGGTCCTCCAAACTGGTTCGTAGGCGGTGTGCTCGGCGAGGTGGTCGGGCAAACTGCCGGTAGTCGGTGCCGGTGGTAGGCCAGCATTCGTCGTCGGCGGCGTCGCGGGCTAGGTCACCGATCGGGTGGCTGGCGTCGGCGTGGCTCGCGAGCCACGCGGTGAAACTGCCGTCCGGCGCGGACGTCTTGGGTGTGGTGAGAGCGACGCCGAGCTCGGGGTTGGTGGCGTGGTTGGGCTGGTCGACACCCCCCATCAGGCTCAGCTCAAGGGGCGAGTTGCCTGCACGAAGGTGACCCGGCCGAACCTTTGGTCGGCGTGCGCGATCTCCCGGGCGTCGCCGAACCCGGCGTCCGCCAGGAGCGTGATGATGCCATCGCCGTGGTTGCGGGCCACGACCGGGCTGTGCGTCCCCCTGGAAGGCAGGAGGCGGGTCAGGTGCCGGAGGCCGCGGACAGGGCTGTGGCCATGGCGGTGCGTTGGTTGCCCGGGGTCCTCGAGGTGGGAAGCTGGGCCGCCGAAATCGACGATCGTTACCTTGGCTCCCGGCCGAAGAGCACGCAGCGCGTCGCGTGCGAACGCGATCCGACCGTCGTCATCGATGTGATGCAGGGCCAACGACGAGACCACGTGGTCGAGCGAGGCGTCCTCAGCGGGAATCCGGTCGGCATATCCCTGGACGAGAGTAAGAGCGACGCCGCGGCGTTGCGCCTTGCGCGCGGCTCTGCGCAGGGCGTCTCCGTCGGGGTCGAGGCTGGTCACCCGCGCGCTCGGCTGGGCCGCGAGCACGGCGAACGAAAGGTTGCCCGTGCCGCAGCCGACATCGACCACCGTCTGGCCGGGCTCGATTCCGGCGAGCTCGACCGCGCGTTCGTGCAGTGCGCGGACGCCAGCCACCCGGGTGAAGGCGTCGTAGAACGGGAGAAGCCAGGTCTTTCCCGCGCCCGGCAGGAACGGACGGTCCCGATCCTCCGGAGTTCGCCGGTCGAGGATGCGTATGCGGTTCGAAGCTGCCATGGGTGCCTCCTGGTGTACGCGGTGTCGGTCTGCCTCGACGGTCCGTGACAGGTTCGGTGTCGTCACCTTCGAGTCTTGGATAATCTGCGGGTACTGAGCAGGACTTAACTTGGAAGCCATGGGACATTCTTTGGTCAGCGACTCGCCGGGAGGCCGGTCGAGGCTGCACACGGTGCGGCCCGACGGGACGCCGGTCTACCGCTACCGGCAGCGCCCCGGCCTGCCTCCTGTTTCGGTGACCCGCTCCGACACCGAAGCCGCCCACTCCAGCCTCCCGCCGGACCACCGGCACGCCCACGACTTCTTCGTTCTGGTCTATGTCGAGGAGGGCATGGGCTCGTTCACCGTCGACAGCGCCGAACGACCGCTGCGCGCTGGCGAGGTCCACGCCCTATCGCCCCGGCAGGTTATCGGCGTCGCGACCGCGGCCGAGCTCACCCGCGGCCGCGCGTGGTCGGTAGCGTTCATACCGGACGCCGTTCCCGCCCTGAGATCGGTCTCCCCACTGGTCTGGATGCACCATCCGCTCCTCGCCCTGTTCGCCTCCGAGGCGGGGCACGGTCGGATCGCAGAGCCCGACCAGGCGAACTGGTCGGCGTGGCTGGCGGACCTGGCCGAGGAACTCGCCGACCTAGGCCGTCTCGGCGCCCCCGAGGCCGTCGCCGCGCTGCTCACCCGGCTTCTGGTCGCGGCCGCGCGACTGGCAGCCAGCGCTCCGGTCACGCCGGACCCACTCGTCGAGCGGGTCTTCGCCGAGATCGAGGCAACCTTCCGCGAACCGGTCTCCGCCGCCGACGTCGCCCGCACGCTCGGCTACACCCCCGGGCACCTCACGACCGTGCTCCGACGGCGCACCGGCCGCCCCCTGCTTGAATGGATCACCGAACGGCGCATGACCGAGGTCCGGCGAATGCTGCGCGAGACCGACCTGTCGCTCGACGCCGTGGCCGCCCGAACCGGCCTGCGCGACGCCACCTATCTCGTCCGCCGCTTCCGCGACCGCTACGGCATCACCCCGCAGCGATGGCGCCGCGCCCAGCGAGCATGGCCATGACAGTGGCTATCCCGCACATGGCCCAGCCCGGACGCTGGCCATTGCCGGTAAGCGACCGGCTATGGCCGATGAGCGCGTGTCAGGTCTTCATCCGGTAGTCGTGCAATGGTGGTGGCGCTCGGCGAGCTCCTTGAGGTTCAGCAACTGTCGTCGTGCCATGATCAGGTCGCCGATCGATAGCCCGACAGCGGCCCAGCGGCTTGTCTGCATGACTACCTTGAGCAGTAAACGCGTGGCGTTGTGCTCGTGGGGCACGAGTACGTAGGACATGAAGCCACCCATGATGTGGCCCGTGAGCTGTCGCTCAAGCTCGACCGAGACAATCCTGCCCAGCTTCCGTCCGCCCGCGGTAGTGAATGCTTCTCCGACCTCGGGCTGCGGAAGGTGCAGCAGCTGTCGAGGTGAGCGGCGGCCAAGGTTGTCGATCCAGTCATACGCGTACGGCGCGATTCTCACTTGGGCAACCCATGGCCACACCGCTGCGACGGGCGCCTCTACGCGCACCCCCCGCCATGCCCGCAAAACGGGTGAGACCACGAAGTCATCGCACGGATAGGAGAGCGACATCTCACCGTTGGTCACGCCCCACCGGTCACCGATCATGCATCCATTCTCCACCGTCGGACAGCATCCGGATCTGCCGCTGATAGGCGCGGCATCCGTGAGCGCGCCCGGTCCACCGTCGGTCTGCGGGAGCAGATCGGGAGCGTTCTAGGTGTACTGCCCAGGGAGGTTGGTCAGCCTGGGCGATGGGGGGCCGGCCTGCGGTGGCGGTGTGGGGACGGTGGTGATTGTAGTGGTGGAGCCAGGCGGGTAGGGCTGCTCGACGGGCGTGCTCTGAGCTGTAAAACCGTCGCAGGGCCCAGCCGTCGGTCATGGTGCGGTGGAAACGCTCCACCTTGCCGTTGGTTTGGGGCCGGTAGGAGCGGGTCTTTTTCGGTCGGATGTTGAGCTGGTGGCAGGCGTCGCGCCAGGCATGTGACTTGTAGGCCGAGCCGTTGTCGCTCAGGACGCGTTCGACGCTGACACCCCGTTCGGTGAACCAGGCGACGGCGTTGCGGAGGACGTCGATGGCGGTGGCGGCGGTTTCGTCGTCGCGGATCTCGGCGTAGGCGACGCGGGAGTGGTCGTCGATGACGGTGTGCACGAAAGCGGTGCCGATGCGGGTTCGTATCGGGTGTTGCGGGCGCCGGTGCGTCGGGCGGTGGCTTGCCGGTGACGTTTGCCCTGGGCTCGGCCGACGTAGCGCCAGCCACCGCCGTCGGGGATGCTGCCGTACTTCTTGACGTCGACGTGCAGCATCGCGCCGGGCCGGTCGTGTTCGTAGCGGCGGACCGGCTCGCCGGTGGCGCGGTCGATGTGTGACAGGCGGTTGATCCGGCAGCGGGTCAGCACGGCGTGCACGGTCGAGGCCGGCATCGCCAGCCGACCGGCGATCTGCACCGGTCCGAGGCGCTGCTGGAGCTGGTTCGGCCATCCTCGCCTCCGCGTTGCCTTCGATGATCCATGGCGACCGTACAGCCAAGCCGGCCGACTGACCCGTTCACAGGCCGACGCGAGGCGACGGGACGAGCAGGCCAACGGCAGCCACCGACCGCGACCGACACCAGTCTTGATCTTTGCAAAGCAGGGGTTAGAGCTTTCCGCATGGTTGGACGGTCCGGTGTCCCAGCCGGTTGGACACGGCGGCGACGAAGCCAGGGTCGAGCATGGGCCAGTTCCAGAACTCGAATCCCAGGTACCCGAAGGCCCAGGGCGGGCTCCATCCCCACTCGTTGATGCCGACAGGCCTGCCGCAGTGCCTGCATGCACGCACGCCGGTCCCACCCATGTACCACTCGTCGATGACCGGTGAGAAGTCGCTCCATGAGTCTTGGTCCTGACCGTCCACCACGATGGCGTTGCAGTGTGGGCAGACGACCTGGTCGACGCCCATCGAGTAGAACACTGACTGCCCCGTGACCATGCGGAACCCGTTGGTGGCAAGTTCGTGCAGGTCATCCCATGGTTCGACGGTCGCAGCGGCGTAGTTCGGCCCGGGGCGGTGCCCATGGTTGCCGAGGATGCACTCCGTCGGTTCGGCCACGACGATGCCCTGCTCAACCAGCCACGACAGCACCTCGGCCCCCAGATGGTCAGCATCTTCGGGGGTTGCCTCGACGTCGGCAATAATCTCGAACCATTCGCCCACTGCTCACTCCCTCCGCCCACGGTCCGGCGGACATCCTGACAGCAACGAGTGACGGCAACAGGCTCGGACTCGACAGGACCGAGCAGGACGCCAACCGGCATGAGACAAGAGGGCAGGCCGTCAACCGGACGGATCCGGACCACCTCGCCGAGGCTACGGATCAGAGGACCGGCCGGGCCATCTACGGGCCACAAGTTGGTGTCACCGGAGGCCAAAGCAGGCCACCAGAGAGCCCACCGAACAGGCGTAACGCGACCCTTCGAGCCGATCTTGTGCGATTCCCAAGCTGCCAGTCGCTGACCCCAACACGGCGCCAACAGTCGCCAACGAATCAACGTCGGCCACGAGGAGGGGAGGCGAGGCGGGTGATGGCCCCTGCGGAATGCTCCTACGGATCAGAAGGCGGGACGATGGCGGCCCAGTTGGTGGGTGGGGCACCGATGACGCTGCTCTCAACCGCCGGCATCGCAGGAGTGAAGTCGGGCCCGTTCAGGTCTCCGGCGTCCGCCGCGTCACCGTCGCAAACGACCACTCCTCTGTCGTCGACTCTGCACGGGCCGAAGGTCGTGTGAATCCAGCGGCGTGATCCACCATCCGGTGCGGCAGCATATCTTCTCTTCCACTATATTGGGTGGATGAGTTCTCGGGCGATGACGGAACCGGCCTTCTTCATCCTCACCGCGCTGCTCGACGCTCCGCGCCATGGCTACGGGATCGTTGCGGAGGTGGCAGAACTGTCGCGGGGGAGGGTGCAGCTAAAGATTGGCTCCCTGTACGGGGCTCTGGACCGACTTGTCGGCGAGGGCCTGGTCGAACTGGACCGCGAGGAGGCGTGGCAAGGACGGTTGCGCCGGTACTACCGGTTAACCGAACAAGGCCGCGACGCTCTCGAAGCAGAGGCTCAACGGCTGGCCGCGAACGCGCGCCTCGCCTCGACCCGGTTGCGCGACCAGCGGACCCCGATCACAGGGGCGGCGTCGTTGTGAGCCGGCTGGAGGAGCGCTACCGCTTCATCCTGCGGCTGCTGCCCGCCGCCTACCGGCAGGAATGGGAAGACGACATGGTCGCCGCCTTCCTGCGCAGCATGGACACCGGCGACCCGGAAACCACCGCGTACGCCGCAGACTACGGTCGGCCGAGCCTGTCGGAGGTCGCCAGCATCGTGTCCCTCGCCGTTCGGTTGCGTCTCGGGGGGCTGACGCGCCACCCCGCTCGTACGCCTGGGGGCAAGCCGTGCGACTGGCGACCCTGATGGCGATGCTGACCCACGCCATCATGATCACCACCAGTATCGCCGTCTCGTTGTGGCTCTCCGGGAAGCTCCCTTGGTTGCCAACTCCCGCATCCGAATGGGCGATCAGTTCACCGCCGAGCATCTGGCACACTGCGTGGAACCTGGCCAGCTACGCCTGGTTACCGGCCTATATCGCGCTCGTCCTCGGACACCGGCGCGTGGCCCAGGCAGTCGCGCTGCTTGCCATCATGCCTCCCGCCATCACTACCGCCGTGGAACAAGCCACCGGTGACGTACCGCTGTCCGTGTCGCCCTGGGCGATCCTGCTCATCGACGTGGTCCTGCTCATCGCCATGTCGGCCTTTCACCACGGCGCTCCACCGGTGCCGCGCCGCCCCTGGCTCCTCGCGCTGCCGGTCGGCATCCTCCTCGTCCCCGTGCCGCTGTTCACCATCCAGGCGACCACACCGACGCTGAGGCTTTTGGACTGGCCGGGCCTGTCCTGCGCGGCCGTTACTGCCGCCATGGTGATACACCTGACCGTTCGGGTATCCCGTCGTCGTCCTCGCACGCTGCCATGGTCACTGGCGCTCACCCTGCTCGCCGTAGCCACGCTCGCCCTGCGAACCGCAACCCTGCCCGACTACAGCGACCAGGCACAGCACACAACCCTCGCCACGATCGCGTCCGTGCAGGCAATCGCCGTCCTAGCGGTGGGCGTACCGCTCGCCGTGCTAGCCATCCGAGCGCTGCGCCGACTTCCACCGCCCGCCACCCGGAGACCCACCACATCGACCGAATAGGAACTCGCCCAACTCGGCGCCACAGGCCCCCCAGTCTTCACGCGTCGCCGACATCCCGATCCAATAGGTGGCGGCGAACGCACTCACGTGGCGAGATCCGGATGTCGAGTGCCTTAGTCAGTAAGGGAAGGCCGACGGGCTACCCGGGCGCGATCATTACCGAGGTCGTGCTGTTGACGTCGATCAGTGGTCAAGTCGGCAGTGGCGTACCGCGGCGTCACCGGGCCGCTGACACGATGGGTCATCTGCCTCCGGATCGTTGGAGCGCGCGTAGCCGTTCGCCGCGCAGGCCGACGCAGTCGTGAACGCAGAAGACGTCGGAGTAGACGAGGGTGCCGTGCATCCAGTCCTCGTACGCTGACAGCAGGACGACCTGGTACGCGCCCGGCGGGTACCGCAGCGTCGGCGGCCGGAAGCCCAGCCGCTCGGCGTTGTCGAAGCGCCGTGTGCCGTAGTAGCCGGGCGTGCCCCTCTAAGAACACCAGCGGTATGCCCTGGGCGTCGGCGGCGGACATGGCGTGGCCGATCAACGCGTTGCCGATGCCGGATCGCTGGAACTCCGGCAGGACGCCGAGCGGCGACAGGGTGTACACGGCCACCAACCGCTCTGGAACGTCCAACCGGCAACCGCTGAGCATTACGTGCCCGACGACCCGTTCGCCTTCCGAATCTTCGACGGTGGCCACCAGCGACAGTGGTGGCAACGGCGCTCGGGCGGTCCGCAGGTCGTCGACCAGGGCCGGCACCCGGTCTGGATGGCCGAACGCGCGGGTGCGCTGGTATGACGAGGAGGGCTTGGACGGGCTGAGAGACTGGTCGCACCGACCCCAGGCGCATCCAGCCAGACCCCTGCCGACGTTGAGCGGCGATTTGCCACCTGCGCCGAACACATCCCCCGGTGGGGGCAGCGACGGTTGCACTACGAGCTGGGCCGCCTCGGTTGTCCCGGCCCGATTCCATCGTTGAGCACCATCTACCGGGTGCTGCTCCGGCACGGGCTGTTCGACCTGGTACCCCGCCAGCGGGCGGGGAGGACTACCGGCGGTGGCAGCGTGAGCAGCCGATGGAACTCTGGCAGATGGACATCGTGGGTGGGGTCATGCTCGCCAACGGGCGCGAGGCCCGAGTCGTCACCGGCGTCGACGACCATTCCCGGTTCTGCGTCATCGCCGCTGTCGTCCCTCGGGCCCCCGGCCGGGCAGTCTGCCTCGCGTCCCGGCGCGAGTACAACACCGACCGGCCGCACCAATCCTTGGACATGGCCTTTCCAGCGGACCGGTTCACCGCCGGCCCCACCGACCCGCAGCTGCCGCTGCGACTGCCGCCAACGCTGACTGCGGATCCCCCGGGCCGGACGCGCCGTCACCGGTGACCGTGCCGAAACCTCGGCCGCCACACGATCAGCAGCCTGCCGCGGCGCCGCTGCTGGTCTCGGCCAACAGTGTCGACCCGGTCAACCTTGCCGTCGAGATCACCCGCACCGTTCCCACCTCCGGCGACTTCGCCGTCTGCGGGCAGCAGTTCTGGCTCGGCCCAGCCAGAGCTGGGCTCACGATCGGATTCTGGGCCGACACCACTGTCGTCCACCTACTCCTCGACGGCGTCTCCCTCAAGACCGTCCCGTCCCGGCTCACCCCCACCCACCTGCGCGACCTCCTCGCCGACGGCGGCCGCCCCGCCGGGCTGCCCCCGGTCACCGCCGGCCCGGTAAAGCCCGGCGCCGCCGTCGAGGTCGACCGTCTCGTCAACGCCACCGGACTGGTCAGCCTCGCCGGCTGGCAGGCCCCCGTCGGCTACCACCTGGCCGGCCGGCGCGTCACCGTCCGTCTTGACCGCGGCGTCCTGCACCTGCTCGACACCGACCGACCCCGTTGCGCAGCCTGCCCAACCCGCTGACCCCGACCGAACAGGCACGCCTTCGCGATGCCAGCCCCGCCGGATTGCCACCGCCACCATCAGCAGAACCGCCGCGTGTCGAACGGCGCGTCAGCAGTCGTGGTGGCCTCGTCATCGCCGGCCAGAAGATACACGTTGGCATCGGCCACGCCGGCCGAACCGTCACCGTCGAAGACGGCGGCAGCACCTTCCGCGTCCGCGACGGCGACCAACTCCTCACCGAGGTTCCTCGCACCACCAGCAACATGGCTACCCGGACCGCCCGGTGGGCCGAGCCGTCCGACGCCGGCTCTCACACCGCCGCGCTGGTCGGGCGTTGGCTGCTCGGCGGCTGGAGCACATCCGACCATGCCGCAGTCCGTGCGCGCTGGTCGCGGCGATGATCGTCACGCCGTGTGAGCGTCGTGTGTTCGCCGGCGCGCACGCTCGTGCCGGTGCCGGTGCCGGTGCCGGTGCCGGCGCCGGCGCACCGCAGGGCGCCGGGCACACTGTCTTCTGCCTTCGGGTGGCAGGCAGAATGTATTGATGGCGACGATACGGTTGTTCGAAGATGCAGACGCTACGGTCGTGGCCGATTTGATCGGATGCTGCTTGCGTCAGGTCAACAGCCACGATTATCCAGCCGATGTCATCGAGCGGATGTGTGCCCATTTCTCACCGGTACGCATCAAGGAACTCGCCACGGAGAGACAGATGTTCGTCGCCGAGTCGGATGGGATCGCCGGCACGGTCTCCCGTGAAGGCAACAAGGTCTACACCATGTTTGTGCACCCCCGGACCGCCGGGCGGGGCATAGGGCGACGCTTGATGCGGTATCGAGGCGCTGGCCGTGATCGACGGCTACGACTACATGGAGACCGGGGCCAGCATCACCGGGCACGGGTTCTACCACCGGCTCGGCTATGTCGACGTCCGTACCAGCGAGACGGAGTTCGGGCTCAACTACATCCTTCGCAGGCGCTTGACCTGATGGAGCAGTCGCCCGCAACCGGACGCGACGAGCGGAAACCGGCTCAGCAGGCGCGGCTGGCCCGCATCCTCTTCTGCCGCGTTCCGCGGGGGACGACCTACCGCGCGGATGGTGACATCTGGATGATCTCTGTTCAGCTTCAACCCGTGCGATGAACTTGCAGATTGGCGCGAGCCTGTTCCGGCGCCACGGGCGAGACGAACCGCCGACCAGACCGATGGGATCTTGGTTGTACTACTCTTCGCGCCATGGCCTTGCGTCCGGACCAGTTCTATGACCACGCGGTAGCCGTCGCTGACAGCGAGCGGCGGCTCCCGCTGGCGCGCATGACGGGATGGGACATCAGCCCATTCGAACAGGATGCATTGCGCGTCGCGCCGCTGCGCCCGCCGGTGCTGCCCGAGCCCGCCCGGCACGGCGAGGATCCGGCGGAGTGCCGGAACTGTCAGGAGCGCGACGAGGGCATCTGGTTCAACGATCACTGGCGGCTGGCTCGTGTCCCGGGAGTGGGCGTGCCGCTGGTGCTGATGCTGTACCCGCGCGATCACTATGACATGGCGGAGCTCCCCGACGATCTCGCCGCGGAACTGGGACTGCTGACCACCCGAATCGTCCGCCACGTGCAGGCTCTGCCGCACATCTCGCGAGCCCACGTCTACCGCATCGGTGACGGCGCCGCTCACCTGCACGTCTGGATCTTCGCCCGGCCGGAGGGCCAGGCGCAGCTCTACGGATCCTGGCTGGTCGTCTGGGACGACCTCCTGCCGGAGTATCCCGCCGACGTCGCCGACGCGGACGCCGCGATCGTGGCTGATGCCCTGGTCGCCTCGCATGGGGGCCGCCGATCGGCCGCCGCCCCACCCCGTGCCTGACCGGCTGTCCGCAGCAGGAACCGCCGACGCCGAGGCGGCGCGCGGCAACTGCTCGATCTAGCGTCGATGCCAGTGAGGTCGATGTGCAACCAGGGGGCAACTTCGTCTACTTCGGCGGTCCTGACGACAGCAGGTGGTCGCCGCAGGCGATCCAGTCACGCCCCAACGGCTGACGGACGGCCCACAACAGCCCTAACAACGCATTGATTTGCCGCATTCCGCGTGGCCGTCCGTCACAGTGAGCGGTTCTCACTGCCCAATTGACCTTTTGAGGATCAAGGCGGCCCGCAAAGCGGGCCGCGCCGGCCCGGCCCTGGCCTGCTGGCGACCTCCGGCCGGCATCGGCCGGGGCGGCCGGCCACGCTTGGGGACGACCAGGGGCCAGAAGACCTCGGGGCTCCGCCTCGAACCCCGACCCTCCTCAGAGATGCCGCCTGCGGATCACCTCGCCGGGCACCACAAGGGCTACCAGCCTCCCCGGACGGGGCCAAGGTCGTTCGTCCGGTAGGGCGCTCCACCTTGTCCCCGTCCGGGGAGGCTGGACGGTCTGGCGACTGCCCGACGAGGAGATCCGGTATCGCAGACGACAGGGTGAAGTCATGGATGCAGCGGCGCCCGTCGAGGTTTCACCTTCCGAAAGGCGATCCGCCACCCAGCGACCTCTCGGCGGACAATGTCCTCGTAAACCACGCTACCGACTGATCCGTTGGAATTGATGCCAATCCCTTTCGACAGAGCCCGGACGGTGCCGTCCGCGTCCTCGGTTACGTAGACGTTCGTGACATGGTGGCCCACAGGGTTCCTGTCCCCGAGGGCTAGAGCTGCTTGCTTGATTGCCTCATAGCCGTGCAACTCGCCAGCTCCGAAGGCTGTCACGTCATACACCACGTCGACAGCGAACAGCTCGTCCATCCTGTCGAGTTCGCCAGCGTCCATGAGATGCCCGTGCAGAGCTATCAGCTCGTGGACCGCCAACTTGTCTTCCGCCGAGAGCGTCATCAGCGAACCCCTCCCCGTACAGCCATCTGTACAGCCAAGACTGCCGGCAGACGCCGACACGGCCAGACAGCAACAGACTGCGTGACCAGGCGCAGGCTACCGTGACCACCCATCCGCGATCTTCTCTTAATCCGCGGGTTCGGGGTTCGAGTCCCTGGCGGCGCACCAACGATCAAGGCCTTGACCTGTTGGTTCACACTGGGTCGGGGCCTTTTTCGTGTGCGCGGGCGGTGGGTGGTCGCTCGGTGGGTGCTCGGGAGCCGGTGGACCGGGGTGGCGTTGGTGGGACACGGCGCGGTGCTCCGGGACGCCGGTCGGTGGCTGCGGCGCGGGATGGTCGAGCGGCCGGGGTTGCGGCTATCGGTGTTCCGGATCGGTTCGGTGGGCGGTTCCCGAATGGGCTCGGAGCCGGGGTCCGGCGATCTTGGCGGAACGCGGTATGCCGGTTCTGCGGCGTCTGTCGTCAACTCTTCGGCTGATTTGCCTCGATCGTGGCGGAGCGCTTGTGCGGGTCCATACCGATGACCACGCGATCCGACGTGACACTCAACAGGTCCTCCCGTTGCTCGATCCACCTGGTTCATCGAGCCGGGAGGGCAACGCTACTTCGAGCAGAGCAAACCCCTCTTGAGCCTCTCCCCGCCCTGGCGGCGCCCGGGACTGCGCAGGCCAAATGCGAGCCACACAACAAACGTGGGCAGCCGATGTGAGAGCGACAGCCCGGGCGCCTCGACCGAAGCCTGGCCGGGCCACGGTCGCAGGTCAATGAAAGAAGTAGGCTCCCCTCTGTGTCAAGACACCGCCGGGAGGAGAGCTCTATCCTGGGTCTCGGCGGGCATTAGTAGACGCGCGATGGCGGCCTGCCACACCCGGGCGACGATCAGCGAGCCGAGGATGCGACTGGTCTCCTCGCCGAGGGATGCCTTTTCGAGAGCCGGCACAGGAGGACGCCGCGGTCGAGGATCTTGCCCATGTCGAACGAGCTGTGCGCATTGCCGATGACGCTCTTGACGAAGTCCCGCAGCAGGAACGCCCACAGCCTCGCGAGGACGGGGGCGATGACCTGGCCGCGGAATCGTTGATGCCGTCGCACCAGAGCCAGAACCCGCCGAGCCCGTCCGGGTCGTCCAGGCCGTGGGTGAACCTGCCGCGAAACTCCCGGTCCTGCAACAACGACGGCACCAGACCCAGCGTCGGCTTGGCGTGCCGCATCAGCGTCGAAGATCCCGACGGTGACCTCCGGTGGGGCGGCGAGTGATCAGGCACCAACGTCCTTCTACCGCGGACGTCAGAACTCGAGGACGTACTTGACCCCACCAGAGCGGCCGCCCGCAACCTGGTCCGCGATCGCGGCGCCGTCCTCGAATGGTGTCGTCCGGACGTCAAGGCGCAGTTCGCCGGAGGCGGCAAGTGCCGCGAGTTCGCCGAGTGCACGTCCGTCGGGCTGCACGTAAAGGTTCGAGGTGGTGATTCCGCGAATCGAGTCGGGTGCGTCCGAGGTGATGGAGGTGAGGCGGCCTCCGTCGGTGAGCAGTCCGATCGCGTCCTCGGCGGTGCCTGTCGCGGCGATGAGGACGGCATCGAATCGGCGATCGCTTTTTTGCGCCCAACCGTCGGCGTGGGTGTTGATGACCTCGCTGGCGCCGAGAGCGCGGAGTTGATCGGCGCGGGCCGGTCCTGCACCGGCGACGATCTCGGCGCCCCGGAGGTGGGCGAGTTGCACGGCCAGTGACGCGGTGGGGCCGGAGGCTCCGACGACGAGCAGGCGGGTGGTGGCGTCGACGTGCAGCTCGTCGAGAGCCTGCTGGGCGGTGAGCCCGGCGACCGGGAGCGCCGCCGCAATCTCCGGAGCCAGGTTCTCGGGCAGTCGTGCGACGTGCGCGGAACGGACCAGGACGCGCTCTGCCCAGGTGCCACTGCCGCCTGGCAGGGGCGCCTCGTGGACCAGCACGAGGTCTCCCGTGCGGAATTCGGTCTCGTCCGGGCCGGTCGCGATGACGCGGCCGACGGCTTCGACGCCCAGAGCTGCGGGCGGAACGAGGCCGACGTCCCATCCGCCCGTGTGAAGCAGGGCGTCCCACGGGCCGATCCCTGCCGCGACCACCTTAAGGACGAGCTCGCCCGCGTCAGGCTGGCGGGGGTTTGGAAGGTCGAGGATCTCCAAGGCGCCGTTGGCGGCTCGAACACCGAGTCCGATCACGATTTGTCCTCTCTGTTGATTCTGTTCGTGCGTGTTTCGGGTTTCAAGCGGCCGGGCTCGTGCCCTGGTCCGCGGGCCGCTTGGATTTTGGGAGTTTGTCGACCACGAGCCGGTAGGAGTCGGTGATGAGTTCTTTCACCAGGTTCTCGTCGACGCTGGGCCCACCTGCTGCCGTGATCCAGTGCTTCTTGTCCATGTGGTAGCCGGTCGTGATCTCTGCGTACTGCTCGCGCAGCCCGACAGCCTCGTCCGGATCGGCCTTCAGGATCACGACGGGGTGTCCCGGCATGTCGGTCATGAGCATGAAGACCTTGCCGCCCACTTTGTACAGTTCCCAATTCGGGCCGACGCGGTGCTCGAACGTCACGTGCGGCAGCTCTGTCGCGTACTCGTTCGCGACCTTCTGGAGTTCCTGTCCGTCCATAGCTGATCAATTCCTCTAGTGATCGGTTCGCCCGGGCCAGGCGGCTCAGGCGAAGGTGAACAGGCGCTCGGGCTCGAACCGCGACACCGGGGTCTTGTACTGCTTCGCCTCGTCGGGGTAGCCGAGCGCGAGCAGCACGGTGGTGGTGTGTCCGGTCGCGCGGATGTTAAAGGCCTTGTCCACGCTGACCGGGTCGAAGCCTTCGAGCGGCATGGCCTCGACGCCGAGCTCGGCGGCGGCCATCATCGTCAGACCCATCACCATGTAGGTCTGCTTTTCCATCCAGTGGTAGGTGTCCTTGTAGCTGTATTGGCGCAGGCTTACGAAGTCGCGGGTCATCGATTCCCACCGCTCCTGCTTGGCCTCATCTGCGAACCGGCCGTCGGCCCGCTCCTTGGCGAACACCGCTTCGAGGTGGTGCTCGGTCACATCGGCCCGAGTGGTGAGGATGATGGTGTGCGAGGCGTTGAGGATCTTCTCGGCGTTGTCCTGGAACCGCTCGCCGAGGTTGGCCGCCAGCCGCTCCTTGCCCTCGCGGGTGGACACGACGTAGAAGTGGTTCGGCTGGATGTTCGTCGACGTGGGAGCCGAGCGCAGGAACTTCAGCAGCTGCTGAAGAGTCTCGTCCGGGATCGTCTTGCTGCCGTCGAAATACCGGCTGAGGTGCTTGCTCATGAGCTTGTCGAGATCCATGTCATCGTGCTTTCTGTGCGTGATGAGTTGAGAGGTTGTAGATGGTGAAAGTCGGATAGGGCTAGGGTTTGCGGGCGAGGAGTTCTCCCACCCGGTCGAAGCTGATGCCTGTCGTGGCCGAGGCGATGTCGCCGGCCTTGAGCGCCGCGGCCGCCTGTTCGAGAGCAGCCATCGCGTGCGTGTAGAGCGCAGGGCCCAGGCTGATGCGCTTGACCCCGGCTTTCTGCAGTTCAGAGACGGTCAGCACCTGGTCCGCCGGTGAGATGAGAACGTTCACGGGTGTCGGCGCGACGGCGGTGACGATCGCGACCAGGGACTCGAGGTCGGGCGGGAACGGCGCGTAGAGCACGTCGGCGCCGACCTCGGCGAAGGCCGTCAGCCGTCGGATGGTGTCATCGAGGTCAGGCCGCCCCTGGATGAAGTTGTCGGTTCGAGCGGTGACGACGATGCGTCGCTTCGCCGCGACGACCGCACTGCGAACCCGGCCTACCGCGTCGTCGAAGTCGCGGATCGGGTCATCGGGATTCCCGGTGGTGTCCTCGATCCCGATGCCGGCCAGCGCGCGTGCGCGACGGCACTGTCCACGGTCACGGCGACGTCCTCGGCGGTGACGCCGTAGCCGTCCTCGAAGTCACCGTTGACGGGCAACCCCGTGAGCCGGCCGAGCAGCTGTGCGTGGTCGAGATGCTCGTCGCGGGTGATGCTGTGGCTTCCGTCGGTGCGGCCCAGCGCGGCCGCCAGGGCCGCCGACGACGTGCCGATGGCCTCGAATCCGGCATCCGCCAGGATCAATGCCGACACGCCATCCCAGGCGTTCGGCATGACGAGGGCCCCTTCTCGGGTGTGCAGTGCCATGAACGTCTCATAGAGCTCAGAGCCGGACATATCGTTCCTTCCCAGGGCGTTGATCAGGGCGAGGGTTCGACCGATCAGGTCCCTGTTCCTGTGAGCTTGGTAAGCGCTCATGCCAGGTCGGGGATCGGGATGTCGACGTCGGTCAGGTTGACGTTGTTGAGGTAGTTGGTCAGCAGCGCCCGGACGACCAGCGTGACGATCGCCAAGATCTCCGGATCGGTGTACCCGGCCCCCTGGACGGCCGCGAGGTCAGCATCACTGACCCGTCCGCGCGTCTCGATCACCCGCTGGGCGAAGCGAGCCACCGCAGCCCGCTTCGGATCGACCGAGCTTCCCGCCCGTGCCAGCTCGATGTCCTCCACGGACATTCCGCCCTTCAGGGACCCGGCCGTGTGCAGCGCCAGGCAGTAGTCGCAGCCATCGGCTTCGGATACGGCCAGTGCGATCGTGTGGCGCGTCCTCGCGTCCAGGAGCCTGCCCGCCTTCGTCTGCACCGTCATGACGAGATCGAGGACGGTCGGGTTCGACGCGAGCATGGTGAACATATTCGGTACGAAGCCGAACTGCGCTCCGACCTGGTCGAGCGTGCTCCGCACGTCGGCGGAGGGCTCATCGGCAGGAAGAACGTTCAGGCGTGACATGGGAAATCCACTCCGGTCCATGCGGGGGTGGTCGATAACCGACCTGGGTCAAGTTTTGGGCCGCGCAGCCCACTTCCCAGATACAACACCACACAAGACTGGGCTGTCAAGCCCACTCTTGATAAGATGTGAATCATGAAGTCCACGACGGCAGCACCAGAGCCTCGCCAGCTCACCGCGAAGGGGCAGGCGACGCGTGCCCGGATACTGGAGAACGCCGCCGCGCTCATCTACGCCGAGGGCGTCCACGCCACGAACAACGACAAGCTCCGGCGCGCCGCCGGCGTCAGCGGGTCGCAGATCAACCACTACTTTCCGACCAAGGAGAGCCTCGTCCTGGCGGTGATCCAATGGCAGGCTGAACGCGTCCTCGGGCTCCACCACAGCGAACAGTTCGACGGCTTCGAGAGCCTCGAGGGGTTTCGGAAGTGGGCAGCGTTCTATATCGGGTATGAACGCGCCTACCACGAAGGCTGCAGCCTCGGGTCGCTCGCCAGCGAGATCATCAAGACCGACCTCGACGTTCACGGTGAGCTTGCGGATGCGTTCGCCCAGTGGCGACAGATCTTCCGCGACGCGCTCCTCCGCCTGCAGCGGCAGGGCCGTCTGAGCAACGAGGCCGACCCCGAGCAGCTCGCGAGCCTGCTCCTCGCTGCGTTCCAGGGCGGCATGCTCCTCGCACAAGTCGCCCGGAACATCTCCCCCCTCAAGGATGCCCTGGAAGCCGCTCTCGGCTACATCGAGACCTTCGCGACACCATGCCCCAGTAGCGCGGATGGATAGGACACCAGATTACGGATCTGGGGGCGCAGGTTTGAGTCCTGCCAGGGTTGCTCATCCAGGAGGTCGTAGCCGACTGGCAGGCCTGTGAGATCGACTTCCGTGTCGTCAACGACGAGAAGGCCGGCGTCATACGAGGCCACTCTCGGAGATACCCACACGGGAGTGCGACACGACGTTGCCGGTGACGACCGTCTCGTTCTGCGCGCCGTTGAGCAAGACCAATTCGGTCAGATGGCCAACCCGGCACCCCCAGACACAACGATCTCCTGCCCGGTGATGTAAACGGCATCGTCCGAAGCCAGAAAAGCGACCGTCCCCGCGACGTCTTCTGGCGTCGCGAGGCGGCCGAACGGATTGTGCTCGGCCATCGCCGTCATCGTCCCCGCGACGTCATCGGTTGCCGTCCGGATCGAGGCTCTCGTCATCGGAGTGTCGGTCATTCCGGGGCTGACCGCGTTGATACGAATCCGGCGCGGTGCGAGCTCGAGCGCAAGTGTCGGGATCATGGCCAGCATCGCGCCGTGTGACCCGGCCGCGACGCTGCTGCCGGTGAGGCTGCGCGTTGCTCCGATACCCACTGTCACAATGACAGAAGCGCCGTCAGACAGCAGCGGCAAGGCTTTCACCAGGGTGAAGAACACTCCTTTTGTGTTGACGGCGAACACCTCGTCGTAGCCCGATTCGTCCCAATCCTCCAGCGTCATCGGACGGTTGACGCCGGCGTTCAGGAACAGCGTGGTCAGACTTCCCAACTGTCCTCCGACTTCGGACACGACCTTGTCGATGTCCGATAGCGACCGCACGTCAGATTGCAAAACCAGGACATCGTCGGGCAATTCTTGCCGTGCGCGAGCCACGCTCTCCTGACGTTGTCCGGTGACGGCAACGCGGTAGCCGCGATTGTGCAGAGTCCGGGCGGTCGCCTTCCCGATTCCGCTGGTGCCGCCCGTAATCAGGGCCGTACGTTCCGACATCACAGTCACTCCATCCTGGTTGTTGGCTGGACTGGACGGGCCAATGGCAACACGCCGCTGGCGTGGTTTCTGGCTGGTTCGCCCAGAGTCGAGCCACCTACTGGACTATACCGTCCAAGTTTGCAAGCCGAGTTCGCGGCCCCCGCCGCGGCACGCCGGATCCGGACCAGCTCGTCGCCACGGTGGTCGAGGCGGTTCTTCAGCGCGCCGACAAGCCGGGCGAGCGCACGAAGGCGAGGCTCCTGAGCCTGAGCCGGGATGGTGATCTTTTGTTTGGCTCTGGTGCGGTTCAGGTCGGTGGTGCTGCGCCGGGGCACGGCTGTGATCGGGGTGTCGGCGTCGTAGACGGTGACGGTGTGCTCGTCGAGGGCGACGGTGACGAGTTTGCGGGCGTGGATCCTCCCGACTTGGATCTTCTGTCCGGCGACCTGGAAGCTGCCGTTGAACCGACACGACCCGGTCGACCGTCGGGGCGGTGGCCGGTGGTGGGACCGGGGAGGCCGGTCGGGCGTCGCGGATGCGGCCGCAGGCGGTCGGTGGCAAGGGGCAGCGCAGGGTGCGGCGCAGCTGCCCGGCCTCGTCGATGACGTGCAGAAGGACGCCGTCGAGGCGGACCCGGACCCGCTGACCGGCAAGCGGCATGCCGACGCTGATCTGCCGACCGGCGATGCTGATGCCGCCGCAGGCGTTGACGGCGCGGTCGATCTCGACGGCGGTGGTCTGCGGCGCCGGCTGTGGTAGTGGAGGCGGGCCGGCAGGGGTCCCGCCGTCGGCCAGTAGGCGGGCCAGGTCGCGTTGGGACAGCCTTGATGGGCTGGACTTGATGCGGGCGCCATCGACGGTCAGGACGTGCAACCGGTCGGTGTCGACCCAGATCGTGACCGGGGTGCCAGCGAGGGCGGGGCCGAGCCACACCTACTGCTGGGCAACGGTCAGGTTCCCCGACGGGGGCACGACGCGGCCGAGCTGCACCGGCTGCGGGCGGACGGTGGACACGGTCACCGACGCGGCGTCGACCTCGACGGCGGGTGGTGTCCTCGGGGCCGGCGGCGCGGCGGGCAGCAACCCGGACGGCAGTCGCAGCAGCAGCCCTTTGCGGCCGACCGCTCCAGTCCCGGGGTGGGGCGGTGGGTGCGGTGAGGCCCTGCACATGCCGCGAGTCGCCGCGGTTGCCGCCTCGCGAGCATGTCTAGCGCCGTCCGAGGCCACTACGTCAAGCATCACCCGCCGCAGGACACCGGGCCGGCTGCCGGCCTGTCGGGTCTCAGGACCTGCGTGACAGATCAGTCTCGGGACGTGGGTGACACCTCTGGCTAGATGATCTATGGCCTGCTCACTACGACGTTTGCAGCAGCCAGGGGCAGGACCCGGACTGGATTGGTGGCTCGGTCCGCAGCCGTGATCGCACCCACCAGAGCGGCTAATCGACCAACCGATCGCATGCCTCCCAGACGGCGGCTGCGAACGGGCCGGGTCGCGGCTCAATACAAATCTCATCCGCCACGAACTGAGCCGTGCTCTCGGGGCAGCTCACCAGGAAGTGGCGCGTCCCGGACGGCGAGCAAGTTTCGTCCGGAAACGCTTGACGGTTGTAGGCTCGCAGCCGCTGCTTCCATGGTGAGTCGCGTACCTCGTAGAACCCGTAACCACGGTTCCGCAGTCGGGGATCGCCCATCGCGGCCTCGTCGTTTGGGTACCCGAAAACCGATTGGGAACAACGCGCGAACGTCACAATGGCTGGACCTACCGCCTGGAACTACCGGTTGACCACGAAGAGGACGAGGACGGCGTCCGGCCCGTCGGTGTGTAGCAACATCTCGCCCGAACCCGCTGGCGAAGGACGGAAGCCCAGGTCGAGTTCGACGACCTGGTTCGCCTCGATCCCGTCGCTCTGATCGATACTCAGCACGGAAACAGTATTGAGGAGCATCGGCCCGCGCAGGATGCTCGCGGCCTCACCGTTCGGACGGCCAGCGCGCGGAGCCTGGTAACGATCGGATGACGCTGATGCCCACGAACACTTGGCGGAGTATCACGCAGGTCCTGAGACCGGACAGCCGGCTGCCGGCCATGCCGGGCTCCAGTTGATGCGTTACGGATCAGCGTCGGATGATGCGCGACATCGATGGCGGGGGCCAGTGCCGAACCGTTACTCAGCACGACGGACCTGTACAGGCCGGGAGGTTGTCCGGCCGACTGTGGGAGGAGAAAGGGATGCTTTCGGACTACCAACAGCAACTGCGGGCGAAGTTCCTGTCCGCCCCGGTCGTCGCGGCGCCCGAGCCATGGCGGTACCTCGACCAGACGCGGCGCTACATACCGGTGGGCGGGCTGCAGGGAGTCGGCTTCGGTGTTCACCCGGAGACCGGCGTCGACCTCCTGATGGTCGTCTCGATGGACGGCTTTGGCCTGATCGACGCGACAACGGGTGAGAAGGTCGCGCGGGACCGTCACCCTGACCCCGACGACGCGTCACCGTCCGGGCCCGACCTTGCCTGTCCGGGCATCGGCGTGCTGGCGGGCACTCGGGTACGCATCGCCGGGTTGTTCGGCGGCGGCCTGCACACCACGACCGACGACGGCTGGACCATCGACGTGGTGGCACCCGAGTGGCCAAACCATCGCGTCCTGCTGTCCAGCGACGGGGGTGCCTATAACGGCCCACCGGGCACGACCTGGTGGCACGTCTTCCACTCCGACTACTCCGAACTACGCGCCGCCGGATTCTCCCCGTCCGGCCGCACCCTGGTGATCGCGACCAGCAGCGACGTGACACTCATCGTCCGCCCCGAGGTCGCCTGACCGCATACGTCACGGCACATGGCGGCACGCCCCGCCGGAGTGTCACGCATCATCTGAAGCCAACCTGTCACACATCAAGCGGAGTACGACACCGGCTGCCGGCGAAAGCACCCTCACAGAATCCCCGTTCAAAGTTTCTGTACGTCTTGAAGGCGGCCCTTGACGGGCCGCACGCGCCGCCGCCTGGGCACGCGCCGGCCGCTGCCGCTGTCGCTCTGCGGCCGTCACGCCTGATGCCCGGCGGCCGGCGCGGAGAGCGGAGAACCCGGGGCCGCCGCGACGGGATAGCGGGAAGAGGTGGAGGTTCATCGCCGGCAGCCGGCCCGCGCCGCGCCTGAGCGGCGCGGCGCAGGTAACGCGCGCGCCGGGTCAGCGCGGCAAGCCCCAAGCATGGGGGCGGTGTCCGCGCGAGGACATGCCGGTCGTCCAGGAGCCGGCTCCGCAGCCGCTTAGGGTCAGGTCAACCGCTCGCCTGGGAGGGGAGGGGTGGCCGCCGGTGGCCAGCTCTGACCCCGGGAGCGGGTCCGTGCCGATCGAGGTTGGGTCAACTGCGCCACTGTAGCGGTGTCGTCGGGGGTGCGGTCCGTGACACGAGAGCCGACTCCGTCTGTTCCGGCAGCGTCCGACCGTGCGTCAAGGCCCGCTTGACGTGCGGGGTCGGGCCGGCTCGGCCCCGGCCTGCTGGCGACCTCCCGCCGGCATCGGCCGGGCCGGCCGCACCCTCGCGTGCGTGATTCAGCCGGAGGCAGCGACGGGATCGGACGGTTGCTCGACAGCGCAGCTTCACTGAAGCTCGCAGCCGCGGAGCGTCAAGGAGGCCGCGTAGCTTTCCGAAGCTCGATCCCCGGTCACCGGAAAGTCATATTCGGCGCGGTGCGGCTCCGTCCTGCCAGCGGTAGAGGTCGCGCAGCAGGGAAATCTCGGCACCGTGATGGATCAGCTCCCTGTTGACGTGCAGGATTCTGTTCGCCATGGGAAACCGTTCGGGACCCAATGTGGGCGGATTCTCCAGGTCAGCGTCCGAGAGGTCGCGGACCCCCGCGTTCCATTTCCCATACATCTCATCGAGCTGTTTCAGCGCCTCGTCAGCAGTCCCCGCGTAGGCGAATGTCTCGGAGTTGACGTCCTGGCCGCCGAAGTACCATCCGACCCGATAGCCCAGACACGAGACGATAATGTGCGCCAGCCGCCAGGCAATTGTGGTCACTGGCGCCGGCTCGGGGCCAGGGAACACGTAGTCCATCGTCCATTCCCGCAAACCTTCCGACATCGGTGCGGCCGACGTGTCACGTGGACGGATACTCCAGCAGCCGCGCACCGGCTCCCAGAAGTACTCCTCGTCGGTAAGACCCTCCAGCCGTGGCCGCAGGTTTTTGCGCCAGTACCAGTCCAACTGCTCCGAGAGCTGCTCGCTTCTTGTCACTTCCGCACACTACATACAACGGAGACCCTGGCTGCGACCCTCGCGGACGCCGGGCCACTGTCTGCCGCGTGCCCGGTCCGTGCCCGATGTAGGGGACAAGATGAGTCAACGGCGGCGCGGCCTGCAGCCGCGTGTGCACGCCCGTGCTGGACCGAGGCGTTCGTAATCTCACCCAGCGTGTAGATCAACACGATTCCCAAGCTGACAGTCAGCCGATCGCCCGTCCTCGACGTGCCTCAGCCCCTCGACGATGGCAGGATCGCATACGTGGGACCGGCCGGCAGCCCGTGGTGGCAGGGAGCGAAGACGCCGAAGCAGGGATTCATCCTGGGAGGTATCTGGCTTTTCCTTGCCGTGACGCACTGGGTGTTCGCCATCGGGGAGCCGATCAGTTGGTCCGTGATCCTCTCTGCGCTGGCAGCATTGCTTGGCGTTGGCTACCTAGTAACAGCCGTGCTGCTGCGCCGGCGCCAGCGCTCAGATCAGTGCTAGCTGGAAGCTGCGCGCCGAGCGGCTTGGGCACACAGGGGGCACAAGACACCGTCAAACATCGTCAACCAGCGATCAGCCATGGCAGCCGCCAGAGCGGTGTGAGCAGGTGTCACCGGTCGTTCACGCTGGTGGCGGGACAGCGACTCTATGTTCCGCTTCAACGTCTGACAAGCCTGGTCCTATCGACGGGCGGTGGCGAGGAGGCCGACTAGGGCGAGCAGCATCCAGCCGACAAGGTAGCCGAAGGCGGCGGTCGGGGAGACGGCTGTCCAGAGGACGCCGGATATGGCGCTGGCGGCGACGTTGCCGAGGGCTTGCACGGTGGCGAGGACGCCGAAGGCGGAGCCGCGGGCGTCGACGGGGGCGAGAACGGCGACGGCGGCGTGTTCGGCGGTCTCGACGGCACCGATGCCGACGCCGGCCAAAACGAATGGCACGGCGAGCAGGACCAGGCTGGCAGTGCTCGCGGCGAAGCCGGCGTAGGCGAGGGCGAACAAGACAACGCCGGCGGTCAAAACGAGGACGGGGCCACGCGTGCCGAGCCGGTCCGCGAGACGCCCGGCGGGAATGGAGGCGATCGTGGCGGCGATGTTGTAGCCGATGTAGAGCACCAGGGCCAGCCGGGTTGCCGCTTCCGTGCCGTGGGCGGGAGTCAGTTGCTCGGTGGCGCGCAGGATCAGCAGGGTGGCGGCGACATTGCCGACTTCGAAGGCGGCGATGCCTGCGAGCAACCGGCCGAGGCGACCGCGCAGTACCGGGCGTAGGCGTAGCCGGATCGGTTGACGCTCGCGCTGCTCGGCACGGGGGGCGCGGCGGATGGCGTAGACGATGGCCAGCGCCGCCAGCACGCCGGGGATCACCGACAGGCCGGTGGCCCACTTGACGCCGACGAGGGCGACCAGGCCCAGGGCGAGCAGCGGTCCGAAGATCGCACCGAAGTTGTCCATGGCCCGCTCAAAACCGTATGCGCGGCCGTACGCGGAAGCGGGCACCACATCGGCCAGCAGGGCGTTACGGGCCGGCACTCGCAGTCCTCGGGCTGTCCACGCGCCGGCACGTAGCAGCGCTACCTGCCACACGGAGGTGGCCGCACCGATCAACGCGCCGAGGGCGGCGGTGATGGTGTAGCCGCCAACCGCGACCTTGCGGCGGCGGCCGGGATCGTCCGCCAACGCCCCACCGGCGAGACGAGCTGCCCCCGCCAACCCGTCCGAAACACCCTCGATGACACCCAGGGCGGCGGCCGAGGCACTAAGCGAAGACGTGAGCAGACTCGGCAGCAGCGCGGTAGGCACCTCGTGGCCGACGTCGGCCAGGAAGCTGGCCGAGCCGATCCCTGCGACGCCGGGAGTAAGCCACCGCCGGCCGTCCTTCTCGCCGGCCGCGTTCACACTCTCGTCAACTGCCTCAACCATCACAGCAGTATCGGGCGCTGGGGTCTGAGGCGGGACGGCCCGACTGGGTGTGCCACGCCGTCGCCAGGCCGTCAGCCGTCAGACGACGATGACCAACGACGACCATTGGCAACGACGTTTGCCGAGGTCACAAGGGGTGATCGGCCTACTGACGGACGCAGACGATTGAGGCTTACCGTAGTTCGTGAACTGGCGGGCAAGCTAGTAGCTCTGGGCGTCCGGGCCCTGCCGAGATCGTCACGCCAGGTGGCAAGACAACCCACGTTACTGGTGTCGTCGCCGATGTCCGAGCCCGGGTAGTCCGAGCCGCCAGTTATCTTGTCCGACGGCGTCGGTAGGCCATCACGGTGATGACGGCCGCGGCGCCGGCGGCCGTGACGACTGGAACGGGCTTCGTACGCACGGCGGCGGCGATTTTCGCTGTCGCGGCACGTGCGGAGGCGATCACGGCGGGCTTGGTCTTGTCGGGGGCCTGAGTGCCGGTGGCCGCCGAGGCTCGCACTCGGGCCACGGCTTGAAGGCTTTTCTGCTTGGCAACCGCGGCCCGTTGGGAGGTCTTCTGCCGCACCGTGCCGACCCTTTGGGCTGCCGAGGTTCGCGCTGACTGGCTGGCCGTGGTCAAGCGCTGCCGGAGCCCGCTCGCGGTTGAGGTGGCCTTGGTGCGCAGGCGCGTCTTGACGTCGGTCTTGCCGGCCAGAGCGGCGACGGTATCTCCCAGCTCCGCGCGTGTGTGCTGGATGTCCTGCCGCATTTTCTCCGGGTCGTTACCCGCGTTTGCCGTGCTCATGGCTGCCTCCGACTTGCCGCGCCGCGTATCGCCTCGGTGTCTGCCCGCACGCTGTCCCTGGTTTCCGTCGGCGTGGGTGGCATGGCCTTCGTGACCTGCTTCTTTCCCAACAGGGCCGCTACCGCTGCCGCGATGAACAGGATGACGGCGACGATGAGCGCGGCTAGAGCATCCGGGATGACCGCGCCCAGAGCCAGGATCACTGCGGCGACGAGGGCACCGCCACCGTAGAAGCCGAGCGTGGCGCCACTACCGAGCAACCCTGCGCCCATGCCTGCGCGTTTGCCCTTCGCGGTCATCTCGGCGCGTGCCATCATCAGCTCGTCGCGGACCAGGCGGGTGATCTGTTCCGTGGCGCGCTGCACCAGCTCAGGGACCGGGGTGTCAGCAGATGCCGCGCCGGGGCTGCCACCGGGTTTGTCTGCCATGAGTGCTCCCACTTGTTCTCGCGTTTGGGATGGCCAAAGATGCCGACGGGTGGCCCGGTTGGCCACGTCCGACTGATGCGGTGGGACGGCCGCGTCAGCGCTGCTGTACGGCTGGCGCGGTCAAAGAGCCCTGCGAGAATCCGTCGGAGCGTCTGACCGGAGATGGGAAGGCAGTGTCGCCCAGCTGGCCGGCGAAGTCACCGGCCGGGATGTCGCTTGCCTGCTGCCTGTGACGCCGCAGCGCCAGCACGCCCGCCGCTCCGGTCAACGCCCCCGCGCTGAAAGCTAGGACCAGAGCTTGCCGAATACGTGAAGTGCTCTTGCGCGCCATGAATCGCTCCTTGTACCCAACGTGCCCGTCGAGCCTTGATTGTCGGGCTCGCACGCTTGCGCTACGCACCTAATCGGTGGACTTGCATGGGAAGCGAGGCGGGCTCCGGGGCGGGGAAGCTGGGGCGGTTGGGCGCGATCGAGAGGCAGCAGGTGGTCGGCGGGCGTCGGCGGATTCGTTCCCGGTGCTGGGGGTAGATTGCGCACCATGGTTGGCGGCAGCCCTGCCGACGAAGAGAACTCGGTCTGCGCGGGCGGGGGGCGGATGTGGACGGGGATACCCTGTTGTCCGCGAGAATCACGGCTCCACGGGTGTCGGAGCTTCGCCAGGCTGTCACTGCTGCCACTGCGGCTGCCGGGCTCACCGGATCTAGCCTGGAGGACTTCGTGCTAGCAGTGCACGAGCTGGTAGCAAACGTCGTACGTCACGGCGGTGGCGTTGGGGAGTTGCAGCTCAGCCGCTCCGAAGACATGGTGACCTGCCGAATCTCTGATCAAGGTCCCGGCATGCCCGCCCATGCCGTGCATACACTGCCCGATCCCCGCATGCCCGCGCACCGGGGTCTGTGGCTCGTACAGCGCCTAGGGCGTGTCCTGCCGATCTTGTAGTGGTTGATCGTTGACGATGTGCCGGTGGTGCGTCGTGGCGAGTTGACCGATGAGGCGTGGGCGGTGATCGCACCGCTGCTGCCGGAGCCGGGTGGTGCCCGGGGGCGGTGGCGGGATCACCGTCAAGTCATCAACGGGATCCTGTGGAAGCTGCGTACGGGTGCGCCGTGGCGTGACCTGCCGGAACGCTTCGGGCCGTGGAAGACCTGCCACGAGCGGCTGCGACGGTGGACTGCCGACGGCACGTGGGATCGGATCCTCGCCGCGGCGCAGGTGCATGACGACGGCACACCGGTGCAGTGGACGATCAGCATCGACTCGTCGATCGTGCGGGCGCACCAGCATGCCGCTGGCGCCCGCAAAAAGGGGGCTCCCCGACAAGTCCGGCGACGCCTGGTGCGCAAGATGGCGAGGCCATCGGCCGATCCCGCGGCGGGCTGAGCACGAAGATCCACCTCGCCGTCGACGGACGGGGTCGGCCGTTGTCGATCCTGCTCACTCCAGGTCAGGCCGGCGACAACCCTCAACTCCTGGCGCTGCTGGACGCGATCCGCGTCAACGAGCCGGGACCCGGCCGGCCCCGCAAGCGTCCCGACGTGCTGATCGCGGACAAGGGATACGCCCACGACTCCACCCGCCGAGCCCTGCGCCAACGCGGCATCCGGCACGTCATCCCCGAACGGTCCGACCAGGTCGCCCGCCGTGCCGTCAAGGGCAGCACCGGAGGGCGACCACCAGCCTTCGACAAGGCGACCTACCGCAAGCGCAACGTCGTGGAACGCTGCTTCAACCGACTCAAGCAATGGCGCGACCTGGCCACCCGCTACGCCAAACGCGCATCCCTATACCGGTCCAGCCTGGTCCTCATCGCCACTGTCATCTGGCTTCCATGATCGGCAGGACAGGCCCTAGCCGGCGATCTCGTCCCTACCAGCACTCCAAACGGGGTCACCGCGTTGATCAGCTCAAGATCACCCCCGGCGAGGCGGCATGACGGCCGGCCCCAGCGACCAATGGCAGTGGCGTTCCGCGGCTCGCACCGACCGCGCTGTCGTGACGCTGTCAGGCGAGTTGGACGTGAACAGCGCAGACGAACTGGGCGATCTTCTCCATGCCGTAATCCAGGACACGCCGGTAGTCGATCTCGACCTCGCTCAGGTGGCATTCCTGGACTCGACGATCCTCAGCGTGTTCATCAGAGCCTCTCGCACCGCAACCGACGCCGGAGGCTCCCTGGCCCTGCTCAACCCAACCCGTCACGTCCGGCGAGTCCTTGAGATCACCGGCGTTCTCCCGCTGTTCGGGCCAGACGATGAACCGGGATCGGTCCGGGCCGACGCCTTGTAGCACCACAGCAAGGAAGTAGCCACACGAGTAGCCAAGGCGGTGCCCCTCCGGCGGACATGGCCGTACCTTCGCGGACTCGTCGAGCGAGGCCGGGCGACGTTGACCAAGCCTCGCCCGCTCCTGGCAGTGTGGGGCAGAGGTTCCGCTCGCGCAGACTCAAGCGGATTTGACAGCCTGCGCGATCAACGCCACGCCGGAGGCGACGAGGGTGGCCGCGACCAGTACCAGGACCAAGCGGGTCAGGACGCGGCCGGCGACCGTCCCGACGATGGGGGCGTACTGCTCCTGTTCGGCTCGGACGAACCGGCCGGGCAGCAGCAGGATGGCCACCCCGGCGAGTAGGAGCGCGGCACCGGCGACAAAGGGCATGAGGCAGCTCCTTTATCGATCTTAGTTCTGCCAGCGAGGAGCGCGCCGGTTGTGGGCAGGAGAGCAGCCAAGCGAGCAGCCAAACCAGCGAGCATGAGCGGACGATCGCGGACGGAGACGCCCTGCCCGGCACGAGGACCAGGCGGTGGACCAGCGCCGGGGGACTGACTCGTAATGTGCGGATCATGCGTTGCCCGTCCCTTGACCGCGGTGTGCGCTGCGCCTTCCGCGAGGCGATCATCGACATGCACCGCAACTCGACCGGGTCGCCGGATGCCTTAGAGTTGGCCGCAGACGGCTGGAAGCGCCGCGCCCGCCCACTGTAAGCGCGAAGGGAGTCGCAATGGCAGCCGGTCGGATCGCGATGGCGGTGATTGGCGTGCTGATGCTGCCTCTCGGGGTTGGTGCTGTGGGTGCTGGACTGGTCGCGTTGTTAGGCGGCGTGCTCAGCTCCGACGGCGGACCGCCGACGTGTGATGGGAAGGTTATGCGCCCTGACAACCGGTGCCACATCATTCGGAACGGGCAGGGTGAGTCGGTCAGCTACGAGGAAATGGTGCGGCGTAAGGAAAGTGGGCTGCGGGACGGGCTGATCATCGGCGGCACCGCACTCGGCGGCGGAGTCGTGCTACTGCTCGGCGGCCGGTTGCTGATCCGCCGCGCCCAACCGTGACGGCGACCAGGTTGGCGAAGCCGTCAGGTGGGCCGCGAGCTGGACCGCCACCTGGAGAGGTCCGACCGGCCCGACAAGATCCGAAAGATGTGCGGAATAGCTAAGCGCGACCCTGGCAGGCTATCGGGCGTATGTCCTGGTAGGAGGCAGATCTGCGCGGCGAGCGCTACCCCGTTCCTAAATCGTGTGCCAGTTAAAACCCGGCCGGGGATACCTGATGTCAGCGCTTGACCTGGGCGACAGGCCCCCGAACGTGAAGACAACAACGAAGAGACAAAACAGGGCGGGCCCAAGACCCTCGTTGGCGCACAGGTAGATGACGAACGCGAGCCCGGCCAGGCCGATGGCGTAGGCGTACCACAGGGGTACAGCGACGGCCTGCTGCCGGCGCCGGCGTGAGGGGGACACAGCCTCTCCATCCAGTTCTCCGACAAGAGTCTGGATGATAGCGAGGACATCGACGAAGCACAGTGCCCGTAAGCCATGATCACCTGGCATAGATCGGGCACAACTGAGCGCGTACACCGGCGAGAGATGCCGGAGAACGACTGAAGACGTTTCAGCAGGTCAAGGGCTGCGTCGGGGGTGACGTAGAGAGGTCGGAAAGCCCGACTCTTGCTTCCAGCGGAACTGCACGAACCTGCACCCCAACGGCTGATCGACTTGAACGACAGCTTGGATCGGGTGCAGCTGTCGACAGCAACGGCGACAGCAACCGACGTGGACGAGGACACCCGGCGACGGAAGCGTGCGGACAGTCGCCCGAGGTCACGAACACGGGCAGACGACGCCGGACGATCCGCACAGAGCTTGTAAGCGAGATGCTCGGTGGCCCCTTCGCTGGCAACACGAGGCTTGCCTCTTGGTCGATCATGGGTGGCGTGCAGGATACGGTCGCTGTAGCGCTGGTCACATCCATGTCAACCCTGGCCGCAGCCAGCATCACCGGGCTGATTGGCCTATGGGCATCCCGTCGTCAGGTCGCGAGCCATCTAGCCGCCGCTCGTGAGGAACGAGCGGAGCAGCGGGCAACATGGACGGCTCAGCTTCGCCGGGACTCTTACGTCGGCTTCCTCAGTGCATGTGACCAGGCGTATCGACGCCTCGACTGGAACTGGCAGCAAGAAAACCATGATGCAATCCTGAAGGCCCGCAGCGAGACTTACCAAGCGCTGCGAGGTCTTGACGAGGCATACAACATCGTGCTGCTTGAAGGGCCAGGAGGAGTCGCTCGGGAGGCGGAGCTCGTCACCAGGAGCATCGACGACGAGTATCGTGAGCAGCTGCGATTGATCACCGAAGCCGCCTCGGAGTCTGACGATATCCCTCTGAATGCCTTGTACAGAGGGGAGAGACGTACAGCGATCGAAGAGCGGACGAAGCGCAGAGACTCCTTCGTCGAAGCGGCGAAGGCTGCCTTGAACCCAACCAGGTAGAGCGATGTCACCTACGAGCAGCCAACCGAGCAGCCAAACCGGCGACCAGTGGCGGACAATCACGAACCGCGGCAACCAGCTCCCAGGGTGCGATGGGCTGCGGATCAGCGCCCGGGGACCGACTCGTAATGCGTAGGTCGACGGTTCGATTCCGTCAGGCGGCTCGGCACAGAAGCCCAGGTCATCGACCTGGGCTTCGCCGTTTGCTAAGGTCGACGCCCTCGCCGCCGGCCGTGCCAGTCCGCAAATAGTCCCATCTCGCGCGGCGACCGCCTCGTCCAGCCCGTTGGCGACCGCGTCCAGGTCGTCACCGACGAGACCGGCGTACAAGTCCAGGGTCATCGACGCCGAGGCGTGCCCGAGCATCCGCTGCACCGCCTTGAATGCCTTGCGCGCTGATCGAGCCTTACATTGATCTCCGATGGCATCCGACTCTGCCGATGACAGGATGCCTCGGTTCCAAGTCTGCGCACACTCAGGCGGAGCGGAACCCGGCTCAGAGACTGTTACTGGCTTTTCGCACGCTCGCGATCGGCGGCTACCCGGACGTCGCGAAAGTCCAGGACGGCCTCCCGAGCGATGCGAATGAGCATCGCAAGATTGCGATGCGCTAGCAGCAGCACGTCGTCGAGGACCTGCGGGGATATCTCAAGTTCACGCGGGCCGTAGCAGTCGTGCCACGCCATGTCCGTGAGGTGCAGCAAATCGAGCGCGGCCTCGACCTCCCGGGAAGCGAACAGTGCCTCAATACGAGGTCTGCGTTCCTGACGGCGCTGCTCACTCCCGATCGCCATCGATCTCCTCCCAACCGTGTCCGTAAGCCAATATGATCTCCAACCACCGCTCGCGTCGGCAACGGTCGGCGGCACTCGGGTCGAATCCCAGCCACCGGCCCACGCGTCCGCAACTGCCGCTGACCTGGCGCGTCAGTCGTCCCCACACCATCACTGTCAGTCCGGCATCCGGGCCGGCCGCCGCGCCGTCAGATCACGATCGTTGGCTGCAGATCCGGCCACCAGCCCCAGGGTCGGAGTGACTCACCGTGATTACTGGACGGCCATCAACGCGAATACAAGACAGTTGGATTACCTGATCCTGCCAGTCTCACGGGCCGAGTTGCAGGCGCTGTTCATGACTCCTCCTTCGATGCAGTTGTTGATGCCGGTCCGGGGTGGGTGATCCTGGGCCGGGCGGTGGTCGGCGTGCTGGTCAGTTGGCCATGCCCGCGAACTGGCCGGGCTGGTAGGAGCCTCCGGGGTTGCGCACGATCACGTTGAACCGGTTGTTGGCGTTGATCATGGCGATCAGGGAGACCAGCGCGGCGATCTGGTCGTCGTCGTAGTGCTCGCGCACCTTGGCCCAGGTCTCGTCGGACACGCCTTGGCTGGCGTCGGCGATGCGGGTGCCCTCCTCGGTGAGTGCCAGCGCGGCGCGCTCCGCGTCGGTGAAGACCGTGGACTCTCTCCATGCGGCGACCAGGCTGAGGCGGACCGCGGTCTCGCCGACGGCCGTGGCGTCCTTGGCGTGGTAGTCGACGCAGAAGCCGCAGCCGTTGACCTGGCTCGCGCGTAGCATCACCAGGCTCTGGGTGGCCTGGGGCAGCGGCGAGTCGACGATCGCCAAGGCGACGTTGTAGATCCGCTTGGCGATCTTGGCGCCGAGGTTGTTGGCGAGCAGATTGAATCGGGATTCCATGGTCTGTGTCCTTACTCGTAGACGTGGGTGTGCGGCGTGGATCTTTCGCGCGGCGGATCGCGCTGGCCGATTGCCGCCTAGAGAGGGCCTGTCCTGTCGATCATGGGAGCCAGATGACGGCGGCGATGAGGACCAGGCTGGCCTGGTAGAGGGATGCGCGTTTGGCATAGCGGGCGGCCAGGTCACGCCACTGTTTGAGTCGGTTGAAGCAGCATTCCACGACGTTGCGCTTGCGGTAGGTGGCCTTGTCGAAGGCTGGTGGTCGCCCGCCGTTGCTGCCCTTGGCGGTCCGGCGGGCGACCTGGTCCGAGCGTTCCGGGATGACATGCCTGATTCCTCGGGAGCGCAGGGCTCGTCGGGTGGAGTCATGGGCGTAGCCCTTGCCGGCAATCAGGACATCGGGGCGTTTGCGTGGCCGGCCGGGTCCGGGCTCGTTGACCCGGATCGCGTCGAGCAGGGCGAGGAGTGGGGGGTTGTCGCCGGCCTGACCGGGGGTGAGCAGGTTCGACATCGGCCGTCTGCGGCCGTCGACCGCCAGGTGGATCTTCGTGCTCAGCCCGCCTCGTGATCGGCCGATGGCTTCCCCATCCTGCGTACCAGGCGTCGCCGGACTTGTCGGGGAGCCCCTTTTTTGCGGGCGCCAGCGGCATGCTGATGGGCCCGCACAATCGACGAGTCGATGCTGACCGTCCACTGCACCGGTGCACCGTCATCGTGGACCTGCGCCGTCGCGAGGATCCGATCCCACGTGCCGTCGGCCGTCCACCGGCGGCGTTCGTGGCAGGTCTTGCACGGCCCATAGTGTTCCGGCAGATCACGCCACGGCGCACCTGTCCGCAGCTTCCCCAGGATCCCGTTGATGACCTGGCGGTGATCCCGCCACCGCCCCCGAGCGCCGCCAGGATCGGGAAGCATCGGCGCGATCACCGCCCACGCCTCATCGGTCAACTCACCACGACGCACCACCGGCACATCGTCAACGACCAACCGCTACAAGATCGGCAGGACACGCCCTAGCCGAGACGGCCGGGTTCGTAGTCACCCCCGGGCTGCCGGAGGATGACGCCCATGCGGTTGGTCGCGTTGATTAGGGCGATGAGCATCACCAGATCAGACAGTTGATTCTCGTCGTAATGCTTGGCGGTGGCCGCCCACACCTCGTCGCTGACGCCGCTGGCCGCGTCTGCGATGCGGGTGCCCTGCTCGGTGAGCGCCAGCGCGGCGCGCTCCGCGTCGGTGAAGACCGTGGATTCGCGCCAGGCGGCGACCAGGTGGATGCGGGTTACGCTTTCTCCAGTGGCGGCGGCGTTCTTGCTCCACAGGTCGGTGGCGTAGGCGTCGCCGTTGATCTGACTGGCCCGCAGCAGCACCAGCTTCTGGGTCGCGGCGGGCAGAGTCGAGTCCTGGAGGATCGTCTTGCTCGCCGTGCCGAAGTGGGCGGCGGCCTTGGCTGCAGGCGCATCCGGGTTGCTGAACAGACTCAAACGAGCGGTCATTGTGTGCTCCCTGTGCGGCGTCGTTGGTCGAAGTCGAACAGGAGATGCCGGTGGCCCGAGTGGCGTGACACCGACGGAGGTGTGGCCTACGTCACCGCAAGGGGATGTCACGGAGCCAGCGGGACCGGCATCCTGTGTGAGGCACTAGGAAGATCCACGCGGATGGGAGCCGGTGATGAGCGAGCGCAGTGACGGGACCATGGAGACCACCGGACCGACCACTGACGGCAACCGTGTGGATCACGCCACCGAGGCCTTCGTCGCCCACCGGAACCTGTTGTTCACCGTCGCCTACGAGATGCTCGGCTCGGCGGCTGACGCCGAGGACGTTCTGCAGGAGACCTGGATGCGGTGGGTGGAGGTCGATCCGGGCATCGTGCGCGAGCCGCGCGCGTATCTGATCCGGATCACCACGCGTCAGGCGCTGATGCGGCTGCGTTCACTTCGTCGGCGCAAGGAGACCTATGTCGGCCCCTGGCTACCCGAGCCGCTACTGACCGCGCCCGATGTGGCCGAGGACGTCGAACTGGCCGAGGGTGTCTCGATGGCGATGTTGTTGGTGCTGGAGACGCTGACGCCGACCGAGCGTGCGGTGTTCGTGCTGCGGGAGGTGTTCGGCCTGGACTACGACGAGATCGCCGAGGCCGTCGACAAGACCCCTGTCACGGTCCGACAGATCACACACCGGGCGCGGAACCATGTCGCTGCGCGGCGACCGCGCGGGGCCGTGTCCCAGGCCGAAAACCGCGCCGCTCTGCTGGCGTTCCGACGAGCAGTCGAAACCGGCGACCTGCAGGGCCTGCTCGACCAACTCGCCCCGGACGTCGTCTTCCTGAGCGACGGCGGCGGCGTGGTCCAGGCCGCGCTGGAGCCCGTCGTCGGCGCCGATCTGGTCGCAGCCCTACTGGCAGCGGGGCTGGGCAGGATCGCAGGCACCGCAGCGGTGCAGTCGGCGCAGATCAATGGCCACCCGGCACTGATCATGCGGATCGGCGGCCAGGTCGAGGGCGTCCTGGCGGTGCGGACCGAGGATGGCCTGATCACCGGGCTGTACTTCGTGCGCAACCCCGAGAAGTTGTCACGCCTGGAGCAGGAGACCTCCCTGCGTCGTACTCCCGTCGTGGGTGCTGAGCTCCCCGACTACTGTGAAGTCCCACTCGTTGAGCATCCGGCGCAGGTCCTTCATCCGAGCACGGATCTGGTGCTGCATCGCACCATGATCTCTGAGGCCGGCGGTGGCGGTAACTGATTTCTGGCTGGCTCGCGGCGCTCGTTCAGTTGACGTCGGTCCCGTCGGGCCCGTCCTGCACGTTCACTGATCTGCCGCTGATCGTGCGTGCTCACCTCGCTGTCGGTAGCTACCGCGGCTTGATCAACTGCATCAGGCATCATGAGCGCCGTGAGCGACGGGTACATCCGCTTGATTCCGACCGACCTGCGGTGGCAACCGACCCCCGAGGCTGCCACCGCAGCTACGGCATACGTCGCCCGACTCTTTTCGGGGCCGGGCGACGATGTCGAGCACGTCGAGTATGAGTTCTACGACCAAGTCACGCTGATCGACGCGGGGGAGAACACCACCCGTGTCACGTGTCCGCGCTGTGGCAGCGACATCGATGTGGAGTGGTTCTTCGACCTGATCGAGGAAAACGGCGTGAGCTTCGATGAGCTAGACGTGACGGTTCCCTGCTGCGAGGCGATGGTTTCGCTGGACGCTCTTCACTACGACTGGCCAGTCGGTTTCGCGCAATTCGAGGTGAGCGCCATGAATCCGATGCGCGCCAAGTACGAGTTTAATGCGCTGGAACTCGCGGCGGTGTCCGCTGTTCTCGGCCATCCGGTGGCGCAGATCCTTGCCCACTACTAATCCCAGAGGCTGCTTCTCGGTCCAAGCTTGATCAGACACACTCTCATGCCGCGAGTCGCGCGGTCGTCGCGATCATCTAGAGCATCATCCGAGGTCGCGGTGTCAACCATCACCCGGCGCAGGACAAGCGACAGCCGGCTGCCGGCTGCCGGCGATGTTGGGCTCCATTGATACATTACGGATCAGTGTCGAATGACGGGTGACAGTTCCGGCTAGACGATCTTCTTGTCGTCAGGGTGAGCGGTCCATGCTGATTCATGTCGCGTGCCCGTCCGGGCGCGGGTCTTCCCGGCCGACTTCATGGTGCTGAACGTTCCCGATTCACGAGGGCCGCCCGCCGAACTGCCAGCTGTGGACCTCAATGTCGGCGTACCGGTCCGGACTGAGGATGGCGCGTGCCGTGTCCGGGTCGGGCGCCCTGAGCAGCACCGCCGTGCCCAACCATGTGGTGCCGATGTCGGACAGCAGCGGCCCGTACGCGATCAACTCATCCCGGTTGGACGGCACGACGAGATCAGCAGCCTCGCCCGAGCCGGGGCCGAGCACCAGGTAGCGGTTACCACCGGCCCGGCCACCGGGAAAATCCCACATGGTCCGCCCCAGCACGTTTCGCCACCGGCGCAGCAGCACGTCCCGATACACGCCGGCCTGGTAATTGGGCTCGTCGAAGGCAAAAGCGCGGGCAGCGGCGGAATCCGGCAGGTCGACGATGTGCAGGCTGCCGGTGGGGATGCCGCCGCTGGCAAGGGTCGGGCCGCGGGCGACCATCTGCGACGCATACCTGTCCATGTAGGACCAATGCTCTTCCAGCAGGTTCCTACGCAACGCCAAGGATCCGGGCCGATCGCGGTGGTAGCAGAAGAACTCCATGGCCCTAGTGTCACGCATCATGTGAAGCCAACCTGTAGCGCATCAACTGGAGTCGGACACGTCGTTGAGCACCATCTACCGGGTGCTGGTTCGGCACGGGCTGATCGATCCAGTGCCTCGCCGCCGCCGGCGGGAGGACTACCGGCGGTGGGAACGTGGCCGGCCGATCGAGCTGTGGCAGATGGACATCGTGGGTGGTGTCATGCTCGCCAGCGGCGGGGAGGCCAAGGTCGTCACCGGCGTGGACGATCACTCGCGGTTCTACGTGATCGCCGCCGTCGTTCCTCGGGCCACCGGCCGGGCAGTCTGCCTCGCGTTCGTCGAGGCTCTGCAGCGGCTCGGAGTGCCCGAGGAGGTGCTCACCGACAACGGCAAGCAGTTCACCGCCCGGTTCAACGCCGGTGGTGGGGAGGTGATGTTCGACCGGATCTGCCGGGAGAACGGCATCACCCACCGGCTAACGAAGCCCCGCTCACCCACCACCACCGGCAAGGTCGAACGGTTCCACCAAACCCTGCAACGCGAACTGCTCGACGACGTTGAAGTCTGGGCTGACCTGGAGGAAGCCCAGGCAGCGATCGACGTGTTCCGCCACGAATACAACTCCGCCAGACCCCACCAGTCCCTCGGGATGGCACTCCCGGCAGACCGGTTCGCCAGCCGCCCCACCGAGGCGCTGCCGCTGCGTCTGCCACCAGCGCTGACCACGACCCGGACCAGCCCCGATGAGGCGCCACCGGTCGCGCTGCCGAAACCGCGCCCGTCGCACGACCAGCAGCCGCCCGCAACGACGGCGCCGCTGGTCATGGCGGCCAACGGCGTCGACCCGGTCAACCTCGCCGTTGACATCACCCGCACCGTTCCCGCCTCGGGCAACCTCGCCGTCTGCGGGCAGCAGTTCTGGCTCGGCCCCGCCCGAGCCGGGCTCACGATCCGGCTCTGGGTCGACACCACCGTGGTCCACCTGCTCATCGACGGTGTCCGGCTCAAGACCGTCCCGTCCCGGCTCACCCCCGCCCACCTGCGTCAGCTCCTTGCCGACGCCGGCCGTCCCGCCGGACCACCGCCGATCACGGCCGGCCCGCTAACACCCGGAGCTCCCATCGAGGTCGACCGTCTCGTTAACGCCATCGGCCTGGTCAGCCTCGCCGGTCGGCAACACCCCATCGGCTACCACCTGGCCGGCCGACGTGTCACCATCCGCCTCGACCGCGGCGTGCTGCACCTCCTCGACGTCGACCGGACCCTGCTGCGCAGCCTGCCCAACCCGCTCGCCCCGGCCGATCAGGCCCGCATCCGTGACGCCCACCCCGCCGGACCTCCACCCGCCCCAGCACGCGAATCACAACGCGTCGAACGACGCGTCAGCAGCCGGGGTGCCCTCGTCATCGCCGGCCAGAAAATCCACGTCGGCGTCGGCCACGCCGGTCGAACCCTCACCGTCGAAGACGCCGACAACACCTTCCGGGTCCACGACGGCGACCAGCTCCTGACGGAAGTGCCGCGCACGACCACCAAGCCGATCGCTAGATTCAAGGCCCGCATACCCGAACCTCCACGTCAGCGACGCGACTGGCACCTGAATCAGGATCCGCCTGATGAGAGTTCCCACCCCATTGACCGGCTGTCGTGTCGACCGCACGGCCTTCGACCACCAGGTTCGGCTCAGCCTCTCCGCGCTCGACCCCGACGACGGCTTCCGAGTCGACGCCGAACTGGCAATCGAAACTTCGTTCCTGCTCCGCGACCCGGACGGGCAATGGCACGAACTCAACCCCGGCACCGGCGCCAGCCTGGCTCCCGTCCCGGACCTGTTCGGTCAGACCATCACCAGCGTTGAGATCCGCGGCAAGGGCACCCTCCACCTGGCCTTCGACAACCGCGCCGAGTTACACGTTGGACCCGACCGCAGCTACGAGTCCTGGCACCTGACGGGCACGGGAGTCGACCCGGTAACCGTCGGCCCAGGCGGCGAAGCCGACTGGCAGCCGCCACCCCAGCCCGAACCACCCCGCATCGGCTAACATCCATCCATGATCGTCTAGCCGGACGTGTCACGGATCAAGTGACAGCGATTCGTAACGCATCAAGTGGAGCCCGACAACGCCGGCCGGCGCCCTCGGGGACCTGGGTGACAGATCGATAATCGGACATGCGTTCCGCATGGCCGTAGTCAGCGGTACGCCTCTTGGTGCCTGACAATAATCAATCGATGCATACAGTCGAAGGTGCCGATCGTTTACCCGGCTGGGTGATACGCACCTGCCGGCTCCTGGGTCACGGGAGGCAGTAGTTGTCCTTTCCGCCCGGCGGTTGAGGTCTGCGCCCCAGGGTTCTGCCTATCCGCTCCCGACGCACGATCGTCATGGTACGACTGCCTCATACGAGTATGAAGCGAATGGAGACGGGCGAGAGTGACGGCCAGCGGCTCGCAGGTGTTGCAGGGTCGCAGGAGCGAGTTGCTCCTCGATCTCGTCTACGTCTTCGTGCTCACCCGGCTTTCGCAGCGGCTCATCGAGGACTTCACTACGGAGCGGCGAATCTTCCTGCTGGAAGCCGGTCAGACAACTCTGCTGTTCCTGGCGGCGTGGCTGCTCTGGGTCACCGCCGGTTGGGTGTCCGGCCTGTACGATCCGCGGCAGTGGACGATGCAGGCGGGCATCGTCTGGACGATGTTCGGCAGCATGCTTATCGCGGTCACGCTGCACGACGCGTTCAGCACACGAGGCCTGGTCTTCGCCCTGGCGTACGTCGGCGTCTACCTCGGCCTTGCCGTCCTCGGATTGATCGCCCGACGGCTCAACCGCGACCCGGTGATCTCCCCCATCCGCGCGCTCATCTGGACGGGGACAGCCGCCGTGCTCTGGGTCGCCGGAGGGGCGCTATTTCCGGAGAGTCCCGCACGTGTTGCGCTGTGGACCGTGGCCGTTCTGTCGCATTACATGGGATTTCTGGCTGGATGGTACGTACCCCGCCTCGGTCACACCAGCATGGCGGAGCTGAACCCCAGCGGCCGGCATCTCGTCGAGCGCTACCAGCAGTGCGTCATCATCACACTCGGCGAGACGATCCTGCTCACGGGGCTGACGTTCAGCACCGAGTTCACGCCCGACAGGGTGCTGCCGACCGTGTCCTCCTTCCTCGCCACGGTGCTGATGTTCCGGATCTATTTCTTCCGCGCTGGGGAACTGCTGCCCGCCACCGTCGACGCCGCCCCGCGCCCGGGCCGTCTCGCTCGTTCCGGGCTCTACACCCATCTGGTCTTGGTGGCCGGCATCCTCATCACCGGCGTCGGCCACGCACTTGTCATTAGCCAGCCGCACGAACGCCCGGATCCAATTCGGCTTGTGCTCTTCCTCGGTGGGCCCGCACTGTTCCTGGCCGGACGGGCGCGCCTCGAGTACGAGGTGTTCGGCCGCGTGTCCGCGTCCCGGGTGGTCGGGATGCTGGCACTGGGCGCACTGACGCCCGCGACGCTACCCGCGCCGGCGGTGGTCGCCGCCACCACCACGACCCTTGTCCTGGCCGGGGTGGCGGTGTGGGACCGCCTACGTGCGGCGAAGATGGGACTCGCGGCGCCCTCGCCACCGGGCTGAGCGGCAGTGCCGACACAGTCACGCGAAGGCGTAACCCGCGCCATGTTTCGTCGCCCTGGTGACGCGGAGGGTTCGCCGCAAAGCCGTGTTCGCGCCAGCTCCACGCGAGCTTGTTGAGCATGACCGCACGAGCATGACGAGGACTAGCACGAGATCATCTAGGGGGAACGGCCACGGTCAACTGCACCTCGTCCGTAACGGATCAAGTGAAGCCCCGCCCCGCTACCAACCCGACGGCTAAGGGATATCTCGTAACCCTGGCGTCTGTCTGGTGAGGACGATGGGCAGGTCGCCGGAGTGCAAGTGATCACGGTAGCCGGCCCGGCGTGGATCATGGTGGAGACGGACGCCCCGTGCGGTGTCCGGCCAATGGCTGCGGACTCTGGTGGTGGCGGCCTGGCGGGGGAACCCGCCCGGGGACTGCGATCCCCGGGCGGTTCACCGCTCACGAGTGGCTGACGCTCAGCCCGTAGATCAGGGTCTGGCCGTAGTTGCTGCTGCTGCAGGGGGACGAGTTGGAGCAGTTGGCCTGGGTGTAGGCGCCGGCCTTGAAGTACGCCCCGGAGAAGCTCTTCGTGATGGTCGTTTGTAGGACGTTGTTGTAGTAGGCCTTGACCTGGCCGCCGCTGACCACAAACTTGGCCTGGAACCGGGTGCCGAGCTGGTAGTTGTCGGTGACGAGTTTGTGGTGGGTGGTGTCCCCGTTGGTGATGTAGAGGCTGCTGCCCTCCAGGCGAAACGCCGTCACGTCGTCGGAGGAGTCGTGGATCTGCGCCCCGACCAGGTGCGGCTTGGTCGAGGGCAGCGCGGTGAACGCCTCGTCGACGACCAGGGTGTGCGTACCCGAGGTCGACGACCAGCTCGCGTTGCTCGTCCCGTTGTTCGTCATCTCGCGCAGTTCCGAGCGCGGGTAGCCCGATCCGCTGGTGGTGACGCCGTTGACGGCGGCGCGGAACTGCACGGCCTGGCAGGAGGCGGCCGTGACGAACCAGGGGGAGACCTGGAAGCTGTCCAGCGCGGGTTGTTTGACCTCGGTCGGGCTCTCCGAGGCGCCGGTAGGCAGTGTGATCTTCCAGTTCGTCAGATTGAGCACGTCGGCGGGCACGGAGCAGCTGCCGCCGCCACTACCGTCCGGCCCGTACACGCGGGCCTCGGTGATGCTGTTCCAGTCGTTGACGGTGTTCCCGTAGCCGACGACACGCACGTAGCGGGCCGCGCGGTCGGTGAAGTCGTACGTCTCCAGTTGCAGAGTGCTGCCGCTGCTCTGCCGCTGGCTGACGACAGTGGTCCACGAGCTGGCGTCGGTGGAGGTTTGCACGGCGAAGCTGCTCGTGCGCGTGTTGCCCTGGTGCCAGGCGATCGCCACCGAGCCGACCTGGACGCTCGATCCGAGATCGAAGCGGATCCAGGAGCCGTCGCCCTCGGCGGACCACCGGGTGCTCAGGTCTCCGTCGAGAGTGTTCGCCGGCACGTTGCCGTCGTCCGAGCTGGCCGTCACGGCCGTCACCGGCAGGGACGTGGCGGCCTGGGCGGGGGTGGCCAGCAGGCCGGTGCTGACGCCGACGAGGAGGATTGGCAGGGCGAGGATTCCGATTCGTCGCATTCCATGATCCTTCTGGTGGTAGTTCCTGTATGTGAACTATGCGGCACTAGTGCCGCGTGACCATAGAAGGTGATGACTGAATCGTCAACGGGATGCTTCGCGGTTGACGCCCCTCGTTCTGCCGGTCAGCGCGACGGTGATCGCAGAGCCGATGGCCTCGGCGATCTCGCGGGCCCGTGCTTCGGTCAGCCGGCCCCCCGCGACCGACACGCCGATGGCGTCCTGCGGGCCGAGCTTCGGAGGGGCCGCTACCGCGACGCAGCAGCAGGCCGCGGTGCCGACCGGGTCCCAGTCGACGGCGTAGCCGCGCGTTCTGGTTCGGGCGAGGTCGTCGAGCTGGCGGCTGTCCAGTGGGGCAACGGTGGGCCACGCCGCGGTGGGGGTCGGGTGCGCGACCGGGAGGCGGGCCAGCACCGCCCGCCCCAACGCGGTGGTATGGGCTGGCGCGTGCCCGCCTGCGGCGACCGTCGGCAGCACCTCTGTCTTCTCCCGGCTGACCAGGCAGACCACCTGTCCGTCGGTGACCCGGCCGAGCTGGACGGTGGCGTCGAGTTCGCGGTGCAGCCGGTCGACCACCGGGGTCAGGCGTCGGATCGACCGGTCGGTGTGCAGGTAGGCGGAGCCGGTCCGAAGGGCCTGTACGCCGAGGCCGTAGCGCAGTCCGGCGGAGTCGGTTTCCACCCAGCCACGGTGCACGAGGGTCCGCAACAGACCGTGCATGCTGCTCTTCGGGATGCCGAGATCGCGGGCGAGCTCCACGAGCGTGCGCCGCTCGGGTGATGCGGCGAGCAGTTCCAGCAGTTCCACGGTGCGGTCTGCCGATTTGACCCGCGGGACGCCGCCGCCTGTCGTCATGGTCGTTCCCTACTCCCGAGCGTCGGGCGCGGGGCCGGTGGAGGTGCGGACGACCAGTTCCGGGCGCAGCAGCAGGGACTGGCTGGGCCCGCCGTCCGGGTCCTCGATCCGGGCGAGGAGGTGTCGGAAGGCCGCCGCGGCCATGTCCGCGATGGGCTGGCGGACGGTGGTCAGTGGTGGCGCGGCGAGGTCGGCGAGCACGATGTCGTCGAAGCCGACCACCGAGACGTCCCGGCCGACACGCAGGCCGGCGTCGCGGATGCCTGCGCTGACGCCGAGCGCGCACATGTCGTTGATCGCCACGATGGCGGTCGGCCGGTCGTCTCCGTGCAGCAGGTCGTGGGCCGCGGTCCGGCCGAGTCCGGCGGCGTCGAGGTCGCCGTACGGTTCGTGCTCGGCGCCACCGGACCAGACGATTGCCTCGGTCGCATCGAGCCCGGCCTGCTCGAACGCGTTCGTGAAGCCACGGAACCGCTCGCGGCGGTTGATGCTGCGCAGCGAACCGGAGACGAACGCGATCCGTCGGTGGCCGAGGTCGAGCAGGTGGGCGGTGGCGAGGTGGGCGCCGACCACGTTGTCGACGCTGATGTTCACCAGCGCTGCCGGGTCGCCGGCCTGGGCGGTGCGATCGAAGGCGACCAGGCTGAGGCCGCGCTCGACCAGGGGCAGGACGTGTTCCAGTGAGGGCAGTGAGGAGCAGAGCACGACACCGCGGATGCCGTCGCCCCAGAGTTCTTCGAGGTAGCGCAGTTCGCGCTCGGGTTCCCGCTCGCTGTTGCAGAGCAGGACGTGGTGACCGTCGGCCAGGGCTGCCCGCTCCAGGTAGCGGGCGAAGTTGCCCCAGAAGGGGTTGGCCACGGACGGGACCACCAGGCCGATCACCTGGATCCGACCGGTACGGAGCTGACGTGCCGCCCGATTCGGCCGGTAACCCAGTTGATCGATCGCCGCTTCCACCCGTGCCCTGGTCTGCGGGAGCATGCGTCCGGGGCGTCCGTTGAGGAAGTTCGACACGGTGCTGGGAGAGACCCCAGCTTCCCGCGCGACCTGGTAGATCGTCACACCAGACATGCCTTGTCTCTCCTGTGCTGGCCGAGGGAACGGAACGAAACCAGTGTATGGGTTCACCGCCTCGTGAGCGTCCCGGACCTGCTCAGTTAAGCCCGTGTCTCGGCTCGTGTCCAGCCATTGACAGACCTCCACCCCACTCCTAGCCTTGCTGCATCGTTACACCAGTAAATCGATGCATGAACAGTTGCTTTCAACTAGTCCATGAGGTGAGCGGTAACCCAGGGCGGCGGTGTCTCCGCTGCGGGAGGGAAGAAATGATGACAAGAACCAGCCGGGCCCGGATGCGCCCCATGGCGGCGGTGCTGGCCGTGGCGCTGCTCGCCGCGGGCTGTGGCGGACCGGCGCCCAGCAAGGACGGCGACGACGGCAAGGTCGGCGGCACCGTGCGGCTACTGACGCCGATCTTCGAGGGCGCCGACGGAAAGGCGGAGCTGGACAAGCAGCTGGCCGCCTTCAAGGCCAAGTACCCCGACGCCGCCGTGGAGGTCGACTACACCTCGTACGGCAAGCTCAACGAGAAGCTGACCACGTCGATCGCGAGCGGCCGGCCGTACGACGTGATGCTGATGGGGGTCGGCTGGGTCCCGCCGTTCGCGTCCAAGGGCGCCCTGGCCGAGCTGGACGAGGACGAGGCCGGGCTGACCCAGCGGTACAACGAGCGGGTGGTCGAGCCCGGCATCTACGACGGCAAGGTTTACGGCCTGCCGATCATGCTGGACACCCGGTTCGGGATCTACCGCAAGGACATCTTCGCCGCCGCCGGCATCACCGCCCCGCCGAGCAACTTCGAGGAGCTACGCGAGTACGGGCGCAAACTCACCGTGCGCGACGGTAGCGGCAAGCTGACCCGGGCCGGCATCGACATCCTCTCCAACGATCTGCGACAGACGTTCCTGCCGCTGATGTGGGCCAACGGTGGTGAGCTGTTCACCGCCGACGGCAAGCCGGCGTTCAACAGCCCGCAGGCGGTGGGCGCGCTGCAACTGATGACCGACATCATCCGCACCGACCGGTCCGAGGACTTCGGGTTCACCCAGCCGAACGCCGCCACCGGCGTTCCGCTGGCCCAGGGCCGGGCGGCCATGATGGTCGGTCACAACAACGTCTGGCAGTCGATCCAGGAGACCGCACCCGATCTGATCAAGGAAGACAAGATCGGTTTCTTCATGATCGCGAATGCACGGCCGGCGATGTTCCAGGGCGGCACGCTGGCCACCGTCTCGGCGAAGTCCCAGCATCCAGCGACTGCCAAAGCGTTGGTCAGCTTCCTCACCGACCAGGACGCGTCGCTCGCGGCCAACGAGCAGCGCGGCAACGTCCCGGCGCTCAAGAGCCTCGCCGACTCCGAGTACGTGAAGAGCAACAAGGCCGTGCAGTTCGCCATGCAGCACATGGACGCCGCGTTCTCCGAGGGCGGCGTGCCGGCCTGGATCGAGGTCCGTGGCGACTTCAAGGCAGCGATCGAGTCGGCCCTGCTCGGGAAGAAGACCCCCCAGCAGGCGCTCGACGAGCTGGCGGCCAAGGCGCAGGCAGCGATCGCCAAGGGGTGACATGACCACCACCCTGCAACCCGTCGACGTGGTGCCCGCAGGCCGGGCGCCACGTCCGCCCCGCCGCCGACGCTTCGGCGCCGAACGCCGCCGGGCGGCATACCTGATGCTGGCGCCCGCGATCGTCCACCTGGTCTGGTGGATCGGTATACCAGTCATCGCGACGTTCGTGTTGGCCTTCACCAACTACGACGTGATCGCCGGAAGCGTCGAGTGGGTGGGCCTGGCCAACTTCCGCGAGATCTTCGCCGACGACACCTGGAACCTGTCGATCTGGCACACCATCGTCTACACCTTCTTCACCGTGCCGGTGGCGATGGTGATCGCCGTGCTCATCGCGGTGCTGCTCAACCAGCGACTCAAGGCTCGGGCCTGGTACCGTGCGGCCTTCTTCATGCCGCACATCACCGCGACCGTCGCCATCGCGCTGGTCTGGATGTGGATGTTCGAGCCCAACCTTGGGCTGTTCAACACGCTGCTGGCCGGTCTCGGTGCCAACGGGCCGGCCTGGCTGTCCGATCCCTCGTGGGCGATGCCGGCGGTCATCCTGGTCAGCATCTGGAAGGGCATCGGCCTGAAGATGCTGATCTACCTGGCCGCGCTGCAGAACATCCCCCGTGAGCTGTACGAGGCGGCGGACATCGACGGCGCCTCGGGTCCACGCCGGTTCTTCGCGATCACCGTGCCGTTGCTGCGGCCGGCCACCTTCTTCGTCTTCGTCGTCTCGATGATCGACGCGTTCCAGGTCTTCGACCAGGTCTACGTGTTGACCCCGGACGGTGGCCCGGCGAACTCGACGACCGTCATGACCTTCGAAATCTACCGCACCGCGTTCAGCGAGTTCCACATCTCGACGGCCTGTGCGCAGAGTGTGGTGCTCTTCGCCTTCCTGCTCATCCTGACGCTGATCAGCCGCCGGTTGACCGGGAGGGACGACAATGAGGCCTAGGTCGTACCGCCCGGTGCTGCACGTGCTGCTCGGCGCCGGCTCGCTGGCGATGATCGTGCCGTTCGTCTGGATGATCCTCTCGTCGCTGAAGAGCCACGCCGACATCGCGGCCTACCCGCCGGAGGTGCTGCCCACCGAGTGGGTGTGGAGCAACTACCGGGAGGCGCTGAAGTTCGCGCCGTTCGGCACGTACTTCCGCAACAGTCTGCTGATCGCGGTCGGGCACACCGTGATCAACCTGATCCTGGCGACAATGGCCGGCTACGCCCTGGCCCGGGTGCCGTTCCGAGGCCGCTCCGTCGTCTTCATGGGCATCCTCGGCATGATGATGATCCCCACCTACACCAAAATCGTTCCGCAGTACCTGATCGCCAAGAGCATGCCGTTCTTCGGCGGGAACGACTACCTCGGCCGGGGTGGTCAGGGCTGGCTCGACTCCTGGTGGGCACTGATCGTCCCGGGCGCGCTGACCCCGTTCGCGATCTTCCTGTTCCGGCAGTTCTACCTCTCGCTGCCCGCCGAGCTGGAAGAGGCGGCCCGGATCGACGGCATGGGCGAGTTCGGAATCTTCGCCCGGGTGATGACCCCACTGGTGAAACCCGCGGTCGCCACCGTCGCCCTGATCACCTTCGAGAACAGCTGGAACAACTTCCTCTGGCCCCTACTGATCACCACCCGCGACGACCTGCGGGTCATCCAGGTCGGCCTGGCCGCCTTCCAGCAGTCGGAGCGGACCGAGTGGGCCTACCTGATGGCGGGCTCGACGCTCGCCACCGTTCCGATGATCGTGCTGTTCCTGTTCGCCCAGCGGTACTTCGTGCAGGGCTTCGCCACTGCCGGAATCAAGTAAGGAGCACCCCTGATGACTTTCGACCTGACCGGACGCCGGGCCCTCGTCACCGGCGCGGGCCACGGGATCGGCGCGGCCATCGCCGTGGCGCTGGCCAGGGCCGGGGCGGACGTCGCCGTCCACCACGGCCACTCGGCCGGCCCAGCCGCCGAGGTGGCCTCCGCCATCGAGGCGTTGGGCCGCAAGACCGTCGTCCGGCAGGCCGACCTCACCCGCACCGGCGACGTGACCGGCCTCGTCGACGACGTCACCAGCTTCCTCGGCGGCCTGGAGATCCTGGTCTGCAACGCCGGTGGCATGGTCGGCCGCAGTCCGGTGGCCGAGATGACCGACGAGCACTACGCCCGGGTCGTCGACCTCAACCTGGGCAGTACCTTCCGCACCGTCCGGGCGGCGATACCGCACCTGCAGGCGGCCGGCACGCGGGGACGAGTGATCACCATGTCCTCGCTGGCGGCGCAGAACGGCGGTGGCGCGGGCTCGGCGGTCTACGCCGCGGCGAAGGCGGGGGTCCGGGGCCTGACGAAGGGCCTGGCCAAGGAACTGGCACCCAGCGGGGCGACCGTCAACGCGGTCGCCCCGGGCTTCATCGGTGGGACCACCTTCCACGACACCTTCACCCCGCCGGCCACCCAGAAAACGATCATCAACGGGGTTCCGCTCGGTCGTGGTGGCACCCCAGACGACGTGGCCGGCGCGGTCGTCTGGCTCGCCTCTGAAGCCGCGTCCTACGTCACCGGTGCCACCATCGACATCGACGGTGGCGCGTGGTTCCGGTGACCGGCACCGCGGCTGCGCCGCCGACCGTCCGGCCGGTGCCGCCGTCGGAGCGGGGCGGCTGGTGGCACGCCTACGTCTGCCCCGCGCACGGCGTCGAACTCGAACACGACGGCCTGCTCACCGGTGCCTTCCCCGACGGTGGGGCCCGCTGCCGGCACGGCTGCCGGGTCGACGAACCCGCTGTACGTGGCGCCTGGACCGTACTGGCCCACCAGGCGTGCGCCCGGCAGATCCGGGCGCTCGCCCGGTCCCCACGCGCCGTCGACCGCGAGACGGCCATCAACCTGCTGACCGCATACGCCCGGCAGTACGCGGCGCTGGGCGCGGCCCCACACGACGGTGCCGCCGAGTGGATGCTGCGGGGCCGTCTGTTCCACCAGGCGCTGACCGAAGCCATCTGGGCGGTGACCATCGGCCAGGCCGCCCGGGTGGTGCGTGAGGCCGGGCACCCGCTGCCCGCCGAGGTGACGGAACTGCTGCGCGCGCTCGTCGCGGCGGCCGGACAGGCGCGCGACGCCCTGGTCGCAGCCGGCCGGTTTGACTCCAACTACACGGCCTGGCTCATCGCTGCCGGAGCGGTCTGCTCCGGCCGACCGGACTGGCTGACCGGGCCGCACGGCCTGTACGCCCACGTACCGGCGGCGGTCCGGCCCGACGGCTGGGAGTGGGAGGGGTCGACCTACTACCACGGCTTCGTGCTGCGCGCGTACCTGCTGGCGCTCAACGCGGTGCCACACGTCGACGTGCCGGCCGAGGTGCGCGACCGGCTCGCCGCGATGGTCTCGGTGCTCGACACCCTCGCCACGCCCGACGGTCTGCTACCCGCCCTGCACGACGGGCCGTACGACCGGCCGCCGGCGGCGTACGAGCTGGCGGAGCTGCGCGAGCTGCTGCCGCTGCTCGGCACCGGGGCGGCCCGGCCGCAGCCGGTGACCGTGTACCCGAACGTCGGCTACACGGTGCTGCGCGGAGCGGGACTGCACGCCGTCGTGGACTTCGGTCCGCACGGCGGATCGCACGGACACCTGGACAAGCTGGCGCTCTATCTCTACGGCGCGGACACCCCCTGGCAGCCCGACCCCGGCCAGGTGCCGTACGCGCACCGGGGATGGCGTCGCCACTACGCCTCGACCGCTGCGCATCCGACCTTCAGCGTCGACGGGTTGAACCAGGCCGAGTGCGCGGGGCACCTGATCGGGCACGACCACCGGTCGGTCGCCGTCGGTTGCGACGCGGCCTATCCGGGCGTGTCGGCCCGTCGCGAGCTGACCCTGCGCGACGGGATGCTGGTGGACGAACTCACCGTCGAGACGGACCGGCCCCGCCTGGTCACCGCCCACCTGCGACCGGACGTCGACCTCACGGTGCGGGCCGCCGCCGACGGCGCGCTGGAGACAGTCTGGACCGGTCGGCAGGTCCTGCGGGGGCGTCACACCGCCTCCGTACCGGCCGATGCCCGCTGCCGACCCGGTCCCGGGCCCGCGGACGACCCGCAACGCGCGCGTACCTGGGTCGACTGGACCGCGCCGGACGCGACCGTTGTGACCTTCCGTTCCGTCTACCGGATGGGGACCTGATGCAACCCCTGCTGATCGGCGCCCGGCTCGATGAGCTGCGGGCCGCGCTCACCACCACCCACGCCGCCCAGTGGCGGCGACTGTACGAGCAGTGCGACTGGTACCGCGGGCAGACCCCGCCCGCGGAGCACCCGACCGCGAGCATCACCTACCTCGGCCCGGCCGCGATGAACCTCGCCCTGGCCTATCGCCTCACCGGGCAGCCCGGCTACCTGGCCGAGGCCCGACGGTGGATCGGCACGGCCGTGTCGTACCCGCACTGGGGGAAGGCGAAGCTGCCCGACCACGACCTCGACGCGGGCTGGCTGCTGCACGGGCTGTCCCTGGCGTACTCCTGGCTGCGCGACGACCTGCCCGACGACGAAGCCGACGCGCTGCGGAGCAAGCTGCTGCTCCAGGGCGAGCGGCTGTACGCCTTCGCCGTGGAGACCGAGGGCACCTGGTGGTCGTCGAGCTACTGGCAGAACCACAACTGGATCTGCTACGCCGGGCTGGCCGCCGCCGGCTACGTACTGGACCGACCGCAGTGGAGCGACCGGGCCCGCGACAACCTCGGCACGGTGCTCGACCTGATGCCGGTCGATGGCTCCGACGCCGAGGGCGTCGTCTACTGGCGGTACGGCGTGCCGTGGCTGGCGATCCACCTCGACCTGCTTCAGCACGCCGAGGGGATCGACTGGTGGGAGCGGGGTGGGTTCCTGCGACACACCTTCGACTGGCGGCTGCACCAGTGCGCCCCCGGGTTCGAGGAGAACGTCGACCACGGCGACTGCCACGACCGCCGCTCCGGGCACAGCGTGGCGCTCTACCACAAGCTCGCCGCCGTCTACCGGAACGGCCGGGCCCGCTGGCTCGCCGACCACGTCGCCGAGCGGCACTACTGGCGGGAGGCGTACGCCTCCGGGGTACGTCCCGGAGTGATGCCCGAGGCCGGCTACGAGCTGCTCTGGTACGACCCGCAGGTACCCGCCGTGGACCCGGCGGTCACGGCGCCGACCACCGCCCACTTCCCCGACCTGGGCCAGGTGACCGCCCGCACCGGCTGGCACGAAGGGGCGGCTTTCGTCAGCTTCAAGTCGGCGCCGGGCGGTGGCCACACCGCCTGGGACACTGCCGACCGGTTCCGCCGCGACAAGGGCTGGGAGACCCTCAACGCCGGTCACCACCACCCCGACGCCGGATCGTTCGTGTTCGGCGCGCACGGCGCGTTCCTCGCCGTGGACGACGGCTACTGCAACCGCAAGCGGGCCGCCCACCACAATCTCGTCCTCGTCGACGGACAGGGCTGGGCCGGCGAGGACCGCTACCACGTCTACAAGGACCTGCCGTACGAGCGGCAGGCCCGGCTGCGCGATGTGCTCGCCGGCGGTGGCATGGTGCATGCGACGGCCGAGTCGGCCGCGATGTTCGACCCGACCCTCGGCGTCCGGCGGGTCGACCGGACGCTGGTCTTCACCCCGGCCGGCCGGCTGGTGATCCTCGACGAACTCGCCGCCGAGGAGCCCCGGGAATGGACGTTCCTGCTGCACTCGGACTGGCCGGCCGAGTTCGTCGACGGCGACGTCGTGCTGCGGTCGGGTCCGGCGCAGGCATGGGTGCGGCGGTTCGCCCCGCGCGACACCACGGTCACCCAGGGCGCTACGGAGATCGAGGCCAACCCCACCGCCAGCACCCCGAGCCTGCGGATCGTCCGTACCCTGCACACCGTCCGGGTCCGGGTCGCGCCCACCACGGACACCCGGATCCTCACCGCCATCGAGCCGACCACCGCCCTGGCCCCGGCGCCGGCCACCGCCGAGGCAGCCGCCAGCGTCGCGGGGACCGGAATCCGGTTCGGCGACGGTGAGACGGTGCTGCTCGCGCCGACGACCCGGCGGATCGAGGGTGCGGAGGTACGGGCCGAAGCCGCGGCGGTCATCCTGGTGCCCGCAGCCGATGGCCACGCCGCCAGGGTGGGCGTGGTCGCAGGCACCCGGGTCGAACTGGCCGGCCGGGTCGTGGTGGACAGCGTGGACCCGGTGACCCGGGTGCTGCCGTGGCCAGCCTGACCGCCGGCATGCGCACGGGCGGCCCCGCTCCGACCCGACGTCGTCCGACGGGCGGCCGCCGGACCGGCTGGGAGGGCGCCGCCCTGCGCATGCTGGAATTCGTCGCGTACCCGGCGCTGGCCGGTTGTGCCCTGCTCCTGCTGTGCCTGGGCGTGGTGACCTGGCTGCCGGCGCTGGCCGCCGCGGCGCACGCCCTGCAACAGTGGCGCGACGACGGCCACGCCCGACCGTTCCTCGGCACGCTGGAAGCCTTCGGGCACTACTGGCGGCGGCTGTGGCGGCACGGGCTGGTGTCGACCGTGGCCGGCATCGTGCTGGCGGCCAACATCGCCTTCCTCGCCACCCGCCCCGATGCCGCCGCCCTTGCCCTGCTCGCGCTGCAGCTCGGGCTGGTGCTGGTGCTGGTGCCGTACCACCTGGCGCTCGCGGTGACCGCCGCCCGCGACCCGCAGGGCGACACGCGGCGCTGGTCCCGCGACGCCCTGCTGTTCGCCTTCGCCTCACCCCGCCGCGGCCTGGGACTGCTCGCCGTGGCCGTCGCGGCGCCGGCGCTGACCGCGCCGCTGGCGATCGGTCCGCTGCTCCTCGGCGCCACCCTCCCCCTGCTGCTCGGCCTCCGGATCGCCGACCGCGCCGTCGAAGGTCGGCCCGGCACCGCGACGCCCGGACCCGAGCGGCAACAATCGTTCACCCCGTCCGACCGGAAGAGGAAGCCATGATGGTGCGACGACTCACTACCACCGCCCTCGCGCTGACCATCGGGGCCGCCACAGCGGCGCTCCCGACCGCCGGTGCGACCGCCGCGCCGGCGAGTCAGCTGTACGTGAGCCCGGGTGGCGACGACGCCGGGTCCGGTTCACAGGGGACGCCGTTCGCGACGATCCAGCACGCGCTCGACGTCGCGCCGACCGGTGCCACCGTGCACCTCGCCGCCGGCACGTACCTGCAGGACGCGGTGACCCGGCGGCCTGGCGTCGCCATCACCGGGCCGCGTAGCGCGGTGGTCAAGGGCGGCGGCGGTGCCCGGATCCTCCAGGTGCAGCACGACGACACGACCCTTTCCGGGTTCACCGTGGACGGTCTGCACGGCGCGGCGGACAGCCGCGACGGCTACCGCGACAAGCTGATCTACGTGATCAGCACGACGCCTGGCGACGGAGTCGACGGGCTGCGGATCCGCGGCATGCGACTGACCAACGCGGGCGGCGAGTGCCTGCGGATGCGCTACCTGATCACCGGGGCCGACGTGTCGTACAACGACATCGGCCCGTGCGGGGCGGACGACTTCGTCTTCGACGGCGGCGGCAAGAACGGCGAGGCGATCTACCTCGGCACCGCCCCCGAGCAGCAGGGTCGCAATGGCGCGCCGGACGACCGCCCCGACGTCAGCCGGGGCAACCGGATCCACCACAACAAGATCGACACCCAGGGCAACGAGTGTGTCGACATCAAGGAGAACTCGACGGCCAACCTGGTGGAGTTCAACTGGTGCACCGGGCAGCTCGACGACAAGTCAGCGGCGTACGACGCTCGCGGATCCGGCAACACCTTCCGCTACAACGTGGCGACCGGCAACCTGGGCGCGGGTATGCGGTTCGGCGGCGACACGCCGACCGACGGCACGAACAACGACGCCTACGGCAACGTGCTCACCAACAACGCCCACGGGGGGATGAAGTTCCAGGCAAACCCGCAGGGACGGGTCTGCGGGAATCTGATGTACGGCAACGTCGGCGGCGACAGCGTCGGCGACTACGGTGACCTCTTCGACCCGGCTGCCCGGTGCGGGAACCAGTAATGACGGGGCACCTGACCGCGGCCGAGGGGAGCACCAGCGTCCTGGATGTCGTCGCCGGGGACCGCCTCCTACCGGTGGTCGTCCTCGACGACGCCGCAGCCGCACCGCCACTCGGTGCGGCGCTGGTGGTCGGTGGCCTGCGCACGATCGAGGTGACCCTACGCACCAATTGCCTGGAGATCCTGGACCGGGTCGGTGGTGGGCACAGCTTCGCCTCCGGCCTCATCTACGGCCTCATGGAGCGCGAAGACCTGCGGGCCGGGGTCGAGTTCGATGCCGCCCACGGTGCCCTGGCCATGAACACGCCAGGGGACACCTCGATGGCGAGCCTGCCGGAGGTCGAGGCGCTCGCGGCCGGGTCCGGCGCGCGGGTACGCCGCTGAACGCCACCCACCGCACCGGTGTGAACCCCCGGCGTGTGGACTCGACTCCCACGCCGGGGGGCGCGGCTGTCGACGAGCCGCGCACCTGGTGGTCGCCCGGTCTGCGGATCATGGTCGCCGACACCTTCCTCATGGGACTCGGCTTCTACGCCCTGGTCCCGCTGTTGGCACATCACCTGCTGCACGATCTCGGGCTCAGCATCGCGCTCACCGGTCTGCTCGCCGGGGTACGGTCGGCCAGCCAGCAGGGCATGATGCTCTGGTCCGGCGTACTCGCCGACCGGTTCGGTCACCGCCGCGCGATCTGCCTGGGCGTGCTGCTGCGGGCCGCCGGTTTCGCCGCGTTCGGCGTCGTCGACTCGGTGCCCGGTCTCGCGGTGGCCTCGGTGCTGGCCGGGCTCGGCGGGTCCCTGTTCCATCCGGCCAGCTACGCCCTGTACGCCGAACTGACCCCCACGCCGCACCGCACCCGTGCCTACGCAGTCCGGGAGACGACCAGCAACGTCGCCTTCGTGCTCGGCCCCGCCCTCGGCGGAATCCTGGCCGCCACGAACTTCACGGCGCTGTGCTTCGTCGCGGCCAGCCTGTTCCTGCTCGCCGGAGCCATCACCTGGGTCGGCCTGCGATCGGACCGATCCGCACCCCGCCCGGCCGCCCGCACGTCGGCGCTGCACCTGCTGCACACCATCGGCCGGGACGGCGACTTCCGACGGTTCACCCTGGTCAGCGCCGCCGCCTGGGCCCTGTTCAGTCAGCTCTACCTGGCCGTGCCGGTCCGGGTCGGGCAGGTCCTGCCGGGGACGACGTCGCTGGGCCTGGTCTACACGGTGGCGGCGATCGTCATGGTCGCGGCGACCGTCCCGTTGACCCGGCTCACCGAGCGGTATCTGCGTACCGGGCAGACCCTCGCCGTGGGCACGAGCGCGCTCGCGGTTGGCCTGTTGCTGCTCGGCGTGCTGCCGGGCCCGGGGGGTGTGGTCACCGGCGTCGTCGTGTTCACGCTGGGACAGGTGCTGCTCCTGCCCACCCTCAACAGCACCATCTCCCGGCTCGCCCCTCCGGGCGCGGTCGCCTCCTACTTCGGCGCCAACGGCCTGGCGCTGGCGGTCGGCGGGTTGGCCGGCAACATCGGCGGTGGTTGGTTGCTCGACCTCGGTGGTGGCCTCCCGGCGTGGGCGCCATGGACCGTCTTCGCGGCGTGGGGCCTGGTTACGGCGGCCGGGTACCCGATCGTGATGCGCGGCCAACGGCCACACTCGGCCGGTGACGCACGGTGACTGACATCAAGCAGCCCGGAGGGACGGTCGATGCGGAGACGTCCGTGCACCCGCGCCCGATCCGGGACGGGGCGAAATTGGCCAATCGGACGAACCGTCCGGCGACGATGTCACACGGCGCGCTGTTACGCGGATTCGCCCTGCGGCACCACCGACAGGCCCTGGATCAGGGTGTCTCCGTACAGTCTGATCAGGTCGATGTTCGCCCGGCCGTCCGACACGGCGCCCCCGCGCTCCAGCCGACGGCGAGGCTAACGACGTAACCGGTCACGCCCTCGCTTCCAGCATGAGCACGCGAGTTGCCTCGCGTACTCGTCCAGGTGCTCAACATGCAAGGGTGCGAAGATCTTGTCTTCTTCGTGGTGGATCGCCAGGCGGCGCCACACGAACCCGTCGTTGCTGGCGCCGGCGGTCGCGTGCCGCAGAGCGTTGAGCGGTTCCAGGTGGCGTGGGCGTGACAGTGCGAGGCCGACCGCCGTCCGCTGCTTGGGCGGCGCTGACTCGACACGGAAGCGTCGACAGATGTCGCGTTGCGCTGCCGAGACATCCAGGCCCGGCATGCGGCGACGCCACCTGATCATGTCGCCCATCATGTGAAGTCGACCGTCACGGGTCAACCGGAGCAAATGGCGGGATCGATCACGGTGCCAGGTCCTAGAGGGGCGCAAACCCGGATGTGGTACCTGCTGGCCAGGGCACGCACGAGCTGCCGGAGGGACTCGGGCGCTGAGACGATGAAAGCGTCGAGTCGACCGCTGGGCGGTGCAGGAATCGCGGTTTGGGCCCTGATGGCGGTGCCTTAGACTCCGCCGGTGCTTGAGGTGTCGGGGGACTTCGAAATCCACATCACGGACGGCAGCAACACCCGGTGCGGGCTCACATGTCACCTAGCCTTCGGTGGCGCCGGGCGGAGTTGCACCCGAGCGGGGACATCTCCGTCCCCCGACGGATGTCCGCCGAGTTCCACGTACGCTCCAAAGTGCTGCCCGCGCAGCAGGACGCCCCAATCGGCGCCTGTCAGGCGGAAACATTCCACGGCCTCTATGGCCTCGTGAGCTTCGTCGATGCGTCCGAGGGAATGCAAATGAAGTCGCAGCGCCAGCCCGGCGAGCAATCTGGCGTCCGCCTCGTCGGCCACGGGCAGGGCCGATTCCTTGGGACGCCGCCGCCCGAGGGCTCTCTTCAGGGCGTCGTACGCCGCGTTGCCCAACACACCCGCGCCAACGGAGGTGCCGATGAACACGAGTGTTTCCCTCCCCATCTCTAGGAGGTCGGGATCCGGAAAAAGACAGCGCCGTAGCGTTGGTTCTCGCCTGATATCGCCCGCGCTGCTCGCTGCATCTGGGATCGGGTGAGAGGTGTCAGAGCCCATCAGCCCAGGGTAGGAGATCAGTCAACGGGTTGGCGTAAACACTGAGACCCCCCTCTATACTTCGCCGTAGTAGCCCTCTTCCTCACCGAGGACCAACGGCACGTCGTAGATCGACATGTCCGGCCTGGTCCTGGTGAACCTGACCTGGTGCCGCCACCGCTGGTGCTCGAACGCGACGTCAGCGTCGATCTCGACCACGGCCGTCGGCTCGACCTGCACGTACCGCAGCGGCTCAAGCCGGTCGAGCTGCCCCGACCAGGAGGCCGGCAGCGGGTGCGGCCACGGGTGCACCACAGTCCCGCCGCGACGCTGCAACGGCCGCAGCGGGGAGAGCCCCGCGGCGAGGTCGGCCCGCTGCTCGGCGTCAGCGGGCGGGTGCGGCCCTCTGGCGATGCCAGATATCAAAACTGTCGGGAATGCCCCTCCGGAGGCGGCTGGTGAGTTGGGCCGTCAGGGGCGGCAGGCGTGGATCAAATTCCCGAGCGCGCCGGTCGGGTCGCGCAGAGATCGGGCGCCGTCGGTGACGACTCGGCGAGTGCCGGGGTCGAGCGGATCGGTGCTTGCCCAATCGGGCGGGCCGACGTTGATCTCCACTTCCAACCCGGAGGCGGTGCGGAAGCGGCGTTCGATGACCGCGCCCCAGGACTGAACCCTAATCAGATCGCCGATAGCCAGTTCATGCACCCAGATGTCATCGGCGTATCGGGCCTGGTCGGTGGTGAGCAGGACGAAATCGATGTCTGAGTCTGGCCGGGCGGCGTCTCGGGCGTACGAACCGGCCAGGAGCAGACCGGCGACGTCCGGGCGTCGTGCTGCCCACCGTGTGACACGGCTGATGATCTCTTCGACCTCGGCGACACGCTCGGGAGAGAGCGCAGGGGGTCCGTGGGTTGCCGTTTGGTCGTTGTGCATCGATTGGTCTCCCTGGCTCATGTGATGGCTGATCTCGGCGGCGTAGCTGGTCCAGTCGACGACGCTGGCGCGTTGCCAGGCCGCGGCGCGCTGGAGATGTTCATCCCGTTCGTCGTTGCCATCGGGACGGTGCTTGCTGGGGTGGTCGCGGCATGGGTTGGCCTGCTAACCCTGTACGCCCGTCGGCTCATGCCACGTGGCGGCACCAATCGGCACAGGACCCTGATGAAGGTGCTGTGGCGGGACGTGATAGCACCAGTCAGGCCTGGTAGGTAGCGGAGCGAGTGCAGCACCGGACCGGCGCGGAGTAGCCACAGCATGGCCTGCATCAGTCCTCATTAGTCCTCAAGAGGGCGGACCGCGACCACCGACGCCGAGAGGCATCTCCGCACGTCAGGCCGGTCGAGGCCAGGTAGGCGTAGGTAGGCAACTTGATCTCGTAATGCGTAGGTCACCGTGCCATCCACGTGCCAGTAGCCAGTAACCCGGACGGTCACCAGAGGGCACGAACGGTCGCGGACTTCCCGCCCTTGACCTGGCCCCACCAGGTCCTTGTCGGTGGTAATCCTCGTCCTTCCAAACTGTGACGCTCCTCCATGCGCTGGTTCGAGGCCCGCAACCCCCGAACCTCCGCGAGCTTTGCAACGATGACCCGGTGGACGAACAGCCGGTCTTTACCGACCCGTGGTGGGACCTACGCCGAGGTGGCCCTACAGAACACCAACAACGTGAAGCACTGCACACCGAACTTCTCGCCGAGGTGGCCGCCGGGCACCCCCTACACAACCAACCCGTCGAGGTCATCGGCAGGTCCATGGCATCAGACGACATCGTTGTGGAACTGGCCTCCGGGGGCTGGGCCCGTGTCCACCTCACCTGGAAACGCGCGGCCGATAGACCACCCTGGCCCACCACCACTTTCTACGGCACCACTAAGACCCTCGAAGAGGACATCCACGAGCCAGCCTGAGCAGGCAAAGCCGCAGCCCGTAAGCGGGCCGCGCCGGCCGGGCCCCGGCCTGCTGGCGACCTTCGGCCGGCATCGGCCGGGCCGGCCGGCCATGCTTCGGGGCGCAAACCCTTGAAGACCTCGGGGGGCGCTGACCCGAACCCCGACCCTCCTCAGAGATGCCGCCGCAGATCACCTCGCCGGGCACCACAAGGGCTACCAGCCTCCCCGGACGGGGTCCAGTAGGCGCTCCACCTGGACCCCGTCCGGGGAGGCTGGAAGTTCTACGACTGCCGGACGAGGAGATCCGCTAGGAACCCGTACGGTTCCCGCATGACGTATGTCCCTACCGACGCCGAGCAGCCTGCGTTTCTCGCCCGCATGAACCAGCTCGCAGCCGAGGTGGACGAGGCGGGCGACGTCTACGCGGCAGGCTTGCGGCTGTGGGAGCTGTCTGGACGCGCGGTCGACGCGGGGGAACTTGCGGGGAACCTCTGCGCTTTGTGAGGTGCACTGATTGACTGGGTAGAGCTGAAGCCCGACGAGGCGGACCAGGCTGAAGCCGCCATGAGGCGGGCCGCCCGGGAGTGGCTTGGCCTTGACCAGACGGACAGCGGTGCGATCCAGAGATATCTCGACCACTGGCTCCACGACATTTGTGGCTACGAGCGCCCCTTAGCCGGGCCATTTACGGGCCAGTAACCGTCGCCCGCAGCGGTCACGAGCGGGCACGAGGGGAAGCTTGCCTTGCCGCTGGCCGCGGGCGTTTCGGGCATCACGACCGCTTGAGCAGGCTCTTCCAAACCGGCGCTCCGGCCCAGCGCACGCACGGACGGTTAGTTGTGCAACCAGAGCGCGGAACAGCCGAGGCACAATCCGTACCGACCGCGTCGCCGCCCCCGGCCCCAACGGCGCCGGCCTCTGGCGGTCCGGGAAGCACAGGCACCACGGCGGCAACGTCCAGGTCATCTCCGTCCCCGACGGCTGGCCGATCTGGGTCTTCCCAGTCCGCCCCGGCCGCGAGCGTGACATCACCTGCGCGCGCACGCACGGCCTGGTCGACGCCCTCGACCGGCTCGCCTCCACCCTGGACATCCCCACCCTGACTGGGTGGTTCTCCGAGCGGGTCTACGAGGTTGCCCTGCGCAGCGCTGGTAGTTGCCCGAGCGTGGTCCTAGCCATCGCAACTGCCCGGTCCAGCCCGTCGGGCAGATCCGGTGGAAGCTGACTGATCTCGCGACAGATGCGCTCGGCGTCGTCCAGGAACCGTTCGATCGCGCCTTTGGGATCCCAGAAGTTGCCGTTTACTCCGCGTCCACGGCGGAGTGTGGCCAGATCGGCGGGCAGGTCCCGGGGTGACTGCGGGGGTTTGGCGATCCAGTCGGGCGGTTGCATTCCGCGTGCCGATATCTCCCGGTCGATGGACCGCCGAAGCTCATCGACCTTGGCCCGGAACTCGGCGATGCGTTTCTCGATCGCCGCTTTGGTCGGCACCTGCAGGAGATTGCCTGGGCAGGCCACGGCGAGTGGCCGAAACGGCACCTGCCGGCTGTCGGCGTTGTAGACCACGTGCAAGCGCAGCAGATACAGCGAGGTCGCGCCGGGGGTTTCGTGGACATATCCGCTGCCCGGCGGGATCTCGGTATTCATCCGGACCTGGAAGCGGTCGGCCTCGCCAGCCCCGATCACCTGCGAGATGCCGACGGTGATCCGGGCTCCGTGGGCGTTCTCCGGCACCGGAAGCTCGACGTCGTAGGTCGCTGACGGAGGCAGCCACACACCCCCTGAGGTGTCCACGTAAGGCAGCAGGTCGCCGAAGGCCGTGATCCGGCGTGCCCACAAAACCTCCACGACCATCTTCGTAAGCACCGCGGACTCGCCGCCGCGGTTGAGCAGCTTCAGGTCAACCACCGGCGGGTCCATCCATCTGGCTTGGCGCTCCGACACCGAGATGTCGACCGGCTCCACCCGCGGGCCTTCGCCTGAGGACGACACGGCCCTCGCAGCCTGGCCGTGCGGCGCCGGGTGGGCGTCGGCCTGCTCGCGGGCGGCCTGCTCGCGAGCGGCCTGCTCGCGAGCGGCTAGGAGCTCGGCCGCCAGGGCCCTGGCGTCCTCGTCGTGCCGGCGCACGACATCCAGATCATGCCGGCGCCCGACATCCACAGACATGGCGTCGACCGCTTCCACATCCGCCCGTCGCGGTCGGCGCGCATGCAAGACAGCCCACGCCCCGATGACCGCCGCGATGATCGCACCACCTACGGCGATGAGTGACGCCATCATGCCGGAGAGTATGGCAGGGGTGGATGAAACCGCAACACATGCCGCTCGCAGGACCGGTCCGAAGGGTGTGTGTCCCAGCCTGAGGTCACACAGTGACGCCTTCGGATCCAGGTGCGGTGATCGACCGCAGCCAGCTCTGCCGGGGATCTATCCGCGACCGCGTCGACCCGCCGGACGCTCGCAGTGCAGGTCGGTGCCACCGGACGGCCCAGACGGCACCTCGCCCCTGCATCATCGACCGGACCAGAACCTCAGGCGGCAAATCGCGCCGTTACCGGCCTGCCGCCAGACGGAGGTGATCCACGGGTGCCGCATCCTGTGAACGTTGTTGGCGCCGTCGATCTGCGCCATGGACAGGCCGTCGTTTAGGGCAGCTACACAGCTGGTCTCGCCCGCTTCGGTGATTCGAGGCACTACGCCCAAGGTGGGGTATATCGGCTCAGGTAGTCGCGGGCACGGGGGAGCGGGTCCTGCCAGTACTGGTTCGGCATGCGGGAGTGGTGGGTCTTGCAGAACGCGGCGAGACTGTCCACGATCTTGACGCGCTCCAGCGGGCGGCCTTCGAAGGCTATGTTGGCCGCCAGCAGTTCCGGCTCGGGGCTCCAGCCCGAGTGGTCGAACGCCCAGCTATCCCAGAGCGCGTAGGCGTGGAAGATTTGCCAGTCGTCCGCCAAGCGCACTCCTACGATCTCAATCGGCCGATCCGGGTAGGAATCCCGGCACACCCAGGCCAGGATGTGACACGCCCCGGCAGCGAAGAAGGCCTGGTCCGTCCGGTCCCAGGCGATGCGCTGGTCCGATCGCTCGATCGCCGTTCGACGAAATGCTCCCGCTGCTTCGGCCGCCACCGCCCAGACGTTAGCGAATCGTCCGGCCCGCCGCTCATGCCGCTGAGCCGGCGCTGCTGAACGACCGGGTCTGGTAGCCGATGAGCGCGTCATTATGCTGTCGCACAAAGCGCTAGTTGGGGAGGCCGTTGGGGTGTCGGCGACTGCATCGCTGTACGTGCTCGATCGAGACCGGGTGGTGGAGCTGGCCGGTCTGGTCGATCGACGTCGGTGGGCCCGATTGTCTCGCTCCAGCGCCACCACTGACCGAAACGCCGCGTTCTTTCAGGTACTGGCTGAGCATGCACGCCCCGTGCGGCCTGGGTACGAGTGGTCGGGATACTGCATGCTGGCGCTGGTGGACTATCTACAGCATCACGGCGTACGACTGCGGCGCTCGGATCTCAGAGCTGAGTCGTCGGCCATCAACAGGATCTACGGCGAGACACTCCTGCTCACTCCGAGGCATAAGAAGTATCTGAGCAAGCTCGCCCCCGACGCGCATCGCGAAGATGAGCTCCGCGCCCACTTCGAGAACAAACGTCTCGGATTCGAGGAGGCCGGGATGGCGGCCATGGATGGCCTGGAGCTTCTCCACGACACGTTGTCCGGATTGCAGCCGGACGAGGTGCTGGTGCTCAACGTCGGCTAAGGCTCGCCCACTGCAACGCACTCATTTGGCTCCCCTCTGTGTCGAGACACCGCCGGGAGGAGAGTTCTATTCTGGGTCTCGGCGGGTCCGGGAAGTGACTTCTCCGAAGAGCTGGCTTGGGGATGCGAGCTGGTCACGCTGGAGTCGGTAGTCGTTCTCCGGTGTCCTCCCGGATCCGCCGCCGTGGCAGCTGTTGCGTCGTCGATCATGCGTCGGTAGACGATGTCGGACAGGCGTCGTTTCAGGGCGCGCATCGCTTCCATTGATGTCTTGCCGGTGGCTTTCTTGCGGTCGAAGTAGGCGCGCCCCCCGGTGGGGTTGGGTAGCTGGACGGTGGCCATGATGTGCAGTACCCGGTTGATCTGCCGGTTGCCGGCGCGGGAGAGCCGGTGCCGCACCTGGTCACCGGATGAGGCGTCGATGGGGGCGGTGCCGTTCCAGGAGGCGAAGTGGGCGCGGTTGGGGAATCGGGTGATGCCGCCGACTTCGACTAGCAGCCGGGCGGCGCCGGAGGGTCCGATGCCGTGCAGGTCGATCAGGGGGGTGCCGGTGAAGGCGACTAGTTCCTTGAGTTGAGCCCTCGATCGCCCAGACCCGGTGCGGCCACCGGCTGGCGTACTTCCTCATCGCCGCGTAGCCGCCGCGGTCGGTGTCGAAGCCGCCCCCGCCGACGATCGTCTCGTCGCCGGCCATGACCTCGATCGTGGCAAACGCTTGTGCGGGTCCATGCCGGTGATCACGCGAGCTGACATGAGCTGAGCAACCCCTCTTGAGCCTCTCCCCGCCCTGGTGCGACGCCCGGGCTGCGCAGGCCAAATGAGAGCCACACGACCAGCGTGGGCAGCCGCAATGAGAGCGACGACCCGGGCGCCTCGCCCGAAGCCTGGCCGGGCGACGGTCGCAGGTCAATGAAACAGCGCGCCGACCTAATCGCCTGGTACGAGCGGTGCAGCTACCGGCGAGCTGACCCCGTTCCCGTACGGCGACGAGCGGTTCGGCGTGCCGCGCCGGCCCGACCTGGCGTTCGAGACCCTGACCCGGAAGCTCGGCTGACGCGAGCCCGCGACCTCGGCGGTGTCGCGTCGCCGGCCAAATCCCCGGCGCTCGGATCATGCGGACGATCACTCGTCACTGCGCCGTGGACGGCTCGACGGCGCCCACCGTCGGAGCCTGGCCACGGTCGGCGCCAGGTCGGGATTCAGGTCGAACAGTTCCCGCTCGCTGCGGTAGAGGCGGCCACCGGCTCGGCGCACCGCCGCGCTCAACTCCTGCGGGTCGACGCCGCACAGGCACACGGCGAGATAACCGAGCTTCTCGTACGCCTGCACGAGCCACAGCGCCGGGCGCCGGTCGAGACCGGGTGCGGTGAGCGGCGGCACCCCCGGCCGGAGCCGGACGAGAAGCACGTGGAACGAATTCGTGGACGTGCGGTGGGTGATCAGCCCGAGATGCGCGATGTCGGCCCACGGGACGCGCACCGTGTGCGGACGGAACCCGACGACCAGGCCGGAACGGCCGACGACCAGGGTCCGCGGTGGAGTTCGGGAGGTGCTGAGCAGGAGGAGGCCCTGGACCAACCCGAGCCCTGCCACCAGCCAGAAGCCCCGGGCCGACTCGAGTGCCCACCAGATGGCGAACGGCACGACGAGGAGCAGCCCGATTCCAAGCGTGGCCAGGAACCGTGTGAATGCCGGGCTGTACGGCGGTTGGCCGGTGAAGGTGATCTCCTCCGGCGGGGGCGGCGTCGGTTCGAGTCGACCGGCGCCCCCTCGGGCCAGGACGAGGCTCCCCGCGGAGTTGCCCGCTCGCCGCTGCGGGCGGGGCAGGCCCCGCCCGGCCAGCTCACGGTCGACCTGGTCGTAGACCTCATCGAGGGTCAGCGGCTCCGGCCGCTGGAGGACACGCAGCAGCGCCCCGGTGAACGCCGTGTACGTCTCGCCCGCGGGCGCGTACGCCGGGGCGTTCGCGCTTGTCGAGGTGAGCGTGTACGAGCCGGCCATGGCAAGCTGCCCGGCGACCAGCCCGTCCGGCGCCGACATCGCCTCGATCGCCCTTCCGGAGAAGCAGCAGTCCAGGATCAAGACCCGGTTCGCGGCGGAGCTGATCGCGAGATCATGCTTGATCAGCTCCACCGGCACGGCACTGTAACCCGGCAAGCGCGGGTCGGTGTCCGCCAGCGCCAGGTACAGCCGGCCGAGATCGTCGACCAGGCCGTGCCCGGCGTAGTAGACGAGCAGGACGTCGGTCGCCGCCTCGGCCGCCTCCTTCAGTGCCGCGCCGACGTCGGCGACGGTCGCATCACCGTCGACCCGGTGGCACTGCGGCAGCGTCCCGACCTGCGGATCGGTGAGCACCGCCCGCAGCGCGGACAAATTCTCCCGGACGGCGGGTATGTCGGGAAGGTCGGCAGCGAACCGGTCCGCGCCGATCAGCACCGCCCAGGAGCGGTCCGCGTCGGAAACCACGGCTGGCTCATCCCGCGTGCTCATGGCGCGAAAGGAGGGCTTCGACCTCCCGCACCAGTGCGGGCAGATCACGCGCCCGCTGCGCCCGCACGATCAGCTGCCGCCCGTCAGGCCCGGTGATCTGCACCTCCACACTGGTGCCTCGCTGGCTCAGCCACGTCGACAGCGAGCCGGCGAGGACCGCCACGGCCCCGCCCGAGCCGAGCGCGACCACGAGCGCGTCGGTGAGCGCCCCCATCTCGCCGGGACGGGGCGGGGGCTGCTCCAGGCGTACGCGGCCGCGCAGCTCGTCCTCACGGCGCAGCCAGTCCAGCAGCGAGGTGAGGTGATCCCGGCCGTTCGAAGCGCTCAGCCGCAGCACCGCGGGAAGATCAGGTGACGTCCACACCCTTCTATCCTGCGGGATCCGCGCCACCCGGTGCTCGCCGGCCGGCCGTCGGTCGCCGGTGCGGTTGGCCACCCGCCGTGCGGATCCGGCCGCCGGGTCGACCGGGCTGCTGTGGGCTGCGGGGAGAAGCGTGAGCGGCCTCCACCGAAGTACGGCCGCCCTGTCGTCGGATTCCGCGAACGGCGAACCCTCGTCGAGCAGGACGGGGCGGTGGTCCGGCCCACGCGTCGGCCTGCTCGGCCCGCTGCCGCAATTTGTCAAACTCGGACGATGGCAGGCGCCACAGACGTTGCGGCACTCCGCGCAATCGCCGGCCCTGGGAAGTGTCGCGCCTTCACCACGTGCGCATCGGTCGCCGCGCGGGCTACAAGCTCGGCGGCCGAACCGGACACCGGCTTCAACTCGTTGGTGGCGAAGTCGACGGGGTTCGTGCCCGCGAGCCTTCGTCCGGGCAGGCCCCGGCCCCGACGCCAAGCCGGGCTTGACGGTTCAGGGAAAGTCGCGCCATTCCGCCCAGGTCGGCGGTCCTGGTGCGGTAAGCGCATCGAGCACGACGTACTCGATCTGGTCAGGGGTCAGATGCTGATCGTCGGGCGCCCCGGGAGCGGCTGCGATCCACGTGTTCTTGCCGTCGGACAAGAAGACCTTCACCGACTCACCGCGGTCGGCGACCGCGACGAGCGTGCCCCACGGGCGGTGAACAAACACCTGCGTTTCGTGCTCCGGGCGCATCTCGCGAAGCCATCTCTGCACCGTGTCGCGGTCGCGGAGCTCTGTCTGCTCCTGCTCGAGATGGAGTAGGCCACCGGTCAGGCGCTCCGCGACATCCTTCGGCCCACGTCGAGAGCGGCTCAGCCGATCCCGAAACCAGCCCATGTCGCCTCCCTCCGCCGGACTGCCGAGCTTCCATCATCAGCCTTGCACCTCTATAACCGCATCCTCGGACCGGGCCAGAGCGCCCGGACATGACATCAGGCGGGGATCAATAACGCTGGAAGCGGCTCAGGAACTCGTTCACCAGGTGCGGTTCGGTGTCATCCATTCGCGTCCGAGTGCCCGAGGTGAGGCCACCCACCTGGCCGCCACACATGTAGATCAGCGACACCGGTGGCCGGTCGGAGTAGCGCAGCACGAACGAATAATCGTGGCTGTGTCCGATCAACAGGCAGGCCTCGCCCATCGGCTCTGGGGCGGCATCGGGCCACCAGCCGCTGTGCCGCCGCTGCCACTGCTGCCAGGCCTGATTGCGGTTGGGTAGTCGGTTGAGTAGCGCGGCGAAGTCGGCGGCCCCGGCACGCAGCACCCGCTGACGCGGCGGGTCCGCGACTCCGGGGCGCGGTTTGTGCAGCGCCGTGGGTGTCGTGCACAGCAGTACCTCCGTGGCGCCGAGCGGCACGAGCGGACCCTGTGCGTCGACGAACTGGTGCCGCTCCTTGATGACCGGGCAGCCGTCCGATCCGAGTGGAATCTCGTACGGGGTGCCGGCCACCGTCGGCCAAGGCGGCGCGGTACGCCGGACCCAGGCGACCGTCACCACACTCGCAGCCACCACGACCACCGTCACCAGGACGATCAACGCCCGACGCCGTAGCAGATCCCACTTGGTCAATGGCTCGCATTCTCCGGCTCGGTGATGCCAGCGAGGCTAGTTCCTCCATCAAGGACATCGTGCAGCGGTATCGACGAGAGCTGCCGCTCATCCAAGCTGACCCCTTCCGATGGGGCACGGAGTCTCCAACGAAGGGGGGCCCAACGTGTTAACAACCTCCAGCAGTCCTAGAGCTAGGACGCAGGTGGTCACATGTGCCCACGTCCTGACGCGCACGAGTTCCGTCATCGACAGCAGCAGGCCGGCCACGGCCAAGCCGGACAGCACCGAGGCCAATTGATCGAACACTTCGAGGCCGAGGTCCGCAAGACCGTTCCGGTTGGCTGCCTCCGTCGGAGCAACCCACCGGCAGGGTACGTCGATCGACCTTGAGCAGCACGTGAGAGTGCACGGCAGTGAGTCCGCTCCTGCCATGTAAGCCAACAACGCTAAGAGCTTGGGAGGGCCGCCCGTAGCATCGGCGGCCATGGGTAGCAGAGTGAACTACGTTGTGATCCGTAAAGGGCGGCACCAGCTGTACGCGCAGGGCGGTGGGGCTGGGTACGGCCTCGACTATCACTTCGCGATCGGTCCTGCGGCTGCGCTGCGGTGGCTCGACCAGCTCGATAACTATCGGACGAACGAGTGGTTCGATGACCTAGCCTGCGAAGGTGCCGTGTTGATTGACGTAGATCACCGCACGCTGCTGATGTTCAGTCTGCTGGGTCATGTCGCACTCGGTGGCCGGTACGACTATCGGGCCGCGCTACTTGAGGCGTACGGGCGTACCTGGGCTGGCTGGAAGATACGTTGGGCCTACGACGGGATCGGCGATCTTGTGGCATACCTCGGCCAGGACCGCCAGGCGGTGCGGGAGCGGATGCCTGCGCGGCCGGCCCTGTACGAGGACGGCGAAGGATGGTCCGACGGGCCGATCGAGTTTCTGGTCAGCGTGCGGGACGACGCTGGTTGCCGCGCCTACGGACTGACCGAGGGAGCGCAGCGGCCCTGGCTGGTCGGCCCACAGCTGCTGACCGAACTCGACGACCGCCAGCTCGTCTCCTCGTGCCGGACCACGCCGACCGCAGGACTCCATCTCGACCTATCGGCGCGCCGTGCCGGCCTCTGGAGCATCATCCCTTTGAAGGGAGTGACCGAGACATGGTCGGTTGACTGGCCCGGCTGGGACCTGGAGTTGTGGGCCGACGATTATGGTCAGCAGGTCAACAGCTGTAGCGGGGCCGTCAGACTTCCCGCTGTCGACCTCGCCTGGGCCTTGGCCGCACTCGCGAAACGGCTGGACAACTACTGGCCGGTTGAAGAGCACCTGCGGGCGAACGACGTCGACGTCGACCGGATGCGTGAGTTGAACCTGGGAGGAATCGCAACCCACCTCGCGGCTCGTGTGACACCTTCAGAACTCGCCACAGCCGTGGCAAAGATTATCCGCTGACACACCGACCTTCGCTCTGCCTCCGGTGAGGTCTGAGCGTGACCCGAAACCGGCCGCTGCGACCGGTCCTGCCCGCCAGGCCAGCCCGATAGGCGGCAACGGCCGAATCTCACCCTCTTTGCAGCGCAGCAGCGTACCGCTGCCGCAATCGGCAGCGTTCGTTGTGGCGGCAGCGAGGCGCTTGGCGACGGGGTCTCACGTCCGATCGCCTCCCACGTGCCAGCGCCCGTGTTCAGCGGGGGCGGTCTTGGCGTTCACTGCTTGCACGCCACGGCCGCGATCAACGCCCAGCCGTGACAGACACTAGCCGTACTACAGTCGCCCATGGCAACTCCCCGGCTGACAACACCGGGGTCAAGGCGTACCCGATGGCTGCAAGGCATCCGCCACGGACGAGAGCACCATTGTGCAGGCGCGGACTGGCGGTGTGTTGCTGTGCCAGGCGCCAAGCAGCCGGCGACGGCCGACCATGACGGCGGTGCCGACCCTTACCAGCGCGCCGACGAGGCTGCTGGGGATGCCGGTGGTCGCGCCGGTGCTTCCTGGGCCGTGGGTTTCGGGGTCGGCGGCGCGATCACCGGCAGATCATCAACGGGATCTTGTGGAAGCCCCGAGGCGCCTGACGTCGCCTTCCTTGCCGTCGTTGATGTGGCCTCGCCGCAGCTATCACCGGCCACCCGATGAGCCCAGTCGCGCATCGCCACCGCGGCTACGGCATTTGCCGACGACCGTCCGGCTGGCGGCAAGGGGGCCCAAGAAGAGAGCACCCGCGCCGTCAACGTCGCCCGCACCCACCCCGAGCCCCTGCGCCATCCGCCGAGAACAAGCGTGATCATGGCGAGGTCGAGCTTGGCCTCGCCCGTAGATGGCCTGGTACTGCCGCGGCAGTCGGGCGGTCAGCCGGCGTAGCGCGGCTCGCTGAGCCGGCGGCGAAACTCCGCGTGAGCGGTCTGGAAGACGCCGTTGAGCCGCTCGAGCTCGGACTCGGTCGGTTCTCGCCGCAGCCCAACCTCAATCTTGAAGTCGCCGTCGACGATCGCTACGTCGAGGTGGTCGAGCAGGTCCGCGGGGAGTCTGGTGATGACGAACTCGCGGAATGCGTCGGCGATCGTGCCCGCCATGTCGCCGCACCCGCAGGTGCGGCCATCCAGGACCGCGGCGAGGTGGCTGCGGCCGGTGATCGCGTCAGGGTGTACGGGATCCATGACGGCCAGGCCCTCCTCCAGGACCGTGCGGGCCTCCGACAGTCGCGCCTCATGCTGAAGGAACAGACCGAGGGCGATGCAGGCCCGCCCGACCGTGTCATGGTCGGTGCCGCGGCGCGCCTGCCGCACTGCTTCGGTCAGCCGTTGTTCCGCCGGGCCTACCTGGCCGGCCTCCTTCAGCGCGAGGCCCCAGTTGCGCAGCACCTGACTCCGCAACTCTGGACGACCGATGCGTTCCGCCCTCGCGTGCGCCGACACGTATGTGCGCAGCGCCGCCTCGGCCTCGCCGGCTTCGTCCTGGGCCATCGCCAAGCCGAGCGTTGCCATCAGCGCCTCCTCCTGTCGGCCCTGACGGTCGTACGAAGCGAGCACGCGCTCGATCGCATCGATCCGCCCTGCCTGGTCACCGAGATCACGGCCGAGGTTCGCCAGCGCGGACAAAGCGTTGAGCGTCGCCTGGTGGTCGATGCCGAGCCGTTCCTCCAGAGCGGCGACCAGGGAGCTGAGCAGGGACTTGCACGCCGGATCGTCGTGGTCCAGCATCTGGGTGGCAACTCGCCCGACCTGCTCGACGACCTCGTCGGGCAGTTGGTGCAGGCCCACGAAGAGAGGCTCCCCGGTGCCGCCTGCGTGGACAATCGCTGCTCGTAGGGCCAACGCAGACGCTACCCGCTCGTGCCCGTTGCGCCACAGGTTGGCCACCGCCTCCTCGACGACCTGCCGCGCACCCACCACGTCGCCGCGCTGGCGCAGCAGGTCCGCCAGCGGTTCGAGGCCGAACGCGTACCCGGCGTGCTCGCGACCGTAGAAGCCGAGACGTTCCTGAACCCCCTGGCGCAACTCAATCTCGGCCTCATCGAGTCGACCGGCCATGCGCAGCGCCGAGCCCAGATTGAGTCGGTAGGTCAAGTGGTCCTTGCGGGACTCGTGATCGCGTGGCGTCGCGTAGACGGCGCGGCGGTAGCACTCGATCGCGCGGTCGAGTTGATCGGCATTGAGCAGCACATTGCCGAGGTCGCACTGAGCGGAGGCCCATTCCGGGCTGCCAGGACCGTGTCTGTCCGCAGCGGCCTGCAGCTCGCGCGCCATGAGGTTCTCGGCATCGCCCATACGGCCCTCCCGCAACAGCGCAAAGGCCACCTCGACCGGGGTGGGGGGTGTCGTCACGAGCAGCAAGTTTAGGCGCGCCTACTGACGTTCGCGCACCCCTCTGAAACCGTGAGCGAGGGGCCAGGGGTGAACCGGTCGAGCCGTCGAGGCTGGCTCGACGTAGCTCCAGAGGGCTGCTCAGCGCAGGCCGTTGCCCAACGAAGCCGCACTCGATATCTGCCGGATAATCGATCGGGATCACGATGGCAGGCATATGCAAGCTTGTACTCGCGACGCTTCTGCTCGCGATGCTCAGCCTCTGTTTCGGAAGTCATCCCGCACCTACGCGCCCACGGCGTCGCGGTGACCGAACGGCAGCAGCGGGCTGGCTGGCAACCGTGACTGTCGGCGGTGGCGTGGCGTTCGTGAGGTCGTAAGACCGCTGCTGGGATACCCGCCAGCCCCCAAAGGGTGGCGCGGCGGGTATCCGCCATAGGTAGACCGAGAGGAAGATAGGCGGATGACGGAGCACTCGGCAGGAACCTGAGCCGGACGCTCTTCCAGGAATTCCTCGATCCGCTCCTCAAGGAGCGCAACTTGGTCGAGGGGGCGAAGCACGTCTATCGGCGAGTCGCACACAACGGCGATGCTGTCGTCGTAGATTTCCAGCGTTCGACGTCACATTGGCTTGATCGGACGAGGGTGCCGGCCTCGTCGAATACGTACTCGGGCTGACAGGCTCTCGAACAGCGTGAATGGATTTCGGGGTGGAAGGTCCCGTTCAACGGCGACGGAGCCTGTCCAACAGCGACCTCTTCCGCAGCGGTGGCACAGGTGATCCGCCAAGCGCGACGCCATCGCCTGGCCACTCCTGGAATGCAGCGGTCAGATCCACTGCATGGTGAAGGGTCTCGCTAGGCATTCCTGGGGTTATGTAAACCAGCTGTGCCACCGAAACGCCAATCGTGAGCGGTCTGGTCTCGGCCGCTTCACGCATCATCCGGTATCTCGTCTCGACCAGCCCGGCGACGTCCGAGCGGCATGCTGGGTCCACCCAAGCCGCTGTGATCAGCGCATACAGCGCTGCTTCGGTAATCCAGTCCTCGACACCGTAGGCCAGCTCGATCAACATTTGTCGCCTGGTCGACGCAGACCACGGCTGCTCCGGTCGATGGTGCAGTAGGCCCAGGCAGCACCACGCCTGGATGTAGCGCTCCCACGAGCCTGGCAGGCGATCCCACCGGCCTGTCGGCATCTGGGGCGGATGAACCATGCTAGCCAGCAGGTCTTCTACCTCAATGTCGCCAAGCGGAGCGGCCGCGTCATACATCATCGGCGGTGGCTCCCATGGCAGGCCGGCAAAGTGAGCGGCGATAGCGGCAGAACCAGCGGCGCTCGGCGGGTCCACCGCCGGCGATGCGTTGACACCGTCGAAACGCCACTGCACGATGCCGGGCTTTAGCGGCTTCCGCGGATCGGGCTGCCCGGGATCGCCCATGGCGATGACCGCCTTTGGCCACCAACGGCGGAAGGTGGTCAGCGCGCTGGGCACCTCCATCGAGGAGATACCGAGCTCGCAAGGCATTGAGCGGGTCTTCGGGTCTGTCTGGGCGAGGATGTTGATGCATGACTCGGTGGCAGCCGGGACATGGGCAAGCCACGGCAAGCCTTCGCACCTGGTGACCAGCTCATGGTTTTGCGCTGGTTTGGCTCGCAGGCGATCAGCCAGAGCGATCAGGCTTTCCGCGTTGATGCCTTCAGACATGTCGCCTTCCCTGTGAACGCGTAAGGCAACATCGTAGGCAGCGGCCCCCGCCGAGGTCGTGACGGGTGGCCATGGCCGGGCGGGAGTTCTCTCTGTCGGCGTACGGATGAACGAGCCCAGTCGTGTACGACCGGAAGAGAGCAGCCGGCCGTACCCGCCCACGTCCCTCATGATCAGGAGGACTTCGACATTGATCAGTTGACGTGGGTGTCAACGGTGGCCGTAAGTGACCCCGTAGCGACCCGCGCGCCGCCAGGGGGTCAGGTTTCACGCGTCGACGACATGGGGCCCTCGGGGCCGGGTAGGGAGACCAAGCCGCGCTCACCTGACTGTGAGCATGGCGGGGTTGATGCAGCCCTCGACGAGCCTGCGGTAATGGGTCAAGACCAAGCCGACCCGCACCGCAGCCGCGCAGCGGCGAGGAGCGGAAGCGGCGCGGTAGTAGGGCCTATCCGGCCGCCTTCACGGCAACGACGTGCGTCAGGCAAAGCCTGGGCCGTGGGTAGGAGGCTGGCTCCGTTCATCCGTACCTACCTGATCCCGTTCACTCGTACGCAGATACTCTCAATCCGTTGGTCTGGACCGCTGCCCAGGCAGCCAGGCGAGTAGCCAAGACGGCGCCCGGGGCCGGACGACGGCGAACAGTAACGGCTGGATCAACCAGGCACGGGCCACGAAGACCAAGCGTTGCCCGATGCTGCCGGTGTAGGGGTCGAGTTGGGTCCGCGGGCGGTCAACGAGGACCGGCCCAGGCCGCCGGTGGACCGGTTGATAAGCGTCGGAGGCGTCCGAGCCGAGCGAGACGGCGGGGGAGGGCTGATTGGCCAGCTGGGCGTCCGACATTGCGGTGATCGTCGTTTTGAGGCGGTCCGCGGCGAACGCGGTGGCGAGCCAGGTGTCGAGTGGATCGGCGAGGGCGTCCCCGTGAGGTGGTCTGCGCCAACGACCACCGTCGCCGGACGGCCCGCACCTTCGGGTGGGCGCGGCTGGACGACCGAGCGCCGCTAGCTCGTGGGGTAGAGCTGCTGACTCTCAATCAGTAAGTGCAGGTTTCGAGTCCCTGGCGGCGTACCAGATTGCCCCGGTAGCTCAGCGGACAGAGCTGGTTTCCTAAACCGGGCCGGTCGCAGGTTCGAGTCCTGCCCGGGGGACGCGATCTTTTGATCTGCGCTGTGCTGGGACCGGTCGGTCGTCGCGTCAGTCGCGGTCGCGTGTATGCTGCGGCGGCTCTAGAACATCCGACGGTGGTGAGGGTGGCTTCCTAGCGACGATTCCGGACTGCAAAAACCAAAACACGATGGCCGCCACGAGAATGGCGATCACAAGAACGCATGCTATTCCCCCGGTGATGCCCACGACGCCAAGCTATCGTGTTGTGCAGAGCGGGCCACTCAATTTCGAGGATGCTCGATCAAGCGGAAGCGGCCTCGGTCGAAGTTGACGACCCCGGGCCTGCGTCACACAAGATCGTTAAGCCGTCGACGCGCCTGATGGTCGGGCACCGGACTTTTGATCCGGACTGAGGTCGGTTCAAATCCCTCCGGCGGCACTGCGGGGTAGAGGAGTTCGGTCGTCCTCGCCGGCCTCAATAAGCCGGAGAACGCGGTTCGAATCCCGCCCCCGCTCCCGCCGCGGTAGCTCAGCGGGAGCAACGCCTCGACAAGGCGTAGGGTCGCTGGTCCGATCCCCGCTCGCGGCACCATGGAGCCGTCGACTAACTGGCCAGGTCGTCGCCCTATCAAGGCGCATCGTGCGGGTCCGAGTTCCGTCGGCTCTACTCGAACCCGCACGCCCCAGTCAGGTGCCGCCCCGGCGGAGTTTCCAGGTGACGGCACGCCGCCGGACGGCGCGAACTCCACCGACACGATCCGCGTCTCTGGCGGCGGCTCGAAGGTCAGCCAACCGTCCGCTACCACACCACCGTGCACATCGGAACGCATAACGAGTGACTCCGGCCAGGCTTATGAAACACCGCCTAGCACCCACGTGCGAGCGGGCGTATTCGAGTTCGCCCAGACTCTGGTAGCGCTGACGGGCGAGCCCCACCGGCTGTATCGGCAGCGTCTACCACGCCCTTCAACCGGTGCGCGTACGGGATACGCTCCCGTCCAAACATCGCACCTCCGCTGTCCACCGGCGACCGCCGTGCCACAGCGCGGCAGGGGAGGCACTGGGCGCTTGTCTTGGCCCCTGGCGTTTCCTCTACCCCCGTGAATCCGCGCCACACCCGCTGCGGTCGCGGCTTCCGGCGGTGGCCGCACCCCGCCGGACATGAGCGGGGCTGCTTATTTCGGCTGGCCGGTGGCGGGCACCGGGACGGCCTGGCCGGGCACGCCGTGGGGGAGCAGGGGAGCCGGGCCCAGCAGGTGCTCCGGCGGCACGTGGATGCGCAGGCTGCTGGACAGGTCGACCAGCTCCTTCTGCGTCACGTTCATTCCGAGCACCTCGAAGTTGTAGCCCAGTCCCGTGAGCTGCTCCTGCATGTTCCCCACCGGCACATCCCTGGGCAGTACGCCGAAGACCTTCGTGTGTTTCGGGGAGACCCGCACCGGCAGGAACTCCTCTCCGACCTGGATCACGGTCGCGGTACCGTCCTGATTGGCCGCGAGCCGCTCGATGTCGCGGCGGACCTGCCCGCCCTCCTCGCTCAGCACGACCTCGCGCTCGATCCTGTCCAGGGCCGCGTCGACCTCTTCGGCACTGGTGGGGAATTTCTCGCCGCGCAGCCGGGCCCGGTTGTTGCGGGCGCGCAGCACGTCACGGGCGTACGCGCGCAGCTCGGCGCGCTCGGCCTGCGACAGGGAACTGATGCTGCTGGAGGCGATCTTCAGCTCCCGGGCGGCGTGCTTGCCCGCCTTGGCCTCGAAGATGGCGACGATGATCAGCTCGCCGTTCTGCCGGTGGGCCAGGATGCCGTCGGTGAGCTGGCGTCCCGACGCGTCGCGGATCATGTGGCCGGGGATGAACTCCAGCGTCTGGGGCGCGGGAATGTGGATGCCCAGGGCACGCAACCCGGCGGGGTCACGCAGCCACGCTGCGATCCGCGCCTCCAGGAACTCCTCCAGCAGTTGCCCCTTCATCAGGTTGATGTTCGGGCCCTTCTCGATGACCCGCATCAGCGCCAGATGGTCCAGCTCGCTGAGCAGTGCCTTGCTACTGACGAGCTTTTTCAGCGAGTCGGCGACGTACGTGGCGATGGACATGCCGCGCGGGCTGCCCCGCTTGACGCCCATCCTCTCCAGCGCGGTGACGGCCCTCAGCGCCAGTGCGGAATCGACCTTCTTTCCGGCCGCGATCAGGGCCCGGGCCTCGGAGATGGCGAGTCGCCCGGTGACGTCCTCGCTCACCTTCTCACCCGCAGCCAGGGCGAGGCTCCACCGTGCGGCGCCGCGCCCGTACAGCCGCTCCATCCGCGCCGCGGTGTAGAGCGCCCGACCGCCCTTGACGAACCGCGAGGCGAACGGCAGCAGCACGCCCGCGGCGATGATGCACCGGTCGACCTCGGTCAGCTCGTAGCCGAAGATGTCGTACCCGAAGGCCGCCTCGAAGATCGCTACCGCGGTGCCGACGACCGGGATGCAGGCGACGCCGAACTCGACGACCTCCAGCACTGCCGGACGGTGTTCGGCGGGCAGCGGGAACGAATTGGTGTCGGTGGGCCGCTGCTGGGCTATCCGCAGCGTGACCAGCAGGTCCTGGCGCTGTGCCAGCATCCGGTTCATGCCCTCGGCCGCGGGCAGGGTGAGGAAGTCGTCGTCGCCCTGGTGTGCCACCACCCACGCGGTCAGGGTCGCCGCGATGTCGTCGAGGGCGTCGGGCACAGAAGGCGTGGGAGGCACCGGAGATCCTGGCACCGCCGGCGCCCGGTCGTGCTCCTGTATCAGCAGTACGCGCTTGCGGGTGCGATCGACGACCAGGTGCGTGCGCATGGTGGCGCGTTCGCGCAGCATCCGCATCAGCGCCAGGTAGTCGTTGTTCTTGGCGGTGAAGGCCTCCGGGGCCAGCTCACGGCGGCGCAGCGGGGCTGCAGCCTGCCGCCGTGCCGTGACCTTCCACAGCTCCGGGCCGGAGAGGCCGCCCTCCTTGCGATGCTCGTACGCGGCAAGGGAGTCAGGCCGCCGGGCGAGATCCTCGGCCATGACGGCGACCCCGCCGCGCAGCACGGCCAACTCGAAGGCGCTGGCCCTGCCGCCGGTCATGCCGGCCTCGAACTCGGCGCGAGCCGAGGTCAGCATTCGCCGGTAGGGGCCCAGATCGATGGCCATCGAGTCAGGCTGGGTAGACGGGCAGTTCGGGGCCTTCCTGCAACCACACCAGCGTGGTCGGCACGGTGAACTCCCACGGGCTGCCCTCGGGCAGCGCGCCGGCCAGGTCGTCGGTCTGCGCCCGCACCTCGTCGGCGATCGACTTGTACAGCGGGTCGTCGATGGTCGGCGGCTCGCCGCCGAGCCAGACCCGGTCGGCCAGCCGGGGGCTCCTGCGAGCCAGGAAGTACGCGACCGCCACGTTGTACGCGGGCGACACCGGGACCACCACCCTGGCCGCGCCCGCCTGCTTGAACTGGGCGAACAACGGGTCGATGTCGGAGCGGTTGCTGGCCTCGGTCCACTTCGTCTTGCGGCCCCAGAAGTACGGATAGAACAGGTAGGTCATCTGCGGCCAGTCGAAGGCCTGTTCGAAGAACTGGATGACCGGGCCCTCTGCCATCGCCTCGTGCACGTCGACCTCGGGCAGCTTCGCCGGGGCGTCCGCCGGGTCCGTCATCGCGTTGTAGTCGCTGAGGTGGCTGCCAGTCATCATGGTGACGCACAGCTTCTTCAGCTCGGTGCGCTCGATCTCCCGATTGGTGGCCGGGTTTCGGCCCTGGATCACCACGGCCCCCTCCTGCGCGCCGGCCTGGGCTACCTTCTGGTCGTACGCTGTCTTCATGGCCAGGTAGGCCGTGCTGATCTTCTCGAAGGTCTTGTTCTGCCAGTCCTGCAGGTACGCGTCGTCCCGGTAGCAGTTGATGCCGACGTTGACCGAGTACGCGTTGATGTCGTACCCGATGCAGCTGACCGCCATGGGCCCTGTCGGGTTGTCGAAGGTCTCCGGGGACTGCGCCCACCCCAGGGTGTGCACTCCGCCCTGCTTGACCGCGGTGCTGGTGACGAGCTCGGCGGCGTCGTCACCGATCTGGATCGAGAACCGGGGCCCGCCGACCACGTAGATCAGCGACACGTTGGCGATGTAGTAGATCATCGTGTAGCCGTTCGGCACGACCAGGTCCTTGAGCATCTTCGATACGGTCTTGCCGTTGTCGACGCCACTCTGCTCGAACGACGTCGCCGCGTACGTCCATTCCGGCGGCGGCGTGGTGATCCCCTGGGCGTTGTAGCGGCTGGCGAACATCTGGTAGTTCGACTCGTCGAGGTCGGCGGCGGTCAGTGGCTTGTTCTTGGCATTGACGAACGGTATCGGCGGCTCGGCGCCCACGACGGCCTTCGGCCGCAGCTGCGAGGCGAGCCAGTAGGCCGCCGGCTGCGGCACGATGAACTCCAGCATCAGCCGCCGGCCGTAGTTGTAGACCTGTGCCCGGTAGCGCTTGTCCAGCCAGCGGTAGACGCCGGTGATGTGCGCGGCGCCCTGGGCGTTGTCGACGCCGTGGGTGTTGGTCTCCTCGACCTCGTGGAAGGTTCTGGTGGTGCGCTCGGTCTTCACCTTCTTCTGAATCTTCGTGACGGAGCGGTCGACCACGTCGCGCGCGAAGTTCGAGCTGCTCTTCGTCGACTCCTGCTTGGACGTCGCGTAGGCGAAGTCGCCGTGCGCGGTGGTGACGACCGGCCCGAACGCGGCGGTCACCGTCACCCCGGCCTGCACGCTCATGTCCTCCTTGACGGTCCGATCCGCCTCCTTCTTCAGCTCGAACCGGTCGGTGGACTGCTGGTCGCGCTCGGTCTCGTTCACCTCCTCCGACGACTCGAAGTAGGTGGTCTCGACCCGGTCCAGGGTGCGGTGCACCCGCTCGCGGTGCTCGCCCTTGAGCACGTTTTCGACGTGCGCGACCTCTCCCGGGGCGTACCCGAGCAGGGTCTGCCTGACCACCTTCAGGTCGCCGACGCCCAGCGGCCGGATCCGGCCGCTGACGTCCACGTCGGGGCTGGTGCCCGGGTCGGGGTCGGCATCGAAGATCGGGGGGACGTCCAGGCCCGGCACGATGGTGCCGACGTCGTTCAGATCGAGCGTGCCCGACAGCGCCCGGAACTCGCGCCGCAGCGCCGGGTCGTCACGCAGAGCGTCCACCCTCCGCAGCAGCGTGGTCAGGTGGGTCTGCGCGGTCGCGGTCGCCGTCGGCACCGCCGTGGCCTCCCCGATCCGTAGACGGGCCGCGACGCTCCGCGCCTCCTCGGGCAGGTTGGCATCGAGTACCCGGGCCATGCTCACCACCCGCCCCAGCGTGATCCGGTTGCGGAACACGTCACCGTGCTGCGTCGGCTCCTCCGACAGGACCCGCTCGCGGATCGGCGTGGCGTTCGCCCGTACGGCGTCCAGCAGCGTGCGGGTCGCGGCGACCTCCCGCAGCAGCGCGCGAACCGGTCCGTCGGACACCTCGGCGTGCCCTGCCACCGAGGCCGAGCCGCGCCAGCGTTCGGTCTCGGGCGCCTCGACGACCGCAAGCTCCGCGGGCACAACCGGGGTTGCGGCGAGCGCGGTCACCGCGTCGGCGGCGGTGGTCGCCGCGTCGGCGCGCCACAGCGCGGCGAAGTGCAGTGCCCGCAGCGCGGCCGTCGGCGTCTCCAGGTCCGGTCCGGCCGCCGGTCCCTGACGATACGCCCGGTACAGCGCGTCCCAGGCCGTCCCGGCCAGCTCGGCGGCGTCGCGGTCGGTAAGGGCTAGCACGTCGCGCAGCTCCGCGTCCGCGTCGCCCAGCGGGTCGCCGGCGGGCTGCGCGCCGAAGCGGTCGGCCAGTGCGCGGGCCGCTTCGGCCAGCGCGGCCAGCCGCGGGTCCTTGTGCCGCGAGGACTCGCCATCGTCGTTGCCGGCGAGCGACCCGTCGCCGAGGGCTCTGCGCTGGTCGGTGATCAGGCCGAGGGTCGCCTCACGTTGGCCGATCAGTTGCGGTGGACGTACGGCGACGAACTTGAAGGCATCGACCGTCTGACTGTCTGGCATGGGTCCGTTGTAGAACCTCGCGAGGCGCGCGCACAGTGTCTGTCGGAAAGCGGCCTCGCCGAGCCGACAACAGGCGAGGTCACGAGCGACGTCGACGGAACGGGTCGGGCTGCACCTGGGCCGCGAGCAAGGCCAGAAACCCCTCGCGATCGTGCTGGCCGCCGGCCACCGCGGCGACAGTCCGCAGTTCATCCCGGTCCTGGCCGCTATCCGCGCGCCCCCAGCAGATATCGGCGTCCGTAGGTGCCCACAGTTAGCCGGCAATCAAGACGAGGGCAGGACTCAGAGATCGTCGACTACGTCGGGTTGCACGCGCTGCCGACGCCCGGATCTAGCCGATGTGCGAACGAGGGCGGGACTGTCGTAGCGTGCCGACGTGGGATCAGAGGATCTGGCCGTCACGGGTACCGCGGCTTGGATAGCAGCCGCGCGGGCGCGAGAGTCCGCCCGGTCCGACCGTCTGTTCAACGATCCATGGGCACATCTGCTGGCCGGCGAGCTGGGCCGTGCTCGGCTCGCGGCGAGTGAGCGTGCCGCCGGCGGCGAGAATGCCTTCCTCCCGGTACGGACACGGTTCTTTGATGACGTCCTGCTTGAGGCGACGCGATGGGCGCGACAGGTCGTGCTCCTCGGCGCAGGCTTCGACACCCGGGCCTACAGACTCGCGCTGCCGAAAGCAACAACCGTGTACGAGTTGGATCACCGTGGCACGTTGGCGGCCAAGGAAAGTGTCCTGCAGGCCGCGGGTGCTGCCCCGGTCTGTGCGCGCCTTACGATCGGCGTTGATCTGCGTACCGACTGGTCGGCGCCGCTTCTTGATGCAGGATTCGATCCGGGAGCACCAACGGTGTGGCTCGCTGAGGGATTGATGTTCTACCTCGAATCACCAACGGTGCAGGCCCTGCTGTCACAAACGGCGTCCCTGTCGCAGACGCGTTCGACTCTGGCTTTCGATGTGTTCGGGACTGGCCTGTTACGGCTGCCCGCGATGAAGTCATGGATCGAGCAACGTCAGCGGACGAGCCAGCCGTTGCCTTTCTGTACCGATGAACCGGCGGCTCTTGTGAGGCGGTGCGGCTGGCACCGGTGCGTGATTACTGAGCCAGGGCAAGAGGCGGCCTGCTTCGGCCGCCTCTCATCGCGGCGCGACGGTGGCGTAGACCCCACTACACGCACCTATCTCCTGGCCGCCGAACGGGCCTGATCGTGAGCGCCGGATGCGACCCGGCTCGTGGGTCAACTTCTGAAACCAGGCCCTAGTGGGCGGCCTTCTTCTCGCCAACGTCTGGGCCATCCGGGCTGCGGTAGCTAGCGGACGCTGCGCCGCCTCCTGACAGTCTTCCTCTGGGGGAATAGCAGGCAGGTCAGCACGGTCACCGCGGGACCCTCCCGGCCGTTGCTCGCTTACATCCCGGCGTGAGCGTGCCTCACACTGGTGGTGCAGCCCCGACCGTTGGTAGCGAGAGGCATCGGATGCAGCAGACGAAGCGTACGTCGACCAGGCCTGCCCGGCTGAATCGTACTGCCACGCTTGCGGGAGCCTTCATCAACATCGGCGTGCTGCTGGGCGCCTTCGTCAGCCTGCTGGCCTCGGCCGCTTGCGACGCAGGCTCTTCTGCAGGCGATCCGTCGAACCAATTCGCCTATCAGGCGACCGTGCAGAACGACCGTCTCGATCTGTTCAAAGGTCGGATGTACGTCACGACCGACCGGCGCGTGAAAGTGACAGAGTGGTTTGACGTACGGGTGCTTCTCTGCGGGCCTGCGAACACCGACGACTTGTGCCTCAGCCCGGCCGGGGTGCCTCCGACCGACCCAGATACCTCCAGGGACGTTCCGCTTGGCGGCCGCGTCGGTGTGACCCTCGCTGCAGCGGATAACGCTGTGGAGGTCAAGAGCCTGGTCGCTCCCGAAGACGACACCCAGCCGCTCACGGATCCGAGCGACGCGGGAATGTGGGTGTGGGATGTGCGGGCGACCAAGCCGGGCAACTACACCCTCCGGGTATCCGTGTTCATCCTGGCCGCCGAGACCAAGGCCGAGCTCATGCCCCGGGAGACGGCGGCCATCCAGCTTAAGGTTGAGCGGACTGGCACGTATACCGCCAAGCAGACCGCCTGGTCGCTGATCGACGTGGCGAAGTGGGGGATCCCGCACATCGTGGCCATCGTGTCGGCGCTCGCCGCCGCCGGCGCCGCCGCCGAGCTGTTCCGCCGACGAGGACGGCGCCGGCGGCAGGCGGAAGAGCAGGGCTTCCCACCCGGGGACCCTCATTTGGACGCTGCGGATCACTCGACCAGCGACGCCGGCCAGCAAGGAGTGTCTCGCGGCGGCGGCCCTGCTGCCGAGTAATCGTGCGGACGCCGATCCGTGAGCGCGACACCGGTGAGCGGTTAATCGAGCGCGGCATGGTTCCATCCCGGTCGGCGAAGCTAGTTCGCATAGGTGGCTGCTGCGCGTCGCCGGCATATGAGCGGTGGCTAGTGCCTCGTCTGTGAACGTTGACCGTGTAATGAGCCTGGATTGGCGGCGACGGACGGAAGCAGAGGGTTTCTGCCGTCGCCCGCCGGTGTAACGAGGCCGCTCGACCCCAGGCGCGGCCGTCCATCTGGATCCACCGGCGCCCCCCGCGTGGTACGACTGCCCGAGGGGTAGACAGCACTGGTAGAGACGGGCGGTAGATGGCGACAAGCCGGGCAGAAGCGCTGATGCGAAAACCGGGACAACCGCAGCAGGCGACCTTCCTGGACCTCTTCTTCGACCTGGTGCTCGTGTTCGCCCTCAGCCGGGTCTCGCAGCGACTGCTCGAGGACGTGACGTCCCAGCGGGATGACGTCCTCGCCGGAGCCGGCCAGACGCTGCTGTTGTTGCTGGCCCTGTTAATGGTCTGGTTTGCGACGGCGTGGCTCACCGACCTGTACGACCCGCAGCGGCCGGAGATCCAGTTGGTGGTCGTCGGGACCATGCTCGGCGCCCTGATGATGGCCGCCGCGCTGCCCCACGCGTTCGGCCCCGGGGGCCTGGGCTTCGCCGGAACGTATGTCGCAATCCACATCGGCCGTCAGCTCTTCCTCGTGGCCGTCCTGAGGGGTCACGAGGCGCAGCGTCGCACCGCAGGGGTGCTCCTGTGGTCCGCCCTGTCCGGCGTGCCGTGGATCGTCGGGGCGATCGTTCCGCAGAGTCAGGTGCGGGGAGCGTTGTGGGCGCTTGCGCTGGCCATCGACGTCGTTGGGGCCGTGCTGCTCTTTCCCGCACCGTGGGTTCGCCGCCCGCCGTCGCATTGGCCTGTTGTGGCGGAGTACTTGTCCGAGCGCTATCGACAGTTCTTCATCATTGCACTCGGCGAGCTGATCCTGGTCAGCGGTATCGCCTACAGCGCGCACTACTTCAGAGGCGGCGCCACCGCGGCGTTCGTGGTGTCCTTCGCCACCACCGTGCTGCTGTGGCGGATCTACATCTACCGCGCAGGCGAGCAGCTGCCCGCTGCCATCGCGACGGCTCCCGAGCCAGGCCGCCTCGTGCGAACGGCGGCGCTCGCTCACCTGCTGATGGTGGCCGGCATCGTCGCCGTCAGCGTCGGCAACGAGCTGGTCATCGCCGATCTTTCAGGGCGCACCGACCCGGCCTGGATCGGCGTCATCCTCGGCGGGCCCATCCTGTTCCTAGCCGGACGCGCCCTTTTCGAATACACGGTATACGCCCGGGTATCCCGCTCCCGACTGATCGGAGCGTCGGTGCTCGCCGCCACTTCACCGGCGGCAATTCTCGTACCGCCCCTAGCCCTTTCCATCACCGCGGCTGTCGTCCTCGCAGGCGTCGCCACCTTCGACGGGCTGCGCAGCAGGGGGCGCCCAACCGAACCGTCACCGCCCCGTTAACCGCAGAGCCATCCGATCTGTCGGCGACGCCCTGGGATCCGACAGGCTGTACGGCTCGGGTAGGGGTGTTGGCAGGATCGATCAATGTGTTGCGAGGATGGGGCAAGCTTTCGATAGTTTTGGTCTATCGCCCCCACGGACGCCGGGTGTTCTCTGGTCACCAGAGAGCTTGTCTACTCCTTGGAGGATCACCATGCCCCAGATCGCCCTCATCACTGGCGGCAGCGCGGGAATCGGTCAGGCTGCAGCTTTCGCAGCGGCGGAGCGTGGATTCGGTGTGATCTTCACGTACTACCGTCACCAGGCGGAGGCGCGCGAAACCGTCCAGAAGATCGAGGCTGCCGGAGGTGGGGCGGCGGAGCTCTATCTTGATGTCGCGGACACAAATTCGTTCGCGCAGTTCTACGGAAGCGTCGAGCAGATTCTGCGCGACAAGTGGAAGACGAGCAAACTGCACGCGCTCGTCAACAACGCCGGCATCGGCGGCGGCGCCGCCTTCGAAGATGTCACCGAGGAGTCGTTCGACCAGTTCCATCAAGTGCTGTTCCGCGGCCCGTACTTCCTCACCCAGCGGCTGCTTCCGCTGCTCGCGGACGGTGGTGCGATCGTGAATACCGGCAGCAACTCCGCCCTCGTCAGCGGGGTGGAAGCAGGCTATTCGAGCTACGCAAGTCAGAAGGCCGGCCTGCACCTACTGACCCGCTACTGGGCCAAGGAGCTGGCGCCGCGCCAAATCCGGGTCAACGCGGTAGCGCCCGGCTCCACTCGCACCCGCATCGTCGACGACATCTTCACGCGTATGCCTGAGGTCATTCCGCCGGTCGTCGAGACGGTGCCCTTCGGACGTCTCGGTGAGCCGGAGGACATCGGGAAGGTCATCGTCTTCCTGATCGACGACGCCAGTGCCTGGGTTACCGGCCAGGTCATCGAGGCGTCCGGCGGCCAGGGGCTCTAGCACTCAACGACAGTGCCTGCGCCGGAACCAAACCTCTGCTGAAGGGAAGCATGTCGTCCATTGCCCCGCCGCTCCGGGTCGGCATCAACACCGGGACTGTGTGCCCTATGCTGCGCGCGTCGTGAATCCCCGAACCCTGGAGAGGACTGCGCGTGACGCGTCAGCAGCGGGTTGTTGTCGCCGCCGCACTGGTTGGCGTCCTGATCTCCGGATGCGCCGCGCCGCCACCGGGCAGTGACGGTGACCTGGCCGATGATTGGCGCCCTCTGGCGGCCGCGAAGCAGTTCACCCCGCGAGTTCGGGCCTGCTATACGGTCTCCGACCCCGATCTGGAGGACGATGAGCCGGTGGACTGCGGGCAGCCCCACGTGCTGGAGACGATCCACGTCGGAACGTTCACCGGCGACCTCGCCCAACGTCCGACCCCGCCCCAGTTCTATTCGGCTGTCATGCGTCCGGCGTTCAGCGAGTGCGACGCGAAGGCGCGGGAGTTCGTGGGCGGCGACTGGCGCGACGGGCGGGTCGCGGTCCAGGCGGTACCTCCGTCGACGCGGGGTTGGCAGGGCGGGGGCCGTTGGTTCCGGTGCGACGTGTTCGTGCTCAGCGCCCCCAGCAGCGCCGGCGGCTCACCCGACTCCATCATCAGACAGGCCGGAAGCCTACGCGGCGCTCTGAGGATGCCGTCACCGCTGGCGCACACCTGCTTCCAGCTCGACCCATACGACCAGCTTCTATCGGTCGGTTGCGCCGACGCACACCGCTTCGAATACGTCGGAGTCTGGACCTCCCCGGTGGAGCGGCGCGACGATGTGGGGCGCGACCCGGCAGCCGTGCACGCCCAGTGCCGGAAGCTGGTCTACCGGTTCGCGAAGGTGCCCGCTGGCGGAGAGGTCGGCGCCGGCACCATGTACCGGCTTCCGTCCGAGCAGGGCTGGGCACGCGGCGACCGGGGGGTGCGCTGCTACTTCTGGACGGGCGGACCGGAGGTCAGCCGTTCCATACGCGGACGGGGTGCCTCGGCCATCCGCAACCGCTGAGCTGGCGCCCTTCGAAGCGGCATGACGAGGCACACTCTTCGCGCCTGTCGCATGGCGCTGCGTCGGTGCTCGGATGTTCGACACCTCATCGGCTGCGCCCAGGCTTTCCAGCATTCCGGCGGCAGGGCCGGGTATCGACTCAGCTGGGAGGCGCCGTCGTGGGCATGGCACCTTCGGCGAGCTTGAGTCGCGTCCAGATGTTCATGTTGATCACAACGCCCACGATCTCCAGGATCTCGTCCTCGGTGAAGTGCGTGGCCAGCCGGTCGTGCGCCTCCTGGATTCGATCGTTGACGGTGGCGTCGGCGGCTCGGGTCAACGCCTCGGTGTAGGCGAGAGCGGCTTGCTCCGCCTCGGTGAACAGGTGCGTCTCCCACCACCCGGTGAGCGTCTCAACCTTGGACTGCGGGATGTCGGCGGTGCGGGCAGCGGCGTGGTGCACCAGAAGGCAGTAGCTGCAGTTGTTGATTTGTGCGACGCGTAACCGAAGAAGCTGGGCCAGCGCCCGTTCCACTCGAAGCGTGGCGGTATGGCCGAAGGCTGCGGCCCCGGCGCTTACCAAAGCCATGAGTTGCTCGTTCGACGTGGCGTTCAGTCGAACGTTCTGGATCCTGGTGTCCAAGAAATGACCTCCTGTAGGTCACAACGACAACACCAGTGGTCGGGACGTCCACGCCGGCGGACAGCCATATCGGGGTTCCCAGCGGCCTCGCCCAGCCGTCCACAACAGACCTCTCGAACACCTCTTGCACGGGACGGGTCTTGACCGGCGGGCGCGGCGCGCGAATCAGACTCGAGCGCCTGCGATGAACCGAAGTCGGTGCATCTCATCGACGCTACCGGTAGAACCCCGAAACCTGAGCCCAGGTGGCTTCGTTAACTCATGTTTGCCTCACGCGCCCGCGCCCCGCTCGCGCTACGTCCTTACCTCCTGCAGCTGAAGGGACAGCCATGCGACTTACGTTGCTGGAGCTGCTGTCGTGGATCTCGCTCGGTGTGGGGTTAGTTAGCTCGGCCTTGATCGTCGTCGACACCCGCGTCCTCGGGTACCGCCAGCCGATCAAGATCATGGAGTTCGTCTGGGCCGTAACCGGGGCCTACCTCGGCCTGGCGGCCATCATGGCCTACCGGCGTTGGGCTAGGCCACAGTCACCCCGGTGGCAGCAGCGCCACGGCAGGCCGCCGAGACGGCCGCGGCAAATAGCCATTCTGACCGGGCTCTGCCACTGCGGCGCCCACTGCGCTCTTGGCGTCATCCTCGGTGAGCTGGTGATATTTTTCAGTGGCATTAGCTTAGGGCGTGACACCCTGTGGGCCAACTACATCAGTGACTATTCAGGAGCGATCGTCGTAGGTGTGACATTCCGATACATCACCTCGGTTCGTAGAGGTCGGCAAAGAATGCGGGACGCGTTCGTGAATGTCGCCAAGGCCGACCTGCTCGCTGTGACCGCCTTCGAGATAGCTCTGTTCATCTGGTTGGCGATCTCGCAGTATGTCACCGACTCGGAGCCATCAATGGATCCGTCGACCCCGGTATTCTGGTTCTTCATCCAGATCGGGCTGGCCTGCGGGTTCATCGCCGCATGGCCCGCAACCGCCTGGCTGGTCCGTCGTGGAATCAAAGTAACGCCGGAGCACGGACCAAACCGTAGGCGGTAGCCGAGCGCCAACTGGCATGTGCGCCAGGTAGACGGGCGACAAGTGTCGAACGACTATCTCGGAACAAGCTCGAGCCATTTGGATGGACTCTGGAGTCCAGCACACTCCCACTGCGGAGGCGTTCCAGCTTCCGCTCTGATCCGCGAGCAGCCGACGTACGCCGCAGGCCCGGCCATGGTCAGCGCCAGGCGCACCCCGCTTGCGGGTAGCTGCGGCGACGTCTTAGGGTGGACCAAGTCGTCCATGTAGTCTCGTGGTCGACGGAGCGACCGAACTTCCCGGGGCAACCGCCTGCCGCTACTCGAGGACGGAGCGTGCAGGAGCCAACAGCCGCAGGACCGACTGCGGTGGCGGGGCATCGAGGCCCGACCGAGATCAGGACATAGTCGACAAACGGCGCGACGAATTAGACACCACCTAGACGGAACAACGGCACGTCAGCACCGCATACGGCACGGAACGACAATCCAGCATCGCCGCAAGCCGAACCTCAAGAAGGAGCAAGAAATGAACGACGCCGAGCAGCGCGCCGAGGATCTGGCGATCCTCGAACAGCTCAACCTCGACTACATCCACTCGGACGAGACCAGCGATGCCAAGCGCTTCAGTGAATTCCTCGCCGAAGATTTCATCACGCAGACGCCGGGTGTCACCCGCAACCGCGAGGAGTACCTCGAATACATCGCCAAGCCCCGGCCCATCAAAGACATCGTTCTGCGCGACTTCAAGATCCGCATCCTCGGCGACGTCGCGCTGATCCACGGCCGCGTCACATACACCATGATCGCCGATGGAGTGGAGCAGGAAGCGCTGTACACGGACGTGTACCAGAAGCGCGAGGGCACCTGGGTCTGCGTCTCCGCCTGCGCGATCGCTCCGGGCGCCTGACCCGCCACCATGTCTGACATTCCAGCCCAGACACGTTACGAACAATTCGTCGAACTCCATCGTGGCCCCGACACATTCATCATGCCTAACGCATGGGACGGTCCGTCGGCCCTGCTCTTCAAAGAGGCCGGATTCAGGTCCATCGCGACCTCTTCTGCGGCCTTCGCCGCAACACTGGGCCGGCTCGACGGTATCCACGCCATCAGCCGCAGAACGCACCTTGACCATGCCGCCCTACTCACGTCCGTGAGTGGCCTGCCGGTCAACGGCGACTTCGAGGATGGCTACGGCGAGGCTCCCGAAGATGTCGCGGCCACTGTCGACGCTGCCGTTGCCCGCGGTCTCGCCGGCATCGGGGTTGAGGACACCACTGGTGACCCCTCTAACCCGATTCGTCACTTCGATGACGCGGTTCGCCGCATCGAGGCCGCCGCCGCGGTCGCACGCGGGCGGATCGTTTTGACGGGCCGTACGGACAACTTCCTGTGGGGGATTTCGGACCTCGATGACACCGTGCGCCGTCTCGCGGCCTTCGCGGAAGCGGGAGCTGACGTCCTGTACGCGCCGAACCTGCCGGACGTGGCCTCGATCAGCGCAGTCGTCAAGGCTGTCGCGCCCAAGCCGGTCAACGTCCTCGTCAGCCCCAAGGACACGGCCACCCTCGCGGAACTCCAGACGATCGGTGTACGCCGGATCAGCCTCGGAGTCGACCCATACACGCACGCTCTCGGCGCTACACGGGCGGCTGCGGCGAAGCTAGCGGCGGGAGACCTGACGGCGCTCGCGTCAGAGCTCAGCTTCGGCCACATCATCGACCTCATCAATGCCTAAGACGGCCACCCAACCGGGCGGCCGCGCACTGGTTTCCATGCGACCAGATCGCAACGTGAGCTGTCTTGAATGCCCGCACGACTCGCGCGGAACGTTCTCGGGTGCTTACAGAAGGGAGCCCTGCCAGGAGCATGCGATAACTGAGGAGAAAATATGATCGAACCCAAAGTGGCGTCGCCGGCACACCACGCATCGCAGGTGTCCGTGGTCACGTCGTCGTCCTGCGCCGCGGCCGTCCCGATCGAGCCTGCAGCGGTCCGCGCCACCGCGGAGCCCGGTAGCAGGCGGGGTTGGGCGTCGGTTGGTGCGCTCGCGCTCGGCGCGTTCGTCATCGTCATGACGGAGACGCTTCCGGTGGGGCTGCTGCCGCAGATTGCCGACGGACTGGATGTCTCGCTCGGCCTCGCAGGGCTGATGGTGCTCGTGCCTGGTTTCAGCGCCGCGGTGTCAGCGCCGCTGTTCTTCCTCCGTTCCAGCCGCTTCAACCGGCGCTCCGTCATCCTTGTCCTGGGTCTCACGGTGCTCGTGTCGAACGCGGTCGTCGCCGTGGCGCCGAATTTCGCCGTGGTGCTGATCGCCCGTATGCTCTTCGGCGCCACCCTCGGAGCCTTCTGGACCGTGGTCTCACCGGTCGGACCCAAACTGGTGGGCCGGTCCGGCGGCACTCGCGCCATCACCATCATCGCGGCGGGTATCTCGGGTGGGACGGTGGTGGGGCTGCCCGCGGGTCAGTTCCTTGGCAACCTCGTCGGCTGGCGTCTCGCCTTCGCCATTGCGGCGGCGGCGACGCTGCTGGTCGTGGTCGCGCAGACGGTCGTGCTGCCGGGTATTCCCCCGGACGGGCGTACGCACCTGCGTGATCTCGTGGGAGTCGTGACGCGACGGGCCGCCCGGTTTGGGATGGCAGCGGGCGCCGTGGTGTTCATCGGACAGTTCACCGCCTGGACGTACATCACCCCTTTTCTTATGGACCACACGCAACTGTCCAGCGACGTGATCTCTCTGCTCTACGTCATCTACGGCTGCGGTGGCATCGTCGGCTCGATCGTGGCCGGATCGCTGTTCAAGCGCGGAGTGATCGGCAGCTTCGCCGGGGCGGCGACGGTGGTGGCCGCATTACTCATCGGGCTGGCGTGCGCGGGCTCGTTACCCTGGCTGGCTGGCCTGTTGCTCGTGCTGTGGGGCCTGTTCTGGGGAATCGTGAACCCGGGAACGCTGGTCTGGATACTCGACGCCGCTCCGGAAACCCCGGAGGCCGCGTCGGCCGTGAACGTGACGAACCTTCAGATAGCCCTGGCGGCAGGATCTGGCCTCGGCGCGATCCTTGTTTCGTCGACAACCCTGCAGATGGTGTTTCTCACGGCGGGCTTCATTGTCCTTACCTCCGCCGTGCTCGCCGCGGTGGCGGCACGGCTCGTGACCCTCGCCCGGAGGGAATGACGAGACCGGAACGAGGCGAGGGGTGCCGGGCACGTAGTCGTGCGCAAGAACCGCCGGCATGGTTCAGAACAAGAGAAAGACGGCTCGATGCAACACGTAACCCCAGCGACCAACCTGGGCCGCCGGGTCCGAACACTCCGGCTTGCATTCCTATCTGCGGTGGTCTCACTGGTGGCCGCGTTTGCCGCAGTGGGCTCGACGATCCCGCTCTTCAACATCTACCGGGCCGAGGACGGGTTCACCAACGCCGACATCTCCCTGACCGTCGTCGCCTACTCCGCCGCTACTCTCAGCACACTGCTGGTGCTGGGACGACTGTCCAACCACGTGGGCCGACGGCCTGCGGCGATCGCCAGCCTCGGCCTGCTCGTACTGGGTTGTCTGCTGCTGTTGAACGTGCACCACATCGGCATCCTGATCGCCGGTCGGCTCCTGATGGGCCTCGGCGCCGGGCTGGCCAGCAGCAGCCTCACCGCCTACATCGTCGACGCCGCACCCACCAGGCCGACCTGGCTGGCCTCCGTCGCTTCCAGCCAGACAGTCATGCTCGGTCTCGCCGTGGGCGCCATCGCCTCCGGCGCCCTCGTCCAGTTCGGCCCCTGGCCACGTGACCTCATCTACCTGGTTGTCATCAGCCTGCTCCTACTGTCTGCCGCGCTCGTCGCCATCAGCCCGGAGACCGCGACTGCCTCGCCGGGCGGCTGGCGTTCCCTGCGCCCCAGCGTTCGGGTACCGGTCCGCGTCCGGCATCTGCTCCCCGTCGCGGCCGCCGTGTTCCTGGCCACCTGGGCAACAGGGGCCTTCTACCAGGCATTCGTGCCCGCACTGGTCGAAGATCAACTGCACACCAACAGCTCGCTCGTCCTTGGACTTGTGTTCGCCGCGTACATGGGCCCCAGCGCTCTGAGCGCCCCCCTTGGCGGCCGGTTCTCACCAGCGGCAGCCCAACGAATCGGCATGATCGCCTTCCTGGCCGGATGGATCGGCATCATCACAGCGATTACCACCGCCGCGCTGCCGTTGTTCATCACCGCAACTGTCGTGGCGGGAGCCGCTCAGGGCATCGCCATCAGCGCCGCCACCCGCGGCCTGCTGGCCGGCAGCACCCTGCACGACCGGGCACCGATCTTCGCCGTCGTATATCTCCTCAGCTACAGCGGCGCGACCATTCCCAGCCTCATCGCCGCTCAACTCTCCAGCGTCTTCTCGGTGCCGCACATCGCGTTCGGGTACGGCGCACTTGCCGTCCTCGCCACGGCGTTCACTGTCATCGCTGCGCGCGACTCAGAAATCGACACGACCAGCCGGCCCAGCGCTTCACCCTTGAGGGTGTAGGGCCGGGGGCAGGGCATCGGCGGTTCACACTGGGCCTGGCAGGTCGATGAGCGAGCGTTTCCGCGTGGGCGTCCGTCCTCAGGACCAGTTCAGCCGACGTAAACCCTCATGCCGTTCCGGCGCTCGCCACGATTTCGCCGTTCATGCCGGCCGGGTAGAAGCCACCCGAAGCCGCCGGGGTCATGCTCAAGTAGGCGATGTTCAACACGGACTGGGCCGATCGGCCGTAGCACATACCATTTTCGTCCGTGGGGATGAAATTCGGGTCCGCCGCCGTGCCGACACCCTGGTCGTCATCCGCCGCACCATCAAGACTGTTACGCGCGTCGGAAATCTTTTGTACCGAGTCAAAGACCGTGTCGTCGGTGAGTCCGGCGCTGTAGAGCGCGGATCGGACAATCCCCGCGTGGTATGCCTCGGTGGCCAGCAGGCCGGCGGCCGCATCAAGGTACGTCTTGTTCGACAACAGTTTTGCGGATCCCTTGAACGCCGACACTCCGACGTCTTCGAAGAGGAACGCCGCAAAGAGGAAATTGAGGTCGTTCGCGTACGGGTCGAAGCTTTGGCCCTGCTCGATCAGGCCGGCGGCGGTCGCCGCCGAAGTGAAGCTCGCGTCCAGCGAGATCGCGGGACGAGCAACAGCGGCATTACCGAGCGCGGCTCGCAAGAAGGCCACATGCTGCATCTCGTCGGAGGCGATCTCCTTCGCGAACCTCTGCACGAATTTACTGCTGAAGTTGACTGACCCTCCGCCGGACACCTCGCCGCGCACCCCGGTCCCGGTGGTCATCTCGTCAGGAAGCCCGGATCCCGTCGTCGCGCGGAGATAGAACTCAGCCTCGAGATACTCGAGATTGAGCGCGAAGTTGAGGATTGCCGCGTCACTCGGCGAGCCACCACCCGCCGGGTCGGCTTCGCACACGCCCGGATCTACCAAGGCGGAGAGCCTTCGCCGATCCGATTCGGATTCTGCACTGCGTGACACTGCCTCTGAGATGAACAGTTATCCATGCCGCCTCCGTTTTGGCCATCCAGGTCCCCTAGCTGTCCGCGCCGGCCGACCTGACTGGAAGGGATGAGGCTCACGTTAGTTGTGCCGACGAAAATCAGGGATTGTTTGCCAAAGGCGGTACGGGACGAATCAAATTCGACTACGCTCCGCTCGGCGGTGTTCGCCCGCCGGGGCCTCGCCGTCCTCGGCCAGCGCGAGCACGAGCCGATCCCGTTCGGCGGCAGTGGAAGCGATCCGGCCGGTGAACGACCTGCGGGACGAGGGGTGGCCGTGGTCGACCGCGAGCAGGGCGACAGAAGCCGGTCAGGTCAGGCATGCCCTTCGAAGGATTCGGTACTCCGGCAGCGACGTCCGTAAGGCCGTTCGGCGCCGCCATGATCGTGTTGTGGGCCACCGAACGGGGTCGGCTGTTCATCGTCCCGGCGCACGGGCCGGCCGGGTTCGTCGTCGAACCGGGTGCCGGCGGCGGCGAGCGCGTCGATGTGCGGCGTGCTCACGTTCGGGTCCCCGTAACAGCCCAGCTGGTCGCGACGGCCGCCGAGTAGGGCCGTACCAGGCAGCCGGTCGCGCCCGGCGCAGCTCGGGCGTGTGGATGAAGGTGATCGCCCAGAAGAGCTCGTTCCACGCCCGCCGGAGGGCCCCGGTTCGGATGTGACCAGGCGTGCCAACCACCCGGTGGTGCACGTGTCGTGGAACGACGCGACCGCCTACGCCGCGTGGGCCGGCAAGCGCCTGCCGACCGAGGCCGAATGGGAGAAGGCCGCACGCGGCGGCCTCGACCAGGCCCGCTTCCCGTGGGGCGACGAGTTCACCGCGCGCGGCCAGCACCGCTGCAACACCTGGCAGGGCACGTTTCCTCGAAAGAACACCGGCGACGACGGCCACATCGGCACCGCACCGGTGACCGCGTTCCGCCCCAACGGCTACGGCCTCTACAACACCAGCGGCAACGTCTGGGAATGGTGCGCCGACTGGTTCAGCGCCGACTGGCATGCCGACCCCTCTCCGGCTACCCGCATCGACCCGGCGGGCCCGCCGGCCGGCGCGACGCGGGTCATGCGCGGCGGCTCCTACCTGTGTCACGAGTCCTACTGCAACCGCTACCGCGTCTCGGCCCGCACCTCGTCAACACCGGACAGCACGACCGGTCACGCCGGCTTCCGGTGCGCCGCCGATGCCCGAGCCCGCCTGGACGCGGGAGGGCGCCGAGCCGGACTACCGGTTCTCCCTCGCCAACGAACGCACGTTCCTCGCCTGGATCCGCACGGCGCTCGCCCTCCTGGCCAGCGCCATCGCGGTGATCCAGTTCCTGCCGGCGTCGGCGCTGGCAGGAGCTCGCACCGGCCTCGCGGCTGTGCTCGCCGTCGCCGGCACGCTGCTTCCGGTCGCCGCCTACCGCCGCTGGGCCCGCATCCAACGCGCCATGCGCCTCAGCCAGGGCCTCCCGTTCACCCCGCTGCTTGTTCTGCTGGCCGCCGCGCTGGGGGTGCTCGGCGCGGCCGTGGTGGTCCTCGCCGTCGTGTCGTGAGTGATCCGGGCCTGCAGCGGGAACGCACAGCGTTGGCATGGACGCGTACCGCCGCCGTCTCCGTCGTCAGCGCGCTGCTGCTGGTCCGTCTCGGCCTGCACACCGGCTCCCGGCCGCTGTTCCTGGCCGCCGGCGCGGCCGCGGCGCTCTCGGCGGTCCTCGTGCGCCGCCACGGCGGCCTGCTCGCCGTCACCGGTCTCGCCACCGCGACCGGCGCCCTGACCCTGGCGGGGCTCCTGCTGACGGCCTAGGTGCCCACGACGTATATCGACGATGTGGATGCCAATGTCGGCTAGTACGGCAGCCGCGGTTCGAGATTCCCCTGGCGGTCGGCCGGGCGCCGGCCGTCGTCCCCGTCGGGTCGGGTCGGTCGGGCACCCGAGCGGGTGACCGCCGCCGCGCCAGCGGTCACCCCGGCCTGGACCGCCTCGGCGAGGGCGGCACCCCGGGCCAGGGCGACGGCGAGTGCGCCGACGAACGCGTCTCCGGCACCTACGGTGTCCACCACCTCAACGTCAGGTGCCGGGCAATGTCCGGACCCGCCGGTCGGTTCGGCGTACACCGCCCCGGCCGCGCCGAGCGTCACCACCACCGAACAGCCGATCTCGGCCGCGGCCCGGACCGCCTCCTCCGGGGTGCGGATCACCGCGCCGCGCACCACCTGCGCCTCGGACTCGTTGACGACCAGGACATCGAGGGCGGCGAGCAGCCCCGGGTCGAGCGGGGTTGCGGGGGCGGCGTTGCAGACCGTCCGGGCGCCTGCCGCCGCGGCGACGGTCAGCAGGGCCCGGACCGCCGGCAGCGGCACCTCCAGTTGGCAGAGCACCACGTCACGGGGGCGCAAGACGGTGCCGACCCTCGCGACGTCCGTCTCGTCGAGGCGCGCGTTCGCTCCGGGCGCGACGGCGATCAGGTTCTCGCCGGCGCGATCGACGAAAACCAACGCGGTGCCGCTGGGCTCGGTGGCGTCGATGGTGACCGCGCTGTCGTCCACCCCGGCTTCGACCAGATCGGCACGCATCCGGCGGCCGTGGGCGTCGTCGCCGATGCGGCCGACCATCCGGACCACCGGACCTGTCGCTTCATCCGGCGCTGCTGCCGCACTGGCGGCGGCGACGGCCTGATTCGCGCCTTTCCCGCCGCTGAGCACACGCAGCCGGCCGCCGAGTACGGTCTCGCCGGGACCGGGGAGCGCGGGAACCTCAAGGACCAGGTCGGCATTGATGCTGCCAAATACAACGATGTCAGGCACAGGAATCTCCGGGAAGTATGGTGCGAGGTGAGGGAAACAGGACGCCCGCCTGGAACGGCCCGTGCTGCGTGGCCGCCGGCCACGAGGGACTGGCCAGCGGGCTGCTGAACGCCATACGGCAGGTGGCGCGCAGCGCTCGGCCTGGCACCCTTCGCCACCAGCACGGCGTACGCCGGCGACCGCGTTGCCGGTGGTCGCATGGCAGGCGTCGAGGCGCTGACGTCGGTGGCTCCGCCGCTTCTCGGCGTGGCGGTCCATCTCACGACAGCAGTGGCCGGGGTGGCGCTTCCACCCTCCCGGCCACCCGGCTGACGCTTTTGTCCTATTCGCCGGGGTAGCGCACCCCGATTTCTTCGCGGACGGCGTCCATCGTGGCCATCACCGCGATCGACTGCTCGTGGGTCATCAGCGGGCTCTCGACCTCACCCTCAACGATCAGCCGCTCGGCTTCCGCCGCCTGGTACTGCATACCTCTGCCGGTCACCGGCTCGTCGAACCGTTCAAGCTCCTGTCCCGTAACGCTCTTCACGGTGACCCGCGCGGGGGAGTACCAGACCGAGTCGATCTCGATCCGGCCCTCGGTCCCGAGCACCACGGCGGTGTTGGGGCCTCTGGTCTCCATGGAGGAGTACGACGTCGAGATGGCGTCGTTCTGGTGACGCAGGACCGTCGCAACGCAGAGGTCGACGCCGGTGTCTCTCAGGGTGCCACGCCCGGTGATTTCCACGGGGGCCCCGAGGATGTCATGGGCGAAGGACAGCGGGTAGACACCGACGTCCAGCAGGCAGCCGCCGGCGAGGTCGAGGTTGTTGAGCCGGTGCGCAGGGTCCGACGGGAGCCGCTGCGTGTGGTCGGCGTGCAGCGAGCGGACGTCGCCCAGGAGGCCGCGTTCGATGACCGACCTCACGTAGGCCATGTGGGGGAGGAAGCGCGTCCACATGGCCTCCATGACGAGGAGCCCCTTGCTGCGACCGAGCTCGAACACGGCACGGGCCTCGGCGGCGTTGACGGTGAATGCCTTCTCGACCAGCACATGCTTGCCGTTGTCGAGGGCGGCCATCGCGTTCGCGGCGTGGAAGTTGTGCGGCGTCGCCACGTAGACGACGTCGACGTCAGGGTCGGCGACGAGCTCGTCGTACGAACCGTGGGCGCGCTCGATGCCCCACTTCTCGGCGAAGGTGCGGGCGTTGTCTGTCGACCGCGACCCGACGGCGGCAACGCGGTGGCCGTGCGCGACGAGGTCGCGTGTGAAGGCGTTGGCGATGCCCCCGGTTGCGAGGATGCCCCAGCCCACCTCGCCCTTGGACATGGGCGTCGGTTGTACGTCGATCATGCGGCGTTCCTGTAGTCGAGGACGACCTGGAGGGCATCCTGAGGATTTTTGTCGAGCATGTCGAAGGCATCCGGTGCGCTCTTCGCGGGGATGACGTGGGTGACGAGGTCATCCAGGGCGAGCTTGCCGTCGTGCGCCAGTGACAGAACCGTGCGCGACATACGCAGGTCGTTCCAGCGGTGCTGAAGATGCGCTGCCACCCCGGAGATCTGGGAGCAGATGATGGCGATCCGGTTGTGGTGGAACTCCTCACCCAGCTGCAGAGGAGTCGCCGGACCTTGGAAGAACCCGCTGGCGACCACGCGGGAGTTGTAGCCGACGGTGCGGACGGCCTCGTGCAGCGCCTGGTAGGCGCCGCTCATCTCGATCACGACGTCCGCTCCCCGGTTGTCGGTGGCAGCGCGCACTGCCGCCGCGACGTCGTCACTGGTCGGGTCCAGCGTCTCGTCGGCGCCGAGCCGCTTGGCGAGGGCGCGCCGCGTGGGAACCGGGTCGACGACCGTGACCCGCGCTCCGTTGAGACGTGCCAGCTGGGCGACGATCTGGCCGGGCACGCCGGCTCCGAAGACGACCACCGATTCGCCAAGGTGAATGTCAGCGTCGAGGATCGCGTTGAAGGCGATCGCGCCGATCCGTCCGAAGACGCCCATCATCGGCTCGACGCCGGGCAGGAGCCGCGCCCTGGCGTACCCGACCGGGCGCACGACCGTCGCTCGGTGACCCCACGAGCCCCATACCAGCTCGCCAACGAGGTCCTCGTCGCTTGCGGAGCCGACTGCGGCCACCCGGCCGACCTCTTCGTAGCCCCAAGCATCGATGGGGTAGGACATGGTCGAGTCGCCCGGGACGAACAGCTTGCGCTCCGGGTCCCATTCACTCGTCAGGTAGGGGTTGGTGCCGCGATAGGCCGTCAGCTCGGTGCCAGCGGAGATGCCGGAGTACACCGTCTCCAGCAAGACCTCTCCAGGACCCGGTGTGGGGTCCTCGACCTCCACCACGTCGACGGTGCGCGGGGAGGAAAAACGGACAAGATGTCCCACGGGATTTCAGCTCCTGTTCTCAGTGGTTTGATCGGCGATCAGGCGGAAGACGAGCGCCTGCTCGGGGTACAGCATGGGTGCCTGCAGCCCGATGGCCTCCAGCGCTTTGCCGGAGATGACGGGACGGTCGACCCACCATGAGGGCTGCCCGCTGCGTGTGCGCACGAGGGCGCCGGCCGAGAGCGGGATCGGCTCGATGCGGTAGGCCAGGTCCGGATCCAGGGCCGGCAACGTGATCCGACCCTGCTGTGCGGCCGCAGAGGTATCGAGCGTGACGAAGGTGAAGAGCGCCCGTGTCCGGTCCTGGCTCACGACACCGTGGGCCCAGTAGGCGTCGTCGGGGTAGTCGCAGTGCACCGCTGTGCCGCTGTGCAGCAGATCGCGCTCCTGCTTGTACAGCGTCACCCAATCTCTGAGCTCGTTCAGCTCGTCGGGAGAGGCGTTGCGCAGGTCCCACTCGATGCCGAAGTGCCCGAACAGGGCGGTGGCCGCCCGGAAGGCCAGCGAATGCGTGCGGTCGGTCGTGTGGGCAGTCGGGGCGCCGACGTGGCTGCCGACCATCTCGGCTGGCAGCACGAGACCGGTCCAGCGCTGAATCCTCTGCCGCTCCAGCGGGTCGATGCAGTCACTTGCCCATACCCGGTCGGTGCGCTGAAGCACCTCGAGGTCGACCCGGCCACCGCCGGAGGAGCAGGACTCGATCTCGAGCCCGGGATGCCGTCGCCGCAGCTCGTCCATCAGGGCGTACGCCGCAAGGGTCTGTGCGTGCACCTTCGCCCTGCCGGTGAGGCGGTCGCCGGCCTCGACCAGGTCGCGATTGTGGTCCCACTTTATGTAGTCGATCTGGTACTCCGCGATGGCCGCGCTGATCGATTCGAGCACGTGGTCGAAGGCCTCTGGAATGGCGAGGTTGAGCACGTGCTGGTGGCGGCCTGTGAGGGGAAGGCGTCCGTCGCCCGGCGCCAGGATCCACTCGGGATGCGCGCGGGCGAGCTCCGAATCGTCATTGACCATTTCCGGCTCGAACCAGAGCCCGAAGTCCATGCCCAGCCTCCGGACGGCCTCGACCAGCGGGTGGAGGCCCTTCGGCCAGACGGCCGGGTCGACCTGCCAGTCACCGAGCCCCTTCCGGTCGTCACGGCGGCCCAGGAACCACCCGTCGTCGAGGACGAAGCGTTCGGCCCCAACCTTGGCGCCATGCGTCGCCAGCTCGACCAGGGTGTCCACGTCGTGGTCGAAGTAGACGGCTTCCCAGGTGTTCAGGACAACGGGCCTGGGCGATGTCGGATGGGTAGGCCGCGCTCGCAGATGCTGGTGGAAGGCCGCCGCTACCGCATCGAGTCCGTTGCCGTGAACGGCGTACAGCCAGGGAGTCGTGTAGGTATCCCCGGGCTCGAGAGTCACCTCACCGGGAAGGAGAATCTCGCCGCCGCCGAGAACGCGTAGCCCGTTGAGGCCGAGCTCCGCGAATGTGACGTGGTTGCCGCTCCAAGCGGTGTGGACGGCCCATACCTCACCGCTACGGAAGCCGAAGTGAGCCGTTCCCGCCGCTAGCAGGAGGCTCGCGTCGGAACCGGTGCGCCCGCGACGGCCCTCGCGTACGTGCGTGCCGGCGTGGAAGGGATGCCGCTGCGGGCTGCGCTCCCGCAGGTGACGCCCGGTGAAGTCGAGAATCTCCTGCGCCTCGGTGGGAACCGGGAGCACCAGGCGCATGCCATTGACCGTGAAGGTTCCGCTCTGCGCGGTGTTGGTCAAGGCCGCCTTCACGCGCGCGACTCCCTCGGCCGAGAGCTCGATGGTCGTCGTCAGGGCGACCTGGACGGCCTCGTCGACCGCCCGGCTCACGAGTACCTGACCCTGGTCCGGCTGGCCGGACAGCTCGTGCCCGGTGGCGACGAACCGCGTGCTGAAGGCGGTCCCGTCCCGATGTCCCTCCAGGCCGGGAGTGCCCATCCAGCCGGCGGACTGCTCGGGTAGCACGCCGGGGTAACGGTGCTGCCCAGGCAGTCCGTCCGCGCCGTACTGCGCCTCGCTCAGGGTGGCCAGGAACTGTTCGTGGGCGGGGTCGTCGTCCAGTCGCGCCCCCCAGTGCAGAACCCGCGGCACGCCCGAGCTGACGTCGACCACGAGCGACGTGGTCGCGGCGGTCAGCGTGCGAACAGACCGGACGGAGCCGCCTGTCGATACACTCATGTGCGCTCCAGTTATTATTTCACCGCGAAACTAAGCGGAGAGCATGCCACACAGATCGCCGGCGGACGACCCCCTGTTCCCGAGCGGTCGAGGACCGGTCCCGCGGATCAGGAGGATTGATGCACCCGGACCTGCCTGACACATCGAAGGCGGTGGCGGTCGACATCCTCGTGCACGGTGCCCAGTCCCGGGCGCAGCTGGCGAAGAAGACCGGTCTGTCGGCACCGACGCTGACCCGCCTCGTGCGGCCGCTGCTCGACGCGGGTGTCCTGGTGGAGTCCCACTCCGTGCGCACACCCGGCCGCGGGCGGTCGTCGGTCCTCCTCGATGTGGTCGCCGACGACTACCGGTACGTGGGTGTAAAGCTCACCAGTGAGTCGATCTACGCGGTGCTCACGAACCTCCGGGCCGAGGTGCTGGACAGCGAGACGCTGCCCGAGCCGTCGCTGAACGTACCGGACGTCGTGTCCTGCGTCGCCGGCGTCGTCTCCCGGATGGCGGCGAGGGCCGGCCGGCCCGTGCAGGGCGTCGGCGTGACCGTGGGCGGCCGGGTGGACAAGGGCGAGACCGTGGCCGACTCGCCTTTTCTGGACTGGCACGAGGTGCCGTTCCGCACCTTGCTCGCCGAGCAGGTCGATGCCCCGTTGTTCCTGGCCAACGACGTCGTGGGCCTCACGATGGCGCAGCAGTGGTTCGGCTACGGCCGCACGTATCCGGACTTCGCCCTGCTGACGGTCGGTGCCGGCGTGGGGTACGGGCTCGTGATCAACCACGAGGTTGTCCCGACGATGGTGAGCCCGATCAGTCACCTACCGGTCAACCCGCACGGACCGCTGTGCCCCGCTGGCCATCGCGGCTGCATGATGGCCTTCGTGACCTCTGGGGCGATGGCCAATGCCGTCTCCGTCGCCCGCGGGCGGCCCACGACCTACGAGCAGGTGCTCGGGCTCGCCGAGGCCGGTGACCGGGTGGCCGCGCGCGTCGTCGCGGAGGCGGCACACGCTGTCGGCCGCGCGGCGGCGGCGATCACCTCGCTGACCGGAGTCGAGCGCATCATTCTGTCCGGCGAAGGCGTGCGACTTGTGGAGATCGCGCCTGACAGCCTGCACGCCGGTCGCATCGAGTACGCCGACGGGCAGGAGAGCGGCCTGGACCCCGTGATCCGACCGATGGATTTCCTCGAGTGGGCTCGAGGAGCGGCAGTGGTCGCGATCCAGGCCAGCTTCCCGTCAAACTTGCCTGCTGCCCCTTGACGGCCTAATTTCGCGGTGAAACTATATCGGCCGGATCCCCCGTGTGCATAACAGGGCAAATTCACCGAGAGGCCGACGCATGCGCATCCCACCTCTGAAGATCCTGGCCGCCACCACAGCGTGCCTTCTGTTGGCGGCGTGCACCGGAGGAGTCCCCGCTTCCTCCGACAGCAACTCCAAGACCCTCAAGTACCTGATCGAGGAGCCGGAGGACGCGGAAGCTCTGAAGGCTCTCAAGGAGCACATCGCCGACTTCGAGAAGCGGTCCGGCATCGACGTAGAGGTCAGCACGCTTCCCCTCGACAACATGCGCACGGTCCTGCAGACGCAGCTCCGCTCCGGTGAAGGACCCGACGTGTTCAGCTGGGGCTCGGGCCCGAGCTTCGGTGGGGCCCTGGTGAAGGCCGGCCTCGTGCAGGACCTGACCAACGCCTACGAGAAGTACGACTGGAAAGTCTTCGACTTCGCCAAGGAGCGAGTCACCTACGACGGGAAGGTCTACGGCGTCCCGGGCGAACTCGAGACCGTCGGTCTCTTCTACAACAAGAAGATCTTCGCCGATCTCGGGCTCAACCAGCCGCAGAACCTGAATGATCTCAAGGTGGCCGCGGAGGCGATCCGCAAGGCCGGCAAGGTGCCGTTGGCCGTCGGCGACAAGGAAGCGTGGGAGGGCGGGCACCTCCTCAGCATGGCCCTGTCGAGCGCGGTCGGCGGGAACGGGATTGAGGCCCTGCTCAGCGGCCAGAAGTCCTGGAAGTCCCCGGAGGTCGCGGCAGCGCTGCAGCTGTGGGCGGACTTCAACAAGGCTGGGTACCTGCCCAAGTCACCCACCTCCGTGGACTACGACACCTCGACCGCGATGTTCTTCTCCGGTGAGGCCGCCATGATTCCGACCGGCAGCTGGCTGGTCGGCGAGATCGACGACAGCGCGGACTTCGAGGTCGGCTACATCCCGTTCCCGGCGCCCAATGGCCCCGGAATCTTCACCGGTGGACTGGGCTCCGGTCCCTGGATCTCCAAGACCGCGCGGAACAAGGACGCCGCGGAAAAGTTCCTCGACTTCCTCCAGTCAGAGGAGCATGGCCGCTGGACAGTCGAGAACCTGCACACGATCCCACCGCGGCCCATGGACACCGCCAACCTCGACGTCTCGCCCATGTTGGCGCAGGTGCTGAACGACACCGCCAAGGTGAGCGCCGGCGGCGACTTCGGCTACAACATCGACGTGATGGCCTCCGACACGTTCAACAAGGCGATGTACGACGGTGTGCAGGCGATCCTCACCGGTCAGCAGACCGCTGAGGAAGTCGCCGCGAGTCTCGAGACAGCGGCCAAGCGGTGACTGCAGGCGCTCCGGCCAGGGCGACAGCTCCGGCGCCGACCACGGCGCCGGAGCGGGGAGCGACAACCCGTCGCCGCTTGCCCTGGCGAACCGTCAACGCGGAGACTCCGCGCGTCACGCGCAGGGCGCAGGCGCGGCTGGGCGTGATCATGGTGGCTCCGCTGACCGCCATGGTGGCGGTCTTCCTGCTGCTGCCGATGGCGAACGCGGTCTACTACGCCTTCGTCGATTTCAACGGCTTCGATCCCAGCCCGCCGTGGATCGGGTTCTCGAACTTCACCGAGTTGGTGCAGGACCCGGACGTATGGGCCGCGTTCAAGAACAACGTCATCTGGATTGTCATCGGTACGTCCGCTCCCATCATTCTCGGGCTGGGCCTCGCCGTGCTGGTCTGGAACGTCCGGCGCGGGAGCGTGCTCTACCGGATCGCGTTCTTCCTGCCGTTCGTGCTGCCACAGGTCGCCGTCGGAGTCGTCTGGGGCTGGATCTACGAACCCTCGCGAGGCTGGCTCAATCGCGTCCTTGAGTCGGTGGGGCTGGGCTCTCTCGCCAGGGGATGGCTGGGTGACCCGAACACCGCGCTGTACGCCGTACTCGGCACCGCGATCTGGGCCACCGTCGGCTTCGTCTTCGTCATCTTCCTGTCGGCGTTGCGGAACGTCGACATCGACCTCGTCGACGCCGCCCGCCTTGACGGGGCGAACGGCTTCCAGCGGCTGCGCCACATCATCCTTCCGCAGATCATGCCGGTGTTCCTCATGGTCACCACCATCACGCTGGTGGGTGGTTTCAGCGTCTTCGACATCGTCTTCGTCATGACCGGCGGCGGCCCAGCCGGCGCCACCGAGGTCCTCGGGACCTACGCCTACAGCAGCGCGTTCCAGCTCAACCGGATCTCCTACGGCACCACGCTCGCGCTGATGATCACGGTGATTTCGATCCCGTTCGCCGTCTGGATGAACCGACTGCAACGCAAGCTCTCACTCCAAGGAACGGGCGCATGAGTGACAAGACCCCTGGATCCAGCACGCGTGACCGCCTACTCCTGACCGGTAAGCACCTTCTCCTGCTCAGCATGTCCGCGTTGATGCTCTTCCCTCTGGTGCTGACGGTCTCCACGGCCCTAAAGAGCGGCCACGATGTGAAGGTGAACCCCTTCGGTCTGTTCTCGTCGTTCTCCACCGAGAACATCGTGAAGGCCTGGACGGTGGGGGACTTCGGCAGCTACGTGGTCAACAGCTTCCTGCTGTCGGTGCCGAGCACGCTGCTCGTCGTGGTGCTCTCGACGATGGCCGGGTACGCGTTCGCGCGACTGCCGTTCCCCGGGCGCAGTCTCCTGTTCTACCTGGTGGTCCTGGGCCTGCTCGTGCCGTTCTTCACCTACATGATCCCGCTCTACTTCCAGCTCCGCAGCATGGGACTGCTGGACAGCCTGCTCGGGGTCAACCTGGTGCTGGCCAGCACCGGCCTGTCGTTCGGCACGTTCTTCATGCGCGCGTTCTTCTCCGACCTCCCGGTCGAGCTGGATCAGGCCGCTCGCATCGACGGTGCCTCCGAGTGGCAGATCTTCCTGAAGGTGGTTCTCCCTCTGGTCAGCTCGGGAATCGGCGCACTCGCCGTGTTCACCTTCCTGCAGAACTGGAACAACTTCCTCGTGCCACTGCTGTACATCCCCAGCGGCGAGTACCGGCCGCTGACCACGGGCCTGTACCTCTTCCTCGGTGGGCGCTCCATCGACATCGGGCCGCTGGCGGCGGGCACCCTTATCACCATCCTGCCCGTCGTGGTGCTCTTCGTCGCGTTGCAGAAGCAGGTCACCCAGGGCTTCCTCTCCGGCGCCGTCAAGGGCTGACCCGACCCCTCCTTCTTCCTTCAAGTCAGGACGCACATGCACGACGTACTTGACCTGCGCGACCTCGTGCCCGACGAGGCCGAGCAGCTCGCCCTCAGCGGGTACCCGGTCGGTGACCTGCGGGCGGCTGCTCATGAAGCGGCGACTCAGGGCGACCTCACCGGGCTGGCCGAGGTGCGGACGCGGCTCGCGAGACTCGAGCGGGATCCCGACTGGGACCACGAGGAGCCAGAGGACGACCGCGTGCTGCTGGATCACGCCGCCACCGCCCCGCTGGTCGAGGTCGACCGAGAGCTCCTGCCAGAGCGAATCCGGGGCGCCTGGCTCGGCCGCGCGGTCGGCAACACGCTCGGCAAGCCGGTGGAAGGCCTGACCCGCCCGGAGATCGAAATCTATCTCCGCGCTGCGGGCCAGTGGCCGCAGACGGGCTACCTTCCGCTGCTGGACCCGTTGCCCGAAGGAGTCGGCACGCTGCATCCGTCCGCAGCGGTCGCGACGGCCGGCCGCTTCGTCGACGTGCCCCGCGACGACGACATCGACTGGACGATCCTGGCCCTGCACGTCATGGAGACGCACGGAGCCGGCTTCACGACGGAGCAGATCGCCGCCGCGTGGCTGGACCGGGTGCCGTTCACCCAGACCTACACGGCCGAGCGGGCGGCGTACCGCAACCTGATCGGTGGTCTGCGCCCACCCGCCACCGCGACCACCGACAACCCGTACCGGGAGTGGATCGGGGCGCTCATCCGGGGCGACGCCTTCGGCTACGTGTCGCCCGGCGATCCCGCGGGTGCGGCCCGCCTGGCGCTCGTGGACGCCCGGCTGAGCCACACGGCCAACGGCAAGTACGGCGAGATGTGGGCGGCCGCGCTCGTGGCTGCGGCGCTCGCCGTCGACAGCATCGAGCAGGCTCTCCGCCACGCGCTGTCTGTGGTGCCGCCCCGGTCCAGACTCCATTCCGCCCTCGCTCATGTGCTTGCGCTGCGCCAGCAGGGCGCCGGGCGAGTCGAGGCCCTCGACTGGGTGGACGAGGCGCTCGGCGACTACCCCTGGGTGCACACGATCAACAACGCGGCGCTCATCTCGATCGGCCTGTTGTGGGGCGGGCACTTCATGGACGCGGTCGGCATCACCATCTCAGGTGGACGTGACACCGACTCCAATGCCGCGACGGTCGGCAGCGTCTACGGCGCCCTGCACGGGCCCGACGGTATCCCGGCGGAGCTGGTCGGAACCACGCACGTTCATGTCCGCAGCGCCGTGCGGGACTTCGACCGCATCACGATCACCGAGCTGGCCGCCCGGACTGCGCGGCTCGCGAGCACGCTCACGTCCGCCACCAGGGGGAGGTGACACATGACGTGGCGGGTCTTCAATGACCAACCCGCACTGATCGGCCATCGCGGAATGGGGCAGGGCCTCGTCGCCGGGTACCGAGAGAACTCGGTGGAATCCTTCCGCGCGGCGGCGGAGGCGGGGCTCGACTGGGTGGAGCTCGACGTCCAGCGCACCACGGACGACGACCTCATGGTGACCCATGACCCCGTTCTGCCGGACGGACGCTACATCGCGGAGATGACGAGCGGCCAGGCGGCGCGGCGCGGTCTGGTCCGGCTGGACGATCTTCTGGAGGAGCTGCCGCTCACCCTGGGTGTGGTATTCGACGTCAAGTCGGGGCTGCACGATGCCGCTCGGTCCGCGGACTCGACCACCGCGACACTCCTGGCGCGCTCCTGTGAGCGCACCTTGGGGGACAGGCCGGCGCTCGCTCTCTCGTTCGACCCAGGAGCCTTGAGACACATGCGCGAGGCCGTGCCCGACATGGCGCTCGGTCTGCTCACGTGGAAGCAGTTCCCCATCGGGCATGCCGTCGCGGCCGCCGCTCACCTCGACGTGCAGGTGCTCGCCGTACACACCAGCTCGCTGTGGCGCGACCCCTCGGCAAGCGCCACCGCGCCGTCGATCGAGAGCGTCGTCGAGAGAGTCCATTCCTCTCAGCGGCAGGTGCTGGTCTGGTGCCCGGACACGCGCGAGGCACTCGACTTCGCGGCGGCACATGTCGACGCCCTGGTGGTCGACGACGTGCCCCGGCACGTACAGGCGCTGTCCGAGTCCAGGAGTGCGGGAGACTCATGCGCCCGGTAGCTCTGTCGCCGCAGTTTCGCGAACGTTCCCTCGCCACGATGGCCGCCGACGGCGTCGACGTGCTCGTCGTCGGGGGTGGGGTCGTGGGAGCAGGCTGTGCGCTGGACGCCGCCACCCGGGGACTCCGGGTGGGACTGGTCGAGGCGCGGGACTTCGCAGCGGGAACGTCCAGCCGCTCGAGCAAGCTCATCCACGGCGGCCTTCGATACCTCGAGATGCTCGACTTCGGGCTCGTGGCCGAGGCGCTGAAGGAACGGAGCCTGCTTCTCAACGATCTGGCGCCGCACCTGGTTCGTCCCGTGTCGTTCATGTACCCGCTCATGCACCGCGGGTGGGAAAGGTTGTACGTCGGCGCGGGGGTCGCCCTCTACGACGGACTGAGCCTGCCGTCCCGGCGCCCGCGTGGTGTCCCCGGCCACCGACATCTGAGCCGGCGTAAGGCGCTCGCCCTGGCACCCGCGCTCCGTGAGAACGCGCTTGTCGGCGCCATCCAGTACTACGACGCGCAGGTCGACGACGCCCGGTACACGCTCTCCCTGGCCCGAACCGCGGCCGCCTACGGCGCCCACGTCGCGTCGCAGGCACGGGTGATGGATTTCACCAGGTCAGGCGACCGGGTGACCGGAGCTGTCGTACACGACCCGGAGTGCGACCGGACGATGACGATCGCGGCGAAGCACGTCGTCAACGCGACCGGCGTCTGGACGAACCAGACGCGGGCGCTGGCGGGTGGCGCCGTCTCCCCGTCGGTGCGCGCCAGCAAGGGAACGCACCTGGTGGTGCCGCGCGACCGGATCAACGCTCAGACCGGCATGATCCTGCGCACCGAGAAGTCGGTCCTGTTCGTGATCCCGTGGGGACGCCACTGGCTCGTGGGTACGACGGACACCGACTGGGGCTACGACAACGACGACTGTGTGGCCACGCGTAGCGACGTGGACTACCTGTTGGCCCGGGTCAACACCGTCCTGCAGCGCCCGCTGACCTCCGCGGACGTCGAGGGCGTCTACGCCGGGCTCCGGCCGCTGCTCTCGGGCGACTCCGACCTCACCACGACCCTGTCGCGAGAGCACACCGTGGCCAGCCCGCGTCCCGGTTTGACGATCGTCGCAGGCGGCAAGTTCACGACCTACCGGGTCATGGCCCAGGACGCGGTCGACGCGGCGGTCGCCGACCTGCGCGGGCTGCTCCAGTGGGAGATGCCCGAGTCATGCACGGCGAAGATCCCGCTGCTCGGGGCGGACGGCTACCCGGCGCTGTGGAACTCGCGGCATGCAATAGCCGAGAACGCGGCATTGCCGGTGCACCGGGTCGAGCATCTCCTCCGTCGCTACGGATCCCTGCTGCCTGAGGTCCTGTCCACGATCGAGGACGACGCAGCCCTCGCCGAGCCGGTTCACGGAGCGGAGGACTACCTGCGCGCGGAAATCATGTACGCGGTGACGCACGAAGGGGCGAGGAACCTCGAGGATGTGCTGACCCGGCGCACACATGTGCGCATCGAGACCTTCGACCGTGGACTCCGCTGCGCTGAGGAGGTGGCGGGCCTCGTGGCTCGGGCGTTCGGGTGGAGCGCCGGCCGTGTGGCGACGGAGGTCGAGAACTACCAATCACAGGTCGCCCTGGAGCGGGAACACGCGGACCTGTCCGACGAGCAGCTCACCGATTTCTTGCAGGCGAAGGTCGCATGACAGACGAGGCGATCCTGGCCCGTGCCCGCACGGCAGGCTACGAACGAGCCGGTGTGACACCGGGCGTCGCGCACATCGGCGTCGGCAACTTCCACAGGGTGCATCAGGCCGTCTACCTGGACGAGTTGCTGGCCCGACGTACCGACCAAAGTCTCTGGGGAGTGTTCGGCGTCGAGCTGCTCGGCAACCAGCACGCGACACATCGCGCATCGGCCTTCGCGAAGCAGGGAAACCTGTACAGCCACACCGTGTTCCATCCTGACGGCCGGCAGGAGTGGCGAGTCATCGGCTCGATCGTCGACTACCTGCATGGCCCCGCCGACCCGGCCGCGGTGGTCCACGCGCTCAGCATGCCGAGCATCCGGGTAGTCAGTCTCACCATCACCGAAGGCGGCTACCACCTCGACCCGGTCACCGGTGAGTTCCATGTCGACGAGCCGGAGATAGCCGCGGACCTCGCTCGGGAAGTTCCGGAAACGACGTTCGGCGTGCTCACCGCTGCCCTGCGCGCGCGAAGGGATGCCGGAGCGGGCCCCTTCACCGTTTTGTCCTGTGACAACTTGCCGGACAACGGCGCGGCTGCTCAGGCGGCGACCCTGGGTTTCGCGGAGGCGACCGATCCCGGACTGGCGCGCTGGATCGAGCGAAACGTGACCTTTCCCAGCTCCATGGTCGACCGCATCGCTCCCGCCGTTACCGCGCCCATCCGAAATCGGCTGAACAGGATCACCGGTCTACCGGACCGGGTGCCGGTCTTCAGCGAGGCCTACCGCCAGTGGGTCGTCGAGGACGAGTTCTGCAGTGGGCGGCCCGCCTGGGAGGAGGTGGGCGTGGAGATGCGCGCGGACGTGGCGGCGTTTGTCACCGTGAAGCAGCGACTCTTGAACGCGGCGCACTCGATGCTCGCCTATCCCGCGCTCCTCGCTGGGCACACATACATTCACGAGGCGGCCGCGGATCCGCTGCTCGCCGGGCTGGTCAGCACCTTCATGGCCGAAGATGTCGCGCCTAGGCTGCGACCGCCGAGCGGCGTGTCGCTGTCGGCGTACGCACGTCAGGTTCTGACGCGCTTCGGCAACCCGGCCCTACCCGACACGGTTGCGCGTGTCGCCAGTGACGGAGCGGCCAAGCTTCCGGCATTCGTCCGTGCCACCGCCGGCGAGCTGTTGCGTGGGGGTGACGTTCGCCGGTTGGCGCTGCTGGTTGCTGCCTTTCGGAAATACGTCAACGGGTACGACGGACGAGGCGAGGGGGTCGCGTCCGAGCCGAACCTGCACGACAGGGACTGGCGGTTGCTGCGGTCCGCCGACCCGCTGGCTGCGTTGGAGGCGGGTCCCTTCCAGGGATGGGGACTGGCCAGCCACGCGGGGTTCGTGGAGACGTACCGGACGAGTGTCGCCACGCTTGCCTCTGAGGGCGTGCACGCAGCTGTTCGTCGCGCGGTGGCCTCGCTCGAGAGTTGAGCCCGAGGCCCCCTGACCGATCACGGAGACTTAACGGGAATGTCTTTCCTGCTCACGTCCTGCCGCAGCCGAACAGTGTACGACCGCGCCGAGGACGGGCGTCTCACCCCGGCGGGGGAGTACGAGACGGTCGGGCTGGGCGGGTTACCGTCGGCGCGCCGGTCGACGCCCTGGCAGCGCAGGGGTCGCTGAGACATCACGACGGACTGCTGTTCGCGTCAACGCGGGCAGCACGCTGATCGTGTTCCGCCTTCGCTGACACTCCACCTCAGATGATCCTTCCTCTGCTGGCCTATCTCGACCCGTCGCCGCACGTGCCGAGCCGCCACCTAGCGGCGCTGCCACATGGGAGGGGCTGACCAGCTGAAAGTACGACCACCACATCATTGCCCGCCGGCAAGTGCTGTTGCTAGCGTGGCTTCGGGCGAAGCGATCGACCCTCCCTGTTCTTCTCAAGGCCGGCTCCGGCCGGCGGCCCTGTGCCGCCCGTCCGAGCGGCTCGGCCCTCCGACTGATAGGCCTGCCATGCGCGTGCTCGATCGGCTGACTGCCGTCGTCGCGCTGGCGATCGTCCTGGCCGGTTTGGGCGCGCCTGTTCGCGCGGAGGATCCTGAGCCCGGCGCGCTGGTCACTTCCACGCACAGGTCGATCATCCACGCCGCACCGTCCGTTCCTTCTGCGGCTTTGGACGGACGTCCCGTCGCCGCTCCGGGTACCCCGGCGGACCGTTTCGCCGCCCCGCCTCCCGGCGACGATCAGGCTGCCGTCGCGCACGTCGTGCCCGCCACTCCGTTGGACGCGCGGGCGGACCTCTGTGGTGGAAACCCTGGTGACCAGCGCGTCTGCGTTGTTGCCAGCGATGGACCGGATGATCTCTTCCGTGCCGCGCCCGCTGGCATCGGCGGCACGTCCGACACGGCCGTCGTCCCGGCCCACTACCGGGAGCCGGCCGTACCGCTGCCACCGCGCGGCACCCTGCCCACGCGGGCCCCGCCGACCCGGACCTGATCCTCTTCGCGCCGTCTCGCAACAGTGAGCAGCCCATCGTCATCGGGTGCACGAATGAGGATCCGAGACGCGCGCCCAAGCTTGGTTCCTGGGCGCCGTGGCGGCCATCTATCGCCGTGCTTTCCACTCCGGGCCACCAGGCCCGGGATCCCTCTGAATCCGGGAGGATTCGTATGTCCAAGTCCCGCTGGCGCAAGTCAGCGACAATCGCGGGCGCGCTGGTGCTGACCGCCGCGCTCGGTGGCGTCGTCGCCACCAACCACGAGGTGCAGGAAGCCCTCGGCCTGGCCGACGAGCCGGGCGCCAACATGCCCTGGCACCCCAGGGAATTCATGGAAATGGCGGCCGGCGAGTCGTCCGAGGAGGCGGGCGAGGAGGCCTTCGAGGCCCGCATCATCGCCGAGCAGTTCGCTCAGGCCCGCTACGCGCCGGGCATCGTCGCTCCGGGCGCCTATTCGAACGCGTTGAGCCAGCTGAACGCGCTCCCTGCGACGAAGGGCAGCTGGCGCGAGGTCACCAACATCAAGTACGACGGTGACGACCCGCGCTACCGCGACTACGCGTCCAACTCGTCCGGGGGCGCCGGTCTGGTCACCGGCCGGATCACCGGCCTCGCGGCGGACAACAGCGGCTACGTGTACGCGGCCGGCGCCGACGGTGGCGTGTGGCGTTCCTCGATCGGCGGCGGGAGCTGGACGCCGATCACGGACGCCCTGCCCACTCTGTCCAGCGGTGACGTCGTGCTCGCCGCCGACGGCTCGCTCTGGTACGCGACGGGCGAAGGGAACACCGGCGGCACCTCGTACGTCGGTGCCGGCGTCTACCGCCTGGCCAACCCGAAGACCGGCACGTTCAAGCCGACGGACCGGGTCGGAGGAGCCGAGCTGGAGAGCACCGTCATCAACAAGCTGCGGTTCTTCGACGGCAAGGTCTGGGTTGCCACCAACCGGGGCCTGTTCTCCCACCCGATGGGCAGCACCTCCGGCGCCTGGAAGCTCGAGTTCACGCCCAACCCGAGCTACCTGCCGGGTGGTGCGGACGCTGGCGACGCCGACGCCGCGTACAAGAACATCGTCAACGATGTGGCGGCCGACCCGCGCAACCCGAAGCACGTGATCGTCGCCTCGGCGTGGCGCTCGGGCGACACGTACAACGGCTTCTACGAGACCGCCGACTACACGGCGGGCGGCTGGACGAAGGTCAACCCGACCGGCGCCATGCCGGCCGACGACATCGGGTACGTGACGTTCGCGTTCTCCGCGGACGGCGGCACGCTGTACGCGATCAACCAGTCGCCGCGGCTGCTCAACAAGCCGGCCGGTAACGTGAACAGCTACCTGGACGGCATCTACGTCTCCCACACCGGCAATCCCGCCGGCCCGTGGTCCAAGATCGCCGACTCGTCGAAGCTCGGTAACTCCGGCTCGGCGCTGAAGCAGTCGGTCGGCGGCAAGGGGTACGGCCCGGGCATCCAGGCCTGGTACAACCAGTTCCTCGCAGTGGACCCGGCCAACCCGAATCACCTCTGGGCCGGGCTGGAGGAGGTCTACGAGTCGACCGACGCCGGCGCGAACTGGAAGACCGTGGGTCCGTACTGGAACTTCAACTTCCCCTGCTGGAGCATCTCGGACGCGCAGAACACCTGTAGCAAGACCACCCACTCCGACCAGCACTCCGTGGCGGTCGGCAACGGCTTCGTCTACGTCGGCAACGACGGCGGCGTCTACCGGCGGCCGATCAACGGGAAGACCGACCGAGACGGGCACGCCACCGACTGGCAGAGCCTCAACGACGGCACCATCGACGCGCTGCAGTACTACTCGGTGGCGCTTGGCAAGGACCCGGGGAAGGCCGGCACCATCGTCTCCGGCGGGCTGCAGGACAACGGCACGTCCATCCTGCGTCCCGGCGACACGGTGATGGGCTCCCACTTCGGCGGCGACGGCGGCGACGCGCAGGCCGACCCGGCCAACGGCTGCCGGCAGGTCCAGGAGTACACCAACCTGGCCATGCGGGTCACGGAGAACTGCAACGCGAACCCCGGCCCGGGCACGGCGGACACGTCGACCTCGCGCGACATCCAGCCGTACACCTCGTCGCCGGGCGACGAGCCGGCCCGGTTCATCGGGCCGTTCGCACCGGACGACCACGACGCGAACGTCTGGGTGGCCGGTGGCCAGCATGTCTGGGTGAACACCAAGGGTTACTCGATCAGGGACGGCAAGGGCTGGACCAACGTGTTCGACCTGGGCGCCGGCCGCACCGCCACGTCGGTCGCGGTCTCCGGCGGCATGGCGTACGTCGGCTGGTGCGGGCCGTGCAACAACGCCGGCTTTGCTCGGGGCCTGGCGGTCGGCAAGGTCAACGACCCGTCGACCTGGCACCAGGTCACCCTGCCGGGTGACTTCCCGAACCGGTTCCTGCAGGGCGTCGGGGTCGACCCGGCCAACCCGTCGCACGCCTTCGTCGCGGTCAACGGGTTCTCGCGCCGCTTCACCGAGGGCCCGGGCGCCGGCTTCGGCCACGTCTTCGAAACCACCGATGCCGGTGTGAATTGGAAGGACGTCTCGGCGAACCTGCCGGACGTGCCGGCCAGCTCGATCAAGGAACTGGCCAACGGCGCGCTGGTGCTCGCCACCGACCTGGCCACCTTCTACCGGGCACCAGGTGCCACCACCTGGCAGCGGCTCGGCACCGGCCTGCCGCTGACCGTCGGCATGGACGTCGAGTACAACTCGATCGACAACTCGGTCTACGTGGCCACCCACGGCCGCGGCATCTGGGCGTTCCAACTGGCCCAGCTCTGACCGTCCGACGGGCCGGCCGGGTCCGAGAGGACCCGGCCGGCCACCGGTGGGCATAGACAGACAAAGAGGAAGCCGCCGGCGACCGGTCTGTCCTGGTGGCCGTGTGGGGAGTGCTCGCCGTCGGCGCGCTCATGCCGGCGCCGTCGCTGCTCTGACGTGCGGCGTTGCATGATCACGACGATTGACGTAGTGGTAGGGCCGCCTTCCTCGACAACTGCACCATGACGGCCCGCTCGTGCCGTCTTTAGTGTCATCCCCTGTGTGCTCTTCGGCTGCGCGGTGACCAAGCTGCGCTGAGAGTCACCAAGGGAGAAATGCCAAAGGGAGACATGTGGTGAGAACGAAGCCCCTCGTCGCGAGTGCAGTCGCTCTGGCGACGGCTGTGGCACTGCAGCTCGGTGGAGCCAGCGCGGCATTCGCCGCCGGCCCGGGATCGAGCCCGTCGGACAACTCCGCCCACGGCGGGGCGGTCCTGGACGACGTTCACAATGAGCCGACGACCGCCGTCGCAAGCAACGTCACGTTCATCGACAACGTCAGGGGAGTCAGCGGCTACTCGGCGCTGAACTTCATCAACTACGACAAGTACGGCTACGACTTCATGTTCGCCAACGGCACCGGCGGTCTCGCCGTCTGGTCGCTGAAGGACCCCAAGCACCCGGCCCTGGTCTCGAAGATCACGGCGGCCGAGCTGCGCCTGCCGGGGGACACCCAGGACAGGTTCTGGGAAGGCGAGAACATGACCGTCGACCCGAAGCGCAAGCTGGTCTTCCTCACCCGGGACCCGCGTGGCTTCGGTGGCACCGTCTCGACCGGTCAGTCCGGTGTCTACATCGTCGATGTCAAGAATCCGTGGAAGCCGGAAGTCGTCACCTTCCACCCGATTCCGGCCGGGCACACGGCCACCTGCATCAACGACTGCAAGTACCTCTGGTCGGTCGGTCCGGCCAACACCGGGACGCCAGGCCAGGACCCCTCCTGGAAGGGTGTGCCGGTGCGGGTGACCGACATCCACGACATCAAGCACCCGTACACCTTCGACCAGGCGGTCGATCTCGGTCGGCACGACGGGGTCACCGACTACGTGCACAGCGTCGACGTCGACAAGAACGGCATCGCCTGGGCCTCCGGTGAGGGTGGCGTACGCGGCTACTGGACCGAGGGCCGGCACTACGACCCGGTGCAGAAGCGCAACCGCGTCGCAACGGCGTACGACCCGGTGCCGTACGCGGGCGGGACCGTCGTGGCCACCAACCCGGCGGGCACCGACTTCTTCGACTTCTTCGACCACAACGCGTACCACAACACGGAGAAGGTCGGCGACTTCGACAAGGGCGAGCTGCTCTACATCACCAACGAGAACATCACGACCTGCTCCCGGGCGGGCGAGTTCAAGATTGCCTCGTTGAAGGGCAGCTACGACGGCCAAGGTTGGCGTTCCACGCCGGAGAATCCGTTCCGGCTGGACTTGATCAGCCACTGGTCGCCGTGGGGCAAGGAGGGCTCTGCCACCACCGGTAGCTGCTCCGCGCACTGGTTCACCGTCAACGGCAACATCGTGGCGCAGGGGTGGTACGGGCAGGGCACCCGCTTCATCGACGTGTCGGACCCGAGGAACCCGACCCAGGTCGGCTACTTCCGGGTGCCGGCGGGGGAGGGTGTGACCGGCGGTTCGGCGTCGGCCGTCTACTGGCACAACGGGCTGGTCTACGTCGCGGACTACAACCGGGGCGTCGACGTCCTGCGGTTCGACGGCAAGCTGGCCGGCGCGCCGGACGACAAGATCTGTTGGAACTCGTGCGACAAGTAACCGTCTGAAACGAAAGCACCGGCCCGAGCGCGGCGACCGCTGCGCCCGGGCCGGCTTTCGGTGGTGACGGACCTGGAGGTAGAACGGTGCGACGCAGAGGTGCCGTGCGCTCGGTCGCGCTGGGCGCGGCCGCGCTGATGGTGAGCGGTCTGGTCGGCGCGTGCTCTGGCTCCGACGAGGGCGGGGGCGCCCCGAAGCTGCGGGGCGAGATCACGTTCGGGGTGCTGGCCCCGCTGTCAGGCGACATGGCTGAGCGCGGGCAGGACCTCGTCGACGGGGCGCAGCTCGCTGTCGCTGAGCTGAACGATCAGGGCGGGGTTCTGGGGCGGCAGGTGAAGGTGGTCGTCGAGGACGGCGGCTGCACGCCGGCGACCGGCGAGCAGGGGGCGACGGGGCTGGCCGCCAAGAAGGTCGTGGGGGTGGTCGGCGGGCTGTGTGAGGATGCGGCGGTGGCGGCGGCGAAGGCCGTGGCCGCAGCTGGCACGCCGTTCCTGGTCACCTCCGCCCGCGCCGACCGGGTGATCGAAGCCGGGGTGCCGTCGGTGTTCCCGATGGAGGCGACGGTCTACCAGGAGGCGCTGGCCGCGGTGCACTGGATGGCCTACCGGAGCACGCAGCAGGTGGCGGTGCTCGATGACGGCTCGCCGGCCTCACAGCGGCTGTCCGGCCTGGTGACCGACCGGGTCAAGGCCGACGGCCTGCCGGTGAGCAGGCAGAGCACCGACGGTCCTGATCTCGCGAAGCTTGCCGGCACCGTCACCGCTTCCAAGGCGGACTTCGTCTACTGGACGGGTGCAGCGGGACCAGGTGGACGACTGGTGAGCGCACTACGACAGGCCGGCTACACCGGCCATTTCATGGCCTCCTCCGAGTCGGACGGCCCCGAGTTTCTGCAGGCGGCCGGCGGGGCAGCCGAGGACGCATTCCTCACCACGGCCGCGGGCCCGAAGCTTCTCCCGACGGCGGCGGAGTGGACCGCACGCTTCAAGGACCGTTACCGACGGGACCCGGGCCGCGACGCCATGCAGGCCTACGACGCGCTCCGCGCGCTGGCGCAGGCGGTGCGCCAGGCAGGGGACACGGCACCCTCGAAGGTCGTGGACAACATTCCGCGGCTCGAAGACTTCACCACCTTCACCGGGGTGCTCCGCTTCGCCGCCGATCACTCGATGACGTACGACAACTACGTCATCGCCCAGGTCCGGGGCGGCACGTTCACCCTGGCCAGCAAGTTGCGTACGGACTAGCTCGGATGACGCACAGGATTCAACTCGCAGGCCATCGCTGGGCCCGGGTGGCCACGCGGCTGGCGGTGGTCCTCCTCCTCGCGACCGGCGGCCTGGTCACCAACCTCGCGTCCACCGCGCAGCCGGCGTACGCCCACGCCTCCCTGCTGGAGACCTCGCCGGTCAACGGCGAGGTGCTGGCCTCGCCCCCGGCGGAGGTCCGGCTCCGCTTCAACGAGGCGGTCAGCTTCAACGAGCGGTCGATCCAGCTGCTCGACACCAACGCGGAGAAGCTGACGATCGGCACCCCCGGCCACGTGGACGGGAAGGCCAACACGGTGCGGGTCAGCCTGCCCACGGATCTGGCCGAGGGTACCTACGTCCTGGCCTGGCGGGTCACCTCCGCGGACTCGCACGTGGTATCGAGTGCGCTCACGTTCAGCATCGGCCATCCGAGCGCAACGGCCGCCCCCGTAGAGCAGGACGCCCACCGTGCCGTCGTCGTCGTCGACGCGGTCGGCCGTGCCCTGGCCTTTCTCGGTATGGCCCTCGCCCTCGGCGGCGCGCTGTTCGTGGCCGTGCTCTGGCCCGCCGGCCCCACCGACCGCCGCGGCCGCCGCATCGTGTGGTCAGGATTCGCCGTGCTGGCCGCCGGCACCGTGGTGGTCCTGCTCGTACAGGGGCCGTACGCCGCCGGCACCTCGCTGGCCGGAGTGTTCGACCCGGACCTGCTCGGCGCGGCACTGTCCACCCGGTTGGGCCACGCGCTGCTGGCGCGGCTGGTGATCGTGCTCGCCCTCGGCGTGGCGTTCGGGCTCGCCGTACGCCATCGGTCGCGCTCCATTACCACCGTGTCGGCGACCACCGGGACGGCACAAACCGAGACGGCCGGAGCGGCCGGCGCCACCCGCCGGATCGTCCTGCCCGCGGTCGCCACGGTCGGCGCCGTCGCCCTGCCGCTGACCTGGACACTGACGGATCACGCGCAGACCGGCGTGCAGACCTGGCTGGCCGTGCCGGCGACCAGCCTGCACCTACTCGCCATGGCCCTGTGGCTGGGCGGCCTGATCACGCTCGCGGCCCGCGTCCTCATCCCGGCCGGGAGGCGGGACACCAGCCAGGCCAGCACCCTGGAGCCCGCGCTGCCCAGGTTCTCCGGGCTCGCGCAGATCTGCTTCGCGGTGATCGCGGCGACCGGCGTCTACCTGTCCTGGCGGCAGGTGGGAACGTGGGCCGCGCTCGGCGCGACCGACTTCGGTCGGCTGCTTCTCGGCAAGCTCGCCGTCGTCCTCGCCGTGGTAGGTCTCGCCGCGGGAGCGCGGCGGTTCGTGCGGCGGCGCGGCCGCGAACCCCTCGGCCTCGACGCCGCCCCCGCCGCCGCGGTGCGCCGGCTGCGCCGTTCGGTCGTGGCAGAGATCCTGCTCGGGGTCGCGGTCGTGTCGATCACAGCCGTGCTCGTCAACACCGCCCCGGCCCGCACCAGCTACGCGCCGCCGGTGCGGGCCACCGTCCCCGTACCCGCCGCCGCGGTCGAGTCGGACGCCGGGCTGCGGGGCGCCTCGATCGAGGTGAACATCGAGCCGGCGCGTTCCGGCAACAACGTGGCCGACATCTACCTCACCGGCCCGGACGGCTCGCTGGTCGCGGTGCCCGAGGTCTCCGGTCAGCTCGAATCACCCGACCGCGACGTCCCGAAACTGCCGGTCACCGTCACCGCGGCCGAGCCCGGCCACTACGTGGCGAACTCGATGTCCATCCCGTTCCCCGGAGAGTGGGTGCTGCGGCTGGACATCCGAGTTTCCGACTTCGACGAGACACCCGTGCGCGTCCAGTTCACGGCACGCTGAAAGGTAGGTGACACACATGCGAGGCGCTGACCGAAAGGCGTCCCGGAGCCGATCGACCACGATCGCCGCCGGCTTGCTCGCCCTCGGTGTCCTGGCGGGCTGCTCCAGCGAGAGCCCGGACCCCGTGACCAAACCCCCCTACACCGTGGACTCGGTCCGGTCCGGCCTGGTCAGCCCCAGCGACCTGGGCGAGGGCGCGATCGAGATCGAGGACGAGGGCCACTCCTCGCACGTCATCTACACGCCCCCGAACAGCATCCCGACCTGTCCGTACGTCCAACGTTCCGAGGATGTCAAGGTGGCCGTGGAGCCGGCGATCGAGCCGGTGGGTGGCAATCCGACCGGACGGACCGTCGTCGCGCCTCAGATCGTGGGGCCGTCGTCGCTGCCGGTCGTCACCCAGGGCGCGGTGGTCTTCCAGAGCGCCTCGCTGGTGGACGACACGTGGAACGCCGTCGTGTCCGAGGCCAACAAGTGCCCGGCGACGTTCAGCGTGCTCGGCGGACCGGCGACGGTGGTGGGTGAGTACAAGGTCGGCAGCCGGTCGGTCGAGATCAACGGGTGGAAGGGGTTCGCGCAGCATCTCGTACACACCTCGCCCCCGGAGGTGAACACGGAGACCTACGACGATCTGGTCACCGTCGTGGTGCGCAAGGCGAACGCCATCATCTACGTCGGCTACACCCAGATCAAGTCCGTGGGCAAGCGCGCCGACTCCGACGAGAAGGTCAAGGCGTTGATGAAGACCACGCTGGCCCGCCTCGGCTAGCGCGAGTACCACCTATGGAGAGGGCGAGAGCCACACCCGGTGGAAGACCAGGAGGGACGCCCGCGGCGGCCCCCGTTGGCGTCCTGCCCAGTCACCTCGACTCCAGGTAGGTGATCGGTTTCCCGGCCGCCTCAGCGTAGTTGATCTCAGAGCGGGTGGACACGCCGATGTAGCCGCCCACGTTGAGCACGTGCACCTCGTCGGCCAGGTCGATCTTCCGCTTGTGTAGCTCGTCCAAGGCCACCTTCTCGACGGAGCCGTGCCCGACACCCTCGCCGTGCCCGTGCTCCGCTTTCGCGTGCGGATAGAAACCGACCGACAGCACGATCTTCCCGGCCATCGTCAGCCGGTAGTTCGCCTCCTGGAACTGGTCGTAGAAGCGGGTCGAGCCGCACAGCACCACGATCCGCGGCCGATCCTGGCCGAACTCGGCGTCGAGCGCCGCCGCGGTCCGGGCTGCCCGGGCCGCAGGGTGGGAAGCGTTCATCTCACGTGGGCTCTCGCGGCCAGGATTGCCTTGATCTGGAACTCCCCGGTTGGCGTGACCTCGATGATGGGCAGCCGCCGCCCGACAGCGTTGCCGGTCGTGGCGTCGAGTGTGAAGGTACCGCCGGCGCCGTGCACCTGGTTGCGCTCGCGGTCGGATCGCGCCAACTCGGAGCGCACGGATTGCCGCGTGGGTAGTTCCCCGGGTTTCAACCCGTTGGCGGTGCGGCTGATCGCCTCCGACAGCGCCAGCATCGCGTCGTGCATCATGACGCTCCAGCCGTCGGCAAGGTCGATGGTGTCGAACCCGAGCCGCTCGAACTCGGCAGTGAGCTGGTCGAACTCGGTGATTCCCATTTGCCGGGCAGCGTCGGGGTCGACGTGCGGGGTGTAGATGATGGACAGCTTCGGCTGCTCGCCCTGAGGGAGCAAGTCCGGCCTCGTGCGCAGTACCGACGCGTCCGAACCGGTGACGAGCGTGATCACCCGGTCCCGGGCGCAGCCGCGCTGCCGCAGGTTGTTGATCAGATCGTCGAGGAGCACTGCGCGGCCCGCGTAGAGCACGGTGTCCGGCGCGTCGCCGCCGCAGAGGTCCCGCATGATCTCGCGGAACTGGGTGTCCAGCGATGCCTCGGTGTCGAACCGGCTCTCCACGCTGATCGCCAGCTTGCGGCCCACTGCCGCTGCCTTGAACTCCTTGTAGAGCGTGGAGGTGTAGAGGTCGTCCTCGTTGTTGTCGTAGACGAGCATGGCCTTACGGACATCCCGCCCGGCCAGGTAGTCCGTTAGCGTCGCGGTCTGCTCGCCGGTGGTGGAGCTGACCCGAGCGAATCCGTTGATGTAACGGGTGGGCCCGCCCGGCTCGGCGGGCGGTTGAACATGGAAGTCGGTGGCGGTCACGACCGACGCCACCATCGGGACGCCGGCCGCTGACAGCGCGTGTGCAGTCAGCTGGGCGCTGGTGGTGCTCTGGCCGACACCGATCACGCCGACCAGCCGCTCCTCGTCGGCGAGCTCGATCAGCTGGTCGACCACCGGGCGCCACTCCTGCTCCCGGCTGCCGGGATTGGCCAGCAGCAGTCGTACCTTGGGCTCGCGCTTGTCCTCGTTGGCCGCCAGTTGGGCGACGTGGGCACCCTCGAGCTGGGCGCGGACCCGTTGCCAGGTCACGCTGCCCACGTCGTTGGGCAGAAGCGGCGTGAGGAGCGCGACCGTGACGTGCGGCTGCTCCCGTACGCGGTTGTTCTCCTCCAAGATCCGCCGCTGCACAGCGGCGAGCTGGCCGTCGAACACGTAGGAGCCGTCGGTGACCCCGACACACTCGCCGTCTCGCTTCTGGACGCCTTCACCACAGCGGGTCAACATGGTCACCCCGACAGCACCTGCGGAGACCAGCAGTAGCGCCACCACCGAGACGGTCGCCGCCAGTCGGATGCGTGCCCTGCGCCGCACCCGCTTCGGCGTCGGAGGACTGAAGTCAACCCGCTCACGCTGTCGCGTCGACGCCTGTCGGCGAGCGGAATGGCTCGGCACGAAGGGGCCGCCGGCCTCGGCCCTGGCCTCGATCAGCGTCGCGGCTTTCAAGAAGTCGTTCCGCGTCACACCGGGCTGCTGCGCCAGCGTCCGCAGATCCCAGGCGGCGCTGGAGCAGAGGTCGGCACGGTCGGCGGCGGACAGGGGGTCGTTCGCGGCCCACAACGCGACCACCACCCGGGCAATCGTCCGGCCGGGCTCGTCCGCCGGTCCGGTGCGGCCCGCCGCCGCCAGCACCCGCGCCGGATCAGACTCGTCGGTGTCCAGGTCGTTGGGCGCGGCGGTAACCGTGTCGAGCTCGGCGAACCATGCCCGCGTGTCAGGCAACAGCTCCTGCAGGCGCTCTACCACCGCGTCGACATCCCTCAGCGCCAGGGCGTGGTAGTAGCGGTCGGATCTCCTGCCGTTGTCCCGCAGCCAGGTGTGCACTGCCGTCCATCTTTCGGGAGCGGCGGCGAGGCGGCGCACCAGCAGGTGACGGAGGGCGGGCAACATGACCACGCGACCGGTGCCGGTGTCGTGAACCCGCAGTTCGGCGGGTACGAGCCCGACACCGTCACGAGGCGGGGGCACCAGGCCGCTACGCGCCAACTCGTCGGCCTGCTCGACGTCGGAGGCGGCAGAGCAGGCTTCCAGAGTGGCCAGGACCGCATCCGACGGCGAGCCGAGCAGCTCGCGCAGTAGCCGCTCCTCGACGGTGACCGCGGCCTGGTCAACCGGGCCTCGCCACCGGGACTCCAGCAGTCGCTTCAACGGCACGGCGCCGCCGGTATTGGCGCCGATCGCCTTGACGATCACGGCGGTAGCGGCGGGGTGACCGCGGGTGAAGCGGTACACCTCAGCCGCGATCGCGCGGTGCGCGTTGAGCCGGGGGCCGGCGACCTCGGACACCAGGTCCTTGACCTCGTCCAGGTTCAGGTCGCGCAGCGCCACCGGGTAGGAGTCGCTCTCGTAGGTGCCCTGCCGGCGCTCGAGGTAGTCGTCGTAGCTCGCCTCCTCGGCGAAGGGGATCTCCTCGTCCGGCGCCACGTGCCGGGCCACGCCGCCCGCGCTGGTGGCAACCACGGTCAGCGGGTCGACTTCGCCGCGGCGAGCGTCGGCGAGCGCCCGGTAGAGCAGGCGGCCCGGTTTGGTGTCGATGTTGTCCAGCAGCAGCACGCAGTTCACCGACCATGCGCCGGCACGCCTCTTGTCGAACGCGGCCCGCAGGTCGGCCAGGAACGCGGCCCACAGGAGTTCGGTGGCCTCCTTACGTTCGGCCTCGCTCGCGTCCTCGCGGGTGAGCAGGTTGAGCCGGACCAACTCGTCGTAGGCCTGGTTGCCGGAGCCGTACCACTCCAACCCTTCACCGAGCACGACCCGGCGGCCACGCCGCCATGACACCAGGCCGTTCAGAACGAGGTTCGGGGCGTACTGCGCGGCCGTGGCCGCCCCCGGAACGCCGCCCACTCCCGGAATCGACCCGGTCACATCCTGCGCCAGGTTCGCCAGGAAGGTACGGAGCTGGTCGAGGCGCCGTGCGTTCTCCAGCGCCGTCCGCATGATCACGCGGGCAGCCGGGCCCGGGGAGTCGACCTGCGCAGAGATGGCCACCTGAGCCGTGACGAAGCGGGGGAACGGGATCGAACGGTAGCCGGCGGCGTTGCGATTGAGGTCGAACGCGAGAAGCGACAACACTTCCCACGCGGTGGCGTTCTTCAACGTGCCGCAGTCGACGCGCGCGTAGGGGACCTTGCCGTGGAGCCCCTTCTCCACGAGGTTCAGCAGGGCGGTCTTCCCGCAGCCCCTGGGGCCGGTGAAAATCAGGATCGGCGTACGACGGCTGGCTGGGATGCCCTCCGACTCCGGCCGGATCGCGAACTCGCGGACAAGCGCGAGCGCCCGATCCCTCCCGTGCAAGCCGGACGAGTCGTTGACCATTCGTACCCCCCATACAAACGCGAGTTGACCGTCGCCCATCGAGCCTTACCGACTTCTGAGGAGGATCGTAGGGGCTTCGGGCGGGGTGCCGGTGTACGGCGGAGCGTTGGTATCAGCTCTTCCGTGCGCACCGCCGCGTCAATCCCTGGTCCGACGCGCCGCCGTAGCCCTGGATCACCGCAAAGTGTTATGCGTGATCCTGTTCGGCTCCACGCCGCGATCCGGCCAGCGCGCCTGCTCGGGAAGCGACGGGCAGGATCCTGGGCGTCGCTAGGCAGTGGAGCAGCAGGAGCATCCCGGCTGGCAACCGCACGAGTCGTCCGTCGCCGCGCCGGTGAGTGGCAGGACGCAGCAGGCGTCCCCTCGCCATGCGTCCCTGCCTTCCTTGACGGCTACCACTGCGATGACGAGTGCCGCCAGCGGGTCGGCCCAGGACCAGCCGAACAGGCTGTTGAGACCGAGACCGACGAGGAGCACCGCCGACAGGTAGGTGCAGAGCAGCGTCTGTTTCGAGTCGGCGACCGCGGACCGGGAGCCGAGTTCGCGACCGGCCCGTCTCTGCGCAAGGGACAGCACAGGCATGATCAGCAGTGACAGCGCGGCGAGCACGAGACCGACACTCGAGTGCTCGGCCTCGGCGCCATCTGCCAACGCGCGCACCGATTCCACGATCACGTAGGCGGCGAGCGCGAAGAACGACACCGCGATGACGCGCAGGGCGGTCTTCTCGCGTGCCTCAGGATCGCGGCCGGCGAACTGCCACGCCACGGCCGCCGCGGACGACACCTCGATGACCGAGTCGAGGCCGAATCCGACCAGGGCAGTCGACGACGCCAGGGTGCCGGCGGTGATCGCGACGATCGCCTCGATCACGTTGTAGGTGATGGTTGCGGCAACAAGCAGGCGGATGCGGCGCGCCAGAACAGCCCGTCGATCCAGGCCGAGGAGGGGGAGCTGGCGCGGCGGGGAGGCCATCAGCAGCAGCCCTTGGCCGCGGCGTCGGGGCAGGCGGCCGGATCGACGGCCAGCACGAGACCGAGCAGGTCACTCAGGGCGTGCGCGAGGCGGCCGTCGGCCAGTTCGTAGCGGGTTCGCCGACCCTCGGGGACCGCGACGACCAGACCGCAGCCCCGCAGGCAGGCGAGGTGGTTCGACAGGTTCTGTCGGGTGGTGCCCAGCAGGTCGGCGAGCTCCGCCGGGTAGCCCGGCCCTTCCTTCAACGCGAGCAGCAGCCGTGCGCGGGTCGGGTCGGACAGGGCGTGGCCGAACCGGGCGAGCACCTGCCCGTGCGTCAACGTCTCCACGACTCGATAGTACATTTTTTGCTGTATCAATCCAGGCGCCTGTCGGTCAAGGGCCTCGGCGGCGGCGACATTGTGATGCGGGGACACCCGCCTAGCAGCTAGCGGATTTCGGATGAGTACGTGGCTGGCGCGGAAGAGCGCCAGCCACGTACGTGTCACGCCGCATTACGCGCGCGGCGCCGTCACGCGGGCACCTTGTCCAGGAAACCGCGTACGTCCTGGATCCGACCGGACTCGTCCAGCACCAGGACGTCGAATCCGATCACCAGCGGCTCGGCTCCCTCCGGACCCAGGCCCCAGCGGAATCGCACCTGGCGATGGTGGGCGTCGGCCTCACCGACCTGGGTGAACACGAACCCCGGAAACTGCGCCTGGACGCCCTCGACGACCGCCGCGATCCCCTCGTGGCCGGAGACCTCGGCCAACGGATCCGTGTAGGTGGCCTCAGGCGACCAATGCTCGGAGAGCAACGCCGCCCGCTCGTCGCCGGTCGCGTTCCAGGTGGCCAGGTACTGCTGAACGACACCGTTCATGATCACTCTCTCTGTTCGTCTCGATCGGCTGATGTCCAGAATCCTGGCCCGGCCCTGGCCGTCTGATCCATGACCTCACAGGTCATGGCCACCCGGACACGGCCCCTTAAGCTCGAGGACATGAGCGCTGGAGTCGAAGCCCCGCCTGTCGGCGCGCTGTTGCGGACCTGGCGTGCACGACGGCGGTTCAGCCAGCAGGAGCTGTCCAATCGATCGCGGGTCTCCACCCGGCACCTCAGCCGGGTGGAGACCGGCAAGGCGCACCCGACACCAGAGATGCTCATCCATCTATCCGAACACCTGGGTGTGCCGCTGCGGGATCGCAACCGACTCCTGTTGGCCGCCGGCTACGCACCCCGCTACCAAGATCACCAACTGGACGACGCGTCGATCGCGATGGTGATGGACGGTCTGCGCCGGCTCCTCGACGCCCACCTGCCGTACCCGGCACTACTGTTGGACGATCACTGGGACATCGTCGACGCCAACGCTGCGGTCGACCAACTGCTGACCGGTTGCGCGCCGGAGCTGCTGGAGCCCCCGATCAATGTGGTCCGGGTCTGCCTGCACCCGGACGGACTGGCCCGCCGGATCGGCAATCTTGCGGAGTGGGGCGGCCACCTGCTGCAGCAGATGAGTCATCGCGCCGAGCGCACCCATGACCAGCGCCACCATGAGCTGGTCGCGGAGATCGCCGGATACCTCGGCAAACCCGATGCCGCGCACCCTCGCACGGGACCGGTGATCACCCTCGACATCGATGTCGACGGCAACCCGCTCCGATTCTTCAGCACCTCTGCCACCCTGAGCACCGCCACCGATGCCGCCTTGGAAGGGATGCATCTGGAGACATTCCTGCCGGCTGACAAGGAAACCCGACGCCGGTTCGATGCCTGACGTCCGGTCCAGGTCTCCTGGTCAGTCCAGGTAGTAGTTGGCTCTCCAGCGGGCTTCCTCGGCCACCGAGAAGTTGTCGAAGTCGCCGGCGGCTTCACAGTCGAGCAGGTAGCGGAGGGCATCTGCCGCGTCCTCGGAGCCGTCGGCTTCCAGGTGCGCCTTGGTGGCGTCCAGCCCTGCTCCGCAGAGCAGTTGGACGTCGATCGAGCAGTGGGCATCCCAGCTCGATTCCTTGGCCTGCCAGATGATGAGCACGTCGCCCAGCTGGCCGGCGTTGAACAGCTGCAGGCAACACAGCTTCATGAACTCGGTGTCCTGGTCCTGCTGTTCAAGGTCCGCCTGCGCGCGGAGCATCTCGCGGATGTGAGTCAGGTCGGCGGCGGTCGGCTGGAGGCCGTACCGGCGAAGGCTCTCGTCTTCGTTCACGGGACCCCTCGCTGGACTTGCGCACCGGACGGTCATTATCCATACACGAGACCCGAGGAGACCGCGGGCGGCGTCACGCTCCGTCCAGATCGAGGTAGGCGGCCTCGGCCCGCGATCACCGGTCGCGCTCACGGGCGCGTCTCACGCTGGCGACCTCCCCCTTGATCGGCAGCCAGTAGAACGGAATGAACGCGGCGATCACCGCCACGCCGAGGACGGGATGCCAGATGCCCACCAGCGTCCCGGCCGCGACCCAGAGTGGCGCGGGCGAAACCTCCTGCTGATCGCTCGGGCGCCGGCGTCGTCGATGCTGGCCGCCAGCAGTCGACGACCGCGCCGCGCGTACTCCCAGATCACGTTGAACAGCACGGCCGCCACCCCGTAGGCGATCCCGTAGAAGGCGACGGCGGTCCGTTGCCCGTGACCGGACTCGAACGCCTCGGCCAGGACGGACGCGACGAACGGCAGGAACGCTATCTGCATCAGCAAAAGCGTGTTGAGGAGCAGCACCAGACGGTCCGCCGAATGCAGGTGGTCGAACATGACGTGGTGGTTCACCCACATCTGCCCGATGAGCAGGAAGGTGACGGCGTACGCCAGATACGAGGGCCAGAGCGCGCCGAGGCCGTTCAGCAGGTGGCGGGGTGTCCTGAGGCGGACGGATCTCCAGGACGAGCAGCGTCACCGCGATCGCGATGACCGCGTCGCTGAAGGCGACGACCCGACTCGGATCCCGTTCCGCCCCGACGGGGTTGCGGGACCGGCCCCCGTCGACCGGGGCGTAGGTGCCGCGTGCCGTACGGAACCAGCGCATCAACCTCCTCCACGACGTGTGGCCGGACCTCCCGGTCGGCCCACGAGCCTTCCCACACCGGACCGCGCCAAACGCGGGTCCGGCGCCGGCCGGTGCGACCGCTTCCCGAACTGGTTGTCGTTACGCAACTCTCATGTCATGTTGACCGCGCTGTGACGGCAGTCATCGATATTTGCATCGAACCGGCGTGACATGAGAACGCCAGGCGTCGCGGGGGTGACGGTGATCGATCGCAGGAGCACGGGTGGAGCCGCCCGGCACGAGCGTGGGGCGACGCCGCAGGGTCGCACCAGCGTCGGCGTAACTGTCGCACTCGCGGTGTTGGCGGTCCCGCTACTGCCGATCCTGTGCCTGTCGGGCATTGCACTTGTCGTGGCCATGGCTCCGTCCGAGCCCTGCGCACCCCCGTTGGTGCAGGACCGGTCGGACTGCGGGCCCGAGCCGCTGGCCATGCTTCCGACCGCGTTGCTTGCGGGCGCCTACGCCACGGTGGCCGCTGTCGTGGCCTTCAAGGCTGGCCTGCCGCCCTGGATGCGGATCCTCGCCCTGTCCGTGGCGCCGTTGGCCGCCGCGCCACTTCTCTGGGCGCTTTTTGTCTATCGCCCCTACTGAGATCACGCTCTGCAGGGCGGGAGCGTGCGGTCGCCGCTTGCGGCACGACGCACTAGGGGTAGCGGGCGGCTCCTGCCGGGGACGGGTGTCAGCGGCGTGGCCGCACCAGCCCCGCGTCGAACGCCGCGATCACGAGCTGTGCCCGATCTCGGACGGCCAGCTTCGCCATCAGGTGCGTGATGTGCGTCTTCACCGTCTTCACCGAGATGACGAGGGCGGTCGCGATGTCATCGTTCGACAGGCCGCCGCCGATCAGCGTGAGCACCTCGACCTCACGGTTGGTGAGGCGCCGCAGCGCGGGCGTCGGCCTGTCCGATCGGGGCGCCGTGACGTAGTGGGCCACGAGCCGGGTGAGGATCGACGGCGCGAACAGGGACTCACCACGGTGGGTGCGGCGGATCGCCTCGATCAGCTCGTCGGGGCGGGCGTCCTTGAGCAGGAAACCGGATGCGCCCGCGTGCAGCGCCTCGTAGACGTACTCGTCGAGCTCGAACATGCTCAGGACCAGGACGCGGGCATTGGACAGTGCCGGGTCGGCGCAGATGCGACGGGTGGCGACGAGGCCGTCGAGGTGCGGCATCCGGACGTCCATCAGGATGACGTCGGGGCGGGTGGTGCGGGCGCACGCCACGGCGTGCGCGCCGTCGCCGGCCTCGCCGACGACGGCCAGGTCCGGCTCGTTCTCAATGATCATGGCGAGGCTGTGTCGCAGCAGCGCCTGGTCGTCCACCAGGAGCACCCGGATCGCGCTCACGCCGCGTCGTCCCGGATCCGCGCGGTGATGCGGAAGCCTCCGTCGACGTGCTCCGCCGACAGCGTGCCGCCGAGGCCGCCGACCCGCTCCCGTAAGCCGGCCAGCCCGTGGCCGGCGCCCGGCGATGCCCGCCATCCGTCGACCGGGCCGGTGTCGGCCACCGTGACCACCACGTACGTCCCGTCGCGATCCACCCGCACCCCCACGTCCGTCGGTCCGGCGTAGCGCGCCGCGTTGCTGAGCGCCTCCCGCACGATCTTGCAGACGGCGACCTGTACGCCCTGTGACACCGGGCCGAGCGGCGCGACCGTCAGCCGTGTCCGGAGCCCGGCGAGCGACGCCTTGTGCACGATGCCCGGCAGATCCTCGAGGTTGTCCAGCGGCGCGCGGCGGCCGGCGGCCGACGGTTCACGCAGGACCGTGAGCATGCGGCGTAGCTCGGCTGTCGCGTGCCGGCTCGCGTCTTCGATATCGGTGAGAGCCGCCGCCACCTCGGCGGGCTTGGGCAGATGCCGGGTGGCCGCCGCGCGGACGGTGATCAGACCCAAGCCGTGCGAGACGATGTCGTGCAGGTCGTGGGCGATCCGCAACCGCTCGGCGAGCACCGCCTCGGACGCGGCCCAGGCCGTCAGCCGCGACTCGTAGGCGGCTCGGTCGGCGCGTGACCGCCGCACGGCCCAAACCGCGGCCGCGACAGCGCCGCCGACCATCACCGGCGGCAGTACGACCGCGAGCGGGCCCTGCGCGCCGACCGTGCACATGGCCATCCCCAGCACGCTGATCACCACGGCGGACACCGGCACGACCGTGGACCGCCCGGCGGGGCGCGGATGCGCGTTCACCACCCCGACTGTAGTTCTCAGACCAGGGTCTGACGGTCCACGGACCGACGCCGCGGTCGAGATCCGAGGGCGGTCCGATGTGTCGGGGCCAGGGAGCCGCTTGACTCGATTCATGATCACGATCGATCGCATCAGCAAGACCAAGAGCAGGACGCAGATCCTGTACGACGTCACCTTCGAGGCCCGGCCCGGCCGGGTCACCGGCTTCCTCGGGCCGAACGGCGCTGGCAAGACGTCGACGCTGCGTATCCTGCTCGGCCTCGACCGCCCGCAGAGCGGGACCGCGCTGGTCTGCGGACGCCCGTACCGGAAACTCGACCGTCCGCTCACGAAGGTCGGCGCGCTGCTCGACGGTAGCGGCGCCCACCGGGCCCGCACGGCCCGCGCCCACCTGCGCTGGGTAGCCGCCAGCAACGGCCTGCCCGACTCCCGGGCCGACGAGGTGCTGGAGGTCGTGGGCCTGACGGGCGACGCACGCAAGCGCGCCGGCCGCTTCTCACTCGGCATGAGCCGCCGGCTCGGGCTCGCCACCGCGCTGCTCGGCGACCCCGAGGTGCTGGTCCTGGACGAACCGATCAACGGCCTCGACCCGGCCGGGATCCGCTGGATGCGCGAGTTCCTCCGGGACAGCGCAGCGCAGGGCCGGACGGTCCTGCTCTCCAGCCACCTGATGGGCGAGCTGGCGGAGATCGCCGACGACGTCATCGTGATCGACAAGGGCCGCGTCGTGATCCAGGGCGAACTCGCCGAGGTGACCGGCGACCACGGCACGCTCGAGGAAGCGTTCTTCGCGCTGACCGCCACCGAGGCGGGTGCCCCGTGGTGAGGCTGGTCCGCGCCGAACTCCGTAAGCTGCTCGGCCTGCCCACCGCCTGGGTCGGCCTGGTGCTGGGCACGCTGGCGGCACCCGTGATAGTCCTGCTGAACGCGCCCTACACCCGCCGCGCGATCGCCGCCGGCACCCTCACCGACACGTCCGACCTGGGCCTACGCGACCTGGGTATCGGCCTCATCGGTCCGATGGTTCTCGGCGTGGTCGTGCTGAGCAGCGAATACACGTCCACGGGTAAGGACGCCCCCGGCGCCCGGCAGCTCACCGCGACCCTCGCCGCCGTGCCCGACCGGATGCGCCTGCTCGTGGCGAAGACCAGCGCGCTCGTCCTGGTCGTCGCCGCGCAGGCAGCGGTCACCGCGGCCGCCACACTCACCCTCACCCACGTGCTGCACGGGGAACACGCGCCGGTGCCCGCCCCGGCGCGGGTCGCCGCCGCCATCCTCTACTGGACGCTGACCGCACTACTGGCGTACGCGATCGCGTTGATCACTCGCAACGGCATCGTGCCGCTGACGCTACTGGTCATCAACAGCTCCGTCGTCTCGGTGTCGTACCTGCTGACGAAGGTCACCGACCTCGCCTCCTACCTGCCGGACATCGTCGGAGCGCAGATGTTCATCCGCAGCACCGACTTCCCCGTCGAGGTCGCGCCACTGATCGCCGGACTGGTGATGACAGCCTGGGTGGCCGCGTTACTGGCGGTCGGCGCCGTCCTGTTCCAGCGGCGGGACGTATGACCGCCGTCCGGGCTGAGCTGCGCAAACTGCTGACCCTGCCGTCGCTGCGACTGACCGCACTGCTGACCTGGAGTGCCAACCTGCTGCTGACGCTCGCGTACGCGTCCACCGAGTCCCGTGGTGAGCCGTTCGACGACGCCGCCGCCCTGGCCCCTCTCGGTTACACCCAGGCCGGCTTCCTGGTCCTCGGCGTGCTGGCGGCCGCGTCCGAGTACCAGGAGGGCGACCAGATCCGTACGACGCTGCTCGCGATGCCCCGGCGTTTGCCACTGCAGGCGGTGAAGGCCCTCGCGCTGGCTGCTCTGACGATCCCGGTGGCCGCCGCAACGGCGGCCACCAGCACCCTGCCGGCCGGTGCGGCCGCATGGATGCCTGCCGCGACCGCGTACCTGACGCTCACCACGCTGCTCGGCGCGGCAGTCGCCGTCGTGGTCCGCGGGGCGGTGCCGGCCGTGATCGTGCTGCTGGGTCTGTACTTCATCGCGGGCCCGGTGCTGCGCGCCCGGTTCGGCGCCAGCGCCGCCTACCTGCCGGACACCTCCGCCTCCGACCCGTCGCAGGGCGCCGTTGCCACGATCATTTGGCCACTCTCCGCCCTCGTGCTCGCCGCTCTCACCTTCCGCCGTCGCGACGCTTGACACCGAGCCGAGTCGGCGCATCCGCGGGCTCCGGCCCGCCGGAGGCGGCGGAAGGGCCGCGGCCCTCAGTTTGCGGCAAACCTCCCCGCGTCGGCCTCGGTTGCGGGCACGATGGGATGGATTCGCCCAGCGACACGGTGAGCGGGGGGTCGGCCGTGAACGACGGACTGGTGACCAGGCGGAGCGCCCACGATGTCGGAGAGACGGTCTCCGCGCTACGGGCTGAGGCGGAACGCGTGGGCGCCGCGGTGGCGGCGGTGGTCGATCATGCGGCGGCCGCTCGCAAGGTCGGGCTCAGTATGCCCGACACACAGGTGATCATCTTTGGGAACCCGCAGGCGGGCACCCCGCTCATGCAGGCCTGCCCCGAGATCGCCATCGACCTTCCACTGCGACTCATGGTGCGGGACGACGGGCAGCCCGGCTCGCTGATCACCTGGCAGGACCCCGCGTACCTCGCCCAGCGGTACGGACTGGGCGAGGATCAGCTTGCACCCCTGAACGCCCCGGCCAAGATCGCCTCCGTGGTCGACGGAGGCTGAGACGACCTACTTGCCACCGCCGGACCAGGCACGGTGAGGTGCGGGCATGGGCAGCGGTCACAGGAGCCCCAGGGCCGCGAACGACCGCAACCTGGTCGAGCACGAAAGGCGAGCGGGAGGGCGACCCGGTTTAGCTCGTCGGCTAAACACCGGTGACGGCCCGGGCGGTGCGGGCCTACCTCGACGTCGCCTTCTTCCACCCGTAAGACGACGGGGCGAACAGTCCCGCGCTGGCGGGGAGGGGCAACGGCCAGCGTCCGGCCAGCTGAGTCGATGACGGCCGGGTTCTGAGCCGTCGCTCGGCGCCCGCTTCGACGGACGAAAGGCGGCAGTCACGGCTACGTGCACCTGCCGCGACAGATCGATTGCGCTGGCGGGTCATGCTGAGGCAACCTGAGCAATGGCCGAATGGAGGGGACCATGACGATGTCTTGGCTCTCGATCGTCCTGGGCGGCGTAGCGCTACTGCTCGCGGTCACGTCGGCCGTCGTTGTCGTGCGGCGCCGCCGGCTGGCCCGCGCATCGTTGACGCGTGACCCCGTCATCGAGAACGCGCGGCGAGCTATGGCCGAGATGCAGGACCAACGTCGGCGCTCCAGCAAGGGCACGATCCGGCGCGAAGGCGGCGGTGGAAACTCGGGCACGATGTATGACACTGCATACGGCTCGGACACCTCCGCCGGAGCGTAGTCGGTTCGACGTCGCTCGTCGTCACGGCTTGGAGAGGCGCCATGTCGCTTCGACGATGTCGTAGCACCATGGTCGCGGAGCCGTTGCGAAGGAAAGCCGAACCGGGTGCGCGATGGGCACTGTGCCACCTGGACAGCCCGCGTGACAGCCGCCATTGAGACTCGTCCGGGATGGCTCTCCACTCCTTCCCGTGTGGGAACGAAAGAGGGTCTACGACTGTCCGACGAGGAGAGGAGATTCTGCTCCGAGGGTTCCTGTCGTCTACCGCCTTCGACGGGGACCGCGACGGTGCGCCAGCGGCACAATGATCCGATGCGCGCCGACGAGGCCCAGACGTGGCAGCTACTACGGGCATACGATGACCCCGACCACCTGGAGTTCCCTGCGGACTACCGCCATGACCGTGTCAGCGCGCGATTCAACCGGCTTGCTGAAAGGCTCAACGCGGCGTTCGGTGGCCAGTGCATCGCCGACCCGACCCAGGACGCAAGTTTCCACGGCATGATCACCATTCCGGTCCTGGCCAGTGAGACCGGCCGCCAGCTGCACGTCGTCATCAGCAACTTCGGGGACATGGCTGTCTTGGCCGTGGACAGCCCAGGTGAGTGGGACGACCAGGAGACTGCCGATCTGCTGCACCCCGGCGACGCCGACGTCATCCATCGTGCTCTGGATGAACTCGGCTACACCCTGATCCGGGCGGGCCCTCTGTGGCAGCGGTATGACGGCGCGGTCACCTACCTCCGTGAACGGCCGGCCGCATGGTGGCTCCGCTACTTCGACTACATCTGACGGCGCGATCGGCGCCGGCGGTCAGACCCCGCCCCGCCGACGCCTCCGCTCGATGTCCTCCTGGACCTCCGGATCCCAGAGGGAGGCGTTCCAGTCCTCGGGCTGCGGCTCCGCAGGCAGCGGCACTCCGACGATCTGTGCCCTGCTCCGCAGCTGCTGCGGCTGGCTTCGTGGAGGATCATCGGTGGCGGCTGGCGGGTTGGCCAGCCAGCGCCCGAGCCTGCTGCGGGTGATCAGCGCGCCGATGATGAGCAGGATCGCCCCGGCTGCCCGTGCGAGATGAAAGCCCGCCGGGGTCTTCATCGGCAGGAGGTACGACAGGAACAGAGTGAGGCCTCCGCAGGTGACCGCCCAGTTCCGGACGATCGCGACGGGGCATTGGTGGGAATCGACGAAGCGCTTCGTCAAACCGGACCAGGCCAGGAACGCGAAGAAGAGAGCCAACGGCACTGCGATCGACAGGACCGTGACCGCCTGGCTGCTTGGCGGCGTGACCAGATCGGCGACGATCGCCGCACGGACCAGGGAGAGTCCTGCGAACAGCGCGGCGAGCGCCAGCAGCGCCCAGAGGGCTGCTTGCCAACGCGGCGGCAGGGTCGCTACCTGAGCCCGAGCGCTCACACAGGCATGGCCCTGTCCCACATGATCAAGCTGAGTCCCGCACGTCGAGCAATTCACGATCGGCCGTTCCCCCCGCGTTAGCTGTCACCGCCGGAGCAGGCTAGTGGAATCGCGAAGACCGGACCAGCCTGTCGTGTGGTCGATTTGGCCAGCGGGGCGCGAGCCAGGCGCTGCCCGTCAGCGGACGGGAGCACTATCGTTCTGGCGTGCACATCCGTTTCGACGTCCCAGCCGATCCCGCCTACCCGGGCCGCGTGGCCGCCGCGCTCGCCAGTGTTCGACTGCGCAAGTACGGTTACATCGGCGCGGTGCTGGCGGCGGTCGGTGCGATCGGTTTCGCCGTCTCGCGCGGGATCGCGGTGGGCGATCGCCTCCTACCACTGTGCATGGCGCTGGTCGTGGCCGGCGTGCTGTCGATGCTGTACTCGCCGTGGGTGCGGTTGCGCGCCCGGCGCCGCTCCAGTCGTTACGCGGTCGAGGGCGCCTACGACATCACCGACGACAACATCATGATGCGCAGCGGCTCAGAGTCCGGCGGCATCGCCTGGGACGGGGTCGCCCAGGTAAGGGACACCCCCGAGTTCTGGATCGTGTACGTCGGCCGGATGCCGGCGACGGTGATCCCACGCCGCCTGATGTCCCCCGAGGACGCCGAGACGTTGCGAGCCTATATGGCGAAGCGTGGCCTGCTCCGGCTTCGGTGAATGTATGCCCGGACCAATGTGAACCGCCAGCCGGTCAAAGATCGGGCTCGCCTCGGCCTATGTCACCGCCATCGTCAGAGCTCTACAACTCCTCGGAACCACCTGAAAGGTGCAGGCAACTGCCGTGCGAGGGCCGTCGGGTAGGGCCTGCCCCACCGGCGATCGTCCCGCTCACCGGCTGTCGTCCGGACAGACCGCTTCATAGGGTCGCAGGAAAGGCATCGACACGTTCCTGTCTGTTCCGGAGGTGGTCACGTGAATTTCTCCATCGAAAACCCGCCCATCAGAAATCGAGCGCCATCCGGGACGCTCTCCCGGATCCTCGACGTCGACGCATTACGCGCCGTGGCGCTCTTCTTCATTCTGGTCGTCAACATCGCCTTCTTCGCCTCCGGCTATTCCTTCCATCTGATTCCGGATCCCGCGCACGACTCGTGGGGCGACCAGGCGGTCCGGTGGCTGGTCGAGCTGCTCCTGGCGATGAAGGCGTACCTGCTCTTCTCCTTCCTGTTCGGCTACAGCTTCACGCTCCAGCTCGACTCCGCCGCGCGGCGCGGCGTCGATTTCGCCCCACGGTTCCGGCGACGGCTGACCGGGATCTTCGTGCTCGGCGTCCTGCACGCGGTGCTGCTGTTCCAGGGCGACATCCTTACCACGTACGCCCTGCTCGGTCTGGTCCTGCTCGCCATGCGGAGAGTCGGCGTCAGGACCGCGCTGCGCGCCGCCGTACTGCTGACCGGCGCGATCGGCTTCGTCCTCGCACTCGCCGCCACGGGTGGGACGCAGCTGGTCGCCGATCCGGCGGCGGCCCTCGCGGCGGGCCAGCGGTCCACCGAGGCACTGCAGGGCGGGATCGGCTCGGTGGTCGCCGAGCACGTACGCCAGCTGCCGGCCATGGTCGGCACGCTCCTCGTCCAGGGGCCGCTCGCCCTCTCGGCCTTTCTCTTCGGTTACGCGGCCGGGCGGCGCCGGCTGCTCACCGACGTCGTCGGGAACCGGCAGCTCCTGCGCCGGGTGCAGCAGCTGGGCTATCCGGTCGGCCTGGCCGGCGCGGTGATCTTCGCATCGGGCGGAGGCACCGCCAACCTGACCGGGCTGGCGGCGGGCGTGCTCACTGCGCCGCTGCTCGCGGCCGCGTACGCCGCCACCCTGCTCCAGTTCTTCCAGACCGACCGGGGACGGCGGGTCGCCGCCGTACTCGCGCCGGCCGGGCGGATGTCCCTGTCGAACTACCTGGGTCAGTCGCTGCTCTGCGTGCTGGTCTTCACCGGCGTCGGGCTGGGCCTCGCCGGTGCCGTCACACCCGCGGTCGTCGTACTCATCGCGGTCGCGATCTACTGTGTGCAGCTCGCCGTCAGCGCGGTGTGGATGGCCCGGTTCCGGTACGGACCGTTGGAGTGGCTGTTGCGGGCCTGGACCGAGCAGCGGTGGCTACGGCTGCGGGCCGCGGACCCGGCATGACGGTCCCGGCGGGGCGGATTGCCGGCCCGGGCCCGGTGCAGCATCAATCGGATTGCCGCGCCGGGCCCCGGCTGCGCGCGGTATCCGCCGGCTCGGCGATCGTCCCGTAGACGATGGCGATCCGGTCGACCGGCCGGCGGCACACCGAGCCAGCCCGGTGAACGGGAAAGGTGATCGTCCCCAGCCGACGAACGCGGGGTTGCGAGATTGAGACACCCATCAGAGAGGACGAAGTGAGCAGCCAGTACATCGTCATCACCGGCGGACCCGGAGCCGGCAAGACCACGCTCATCGACGGCCTGCGGCAGGCCGGATACGGCTGCGTCGGCGAAGCGGGACGACAGATCATCCAGGACCAGATGGCGATCGGCGGCCGGGCGCTGCACAACGGGGACTCACGGCTGTTCGCCGAGATCATGCTCAGCTGGGAGATCCGCTCCTATCGCCAAGCCAGCCAGCTTGTCGGACCCGTCTTCTTCGACCGGGGGATTCCGGATCTGGTCGGCTACCACCTTCTGCTCGGCCAGCCCGTTCCGGCGCACGTGACGGCTGCGGCGCAGCTGTTCCGCTACCACCAGCGTGTGTTCGTCGCCCCGCCCTGGCCGCAGATCTACACCACCGACAGCGAACGACACCAAGACCTTGCCGAAGCCGTGCGTACCCATGACGCCATGGTCGCCGCCTACACCCAACACGGGTATGAACTCAGCACCCTGCCGCGCAGCGATGTCGCCGCCCGCGTCGAATTCGTCCGGCAACGCACAGCAGCCGTCGATCGTGGATCTCCCGGGTCGCCTCGCCCACGCTCCTCCGGGTTACGAGACGTCTCTGAGTGATGAGTTGTCGCGCCCGTACCCGTCACACCTACGAAGGGACACGACGAGGCGGAAGGATGACGTGATGAGTGCGGACACGCGGCTGGGGGAGCGGGGCGGGAGCGGTCTCGGCGAGGTCGACGAGCGGGCGTTCTCGGGGCTGGCGGAGCGGCACCGTCGGGAGCTGCACGTGCACTGCTACCGGATGCTCGGATCGTTCGAGGACGCCGAGGACACCGTGCAGGAGACGTTCCTCCGGGCCTGGCGGCGGCGGGAGACCTTCGAGGGGCGTTCGACGTTCCGGGCCTGGTTGTACCGGATCGCCACCAATGCCTGCCTGGACCTGCTCGCCAGGTGTCGCCCGGCGCCCGCCGTTGGCGGCGAGGTGCTGTGGCTGCAGCCCTACCCGGACCGGCTGCTCGACGAGCTGCCCGCGGGTGACGCGGACGAGCCGGAGACCGTCGCCGTCGCGCGGGAGACGATCGAGCTGGCGTACCTGGTCGCAGTCCAGCACCTCGCGCCGCGCCCGCGGGCCGTGCTGATCCTGCGGGACGTGCTCGGCTGGCCGGCGAAGGACGTCGCGGAACTCCTCGGCGACTCGGTCAACTCCGTGAACAGCGCCCTGCAGCGGGCCCGCGCCGGGATGCGGAAGCACCTGCCCGCCGAGCGGCAGGACTGGACCGGAGGCGAGGAGGACGCCGGCACGCGTGAGCTGGTGCGTCGCTTCACCGACGCCAGCGTTGCCACCGACATCGACACGCTCGCGACCCTCCTGCGGGACGACGTCCGCTGCTCGATGCCGCCCACGCCGGGCCTCCACGTCGGCCGTGACGCGGTGGTGCGGGACTGGACCGAGAGCGGCTTCGAGGGCCTGGGGCGCCTGCGTGCCGTTCCCACCTCGGTGAACCGGCAGCCCGCCGTCGCCTTCTACCTCTGGCGCGAGCGGGAGGGTGCGTACCTGCCGCTGACCATCGACGTACTGCGCATCACCGGCGGCGCGATCAGCGAGATCACCATCTTCCACGACGACCAGTTCCCGCGCCTCGGGCTGCCGGAGCGCCTGCCGGCGTACGGCACGAAGTAGTCCCGGCGCGCGCGCCGCGCGCGTCCGCGCCCTGCCGACCCGGGCCGTCGTACGGCGAGGGTGCGCGTCGCCATCCCAGGGTCGTCACGCGCCCAGTCGACACAGCACCCCAGGCCAGTTGTGGAAGTGATGGAGGAACCGTATGAGCAGCATGGATGGCACCGGGAGCGTCGCGGGCCCGGCAGCGGGCCGGACCAGCCGTACGCACCGACTCCGCGGGGGGCTCACCGGCACCGGCTTCGTCGCCACGCTCGCAGCGATGGTGGCCACCACCCTCGGCGCCGCGCTCGCCCGGGCCGCGGGCGTCGACTTCGAGGTGCCCGATGGTGGTCAGACGATCCCGTTGTCCGGGTTCGCGGTGGTGACCGGCTTCTTCTCGGTCGTGGGCGTCGTCATTGCCGTCGCCCTTTCCCGGTGGAGTGCCCGCCCCGCCGACCGATTCCTGCGGACGGCGGTGGCGTTGACCGCGATCTCGCTGGTCCCGCCTCTCCTCGCTGGGGCGGACACTGCCACCACCAGCGCCCTCCTCGGGCTCCATCTCGTCCCCGCGGCGGTGATGATCCCCACCCTTGCGCGGAGCCTCCGCACCCGGACCGGGTCACGGTGAGCGCGCGGGGCGGGAGAGGGTCGCCGGTAGTCCTCCGATCGGCGAGGCTGGTGCGTGACCGCTTCCGTCCACTGACAGTCCCACGGCGCGTGCCGGCGCCGAGTTCGGAGTTCCCGCAGTGCTCTTCGATGTCACCCGCAGCGAACTCGTCGACGTCTTCGGCGAGGATCGGCTCGCGACCCTGCCCGCCACCGCCTTCCCGCCCGCCGTCGCGGACACCGAGGGCGGCCGCCTGCTGGGGACCGTCGGCGTTCCCACGGGGACGCTCCGGCTGCGTGTGCCCGACGAGGATTCCGGCCGGCTGCCCCTCGTCCAGGACGTCGTGCACATCGAGGACATCGAGGAAGCCTCGGCGGACGCGGGCGAGTGGCCCGTCATCGGCTGGCTGCTCAACGCCCACCTCGCCCTCGACCCCGGTTCCGGCACGGTGTACGCCTTCGACGCCGACGAGTCGATCGTGCAGGCGCTCCACACGGACGTCTCCTCCCTCGTCGAGGTCACCGCCGGGTTCCAGCGCCTGCTCAAAGAGTTCACCTTCAGCGGCGCCGACGAGGAAGCCGACTTCGAGCGCCTGGAGCGCGAGGTCGAGCGTGTCCGCCAGGAGACGAGCAGGATCGACCCGCTCCCCTTTCAGGACGACGAAACCGTCTGGTCGGTGGTCGGCGACGAGATCGCCGCGGGCCGGCGTTTCACGGCAGGCAGCCCGAAAGCCCGCTCGCTCTACGGCTGATCGCCGGCCGACGTCGCCCAGGGGCCGCGCGGCCCGCGCGGTGTCTGGGCGGAGATGAGGAACGTGTCGAATTGGCGAGAACGGGCCCGGCTCTTCACCGGATGGTCGCGCCTATGCTGATCGAAATCCCCGGAAGAATTCGCGGATGTCGCGCACGAGAAGCTCCGGCTGCTCCATCGCGGCAAAATGGCCCCCGCGATCGTGCTCGGTCCACCGTACGATGTTGTTGCTCCGCTTGGCGATGTGCCGCAGGGGGATGAAATTGTCCTGGGGAAACACGGCCAGCCCGGTCGGGGTCGCCGACGGTTCGGGCGGCGAACCCCAGTACGGCGCATGCGCCCGCTCGTAGTAGATGCGGGCCGACGAGCCGGCGGTGCCGGTCAGCCAGTAGAGCATGACGTTGGTCAGAAGGTGGTCGCGGTCCACGGCGTCTTCGGGCCGGTCGGGGGAGGAGTCGCTCCACTCCGCGAACTTCTCCGCTATCCAGGCCAGTTGGCCGACCGGTGAGTCGGTCAGCGCGTAGGCGAGTGTCTGCGGGCGGGTGGACTGGATGTCGGCGTAGCCCTGACGGTCGCGCATCCACTGCTGGGTGCGCTGCCAGGACGCGAGCGTGCGTTGGCGCTCCTCCGGCGTGAGCGAGGCCAGCTCCTCCGCCGTCGGCTCGCTGACCGCGTGTGCGCCCGGCAGGAGATTCAGGTGTACGCCGATGACGTGGTCGGGATGCCTGCGGCCCAACTCTCGGGAGATTGCCGCGCCCCAGTCGCCGCCCTGCGTGCCGTAACGCGAGTAGTCCAGGCGGGCCATCAGTTCAGCGAGAGCGTCCGCCACTCGGTGGTGTTCCCAGCCGGGCTCGGTCGTGGGCCCGGACAGCCCGAAGCCGGGGATGTGGGGCAGCACGAGGTGGAACGCGTCGGTCGGCTCGCCTCCGTGGGCCCGGGGATCCGTCAGCGGCGCGGCGATCTGCGTGAACTCCACGATCGAGCCCGGCCAGCCGTGGATGATGACCAGTGGGAGGGCGTCAGGCTCGGGTGAGCGGATGTGCGCGAAATGGACCGTGGCCCCGTCGATCGTGGTCGTGAACTGGGGCCACTGATTGAGCGTCGCCTCGGCGGCCCGCCAATCGTAATCGTGCCTCCAGTAGCGGACCAGCTCCATGAGATAGGCCCGCGGGACGCCGTAGGACCAGCCCACCCCGGGTAGTTCGTCCGGCCAACGAGTGAGGTCGAGACGCTGATGCAGTTCGTCCAGATCGCCCTGCGCGACGTTGAGGCGGAACGGGCGGAACGGGTTGTCGGAAGAAATCGTCATCACCTGGGATCTTATGCCAGGCTCGGCACAGACTGGCGTGGGCGGGCGGGAGCTGACAGGGGAATCCCTGGCCACCGCCCGGCCACTCAACAAACCGCGGGAAACGTTTCTGGCCGATGCGCGGGCGCGGTTTTCCGCTCGCCGGGAGGCCGGAAAAGGGGCGCGCGCTGCTGGGGTCAGGCGGCCGCGTCCAGTCGCGCGCGTAGCTCCTCCGGGAGCACCAGGGCGGCGCCGTGGAGGGCCTCCTCCAACTGGGCGACGTTGCTGACGCCCACTATCGGCGTCACCGCGGGAGCGCCTCCCGTGAGCCAGGCGAGCACTACCTGGTTGCGGGTGACGCCGAGCTCGCCGGCCACCTCGGTGAGCGCGGTCAGCCGCCGCGCCGTGCCCGGATGGTCGTACGCCTCGGGCAGGGGACGGTCGTCGCGGGTGTAGGAGCCGTTGAGCAGCGGGGTGTAGGCCCACAGGGCGAGTTCGCCGTCCGAGCTGACGTAGTCGAGCACCTCGTCCGTCACCCAGCCGAAGCGGTGGCTCTGGTCCGGGACGGTCGCGCCGGGACGCGGTTGGAGATAGGAGTGCCGCAGCTGCAACGCGGTGTAGCCGGGCCACCCGTTGGCCTGCGCGATGCCGCGGGCGCGCTCCACCCGCCAGAGAGCGTGGTTGGACGCCCCGAGGCGCCCCACGGTTCCGGCCTTGACGAGCTGCGCCAGCTCGTACCCCGTCTCCTCCTGCGGCACCGACCGATCCTCCATGTGGGTCCACAGCAGGTCGACGCGATCGGTACGCAGGCGGTGGAGGCTGCCCTCGACGGCCGTTCGGATGGCGGACGCCGAAAGTCCTTCCCGGTTGGCCGGCCAATCGCCGGCGCCGACCGGCTGGGCACCCACCTTGGTGCTGAGAACCACGCGGTCCCGCAGGCCGGGACGCCCGGCCAGCCAGGCGCCGATCACCCGCTCGCTGTGCCCGCCGGCTTCGTCCGGATCCGACCAGAACGCGTAGCAGTTCGCGGTGTCGATCACCGTGCCGCCGGCGTCGACGAACCGGTCGAGCAGATGGAACGCGGTCCGTTCGTCGACGTCGCTGCCGAAGCGCATCGCCCCGAGGGCGAGGTTCACCTGTGCCATGACATGCCTCTTTCGTTCGTTCACGATGAGCGGGGGTTGGGTCGGTCGCGATCGGCAGCCGGGGGATCGGCGAGGGCGTGCACGCCGGCGCGAATCCGTTCGACGTCCATCTGCTGGTACTGGCGGAGATAGTCGATGACGTCGGCGCGGAGCGCGGTGAAGACGACGTGGGCGAGGTATCCGGCGTCGACGGTGGGCCGTACGGCGTAGAGGCGATCGGTCAGTTCGGCGATCCAGAACTGGCTGGCCGGATTGGCGTAGTAGGCGTACGGCCCGTAGTGCTCCAGCGCCCGGATGAGCGTCCGGTTGTCCAGGACGAAATCCAGCAGGGCGTCGAGGTACGCGTGGAGGCGCGCAGCCGCATCCCCTCCGGGGCCCAGCGGGGGTTCGCCACCTCGGACGCGGTCCTGCAGGGCGGCGACGCGTGGCGCGATGAGCGCGTCGACCAGCCCCAGGAGATCGCCGAAGCGGCGCATGACAGTGGCCTTGCCGACGCCGGCGGCCTGGGCGATGCGCTCCAGGCTGACGTGGCCGAGGTCCTCCCGCCGGAACAGCGCTTCCGCGGCGTTCAGGACGGCAGCCCGGTTACGGGCAGCGTCGGCGCGTTCCGCCACAGCACCCTCCTTGCCTATGTGGACCGGTGGACCGTATCGTACCGGACCGTCGGACCGTTTAGCGGATCCGGTCCATGAACGCCAAATTGTGAGGAACCATGCACCAACGCCGCTGCCGGGCAGTCGCCTTCTCCGAGTACGGCACCGCCGACGTTCTGCGGATGGTCGACCACGCGGTGCCCGAGCCGGGGCCGGGACAGGTCCGGATAGCGGTGCGCGCCGCGGGTGTCAATCCGATCGACTGGAAGATCCGTAGCGGCGCCATGGCGGACGTGATGCCGCTGCGACTTCCGGCAGTTCCCGGTGTCGACGTGGCGGGCGTGGTCGAGCACCTGGGGCCGGGTGTCACCGCATTGGCCGTCGGAGACGAGGTGTTCGGCAAGGCGGTCTCCGGGAGCTACGCGGAGCTGGCGGTGGCGAACCTCGATGCCCTCGCCGCGAAGCCCGCCGCGATGTCCTGGGAGGTGGCGGCCGCCCTACCCGTGGCCAGCACCACGGCCTTCCACGCCTTCGCCCCACTCGGCCTGTCGGAGGGTGAGACGATCCTGATCGACGGAGCGGCCGGTGGCGTGGGGAGCGTCGCAGCCCAGATCGCCCGGCACCGCGGGCTCACGGTGATCGGCACGGCCAGTCCGCACAATCACGACTACCTGCGTTCCCTCGGCGTCATTCCCGTCGCCTATGGCGCCGGGCTGGCCGCGGGCGTCCGCACCGTCGCCGCACACGGTGTGGACGCCGCTGTGGACGCGGCCGGACAGGGCTCCCTCCGCGCCTTGCTGGAGTTGACCGGGAACGCGGATCGGGTGATCAGCCTCGCCGACCCGTCGGCGGAGTCACTGGGCGCGCGGTTCGTTTACGGCGAGCCCGACGACATGAGCGGCATCCTGACGGAAGTGGGGGCGCTGGTGGCGGCCGGCGCGATCACGGTCCTCGTCGCCCGCACCTATCCCTTGGCCGACGCCGCTGCCGCCCATCGCGACAGCCAGTCGGGGCACGTCCGCGGCAAGCTGGTCCTGGCACCCATCTGATTGGCCAGGCCCGTTCTCCTTCTGCCGGTGACCGCACAAAAGACGGTGTGTCGGTGGCCCGAGCCCGGCCGGCGCGAGACGTGCGGGTTGACCATCCGTGACACGGGTATCGGGGCAGCATGCCACTACCCAGCTGGGTCAGGACCGGCGCGGCGGTCGCGGCGACGGCCGTCGCCGGCAGCGTGGCCACCAACCCCTCGTCCGGTTGGTACCAGCGGCTGCGTAAGCCTCGCTGGCAGCCGCCGGCGGCGGCCTTTCCCCTGGTGTGGACCCCGGTGTACGCGCTGATCGCGGTGGCCGGCGCCCGCGTCCTCGACCGCAGCAGCGGCGCGGAACGCGCGGCGTTCGCGAGGGCCTACGCCCTGAACCTGGCGCTGAACGCCGGCTGGACCGCGCTGTTCTTCCGCGCCCGTAGGCCGGCGGCCGCCCTGGCCGAGATCACCGCGCTCAACGCGTCCAACCTCGTCGTGCTGCGGCTCGCCACTCGCACCGACCGCGTCGCCGGTGTCGCGCTGGCTCCGTACGCCGCGTGGACCGTGTTCGCCACCGCGCTCAACGGGGCCATCGTCCGCCTCAACCGTGCCAGTTGCCCGTGCTGACGAACGGTGGCTCTGAGCGCGGTCACCCCACGATCCGGTAACGCACCGTCCTCGTTTCCTTGCGGTCGGTAGTTCGGCCCATAGCGTGCCGCTCCTCTGTCTCGTTTCGCCCTTCGGATGCGTGGACCGAGGTCCGCGCACCGACACGCGATTGAGCTGAACGGGGGAAACGCGAATGGGATCTGTCCGGCGACGACTGTCGGTCGTATCGGTGGGGTTACTGGTGGCCGGCGTGGCCGGTCTGGCGCTGGCATCGCCGGCGCTCGCGGCCCCGGGCGACGCGGCCGCGCGGGGCGTGGTCCTCGACCTGGTGGGGGACCCCGGTGACGAGTCGGTGCAGGCCCAGGGCACGTTCGGAAGCGTGACCGCCCCGCCCGGTGGCGGTACGGACGACGAGACGTCGGTGGACGTCATCCTCTCCGATCCGGAGAACGTGGCCGCGACCGGCACCGTCGCGGAGGTCACCGCCACCCGCGGGCCGACCACATCCTCCGCCTCGTCCCAGCTCGCCGACTTCACGCTGGGCGTGCTCGGCGTCGAGGTGCTGGACGTCTCCGACTTGGGGGTCACCGCCCAGTGCCGCGCCGGAAACACCAGCGCCGGGGCCACCGGCGAGGACATCGCGGTCTTCGGTCAGCAGATCACCATCCGTGACACGGCACAGGAGTTCACCACGGGCGTCACCGTCACCGGCCTGACCGACGCCACGTTGCGCGCCGTCGTGGACCGCCAGCTCACCGGCACGCCGAACAACGTGATCGGGATCAACGTACGCGCGCAGCTCTCCGTCTCCGGCTTCGACGGCGCCGAACCGGTGCGGTTCTCGCTCGGGCAGGTGATCCTCGCGGAAGCGTCCTGCCAGAGCCCGCAGGTGGTGTCGCCCACGGCGTCGACGATCTCGCCGGGTTCCGGCCCGCGATCGGGTGGCCAGCCGGTGACGATCACCGGCACCGGCTTCGTGCCGAACGCCACGACGGTGACGTTCGACGGCGTGGCCGCGACCGACGTGGTCGTGGCCGCCGACGGGACGTCGCTGACGGCCGTGACCCCACCGGGAACGGTGGGCCCGGCGGCGGTGGTGGTCACCACGCCCGGTGGCTCGACGCCCGCGTTGACGTACACCTATCAGGCCGACGGCGCCGGCGTCGAGGTGACCGGCCTGACGCCGGGGGAGGGGCCGACCTCCGGCGGCACCGTCGTGACCGTCCGGGGCAGCGGGTTCGTCCAGGGCCGGACCACGGTGGAGATCTGCGGACGGACGATCCCCGCCGGTGAGGTCACCGTCGCGGCGGACGGCCGGTCGTTGACGTTCCGCACACCGCCCTGCACGGCGGGCAGAGCCGGCGTCCGGGTGACCACGCCGGGCGGCACGTCGAACGAGGTCGGGTTCGACTACCAGGCGATCCTGCCCGTCACCGCCGACTCGCTGGGCCTGCCCGTCGCGGCCGGCCTCACCATGCTGCTCGGCGGTGCGGTGCTGCTGCTCGCGGCGCGCCACCGCCCGCGGCGCGTCTGACCGGCCCAGCCCAGCCGTGCCCCGGAGTCGATGCCGGGGCGCCGCCCGGGTCGCTCGGGTGGCGGGAAGTTCCCGCCACCCGGGCGGCAACCGGCGAGGTCACGACGCTTGTGCGGCGACCCGCCCGGGGCGGCGAACGGGCGGTACGGCTCAGCCGACCAGCGGACGGCTGACGACGCTGTCGGTGCGGCCGCTCAGCTCCCGGTCCAGGGTTTCCTGGGCGTCACGCATCGCCTCGGCGTACCGCGGTTCGGCGAGTCGCCGCATGCCCACCTCGGGCGCGACGTCCTCGACCACCGCGCTGATCCACCAGATGTTGCCGAACGGGTCACGCACCCGGCCGCCCCGCTGGCCGAAGGCGTGGGTGGCCGGCGCGGTGACCACGCGGGCTCCGGCGGCGACCGCGCGCTCCGTGGCGGCGTCGGCGTCGGTGACGAAGACCCGTAGCAGAGACGGCATGGCCGGCCAGTCCGGCCGCTGGTCGAAGGCGAGCAGGACGGTGTCGCCGACGCGGATCTCGGCGTGGCCGATGGTCCCGTCCTCGAGCCGTACCCGGCCCGTCTCGACGCCGTCGAACACCACGGCGACGAAGTCCAGCAACTGCCCGGTGTCGGGCGTGACGATCCACGGCGCGACGGTCGTGTAACCGGTGGGTGCGATGGTGCTCATGGTCGAAACTCCCTCTGTCGAAGCGGTCGGCGCCCACCGTAGGGGCCGTATAGGTCGGAGCCCGTCCTAGTCGTACGGCAGGATGGCGGCCGTGTCCGACGCGCGCGCCCGGCTTCTGTCCCTGCTGTCGCTGCTGCAGACCCCTCGGCTGTGGCCGGGGAGTGAGCTGGCGCGGCGGCTCGGCGTGTCGGGTCGGACGGTGCGGCGCGACATCGACCGGCTGCGCGAGCTGGGCTACCCGGTGCACGCCGAGCAGGGCGGGCTGGGTGGGTACCGGCTGACGGCGGGCGCGGCGATGCCGCCTCTGCTGTTGGAGGACGACGAGGCGGTCGCCGTGGCCATCGGGCTGCGTACGGCGGCGGTGCAGGCGGTGGCCGGTGCGGACGAGGCGGCGGTCCGGGCACTGCGCAAACTGCTGCAGGTCCTGCCGGCCCGCCTGCGTCGCCGGGTCGACACGCTGGCCTCTTCCACCGTGACCCACCCGTTCTCGGCGGCCGCGGAACCCGTGGACCCTGACGCCCTGGTCCAGGCCGCTGCCACCATCGCCAACCACGAGCGGCTGCGGTTCCGGTACCGGGACGAGGGCCGGCACGTCGAGCCGCACGCCCTGGTGCCGGCCGGGCGGCGCTGGTACCTGCTCGCGTTCGACCTCGATCGCGACGACTGGCGAACCTTCCGCCTGGACCGAGTCACGGAGCCCACCGCGACCGGCGCCCGAGCGGTCACGAGGGAGGTGCCCGGCGGGGACGTCGCCGCCTTCGTCGCGAACCAGGCCCTGCAGAAGGCCCCGACGTACGCGGCGGACGTGGTGATCCACGCATCGGCCGCGCAGGTGGTGGACCGCCTCGGCGCCCCGCCGCCGGGCACCCTGACCGACCGGCCGGACGGCACATGCCGCTGGCTCGCGCCACCGGACACGCCCGAGTGGCACGCGCTCCGGCTCGCGTCGATCGGTCTGCCGTTCGCGGTCAGCGATCCGCCGGAACTGGCCTCCCACCTCCGATCGACCGCCGCGCTGTTCCGGGCTGCCACGGCGGGACACGGCCGACCCGGGACCCGCTCAAAGCAGGCCGGAGTGCCCGCCGGACGGGCGCGACCGCCCCGTCGAGGTGGGGTGGGCCGGTAACCTCGGCCTCGATCGCCGGCCCGAGAGTCCGCAGGCCCGCCGTCGGCCTCCGTCCGTGCCCGCACTATCGTCGAGGCGACCGCTCTGCGCCGAAGTGTCCGGGTTGCGGCCCGAGCGAAACTTGAACAATTCCAAAAGAGTGGACTATGTTTACCGCATGACGTCCGACTTCGAGGCGCAGCTCCGCGCGGCCTCGTTGCGCGTGACACGGCCCCGGTTGGCGGTGCTCACCGCGCTGCGCGACCATCCCCACGTCGACACCGACACGGTGATCGCGCTCGTGCGGGCGGACCATCCCTCGGTCTCCCACCAGGCGGTGTACGACGTGCTCCGGGCACTCACCGACGCCGGCCTCGTGCGGCGCATCCAGCCGGCCCGTGCGACCGCGCGATACGAGACGCGGGTGGGGGACAACCACCACCACGTCGTCTGCCGCTCCTGCGGCGCGATCGCCGACGTCGACTGCGCGGTGGGCCATGCTCCCTGTCTCACCGCCTCCGGCGACCACGGGTTCGTGGTCGACGAGGCGGAGGTCGTCTACTGGGGCACCTGCCCCGACTGTGCGACCGACCGCACCTCCCAGAGATCCGCCAGTTCGGAAGGAAGTAGATGAGCGACCAGGACTACACCCCCTCCAGCGCGCAGGGTGTGGACAAGAAGGAGGCGGCCGGCTGCCCGGTCGCGCACGACTCGGTGACCGCGCAGGGCAGCGAGAGCGAGAACCCGGGGATCCCCTCGCCGACCCCGAAGACCGGTGGGCGCCCGCGCACCAACCGGGACTGGTGGCCCAACCAGCTCGACCTGTCGGTGCTGCACGCCCACTCGCCGAAGGGCAACCCGCTGGGCGAGAACTTCAGCTACGCCAAGGAGTTCGCGAAGCTCGACGTCGAGGCCCTCAAGCAGGACATCGTCAAGGTCCTCACCACCTCGCAGGACTGGTGGCCGGCCGACTTCGGCCACTACGGCGGCCTGATGATTCGGATGAGCTGGCATGCGGCGGGCACCTACCGCATCCACGACGGTCGCGGCGGCGCCGGCGACGGCGCGCAGCGGTTCGCCCCGCTCAACAGCTGGCCGGACAACGCCAACCTCGACAAGGCCCGCCGCCTGCTGTGGCCGGTCAAGCAGAAGTACGGCCAGAAGATCTCGTGGGCCGACCTGCTCGTGCTGGCCGGTAACGTCGCGCTGGAGTCGATGGGCTTCAAGACCTTCGGTTTCGGCTTCGGCCGGGAGGACGTCTGGGAGCCCGAGGAGATCTTCTGGGGTCCCGAGGACACCTGGCTCGGTGACGAGCGCTACGTCGGCGAGGCCGAGATGGCGCCCGAGGTCGGCGCGACCGAGATGGGCCTCATCTATGTCAACCCGGAGGGCCCGAACGGCAACGCGGACCCGCGGGCGGCGGCGTACTTCATCCGGGAGACCTTCGGCCGGATGGCCATGAACGACGAGGAGACCGTCGCCCTCATCGCCGGCGGCCACACCTTCGGCAAGACCCACGGCGCGGCTCCCGCCGAGAACCACGTGGGCCCGGAGCCCGAGGGCGCCCCGCTGGAGGCGCAGGGCCTGGGTTGGCTGAGCAGCCACGGCAGCGGCAAGGGCCCGGACACGATCACCAGCGGCCTCGAGGTGACGTGGACCGACGTGCCGACGCAGTGGAGCAACCGCTTCTTCGAGATCCTCTTCGGCTTCGAGTGGGAGCTCACGACGAGCCCGGCCGGCGCGAAGCAGTGGGTCGCCAAGGACGCCCCGGAGATCATCCCGGACCCGTTCGACCCGTCGAAGAAGTACAAGCCGACGATGCTCACGACCGACCTGGCGCTGCGCTTCGACCCGACGTACGAGAAGATCTCGCGCCGCTTCCTGGAGAACCCCGACGAGTTCGCGCTCGCGTTCGCCAAGGCCTGGTACAAGCTGCTGCACCGCGACATGGGTCCGGTCGAGCGCTTCCTCGGGCCGTGGGTCGCCGAGCCCCAGCTGTGGCAGGACCCGGTGCCGGCCGTCGACCACGAACTCGTGGGTGACGCCGACATCGCCGCCCTCAAGGCGAAGGTCCTGGAGTCCGGCCTCACGACCGCCCAGCTCGTGTCCACCGCCTGGGCCTCGGCCGCCAGCTACCGGTCCACCGACAAGCGCGGCGGCGCCAACGGCGCGCGGATCCGGCTCGAGCCGCAGCGCAGCTGGGAGGTCAACCAGCCCGAGCAGCTCGCCACGGTGCTGGAGACCCTCGAGGGCATCCAGCGGGAGTTCAACGCCGCCGGCGGTGCGAAGATCTCGCTCGCGGACCTGATCGTGCTGGCCGGGTCGGCCGCGGTCGAGAAGGCCGCGCGTGACGCCGGCGTCGAGGTGACCGTGCCCTTCCGGCCGGGCCGCACCGACGCCAGCCAGGAGCAGACCGACGTCGAGTCCTTCCGGGTCCTCGAGCCGCGCGCCGACGGGTTCCGCAACTACCTGCGGCCGGGGGAGAAGACCCAGCCGGAGGTGCTGCTCGTCGACCGCGCCTACATGCTCAACCTGACCGCGCCCGAGATGACCGTCCTCGTCGGCGGCCTGCGCTCCCTCGGGAACAACGTCGGCGGTACGCAGCACGGCGTGCTCACCGACCGGCCGGGCGTGCTCACCAACGACTTCTTCGTCAACCTGCTCTCCCCGGGCACCCGGTGGAAGGCGTCGGAGTCCGAGGAGCACGTGTACGAGATCCGGGACCTGGCCACCGACGAGGTGAAGTGGACCGCCACCGCGGTCGACCTCATCTTCGGCTCCAACTCCCAGCTGCGGGCTCTCTCCGAGGTGTACGCCAGCGATGACGCGCGTGAGAAGTTCGTGACGGACTTCGTCGCGGCCTGGACCAAGGTCATGGAGCTTGACCGGTTCGACGTCGCCTGACGTAGCTCAAACGGCGAGCCCCGGTCGATCCGCGAGGATCGGCCGGGGCTCGCCCCATCAGACTTCGGTGCGGAACCGGGCATCACCGCTGGCGACGCCAGTTGTCCGACACCGCGGAAGTCGTCACCCGAGCTTGGCGAGGTCGATGAAGAACCCGGGGTAGGTCTTCGCGACACAGCCGGGGTTGGCGATCTCGATTCCGCCGCTGCGGAGACCAAGCAAGGACAGGCTCATGGCCATGCGATGGTCGTCGTAGGTCGCGAACCTGGTAGGTGTCGGGACGCCGGGGTGGATGGTGAATCCGTCGTCGTGCTCGACGGCGTCGATGCCGGCCCGACGCAGTTCAGTCACCATGGCGGCGATGCGGTCGGTTTCCTTGCCGCGGATGAACCCGATGCCGCGTACCCGGGTGGGAGCGTCGGCGAAGACAGCCACGGCGGCGAGCGTCTGTGCCGTGTCCGAGGTGTCAGCCATGTCGACGTCGATGCCCCGTAGGGTTCCGCTGCCGGTGACCGTCAAGTGGGTGCCGGTGCGCTCGACCCGTGCACCCATGCGGCCCAGGAGATCGGCGAAGGCGACATCGCCCTGGATGCTGGCGCTGCCCAGGCCGTCGACGGTGATCCGTCCTCCGGTGATGGCGGCCGCCGCGAGGAAGTACGAGGCGGCGCTCGCGTCGGGTTCGATCACATAGTCGGTTGCCCGGTATCTGCCCGGCCCGACCCGTAGACCGTCGACGTCCACCCCGAACGCCGCCATGACCGCGGCAGTCATCGTGACATACGGCACCGACACCAACGGAGTGGTCAGCTCCACGTGCAGCCCGTCGTGCATCAGCGGCCCGGCCATGAGTACGCCGGACAGGAACTGGCTGGACAGGTGCCCGGGCAGCCGAACCCGGCCGCCTCGCAGGGGCCCGGTCACCGCGACCGGCAGTAGCCCGGGCTCCCGCAGCTCCTCCACCTGTGCACCCAAGCGACGCAGCGCCTCGATCAACGGTCCGAACGGGCGAGCACGTAGCTGGGCGCTACCGTCGAGGACGGTCCGGCCTGGCCGTAGCGCCGCGGCGGGCAGGATGAATCGTGATGTGGTGCCGGACTGCCGTGCATTGACGAGGGCGGCGTCCGAAAGATGGCGCGGATCAACGCCGGTCACCGCCACGGTGCCCGTTGCCTCGTCGGCGACGGCGACCGCGCCGAGCGCCGACACGGCATCGATCATGGCTCTGGTGTCGTCGGCGAACAGCGCCCCGGACAGGGTGCTGTGGCCAGCGGCCAGTGCGGCGCACAAGAGCGCCCGGTTGGTGATGCTTTTCGAGCCGGGTGGCCGCACCGTCACAGTGGGTGGGACCGGTATCGGCGTGATGGCGAGAACATCGGGAAGCTCTTCTGCGACGGACGGCATGGCACCAGTCTCCCGCAGGTTGCTGGCCGAGAAACCTCCGGGACGTCAGGAGGCGCGCGACCGGAATCCGGACCATGTGCGGGCGGCAGGCCCGTCCGGCTACCGGACGCCGGCCTCCACCGTCAGCGTTCCGGCCTGGGCGTCCATCGTGGCCATGGCGCCGAGCGGCACGGTGAGCTGGCCGTTGCCGTGCCCGAGGCGGAGCCCGCCGAGCACCGGTACGCCGAGGTCGTAGAGGCGGTCCCTGAGCACCGCGGCCGCGTCCCACTCGCCGGGCTCGCCGACGCTGTTGGTGATCTGGCCGACAACCACCCCGGCGACCCGGCCCAGTACGCCGACACGGCGCAGCTCGGTCAACATCATGTCGTAGCTGTACGGGGCCTCGTCCACGTCCTCGAAGAACAGGATGGCGTCGTCGAAGTCCGGCGAGTCCGCGGCGCCCAGCGAGGTCGAGATCAGGGTCAGACACCCGCCGAGCAGCCGGCCGGTCGCCCGACCCGGCACCATGACGGAGGCGGCCGTCTCGGCCGGATCCCGGTTGATCGTGATCGGCGCGGTGGTCATCACCGCCCGGCGCAGCGCCTCGGCCGACTCCGGACCGGTCCGGCTGTCCGACCAGTTGACCATCGGGCCGTAGAAGCTGACGAGGCGGGCCTCGCGCCACAGTCGCCCGTGGATGCTGGTGATGTCGCTGAACCCGACCACCACCTTCGGGTCGCGACGCAGGGCGGACACGTTCATCCGGTCCACGATCCGCTGGGTGCCGTAGCCGCCGCGCGCCGCGAAGACGGCCCGCACGCCCGGATCGGCGAACGCGGCGTTCACGTCGGCCAGCCGCTGCGCGTCGGTGCCGGCCAGGTAGCCGTATCGGGCGTAGACGTGCTCGCCGAGCTCCACCTCCAGTCCCCAGCCACGCAGGATCGCGATACCCCGCTCCATGAGAGCGGGGTCCGGAGTGCTTCCCGGCGACACCACGCGGACCCGGTCGCCGGGAACCAGGGCCCGTGCCCGGACGGGTGCCCGCCCGCCGCGCGGCGCCGCCTGAGCCGACCTCCCGCCGCCGATCAGCACCGCGCCACCGGCCGCCGCCGCTGCCCCGTGCAGCACACGCCGCCGGGACAGGGCCGTGCCGCCGGGCCCCGTCGTCACACCCTCGTCAGAAGCCCGCATCGAAGTCCTCCCCCGTCGTGCCGGACCGGCCTTTCCCGGCCCGCTATCCATCAGACTGCATCAATGCCGGGGGTGTCCACAAGCGACCGGTGTGGCGGGACGAGGGTGGACGCCGGCCGGGCCTCGGTGCACACCGTGACCCGGTCGGCGTCCGCTCAGGTCACGCTCGCAGGAGTGGCTGCCAACCGTCGCGGTACCGCACACCGCGTGGTCGCAGTCGGATCTGGTCGTGCACCGTCGCGGGGACCGGCTCGGTCCGGATCTCCTGGGGCCGCTCCACCACGACGCAGACGCGCTCACCCGGCCACCATCAGCCGCAGGAGCGGGCCAGATCGGCCCAGGCCGTGAGGTGCTCGGCCTCGTCGGGTCCGTACCGGGCCAGGCCCACTTCACGACCGAGCCCGACCGGGGACGCCATTTGTCTCCTCGCCGATCCCGTCGAGCTGGACGCCCAGCTCCGGCCGACCGCAGGGAGCCAGGCGACGCCGTCAGGTGACAGAATTTGGAATCTGTTACCCGGACGCTGTAGTCTCAATCTCGTCACCACAACGAGGAGGACAGTCATGGACACCCGCACCCTTGGGACGACCGGCCCGACCGTTTCCGCGCTCGGACTCGGCCTGATGGGCATGTCAGACCTCTACACCGGCGGCGACGACACCGAGAGCATCGCCACCATCCACGCCGCCCTCGACGCCGGCGTGACCCTGCTCGACACGGGCGACTTCTACGGGCAGGGGCACAACGAGATGCTGCTCCGCGAGGCCCTACGCGGACGCAACCGGGAAGACGCCGTGATCAGCGTCAAGTTCGGCTCGATGCGCGACCCCCAGGGCGGTTGGATCGGAAACGACCACCGCCCGGAGGCGATCAAGAACTTCCTCGGATACACCCTGCGCCGGCTCGGCACCGACTACGTGGACATCTACCGGCCGTCCCGGATCAGCCCCGATGTGCCGGTCGAGGACGTGGTCGGGACCCTGAGCGAGCTGGTCGCCGCCGGCCACATCCGCAACATCGGGCTCTCCGAGGTGAACGCGGAGACGTTGCGCCGGGCGCACAAGGTGCACCCGATCTCCGACCTGCAGATCGAGTACTCGTTGATCTCCCGGGACATCGAGAAGGACATCCTGCCGACCGCCCGGGAGCTGGGGGTGGGCGTCACCGCGTACGGGGTGCTCTCCCGGGGCCTGATCAGCGGGCACTGGTCGGCGCAGCGCACTCCCGCCCCCAACGACTTCCGGGCCCACCTGCCGCGCTTCAACGGCGAGAACCTGGACCGCAACCTGGCCCTCGTCGAGCAACTGCGGGCGATCGCCGAGGCACGTGGCGTCACGGTTGCCCAGATCGCCATCGCCTGGGCGCTGGGCCGCGGCGCCGACATCGTGCCGCTGGTGGGCGCCCGTCGTCGGGACCGGCTCGCCGAGGCCCTCGGCGCGACCGCGGTCACGCTGACCGACGCGGACCTGGCAGCGATCGAGGCCGTGGTCCCCGCCGGTGCCGCCGCCGGCACCCGCTACGACGCCGATCACATGGCGTTCCTGGACAGCGAGCGGGCATGACCGTGAGACGGGGCACGGACGTCCGCCGGTCGTCCGGTCGGAAGCCCGTGCCCCGGCTTCCCGCTCCGCTCGGGGCCGAGGACGGCCCGGGGCGGAGCGGAGAGCGCGTCGCCCCGGCCGGGCGGACACTGTCTCCGTCGGGCCCGGTGGCGGCCCTGACGCAGACGGCGGGGGTGACGACGACCACCGACGTGGGATCAGGGAGGCTTGAGTAATGAGTACGGACCCGGGCACCCTCTCCGCCGAGCGCATCCTCGACGCCGCCGAGGAGGTGCTACGTCGCTACGGCCCGGCGAAGGCGACAGTGCTGGACGTGGCCCGGGCACTCGGCGTCAGCCACGGGAGCGTCTACCGCCACTTTCCCAGCAAGGCGGCGCTGCGTTCCGCGGTCACGGAACGCTGGCTGGCCCGGATGTCCACCCCACTCGCCGAGGTCGCGACCGCCGACGAGCCGGCTGCGGAGCGGCTGCGCCGGTGGCTGTTCGAGCTGAACCGCTGCAAGCGCCGGATCGCCCGTGAGGACCCGGAGCTGTTCGACACCTTCAACCTGTTGGCCACCCAGCTGGAGGAGGTGGTCGCGGCCCACCTGGAGGTGCTCGCCGGCCAGCTCGCGGTGATCGTCGCCGACGGGGTGGCCAGGGGGGAGTTCGACGTGGCGGATCCGGCACTCGCCGGGCGGGCGGTGCTGCAGGCGACCACCCGGTTCCACCACCCGGCGCATCTCACGGAGTGGGCCGAGCCGGTCCTGGAGGACGATCTGGCCGCTGTGCTGGCGCTACTCCTCGACGGTCTGCGCGTTCGCCCGGCGAACTGAGCGGGCGGGGGGCCAGGCAACTCCGACCGCCGGCCGCGGCCGCGACACGCGTTCACCCCTGCACTGCGCCAGCAATCCGGTCGCACTTCGCGATCAGGCGTGCCCGCAGCGGCGCGGCGCGTTCCGCGCACAAGCTCGTCGAGGCGCTGGTGAACAACCCGCGGCCCGATGTGTGGGACGTCCACCAGGCGTGCCCTGCGGGGCGCGGCGGTCGCAACCCGGGCCTGTCGAGCGCGTGCGGTGGCGGCAGTTCGGGCCATGGTTCCTTCGTCTTCCCCGAGCGCGTCGGCGACAACTCGGGATCGGTGTGGGTGACGCCCGCGCTCAGCGCGGCACGGAGCTGGGAGGCGACCATGGCGAGATCGCTTGCCAGCGGTGGTGTTCCGCGCGGGCGGGGATCCCGGATCCACTCGTAGAGTCGTTCGAGGGTGGGCCAGCCATCGATCAGGGGGAGTGCCCTGTCGGGCGAGTCGACCCATTCGAACCGGGGTCGCGGTCGCGACATCCTCGCGTAGATCGCGGTCACGCAGCGTTCGGCCGTCGCTCGGTCCGCCGGTTCCGTGGACAGGGCGTGGCCGAGCCACTCCTGGCGGATTTGGATGGCCTGCTGCCACAGGTCACGACCGGTGGTGCTGCGGACGGACTGTGCGGGCGTCGCGGCGTCGGATCGCCACGTGGGGGCGCTCATCGCGCCGGGGCGTCGCCGCCCTTCCGGGTAGAGATCATGGGCGTGACTATGGCCCACCACCCGGCACCGACGCAACCGCCTTTCCTGCCGTTTGAAGGTTCGCGGCGTTACCATGCGGGCGTCGCGGTCAAGTCTCAACCGACGGTTCAACGATACCGTTTAGGGCATGACTACCGGCATCGAGGACATCGCCCAGGCCGTGACCGCTGCCTCCGTCCTGGGGCTGCTTCCGGTCCGGCCGCGGCTGCTCGCATTGGGCGAGCCCACCCATGGCGAGGACGTTCTGCTCGACGTGCGCAACGGGCTCTTCCGGCAGCTCGTGGAGCGGGAGGGCTACCGGACGATCGCGATCGAGAGCGACTGCCTGATGGGCCTCGTCGTGGACGACTACGTCACCGCGGGCACGGGCACCCTCGACGAGGTCATGGAACGCGGTTTCAGCCACGGGTTCGGCGCCTCCGCGGCCAACCGCGAGCTGGTGAGCTGGATGCGCGCGTACAACGACGGGCGGCCCGCCGCCGAGCGGGTGCGCTTCGCCGGTTTCGAGGGCCCGGTGGAGATCACCGGCGCCGCGAGCCCGCGGCAGGCGCTCACCGCCCTGCACACCTACCTCACCACCCGGGTCGACGCCGACCTGCTTCCCTGCACCGCGGAGACGCTCGACCGCCTGCTCGGCGCCGACGCCCGGTGGACCGATCCGGCCGCGATGCGGGACCCGTCCCGGTCGGTGGGGCGGACGCCCGAGGCCGGACAGCTACGGCTGCTCGCCGACGAGCTGGTGGCCCTGCTCGACACGCAGGCGCCGCACCTGATCCCGGCCACCTCGCGCGACGACTGGGACCGGGTCCACCTCTACGGTCGTACGGCCGTGGGTCTGCTGCGGTACCACTTCAGCATGGCCGACCCGTCGCCGGCGCGCATGGCACGGCTGTTGGGCGCGCGGGCGTCGATGATGGCCGCCAACCTGCTCGCCATCGCCGAGCGGCGTCCCACACTGGTGTACGCGCACAACGGGCATCTGCAGCGGGACAAGAGCAGGATCCGGATGGGCGGCCTGCCGGCGGAATGGTGGAGCGCCGGGGCGATCGTCGGCGCCCAGCTGGGCACGGCGTACGCCTTCCTGGCCACCGCCCTCGGCACGATCCGCCACCGCGGTGTGGAGACGCCACCCGCGAACACCGTCGAAGGGCTCCTGTACGCGCTGCCGGAGGACCGGTACGTCGTCGACGCACGCCGGTTGGCCGTCGCCCTCGGCGCCGGGACGCCCGCTCCGCGGGTGTCGCCCTGGTTCGGCTACGCCCCGTTGGAGCCGGCACATCTGCAGAGCATCGACGGGATCGTGTTCGTCAGGGACGCCCCCGCGGGGGGAACGTGGTGGCCGGCGGCCTGACCGGGCCCGGCGACTGGCTCACGCCGGCACGCCGGTGACGCGGACGAGGTTGCCGGCGGGATCACGGAAGGCGCAGTCGCGGACGCCGTAATCCTGGTCGATGGGCTCCTGGACCACATCGGCACCCGCGGCCTGAAGGCGGTCGAAGAGCCCGTCGAGGTCGTCGGTGGCCAGCGTGACGCCGGTGTAGACGCCCTTGGCGATGAGTTCCAGGATCGTGCGGCGCTCCTCGTCGGTGACGCCCGGGTCGGCGGCCGGTGGGTGCAACACGATGGAGGTGCCCGGCTGCCCGACAGGACCCACGGTGATCCACCGCATGTCCTCGAAGCCGACATCGGCCCGGACCTCGAAGCCCAGGATGTCGCGGTAGAAGCGCAGCGCGGCCTCGGGGTCGGTGTGCGGTAGGAAGGCGTGCTGGATGGTGACATTCATGCCGGTCACGCTACGCACGGTTGTCACGCGTGGGCTTCTCGATTCTTGACCGGTCTGGTGACCTGTTTGCTCAGGCACGGCGGAATGCCGGCCGCGGCCAGAGAGTGGTCGCGCCGGTACGCGCTCGGCGACACGCCGACCAGCTCCGTGAACCGGGTGCTGAACGTGCCCAACGAGGAGAAGCCGACCTCGAAACACACGGCCGTCACGCTGAGGTCTCCGCGCCGCAGCAGCGTCATGGCCCGCTCGATCCGGCGGGTCATCAGATAGGAGTACGGGGACTCGCCGTAGATGCGGCGGTACTCGCGGCTCAGGTGCCCCACCGACATGTGCGCCCCATGCGCCAGCGCCTCGAGGTTCAACGGCCTGGCGTACTCACGATCGATCCGGTCGCGGACACGGCGGATCAGGGCGATGCCGCGCAACCGTTGCTCCTCCGCACGTCCCAGGCCCATGCGCGCCATCCTCCCACCTCGCACCCGCCGTGCCCCCGGTGTCGTGGCGCGGCATCGGTCAAGAATCGAGAAGCGCCAGCCTGCGCCGCGTCGTTAGCGTCGGAGAGACGTCAACCGAGACCGACCGGAGGGTGACCAGGGATGAGCGCGAACACCCGCACGGGCCGCACGAGAGGCACCGGCGGCTTCTCCGAGGAAGAGCGTGCCGCCATGAAGGAGCGCGCCGCGGAACTGAAGAAGGAGGCGACCCGCGGTCGCGGCGACAAGGCCGCCGCCGCGGAACGCGACGTGCTGTCGAAGATCGCGGAGATGGAGCCGTCGGACCGCGCGGTGGCCGAACGGATCCACGCCATCGTCACCACCAGCGCCCCGGAGCTGTCGCCGAAGCTGTGGTACGGACAGCCCGCCTACGCCAGGGACGGAAAGGTTGTGTGCTTCTTCCGCAGCGGGCACCACGACAAAGAGCCCTACTCGACGCTCGGCTTCACGAAGGAAGCGAATTTCGCCGACGACAGCGGCCTGTGGCCCACGTCCTTCGCCGTGGCCGAGTTGAGCGAAAAAGCCGCGAAGACGATCACCGCCCTCGTCACGAAGGCCGTCAGCTGACCCAGGCCCGTTCAGGTCGTGGCGCCGGGCTCGGGGCGCCGACCGTTCAGGAAGAGCCCGAGGGCCTCCACGACCAGGCGGTGGTCGTCGAGTTGGGGCAGACCCGAGACGGTGACCGTGCCGATCGGGCCGGTGCCGCGGAGGATGATCGGGAAGCAGCCGCCGTGCGCGGCGTAGCGGGCCGGTTCGAGGTGGGCCTGCTCCTCGAAGGTGGTGCCGCGGTCGCGGTAGCTCTGGCCGACGAGGTAGGAGCTGTGGCCGAAGCGGCGTACGACCCGGATCTTGCGTTCGATCCAGTCGTCGTTGTCGGGGGAGGTGCCGGGCAGCGCGTAGTGGAAGAGTTGGTGGTCGCCGAGGCGGATGTCGACCGTGATGGCGTGGCGCCGCTCCCTGCCCAGCCGGACCAGGAGCGTGCCGAGTTCCCACGCGTCGTCGTGGTCGAACCGGTCGAACTGAAGGCGTTCTTCCTGCTCCTGCAGCTCTGACATCACGGCGTACCGGTCCCTTCCTCGATCGTCACCACGATTCAAACAGAGCCGGAACCGGCGGTGGCGTGCGGGCGCGTTCTCGACCCCGCGGCCGACCCTCGACGCCGTCTCACCCGCGGCGGCGGCTGGCGACCGGATCTTCGCGGACGTGGCCGAGCTGGTCGGACACCTCCGGTGACGACACGACGGCCGGCGCTCAGCCGGCCAGCAGCTCCCGGACGCGGGGGATCACCTTCGTGCCGTACAGCTCGATGGTGTTCATCAGGTGCTCGTGCGGCATAGAACCGTTGGCGTACTTGACGTCGACGCGTTGCAGACCGAGCGCCTGCACCGTCGTCGCGATCTTGCGGGCCACCGTCTCGGGCGACCCGACGTGCCACGCGCCCTCGGCGATGTCGGCTTCGAACCGGGCCCGGGTCATCGGCTGCCAACCGCGCTCCCGGCCGAGCCGGTTGAGCATGTTCCGGGCGTGCGGCCAGAGGAGGTCGGCGGCCTCCTGGTCGGTGTCGGCGACGAAGCCGGGCACGTGCGCGGTGACCGGAAGGCGCTCGTGGCCGAACTGGTCGAGGGCACGGTGGTACAGCTCGACGTACGGTGCGAACCGGGCCGGGTCACCGCCGATGATCGCCAACGCCAGCGGAAAGCCCAGCCGGGCGGCCCGGACGACGGACTGCGGGCTGCCGCCGACGCCGACCCAGGTGAAGATCCGCCCCGACTCCGTCTTCGGGTAGACCTGCTGCTGCTTCAGCGGCGCTCGGACGCTGCCCTGCCACGACACGGAATCCTCGGCCAGCAGCTTCGCCATCAGCTCGAGCTTCTCCTCAAAGAGGCGCTCGTAGTCGGCCAGGTCGTATCCGAACAGCGGGAACGACTCGGTGAACGAGCCCCGGCCCAGCATGATCTCGGCGCGTCCCCGGGAGACCGCGTCGAGGGTGGCGAACCGCTCGAACACGCGTACCGGATCGTCGGAGCTGAGGACGGTGACCGCGGTGCCGAGCCGGATGCGCTCCGTCTGGCCGGCGATCGCCGCGAGCACGATCTCCGGCGCCGAGATGGAGTAGTCGTCGCGGTGGTGCTCGCCGAGGCCGATGGCGTCGACGCCGAGCCGGTCCGCGAGCACCGCCTGCTCGACCACGTTGCGGATCACCTGCGCGTACGGGAGTCGCTTACCCTTCGCGTCGACGGTGACGTCGCCGAAGCTGTCGAGCCCGAACTGCACCTCGGTCGCCATGTCGTTCCTTCCCTCGATGCGCCGGGCGTCCCGGTTTCCGGCGTCTCCGGCCCGGGACAACGGCAGCGCCCTCGGCTCGCATTCCCGAACCGGGGCGTGGGGAACACCACGTCCGGTCCGGCGTCACCAGCCGGCTCAGGAGCGACGGCGTCACCAGCCGGCTCAGCAGCGACGGTGGCGGCGGGTCGGCGCGGTAGGTTGGCGATCATGGGGGACTGGGCGATGCGGCCGGCGTCGGTGGCGGATGTCGAGACGGTGGCCGAGTTGCGGGCCGTGGTGCTGCGGACGGATCTGGAGCGGCTCGGCCGCTACGACGATCACCGGGTGCGGCAGCGACTGCGGAACGGGTTCGTGCCGGCGCACACCTGGGTGATCGAGGCGGGCGGCGCGTTCGCCGGCTGCGTGTCGCTCCGCCCGGCCGAGGACGCCCACTGGTTGGAGCACTTCTACCTGGCTCCGCACCTGCAGGGCGGCGGCATCGGTACGGCCGTCCTCCGCGGGCTGCTGGCGCGGTGCGACCGCGAGGGCATCCTGGTCCGGCTGAACGTGTTGCAGGGCAGTCCGGCCCGGCGGTTGTACGAGCGGCACGGCTTCACGCTCGAGAGCGAGGATCCGGTGGAGGTCTTCATGGTGCGCGAGCCGGCCACGGCCCTGCGCGCAGATGACGTCGTCGGGGTCGACGGGCCGCAGCCCGTCGACCCCGACGCGTGCCCTACGCCTGGTTAGCCGACCCCACCGGCGCGGAACGCCACCCAGGCGTCGCTCATCCGGTCCGCCTGTCCGGCGGTGAACATGTTCATGCAGGAGTCCTGCGTGTAGTCCATGAAGTTGTGGATCGGGTCCAGTCCCGGTGCGGTGCAGGTGTCCGCGCCCACCGGGCAGTCGAACTGCGGCGCCGCCTCCCGCGGGGTGTCCTCGACGAAGTCGCCGGAGGCGGAGCACCCGTGCGCGAAGGTGTGCTCCAGCATCAGCCAGTGCCCGACCTCGTGCGTCAGCGTGTCACCCAGGGCGTACTTGCCCGCCGTTCCGCCCGGCATCGACTCGTCCAGCATCACCACGCCGTCGATGTAGTCCCGGCCGTTGTTGTAACCCTTCGGGAAGTACGCCCAGCCGAGGAGACCGCCGCCGATGTTGGCCGCGTACACGTTGAGGGTGCGGGAGTCGCCCTGGTACAGCGCGTGCTTCATGTCCCGCTCGTTCTTGCCCGGCACGACCGTGTACCAGTCGCTGTTCACCGTCCACGTCGTGTCGACGAGCGTGAACCGGAACGGCGTGTCGGAGGCGTTCGCCGCCGTGCGACCCGCGTACGAGTCGTTGAGCACCGTCATCTGCGCCGCGATCAGGGTGTTCCACCTGTTCGTCTCGGCCGCGGTCAAGGGGTGGTCGGAGATCATGTGGAAGACCGTGGGTACGGTGACGCTGCCGTTCGGCAGGCGCGGCGAATCCTTGATCACCCCGTAGGCGTTCGCCTCGTTCTTCGGGTACAGCTCCGGTTCCTTCGCGGTGGCGTCCTCGGTCACCCGAGCCGCGCTGTGACCCTCGGCGCCCGGCTCACAGGCCGCGGCACCCGGGGAGGCCGTCACCGGTGCCGCCGAGGCCATCGCTCCGGAGGCTCCACCGGCCGCCAGGAACGTCGCAGCGGTAGCGGTCAGGACCGCCAGTTGAAAAGTCGATCTCCTGCGCATCGTCGCACCCTTCACGCATGGGGGATGGAGACAGAACGGACGGGCGAAAGGCCGGTGCGGGGCACGAGGGCCCTCCACTCCTAGAGGGCGATGCCGTCCTCTGTGGCGTTACACGGCCGTCGCCTCGGCGCTCACACGCTCGGGAAGAACCAGAGGACGTCGCTCAGGCCGCTGTCGTCCGGTACGACGATGTCGTCGCGCCCGTCCCCGGTGAAGTCGTCCACCACAGGCGCGCCGGGCGTGCCGGGCGCGGCCAGGGTGACCGGCTCCTGGAAGGTGCCGTCACCGTTGCCGGGCACCACCAGCACGCCGCGGTAGCCGCCGCCGAAAGCGAGATCGGCGTGGCCGTCCCCGTCGAAGTCACCGGCCGTGGCGTTGCGCTCGCCCGCTCCGTAGACGAGGGTGCGCTCCTCGGTGAAGGTCCCGTCACCGTCGCCCCTCAGGTAGACCGCGCCGCCCCACTCGGATCCCGGTACGACCGCGTCGACCCGCCCGTCCGTGTCGAAATCGGCGAGCACGGCCGGGCTGCAGGGGTCCGGCAACTCGTGCCACACACCGGGGGCGAAGGTGCCGTCGCCGGTGTTCAACCAGGTCACCACCCGGCCGTACCCACCTCCGGTCGCCACCAGGTCGAGGTGACCGTCCCCGTTGAGGTCGGCGCCGGCCAGCCCTTCGTTGGCGGTCGGCTCGGCCGCGAGGATCGGCCCGGGGGTGAACCGGCCACGCCCGTCGTTGCGGAGCACCTGGACCTGCTCCCGCCCGGCGAGGGACAGCGCCAGGTCGACGTCCCGGTCGCCGTCGAGGTCGGCCGGCACGAGGTTGCGGGGGATGCTGTTCGCGCCGGTGTCCCACACCCGGGGCGCGCGGAACCGACCGTCGCCGCGGCCGAGCGCGACCACCACCTGGTTGAGGTCGATGTCGACGACCGTGGCGATGAGGTCTCGCCGGCCGTCGCCGTTCACGTCGGCGAGCGCGACCGAGCGGGGCGCGCCGTCGAGGGCGACCACGGCCTCGGCCCGGAAGCCGGTCGCGCCGAGGTTGAGCAGAATCGAGACCCGGTCCGCGTCGGTGTGCGCGACCGCCAGGTCGGGCCGCGCGTCGCCGTCGAGGTCGCCGCTGGTCATGGCGCCCGGCACGGCACCGGTCGCCACGGCGATCGGCGCGCCGAAGGTGGCGGTCGCGGCGGTGGCGGCGGCCGGGGTGAGGGCCGTGGACAGCGTGACGGCCAGGGCCGGCACCCCGAGGGTACGAATTCGCATGCGCGCTCCTGACTTGAGGTATGGACCCGGACCGGTTCGTCGCCGATCCGGGCAGGGGCGAGCCTCCCTCGCGGATTGATAACGCCGGGTTAAGCCAGCGCTATGTCGGCGACGCATCTGCCCGATCACGAGCGAGGGCAGCCGTCGCGTGCCCGTTGACGGGCGGCGGGGCGGGCGGGCGTCGACAATTGTGGGGTGCCGCGCGCCTTCGTCCTGCACGACCACCGCAAACCACGGCCGCACTTCGACCTGCGGCTCGAGGAGAACGGTGTGCTGCGATCCTGGGCGGTGCCCCGTGGCCTGCCGGACGATCCCCGCGACAATCGGCTCGCGATCGCCGTGCCCGACCACGCGCTCGATCACCTGACCTACGAGGACGCCGACAAGTCGATCGCCGACATCGGCACGTGGGAGGAGCACGACCGCACCGAACGCCGGATGCTGTTCACGTTGCACGGCCGCACCGGCCGCCGCCGGTACGCGCTCATCCGTACCGGCGAGGGGTGGCTGCTCCACTTCACGAAGGAGCAGCCATCCCAGGACCGATAGCCGGAGGGACGGCCCCGGCACGCCTCGCGCTCAGACCACGGTGAGGAGCAACTTGCCCGGGTACGAGGTCGTCAGGCGGCGGTGTGCCTCCGCCGCCCGTCCCAGCGGGAACTTCTCGGCGACGTGCACCTGGAACGGCCCCGCCTCGATGAGCTCGTTGAGGCGCTGCAACCGACCCGGGGCCGGTTCGCCGTCGTACGCCTGGACGCTCACCCCGGGCCGCTCGCCGGGCGCCGGTCGCACACCACGGGGGTACGCGAGCACGGCGCCGTCGCGCAGCACCTCGCCGAGCCGGTCCAGCGTCCTGCCGCCCGCCATCGCCAGCAGCCCGTCGACGCCACCCGGGGCGACCTCCCGGATCCGCGCCAGCACCTCCGCGATGTCGCCGTGGCCGTCGAGGGCCACGTCCGCGCCGAGCCGGGTCACCAACCCCACGCCCTCGGCTCCGGACGCCACGGCGATCACGTTGAGGTCCTTCCGTTTGGCCAGTTGCACGGCCAGGTGTCCCTGGCCGCCGCTCGCGCCGAAGATCAGCAACCACGCTCCGGGCCGCAGGTCCAGCAGCTCCAGCCCCGACAACGCGGTCAGTGCGTCGGTCGGCATGGCCCCCGCGTGCTCCACCGGCACTCCCGCCGGCAGTTTCGCGACGTACTGCGCCTTGGTCGCCGCGTACTCGGCGTAGAAGCCGCCCTTCGGGCGGGTGTACCCGTAGGCGTAGACGAGGTCGCCCACGCTCACGTCGGTCACCTGCCCACCGACCGCGGCGACCGTCCCCGCGGCCTCGTTGCCGGGCACGATCGGGAACGAGGCGCCCTCGGGCACCAACGTGCCCTCCCGTTCGGCGGCGTCCCACACGCCCACGCCGGCGCTGAACACCTTGAGCAGGACCTCGTCGCCGGCGATCTGCGGCACCGGCAGGATGCGCGGCGTGATCACCTCGGGGCCGCCGAACTCGTCGAAGGCCGCGGCCTGCATCCGCTCGGGCACGTCGGCGTCTGCCATCTGGAATTCCTTCCCGGGCACCGGCCCGCGCGGTAGCCGTCAGGCGTCGGCATCGTCGATGGCAGCATGCCGCACCGCCACCCCGACTGCTTCCCGCCGGACGCCATTCACCCGGTCGGGCTACCGGTGACTCCTCGCTCGGCTGGGAAGCGGTTACGCGCAGATCCGCCGGTCGCCTGCGGCGGGACGGCCATTCGGTCGCGACGTTCACATGAAGTTGCGTGTGTGCAGCGCGGACAGTGCGGCCGCTTCGTCGGCCGGGAAACCGATGTATTCGAGCCGGCGACGACGTCCCTCGTCCATCGACTGTTGCAGGCGGAGCACCTCCTGCCAGCCGTGGCCGATCGCCGCCGGCGTCCAGGACCCGGCGGCGAGGATCACCAGCGCGTCGAAGACCTGCTTGTTCAGACCGGCGGTGTCGAGGAGTGCCGCGTGGCGCCGTTCGACGGCCGCTCGCAGCCGGCGTAGGAAGCCGCGATCCGCCCGGACCACGTGTGTCGTGTGGGCGACCCCGAAGGCGACGTGGCGGGCCTCGTCGCGCGCGGCGAGCTGGGTGACGGTCGCGGTGATCGGATCCGGTGCGTGGCGGTGCAGGAAGTGGAGCAGGTCCAGGAAGCTGCCCTCGCCCAGCACGGAGAGGAGGAACGAGGCGAGCGTGAAGTCGGGCTCCTCCAGCAGCGTCTGCAGCGACGCCCGTCCACCGGCTCCGGAGAGCCCGAGCACGTCACGGTGCAGCAGGGCGCGGCGCGTGAAGATCTCCACGTGCCGGGCCTCGTCCGCGGCCTGCGCCGCGAGCAGCTGCATGACCTCCCGGAAGTGTGGGTGCAGCCGGGACAGCAACCGGGCCGGGATCATCAACGCGGCCTGCTCGTTCTCCACGAGGTAGGTCATCACCTGGACGACGGCGTCCTCGACGTGACTCGGCAGCGACCCGGCCGCGGCCCAGTCCACCGCGGTCGCCGGATCCCACTGGTTGGCCGTCGCCTGGGCGTACAGGCGGGGCGCGAGGTCGGCCCAGACCAGGTCGCGGTCCACCCAGTCGACTGCCAGGGCAGGACCGCCGGGCTCCACCAGCGCGCCCCGGGCCGCCAGCCCCCAGTGGGGGCTCGCATGCGCGACGACGTCGTGGGGCGTCGAGCCGGCCCGTTGCGCGTCCCGCCAGCGATCCAGGTCGGCGCGGCCGCGGACGACGATCGGCCCCTCGGCCGCCGCCTCGAACCGGTGTCCCTCGGCACGGCACCAGGCCGCCAGGTGTACCGCGAGCGCGGGGTGCCGGCCCCGCACGACCAGCCGGTCACCGGGCGCCAACGCCGCCAGCGCCCGGTCGACCAGCAGGTGACCACCGGCGTCCAGACCGAGATCCTCAAGGTCGATAGTCGGCGGCACGGAGCGCTCCCCGTGGATCGTAGAAGTTGGTCTCGGCGATCGCCGCGTCGAGAGCCGCGTAGCGCTCCGTCCGGCCCGGCAGCCACTTCTTGAGCCCTTCGAGGTCCAGCAGCGGCCGGGCCGAGTCGTCCGCGTAGGACATGCTGAGCAACAGCTTGCCGAAGTGGTCGACGAGCGCCGGGTCGGCGGACGGCCCGGCGGTCAGGTTGCAGTGGTCGTACGGCTCGGTCTGGGCGAGGACCCGCACCGACCCCGCCGGCAGGGTGCCCTCCCGCCCGAAGAGCAGCAGGTTCGCGTCGATGAGACAGGCCGCGTCGGCGCGTCCGGCCCTCAGCGCCTGCGCGGCGTCGCGCTCGCCGCCGATGTGGTCGCCGTGCAGACCGACGCCCACGTCGAACCGGAGCAGGTCGATGTCCGAGTCGGTGTCGAGGCCGGCGCCGCGCAGGAGCGCCAGCGGGAGCAGGGTCGCCTGCGGCGAGTCGACGGCACCGGTGGCCACCGTCCGACCCCGCAGATCGTTCAGGCTGCGAAGGCCCGAGTCGGCCCGTACGACGACGACCGACGTGAGGTCGCGATCCGTGTCGCGCATCGCGACCGCGCGTACGGTCGCATCCTGGGCACGAGCGAGCCGCTGCGCGCGCAGCCAGGCGAGCGGGGAGTTCCAGGCCAGGTCGATCCTGCCAGCCAGGAGGTCCTCGACCTGCCGCTCGTACTGCGAATAGAGGACGTAGTCCAGATCGAGGCCGCGCTCGCGGAACCAGGATCGGAAGCCGGTCCAGATGGTCACGACCTTCGGGTCGTAGGCGACGGCGCCGAGCAACAGGGTCTGGTTCATGCCTCGGGCCCGTCCAGCAGCGGCAGGCCACACAGCGCCCGCCCGACGAAGTCCAGCAACGCCGACGTGGTCGGCGCCATCACGCGCGCGGCCCGGGAGTCGCGGAACCGTCGTTCGATGCCCAACTCCTTACGGAACGCGGCGCCGCCGCATGCCGTCATCGCCAGGTCGGCCACCTCGGCCGCGCTTCCGTCCGCCGCCGCCTTGACCTCCAGAACGAGCAGTTGCGCGTCGTCGCGTCCCTGCTCCAGCGCGGCGAGGGTGGCGTCGAGAAGCGCGGCGGTGCGGTCGGTCTCGATCCGCATCCGGCCCAGGACCGCCCGGGATTCGGGCTGCCGGGCGAGCGACCGGTCCAGGTGCTGCAGCCGGGTACGGCTCAGGTGATCTGCCGTCTCCCGGGTCACGGCCTGCATCAGCCCGACGCTCGCCGCGGCGTTGAGTAGGAGGAACCAGGGCAGCACCGCGGTGAGCGCGAGGTCCAGACCCGCGCCGTCGGCACCGAGCCGGGCATCGTCGGGCACCACCAGGCCGTCGGCCGTGACCGGGCGGGAGTCGTTGCCGCGCAGACCGAGGCCGTCGAACTCCGGGCCGACGGACAGCCCCGGTGCGCCGGCCGTGACCAGCCACAGCGACATCGGTCCCGCCGCGGCCAGGGGCCGGCTCGACCAGACGTAGCTGTCCGCCTGGCTGGCGGCGGTGACCCAGCTCTTCCGGGCGTCCAGGCGTACCCGCCCACCCTCGTCGGTGGCCGTGCCCAGCGGCGCCCAGAAGTGGCTGCGTGACCCCGCCTCGGAGAAGGCCAGGGTGCTCAGGTGCCGCCCGGCCGCGACCTCGCGCAGCACGCTTCCGGCTCCCGTGGCGGTCAGTGCGGCCACCGCGCTGTAGTGCATCAGGACGACCATCGCGGTCGACCCGCACGCCGTCGAGAGCTGCCGGACCACGTCGGTGGCGACGCGGAGGCCCTGCCCGCCTCCGCCGTGCTCGGCCGGCACCGTGAGAGCGAGCAGGCCCGCCTCCGCCAACGCGTCGACGGCCTTGCGGGGAAAGGCGGCGGAGCGATCCACATCCCCGGCCTGGGGTACGACGATCTCCTCGACGATCCGACTCAACGACTCCTGATGTCCCATGCTTCTCTCCAGATGCAGGCTGAACCGACCTGTGGGGGTGCCATCGGCGCTGGAATCCGTACGGGATGGGCCAGTGGTCTCCACTGACCAGCGGGGTCTCTGTGTGGAGGTGGCCCCGACAGGGGGAGTGGGTGGCAGGGTGCGCGGCCGGGCGGACGGGGAACTGCCGGCTGCGCAACAGCGTAGTTACCGAACGCGACGACAGGAAGGGTCGATGTGATTCCGTCGGGTCGCGGCGCCCGTCGCGCGAGAGTGTGTCGTCAGCCCTCCGGGCCGACGGCAGTAGGCGCCGCAGACCGCGGAGCAACGCCTACTGCTCGCCATCATGCCTGCGAAAATCGCAGGTGTCGTCGCTCGGCCAGCTCCTCCTGGCTGACCACGGTCAGAACGGGGGTGCCGGGCGGCGCGAACATGGTCACCACCAGTTGCGACTGCGCGTCCGGGAGGTTGTTGGCGCCCTGGTAGTGGATCACGTCCCCTCCGGGCTCGAACAGGGCGTCACCGGCCTTGAGCACGCGGGGCGGCTGCCCCTCCAGCTCGAAGAGGATCTCGCCCTGGGTGACGTAGCCGAAGAGCGGCCCGGGGTGCCGGTGCGGCGGAGCGCCGGGGTCACCGGGCGACAGGGTGACCCGGATGGTCCTGGCCTCGGCGCCCGCCGGGATGCGGGCCGTCGCGTTCGCCAGGGTGCTGATCACCTCGACGCCGGGGGGTAGGTGTGCGTGGTCGGCGCTCATGTGTTCCTCCAAACAGGGATCGTCTGTGGGAACGACAGAACGGCGGCCCCGTCTGTGACAGCCGCCCCGCCGACCCGGGGGCGGCCCTCGGACCGGGGGACCGTGGAGCCGGCCCCCCCGCCGCTGGTCACGACAGCTAGCTCAGCTTCCACTCCGCCCGTTCGCCCTCGGTGCTCTGGCCCTCGTAGACGGCCAGAGCCGGCCTGGTCTGCTGCGGTGCGGTGAAGACCACCCAGCCCTGGACGCACCGGCCGGGGGCGACGGCCTTGAGGTGATAGGGGTACTCGTCGGGGACCACGCCGGACCAGGTCGTCACCGTCGTCGTGCCGTCGGCCCAGCGGAGTGACCAGGGTGCGACGCTGACCTGCTGGGCGGTGGACGCCGCGGGGAGGTTGCAGGTGCGCACCTCCAGGCCGCCGAGGCCCTCGGCGATGGATTCCTTGTACCGCAGGGCGGTGGTCGTCATGCTGCCCTCCTGGAAGGTGTACGCCTTCCCGAGGGGGAGCGGCGCGGCGTCGGGGCGGCCCGGTGACGGCGAACTTGCGGACGACGTGGCGGTGGTCGGTGTCGACGTGGGGCTGGTGGCCGAGGTCGTATCGCTGCCGCATCCGCAAACGGTGGCAATAAGGGCAAAGGCGATGAGGCGGCTGGTGTGGATCACACCGCGCAGGCTAGCCCGATCACGGTGATTGCTCGCAATCCGGCTGAGCTCGCACGGATTTATCTCACATCGGGGAACGGGGTGCGCCACCGGGGCGCGGGGGGCTGCCGCACGGTGGTCAGCGGCCCGGCGGTTCGACAAACAGCGTCGCCCGGAGCCCTGCCGTTACATCGATGGTCGCGCTGCTGCCGGATGGTTCCCCGCGGAGGCGGCCGGCGGATCCGCGGTGCTTGAGACCGGCGGGTCCGGGGTACCGGATCCTTATGCCGAGTGTGGGGCAACTCGTCGGAGACCGTTACCGCCTGGTCGAAATGATCGCCAGCGGCGGTATGGGCGACGTGTGGCGGGCGGTCGACGAGACGCTGGACCGCTGCGTGGCCGTCAAGATGCTGCACCCGCGTCTGGTGGCCGACGCGGGCTTCGGTGAACGCTTCCGCCGGGAGGCGCGTGCCATGGCCGCCCTCCGTCATCCCGGTGTCGCCCAGGTCTACGACTACGGCGAGATGTCCCTGCCCGAGGGCCAGGTGCTCGCCTACATCGTCATGGAGTGCGTGCAGGGACAGTCCCTGTCGGAGCGGATCGCCGAGGTCGGCCGGCTGGACACGGCCGAGGCGATGTCGATCGCGGCGCAGACCGCACGCGCTCTGCAGGCCGCGCACGACGCCGGCGTCGTCCACCGCGACGTCAAGCCCCACAACCTGGTCATCGAACCCGACGGGCACGTCGTACTCGTCGACTTCGGCGTCGCCGTCACGCAGGACGCGGTGGGTCTCACCGCCGCGAACCAGGTCGTCGGCACCGCCCTGTACATGGCGCCCGAGCAGGTGTCCAGGAACGAGACCACGCCGGCGATCGACATCTACGCGCTGGGTGCCGTCGTCTACCACTGCCTCGCCGGTCGACCCCCGTACCAGGGTGACAACGCCGTCGCGGTGGCCCTGCGGCACCTGGAGGAGGAGCCGCCGCCGCTGCCCGAGGACGTCCCGGCGGAGGTCCGGCAGCTGGTGGCGACCGCGATGGCCAAGCAGCCCACCGAGCGCTTCCCGACGGCGGCGGCCATGGCCGCCGCGGCGCAGGCTCTCGCGGCCTCGCCCGACCAGGAGGCGACGGCCGCTGTCGACCTCGGCCCGACCGAGCCGCGGACCGCGCGCCTGGCCGCCCGGCAACCGGCCCTCGCGGGTACGTCGAGCCGCGCCCTCCGCCGTGGCCACACGACGCTCGCGGTGCTTCTCGGATCGCTGGCCGCCGCGGCCGCCGTCCTGGTGCTCGCTGACCCCACCGGGATGATGTCGGGTCCGACCGGGGGACCGTCGGCACCTCCCGTGGTGCCTCCCGCGGCGCCGCCATCGATGCCGACGCCGGAGGACGGCACCGGCCCCGGCCCCGGCCCTGGTGGCGGTGGCGGAGAACCGGACACTCGCGGTTCCGCCGGTATGCCGGTTCGGGCGCCCGGATCCGCCACGCCCACGGCCACCCGTTCCGCGGGTGGGAAGACGCCGGTCGGGGCTACGCCCTCGCAAGGAGGCAGTTCGGGCGCGCCGACCCCCAGGACGTCCGACGGCGTCTCCCAGGGACCGACGGGAACGCCGACGGACGGAACGACGGCCACACCGACGGAGGAGCCGACCGCGGACCCGACCGATGAACCCACGGCGGACCCGACCGAGGAGCCGACGGCGGACCCGACCGAGGAGCCAACGGCGGAGCAACCGACAGCCACCGGGAGCGCAACGTCCTGACGCTCGGCGTACCGGGCTTGACCCTCACGCCGCGTGAGGCGGGAGGGTGGGGTCCATGGGTGACCACTACGATGCTTTCGAGATCAGTCCCGTGCCCGTTCCCGGCCCGGACGCGGTTGCGCCGGAGCCCTTCCGGGGCATCTACGGCATGCCCGCGTTCGTGACGATCCCCACGAGCGATCTGGCGGGGTCGCTGGATTTCTGGATTCGTGGGCTCGGCTTCGTCGACCTGTTCAGCATCCCCGGCAGGCTCGTGCACCTGCGCCGCTGGGCGTTCCAGGACGTGCTCCTCGTCGCGGCGCCGAGCGTTCCGGAGGAGGCGCCCGCGATCAGCATCAGTTTCTCGTGCGTGCTCAACCAGATCGACTCCCTCGTCGAAGCCTGTCGCGCGCTGCGCCCCCACTCGGTCGACGGCCCCCGGGACACGCCCTGGAACACCCGCGACGTGGAGGTCATCACTCCCGAGAACGCACGGATCATCCTCACCGCGGGGAAGCCCTTCGATCCGGCCAGTCCGGAGGCGCGCAACCTTGCCGCCGTCGGGATCACTCCAGCGGGCGCCGGTCGCGACGACAATGAGGGGCATGCCTGATGCCACCGACGTCGACGGCCTGACCGTCGGTCAGGTCTCGACGCGTCTCGGCGTGACGGTCCGCGCGCTGCACCACTGGGATGACATCGGTCTGGCGCGACCGTCGCTGCGTACGACCGCCGGCTACCGGCTCTACACCGCCGGCGATCTGGAGCGCCTGCACCGCATCGTCGTCTACCGGGAGATGGGCCTCGGCCTGGACCGGATCCGGGCCGTCCTGGACGACTCGACCGCGGACGTGCTCGCCGCGTTGCGGGCGCAGCGCACCCAGGTAGCCGAACGGATCGACCGCCTCCAGCAGCTCGGCGTCGGCCTGGACCGGATGATCGCCGCCCACGAGCGCGGCCTGCTGCTGACCGCCGAGCAGCAGGCCGCGATCCTCGGGCCCGAGTGGAACCCGGACTGGCCCGCCCAGGCCCGTGAGCGCTACGGGGACACGACGCAGTGGCGGCAGTACGCCGAACGCGCGGCCTTCCGCGGTCCGGAGGAATGGCAGGCCATCGCCGACGCCGTCGCCGACCTCGACGCTGCCCTCGGGGACGCGGTGGACGCCGGTATCGCGCCTGGCAGCGCGGAGGCGAACCAACTCGTCGAGCGGCACCGCGCGGTGTTCACCGCGTACTTTCCCCTCACCCGGCAGATGCAGGTCTGTCTCGGTCGCATGTACGAGGCCGATCCGGGATTCGCTGCCCACTACGACGGCATCCGCGCCGGCCTCGCCACGTGGTTCCGTCGGAGCATCGACGCCAGCGCACGCGCCCACGGCATCGATCCCGACACCGCCACCTGGCAGTGGGGCGCGGGTTCCGGCGCACCGTTGGCCGCTAGCCCAGGTGTTGGTGGTCAGGACGTTGGTGACGGCGCATAGTGGTGGGCAAGGTTGGTGGCGAGGGCGCGGAGGTGAGCCCGGGCTTCGGTGGGGCCGTGCACAGTAATGGCGTCCCCGAACGGCAGCAATGCTCGCACGTCCTCTAGATGCAGGAAGCGAACTGTTACCTTGTGGCCGGTGGCGGATTCTTCCCGGTCGTCCCGGACGAGTCGTGGGCCGAGAATCCGTTCCGCCCGCTCGAACTGGGACTGGTCGATGGTGGCGCTGACCTCTATCGCGTGGTTGTGTGCCCACTGATCAATGAGCGCGGCAGCGACGGTGGCCAGGGTCTGGTTCTCGCGGATCCGTCGTGGCTGATTGACTTCCTCCCACGTCGTGATCCGTTCGAGTCGGTACATCCGTGGCACCCGGGCACAGTCGGCGATGAGATACCAGACGCCGGCCTTGGCGAACAGCCCGTAGGGATCCACGACCAGGTCGCGTGGACATGACTCGCGTGAGCTGTCGTACTCGATCCGTAGCCGGCGACCTCGCCGCACCGAGCCGATCAGCGAAGCCGGAGTCGTGCCGGACCCTGATGTCTGGAGCCAGGGACGGCTGTCCACGTGCACCACGTCGGTGAGCGGCAGGAGTTCCTGATCTCGACGTGACTGTTTCGCTGCGATCTTGGCGAGCGCGCGCCGGCTTTCGACCGATGCGTCGAGCTCCGCGCGTTGCTTTTCATCCAGCCCGATGAGCGAGAGGTGATCACGCTCGTCAGCCGTGAGCCGCGTGAGGTCGAGCCCGGACCCGGGCAGCATGGTCACGCCGCCGAGGCGGCCCCGGTGTGCGGTCACCGGCAGACCGGCGTCGCGGAGCCAGTTCAGGTCCCGGGTGATGGTTCGCAGGGAAACCCCGAGCGCCGAGGCAAGTTCCTGTGTGGTCGCGCCATCCCTCGATTCCAGTAGCAGCATCAGGGCGAAGAAGCGGTCCGGGGTCACCCAACAAGTTTTTCAGGAATTGCGACACGATGCGGCGCATATTCCGGCCAGGCTGGTGGATGCGTACCCCCGACCTGCGAGAAGGAACAAGCATGACCACATCCGTCGTGTCCATCGTCTATGTGAACGACGCTCCCGCCGCAGCCCGTTTCTACGGCGACCTCCTCGGCATGAGCCCCTCGCTCGAGACTCCGGGATACATCACCTTCGACCTCGGACCAGGCGCTGACCTCGCTCTGTGGTCCGGCCAGTTCGAGGACCTGTCGCCGGATGTCCCGCGTACCAGTGAGGTGTGCCTGGCCATCGGCGGCGGTGGACCCGACGAGATCAACTCAATCTTCAAGCAGTGGCAGTCCAAGGGCGTCACGATCCTGCACCAGCCTCGCGATGCGGGGTTCGGGCTGACCTTCCTCGCAGCCGATCCTGACGGGAACCGTATCCGGGTCGCACCGAAGGACTGACCAGATGCGGACGTCGTGACGGCCGAAAGGTGGTGGCCGGCCGGCTGCGATATCCGGTGGCGGCGCCGCCCGGTGGCCGTGAGGATCACGAGATGTCTGTCTTCCTGGAGACCGAACGGCTCGTGCTGCGTCCGTTCACCGACGACGACGCCGACCGCCTGTTCGCGCTGGACGACGACCCCGAGGTCATGCGCTTCATCAACGGTGGCAAGCCGGCCAGTCGCGAGACGATCAGATCGCGCATCCTGCCGCGGCTCCTGCACGACCACCCGTGCATCGGTACCCGCGGCTACTGGGCGGCCGAGGAGAAGGCGACCGGTGCGTTCCTGGGCTGGTTCGAGTTCCGTCCCCTGGACGAGCACAGCGCCGACGTGGTCGAGCTCGGCTACCGGCTCAACAGGGCCGCCTGGGGCAAGGGGTACGCCACCGAGGGCTCGCGGGCGTTGATCGCCAAGGGGTTCACCGACTTCGGGGTGCAACGGGTCACCGCGAACACCATGGCGGTGAACACGCGATCCCGCCGGGTGATGGAGAAGTCGGGCCTGGTGTTCCTGCGGAACTTCACGGGGGACTGGCCCGAGGCGATACCGGGCTCCGAGCACGGAGAAGTCGAGTACGTCCTCACCCGGGCCGACTGGGAACAGCGCCGGTAGCGGTCGCGGGCTTCGACGCGGGGCGGCCACGCCGGACGGTCGAGGGGCGCCGCGCCCAGAAGAGCGCGTGTCCGCCGGCGCCTTCCGGAATGTGGTCCTCGGCGGTGACGGTCAGGTCCGCCTGTCGCAGCCAGGAGCGGTAGGTGCGGGCGTCGGCGTGGCTCCACCACATTCTGGCGGGGCCACCGAGCCAGTTGTCCTGGGTGCCGGTCCAGGCGCTGTCGCCGACGGTCGTGAGCAGCCAGCCGCCCGGGCGTAGCCAGCTCGCGATGCTCCTGATCAGCCGCGGTTGCTCGGTCAGGGGCATGTGGATGAGGGCGTAGAGGCAGACGACGGCGTCGAACGAGGCCGGTGGCAGGTCGAGTCGGGTGGCGTCGGCGCGGACGAAGGTGCCGCTGGGCACGAGCCGGCGTGCCCGCTCGATCTGCACGTCGCTGATGTCGACGCCGGTGACGTGGTGCCCGGCGTCGGCGAGGAACCGGGCGACCGGCACACCGCAGCCGCACCCGAGATCGAGGACCGCCGCCGGAGTCGGTAGGCGTCGGTGCAGGTCGGCCAGCCAGGGAGCGTACTGGCCGTCGTCGGCGTCGTCCGCCCGGTAGTGGTAGGAGAGCGCGTCGTACCCCCGCCGGACCAGGTCACGCTCGTCGAGGCTGCCCACGCTGGCCAGGCTATGAGTTCCGCCGCCGCCTGGCGAGGTGATTGTTCCGCTCGTTCGCGGTCGCCGACGGCCCGCCCGATGGCAGGGTGGAGTGCCATGGACAGGAAGCATGTCGCCGGCTGGCTCGCCGCCTACGAGCAGGCGTGGCGGACGCCGGGCACGACCGGGCTGGTCACGCTCTTCACCGAGGATGCGAGCTACCAGCAGGGGCCCTACTGGACGCCCGTCGTCGGCCTGCTGGCCATCGCGCGGATGTGGGAACAGCAGCGCAAGGGCCCAGACGAGGTGTTCCAGATGACCAGGGAGATCGTCGCCGTCGAGGGCGACACCGCGGTGGCGCGCCTGGAGGTCCGCTACGGCGACCCGGTCGACCAGGAGTACCGCGACCTGTGGATCATGCGATTCGCCGACGACGGGCGCTGTCGGGTGTTCGAGGAGTGGCCGTTCTGGCCCGGGCAGCAGCCGGCCGATCCGCCGGACTGATCGGGAGCCCGGGGACCGCCACGCACGCATGCGTGCTGAAGAAGGTCGCGGGCCTGATCGAGGAGCATCTGCGGCGCCGGCTCGTCGTCTCCGACACCACGCTGCTGGGTCTGGTCCAGCACCTCGCCTCGTACGCTTCGGTGGGTGCTCGCCCACATGACGGGTGAGACCGTCCGGCACGCCGACATCCTGCGGGAGCTCATCGACGCCACCGGCCGGTGAGAGGTCGGTACGCGGGGTCGCACGTCGCCCGGGGCTGACCAGCCCCCTCGGCCAAGCCCTGGCGAGCGGGACGCTCTGTCGCCGACAGCGAGCACCTGGCCCGCGGGCTTGACCTTGACGCAGCGTCAACCCCGCATGCTGGCCGTCATGAGCAACCCGCGCACGACCGATCAGGTCGACGGGCCCGCGATCCACGTGCGGGGCCTGGAGAAGTCGTACAAGGAGCTGCGCGTGCTGCGCGGCGTGGACCTCGCCGTGGCCCGGGGGAGCATCTTCGCTCTGCTCGGCTCCAACGGGGCCGGCAAGACCACCGTGGTGAAGATCCTGTCCACGCTGCTCAAGGCCGACGCGGGGACCGCGCGGGTCAACGGCTTCGATGTCGCGACGCAGGCCGCCGACGTGCGCGGATCCATCAGCCTCACCGGGCAGTTCGCGGCGGTCGACGAGATCCTCACCGGGCGGGAGAACCTCGTCCTGGTGGCCCGACTGAGGCGCCTCAGGGATCCGGGCAGGATCGCGGACGACCTGCTGAGGCGCTTCTCGCTGACCGAGGCGGGCGCCCGGAGGGTGGCGACGTACTCCGGTGGCATGCGCCGCCGCCTCGACATCGCCATGAGTCTCATCGGAGATCCGCCGGTCATCTTCCTCGACGAGCCGACGACCGGGCTGGACCCGGAGGCGCGCATCGAGGTGTGGCAGGCCGTCAAGGAGCTCGCCGAGGGTGGCACGACAGTGCTGCTCACCACCCAGTACCTCGACGAGGCCGAACAGCTCGCCGACCGGATCGCGATCCTCCACCAGGGTCGGATCATCGTCGACGGCACGCTGGCCGAGCTCCGGCAACTGCTACCCCCTGCCACGGTCGAGTACGTCGAGAAGCAGCCCTCGCTCGAAGACGTCTTCTTCGCGGTCGTCGGCGACTCCGGCGAGGACGACGAAGGCAGCGACACCGGTAGGGACAGCCACGCCCGCAAGACCGCGGCGAACAAGAGATAGGGAACAGCCATGGCCACGCATCTCCTCGCCGACACCGCCGTCCTCACGGGACGGACCATGCGGCATGTCACCCGCAGTCTGGACACCATCATCACGACCGCGGTCACACCGATCGCGATCATGCTGATGTTCGTGTACGTGTTCGGCGGCGCGATCGACACCGGGCCGGTGTCGTACGTGAACTACATGCTTCCCGGCATCCTGCTCATCACCATCGCGTCGGGCATCTCCTACACCGGGTTCCGGCTCTTCGGTGATATGCAGGGCGGGATCTTCGAGCGGTTCCAGTCCATGCCGATCGCCCGGTCGGGAGTGCTGTGGGCGCACGTCCTGACCTCACTGGTCGCCAACGTGATCTCGTTGGTGCTCGTCGTGCTCGTCGCCCTCGTCCTGGGCTTCCGCTCGGGCGCCGGAGTGCTGGGCTGGCTGGCGGTCGCCGGGATCCTCCTCCTGTTCATCCTGGCGTTGACCTGGATCGCCGTGATCCCCGGCCTCAGCGCGAAGTCCGTGGAGGGCGCGAGCGCGTTCTCCTACCCGCTCATCTTCCTGCCGTTCATCAGCTCGGCCTTCGTGCCCACCGACACCATGCCCGGCCCGGTACGCGCCTTCGCCGAAAACCAACCGGTGACGTCCATCGTCAACGCGATCCGCGACCTGCTCACCGAGCGACCGGTCGGCACGGACATCTGGATCGCCCTCGCCTGGTGCGTCGGCATCCTCGTCGTCGCCTACGTGTTCGCCACCATCACCTACCGTCGCAGGATCTCCTGACCCGGCGCCGGGCGGGTCGGGGCAGGATCAGAGCATGCTGACGATCGGTCAACTGGCGGCGTACGCCGGCGTCACGGCGCGGGCGGTGCGGCACTACCACCAGATCGGGCTCCTGCCCGAGCCGGAGCGGGACGCCTCGGGTTACCGACGGTACGGCGCGAAGGCGGTCGTGTCGCTCATCAAGATCCGCACCCTCGCCAACGCCGGCGTGCCGCTGTCCCGGATCGGGCAGATGCTCGAGGCCGACGCGTCGGCCTTCGCCGATGCGGTCGAGGGAATCGACAGCGACCTGCGCGCGGAGATCGAGCGGCTCGAATCCAGCCGTAAGCAGATCGCGCAGCTCGCCGTAGGGGACAGCCTGGCGCTGCCGCCGGAGGTGGTCTGCTATCTCGACCGGCTTCGAAGGCTGGGGGTGTCGGAGCGGTTGGTGGAGGCGGAGCGCGACGGGTGGATCCTCGTGGTGGCCCGCTGGCCCGATCGCACCGGCGAGTTCATGGCCGAGAAGTTCGCGCAGCTCGACGATCCGCGACTCGTGCGGCTCTACCGGCTCGGGTCGGAGATCCTCGAGAGCGACGTGGCCAACGACGACCCGCGTCTGGAGGAAGCCGCCGACATCCTGGCCGGCCTTGCCGAGCAGGCATACATCGCCGACGAGATCGACCCCGACGAGGAGGCGCACGACGAGGTGCCGTTCGGCCTTCTGGACGCACTCGCGGTCGAGTGCGACCCGCGGGCGCAGCGGCTGCTGGACCTGATGCGCGAGCGTGGCTGGGCCAGTTGGACCCGGACCCGGCCGGTGCGGCTGGCCGAGGCCCGGGACCGGACTCGCCCGGCTACACCGAAACCTCGGTGAAGAACTCGCGCAGGGCGTCGGCGAACAGTCGCGGTGCGGTCATGGTGACAAAGTGCGACTGTCCGGGCCACACGATCTGACGCGCCCCGGGGATCGTCTTCGCCAGGGTGTTCATGGTGGTGGGCATCGGCTCCCAGGTGTCGGCCCCCTGCATCAGCAGCGTCGGCGTGGTGATGGCGGACCAGCGGGCGATGTCCGCGCTGTCCCCGGCGAGCGCTTCGAGATCGTGCAGCCAGCCGATCGCCGCGCGCCGCGCCTCGGCCGGGTCGGGCTTCCGGGCGGCCGCCGCATCGGCGGCCGCGGCGACGATCTCCGCGGGGACGCGCGTCACCTGGTTCAGCGTCGCCATCATCGCCGGGGCGTCATCCCGTTCGAACGCGGTCCGGTAGCGATCGAGCAGGGGGGCGGTGTCCGGGCCGCCCGCGAAGAGGGGCGCCTCGAAGATGGCGAGCGAACGGAGGCTGCCCGGGTGCGCCAGGGCGGTGTGCAGCGACAGGGTGGCGCCGTAGGACGCCCCGACGAGGTGGACGGGCCTGCCGGACGACCGGCGGGCGGCCTCGACGACCGCGACAACGTCGGCGACCTCGTCCGTGAACGACTTGGTCCCGGACGGAACGTCGCTGGGCCCGTACCCGCGCCGCGCCGGCATCCACAGCTCGTGGTCGCCGGCGAGATGGTCGGCGACCGTGGCCCAGGAGTGCAGGCCGCCCCCGGAGCCATGGAGGAGGACGACGGGGTCTCCGGCGCCCGTCCGCCGGACCACCAGGCGGGTGCCGTCCGCCGACGTGACGTCCTGGTGGTCGCTTTCGTGGCTGGTCATCGCTGTTCTTCTTTCCGGTTGGGCCAGTTGCTCAGGGTCGTGTGCATCGCGTCGAGGATGTGGTGCCAGGAGACGTCCAGCTCCCGGGGGTGTCCGAACCCGTCGCTCGCCTCGAGGCTCGCGAAACCGTGGAGGGTGCTGCGTACGAAGCGGATCGCGTCGGTCAGCGCCGGTTCGTCGAGCCCGTACCCGCGCAGCATCGCGTAGCTCAGCTCGATCATGCGCAGATGCCCCACCGACGTCGTGCCGACCTCGGCCGGTAGTGGTAGCTGGGTCGCGGTGTACTGCCCCGGGTGCGCCACCGCGAACGCCCGGTAGGCGTCGGCGAAGGCGACGAGGGCCTGCCGGCCCGCGCGACCGGCCACGGCGAGCGCGAGGTCGTCCGCGAATGCCGCGGCCGCCCGGACCGCGACCTGCTGGATCAGCGCATCGCGGCTGCGGACGTGCACGTAGAGGCCGGCGTCGGAGATGCCGAAGTGTCGAGCGACCGCCGCGACGGTCAGCCGGGGCAGGCCCACCTCGTCCGCCAGGTCCGCCGCCGCGGCGAGCACTCGCTCCCGCGTCAATCCCTGCCTCGGCATCGCAGACCTTCGCCCCCCTAGCATTGAACTTAGGGGGCCTAAGGTATCACCAAGGGTCCTACGGGTGCGTTCGGCCCATTGCCGGCCGCGTTCACTCCGCGCCCATCACCAGGCCCTCGATCGTGTGCTTCTGGCGGATCGGCGTCAGCGTCTCCACGACCGGGCACGGCAGGTGCGCGCGCACCGACGCCGGCAGGCTCTCCCAGTACTCCCGGGTGACGGCCATGTCGTGGTGTGCCGCGTTGCCCGCGCCGGGCGCGTCCACGCCGAGCACCAGGACCGGACGGGCGAGCGTCGAGACGTTCGGGGTGCCGCGGTGGATGGTGAGCGCCGAACGGGCGGAGATGTCGCCGCGGCGGGGATACTTCCGTACGGCTCGCGCCTGGTAGCGGGGGTAGCGGTCCTTGGGCGGGAACATCCCGTGGTCGAAGTCGTCGCCCTCGTCCCACTGCGTGCCCGGGGCGATCTCGAACGGTCCCATCTCCTCCACGGTGTCCACCGTGGTGAGGTTGAACGCCAGCGAGGTCAGCCGCCGCTGCCGGCGGGTGTCCGGCGGCATCGGAAAGTCCCGGTGCCACGGCTGCATGGCGGCGCCGGGGAACGGGATGTCGAAACCCAGCTCGACGATCTCGTACTCGGGACCGAGCACCGCCTCGCAGACCGCGACCACCCACGGGTGGGTGACCAGGTCGACGAAGCCGCGCAACTGCTCCGGATGGATCTCGACGTACCACCGCTGCGGGCCGCGCCCGACGGCGCCGTCCGGGCGGGCGCGGGCCTCGCGGAACGCGGCGTCGATGTCCTCGCCCACCCGCTCGACCCAGTCGACGGCGAAGGCGCCCCGGCGCGCCGTGATCCCGTCCCGGTAGAGGTCGCCGAGCGCCTCCACCGGGACTTCTCCTGCCTCGACGGCCTGCGGGTTACGAACGTCGGCGCTCATCGGACCCTCCTGGTGGCGGCGGTCCGACGAGTATTACAACGTTGTAGAAGAGGCGCAAGAGGCGGCGACGGGGAACGGACGAGGTGACGACGGCGGCAGGTCAGGACGCGGGTGGGGCGGGCCGCGGCAGGAACCGTCCGCGCGCCGCCTCCACGACCGACCGTACGGCGATGCCGCCGATGAGGGCCGAGATGGCCGCCAGCACGAGGTACGTGTAGACGCGGTGACCCGAGGGTTCGCCGTCGGTGATCCAGTGCAGGGTGACCGTCGCGACCGCCGACCAGGAGAAGGTGAACGCCCAGAAGCTCGGGCCGAACCTCAGCCGCAGGTACAGCGGGAGAAGGCGGATCTGCGCGAGCACCAGGAGCAGCCCGTACCCGGAGACCAGCATGACCCAGACGTCGATCCGGCCGCCGTTGCGGGCGAAGAGCGCGAGCCCGGCCACGGCGGAGGGGGCCACCTCGATCGCGAGGGTCGGCACGAGGGGCGCCGGCAGCATCGGCCGGACGAAGAGGCGGTTGAGGATCAGCGACCCGAGGACGAGCCAACAGACGAGCCCGAGCCCGAGCATGATGGTCGCGAGGGTGCGCTGCCCGACGGCGGACGCGGCGGCCGAGGCGATCAACCCGCCGGCGACGGTGGGCAGGAAGTAGCCGGGGTTGATCTGGTCGATGTCGAGCCGGCCGTAGATCCACTGCCCGGTTATCCAGCCGCCGTAGACGAGGGTGAGGAGCAGGAACACGTCGACGAGGATCCGCCCGACCCCCATGTGGTGCGGGACGACGCCCTGCGCGGCGAGCAGCATCGGGGTGATGACGGCGAGGGATGCGAACGAACCGGCGATGGGATCCACGAGGTCGCCGACGAGCGTTCGCGGCCTGGGCAGCGCGTGTGCCGCGTACGCCACCACGACGACGAGCCAGGTAAGCGCCGCGAGCGCCAGCAGGGCGCTGCCGATCCAGACCGGCACGGCGCCGGCGCGTCCGGCCACGTTCCAGGTGTTGCCCATGCCGGCGAGGCCGAAGGGGATGCCGAAGAAGCTCGTCGGAATCCGGACGGCGGCCATCTGACACCTCCCCTGGCGGGGCGGTCCCGCGCGGGCGACGCCCGTTCCATCCTGCCCAGACCCCGGTTGCCGCGCGCTCGATTTCGGTCAATCGCCACGGGGCCGAGGTCAGCGGCCGACCTGCCCGGCGGTGCGGCGCAGTCGTGCGGGGGTCGTTCCGGTGGCGGCCCGGAACGCCTTGCCGAAAGCGGAGGTCGAGCGGTAGCCGACGCGCGCCGCGACGTCGTCGAGACCACGACCGGTGGTGGTCAACAGGTCGGCGGCGATCATCATCCGGGTCCGGGTCACGAAGTCGGCGATGCCCATGCCCGTCGCCGCCGAGAAGTGCCGCACCAGCGTGGCCCGGGAGACCCCCGCGACGCGGGCGAGCCCGTCGATCGTCCACGGTTTCTCCGGCTCGCGTACCACGGCGTCGACGACCGCCCGTAGACCGGCGTCCGTCACCGCGGTCCACGGCCTGGCGAGGTTCGTGGTGGCCCGACGCTCACGCCCGTCCCCCCGCAGGACGAGCACGAGGAGCGCCTCGCAGAGCGACGCGAGCAGGGCGCCGGCGCCCGGGCCGTCGAGGGTCGCCTCGTGCCGCACGAGTTCGCCGAGCAGGCGCAGCGGGGATCCGGCGCCGGCGCCGAAGGACGCGTGCAGGATGTCGGGCAGCCCGGCGAAGAGAAGTTCACCGGCGCCCACCCGGTAGGTGTAGTGGCCGCAGAAGAGGTCGATCGACGACGTGCCGGCGCTGCGGAGGGTCTCCACCGAGCCGCTCAGCTGCCGCTCCGGCGGTGCCGGCGGGTCCTCGGCGACGACCCGCACGCGATGCTGTCCGGCGCCCGGCAGCACGAGGACGTCGCCGGCGCGCAGCTCGACCGTACGATCGCCGAATTCGACGACGCAGTGGCCCTCCAAGAGCAGGTGGAAGGGCACCTGTCCCGGTCTGGGCGGATTGTCCAGGACGTGGCGGCCGGCAAGCAGGCAGCGTACGTCGACCGTGGCTTCCAGCCGGGCCATGCGGATGAGGGTGCTGATCGGATCCATGAGCCAATCTCGACGAATATTGAGCCGAAGTGGTCTTGATAGATCACACGTCGCGGTCCAGCCTAGTCCCATGAACGGATTGCACGCGGATCTGCTTGTCGTCGGCTTCGGCAAGGGCGGGAAGACGCTCGCGGCGGCCCTCGGCCGTCGAGGCCGACGCGTGGTGATGGTGGAGCAGTCCGACCAGATGTACGGCGGCACCTGCATCAACATCGGCTGCGTACCCACCAAGGCGCTCATCCACCGGGCCTCCGCACGGCCGCAGGGCGCGGACGCCTCGTCGTGGTACGCCGACTCCGTGGCCTGGACGGCGTCGCTGACCGCCACGCTGCGCCGCAACAACTTCCGCATGCTGGACACGCTCGACTCCGTGACGGTGGTGACCGGCACCGCCGCCTTCCTCGACGAGAAGCGGGTGGAGGTCACGGCCGGCAGCGACCGGATGGAGATCACCGCCGACACCATCGTCATCAACACCGGCGCCCAGACCGTCGTACCGGACATTCCCGGACTCCGGAACAGCAGGCACCTGGTCACCGGCACGGACCTGATCGGCTCGCCCGACCTACCACGCCGCGCGGTCGTCATCGGCGCCGGTTACCAGGGGATCGAATTCGCGGCGATGCTGCGTCGCTACGGCGCCGACGTCACGGTCCTGGAGGGCGCCGAGCGGATCCTCCGCGCGGAGGACGACGACGTCGCCCGGGCCGCCGAGCAGATCCTGCGCGAGGAGGGCGTCACCTTCCGCACCGGCGCCCGCGTCACGGGGGTCACCGACACCGCCGACACCGCGATCGTGTCCTACGAGGTGGACGGCGAGGCCGCCACGATCGAGGCGGACGCGGTGCTGGCCGCCACCGGCCGCGCACCGCGCACCGCCGAGCTGCGGCTCGAGGCGGCCGGAGTACGGACCACCGAGCGCGGCGCCGTCGAGGTGGACGAGCATCTGCGCACGAGCCGCCCGCACATCTTCGCCGTGGGTGACGTCAACGGGGGGCCGCAGTTCACGTACATCTCGCTGGACGACTACCGGATCGTGGCCGACCAGCTGCTGGGTGAGGGAAAGCGCTCGACGGCCGACCGCGTGGCGGTTCCGTACACGCTGTTCATGACACCGCCGCTGGCTCGCGTCGGCATGACGGAGCGGCAGGCCCGCGCCGCCGGCCGCCCGGTGCGCGTGGCGTCCCAGGCGATCGCGGCCATCGCGGCGATGCCCCGGGCCCGAATCCTGGACGACGTCCGCGGCCTGATGAAGTTCGTGATCGACGCCGAGACCGACCAGATCCTCGGTGCCGCGCTGCTCAGCGTCGACGCGCAGGAACTCATCAACACCGTGGCCCTGGCCATGCGCACCGGCGCCACGGCCAGCAGCCTGCGCGACGCGATCTGGACCCACCCGAGCTCCACCGAAGCCTTCAACGAGGTCCTCGCGACCGTGGTCGGCTGACCCCGCAGGCACCCCGCCGGGTCGGCCGACGACCTGCCGAACCCGGTGATCCGGCCAACGCCGCTCCGGCCCGGGCTGGGTGTCGGAGACTTCACGTACAAGCCTGATCGCCGCCTCGCACGGCACGGACCATGGGAACGACATGATCTGGACGGCCGGTTTCCGTACCGCAGTCATCAGCCCCTACGAGCACCTTCAGCTGAGCCGACCCCGTGGCTTCGCCGACCAGACCGTACGTCAGGTGCTGCACATGGCCGGCGGGGGAGAAGCCGTCCGGGTGCGCCTGACGAACCGCTACGGGCGTACCCCGTTGACCGTCGCCGCCGCGACCGTGGCCGTCGGTGACACGCGGGTCGCCCTCACCTTCGACGGCGCCGAACGGTGCGTCGTCGCGGCGGGCGAAGAGGCCGTCTCCGACCCGGTCGACCTCTCCATCGCCGCGGGCGCGGACCTGGTCGTGAGCCTCTACCTTCCCGAGGAGACCGGCCTGGCCACCTACTCCCACATGCCGGCCGAGGTCGCGTGGATCGCCGACGGGAACCACGTCGCGTCGTCCCCGTTCCCGGCGGCAGAGCAGGTGGGAGGCCGCTTCTACATCTCCGGTGTCGACGTGCTCGCCCCGCCGGACACCTCCATCGCCGTGGCCTTCGGCGACTCCTGGTTCGAGGGAGTCGGCACGACGACCAGCGCGAACCGCCGCTCGGTCGACTTCCTCAACCGGCGCCTCACCCGGGGGTGGGTGGTCAACCAGGGCATCGCCGGCAACCGCCTCCTGCGCGACGAGATCGGCGAACACGCGCTGGCGCGATTCGACCGCGACGTCCTGTCGATACCGGCCCTGACCCACGTCCTCGTGCACCTCGGCATCAACGACCTCGGTCTCCCCGTCATGCTGGGCGAACCTCCCGTGACGGCCGACGACCTCGTCGAGGGCTTCACCGCCCTGGCCGACCGTGCCCACCGGGCCGGCCTCAGAATCCTGGTCGCCACCATCGGCCCCTTCGGTGGCGCCGGCCCCGAGATCAGCACGCCCCAGGGGCTCGCCACCCGCCGCGCCGTGAACGACTGGATCCGTACGACCGATGCCTTCGACGCCGTCTTCGACGTGGCCCGCGCTGTCGCGAACCCCGATGCCCCCGACTACATCCACCCCGCGCTGGACAGCGGCGACGGCATGCACCTGAACGACAGGGGCGCCGAGGCCATGGCCGGCGCTGTCGACCTGGACGACCTGGTGCTCGGTCCTTCGGTGCGGTGACCGCCTGAGCGGATCCGGACGGGACGGACCCTGGGGCCCGCGTCGGAGGCGGCCGCGAAATCGGGTACGGCCGGGATCGCCGGCTCGGGCAGGATGGCGAGGTGATCTGGGGGAGACGGGGCCGCGACACCGGGCCGCAGCCCGCCGTGGCGGAGGTGCTCGTAGCGGTGCGCAGCGCTGTCGACGCCAGCGCAGGGGCCAGATGGGAGACGATGAACCGTCTCATCGAGGTGCTGCTCGACGTCGTTGACCGCAGCGACGAGGTGCTGGCGCGCTCCGCGTTGCGGCTGGTGGCCAACGTTCCAGGATTGGTGTCGCGGCTGGACGGGCACGCGCGGCAGGCATCGTGGCATCGCCCGTACCAGGAGCTGCGGCGGGTCGATGCCCGCTTTTCGTCCACCACATTGGGGCCGGTAGCGATCGCGCTGGCCAGCATGCACGCCGACGGACGGATTCGGGAACGAGCGGTCGCGGCGATGCGCGATCGGCCGTACCCGGAGCTGGTGCCGTTCCTCGTGCTCCGTACTGCTGACTGGGTCAAGCCGGTACGGGATCGGGCGCGAGCCGGACTCGCGCTGGTGCTCGCCGACGATCCGACCGGCTACCTGCCGGCGGCGCTGCCGATGGCGCTGCGGGTCGACGCGCGGGCGCGAGGTGGCTTCGCCGTCACCCAGATCCGGGCGGCGCTGCTGTCGGCGCCGGTGGGGGTGTGGCGCGGGCTGCTGGAATCGGATGACCGGCGGCAGCGGAGGTTCGTGTTCGACATCGTCCGGGCTCAGGGCGGCCTGCGGCTGCCCGACCATGTCACCCGCGCCGAGACCGACGCGGATGTGCGGATCCGGAGCGGGGCGGCGGAGGCGGCGTGCCGCGAGGCCGTCTGGACCCGCCAGCACGACGTCCTGCGTCGCCTGTCCCGGTCGACTCGTGCCGAGGTGCGGGTAGTGGCGTTGACCGGGCTCGTCCGCGTCGGTCAGGACGCCGACGTGGCCGCATGCCTGGATGACGACGCGCCGCTGGTCCGGGCGGTGGCCCGAGACGCGGCCCGCCGGATCGGCATCGACCCCCGGGAGCACTACCGGGCCGCGGTCGGCGCCGCCACGCCGGCGCCGGGTGCGATCGCCGGGCTCGCCGAGACCGGCTCGGCGGCGGACGCCCCGCTGCTGCGACCGCTGCTGGCCCACCCACGATCCCGGGTCCGCGCCCAGGCGGTACGAGCGATGCGCCTGCTCGACGCGGTTGTCGCGCAGGAACTGCTTCCACTGCTACGGGACCCGTCGCCGGCCGTGGTCCGGGAGGCGACCGCCGCCCTGAAGCCCCTGCGCCGTGCCCTGCCGCCGGACCTTCCCTGGCAACTGCTCGGCGAAGGCCGGGCGGAGCTGCGCCAGGCCGGCTACCGCCTGCTGCGCGGCCACGGCCTCGACGTCCAGTTGCGCGCCGCCCTGACGCTCACCCTCGACCCGGACTCCCGCCTGGCGGAACGTGGCAAGGCCGATGTGACCCGCCTCGCCCGCGACGGCGCGCGGACCACCTGGCGTCGGACTCCACCACCCGTTCTGGCGGTCACCGTCGCGCAGCACGGCGAGCTCGTCGCATTGGCCGCACGAGCGGCGGCGGCACTCGGCGAGGACACCAGCCGGATGCTCACCACCTGGCTGGCGGATACCGGCGCCGACGGATGAGAGCGCCGCGGCGCCGGCCGGCCAACCTCCCGTACCGGCTCCTCGCCGCCACATCGGCGTCAGACCAGCAACCGCTCCCGGAGTCTCGCGCCCACGTTGATCCCACCGACCACCCGGGCGGCGCGCGGGTCGTGCACGTCGACGGTGTTGTTGCGGCGCATCATCTCGCGGACCGGAGGCGGCAGTCGGGGCGGGTCGTCCATGGCGGCGAGGACCTGACCGAGGCTCGTGATCGTCCGGTCGACGAGGGCCGCCCCGTCGGTGTCCACCCGCACCCGTCCGAACTCCCAGCCGACCGTTGTCAGATCGAGTACCTCGAACATGCGGGCCGCGAGCGGGTTCGGGTCGGTCACCCGGTCCAGCCGGGACGCCTGACCGCCGATCGCCACGACGGCGCCGGCGACCTGCGCGTACGGGTGGAAGCCGGACGGCAACGCGAACAGCGGCCATCGGAGCGCCGGACCGGCCTCCCTCCACAGCGGCCGGTAGTTCCGGCGCTGCACCACGAGCCGCCGGCCCGTCCGAAGCTGTATGTCCTGGGCCTGGGCCTGGAGGTCGGCGTGCGCCTCCTCGGCCACCTGGCTCACGATCCGGGCCGCCACCACCAGGCCGTCGTCCCCGTCCAGCAAACCGGTGACCGCCTCGACCTGCTCCGGAAACCCGACCTGCGCCCCGGCGCCGTACCGCTGCTGCACGTCCCGTAGCAGGGCCTCCTGCCGCCCCGGATCGAGTTGGACCCGCCCGCCGCCCAGCAATCGCCGGAGCCAACGCATGTCGCCTCGTTTCCACAGAGCAGCCCTGGACCGCGGCAATGCTAGTGCGTCGCACCAGCCGCGTCCGGCGACGGGGTAGGCCGCGGAACCTCGCCGCGGCCTTCGTCGTCCGGCCCCTGGGCGTCATCTTCTCCGGGCCGCTGATCGACCGCGTCGGCGAGCGACCACGGCGGACGGCCCGTGGCGGCGCATTCCCGCTGACGCGGCCGCGAAACACGTTCCCGCCCCCGCACCCCGTCATCGGCGACGAGCACGGTGACGGTGTCGGCCTCAGGTGACTGTCACGGTGAAGGCCCCGACCTGGTTGCCGCGCTGCGCGTAGTGCGGCAGGTAGAGCTTCCACGTGACCGTCAGCTCGCGCCCCGCGCGCATCGAGGCCGGCACCTCCGTGACCATCTCGAACACGCCGGTGCCGCCGGCGGAGAGCTGCGGGAGGGGGCGACAGTTCAGCCGGTACAGCGCAGAGGTGTTCACGGGCTCGTTTGCCGTGTCGCCGAGGGAGAAGCGCTCCAGCAGATATCCCGGGCAGGGGTCCAACGCGAGCGGGCCCCCGGTCGGGTTGCCGAGCGTCACGCGGAAGGTGAGCCGCGACCCGGACGCGGCGCTCGGCGGCCCCGCGACGGCGACGGTGAGCTGGTCGAGTGGTGAGGGCGCGGGTGCCGACGCCGTGACCGGCTCGGCGAACCCGCTGGCGAACAGCGTGGCCAGGGTGTAGGGATTGATCACCTCACCTCGTTGGCAGCCGGGCCGGTCCTTGGCGGTGATCGGCGCGCGCAGCGTGCCGCCGCCGTCCGGCAACTCGATCGCGAGCTCCAGCGGTCCGCGCGGCCGCTGGCAGAACGGCCCCGACCAGTCCAGGCGCAGGCGTGCGTGGCCGCCGGCGGGCACGGCGACGACCCGGGCCCGGCCCTCCTCGTTGATGGTGTGCGTGTACCGCATGGGGATCTCGCGACCAGCCGCGAGCATGGTGGTGGGCACCTCACCCCGCAACGTGCACTCCACCTTCGACACGTTCCGGACGTCGACCTCGCCAATCAGGTTGCCGATGGCGGCGTCCATGCCGCGCGGTGTCTCACCGCCGTTGCCGGAGCGTGCCCACCGGGTGAGCAGCCCGGACAACTGCTCCGCCCGGCACGGCCGGCTGCCGGCTGCCGGAGAGCGCGGCCCGGCCGGTCGGCCGTTGAGGTCCTCATCGGTGATCTTCATGTCGACCCACGGGACACTGCCGTCGGCGAGCAGCGCGGCGGGCGCCGGCACCTCGGCCGACCGGTCCGGGTGGCCCCGCCCGGTGTCGGGGGCGGCGCAGGCCACGGCAACGGCGAGCACGGTCAGCAGCACCAGCGACAGTCGACGCATGTCACCATCCTCACCCGGCGGGCCGGCACCGCGCCGCCCTCGCAACGGTACGCGCGTGAGGAGTCGTTACCGCCGAGCGCACGGCCCTCGTCCCGGCGTGGCGGTTAGCGGTGATCGCGGGTAGCGTTCTCGGTGGCACTCGTGTGCCACGTCGAGGTCGGCTTCGCCGCGCATCTGGTTTGTCCTCCCCGGCGCCGGATCGACGGTGGCTCCCTCATCCGGCCCTCCCATCGCCCTTCGCCGGAGCGAGGACCGAGTCCTTCGATGAACACTTTCCCTGATCGTGGCCTGCTGCGATGCGACGTACGCGACGTGAGCCCAGGCCTCCGCCACGTCACGGTGAGCGGCGAGGCCGACCTGGCCACCGCCGACCAACTCGAGCGCGATTTGACGGCGTCGCTGTCGCCCGCCTGGGTCACCCACCTCGCTCTCGATCTGACCAGGCTCAGGTATCTCGACTGCGCCGCGCTGTCTGTACTGATGGCCGTCCGGCAGGCCGCCCTGGCGCGCGATCAGCAGGTGACCATCGCGGCTGCCACCGGGTCGCCGGAGCGCGTCCTGGCACTGACGTCCGCGGGGCAGATCTTCGGCTACCCACCGCTGCCCCACGGAATCCGCTACCAGCGGACACGACGCCCGCTTCGCGGAACAACGGCGAGGGCTGCGTCCTGATCCAGGGACCGGTCACCATGAAGGGCGCATCGCGAAGATCGACGACATGGACTGGGGACGCGACCTCGAGGTGACCGACCCGGACGGCAACCGGCTGCGCGTCGGCACCCCGAAATCCGGCTGACGTCGCGGCGCCCGTGACGTGATGTGGGCGACTACGCCCGCACCCGCTTGACATGAACTCGGGTTGAGGTTCTAGCGTCGCTGTGGATCAAGGAGCGGTGCGGGATCTGGTGCTCCGACCCGGGCGCATCAGCGCTCGGACCCGGACGACCCGCGCCGCGCCGAGAGACGACGTCGTCAACGGAAGGAATCCGATGGGACTCGCGCACCTCCTTCGTCCGCGCACCGTCGTGAGCGCGCACTGTGATCTTCCCTGCGGGGTCTACGACCCGGCCCAGGCGCGGATCGAGGCTGAGTCGATCAAGGCCATCTGCGAGAAGTACCAGGCCAACGACAACGCGGAGTTCCGCACCCGGGCGCTGATCATCAAGGAGCAGCGAGCCGAGCTGGTCAAGCACCACCTCTGGGTGCTCTGGACCGACTACTTCAAGCCGCCGCACTTCGAGAAGTACCCGGAGCTGCACACCCTGTTCAACGAGGCCACCAAGCTGGCCGGCGCCAGCGGTGCGAAGGGCTCGGCGGACCCGGGTGTGGCCGACCAGCTCCTCGCGAAGATCGAGCAGATCTCGACGATCTTCTGGGAGACCAAGCAGAGCTGAACGCGCGACGCGCCCGGTCGGCGGCCCCTGCCGGCCGGGCACTCCGCGGCGCCGAAACCGCCGGTTTCCGCCCAACTATGATCGGACAGACAACTCCTCACCTGCCGCGCTCCACCGAGCGCGGCACGTCGCGCAACCCGTTCAGGAGGGGCGCATGCCATCGCGTACCGATCTCGTCGAAGACCTCATGGGCCGGTTCCCGCACGTGCCGCGGGAGGCCGTGATCAAGGAGGACCTGCTGCGTGGCGGCCTGGCCTTCGACGACTCGGCGTTGACGGACAACGAAAGCGGTGACGTCAAGCCCAAGTCGTACTTCATCTTCTCCTTCGACCACCGGACGCTTCCGGAGCTGGGCGCTGCCGCCCTGCGCCGCCCCCCGGAGGAGATCGTGCTCACCGGCGGCCCGTACGAGCTGCGCCGCACGGTGGTGTCGGTCCGCACCAACCCCGACTCGCCGTACCGGGTCCGGCCCGACGACGACGGTCGGCTGATGCTCTTCCTCGACGGGCGGCCGATCGCCGAGGTGGGGCTGCCCCCGATGCCGGACTACTACCGGCACACGCTGGCCAACGGCAAGTCGGTGATGGAGGTCGCTCCCACGATCCAGTGGGGCTACCTCATCTACCTCACCGCGTTCCGCGTCTGCCAGTACTTCGGCGCCAAGGAGGAGTGCCAGTACTGCGACATCAACCACAACTGGCGCCAGCACAAGCAGGCCGGGCGCCCGTACACCGGTGTGAAGCCGGTCGACGAGGTCCTCGAGGCGTTGGAGATCATCGACCGGTACGACACGACGCGCGCGTCGCAGGCGTACACGCTCACCGGCGGCAGCATCACCTCGAAGGTCGATGGGCTGGCCGAGGCCGACTTCTACGGCCGCTACGCCCAGGCCATCGAGGAGCGGTTCCCCGGCCGGTGGATCGGCAAGGTGGTCGCCCAGGCCCTGCCGCGGGCCGACGTGCAGCGCTTCCACGACTACGGGATCCGCATCTACCACCCGAACTACGAGGTGTGGGACAAGCGGCTCTTCGAGCTCTACTGCCCCGGCAAGGAGCGGTACGTGGGCCGGGAGGAGTGGCACCGGCGCATCCTCGACTCGGCCGAGGTCTTCGGGCCGCGCAACGTCATCCCGAACTTCGTGGCCGGTGTCGAGATGGCCGCTCCGCACGGCTTCACCAGTGTGGACGAGGCCATCGACTCGACGGCCGAGGGCCTGCAGTACTTCATGTCCCGCGGCATCACCCCGCGGTTCACCACCTGGTGCCCGGAGCCGACCACCCCACTCGGCCGGACCAACCCGCATGGCGCGCCGCTGGAGTACCACATCCGGCTGCTGGAGGTCTACCGCGCGACCATGGAGGCGAACGGCCTGTCGAGCCCGCCCGGGTACGGCCCCGCCGGCGCCGGCCGGGCGGTCTTCTCGGTCAGCTCGTTCATGGACAGCCTGCCCGCCGAATCGGCGGTGCCGCAGGGCTGACCGGAGCCGGCGCACCGACGCCGGGCGATGGTCCGGTGATGGAGGTCGCGAGTCGCGCCGACCGGCCCGGGTTGCGGCGGCCCGCCACTGCCGCTGCCGAGGAACGCTGGCCGGAGTTCGGCTTCCACGCCGCCACCGGGCCCGGCCGGCGACCGCCTTACGGTCGCGAAGGCCGGCTGGTCGGGGTCGCAGGCCCCACCTCACCTCACCCACCCCGCTCCGCCATCGCCTACTCAGCGCAACCAACCACCGAGCGGGCACCCCACCTCTTCGCCTCCTTTGCTCTGCACCCAAATACGCACCAGGCACAGTCCGTGACTGGTGCAGATAGAGGTGCAGAGCAAAGGAGCGAATGCGGGTGGGTCGGCTCAGGACGGCCACCACACAAACGCGCTGGTCAGCGCCCGCAAGGCCGGGACGATTCGGCGTCGATGGCAGTGAATCGCGCCAATCCTGAACACGGAGAGTGAGTTCTCCCGCTCGCGGTGTCGGTCTCACGGAGAGCGACTGTCCGCCGTCCCCGCGCCCGACGGACGGCACGGCAGGAAGACGCGGCTCCCCGGCGACGTGGCTCGCGGCGAGCCCTGACCGGGGCGACCTCCGGAGCCCTCGCACTGCTCGGCGCGGCACTCGGTGCCGTCGGTGCGTACCTGGCGTTGCTCGCCTGGCACCACCGGGAACCGCACTGGCTGACACACGCGCCATCGCACAACCTGGTCACGATCCTCGTCGGCCTGCCGCTGCTCGCGTACGTCGGCGGCTGGCTGCTCGCCGGAAGGGAGCCACGAGTCCTGGCACGGCAGCCGCTCGACTGACGCGCAGAGACCAGCCGTTTCCGGTTCGGGGCAGCCCGGTCAGACGGTGGTCGGCGACGGCGGTGCGGGCTCAGCGGCGGGCCTGCGAGGGGGCGACCGCGGCGCTCCGGTAGCTGAGCGTGAGCCAGAGCGCGACGACCGTCGTGGCGATCGCCACCACGAGAGGCGGCGCCAGCAGCAGCCCGGGCGACATGCCGACGATCACGAGCAGCGCCACGGTGCCGCGCCAGGGGCGGTGCGCCCCGTAGATCACGACGCCGAACAGGGTCCGCCCCACGATGTGCAGGGCCATGCCACCCACGATGACCAGCGACCACGCCGCCTCCACGCGCCCGAGTGGTTGGCGGATGTATATCTCGGCGCCGGCCGCCACCACGACCGTACCGGCGATCATGATGCCGTGGCAGTACCCGGCGGCGACGGCGATCCTCGGTGCGGCCCTGTCGACCGCCGTCGCGAGATTCCGTCCGCGCGGCAGAAAATAGCTCCACAGCATGACGGTCGCGGTCGTGAAGGCGAGGACGAAGGCCAGCGTCCGGAAAGCGTCGAAGCCCGCGTCGCTGTAGGCCCGGCCGCTGAGCAGGACCACCGCGCCCAGGGCGATGATGAAGACCTGACGGTACCGCTCCGCGATGTGGTCGCCGATCACCTTGAGATGCGCCACCGGTGCGCGGCTCAGCTTCGGCACCGGCCAACCGAACCAGGCGCTCGCGCCGTCGACGACGATCGCCGCCGCCCACAGCGCGAGCCGGCCCGAGGCGGGAAGGAAGGCCCCCACCAGCCACAGGACGGCGGAGATGCTGAACCAGATGAGGACCCGCGCCGAGCGTGCCTGCAACGGGGAACCGCGCAGCGCCGGGACGATCACGAATCCCCGGACGATGTGGATCCCGGCGTACCCCCCGGCGAACAGCAGGCCGTGGTCCCCGAAAGCGGTGGGCACCGCGGACGCCATCAGCAGCCCGACGAACATGATGACGATGATGAGCCGTTGCAGTCGGGGTTCGTCCGGGTTGAACCAGTCCGTCGACCACGCCGTCGCGACCCAGATCCAGTAGATCCCGGCCAGGAGGACCATCGACTCCGCGACGTTGACCAGGCTGAGGTCGGCCAACAGTCGCTGCGACACCCGCGTGAGAGCGAAGATCATGGCGAGGTCGAAGAACAACTCGTAGGCGGAGAGTTCCTTCGGGTCCTCCCGCTTCCTGGTCAGTCGTTCCAGCGGTGTTCCCGTACGTATCGGCTCGGGGCCGATTCGTCCGAAACCGAGTACGACGCCGAGCAGCACCACGCCGACGGCGCCGGCCACGACGAGCGGCGGTGACCGCAGCAGGACGGGGGACACGCCCGCGATGACCAGCATGCCGCTGATGGCCCGCCAGGGGCGTCGCTCGAAGACGGCCCAGGCGTACAGGGCGCGGCCCACGAGGTAGAGGAAGGGCCCCGCAATGATGGCGGCCGACCACTGGGCTCGGGTCTCGCCGAGTGGTCGGGCGATCAGTATCTCGGCGCCCATGGCCGTGATGACGATCCCGAGAATCATGACCAGGTGCGTGTACGAGGCGCGGACGGCCGCCGAGGACGGTCGCCGGTCCAGGGTCTCCTGCAGGGAGAGCCCCCGCGGCAGGAAGAAGGCGCGGGCCATCAGCCCGGTGGTCGCGAACGTGATGGCGAAGGCGGCTATCCGGACGGCGTCGAGGCGGGTCTGGCTGAGGGTGACGCCGCTCGTCAACACCACCTCCCCGAGCGCGATCACGAAGATCTGCCGGTGCCGCTCGGCGATATGATCGCCGCGTACCCGCAGGTGCTCCTCCGGTAGGGGAGGCATCCGCGGCACCCGCCAGTTCAGCCCGACACCGAGGTAGTCGAGGGTCACCGCCAGTGACCACAGCACCAGCCGTGGCGTCGCCGGCAGGAACGCACCCGCGATCCACAGGATCGCCGTCGAACCGAACCACGTCGCCGCGCGCACCGAACGCGTGCCGAGTGGGTGACCGTGCAGTGCCCCGATGATCGACAGGTGCCGTACGAAGTGCGCCGCCACGTTCGCCCCGGCGAAGACGAGCCCGTGCCGGCCGAAGGCCTCGGGTATGGAGGCGGCCGCCACCAGCCCCGCGAACATCATCCCGATGATGATCCGCTGGATGAACGGCCCTTCCGGGTTGAGCCAGTCGGTCGTACGGGCCGCGCCGACCCACAGCCACCAGACGGCCGCCAGGAGGACCAGGGTCTGAAGCGAGTTCTCCCAGTCGAAGTCGCGCAGGAATCGCTGTGACAGCTGCGTGAGCGCGAAGATGATGGCCAGGTCGAAGAAGAGTTCGACGAAACTGATCCGGTGGGTCTGCTGGGCGCGTCGGAAGAGCCCGTCCACCCTGGTCCGCGCCACAGCCCGTCCGTCTCGCCGATCATGCTCCCGGACATTCGTACCACGACGGGGGCGGTGGCCGGGCTGTTATGCCACGCAGCCGGAGGCGTCGACCGGCGGGAAACGCTTCCGGGAATTCGGGCGGAGCCCCGTGGCGCCGGCGGCGGACTACCCGGTGTGCACCGCGGTGAGATCCGCCAGGCCGGAGATGGTGAGGACGGGCGCCAGCAGGGGGGTGGCCAGGATCTGGATCTGGTCGGCGTGCGCGAACAGGGCGGCGAGCCCCGCGCTGTCGAGGTACTCGACCTTCGTGAGGTCGACGACGAGTTGCCCCTTCGTGGCGCGCACGGCGGCGCCGGCCAGGGCGGTGGCGAACGTCTCCGCGTTGCTCATGTCGATCTCCCCGACCACGGCGAGGACGCACGTGCCGTCGGGACGGCTGCTGGTGGAGAACGTGAGCGGCGTGGTCATCAGGAAATCCTTGCCTGCATGTCGACGGTGGTACCGGCGGCGCCGGTGGTGATCGTGACCTGGTGCATCAGGGTCCGCATCAGCATGAGTCCTCGACCGCGGTAGGAGTCGACCGCGGACTGGGGGGCCTTCCAGCGGCCGGAGTCGATCACGGTGAGGCGCAGGTCGTCCGCGGTGGCGGTGGCCCGCAGCCGGATCTGGCCGCCGGGCCGGTCGCGGTGGCCGTGCTCGATGGCGTTGGCGCAGGCCTCACCGGCGGCCACGAGCAGGCTGTGCGCGGTGGACGGGTCCAGGCCGCAACGCTCGAGCCAGCGGCGCAACTCGCGCCGGACGGGGGCGAGGCGGGTGGCCTCGGCGGGGAAGTCGAGTTCCAGTGGGCCGGGGTGACGGTAGAGGAGCAGCGCGACGTCGTCGTCGTAGCCGCCGTCCGGGGCGAGCCGGTCCATGACGCTGCTGGCGAGGTCCTCGATGGGAGCCGTCCGCCCGTCCTGGACGGCCGCGGTGGCCCGGTCGATGCCGTCGTACAGCGGTTGCCGGCGGCGTTCCACGAGCCCGTCGGTGTAGAGCATCAGCGTGGCCCGCGCGGGCACGGCGTACTCGGCCTCGGGTCGTTCCGCGCCCAACCGGACCGCGAGTGGCCGGGACCGTCCCTGGTCCAGCAGGTGCGTGGCGCCGTCGCGGTGGGCGACGATCGCCGGGGGGTGCCCGGCACTGGAGTAGCGCAGGTGCCCGGTGGCGGGGTCGAGGATGCCGCAGAAGACGGTGGCGCAGCCCGCGCCGGGTAGCGCGGCGGCGAACCGGTCGAGCGCCGTCAGCGTCTGGGCGGGACTGGTGTCCTGGAGCAGCAGGGCACGGCAGGCGCTGCGGAGCTGACCCATGACGGTGGCCGCCTGGAGGCCGTGGCCCACGCAGTCCCCGACGACGATACCGATCCGGCCGTCGGGAAGTTCGATGGTGTCGTACCAGTCGCCGCCCACCTTGAGCGGGCGTGTCGCGGGCGAGTAGCGGACGGCGAAGCCGCTGGGCAGTTGGGCGGGGCCGAGGATCGCGCGCTGCAGGGCCAGGGCCGTCTCGCGCTGCTGGTCGATCTGGTGGAGGCGGTGCAGCCCCTGGCCGAGATGGCCGGCCAGCAGCGCCAGCAACGTCTCGTCCTGGTCGGTGAAGGGACGCGTGTCGCCCGGGTCGATCCAGAGGACCATCGTGCCGTCGGGGTGCTCCAGCGCGATGCCGGCGCCCGTCCCCGGTTCGGTGACCGGGCTGAGCAGCGGCTTGTGCCGCAGGGCGGTGATGGCCTGGCGGACGTCCTCCGGCAGGGCCCCCCACCGGAGCTGCGGGTCCCGGGCCACGACGCTGGGAACGTCGGAGCCGTCGAAGACGGCGGCCAGCACGTGTGTCGCCTGCCAGAGCTGCTCCAGCTCCTCGAGGACCCCGTGCAGGACGTCGGCGAGACCGTCCGCCTGCGCGAGGCGCATGCCGAGGGCCGCCATGGCGCTGTCCCGCTGGACGGCGTAGTGCTCGGCGGTGACGTCGCGGAACGTGCCGACGATGACGCGGCGTCCGCTCTCCGGATCCTGGACCTGGTTGAAGGAGGCCGCGACCCACAGCCGGTGCCCGTCCCGGTGGGTCACCGGGATGGTGTACGTGCCGTGGGGCTGGTTGAGCAGGGTGGCGAGGGCCTCGGCCACCTGCTGGTGCGCCTCGGGATCGGCGTCCTCGGCCGGCCACCAGGGCGGGATCGGGAGATAGGGCAGGCCCTCGGGGCCGTAGCCGAGGATCTCGGTGAAGGTGGCGTTGATCTCGATGACCGCGCCGTCCTCGTCGCAGACGAAGAACGCCTCCTGCAGCGAGTCGACCAGAGCGGTGCGCCAGCGGGCGTGGTGGTTGCGCAGGCGGGCCAGTTCGACGTTGGCCCGGACCCGGGCCAGCAGTTCGGCCGCGGAGAAGGGCTTGACGAGATAGTCGTCCGCGCCCGCGTCGAGGCCCTCGATGGACGCCTCCTGCCCGGCCCGGGCGGACAGCAGCAGCACGGGGGTGCCCGCGGTGCGCGGGTCCGCCCGCAGTGCGGCCACCAGCTGCAACCCGTCCAGCCGAGGCATCATGACGTCGCTCACGATCAGGTCGATCGCGTCGCTCCGTGCCGCTTCCAGCGCGGCCTGGCCGTCGACGACCGCCTCCACCCGGTGGCCGGCGGAGCGCAGCAGGCGAGTGAGGTACTCCCGCATGTCCGAGTTGTCGTCCGCGATGAGGATCTTGGCCGACGGGTTCCTGGCGGGAGCGTCGTCCAGGCCCGCCGCGTCCGGGGGCGTCTGATCCTCCGCCGGCCCCGAGGGCAGCCAGCGGAGGGCCTCCTGCACGAACGGGTCGGCGGTGGCCGACACCGCGGCCGCGCCGTCGGCGGAGATCAGGGCGTCGTCCGGGAGGTGAGCGGTGCCGAACGGCAGACATATCGTGAACGTGGTGCCCTCGCCGACGGCGCTGTCGGCGGAGATGGTGCCTCCGTGCAGACGGACCAGCTCCTGGACGAGGGCCAGGCCGATCCCGCTGCCCTCGTTCGAGCGCGCCCGGGCGTTCTCGATCCGGTGGAACCGCTCGAACAGCCGCGGCATCTCCTGCTCGGCCACGCCGATGCCGGTGTCGGCGATGGTGACGACCGCATGCTTCTCCTCGGCGCGCAGCGCGACGCGGACGGAGCCCTCGAACGTGAACTTCAGCGCGTTGCTGAGCAGGTTGAGGACGACCTTCTCCCACATGCCCCGATCGATGTACACCGGCTCGGGAAGCGGCGGGCAGTCCACGTCGAGCGTCAGCCCCGCCCTCTCCATGGCGGAGCGGAAGACGCTGGCCAGTTCCGCGGTCGTGGCGGCGAGGTCGGCCGGCTCGTACCGGGCCTGCATGCGGCCCGCCTCGATGCGGGAGAAGTCCAGCAGGCTGTTCACCAGCTTGCCCAACCTGAGCCCGTTGCGGTGGATCGCCTCCAGCTCGTCGCGTACCCGCTCGTCCGCGCCGTTCAACCGCGTACGCAGTTCCTGCAACGGTCCCATGATCAGCGTGAGCGGTGTGCGGAACTCGTGGCTGATGTTCGAGAAGAAGGCGGTCTTGGCCCGGTCCAGCTCGGCCAGCTCCTCGGCCCGTCGCTGTTGGGTGCGGTAGCTGCGGGCGCTGCCGATCCCCGCGGCGACGTGCCCGGCGGTCAGCTCGAGGAACCCGCGGTAGCCGTCGTCCAGCGGCCGGTACCGGTTCAGCCCCGCCACGAGGAATCCGTACGGCGTGCCGCCCTGCTGGAGCAGCGGCACCAGCAACGCCTGCGTGGGTGGCTCGGACCAGTCCCCGGCGGGCAGCGCGCCGAACCGGTCGCCGTCGAGCGGTACCAGCACCGGTCCCGTCCGCGTCAACTCGGCGGTGGGCCACACGCCGTGCGGGTCGTCCACGGGCAGCGTCTCCGGTGCGGCCGGATGCCCGGCGGCGATCCCGGTCGCTCCGGCCAGACGTGCGGACGACTCGTCCTCGAACAGGTAGGTTAACGTGAATGGCAGGTCGCGCAGATTGCGGGCGAGCTGCCGGCTGGAGAAGGCCAGCATCTCGTGCTCGGTGCGGACCACGCTGGGATCCGACCCGAGGTCCCGCAGCGTCGCCATCCGCCGCTCGCCGACGACCCGCTCGGTGTCCTCCCGCACGACGCACAACATGCCGACCAGCGCGCCGTCGTCGTCCCGCAGCGGGCTGTAGGAGAAGGTGTGGTACGTCTCCTCCGGGTAGCCGGACCGTTCGAGGAACAGCAGCAGCGCCTCGTCCCACGTCGCGTCGCCCGTGCTGAGCACCGTGTCGATCCGCGGGCCGATGTCGTCCCAGATCTCCGCCCACACCTCGCTCGCGGGCCGGCCCAACGCCCACGGGTACTTCCGACCCAACGTGTCCCGCCGGTAGGCGGCGTTGCAGAAGAAGGTCAGGTCCGGCCCCCACGCCATCCACATGGGAAACCGGGACGACAGGAGGATGCTCACCGCCGTCCGCAGGCTCTGCGGCCAGCCGGTCGGCGGCCCGAGGGGCGTGGCCGCCCAGTCCACCGCCGCGAGGTCCCGGCCGATCTCACCGCCGGCGCTGAACACGTCGGGCTCGACCCATGCCAGCGGTGGACGATCAGCACTGCTCATCGCTACGACTTCTCCTCATGTCAACCGCACAGGCGAGCCATCCCCGGCAACGGCGGGTGACCGTGGGTACCCCGGGAGGTGGGGCGGCGACACGCCGGAGCTGATGGAGCGAGAGACGCCACACACCTGTGGACACGGTCCTACCACAGATCAACTCGGCAGGCCCGGTGCGGCCGCCAGTCTCGCACACGCGGCGGTGACGGGCGCAGGTGAGGAAAGTCGGGTTTGCCGCACGATCCTGGGGGCACAGGGTTGCCCGTGATCCTCGGACGTGGTCTCCGGGGCATCGTCTTCCGCCGACGTGCCGGGCGGAGAAACGCGGACCGGCGGAGGATCTGACATGACGGAGATCCACGACTATCTCGCGGCCCACCGGTCGGACATCGTCACGGAGTTGACGGAGTGGATGCGGCTGCGCTCCGTCGCGGGTGTCCCCGCGCACGCCGTCGAACTGATCCGGTCGGCGAACTGGCTGGCCGCCGTGCTGCGCGACACTGGCTTCCCCGTGGTGGAGGTCTGGGACGGCGAAGGGGCGCCGGCCGTGTACGCCGAGTGGTGCGAGGCGCCCGGTGCGCCGACCGTGCTGATCTACAGCCACCACGACGTGCGGGCCGCCAAGGACGAGCAGTGGACGGAGTCGGCGCCGTTCGACCCTGTGTTGCGCGACGGTTACCTCTACGGCCGGGGCGGGTCCGACGCCAAGGGGCAGGTCCTGAGCCACGTGTGGGGGCTGCGCGCCCACCTGGCCACCAGCGGCCGGGACGTGCCGGCGGTGAACCTCAAACTCCTCGTCGAGGGCGAGGAGGAGGTCGGGTCGCCGCACCTGGCCGACCTGCTGGAGGAACACCGCGAACGCGTCGGAGCCGACGTCGTGGTCTTCTCCGACACGCTGCTGTGGCGGGCGGATCACCCGGCGATCTGCACCAGCCTGCGCGGCATGATCAGCGCGCAGCTCACCGTCTACGGACCGCTGCGCGACGTCCACAGCGGGACGGTGTCCGGTCCGGCGCCCAACCCGGTCGTCGAGTTGTCCAAGCTGCTGGCGGAGCTGCACGACGACAAGGGCCGGATCACGCTGCCGGGCTTCTACGACGACGTCGCGGAACCGTCCACCCGCACCCGCGAGGACTACGCGGCCCTGCCCTTCAGCGAGGAGGACTGGCTCGCGCGCACCGAGACCCGCAGCGTCGGCGGCGAGGACGGCTACACCGTGCTGGAACGGCTGTGGGCACGGCCCGCCGCGGAGGTGATCACCGTCGTCGCCGGCGATCCGGACGGCGTGTCCCGCGGCGCGGTGCCGGCGGAGGCACGCGCGGAGGTCAGCATCCGGACCGTGCCGGACCAGAAGGTGGCCGACGTCGCCGATCAACTCCGCCGCTTGGTGGCGAGCACCATCGGCGACGGGGTCGCCTACGAGCTGACGATCTCCGAGGAGACCGCGCAGGAGCCGTACCGGACCCCCGAGGACAGCCCCTGGCTGGGTGCACTGGCGGAGGCGATGCACAAGGGCTTCGGCTCCGCGCCCGGACGGATGGGGAACGCCGGAGGCGGTCCCGCCGACCTGCTCGCGACGACCCTGCGGGCGCCGGTGCTCTTCTTCGGCACCGGCCTGCCCGAGGACCGCTGGCACGACAGCGACGAGCGGGTCTCGGTCGACGTGCTGCTCAACGGCGCCGCCACGCTGGCTCACCTGTGGCCACGACTGGCCGACCGTGACCAGGTCTAGGCGATCGCGCCGAGGAGAACGGGACCATCCCCGCGCCGCCGGCGTGGCCGGCAGGAGGAACCTTCGATGACCATCGCAGCTCTGCCTCACCACCGCCGCGCCGGGGGCACCGACCGCCCGGATGCGCCCACCCTGGGGGTGGAGGAGGAGTTCCTGCTCCTCGACCCGGGCACCGGCGACACCGTCGCGCTCGCCGACGAGGTCGTCGCGGCGCTTCCGCCCGCAGCCCGGGCGAACAGCCGCCCGGAGCTGCGGTCCAGCATGATCGAGATGGTGAGCCCCGTGTGCGGGACGCTCGCCGAACTCCGTGGGCAGCTCGCCGAGCTGCGGCGTGCCGCCTCGACGGCCGGCGCCGCGCTCGGGGCGTCGCTCGTGGCGGTCGGCGCCACCCCGGCCGCCGACCCGCACCGCGACGTGCCGCCGGAGCCCCGCTACCTTGGCATGAGCAAACGCTTCGGGTCGGTGGCGCACGATCCGGCGGTGTGCGGCTGTCACGTGCACGTCGGCGTGCCGGACCGCCGCACCGCGGTGCAGGTCTGCAACCACCTGCGCCCCTGGCTGCCCGTGGTGCAGGCGCTGGCCGCGAACTCGCCGCTGCACGCCGGCGTGGACAGCGGGTACGCCAGCTGGCGCAGCATCCAGTTGCTGCGCTGGCCCAGCCTCGGGCCGACGCCCCACTTCCGCGATGCCGAGGCGTACGACCGCACGGTGGCCGCCCTCATCGCGTCCGGCGTGATGATGGACGAGGGGATGGCCTACTGGTACGCCCGCCCGTCACGCCGCTATCCCACCGTGGAGGTGCGGGTCGGTGACGTGTGCCTCACCGTCGACGACGCCGTGCTGGTGGCGGGGCTCGTCCGCGCGCTGGTGGCCACGACGATCGACGACATCCGTGCCGGCGTGGAGGCCCCGGAGATCCCGGACAGCCTTGTGGCGGCGGCGCACTGGCACGCCGCCAAGCACGGACTGGACGGCACGTTGTTCGACCCGCGCGGCGGCACGACGCGGCCGGCGTGGGACCTCGTCGACGACCTGGTCGCCCGGGTGGAGCTGGCGTTGACGCGGCACGGGGACCTTCCGTTCGTCACCGCCGGACTGGCCCGCCTGCGCCGGGAGGGCAACGGGGCGACGCGCCAACGCGAGCGGTACCGCCAGGTCGGCGACGTCGGCGGTCTGGTCCGCGCCCTCGCCCGCGAGACGGCGGGGCCCCCGGGCATCGTCTCCGCCGCCTAGCAGCCCGCCCGGCGCCGGGACGGGTGTCGGCGCTCGCCGTCGTGCGGGTCGCCCCGCCGGTACGGGCCAGGCCGTTCTGTCCGAAATCATGCCCGTTGTCGCCTGGGCCCGCATATGGTCGGGACGTCATCTTCCCGACCGGCGCGGCACCGTCGCGCGCCGGGAAGCCGGCGCACCGACGCGTACACCTTCCACTGGAGATGCGATGACCGCTGCGACGCCGCTGGCGGTGACGGTCGCCGACGCCGAGGCGTTGCGAGCGCTGCCGACGTCCGCTCGTCCGCGGGTCGACCCCGCGGACGTCGTCGTCCCGGCGGGGTACCGCGTCGAGGTCGTTCTCGTCGGTCTGTCGATGCCCTGCGGCATGGGATTCGCCGACGACGGCACCCTGTTCGTGCTGGAGGGCGGAAGCACCTGGCCCACCCGTCCGTACGTGCCCGCCCGCATCCTCCGGCTCGACCCGCAGGGACGCCTCGACGTGGTGGCGGAAGAAGGCCTGGGCGGGCCGCGACACGTCGCCGTGTACGGCGACACGATCCTCGTGTCGTGCAAGGGCGGCCGGAACGCCCGGATCGACCGGATCAACCTGACCAACGGCAGGCGCGACGTGCTCGTCGACGGCCTGCCCAACGGTGGTTGGCACGAGCCCGGCGGTCCGGTGTTCGGGCCCGATGGCCTGATGTACTTCGCGCAGGGCTCGGTGACGCAGCAGGGTGTGGTCCTGCCGCAGGGATTCCAGGTCGACCTCGCACGACACATGGGTGTCCACGACGTGCCCGGTGAGGACGTCGTGCTCACCGGCAACAACGTGCAGACCTACGACCCGACCGGGCCCTACCCCTACCTCGTCGAGACCGGCCCGTTCAAGCCGTTCGGGACGCCCGCCGGGCGCGGGGAAGTGGTCAAGGGGCAGCTCAAATGCAGCTCCGGGTTGTGGCGCGCCCAGCCCGACGGCACCGAGATGGAGCTGGTCGCGTGGGGCATTCGCAACCCGTACGGCATGGTCTTCGGCGAGGACGGCGAGCTGTACGTCTCCGACAACGACTTCGAGGAGACGGGGGACCGGGCCGTCCAGGCCGACCCGGACCGGGTCTGGCGCATCGACGCCGCCCGCACCCCGCACGGATCGCTCGACCGCCCGGCCTGGTACGGCTTCCCCGACGTCTGCGGCGACGGCCTGCCGGTCTGGCACGATTCGCACCAGCCCCGTCGCGGGACACCGGCCAAGCCGCTCCTCGAGAACCCACCCCCGTGGGCGGGTCCGGCCGTGTTCCTCGAGAAGCCGCACTCCGCGTTGACCGGCCTGGATGTCTCGCGCAGCGACGCGTTCGGCTACCGCGGGCGGCTGTTCCTCTGCGAGTGGGGCACGCTGGCGCCGTTGAACTCACCGGACAGCCGGGACCTCGAGAACGGATTCCGCGTGGTGGCGGTCGACCCCACCGACGGCTCGGCCGAGGCGTTCATGCGCAATCCACGCCCCGGCCCCGCCTCGGCGCTGGGGACCGGCGGGCTCGAGCGTCCGGTCGACGCCAAGTTCGCCCCGGACGGCAGCCTCTACGTACTCGACTTCGGGGTCTCCCGCGTCATGGAGACGACACACGTCTCGTACGGCCACACCGGGGTGCTGTGGCGCGTCGTACGCGATGGGAGCCGGCCGTGAACCGCGCGCTGATGGTGGAGCTCGACGACGCCACCACCACCGCGTACGTCGACCGGGTCGCGCCGTGGCTCGGCACGACCCGCACCCTCCAGTCGGCGTACCGCAAGATGCTGGAGGACACCGCCAACGAGGTCGGCGAGCCGCACATCCACGCCTGGCTGCACGAGATCGCGGACGCGGCGGGACGCCACGAGGCAGCCGTCGACGACCTGTACCGCGCGTTCGGGCTGGAGTCGAAGGCGCGGCCGGGGACCGCCGGCAGCGGAACACCGCTGGTCCCGGCGATGCTGGCCACGGCCCGGGAACTGGTCGGCGATGCGCAGGGTCTCGTGGCGGGCGCGCGCGGCCGGGCCTGGCGGCACCTGCGGATGCTGCTGCTCAGCAACCTCGACGCGATCAGTGGATTCGCCGTCGCCGAACAGCTCGGTCTCACCCTCGGGTGCCCCGCCGTCGTCGACGTCACCTTCCCGATCGTCGCCGAGAAGTCGCGGCACCAACTGCTCATCCGTGAGTGCTACCTGGAGATGGCGTCCAACGCGATCCTGTACCGGCGCGACGTGTGACCACACCGCGTCGTCCGGGTTACCTGATCGTCCTCGCGGGCGTGCCGGCGGCGATGCTGGCGGTCTTCGCCCTCGTCGAGGCGTACGACGTCCCGCTGCTGACCGACCCGTCCCCGCTGCTGCGAACGGCGGGTCCGGCCGCGGCCGCGGCGGCGTTGGCCCTGCTGCTGGTCGACGTGGCGATGCCCGTGCCGTCGAGTCTGATCATGGTGGCCAACGGCGCGTTGTTCGGCGTGGTTCCCGGCGCCCTGCTGTCGACGGCCGGCGGGCTCGGCGCGACGCTTGTCGCCTTCGCCGTGGGCAGACGCGGACGGGGGACCCTCGCCCTTCTCACCACGGCGGCGCAGCGTGCCCGCGCGGAGGCGCTGCTCGCACGTTACGGGCTGCTCGCCGTCTGCCTCACCCGGCCGGTACCGGTGCTCGCGGAGACCGTCGCGGTGCTCGCCGGAACCTCGCGTCTCGGCTGGGGCCGTGTCGCGCTGGCCGGCGCCGCCGGCGTGCTCCCCACCGCCTTCCTCTTCGCGGCGGCCGGCGCCGCCGGGGAGACGGCCGGCCACGGCCTCGCCCTCCTCGCGCTGCTCGGTCTCTCCGCGGTCTGCGCCTGGGTGCTGGGCCGCCGTGTCACCGCCGGTGGGCCTCGCCGAGGGCGCGGGCGATCCGCGCGTGCTCGTCGTGTCGCAGCGTCGTCGCGATCCGCACGTGCGACCGTCCGTCGCCGGACACCGTGAACGGCGCGCCGGAGGCGATGCCGATGCCGTCGGCCGCCAGCGACCGGATCGCCGCCGCGGCGTCGCGTACGGGCACCCAGACGGAGAGCCCGGCGACGCCGGTCGGCGTCAGCCCCTGCTCGCGCAGGGCCTGGACCATCTGCTGGCGGCGATCGCCGTAGGTGGCCCCCGCCCGGCGGATCGTCTCGCGGGTCTGCGGGTCGGTGAGCATCTGCGCCAGGGCGCGTTGGGTCAGCATCGAGGGCCAGCCGCCGCTGGCCTTCTGCCGGGCCCGTACCCGCGAGACGACCCGCCGGGCCCCGGCCAGCGCCCCGACCCGGAGGTGGGGTCCGTGCGACGCGTTCCAGCTACGGACGAGGAGCGTCTGGCCCGGCAGGAACTCGCCGAGCGAGACGTCGGGAGTCGGGGCGAGCGCGTGGGCCGTGTCCCGCTCCAGGATGAGGACGTCGTGATCGGCGAGCATCGGCACGAGCGCCCGGGCCCGCCGGCGCGACAGCGCGTGGCCGTGCGGGCTCGCCATGCGTGTCTGCAGGAGCAGCATGCCGGGCCGGGTGGCCAGGGCCGTCTCGAGCGCCTCCGGCAGCGGGCCCTCGTCGTCGCAGCGCACCGGCACCGCCTGGGCCCGGTGGTCCTCGACGATGTCCAGCAGGGAGGCGTCGGCGACCTCCTCGACGAGCACCCGGTCGTGCGGGTGCAGGACGACGCCGGCGACCCTGTGGACGGCGTCGTGGGCGCCGCTCGTGACGGTGAAGTCCTCGGCCGCGAAGGGCCACGTTTCGCGCAGCACCGCCGCCAGGTGGACGTCCGCGGTGTCGTCCGGGTACGTCCGCCAGTGCGTCCGGGCCACGGCCGTGGCCATCGGGCCGGCCAGATCGGGCACCAGAGCCGGGTCGGGAAAGGCCGTGGAGAGGTCGAGCCGGACCGGCGGCGGGGGCGGGAGGCTGGCGGAACGCCGGCCCGCGAGGGTGCCCGGGCCGCGTACGACGCTGCCGTGCCTGCGGTCGCAGTGGATGAGGCCGCGCCGGCGCAGTTGGGCCCACGCGGAGGCGATCGTCGTGGGCCCCACGTGCAGGGCCGCGGCCAGCGCGCGCACGGTGGGCAGGGGCAGGCCCTGGGGGAGCCGGCCGGCGTGGATGAGGTCACCCAGGCGGTCGGCGATGCCGCGGGCGGACCGGTCGGTGACCATCAATGCGAGTGTGCTGGCGTGCAAACGTTCCGGTCGGCGCGCGGACGCCGGATCGGCGGCCCGGTCGAGCGTGTCGGTCAACCGTGGTTTTGACACCTCGGCGATCATGGCTATTGATACCGCGTGGGCCGAACCCGCGGCAATGATTTTGAGGCATTCTTGAGCTTTCCGGGGTGCTGGCGGAAAAGCGAACAAACGCGAACAGCGGAGCCACTGTGGAGATCGACGCCCACGGCTACGGTTCAGCCACGGTCCATCTATGTGGATTGATGTCGAGTCGGGAGGCCCGCCGATGCTCAAGACCCGTCCACCCCTGTTGTACGCCGCCTGCGCGGCCCTGCTGGCGCTGGTCGGAGCCACCGCGACCGCACCAGGCGCCGTCGCCGGCCCCGGCCTCACGCAGGCCGCGTCGTCCGCCCGCGCCGCGGACATCCCCACCCCCGAGCAGCACTTCGGCTTCGCGATGGGTACGGAGGGAAAACTCGCCGCCTATCCTGACGTGCTGCGCTACATGAAACTGATCGCCGAACGGTCCGACCGCGTCGACTACCAGGCCATCGGGCCGACGACGATGGGCAACGAATACGGGACCGTCATCATCAGTTCCCCGAAGAATCTGCGCCGCCTGGACCGCCTGGTCGAAATCAACCAGAAACTCGCCGACCCGCGCCGGACCACGCCGGAGGAGGCCCGCCGACTGGCCGCGGAGGGGGTGCCGTTCTACCACCTGGAGGCGACCATCCACTCCAGCGAGGTCGGCAACGGGCAGGCGATCAACGACATCGTCCACCGGCTCGCCACGGAGGACTCGGACTTCACCCGGAAGGTCCTGAACAACTCGGTCGTCGTCCTGGTGCCGTCGCAGAACCCCGACGGCCAGCACCTCATCATCGACCACTTCAACCGGACCGCGGGCACCGACTACCGGCGGACCTACCCGGACCTGTACCACAAGTACACGGGCCACGACGACAACCGGGACTGGACGATGTTCACCCAGGTCGAGGCGCGGTACCGGCTCGCGTTGGAGAAGAAGTACCGCCCCGCGATCGTGCACATCATGCACCAGAAGGGCAACACGGGCAGCCGGATCTTTGTCCCGCCCTACGGCGGCATCACCAGCGAGAACGTCCCGGCGAACATGACCACCTCGGTCTCCGCGATCGGCCAGCACGCCGCCCGGGCGCTCGCCGCCGCCGGCAAGACCGGGGTGGGCAGCCTCGACTACCACATCTTCTGGACCCTGGAGCAGCCCGTCGGGTACTTCCCGTTCACCGGCTCCGGTGTCTACCTCACCGAGATCGCCTCCGTGACCGACTACGCGTACCCGCAGGTGTCCTCGGACGGCCGTCCACTCGGCCCCCAGCAGGCCCGGATGAGCCTCGTCGAGCCGTACCGGTCCCACACCTGGACCCTTGCCGACATCGTCGACTACGCCAAGATCGCCACCTACGCGGGCATGGAGTACACCGCGGACAACGGCGAGAAGCTGCTCTACGACAACCTGTTCGCGGTGCCGCACGAGTACCTCACCAAGGGCGTGCCGTCGGGCACCTTCGCGTTCGTCGTCGACGCCGAGCAGCGTGACCCGTACGCGACCTTCGAGATGCTCCAGCGCCTGGAGTGGACGGAGGTGGAGATCGACCGGGCGACCTCGCCGTTCGTCGCCGACGGCAAGCGTCACGAGGCCGGCTCCTACGTCATCAGGATGCACCAGCCGCGCGGCAACTGGGCGCACCAGGTGCTCGGCGCCGACCGGTACCCCGAGGTCCGCGACTGCGGCGACTGCCCGGTGCTGCTGCCGTACGCCGAGGCCACGACGAGCCTGCCGCTGCAGCTCGGCGTCGACGTCGCCGAGGTCCGCACGCCCTTCGAGGCGCAGATGGAGCGGGTGACCTCGGTCCAGCCGCCGCAGGTGACCATGCCGGCAGCCCCCGGTCCCAAGGGCGCCTACCTGGTCCGCCCCGAGTCGTACGGGACGGTCCAGATCGTGTCGGCGCTGCAGGACGCCAACATCACGACCTTCCGCGGCGGCCGGGCGTTCCGCGCGCAGGGCGCCGACTACCCCGCCGGCACCTACATCGTGCCGGCCACCCCGCAGGCCCGTAACGTCCTGGCGACCGCGTCGGCCAAGGTCGGCCTCCCGGTCACCGCGACCGACCGCGCGCCCAAGGTTCCCGGGGTGCAACTCAAGCCCAAGACCCGCGTCGGGCTGCTGCGGGGTGTCGGGAACATGCCCGGCGGCTGGGACATGTGGCAGTTCGACCAGTACGGCATCAACTACGACGTGGTCGGCGCCCAGGACTTCCAGCGGAAGTCGCTGAACGAGCTGTACGACACGATCGTCGTCTCCTCCGGGGTGTCCCGGGACGACATCGTCGAGGGTCTCGACCCGGCCGAGTACGACGAGGCGTACTCCTGGGCCTACGGGGTGGGCGAGAAGGGCTGGCGCAAGCTCCAGCAGTTCGTCCGCGACGGGGGCACGCTGCTGGCGATCGGCGACTCGGTGCAGACCGCACAGCAGCTGCTCGACCTGCCCATGAAACCGGCACTGCCCGAGGACGACGACGAGTTCACCACCGGCGGCAGCCTGCTGAACCAGGAGTTCGACCCGAACCACCCGGTCGCCTGGGGGATGCCCGAGTCCTGGCCGGTCTGGCTCTACGACACCCAGGCGTGGGAGCTCACCGACAACTCCGGGCAGGTGGTGTCGAACTACCCGGCCGAGGGTGAGGTCCTCGCGAGCGGCTACCTGCGCGGCGCGGAACACATCCGGGGCGCCGCCAACGTCGTGTCCTTCACCGTCGGCAAGGGCCAGGTCGTGACGTACGGCAGCGAGATCACCTTCCGGAGCCTGCCCCGGTCGCAGTTCAACCTGCTCTACAACGCGATCTACCACGGCCCGGCCGCCGAGGTCGACGCGACCGCGCTTCAGCAGTTGCGGCCGCGGTTCGGCCCGGACCGCACGGTGGCACCGCGCTAGCGACGACACGCACCTGACGCACCAGAGGGGTCGGGGTGGGACCGCGAGGTCCCACCCCGGCTCCGCGTCGGCGGATCCCGGCGGCCGGGGAGGTTCGCGTCGGGGCCCGCACGTTCATCCGGGGCGAGGCCCGCACGTCGCTGACGTCTTTCGGCGGGCAGGCATAGCGACGGGGGGTTCACCGCGTGTGAGGGTGTGACACGAGGGAGGCAATGGATGGACGGCGAGGCCGAGCGGGAGTTCCGGGACTACGTCGCAGCGCGGCAGGCTGCCCTGTTCCGGGCCGCGCTGCTGCTCACCGGGCACCGCGAAGACGCCGAGGACCTGTTGCAGACCGCGCTGGCGAAGCTGGCCGGGCGCTGGACACGGCTGCGGCGCTCCGACTCGCCTGACGCGTACGTCCGCAAGATCCTCTATCACCAGCAGGTCAGCGTCTGGCGGCGGATGCGGTACCGGCGCGAGATCGCGTACGCCGAACCGCCCGAACGGGCCGACGACGCCGGCGACCCGGCTGTCGACACGGCCCTGCGGTTGTCGCTGGCGCAGGCGCTGCGCGGGTTGACGCCCAAGCAACGTGCGGTGATCGTGCTGCGCTTCTACGAGGACCTGCCCGAGGCCGAGGTGGCGACGATCCTGTCCTGCTCGGTCGGCACGGTGCGCAGCCAGACGCATCGCACCCTCGCACGCCTTCGTGTCTCCTGCCCCGAGCTCTCGCTGACGAGGGAGACCACGTGAACAGCCACATCGAAGAGAACCTGGGCCGTGGGTTGCGGGAGCTGGCCGATGCGCCCGCGCCGGTGGGGCTCGCCGACCGGGCGCTGCACCGCGCTCGCCGCGCGCGCCTGGCCGCGGCAGTGGGGAGCGGATCGGCAGCCGTCGTGGCGGCGCTCGCCGTGGCCGCGCCGTTCGTGTTCTCCGGCGACGAGCGCGACCAGGCGCCGCCGGCCGCCGCCCTGCCGAGCCCCGGCGGCGACTGTGCCCCGCTGCCGAGCCTGTCCCCGGACCGTACCGGGGGCGCGCAGAAGACCTGGCCGGACTTTGTCCGGGTTGCCGTCGAGCGGCTGCCGGCCGGCGGGGACTACGCGCTGGAATCCGCGTACGGCCCCTGCCATCCGGCGGACGTGAAGGCCCCGAACGCGTACGCGGTCGTCACCATCGGCCCCGACGGCGCGGACGGCCGGCTCACGATCAGACTCGACGACGGCACCTGGGGCGAGAACGCGATCGTCAGCCCGACGACGTGCTCCCAGGCGAACCAGATGGAGGTGAGCGGCGAGGGGCGCGCGGCGGGCAAGCTGGTGTTCTGCGAGGAGGCCACCGCACAGAGCCCGATCGTGTACGGGATCGAAGCCCCGACGCGCGAGCTGACCGTGCTCGCGTCACTCGACGACGGCCGTACGGCGTGGGTCTCGTCCCACCCCGCGACCGTCGGTGGCCCGTCGGAGGTCTCGCCCGACGACCTGCGCGATGTGGTCACCCAACTCCTCCGCTTCGCCCCGACCCGCTGACACCGCCGTCGCCCCGCGTCGCCCTCGTGCCACCGGCGGGGCGGGACCACACATATCGATAGATGTCGCTACGCTCCTTGCATCTGATGGTGAAGGAGGGACATCGTGCTCCGTTGCCGGATCGCGCTCAGCACCGCCGTCGCGGCGCTGCTCGGCGCCGCCATGCTCGCCCCCGCCGCCCAGGCGGCCCCGTCCACCGACGTCACCGACGCGGTGACCCGGAAACTGCTCGGAGAGGCCGGCCGGCTCGGCGGCCCCGCGCTCGACGCCGCCGAGGCGTCCGACACGCGGGTGACGGTGACCCGCCGCGCCGGGCGGTCGTGGGCCTTCGGCACCGCCGTGGTGGTCGCCCCGCACCGCGCGGACGCGTACCCGGCCGGCTGGCTGTTCGTGGCCCGTGCCGGGAGCCACGGTTGGCAGGTCGCCTTCGACGGCGAGGCGGCCTTCGCCGACCTCGCCGCGGCGGCCCCCACCACGGTCGTCCCCACGCGGGAGAAGGAGGTCCTCGCGACGCCCACCCCGGCGTACGCCGGCGGTGACTACCGCACCGGCATGCGCCTGCCCTACGGGGTGGGCCAGTCGTGGTACCTCACCGGCGGCCCGCACGGCTGGGGTGGCAGCGAGAGCCCGTGGAGCGCCGTCGACCTGTCCGGTGGCGACCAGCGGGTGCTCGCGGCGCGCGGCGGCACGGCGTACACCATGTGCCAGGGCTGGATCCGGGTGATCCACGACCGTGGCTACGCCACCGACTACTACCACCTCTGGAACAACGTCAACGTCAACGGCGCCGCGGTCGGCGAAGGCGCCTACCTCGGCGACACCGGCACGGACGTGACCTGCGGCGGCGCCGCGAGCGGCCGGCACGTCCACTTCGCCCTGCGGCAGAACAACGCGTACGTGCCGGTGCACGGCCACAACCTCGGCAAGTGGGTCCTCATGCCCGGCGGCGCCACCTACCAGGGGTACGCGCTGCACGGCTCGGCGCAGGTCAACGTCGGCGGCGCGCTCTACAACCACGGCGCGCTCGGGCTCACCCAGGGGGTCGTGGACGCCAACGGCGGAGGCTCCGTGAACAAGCGCTCCGGCCCCGGCACCGGGTACGCCGTCGCCGGCTCGGTCGCCGACGGCGCGACGGTGAGCATCGCCTGCTCCGCGAACGGCACGACGCACTCGGGCCGGTGGGGCACCACCGCGCTGTGGAACCGGCTCACCGACGGCACCTGGGTGTCCGACGCCTTCCTGTGGACGGGGGTGGGCGGTGCGGTCAACGGCTACTGCTGACACCCACCAGACCGGGCATTCTCTGATTCGCCACTCAGTGGCCGGTCGCCGGGGCCCTCGCGAGGGATCCACCATCGACCGGCATCATGTCCGGCGTGAGTTCGACCGTCGCCGCTCTGCTCGGCTCCGCGATCACCGCTGTCGCCTCGCTGTCCGCGCTCACCGTGCAGGGCCGGTGGAGACGACGACAACGACGGCGGGCCGAGCTGCGGCGCGCGTACGTCCTCATGCTCTCCGGCGCCCTCCGCCTCGCGCACAAGGCCGAGGCGCTGCGGCAGGCGACGCAGTGGCGCTCCGGTGTGCGGGAGCTGGGCAACCCGCTGCTCGGCGGCCACAAGCCGCCGGACCCGATGGTGCTCCACGACTGGCTGGCCCGAGACATGTCGACGGTGGAGACCGCCTGGTCGGAGATCTGGACCAGCGGCGACCAGGACGGCATCGCCCTCGCCAACGGCCTCATGGCGGCGTTCGACGCCGTGTTGGACGCCGCCATGAGATCCGGTGGTGTGGAGGCGTTCGACGCCGCCGACGAGATGCTGGTCGCCGGCCGCCGCCTCGGCGAGGCGCGCCGGCAGCTCGCCCTGCACGCCCGCCGGGTGGCCCGGCTGGGACCCCGGGACGTGGACCTGTTCACCGCCCGCGAGTACGGCCCGCAGGCGGGCTGACGCCAGCGCGGGGCGCGCAGTTGGGCAGGCACACCGACCGCAGCCACCTTGACGTCCCATCAGGACCGATTACTTTGGGACACGTGACCGACGGGCGATTCAGGTGACCGCTCTGCCCTTCAACCGGCCCGGCCGCTTCTGGCGGGGCAATCTCCACACCCACTCCGACCGCTCCGACGGGGCCCTGTCTCCCGAGGAGATCGGACGCCGCTACCAGGAAGCCGGATACGACTTCCTGGTCATCACCGACCACTTCCGAGCCAAGTTCGGATTTCCTCTGACCGACACCCGGCCGCTGCGCACGCCCGGGTTCACCACCCTCCTGGGCGCCGAACTGCACCCTCCGCGCACGGAGTTCTCCTCCGAGTGGCACATCCTCGCGGTGGGCCTGCCACTCGACTTCCCACCACCCCGGCCCAGCGAGACCGCACCGCAGCTGGCGCGGCGGGCACGAGCCGCTGGCGCGTTCATCGGCATGGCCCATCCCGCCGCGTCCCTGCTCACTGCCGTCGATGCCGAAAGCCTGGACGCGGCCCACGCGATCGAGGTCTACAACGCACTGTCGGCACGCGAGGACCGGGGCGACAGCTGGCACCTGACCGATGTCCTGCTCAACCGGGGACGCCGGTTGAGCACCTTCGCTGCCGACGACGCCCACTTCCAGCCCCAGGACCCGCCCGGTTGCGCGGCCTGGGTCCAGGTACGCGCCGAATCCCTCGCTCCCGAGGCGCTTCTCGCCGCGTTGAAGGGTGGCCACTACTACTCGAGCACCGGCCCGGAACTGCACGACATCCAGCTCGATGACGGATTCATCACGGTGCGCTGCTCGCCCGTCCGGAAGGTGTTGATCACTGGTGGTGATCCGGGTGCGCAGGTGGTCCAGGGCGAGGCGCTGAAGGAATGCTCCCTACCGGTAGCGATGTTCAGGCGTGGCTGGTGCCGGGTCACGGTCGAGGACATGGACGGTAAGCGCGCCTGGAGCAACCCGATCTACCTGTGAGCGGGCGCTCGCCGCTTCTACGGTCCGGCAGCGTCATGACCGAACGGCGCGGTGGGCAGCCGCCCGTCCACCGTGCCACACCGGCGTCTCGCCTCGTCTCAAGCCGCCACGCCGTCGACAAGGCTCGTGGGCAATGTCGGGGGTGCTGTCTAGGGTGTCGGGATGGTCGATCCGCGCCAGGTGACACACTTCCGCGCTCGGGCCCAGCAACTCGACCGGGCCGAGGGCACGCTCGACGACACCGCCGTGCTCGACATCGGGGTGCAGGACACCGGCCCGGACGGCGGCCGGTGGGCGCTCGCCGCGCGCGGGGTCGACGTGGCGGCGTTGTCCGCCGAGCACCTGGTCCTGCTGTGGACCGTGCGGGGCGCTCCCCACCTCTACCGCCGGGCCGACGTGGGCCGGGTGGCGGCCGCCGTCGAGCCGTTCTCCGACGCGGACGCGGGCAAGCGCATCTACGACGCCGCCCGGCCGCTGAAGGCTGCCGGCATCGGCAACCTGGCCGCCCTCGACGAGGTGGCCGCGCGCATGCGCGCCATCGTCACCGAGCCGACGGTCAAGGGCGACGTCTCCGGCCGTCTGGCCGAGGTGATGCCGCAGCCCTATCTACGGTTCTGCCGGCCCTGCGACGCCACCCACCTCTACGAGATGCCGTTCCGGCTGGCCGCCGTTCGGGCCGGCCTGGAGTTGCGACTCGACACGTCGCCGCCGGTCCTGGAGCGCATCCCGGGGTTCACGAAGGCCGGCGCCCCGGGTGACGCGTTCGACCTCGTCCGCGCGTACCTCCGGCTCCTCGGCCCGGCCACCCCCAAACACGTGGCCGACTACCTCGACGCCCCGGTCAAGGACGTGAAGGCGCGCTGGCCCGACGACGCCGTCGAGGTGAGGGTCGCCGGCGAGTTCCGTTGGCTCCTAGCCGCGGACGCGCCGGCGCTGGAATCCGCCGAGGCCAAGGCGACCCGCCTGCTCGGCCCGTTCGACCTCTTCCTCCAGGCCCGGGACCGGGCGACCCTGGTGCCCGACGCGGCCCACGCCAAGGAGTTGTGGCCGGTGCTGGGTCGCCCCGGCGCGGTCCTGGTAAACGGGCAACTGGTCGGCGCCTGGCGCCCCCGCAAGTCCGGCAGGACCATGACGGTCACCGTCCGACCGTGGCAGAAGCTGTCCGCCGCCGCGCGTACCGCCATCGGCGAGCAGGCCGAACGCCTCGCCGCACACCGGGCGGCCTCCCTGGCCGGGGTCGAATTCACCGCCTGACGACCGCCCGGGCCCCCTCGGCAACCGCGCCGTTTCGGCCCGGAGCACGGGGGAGTAGGGCGAAGGATGTAGCGCGATCTCCTCAGCCGGCAGGACGCCTCAGGGCGAGGGCCTGACTAGCGTCCTTTCCGATCGAGTGCGCCTGCGTCCCCTCATCCAGGAGGTTTCTCATGGCCCCTGCCCGTAAGAGGCTGCTGACCGGTTCGATCACCTTCGTGGCCGGCCTGGCGCTCTGGCTGTTCGGCTCGGACGAGCACGTCCTCGTCCTCACGCCGTCCAAGCTCGGCGTGGTCCTGATGATCATCGGCGGTGCGGAGACCCTGTACGGCGCCTACACGAGCGTTCGCGGCCGCGACGCGACGCGCGGCTAGGACGGCCGCCCGAAGCTCCCTGAGCAGCCCGCCCGGGTCCTCGTGCCCCATCACTTGTCCCACTGGCCGTCGTCCGGGTGGTGCCGCCGACCTCGTGTCGCCCGGTCGCGCTGCTATCGGTCGATCATCCGCCGGCGGTTCCGTTCTGCGGCGGTTCGGCGCCGCGCCGTCGGCGCTGCCCGGTGTCGCGGACAAGCGTGAGAACGATGACGAGAAGGCCGAGTAGGGCGACGACGGCGTTGCCGGTCGTGAGGAACACGGCCTCGCCGACGGTGGCGTGGTCGAGGTGCGTCAGGTGGAAGAAGAAGTGCGGTATGGCGAAGGTCGAGAACGCGGCGGCCGCCGGAATGGTGAATGCGGCGCGCGGCACGGCGAGGGCGATGCCGAGGACCACGGCGAGGCCGAGGGTGGCTCCGCCGAAGTCGCGCGCGTAGTGCTCGCTGAACGGCGGGTTGAGGGTCACGGTGGGGAAGTTGTCGTAGAAGCTCCTCGGGAAGGCCTGGTTCCAGAACCCGACGAGGAGTTCGTCGAGGAAGAGGATGGCCAGGGCGATCCGGATCAGCGTCGTCACCAGAGGGCCTCGTCTGCGGTCTTTCGTGCGTCCTGCCCCGCGGTGGGCACGACGCTGCCTGCGACGCCCGTCGTGTCCGCCGGAGAAGGGGCCGGCTCGACGGACCCGTGGCGGGTGGACCGCACGGCGCCGACGACGAGTCGGCCGCTCGAGGTCGGGTGCGGGCGCGAAGAGGGTATGAACCGCTGTGCCATCACTGTCGGTCCTACCCATCGGGTCGCCCCAGCACCGGCCGGATCTCGGCAAATCGCCCAAAGGGGTAGCCGGAGATGCGAACGCACGTGGCAGAACGCACCCCTCGATCACCGGGAGTGTGTCCGATCACCATCGCGCCGCGCGTGGCACAAAGCCCGACCTCACCTGGTTGTACCGAGTAGCGGTTGGTTGGAGGTTGCCATGCGCAGGATCCTGATCGTCGGGGGCGGTTACGCCGGTTTCTACACCGCCTGGCGGTTGGAGAAGAAGCTCCGTCGCCACGAGGCCGAGGTCACCCTCGTCGACCCTCGGCCGTACATGACGTATCAGCCGTTCCTGCCCGAGGTCTCCGCCGGCTCGGTCGAGGCGCGCCACGTCGCCGTCTCGCTGCGCGGCCACCTGCGCAGGACCACCGTCATCCCCGCGAGCGTGACCGAAATCGACCACGCCCACCGGACGGCCACCATCCGGCCGCTGGACGGCCCGGACCGCCAGCTCGAGTACGACACCATCGTGGTCACGGCCGGTGCCGTGACACGCACCTTCCCTATCCCCGGGGTCACGGAAGGCGCGATCGGCCTCAAGCACGTCGAGGAGGCCGTCGCCATCCGGGACCGTCTCCTCACCGCGTTCGAGCGTGCCTCGGCCCTCCCGCCGGGCCCCGAGCGCACCCGGCTGCTCACCGTGACCGTCGTCGGCGGCGGGTTCACCGGCGTCGAGGGCTTCGGCGAACTGCTCTCGCTCGCGACGGCGCTGCTCAAGCGGTACCCCGAACTCACCTTCGCCGACCTCAACTTCCACCTCGTCGAGGCGCTGGGTCGCATCCTTCCCGAGGTCACCGACGACGTCGGTCGCTGGGTGGTGCGCCACCTCGAGGAGCGCGGCGCCCACGTCCACCTCCACACGCAGCTCGTGTCGGCCGAGAACGGGCACATCGTCCTCTCGACCGGCGAGGAGTTCGACACCGAACTGCTGATCTGGACCGCGGGCAACGGCGCCAACCCCGTCGTCGCGAGGCAGACCGACCTGCCGGTCGACGAGCGGGGCCGGCTGCTGGTGCGGGCGGATCTGCGGGTCGGCACGGCGGAAGCCGCGGTACCCGACGCCTGGGGCGCGGGCGACAACGCCGCGATCCCCGACCTCGCCTCCGGGGTGCCGGGCGCACTCACGGTGCCGAACGCGCAACACGCCGTACGACAGGGAAAGCTGCTCGCCGCGAACCTCGTCGCCGACATGCGCGGGCGTCGCGTCAAGCAGTACGTGCACCACAGCCTCGGCGTGGTGGCGACCCTCGGTCTCGGTCGCGGGGTGTTCCAGTACCGCCGCCTGGTCATCAAGGGCTTCCCGGCCTGGTTGATGCACCGGGGCTACCACGTGCTCGCGGTGCCGACCTGGGAACGCAAGATCCGCGTCCTGCTGGTCTGGCTCAGCGCCGCCGTGTTCGGCCGCGACATCATCTCGTTGCAGTCGGTGCAGCAGCCCCGGGCCGCGTTCACGGCCGGCGGCACACCCCGCCCGGCCACCGGTGGCGTGCTGCGCTGGTCGAGGGGGTAGCGAGCCCGAGAGCTAGGCGAGTGCTGCCGCGATGTCGGCCGCGCCCTGGATCGCGGCCGAGGCCCGCACGGTCTCGTCCGTGCTGAGCACGACGCGGTCGATGCGCGTCAACATCTCGGCGGCGATCTGCGGCTCGTGCAGCGCCATCGCCACCTCGGCGCGATAGGCGAGCACCTCGACCAGCGCCACCGCGTCGTCGTCGGGGCGGAGCCGAGCCAACGCGCTGTCGAGGATCCGGGCGGCCTGCCGGTGGTCGCCCCGGGAATCGCCCTGCACCACGGCGTTCGCCAGGGCCTTGGCCAACGGCCCGGACGGCGTCGGTTCGGGCGCCGGCCCGGCAGCCGCGGCGTGGACGACGCGGATCCAGTTGCCGCCCGGGTCGACGATGCTGAACCCGCTCGAACCGCCGCCGTTCCTGCGGGCCCGCGGTCGCGTCATCCGCGGCGTCCCGGAAACCAGCACCTTGCCGTACGCGGCCCGCATGCCCGCTGCGAACGCCCGGTGCAGCTCGCCGATGTCCGGTGTCAGCACCAGGCAGGAGCCGTACGACTGCTCCGGATCGAACCCGGGCATCGCGAAGAAGTGCAGCTGCAGGTCCTCCCGCTGCAACGCCACGTACGGGTTGGGCCTGCGCTGCCGGTACGTCGTCCGGAAGCCGAGCACCTCGTAGAAGGCGACGATGTCGTCGATGGACGCGCAGGGCAGCAGGGGAACGGTCACCTCGTTGGCCATGGGTCCTTCGTAGCGGCCGTCGATGGGCGCCCGCACATGGAAGTGGCCGACCATCGGCGGAGGCCGTCCGAAGGGTTGACCCCGGAGGACGACAGCCCGGACGCCCCCGGACCGGGGCGACCGCGGCTGCCGGCTCGGCCCCGCGCCGGATGTTCCGGCGCCTCTGCCGGGGCCGAGCCGACACCGCGGGTGGGAAGCCCGGTTCGCCGCGCCGGAGGAGGCGGTCAGGGCCGCTGGCCCGCCTCGTCCACGACGGCGACCTCCAGGGTGGCCGAGGTGTCGGCCGTGCCGAGGAAGGCGTAGGTGTCCCGGTCGAAGACGAGCACCCCGTCCTTGCCCTCCGACGACCAGTTGATACCGATGCCCGGCCTCCCCGCGCCGTCCTTCACGTCCGGCACGGCCCTGAGCCCGGGAATCTTGACCGCCGCCTGGAACAGCGCGGCCCGCGCCGGGGGACGGAGATACTTCTCCGCGATCAGGTCGTGGACGGTCTTCCCCATCGCGTTCGGATCGCCCGGCTCACCGCCGAGGTTCTGCTTGAGGTAGTCGAGCATCGCGTCGGCGTCGGTCGGCAGATCGGGCAGGTACGCGGGCGTCGGCGTACACGGCTCCGTCTGCCGCGGAACTACCTGGTTCCCCTTCACCACGACGGCCCGCCCCCCACGGCAACCCGGAAGCGGGGTGGTGCCCCACTCCTCGGCGGGCGTCTCCTGCAACTGCCCGTCGCGAGTGCCGTCGACCGACAGCCAGATCTCTCGCGTCATTCCGGCGGACCGGCTCTTCGTGTAGACGAACTGGTTCGGGCGTGGCTCGACATCCGGCAGTCGGAGCGCCGCGGCCGCCGCGTTGTGCAGCACCTGGGCGGCGTCCGCACTGGCGGCGGGAACCTGGCCACCGATCCGGTCGGGGGCGAGGACGAGCACGGCGGCGACCGCAGCGGCGAGGCCGGCAGCCGCCCAGCTCGCCAACACGACACGTCGCGCCGGCCGGTGACGTCGTACCACGCCTCGCTCCTCCCCGGAGTGCGCGGAGTTCATGGCTGCGAGGAGCCGAGCGCGGGCCGGTGCCAGTTCGTCGGCTGACGGGAGAGGCGTCTCTCCATTCAGCTCGCGGACCATTCGCATGTCATCCATTGCTGGGGCTCTCCTCGATCGTCGTGCTGGGATCGGTTTCACCCAGCGTTTCGCGGACCTTCCTGCGGGCTCGGTTCAGCCGGGAACGAACGGTGCCGACGGGAATGCCGAGTGCCGTGGCCACCTCCTCGTAGGTGAGCCCTTCCCAGGCGATCAGGAGCAGCACGTCCCGGTCGCCGGGCGACAACGCGGCCAGGGCCTCGGTCAGCAACCGGTGAAGGGCCTGGGCCGTCACGTCGGCGGCGACCTGATCAGCGGGGGAGGCCTCGTCCCGCTCCGCGACGAGAACCTGCCGAAGGCGGTACTCGCGCAGCTCGTCCCGCCGGTGCTGGCCGACGAGGTTGGTGGCTATCCCGTACAACCAGGGCCTGGCGTCGCGCCGCCGCGGGTCGTACTGCCGCCGTTTGCGGAACGCGGTGAGGAACGTTTCCGCCACCAGGTCGTCGGCGGCTTCCCGGCCCAGGCGGCGGGCCAGGTACCGGTGAATATGGGAAGCGTGCCGATCGAAGATGGCGGCGAACTCCTCCGGCTCCTGGGCCGACTTCCCGATGACGGTCGCGTCGTCCTCCATCTCGTCGAGGATCCTGCCTTGACCTGTCCGATTCATACGCGGCCTTTCGTGGGGCGCAGAGAGGGTCCACGCTGTTATCAGCAGGACGGCCGCGGAAGGTTCACGGCGGAGCTTCGCCCGGTGGGGAGACCGATGGAGCAGGGACTTGTGGCCACGATCGTGATCCTCGGCGTCGTGTGCCTCGTCTGGCTGGCGTACGTCTCCTTTCGCACCTTCTGCCTGGGGGCCGGCGCCGCCCTCGCGGCCTTCGGCGCGATCTACCTCGCCGGCCCACTCGGCGCCGCCCACACGCGAGCGTCCACCATGCTCGGTGTCGTGTGCGGCGAAGCGGTGTTCCTGGTCGTCTGCCCCGTCGTGGAGCGCCGGCTGCGACGGCAGGGGAGGGAACGGGCGAGGAGGTACGCCGAGGACCTTGTCGACGAGGCGAAACGCCGGAGACGTTCCCCGGATGAGATGCGTCGCTACCGGACGCCGGACTAGGGCCTGTCCTGCCGATCATGGAAGCCAGATGACAGTGGCGATGAGGACCAGGCTGGACCGGTATAGGGATGCGCGTTTGGCGTAGCGGGTGGCCAGGTCGCGCCATTGCTTGAGTCGGTTGAAGCAGCGTTCCACGACGTTGCGCTTGCGGTAGGTCGCCTTGTCGAAGGCTGGTGGTCGCCCTCCGGTGCTGCCCTTGACGGCACGGCGGGCGACCTGGTCGGACCGTTCGGGGATGACGTGCCGGATGCCGCGTTGGCGCAGGGCTCGGCGGGTGGAGTCGTGGGCGTATCCCTTGTCCGCGATCAGCACGTCGGGACGCTTGCGGGGCCGGCCGGGTCCCGGCTCGTTGACGCGGATCGCGTCCAGCAGCGCCAGGAGTTGAGGGTTGTCGCCGGCCTGACCTGGAGTGAGCAGGATCGACAACGGCCGACCCCGTCCGTCGACGGCGAGGTGGATCTTCGTGCTCAGCCCGCCGCGGGATCGGCCGATGGCCTCGCCATCTTGCGCACCAGGCGTCGCCGGACTTGTCGGGGAGCCCCCTTTTTGCGGGCGCCAGCGGCATGCTGGTGCGCCCGCACGATCGACGAGTCGATGCTGATCGTCCACTGCACCGGTGTGCCGTCGTCATGCACCTGCGCCGCGGCGAGGATCCGATCCCACGTGCCGTCGGCAGTCCACCGTCGCAGCCGCTCGTGGCAGGTCTTCCACGGCCCGAAGCGTTCCGGCAGGTCACGCCACGGCGCACCCGTACGCAGCTTCCACAGGATCCCGTTGATGACTTGACGGTGATCCCGCCACCGCCCCCGGGCACCACCCGGCTCCGGCAGCAGCGGTGCGATCACCGCCCACGCCTCATCGGTCAACTCGCCACGACGCACCACCGGCACATCGTCAACGATCAACCACTACAAGATCGGCAGGACACGCCCTAGGCGCAGTCCTGCGGATTATGGCGAGGACCGCAAGGGCCGCCGTCTTGCGCGCCACTTCATCGCGGTGCCTCCTGTGAGGAACAGCGCGGCGTGGCTCCTGCCGGTCGAGGATCACGAAGGGCGCGGCCGTCTGGCCGTGCCCTTCGTCGTCGGGGGTGCGGCGAACGGTCGCTCACAGTGAGACTAGGCCCCGCGAGAGGGAAACTTACTCTCCGTTGTCAGGATCGCCGTCGACGCCGGGTCACCCTGGCTCGCGGCCGCTGACCAGCGGGTCTCTGCCGAGGCCGGTCAAGGCCGACATACCCGCCTCTCGTCCTTTGCTCTGCACCCCTATCTGCACCGGTCACGGGCTGTGCCTGGTGCGCATGTGGGTGCAGAGCAAAAGACGCGAACGGGTGGGTCGCTCATTCGCTCGTTGGTTACGCTCAGTAGCCGATGCCGCCGGTCGGGTCGAGCCGGCCGCGGCTGTGAACCTGCTGGGCTTCGCGGCCGCGCGGCGTCCCCGCCCGGCACCGCGGGGCGGTCGTCGGCCGGGGTCAGGCGCCAGCGGCGTACGCGGTCAGGCGGTCGTTTCCGGCGGCGGGGGGAGCGTCTGCAGGCTCCGGCGGTAGGTCGCCTCGGGCGATGCGGCCGGGTTCAGCAGCAGGACGAAGTCCGGCAGCGCGTGGAGAGCCGGATCTCCCGACGGCGTCTGCGATCCCGGCTCGCTCTCCCAGTCGATGAGGTTCACGGTCACCGCGTAGCGCCCGGCGGGCGCCGTCACGCGGAGCGCCTGGTCGTCCGGTGTCGCCGACACGTGCTCCAGGCCGGTCAGGTAGAGCTTCTCGCCGGAGATGATGAGGTACGGATCCGAGGTGACGAGCAGTTGCGTCCGCTCGCGCTCGGTCAGCTCCGCGCTCTGGTCGGCGTCGCCGACCCGCACGACGAACTCGAACGCCGCGTCGCCCAGGTTGATGGGTACGAGCTGCCCGGCCACGACGTGCCGAAGGATGTCCGCGTCCTCGATCAGCGCCTCCTCCCACGAGTCGTAGTCGACCACGGAGGTGAACGGGTCGGGAGTCCAGAGCACCTGCATGCCGGCATCCGTCGCCACGCAGCCCGCTGCCTCGAACAAATCCGCCCCCCACGTCGATTGGTGCGATCCCAGCCGAGAGCGTAGGCGCGGCCAGACCGTCGGCTTCCACCCGCCGCGTACGACGAAAAGGGGAAGCCACGGTGATCTTCGTCGACGATACTGGGCGGCATGAAGCTTGCCGAGGCCCTTGCGCTGCGCGCGGACGCGGCGCGCCGCGTCGAACAACTCCGCGCCCGCGTCGCGGCGAGCGCCCGGTACCAGGAGGGCGAGGCGCCGGCCGAAGACCCGACGGCCCTCCTCACGGAGGCGGGGGAGGTGCTGGGTGAGCTGGAGGTGCTCATCCGGCGAATCAACCGCACCAACGCCGCCACCGTCGTCGACGGCGGCGGCACGCTCACCGACGCGCTCGCTCGCCGTGACGTCCTGCGGCTGCGGCATCATCTGGTCACATCCGCCGCCGACGCGGCGGCCGGAGAGGGGCAGCGTGGCTTCCGGCAGCTGCGCTCCGAGCTGAAGATGATCCCGGCGCTGCCGGTGGCCGAACTACGCGGGCAGGCCGACGACCTCTCCCGTCAGCTCCGCGAGGTCGACACGCTCGTCCAGCGCACGAACTGGGAGGTCGACCTGCTGGACTGACGGACGGGTGTGGAGCAGGTAGCCGACGTGGAGGCGTGCGCGAACCCGAGAGCCGGCGGGTGAAATCCGGTTCCCTCCTGGCGCGTCGAGGGCAGGCGCAGGGGTTCGACTCCCCAGCACACATCGCATGCCCAGCACGGCACACCAGTGAAGGCGCACAGGTAACGGCACACCACCAAGCGCAGATCCACGGCGGTGAGGGAGGGACAGGGGACCTCCACACGGCGACGGGCGGGCAGGGCCTCGCGCCCCGCGAACGGGCCGGCCCGGCCGCCCACCGGTGAGGAAGGCGGCCGGGCCGATCCGTGCTGCGTCCGGATTCCCGGGACCCGTCAGCTCGGCTCGACGGGCAGCCACAGCTCGCAGGTCGCCGTACTGAAGTCGTCGGCGCGCTCGAGGATCGCGACGATCGACGGTCCCGGCCGCAAGCGCCACGGGTTGGAGGGGAACCACTCGGTCGCCGTCGCGGCCCAGGCCGTCTGCAGGGCCTGCGGGTGGGGTCCGCTGGTGCGGAAGACCGCCCACATGCCGGCCGGCACCTCGATGGCGTCGAGGTCGTCGGGGACCGGCGTGTCCCGGGTGAGGGCGACCCCGTGCAGGTACGTCAGTTCGCTGCCCTCCGCGGCGTCGGGCTCGACGTCGTCGCAGACCTGCAGCAGCCCTCCGGGCTCGGCGTCGCCGAGGGACTTCAGCCGGGCGTGCTCCTCCTGCGGCAGCGCGGTGATGTGCCGCTGGATGTGCGGGTTGATGCCCTGGTGGATCAGCGGGACCCGGGCAGCGTGGCCGACGAGCCGGAACGCGGGGCGGTCGACGAGGCGGGTGTCCATGGGGATGCTCCCTTCGACAGTCAGGTGGAACCTGAGGTGCGGTTGTGTGCGAAGGGGGCCTCCGTCGCGCCGTACGTCGGCGGGGCTCGCGCCGTGGACGGCCCGGAACGCGCGCCCGAACGCCTCGGTCGAGCCGTATCCGTGCCGGACGGCGATGCTCAGCAGGTCGTCCTCACCCCGGACGACGTCGGCGGCGGCGACGGTCATGCGGCGTCGCCGCACGTACTCCGACAGCGGCATGCCGGCCAACGACGAGAACATCCGCCGCAGGTGGTATTCGGTCGTGCCGAGCGCAGCGGCCAACCCGCCGACGTCGAACTCCTCGGTGAGGTGCTTCTCGACAAGGTCGACAAGCCGGTTGAGTGCCGAAATCACGGAGCCCTCCCTTCGACGTCAAGCCTGGCCTGAGCATCCTCGGCCGCGCCCGACCGCTGCGGTCCGATCCGATCATGTGCCGCGGCTCACTCGTCGGCGCCCGGCCAGGTGAGGGCCTGCGCGACGATCACCCGCTCGCCGTTGTACGTGACCGCGGGACCGCCGTGGAGACGGAAGCCCAGGTCGAGGGCCGCGCTGACGCGACGGCAGAACGCTTCGTCGTCGGGCCCGGTCAGGACCCGGTAGCGAGGGAGGCCGTCGGGGGGTTGGTCGGTCATGTCGCCACCGTAGCGACACCGGTGAGCTACCTCGGCGGCCCCGTTCAGCTACCCGGGGCCGGCCGGGGCTCCAGGACCACCAGAGCGGTCTCGGACGACCGCAGCGCCGCGTGGGCGTCGAGGTCCGCCTCGATCTCGCGCCAGCGCGCCCACAGCCGCGACCGCTCGTCGCCGGTCGCGGCGCGACCGCGTACCAGCCGTTGCCCGTCGACGAGGTCGACGGTCGCCTCCGGATGCGCCTGCAGGTTGAGCCACCAGGCGGGCTCCCCCTCGCCCCAGCCGTTCATCGCCAGCGTGAACAGATTCGGCCCGTCCTCCAGGTACGCGACGATGACGGCGCGTTGCTGCCCGCTGCGGCGTCCGACGGTGGTCAGCCGCAGGGTGCCCCAACGGTCGGCGCGAGGTCGCCACAGGCCGACCCGGCCGCGGAAGACCCGGTAGATGCCCCGGTGCACCGACCAGGCGAGCCGGATGAACCAGCGTGGTGGCAGCTTCGGCTTCTTCGCGCGGTTGTCGACCGGCATGACGACCTCCCACCCGTGCGGGGGCACCGTACGCACCGGACGCTAACCGCCGCCCCGGGCCGACCACCAGAGCCGAACGGCCGGTCGATGCCGGCTGGACCACGCCGGACAGGCCCTCGCGGCGGGCCGCTACCGCTCCAGCTTGCCGTCGTGCGCTAGGCATCGACCGACATCTGTATCGCAGTTGACATCGACGTCTTTGCGCGTCAATCCCAAAGTCCTGGGAGATCCTGGGCATCCTGGCTGGGCACGCGATATTCATCCGATCTCCGCTTGGGGAGTTGACGCCGGTCCTCGGCGCCGGGAGAGGATAGGGAGTGCGGTCACCCCTCTCGACGCCACCCACCATCCCCGCCGGCGCCCTCGCGGCCGGGCCCCAACCGGTGCTGCCCGCCGAGGGTGACCTGCTCCTGCGACCGTGGGAGTCGCCGGACGCGCCCGTCTTCTTCGCCGCGTACCGGGACCCCGCGATCCGGCACTGGCACACCCGCCAGCCCGCGTCCGAGGAGCAGGTCCACGAGTGGTTCGCCCGGTACCGCGAGGCCTGGGAGCAGGAGACGGGCGCGAGTTGGGCGGTGACCCGCGACGGCGGTGAGGTGCTGGGACGCATCGCGCTGAGTGGCCTGAACCTCGACGACGGCGTCGCCGGATGCGCCTACTGGGTGCTCCCCGCCGCGCGCGGTGCGGGCGTGGCCTCCCGCGCGCTCCGCGCCTTGAGCGTCTGGGCGCTCGGCGAGGCGGGTTTCCATCGCCTCCAGTTGGACCACTCGACCCGCAACCACGCCTCCTGCCGGGTCGCCCTCGCGTCCGGCTTCCGTCTGGAGGGCACCAAACGCAGCGACGCCGTCCACTCCGACGGCCGGCACGACATGCACCTGCACGCCCGCATCCGCGGCGACGGGTGACGCCTCAGAACGTGAAGAGTCGGAACGTGCCCACGGTCTGGAAGCCCAGGCGTCGGTAGACCGGCTCACCGATCGCCGTCGAGGTGAGCGCGGCCGTTCGTACGCCCCGGTCGCGGGCCAGGTCGACTGCCGCCCTCGTCATCGCGGCGCCCACGCCCCGTCGACGATGCTCGGGTCGGGTGCCCACGTAGTAGAGCGTGATACCGGCGTCGCTGTCCGGGCCGGCTCAGCAGACCCGTGGCACGCCGTCGAGTCGGCGGCGGGCCTCGGCGAGCGCGTCCGCGGGGTCGCAATATGCCCGGTGCGCCGCGAGCAGCCTGTTGATCGACTCCACGGGCCGACCCTACCTACGCGCCCCCACAGTGACCTGCGACAACCTCCGACGGTGACATCGGCCTCGTAGACCGGATCGACGGCCGTTTTCAGGTGTCGCGTCGAGGTGCGACGTAGCGCAGGGCGAGAAACGACCCGTACTGGTGGGTCTCCGCCAGGACCCACGGCGTGTAGGCCTTGGCGTGAAGCAGTCGCGTGCCGGAGCCGACGAGGACGGGCGCGACGCCGATGTGCAGCTCGTCGACGAGGTCGGCCTCTACGAACTGGGTGGCGAGCGTCGGGCCGCCGAGGACCCAGACGTTCTTCCCCTTCGCGGCCTCGACCAGGCGCGGGTGAACGTCGGTCACGGCCTCGTCCGTGAAACGGAGGTCGGCGCCCGGGTGTCGGCGTAGCGCACGGTGCGTGAACACCCAGGTGGGTCGGTCGGCGTAGAGCCAGGGGGTGTCCTGGCGGCAGACGAACTCGTACGACCGGGCGCCCATCGCGATGGCACCCACCTCGTCGAAGAACCGCTCGTAGCGCCGCCGTTTGCCTTCCAGGCCGCTGAATGGGGAGAGCCAGTCGAGCTGTTCGTCGGGTTCGGCGATGTACCCGTCGATGCTCATGGCGACGAAGTACTGGGTCAGGGTCATGAGGGGACCCTAGGGCCCGCGTCGATCGCCGGAGGTCCGCCGCGGTACGCGTACGAGGCGCGGATCGACAAGCGTTGTCCCGCCGGGCGGCTGGCCAGGGCGGTGGTGTCGCACCGCGAATCGTCGGCTAGGCTGAGATTGTTGACGCGGCGAATATATCGCTCGCAACTACTACGCTGAGAGGACCATCCGATGGCCCAGCCCAAGCTCGCCGTCATCTACTACTCCTCCACGGGCACGATCCACGCCATGGCGCGGCGCCTCGCCGAGGCCGGCGAAAAGGCCGGCGCCGAGGTGCGGCTGCGCCAGGTTCCGGAGCTCGCCCCGGCGGAGGCCATCGCCTCCAACGCCGCGTGGAGCCAGCACTTCGACGCCACCAAGAACGAGCCGAAGGCGAGCCCCGACGACATCGTCTGGGCCGACGCCGTGCTGTTCGGCACCCCGACCCGCTACGGCAACGTCTCCAGCCAGCTCAAGCAGTTCCTCGACACCCTCGGCCCGCAGTGGAGCCAGGGCCTGCTGGCCAACAAGGTGTACGCCGGCTTCACCTCGACCATGACCGCTCACGGCGGCCAGGAGTCGACGCTCCTCGCCCTCTACAACACGATCTACCACTTCGGCGGCCTGATCGTTCCCCCCGGCTACACCGACCCGCTGAAGTTCGCCGACGGCAACCCGTACGGGGTCTCGCACGTCACCGGCGGCAGCAACGACGCCCCGCTGGGCGACGTCCAGTTCGCCGCGCTCGACCACATGGCCGAGCGGGTCGTCACGTTCGCCGGCAAGCTCAACGGCTGACCTGCCTCGCCGAGCCTGGCCGCACCACCGGCCAGGCTCGGCGGCGCCGGAGCGCCGACCCCTCACGAATACATGAGGTGCAGCCGCATCCCGGCCTCGGCGTGCGCCAGGTTGTGGCAGTGGTTCGCCCACACACCGGGATTGTCGGCGCGGAACGCCACCTCCCAGACGTCGCCCGGGCGTACGTCGAACGAGTCCCACCACAGCGGGCTCCCGCTCGCCGGCTTCCCGTTGCGCGACAACACCAGGACGTGGTGCCCGTGCAGGTGCCACGGGTGCACGACGAGTGACCGGTTCACGATCGTGAACCGCACGACGTCGCCCCGGCGTACCACCTGGGGCGGGATGTCCGGATCGGCCGCGCCGTTGACCGTGTGGGCGTACCGCGGCAGCAGCCCGCGCAGGTCGAGGCCACGGTCGAGGACGAGGGTGAACTCCTTGTCGAACCGGGACCACGGCGCCGGGGACCCCGCGCCGTAGGTGAGGGGATCCAGCGCCGGCCACCCGCGGGTCTCCGCCGACACGGGACCGGTCGAGTAGACCGCCCGTCCGTCGACGAACAGCGCCACCGGTGTGGCGGGCGCCGGGAACTCCAGGTCGTAGCGGCCTCCGGCCGGGATCAGCACGGCCGTGTCCACGAGCGGGGTGGGGCCCCGCAGGTCGTACCCGTCGATCGCGGCGACCCGGAACGGCGTCCCGGCCAGGGCGTACCGGTGCGTCGTGCTGTCGGTGTTGATCAGCCGCAGCCGCACGGGCACCCCCGCCTGGACGGGCTCCGTCCGCGGAGCGGGCAGCGGGAGACCGTCCAGCGTGTGCACCGGGACCGTCACGTCGACGCCGGTCACGGGCGCCGGGCGCACCACGAGGACCCCGTAGAGCCCGCGCCGCACGCCGATGTCGGACACCGCGTGCGTGTGGTACCAGTACGTCCCGGCCTGGTCGGCGCGGAACCGGTAGACGAACTCCTGCCCGGGCAGCACCGCAGCCTGCGTCACGTCGGGCACCCCGTCCTGGCTGTTCGGCACGTCGTAGCCGTGCCAGTGCAGGGTGACGCCCCGCGCGATGTCCCGGTTGCGCAACGTCACCTCGAGGACGTCGCCGACCGTGGCGGTCAGCTCCGGCCCGGGGACCTGGCCGTTGAACGCCCACGCCGCGACGTTACGGCCGCTCACGCTCACCGTGGCGGTCCCGGCCGTGAGGGTGAACCGCCGGGTCGGTTCGGCCGCGGTCCGCGCCGCCTCCGCATATTCATGATCATGGGGTACGGCGGGAGCGGCGCCGGGAGCGGCGAACAGCCCGGTTCCGGTCACCAGCGCGGCGACCGCCACCGCGACGGCCACCCGGGACACGGTCCGGGACGGTCGCGCGTTGAGGACGCGCCACGAGACCGCGGTGGCCGCGAGGACCCCGGCGACCGCGAGCAGTCCCGCGCCCGCCGACGCCGGGTAGCCGTGCAGGACCGTCACGAGCAGGGCGGCGCTCCCGGCGTACCCCGCGAAGAGGAGCGGGACCGCGACGGCCCGCACGTCGCGCGGCGGCCGTAGCAGCCGCGAACCGGCGACGACCACCGCCGCGAACGACAGCGGGGCGGCGATGAGGACCTTCTCCGCGGCGAACCACCAGCCGGCGCGGGCGAGCGCCGTGATCGTGGCCGCGCGAACCACCGTGGCGAGCAGCCCCACGGCGGCCAGCGCCAGCGCCAGCCGACGGCGCCGGGCCGCCGACGCGGCGCCCGCCCCCAGCCAGCCGGCGGCCGTGAGGACCGCGATGGCCAGGTCGGCGGCGAGCAGCGAGCCGACCGTCATGCCGGTTCCCCCTCCCGGATCGTCACCTGCGCGACGTCGGCCGGGACCGGCGTGGCCAGCTGCCGCGCGGCCCGCACGACGGCGACCACCACGTGCACCGCCACGATCCCGTTGACCGCGTGCAGCGCGGCGACGGTCAGACCGAACGGGGTGCTGACGCCCGAGGCGTCGGTGAGCCCGTTCGCGAACATGGCGAGGAGCGCCTGCAGGACGACGAGGCCGAGCGGCAGGACCGTCAGGCCGACGAGCCGGCCCGGCGCCTTCGCCAGCACGGCCAGCAGGATGGTGAGCAGGGTGAGAACGGGGATGACGGCCATCCCGTTGACGCTGTGCAGCCCGTAGGCGCCGTCGCCCGCGGGCTTCGTGAAGGCGCCCACGGCGGCGAAGACGAACTGGAGGGCGAACGCGACGAGCAGCAGGGTGCTGACCACGACGAGGGCCTTGCGCATGGTGACCTCCTAGAGGTGGGCCGGGGACAGGGTCTGTGCGACGTGGTCGGTGGCCGTGATCGCCCCGTACGCGACCAGCCGCACGAGGTCGGCGTCGTCCGGATGGGACAGTCGCCAGAGGGCGACGTCGCCGGGGCGGATCGCGCCGGGCGCGAACGCGGCCAGCAACGCGATCCGCGTCCCGACGCGATCCGCGCCGGGCAGGTCCCGGATCAGGTCGGCGGCCCACTCCGCGGGCCGGGCCGGGTGCCGGCCGTCCTCCCAGCGCACGGTCGCCGTGACGGTCCGGCGTGCCATCTCACCCAGGAGGTCGCCGCCCCGCAGGGCGGCGGTCCGCAACGCCGCGTACGCGACGCCGACCGGGCTGTCCCCGGCCCACGCCGGTGGCGCCGCCGCGCCGACGTCGACCAGCGACAGGCTGCGGCCCGGCTCCTTCGGCTCCCGGGCCGTCCTCGTGTAGAGACGGCCCCCGGCGGACCGCACCACGCGGGAGCGTTGCAGGCCGCCGGGCAGCAGATCCGGATCGAGTAGTGCCGAGACACCCCGGTTGACGAAGTGGAAGGCGAGCGCCGTCCCGGTGACCTCCGGGCCGTACGGGCTTGCCCAGTCGGCGGCCTCGGGGGTGCGGCTGGCCTCCGCCCACGCGACGAGGGCGGCGTAGCGCGGCTCCGGTGGCGTCGCGCCCCGGGCGATGACCTCGGCCAGCCCGTGCTCGCCGAGCGCGTGCAACAGCATCACGTGGGCGTCGACGCAGAACCGGCAACGGTTGGCCCGCGACACCGCCGACGCGACCACCTCGCGGTCGACCCGGGACGCGTCCCCGGCGAGCAGGGCCTCGCGTATCAGCGCCCAGGTCGCGGCCAGCAACTCCGGCACGGGCGAGAGCGCCTGGAACGTGGGCAGCGGGCCGAGGAAGTCCTCCCGTAACTGCCGGTACACCTCCGCGGTGAGACCGGTCGCCGCCTTCGCGTTCGTGGGGGTGAAGAAGCGGTATGTCATGGACTCGATGCTCGTCCGGGCGGGTGGGGAAAACGTCGTGCCGCCGCAGGCATCTGCCCGACCGCCGGTACCGCGTCCGCAGTACGCGTCAGCTACCGCGTTCGTGGGATGTGCCCTCGACGGCGGTCGTTCTACAGTGCGCTCATGCGCCGTGATCTGCCGTACGTCCTCAGCGGCCTCGCCCTCGGCGTCCTCCTGCTCGGCAACGCCGCGCTGGCGCCGGACGCCACCCCGGTGCGGGCGCTGGACGTCGCCCTGGTCGCCGTCATGGCCGTGGCCCTCGCGGCGTGCCGGCGCCACCCGGTCGTGGCGCTGGTGGCGGTGACCGCCGCCATGCTGGCTCTCCACGTCCGGGTGCACCCCGGGGTGTCCGCCGCGTTCCCCGTCCTCGGCGTCGTCTACGTCACCGCCTGGCGGGGTTACCGGTCGGCCGCCGCCGTGGCCAGCGTCGTCTTCCTCGGCGGCTTCCTGGCCCGCGACATCTCGGTCGCGCCCGCCGACCGGCCCGGCCAGCTGATCGCCGAGCGGACCTCGCTGCTGCTGGGCTGGTTCGTGGCGGCAAACGTCGCCGGGTTGGTGTCGCGGCAGCGCCGGGCGTACCTGGAGCAGGTCGAGCAGCGGGCGGTCGAGGCCGAACGCACCCGCGAGGAGATGGCGTTGCGCCGCGCCGGGGAGGAGCGGCTGCGCATCGCCCGGGACCTGCACGACTCGCTCACCCACGCCATCTCCGTGATCAAGGTGCAGGCCGGGATCGCCGTGCACCTGGCCCGCAAGCACGGCGAGGAACCGTCGGCCGCGCTGCTGGCCATCCAGGAGGCGAGCGGCGCCGCGATGCGCGAGCTGCGGGGGACGCTGGAGGTCCTGCGCTCACCCGCCGACGCCGACCGTGTGGGGCTGACCCGGGTGGGCGAACTCGCGGAGCGGACCCGGGCAGCGGGCGTGCCGGTGCAGCTCACCGTCACCGGTCAGCCCCGGGACGTGCCCGTCGAGGTCGACCAGGCGGGCTACCGGGTCGTCCAGGAGGCCCTCACCAACGTGACCCGCCACGCCGGCGCCGCCACCGCGCAGATCCACGTCGAGTACGCGCCGACGCGGCTGACCGTCTCGGTGACCGACGACGGCGAGGCGTCGTCGGTCCGGCCGGTGACGCCGGGGGTGGGGCTGCGCGGCATGCGGGAGCGGGTCAGCGGGCTGGGCGGCACGCTGGACGCCGCCGCCCGCGACGACGGCGGGTTCGCGGTACGCGCGACGTTCCCGCTGCACGGACCGGCATGACCCGGGTCCTGCTCGCCGACGACCAGGCCCTGATGCGGGCCGGCTTCCGGGCACTGCTCGACGCCGAGGACGACCTCGATGTCGTCGGCGAGGCCGCCGACGGCGCCTCGGCCGTCCACCTGTCCCGACGTCTCCGGCCGGACGTCGTGCTCATGGACGTGCAGATGCCGGGGCTCGACGGCATCGAAGCCACCCGCCGCATCGCCGCCGATCCCGCCCTCGCGGCCGTCCGCGTCCTCATCCTCACCAACTACGGGCTCGACTCGTACGTCTTCGCCGCGCTCCGCGCGGGCGCGAGCGGATTCCTCCTCAAGGACGCCGACCCCGCCGACCTGTTGCAGGCCATCGCCGTCGTGGCGCGCGGCGACGCGCTGCTCGCGCCGGCGGTCGCCCGTACGCTCATCAGCGAGTTCGTCGCCGGCCCGCCGCAGGCCGACCCGATGGCCGGCCGGGACGTGCTGACCGCCCGCGAACAGGAGATCGTCCACCTCGTGGCCCGCGGGTTGAGCAACGACGAGATCGCCGAGCGCATGGTGATCAGCCCGTTGACCGCCAAGACACACGTCAACCGGGCGATGACCAAACTGCACTGCCGTGACCGCGCCCAACTGGTCGTGTGGGCGTACGAGTCGGGGCTCCTCACACCGCGCCGCCGGTGACAGTCCGTCGTCGTGTGCGGGTCGCCCACGGCGTCGAACTGCCCGGCGAGGAGCTGTTCTGCTCCCGGAACTATGACGGGGTCAGGACCGACCGGATGAGCGCGAGCTCCCGGAGCGCCTGGTCGTAGTCGTCGCTCTCCTCCCACAGGTCGCGCCACTCGGAGTCGTCGCCGACGACCCGGTCGAGGGCGCGCAGCGCGAGATCGTCGAGCCGACGGGGGAGGGCCAACCGCTCGCCCGCCAGCAGGAAGTCCGGCGCGTACGGGGAATCGATCGGGCGGCCGCCGGGCCGGTGGGCGGCGAGGATCGCGGCCGCGGCGATCGCCTCGACGGCCAGACCGCTGTCCAGGTAGCCCGGTTCCGCCAGGACCGCGGTGAGTGCCGCCTCCACCAGCGCCGGCCTCTGCCCCGGCGCGGCCTCGTCGAGGTCTCCGCACCAGTCCGCGGCCTCGTCGTTGTCGAAGGCCCCGACGTCCCACGTGCCCACACGATCTCCTCACGTGCCATCGACGGCGGCCCCTGCGCCGTCGCACGGCACGCTAACCGAGCGGTGTGACATACCGCCGATCCTCACCATGCCGGCGATGCGGCGGTGTCCGGCACGTCGGGATGCCGCCACATCGGCGAAACGTCATGCCGCGGCGGCTGGCCCGGTGATATGTCGGACTGTCGACCCGCCCGCTTCATCGCCCGACAGCGTCGCCACTTCCGTTGTGCGTCTGCGCGCCGGATTCCATTCATCGGCCTGAAGGATTGGGACCGTAGCGTCGCCGGCTGACAATTCGTCCCGGCCGGTGAGTGGTGATCATGTCATCTGCACCTGAGGTAAGCGTCGTCATCCCCACGTTCGCCCGTCCCGACCTGGTCACCCGGGCCGTCCGTAGCGCGCTGGCCCAGACGGTCACCGACATCGAGGTCATCGTCGTGGTCGACGGGCCGGACCCGGCGACCCGGGACGCCCTCACCCGGATCGCGGATCCCCGCCTGCGGCTCGTGGAACTCCCGGGGAAGGGCGGCGCGCCGAACGCGCGCAACGTCGGCGTGCGGGAGGCCCGGGCGCCGTGGACGGCTCTGCTCGACGACGACGACGAGTGGCTTCCGGAGAAGCTCGCGGTGCAGTTGGCGCACGCCCGGACGGCCACGGTCGCCGCGCCCATCGTCGCCAGCCGGCTCATCAACAAGACGCCGCGGGCCGAGTTCGTCATGCCCCGCCGCCTGCCGGCCGACGGCGAGCCCGTGTGCGAGTACCTCACCGTCCGGCGGGGCCTGTTCCACGGCGACGGGTTCATCCAGACCTCGACGATCATGGCGCCCACGGCGCTGCTGCGTCGCGTCCCGTTCACCGTCGGCCTGCGCCGCCAGCAGGAGCTCGACTGGACGCTGCGGGCCCTGGACCACGACGACGTCGCCCTCGTCATCGCCCCCGAACCGCTGGTGCTGTGGCACCAGGACGAGGACCGGCCACGGATCAGCCTGAACTCGCCGTGGGAGGCGCAGTGGGAGTGGGTGCGGACAATGCGCCCGCTGCTGACCCGGAAGGCGTACGCGGCGATCGTCATGAGCATCATCAGTTCGATGGCGGCGCCCACCCGGAGCTTCCGGGTCTTCCGGATGCTGCTCGCCGACGCGCGGCGGCACGGCCGCCCGGGCGGCATCGACTACCTGACGTTCCTCCAGATCTGGCTGATCCCACCGCAGTTGCGGCACACCCTGCGCGACCGCGTCCTCGGCGGCCGTCGCCCGGCCGCAGAACCGGCCGCTGCCGCGCCGGCCGCTGCCGCGCCGGCCGCTGCCGCGCCGGCCGCTGCCGCGCCGGCCGCTGCCGCGCCGGCGCCGTCCGCGCACGGGACCCTTGGCGCGACACCGATCGTCGCGCTGCCGGTCCCGCCCGTGCCGGCCAGCCCGGGCAACGATGTCCACGCCTAGGGTCGCCGTCATCTGGCGGAGCCTCATGCTGCCGGTGTCCGAGACGTTCATCCGCAACCAGGGCGACGCCCTGCCGTCGTGGCGGCCGGTCTACCTCGGCGCCAGGAAGATCGCCTCACCGATCGCCGCCGACAGCGACGTCATCGTCTATCCGGACACGGCGGCCGGCCGTCGCGGCTGGCACCTGCTGCGCCTGACCGGCGGCTCCGCGCGGCTGCGCCGGCTGCTCACCCGGCTCAACCCGGCCGTGGTGCACGCCCACTTCGGCGGCGACGGCTGGCTGATCAGCCGTGCGACGCGGCAGGTGGGCGTGCCGCTAATTCTCACCCTGCACGGCGTCGACGTGACCCGGCAGCCCGCCGTTCCCGGCCCGCGCGGCGCGCGGCACCGCCGCAAGCTGCGCGCCGCGTTCGACCAGGCCGCCCTCATCGTCGCCGTGTCGGGCTTCATCCGCGACCGGGCCGTGGAGTTGGGCGCCGACCCGGCGAAGGTACGCGTGCACTACACCGGTGTGCCGATCCCGGCGGAGCCACCGGCGGCGTCGAAGATTTGGGACGTGGTCTTCGTGGGCCGGTTCGTCGACAAGAAGGGCGTCGACGACCTCGTGGAGGCGCTCGGACTGGTCGCCGAGCTGCGACCCCGCGCCCTCTTCGTCGGCACCGGACCGCTGGAGGCGTCGGCGCGGAGGCGGGCGGTGGAGCTGGGCGTGGACGCCACGTTCCTCGGTGCGCAGCCGCCCGAGGTGGTCATGCGGCACATGGCGCAGGCCCGGATGCTGGCCGCGCCGTCGCGGACAGCGTCGGACGGCGACTGCGAGGGGCTGCCCACGACCGTCCTGGAGGCCGCGAGTCTCGGCCTGCCGGTGGTCGCCACCCGCCACAGCGGCATCCCGGAGGCGGTCCGGCACGAGGAGACCGGCCTGCTGTGCGCGGAACGGGACCGGGCGGCGCTGGCCGGGAACATCCGGCGGCTGCTCACCGACGAGCCGCTGCGCGAACGCCTCGGCCGGGCCGCGCGCCAGCTCGCCGAGACGACCTTCGACCTGCGCCGGCAGACGCGACTGCTCGAGGAGCTGTACGAGAGTGTGGCCTCGTCCGGCGCCGACCCGCGGGGCCGGACCCAGCCCGGTCACGTCGAGACGGATCCCGCGTCAGTCGTGGGGTAGGACGCGTCGTACGACGGCGCCGGCGGTCCGGCGGGCGCGCCGGGCGCCGGCCAGGACGAGCTTGCCCGCCCGGGCCGTCGGTGTCCCGCTGAGCAGCGCGACGAGGCCGCGCGCCCGGCGCAGCTCCGCCTCGCGCTCGGCGAGGGTCCTCTCGTACCACGCCTCCCGCGCGCGGGCCTCGGCCAACTCCCGTGCCAGCCGGTCGCGGCTCACCGCCAGCTCCCGGAAGCCCGCCGCGTCCGGCCGGTCCGGCCCGGCGACGGCGGGACCGACGGGCTCGGTGGACCGCCCCGCCAGCGCCGCCAGTGTCAGCGCCAGCTCGGCCGGATCCGCGGGCGACGGCCAGAGGTGCGCGAGTCCGGCGTCGAGCATGCGGACGGCGAGGCGGCGCAGCGCGGCGTCCGGCGGCCCCGCCGGCACGAGCGGAGCGAGATCTCGGTCGGGCGTGACGACGACCTGGTCGGCGGGGACCCCGGCGTGCGCGCCGGCCTGCCACCGGCCCAGCAGCTTCCGCACGGTCGGCAGGTCCCGGCGCAGGGCCGCGACGATCACCAGCTGTTCGAGGAGGTGGCCGGCCGGTAGCGGCCGCGTGCCGCCGTCGGGGTGGCGCAGGAGCAGCCCACCTCCGGGGCGGCGTACGACCTCGACGGGCGGGCCGTCGACCGTGATCAGCGCCTCGGGCGGGGCTCCGGTGGCGGACGGGGCCACGGCGGTCACCTCGGGCTCCGGCCGGGCGGCGGGGGCGACGGACGCGTCCGGCTCGGGGGCGACCCGCGCGGCCTCCAGGATCCACGCCGGCGCGAGCGCCGTCGCGGCGCCGTGGCGCAACGCCGTGGCGGCCAACCGTCCCGGGTCGGTGAGCACCGCGTTCCGCGGTCCGCCGGCCCGGGCGAGCAGGGCCGCGAGGAAGGCCGTCGCGTCCTCGTCGGCCAGCAGCTCCGGCGACACGAGCGCGGTCGGCGCGATCGGCGTCGGCCAGGCGGTGTAGGTGCGGCGCACCGCCAGCCCGGCGGCGGCGAGCCGGGCCCGCAGCCGGTCCAGGCCGGCCGGTCGGTCGGTGTCGTACTCACCGGCGCCGGCCCAGTCCGAGTCGGTGACCTCGGGCGGCAGCGCCACGAGCCGGTGCACGCCCAGGTGGTTCTCCACGGCGAGGAGCAGCCGCCCGCCCGGGCGCAACGCGGCCACCAGCAGCGCGAGCGTGTCCGCCCAGGTCAGGTCGGCGCCCTCGGTCGAGCCGAGCCGCTCCGTCCCGTCGAGCGCCACGACCGTGTCGTACGCGGGCTCGGTCGCGAGCTTCTCCGGGCTGCCGCACAGCACGGTGACGCCGGGCCGGTCGGCCAGGCGGGCGGCGAGCGCCTCGGCGTCGGGCAGCCCCCGCACCAGCAGCGTCGCGTCGCCCGCCGGCAGCGCGTCGAGCAGGGCCGGGTCGAGCGGCCCGACGACGAGGACCCGCCCGGTGGCGGCGGCCAGTAGCGGCGCCAGAGCCTCCCCGCGCACCGGGCCGGGCCCGTGCCGGCCGTCCAGGTCCGACCACACCTGCATCTCCCCGCCGATCAGTCGTACGTTCACCGGGTTCCCTCGGGCAGGTCGGCCTCCGCGGCAGCGGACGGCGGCAGCGGATCGGGCCAGTGGAACAAGCGCCGCAGCACGGCGGCCGGAAGCAGGCGGTCGGCGCCCAGTTCGGCGACCGCGACGCCCCGCGCCACCGCCGCGTCGACCTGCGGGCCGTGCAGCTCCGCCCACTGCCGGCGGATCCGCGGTTGCCCGCCCCAGAGCGGCACCTCACCGGCCAGGTGCATCGGGTCGCCGTACACGGCGGGCTCGCAGCCGGCGAGGACGGCGTAGAGGACGGCGGTGCAGAGCCGGTTCGACGCGACGCGGCGGTGCCGGCGCTGCTCGACCAGCTGCCGGCGCAGGAAGTCCGGGTCCAGGCTGTCCCACCTGCCGCCGCGGTAGCCGTGGCAAATGACGCGGAAGCCGGCCCGCTCGTAGCGCTCACGCACCGGCCTCGTGCGGTACTCCTGCCAGTAGAGGCAGACGGTCACCGGGCCGGGTTCGGTGGCCTTGATCTCCGCGATCAGCCGGTCGTGGTCGCCCACCACGTGCTGGCCCTCCCAGCCGTGGAACGGGTACCAGATGGTGCCCTCGCGCGGCGGGGGGCCGTCGGGCTCCGGCTCCATAGCGAGCAGGTACGCCCAGGGCGCGCCGACGGCGTACGCCTGCCGCCGTCCCAGCGACCAGGCCCGCCGGCGGGTCCGCTCCGACCAGACGAACAGCGGCAGACCGGGTACGAACTCGTGGTCGGCGGCCATCCCGTCGCCGATGTTCCAGCCGTGCTGGAGATAGCCGCGGATGCGCTGAGGGCTCCGGTCGTCCAGCCCGCAGTAGCGGGCCAGCACGTGCGAGTGGCCGTAGTAGTGGTTGGCGTGGTGCACGGCGGCGACGACCGTCCCTGGTCCGCTGGTAGGAGCGCGAGTGGGAACCGTAGTCAGCCGACGTGAATACCGCGCCACGGGGACATGGCCGCGGGGCGACGGCTGCGCCGTGTGATCCGGGTCACTCCGAATGAACTTTCACCCGCCGGCCACGTCCGGTGCGCCTGGACAACTTTCGCCGCACAGAGGAGAACGATGCGTTCAGCTCGCACACTATCGACGCTGGCACTGCTGGTGCTCGGCGTCTCGGCGGTGGCTCCGGGCGGTACACCCGCCTCGGCCCAGCCCCGGGCCGCGAAGCCGGCGACCACACCCCCGGTCGCGTCCACGTCCCGGACGGTCACGCTGCTCACCGGCGACACCGTCCACGTCGGCACCGTCGACGGCCAGACGGCCGTCGACGTCGTCCCGGGCCGGGGACGGGAGCGGATCCCGTTCATCACGCACAGCGCCGGCGAGGACGTGCGCGTCATCCCCGCCGACGCCGTCGGCCTGCTCAACCGTGGCAAGCTCGACGAGCGGCTCTTCGACGTGTCGACGCTGCTCCGCTTCGGCTACGACGACACCCGCGCCACCCTGCCGCTCATCGTCGAGCACGGCGGCGCCGCCCCCGCCGGCCTCACCGGCGCCCGGACCACCCGGGAGCTTCCCGAGGCGAGCGCCGTCGCGGAGAGCCGCGCGGACGCGGTGGCCTTCTGGAACAGCGTCACGTCCACGGCGGGCGGCGCCGAGCGGCGGCTGCGGGCCGGGTTCGACAAGATCTGGCTCGACGGGCTGCGCCAGCCCACCCTCGACGTCAGCGTCCCGCTGACCGGCGCGCCGGAGGCGTGGAAGGCCGGCTGGACGGGAGCCGGGGTGAAGGTCGGCGTGATCGACACCGGCATCGACGAGACCCACCCCGACCTGGCCGGCCGCGTCGCCGCCGCCGAGAACTTCACCGCCGACCCGGACACCCTCGACCGGGTGGGCCACGGCACCCACGTCGCCTCCACCATCGCCGGCACCGCGGCCGCGTCGCAGGGCCGGTACAAGGGCATGGCGCCCGGTGCGACGCTCTACAGCGCCAAGGTCTGCGTCGAGGAGGGCTGCCCCGAGTCGGCGATCCTGGCCGGCATGACCTGGGCGGCGCAGCAGGGCGTCAAGGTCGCCAACATGAGCCTCGGCGGCACGGACAGCCCGGAGACCGACCCGATCGAGGCCGCGCTGACCGACCTCACCCACCGCTACGGCGTGCTCTTCGTCGTGGCCGCGGGCAACAGTGGCGAGGCCGGCGAGTCCACGGTGAACTCGCCCGGCGGCGTGGCGGAGGCGCTGACCGTGGGCGCCGTGACCAAGACGGGCGAGCTGGCCTCCTTCTCGAGCCGTGGTCCGCGCGCGGGCGACGCCGGCATCAAGCCGGACATCACCGCGCCCGGCGTCGACATCGTGGCCGCCCGCAGCTCCACCTCCGACCTGGCGCCGGCCGAGAACCCGCGGTACGCGAGCCTCAACGGCACCTCGATGGCGACCCCGCACGTGGCCGGGGCGGCGGCGATCCTGGCCCAACAGCACCCGGACTGGACGCCGGAGCGGATCAAGTCGACGTTGATGGCCGCGGCGAAGCCGAGCGCCACCATCGGTGTCTACGAGCAGGGCGCGGGCTTCCTCGACGTCGCCCGGGCGACCCGGCAGACCGTCACGGCGAGCCCGGTCAGCGTCGCCTTCGAGCGGACCGGCGCCGCGCAGCAGCGCACGATCACGTACGCGAACGCCGGTTCCTCCACGCTCACCCTGGCCGTCTCCCTCGACGCCAGGGACGCCGACGGCGCGCCCGCGCCGGCCGGCCTGTTCGGTCTCAGCGCCTCCTCCGTGACGGTCCCGGCCGGCGGCACGGCCACCGTCACCGTCACCGTGCGGGCCGGCGCCGACCTGCCCGACCGCTACGTCGGCGGTGAGGTGACCGCCACCGGCGGCGGGGCGCAGGTGCAGACCCCGGTGGCCCTCGACATCGCCCGCAGCCGGCTCACCCTCGCACTCGTCGGGCCGGACGGCGGGGCGCCCACGCCCGACCAGGGCTGGGCGACCGTCCTGACCGACCTCGACCGGCAGACCGTGCAGGTGCTCAGCAACCCGGCGACCACCACGTACCGGATCCGCGCGGGCCGCTACCTGGTCCAGACCTACCTGGAGAGCGGCGACCCGGACTTCCCGCAGGTCACGTCGTTGGTGCGGCCAAGCCTCGACCTGACCCGGGACCAGACGCTCACCATGGACACCCGCCTCGCGAAGCCGGTCGCGGTCTCCGTGCCGAACCCGAAGGCCAGCATGGTCTTCCCGGAGGCCGGCTGGACGATCCGGACCGAGCAGCCGCAGATCTGGGGCAGCAACGACCCGTACGGCGTGCTGATGAACCTTCCCTTCGACCATCTGCGGACGGCGCAGATCGGGGCGGGCAGGACGCCCGGCTTCGTCTCCTACGTCAACGGGATGTGGGGCCAGGTGGCCGCGGACGGCAGCCTGCACAACAGCCCGTACGTCTACCGGGTCTACCTGTACGAGCCGGAGAAGATGATGACCGGGCTGACCCGCAGGCTGCGGGACGGCGACTTCGCGACCGTGCGCTCCCAGATCAGCGCGGACGTGGCCGGCGTGCCGGTGTCACGGCTCGCGGTCGCGCACGCGCCGGGCAACTCCCCGATCACCCGGTCGACCGACGGGCGGCAGGCCCCACCGAGCTTCACCTACGACGCGCCGAGCACCATCACCGAGTACTACAACCAGGACAAGTCGGCGGTGTGGCAGTCGACCTCGGCCCAGCAGGGGTACACGTACTACGAGTCCGCGTGGACCAGCTTCAAGCCCGGGCGCACGTACACGGTGAAGTGGGCCAACGCGGTGGCCGGACCGGTGTTCCCCGAACCGAAGTTCGGCCAGCAGTTCGCCACCCGCTACTGGGGCGACACCATCGGCGGGCCGGGACCGCTGCACGGCGACGGCGCCGGGCACATGGGCTTCCGGCACGTCGTCGGCGGAAGCGCGCAGGTGGACCTCTACCGCGACGGGGTCAAGATCGGCGACGCGAACCAGGTGCCGTGGACGTGGGACGTGCCCGCGGAGAAGGGTGACTACCGGCTGACGGCGAGCTTCCACAGTGACCCGGCGTTCACCCTGTCGACGGTCGTCGACGCGGAGTGGACGTTCACGTCCGGGCACGTGGGCGACGGCGAGCTGGTGAAGCTGCCGTTGACGGCGATCCGGTACACCCCGGACCTCGACATCGACAACCGAGCCCCGGCCGGCCGCCTGTTCCCGATCCCGGTCTCGCTCGACCGTCAGGTCGGGGCGGCGCCGGGCCGGACCAGGACCCTGACCGTCGAGGCGTCCTTCGACGACGGCCGGACCTGGCGGAAGCTGCCCGTGCTGCGCACCGGCGAGAAGGCGGTCGCCTGGGTGCACAACCCGACCGGCGCCGGCTTCGTATCGCTGCGGGCCGCCGCCACGGACACCGGCGGCAACACGGTCAAGCAGACCATCATCCGCGCCTACCGGTACTGATCGGTGGGCCCCCGGACGCGGCGCCCCACGGCGCCGCGTCCGGGTCACCGTGCCGGAGCAGCCGGTCGCGGAGACGCGAACCGCCGCCGCGCGCCGCGTGCGCGCTGAGCTGGTAGTGGTCGGACACCCGCGCGACGGCGGCGGCCCGCTCGGCCGTGTCGTCGTGCTCCTCCCCGAGGTCCACGGCGTAGGCGTGCAGCAGGTCGTGCGTCCGCCACCGGTCGTCCTCGTGCCGCACCAGCATCTGCGCCGCGAGTTCGGCCAGCAGGCCCCGGGCGGCGCGCGGCGGCAGGCCGCCCAACGCGGCGGCCGCCTCCGTGCTCAGCTCCCGGACCGGGGCCAGGGGGAGCAGCCGGAAGAGCCGCGCCGCCGCGGGCGTGAGGGCCCGGTAGGACCAGGAGAAGCTCGCCTCCAGGTCCGCGTGTGCGTCGCCGAAGCCGGCCAGCCGGCCGCCGCCCTCGGCCAGCTCACGGGCGACCGCGGGCAGGCCGAGCCCGGGCCGGCCGACGCCGCGGGTGGCGACCAGCGCCAGGGCCAGCGGCAGCCGGCCGCACCGCGCGATGATCTCGTCGACGGCGGCCGGGTGGACGGCCGCCGCGTCGCCGAGCCGGCGCTCCAGCAGCTCGCGGGCCTCCGCGTCGGTCAGCGGGTCGAGATGCAGCGGGTGTGCGCCCGCACCGGCCAGGCCGCTGATCCGGCGGCGGCTGGTGGCGATGACGAGACTGTCACCGGTGCCGGGCAGCAGGTGCCGGATCTGCTCCCAGTCACGGCAGTTGTCGAGCAGGACGAGCATCCGGCGCTCGGCCAGGATGCTGCGGTAGAGGCCGGCCTGGGCGTGCAGCTCGGCCGGGATGGCGGTCGACGGGACCCCGAGGGACCACAGGAAGCCGCGCAGCGCCTCCGCCGGTGCCATGACGGCGTCGCCCGCGTCGAAACCGCGCAGGTCCGCGTGCAACTGCCCGTCGGGGTAGCGGGCGGCCAGCCGGTGGGCCAGGTGCACCGCGAGGGTCGTCTTCCCGACACCGGCCATCCCGTCGATGAGCAGCGCCGTGGTCCGACCGTCTCCGGCCAGCGCCGCCTCGGCCGCGGCCACGACGTCCCGCCGACCCGCGAAGTAGGGGTGGTCGGCCGGCAACTGCGCCGGCGCCTCGGCCGAGGTCGGCCGCGACGCCTCCGGCCCGCCTGACGGCCACGCCTCGGCGTCTCCGCCGGCGGGTGGCGCTTCGGGCCGGAGGACGGCCGGTCCGGCGCCGCGCCGCGACGGGGATCCGCCGCCCGGGGAACCGCGACCGAGCAGGGCGTGCCGGGCCGCACGCAGCTCGACGCCGGGCTGGATCCCGAGTTCGTCGGCGAGCCGGTGTTCGATGTCGGCATAGGCCGCAAGTGCCTCCCCGCGCCGGCCGTCCGCGGCGAGCGCGAGCAGCAGCCGCGCCTGCAGTGCCTCGTCCCACGGCTCGTGCTCGGCGGCGAGCCGGATCGCGGGCAGCACCCGGTGGACGCGGCCGGCCCGCAGGGCGACGTCGGCCGCCGCCCGGACGGCCGCGAACCGCTCACCGTCGACGGCCACGAAATCCGGGTGGGGCCGGCCACCGGACTGCAGGCCGGAGGCGCACCGGTCACGCCACAGCGCCAGCGCCTCCCGGTAGAACTCGACGGCCGGCTCGCCCGAGCTGTCGGCGGCCCGGGCGACCAGGCGCCGGAAGCGCAGCAGGTCGAGCGACTCCTCGTCGATCTTCATCCGGTACGCGGCGCCGTCACGGATCAGCACCGAACCCGCCGCCCGCGTCGCGAGGCCCGGCTCGAAGCGCCGCCGGAGCATCCCGACGTGCCGGTGCACCACGTTGACCGCGCTGGGTGGCGGGTCGGACTCCCACAGCAGGTCGACGAGGTCGGCGACGCTGACCGCGGCGCCGGCCCGGGCGAGCAGCAACGCCAGGATCAGCCGCTGCTGCCGGGTGCCCAGGTCGATGTCGGACTGGCCGCGCCAGGCCCGCACCGGGCCGAGGACGGCGAACGAGAGTGGGCTGGTCATGCTGGTGCGATCCGTACGGAGCTGGTGGGCAGATTCGCCACAGCATGGCAGGGCCCGCGGCCGTTCGGTCCCACGTCGTGCCTGTGAACTTCGACTCAGGCCGGATCGCCGGCCGGGCAGTCCGTCCTGGTCAGGCGGCCTCGAGGCCGGTACGCAGAGCCCGCAGCGCATGGTGGGTCCGCGACTTCACCGTGCCGACGGGCACCCCCAACCGGCCCGCGACCTCCTTCGGTGACCGCCCCACGAGGTAGACCTCGGAGAGCAGGGCGCGCTGCGCCGGGCTCAGCCGACCAAGCGCGCGCCGGATCGCGTGCGACGCGAGCGCCGCGCCGGTGGTGTCGTCGCCGGCCGGAACCCAGGTCATGTCGACGAGGTGGACCTCGGTCGGGCGGCCCCGCCGCAGCCGGACGCCGTCGATGACGAGCCGCCGGGCGACGGTGAGGAGCCACCGGCGGGCGGCGTCGGGCTCGGTCGGCACCGCGTCGAGGTGCCGCCAGGCCCGCAGCATCGTCTCCTGCAACAGATCCTCGGCGGTCTGCCGCTGGTCGCGGGTCAGCAGGAGCAGGAGCCGCAGCACGGCACGGGCGTGGTCGGCGTGCAGCGCGGTCATGCGCGCGGCCCGGCCGGCCGGTGGTTCGTCGGATGCCCGGAGCACGGTCCACCCCACAGACAGGAGCAACGGCGAGTGAGGCACGAGCCTAGGGACGGGCGATGCGTTTGGACTGACGTGTGAGTGCGAATCGAGTGCCGTCGCCGACCGTGGTCGGTCACGGACCCGACGTGACCGTCGCGAGCCGGCCAGCCAGCCGCCGGCCGGTCTGCGTCTGCCCGTACGGGATCAGCGACAGCGCCTCCCGCCACGCCCGCACCGCGGCGTCCCGCTCGCCGGCGGCGGCGAGCACGTCGCCGAGCAGCGCCAACACCTCCGCGGCCGGCGCCGGCGCGGACGCCTCCTGGTAGGCGACGGCCGCCTCGCGCCAGCAGTCGACAGCCGTGCCGAGCTCCCGTCGGGCGGAATGAGCGCGGCCGAGCACCTCCCACGCCTCGGCGACGCCCAGCCTGTACCGCGCCGCGCGCGACAGCGCCATCGCCTGTTCGGCGTGGCGGACGGCCTCGTCCGCCCGGCCCAGCTCGGCGTTGCTCCCCGCGATGATCACCAGGGCGTCGGCGAGCAGCCGCTCGTCCCCGACCGCCCGGGCCGGCTCCAGCGCCTCGGAAACCGTCCGCACGACCTCCCCGTGTCGCCCCTGGGCGCCCAGGACCATCGCCCGGTTGATCCTGGCCCGGGTCAGCTCGCCGGGCAGGCCGAGCCGGGCGAGCAGCTCGACCGCCCGGTCGAGGTGCGCGACCGCGGTCTCGTGCTCGTGCCGGAAGTAGGCCGCCCCCGCCAGGCTGCGGTGCATCCGGGCCTGCCCGACCAGGTCGCCGCCGGCCCGTGCGGCAGCGAGGGCGACCTCGCCGGTCGTCGTCCAGTCGACCCACCGACCGCTGCGGTCGAAGAAGTGCTGCATGCCCAGGGCGAGTTGCCACGCCTCGGCGTGCCGGCCCTGCCGGGCGGCCCGGCCGACCAGCGCGATGAGGACCTGCCGCTCGGCGGTGAACCAGGCCATGGCGTCGACGTGGTCGGCGAAGCGCAGCGGGGTCTCGCCGGGCCCCGGCTCGATCATCGGCTGGTACTCGGAGGTCAGCAGCCGCCGGTCCGCCTCGTAGCTCGTCGCCCGGTAGAACTGGAGGCAGCGCAGCTCCGCGGCGGCCCGCGCGGCCGGGCTGTCGTGCTCCTCGCCGAGCTCCGTGGCGTAGGCCAGCAGCAGGTCGTGGGTGCGGTAGCGGCCCGGACGATCCTCGACGACCAGGTGCGCGCGGCTCAGCTCGCCGAGCAGCGCACGACCGGTCCGCAGCGGGACGCCGGCCAGGCCCGCCGCGCCGGCGACCGAGATGTCCGGGCCGGGATGGATCGGCAGCAGACGGAAGAGCCGGGCGGCCGACGCGGACAGTTCCCGGTAGGACCAGGAGAAGACGGCCCGCAGGCCGGCCTGCGGGCCGTCGCCGTCGAAGCCGTCGAGGCTGCCGGGCGCGTGAGCCAGGTCGGCGGCGATCTGCGCCGGTGGCGTCCCCGGCAGGCCCGCCGCGCGGGCGGCCACGAGGGCCAGCGCGAGCGGCAGCCGCCCGCACGCGTCGATGATGGCGTCGATGGCCGCCGGGTCCGCGGCCACACGGGCGGCGCCGAGCAGCCGTACGAACGCCGCGCGGGCCTCGTCGACGCTCGGCAGGCCGACCGGCAACGGGTACGCGCCGGCGGTGGTGAGCAGGGTGCTGAGCCGACTGCGGCTCGTGACGATGACGAGGCAGCCGGGGCTGCCCGGCAGCAGGTGCCGGATCTGCTCGGCGTCCCGGCAGTTGTCGAGCACGACGAGCAGCCGCCGCCCGGCGAGCCTGCTGCGGTACATGCCCGCCTGGGCGTGCAGCTCGGCGGGAATGCCCTCCTGGGGCACCCCGAGCGAGCCGAGGAAGCCGCGCAGCGCCTCCGAGGCACTCATCGCCGGCTCGCGCCCGTCGTATCCGCGCAGGTCGACGTACAGCTGCCCGTCCGGGTAGCCGGCGGCCAAGCCGTGGGCGAGGTGGACGGCGAGGGCCGTCTTGCCGACCCCGGGCATGCCGTCGATCGCGAGCACCGCCGACCCGTCCGGGCCCGCGACCGCCGCGCGGGCCTCGGCGACGAGGTCGTCCCGGCCGGTGAAGAAGGACAGGTCCGGCGGCAGCTGCGCGGGTCGGGGGAGTGGCGGCGGCGACGCGGCACGCGGGCGGGTGCGCTGGTGCAGCAACCGGTCGTACGCCTCCCGCAGCTCCTCTCCCGGGTCGATGCCCAGGTCGTCGGCGAGCCGGCGGCGCACCACCCGGTACGTCTCGACGGCCTCCGCCTGGCGGCCGTCGGCGGCGAGCGCGAGCAGCAGCCGGCTCTGCAACGACTCGTCGAGCGGGTGCTGCTCGGCGGCCTGCCGCAGCGGCGCCAGCACCGCGCTCAGCCGGCCGCACTGCTCGGCGGCGTCGGCGGCCTCGCGCACGGCCTGGGCACGTTCGCCCTCCACGGCGAGGAACGCGGGGTGCTCTCGGGACACCGGTTCCAGGCCGGCGGCGCACCGGCCGCGCCACAGCCGCAGCCCGTCGAGGGAGTGCCTCAACGCCGACTCCGGGTCGCCGGCCCGCAGGCACCGGCGCGCCAGCCCGCTCAGCGACCGGAACCGCAGCAGGTCGAGGGATTCGTCGTCGGTGTGCAGCCGATAGCCCGAGAGTTCCCGCACGATGTACCGGCCCGCCGACCGGACGGGCAGGTCGGGCTCGAACAGCCGCCGCAGCATCCCGACGTGCCGATGCACGACGTTCGCGGCGCTGACGGGCGCCCGCTCGCCCCAGATCAGGTCGACCAGGTCGGCCAGGGGAACCGGTGCGCCGGCCCGGGCCAGCAGCAGCGCGAGCACCAGGCACTGCTGGCGCGCGCCCAGGCGCAGCTCGGCGTCGGCGCGGACGACCCGGACGGGACCCAGCACCGAGAAGCCGATGGTCCCGCCCGTCTCCGCCCGCACGCCGGCAACGGTAACCGGCGGGCCGTCACCCGGAAGCGTGCCCCCGAACAGGGAAAGTCGGCGTTATCGTCGGGGGCATGGCGGTGCCGTCGCGGCGGGTGGTCAGCCCGGAGCGCGTCGTCCAGGCCGGCTGCGCGTTCTTCCTCCGCCACGCCACGGTCGACATGGACGCCCTCGCCGGCAACCTCGCGGTCAGCCGGGCCACGCTCTACCGGGTGGTGCACAGCCGCGACCGGCTGCTCGGCGACGTGCTCTGGCGCCTCGCGGACCGGCTACTCGCCCGTGCCCGCGCGGACACCTTCACGACCGGCGTCGACGGGGTGCTGGAGACCACCCGCCGGTTCGCCGTGGCCGTGCGGCAGGCCCAACCGTTCCGGGCCTTCCTGCGCGCCGAGCCGGCAACGGCGGCGCGGGTGCTGTTCACGCCGGCCGGCGGCGTGCACGTCCGGGTCGTCGAGGCGCAGAAGGCCATCCTCGCCGCCGCTGCCGCCGATCCCGCCTGGTCGCCGGACGACCTCGACGGCGCCGCCTTCCTGTACGTGCGCATCGTCGAGTCCATGTTGTACGCGGAGCTGATCAGCGGGCGGCGGACCGACCCGGCCACCGCCGAGCGGGCCGCCCGGGCCGTGCTCGAAGCCTGCTGAAGGCGGCTGCGACAGCCGTCTCAGCTTCCCGCCGACCGATTCCGCCTCCATCGACGACCGCTTATGGTACGGCCAGGAGCCCGTCGTGAAGGAGTCGCCATGACACGTCCACGGCGCACCGCCGTCCTCGCCGCCGGCCTGGTCGCCGGCCTGGCCGCCACGCTGCTCGCCCCGGCGCCCGGGCACGCCGCCGCGGCCGGGGAGCGCGAGCCGATCGCCCGCGCCGCGGTCCACGGCCCGATCCCTGGGACGGTGCCGGGCGACCGGCTCGCCGAGCGGCTGGCCGACACGTACCCCTTCTTCTCGACGCCGGACGACCTGGCCGCCAGGGGCTACGTCGAGGAGGAGTTCTACCTCTCCGGCGTGGCCGACGGTTGGGACACCGCCGGCAACCGGGTCGCCACGGACGTGGCGTACGAGACGCGACTGATCGTGCGACGGCCGGCCGACCCGCGCCGGTTCAGCGGCGTCGCGCTGGTCGAGTGGCAGAACGTCACCGCCGGATACGACCTCGACGCGCTGTGGAACGCGGAGTCCACGACCCGTGCCGGCGACGCCTGGATCGGTGTCTCGGCCCAGCGGGTCGGCGTCGACCAGCTCCGCGGCTGGAGCCCGACCCGGTACGGCCGGCTCGACGTCACCGGCGGCGGCCGGTACGTCGCCGACGAACTCTCCTACGACATCTTCGCCCAGGCCGGGAAGGCCGTCGCCGACCCGCGCGGCGTCTCCCCGCTGGGCCGGCTGCGGGCCCGCACCGTGCTGGCCATCGGCGCCTCGCAGTCGGCCAGCCGGATGACCGTCTACTACGACCGGGTGCTGCCCCAGGTGCGGCCGGTGTTCGACGGGTACGCCTTCGTCGTGGGCTCGGCGCCCGCCCGGGTCGGCGACGAACCCGTGTTCCAGGTGCTGTCCGAGACCGACGTCCGCACGCCCGTCCGCCCGGCCGACACCGACCGGTTCCGCCGGTGGGAGGTGGCCGGCGCCGCGCACAGCGGCTACAACGGCCTGGTCTACCGGGCGCCCATGCAGGAACGCGACCTGGGCGGCGCGCCCGTGTACACCTGCGCCCAGCCGCCGTTCAGCCGGGTGCCGATGCACCACGTGACCGCCGCCGCGTACGCCCACCTGGTGCGCTGGGTCGAACGGGGGACCCCGCCGCCCACCGCGCCGCCGCTGGTGTTCAACCCCGACGGCACGAAGGCCCGTGACGCCAACGGTCTGGCGCGGGGCGGGATCCGGCTGTCGCAGGTGGCCGTCCCGACCGCGCTGAACACCGGCGACAACGCCGGCGAGTCGTTCTGCCGGCTGTTCGGCACCTACCAGCCGTTCGACGAGGCCACCCTGGACCGGCTGTACCCGAGCCACGCCGGGTACGTCGGCCGTGTGGTGGCCACCGACGTCCGTAACGTCGCCGCCGGCTACCTCCAGCCGGCCGACGCCGTCGAGAACCTCCGCGAGGCGGTCCGGTCCGGGGTGGGGCGCCACTGACCGGTCCTGTCGGCCGACGCGGCGGCGCTCCTGGCGCCACCGTTAGGGCCGGTAGCATCTGATCAGGTAGAGCACGCAGGGCAGCCCCACGACGACCACCACGGCGAAGATGATGCCGACCCACAACGGCCCCGGCGTGGCTTTGGGGGCGGCGAGAACGGCGTCGAGCGCGCGGTACCCCGGCATCGTCGGCTGGCCGAGGGGTTGTCCAACCACGCCATCGGCCGCCGCCTCTTCCGGAGCGAATGCGCCATCAGCAAGGACACGACCTCGCTGTTCGGCAAGCTCGGAATCGTCGACGACAACGACAGGAAACGTCGTGTCCTCGCCGTCCTCACCTACCTGAACAGGCTGTAGCCGGCGATCTCTCTGAACGGCCGCGTCCGCGGAACGCGCACGTTCCGTGGCACGCAGGTAGGCAACAGAAAGCGGTGGGCAATAAAAAAGGGAGGGAAACTCCCTCCCACTTTTAACTTATAGCGCACCGGGGGGCTTGCGGCAAGACCCGGGTCGTACCGCAAAATCGTCGGCCGAGGCCCGGACCTGCAGAAATGAGATTCACGAATTGACCACCAGTGTGTTTCACCTTCCCGATCACCTCACCGCCAAGGCGGACCCGGGGCTGACCGCCGGCGACGAGCAGCATTTCGTGGCCATCGCGGAGAGCCTCGAACATTCGATCGCGGACGTGTCCGACCGCCTCGCCGCCGCGCGCAGGGCGGCCGCCGGGAAGGGCCAGCGGGCGTCGGACCGGGACCAGGAGGTCCGCCGGCTGACCGCGCGACTGCGGGGGCTGCGGCGTTTCGGTCTGGACCTGTGCCTCGGGCGCATGGTCGGCGCGGACGGCTCCGCGCCCGTGTACGTCGGCCGGTTCGGCCTCCGGGACAGCGCGGGCCGTCAGTTGTTGCTCGACTGGCGTTCACCCGCGGCCGAGCCGTTCTTCGGGGCGACGCACGCCAACCCGATGGGCCTCGCGAGCCGCCGCAGGTACCGCTGGACCCGCGGCCGGATCACCGACTACTGGGACGAGGTGTTCACCCCGGACGGCTGGGAAGGGCACGCCGCGCTCGACGACCAGTCCGCCTTCATTGCCACGCTGGGCAGCAGCCGGTCGGCGCGGATGCGGGACGTGCTCGGCACCATCCAGGCCGACCAGGACGCGATCATCCGCGCGGGGTCGAGCGGCGCGCTCGTCGTGGACGGCGGGCCGGGCACCGGCAAGACCGTCGTCGCCCTGCACCGCACCGCCTACCTGCTCTACGCCGACCCCCGCCTCAACCAGCGCCGCGGCGGCGTGCTGTTCGTCGGCCCGCACCAGCCCTACCTCGCCTACGTCGCCGACGTCCTTCCCAGCCTCGGCGAGGAGGACGTGCAGACCTGCACCCTGCGGGATCTCGTCCCGGAGGGCGCCGCCGCGACCGTCGACACCGACCCCGAGGTGGCCCGCCTGAAGTCGTCCGCGGACCTCGTGAAGGCGATCGAGGCGGCCGTCCGGTTCTACGAGGAGCCGCCGGCCGAGGGGATGACGGTCACGACCGACGACGCCGGCATCTGGCTGGGCGCCGAGGACTGGGCCGAGGCGTTCGAGGCGCCGGGGCCCGGCACCCCGCACAACGAGGCGCGCGACGAGATCTGGGAGGAACTGCTCACGATCCTGATGGACAGGTACGACGGCGACGAGCCGGACGACCTGGTCCGCCGGTCGCTGTCGCGGAACAGGGAGCTGCTCACCGCCTTCCACCGTGCCTGGCCGCTGCTCGACGCGGCCGACGTCGTCGCCGACCTGTGGTCGGTCCCCGCCTACCTCCGGAAATGCGCTCCCTGGCTCGGCGCCGACGAGATCCGGACGCTCCAGCGCGGCGACGCCCGCGCCTGGACGGTGTCCGACCTGCCGCTCCTGGACGCGGCACGGCAGCGGCTCGGAGACGCGGAGACGTCCCGGGGCCGACGCCGGCGCGACGCGGCCGTGGCGGTCCAGCGCGAGCACATGGCCCGGGTCGTCGACGACCTGATCGCGTCCGCGGCGTACGACGACGGCGAAGGCCTCATGACGATGCTGCGCCAGCAGGACCTGCGGGACGTCCTGGTCGACGAGACCGGGCTGCCCGACGCCGATCCGGACCGGCTCGCCGGCCCGTTCGCGCACATCGTCGTGGACGAGGCGCAGGAGCTGACCGACGCCGAGTGGCAGATGTTGCTGCTGCGCTGCCCGTCCCGCAGCTTCACCGTCGTGGGCGACCGCGCCCAGGCCCGGCACGGGTTCACCGAGTCGTGGCAGGAGCGGCTCGAACGGGTCGGGCTCGACCGGATCACCCTGGCCTCGCTGCGCATCAACTACCGGACGCCCCGGAAGGTGATGGCGGAGGCCGAGCCGGTCATCCGGGCCGTGCTCCCGGACGCCAACGTGCCGACCTCCATCCGCGGCAACGACCTCCCCGTCGTACACGGATCCGCCGCCGATCTGCACGCGATCCTCGACACGTGGCTCGCCGCGCACGCCGAGGGCACGGCGTGCGTCATCGGCGATCCCGCGTTCCGGGCGACGCCCCGCGTCCGGTCGCTGCCGCCGGAGCTGTCGAAGGGGCTGGAGTTCGACCTCGTCGTCCTCGTCGACCCGCAGGCGTTCGGCGACGGCGTCGAAGGGGCCGTCGACCGCTACGTGGCGATGACCCGGGCCACGCAGCAACTCGTCGTCCTCACGACCCCCTGACGGCGTCCCGGTCCGGCGGGCCGCGTGCGGCGTGCCGGGCCTCGCGCGGCAGGAAAACCGGCGCGAGGTCCGACACGCTGCGGCGGGCCGCCGTAACCTGACGTCACACCGCACCGGGAGGAGCCGTCCATGATCGAGCTGGCCGACATCCGCCGCTACGCGATGGCGCTGCCGGGCGTCGTGGAGCAGCCGCACTTCCGGCTGCCCGGCTTCCGCGTCGCGGACCGGCTCCTCACTCACCTGGAGAGGGGCGACGCGCACGCGATCGTGTGCGTCGGGCAGGCGGAGGCCGAGAGCGCGGCCCGGGACGAGCCCGACGTCTACGAGGAGGTGTGGCGCAGCGGCCGCATCTTCGTGGGCCTCCGCGTCGACCTCGCCAGGGTCACGCACGAGCGCATGCGGGAGCTCATCGCGCACGCCTGGCGCAACCGGGCGCCGAAGCGCCTGGTCGCCCAGCACGACGGTCGCGGTGACGCGCACGTCGCCACTCCAGCCTGAGGGGGCTTGCTTCGCCGAAGGGCGCGTCCGGAAGCCGCCGTCGGGTCAGGCGTTGGCCAACTGCTCGCGGTGGTCGCGAATGAACTCCGCGACGCTGCGCGGCGACCGGCCGATGACGCTCGCGACGTCGTCGTTGGTGAAGTCGCCCCACCCGGAGCCGTAGGCCACCCGGTACTCGGTCAGGACCTCCGCCGTCCACCGGTCGAGCCCCGCCTCGAGCAGGCCGGCGAGTGTCTGGTCCGGGCTCTGCGGCACGTAGCTCACCGGCCGTCCCAGCGCGCGGCTGAACTCCTCGGCCACCTCGTAAAGGGAGACGCTCTCCGGGCCGGTGGGGGTGTAGATCTTGCCCTCGTGTCGGGTCGGGTTGGCGAGGATCTCGGCCCCCATGGCGGCGATGTCGCGTACGTCGATGACCCCGGCCCGTGCCTCGCCGAGGACCCCGTACAGGTGCTCCCCGGCCAGGGTGCCGAGCAGGTTCTGCATGAAGTGGCTCGGTCGCAGGATCGTCCAGGCGATGCCCGAGTGCTGGAGTTCGGCGTCGGAGAGCGCGTGCAGGCGGCCGTTGCGGGTGGGCGCGTCGTGCGCGGCGCCGATGGCCGAGAGCCGGACGATGTGCCGCACCCCGGCCTGGCGGGCGGCCCACACCGCGTTCATGCTCTGGCTCGGTGCGAGCGGGCCCATGGGCGTCAGCAGCCACAGCGTGGTCACGCCGTCGAACGCCGGCGCCAGCGTGGAGGGCAGGTCCAGGTCGCCGACGACGTAGTCGACGCCGTCGAGGTCGGGTGCGCGCGAGATGTCCCGGACGAGGGCGCGTACCGGCTGCTTGCCGGCGAGTTCCCGCAGGACCTCCGTCGACACGGTGCCGGTCGTCCCGGTGATCAAGATGGTCATGTCGCTTTCCTTCGGGTCGTGCCGGGCCGTGTTCGGGCCGCGGCTGGTCCATGTCGTGCGGTGGGGCCGACCGCGCCGGGCCGACGGCCCGGCCGCGGGGGCGGGCGTCACGCCCACTCGTCCGCGGTCGGCCTACTGTCATGCAGGTCCGGGCGGTGGTGCCGTCACGACGATATAGTCCAAGAATGTGACAGTCCAATGATTGGACCAAAATATGAAGCGCAGCACACGCAAGGAGCAGGAACCCGACCTCGGGATCCTCGCCGTCCAGCTCTCCGCGGGGGTCCAGCGGGAGATCTTCACGCGGGCGGCGCAGCAGGGCTTCGCGGACGTCCGGCCGCGTCACGGCGCGGTGCTCGCGTACCTCGACCCGGAGGGCACCCGCCCGGGCGAACTGGCCCGCCTGGCCGGGCGGAATAAGCAGACGATGGGCGCGATCCTCGACGAGCTGGAGCGACTGGGCTACGTCCGGCGCGTCCCCGACCCGGCCGACCGCCGGGCCAAGCTGGTCGTCCCCACGGACCGGGGCCGCACGTTCATGGAGGTCTCCGACCGCCTCGTGGGCCTGATCGAGCAGAACCTCGCGAGCACGCTCGGCCCGGACCTCTACCGGGACTTCCGGGAGGCGCTGCGTCGCGGCGTGGCGAGCCTGCCGGCGACCGGCCACGACGCCGAGGGCTGAGGCCGTCGGGCGCCCGCCCTCGGTGCTGGCCGATCTTGACGTATCGGTACGACCGTGGAAATCTCGGAACGATCTTGGCGACATCCTGGACGTCCTGATCGGGAGGGAACATGCGCCGGAGCCGATTCTGTGGAGGACTCGTCGCGCTGCTCGTCGGCTCGACGGCGGCGGTGGCCGGGCCGACGGCCCCGGCGAGCGCTGGTGCCGCCTGCGAGCCGGTCGTGACCGGCGCCCGCCCGGCCGTCGGGCTCCAGCAGAAGTGGGCGCACTTCGGGGACCGCGCCGGCGCGGGGGAGTGGGCCGGCGGTGACGGCACCTACTCGACGCCGCTGCCGGACGGTCGCACGGCGTGGCTGTTCAACGACACGTTCGTGGGCCCCGTGGGGCCCGGCCGCGGCATCACGCCGCAGGCGCCGGTGCACAACACGATCGTGACGGCGCACGGCGGCAGCGGCCGGCCGAGCGAGACCGTCGTGCGGGGGACCGCGGAGAACCCGCTGCCGATCGTCGGCCCGGCCGGCACGGACGAGCCGTGGTACTGGAACGGCGACGGCATCGTCGACGACGGCAAGCTGTACGTCTTCGAGTTCCAGCAGCGGGCGGCCGGCGAGGGCCACTTCGGCTTCGAGTGGATCGGGACCGACCTCGCCACCCTGTCGTTGCCCGACCTGCGGCTGCGCGCCGTCACCCCGACCTACGACGGGCACGGGATCCAGTGGGGCGTGGAGCTGCTCCGCGCGGGCGACTACATCTACATCTACGGTGTGGGATCGACCCAGTGGCCCGGCAAGCAGGCGCACGTCGCGCGCGCCCGGGTCGGCCACCTCGACGACGCCTGGGAGTTCTACACGGGCAGTGGCTGGTCCCCGGACGAGGGCGACGCCGCCGTGATCCTGGAAGAGGTCGGATCCTCGTACGGTGTCGCCCAGGTCCAGGGCCACTACGTGCTGGTCACCACGGACAGCTACCTCGGCTCCGAGATCTACGTCCACACGGCGTCGACGCCGTTCGGCTTCGCCGGCTCCGAGCGTGTGCCGGTGTACGACACGCCCGAGGGGCAGCCGGAGTTCGACGCCGACGCGGCCGGTGACATCTACACGTACAACGTGGCCGTGCACCCGACGCTGAGCGGCCGGGACGACCTCGTCGTGTCCTACAACGTGAACAGCACGAGCATCGCGGACCTGTACCGGGACATCAGCAACAACCGGGCCCGGTACCTGGACCTGCGGTTCGCGCCCGCCGGCCGCGGCTGCCGGTAGTCCTCCGGGAGCGGACCGTGGAGGACCTGAGTCGACTGTTCCGCCTGGCCGCGGAGCACGCGGCCGACTACCGACGCTCGTTGCGGGACCGGCCGGTCGGGGTGCCCGTCGACCGGACGGCGCTGGCCGAGGGGTTCGGCGGTCCGCTGCCCGCCGGGCCGACCGCCCCGAAGCGGGTGCTTGCTGACCTGCTCGCCGCGGCCGGGCCCGGCCTCGTGGCGAGCGCCGGTCCGCGGTACTTCGGCTTCGTGGTCGGCGGCGCGCTGCCGGCGGCAACCGCGGCCGACATCCTCGCCGCCGGTTGGGACCAGCTCGCCACCAACGCCGTCACGTCGCCGGCCGCCGTTGCGGCCGAGGCGGCCGCCGGTGTCTGGCTGAAGGACCTGCTGGGGATTCCCTCCGCGGCGTCGGTCGGCTTCGTGACGGGCTGCCAGGCGGCCAACACGGTCGGGCTCGCCGCCGCCCGGCAGCACGTGCTGGCGGACGCGGGTTGGGATGTGGAACGGCGCGGGCTGCCCGGGGCGCCGCCGATCCGGGTGATCGCCGGGGAGGAGCGGCACGCGACCATCGACCGGTCGCTGCGCCTGCTCGGCCTCGGGGCGGACGTGGTGGAGCCGGTCGCCGCCGGGCCGAACGGGGCCATCGACCTCGGGTGTCTGCGCGACGTGCTGCGAGCCAAGCCAACGGGCCCCACCATCGTGTGCCTTCAGGCCGGCAACGTGAACACCGGCGCCTGCGACCAGCTGCGGGAGGCGTGCGACCTGGCCCGCCGCCATGGTGCGTGGGTTCACGTCGACGGAGCCTTCGGCCTGTGGGCCGCGGCGAGCCCCGACACCCGGCCCCTGGTCGACGGTCTGGACCTGGCCGACTCGTGGGCATGTGACGGCCACAAGTGGCTCAACCTGCCGTACGACTCGGCCTTCGCGTTCTGTGCCAGGCCCGAGGCGCACGCCGCCGCGATGTCGTACTCCGCCGCGTATCTGGTCGGTTCCGGCGGCGCGTCGGCCGGCGCGGATCTCACCGCCGAGTCGTCGCGCCGGGCGCGCGGCTTCGCCGTGTGGGCCGGGCTACGGGAACTGGGTCGCGACGGGGTCGCGGCCCTGGTCGACCGCTGCTGCGCGCTGGCCCGCCGGTTCGCCGAGGGGCTGGCCGCGGCCGGGTTCGACGTGGCGAACGAGGTGGTGCTCAACCAGGTGCTGGTCGGCTTCGGCGACGACGCGCGTACCGAGCGGGTGGTGGCGGCGGTGCAGGCGGACGGCACCTGCTGGGCCGGTGGCACGACGTGGCGGGGCCGGCGACTGATGCGGATCTCGGTCTCGAACGCGACCACGACGGAGGAGGACGTGGATCGGTCGGTGGCTGCCATCACCCGCCTCGCCGCCTGAATCCGCCGCCGCGAGCGTGCGACCGCCGAACGCGTCCCGCGGTCGCATGCTCCCGTGCGGTGTCTCGTACGCGTCAGTGGACCACGCCGATGCCGGTGAACGACCGGTCGTACTCGGTGAACGACTGGTTGTTGTACGGCGCGTAGATCCAAGGTGCGCAGCGAGTTCGCCGCCGTGTCTGGATCTTCTGAATCGCACCGCTCATCCTTCCTCGACGGCATACGCCCGAGTGCCGGGCACGTGCATCGTATGGACGATCGGCACGACGTACGTGAATGTTCCGAGGACACTTCGGATACCCGAGTTGTACTCCTCGCGTCCGGCGCCGGTCCGGCCACGCCTCGCCAACGGCCGCACGGGAGCCATCGAGCGGCATCTCAGGTAATGCCCCAGATATTGACCCATCCTTACGCATCCTGATATTTCTATGTGTCGAAGGACGGTGGAAGCTCGTCGGTTCCCGGAGCGGTCGACCCTGCCCGGAATTCGACACCCGTCGGAACTCCCACCTACTGGCCCACTCCCGGAATCGACATCCGTCCAGAATGCCGGCCAGCCCAAGGAGAATGTCCATGCGCATGTGGAAAAGGAGAGGCCTGCTGCCCGCGGCCGCTCTCCTTGCACTCACCCTGCCCCTGAGCGGCAGCCTCGTCCCGGACACGGCCGCCACCGCGGCGCCGCGCATCACCACCCCCGAGCGGTTCTTCGGCTTCCCCCTCGGCGCCGAAGGCAGGCTCGCCCGCTGGGACGACCTGGTGCGGTACTACAAGTTCGTCGCGGACCGGTCCGACAAGGTGGTCTACCAGGAGATCGGCAGGTCGGCGGCGGGGCTGCCGTTCCCGCTCCTCACGGTCAGCTCCCGGGACAACCTTCGCAACCTCGACCGGATCAAGCAGGCCAACCGGCGACTGGCCGACCCGCGGGGCCTCACCGAGGCGGAGGCCAGGAGGCTCGCCGCGCAGAGCAAGCCGGTCTTCCTGCTGGAGGCCGCGATCCACTCGACCGAGGTGGGCACCGCGCAGGTCATCCCGAACATTCTCCACCGGCTCGCCGACGAGAAGTCGACCACGATTTCGGAGATCCTCGACAACGTGGTGCTGCTCATCATTCCGGCGCAGAGCCCGGACGGCACGAAGTGGGTGGGCGACTACTTCAACTACACGGCGGGAACGAACTACGCCCGCACCTATCCCGACCTCTACCAGAAATACATCGGGCACGACGACAACCGTGACTGGTTCATGTTCACGCAGCCCGAGACGCAGATCAGCGTCGCTCTCCAGAACGAGTGGAAGCCGCAGGTCGTCCAGAACCTGCACCAGATGGGCAACGCCCGGGGCCGGATCTTCGTCCCGCCGTACCTGTCGCCGAACGACCCGAACATCGACCCCATCACCGTCCAGCAGACCAACTCCCTCGGCATGGAGATCTCCCGCAGCCTCACGGCCGAGGGCAAGAAGGGTGTGAACTGGGGCTCGACGTACGACTACTGGACGCCGTCGCGCCAGTACATGACCTACCACGGCGCGCCACGCATCCTCGTCGAGGCGGCGAGCGCGCAGGACCTCGCCTACACCTACCGGAGCAGCGACGGCGGCCCGATCGGCCCGCAGGAGCCGGACACCAACTTCATCGAGCCGTACGACAAGTCCACCTGGACGCTCGCGCAGATCGTGGACTACCTCGACACGTCCGTGTTCGGCGCGCTGAGCAACGTCGCCAAGTACCGGACCGAGTGGCTCTACAACTTCTACCGTACGCAGCGCAACGCGGTCGAGCCGAGCGCCGACAAACCGTTCGCCTACGTGGCTCCGGCCGGGCAACGGGACCCGTTCGCGACGTACGAGCTGCTCAGGACCCTGCAGACCGGCGAGGTCGAGATCGAGCAGGCGACGTCGGCCTTCACGGCGAACGGCAAGCGGTACGAGGCCGGTTCCTGGGTCATCCGGTACGCGCAGCCCTACGGCCGGTTCGCCAAGACCCTGCTGGAGAAGCAGCACTACCCGGACCTGCGCGAGTACCCCGGTGGCCCGCCGCAGAACCCGTACGACGTGACGGCGCAGACCCTGCCGATGCTCCTGGGCGTCCAGGTCGACACCGTGGCGGACCCCTTCACGGCCTCGACGGTACGGGTGAAAAAGGTGCAGCCGGCCAACCCGGCGTTCCCCGGCGACCCGGGACGCGGCGGCGCGTACCTGGTCGGTCCGGAGTCCTACGGCACCGCCATGATGATCGCCGCGTTGCAGAAGGCCGGCGTCGAGACCTTCCGGGCGAGCGCCGAGTTCTCGGCCGCCGGGCGGACGTACGCCCCCGGCACCCTGATCGTGGAGCCGACGGCGGCGGCGCGGGCCGCCCTGCAGGGCGTCTCCCGGAAGACCGGTATCCCCGTCTCCGCTGTCGGCCAGGCGCCGCGGGTGGCGGCGGAGCGGCTCAAGGACCACACCCGCGTCGGCCTCTTCCGGGGTGTCAACAACATCCCGGGCGGCTGGATGAAGTGGCTGTTCGAGCAGTACGACATCGGCTTCACCGAGGTCGTCGCCGGCGACTTCGCGGGCGACCTCAACGCGAAGTTCGACACCATCGTGCTGCCGGCGGGGATCAGCCGGTCGGACATCGTCTCGGGCCTGAGCCGGGACCGTTACCCGGCCGAGTGGTCCTGGGCGTACGGCGTCGGCGAGGCCGGCTGGGCGAAGCTGCGCGCGTTCGTCGAGAAGGGCGGGACGCTGCTGGCGATCGGCGACTCGGTGGCCACGGCACGGCAGCTCGCGTCGCTGCCGATCACCCCGGCGCTCCCCACCGACGAGCACGTCTTCTTCTCGCCCGGCAGCATCCTCAGTCAGCGGTTCGACACGTCGGACCCGGTGGCCTGGGGGATGCGCCCGGACACGCCGGTGTGGTTCGGTGAGGACGACCAGGCGTACGACGTGGCCGGCGGCGACGTGGTCTCCTCGTTCCCGGAGTCCGGTGAGCAGTTGCAGAGCGGCTGGCTCATTGGCGGGGAACACCTCAACGGCAAGGCCAACATCGTCAAGCACCAGGTGGGCGAGGGTCTCATCGTGACGTTCGGGAGCGAGCCGACCTTCCGCACCTGGTCCCGCGACCCGAGCAAGCTGCTGTTCAACGCGATCTACCACGGTCCGTCGACCACCGTGGACGCGGCGGCGCTGCCGGGCCAGCTGCGCGGCTAGCCGGAGCGTCGAGGCGAGGCCACGCACGATCTGCGGACCTCGAGGGGGCCGCGTCCCGCCGGACGCGGCCCCCTCCTCGTCCACGTGCCGGCCCCGGGACGCGGAAGGTCGCCGGCGGGTGGTCTCAGTACACGAACGGGACCCAGGCCGCGGCGATCGCGGCGGCGTCCTGTGCGGAGGTGAGACGGTCGGTCGGGTGGGTCACGGCCCGCCCGTCGACGGGCTGCGGACCCACGCCGTACACGGCGAGGACGCGACCCTGGTCGATGGCGGTGGTGGTCCAGACGGGCGCGACGTCCGTGACGCCGCGCGCGAACGACTGCCCCGTCGGGTCGTGCAGGGCGAGCCCCATGGGGTGCAGTCGTACCGCCCACGTGCGGATGTCCGGCGGTGCCGTGCCAGGCGACCAGCGGGGCAGACCCAGCATCGCGGCGGACTCCACGTGCGCCTCGCACTGCCGCCCGTCAAGGGTGCGCACCAGGGCGGCCGCGACCGGTTCGAACCAGGCGACGGCGACCGCCGAGGCGCCCGTCGGCCGGGGAGCGCTGTCGTGGCGGTCCGGTGCGGACAACGCGTGCAGGGCCGCGTCGCTCATGAGCCACGCGTGCAGACGTTCCTGGCCGTGGGCCTTCGCCTCGTCGACGACGGCGAGCATCCAGGCGTCGCTCACCTCGTCCCGCTCCGGGCCGGTGGTCACGAACCGCGCGGGTGGCACCTGCCCGTCGGCGCCCACATCGTCCACGGGAAACAATCTAGCCCCCGCCGACCGGGATGGAAGCGTTTTCAGTCGTGCCGCGGGCGTCCCGGCTACGGGTGGTCGTCGCGGCCCGCGCGCGAGCGCGGCGGCCACCTGGCCATCTCTGCGCCGGGCGTCGAATCGCCCCCGGCCGCCGAGCGGGAACCCCGGTTCCGCGCTGTGGACGTGCGGCGACCGGGATCGCGCCACATCGGGTAGGCCGTGCTGCCGTCGGGAAGCACGAAGGGTTCGCGGGGCAGGTAGCCGTGCCGGGCGTAGAGGTCCCGGTCGGCGGTGGTGGTGGCCTCGGTGTAGGTGGGCAGCGACGTCTGCCCCATCCGGGCGTTGCTCACGGCGAGCAGCGCGGCGGCCCCGCCGGTGCGGGGCCGCCGGGACGAGACGGTGAAGAACGTCAGGTGGTTGTGGGGAGCCGTGGGGCGGTGCGCGCTGAGGACGCCGTCCAGGAGGAGGAATCGGTTCACCAGATCGCCGCACACGGTGGCGAGCCGTTCCCCGTACTCGGGCAGCGCGGGCACCGGGCCGTAGCGGTGCAGCCACACCGCGACGGCGGAGCGGTCCGCGAGGACGTAGGCCTCGCCGAACAGCAGGGCCTGTTCGGTCCAGATGCGGGTGACCTGCTCGAGGATGCGGCGCCTGCGGTCGTCGGGGACGAGCCAGGCGCCGATGACACTGCCGGCGAGCGAGTGGGTGATGAGGTCCACCATGTCCGCGATGTCGCACCACCGGGCGCGAACGACCTGGGACGGTTTCATGGGGGCTCCCTTCTACGACGGGGTGCGTGAATCTCGGTGGCGACGAAGCGACGGGGAACTGCCGGCACGACGGGCACGTGTCGACCGCGTGTCTGAGGCGTGTGACGCGGCGCTGGGCGCGTGGGGCGGCGGTCCGGCACCTGCGCGCACGGCTGGCCCCGCTCGTGCGCGAGCAGGAAGCGGTGTGGTCCCGGACCGTGTGTCACCCCGGGCGTCGTGGTGTCGCCCCGCGCGCGTCTGCGGCCGCGGGGCTAGGCCGGTCTGGTGCCCGGCCGCCCGGGCCGAGCCGGCGGCGTGTCGACCGCCGTCACCGGGCGGATCTCGGACGGCTGAGGGGGCGCGCCCACGTACGCCGCCGCGTCGTCGGCCAGGTCCGTCCCACCCGCGTGACCGGCGCCGGCCGTGCTCTCGTCCCCGGAGGGAATGAGGTCGCGGTGGAGCGACCGCTCCGGGTGCCCGCCGGCGGGAGCCGCCGTGGCGGCGACCGTCGAACGGTCACGAGACGGTGGCGTTTTCCATCGCGGCGCGGATGGCGCGGCCGACGCGGTGACGTGCTGCGCGGCCGGGACGGCCCGAGGCGTGTCGTCGGGAGGCGACGGGACCGGAAGGTGCGCGGGCCCGGTCGCTGCGGGGTGACCGGACCCGGCGGGAGGAGCCGCGGGTGAGGCCGGGGGATCGATGACGGGGTCCTGCCCGTCGGGCACGGGGTCCTGTTCGTCGGGCACGGGGTCCGGCCCGTCGGGCACGGGGCGGACCGGTGCCAGGACGTCCGTCAGCGGGTCCGTCACCGGGCGGACGACCGCCTCGACCGTCGAGGTGACGGGCTGCCGTACGACGGCCACCACCGCGGTGACCACCGGCTCGGCGGTCTTCACGACCGTGCCCAGGCCGGCCTCGAGCGCCGCGTCCACCGCCTCGACGACGGGCGTCGCGGGTCGCGGAGTGCCCGCCGGAGGTGGCGCGACCCCGCGGACCGGGGGTCGGGACGGGCGCCGCACGTCCGTCTCCGCACGGCGGTCGGGCGACGTGTCCGTCCCCGGACGGTGGTCGGGCGACGTGTCCGTCGTACGGGGGTCGCGCGGCGTCGCCGGGTCGACCGCACGTTCGGTCCCGAGGTCGCCGGGACCGGACACGCCGACGAGGGCCGTGGCGCGGGTGAGGAGGTCGTCCACGGGGCAGGAGCGGCACGGCGGGGCCGCGGAGGCCCGGTCACCGTCGACCGCGTCGCACAGGGCCCACGCGCCGAGGACACCGCCGATCAAGAGAACCGCGTGCAGCGTCGCCCGTGCCAGTCGGCCACGGCACCACGCCACGGTCACCTCCCGGGTCCTCGCCCTGTCGGCACCGCCATGGTGCCATCGGGTGGGCGCCGAACCCGGTTCCGACACGCGACCGCCGTCCGGGTCGTGCCCGTCGTCCGCGCCGGCCCGGCCAGTACGGGCAATAAAGTACGGATATGCCCCAGACGCGCGTAGTCGGAGGAAGTGCCTTCACGGTCGTCCTGGCCGGTGGGGTCAACCTCGCCGTCGGGGTGCTGAAGGCCCTCGTGGGGTTCCTCTCCGGCTCGGCCGCGATGCTGGCCGAGGCCATGCACTCCCTGGCCGACACCACCACCGAGGTGCTCCTCTTCGTCGGCCTGCGTCGCGGGTCCCGGCAGCCGACCGAGGAGCGGCCCTTCGGGTACGGCGGGGAGACGTTCGTCTGGGCCCTGCTCGCCGCGCTGGCCACCTTCCTCATCGGCGCCGGCCTGTCGATCGAGGAGGGCATCGAATCCATCCGGTCGCCCGACCCGCGACCGCTCAACCCTCTCTACGCGTACCTCGTGCTCCTGGTCGCGGCCATCCTGGAGTCCATCTCGCTGGCGCGCTCGGTCCGGCAGATCAGGGCCCGGGCCCGACGCTTCACGGTCGACCCCCTGGCCGTGGTACGCCGGACCCCGGACACGCCGGTCCGGGCCGTCTTCTTCGAGGACTCCGCCGCCCTGGTTGGGCTCGCGCTGGCCGCCGCGGGGGTGGCGCTCACCAACATGACGGGCAACCAGGTCTGGGACGGCCTCGCGTCCATCGCCATCGGTGTGCTGCTGCTGGGCGTGGCCGCCACCCTGGGCTACAGCAACGTCAGCCTGCTGATCGGCCGGTCGGTGCCCGACCACGGCCGGGGCCTCATCCGGCAGGAGCTGGTCGCCGTGCCGACCGTCCAGCACGTCCGGCAACTGCTCACCCTCTACCTGGGGCCCAACACCATCCTCGTCGCCGCGAAGATCGACTTCGATCCCGCGGCGAGCAGCACCGACGTCGAGGTCGCGGCCGACGAGGCCGAGCGACGGCTCGTCGCCCTCTTCCCGACGATCCGGTACGTCTTCCTGGACCCCACGGGGAGCCGGGCGCCCGACGCCCCGGCCACCTCGGAGTGAGATCGTCGGGCGGTACTCACGTTCGGGCCGCCCGCGACCTCGCTCCGGGCAGCACCGCGCCGAGGGCGTCGGGACGCCGCGACGGCGTGAGCGGTTGCGGCAACGTGCGACGATCGTGCGCGTAGTGCGTCCGTCCGTCCTGCCGCGTGTGCCCGTCGGTGGCGCCGGCAGCGTCGGTGCGGCCCAGGCTGTACCCCCTTGGAGGGCACCATGTCCCGCTCCGCCGTCCGGGTCTTCGCCGAGCTGAACGCCGTGCGGCTGCCCGAGCAGCCGTCCCCGGTCCTGGGCAAGGCCGTCGTGATCGGTGGCAGTGTGGCCGGGTTGCTGGCCGCCCGGGTGCTCGCCGACCATGCGGCGAGCGTCGTCATCCTCGACCGGGACGACCTGCACGGGACGGGCGCGCGGCCCGGCGTGCCGCAGGGCACGCAACTGCACGCGCTGCTGCCGGGCGGGTTCCTCCAGCTCGAGCGCCTGTTCCCGGGCTTTCGCGAGCAGGCCCTGGCGCAGGGCGCGATCGAGGCCCCGCCGGCGAGCCGGCGGAACTACCTCGACGGCCGGCGGAAGGTCGTCGTGCCCGACGACGCCGACAGCCTCACCGGCAGCCGGCCGCTTCTGGAGGGGCTCATCCGCCAACAGGTGCTGCGGCTGCCCAACGTCAAGACCATGACCGCCCGTGCGACCGGTCTCGTGTTCGACGGTGCGGCGACCACCGGCGTCCGCTGCGAGGGCGACGGGATGTCCGGCGTGGAGAGCGCCGACTTCGTGGTGGACGCCATGGGACGGTCGAGCAGGGCGTCCGACTGGCTGGAGCGGGCCGGCTGGGACCGGCCCGTCACCCGGCGGATGACCGTCGGCCTCAACTACGCCACGGCCTTCTTCCGGCGTGGCGAGCCGGAGCCGGAGCAGACGATCGTCCTGGCGCTGCACAGCCCGGGTGGCACGGCCGACGTGGCCGGCGCCGCGTTCTTCGCGGTCGAGGACGGCCGGTGGATGGCCATGATGGCCGGTTACGGCGACAACCGACCGGGACGCACCGCCGACGACTTCGTCCGCCGGCTGCGCGAGCAGTTCCCGCCCGAGTTCGGGGCCGTCGCCGCCAACGAGATGCTCGGCGACGTGCAGACGTACCGCCACGCCGACAGCCGGCGGCGGGACTTCCACGCGGTGAAGCGGTTCCCGGCCGGTTTCGTGAGCGTCGGCGACGCGGTGGCGTCCTTCAACCCGGTCTACGGGCAGGGCATGACCGCGGCGGCCCTGCACGCGGCCGCCCTCTCGACGTACCTGCGCGCGGAACCGGACCTGGCGGCGCCCGCGCGCCGGTTCTTCGCCCTTCAGAAGGTGGTGGTGGACGCCGCCTGGTCGATGTCGACCTCCGCCGACCTGGCGCTGCCGCACGTGGACGGTCCCTATCCACGCGGGTACCGCTTTTCCCGGTGGGCCAGCAACCAGATCGTCCGGGCCACGATCACGGACGTCGGGGTCGCCCGGCGGTTCAACCAGGTCGTCTCCATGCGCGAGCACCCGAAGTCGCTCGCCACACCCAAAATGATCCTGGGCGCCCTGCGCGCCAACCGGCGCGCGCAATGACCGAGCCGGGCCCGTGAGCCGCCCGCGGCGGCTCAGCGCAGCGCGCCGTCCCGGAGCACCGCATGCGCGCCGACGGTCTGGTTGACGATCTGCGTCACCCGTACGTCGACGGCCACGCTCGCGAGCGCCACCGCGTCCGGGCGGGTCATGCCGTACGACCGTTCCATGAGCGTGAGCATCGAGTCGAGGGCCATGAACGTGGCGTCGTCGAGGGTGGCGCCGACGCCGAGCGTCAGCCAGGCGTCCGCGGTACGGGCCACCGGGCCGGTCACCGGGAAGTCGTCGCGGACGTCGAAGGTGAGGGTCACCTCGTCCATGGGGCACTCGATGGCGGTGCCGCCGACCTCGCCGTCCCCCTGCGCGGCGTGGCCGTCGCCGACGGAGAACAGCGCCCCGTCGACCGGGATCGGCAGCAGCAGGGTGCTGCCGGCGGTTAACTCCTTGCAGTCGAGGTTGCCACCCCAGGCCCGGGGCGGGACCGTCGAGTGCAGCCCCGGCTCCGCCGGCGGCATGCCGAGCACGCCCATGAACGGGCGCAGGTCGACGATGTTGCCGTGCTGGTTGCGGCCCGTCATCGCCGCCGGGTCCAGCTCCCAGGCGTGCACCACACCCTTCTCGTCGACGCCGTACCGCTGGTTGAAGCCGCTCGGCCAGCCGCCGGCCACCGTGGTGCCCCAGGTGGCGGGGACGACGGCGTCGATGCGTACCTCGAGGGTCTGTCCGGGGCGGGCGCCGCGGACCGCGACCGGCCCGATCAGCGCGTGGCCGTGGTCGGGCCGGTGTTGCGGGACCCGGGGCCGTTCCCGGTTCGGCCCGCCGGTGTACGGGCCGGCCGACCACCAGCAGTCCAGGGTGCGGTACGTGACGGTGTCGCCGGGCTCGATGGTGAGCACCGGGTGGAAGTCGGGGGAGAAGTGGCCGTGCAGGGTGTCGTCGCCGGGAACGAGGGTGTGTCGCATCTGGGCAGGCTAGTTGCTGCCTCGGGATGCGGGTAGGGGTGCACGCCGACCGCGCGGCCCACCCCGCCGCCGGAGCCGGGGCGGCCCGACAGGTGTCGTAACCAACCAGAACCTCTTCGCTACGGATGGTCATTGACCCGCTCGATCGGCATCGATGAGGCTGTATCGACCATGTGTCTTCGGAGCTGACGGAGGTAGGGACATGGGGTTTGCACGGCGATTGGTAGCCGTCGGAACAGTCCTGGGGGTGACGGTCCTGGGCCCGCCCGTGGCGGCGAGCGCCGCGGCCGATCCGCCCCGGATCGTGATCGGAAACGGTGTCACGCAGCCGGTCTTCTCGTACGCGGACGCGATCCAGGAGGTCGTCTACGTCGAGGCGCCGATGGACAGCGACGCCGACGGCCGGCGGGACCGGATAGCGGTCGACGTCGTCCGGCCGGCGGAGACCGAGGCGGGCATGCGGGTGCCCACCATCATGGAGGCCAGCCCGTACTTCGGTCGGGACGCCGGTGATCCGCTGCCGGACCGGACCCGTGGCTTCCCGGGGTGGTGGGACGAGTACTTCGTCCCGCGGGGCTACGCGGTCGTCCAGGTGGAGATGCAGGGCACCGGCCGGTCGTTCGGATGCCCCACCACGGGCGGCGTCGAGGACACGACCAGCATCCGGGCGGTCGTCGACTGGCTCAACGGGCGGGCGCCCGGCTTCCACGCCGACGGCAGCACGGCGGTCGCCGACTGGAGCAGCGGCAACGTGGGGATGCAGGGCGTCTCGTACGTCGGCACCCTGCCCAACGCGGTCGCCACCGAGGGGGTCCCCGGCCTCCGGACGGTGGTGCCCATCTCCGCGATATCCAGCTGGTACCGGTACGTCAACGACCAGGGAATCCCGTGGTCGACGTGGAGCGAGAACGTCGACTTCCGGTACACCGAGTACCTGGCGGACTACGTCTCCGTCGGTCGGGTGCCGCCGGGATCGGTGTCCGCGCCCGCCTGCGAGTCGGTCATCACCGGGCTCGGCGACGCGGAGGAGGCCAGCGCCTCCGACTTCACGCCGTTCTGGCAGGAGCGGAACTACCTGCCGGACGCCAACAAGATCAAGACGGTGGGCACGTCCGTGTTCATGGTGCACGGTCTGACCGACTACAACGTGAAGACCATGCACGCCGCCGACCTGTGGCGTGAGATCGAGAAGCGCCAGATGCCGCGCAAGATCTGGCTCCACCGCGGCGCGCACGTCAACCCGACCAGCTTCCGGCCCGCCGAGTGGCAGGCCGTCATGCACCGGTGGATGGACTACTGGCTGTACGACATCCCGAACGGGATCATGGACGAGCCGATGGCCGACATCCAGCGGCCCGACGGCAGCTGGGAGACCCACGCGACCTGGCCGGACGCGGACGCCAAGAAGGTCGACCTGCGCCTCGGCCCGGCGACGGCCGGCGCGGCGGGCACCCTGTCGCTCGACGCGCCGACGGGCGACCCCACCCAGAGCTTCGTCGACCAGATCGAGTCGCAGGCCGTGAAGATCGGCAACGCGGAGCAGGCCAGCCCGGGCCGGCTCGCCTACGTGACCCCTCCGCTCACGGCGGACCTGCGCCTCTCCGGCACGCCCGAGGTGGCCGTCCGCATGGACACGACGGCCGGGACGGCGTTGCTGTCGGCGCTCCTCGTCGACTACGGGACGGGCCCGACCGTCAGCGTGGCCGGCAAGGAGCCGCTGGAGGTGGTCCAGGAGTCCTGCGAGCCCGAGGACCTGGCCAACCGGACCGGGTGCGCGGAGCCGATGGAGGCGGACGTCGCGATCACGCCCGAGCGGGTGCTGGCCTGGGGTCACGTCGACGTCAAGAACTCTCCCGACCTCCGGCGGAGCCGGCCGCTGACGCCCGGCGCCGAGTACAACGTGCGGTGGACGACCCTTCCGTCCGAGCACGTGGTTCCGGCGGGGCACCGGATCGGCCTGGTCATCACCGGCAACTACAACGCGAACCCGACGTCGAACCGGCCGGCGCGCGACGCCGAGGCTGTCGGTAGCCGGATCACCGTGCACCTGAACGGGAGCAGGCTCGAGCTTCCGGTCGCCGGGGGCAAGGAGGCCCTGCGCTTCTGACCCTGGGCGCGCGTTCGGGGAAGCGCTGAGCACGGACGAGCGCCAGCCGCCCCACCCGGTCCGGGTGGGGCGGCCGCGCGTCGTCTCTCGCGCGTTCCGCTCGGCCAACACCCTCACCGGGTGTCACCGCGCCCGGCGCGGCCAGCACCCTGCTCACGTCCTTTGCTCTGCACCCTCATATGCACCGGGCACGGTGGGTGACGGTCGCCGTCGCGTCGGCTCGCGCACCTCCCGCATTCCCGCAGCTCATCGCAGTGGTGCATCGGTGGGTGCAGAGCCAAGCGTCCGCAGGGGAGGTGACGAGGTCGGGCGGACGGTGACACGCCGTCACCTCACACGTGGTGACAGTCGGTGACGCCGACGAGACGGCGGGGAGAGGGCCGGAGCCGGAAACGACGTCAGCGCCGGTCGAGTTCCGTCTCCATGCGCTGTACGAGCGTCTTGCGGCCCTTGCCGTCACGCTCGCGTCGCAACGCCGCCTTCAGCTGACCCGTGTCCATGTGCGGAAGCTGTTTAACCGCGTCCGGGACCCGCATGTCCAGCAGCCGCTCGACGGCCGTGGTGTCGCTGCGTGCCCGTTTGGCCGGCCCGGTGTTCGCCACGAACTGCCGCCCGGTGCGCGACTCCCGCTTCTTCTTGGCGTCGGTCGCGCGGCGTTGCTCCTCGGAGAGCTGTTCCCAGGCCCGTTTGGGCAGGTACCGACTGGTCTCGTCGCCCCGGCGTGCCCGCGTGTCGCCCTCCCGGGTCTGCCACTTCTCGGCGCCCCAGCGTTGCAGGGACCGCTGGCGCTCGTCCTTGGGGCCCACGAAGCCCCCGCCGCGCCGTTCGTACTCCTTCGTGAGCAACTGCGCCTTGCGTGCCGACCACTGCCCCGGTCTGCCGCCCCGGTCGGAGGACTGGATCTCGTCCTTGATCTTCTGCCTCAGCTCCGGGTCCGTGTAGCGCGCCATGGGCACCGGCTACCCGGGGCGGCGGAGCGTATGCGTCAGGCGGATCCCACGAACTGGCTCACGTGGTAGGCGGTGCTGCGACCGTCCGGGGTCCTCGTCCACTTCGAGACCATCAGATGGAGGTCGTTGGCGGCACGGGTGGACCACGGGTGGATGAAGCCGCCGTACAGCCCCGGCTCCTGCCACGAGGTGACCTGGACCTTCTCCGCGGTCCAGACCTGGTCGGGCCCGGCCGCCGTACGGGTGACGACGCATCCCGTGGCGGCGTTGAGGTACGACATCACCCAGGTGCCGTCGCCGAGCCGGCGTACCGACGGTTCGCCGAAACGGCCCGTGAGGATCGGGGTGCAGGGCCGTCCCCACCCCCAGTTGCTGCCGTTCCAGCCCCAACCCTCGTACGACTCGGGGTAGAACAGCCGGTCCCACCGGACCCGGCGGAGCATCATGGGCCCGTCCTGCCGCCCGGCGCGCACGGAGAACACGTACACCCAGTCACCGTCGCGCTGCATCGTCCACATCTGGAACGGGTCGGTGTTGGTGCCGTTGTTCCACCACTTCAGCGGCGTCCGGACGAAGTCGTTGCCGTTGTCGCTGTACGCGAGCCCGGCGTAGCGGGACCTCCAGTGCGGCCCCGCGGGGCCGGCGGAGTTCCAGTTCTCGATGCTCATGTAGGACACGACCTGCCGGCCGGTCTCCGGGAAGCTGACGCCGTCGTTGGGGATGACGGTCACCTCCCAGAGACCGTCGATGCCGATCCCGTTGTGGCCGTTGTGCATGAGTTCGGGCGCGCGGCCGTTGCCGGCGACGCGGGCCGCGCTGTCGAAGACCACCCCACCGGGGGCGCCCGGGTGGACGTTCGAACGCAGCATCACCGGTGAGCGCCAGTCGTTGGGCAGCGGCGGGCCCTCCGGCCACGGCGTGTCGAAGGTGTCGCCGAACAGGTAGCCGATCGAGCCGTTCTCCAGCACGTAGGGGATGCCGAGGTCGGTGCCGGCGACCCGCCAGTGCTGGTTGGTGTCCAGGTCGGCGCCCGTGAGGCGCTTGCGCCACGTGGCGGCCCGGGCGGGCGCGGCAGCCACGTGCGGGGCGAGCGCCGTGGCGACACCGGCCGCGGCGACCGTACCGAGGAACATCCGGCGGTTGAGGGTCATGTCTGGTCCTTGTCGGGCGAGCGGCCCCGTGTCAACGAAGCCCGTCTATGGCTGTGCCGCAACGTACGGCCGCCCGCCCCACGCGGTCAAGGCTTCCGGTCGCCCGTCAGCGGACGTCCTTACGGTGGAAGTTCCGCTTGCACGGGGTCAGGTCGACCTCGACGCGGTCACCCAGGTCCACGTTGACCGGGGTGGTCTGCAACACCGTGCCGTCGCGGCGCTCGCAGGTGAGGATCCACGGCTCGGTGTAGAAGCCGTGGTGGTCACCGTGCACGCCGTCGGCCTGGTAGGCCGGCACCGGGCGGTACGACGGGTTGACCGCCCAGCGGAACTTTCCGTTCGGTCGCACGACGTCCAGGTCCGAGGTCAGCGTGGTGGTGAACGACGAGGGCCGGACGCCACCGTCGGGCTGGGCGTACGGGTTCGTGTACAGGGGGAACGACTTGGTGACGCGCAGCACCGCGCCCTTCGGCGCCTTGCCCTCGATGATCGCGTGCTCCGCCGGGTCGGCGGCGGTCCCGAGCGCCTCCAGCATGGCCGCGCGGTGCGCGGCGTACGTGTCGAGGACCTGCGTCTGGTACGTCCGGGCCATACCCGGGTTCGGGCAGGTCTCGCTGGTCACCGACAGGCCCCGGGTGGCGTAGTACGCCCAGTCGATGGCCTCGCCGGTCGTCTCGTAGTCCTCGGCCGACGGCAACGCCCGGTACGTGGGCCCGTAGTGCCCCGCGATGGCGGACGCGAGCCGGTGCAGACGCGACGCGTCCTGCGCCGGCCCGGCCGCGAGCTGCAGCGGCGGATAGAGCACCACCTGGATGCAGGTGTGCTGGGTGTTGAACACGGTCGCCTGCCGGGTGGACAGCAACCACGCGATGTTCCGGCTCTCCGGCTCCGACCAGGCGGCGGAACCGGCGGACGGCAGGGGCAGCCAGCCCAGCCCGTAGTTACGGTTCATGTCCGTGTCGGTGTCGGTCTGCCGGCGGTTGCGGACGAAGCCGTCCACGTTCACGACCGGTACGACCACGACCCGGGCCCGGTCGAGCAGTTCGGCGACGTGCCCCCTGCGGGCGTTCTTCACGAGGTCGATGGCGAACTCCATGGTCAGCTCGCCGCTGGGCCACTCGTTGCCGTGGTGCATGCCCACGGTCACGAAGACCGGCTTGCCGTCGTCCACCCCCACGTTGTCGCTGATCTCGATGCCGCGCACGACGCGTCCCGAGGTCGTGCGGTAGGGCAGCGTGATCGGCTTGACCAGCGTGGGGTGCGTGGCGGCCAGCGTGGCCATGTCGCGCTCGTAGTCGGCGAGGGTCCGGTACGCGGTGTTGCCGCTCGGCAGGGTGGACTCCGCGGCGGTGGCGCCGGTCGAGGGCGCGACCGCCGCCGTGAGGCCGAGCGCGAACGCCGTACCGATCGCTGCCAGTCGGCGTCTCCACGGAAAGTGCCGGTTGTCGGTCACGGATGGGCTCCCTTCGTCGTGGCTGGTCGAGTCACACGGCCGGACCGGGCGGCGGTCAGGACACCTGACCGCCTTGACGCGGACGCGATGCTGTCACTTCCGATTCCGTCCGCGCCCGTCCGCCGTTCATCGACGGTCCCGAAAGTATCCGCCATGACAAGGCTGAGCCGTCGCATATTCGTCCTGGGTGGACTGTCCGCCGCCGGCGCCGCGCTGGTTCCCTGGCAGAGTGCCCGGGCCGCGGTGCCGTACCCCTTCAAGCTCGGTGTGGCGTCCGGTGATCCGGCGCCCGACAGCGTCGTCCTCTGGACGCGGCTGGCCCCCTCACCCCTCAACGCCGACGGGCAGGGCGGCATGGCCAACGCGGACGTGACCGTCGAGTGGCAGGTGTCGACCAGCGCGACCTTCTCCTCGCTGGTCGCCTCCGGCTCGGTGGTGGCGCGCTACGCCGACGCGCACTCGGTGCACGTCGTGGCCGGCGGGCTGGCCGCCGACGCCGACTACTACTACCGGTTCCGGGCGCAGGGCCACATCTCGCCGGTCGGGCGCACGCGCACCGCCCCCGCGCCCGGCACCTTCGGCCGCGACCTGGTGATGGCCTTCGCCTCCTGCGCCCACTACGAGACGGGCTACTACACCGCCTACCGCCGCATGGCCGAGGACAACCCCGGCCTCATCCTGCACCTCGGCGACTACATCTACGAGGGCGGCGTCAACACCTCCGCGGTGCGGCAGCACGTCGGCAGCGAGATCGTGTCGCTGGCCGACTACCGCCGGCGGTACGCGCTCTACAAGTCCGACCCCGACCTGCAGGCGGCGCACGCGGCGGCGCCCTGGCTCGTGGTGCCCGACGACCACGAGGTGGAGAACAACTACGCGAACATGGTCCGCGCCGACAGCAGCCCGGCGCTGACCGCCGCCCAGTGGACCGCCCGGCGCACGGCTGCGTACAAGGCGTACTACGAGAACATGCCGCTACGGCCCACGTCCGCGCCCAACGGCAACAGCATCGCCCTGTACCGCCGTATCCGGTGGGGGCAGCTCGCCACGTTCCACATGCTCGACACCCGGCAGTTCCGCGACGACCAGGCGTGCGGCGACGGCTGGAAGGTCTGCGCGGACGCCGACCTGGCCTCGCGGTCGCTCACCGGCGCCGCGCAGGAGGCCTGGCTGCTCGACGGGCTGGCGCAGCACTACGGCACCTGGGACATCATCGGCCAGCAGGTCTTCTTCGCCCGGCAGTTCGACGCCAGCGGCGCTGCCAGCATGGACGCCTGGGACGGCTACCGCGCCTCCCGCAGCCGCATCCAGACGGGCTGGCAGCAGCGTGCCGTGCGTAACCCGCTGGTGCTCACCGGCGACGTGCACAAGTCGTGGGCCAACGAGCTCAAGGCCGACTACGCCAACCCGGCCTCCGCCACGATCGGCACCGAGCTGGTCTGCACCTCGATCACCTCCGGCGGCAACGGCAGCGGCAGCACCACCATCCCGAACGTGGCCACCAACCCGCACCTGAAGTTCCACTCGGACCGGCGCGGCTACGTCCGTACCACGATCGGCCGCAGCCAGGTCCGCGCGGACTTCCGCGCGGTCAGCACGGTGACCGAGCACGGCGCTGCGGCGTCGACGGTGCGTTCGTTCGTGATTCTCGACGGCCAGCCCGGCCTCCAGGCCGCGTAGGAGGACAGCGACCCATGACACCCATCACGTCACTGCTCGCCGCGTCCCTGCTGGTGCCGAGCGTCGTCCCGGCGGCCGCGCCGATCGCCGTGACCGCCGCGGCGGTCACCTGGACCACGGCGAACAGCAACTCCAGCGGAGACCAGGACCGGCCGGCCATCGCCATGAACCGTAACGGCCACGTGGCCGTGGTGTGGGAGGACGACCGGGACGGCACCGCGCCCGAGGACGACACCCACAGCGAGATCTTCCTACGCCTGTTCCGCGACGGCACGCCCGCCTACGAGCTGAAGCTGTCCGGCGGCGGCACCAGTGGCGTCGCGTGGCGGCACATCAGCCCGGACGTCGGGCTCGACGACCGGGGCAACGCCGTGGTGGTCTGGGCCGCCGACGGCGACGGCAACGGCGTCTACAACATCGAGTACCGGGTGGTGTCACCGGCCGGGGCGGTGGTCGGCTCGGGCCAGGCCAACGCCAGCGCCGCCGGGCAGCAGATCGCGCCCGCGGTGGCCGTGGACCCCGACGGCGCGCCCACCACGGCGGCGGTCGGCTTCACCGTCGCCTGGGAGGACGTGCAGGGCACCGCGCCGGCCACCGTGAAGGCCGCCGGCTTCACGGCTCCCGCCACGAAGGCGTACGAGGTGACGGCCTCGCAGACGACGGGAGCGCACCACCGGCCCGACGTGGCGGTGTCCGCGTCCGGGGAGGCGCTGGTCGTCTGGGACGAGGACGCCGACGCGAACGGCGCGTACAACGTCGGGCTGACCCGCCTGGCGCGGGCCAACGGCGCGGTGGTGCTGTCGCGGCGTACCGCCAACGTCCAGAGCGGCGGGCAGCAGCAGAACGCCTCGGTCGCCGCGAACGCCGGCGGGGACTTCACCGTCGCGTGGGAGTCCGACCACACCGGCGCCCGGGGCGTCTGGGCGCGTTCGTTCACGGCCGCCGGCACCCCACGCCACGACGAGGTCGAGGTCTCCACGGGCGCGGGAGCGACGGTCCCCGACGCTGGCATCGACGACCAGGGCAACGTGGTGGTCGGGTGGACGGTGGGTGGCGCCAACCCCGACGTGTGGGCCCGGGGCCTCAACCCCGACGGCACGACCGCCGGCCGGCTGGCGGCGCAGGCGCTGAGCCAGACCACCACGGGCCGGCAGGACGAGATGGCGGTGGCCGCGTCCCCGTGGGGCGAGGTGAGCGTCTGCTACACCGACGACAACGACGGCAACGCGTTCGACCAGGTGCTCCTCGGCCTGGGCGCGTCGAACTCCACCTGGCTGATGACCGCGGAGGAGCTGCGCCGGCTCAAGGCGCGGGCCGCCGCGGCGGGCTGAGCCGGCGGCAGGGAAGAGGTGACGGCCCCGCCGACCCGGCGGGGCCGTCACGGGTCGGCGGCGGGTCGACCCGGCGGGGCCGTCACGCGTCGGTGGCGGGTCGACCCGGCGGGGCCGTCGCGCGTCGGCGGCGGGCCGGCTCGGCGTTCCGGACGGCTGCGCGACCACCGGGCGACCCGACCGCGCCGCGACAGGCGTAGGACCCATCCATCGACAAATTTCGCCACTCGTCGGATGCCCGGCGGCGGGTCCCCCCGTAGCGTCGATGCACTTCACCTCGTGCCGGGGCGACCACGCGCTGTGATCGTTCCGGGTGGGCGCCGCGGCATCCGCGCGGCGGGCCGCTGCGGCGGCCGTGAGATCTGCCGCGCTCGGAGCTGACTTTCCCCATTCCCGAAGGGAGCAGCGGTGCCCCTACACTTCCGCCCGCCCCGTGGTCGACGCAACGCCGCGGTGTTGCTGGCCACGATGCTCGTCGCATCCCTCACCACGGTGAGCGCGGGCCCTGCCTGGGCCGAGACGGCCCCGCCGGGCTCGCCGAAGCCGACGTTCCTCAGTGGTCCCCGCGCCGGCGCGCCGAACGAGATCGCCGTCGACTACCTGCGGGCGCATCCCGCCGAGTACGGTGTCGCGGCTGCGGACCTCGCCGACCTCACGGTGGCCTCCAGTTACACGAGCCGCCACAACGGGGTCACCCACGTCAACCTCGCGCAACGCCACAAGGGCCTCGAGGTCTTCGGCGCCATCGCGACGGTCACCGTGGCCCGTGACGGCAGCGTCGTCTTCGTGGGGGACTCCCTGGTCCCCGGGGTGTCCGACGCCTCCGGCGCCACCTCCCTCGACGCCGTGGAGGCCGTCGGCGCCGCGGCCGACGCGCTCGACCTCGCCGAGCCGGCGAACGCCCGGGTCATGAGCCGCGCCGGCGGGACGGCCCAGCGCACGGTGGTCTCCGGCAGCGGCATCTCCGACCAGCCCATCCCCGCCCGCCTCGGCTGGCAGCCGACCGCTGACGGGCTGCGCCTGGCCTGGCAGCTCGTCATCGACGACACCTCCGACGTCCACCTGTGGAACGCCACCGTCGACGCCGAGACCGGCGACCTGCTGGGCGCCGACGACTGGACCCACCAGGACAGCCCGGAGGACCTGGCCAGCACGCTGGGCCGCCGGGAGGCCCCGGCCACGACCATCGCCACCGAGAGCGTCCCCGCCACGCGGGTGCGCCCGCCGAACCCGGTCGACGACGGGTCGAGCTACACCGTCTTCGAGTTCCCGAAGGGGGACCCGAACGACGGCCCGCGCAGCGTCGTCACCAACCCGGCCGACGGGACCGCCTCGCCGTACGGCTGGCAGGACACCGACGGCGCTCCGGGCGCCGAGCACACCACCACGAGGGGCAACAACGCCCACGCGTACACCGACCGGGACGCCAACAACCAGATCGACCCGGGCAGCCCGGCCGACGGGGGAGCCAGGCTCGACTTCAACTTCCCGGCGGACCTGAACGAGCACCCGCAGACGTACGCGCAGGCCGCCGTGGTGAACCAGTTCTACTGGTGCAACATGGTCCACGACATCACCTACCGGTACGGCTTCGACGAGGCGTCCGGCAACTTCCAGGTCAACAACTACGGGCGCGGTGGCGCGGGCGGCGACGACGTGCAGTGCGAGGCGCACGACGGCTCCGGCCAGAACAACGCCAACTTCTCCACGCCGGCCATGGACGGCGGTCGCCCCCGCATGCAGATGTTCCTCTGGCCGGGCAACCAGTTCGGCCTGCCGAACGCCGTGACGGTCGGCGCGGGCCCGGCCGCCCGCACCTACGAGGCGGAGTACGCCCGGTTCACCCCGGCCCCGACCAGCGCCGGGTTCGCCGGCCAGCTGGTGGTGGTCGACGACGGCGTGGACGCGGGCGGCGACGGCTGCACCGCCTACAGCCTGCCCGACGGCGCGATCGCGGTGGTCGACCGGACCAGCGGCTGCAACTACCACACCCAGGTGGTCAACGCCGAGGCGGCGGGCGCGACCGCGGTGGTGGTCGTCAACAACGCCGAGGGCGCACCGGTGGTCATGAACGGCTCGATGAGCCCGAAGGTCGGCATCCCGGCGGTCATGGTGAGCCAGGCCGACGGGACCGCCATCAAGGCGGGTTCGCCGGCGCCCGGTCGCGTCCACCGTAACCTCGCCCGGCCGCCCATGCGGGACGCCTCGTTCCGGTCCGAGACGATCTTCCACGAGTACGGCCACGGGGTCTCCAACCGGCTGACCGGCGGCGCGACCGTCAACTGCCTCACCGGCGAGGAGCAGATGGGTGAGGGCTGGAGCGACTTCCTCGCGATCGTCTCGCTGCTCAACCCCGCCATCGACGATCCGGAGCAGGCCCGCGGCTACGGCCAGTACGCCCTGTTCCAGGACAGCCGGGTGGGTCCGGGGATCCGGCCGCGGCCGTACTCGCGCAACATGGAGATCCAGCCGTTCACGTACGACAGCATCAAGACCGGTGGCTGGCTGGACGGCACCTCCCTGGCCGCACCGCACGGGATCGGCCACGGCTGGGCCTCCGTCCTGTGGGACATGACCTGGGACCTCGTCGACCGGCACGGGTTCAACCCCAACGTCTACGAGTCGTGGAACACCGGCGGCAACAACCTCGCCCTCCAGCTCGTCATCGACGGCCTCAAGATGCAGGGCTGCGGCCCCGGTTTCGTCACCGGTCGCAACGCCATCATCGCCGCCGACGCCGCGCTCACCGGCGGTGAGAACGCCTGCACCCTGTGGGCCTCCTTCGCCCGCCGCGGCCTCGGCTACAGCGCCGTCCAGGGCACCACCGGGCGCAACGACAACAGCGAGGCGTTCGACACCCACCCGTCCTGCCGCGCCGACTTCGTCGGCCGGGCCGCGCAACCCGCCCTCAACACCGTCTCGGCCGGTGCCGCCGTGCCGATGAAGTTCCAGCTCGCCGGTAACCGTGGCCTGGACATCCTCGCGAGCGGCTCGCCCTACTCCCGGCTGGTCGACTGCGAGACACTCCGGACCGTCGGTCCGGACGGCGCCACGACGCCGCGACCCCTTCCGGTCGCCGCCCGCAACCCGGGCGGGTCGAAGCTGTCGGCGAACGCCAAGGGCCAGTACAACTACCCGTGGAAGACCGACCCCGCCTGGGCCGGCACCTGCCGCGAGTTCGTCCTCACCCTGGACGACGGTTTCCAGTACCGCGCCTACTTCCGGTTCACGGACTGACCGCAGGCGCGCGGAGTCCGGAGGGAGCGTCCGTCCTGGACGCTCCCTCCGGCGCGTACGCCCCGCGCAGGTCAGGCGGCGGCGGTGAGGAAGGCGGCGAAGGGATCCACCAGTCGGGCCGGCGCCCGGTTGATGCCGTCGTGCCCGCAGCGCGGGATGGGCAGGACGCGCATGCGGGGTAGGACGGGTGCCAGCGCGGCAGCGATGTCGGGGTAGAACGGCGGTCCGTCCTGCCCGTAGGAGAACAGGACCTCCGCGGCGATCGGCGCGTACTGCTCGGGCGCGCCGGCGTGCGCCGCGATCTCGTCGTCCTCGTCGAGCGTGACGTCGAGCAGCTCGCCCATCTGGCGCCCGACGCCGGTGCGCAGGAACAGCCGGCAGATCGCCGTCTGCACGCCGAGAGGCAGCCGGGACCCCGGGAGTTGCGGGTTGATGGCGGCCCCGACGATCGCCATGGCGCGGGCGGTCTGACCGGCACGCAGGGCCGCCCGCGCCGGCGGGAGGAAATCCAGGCTGAACGCGCCGCCGACGGCCACGGCCGGGTCGTAGAGCGCGAGGCGCGCGATGGGCAGCACGAGCGCCGCGCGCAGCGCGATGAACCCGCCGGAGCTGTGGCCGACCACGGCCCGCGCTCCGGTGTGCTCCAGCACGGCGCCGAGGTCCTCGATGTCCTGCTCCACCGTGTACGGCTCGCGTCGGGCCGGGGCGTCCGCCCGACCCCGGCGGTTGTAGAGGTGCACGGTGCAACGGTCGCCGAGGGCGGCGGCCAGCCTCCGGTACGGCTCGATGGTGACCCCGCCGCCGTGGACCACGACCACGTCGGGGCCGGCGCCGGTCGAGTGCAGGGTGATCTTCTCGCCGTCGGGTGCGGTGATGAGGGCCATGGCGCGCGACCTCCCGGTTGTCCTAGAAACTGCGAACGGTGTTTGCAGTTTACAGTGAATCAGTGAGCGACGCAGCATCCGAAACCGGTCATTCGCAGCGGGACTCGATCTGGCGGCGACCGGAGCGCGGGACGCGGGGGCCGACCCCCGCCCACAGCCGGGACGACATCGTGGCGGCGGCCGTCGCCATCGCCGACGCCGAGGGCCTGGCCGCGGTGTCGATGCGGGCGGTGGCCGCGCGGCTGGAGACCGGCGCCGCCTCGCTCTACCGGTACCTCTCCTCCCGCGAGGACCTGCTCGACCTGATGGCCGACCGGGTGGCGGCCGAGCTGCGTCCGTACCCCGAACCGCACGGCGACTGGATGGACGCGCTGCTGCGGATGGCCCGCGCGCAGCGCGAGGTGCACGAGCGCCACCCCTGGCTGTGGGAGCTGAGTCAACGCGCGTCGGCCATCGGCCCCGAGGCGCTGGCGTTCTTCGACGCCGCCCTCGGGATCATGGCGGCGGTCCCGGCGACGCTCACCGCGAAGTTCGAGGCGATCGCCATGATTAACGGCATCGCCATCCTGTTCGCCCGCCGCACGACGGCCGGTGCCGGGTTCACGTTCGCCGGGATCGACCTCACCCCGTACCCGCACCTCGTGGCGGCGTTCCGCCAGCCGCCCGCCGCGCCTCCCGCCACGGACCTGTTCGACCGCGCCCTGCGCGGCCTGCTGCGGGCTCTCCTCACCCCCGACCCGTCCTGAGCCCCGACCACCGACCCCCGGCCCGCCGGCCGATCGCCGACCCCGGTCCGCCGGCCGACCCCCGGCCCGAGGCGCCCGGCGCGGCGGCGGTTGTGGCCCGGCCCACGACCGTGGGCAGGTGGTGGGCGGCCGACCTATGATCCGACGGTGTTCGACTCGCGCCACATCCGGACCTTCCACGAGGTGGTCCGGACGCGCTCGTACTCCGCGGCGGCGCAGGCCCTGGGATACACCCAGCCGGCGATCACGCAGCAGATGAAGGCGCTGGAGCGTGAGGTCGGCACCCCGCTGTTCACCCGGGTGGGACGGCGGCTGCGCCTGACCGAGGCGGGGGAGACGCTGGCCCGCCACACGGAGACCATCCTCGGCAGCATGTCGGTCGCGCGGCAGCAGATGGCCGCCATCGCACGGCTGCGAACCGGCCGGGTACGCGTGTGCGCGTTCCCGAGCGCCAACGCCACGCTCGTGCCGGAGGCCATGGCGCTGCTCTCGACGGAGCATCCGGGGATCCGCGTGGAGCTGCTCGAGGACGAGCCCCCCGACTCGCTGCGGCGGGTCGTGGACGGCGAGAGCGACGTGACGCTGGCCTTCACCTACCCGGGTCTGCGGGAGGAGGTGCCGGACGAGCTGGTGGAGATCCCGCTGCTGGAGGACCAGCTCACCGTGCTGCTGCCCGTCGGGCACCCGCTGGCCCGGCGCCGGGCCGTCCAGCTCACCGATCTCGCCGAGGAGCGCTGGATCGCCGGGTGCCTGCGGTGCCGTACGAACTTCCTGCACGAGTGCGCGCAGCTCGGGTTCGCGCCCGACATCGTGTTCACCACCGACGACAACCTCGCGGTGCAGGCGCTCGTCGCGCAGGGCCTCGGCGTGGCCATGATGCCCGGGCTCACGCTCTCCTTCCTGCGCCGCGACAAGGTCCGGGGCCGGCCCCTGTCGCCCGCCTCGCGGCGTCAGGTGTCCGCGTACGTCCTGCGGGAGCACCTGCGCATCCCGGCGACCGCCCGGGTGCTGGAGGCGCTCGCGTCGGTGGCCGGACGGCGGGCCGATCAGTCGGAGTGAGGGGCCTTCGATAAGCGCTCCTTATGCTCGGCCAAGAAACTGTTGTTGGACGTGATGGGAGTCAGCGGTCAGGCTGGGGTCATGAGCACTTCGGCCGCCGTTCCCCTGGTCACCGCCCCCACTGCGCGCCTCGCCCGGCTCGTCGAGGAGGTCCGGGACGTGGTGGACCGGGGCCTTCCCCCGGACCTCACCGCGTACCTGGTGGGGGAGCGGCTCGCCCCGCACCTGGGCGCGTCCGACCTGCTCACGCCGGAGCAGTACGAGGGTGACCCCGAGCGCTACCGCCAGCACCTCCTGCACGCGGAGCGCGACGGCGGTTTCTCGATCGTGGCCCTGGTCTGGCTGCCCGGTCAGCGGACGGCCATCCACGACCACGTCGCCTGGTGCGTCACGGGGGTGCACCAGGGCGAGGAGCACGAGCGGCGCTACCGCCTCGTGTCCGACGGCGCCACGGCGCGGCTCGTCGCCACGCAGGACGTCGTGAACCGGCAGGGCGAGGTGTGCGGCTTCGCGCCGCCCGGCGACATCCACCGGGTGTGGAACGGCGGGACCGGCAAGGCCGTCTCGCTGCACATCTACGGAGCGGACATCTCCCGCCTCGGGTCGAGCGTCCGCCGGGTGTACGAGCACCCGGCCGACGACGCGTGACCGGGACACGGGTGCCGGCATGACACTGACCGGGACGGCCGGACACACACCGGGCCCGGCGGCGTCTCCGCGTGCCGGTGGCCGGCGCGGCCACGACGATTCCGACGCCGCCGGACGGCCGGCGGGCGCGCGCGGCGGCGGCATCGTCCCCGGGCTGGTCGCCGCGGCCGTCGGGGCGGCCGTGGCCTGGGCGGTGCACTGGGCGGTGCCCGCCGTGCCGACGCTGACGGCGGCCGTCGTGCTGGGCATCGCGGCCGCTCACCTTCCCGCCGTGCGCGATCGGGTGCGCGGCGTCGCCCGGCCGGGTCTGAGCGTCGCCGGCAAGCGCCTCATGCGCATCGGCATCGTGCTGCTCGGGCTGAAGCTCAGCGTGCAGGACGTCCGCGCGCTCGGCTGGCCGACCATCGTGATGGTGGTCGCCGTGGTGGCGGCCACGTTCGCCGGCACGTGGTGGTTGGGCCGGCGCATCGGCCTGCCCGGCGACCAGCCGCTGCTCATCGCCTCGGGCTACGCCATCTGTGGCGCCTCGGCGATCGGCGCGGTCAGCGCGGCGAGCGGCAGCGACGAGGAGGACGCCGCCGCGTCGGTCGCCCTCGTGACGCTGTGCGGCACGCTGGCCATCGCCGTGCTCCCGCTGCTGCAACATCCGCTGGGGCTCGACGCCGCCCAGTTCGGGCGCTGGGTCGGGGCCAGCGTGCACGACGTGGGGCAGGTGGTCGCCACCGCCCAGACGGCCGACCCGGCGGCCCTCACCGACGCCGTCCTCGTGAAGCTGATGCGGGTGGCCATGCTCGCGCCGCTGGTCGCCGTGGTGGCGCTCGGACTGCGGCGACGCCGGGCGCACCGCGACGGCGCGGACGGCTCCGCGCCGGCCGCGAAGCCGTCGATCGTGCCCCTGTTCGTGGTCGGCTTCCTCGCCATGATCGGGCTGCGCAGCACGGGCTGGCTGCCGGCGGGCGGGCTCGACGGCGCCGCCGTGGCGCAGGAGATCCTGCTCTCCGCCGCGCTGTTCGGGCTCGGCAGCGCCGTGCACCTGCCGACGCTCGCCCGCACCGGCGCGCGGGCCGCCGCGCTGGGGTTGAGCGCGTGGGTGGTGGTCGCCGGCGTGTCGTACGCGGGCGTCCTGCTCACGGCCTGAACCGCGCGGGACGGTCCCGACGCCGGATCAGACGTCGGCGCCCGGGTCGCGGCCCTGGTAGACGTCCGGTACGCCGTCGGCATCGCTGTCGCGCTCCTCGACCCAGCGGAGCCGCCGGTAGTGGCGGTTGCGGGCACGCAGGACGACGGTCGCCAGCAGGGCCGACAGCAGCGACCCGAGCAGCACGCCGATCTTGGTGTGGTCGTCGCGTTCGCTGCCCGCCCCGAAGGCCAGCTCGCCGATGAGCAGCGACACGGTGAAACCGACGCCGGCCAGCAGCGCCAGCCCGAAGACGTCCCACCAGCCGAGCCCCTCGGCCAACCGGGCCCGGCTGAACCGCTGCACCAGCCAGGTCGCGCCGAAGACGCCGGTCGCCTTGCCGACGACCAGCCCGACGACCACGCCCAGGGCGACCGTGTCACCCAGGGTGGCGGCGAGGCCTCCCGCACCCGCGAGCGACACCCCGGCCGCGAAGAACGCGAACACCGGCACGGCCACCCCCGCCGACAGGGGACGCAACCGGTGCTCGAAGTGCTCCGCGAGCCCCGGGCCGGGCCCCGGCGTGCGCCGCAGCACCGGAACGGTGAAGGCGAGGGCCACCCCGGCGACCGTGGCGTGCACACCGGAGGCGTGCACGAGGGCCCACGTCACCGCGGCGAGCGGCAGCAGCAGCCACCAGGACCGCACGCGGCGTTGCACGAGCACGCCGAACAGCGCGAGCGGCGCCAGCGCCAGCAGCAGCGGCCCGAAGTGCAGCGAGCCCGTGTAGAACACCGCGATGATCACGATCGCCAGCAGGTCGTCGACCACCGCGAGGGTCAGCAGGAACGTCCGCAGCGCGGCGGGCAGATGGGTGTTGATGACCCCGAGGACCGCGAGGGCGAACGCGATGTCGGTGGCCGTCGGGATGGCCCAGCCCGCCAACGCCCCGTCACCGGCGCGGGCGTTGAAGGCCGCGTAGATCAACGCCGGGACTGTCATGCCGCCGAGCGCGGCGGCCACCGGCAGCAGGGCGCGGCGCGGTTCGCGCAGGTCGCCCGCCACGAACTCGCGTTTCAGCTCGAGACCCGCCACGAAGAAGAAGATCGCCAGCAGGCCGTCGGCGGCCCACTGCGCCGAGGTGAGGTCCAGGTGCAGCGCCGCGGGGCCGAACGTCTGCTGGCCGATCCGCCGGTACGCCTCCGACCAGGGCGAATTGGCCCAGACGAGGGCGAACACCGCGGCGGCGAGCAGGAGCATCCCGCCCACGGTCTCGGTGCGCAGGATGTCGCCGATGCGTCGCACCTCCGGCCAGCTGCCGCGGCCGAGCAGCGTCGTGCGGTCGGGGGGCGGCATGGCCATCGGAAGCTCCTCCGGGGGTCGGTGAACGTCACCGCCGACCAGACTTCCCGGCACACCACCCGTCATCCTACCCGGCCGATGATCACCAACCCCGTCGGCGCGCGCCCGTTCCGCCGGGCGGCGCCCCGTGACCACGCCGCCCGACTACGCGATCTCGACGAAGTCGATCTCGGCCCAGCGGTCACGGTGAGTCAGCCGGATGGTGTTGAAGCCGGCGTTCAACGTGACATCGGCCCGTACCTGCCGCCAGGTCTCCCAGCCGGAGTTGGGGTAGGTCACCACCTGGGGTGAGCCGCCGTTGACCGTCAGGGTGTGCTGCGCGTCGCCGTAGCCGGCGGCGTACGCGATGTGCGCGCTGTAGCCGCCCGCGCGGGGGGCGAAGACGGTGACGTCGACCCAGCTGTCGGCGTAGTCGAGGTAGGCCACCACCTGTCCCTGCGAGGCGGTCGGCGTGCTGCGCGCGGCACAGCGGTTGAGGACGCCGCGCTCCGCCTCGTACCGGACGCGGCTGCCCCGCACCACCGGGTACTCGCCGGCCCAGCCGAGCGCCGCCACGTACATCCCGCGCGCGCCGTAGTTGTTGATCCAGCCGTGGAACACGATGTGGTCACCGCCGGCCTCCCGGACGACGTCGGCGCCGCCGGGGCCCCGAACGGCGCCGTCGGTCGAGGCGGTCGTCAGCAGGGAGCGGTACGCCTTCGTGTAGGGGCCGGTCAGCGACGTGGCGGTGGCGTAGCTGGTCTGGTAGCCGTCGCCCCCGTATCCGCCCAGGGAGTAGAACAGCACGTAGCGGGCGCCGACCCTGGTGAGCACCGGTGCCTCGATGATGCCCGCCTCCTCCGGCCGGTCGTTGCGCAGGAGTTCGACTCGGCCGCCCTGGAGCGTCACGCCGTCGGCGGCCACACCCTGCAACCACAGGCTCGTGGGTTGACCGATGGCGTTGCCGTCGTCCTTGTAGAGCAGGTAGCGCCGACCGTCGCCGTCGACGAAGCTCGACGCGTCGATGTCGCCGCCCTCGGCGCCGTTACAGACGAGCGGGCCCGTTCCCACCGGCGTGAAGGGGCCCAGCGGCGAGGTGGCCACCGCGGCGCCCAGGCACTGCCGGCCGACGGCCCGGCTGCGCGCGGTGTAGTACAGCAGGTACCGCCCGTCGGCCCGGGCGGACACGTCCGGCGCCCAGGTGAGGCCGCCGTTGGCCCACGCGCCCAGGGTGGGCAGGGCGTCCGGCCGCCGCGTCCACGGCCCGGTCAACGACGTCGCCGTCGCCACGGGCACGTTTCCGTGGCCGTTGTTGGTCGAGTAGGCGTAGTACGTGCCACCGACCTTGATGACGTCGGGGTCGGGGAAGTCGTCGGCGATGACGAGCGCCGCGGGCGTGGTCGCCGCCGTGGCGGCGACGGGGGTGAGGACGAGGGAACCGGCCACCAGCGCGGCGGACAGGCAGGCGAGGGCTCGACGCATGACCGAGTCTAACCACAGATATCGATGGCTGTGCGCGTGCCGGGGCGCCCGATGTGACGAGATATTGCATCAACGCCTCGATGAGTGAAGGATATTGACGAATCGTTGCCGATCCTCCCGGAGGTCGACGTGCGTACCATCGTCCGCGCCGCCCTGCTCGCCGCGGCCGCCGGCGTGCTCGCCGTCGGCCCGGCGGTCCCGGCTCCCGCCGCCGGCCACGCCGACGGCTCCACCGGTCCCGAGCTGGCCGTCGGCGACACGGCCTACGTCGACGTCGCGGTCGCCACGGCCTGGGTACGCCCGGGGGAGGACCGGCCGGTGGACGCGCCCGCCGTCGGCGACCCCGTCGACATCCGCGCCTGGACCGCGGCGATGACGCTGCCCGAGCGGGCCTGGCTGATCGGGCGGCTGGAGACGCAGGCGACCTACGGCACGCCGGTCACCGTCCTGGCCCGGTCCGGCGACTGGTTGCAGGTCGCCATCCACGGGCAGCCCACCCCGCGCAACGAGGCCGGCTACCCCGGCTGGGTCCCGGCGGCCCAGGTGCGTGCCGCGGCGCGGTTCGGAACGCTCGTACGCTCCCGGCCGGTCGTGCAGGTGACCGCCCGTACGGCGTGGTTGTCGGCCGACCCCCTCGGCAGGCGGCACCTCGCGGAGCTGTCGCTGAACACCCGCCTGCCGTTGCTGGCCCGCGCTGGCGCGGCCGTGCGGGTCGCCACGCCCGCGGGCGCCGGCTGGCTGCCGGCCGACGCCGTGGCGACGTACCCCACGGCGGGCGACATCCCGGCTCCCACCGGCGCCGACCTGGTGGCCACCGCCCGCCAGTTCGTCGGCCTGCCCTACCTGTGGGCCGGCACCTCGGCATTCGGGTTCGACTGCTCCGGCTTCACCCACACCGTCTACGGCCTGCACGGCGTGACGATCCCGCGCGACGCGGCGCCCCAGTACGCGGCGGGCACGCCCGTGCCGGACGACCAGCTCCAGCCCGGCGACCTGGTGTTCTACGGGCGTCCCGGTCGCATCCACCACGTCGGGATGTACGCCGGCGACGGCTATGTGATCGACGCGCCGGCGAACTCGTCCACCACGGAGAGCCTGCTGGAGTACGTGCCGATGGCCGAGCACCGGTACGCGTTCGAGTACGCCGGAGCCCGCCGGTTCCTCCCGTGACGGACCGGGGATCGTCCCGGTCGCGGCGACGGCCGGACGGCTGTCGCCACGTACGCCGATTTCGGTTACGGTGATCGAACCGTGTTCTCCTCTCGTCGCCGCATCCTGATCGCCGTCGTGGCCGCCGTCGCCGCCCTCGGCGCGTCCGCGTTCGCCGTCGTCCAGCTCACCGGGGACGACGGGCCCGACGGGCCGGCCGCGGCTCCCCACGTCGTCCAGCCCGGCGCCCCCGGTCAGGCCGGCCGGGCGCTGTCCCCGTCCGAGCAGTCGCAGCTCCCGCCACCACCGGCACACAACGCGGCCGACACGCAGTTCATGCAGCGGATGATCGGGCACCACGCCCAGGCGCTGGAGATGACGGCGCTCGTGGCCGACCGCGCGGAGAGCCGCGACGTGTCGCTGCTGGCCAAGCGGATCGAGACGTCGCAGCGCGACGAGATCGCGCAGATGCAGCGGTGGCTCACCGAGCGCGGCGAGCAGCTCCCCGGCCCGCACGAGCACCACGCCGCACACGACGCCGTGATGCCGGGCATGCTCACCCCGGAGCAGATGAGCCAGCTCGCGGCCGCCCGGGGCGCGCAGTTCGACAGGCTCTTCGTCGACTTCATGATCCGTCACCACGAGGGCGCGCTGACCATGGTGCAGCAGCTCTACGGTGCCGGCGGCGGCCTCGAGCCGGCGAGCGACCGGTTCGCCCGTGAGGTCAACGCCGACCAGGGCATCGAGATCCGCAGCCTGCGAGAGCTTCAGGGCCGCCTCGCAAGCTGACGCCCACGCCCCCGCCCCCGCGCGGTCCGCCCACCCACCGCGCACCACATCACATCACACCGTGCCGCGCCGCCGCAGCCGCAGGGTCGATCATGCAGTTGTGGTGCCTGCCAAAAGGGGCGTATCAGGGTTCGTCGGGCACCACAAGTGCATGATCGACAGCGGAGGTGGGCCCCGCACGGGCGAGGGCCGCGCCCTGCCGGAGCAGGACGCGGCCCTCGGGATGGACCGTCGGTGACGTCAGTCCAAATTGGCGCACTGGCCGGTGGCCGGGCCGGAAACCCGGTTGGCCGCGCCGAGGTTGATCGGCGCCGGCGCGTTGCCGCTGCACGACAGCGGGCCCCGCACCGTGCTGTCCGCCACGATCGGCTCGACCGAGCCGGTGCCGCTGCCGGTCAACACGACCGGGCCGCTGACCTCGCTCTTCACGATGGCCGCGCTGCCCCGCGTGCCGGTGATGCTCACCGGGCCGCGGACGGTGCTCCCGTACAGGTGCACCGCCGCCGCGTTCGCCGCCGACACCGGGCCGGAGATCGACGAGTCGATGGCGAGCAGCGACCCGCCCGGACGCACGGTGACCGGGCCGGAGACGGTGGCCCCGTCGAGGCAGGTGACACCGCTGACCGTCAGGGGGCCGTTGTGCCGGTTCGTGATGCTCGTCGTGCACGTCCGCGCGAGCTGGTCGAAGCGGGCCCGGGCCACCGCGAAGCTCGGCGCCCAGTCGATCTTCGTCTGGCTCTGGGCGTTGAGCTGCGGCACCTGCACCTCACGGGCCGCCTGGATCTCGGCGGCGGTCAGGTGCTCGCTCGGCTTGAGCCCGAGGACGTCGAAGCCGCGGGCGATCTCGCTGCCGTAGACCTGGCCGTTGTACCAGTACGCCGACCAGAAGCCACCCAGGACGCTCGCGGCCGGGTTGATCGGGCCACGGTCGAAGTAGCCGATCTCCCGCGGGTGGGCCGAGTCGGTGAAGTCCATGAGCGAGATGCCGCCCTGGTACCACGCCTGGACGAGGATGTCCCGGCCCGGTACGGGGATCAGCGAGCCGTTGTGCGCGACGCAGTTCTCCTGGAGCGTCTGCGGGACCGGCAGCTTGTAGTAGCTGGCGAAGTGCATCTTCCGGTCCACGATGTCGAAGATCGCGTTGGCGCCCCACTGCGGCTGGTCCGTCTCCCGGCAGCGGGGGCCGGTGCCGCCGCCCCACTCGTCGGTGAAGACGACCTTCTTGCCGTCGTTGCTGATCGTGGCCGAGTGCCAGTACGCGAAGTTCGGGTCGGACACCTCGTCGATCCGCACCGGGTTCGCCGGGTCGGAGATGTCGATCAGGATGCCGTTGCCCTCGCAGGCACCCGCCGCCAACCCCAGCTCCGGGTAGGCGGTGATGTCGTGGCAGGCGTCCGTGACCGGGGACGGGCTCCACGAACCGCCCGACGGGTGGGTCGGCGCGGGCGGGGTGTTCTGCAGGCCGTCGACAGCGCCGGTCTGCGGGTCCGCGAACAGCCGCGGGTTGTTGACGACCGCGGCCTGCTGCGGGGCCGCGAGCGGAACCTTGATGACGTCGATGCGCCACCGCGCCGGGTTGTCACCGGCGGCCGGGGTGTTGTTGCAGCCGGCCATCGTGGTGGCCGGACGCACGCCCGCGGTACCGGAGACGTACACGTAGACGTTCGCCTTGTCGTCCGGGTCCGTCACCAGCGTGTGGGTGTGCGAGCCGCGGCAGGTCTGGACGGCGGCCACCTGCACCGGCTTCGTCACGTCGCTGATGTCGAAGACGCGTACGCCCTGGAAGCGCGTGCCGGTGGTCACGTCCGTCCCGCAGTCGAGCCGGCCGCGGGTCTCCTCGACCGACATGAAGAGCAGGTTGCCGAAGACCGAGACGTCACCCTGCCCACCCGGGCACACCACGCTGGTGACCAGGGTCGGGTTCGCCGGCTGCGAGATGTCGTAGATGTTGAAGCCGTTGTAGTTGCCCACGAAGGCGTGGTTGCCGCCGAAGGCCAGGTCGGACGAGACGAAGCCGAAGTCACCCGGGTTCGCCGGGTTCACCATGCCGGCCGGCTTGTCCCGGTGGGCCAGCAGGTCGAGGTTGCCGCTCGCGCTCTGCGCGTCGAGCCAGCCTCCGCCGAGACCGATCCGGGGGTCCGGGTCGGACGTCTGGCCCGACGCCGTGCCCGGTAACAGGGCGATGAGGAGCGCCGCGGTGGCCGCGGCGCCGAGGAGGCGGCGTTTGCCGCCCGAGGTGCGATGTGATCGTTGCATGCGTGTTCCTCCGCGCACGGTGCCCCGAGGTGGTGGCGGCGCGCATCGGGGCGCGTGCGCGCCGCGGTAGTAAGGACCGTACCGCCTACCCGCCGGTTAGGGATCATGGATGTATTCGCGAAGGACGAAAAAACCGGTGTGAATGCCGGGCGCGTCAGAGTCCTTCCCAGACCGCCTTGGCGCCGGAGTCACCCGTGCGGACGACGTAGTAGACGCTCACACCCGCGGCGACCACGGTGAGGATCCGCACCGGCCACGTCAGCGCACGGTTGGCCGGCCCGGGGCCGCTCGACGCGGGGACCACCAGATAGACCAGCGCCAGCGTCACGACCGCCAGCCCGATCGTCGTGTAGAGCGTCAGGTTGCCGAGCTGCTGGTGCGCCTCCAGCTTCGGCACGTACTCGGGGCTGACCCGGTTGGCCGTCCGCAGCCGGTGGAAGAACGCGTCACCGGTGAGTTTCGCGACCAGCGCGGCGAGCGGCGCGCCGACGGCCAGCAGCCCCAGCACCCAGCGGGTGTGGGAGCGGATCGGTGGGACGAGGGCGTAGCCGATGGCGAGCAGGGCGAGCAGCGGCACGAACACGACGGCGGCGTGGAGCACGAGAGGATGGGCGGGGATGCCCATGAACTCCTCGAACAACGGCCTCTCCTGTACGTGAGGGGGAGGGATCAGCCAGATCAGGCAGCGAACGCTATCCGCAGACGCCCGGCCTGTCATCCCCGGGCACACGACGGGCCAGGTAGACGACGTCCGGCTCGCCCCGCGGCACCTCGACGCGCCGGGTGGTGACCGGGCCGACGGTCGCCGCGAGGCGGGCCGCGTACGCCGGCGACGCCGACGCGCTCCACGCGGCGAGCACACCCCCGCGGGCGAGCCGGTCGCGGAGCAGGGCCGTGCCGTCGTCGTCGTACAGGGCGGCGTTCTGCGGGAACACCGTCCAGTCGGGACCGTTGTCCGTGTCGAGGCAGATCGCGTCGAAGACCTCGTCGGTGGCGCGCAGCCAGGCGACGAGGTCGGCCGTGACGACCCGGACCCGAGGGTCGGCGAGGGCGTGCGCGCTGTACGGGGCCAGCCGCGACCGGTGCCAGGCGACGAGCGCCTCCTCGATCTCGACGACCACGATCTCGGCCGGTACCGGGGACGCCGCGGCCTCGGCCAGGGAGAAGCCCACCCCCAGGCCGCCGATCAGGATCCGGGCCCCCGGCCGTACGAGGGTCAGCGCCTCCCGTACGAGCAGCCGCTCCGAGGCGCCGGCCCGGGTGTCCATGAGGAACACCCCGTTGCTGATGATCTCGTAGTGCCCGGCCCGGTGGCGGAGCACCAGCTCACCGCGCTCGGTCACCACCCGGTCGATCACCGTCGCCGCCTCGCCCACCGGGCCAATCTAGGCCAGCGGCCGGGCCGTGCCAGCCGATTTCCCGGCGGCTCAGAGGCCGAGCGGACCCGGGTCGGTGGCCAGGTCGCGGAACCTCTCGCGCGGGTTGGGGACCAGCCGGCGGGCGGACAGGTCGAGCAGACCGCCCACACCGGTCAGCGTGGCCACGGGGCTGCCGTCGGGGCGCGTGTAGTCCTGGTCGATGTGGAACGTCTTGCGGTCGCCCCAGCGGAACGCGCAGGACACGTCCACCTGGTCGCCGCCGCGCAGCTCGCTGAGGAAGCGCAGGGTGAGTTCCAGCGCGACGGGCCCCACGCCGGTGGCGAGGAGCCGGTCCTGCCGGATGCCGGCGGCACGCAGGCACTCCCACCGGGCGTGCTCCCCGTACTGCAGGTAGACGGCCTGGTTGAGGTGGCCCTGGGTGTCGAGCTCGTAGCCGCGCACGGTGACGCGGACCCGGAACGGATCTCCCACGAGTCCGAGCCTACCGAGGGGTACGACAGTCCCGGCCGGGCGCCGCCGTCACGGCAGCGCCCGGCCGGGAGGCTCACAGGGAGCCGCCCCAGTTGTCGAGGCCGAGTTGGCCGTTGGCGTCGTTGTGGAAGCGGTGTTCGAGGGTGCCGTTGGTGGTGCGGTAGAAGATGTGGTGTTGGCCGGGGGTGGACAGGCCGATGGGGTCGCCGGCCACGACGCCGAGCGCGTTCCAGGTGTCGTTGGCGGGGTTCGTTCCCGGCCACCAGTACCAGTGGGCGAGGTCGCCGTTGGCGCGGCGGCCCACGATGTGCTGCTGGTCGCCGTGGACGAAGGCGTGGGGGTTGCCGACGAAGGTGCCGCCGGCCCAGACGCCGCCGTTGAGGGTTCCGGAGGGGTCGTCGAAGAACCGGTGGGCGAGGTTGCCGTCGGTGTTGCGCCAGAAGACGTGGTGCTGGTTCCCGGCGTACGAGAAGCCGGTGGGGTCAGAGGCGACGCCGGAGGTGATGCCCCAGTTGTCGACGGACGGGTTGATGCCGGGCCACCAGAACCAGTGGATGAGCGCTCCCGCCGCGGTACGGCCGAAGATGTGTTGCTGGTCGCGGTGGACGAAGGCGTGGGGGTTGCCGACGAACGCGCCGCCGGGCCAGACGCCGCCGGAGACCTGGCCGTTGACCGTGTCGTAGAAGCGGTGTTCGAGGTTGCCCTCGGGGTTGCGGAAGAAGACGTGCTGCTGGTTGCCGTACGCGAAGCCGGTCGGGTTCGAGACCACCCGGCCCGTGGTGTTCCAGCTGTCCAGGCCCGGTGGGTTGGTGCCGGACTGGTACCAGTGCCGCAACGTGTTGTCGGTGCCGCGGGCGAAGACGTGCTGCAGGCCGTCGTGCACGTACCCGACGGTCTTGCCCGTCAACGGTCCGCCGCCCCAGTCGGGGCGGACGATCCCCGTCGACGGTGACCACGACAGGTTGATCAGGGTGCCGCCGGTGTTGACGACGGCGACATGTTGCTGGTCGCCGTAGGCGTACGCCTGTCCGGCCACACCGGCGCCGAGCCCGCCGCCCGCGAGGGCCCGGGCGACGTCGGCGCGCATCGCGTCGAGGTCGATGAAGGACGGGTCGATCTTGCCGGTGGTGCTGGTCTCGCGGTGCCCGCGGGCGTAGCTCGCGTCGCGGCCCAGGCGGCGCAGCACCGCGGCGGTCGCCCGCACCGAGTTGGTGTACTGCGCGGCGGTCATCCGTTGGTCGGTGGCCTGGTCCCCGCCGTAGTCGATCTCCCACCCGACCAGCAGGGTGTTGCCGTCGCCGGCGGGGATCGGCCCGCTGCCGCGGCTGGCGCCCGCGTGGTTGCAGCGGCCCGCGGAGATGAGGTGGAACACGCCGTTGTAGTCGACCAGCGCCTGGCACAGCGGGCCCTGGAGGTCGGGCCGGCCGTAGATGCAGGTGTTCAGCGCGGGGTGCGGGTTGCTCGGGCTGGAGAAGGCGGCGGTGTGGTGCCACAGCACGCCGATCGGGTTGAACGACCCCGACACCATCCGGTTGCGCCAGTCGCCCTCCTCCACGACCGGGATGCCCTCCGCGCGCAGGACGTCGGCGAGCCACGGGATGGTGGCCATCAGGATTGCCCCATCAGGTCGGCGACGCACTCGGCGGGCCGGGGCGCCGCCTGCGCCGGGCGGGCCACCAGGGCGACGGCGGCGGCCACGACGGCCGGTAGGCCGAGCAGCGTCCGGCGGCGGAGCCGGGAACGGGTGCGGGTCATGACGCTCCTTCGGGGTACGAGGTCGAGGCGGGTCAGCCGGCGAGCGCGCCGCCCCAGTTGTCGAGGCCGAGTTGGCCGGTGGCGTCGTTGTGGAAGCGGTGTTCGAGGGTGCCGTTGGTGGTGCGGTAGAAGATGTGGTGTTGGCCGGGGGTGGACAGGCCGATGGGGTCGCCGGCGACGACGCCGAGCGCGTTCCAGGTGTCGTTGGCGGGGTTCGTTCCCGGCCACCAGTACCAGTGGATGAGGTCGCCGTTGGCGCGGCGGCCGACGATGTGCTGCTGGTCGCCGTGGACGAAGGCGTGGGGGTTGCCGACGAAGGTGCCGCCGGCCCAGACGCCGCCGTTGAGGGTTCCGGAGGGGTCGTCGAAGAACCGGTGGGCGAGGTTGCCGTCGGTGTTGCGCCAGAAGACGTGGTGCTGGTTCCCGGCGTACGAGAAGCCGGTGGGGTCAGAGGCGACGCCGGAGGTGATGCCCCAGTTGTCGACGGACGGGTTGATGCCGGGCCACCAGAACCAGTGGATGAGCGCTCCCGCCGCGGTACGGCCGAAGATGTGTTGCTGGTCGCGGTGGACGAAGGCGTGGGGGTTGCCGACGAAGGTGCCGCCGGGCCAGACGCCGCCGGAGACCTGGCCGTTGACCGTGTCGTAGAAGCGGTGTTCGAGGTTGCCCTCGGGGTTGCGGAAGAAGACGTGCTGCTGGTTGCCGTAGGCGAAGCCGGTGGGGTCGGACATGACGCGGCCGGTGGTGTTCCAGCTGTCCAGGCCGGGTGGGTTGGTGCCGGACTGGTACCAGTGGCGCAGGGTGTTGTCGGTGCCGCGGGCGAAGACGTGTTGCAGGCCGTCGTGCACGTACCCGACCGTCTTGCCCGTCAACGGTCCGCCGCCCCAGTCGGGGCGGACGATCCCCGTCGACGGTGACCACGAGAAGTTCGTGAGCGTCCCACCGGTGTTCACCATCGTCACATGCTGCTGATCCCCGAACGAGAACGCCCGCCCGGCGACCGCACCGCCGGCGCTCGCCCGCGCCTCGGCCAGCAGGGCGCGGGCCTTCGGCTCGCTCTGGTCGTACCGGTCGGGGAACGCCGACCGCTGCACCCGCTGGGCGATCTGACCGGCCGTGCAGGCCGGGCAGCGCCCGTCCTCCACCTGGGCGCGGCTGAAGAACTGGGTCGAGGCGTAGGTGACGTCGAGGATCTGCTCCGGGGTGCCCCAGCCCTGGCTCGGCCGCTGCTGGAACACACCGAGTGAGTCCTTGTCGCCGCACGGCAGGTTGTTCATGTGCGACTCGACCCACCCGGCCTCGAAACCGGCCAGCAGCACGCGGTCGGAGACCGCACGGGCCACCCCGACCTGGTGGACGATCCGGATGACGTTCGGGTCGTGGTTCGGCGGGATGTAGTCGCAGGCCGCGGCCGCCGGGGCGGTGGTCGCGACGACCGCCGCGGTCGCCGTGAGCACCGCGGCCGCGAGCACCGCGCCCAGCTGGCGGAGGCTTCTTCGGGTACGCACGGAACGCTCCTCCATCCGACGGGGCGATCGACATGGACGGGAATCGATTGCTCAGAGTGTGGGGACGGGTGCGATGGATGTCAATGCCCGGCCGGGTGGCCGGCCGGGCTCGGGTGCAGGGGCGCGATCCGTAAATAACCTTCACGGTGGCGATCCGGGCGGGCAGGCATTGACATCCGTCGAGGTTGGGGGTGTACTCGTCGGCAATCGATTTCCGTCACGGCGCCCGCCGGAGGGACGACCATGAGGCTCCGCATCCGCCGCTGGCTCGGTGCCGCCACCGGAGCACTGCTCATCCTGACCGCACCCACCGCGGCGACGGCCGCCGCACCGGACCGGGACACCGCGGAGGCTCCCGGGCTTCCCGGCGCCCTCGCCGTCGCCGACGACAAGGGGCCGACCGGCTGGGACGCGTACCGCCGTCTCGACCGGCTCCCCGAACTCGCGGCCGGCGCCCGGACGCAGCAGTTCTCCAGCTTCGGCCGCGACGGCTCGAACGACGACGGCTTCGTCGGCACCTACTCGTGCCTGCGCCAGTCCGGCGGCTGCGTCATCGCCGAGGATCGCGGCGCCGGCGAGATCCAGTCGATCTGGTTCACCCGCGACGGCGGCAACGTGAGCGCCACCGGCTGGATCCGCATCGAGCTGGACGGCGTGACCGTCGTCGACACGGGCCTTCCGAACCTGGTCGACGGCGGTCTCGGCAGCCCCTTCGTCGCCCCGCTGGTCAGCAACGCGGACCAGACCTCCGGCGGGGTCACCGTCAAGGTCCCGATGCCGTACCGCACGTCCATGCGGATCACCACGCAGAACAACCCGCTCTTCCACCACGTCACGTACCGCCGGTTCGCCGACGCGACCGGCGTCTCCCGGTTCGACCCCACCGACCGGGCCACCGACGTCGTCGACACGCTGCGCGCCGCCGGCACCCGCGACCCCAAGCCCGCGCAGCCGGGTGCCACCACCGCCGCCGCCACGGTCACCGTCGCCGCTGGCGGTCAGGCCACCGTCGCCACCCTGACCGGTCCCCGGGCGGTCACCGCCCTGCGGCTGCGGATCCCCGACGCCGTGGCCACCGAGCCCACGCTCTCCGGGCTCCGGTTGCGGATGACCTTCGACGGCCGGACCACCGTGGACAGTCCGGTGGGGGAGTTCTTCGGCAGCGGTCTGGGCGAGCGCACGGTCCGCTCGCTGATGTTCGCCATGGACGCGGCACCCGGCGGCTGGTACAGCGCGTGGTGGCCGATGCCGTTCCGGTCCAGCGCCACCCTTGCGCTCGTGAACACCACCGGCGCGGCTGTCGGCGGTGTCCAGGCGGAGGTCACCTCCGCGCCGGGCACCCAGTGGACGAGCGCGCTCGCCGCCGACGGCGTGGCCGGCTACTTCACCACGCAGTCCCGCCGCGCCGATGCGGTCGGCGGCAGCGACTGGACGGTGGCCGACCAGACCGGCCGCGGCCGGTTCGTGGGCGTATCGCACACGATGCGGGGCCACATCGGGGCGGGCAACACCCGCAACTACCTCGAAGGCGACGAGCGGGTGCACGTCGACGGCTCACCCACCCCGCAGATCCACGGCACCGGCACCGAGGACTTCTACGAGTCGGGCTGGTACTTCAATCGGGGCGAGTTCAGCGGCGCCTTCACCGGCAACACGGCGCACCTGCTCCGCAACGGCGGATGCGCCGACGAGTGCGACGCCGCGTACCGCCTCATGATCGGCGACGCCGTGCCGTACGCCAGCGCCCTGCGGTTCGGCATCGAGCACGGGCCCGCCAACGACATGCCGGCCACGTACGCCTCCACCGCCTTCCTCTACACGCAGCCCACGGTCGCGCTGAGGCGCACCGACACCGTCGTCGTGGGCGATGCCGCAAGCCGCACGGCACACGCCTACGCCGACGGGGCGGCGAGCCAGTACGCGCTCACGGCGCCGTTCGAGGGCGACGACGACAACCGACCCCTCACCGACCAGGTGCGCGCCACCACGGCGGCGATCACCTTCCGCGTCGCCGTCGACCCGGGCAACCAGGGCGTACGCCTGCGCCGCCAGGGCGACCAGGCCAACAGCCACCAGCAGGTCGCGGTGACGGTGGACGGCGTACCCGCCGGCGTGTGGCTCCAGCCCCTCGGCAACGCCCGGCAGCGCCGTCTCGCCGACGAGTTCGTGCTGCCGGCGTCGCTCACGGGCGGCCGGTCCGCGATCACCGTCACGCTCACCCCGGCCGGCGGGGCGCCGGCGTGGACCGCCGCGCGCTACACCGCCGACAGCATGGTCACACCGTTCACCGACACCGCCGCACCGGCCGCCCCGGCCGGCGTCACCCTGGCCGGCGGGCGGGTGCACGCGCTCGGCCTGTCGTGGGCCGAGCCGTCCGACAACGTCGGTGTCGCCGCCTACCGGCTCTACTCCTCGACCGCGCCGGGCGTCGCCGTCACACCCGCCAACCTGGTCGGCACCACCCGCGCCACCGAGTTCCGGCACGGCCCGCTGCCGGCCAACCAGACCCGCTACTACCGCGTCGTCGCGGTCGACGGCGCCGGCAACGCGGGCCCGCCGTCGGGCGAGGTGTCGGCGACCACCCGCGCCCGCAACGTCAGCGACGCCGACGGGGACCGCCGCGACGACGCCGTCGTCTTCACGCGGGGCACCGCCGCGGACGTCTTCACCTCGCTCTCCGACGGCGGCCGGTTCGTGCAGGACGGCTGGCTGTGGAACGACTTCTTCGCCCTCGACGGCGAGATTCCACTGACCGGGGACGTGAACGGGGACGGCCGCTCGGACGTCATCACCTTCACCCGCGGCGACCTGGCCGACGTCTACGTCGGCCTGTCCACCGGCTCCGGTTTCACCGGCGGCGCCAAGTGGCACGACTTCTTCGCCGCCGGCACGGAGATCCCGGCGGTCGGCGACGTCAACGGCGACGGTCGCTCGGACATCATCACGTTCACCCGTGGGGACAGCGCCGACGTCTACGTGGCCCTGTCGACCGGCTCCGGCTTCGGGCCCGGCGTCAAGTGGCACGACCACTTCGCCCTGGGCACCGAGCTGCCCGCCGTCGGCGACTTCGACGGCGACGGCCGCGACGACATCGTGACGTTCACCCGCGGCACCCACGAGCAGGCCGACGTGTACGTCTCCCGCTCCGACGGCACCCGCTTCGCCGAGGACGGCTGGAAGTGGCACGACCACTTCGCCGTCGGCACCGAGCTGCCGGCCGTCGGTGACGTCGACGGCGACGGCCGCGACGACATCCTGTCGTTCACGCGCGGCACGGCGGCGGACGTGTTCGTGTCGCTGTCCGACGGCGGCCGGTTCGTGCAGGACAACTGGAAGTGGCACGACCTGTTCGCGGTCGGCGCCGAGGCGCCGGGTGTCGGCGACTTCGACGGCGACGGCCGCGCCGACATCGTGACCTTCACCCGCGGCACCGCGGCGGACGCCTTCGTGTCGCTCTCCGACGGCGGCCGGTTCGTCCAGACCACCTGGAAGTGGCACGACCACCTGGCCGTCGGTGGTGAGCTGCCCCGGCCGAGCGTCCTGTGACGGGCCGGGGGAGGCGCGCACGACGTTCAGAGCCGCCGCTTGTGCCCGTCCCGCGCGACGATGCCGTCGAGGCGTACGCCGGGAGGGACGGCCTTCGGGTCGAACCAGAAGATCACCACCTGCGGGTCCCCGCTCCACCGGGCCAGCCGGGCGACGACCTGCCGGCCCCGGACGGTCCCGACGATCGTCGCGGCCGGCCCCACGAAGTATCCGAAGACGGGCGCGGCGGGTCGGCCCGCGCCCGGCTCGTCGTAGCCGATCTCGTGGAACCCGGGCCGGCGGTCGCTGCCCGTGACGTCGTTGAGCAGATAGTCCGGGACGAGCTGACCGGTGGCGGTACGGCGGCCGGCGACGAGCCCGATCCGCACCCTGGGGGCGCCCGGCACGTCGACGGGGACCATGTAGAAGACGCGCTCCTCGGCGTCGTACCGGATCCCGCTGCGTACCACCGTGCCGACCGGCCGCGTGCCGGGCTGCCCGGGAGTCGTCGTGACGGCCGGGGTGGGCGCCGGCGCGGCACGGTCGGCGGACGCCGCGGGAACCGGAGCCGGCGCCGCCGGGCGCGACGGGGCCGGGCCGGCGGAGCGCAGTCCCACCGGGACGCCCACCGCCACCGCCAGCGCGAGCACGGCGGCACCCGCGCCGGCCAGCCGACGCCGCCGGCGGATCCGGCGACCGGTACGCATGACGGCGTCGAGGTCGACGGCGGTCTCGCCCGTCCACTCGGTCGCCCGCATGGCCTCGCGAAGCTGCTCCACCTCGTTCATCGGCACGTCCCGTGGACCTCCGGCGCCCGCAGACCGCTGCTGCGGAGCTTGCCCAGGGCGCGGGAGCCGGTGCTCTTGACGGTCCCCACCGAGATGCCCAGCTCGCGGGCCACCTGTGTCTCGGGCAGGTCGAAGTAGTAGCGCAGGACGACGATGGCGCGCTCGCGGGGGCTCAGCTCGCCGAGGATGGCCAGCAGCCAGCGGCGGGTGGCGACACCGTCGGCGATGTCGTCGGCGCGCTGCTCGGGCAGGTCCTCGGTGGCGTACTCGCGGATCGGCCGCCGCCAGCGGTCGACGAGGTGGTTGACCAGCACCGACCGGGCGTACGCGTAGGCGTCGTTGTCGCGGATCCGGGACCAGGAGGCGTAGGTGCGGGCCAGGGCCGTCTGCGCCGCGTCCTCGGCCTGGTGGTGGTCACCGGTCATCAGGAAGGCGGCGTGCACCAGACGGCCGGAGGCGGCCCGGGCGAACTCGACGAACTCCGCGTCACCGCGCGCCATGCCCGCCCTCCCCACACGTCACGCCGATCAAGACGGCCGAGACGGGCGAAAGGTTGCGTCCCCGCCTGATCAACTTTTCGGGCCGGCCGACCGTCCTCCTTCCTGCGCACCGGCCGTCCGTCGTGCGCGCCGAGGGGAGACGCATGACACCGCAGAGTTCGAGCCGCGCCCGCGCGGCCGCCGGTCGGGCGCTGCCGCTGGCCGCCCTGCTGCTGACCGTGCTGGCCGCCTGCGCGGCACCGGCGGCGGGCCGGCCACCGGCCGGCCCACCCGTCGGGTTCGTCGCCCCGTCGACACCCGTGGCCGCGCCGCCCCGGCCCACGCGGTCGGCGCCCGAGCCCGTCACCTATCCCGCCGACGGCGGAAACCGGTGGCAGGTCGCGGCCGCCGAGCCGCCCGGCAGCCCGCACGGGACCGGTCAACTCCTGCGCTACCGGGTGGCCGTGGAGCGCGACATCCGCGGGCTGTCGGTGCCCGGGTTCGCCTCCGACATCACCCGGATCCTCGACGGGCCGGGCGGATGGACCGCGGGCGGGACGCTGAGCCTGCGTCGGGTGGGGCCCGGTCAGTCCGCCGACTTCACCATCTACCTGGCGACCCCCGGCACGCGGGACCTGCTGTGTCAGGACGTGCCGGACGGCTACACCTCCTGTCGCAACGGCGATCGGGTCGTGCTCAACGTCGCCCGCTGGGTGAAGGGTGTGCCCCGGTACGGCGCGAGCCTCGCCACCTACCGCACGTACATGGTCAACCACGAGGTCGGGCACCGGCTCGGCCACGGGCACGAGCGCTGCCCGGGCCGGGGTCGACCGGCGCCCGTGATGCAGCAGCAGACGCTGGGCCTGCACGGGTGCACGGCGAACGCCCTGCCCTACCTTCATGGCGAGCGGTACACCGGGTCGTCCGGCGCGTACGACGACCCGATCCCGGCCCGCGAGGGCGGCCGGGCCCACTGAGGTGACCTGCGGCGGACCCGTCGCGTGCGCGGGGTCGACCGGCCCGGCCAGCTCGCGGGCTCGCGGGGGAGCGGCGGAGACGCCTCAGCGCAGCGGACCGTCACCCGCGCCGAACGGGTCGTCGACCAGGTGGACGGCCGCCTCCTCGGCGCTGGCACCACCGGCGTCGATCCCGACGTCCCAGGCCACGGAGTCGGCCTGCTCGTCCTCGCCGAGGCCCTCGTCGTCGGCGACGAGCCGACCGGCCCGCGCCTCCCGCTCGTAGCCGCGCCGGGTCAGCTCGTCCTCGTCGTCGGCCGCGTCGGCGTACGGGTCGATGTCCGGCTCCTCCTCGGCCAGCAGCTGCTCGAGGGACTCACCGGCCCGCTCCTCGGCGGGGGTGGTGCCGAACCGGTTCGCGCCGACCCAGTGGTCGCCGGCGGCGATGCCGGTGTCGAGGGGGTCGGCGACCCGGTCGTCGTCGAGGGTGTCGGAGGCGTCGAGGACGCCGTCGTCCTCGGCGACGTTCCACTCCTCGACGCGGTCGGTGTTGTCGGTCTGGCTCATGGCGGTCTCCCCTCGTCACGCGCTCGCGGGACGGGTGCCAGCCTAGGTCGCGATCCGAGCCCTGTTCAGGCGGGGGATCGGTGGGGTGAGCTGTCTTGCGCCGCCGCGGGCGCGACCGGCTCGCCGCGCCGCCGCAGCCGTGCCGCGCCCATCCCGTTCAGCCCCACCCCCCAGATCAGGAGGACCACCACCCACTGCGCCCAGCGGACGGCGTCCATCTCGCCGGAGAGCAGGTTCTGGACGGTGGCGTACGGGGTGAGCCAGCCCTGGGCCGGCCGCAGGGCGTCGAGGCCGAGCAGCGCGTACAGGCCCAGCGGCAGGACGATGCTGGCCAGGGCCGCCACGACGAACGGGCGCAGCAGCAGGCCGAGCCCGACACCGACCAGCCCCGCCACCACCTGGACCAGGACGCCGCCCACCGCGATCGTCCCCGCGTGCCGCCCCGCGTCGACCGCGGCGCCGCCCGGCGCGACCCCGAGCGCGGCGGCGCAGACCAGGGTGCCGAAGACCCCGACCGCGGCGGCCAGCAGCGCGGCGGCCAGCAGGGTGGGCGCGAGCCGGGCGGCGCCGGGCGCGCGGCGGAGGTCGTGGGCCAGCAGGATGCCGACGAACGGCACGGTGACCGACAGGAAACTCTGCACCGGGTGCGCGAGGCCCGCGAACGTCGGCTCGTCGGGTGGCGTCGCCGCGGTGACCCCGGCCGCGGCCAGGACCCCGAGCAGCAGGGTGATCGCGAGGAGCCACCGTCGCGGACGCGTGGCGACGCTTCGCCGGAGCGCGACGCGGGTCGCGCGGCCGAGGCCGGCGGCAGCAGGATCGTCGTGCAGAGCGTGTGGTCGCACCGCGGGCCCCCGTCCGTCGTCTCCGGACATCGTCCCGTACGCGTGTGCGGCACGTCACCATCGGATTGACGTCACAGTTCAGGACCGTTCGCGTCTGAGAAACGGGACGAACGTCGGCGTACGCGGACGGATGGCCGTTCCGAAGGGCCGGGTCGGTGCCCGTAATCCGGGGCGGTCTGTCGGTGCCGGCCGCTACTCTCCGGTCGAGCGTTCGCCCACCGCACCGCGTCGCGTCGCACCGCACCGGGTCCGTCGCGCGCGGCACCACCCCCGCCGCTCACCTTTCCGCCGACCAATCCGACTTCAGGAGAATTGCGTGACCCAGCAGGCTGTCGCGGCACCCGACAAACTCGATGCCGCGGTTCTCAAGGTGGCGGGGGTCGTCGTTCTCGGCGCGATCATGTCGATCCTCGACGTGACGGTGGTGAGCGTCGCGATCCCGACGTTCCAGCGCGAGTTCGACGCGTCCTACGCCCGTGTGGCGTGGACGATGACGGGCTACACGCTCGCCCTGGCCACGGTGATCCCGCTCGCGGGATGGGCCGCCGACCGGTTCGGCACCAAGCGGCTCTACATGGTGGCGTTGGCTCTGTTCACCATCGGCTCGGGGCTGTGCGCCACGGCCGACTCGATCGGGCAGCTGATCGCCTACCGCGTCCTTCAGGGACTGGGCGGCGGCATGCTCATGCCACTCGGCATGACGATCATGACGCGGGCCGCCGGCCCGAACCGGATCGGTCGGCTCATGGCCGTCCTCGGCATCCCGATGCTGCTCGGCCCCATCGGCGGCCCGATCCTCGGTGGCTGGCTCATCGACACGGCGAGCTGGCACTGGATCTTCCTGATCAACCTGCCGATCGGTGTGATCGCTCTCGTCTACGCCCAGATGGCGCTGCCGAAGGACGCTCCCGAGCCCTCCGAGTCGTTCGACTTCCTCGGCATGCTGATGCTCTCGCCGGGGCTCGCCCTGTTCCTCTACGGCATCTCCTCGCTGCCCGAGGCCGGCACGTTCGCCGACGCCGAGGTGTGGGCGCCCATGCTGGTCGGCGCCGCTCTCGTGGTGGCGTTCGTCCGGCACTCGTTCAAGCCCCGGCACCCGCTGCTCGACCTGCGGCTGTTCGCCAACCGCAACCTGACGGTCGCGTCGGTGACCCTGTTCGTGTTCATCATCGCGTTCATGGGCGCCGGGCTGCTCTTCCCGAGCTACTTCCTCCAGGTGCGCGGCGAGTCGACGCTGACGGCCGGCCTGCTCATGGCACCGCAGGGCATCGGCGCGATGCTCACCATGCCCATCGCCGGCATGCTGGCCGACCGGGTGCCCGTGGGCCGCACCGTGCCGTTCTCGCTGGTGCTGATCGTGGCCGGCTTCTTCGCGTTCACCCAGGTCGACCCCGGCACGTCGTACGTGCTGCTCTGCGGGTCGCTGTTCGTCATGGGCCTTGGCATGGGCGGCACCATGATGCCGATCATGACGTCCGCGCTGAAGACGCTGCACGCCCAGGAGGTGGCCCGCGGCTCGACCCTGGTCAACATCCTCCAGCAGATCGGCGGCTCCGTCGGCGCCGCGGTGATGTCGGTGATCCTCACCAACGAGCTCAACGGCTCCCGGCCCATCCCCGGCGTGACGGACCCGAGCGGCAAGCCGGTCACCGAGGCGGGGCTGGCCATCGCCACACAGCAGCAGCCGGAGCTGCTGGCGCAGTTCCCGGTCGACCCGGGGCTCATCGAGCGCGGCCTCGACTTCGCGGCCCGCTCGTTCTCGGGCACGTTCTGGGTGGCGTTCGCGCTGGTGCTGGTCACGTTCGTCCCGGCCGCGTTCCTGCCGCGCCGGCGCGAGCCCGCGCACCTGCTCGACGGCCAGCAGGGCGACGAGCAGGTCAAGACGCCCGTCGTCATCCACTGACGCGCCGCCACGGGGTCGCCGGGAACACTCCGGCGGCCCCGTTCGCGTGTGCGCGGCAGCGCGCCACCCGCCCGGGCCCGCCCAGTCGCGTCGCCGGCCCGGGCCCGCCCAGGCGCGCCACCGGCCCGGGGCTCGCCGAGGCGCGCCACCGGCCGGCCCGCTCAGGGGCGCAGGGCGGCCACGACGATCCGCGTGGCCCGGGCGATGAGCGCGTCGTCGTACGGGGCGTCCGCCGCGTCGCGACGGGACATCACGGCGAGCACGATGGGTGCGCCCTCGGGCGGCCAGAGCACGGCGATGTCGTTGCGCGCGCCGTAGCCGCCGGAGCCCGTCTTGTCACCCACCACCCAACCCTCGGGTGTTCCGGCCCGGACGAGACCGCCGCCGGTCGTGTTGCGCCGCAGCCACGCGGTGAGCAGGTCGCGGTCCTCCCCGTTCAAGGCGTCGCCCACGGCGTACGCCCGCAGGTCGTTGGCGAAGGCACGGGGCGTGGTGGTGTCCCGCCGGTCGCCCGGCCGGCCCTCGTTGAGGGCCGTCTCGTAGCGGTCGGCCTCGGTGGTCGTGTCCCCGAGGCGGCGCAGCGACTCCTCGAAGCCGGCCGGCCCACCGAGGCGGCGCAGGATCAGGTTGCCGGCCGTGTTGTCGCTGTACCGGATCGCGGCGTCGACCACGTCGCGCAGGGGCATCCCGGTCGCCACGTTCCGCTCGGTGACGGGGGAGTGGGCCACGAGGTCGGCCCGCGTGTAGCGGACCACCCGGTCGAGGTCGGCGGCCGACGTCCGGTCCAGCAGCGCGGCGGCGGCGAGCGCCTTGAACGTCGAGGCGTACGCGAACCGTTCGTCGGCCCGGTACCCGAGGGTGCGGCCGGTGCCCGTGTCGATGGCGTGGACGCCGAGCCGCGCGCCGAACGCCGTCTCGAGCTGGCGGAACTCCTCGGCGACCGCCGGGGTGGGCGAGGTGGTGGCACCGCGAGCGGACGTCGAGCTCACGACGGGCGTGGACGGGAGCCCGGCGGTGGGGTGGTCGTCGGGCCCGCAGGCGGCGAGGCCGGCCAGTGCGGTGAGGGCGGTCACCGCGCCGACGCCGCGCCGTACCACGAAGCCCACCGTTCCTCCTCGGCCGTCCGGTCGCGACGCCGGGTCGTCGTCGCCGTGCCGCCATCATCCCCGCTGCCGCCCCGACGCGGCCGGCGGACGGCCGGCCGCGTGGTGCCGGGTCAGGCTGGGCAGGCGTTGTTCAGCGGGTCCGCGAGCAGGTGCGCGAACGCGAGTTCTGCGGCGCCCACGAGCGCGGCGGTACGTCCCAGCGCCGCCGGCCGCAGCTGCACGTGCTCCCGGGAGGCGGGCAGCGCCAGCTCGGCCAGGCGCCGGTGGACGGTTTCCGCCCCGGCCAGGTAGACCTCGCGCAGCGAGCCGCCGAACACGACGGTGTCGGGGTTGACCACGTTGACGAGGTTGGCCACGCCGAAGCCGAGCCAGTCGGCGACCTGGTCGACGGCGGCCCGCGCCTGCGGCTCGCCGTCGGCCGCGGCGCGCAGCACCTCGTAGACCGCGTCGGGAGACTCCTGGTCGCGGCCGGCGTGCCGCAGCAGCGCGGCCTCGCCGATCTCGGTCTCCCAGCAGCCGTGCGAGCCGCAGCGGCAGGGCAGTCCGTGGGGGTTGACGACCATGTGGCCGACCTTCCCGCTGTGCCCGCCGTGACCGCGGACGAGCCGGCCACCGATGATGATCCCGGCGCTCACGCCGGGCCCGCCGTGCAGGTAGACGAGGTCGTTCACGCCGGCGGCCACGCCCCGGACCTGTTCGGCCAGGGCGGCGATGTCGGCCATGTCGCCCGCCACGACGGCGGGGCCGCCGGGGAACTCCGCGTCGAACGCGGCGCGGAGCGCCTCGTCCGGCCCGCCGATGCGGATCCGGCCGTCACGGCCCTGGGTCGTGTCGGTCACCGCGACCGCGGCGCCCACGCAGACCGCGTCCGGCCCCGCGGAGCGGTCCATGTCGCGCACGAGCCAGGCCAGCGGCCGTACGGCGTCGCAGGGGGACGTTCCGCGGGGGTACTCGATCTCGCGCAGGTCCAGGATGCGGCCGCCGAGGCCGACCCGGGCGGCGCGCAGCCGGTCCGGCTCGATGGTCATGGCGCGGGCGTACACGCGGGTCGACCGGGGGCTCACGACGAGTGAGGGTCGGCCGGCGCGACGGGCGGTGGTGGGAGCGCCCTCGGTCACGAGACCAGCGGCCGCGAGGTCGGCCGCGAGGGCCCGGATGGTGCTGCGGTTGAGGCCGAGCCGCGTGGTCAGCTCGGCGCGGGAGGTGGGGCCGTGCACGTGGACGTGGCGCAGCACGGCACCGAGGTTCTGCCGGCGGATCTCCTCCTGGCTCGCGCCGGGCGCCGGGGATCCGGGGACGTCAGGGGTGCGGTCGGTTGGGGGAAGACCGGACAGTACGGGGTGCACGATTGGGCCTCCTCTCCGTTGACGAGTCCGTCGTGCCCCGGGACGACGAAGGGTCCCGGAAAATGCTCCGGGACCCGACGTCGTCACACGGTGTTACTTGGTCAGCGGCGCGAGCTTCGGGTCGTTCGCGTACGCCTCGGCCGCGTTCGCCTTGGTCACGGCGACCGGCGGCAGCAGGTAGGTGTCGACGACCTTGGAGCCGTTGTTGTACGACTTGGTGTCGTTCACCTGCGGGTCGTTACCGGCCTGCAGGGCCTTGACCATCTCGATGGTCTGCTTGACCAGGTTGCGGGTGTCCTTGTTGATCGTCATGTACTGCTCGCCAGCCATGATCGACTTGACCGACTCGACCTCGGAGTCCTGACCGGAGACCACCGGGACCGGCTTGCCGGCGCCCTTCACCGAGGTGATGATCGCGCGGGCCAGGGTGTCGTTCGGGGAGAGGACGCCGTCCAGCTCCTTGTTGCCGTAGGTCGAGGTCAGCAGCTGGTCCATGCGGGCCTGCGCACCCTCGGCCTTCCAGCCCTGGATGGCGGTCTGCTTGATGTCCTTCTGGCCCGAGGCGACGACGACGTTGCCCTTGTCGATCTCCGGCTTGAGGACGCTCATGGCGCCGTCGAAGAACACCTTCGAGTTGTTGTCGTCCGGCGAGCCGGAGAACAGCTCGATGTTGTACGGGCCGTTCGGCTTCTTGGCCTTCATGCCGTCCAGCAGGGCCTGGCCCTGGAGCTGGCCGACCTTGAAGTTGTCGAACGCGACGTAGTAGTCGAGGTCCGGGGTGTTCACGATCAGCCGGTCGTACGCGATGACCTTGGCGCCGGCCTGGTGGGCGGCGGCGACCTGGGTCGACAGCTGGGCGGCGTCGGTCGCGCCGATGACGATGACCTTGGCGCCCTTGGTGACCATGGCGGTGATCTGGGCCTGCTGGTCGGCGACCGTGGTCGACGCGCCCGCGTACTGCACGTCGCTCTGGAAGCCGGCCTCCTTCAGGCCGTTGGTGAACAGGTCACCGGCGAGGACCCAGTTCTCCGAGGTCTTGGCCGGCAGGGCGACGCCGATCAGCGAGTTGGCCGGAAAGCCCTTGCTGTCGCTGCCCGAGCCGCCCGAGGAGCCCTCGTCGCGGCCGGAGCCGCAGGCGGTGAGGGCCAGCATGGCGATGGCACCGACGGCCACCGTCTTGCCGAGTAGCTTGCGCATGATGAGCCTTTCTTGATCGTTGGGGTGAGGTGCGGTCGGCGTCAGCCGGCCACCGTCGTCCGGGCGGGCTCACGGGTCGCCTCGGACGTCGACGTTGGTGCGGCCGGCTCGTCGCGTCGGAACGATCGGGTGATGCTCCCGATGACCGAGAAGCGCCCCTGCCGCTTGTTGTAGACGTCGAGCGCGACGGCCAGCAGCAGGACCAGGCCCTTGATGATCTGCACGCGGTCGGTGCCGACGCCCATCAGCTGCAGGCCGTTGTTGAGCACGGCCATGACCAGACCGCCGACGATCGAGCCGCTGATGGTGCCGATACCGCCGGAGACGGCCGCGCCACCGATGAAGACCGCGGCGATGGCGTCCAGCTCCCAGCCGTTGCCGTCCTGCGGCCCGGAGGCCGCCGAGCGGGCCACGAAGATCATGCCCGCGAGCGCGGCCAGGACCGACATGTTCAACATGACGTAGAAGTTGACGCGCTTGAGCTTCACACCGGACAGCTCCGCGGCGCGGGAGTTGCCGCCGACCGCGTAGATGTGCCGGCCACCCGCGGTGTTGCGGGTGTAGAAGGAGTACGCGAGCACCAGCGCCACGAGGATGATGCCGGAGATCGGGAAGCTCGTGCCCACGCGGCCGCTGGCGAAGCGCAGCGTCACGAAGACGAGCACACCGACCATGACGACCATGCGCAGGATCGAGATCCACATGGGGATCGGTTCCGCGTTCATCTCCCGGCGGGTCCGCCGGTTCTTGAGCTCCCGCCACACGACCGCGATGCAGCCGGCGAGGCCGAGCAGCAGCGTCAGGTTGTTGTAGCCCGTGTTGGGCCCGGTCTCGGGCAGGAAGCCGGCGCCGATCTCCCGGAAGCCCTCGGGCACCGGGATCGTGTTGGCGTTGCCGATGAACTGGTTGCCACCGCGGAAGAGCAGCATGCCCGCCAGGGTGACGATGAACGCCGGAACGCCGATGTAGGCCACCCAGAAGCCCTGCCAGGCGCCGATCACGGCGCCGATGACGAGGCCGAAGAGGATGGCCGCGGGCCAGGGCAGGTTCCACTCCGCCATCGACTTGGCCACCAGGATGCCGGTGAAGGCCGCGATCGAGCCCACCGACAGGTCGATGTGCCCGGCGACGATCACCATCAGCATGCCGATGGCCAGGATGAGGATGTACGAGTTCTGCTGGAACAGCGCGATCAGGTTGTCCGATCGCAGGGTCAGGCCGTCGGTCAGGATCTGGAACAGGACGACGATCGCCACCAGCGTGAAGATCATCCCGAACTGACGGGCGTTTGAGGTGGTACCTCCGAAGAGGTTCTTCTGAAGGTCCTTCAATCGGCTCATCGTGTCTGCATCTTCTTCGTGGAGGTCATCAGCTTCATGAGGTTCTCCGGGTCCGCGTCCTGCCGGGCGACTTCGCCGGTGATGGTGCCTTCCGACACCGTGTAGATGCGGTCGCAGAGCCCGATCAGCTCAGGCAGTTCCGAGGAGATGACGATGACGCCCTTCCCCTGGTCGGCGAGCCGCTGGATGATGCCGTAGATCTCGTACTTCGCGCCCACGTCGATGCCGCGGGTCGGCTCGTCGAGAATCAGCAGGTCCGGGTCGGTGAACATCCACTTCGCCAGGACGACCTTCTGCTGGTTGCCGCCCGAGAGCTTGGTGACGCCCTCGTCGACCGTCGGAGTCTTGATCCGCAGGTCGCGGCGGTAGGCCTCGGCGGCCTTGTACTCCTCGACCTGGTCGAGGACGCCGTGGTGCCTGATCTTGGACAGCTTGGCGGCCACCGTCGACGTCTTGATGTCGTCGAGCAGGTTGAGACCGATCGCCTTGCGGTCCTCGCTGACGTACGCGAGCCCGTTGGCGATCGCGTCCGCCACCGACTTCAGCACGATCTCCTTGCCGTCCTTGATGATCGTGCCCGACTCGTACACGCCGTAGGAGCGGCCGAAGACGCTCATCGCCAGCTCGGTGCGGCCGGCGCCCATGAGGCCGGCGAAGCCGACGATCTCGCCGCGGCGTACGACGAAGCTCTCGTCCTTGCAGACCTGCCGCTCGGCGGAGATCGGGTGCCGCACGTTCCAGTTCCGGACCTCGAAGAAGACGTCGCCGATCTTCGGCGTGTGGTCCGGGAACCGGCTGTGCAGCTCCCGGCCGACCATGCCCCGCACGATCCGGTCCTCGTCGACGCCGTCGCCCTTGACGTCCAGCGTCTCGATGGTCCGGCCGTCACGGATGATCGTGATCCGGTCGGCGATCGCCTCGATCTCGTTCAGCTTGTGCGAGATGATGATCGAGGTGATGCCGCGCTCGCGGAAGCCCCGCAGCAGGTCGAGCAGGTGCTGCGAGTCGTCCTCGTTCAGTGCCGCGGTCGGCTCGTCGAGGATCAGCAGCTTGACGTCCTTGGCGAACGCCTTGGCGATCTCCACGAGCTGCTGCTTGCCGACGCCGATGTCCTTGATCAGGGTGTCCGGGTCCTCCCGCAGACCGACCCGGGCCATCAGCTCCAGCGCCTGCCGGTTCGCCGCCTTCCAGTCGATCGCGCCCCCCTTGCGGGGTTCGTTCCCGAGGAAGATGTTCTCGGTGATCGACATGTGCGGGATGAGGGCGAGCTCCTGGTGGATGATCACGATGCCGGCCCGCTCGCTGGCTCGGATGTCCGAGAAGCGGGAGACCGCACCCTGGTACAGGATGTCGCCGTCGTAGCTGCCGTACGGGTAGACGCCGCTGAGAACCTTCATGAGCGTGGACTTGCCCGCGCCGTTCTCACCGACGATCGCGTGGATCTCACCGGCGTGGACCGTCAGGTTCACGTCGGACAGGGCCTTGACCCCGGGAAACTCCTTGGTGATGGAGCGCATCTCCAGGAGGATGGGCACGTCGCTCATCGTTCGTACCACCTCGCCAACGTCATGGATGCCTCCGGAATGTTCATGGCCCGGATCTGTGGTTTGTTGCCGACGGCAACGTATTCGGACCAGAGGACCATTCGCAAGTTGGGGGCCCCATCAATTCCGTAACAACCCGGTAATAATGACCCCTCGTTGGCGCTGCCCACCAATGGCGTCTGTGCGATCCGTGCCACACTCGTGACAGAGTGTGACCGCTGCGGCACGTTACTGTGATCCGCGCCGCGGACCGGTCAGCCGCACCCCTCGGCACCGCCTCGCGGCCCCGGGTCGGCGATCGTGATCTTGGGCACGGCGACGGCGGACCTGCCCTGACGGCGCGCCCGGCATCGGGAGCACCCGGTAGGTCCGCTGACCGGGCAACATTACGCGGCGCCCCTCGGCGGGCGGCCGGAGGTATCCGGTCTCGATCCGGCTGCGCGGCCACGGGTCGAGCCGGAAGGCGCGTGATCCACTCCGTTTCGCCGATGTGGCGGTGTCCCGAGCCGCCGGACACCGCCACATCGGCGGAATGGTGTCGACCAAGGGCGCGGGGTGTCACCGCCCCCGGAGTGGGCGAGCGTCAGGCGGGGACGACGTAGGGGAAGGTGCCGGCGCGGGCGGCCCTGCTCACCTCGGGGGTGAGGCCGGAGGTGATGCCGGTGTTCAGCACCAGCGAGAACATCACCTCGGGCGCGTTGTCGGCCATCGTCCGGCCGTTGCGCACGGCGAAGCCGTAGCTGGCCGCCGTGCCGATCTCGTACGACAGGACGTCGGGGTAGACCTGCCGGGCGACGCTCCAGCCGTACGCCAGAGGGTCCGGCGCGGTGCCGTTGGCCGCCACGACGCGGGCGACCGCCGTGGCGATCTCCTCGCCGCCGGCCCGCAGATCGTCGCAGGGGTGGCGGACGTTGGCGGGGTGGGAGAAGTCGGTGTCGGTGGGCCAGAAGATTGGCCACATCATGGGGTGGCCCGCGCGGTTGATCTGCCGCCAGCCGCCGGCGTCCGTGGCGAGCTTGGTGGCGGCCCAGACGCCGATCTTCATGCCGTCGGGCAGCATCGGCTCGTCGCGGGAGACCTCCAGGACGATCGAGTCGACGGTGGTGCCCGCGAACGTGTTCTTCGCCTGCTCCGGCCGCCAGGCCGACCGGTCCAGCGCGGCGCCGTTGGCGAACGCGGCGTTGACGGTGGCCAGTTGGTCCAGGTCGATGTAGAACGGGTCGGTGATCCGGCCCGCCCAGATCCGCAGGTTGGTGGCCTCGACCACCTCGCCGGTGCGGCCCTGGGCGAGCACCGCGCCGGTGGCCGCGTCGTCCCGCGCCTGGCCGTCGGTGAGCGCGGTCAGGGTCAGCTCCTGCCGGCCCTGGCCGTCCAGCTCGCCGAAGGCCACCCGGTAGGTCAGGTCCTCCGTCTCGGCGCCGTTGAAGTGGAGCTTGAACTCGTACCGCGCCTCGGCGTGGAACCCGCGCTTGATGTCGGCCTTCGTCACCGAGCTGTTGACGTCCATCACGAACACGGTGCCGCGCTCGCCGTCGAAGACGAACAGGTCGTCGAGGTAGAGCTGACCGCTCTGCGCGGCGAGCGGGGTGTCGAGGTGGTGCGACATGGACACACTCCGGACGGCGAGGCTGTTCGGGCGACTCCGACCATACCCGCGCAAACTTCTCGTACTTCCCGATCGCGCGAATCTCACGGGCCTGCGGCTTGCGGGTCAGGCCTCGGTGCCGAGTGCGCCGCGAAGGATCCCGACCGCCTGGGTGATGGCAGCCTGCGCCGCGTTCGTCCCGCGGAGGGCGTTGAGCATCACGAAGTCGTGCGTGATGCCCAGGTAGCGCACGGCGGTCACCGGTACGCCGGCCGCGCGGAGCTTGCCCGCGTACGCCTCACCCTCGTCACGCAGCACGTCGGCCTCGGCGGTGATCACCAGCGCGGGCGGAAGGCCCCGGAGCTGCTCGACCGTCGCGCGCAGCGGCGAGGCTGTGATCTCGGCGCGCCGGGCCGGGTCGGGCGCGTACTGGTCCCAGAACCACCGCATCGTGTCCCGGCGGAGGAAGTAGCCGGTGGCGAACCTCTGGTACGAATTCGTGTCGAAGGACGCGTCCGTTGCGGGATAGAACAGCACCTGCTGGGCCAGGCGCGGCCCGCCCCGCTGCTTGACCATCAGGGTGAGCGCGGCCGCCATGGTGCCGCCGGAACTCTCCCCGGCGACCGCGACCCGGGCGGCGTCCAGGCCGTGCTCGGCGCCCCGCGACGCGATCCAGGTGGCCACCGCGTAGCTCTCCTCGATGGCGACGGGATAGCGCGCCTCCGGTGCGAGGCGGTAGTCCGGAAACACCAGGGCGGCCCCGGTGCCGGCCGTGAGCTCGCGGACGAGCCGGTCATGGGTGTGCGGGTTGCCGAACACCCAGCCGGCGCCGTGCAGGTAGATGATCACCGGCAGTGGGCCCGCGGCGCCGGGCGGGCGCATGATCCGGACCCGCACCGGGCCCTCCGGCCCGCCCGGGACCATCCTGTCCTCGACGTCGACGTCCGGCTTGTGGATCGCCCCGGACTGCGCCTCGTCGAGCCGCCGGCGCCCCCGCACCGGCCCCAGGTCGAAGGGGTACGGGGGGTTCGCCGTCGCCTCGACGAACGCCTGCGCCGCCGGCTCGAGCACCACTGGCTGGTCCATCCCGTTCCCACCGCCGTCCGTCCCCGCGTCTGGTCACCGCCGAAACCGCCGCTTTCCCCGCGATCCCGGCCGTAGGCCCGTGCCCCGCCGTCAGGGTGCGGCCGCGACCTCGCGGCCGAGCGGCCAGAAGGCCGCCGGCACGAGCTTGACGTGCGCGACGCCGAACGGGATCCCGATGATCGTGAGGCAGAGCGCCACGCCGGCGACGAGGTGCGAGAGCGCCAGCCACCAGCCGGCCAGCACCACCCACAGGACATTGGCCAGCCCGGACGCGAGGCCGGCGCCCGGCTTCGGCACGACGGTGCGCCCGAAGGGCCACAGCGAGTAGGCAGCGAGGCGCAGTGCGGCGACGCCGAACGGGATCGTGACGACGAGGGCGAAGCAGATGAGCGCGGCGGCGCCGTAGCCGACCGCGAGCACGATGCCGCCGCCGAAGATCAGCCACAGCACGTTCAACACGAAACGAATCACGTCCCCAGCATGAGCGGCGCTCGCCACCGGGCCCGGTTCGCGTCAGACGAGGCGGGCGTCGTGGGCCAGCAGCGCGATCTGCGTACGGTTCGTGAGGTCCAGCTTCGTGAGGATGTGCGAGACGTGGGCCTTCACCGTGGTCACGCTCATGAGCAGGTCGGTGGCGATCTCGGCGTTGGAGCGCCCCTGGGCGACGGCCAGGACCACGTCGCGCTCCCGGGCGGTCAGCGTGGCGAGCCGGCCCCGCGCCCGCTCGTAGGACTCGCCCCCCGAGGCCACCTGCTGCATGAGACGTCGCGTGACGCTCGGCGACAGGATCGGCCGGCCCGCGGCCACGTCGCGGACCGCCTGGCTGATCTGCTCCGGCGGGGTGTCCTTCAGCAGGAAGCCGCTGGCGCCTGCCCGGAGGGCCCGAAGGACGTGCTCGTCGGTGTCGAACGTGGTCAGCACGATGACCTCGGGCGCGCGGGGCCGGCGGCGCAGCCGTTCGGTGGCCGCGATGCCGCTGACGTTCGGCATCCGGATGTCCATGAGCACCACGTCGGGCGCGTGCCGCTCCACGGCGGTCACCGCCTGACCGCCGTCCGCGGCCTCGCCGACCACCGTGATCCCGTCGGCGCCATCGAGCATCAGCGTCAGCATTCCCCGTACGAGCGGGTCGTCGTCGACGACGACCACGCGGATCGGGGCGGTCACGCCGGCCACGGCAGCCACCCGTCCAGGTGGAAGACGCTGTCGTCGTCGACGTGGTGCGTCACGCGCCCGCCGGCGAGCGCCGCCCGCTCGGCGAGCCCGATGAGGCCGCTCCCGGCGTCCCCGCCGTCCACGGCGTCGGAACGCGCCGGATTGCGGACGGCGATGGTCAGGCCCGAGCCGGGCGCGCCCGAGAGGGCCAGCGTCACGGGCTGCCCGTCGGCGTGCTTACGGGCGTTGGTGAGCGCCTCCTGCACAATCCGGTACGCGGTCCGGCCCGTCATCGGCGGGATCTCCAGCGGCGGCGCGAGCGAGTCGTCGACCTCGACGCTCTGGCCGGCCGCCCGTGCCTCGCCGACGAGGCGGGACACGTCGGCGAGCCCCTGGCCGGGTGGCTCGTCCGCCCGCGCGTCGGGATCGTCGCTGCGCAGGACGGCGACCACCTCGCGGAGCTCGCTGAGCGCCTGGCGGGCGCTGGCGCGGATGACACCGGCGGCGGCGCTGAGCCGCTCGGGCGGGGCGTCCGGCCGGTACTCCATCGCGCCGGCGGCCGCGGCCAGCAGTGACAGCCGGTGGGCCAGCACGTCGTGCATCTCCCGTGCGATGCGGTTCCGCTCGGCGGCCCGCGCCTCGGTGACCCGGCGTTCCTGCTCCTGCTCGGCCCGCCGGGCGCGGTCGTGGAGCGCCTCGAACAGGGCGTGGCGGGCCCGGGCCCAGGTGCCCCAGCCCAGCACCGCCCCGAGAGCGGCCGCCATGAGCAGGAGCCACCACCCGTACGGCAGGCCGCGTACCGGCCGCCACATCCCCTGGACGGCCGCACTCGCGATGCTGACCAGGGCCACGGCGGCGGCCCGCCGGAAGGGCCGGTGCTGGGCGGTGAAGAGAACGGCGAAGCCCGCCGCCGGGGTGGCGACCGGGGACAGGGCCATGAGCAGGCTCGCGAGGACGCCGCCGGTGACCGGCCGGAACATGATCAGCGGTACGACGGCCACGGATGCCACCGCGAGAGCCACGTCGACGCGGACGAACGCCGGGCTCGCCGAGCGGGTCGCGGCCCACAGGCTCGACGCGATGATGAGGCCGATCCCCGCGGTCGAGACGGCCGTCGCGACCGTGGCCCGCACCCGCGGCGGGCGGAACCCCCACGTGGCGGAATTCATGGGCGCAGGCTACTGGGCCGTCCGCCGGCCCGACCACCTTCTTTGGTAGGAGCCGCGCTGGCGGCAGGTGTACCCGGCGGAGCGCCGGGATCGATGTGTCCGCCCACCGTGGGCGCCCAGACTCGGCTCATGACGAACCTTCTCGTACGCCGGTCCGCCGTGGCGGCCGGTGCGATCGTGGTGGCGGCGGCCGAGTTCGCGATCCTGCGCTCGGCCGCCGGCGTCGACGTGGCCGCGGGCAGCGGCACGTCGAGCCGGGACGTGACGATGGTGGCGGTCGTGGCGGCCGCCGCGGTGGCGGCGCTGGCCGGTTGGGCTCTCCTCGCGCTGCTGGAGCGCACCACCGCGCGGGCCCGCGTCGTGTGGACCGCGATCGCCGTGGCGGTCCTGCTGGTGTCCCTCACCGGACCGCTCGGCGGGATCGGCGCGGGGGCCAAGGCGACGCTCGTGCTGCTGCACCTGAGCGTCGGCGCCGTGCTCATCGCCGGGCTGCCCCGACGCCCGGCGGGAGCCGACCGGTGACCACCCTGACCGTACGCAAGCGGGGCGGGACCTTCGTCCTCGACGGCGCCGGTGGCGCTTCGGCCCGGCTGCGCACCGGCTGGACCTGGCGGCGCGGCGAGATCGACACGGGCGGCGGGGTGTGGCACGTCGAACCCACGGACCCCCGCATCGGGGTCGCGGCGCGCGCGTCGCACGGCGCCGCCGTGCTGCTCGACCCGCGCCGGTCGGAGCTGCCGGGCCCCGGCGGCGAGGTGCGCTGGCGCCCCGGCCGGCACCACGGCGAGCTGGTCCGCGACGGGAAGCGCCTCACGGTGCGCCTGTCCGCCCGCCCGCGCGGCCCGATCCGCGTCGACGTCACCGGATCCTGGGCCGACCTGGAACTGGTGGCGCTCACCGCGTGCTTCGCGCTGATGACCCGGCGTCGGCGCCGCACCATCATGGCCATGACGGTCGCCGGGGCCATCGGCAACGGCTCGTCCGGCTGACCGCGCCCCCCCCGAGGGCCATGGCGGCCGGTAACCTGCCGTCATGACCCTCGGCGCGGGCGCCGCCCGTCGATCACTGTGGCGGGACCGCACCTTCGGCACCTACTGGATCGCGCAGTCGCTCTCGGCCGCCGGGGACGCGTTCGCCTACCTCGCGGTCCCGCTGTTGATCCTCCACGCCACCGGGTCCGTCGCGCAGATGGGCCTGCTCACCGCCGTGGCCGGTGCCGCGTCCGTGGGCGCGGGGATCTTCGGTGGCGTCCTCGTCGACCGGTACGACCGCCGCACCCTGATGATCGCCGCGGACCTGGCCCGGCTCGTCCTCTACGCCCTCATCCCGCTGGCCTGGCTCGCCGGCCCGCAGGTCTGGCTGCTGTTCGTCGTCCTCCCGGTCTGCGAGGCGGCCGGAATGGTCTTCCAGATCGCCGCGGTTGCCGCCGTCCGCAACCTGGTCGACCGGGACCGGATCACGGAGGCCAACGGACGGTTGCAGGCCACGTACGCGGCGACCGCCGTGGCCGGCCCGCTGCTCGCCGGGGTTGTCTCCGCCCGGTTCGGGCCCTCGGCCGCAGTCGCGATCAACGCGGCCAGCTTCGCGGCGTCGGCCGGCGGGCTGATGCTGATCCGGTTCCGGTCGCGGGTGGACGGTGACGGGGCGGCCGTCCGGCGCGAGGGGCCCGTGGCGGAGTTCCTCGCCGGGGCGCGGTTCCTCTGGCGCGAGCCCGTGCTGCGATCGCTCACCGTCCTGCTGTCGGTCTTCATCTTCCTGACCTACGGCTTCACCGACGTGCTCGTCTACCACGTGAAGCACGACCTCGGCGGCTCCGACGGCACGGTGGGCGGCGTGCTCGGCCTCGCGGCGCTCGGCACCGTCGCCGGCGCGCTGCTGGTGGCGCCGCTGCGACGTCGGCGCGGCTTCGGAGTCGCGTGGATCGGCGCCCTGCTGGTGTCCGGCCTCGCCATCGTGGGCGTCGGGCTCGCCGGCACCGTGCCCGTCGTCACCGCCCTCACGGCGGTGTACCTCTGCGGCGTCAGCGTCGGGGGCATCTCCTCGATGTCGCTGCGCCAGGAGATCACCCCCGACCACCTGCTCGGCCGCGTCACGTCCGCCTTCTGGAGCACGCACTACTCACTGGGGCCGGCCGGGGCCGCGCTGCTGACCTGGGCGGCGGGCCGGTTCGGGGTCATCGCGGTGACCCTCGTGGCGGGGACCGGGTGCGTCCTCGTCGGCATCGCCGGGCTGTTCACGCCGATCCGTCGCGCCGGGACGCCGCCGGCCGTCCACCGCGCCGAGGCCGCGCCGGTCACGGCCTAACCGGTCACGCTCGGTGGCGGCCCGTCCGACCGGACGCCGTGCGGCCGACCCGTCCCCACCATCGGGGCCGGTCAGACCGTAGAGTCTCGCCGTGATTGAGATCGGCGCACAGGTCGACCTGTTCCACCCTGCCGACAGGGTGTGGCACGCACTGACGGACCGGGAACTGCTCGGCCGGTGGTTCACCGACGCGGAGGCCGTCGGGGACACGCCCGGCCGTCTGCGGTTCGCCACGGCGGAACTGCCGGGCTTCGACGCCCCCGTCGAGACGGAGGTGGTCGAGCAGCGGGCACCGGAACTCATCACGTTGCGCTGCCAGGAGGCCGACCGGCGCAGCCGACTGACCTGCACCGTCAAGCCCACCAGCGAGGGCTGCCGGCTGTCTCTCCGCGAGACGCTGGAGCACGGCGAGTGGGCGCCACCGCAGCGCGACGCCCGCGAGCAGTCCTACCAGCAGGCGCTGAACAACCGCCTGCCCGCACTCCTCGACTGGTTCGCCTTCCAACAGGTCGACCTGAGCCGCGGCGACACCGGGACGATTCAGCTGCCGGCGGTCGAACTGCCGGCGGGGGAGGGGCCGGCGGGGGAGCGGGCCGGCGGCCCGTCGGGGCGGCGCAGCCACTGGGTGCTGCTCGGCGCGGCGGGGGTCGGCATGCTCCTGGCCGGCGGGGTCGCCGTGTGGGCACTGCGGCCCGATTCGGCTCCGCCGGCCGCCGCCGAGGCCCCGCCGACGCAGGCGTCGCCGAGCGCGTCCGATGCCGCGAGCCCGTCGACCCGCCCCGCCGTGGCCGCCTCCGCGGCCCACGCCAGCCGTACGCCCAGCGCCACCACCAGCCCCAGCCGGAGACCCCCGGCGGCCCCCTCCCGTACGCCCTCCTCGGCCCCGCAGACGTCGGCCTCGGCGACGGTGCCGGCCATGGCGGCCCGGTACGAGACGGTCTCCAGCCGACTGCTGGGCTACAGCGGCGAGGTGGTGGTCAGCAACCCGGGCGGCGCCCCGGGTGCACAGTGGACGCTCGTGGTGACGTTCGCCGACGACAGCGAGGTGACCGAGGTCAGCGGCGCGGAGTGGCGGCAGGACGGCCGGACCGTCACGTTCACCGGCTCGCCCCTGCCGGCGGGACAGTCGCAGAAGATCCGGTTCGACGTCCGGGACAGCGCTCCCTTCGCGAAGGGCCCCGAGAGCTGCGCCATCGGGGATAACCCCTGCGAGGGTGTGTGATCCGGGCCGTGCTTGCGGCTCGGCGGGGTGAGGGCGGGTCGGATGGTCGCGGACCGGACTTTGTCGACCGGCGTCCGCCTCGTCCGGCGTCGGCGTCGGCCTCGGCCTCGGTCCGGGCGTGATCGACTCCGTTTCGCCGATGTGGCGGGGTCGCGGCGGGTTGGTCACCGCCGTTTCGCCGATCCGGTGTGGATCAGGCGCGGTCGGTGGCGATGATCGACTCGGCTTCCTGGAAGTCGCGGTGTCGACGCCGCGGGAACAGCGCGATTTCCAGGAGCCGGAGTGGATCACGGTCCCGCGGCGTTCCGGGGGTTGATCGACTCTGTTTCGCCGATGTGGCGGGGTCGCGGCGGGTTGGTCACCGCCGTTTCGGCGATCCGGTGTGGATCACGCGCGAGGTGGATCACGCGCGAGGTGGATCACGCGCGGGGTGGATCACGCGCGGGGTGGATCACGCGCGGGGTGGATCAGGCGCGGGGTGGATCATGCGTGTGGGTCGCGCGTGGTGTGGACGCGACGACGGGCTCAGCGGCCGAGGATCAGGTCGGCGGCCCGCCAGGCCAGCGCCATCACGGGAGCGTTGAGGTAGCCCGACACCAGCACGGGCAGCACCGAGGCGTCCACCACGCGCAGGTTCGCCACACCGCGGACCCGCAGGCGCGCGTCCACCACGGCGTCGTCGTCGGGGCCCATGGCGCAGGTGCCCACCGCGTGGTAGCCGCAGTAGCCGTTGGCGAGGGCCGCCTCGATGATCTCGTCGTCGTCCTGCACGGCCGGGCCGGGCATCGTCTCGGCCGAGATCCGCTTCGCGATGGGACCGGTGGCGAAGAGTTCCCGCATCCGGCGGAACGCGCCCACGGCCACCTGACGGTCGTACGCGGCCTGGAAGTAGTTGGCGACGATCCGCGGCGGCGCGCCGGGGTCGGCGGAGGTGATGGCGAGGCTGCCCTCGCTCTCCGGGCGGGTCACCGTCATGAGGCCCATGAGACCCGGCTCGTGCTCCAACTCCAGCGCGTGCCCGGGGCGGCGCGGCGCCGCGGAGAACGGCGCGATCAGCAGCTGCGCGTCGGGACGGTCGACCTCGGGCGCGGAGCGGATGTACGCCCCCACGTCGGACACCGGCAGGGCGAGCGGCCCACGGTGGGTGGCGAGGTAGCGCACGGTGGCCCGCGCCTGGCCGAGCGCCGTGCTGAGCGTCGGGTTGTAGCCGCCCCGGGCGGCCAGCCGGTACTGCACGGGCACCGAGCGGTGCTCGCGCAGCCCGGCGCCCACCCGGGGGCGGTCGACGAGGACGGGCACGCCCGCGCGGCGCAGCGTGTCGGCCGGGCCGATGCCGGAGACCTGCAACAGTTGCGGGCTGGCGAGCGCCCCGGCGGCGAGGATGACCTCCCCACGGGCGCGGTAGTCGACGGTCCGCCCCTCCTGCCGGGTGCGTACGCCCAGGGCACGACCGTTGTTGAGCAGCAGCCGGAGCACGACGGCCCGGACGACGACGGTCAGGTTGGGCCGGTCGCGGACGGGGTGCAGGAAGGCGTCGGCGGCGCTCGTGCGGCGACCGTCGCGGATGGTCGCCATGAGGTAGCCGATGCGTTCGCCGTCGTCGGCGTTGAGGTCGTCGACCCGCCGCCAGCCCAGTTCCTGCCCGGCGGCGATGACCTCCTCGCAGAGCTCGTCGGTGCCGGTGGCGGTGGACAGGCGCAGCGGGCCGCCGGCGCCGCGCAGCTCCGACGCGCCGAGCGGATTGTCCTCCAGCCGCCGGTAGATCGGCAGCATGGTGTCCCAGCCCCAGCCGGGGTTGCCGAGGCGCTCCAGGGCGTCGTAGTCGAGCCGGTCGCCCCGGCCGTAGACCATCCCGTTGATGGAGCTGGACCCGCCGACGAGTCGTCCGCGCTGCCAGATCTCCTGCCGCCCGGGCGTCACCTCGGCGGTGTAGTGCCACGCGGTGCGCCGGTCGTCCATGAGGCGGCTGAAGCCCTTGGGGATGCGTACGAAGGGGCTGCGGTCCCAGCCGCCGGCCTCCACGAGCAGCACCCGGGTGCCCGGGTCCTTGGTGAGCCGGTTGGCCAGCACGCATCCCGCCGCGCCCGCACCGACCACGATGTAGTCGAACTCCTCCACGAGGCACCCCCGTCCCGCCAGCACCGGCCACACATACGGTAGGGCCTTGATCACCCAACGGGAAGGCCCGCCCGGTCAGAGGACGCGGCGGAGCCACTCCTCCACGCCGGCCACGTGCACGGTCGCCCAGGAGCGGGCCAGGTCCGCCTGCCGGGCGGCGACCGCGTCGAGGATGGCGGTGTGCTGCTCCCGGGTCCGGGCCACCGCGCCCTCCTGCGTGAGGCCACGCCACACGCGGGCGCGGGTGGTGGGCCCGGAGAGGCTGTCGAGCAGCGACGACAGCACGTTGTTGCCCGCGCAGGCGGCGATGAGCCGGTGGAACTCCAGGTCGTTGGCGACCAGCTCGTCGATCGTCGGGTCGTCGCCGAGGTCCTCCAGGACGGCACGCAGCGCCGCGACGTCCTCCTCGGTCGCCCGCAGCGCGGCGAGCGCGGTCGCCCCCGGCTCGAGGATCCGCCGGACCTCGAGGAACTCCAGCACGGTGTCGTCGCGGTGGAAGTCGACCACGAAGCTCAGGGCGTCGAGCAGCAGCGCCGGGTCGAGGCTCGTGACGTACGTGCCGTCGCCCTGGCGTACGTCGAGCACCCGGATCAGGGACAGCGCCCGGACCGCCTCGCGCAGCGAGTTGCGGGACAGGCCGAGCCGTTCGGCCAGGTCGGGCTCCCGGGGCAGGCGGTCGCCCGGGCGCAACTCGCCGGCGAGGATCATCTGCTTGATCTTGTCGATCGCCTCGTCCGTGACAGCCACGTTCTCCTCCGCCCTCTTCGGTACGGCAGCGTAGGCGGACCGCTCACCGGGCGAGCCGGTAGGTCCGCACGGCCGTGTCGCCGAGCACCGCGGCCCGCTCCGGCGCGGACAGCGGCGGCAGGGCCTCGGTCAGCGCGGACAGCACCCGCCCGTAGCTCGCGGCCAGCCGGCACACGGGCCAGTCGGAGCCGAACATCAGCCGCTGCGGGCCGAACCGCTCGACGGCCTCGGTCACGAACGGCCGCAGGTCCGCCACGGTCCACCGGTCCCAGGCCGCCTCGGTGACCAGCCCGGAGAGCTTCGCCGTGACGTTCGGCTCGGCCGCGACGGCCGCGAGCGGGCCGGTCCACGCGGCGAGGCCGGCGGCCCCGTCGCGGATCCGCGGCTTGCCCAGGTGGTCGAGGACGAACCGCAGCTCCGGCACGGCGCGGGCGGCCCCGGCGACCGCGGCGAGCTGGTCGACGCGGACCACCACGTCGAGCGCCAGGCCGGAATCGGCGATCGTACGCAGGCCGCGCCGGACCTGCGGGCGCTCCAGGTACCCGGGGTCCGACTCGGCCTGGAGCTGCGGCCGGACACCGACGAGCAGGTCGCCGCCGGGCGCCTGTCGGTAGGCGGCGATGGTGTCGGCGAGCGCCGGGTCGGCGGGATCGGCCCAGGCCACCACCCCGCCGATCACCGTCGAGGCGCGGGCGTACGCGAGCAGGAGGGCCGCCTCCTCGGTGTCGCAGCGGCCCCCCTCCACGAGGACCGTCCGGTCGACGCCGGCGGCGACCAGCTCCGGCTGGAGGTCGCCGGGACCGAAGGAGCGCCGGATCGGGGCGAGGTCGGGGGCGTCCAGCCACGCGTAGCCGTCCTCGATCCGCCACAGGTGGTGGTGGGCGTCGACGATCACGTCTAGTCCTGGGCCTTGCCGGAGGTGAGCCGCGCCAGGACGAGCGCGACCAGGATGATGCCGCCGTAGATGGCCTGGATCCACTGGGCGGAGACCCCGGCGAGGGTCAGGATGTTGTTGATGAGGCCGAGGACGACGACGCCGCAGAGCGCGCCGAAGAGGGTCCCCTTGCCGCCGTCGAGGCTGATGCCGCCGATCACCGCCGCCGCGAACACGGTGAAGATCATGCCGTCGCCCTGGGCCGCCGCCACCGACCCGAGCCGGCCGGTCATGAGGAGCCCGGCGAGCGCCGCGAGCACACCACCGATCATCAGGACCACCCACACCACCCGGTCGGTGCGGATGCCGGCCGCCCGGGCGGCGTCGGTGTTCCCGCCGATCGCGTAGACGGAGCGGCCGTGCCGGAAGAAGCCGAGCGCCACGATGCCCACCGCGAAGAGCGTGCCGCTGATCCAGATCGAGGCCGGTACGCCGAGCCAGAGGGCGCTGCCCAGGTAGAGCACGGACGGCGGGATGTCGAAGAGGTTCTGCCCGCCGGTGATGCCGATCTGGAGGCCGCGCAGCACGATGAGCATGCCGAGGGTCACGATGAACGCGGAGAGCTTGAACCGCAGGATCAGCAGGCCGTTGAACGCCCCGATCAGCAGGCCGGTGAGCAGGCAGAGCGCGATGGCGAGGCTGGCCGGCAGCTCGGTGCCGAGGCCGTTGCTGGCCGCGGGGATGACCAGGGCCACGGCCAGCGCCGGCGCCAGCCCGATCGTCGACTCCAGCGACAGGTCGAACTTCCCGGCGATCAGGATGATCGCCTCGGCGAGCACCAGCAGCGCCAGCTCGGTCTGCTGTTGCAGCACGTTGGTGATGTTGGCGGTGCTCAGGAACACCGGGTCGATGAGCGCGCCCACCACGACGAGGAGGAGGATCGCGGGGACCAGCGCGAAGTCCCGTAGCCGGGCCAGCGGGACCCGGCCGGCGCCCGGCCGGGGGCGGCTGGTCGTCGGCGGCTTGTCGATCGTCCGGGTGCCGGTCACGGCTGCTCCACTCCCTCCACCGCGGACACCAGCTCGGCGTCCGTCCAACCCCGGGGTACGTCCCGGATGACCTGTCCGTGGAACATCACCAGCACCCGGTCGCACGCGCGCAGGTCGTCCAGTTCGTCGGAGACGACCAGCACCCCGGTGCCCCCGGCGGCGGCGTCGGCGACGGCGCCCAGCAGGGACGCCTTCGACCGGACGTCCACCCCGGCCGTGGGGCTCACCATGACGAGGGCCTTCGGCTCGTTGGCGAGCGCGCGCGCCAGGACCACCTTCTGGGCGTTGCCGCCGGAGAGGTCGCCGACCGGCTGGTGCGGCCCGTCGGTCTTGATGTCGTACGCCCGGATCATGCGCTCGGCGGCGGCCCGCCGCCGGGCGGGGGCGATGACCCCGGCGCGCCCGAGGCGGTCGGCGATCGGCAGCGTGGCGTTCTCCGCCACCGACAGCAGCGGCACGAGTCCCTCCCGGTGCCGGTCCTGCGGCAGGTAGCCGAGGCCGGCCGCGAGCGCGGCGGGCACGCTTCCCGGCTTGGGCGTGGCGCCGGCGATCGTCACGGTGCCGGCGTCCGCGCGGCGCAGTCCGGCGATCGTCTCGGCGAGGGCGACCTTGCCGCTGCTGCCCGAGCCGATGAGCCCGACCATCTCCCCGGCCCGGACGGTGAGGTCGACGCCCTCGTAGGAACCGGACAGCCGCAGGCCGCGCACGTCGAGCACCGGGGGAGCGCCCGCGGGCGCCGGCGGCCGGTCGGTGGCGGCGAGCGCGGGGCCCGTGTCGCCGGTCATGGCGGCGACCAGGTCGTCGCGGGTGAGCGACCCGACCGGCTCGGTGAGGATGTGCCGGGCGTCGCGCAGCACGGTCACCGTCTGGCACACCTCGTACACCTCCTGGAGGTGGTGCGAGATGAACAGGAAGGTGACCCCGCCCGCCTGGAGTTCGCGCATCCGGTGGAAGAGACGGTCGATGGCCGCCGCGTCGAGCTGCGCGGTCGGCTCGTCCAGGATGATGAACCGGGCGCCGAACGACAGTGCCCGGGCGATCTCCACGAGCTGCCGCTGCTCGACGGTGAGCGAGCCGGCGAGCGCCGCCGGGTCGACGTCGACGCCGTACCCGCCCAGCAGGTCGGCGGCGCGGCGCCGCAGCCCGCGCCAGTCGATCGGCCCGCGACCGGCCTGGCGGTTGAGGAAGAGGTTCTCCGCGACGGTCAGGGTGGGGATGATCGTGGACTTCTGGTACACGCAGGCGACCCGCTGCCGCCAGGCGTCCCGGTCGGCGAGCGCCGGGGCGGCCGCGCCGTCGAAGCGGACCTCCCCGCTGTCCGGCCGCTGCAACCCGGTGAGGATCGACACCAGTGTGGACTTGCCGGCGCCGTTGCGCCCGACCAGCGCGTGCGTCTCCCCGGCCGCCACGACGACGCCCGCGGAGTCCAGCGCCACGGTCGGCCCGTACCGCTTCGATACGCCGCGCGCCTCCGCGGCCGGGGGCGGCGCCCCGACCGCGGTGTCCGCGGCCTGCTCGTGACTGGTCATCACTTGCCGATCTGGTTTCCCCAGAGCGCCGGGTCGTCGACGTTCTCCTTGGTGACCAGCGGCGCCGCGAGCTGGTCCTCGAGCCCGTTGTCGATGGAGACGATGGTGCTGTCGTGGTCGGTGGGGCCGGCCTGGAAGGTCTTGCCCTCGGCGGCCGCCTTGGCGTAGTAGAGCGCCCACTTGGCGTAGAGGTCGGCGGGCTGGGACACGGTCGCGTCGATCTCGCCCTTGCGGATGGCCTCGAACTCCTGCGGGATGCCGTCGTTGGAGACCACGACGACGTGCTTCGGGTCGGTCGGCGGGACCAGCAGGTTCTTCGACTTGAGCACCTGCAGAGTCGGGGCCAGGAAGACGCCGCCGGCCTGCATGTAGATGCCGTTGATGTCGGGGTGTTGGGCCAGGCGGGTCTGGAGCGCGGCCGCCGCCTTGGCGCCCTCCCAGTCGGTCGGCTCCTCGAAGATCGTGATGCCGGGGAACTTCGTCCGCATGCACTCGGCGAAGGCCTCCGAACGGTCCCGGCCGTTGATCGAGGACAGGGATCCCTGGAACTCGATCACCTTGCCCTTGCCGCCCAGCTTCTCGCCCAGGAACTCGCACGCCTTCTGCCCGTACGCCCGGTTGTCGGCCCGGACGACCATGAAGACCTTGCCCTTGTCGGGTCGGGTGTCGACGGAGACGACCGGGATCTTGCGGGACTCGAGGGTGTTCAGGGTGGAGGCGATGGCGCCGGTGTCCTGCGGCGCCATGACGACGGCCTTCGCGCCCTGGCTGACCATCGCCTGCACGTTGGCCACGAGCTTCGCGACGTCGTTCTGCGAGTTCGTCGGGGACATGAGGTTGACGTCGTACTCGTCGGCGAACCGGGGGACGTACTTGGCGTAGGAGTTCCAGAAGTCGGAGTCGGCGCGGGGCAGGTCGATGCCGATCTGTGGGCTCGCCCCGGCCGGGCCGCCCGCTCCACCCGACGAGGAGTCACCACAGGCGACGGTGCCGAGGGCGAGGACCGCGGCCAGCGCGATCCCGAGGGGGGTCTTGGCGGTATGTCTCACGGTGGTCCTCCAGCGGTGCGGGTGAGGTGGGCGTTCTCGGAGGCGCGGGTGACACGGGTTTGATACATCGGGTGTCTATCAATGAATCCGGGTGGCTACAAGACCTTTGTGGAGCACTGGGCGCCTGGTCGTCGGATGACCTGGCCGGCGTGACGGATCAGCCTCCCGCCGACCAGACGGGGCCGTCCGGGTACGCGTACTCGGCGCGGGTCCGGGGTTCGATCGTGGCGCTGAAGCCCGGCGCCGTCGGCGCGACGTACCGGCCCTGGCGGATCACCACCGGGTCGACGAAGTGCTCGTGCAGGTGGTCGACGTACTCGATGACGCGGTCGGTCATGTCGCCGGCGACCGCCACGTAGTCGAACATCGACAGGTGCTGCACCAGCTCGCAGAGCCCCACCCCGCCCGCGTGCGGGCAGACCGGCACGCCGAACTTCGCGGCCAGCAGCAGGATCGCGATGTTCTCGTTGACCCCGGCGACGCGTGTCGCGTCGATCTGCACGTACGAGACCGCGCCGAGCTGGAGCAGCTGCTTGAACACCACGCGGTTGGCGACGTGCTCACCGGTCGCGACCCGCATCGGCGCGAGTTCCCGGGCGATCGTCGCGTGCCCGACCACGTCGTCGGGGCTCGTCGGCTCCTCGATCCAGTACGGGTCGAAACGCGCCAGCTCCCGCATCCAGGCGATGGCCGTCGGCACGTCCCAGCGCTGGTTGGCGTCCACGGCGATGGGGAAGTCCGGCCCGCAGGTCTGCCGGGCGATGCCCAACCGGCGCACGTCGTCTGCGAGGTCGGCCCCGACCTTCAGCTTGATCTGGCCGAACCCGTCGGCCAGCGCCTCCTTGCAGAGCCGGCGCAGCTTGTCGTCGTCGTAACCCAGCCAACCGGGCGAGGTCGTGTACGCGGGGAAGCCGTCGCGCAGCAGGTGCGCCTCGCGTTCGGCGCGACCCGGCCGCGCCTTCCGCAGGATCCCGAGCGCCTCGTCCCGGGTCAACGCGTCGCCCAGGTAGCGGAAGTCCACGAGGTCGACCAGGTCCTCCGGGCTCAGCCGGCTCAGCAGCTGCCACAGCGGCAGCCCCTCGCGCTTCGCCCGCAGGTCCCACAGCGCGTTGACGACGGCCGCGACCGCCATGTGCATGACGCCCTTCTCGGGGCCGAGCCAGCGCAGCTGGGAGTCGTGCACGAGGTCGCGCCAGAATCCCCCGAGGTCGGCCAGGACCGGCGCCACGGGCCGGCCCACCACGTACGGGCGCAGCGACGCGATGGCCGCCGCCTGGACGTCGTTGCCGCGGCCGATGGTGAAGGCGAAGCCGTGCCCCTCGTGGCCGTCCCCGGCGTCGGTGCGGAGCACCACGTACGCGGCGGAGTAGTCCGGATCGGGGTTCATGGCGTCGGATCCGTCCAGCTCCCGCGAGGTGGGGAAGCGGATGTCGGAGATCTCCAGGTCCGTGAAGATCATGCTCCCGCCACCTCCGGGCGCGGCCGGCCGCCCTCGTTCCGCGGCCCCGTGGTCTCCCGACCCGGCGCGCCCGCCCCCAACATCCTCACCCGTCGCCCCCAGATCGATGTCGCAACCGGCAATACATCCGATGTCTATCAGTGCGCAGGGCGCTCCACAAGGCCGTGACGTCGAGAGCCTTCGAAGCGTGCCCCGCCGGACGTCGCGTCGAACAGCGAGTTCCACCAGTTCACCGCGGAAATTCGGACCCGACGACGGAAAACCCGCCTTGTCGTCGGGCCGTGTCCTTTGTAGCCTCATCGTCAAACATCCGAGGCGTGCCGCACGTGCTCGGCTCCGCCGAGCGCATGCCTGCCTCCCCCCGGCCCTCGGACGATCCGGAGACCCCCATGGATGACTCCCGCCGCTGGCGGAGCCCGCGACGGTGGACGGCGGCCGTGGTCGTGGCGACGCTGGCCGCAGCGCTTCCCGTCTGGTCCGCGCCCACCCCGGCCGCCGCCACCACGAGCGCCGCCCCTGCCGCCCGGGACCCCCTCACCCTCTGGTACGACGAACCGGCCACCGACTGGGAAACCCAGGCGCTGCCCATCGGCAACGGCGCCCTCGGCGGCATGGTCTTCGGCCGGGTGGCGACCGAGACGGTGCAGTTCAACGAAAAGACACTGTGGACCGGCGGTCCCGGCTCGGCCGCCGGCTACGACTTCGGCAACTGGACCTCGCCCCGGCCGGGCGCCATCGAGGAGGTGCAACGCCTCATCGCCGAGCGCGGCCGGCTGGCCCCGGAGGAGGTGGCGAGGCGGCTCGGTCAGCCGAAGAGCGGGTTCGGCTCGTACAACACGTTCGGCGACCTGACGCTGCGGCTCACGCAGGACCCGGGCGCCGTGCAGGAGTACCGGCGCGGGCTCGACATCGGCCGGGCCGTTGCCACGGTCTCCTACGTCGACGACGGGGTGCGCTACACCCGCGAGTACTTCGCGAGCTACCCGGACCACGTCCTCGTGGTGCGGCTCAGCGCCGACCAGCCGGGCCGGATCGGGTTCACGGCCGGCGTCACCGCGCCGGGCAACCGGTCGAGGACGGCCACCGCGCGCGACGGGCGCATCACCGTGGCCGGCGCGCTCACCGACAACAAGCTGCGGTACGAGTCCCAGATCCAGGTGAACGCGGACGGCGGGGCCGTGACCTCCGGCGCCGACGGCACGGTGACCGTGGCCGACGCCGACGCCGCCACGCTGGTCCTCGCCGCCGGCACCGACTACGCGCCCCGTTACCCCACCTACCGGGGCGCCGACCCGCACGCCGCCGTGACGGCGGCGGTGGACGCCGCGGCCGGCAAGACGTACGCCGACCTCCTGGCCGCGCACACCGCCGACCACCAGGCCCTCTTCGACCGCGTCCGGCTCGACATCGGCCAGGAGATGCCCGACATCCCCACCGACGACCTGCTCCGCCGCTACACCGGCGGCGCCTCGCCCGCCGACCGGGCGCTGGAGGCGCTCTTCTTCCAGTACGGGCGCTACCTGTTGATCGCGTCGTCGCGGGCCGGCTCGCTGCCGGCGAACCTCCAGGGCGTCTGGAACAACTCGACGAGCCCGCCCTGGGACGCCGACTACCACGTCAACATCAACCTGCAGATGAACTACTGGCCCGCCGAGATCACGAACCTCTCCGAGACGACCGCCCCGCTGTTCGACTACGTCGACGCGATGGTCCCGCCCGGCCAGGTGACCGCGCGGGAGATCTACGGCAACCGGGGCTGGGTGGTGAACAACGAGACCAACCCGTACGGCTTCACCGGCCTGCACAACTGGGCCACCTCGTTCTGGTTCCCCGAGGCGGGCGCCTGGCTCGCCCAGCACTACTACCAGCACTACCAGTTCACCCGTGACCAGCGCTTCCTGCGGGAGCGGGCCTACCCGGTCATGAAGCAGCTCGCCCAGTTCTGGCTCGACGAGCTGGTCGTCGACCCGCGCGACGGCACGCTCGTCGTCTCCCCGAGCTACTCGCCCGAGCAGGGCGACTTCACGGCCGGCGCCTCGATGTCGCAGCAGATCGTCTGGGAGCTGTTCACCAACACCATCGAGGCGGCCGGCATCCTCGGCGGCGACAACGCGTTCCGCAAGGAGGTGCGGGCGGCGCTCGACCGGCTCGACCCCGGTGTCCGGGTCGGTTCGTGGGGCCAGTTGCAGGAGTGGAAGGAGGACCTGGACGACCCGGACAACGAGCACCGCCACGTGTCGCACCTGTTCGCCGTCCACCCCGGCGCCCAGATCTCCGCGCTGAAGGACCCCGAGCTGGCCGCCGCGGCGAAGGTCTCCCTCACCGCACGCGGCGACGGCGGCACCGGCTGGAGCAAGGCCTGGAAAATCAACTTCTGGGCCCGCCTCCTCGACGGCGACCACGCGCACAAGATGCTCACCGAGCAGTTGCGGCAGAGCACCCTCGCCAACCTGTGGGACACCCACCCGCCGTTCCAGATCGACGGCAACTTCGGCGCCACCTCCGGGGTCGCCGAGATGCTGCTCCAGAGCCAGAGCGGGGACGTCCACGTGCTCCCCGCCCTACCCGGCGCCTGGCGCGACGGCTCGGTCAGCGGGCTGCGCGCCCGCGGCGACCTCACCGTGGACACCACCTGGTCGGCCGGCGCCGCCACCGAGATCGCCGTGACCGCGGGGCGCACCGGCGACGTGTCGCTGCGCAGCCCGCTCTTCGCCGGGCCGTTCCGGCTCGTGGACACCACGACCGGCAAGCGGGTCGCCGCCGAGCCGCAGGGCGAGCGTCTCCGCTTCCGAGCGCAGGCCGGCCACCGCTACGTCGCCACCGCCGGGGTCCGCTTCAGCATCGACGCGCCGGAGTCGTTGGAGGCCGGTCGGTCGGGGACCGTCGCGGTGACCGTCGACGCCACCGACGCGGTGCCACCGTCGCGGCTCACGCTGGCACTGCCGGCGGGGTGGAGCGCGCGGCCCGCCCGGTTCGAGGTGCCGCGCCTGCACGCCGGCGACTCCCAGACGTACCGGTTCACCGTCACACCGAGCCGGGAGGCCGCGCCGGGCCCGAACCGGATCGAAACCCGGCTGGTCAACGACCGGTGGCGGGCGTCCGCGTGGACGGCCATCGCGCTGCCCATACCGCCACCCTGCGACCGGCCCGACCCCGATCACCCCCTCGTCGCCTGGGACCCGACCGGCGGGGACACCGTTGCCGACCGCTCGCCCCACGGACGCACCGCGACCGTGCAGACCGGGGCGGCGTACGTCGCGGACGGGCCCACGGGCAGCGCCCTGGCGCTCGACGGCAACCGGTACCTGCGCACCGCTCCCACCAGCCTGGGCTTCGTGGAGACCGCCACGTTCGCCGCCGAGGTCAAGGTGACCACGAGCGGCAGCTACCGCCGGCTCTTCGACTTCCAGCCCGGCGGCGACCCGGGCACCGACGGGGTGCTCGTCGACCTCACGCCGAGCAACCAGGTGCGGTTCATCGGCGCCGGCACCGGGGTCACCACCAGCGCCACGCTGCCCGTCGGCCGGTACGTCGACCTGGTCGTCACCATAAACGACGGCGGCAACATCGTCGTGTACGTCGACGGTCAGCAGGCCGGCACGGCCAAGGTTCCCGACGGCGGCATCGTCGGATGCGCCACCCGGGAACTGCGGTTCGCCGCCGACCAGGACGGCGGGCAGCGGCTCACCGGCGAGGTGGACCGCATCGCGATCCTCCCCGAGGCGCTCCCGGCCGACCAGGTGCGCACCTGGCAGTCCCGTGCCTTCGGCTGAGCGCCGCCCGGTGCCGTACGGCGGCCCTCCGCGCCGTTGCGGGCCCCGGGGCGATCTGGTCGAATGGCCGCCGAGTACGGAGATGGGCAGGTGACATGCGGGTCGCGCTCTTCGTGACGTGCCTGGCCGACACGCTGTTCCCGGCGGCGGCCACGGCCACCGTACGGCTGCTGGAGCGGCTCGGGCACGAGGTGGTCTTCCCCGAGGCGCAGACCTGCTGCGGGCAGATGCACGTCAACACCGGCTACCTCGGCGACGCGTTGCCGCTGGTGCGCCGTCACGTCCGCGCCTTCGAGCCGTACGACGTCGTGGTCGCTCCCTCCGGCTCCTGCGTGGGTTCGGTGCGCCACCAGCACGCCATGGTGGCCCGGCGGGCAGGTGACGAGCGGCTGGCCGCGCGGGCGGAGGAGGTCGCGGGGCGCACGTACGAGCTGTCGGAGTTCCTCGTCGACGTGCTCGGTGTGACCGACGTGGGCGCGTACTACCCGCACCGGGTGACGTACCACCCGACGTGCCACTCGCTGCGGGTGCTGCGGGTGGGTGACCGGCCGCTGCGGCTGCTGCGGGAGGTCCGCGGTCTGGACCTGGTGGAGTTGCCGCAGGCGGAGCAGTGCTGCGGCTTCGGCGGCACGTTCGCGGTGAAGAACGCCGACACCTCGACCGCCATGCTCGCCGACAAGCTGCGCCACGTCCTGTCGACCGGCGCCGACGTGTGCACGGCGGGGGACTCCTCGTGCCTCATGCACATCGGGGGAGGGCTGTCCCGGTTGCGCACCGGGGTCCGCACCGTGCACCTCGCGGAGATTCTCGCCGCGACCGAGCAGACCGGCGCGGCCGGTCACGCCACCCGGACCGGCGCCGCCGGACGGGCGAACCGGAGGGGGACGTGGCCGTGACCCGGACCTTCCTCGGCATGCCCGCGACCGCGCCGCGCGGTGTCGGTCACCTGCGTGGTGACGAGCCCTTCCCGGCCGCCGCCCGGAGGGCGCTGGCCGATCCGCAGCTTCGCCGCAACCTCGGGCACGCCACCACGACGATCCGCGCGAAGTCCGGCGCCGTCATCGGTGAGCTGCCGGACTGGGAGGAGCTGCGCGCGGCCGGGTCGGCGATCAAGGCGGACGTGCTGGCCCGCCTGCCGGAGCTCCTCGAGCAACTGGAGGCGGCGGTCACCGCCGCGGGTGGGACCGTGCACTGGGCCGCCGACGCGGTGGAGGCCAACCGCATCGTGACCGGCCTGGTGGCGGCGACCGGCAGCGACCGGGTCATCAAGGTCAAGTCGATGGCGACGCAGGAGATCGGCCTCAACGAGGCGTTGGAGGCTGCCGGGATCACCGCCGTGGAGACCGACCTCGCCGAGCTGATCGTGCAGCTCGGCGAGGACCGGCCCAGCCACATCCTGGTGCCGGCCATCCATCGCAACCGGGCCGAGATCCGGGAGATCTTCCTGCGCGCGATGCCCGGCGCGGATCCGGCGCTCACCGACGATCCGGCGGCGCTCGCGGCCGCCGCGCGCCGCTACCTGCGCCAGACGTTCCTGACCACCCGGGTGGCGGTCTCCGGCGCGAACTTCGCCGTCGCCGAGACCGGCACCCTCGCCGTCGTGGAGTCCGAGGGCAACGGGCGGATGTGTCTCACCCTGCCGGAGACGCTGATCACCGTGATGGGCGTGGAGAAGGTGGTGCCCACCTGGCGGGACCTGGAGGTGTTCCTGCAACTGCTGCCCCGGGCGTCCACGGGGGAGCGGATGAACCCGTACACCTCGATGTGGACCGGCATCGTCCCGGGCGACGGGCCGCAGGCGTTCCACCTGGTGCTGCTCGACAACGGGCGCAGCGCCGTCCTCGCCGACGAGGTGGGCCGGCAGGCGTTGCACTGCATCCGCTGCTCCGCCTGCCTCAACGTCTGCCCCGTCTACGAGCGCACCGGCGGGCACGCGTACGGGTCGGTGTATCCCGGGCCGATCGGCGCGGTGCTCTCCCCGCAGCTCACCGGCGTCGCCGACAACGCCTCCCTGCCGTACGCCTCGACGCTCTGCGGCGCCTGCTACGACGCCTGCCCGGTGAAGATCAACATCCCGGAGGTGCTGGTGCACCTTCGCGACCGGGCGCCCCACCCACGGGCCGAGGCCGCCGCGATGGCGGCGGCCGCGTACACCATGGACCACCCCGCCCTGTACGCGGCCGCGCAGCGCGCCGCCCGGCTCGGCCGCCTCGCCGGCCGCCGCGGTCGCGGCCTCCCGCCACCGCTGTCCGGCTGGACCATCAGCCGCGACCTGCCGCAGCCGCCCCGGCGGACGTTCCGTGACTGGTGGGCGCAGCGGTGAGCGGGCGGGAGGAGGTCCTCGCCCGGCTGCGGGCCGCACGCGGCGTCGCGCCGGCCGCGCCCGCCGAGGCGCCGCGCCACTACCGGCCGGCCGGCGCCACCGCCGACCTCGACCTGCTGGTGCACCGGCTCACCGACTACCGGGCCACCGTGCACCGGTGCGCCGAGCACGAGGTCGCGGCGGTCGTGGACGGCGTCCTCGGCGGCCAGCGGATCGTCGTGCCGCCCGGACTGCCCCGCCGCTGGCTGCCCGCCACCGTCGCGACGGTGACCGACTACGGCCTCACCGCGGAACAGCTCGCGGCCCTGGACGGGGTCGTCACCGCGGCGGCCGTGGCCGTCGCCGAGACCGGCACGATCGTCCTCGACGGCGCTCCCGACCAGGGCCGGCGGGTCATCACGCTGCTGCCCGACGTCCACGTCTGCGTGCTGCGCGCCGACCAGGTCGTCGCCGGGGTGCCGGACGCGGTGGCGCGGCTCGACCCGCGGCGCCCGCTGACCTGGATCAGCGGGCCGTCGGCCACCAGCGACATCGAGCTGAACCGGGTCGAGGGCGTGCACGGCCCCCGGAACCTGCACGTCGTCGTCCTGTCCTGACCACGGGCGCGGCGCCCTTCCCGGTCAGCGGGCGGCCGCGTCGCCCGTGACGAGGTCGAACGCCGCGATCAGCTCCGGGTCGGCCACCGCCTCGATGCCGACGATCCGGTCGGTGACCACGAAGGTGAGCACGATCCGGACCTGCCCGCCGAGCACCACGACGGCGCCGGGAGCGGCGTCCACGTACGCGGGCACGGCGGCCTGCGCCCGGCCGTTGAAGAAGCCGGCGACGGCGGCCGACCCGCGGGTCTCCGGCGTCGATCCCAGGCCGACCGCCACCGGATCGGCGCGCAGCACGACGTGCGGATCCAGGAGGGTGACGAGGTCGTCGAACCGGCCCTCGCGGGAGGCCGCGAGGAACGCCTCGACGATCCGCCGCTGGCGCGCCGGGTCCGCCTCCGGAACGGTGCCGCCCAACTGGACCCGGCGGCGGGCCCGGCTGGCGATCTGCCGCACGGCCGCAGGGCTGCGGTCGACGACGGCCGCGATCTCGTCGAACGAGACCGCGAACATGTCGTGCAGCACGAACACGAAGCGTTCGGTGGGCGCGAGGGTGTCGAGGACGACCAGGAGCGCCCGGCCGACCGATTCGGTGAGCACCGCCTCGCGCTCGGGGTCGGCGGGCTCGGCGTCGGCCGGAGCGGGCGCACGCTCGCCCGCCTCCCACGGCTGCTCGGGCCGGGCGGTCCGGGCGCGCAGCCGGTCGAGGCAGACCCGGCCGACCGTCGTCGTCAGCCAGCCGGCGAGGTTGTCGACACCGGCCGCGTCGGCCCGGCTCAGCCGCAGCCAGGTGTCCTGCACGGCGTCCTCGGCCTCGGCGCCGGAGCCCAGCATCCGGTGGGCGACCGCACGCAGGCGTGGCCGGTGCTCCTCGAAGCGTGTGGCCAGCAGATCCGCGTCGTGCATGGTCTTCCCACCCCGTCCGTCGTGCGAGTGCCGATGTGACCGTGGCCACGTCTGTCACGCCGCGGGGCCGGCCCTCGACATACGGGTGAAGCACCGGGAGGTCGCCGCGACGGACCCGGCAAGCCTAGAGGACAGGACGGACAGCTCATGACCATCGAACCCCGCATCGCCAACCCCGCCGGGCTGCTGCCGGACGCCGTGAAGGCCGTCAACCTGCTGTACAAGGCGGCCCACTCGGCCGGCGTCCCCCAGAGCACCCTGGAACTGGTGCACCTGCGAGCCAGCCAGATCAACGGGTGCAGCGCCTGCGTCGACTCGGGCGCCCGGGCCATGCGCAAGGCGGGCGAGACCGACGACCGGTTGTTCGCGGTGGCCGTCTGGCGGGAGACGCCGTACTTCACCGACGCCGAGCGGGCCGCGCTCGCGCTCGCGGAGGCCGCCACCCGGCTCGCCGACAGGGCCGACGCCGTGCCGGACGACATCTGGGCGGAGGCCGCCCGCCACTTCGGCGAGAAGGAGCTGGCGGCCATCGTGCTCTGGATCGCCACCACCAACTTCTTCAACCGGATCAACGCCACCACCCGTCAGCCGGCCCCGCAGAACTGGGGCTGACCGTCCCGAGGGACCGGGACGCGGGCGGTGGCTCCGGCCGCCGCCCGCCCGGCCCGTCCGGAACCGGCCGTCCGCAGGGGCCCTGCGCCGCGCCGGAGAAACCTATGCTGGCATCGTGCGGGATCGGCGGACGGCACTGCTGTGGGCGGGGTTCGGCGTGGTCGCGCTGGTGTCCACCGTGCTCGTTCTGCGGCGCGAGGACCGGCTCTCCGACCTGCACATCTACTACGGAGCGTTGACCGACCTGCGGGCGGGGCGCCCGCTGTACGCGTACGTCGCCGAGAACGGCGGCCCGTTCACCTATCCGCCGTTCGCGGCGCTCGTGCTCTGGCCGATCACGCTCGTGCCCGAGCCGGTGGCGCAGGTCGCGTGGCTGCTCGCGACCTGCGCGGCCGTCGTCGCCGTCGCCGTGCCGGTGGGCGCCACACTGGCCCGCGCACGGTGCCGACGTTCGACGGCGGTCGCCGGCGTGGCCCTGGTGCTCATGCTCTCCGCACCGGTGCAGAGCAACCTGCGCTTCGGCCAGGTCAGCATCTTCGTCGTGCTCCTGGCGCTGCTCGACGGCATGGCCGTGGTGCCGCCGCGCTGGCGGGGCGTGCTCGTCGGCGTGGCGGCGGCCGTCAAGCTCACCCCGCTGCTGTTCGTCGTCTACTTCGTCGTGGCGGGCCGCTACCGGGACGCCGCCCGCGCCACCGCGTCGTTCGTGGCCTGCGCCGGGCTGGCCGCCGTGGTCCTGCCGAAGGAGAGCTGGACGTACTGGGCCGGGACGATGGTGGAGACCGACCGGATTGGCAACCTCGCCTCGCTGGGCAACCAGTCCCTGCACGGAATGCTGCTGCGGGTGGGCGTCGAGGAGGCGTCCCTGCCGCTGCTCTGGGCCGGCCTCGTGGCGGTGATCTGCGCGGTGGCGCTGTTGCGCGCGCGGCGGTTGGCGGCGCAGGGTCATCCCGGGCACGCCGCCGTGCTCGTGGGCTGCGCCACCGTGGTCGCGTCACCGGTCTCCTGGACCCACCACCAGGTCTGGCCGGTGCTGGCCGCCATGCTGCTGATCGGCACGGTGGGGGTGGCCCGACGGGTGGCCGGGGCGGCGCTGCTGACCGCCATGGTCGTGTCGCTGGGCGCCGCCCTGAGCGCCGTGTCCCTGCGACCCGGCGTGCAGTTCCTGTTGGAGAACGCCCGTGCGCTCGGTGTCGGCGCGCTCTGCCTGACCGGCTTCGGCGGGGTGGCGGTGGCCGCGGCCCGGACCCGGCGCTCCCGACCGGCCGGTCGCGGTTGGCTGCGGGTGGGGGTCGCGGCCACGGCGGCCGTCGCGTTCTTCGCGGTGCAGCCGCTGCCCGCGGGGGCCGATCCCACGTTCAAGGCGTACGCGCTCGACGACGTGCCCAATCCGCGCTACTTCTTCGTGTGCCGCGGCGCGACCGAGTGCGCGGCCTACGGCACGAGCTCGCCCGTCACCTTCGGCACCCGGACCGAGAAGACCAAGGTGCGGGTGAACGGCGTCGTGTCGGCGCGGGTGGCGCGGTTGGAGTACTACTCCGCCCCCGGCGGCGCGCCGCGCGTCATCCCGCTCCTGTCACCGGACGCGGGCCCCCGGGTCTTCTCGTTCCGGTCCGCCACGATGGCGCACGGCCGGCTCGTGGCGTACGACGCCGGCGGCCATCCGATCGCCGTGGTCGACGACGAACTCGCCGCGGCGTTCCGCTAGCCGGCCGTGCCGCGCCGGCTCAACCCCCGGCGGCGGTGAGGGCCTGCAGGGCGGCGGCCAGGTCCGCCCCGGACGGGGCGTGGTCCGGGTCGAGCAGCCACTGGATGGTGAGACCGCTGATCAGCATGAGGACCAGGGAACCGACGGCCCGTGCGGTGTCGGGGGACGGACCGTCCGGTGCGACGCCCAGCATGGCGGCGAATCCCGGCCGGCCCGCCTCGAACGCGTCGGCGATCCGCGCGCGCAGCTCCGGTTGGTGGTCGGTCTGCGTGAACACGTCGACGCTGGCCGCCCAGAGCGCGCGGTGCTCGCGGATCGAGGCGACGACCCCGTCGCAGACGCTTTGCAGGCGTTCCAGCGGCGGAAGGCTCTCGTCGACGTCGAGGGTCCGCTGCAGCGTCTCGCCCCACTCGTTCATGGCCTCGATCATGGCGGCCGTGAGCAGCGCGTCCTTCGATCCGAAGTGGTAGCCGATGGAGGCCAGGTTGGTGCCGGAGGCGGCCACGATGTCGCGGGCGGTCGTCCGGGCGTAGCCGCGCTCGTACAGGCAGCGCTTCGCGCCGGCGAGGAGCTGTTCTCGATGTCCCACGCGGTCAGCCTAGCTCCCGGCTGGTCGTTTGTATAAGACGCCCGTCTTATACATCTGTCATAGACAAACGTATAGAAGCGTCCTACAGTGACGGACATGACGAGCCCGACGCACCCCTTTCCGACGGGAACCGCCGAGTCCCCCGCCCCCGCAACCGGTCCCGCGGCCCCCTCCCGGCTGCGTGACGTCGACGCTCTGCGCGGCTTCGCGCTCTTCGGCATCCTCGTGGTGAACATCGCCTTCTTCGCCACGGCGTTCCCCTGGCACGGCATCGACGACCCGGCGTACGCGTCGGCAGCGGACGACGCGGTGCGTCAGACGGTGGCGCTGCTCTTCGAGCTGAAGTTCTACCTGCTCTTCTCGTTCCTCTTCGGATACAGCTTCACGCTCCAGCTGGAGTCCGCGCGGCGTCGCGGCGCCGCATTCGTCCCGCGCTTCCTGCGCCGGCTGGCCGGGCTGTTCCTGCTCGGCGCGGCGCACGCCGTGCTGTTCTTCCACGGCGACATCCTCACCACGTACGCGCTGCTCGGCCTGGTGCTGCTCGCGGCCCGCCGGATGCGGCCGCGCACCGCGATGATCTGGGCCGGCGTCCTTCTCGGACTGGTGGCCCTCCAGATGGTGGGCGCGGCCGTCACCGGGGCGTCCCTCGCGACCGACCCGGCCGTGGCCCTCGCCGAGGGTCGGGCCTCCACCGAGGCGCTGGCCGGCAGCCCGGCCACCGTGATCGCCGAGCACCTCCGGGCCATGCCGCAGATGCTGCTGGGCCTCGCCTCCCTGCAGGCGCCGGCCGCGCTGGCCGCCTTCTTCGTGGGGCTCGCGGCCGGCAAGCGGGGCGTCCTCGCCCACCCGGAGCGGCATACCCGGCTGTGGCGGACGCTGTGCTGGGCCGGCTACCCGCTCGGCCTCGCCGGGGCGGTCCTGTTCGCCACCACCGGGGGGACCACCGGGCTCGACCCGGTGGCGCTCGCCCTCACCGTCGTGACGGCGCCGCTGTTGGCCGCCGCGTACGTCGCCACGCTGTTCCAGATCTTCCCGACCCGGATCGGCGACGTCCTTTCGCGCACGCTGGCGCCCGCCGGGCGGATGGCCCTGTCGAACTACCTCGGCCAGTCCGTGATCTGCGCGGTCGTCTTCACCGGCTGGGGCTTCGGGCTCGTCGGCCAGGTGTCCCCGCTGGCCGCCGTCCTCGTGGCCGTGGCGGTCTTCGCCGCCCAGGTGGCCGCGAGCGCCTGGTGGATGCGCGGGCACCACTACGGGCCGGTCGAGTGGCTGCTGCGGGCGCTCACCAACGCGACCGTGCCGCCGTGGCGGCGCGCGGCGGCGTAGGTCGCGTGGCCGAGTGCGGGAGCGCCGCCCGGGCCGACCGGCCCGGGCGGCGCCTCACGCCGTCGGCATTCCCGCGTGGTGGAGGTCGAGCACGACGCGGAAGGCATGGCCGTCGTCGTGGAGCAGGAAGGACGACGCGAGTCGCAGCGGCTCGTCGCCTCCGGCGCGCGGGGCGTCCCAGTCGCCGCGGGCCGGCGCGCTCGTCCATGCCTGTCCGTTCGGGGCGATCCCACCTGCTGTGGCGGGCTCGCGGACCAGTGCCGACGGTGGTTTGCCGGCCGGCCTGCCCGGGGCCCGTCACTCGCTGTCGAGCTGCCCCAGAAATGGGGCGCCCGCCGTCGCTCTACCTCTACCTCCCGCCGCGCCCCGGAAGGCCGCCGGGCTCGTCAACCTCGACCTCCCGCCGCGCCCCGGAATGCCGCCGGTCCCGTCAACCTCGACCCCTGCCGGCTGAACTGGCACGTCCCGCCGCCCTTCCACCTCGACCTCCCCCGGCGCCCCAGATATGGGGCAGCTCGACAGGACCCGCGGCGGGCATGCCGCCCGCAGCCGGCACGGCCGCGGCAGCCGGGACCCGAGCCCGCCCGGGGAACATGCCGCCCGGAGGACATGCCGTCCGAGACGAACATGCCGCCCGTGGCGGGCACGGGCCGTGGTCCTCACGCTGCCGGGTGTACCGGTGACGGCGCGGGGTAAATGGGCGCAGGACTGCCGACAGGAGGCTTGCGATGGAGAGTCGAGCCAGGGCGATGGGCCACGGGATCCATCCCATGCTGATCGTGTTTCCGCTGGGCCTGCTCGCCACGTCGGTCATCTTCGACATCCTCTACCTGATCACGGACCGGACCGGTTTCCAGATCTCGGCCGCGTACACGATCGCGGCGGGCGTCATCGGCGGTCTCGTGGCCGCCGTGTTCGGGCTCGTCGACTGGCGGGCCATCCCGTCGGGCACCCGGGCCAAGCGGGTCGGCGCCCTGCACGGCGTCGGCAACGTCGTCGTCGTGGCGCTGTTCGCCGCGAGCTGGCTGATCCGCCTCTCGGCCGACAACTGGGAGCCGAACGCGGGCGCACTGGCGTGCAGCTTCCTCGGGATCGTGCTGTCCGGGGCGACGGCCTGGCTCGGGGGCGAGCTGGTCGAGCGGCTGGGGATGAGCGTGAGCGACAACGCGAACGTGAACGCGCCCAGCTCCCTGCGCCGCGCGCCCGCCCGCGAAGCCTGAACGGGCGTCGCGGCGACCCGACCTCACGCCGACCGAAACTCCCGTCCCACAGCCGGTGGGACGGGAGTTTCGGCGTTCCGGCCGCCACGGTGGGCGTACGCCGGCATCATCTCCTGTCATGAGACGAACGCCCGCCGTGGCGGCGCTGCTCACCGCCGTCCTGGCGGCGGGCTGCGACGCCCCAGAGCCGCCGCCGGTTCCCGGGCGGACGGCGCCGACCACCGCCGTGACCACCCCCGCCGCGCCGCCCGACACGATCACCGTGGTGGCGGCCGGCGACCTGCTCGTGCACCCGGCGCTCAGCGAGCAGGCGGCCGCCGACGCCCGCCAGGCGGGCCGACCCGGCCACGACTTCACCCGGGTGCTGGCCGCCGTCCGCGCCCGGGCGAGCGCCGCCGACCTGGCCATCTGTCACATGGAGACGCCACTGGCGGAGCCGGGCGGGCCGTTCACCGGCTGGCCGACCTTCAGCGTCCCGCCGCAACTGGCCGACGCCGCCGCGTGGGCCGGCTTCGACACCTGCTCCACCGCGTCCAACCACTCCCTGGACACCGGCGTCGAGGGGATCGCCCGTACGCTCGACAACCTGGACCGGGTGGGCCTGCGGCACGCCGGGACGGCCCGCACCCCGGCGGAGGCACGTCGCCCCACCGTGCTCGACGTCAAGGGCGTCAAGGTGGGGCACCTGTCGTACGCGTTGAGCTTCAACGACATCCCGCTGCCCGAAGGGCGGCCGTGGGCGGCCAACCTCATCGACGCCGACGCCATCCGCGCCGAAGCCCGCCGGGCCCGGGCGGCCGGCGCGGAGATCGTCGTCCTGTCGATGCACTGGGGCACCGAGTACCAGCACGAGCCGAACGCCGACCAGCTGGACCTGGCCCGGGAGCTGCTCGCGTCGCCGGACATCGACCTGATCGTCGGCCACCACGTGCACGTGGTGCAGCCGTTCGAGAAGGTGGGCGACAAGTGGGTCGCCTACGGCATGGGCAACCTGACGGCGCGGTTCGCCGACGGGTCGCCGGAGGAGACCCAGGACGCGGTCGTCCCCGAGTTCACCTTCACGCGTAGGCCCGCGGGCGGGTGGGCGGTCACCTCGGTGACGGTGATGCCGACCTGGATGGAGTACCGGCCACTGGCCCGCGTGGTCGACGTGACCGCCGCCGCGGCCAACCCGGCGCTGCCCACCTGGCAGCGCGCGCGGTACGCCGCGATCGTCCGCCGCATCGGGGGTTACGTCGACCTGCGGGGCGCCGTCGCGGCGGGCCTGCGGACCCCGCACTGAGCAGACGAAGGCGCCGGGTTCACCGCGGCCCGCCGCCGGCGTCGACGAGGCTCAGGTGCAGCTCGACGGCGGCGGTCGTCCGGTCGACGTCGCCGGTGGCGAGCAGGTCCAGCAGGGCGCCGCGGAGAACCGCCAGGGCGAGGGTCCGCCCGACGAGGTCGCTGTCGGCGTGCGGACGGGCCGGCGGGCCGGCGAGGACGGCGAGCCAGTCGTCGACCGTCTGGCGGGCGAAGTCGGCCCACGGGCCGGCCGGGTCGACGAGGGACCGCGCGTACGCCTCCAGCCAGAGTGTCAACAGGGGACGGTGCGCCGGGGCGACCAGCCAGTGCCAGGTGGCCCGCACGACGGTGGCCGGGTCGCTTCCCGCGACATCGGATCGCACCCGGTCGAGCAGTGCCAGCTCCTCCCGGCGCGCTCGCGCGAGCAGTTCCCGGATGAGGCCGTCCTTCGACCCGAACAGGAACAGCAGCACGCGTGGGCTGGATCCGACGGCGGTGGCCAGGGGGCGTAGCGACAGGTCGGCCAGGCCGGACCGCAGGGCGTACCGGTAGGCGCTCTCTAGCAGCTCCTCGCGGCGCGCGGAGGGGGCTCGTGTCGGGTCGCTCATGGCGCTACTCTGCCACTGAAACAGTCGTTTCAGTGCGGTGGGAGTGGTGATGGACGAGCGAATCGAGATCCGTCCGCTGGGTCGTCCCGGCGACCTCGGCTGGGTGGTCATGGCGCACGGTGAGCTGTACGCGGCGGAGTTCGGCTGGGACGCGACCTTCGAGGCGCTGGTGGCCCGGATCGTGGCCGACTACGCCGGCGATCACGACCCGCGCCGGGAGGCCGCCTGGATCGCCGAGCGGGACGGGCGGCGGGTCGGCTGCGTCTTCTGCGTCGCGGCCGACGGGTCCGTCGCGCAACTGCGGATCCTCCTCGTGGATCCGTCCGCCCGCGGTCACGGCCTCGGTGGCCGCCTGGTGGACGAGTGCCTGGCCTTCGCCCGGCGCGCCGGCTACACGCGCATGCGACTGTGGACCAACGACCCGCTGGTCGCCGCGCGCCGCGTGTACCTGTCGCGGGGTTTCACCCTGACCGGGCAGGAGCCGCACCACAGCTTCGGCGTGGATCTCGTGGGTCAGGTGTACGAGGTGGACCTGCGACCCGCGACCGGGGCGGCGCGACCGCTGGCGCCCGCGCGGTCCTAGGCCGGCTCCGGCGCCCGGACGGTCCTAGGCCGGCTCGGGTGCCCCCGACTGCTCCCACAGCGACTTCATCTCGTCGAACGCCTGCTCCATGAGCTGCACCATGGCGCGGCGGGCGCGCTCGCCGTCGTGCCGCTGGATCGCCTGGGCCACCTCGGCGTGCAGGTGGAGCGCCTGCTCGTGCGGGTGGTGCGGCATGAGGTGGTGCTTGTGCCGGCCGGTGAGCACCTCCGCCACCAGATCCTGGAGGCGGAGGAACATCTCGTTGCCGGAGGCGAGCAGCACCCGGCGGTGGAACTCGATGTCGAGGCGCAGGAAGCGGTCCTCGTCGCCGGCCTTGCCGGCGGCCCACATCTTGGCGGCGAGACCCACAAGGTCGCTCGCCTCGTCGTGACTCGCCCGGGTCGCGGCCAGCAGGGCGGCGTGCGGCTCGACGGCGGTGCGCAGCTCGGTGATCGACCGGAGTTGGGCGACGCGCCCGGCCGAGGCGAGACGCCAGCGGATGACCTGCGGGTCGAAGACGTTCCAGGCGGTCGCCGGGCGGATGAGCACGCCGACGCGGCGGCGGGTCTCGATGAACCCGATCGACGCGAGGACCCGCAGCACCTCGCGGACGACCGAGCGGGACACGGCGTACCGGTCCACCAGGTCGTCGATGTTGAGAACCGCGCCGGGCGCCAGCTCCCCGCCGCAGATCGCGGTGCCGAGGTGCTCGAGGACGCGCGCGTGCAGCCCGGACTCGACAGGGGCGGTCTCGGCGGCTGCAACCCCTGAGGAGGTCCGTTCCACGCCAAGGATCATATCAGTTAGATCAACCCCTTGAATAAGTCAGCTTTTTCGGCCTAGCATCCCGTCGTTAAGCAGATGTAAACAGCGAGGTAGCGCCTCCGCCGAGGCAGCGACCACGACAGAAGGAGAGACAAGCGTGCGACGTCGATCGATACTCGGCACTTCTCTTGCCGTGGTCGTCGCCATGGGCCTGTCCGCCTGCGGCGGTGGGGACGGCGGCGACGGCGGGTCCAGCACCCTCCGGGTGACCCTCGTCAACCACGTGTGGACGGAGAACCTCAAGAAGGCCCTGCCGGAGTTCGAGAAGCAGTCGGGTCTCAAGGTCGAGGTCACCCAGCTCGGCGAGGACCAGCTCTCCGACCAGTACAACGTCAAGCTGAACGCCGGGTCCAGCGACATCGACGTGATGATGTACCGGCCGCTGCAGGAGGGGAAGCTGTTCGCGAAGAACCGGTACCTCGCCGACCTCACCGACAAGGCCAAGTCGGACGGCGCCTTCGAGTTCGCGGACTTCCAGCCCGGGCCGGTGCAGGCCACGACCTACGAGGACAAGGTGGTCGGCGTGCCGATCATCACCGAGCAGGAGGTCCTGTACTACCGCAAGGACCTGCTGCAGAAGTCGGGCTTCACGGCGCCGCCCAAGACCCTCGACGAGCTGAAGACGCAGGCGGCCAAGGTCGAGGCCGACAACCCGGGCGTGGCCGGCTTCGTGGCCCGCACCGGCAAGGCGGCCGCCGTCACCCAGTTCTCCAGCTTCCTCTACAGCTTCGGCGGCGACTTCGTCGACGGCAGCGGGAAGGCCAGCGTCAACACCGCGCAGGCCAAGCAGGCGTACGCCTTCTACGGCGGGCTCCTGCGTGACCACGGCCCGGACAACATCAGCACCGACATGAGCTGGTCCGAGGCGATGGCCATCTTCACCCAGGGCAAGGCGGCCTTCTACACCGAGGCGAACTCGCTCTACAAGAACGCCACCGACCCGGCCAAGTCGAAGGTGTCCGACACCGTCGGCTTCACCGCCTTCCCGGCCGGCCCGGCCGGCTCGAAGCCGTACAACATCCCCTCCTGGGCGCTCGGCGTCAACGACACGTCGAAGAACAAGGACAACGCCTGGAAGTTCATCCAGTGGGCCGCCGGCAAGGAGCAGGCCCTGGCGCAGCAGAAGGCCGGCGTCCCCGGCGCCCGCGCCTCCGTCTGGGCGAACCCCGAGGCCGCCTCGACCTACCCGAAGGACCTCGCCGAGGCCACCACGGTGAGCACCGCCAACGGCATCGGCCACGACCGGCCGCTGGTCGAGAAGGTCGCCGAGGCGCGGGAGATCGTCGGCCAGCCGATCGTCGACGCGATCACGGGCAAGGACCCGGCCGCCTCGGCGGACGCGGCCAACGAGGCGTTCCAGAAGTTCCTCGACGACGAGTCGAAGTAGACCGACCGCGGGCGGTGGCGGGCCGACGGCCCCGTCACCGCCCGCGACCCTCGCCCTGCGAACCCGGAGTCCCCATGTCCACCGTCACCACCCCCGCCACCAGATCACCCGAAGCCCGGCCGGCGCTCACCGACGGGTCGGCCTGGTCGCGCTGGGCCAACGCGCACCGCAAGTGGCTCTTCGCGGCGCCCGCCATGGTGTTCGTCGCCGTGCTGATCATCTTTCCGGTGGCCTGGACCGGCTACCTCAGCCTCACCGACGCCGAGGGGTCGGTGCGCGCCGAGAGCGAGTTCATCGGCTTCCAGAACTACCTCGACGTGCTCGCCGACACCGACCGGTTCTGGCCGGCCGTCCTGCGTACGGTGGCGTTCACCGGCGTCGTGCTGCTCTTCGAGGTCGTCCTCGGCATGGCGGTCGCCCTGCTCCTGTGGCGGCCGTTCCGCGGCGAGCGCTGGGTCCGCGTCGCGATCCTCCTGCCGCTCGTGGCCACCCCGGTCGCCGTCGGCATGATGTGGCGCCTGATCTTCGACCCGAACATCGGGATGGCGAACCAGGTGCTGGGCTGGGTCGGCATCGGCCCCCAACCCTGGCTGTCCGGCCAGCACTCGGCGCTGCCCACCACGATGTTCATCGACATCTGGCAGTGGACGCCGATGGTCGTCCTCATCCTGCTCGCCGGGCTCACGTCGCTGTCCGACGAGCCGCAGGAGGCGGCCCTCATCGACGGCGCCAGCACCTGGCAGCGGTTCCGCCACGTCACCCTGCCGCTGCTCATGCCCACCGTGATCGTCGCGATCCTGCTGCGCGGCATCGACGCGCTGAAGACCTTCGACATCCTCTACGCCACCAAGGGCCGCGGCGGCGGGTCGTTCCACGAGGTGGAGACGCTCAACGTGTACGCGTACGGGCTCAGCTTCGACTACAACGACTACGGCGTCTCGTCGACGGTCCTCATCATCTTCTTCCTGATCATCATCGGGGTGATGTGGGCCCTGACCTACCGCAAGAAGGGGCTGGAGCGATGAGACCGAGCCGGCCGTACCAGATCTTCCGGGCGCTGGCCCTCGCCGTCGTCGTGCTCGCGCTGCTCGCGCCGCTGCTCTGGATGATCGCGGCGTCGTTCAAGACGAACGTCGACATCTACGACAGCGGCAAGGCGTTCGCCTTCTCGCCTACCCTGGACAACTACGCCAACGTCCTCCAGCGGGCGAACTACGTCGAGTTCATCGGCAACAGTCTCTGGGTGGCGTTCGCGGCCACCGTGCTGTCGCTGATCCTGGGCGTGCCCGCCGCGTACTCGATGAGCCGCTTCACCATGCGGCGGTCGGCGGTCGTGGTGCTCATGGCCCGGGTGATCCCCGGCGTCTCGCTGCTGGTGCCGTGGTACTACGTCTTCTCGAACCTGCAGATGGTCGGCGGGTACACGGTGCTCATCCTGAGCCACATGTTCGTGTCGCTGCCGCTGATCGTCTACATCATGATGGGCTACTTCGACGGCCTGCCCACCGAACTCGAGGAGGCGGCGCTCGTCGACGGGCTGACCCACATCGGCGCGTTCCGGCGCATCTCGCTGCCGCTGTCGCTGCCCGGCATCGCCACCGCCGGGATCCTCTCCTTCATCTTCTCGTGGAACAACTTCATGTTCGCCCTGGTGCTCTCCGACGCCGACACCAAGACGCTCCCCGTGGCGATCTTCGACTTCGTCGGGTACGCGAGCATCGACTGGGGTGGCCTCATGGCCGCGGCCACCGTGGTCACCCTGCCGATCATGGTGATCGCCCTGTTCGTGCAGAAGTACGTCGTCTCCGGCCTCACCGCCGGCGCCACGAAGGGTTGAGGACGCCATGACCACGATCGCACGGGTGGAGACCTTCCTCGTGGCGCCCCGATGGCTGTTCGTCCGCGTCGAGACCACCTCCGGCCTGGTCGGCTGGGGCGAGGCGACCTGCGAGGGCCGGTCGGAGACCGTGCGCACCGCCGTCGAGCAGCTCGGCGAGCTGCTCGTCGGTCGGGACGCACTGCGCATCGAGGACCACTGGCAGGTGCTGACCAAGGGCGCGTTCTACCGGGGTGGCCCGATCCTGGCCAGCGCGGTGGCCGGCCTCGACCAGGCCCTGTGGGACATCGCGGGCAAGCACTTCGGCGCACCCGTACACCAGCTGCTGGGCGGCCCGGTCCGGGACCGGATCCGGGTCTACGGCTGGGTGGGCGGCGACGAGCCCGCCGAGGTCCGCGACCACATCGCCGCCGCCGTCGAGACGGGCCTCACCGCGGTGAAGATGAACGCGTCCGGGCGGATGAGCGCGGTGGCCTCGGTCGCCGAACTCGACGCGGTGGTGCGGCGGGTGGCCGCCGCGCGTGAGGTGCTCGGCGACGAGCGGGACGTGGCAGTCGACTTCCACGGGCGGTTCACCCTCGCCAACGCCCGCCGCGTCGCCCCGCTGCTCGAACCCTTCCGGCCGTTCTTCCTCGAGGAGCCGGTGGTCCCCGAGAACTCCCACCTCATCGGGGAGTTCGTCCGCTCGACCACCACACCGGTGTCCACGGGGGAGCGGCTCTACAACCGGCAGGAGTTCCTGCCGGTGCTGCAGGCCGGCATCGCGATCGCCCAGCCGGACCTCTCCCACGCCGGCGGCATCACCGAGGTGCGCAAGATCGCCGCCCTTGCGGAGGTGTACGACGCGCAGCTCGCCCCGCACTGCCCGCTCGGACCGATCGCCCTGGCGGCCTGCCTCCAGGTCGGCTTCGCCACCCCCAACTACCTGATCCAGGAACAGAGCATCGGCATCCACTACAACCTCGGCGCTGAGGTGCTCGACTACTGCCTCGACAAGACGCCGCTCACCTTCGTGGACGGCTACGTGGAACGGCTCACGGCGCCGGGCCTCGGCATCGAGATCGACGAACACGCCGTACGCACGGCGGACAAGCGCGGGCACGCCTGGCGCAGCCCGACCTGGCGACACCTCGACGGCTCCTACGCGGAATGGTGAAACACATGACCCTCGACCTCGTATCCGAACTCACCGACGCCCGCATCCTCGCGGTCATTCGCGGCACCTCCACCGCCGGCGCGATCGCCGCCGGCGCGGCCCTGCTGGAGGAGGGCGTCCGCGTCGTCGAGGTGGCCCTCACCACGCCCGACGCCCCGAAGGCGATCGCCGCGCTGCGCGAGGTGGCGCCCGCCGGCTCCCTGGTCGGCGCCGGCACCGTGCTCACCGCCGCCGACGTCGCGGACGTGGCCGCCGCGGGAGCGCAGTTCGTGGTGACGCCCGCCGTCGTCGAGTCGATCGCCGAGGCCGCCCGCGTCGGCCTGCCCGTCGCCGCCGGAGCGTTCACTCCGACCGAGGCGTACACCGCGATGCGGATGGGCGCCTCCGTGGTCAAGCTGTTCCCGGCGTCGGTGGGCGGCCCCGGCTACCTCAAGGCGGTGCGCGACCCGTTCCCGAACATCCCGTTCGTGGCCGTCGGCGGCGTCGGCCTGGACGACGTGCCCGGCTACCTGGCCGCGGGCGCGATCGCCGTGGGCGTCGGCGGACCGCTGGTGGGCGACGCCGCGTCCGGCGGAGACGTGGACGCCCTGCGGCAGCGGGCGCGCACCTACCTGACGGCCGTGTCGGGGCGGCTCGCGTGAGCGCACCGGACCTGCTCACCTTCGGCGAGGCGATGGTGTCGCTGCGCTCCGCCGGTCCGCTCGCCGGCGGCGGGACGCTGAGCATGCACCTGGCCGGCGCCGAGTCCAACGTGGCCGTGGGGGTGGCCCGGCTGGGCCACCGGGCCGCCTGGGTCAGCCGGGTGAGCACCGACGAGTTCGGCGAGTACGTGCTGCGCCAACTGCGCGCCGAGGGCGTCGGCGTCGACGGGGTGACCCGGGACGCCGACCGGCAGACCGGCCTCATGTTCCTCGAGCAGCGCAGCGCCGACCTCACGCGGGTGCAGTACTACCGGGCCGGGTCGGCCGGGTCGGCGCTGCGCGTCGACGACCTCAAGGAGCCGCTGGCCGCCGGCGCGCGGATGCTGCACCTGACCGGCATCACCCCGGCCCTGTCGGACACGGCGCGGGAGGCCACCCGGTGGGCGGCCGAGACGGCCGCCGCGGCCGGGATCCCCGTCTGCCTCGACGTCAACTACCGCGCCCGGCTCTGGAGCCGGGACGCCGCCCGCGCGGCGCTCACCCCGCTTGCGGCGTACGCCTCGACCGTCATCGCGTCCGCCGACGAGCTGGACCTCGTGGGCGACCCGGGCGCCGACGAGGCCACCGTGGCGGCCGACCTGCTCGGGCGCGGTGTGGAGACCGTGCTCGTGAAGCTCGGCGCGGACGGCGCCCGGGCGCACACCGCCGACGGGGTCGCGCACGCCGGCGCGGTGACGGTGACCGCCGTCGACACCGTCGGGGCCGGCGACGCGTTCACCGCGGGCTACCTGTCGGCCTGGTTCGACGGGCTGGACCTCGCGGCGCGCCTGCGCCGCGCCGCCACCCTCGGTGCCTTCGCCGTCTCCACCCGCGGCGACTGCGAAGGGCTGCCGCGCCGCGCCGAACTCTCCCTTCTCGACGGTCACGAGGCGGGCAGCGTCCTGCGCTAGCCGCCGCACCGGATTGTTAGAAAGGCACACACCTCTCGTGAAGATCGCCGCCGCCGACGTCATCGTCACCAGCCCGGACCGGAACTTCGTCACCCTGAAGATCACCACCGACGACGGGCTCACCGGCCTGGGAGACGGCACCCTGAACGGTCGGGAACTGGCCGTCGCGTCGTACCTGCGCGACCACATCGTCCCGCTGCTCATCGGCCGGGACCCGCACCGGATCGAGGACACCTGGCAGTTCCTCTACCGCTCGGCGTACTGGCGGCGGGGGCCCGTCACCATGGCGGCCATCGCCGCCGTGGACGTGGCGCTGTGGGACATCAAGGCCAAGGCCGCCGGGATGCCGCTCTACCAACTGCTGGGCGGCGCGTCGCGCACCGGCATCATGGCGTACGGCCACGCGTCCGGCCGCGACCTGCCGGAGCTGTTCGACTCGATCCGCCGGCACCTCGACGAGGGCTTCCGGTCGATCCGCGTGCAGACCTCCGTGCCCGGCATCAACGCCGTCTACGGCGTCGCCACCCAGCCCAGCGTCGACGGCAGGCGGTACGACTACGAGCCGGCGCAGCGCACCCCGCTGCCCGCCGAGGAGGACTGGGACACCCGGGCCTACCTGCGCCACCTGCCCGCCGTCTTCGAGGCGGTGCGCAGCGAGTTCGGGCCCGAACTGCCGCTGCTGCACGACGGGCACCACCGGATGACACCCATCCAGGCCGCGAAGCTCGGCAAGGCGCTCGAACCGTACGACCTGTTCTGGCTGGAGGACTGCACCCCGGCGGAGAACCAGGAGGCGCTGCGCCTGGTCCGCCAGCACACCACCACCCCGCTGGCCATCGGCGAGGTCTTCAACACGGTCTGGGACTACCAGACCCTGATCCGCGAGCAGCTCATCGACTACGTCCGGTCCGCGGTGACCCACACGGGCGGCATCACGGCCATGCGCAAGCTGCTCGACTTCGCCGCCCAGTACCAGATCAAGTCCGGCATCCACGGGCCCACCGACATCTCGCCGGTCGGCATGGCCGCCGCGCTGCACCTGGACCTCGCGATCCACAACTTCGGCATCCAGGAGTACATGAAGCACGGTCCGCTCACCGACGAGGTGTTCCGGCAGTCGTTCACGTTCGCCGACGGCTACCTGCACCCCGGCGAGCAGCCGGGCCTCGGCGTCGAACTCGACGAGGCCGCCGCCGCGTCGTTCCCGTACGTGCCGGCCTACCTGCCGTTCAACCGCCTCGCGGACGGGACGGTCCATGACTGGTGAGCTCCGCTCCACCCGGCACGTCGTCGTGATGGGGGTCTCCGGCGCGGGCAAGAGCACGGTGGCGCGGGGGATCAGCGAGGCCACCGGGCTGCTCCTCGCCGAGGCGGACGAGTTCCACACGCCGGAGAACGTGGCGCGCATGCGCGCCGGCGTACCGCTCGACGACGCGGCCCGGTGGCCCTGGCTGCGGGAGTTGGCCGGGTGGATGGCCGCGCGCGGTGCCGAGGGCCGGTCGACGGTGCTGGCCTGCTCGGCGCTGCGGCGCTCGTACCGGGACGTGCTGCGCCAGGGACCGCCCTCGGTGGACTTCGTGCACCTGGACGGGTCGGCCGAGGTCATCCGGGAGCGGATGTCCCGCCGCACCGGTCACTTCATGCCGGCCAGCCTGCTCGAGTCGCAGCTCGCCACCCTCGAACCGCCGCAGCCGGACGAGTCCGTGCTGGTGCTCGACGTGGCGCTCGACCCGGGCGAACTGGTGGCGCGGGCGGTGGAGGGCCTGGGCCTGCCCGCCGCGAGCCGCGTGGGGGACGGCTGACCCCGGTCCGGCCGGAAGTGTCGGTGACGGTCGCTACGGTTCCCGTATGGTGACCGTCGCCGACGTCCGGGCCCTGGCCCGCACGCTGCCGCGCAGCAGCGAGCACCTGATCCGTGACCGGGTGAAGTTCCGGGTCGGGTCGATCGTCTACGTGGCGTTCAGCCGCGACGAGGCGACGATGGGCTTCGGCTTTCCGAAGGAGGAGCGGGACGCGCTCATCGCCAGCGAGCCGGACCTGTTCTTCCTGCCCCGCCCGTCCGACCTGCGGTTCCACTGGGTCTGCTGCCACACGGCCCGCCTCGACCACGCGCACATGACCGAGCTGGTGACCGAGGCGTGGCGGATGTGCGTGCCGAAGTTCCTCGCCCGGCAGCGGCTCGGCGACTGAAACGCCGCCGACCCGACGGGTGTGCCGTCAGGCCGGGCGCGGCGCGATCGCGCCGTCGACCGTACGCAGGATCAGTCGCAGCACCTCGTGCCGCGACGCGCCCGTCTCCGTCTGGTACGACCACCCGGCGTAGAGCTGGGACCAGATGAGGCTCTGCACCCAGTCGACCGGCAGGTCCGGGTCGATGGTGCCGTCCCGGTGGCCGCGCTCGACCATGGCGGCGAACGCCGGATCGCACCCGCCCGATCCGCTCCAACCGCCCTCGGCCGACAGCAACGACTCGTTGAACAGGACCGACAGCACGGCGCCGAGGTCGAAGTACTCCTGACACAGCCGGCGTACGGCGGAGGCTCCGGTGCCCTCGACCATCCGCGCCTGGGTCGTGGCCCGCGTCAGCCGGGCGGACGCCTCGGCGCTCACGGCGCGCAGCAGGTCGGCGCGGTCGGCGAAGTAGCGGTGCAGAGTGGTGCGGCCCACCTCGGCGGCGACGGCGATGTCCGCGAGCGACGCGGCGGGATTGCGCCCGAGCAGGTCGATCGCCGCCTCGACGATGGCCTGCCGGGTGCGGGCCCGGCTGCCGGACACCTGTGCCTCGGTCACCGGACGAGGATAGCAACGGGCTACTTCGGTGAAGTCATTGCCTGAAACGGAACACGAGTGTTCCAATAAGGGAATGCCACCATCCATCGCGCACGCCCTGCCCCGCTTACGCCTGCTCCTGTCGTTCGTGGCCCCGCACCGGGCGACGCTGCTCCTCGGCCTAGTGCTGGGCCTCGCGGCCAACGCCGCCGGGCTGGCGACCCCGATGGTGACCAAGTGGGTCCTCGACAGCCTCGGCGCCGGGGCGTCGATGACCCGCCCCATCGGTGTGCTCCTGGCCCTCGTCCTCGTCGGCGCCGCCATCACCCTGTGGCAGTGGCGGCTGCTCGGCGCCCTGGCCGAGCACATCGTGCTGGACGCCCGCACCGCCATCGTCGGCCGCTACCTCCGGGCCCGCCTCGGCGAGCTGCAACGCCGTCCGACGGGTGAGCTCGTCACCCGGGTCACCTCCGACCCCGCGCTGCTGCACCAGGCGTCGAGCAGCATCGTCGGCCTCGTCAACAGCGCCATCGCCCTGGTCGGCACGCTCGTGCTCATGGGACTGCTGGATCTGTTCCTGCTCGGCTGCACCATCGCGGCGGTCGTCGTCGTCGCGGCGGTCATGGGGGCGCTCCTGCCCGCCATCGGCAAGGCCACCACGGCCGCCCAGGAGTCGGTGGGGCGTCTCGGCGGCACGCTGGAAGGAGCGCTGCGCGCCATCCGGACCGTCAAGGCCAGCCGCGCGGAGGCGCGGCTGGCGAACGGGTCGTGGCCGACGCGCGGGACGTCGCGGCGCACAGCGTACGGGCGGCGCGGATCAGCGCCTCCGTCTGGACGGTCGCGTGGACGGGGATCCAGCTCGCCGTCATCGCCATCCTCGGCATCGGCGCGTGGCGAGCCCAGCGGGATCTGCTGGAGATCTCCAGCCTCATCGCCTTCCTGCTCTACACCTTCCAGCTCATGGGCCCGATCACCGAGCTGACCCAGAACGTCACCGCGCTGCAGGCGGGCGTGGCCGCGGCCGGCCGCATCCGCGAGGTCGAGGCCATCGGCGTCGAGCCGTCCGCCCCCACGGTGGCACCGAGAGAGGACCCCGCGCGAGAGACACGACCCGCCCCGGTCCTCGCGTTCCGGGGCGTCACCGCCCGGTACGGCCCGGACGAGCCGCCCGCGGTGCGCGGCATCGACCTGGACATCCCCCGCCGGGGCCACACCGCCGTCGTCGGGCCGTCCGGGGCCGGCAAGACCACCCTCTTCTCGCTCATCCTGCGGTTCCTCGAGCCGGAGCACGGCGAGCTGCTGCTCGACGGTCGTCCCTACCGCGCCTGGAGCCACGAGCAGGTGCGCGCCCGGCTGGCGTACGTCGAGCAGGAGACCCCGGTGGTGCCCGGCACGATCCGCGACAACCTGCGGTTCGCGCACCCGGACGCCACCGAGGCGGAACTCCGGGAGGTCCTGACGGCCGTCCAGCTCGACGAAAAGGTCGACTCGTTGCCGGACGGGCTCGACACACCGCTCTCGTCCACCGAGGTGTCCGGGGGCCAGCGGCAACGCATCGCGCTCGCCCGGGCCATGCTGCGGACGCCCGAGGTCCTCCTGCTGGACGAGGCGACCGCCCAGCTCGACGGCCTCACCGAGGCGGCCCTGCACGAGTGCATCCGGCAGCGCGCCGCCGTGGGCGCCGTGGTCACCATCGCCCACCGGCTCTCCACCGTGCTCGACGCGGACCGGATCGTCGTCCTCGACGGCGGCCGGATCAGGGCGCAGGGCACCCACCGCGAGCTGCTCGCCGCCGACGACCTCTACCGCCGGCTCGTCGAGGCGTTGCGCATCGCCGCGGACCGGGACGTGGCGTCGGTGGCCACCGTGTAGCGGGACGATGGCCAGGAGCGGTCGTCGTCGTACCGGCGGGTGACGCCGGAAACCGGTACGGTGCCGGCGTGGAGATCGGATTCGCCGTGCCCGTCTCCGGCTCGTGGGCGACGCCGGAGCACATGGTCCACATCGCCCGCCGCGCCGAGCAGCTCGGCTACCACTCGCTGTGGACGTTCCAGCGCCTGCTCGTCCCCGCCGACCTCGGCTGGAGCGAGACGTACCACAGCGTCCAGGACCCGCTCACCACGCTGGCCTTCCTCGCCGCACACACCACGCGGATCCGGCTCGGCGTGGCGGTGCTCAACATGCCGTTCGTCTCGCCGGTGCTGCTCGCCAAGCAGACGGCGACGCTCGACATCCTCACCGACGGGCGCCTCGACGTGGGGTTGGGGCTGGGCTGGTCGGCCGAGGAGTACGAGGCCACCGGCGCCAGCCGGCAGGGTCGCGGCCGGCGGGCCGCGGAGTTCCTCACCGTCCTGCGCAGCCTGTGGCAGGACGACGTGACCGAGCACCGCGGCGAGTTCTACCGGGTGCCGCCGACCCGGATGGACCCGAAGCCGGTGCAGCGGCCACACCCACCGATCCTGCTCGGCGGGCAGGCGCCCGAGGCGCTGCGCCGGGCCGGCCGGCTCGCCGACGGCTGGATCAGCGGCAGCCAGACCGACCTGACCGGCATCGGCAGTTCCGTCGCTGCCGTGCGGGACGCCGCGCGGAAGGCGGGCCGCGACCCCGACGCCCTCCGGTTCGTCTGCCGGGGCGCCGTCCGGGTGCGGTCCGAGGGCGGCGCCGACCGGGAGCCCCTCACCGGGCCCCTCGACCAGATCCGGGCCGACCTCGGGCGGCTCGCCGAGGCCGGCATCACCGAACTCTTCGTCGACCTCAACTTCGATCCGGAGATCGGCTCGCCCCGCGCGGACGCGCAGGCGTCGCGGCGACGCGCCGACGAGGTGCTCGACGCGCTCGCGCCGACCCGCTGACACGGCCCCGGCCGGCGTCGGTCCGCCACCGCCGGCCCGCCTCGTCAGGCGCCGATGCGGGGGACGACCGGACGGACCTCGACGGGAGCGCCGGGCCGGCCACCGGGGCGCGACGTGTAGTCGGGGACGCCCACGCAGGTGAACAGCAGCGCCGCGAGGTCGTCCGACGCGCCGAGCAGGCCCGGGACCTCCGAGTCCAGGAAGGTCATCCCGGAGGCGCTCGCGCCCAGCGCGTACGCCGCGAGGTGCAGCCGTCCCTCGACCAGCCCGGCCGTGAGCTGGGCGTCCCGGTAGGTGCGGTCGTCGAGCGTGGACGCCGGCGTGGCCGCGACGACGACGTACGCCGCGTCGGCGGCGAGCGCCTGGTCGAGGCAGATACGCAGCAGCTCGTCGCGTAGCTCCGCGGCCCGGGCCGGCCGGGTCAGGTCGGGCCAGCGGTAGACCCCGGGCGTCACCCCGTCGACGCCGTGCACGACGACCCAGTGCGGCACGGCCACGCCACGCAGGGCGGCGGCCAGGGGCCACTCCAGGAGGTCACGCGGAAGCGTCCGGGTCCGGTCCATGCGGCGCTGCGACCCGCGCCGGCGGACGACCTCGTCGAGCGGGTCGGACACCGGGGCGTCCGGCAGGGCGGGCGCGTCGGGCCAGGGCTCCCCGAGGACGTCCCGTTCGCCGGCCCGCTGCGCGGCCGTGCAGAGCGGCAGCTCGACCGGCGGCAGGGTGCCCGGCGCGGCCGGCGCGTCCGGTTCGATCGCCGGCTCGCCGTCGCCCAGCGTGAGCAGGGCGAGGGGGTACTCGTGCACCCCGTCGGCGCCGACGAGCCGCCGCACCGTGGCGTCCGGGAAGAGCGTCCGCAGCCTCGGCGGGATGCCGGCGCTGGCCGCCGCCGCGCTGAGCTGGGACAGCAGCGTGCCGGCGTCCCAGTAGAGGTGCCGCCAGCCGCGTTCGGCGTAGCGCCACCCGGTCCGCCACGGCACGCCCGTCACGACGAGCGTGGTGGCCGCGCCGGCGGCGGCCGGAGCGAGCCGGACCAGCGCGTGCCGGACGGGGTCGTACCAGTACACCCCGTCGGGCACCCCCGTGACGCCGCGGGTGCTCGCGTAGACCTCCAGCGGGAAGCGGGCCCCGGCCGACCCGGCGGCGCGGTAGAGGACCGGCCGGCCGTTGCGGACGGCGGTGCGCACCACCCCGGCGCCGAGGAAGAGCACCCGGCCGAGCTGCGCGGCGTCGAGGGGCCGCGCCGGGCCGGCGACGCCCGCGAGGACGGTCGTGGCGGGGACGCCGGGCTCGGGCAGGTCGCGGGGCAGCTCGACGACGGGCAGCCCGTCCGGGTAGGCCTTCAGCGGCGGCGGCAGCGTGGCGGGGTCGTTCGGGACGAGGTCGTGGCGGACGCGCGGGTCGTCCACGGGCACGTCCCACTCGCGGGCCGGGGCGTACGACGTGAGGCGGTGCAGCAGCCCGGCACCGGAGTCGAGATCCACCCGACCATCCTGCCAGCGCCCGTCACCGGGCGCGCGTCCGCGCGCCCGGCGGCCTGTGAGCTGGCTTACCTTCGCTCTCCCGGGGAATGCCACGCGCCGCCGGCGATTTGGTGGCAGGTGTGATCACTACGTGGATACCGGCCCCGGTCCGTCGCGCGCACCCGGGGGCGGGTGCGTGACCGCCCCCGTACGCCCGCCGGACCCTGCCCCGACTTCCGGCGACCTCATGGGCGCCGGCCAGCGGCTGCGTCTCGTCCTGGTGCTCGGTTCGCTGATCGCCATCGGACCGCTCACCATCGACATGTACCTGCCCGCGCTCCCGGACATCGCCGCGGACCTCGACACGACGTCCGCGGCCGTCCAGTTGACGCTCACGGGCACGCTGGCGGGGCTCGCCTTCGGCCAGTTGCTGGTCGGCCCGCTCTCCGACGCGGTGGGCCGGCGCACGCCCCTGCTCGCGGGCATCGGGCTGCACGTCGTCGCGTCGGTGCTGTGCGTCGTGGCGCCCAGCATCGAGGTCGTCGGCGCGCTGCGGCTGCTGCAGGGCCTGGGCGTGGCGGCCGCGTCGGTGGTGGCGATGGCCGTCGTGCGCGACCTGTTCGACGGCGCCGCCTTCGCGCGGCTGTTCTCGCGCCTCATGCTGGTCATGGGTGTGGCGCCGATCCTGGCCCCGACGCTGGGCAGCGGACTGCTGCGCTGGTCGGACTGGCGGGGCGTGTTCGTGGCCCTCGCCGCGTTCGGCGTGCTGCTGCTCACCGTCGCGGCGGTCGGGCTGCGGGAGACCCTTCCGCCCGCGGCACGCCGGCGCGGCGGGGTCGCGGCCACGGCACGGGTGTACGGGTCGCTGCTGCGCGACCGCACCTTCGTCGGTCTCGTCCTGGTGACGGGCCTCGCCATGGCGGCGCTGTTCGCGTACGTGGCCGGCTCGTCGTTCGTCTTCCAGGAGCAGTACGGCCTGGACGAGCAGGAGTTCGGGCTGGCGTTCGGTGCGGGCGCCGTCGGCCTCATCGCGGCGACCCAGCTCAACGTGCGGCTGCTGCGCCGCTACCCGCCACAGCGGATCCTGGTCACGGCCCTGGCCGTGGGCACGGTCGCCGGCCTCGCGCTGCTCGCCATCGCGGCCAGCGGCTTCGGCGGGCTGCCGGCCGTCCTGGCGTCGCTGTGGGTGGTCCTCGCCGCGGCCGGCCTCGCCATGCCGAACGCTCCCGCCCTGGCGCTGTCCCGGCACGGCGAGGCGGCCGGCACGGCGGCGGCGCTGCTCGGCGCGGTGCAGTTCGGCGTGGGCGCGCTGGCGGCGCCCCTCGTGGGGGTGCTCGGCACGGGGATCGTGGCGATGGCCGTGGTCGTGGCCGGCGGCATGGTGGCCGCGCTGGGCGTCCTCGTCGCGGTCGTCCGGCCGGCGCGGCTCGGCGAGGTCACGCAGCCGGCGGTGGCCGTGGCCGTGCACTGACCGCCGCCCGGGGGCGAGGGTGCGCCGGTCACGCCGGACCGGGAACCGGTCACCGATCGCGGGGCTGCCGGGCGGGGGTGGGGATCCTCTAGGCTGCGCACGTCCGGACGGACGATCGAGGGGAGACGATCGTGTCGAACAGCGCCGCCGACACCGCGGGCCAGGAGATTCCACCGTCCGGTGTGGACGCGTCCGTGCCGCACTCCGCCCGGGTCTACGACTGGTGGCTCGGCGGCAAGGACAACTTCGCGGTCGACCGGGCGATGGGGGCCGCCCTCGTCGAGGCGATCCCGACCCTGCGCACCATGGCCAGGGAGAACCGGCGGTTCGTGCACCGGGTGGCCCGCTACCTGGTGGGGGAGGCCGGCATCCGGCAGTTCGTCGACATCGGCACCGGCATCCCGACCCGGCCCAACCTGCACGAGGTGGCCCAGGCAGTCGCACCGGACACCCGCGTGGTGTACGTCGACAACGACCCCATCGTGCTGGCGCACGCCCGAGCCCTGATGGTCAGCACCGACGAGGGGCGCAGCGAGTACATCCACGCCGACCTGCGCGAGCCGGAGAAGATCCTCGCCGACGAGCGCCTCACCGGCACGCTGGACCTGGACCGGCCGGTGGCGCTCACCCTCATCGCCGTGCTCATGCTGCTGCGCGACAGCGAGGATCCCGCCGGGAAGCTGCGTACGCTCGCGGACGCCCTGCCCTCGGGCAGCTACCTGGCGATCACCCACCCGACTCAGGACTTCAACCCGGCGCAGATGAGCGCCGCGGTCGCCGCGGCCACACAGGGCCACATGACCCTGGTGCCGCGCACCCGCGCGGAGGTGGAGCGGTTCTTCGACGGATGGGAGCTGGTCGAGCCGGGCATCGCCCCGGTCATGGCCTGGCGGCCGGAGGACGGCGAGCCGGACGACCCGTACGCCGCGTACTACTGGGCGGGTCTCGCCCGCAAACCGTGAGGTGTGCCGACGTCGCCGACGGGTACCCGCGCCCGGACGACACCCGGGGGAGGCGCGCATGGCGATCGAGGCTCCGGACTACTTCCGGCCCGAGAACGGGATGGTGCTCACCCACCTGCTGATCGTGCGGGACGTCGACCGCTCGCGCGAGTTCTACCGGCGGGTGCTGGGCGCCACGGTGGTGCGCGAACGGCACCCGGCCATCCTGCGGTTCCACAACAGCTACATCGTGATCAACGACGAGGGTGGTCCCACCGACGACAAGCCGGGCGTACGCGCGCAGGCCCCGTCGGATCCGGACGCCCTGAGCGGCGCGCTGAACGTCCGCGTCACCGACGTCCGGGCGGTCTACGAGCAGTGGCGTTCCCGGGGTGGGGAGTTCCTGACCGAGCCGAAGGACCACGGCGTCGAGATCCGGTGCTACCTGCGGGACCCGGACGGCTACCTGATCGAGCTCGGCCAGGGCACCGGGATCCTGGCCGAGGTCGGGGAAGCGGCCTCGGCCTGACCGCCTCGGGGCGGAGCCGGGGCGTACGGAATCCCCGGCTCGCCGACCCGCTCGCCCTGTTTTGGGCTATTTTCGCACTGTTGGGCCGGATGCTTCCCGGCGGCAGAGCGGAGAGGGACCATGCCAGCGGGGAGACCGTCGCGACGCCGCCCGCCCCGGCCGCTCGGCGTGCCCGTGCTGCGGCCGGTGCCGGCCGGTTGGTGGCTCGACGGCGTGTCGCTCGCCGCGCTGGTGGCGCTCACCGCCGGTCTCATCTGGTGGCAGCCCCTGCTGCGCCTGGACATCGTCGTCCGTGACTGGTGCGACCAGCACCGCCCGGGGCCGGTGTCGACGATGATGTGGTTCTTCGACCACCTCGGTCAGGGCGGCATCCTCACCGCCGTGACCGTGGGCGTCTCCTTCTGGCTGGCCTGGCGGCACCGGACGGTACGGCCGATCATCCCGGCGGGACTGGCGCCCATCGTCAGCACCGTGCTCATCGTGGGACTCAAGCGGTGGACCTCGCGGGGCGCTCCGCACCACGGGTCCGTCGAGATGTTCAGCGACGGCTGGGAGGAGTACTACCCCTCCGGGCACGTGAGCAACGGCATCGTCTACTACGGCGTGCTCGCGATGCTGCTCGCGCCCTACCTGTCGGTGCTCGCCCGCCGCCTGCTGATGTGGGTGCCGGGCGTGCTGACCTTCATCGGCACCACCTACCTCGGCTACCACTGGCTCACCGACAGCGTCGGCGGATACCTGCTCGGACTGCTCGTCGTGCGGCTGCTCCTGCGGGTGCCGTGGCGGACGCTGCCGCTGCCCCGGCTGCTCGACCGCCGCAGGTGAGCGGACGCGCGACGGGCGGAACCTCGTCGGTGCGGTCCGCTTAACGCTTGTCATCCTTTCCCCGGCGCCGTCACCCGGGTTCGTCGGGCGTCGTTTTCCGGAGCGTGGAATTCATGCGCCCGGCCCCCATTCCGGCGACCCCCACCGACCGGAATCAACGCGTCTGCCGACTGCCCAGGGCCGGCGCCGTATAACGGGCCGAAACCTACTTTGGTAGGCGCCGGCCGTCACCATGGGCTCTTCGACGTGCCCTTTGCCGGGTGCCCCGGGCAAGGAACGTGCCGCAACTTGCACTCGTCGATGTCGACGCAATCCACCTGACGCGCAATTCCCGGTCACATTTCCATTGACGAGGGCAAATCTTGACTTGCGTGTGAAATTGGCGCACCGTGAAGTCCTTCGCTGACCCACGGGGCGCGATTTCCGGGCACGGTGGCCGGTCGGACGAGTGTGTCCGTCCGGCGTCGAAGAACTGGAGGCGTCATGCGGTTGCACCCCTTCGACGAGCCCTACCTCACCGATCCGGCGCCCGTGTGGCGGCGCCTGCTGGACGAGCCGGACGGCGTCGTCCACGATCCGGATCTCGGGCTGTGGCTGATCGGCGGCCACACGCACGTACGGCGGGCGCTCGCCGACCCGTCGGCGTTCGGCAACGCGCTCACCCTCGCCCCGATCTACGACGTCTGCCCCGAGGCGTTGGAGATCATCATGCGGATCGACGCGCCGCCCACGACGGCCGCGGCGGACCCGCCGGTGCACCCCCGGACCCGCCGCGCGCTGCGTGCCACGTTCGCCAACACGCCGGACCGGGTCGAGCAGCGGTACGGCCCGATCGTCCGCCGCCGGGTGGACGAGCTGGTGTCCCGGCTGGTGGCCCGGAGCGGCCAACGGGTGGACCTCGTCGCGGAGTTCACCACCGAACTGCCGCTGCTGGTCCTGCTGGACCTGCTGGGCGTTCCCGAGCGGGACATCGGGCGGGTGCGCGCCTGGGCCGACGGGCAGATCGCGTTGATCTGGGGCCGGCCGGACCCCGCCGAGCAGGTACGGCTGGCGCAGAGCCTGCTGGAGTTCTGGCACTACTGCCAGCACCTCGTCCAGGCCCGCCTCGACGGCGGTCGCCCCGGAGACGACTACGTGGGTCTCGCGCTCGCCTACCGCGACGGCGACGACGGGGTGCTGACCGTCACCGAGGTGGCGAGCATCGTGTTCAACCTCCTGGTGGCCGGGCACGAGACCACCGCCGGCCTGCTGGCGCACGCCCTCGACCAGGCGCTGTCGGTCCCGGCGCGGTGGCGGGCCATGGTCGAGGATCCCGCGCGCATCCCCGCGTTCCTGACCGAGACGCTGCGCGTCGCGCCGGCCATCGACGGCTGGCTGCGGGTCACCCGCCGGCCGGTGGCCCTCGGCGACGTCACGATCCCGTCCGGCGAGCGGTGCCTCCTGCTGATCGGCGCGGCCAACCGGGATCCGGCCGTGTTCGGCGACCCCGACCGCTTCGACCCGGGACGGGCCGACGGGGCCGATCACCTGTCGTTCGGTCACGGGCCGCATTTCTGCATTGGCGCGGCATTGGCGCGACTGGAGGCCGGCGTCGCCCTCGCGCGCCTCACCTCGGCGATTCCCGGTCTCCGGGTAACACCCGAGTACCGCCGTTCATACAAGCCGAATGTTGCATTTCGCGCCCACCGTGAGTTGCCGGCGACCGTCGATACCGCACCGCCACCCGGCCAACGGCCGGCGCCGGAGGCGGCCGTTGCCGAATCACCCGCGGCCGGGCTCCGGCCCTGATCCCGTCCACATGAGCTGCCATTTCCCGGCAACCGGCCGGGTCCCGGAGGCGCGTCACCGGTGCGCCGCGCGTCGGTCCCGTCCGCCCCGGGGGAAGTGTCTCGCCAGCGCGACAATCGGCGCGTCACAAAGGACTGCGGGCCGGTGCACGTCTTCACACCTGTCGGTCCGTGGGTTAAGAATTGTTCTCTGCGAATGACGTCTCATTGCCCGACCTCGATCTGACGTCGCGTCCCGACCGCCGGCGTCGTGAAGGTGAGCACATGGATCGCGCATCCCCGTCGAGCGCCGCGCAAACCGGTGCCAGCCAGCGCTTCCGGGTCGAGTTGCGGGCCTGGCGCACACGGCAGGGGCTGACCCAGCGGGCGCTGGCGGAGCGGGTGCGGTTCAGCCGGGAGACGGTCGCCGCGGTCGAGTCCGGCCGGCGCTTCGGCAGCCACGAGTTCGCCGTCCGGTGCGACGAGGTGCTCGGCACCGGCGGGCGCCTCGGCGCGCTGTGGCCACAGGTCGCCGCCGAGCAGATGGCCGCCGACGGCCGGCGGGGTCCCCGGTTCGTGGAGACCGCGGTGGCCCCGCCGGCCCCGCGCCGTGACGCCCGCGACCCGGGAGCGGTGGTGGCGGCCATCGACGAGTTGCGCGAGCTCATCGGCCAGGTGCTCAGCGGCCCGCCGGAACCGGTGGACAACCTCGCCCGGCCCGGTCGGGATCGATCCGCCGGTGGCGGCGACTCCTGACCGCACCGGCCTTCGGGCCGTCCCCGTCCGTCCCGCCGAAGGCGCCCGGCCCCGCCCTGTGACCTCGGCGGATACTCCCGGCGCGCCGGCGGTACGCCGCGGTAAGGGGCCTGCCCGCCGGCGATGCTGACTCTGGGTACAGATGCTGGTACGGGCAGTTTGTACCACGGCCGGGTCTGGTCTCAGGCCACGCGTTCCGGCGCAATGAAACGTGCAAACGGCAACGTGCACATAGGCCGCAGTCGATGAGTCGCGGGAGTCAGTCTTGGCGTCGAGCACAAGGTCCCACGCGGCCCGACCCTACCCGACCCGTCGCCGGCGGTGGAGGATCGCCGCGCGGATGCGGCTCATCGTGGCGGCCCCGCTGGTCGCCGTCATCGGGTTCGCCGGTCTCGCGCTCACCGAGAGCGCCCGCCAGACGAGCCGCGCCAGCGAGCTCGGCGAGCTGGCCCGACTGGGCGCCGAGGCGGGCGACCTCGCCCACCGGCTGCAGCGCGAACGGGTCGCCGCGGCCGACCTCCTGAGCCGGGGCGGCCCGGAGCAGCAGGACGCGTTCGCCGACGCCACCACCGCCACCGACGCCGTGACGGCCGGCTACCGCTCGCGGCGCGCCGGCGTGTCCGCGGGTCCGGCCGGGACGCGCGAGGTGCTGGCCCGGATCGACGCCACGCTCGACGCCCTGCCGCCGCTGCGCGCGCAGGTCCGGACCGCGGCGCACGCCTCGGTCTCCGCGATGACCTTCAGCTACCGCATCGCCATCGCCGATCTGCTCACCCTGCGCGAGAGCGTCACGCTCGGCGTGGTCAACGCCCGCATCGCCGACGGCATCCGGGCGTCGGCGGCGCTGTCGAAGACCGCCGAGGCGGTCGGTCAGCAGCAGGTCGCCGTGCTCCGGGCGGTGGCCACCGGAGAACTGACGCCCGCCCTGCAACAGGACATCACCGCGGCCCGCACCAGCTTCACCGAGTCGAGCCTGTCGTTCCTGGCGCTCGCCCGGCCCGACTGGAGCGTCGGGTGGGAGCAGGCCGGCAGCGGCGAGACGGCGCTGCTGCTGCAGCGGATGCAGGACGAGGTGTCCCGCACCCGGTCCGGCAGCCGCCTGCGGCTCGACGTGGACGCCTGGATCAGCGCGACCCAGCAGTGGTCCGGCCGCCTCTCGGACCTGCGGCAACGGGTCGACGCGGCGGTGCTCGACGACGTCCGGGCCGCGCACGCCGAGCAGCGGCGGAGGGCGGCCGCCGAGGCCACGGCGGTCGTCCTGGCGCTCATCCTCACCGCCCTGGTGACCTGGGCCGTGGCCCGCCAGATCACCCGGCGGCTGCGCCGGCTCCGCGACGCCGCGAACGCCGTGGCGTTCCAGCGGCTGCCGGAGGTGGTGGCCCGGTTGCAGCAGCCGGACGGCGGCACCATGGACCCGGACGACCTCGCCCGGCGGCAGAGCGCCGACGCGTTGGAGCCCTCCAGCGACGACGAGATCGGGGAGCTGGGCCAGGCGTTCGCCGCCGTGCACCGGGCCGCCGTACGCACCGCCGCCGAACAGGCCGTCATGCGGGCCAACACCGCCGACATCTTCATCCACCTCAGCCGGCGCGAGCAGCGGCTGGTCGACGCGGTGCTGGCCCAGGTCGACAAGGTGGAGCGGGACGAGACCGACCCCGAGCGCCTCGACCAGCTGTACACGCTCGACAACCTCGCCACCCGGATGGGCCGGATCAACGCGAGCCTGCTGGTGCTCGGCGGGGTCGGCGTCGGCCGGGTACGCCAGGACGACGTCGCGTTGCAGAGGGTCCTGCAGGCCGCCCAGTCCCAGATCGAGCACTACGCGCGGATCCGGCTCGGCATGGTCGACGGGGACGTGGCCGTGGCCGCCGACGCGGTCGACGAGGTGGTGCACCTGCTCGCCGAACTGATGGACAACGCCACCGTCTACTCACCGCCGGGCACGGAGGCGTGGGTGACCGGCCGCAGCCTCGGCGACCGGGTGATCGTCCAGATCAGCGACGAGGGCGTCGGGCTCAATCCGCAGCGGCTGCACCAGCTCAACGACCTGCTGGCCCGCCCACCGGCCATCGACGTGGCCGCCGTCCGGGCGATGGGCCTCGTCGTCGTGGGGCAGCTCGCCGCCCGGCTGGGCGTGACCGTGCAGCTGCGCCCCGGGCCCCGGCTCGGCACCATCGCCGAGGCGTCGCTGCCCGCCACGATGATCCGCCCGCTGCCGCCGGAGGAGTACGTGCTCAGCTCCGCCCGGCCGTCCCGGCGGGCCGCGCGCACCAGCGCGCCGCCACCGCCGTACGCGCCCGGTGACGCGCCGACGGAGGAACTCGTCATCTACCAGCAGGTCAACCACTGGTTCCGCAACGGCCAGGCGAACGGCCACGACGGCAACGGCTGGGCCAGCCCCGCGGACGACGCGTGGCGCACCGCCGCCCAGGTGGCCGCGCCGGAGGCCACCGGCACCACCACCTCGGGACTGCCCAAGCGCCAGCCGCAACGGCATCTCGTTCCGGGCGCGGTCACCACCCCCGCGCCCGGGCAGCGGTCCGAGTACCGCGATCCCACCCAGGTGGCCACCGCCATGGCCGCGTACGCGCGCGGGGTCGCCGCCCGCCGTCCCACCCTGACCAACCTCGGCAACCACTGAACGCGACAGGGAGACCCCGTGACCGACCATCAGGACCTCGGCTGGCTGCTGGACACCTTCGCCGAACGCGCGACCGAGGTCAGCCACGCGATCGCCATCTCCAGCGACGGCCTCATGGTCGCCGCCACCCGGGACCTGCCACCCGACCGCGCCGACCAGCTCGCCGCGACCGGCAGCGGGCTCGTGAGCCTGCTCCGGGGCGCCGCCGCGTTCTTCGACGCCGGCGCGGTGATCTCCAACGTCACCCAGCTCGAGGGCGGCTTTATGTTCTCGATGGCGTTCAACGACGGGGCCTCCCTGCTGGTGCTCGCCTCGCCCCAGTGCGACGTCGGCAAGGTCTCGTACGAAATGACCGAGCTGGCCAACCGGATCGGCGACGCGCTCACGCCGGCCGCCCGCGCGGCGCTCAGCCGCAGCCGCTGACACCCCGGCGCGCACCCCTCCGCGCGCCGGGCTTCCACCCCTCTGGAGAGAAGTCATGTCTGTCACCACCCCCCGGCGCCGCCGTGTTCGCACGGCCGCGCTGCTCGCCCTCGTCCTGGCCGCCGCCAGCGCCTGCAACGCCGACGGCGCCGGCGGGGGTGAGCCCGGAACTGTCAAGATCGGCCTGCTGGCCTCCCTGTCGGGCACCTACCAGGCGATCGGGAAGGAGCTGCGCGACGGCTTCGAGCTCTACCTGGAGACCCACGACGGCAAACTCGGCGGGCACAAGGTGGACCTCGTCGTGGCCGACGAGGGCAACGGAGCCCCGACCGCCGTACCGGCCGCCACCAAGCTGCTCAAGCAGGACCGCGTCGTGGCGCTCACCGGCATCGTCGGCGGCGGGTCGATGGCCGCGGTCTACCCGCTGCTCAACGAGACCAAGGTGCCCTTCGTCGGCTCGAACGGGCGACCGGAGCTCAAGGACGTCTCCCGCGTCTGGCACACCTCCTACCTCTCCGACGAGCCGGGGGCGGCGATCGCCCAGCACGTGCGCGACACCGTGAAGGGGCCCGTGTACGCGATCGGCCCGGACTACCAGGGCGGGTGGGACGAGCTGCGCGGCTTCACCGACGCCTTCGCCAAGGCCGGCGGCACCCTCGCCAACCCCGACGGCAAGACCACGTTCACGCCGTTCCCGGCCACCACCAACTTCACCCCGTACTTCGCCCGGATCAAGGCGTCCGGCGCGGCCGCCGTCTACACGTTCTACGCCGGCAGCGCCGCCGTCGACTTCGTGAAGCAGTACGCCCAGTCGGAGATCCGGGACGTGCCGCTCTACGCCGCCGGCTTCCTCACCGAGGGTGGGGTTCTCGACGCGCAGGGGGACGCGGCCCGCGACATCTACTCGGTGCTCAACTACTCGCCCGACCTCGACAACGCCGAGAACCGCGAGTTCGTGGCGGCCTGGAAGACCAAGCACGACGGCTCGCCCACGACGTACGCCATGGCGTCGTACGACGCCGCGGCCGTGCTCGACCGGGCCATCGGCGCCGCCGGGGACGCCCTGACGCCGGAGAGCATCAACCAGGCGATCGGCAAGCTCGGCCAGATCTCGAGCCCGCGCGGCACCTGGCAGTTCTCCGCCACGACCCACTCGCCCGTGCAGAAGTGGTACCTGCGTCAGGTGCGCCAGGACGGTCGTGCGCTCTCCAACACCGTCGTCGGTGATCTCGCGACCGTCGGCCGATGAACGCCGTGGCCGCGGGCACGGGCCGGATCGACCCGTACCTCATCCCGGCGCTGGACGGCGTCGCGTACGGTCTGCTGGTCTTCGTGGCCGCGGCCGGGCTGGTCTTCTGCTTCGGCGTCGCCGGCATCCTCAACCTCGCACACGGCACCCTGTACGCCATCGGCGGGTACACGGCGGCCGCCCTGCTCGACGGCGGGTGGCCGAGCCTGGCGCTCGCGTTTGGGGTCGGCGTCGCCGCGGCCACGGCCGCCGGGGTGGTGCTCGCCGGGCTGCTCACCCGCGCCGCGTCCCGCAACCACCTCACCCAGGCGCTGCTCACCTTCGGGGTGGCGCTGGCCGGCGGGAGCCTCCTCGTGTCGGCGTTCGGCCCCGACGATCGGCCGGTCCGGTTGCCCGCCGCGCTGGAGGGTTCGGTGGTGCTCGCGGGTCACCGGTACGGGGCGTACCGCCTGGTCTTCATCGCGGTGGCCGGGCTGCTCGCCGTCCTGCTCTACCTCACGGTGCGCCGCACCCGGGCCGGGATGCTGGTCCGCGCGGCCGTCGACGACGCCGAGATGGTCGCCTGTCTCGGCGTGAGCCCGACCTGGATCCGGGTCGGGGTGCTCGCCGCGGCCGGCGCGCTGGCCGGCGCCGCGGGTGTCCTCGGCGCGCCCATCATCGGCCCCGGCCCGGCCACGGCCGACACCGTGCTGCTGCTGTCCCTGGTGGTCGTGGTCCTCGGCGGCCTCGGTTCGCTCACCGGCACCCTGGTCGCCGCGCTCGTGGTGGGGGAGATCCAGACCCTGGGCGTGGCGCTGGCCCCGTCGGCGGCGCCCTTCCTGCTCTTCGCCGCCATGGCCGTCGTGCTCGCGCTGCGCGCCCGCGGCCTGGCTGCCGCGGCGAGGACGACGTGAGACGTGACCTGCTGACGCCGCTGCGCCGCACCGTGGGGATCGTCGTGCTCGCCGGCCTGGTCGTGGCGCCCTGGCTCGTCGACGACTACACGGTGGCGCTCCTCGGCCGCACACTGGCCCTCGGCCTGGTCGGGGTGAGCGTCGCGCTGCTCACCGGGGTGGCCGGCCTGCCCACGCTCGGGCAGACCGCCCCGTACGCGGCCGGCGCGTACGCCTGCGCGGTGGTCGGCGGCAGCGTCTCCGACGTGGGCGTCGTGCAGCTCGTCGTGGCGGCGGCGGCCGGGGCGGCGCTCGCGGCGCTGACCGTCCCGCTCGTGGTGTCCGCTCGCGGGGTGGTCGTACTGATGATCACCCTGGCGATCGGCGAGCTCACCGTCACCGCCCTGGGCCGCTGGAAGTCGGTGACCGGCGGCACCGACGGGCTCGCCGGCATCTCCCCGGCCCGACCGTTCTGGGGGCTGCCGGTGCTCGCCACCGACCGGGCGCGCTACCTCTACACGCTGATCGTCGTCGCGGTGGCGGTCGGCGTCCTGCTGCTGGTGCTGCGGTCCCGCCTCGGCCTCGTGCTGCGGGCCGGCCGTGACGACGAGGCACGGCTGCGGGCCAGCGGCCACCGGGTGGCCGCCCACGTCGCGGGCGCGCACATCGCCGCGGGAGCGCTCGCGGGCGCCGCGGGATCGCTGCTCGTGGTGGCCCAGCAGTACGTCTCGCCGGCCGACTTCGGGTTCGAGACCTCCGCCCTGCTGCTGCTCGGCGTGGTGATCGGCGGCACGGCGTCGGTCGGCGGCGCCCTGGTCGGCGCGGTGCTCGTGATCGCCGCGCGGGACTGGCTCCTCGGCGTGCTTCCCGGCCAGGCGCCCCTCGTGCTCGGCGCGCTCTTCGTGGTGACCGTCTACCTGCTGCCCGGCGACGCGCACCGGCGGCTGGGCCGGTGGCACCGGCCGGCCCGGCGGCTCCCGGCCCGCCGGCCGGAATCCCGCGACCACCCCACACCGACGGAGGTGCGGGCATGACTCCGCTGCTCTCGGCCCGGGGGATAACCGTGCGGTACGGCTCGCTGGCCGCCCTGGACGGGGTGGACCTGCGCGTCGACCACGGCCAACGGCACGCCCTCATCGGGCCCAACGGGGCGGGCAAGACCACCCTGCTCGACGTGGTCGCCGGCGCCACCCGCGCCCGCGCCGGCCGGGTCTGGCTCGCCGGGCGGGAGGTGACCCGGCGCGGCCCGGCCGCCCGGGCCCGTCGGGGCATCGGCCGCATCCACCAGCGCCCCGCCGTCTGGTCCACGCTCACGGTGAGCGAGAACGTGCAGGTCGCCGCGTTGCCGCACGTGCTGCGTCCGGGCCGGTGGCGGCCCGGTGGCGGCCGCTCCGCCGCCCGGCGTACGGCCGACACACTGCTGGCCCGGTTCGGGCTCGCCGACCTCGGCGGGTCGCCCGCCGGCCAGCTCGCCCACGGCCAACGCCGGCAGCTCGAGATCGCCATGGCGCTGGCCGGCCGCCCCCGCCTGCTGCTGCTCGACGAGCCCGCCGCCGGGCTCTCCGCCACCGAGGTCGGCCGGCTCGTCGAGTTCCTCCGGGACCTGCCCCGGGCGGTCGGCGTGCTGCTGGTGGAGCACCGGCTCGACCTGGTGTACGCGCTGTCCGACACGGTCACCGTGCTGCGCGACGGGCGCACGCTCGCCGCCGGCACGCCGGCCGAGATCCGCGCCTCGGCCGAGGTGCGCCGGGCCTACGCCGAGGGGGTGGCCTGATGCTGCGACTGGACCGGGTCCGCGCCGGTTACGCCGGCGGGACGGTGCTGCACGACGTGTCCCTCGAGGTGCCGGCGGGTGGCGTCCTGGCGGTGGTGGGCCGCAACGGCGCGGGCAAGAGCACGCTCGTGCACACGATCGCCGGGCTGGTCCGGCCGTACCAGGGACACATCGAGATCGCCGGGGTGCCGGTCGCCGGCCGCCAGCCGCACCGGATCGCCCGGGCCGGCGTCGGTCTGGTGCCCCAGGGCCACCGGGTCTTCTCCCGGCTCACCGTGGCCGAGCACCTCGTCCTGGCCGCGGCGCCGTGGCGCGCCGCGACGCCCGGCGGCGACGGCTGGACCGTGGCCCGGGTCCTGGACCTGCTGCCCCGGCTGGCGGCGCGCCTGCGCCACCGCGGCGACCAGCTCTCCGGGGGCGAGCAGCAGATGCTGGCGATCGCCCGGGCGCTGCTCGGCCAGCCACGGGTGCTGCTGCTCGACGAGCCGTGCGAGGGGCTCTCTCCCGCCCTCGCGGCCCGGGTCCGCCACCTGGTCAGCGAGCTGGCCGGCACCGGGCTGACCGTGCTCCTCGTCGAACAGCAGCTCCCGCACGCCATCGAGGTCGCCGACCGCGTGGCGGTGCTGGAATACGGCCGGCTCGTGTACGACCGGCCCGCCGCCGAGGCGCGCGCCGACCCCGCCACGCTGGCGTCGATGCTGAGCATCGCCTCCGTCGCGGCGCCACCGGACGCCCGGCCCGTGCCCGGGCTCTGGGCCGACACCCCGCAGGTTCCACGACCATCCACCGAAGGGTGACCACGATGCCGACCGACACCGTCGACACCGAGTACGCGTTCGAGAACGCCGCCGCCGACGCGGTGCCCCAGCTCCGCGCGCTGGAGGCTTTCCTCGATCCGATCACCATGCGCCGACTGGCGCCGCCCGTGCTCGTTCCGTCCGCGACCTGCTGGGAGATCGGCGCCGGCGGCGGGTCGGTGGCGCGGGGCATGGCCTGGGCGGTCGGCCCCGACGGCCGGGTGCTCGCCACCGACATCGACACCGCGCGCCTCGTGCCGGCCGCGAACCTCGGGGTGCGCCGGCACGACGTGCGCGCCGAGCCGCCGGGGGAGGACTTCGACCTCATCCACGCCCGGCTGGTGCTGCTGCACCTGCCCGAACGCCGGCGCGTCCTGCGAACCCTGGTCGACGCGCTGGCGCCGGACGGCTGGCTCGTGGTGGAGGAGTTCGACTGCACGGCGCCGCTGCGGGTGCTGACCGCACCGAACGACGACGCCGGGAAGCTGTTCGGCCAGGTCACCGACGCCATGCTCGGCATCCTGCAGGGGCACGGCGCCGACCTGGGCTGGGCGCAGGACGTGCACGCCGAGATGATGGCCGCCGGCCTCGCGGACGTCGACACCGTGACCCACGCGGAGAGTTGGGCCGGCGGGTCGACGGGGGCGTCTCTCTACGCGACGAACTCCCGACAGCTCCAGCCCGAGCTGCTGGAGGCGGGCTTCTCGGCCGGCCAGTTGGAGGCGTTCCGCACGCTCCTGAGCAACCCGGACTTCGTCGTGATGTCGTACCAGTTCGTCTCCACCCGGGGGCGGCGCCCGGGCGACCGGGGGGCATGACCTGCTCGAGGCTTCCGGCGGGGGCGGGGCGGCGATTGCGGCTCGCGCCCGCCTCCGGTGTGCCAGACTCGGGAGGCGGCGGCCCCGCCTCCCACCGTTCCCTCCGGTGCGGGTTTCACCGACCCACCCTCAGGAAGGGACATGCCGTGAAGCACCACGAGTTCGTCGCCGCCGTACGCCAGCGCGGTGAGTACGGCAGCGCCGCCGAGGCCGAGGACGTCATCCGCGCCGTGCTCGGCGTGCTCGCCGAGCGCCTGACCCCCGACGAGGCGCACGACCTCGCGGCTCAGCTGCCGCAGGGCATCGCCGAGATGCTCGAGGAGCCGAGCCAGACCCTGCGGCTCTCGGTGCAGGAGTTCCTCCAGCGCATCGCCGCCGGGACCGGCGCGACCACCCGGACCGCCGAGTGGGACGCGGGGGCCGTGTTGTCCACCGTGGCCGACGCGATCACCGAAGGCGAGCTCAACGACCTGATGACGCAGTTGCCGTCGGGCTACGCCGCCCTGTTCGGCAACCCGGCCTGAGATGTGAGCGTGGTGTCGGCCGAGGCTTGCTGCCTCAGATCCCAAAGAGCGTGATGCCTCAGAGTCATAAATATGCCTCTGAGGCATCACGCCTTCCGCGTCACGTGCCTCCGGCGCCGCGGAGGAGCACCGCGAGAACCACCACGAGAACACCGCAAGGTCCACCCCGGCCCCGGATCGCCCGGACGGGCCGTCAGGCCCGCTCGGGGACGGCCACCTCCTCGACGCGCGCCTCGCCAGCGTCCCCGGCCGGCGGCGCTGACGCCGTCTCGCGCTCCGTCCCCGTCGCCGTCTCCCGCCCGGTCTCCCGCCCGGTCTCCCGCTCGGTCTCCCGCGCCGTCTCCGGCTCCGGCTTCGCGTGCGCCGGTTCGCCCGCCGCCCGCGGCCGGGCCGGCTCCCGCGAGGCCACCATCGGATACTCGGCCGTCTCGGCGCCGCCCGCGGCGGCGGCCATCACGGCGGCCGCCGCGAGGTCGGCCACCCGCTTCGCCTCGCGCTGCACCCGGGCGCGTACGTCCTTGGCGTGCCGCTCGGCCGAGTCGGCCGCCCGGCGTGCCTCCTCGAGCCGCTCAGCCTCACCGGCGAGCTCCTGGTGGACCTGCTCCAGACGCCGCTGCGCCTCGTCCAGCTGCTGCTGCGCCGCCTCCTGCTGTTGGCGTGACTCGACGAGCTGCGTACGGGCGGCCTCCAGATCGGACTGCGTCTGGGCGAGCGCCTGCTGGCCCGCCGCGATCTCCTGCTGGAGCCGGGTGAGCTGCTCCTGGTGCCCCGTGGTCTGCTCGTCGGCCCGCTGCCGGACGTCGGTCGCGTACTGCTGCGCCTCCCCGATGAGCGAGCCGATCGTCTGCTCGGCGGCGGTGCGCTGGCCCGCAATCTCCCGCTCGGCGGCGGCCCGCTGCTCGGCGATCTCCTGCTCGGCGGCGGCCCGCCGCTCGGCGATGTCGCGCTCGATGTTGGCCTGCCACTGCGCCAGCTCCTGCTGGCTCTTGCTCCGGGCGGCCTGCAGCTCCTGCTGGATCTGCGTCCGCGCCGCCCGCGTCAGCGCCTCCGACGCGGCCCGCGCCTGCTCGATCTGCTGGGCGCTCTGCTCGGTGATCCGCTTCGCCTCCTGCCGGGCCCGGTCGTGGGCCGCCTCGCCGTCGGCGCGCAGCTTCTCGGCCGCCTCGCGGATCTCGGCGAGCTCGGTCTCGGCGGCGGTGCGGCGCTCCTCGTACGCCTTCTCCTGCTCGGCGCGGCGCGCCGACAGCTCCTCCTCGAGGTCGTGCAGCGCCCGGGCGGCCCGCTCCCGGGCGTCGACAAGCGTCCGCTCCGCCTCGGCGTGCAGCTCACCGGCACGCTGCGCGGCCGCCTCCGTGATCGCCGCGGCCTGCTTCTCGGCGAGGGCGAGGATCTGGTCGACCATCGGGCCGAGGTCGCGGAAGGACGCCCGGTCCGGTTGCGTAGGCCGCTGGCGCAGCTCGGTCAGCTCGGCGTGCAGCTGCTGCACCTGCCCGGTCAACTCCCGGACCTGGCCGGCCACCCGGTCGCGCTCCGCCGTGCGGGCCGCGAGCTGGCCGTCGAGCTGGTCGACGTACCTGTCGACCTGCCGCTTGTCGTAGCCGCGCAGCGTCAGCTCGAACGTGGGTCGCGAGCTGCTGTCGCGTACCGCGAACGGCTCTTCGCCGTTGGACATCCGCCATCCTCCGTACGATCCTGCCGCCCCACGCGCCATGGGGTCGCGCAACGCTACCCCGGGCCGGTGGCGCCCGTCGCCGGCCCGTCCGGCATCCGGCCGGCTGCCGTCGGCGCCCCCGCGAGACCCACCGCGCCGCGTCGTGTGTGTGAAGGCGTCGAGAGTAGAGCATGGCGATAGGCGCGGAGCGGCACGGGCGGCCGACGGCGCGCGGCATGATGGTGGGCGGCGCCGAGCACCGAAGAGTTCCGCAGGCCGCGGGGCGCGGCGGCGCCGAGCAGTCGACAGGAGAGACATGTCTTCGATCGCGGACCAGACGATAGCCGCCCTGCGCGGCGGGCACGACGCGCTCGCCGCCTTCGTGGGGAAGCTCGGCCCGGACGACCTGACCCGGCCGTCCGGCGCCAGCGACTGGCAGGTGTCCCAGGTGCTCAGTCACCTCGGCAGCGGCGCGGAGATCAACCTGGCGGCGCTGCGTGCCGCGCAGGCCGGCGACCCGCCGCCCGGGGGCGACTTCAACCCGTCGGTCTGGGCTCGGTGGGACGCAATGCCACCCGCCGAGCACGCGAGCGGCTTCCTGGAGGCCAACGAGCGGCTCGTCGAGGCGTACGAGGCGCTCGATCCGTCGGCCCGGGCGGACCTGCGCATCGACCTGGGTTTCCTGCCGGAGCCGGTGGACGTCGCCACCGCGGGCCGGCTGCGCCTCAGCGAGTTCGCCCTGCACCGGTGGGACGTCGAGGTCGGCTTCGACCCGGCCGCGACCGTGTCGGCCGACGCGGTGCCGCTGCTGCTCGACCAGGTCGGGTCGATGCTCGCGTGGACCGGCCGCCCCGACGTCCTCGCGGGGCGGCAGGCCCTGCTCGCGGTGCGGGTGTACGACCCGGACCGGACGTTCGGGCTGCGGCTGGGCGAGCGGGTGGAGCTCACCGAGGCCCCGGACCGGCCGGACGGTGAGCTGGTGGCGCCGGCCGAGGCGTGGCTGCGCCTCACGGTCGGGCGGCTGGGGCCGCAGTACACGCCGGAGGACGTCCGGGTGACGGGACCGGTGAGCCTGGACGACCTGAGGGCCGTCTTCCCGGGTTTCTGACCGAGAGCGCGTCGAGGCCGCCCGGCGCCCCGAACATCGCCAAACCTATTGACTTTCGATAGGTAACGAGTGATAGTCGATGCATGTTCGCTGAGCACCGGGCGGTCTCCGCTCTCCGGGTCTTCCTCGTCCTGCTGTTCGGGATCCTGGTCGTGTTCCAGACCCTCTCGCTGCCCGGGCAGTTCGCACACATGGCCAGGGAGGCGCCGGAGCAGGCGTACCTGAGGTGGCCGTTGACCGCCGTGTCGATCTTCTGGGTGCTGTGCGTCCAGGTGGTGATCGTGGCGACCTGGAAGCTGCTCACCATGGTCAAGAACGACCGCATCTTCAGCCCGGCCTCCCTGGCCTGGGTCGACGCGATCGTCGGGGCCATCGCCGCCGGATGGCTGGTGCTCGTCGGGGTGTTCCTCTACGTCGGCTTCCGGGCCGACGACCCCGGCCTGCCGCTCCTGCTGTTCCTGCTGGTGGTGGGCGTCGCCGTCGTGGGGCTCCTCATGGTGGTGATGCGCGCGCTGCTGCGGCAGGCCACCACGCTGCGCACCGACATGGAAGCGGTGATCTGATGCCCATCGTCGTGCGCATCGACGTCGAGTTGGCCAAGCGCAAGATGAGCGTCGGTGAGTTCGCCGAACGGGTGGGGCTCACGCCCGCGAACATCGCGGTGCTGAAGAACGGCCGCGCCAAGGCCGTTCGGTTCAGCACGCTGGAAGCCATGTGCCGGGTGCTCGACTGCCAGCCCGGCGACCTGCTCGAGTGGGTCGACGAATGAACCGACACGGCACTGCCCGGGAGGGAACCCGATGAAGTACGTCCTCGCCGTCCTCGCGCTCGTGGCCGTCGCGATCGGCGTCGCCGGCATCGTCTACGGGGAGGCCGACGACTCGCCGGGCCTCCAGCTCCTGGGCGCCCTGTTCGTCATCGGCGCGGTCGGGTGCGGTGTGCGGGTGGTCCGCCGCAGCAGGTGAGCGGCGGGACGAGGGGTGTACTGGCCACCGGCCGCGGCCGTACGCCTCAGGCTCGTGCCGGCCCGGTCGAGTCGCGGACCACGAGCGTGTGCCCGGTGGCGCGTCGGCGCGGCCGGGCCGAGCGCGGCCGGAGCGCCAGGGCGAGCGCCGTCCGCCCCATGTCGGTCACCGGGAGCCGGACGGTGGTGAGACTCGGCGCCAGGTCGGCGGCCACGGAGACGTCGTCGAAGCCGACCACGGACATCCGCTCCGGCACGGCTACGCGGTGCGCGCGGAGCACGGCGAGCACACCCATCGCCATGGCGTCGTTGAGCGCCACGACGGCGGTCGTCTCCGGATGCTCGCCGAGGATGCGCTCCGCCGCCAGCCGGCCGCCCTCCCGGGTGAAGTCGGTGTGCACCACGGGCAGGTCGGCGAGGTCCAACCCGTGGTCCCGCAGCGCCGAGGAGACCCCGGCGAGCCGGTCGGCGACGGTCGTGAGTCCCGCCGTGCCGGCGGCTACCGCGATCCGGCGGTGGCCCAGCGCCAGCAGGTGCTCGGTGAGCGCCCGCCCGCCGGCCTCGTTGTCGGGCAGCACGGCGTCGACGCCGAGCGAGTGGCGGCCGATGACGGCGACCCGCCCGCCGAGGTTCTGGTAGGCCGACAGCTCGGCCCTCGTCTCGGCCTCCACACCCGGCCCGGTGTAGCCCGAGCCGGCGATGAGGATGATGCCGACCCGCTGGGCGATGAGGTGGCGGATCTGGCGCAGTTCGACGTGGGGGTCGCGGCCCGAGTGGCAGATCTGCACGAGCAGTCCCCGCTCGGCGGCGACCTCGATGACCCCGGCCGCGATCTCGGCGAAGTACGGGTCGTCCACCTGGTGCACCACGAGGCCCACCGTGGAACTGGCGCCGCCGGCGAGGGTGCGAGCGTACGGGTTGGCGACGTAGCCGAGTTCCCGTGAGACCCGCCGCACCCGGTCGGCCACCTCCTCGCTGACCCCGTCGCGACCGGAGAGGGCCCGTGAGGCGGTCGCCAGCGAGACGCCGGCCCGCTCGGCCACGTCGACGAGGCGCAACCGCGAGCCGGGCTTGGGCATCAGGACTCTCCCGAAACATCGATGCCGATGCGTCTGGCCATTGCCAGTGACGTAGCGCACAGCCTAGAGTACGTAAGCGCTTCCGTAAGCGCTTCCAGCCCGCGCGGCCGTTCTGGCAAGCGCTTCCCCCGACTGCCGGAGCGGCGCGGTTCGTGGCACAGAGAGGTGTACGCGATGTCGAGAGCACGACGCGTCGCCGCCGCCACCGCCGCCGTCCTGGCGGCCGGTGCGCTGGCGGGGCTCGCGCCACCCGCGTCGGCCGGCGGGTCCGGCCCGCGCGACGTCCACCCGTCCCTACGAGACAACCTGGTCGCCTTCTACGACTTCGACCATCCGGTGCCCGGCGACGCGGCACTCGAACGGGACCAGGGCCGTTCCGGCACCGAGATCGAACTCGTCAACGGCGGCGCCGCCATGCGTGTGGCCGACCGGGCGTACGCCGGAAGCGGCCGCGCCCTGCAGACCCGGCAGGTCGAGCCGACGGTCGCCGGGAACGACGACTGGAAGGCCGGCACCTGGTCGGCCAGCGGTGTGCGGACGCTGCGGGCGTTCAACGCCGTGGCCGGCACCACCGTGATGGGCTGGTTCAAGGCCGGGATGACGGCCCCACGGCCCAACTCCACCACCGCCGACCCGGACGACCTGTTCAACGCCATCGGTCTGGCCGGTGTGCTCACCGGCGACTCCGACGGGCACGGCGTGCGGGCGTTGCTCGAACTCATCGACGTCGAGGGCGAGCTGCGGCTGGTCGCGCTCGGCCGGCGGCTCGACGGCGGCAACTCCCAGACGTTCGCGGCAGCCCAGGACTGGCACACGCTCCTGCCGGTGGGGCAGTGGGTGCACCTCGCCGCCACGTTCGACTTCTCGACCGGCACGATGGCCCTCTACCGCAACGGTCGGCCGCTGGCGGGCTTCTACACCCGCACCGACGACCCCTGGCTGGTCGACGGCCCCGGCCCGCACGTCACCACCGCCTCCGACCCGCGTGGCATCAAGATCGGCGGCAGCTACCCACAGGACACCCGCGAGCAGAACCCGTGCGACTGCCGCATGGACTCGCTGATGTTCCTCGACCGCGCGCTGTCCGCGCGTGACGTCGAGCGGCAGTACCGGCACATGACCCGCGGGCGCTGACCCGTACCACCTCCCGTTCCCGAGAATGGAGTGACCGTGCGCATCTCCACCCGTGGCCTGCGCAGACCGGTGACCACCGCTCTGCTCGCGACCGCCGCGCTCACGCTGTCGCTGGTGGCCGCGCCACCCGCCCAGGCCGCCGACGCGATCTACGACCCGATCCCGGAGGCCCAGACCCAGAGCCGTCTCGGGCTCGTCCTCACCGAGTACGCCTCGTTCCCGAAGTCCGAGCCGACGCCGGCCCCGACCGACGCCCGCCTCATGCGGCACGCCCGGATCAACACGATCATGGAGATCCCCGACGGCTCCGGCCGCCGGGCCGTGCCCGACCTCAACGGCAAGCTGTACGTCGTCGAGAACGGCGTGCCACACGTCTACCTCGACGTCGCCGCGACGTTCGCCCCGAAGTTCTTCTCCGGCCGTGGTCTCGGGCAGGGCTTCGGCTACGTCGCCTTCCACCCCGACTTCAAGCGCACCGGCAAGTTCTACACCGTCCACACCGAACAGGCGTCCCTCGCCACCGAGCAGCCGGACTGGTCGCAGGACGGCACCATCTACCACGGCATCATCACCGAGTGGACGGCCAGCGACCCCGCCGCCGACACGTTCGCCGGCACCCGGCGCGAGGTGCTCCGCATCGGCTTCGGCGGCCAGGTCCACGGCATCCAGGAGATCAACTTCAACCCGACGGCGAAGAGGCACGACCCGGACTACGGGATGCTCTACATCGCCGCCGGTGACGGTGGTCTGGGCGTACGCAACGGCGACCCGCAGAACCTCGCCCTGCCGCACGGCAAGCTGCTGCGGATCGACCCGCTCGGCACGAACGCCGCGAGCCGGCGGTACGGCATCCCGCCGTCGAACCCCTTCGTGGGCCGGCCCGGGGCGCTCGGCGAGATCTACGCCGTCGGGTTCCGCGACCCGCACCGGTTCAGCTGGGACCGGCAGACCGGGAAGATGTACCTCGGCCACATCGGCGAGCACGCCATCGAGGCGATCTACGAGGTGCGGGCGGGCGACAACTTCGGCTGGAGCGAGCGCGAGGGCAGGTTCGTCTTCGACAAGGCGTCGACCGCGCCCTGCGACAAGCTCTTCCCGCTGCCCGCCGACGACGCGCGCTACGGCTACACCTACCCCGTGGCCGCGTACGACCACGACCCGGCGCCGGGCTGGAACTGCACCTCCGACGTCGGGGTGGCAGTGGCGGGTGGCTTCGTCTACCGGGGTCGGGACGTGCCGGCCCTGCGCGGCAAGTACGTCTTCGGCGACCTGGTCGACGGCCGGGTCCTCTACACCGAGACCAGTCAGATGCGGCGCGGCGCGGAGCGGGCGCCGATCCACCGGCTGGCGCTCTTCGACGCGACCGGCACCCCCGTCCGGATGCAGGATCTCTCCGGCCCGGGCGCCCCGGGCGACCCGAACCGGGTCGACCTGCGCTTCGGCACCGACGCCCAGGGCGAGCTGTACCTGTTGGCCAAGGCGAACGGGAAGATCTGGAAGGTGACCGGCACCCGCGAGTTCGCCAGCGCGAAGCCCGGCGACACCCGGGTCCGGGACACGATGCGGCCGACCAACTGGGCGCCGGTCACCCCGTCGAAGTGGCAGTTCACCGGTGACGAGGTCATCCTCGCCGAGGCGGGCGTGCAGCGTCCCGGCCCGCGCCGACCGTTCGAGTACGCCGTGCTCACGGCCGGGCCGGAGTTCGGGGCCGTGGACGTCACCGCCCAGGTGCGGCTCGACACCCCCGTCGAGGTGACCAACCGGGACGTGATCATCGTATTCGGCTACCGCTCGGACACGGAGTTCTACTACGCCCACCTGTCCACGGACAACACGATCCTGCCGCACAACGGAATCTTCAAGGTCAACAACGCGGACCGGGAGAGGATCGACTACCAGTGGAACGGGCGGTCGCGCGGCGCCGCACCGGCCATCGTGGACGCGGACTGGCACACCGTCCGGGTCCGGCACCTGCCGGCGACCGGGGAGATCGCGGTCTACGTCGACGGGGCCAAGGATCCGCTCATGACCGCCCGCGACACCACATTCGGCTCGGGCCGGGTGGGCTTCGGCTCGTTCGACAACGTGGGCCGGCTGCGTGACCTCACGGTGCGCGGCACCCCGGTGGCCTGATCCCGGGCCGGGGAGCGGCGGCCACGGGGCCGCCGCTCCCCGGCGCCGCTTCGCCGGGCCGTCGGACCCAAGCCGGGGCGTTCAGGCGGGCCGGCGGGGGGTGCTGGCCCGGACCACCACCTCGCCGCCGACCCGGCGCAGTCGGGGGCGCTCGACGTCGTCGTCCAACGCCAGGCGTACGGCCAGCGCGCCGATCTCCTCGAGCGGAATCCGCACTGTTGTCAGCCCGGGGCTCACGTCGCGCAGGGTCGCGATGTCGTCGAACCCGGCGACGGCCATGCCGGCGGGCAGCTCGACGCCGCGGTCGCGCAACGCGGCCATGGCGCCCACCGCCATGACGTCGTTGACCGCGAAGACGCAGGTGACGTCGGGCTGGCGGTCGAGCAGTCGTCGCATGGCCTCGTAGCCACCGTCGCGGGTGAACGGCCCGGGCACCACGTGCTCCGCCGCGAGCCGCCCACCGCGCTGCGCCACCGCGTCCCGGAAGCCGGCCACCCGCTCGCTGGCGGTCAGCAGGTCGGGAGGCCCGGACAGCACCGCGAACCGTCGGTGCCCGAGGTCGTGCAGGGCGTGGCCGAGGTCGCGCGCGCCGGCCTGGTTGTCGATCGAGACGGTGTCCACGGGCAGTCGCGGCTGGCTGACGGCCACCGCCCGGCCACCCTCGGCCTCGAACGCGGCCAGCTCCTCGGCGAGCTGGTCGGTGGCCGCGCGGTCGTCGGTGCGGCTGCCCACCACGATCACCACGCTGGCCCAGTGACGCCGGAACGCGCCCACGTAGTCGGTCTCCGCTCCGGGCCGGCGCTCGGTGCTCGCCATGGTGACCAGCAGGCCGTGCGCCGCGGCCTCGCGCATCACGCCGGCCGCGACGGCCGAGAAGTACGGGTCGGCGATGTCGTGCAGGGAGAGGCCGACGATGTTGGTCCGCCCCCGGGCCATGGCCTGCGCGTGGGCGTTGGGGGAGTAGCGCAGCTCGGCGGCGGCGCGCAGCACCCGTTCACGCAGCTTCTCGCCGACGACCCGGTTGGGGCTGCCGTTGAGCGCGCGGGAGGCGGTGGCCAGCGAGACGCCGGCGCGGCGTGCCACGTCGTGCAGGGTGACGGAACCGGTCACGACACCGTCCTTCCCGGACGCGGGTGGAAACCGTTTGCCGCCAGCGTAGGAAGCCGCCGATCACGGCGTCAAACCCCGTACCGGCCCGATGACCTGCGCCTCCGCCGGCCGGCGGACCGGCCCCGCCGTCGGGCGACCGACCGCTGTGGACAGGGCTTGCACCCGTGCGGCGCTCTGGCCTACCGTTCCCGGTAAGCGCTTTCCAAGGGGAGGTCCGTCGATGGCCGGTCGCAAACTCGGTGTGGTGATGAACGGGGTGACCGGCCGCATGGGCTACCGGCAGCACCTCTTGCGGTCCGTCCTCGCCATCCGCGAACAGGGCGGCGTGGCGCTGTCCGACGGCTCCCGCGTGCAGCTCGAACCCCTGCTCGTGGGGCGCAACGCCACGAAGCTGCGGGAGATCGCGGAACGGCACGGCCTCGACCGCTGGACCACCGATCTCGACGCCGCGCTCGCCGACGACGACTGTCCCCTCTACTTCGACGCCCAGCTCACGCAGGTCCGCGAGAAGTCGCTGATCAAGGCCATGGACGCCGGCCGGCACATCTACACCGAGAAGCCCAGCGCGGAGTCCCTCACCGGCGCCCTCGAGCTCGCCCGGCACGCCCGCCGGGTCGGGGTGAAGAACGGCGTGGTGCACGACAAGCTCTTCCTGCCCGGCCTGTTGAAGCTCAAGCGGCTCGTCGAGGGCGGGTTCTTCGGCCGCATCCTGTCGGTGCGTGGCGAGTTCGGCTACTGGGTCTTCGAGGGCGACTGGCAGCCGGCCCAGCGGCCGAGCTGGAACTACCGGGCACAGGACGGCGGCGGCATCGCGCTGGACATGTTCCCGCACTGGAACTACGTGCTGGAGAACCTCTTCGGTCACGTCCGCGCCGTCACGGCGCGCGTCGTCACCCACATCCCGCACCGCTGGGACGAGCAGGGCACGCGCTACGACGCGACCGCCGACGACGCGGCGTACGCCATCTTCGAGCTCGACGGCGGCGTCGTCGCCCAGGTCAACTCGTCCTGGGCCGTGCGTGTGAACCGCGATGAGCTGGTGGAGTTCCAGGTCGACGGCACCGACGGCAGCGCCGTGGCGGGGCTGCACCACTGCCGGGTGCAGCACCGGGCCGCCACGCCGAAACCGGTCTGGAACCCGGACCTCGTGGAGACCCAGCGGTTCCGCGACCAGTGGCAGGAGGTGCCCGACAACGGCGTCTTCGACAACGGCTTCAAGGCCCAGTGGGAGCAGTTCGTCCGGCACGTCGTGGAGGACGCGCCGAACCCGTACGACCTGCTCTCCGGCGCGCGCGGCGTGCAACTCGCCGACGCTGGCCTGCGCTCGTCGCGGGAGGGCCGCCGCATCGAGTTGCCGGAGCTGACGGCGTGAGCGCGACCGTGCGCCTGCCCCGCCCCGACGGTTCGCTGGAGGAGCGACGGCTCGCCGAGCCGGCCCGGTGGGAGCGGCCCTCCGCACCGCTCACCGCCCGCGTCGCCTTCGCGGCGGCGCACGTGGTGGCCGACCCGCTCGGCGACAACACGCCCGGCGCGCCCGCCGCCGTCGACTGGGAGTCCACCCTGGCGTTCCGCCGGCACCTGTGGTCGTACGGCCTCGGGGTGGCCGAGGCGATGGACACCGCGCAGCGCGGCATGGGCCTCGACTGGGCCACCACCCGGGAACTGATCGACCGCAGCGCCGCGGCCGCGCGCGAGGTGGGCGGCCGGATCGCGGCCGGCGCCGGCACCGACCACGCCCCGGCCGACCTCGGTTCCCTCGACGACGTGACGGCCGCGTACGCCGAGCAGATCGAGGTCGTGGAGGCCAGCGGCGCGCAGGTGATCCTCATGGCCAGCCGCCAACTGGCCCGGCTCGCCCGCGGGCCCGAGGACTATGCGAAGGTCTACGGCGCCCTGCTCGACCAGGTCTCCCGGCCGGTGATCCTGCACTGGCTCGGCCCCATGTTCGACCCGGCCCTGCACGGCTACTGGGGCTCGCCGGACGTCCCGGCCGCCACCGCCGCGTTCCTGGACCTCGTCGGGCGGCACGCCGCCAAGGTGGACGGGGTGAAGGTGTCCCTGCTCGACGCCGAGCACGAACGGGGGCTGCGGGCCGCCCTGCCGGCCGGCGTACGCCTCTACACCGGCGACGACTTCCACTACCCGGAGCTGATCCGCGGCGACGGCACCCACCACAGCGACGCCCTGCTCGGTGTGTTCGCCGCGATCGCGCCGGCCGCGTCGGCCGCTCTCCAGGCCCTCGACGCCGGCGACCTGACCCGGTACGACGCGGCCCTCGCGCCCACCCTGCCGCTCGCCCGGCACGTCTTCGCGACGCCGACCTGGTACTACAAGACCGGCATCGCCTTCCTCGCCTGGCTCGGCGGCCACCAGCCCGGCTTCACGATGGTCGGTGGCCTCCAGAGCGCCCGGTCCGTCGTTCACCTCGCCGAGCTGGCCCGGCTCGCCGACGACGCCCGGCTGCTGCCCGATCCCGACCTCGCGGCCGCGCGGCTGCGGGCGTTCCTCGACGTGGCGGGAGTGCCCCGATGACCGGGGTGTGGGCGTCCACGGTGGACGCCCTCGACGTCCCCTCGGGCCGGCCGGCGGCCGTGCCGACGCCGGCGCCGGGCGATCCCCGGCTGGGCCGGCTGTCGCTCAACCAGCGCACGACCGACCGGTGGTCGGTCGCCGAGGCCGTGGCCGGCTGCGTACGGGCCGGCCTGCCGGCCATCGGCCTGTGGCGCGAGCCCGTCCAGGCGATCGGCGTGCCCGCCGCGGCCCGCCTCGTGGCCGACGCCGGGCTGCGGGTCTCCTCGCTGTGCCGGGGCGGGTTCCTCACCGCCGCCGATCCGGGCGCTCGCCGCCGGGCGCTCGACGACAACCGCCGCGCCGTCGACGAGGCCGCCGAGCTGGGCGCGGCCTGCCTCGTCATGGTGGTCGGCGGGCTGCCCGAGGGATCCCGGGACCTCGCGGGCGCCCGGGAACGCATGGCGGAGGGCATCGCCGAGCTGGCGCCGTACGCGGGACGGCACGGCGTCCGGCTGGCCCTGGAGCCCATGCACCCGATCTTCTGCGCCGACCGCGGGGTGCTCTCCACGCTGGGCCAGGCGCTCGACCTCGCCGAGCGGTTCCCCGCCGAGCAGGTGGGTGTCGTGGTGGACACGTTCCACGTCTGGTGGGATCCGGACGTGCTGGCCCAGATCCGCCGGGCGTCCGGCCGGATCGCGAGCTTCCAGGTCTGCGACTGGATCACGCCGCTGCCACCGGACGCCCTGCTCTCGCGCGGCATGATGGGCGACGGCCACATCGACTTCCCGCTGCTGCGCCGCGCCGTCGAGGCGGCCGGCTACGACGGCGACGTCGAGGTGGAGATCTTCAACGCCGACGTGTGGGCGGCCGACCCCGACGCCGTCGTCGCCACGCTGGCCCGCCGCTACGTGGCGCACGTCCTGCCCGACGGGCCGGACTGACCGGCGGCGCGGGCCGGGCCGCCGGTCACAGCACCTCGGCGAGGAACCGGCGCAGCCGCGGGTGTTCCGCCGCCTCGAAGATCGCGGCCGGCGCGCCGGACTCCAGCACCACGCCGCGGTCCATGAAGGCCACCGTGTCGGCGACCTCGCGGGCGAAACCCATCTCGTGGGTGACCACCACCATGGTCATCCCGCCGGCCGCGAGGTCGGCCATCACCGCGAGCACGCCCTTGACCAGCTCGGGGTCGAGCGCGCTGGTGGCCTCGTCGAACAGCATCACCTGCGGCCGCATGGCCAGGGCCCGGGCGATGGCGACCCGCTGCTGCTGCCCGCCGGACAGGTGCGCGGGCCGGGCGTCCGCCTTGCCGGCCAGCCCCACGAGGTCCAGCTGGGCGCGGGCGACCGCCACCGCCTCGTCCTCGGTCAGCCGCCGGATCCGCCGCAGCGCGAGGGTGACGTTGCGCAGCACGCTCATGTGCGGAAACAGGTTGAACTGCTGGAACACCATGCCGACCCGCTGGCGCAGGGCGTCCGGGTCGTCCCGCAGCACGCTGCGCCCGTCGAGCAGCACGTCGCCGCGGTCCGGTTCGAGAAGCCGGTTGATGGTGCGCAGCAGGGTGGACTTGCCGGAGCCGGACGGCCCGATGACGCAGGCCGTCTCGCCCCGGGCCACGTCCAGATCGACCCCGCGGAGCACCCGGTTGGCGCCGAAGGCCAGGTGGACGTCGCGGAGGCCGAGGCTCACCGAGGTGCTGGTGTCGACGCTCATCGCTGGTTCCCTCCCGCCGCGCCCGGCAGCGCCAGGTCGGCGTCCTCGATCTCGTCGGCCGGCTCGCCGGCGGGCCGGCCGTGCCGCAGCCGGCGGTCGATGGCGTTCACCACGTGGGTCAGCGGCACGGTCAGCGCCAGGTAGAACAGCCCGGCCAGCAGCAGCGCCGACTCGTTGCCCGTGGTGGCCGCGTAGTCCTGCCCGATCCGGAACAGCTCCCGCTGGCTCGCCACGAGCCCGAGGAAGTAGACCAGGCTGGAGTCCTTGATGAGCGCGATGAGCTGGTTGACCCAGGCCGGCAGGACGCGGCGTACGCCCTGCGGGATGATCACCACTCGCATCGCCTCACCCCAGGAGAAGCCGAGGGCGCGGGCGCCCTCCATCTGGGCCGCCTCCACCGACTGGATGCCCGAGCGGAAGATCTCCCCGATGTAGGCGGCGGCGATCAGCGAGAGCGCGAGGATGCCCAGCGGGTACGGGTCGGGGCCCCACACCCGCATGCCGAGCGGCGCGAGGCCCACGCCGATCAGCAGGATCGTGGCGGCGGCCGGCAGACCGCGGAACACGTCCGTGTAGACCCGCGCCGGCCAGCGCAGCCACCGGCTGCGGGAGATGCCGGCCACCGCCAGGAGCATGCCGAGCACCGAGCCGAGCAGCGCGGCGGAGACCGCCAGGATCAGCGTGTTGGGCAGCCCGACGGTCAGCATCTCGGGCAGCGCCTCGCGCATCGAGTCCCAGTCGAAGAAGGTCTCCCACAGGGTGCGCAACGGATCCATCTGTCTCGCCTCCTACCGCACTGCTCGCTCGTGGACCCGTACCGTCAGGACGCGGCCGACGCCGACGCGGCCGGCGCCGACGGGACCGCCACCGTGCCGCTGCCCGGCTTGAAGTCCGCCGGGATCGGTCGGCCCGGGTAGTACTGCGCCTGCAACCGGCTCCACGTGCCGTCGGCGATGACCTCGTCCAGTCCCTTGTCCAGCGCCTCGCGCAACGCGTCGTTCCCCTTCGCCACCGCGTACGCCGTCGGCGCGGGACTGAGCAGCTTCGCGGCCACGGTGATCTTGCCGCCGCTGTCCGCGGCCGACGTCTCGCCGATCTCGGCCGGTGCGATCCACGCGTCCGCGGTGCCGGCCTTGAGCTGGTTGATCGCGCCGTTGTAGTCCGGCACCCGGACCGGGTTCAGCCCCTTGCCGGTGGCGTAGTCGTCCTGGACGGTGCCCTGCACGACGACGACCCGCTTGCCGGTGAGCTCGTCGAAGCTCCGGATCGGCGAGCCGGCGGGGACGTCGAGTCCGAAGTAGCCGAAGTCGTAGCCGTTGCCGAAGTCGACGGTCTTCTTGCGCGCCTCGGTGATGGTGATCGAGGAGCTGCCGACGTCGAACTTGCGGTTGTTGACCTGGGAGAGCAGGGCGGAGAAGTCGGTGCCCACGAACTCCACTTTCAGGCCGGCCTTGCCGGCGACCGCGCGGAGCAGGTCGTTGTCGAAGCCGGTGAACTCACCGTCCTTCAGGTACACGTTCGGCGGGGCGTCGGTCAGCGTGCCGGCGCGCAGCACGCCGGGCTGGAGCAGGTGGTAGGGGTTGTCGGCCGCGTTCGACGACGCGTCGCCGCCGCAGGCGGTGAGGGTGGCGGCGCCGACGAACAGGGCCGCGCCGAGAGCGGCCACCCGGGTCAGGGCAGGAAGGAATCGCACAGGTGTCTCCGGAGTCTTCGCGACGGCGGCGCGCGGGCGCACGCCACCGACGGTGCGCCTCGGGGCGCACCGCTGGACGGATCGGTGGAAAAGGGCGGGAGAGGCCGCGCTCAGCGCGGGGCGCCGGGCCGACAGGCGGCGCTGCAGACCCACATCATGTCGACGTGCCGGCGTCGCGTCAGGGCCGGCGGCGTGGGCCGGTGCGACGACGGGTCGACGAGCGGGGTGGTGTCACGGGACGACATCGGCTCTCCTGGGTCGTTGCTGACCTGGGAACCAGGCCACGCTTGCACCGGAGGTCGCTCCGGTGCCCGGTCCTCACCCGGGGCACCCCACCGCGGAGGAGGGTTGCCGGCCAGCGAGCCGGGGCTTCGCGCTGGCGCTCATGACCTGGGCAGAATCTAGCAGTCCGTGACCGGTTGCCGTCCAGCCGTTATGACCACCCTCACGCGGGCCCGCGGCCCACGGCCCCCGGGTCCGGGCGTAGCGGGCCCGTGGCGGGGTATCCGCCGGGCGCGGTCCGTCCCAGGGAGGTGCGCCGTGACCGACAAGCACGAGCAGGCCGAGCGGATGCGTCCCGAGGTGCCCTCGACCGTCGCGCGCTCGGACGACAAGGCGGTACGGACGTACGAGAAGACGCTCGAGTCCGCCGAGGAGACCTACGGCGACGGCGAGCGGGCCCACCGCACCGCGTACGCCTCGCTGAAGCACACCCACGAGAAGGTCGGCGACCACTGGGAGCCCAAGGAGCGGCCCGGACCCTCCGACCCGCAGGCGGCGCTGGGCACCCCCGCCTCCCGGGACCGCCCGCGCGAGACCGCCCAGGGCGTGGACGCGAACGCGAGCAAGGGCCACCTCGACGAGGTGGCCCGCCGGGTCGGCGTCCCGCATCCGGAGGAGATGGCCAAGGACGACCTGGTCCGGGCGATCGAGAAGGCCAACGCGCGCGCCACGGCCCGCGCCCGGCGACGGCGGTGACGGCACGCCCGGGTCTCGCGAGCGTGACCGCGGTGGGTGATGTCGGCTGACGCGTCATTCGGCGGGGCGCACCTCGCCGTGGCGACCCTCGGCGTGCACGTCCCAGCGCCGGCCGAACGCCGACACCCCGCGCAACCGGATCCGGCCGATCGACTCGGGGAGGTGCGGATCCACGACCAGCCGCCCTCCGACCGGGTGCAGCCCGAGCAGCGTGCGCAGGAACAGCAGCGGCGCCCCGCTGGCCCAGGCCTGCGGGTTGCACGCCGTCGGGTACGGGACGGGCCGGCGGCCGAACGTGCGGTCGTAGCCGGAGAACGCCTCCGGCAGCCGGTGCTCCGAGTAGGAGGACGCCTCCAGCATCGCCTCGACAATCCGGAACGCGTCGTCGTGCCGGCCGTACCGGGCGAGGCCGGCGGCGATGAGGGCGTTGTCGTGCGGCCAGACCGTGCCGAGGTGGTAGCCGATGGGGTTGTAGCCGCGGTCGACGGTGGAGAGCGTGCGTACGCCCCAGCCGGAGAACATCTCCCCGGACATCAGCTGGTCGGCCACCAGCTCCGCGCGCTCCGGCGGCGCGATGCCGCTCCACAGCAGGTGCCCCATGTTCGACGTCATCGAGTCGATCGGCCGTCCGTCGCCGTCCAGGCCGATCGCGTAGTAGCCGCCCCGCTCGGGCACCCAGAAGTCACGGTTGAAGCGCTCCCGCAGGGCCTCCGCCTCGGCGCGCAGCCGGCGCGCCAGCGCCGGGTCCCGCCACGGCCCGTCGGCGAGTTCCGCGATGCGCAGCTTCGCGTCGTACGTGTAGCCCTGCGTCTCGCAGGTGGCGATGGGAAGCGTCGGGATCGTGCCGTCGGCGAACTGCACGCCGTCGCCCGAGTCGCGCCAGCACTGGTTGCCCAGCCCCTCCCGGGAGCGGGTGGCGTAGCCGACGTAGCCGCGGCCGTGCAGGTCGCCGAACTCGTCGATCCACCGCAGCGCCGCCTCGGCGTTCGGCCGCAGCTCGCCCACCAGGTCGTCGTCGCCGGTCCACCGCCAGTACTCCGAGAGCAGGACCAGCCAGAGCGGCGTGGTGTCGGCGCCGCCGTAGTAGGGCTGGTAGGGCTTCATCCCGAGCTGTGTCAGCTCACCCGACCGGAACTCGTGGAAGATCTTCCCCGGCTCGCGGTCGGTGAAGTCGTCATGGTCCCGGGCCTGGTGCTTGGCGAGCACGAGAAGCGCGCCGCGGGCCATGTCGGCGCCCAGGGCGATGGTCTGGTAGGCGGTGACCAGCGTGTCCCGCCCGAAGATCGTCATGAACCAGGGGAGCCCGGCCGCGAGCAGGGCCACCGGCTTGCCGCGGATCCGCTTCTCGATGCGCATCGACACGAGGTCGGCCGCGGACTTCCGGTACACGGCGACGAGCCGGTCCGAGCCTGCATGAAGGACCGGCTTCGACGCGAGCCAGCGACTCGACGGGTCCTCGGTGTCCCGCTCGAAGATGTCGCCGAAGCTGCGCGGGACCGGCTCGAAGTCCTCGTCGCCGCAGTGCAGGGGCACCCGCAGCTCGCAGCGCCAGGCCTGGCCGCGGGCCAGCCGCAGCCGCCAGACCAGCGAGTCGCCGTCCACCTCGTGCGCGGCCGGGTCGGCCTGGACGCGGACCATGGCCGAGTAGTTGCCGTTGCGGTACCCGAAGCCGAGCGCGGAGCCGTCCGGCTCGTGATGGCGGACGATCTCCGCCGACCGGTCCCGCCCGGACTCCTTGATCTCGAAGAGGTCCGCGAAGTCGGTGCCGACGGCGAGGCGGAGGCGGAACTCGGCCGGCTCGAGACCGAAGTAGCGCAGCTCGATGCGCTCGTACATGCCGTCGCCCACGAACCGTTGCCGCCGTACCCCCAACCGGTTGGCCGGCAGGTCCGGCAGCGTGGCGTTGGCGAGGAAGAACGCGGCCGAGAACGGGTCGACGGTCCCGGAGCCGAGCACCAGCAGCGGCAGGTCGTCGATGGTGAGTTCCCACCGGTCGAGGAAACGGGTGTCGTCGTGGACCAGGCCGCCGATCGAGCCCTTCGGCACGTCGCCCGCCACGTTGGAGAACATGAACGTGCGGCCCTCCAGCACGCTCACGGCGTCCGGCCCCAGCTCCGGCGGCAGGTCCCGGCAGGCTCCGCTGCTCGTGATCTGTTCCCCGGTGCCGTCCGGCCACGGCTGCGCCGGTGTGCGCCGTCGCCCCGCAGCCGTCACGTACACCCCCCGACGACGAGCCGGACCTGCCGTCACCGTGAGCCTATGCGGCGGCGGGCGGGTGGTGCCGCGCCATCGACGAACACGAGGAGGCAGGTCCAAGGCACCCTCGGGAACGGCGCCTGGATGGGCACGCTCTACCGGGGCCAGACCTTCCTCGTCGAGGGGCCGCGCAGCGGCGGCTACGTCTACGGCTTCGCGTACGGGCACATCAACCGGCGGGGCTGGGTCCAGGACGACTGGTTCTGCTGACCCACCCCGTTCCGCCCCGCGCTGACCCCGTTCCGCCTCCGCGACCCGCCGGCAACCGCGACAGTGGAGACCGGAGGGTCACCGCGGTGACGGCGGGGGGTGCGACGTGGGCGGGCTTCTGCTGCTCGTGGTCCTGGGCAGCACCGTGCTGGTCGGCACCACGCTCGGCGGTCGCTACCGCGTCGCCCCGCCGGTGCTGCTCATCGGCATGGGCGGCCTGCTGGCCCTCCTCCCCCCGCTGTCGCACGTCGTGCTCGAGCCCGAGGTGGTGCTGCTGCTCTTCCTGCCGGCGATCCTCTACCGGGAGGCCCTCACCACGAGCCTGCGCGAGATCCGGGCCAACCTGCTGGTGATCGGGCTGCTCGCGGTGGTGCTCGTGGGGCTCACGATGGTCACCGTGTCGGTGGCCGCCCAGACCCTCGGCGTCAACCCGGCGGCGGCCTGGGTGCTCGGCGCCGTGCTCGCGCCGACCGACGCCGCCGCCGTCTCCGGCCTCGCGAAGCGGATGCCCCGCCGGCTGCTCACCACCCTGCACGCGGAGAGCCTGATCAACGACGGCACCGCGCTGGTGCTGTTCTCGGTCACGGTCGGTCTGCTCGCCGGTGGGGCCGTGCCGAGCGCCCTGGGCCTCACCGGCCAGATCACCCTCTCGTTCGTCGGTGGCATCGCGGCCGGACTGGCCGTCAGCATCCTCGTGGTGTACGTGCGCAAGCGCGTCGACGACCCGATGCGCGAGGGGGCGCTCAGCGTCCTCACGCCCTTCGCGGGTTTCCTGATCGCCGAGGCCATCCACGCCAGCGGCGTGCTCGCGGTGGTGGTGGCCGGTCTGGTCCTGTCCTACGCGGGCCCGCGGGTGATCCGGGCCCGCTCCCGGGTGGTGGCGTTCGCGTTCTGGGACCTCTCCACGTTCCTGATCAACGGCGGGCTGTTCGTGCTGCTCGGGATGCAGATTCCCCGGGCGGTGCGCAGCGTCACCAGCGTCTCGACGGGCCGGGCGCTGGTCATCGCGCTGGTGATCACCCTCGTGGTGGTGGTGACCCGGATGGCCTGGATCTTCGTGGCCACGGTAGGCATCAGGGCGATCGACCGGCGGGAGGTGCAGCGTACGGCCCGGGTGTCGGCGCGGATCCGCACCGTCGCGGGGTGGGCGGGCTTCCGTGGCGCGGTGTCGCTCGCCGCGGCGCTGGCGGTGCCGCTGACGGCCTCGAACGGCCAGCCCGTCCGGGAGCGCGACCTCATCATCTTCTGCACGGCGGTGGCGATCCTGTCGATCATGCTGGTCCAGGGCACCACGCTGCCGCTGGTCGTGCGCTGGGCGGGCCTCATGGGCGATCCGCAGCGCGCCGACGAGGTCCGTCAGGCGCGGGTACGCGCCGGGCAGGCCGGTCTCGCGGCGCTGCCGGACATCGCCGCCGAGGTCGGCGCCGACGACGACGTCATGAGCCGGGTCCGCACCGACTACGAGGCACTCATCGACGACATCCGCGCGGCGGAGCGCGAGGAGGGGGCGCCGCGGGCGCGCGAGATCGAACGTCAGCTGCGGCTCGGCGTCCTCGAACGCAAGCGCCGGGAGATCACCCGCATGCGCGACGCCAACGAGATCGATGACGTCGTGCTGCGCGAGTTGCAGGCGACGATGGACATCGAGGAGCTCCGGCTGCTCGGGCCGACCCCGTCGGACTAGCGCGGGGGCGGAGGGGAGATCAGGTGGGTGGAGGAACGGACCGACTGGACGGACGGATCGCCGTGGTCACCGGGGCGGCACGGGGGATCGAGGCGGGCGGCGGCCGTCGCGCTGGCCCGTGCCGGCGCCGACGTCGTCGGCGTCGACATCGCGGCGCCCGTGAGCGGAATCCTCGAGTATCCGCCGGCGAGCGGGGCGGATCTGGACGAGACCGGCCGGCAGGTCGTGGCGCAGGGGCGGCGTTGGCTCGGCGCGACCGCCGACCAGCGGGACATCGGCCAGGTGCGGGCGGTCGCCGAGCGGGTCCGGGACGACTGGGGCGGGGTGGACGTCGTCTTCGCCAACGCCGGCATCCAGGGGCTCCGGCCGCTGCTAAAGATGTCCGACGCGGACTGGCACGACCAGATCGACGTGAACCTGACCGGCACCGCCAACGTGCTGCGGGTCTTCGCGCCGCTGCTGGTGAGCCGGGGCGGCGGCCGGATCATCGTCACCTCCTCGACACAGGGCCAGCACGGCATGAAGGCCGGCGCGGCGTACTCGGCGTCGAAGTGGGGGATCATCGGGCTCATGAAGTCGGCGGCGCTGGAGCTGGGCGCGCACGGCATCACCGTGAACGCCGTGATCCCGGGGCTGGTCGACACGGCGCTGACCCGGCACCGCGACCGCTACGCGCAGGCGCTCGGCGAGGCCGGCCGCACCCCGACCGGGGACGTGACCCGGGACGAGCCGGCCGCCGTCGAGGCGCTGCGGGCGCGTACGCCGCTCGGGGTGCCGTGGCTCGCGCCGGAGGACGTCGCCCCGTTGGTGGTCTTCCTCGCCTCGGACGCCGCCCGGATGGTCAGCGGCACGGCGTTCGCCGCCACCGGCGGCGACAGCGCCCACGTGACGGCCTGACCTCACCGCCCACCCGCCGGCCTTTGGTGATCATGAGGTTGACGGCGGAGTGGATCTCCGAACCCGCCGTCAACCTCATGATCAGCGTTAAGGTGGGTTACCAGGTTGTGGGTGGGGGTGGTGGGACCACCGGCGGGCGGTCGTCGCAGGTGATCGTGTTCGGCAACTGCCAGTCGGCCAGCCAGCCGCCGTCGTTGCCGCCGAGGTCGGTGAGGGCGAACTCGGAGCCGGCCGGCGTGAAGTGGAAGGACCCGCAGTTGTTCACCCCGACCGCGCCCACGTGCCGCGCGTCCACGTTCTGGAAGGACGCCGAGCCGGCCGTGCGGGCGCTGACGACCGAGGTGCCGGTGCCGTCGACCCGGATGTCCCGGAAGCGCACGTCGTCGATCGAGTAGAGGTCCTTCACGCCCCACTCGCTCACCAGCATGATCGCGTTGTAGGTGTTGTCCAGGTACGCGTCACCGACCACCTCGATCCGCGCGTCGATGCTGCGGTCGAGGGCGTAGAACCAGATGGCGCCGAGCCCGATCTTCCAGTTCAGCTCCCAGGTGCCGCGCGCGGGCCGTGGTGTTTCCGCTGATACGCAGGAATCCCGTGAAGGGTTCGGCGCCGAACCGGGACCCGACCTGGATGGCGCTGCCCTCACGCACCGGGTCGGCCACGAGGTTGTTCGAGACGGTGGTGTCGGTTCCCCCGTAGATGGCGATCCCGTTGGCCAGCACCGGTGACTGCACGGTGTTGTGGTCGAAGGTGTTGCGCGCGTTCGCCGTCGCCTCCGACCACATGGCGAGGCCGTCGTCGCCGGTGTTGCGGACGAAGGTGTGGGCCACGAGGGAGTCGGTGACCCCGGTGTGGAAGTTCACGGCGTCGGCGATCTGGTCGACGATCATGGTGTTGGTGATCCGGACGTTGCGCATCGGCCCGTCCAGCCAGATGCCCACCTTCGTGTGGCGGATGTGCAGCCCGTCGATCGTCGAGTCGCTGAGCGCCCCGCCGATCCCGTTGACCTGGTCGGTGTCGATCCGCTCCCGCACGTCGCCCTCGATGGCGAAGCCGGAGAGGTGGACGTCGCGGCTGCCGCCGACGGCGGCGTCCCGGCCGTAGAAGCCAACGCCGGTGTGCACCGAGCCGTCCGGCGTCGGGGTGGGAAGGGCGACCTCGCGACCCCGGACGATCGTGTACCAGTTGCCGGCGCCCTCGATCGTCACGTCGTCGACGACGATGTGCCGGTTCACCTGGTAGGTGCCCGGCGGCAGGTAGACCGGCAGCCCCGTGCGCCGGGCGACCGTGATGGCACGCTCGATGGCGGGGGCCGAGTCCCGGGCGCCGGTCGGGTCGGCGCCGAAGGCCAGCACGTTCGCGGCGAGCAGCCGGACGCGCGGCGGGGCCACCAGCTCGGAGTCGAGCAGGTCCACGATCGTCCAGGCGGCGTTCGTCCGGGCCGGCGCGGTGAGCCGGATCCGGTCCCCGGCCCGGTACGTGCGGCCGAGCAGCAGCCGCTGCTCGTCGTAGAAGTGGCTGGGCCGGAAGGGCTTCGCGATCGTGGGGTACGGGGTGGTGGCCGCGGGCACGCACGAGCACTCGGTGATCCACCAGTCCGGGTGCAGCAGGTCGGCGCCCGGGTCGTTGCTGAACGGGTACTGGTTGTAGAGCCACGCGTACTGCGAGGTCAGCGTCATGGTGCGGATCCGCTTGCCGTTCACCGCGACGTCGAGCGGCGCGCTGATGCCGCCGCCCGTGGGCGCGTCGGGGATGCTGTAGCGCACGGTGATGGCGTTGGCCGTGGCCGGAAGGGTGAACTCGACGTGCTGCCCCGGGGTGAGCCGGACGGCCCGCCGGCCGGAGGCCTCCGACGGCAGGGTGTAGGCGTCGCGGTCGGGCCCGATCACCTCGCCGTCGGTGACGGCGTTCTCCGCCTCCTGTTCGAGGAACCCGACGCGGGCGCCCCGGCCCGCGACCAGCGCGGGGTCGAGGGCCGCCCGGGTCACCACCGGGCGGGCGGCGGCGGTCTCGCGGGCCGTGGCGGCGTCGTGGGCGGCGGCGGCGGCCGGGGCGCCGGCCAGGACGCCGAGCGCGGTGGCCAGCGCCGTCAGTGCGGCGACCACGGCGGGCGGGCGGCGCCGTGGTCGCGTACGCGGCAGGGCCGCGCGGGTGGTCGACGTCATGGGTCAGCTCGTCTCTACTCGGTGGCGGGTGGTGCGGGGCTCAGGCGGTGTAGACCTCGAGCTGGGAGAGCTGCCCGGCGGGCCAGCCGGTGTTGCCGGTGACGTGGACCCGCACGTACCGCACCGGGACGGCGCCCACGGTGAGCGTCACCTGGTTGCCGCTCGCCGGGTCGAACACCCGGCCCGCGGACGCCACGAGCGTGCTCCAGCCGGCCCCGTCGGTGCTGCCCAGCACCGCGAGGGTCTGGGTACGGGTCGACCAGGCCGGCGACGGGGGCAACCGGAGGACGACCCGCCGGACCGCGGTGGGCGCGCCGAGGTCGACCTGCACCCACTGCGGGAACGCGTGGTTGGCGCTCTCCCAGTAGCTGTCCGGGTTGCCGTCGACCACGTTTCCGCTGCCGTACACCTGGGTGTGGCTGCTCTCCGCGGTGGGTCGGCCGCGGGCCAGGTCGGTCTGGGCGGCGGGGGCGGTGGTCGCCGTGACCGCGTTCGACGGCGGCGACACCGTGCCGGCGGTGTCCAGCGCTACCACGGTGAAGGTGTACGCGGTGGCCGGGCTCAGCCCGGTGACGGTGGCCGAGGTGCCGGTGACCGAGGCGGCCGTCCGGCCGCCCTCGCGGACCTGGTAGCCGGCCACGCCGTCGGCGTCGCTGGAGGCGTTCCAGGCCAGCGAGACGCTGGTGGCGGTGCGGCCGGTGACGGTCAGGTTGCCCGGGGGCGTCGGCGGGGTCGGCGTGCCGCCGGCCACGGGTGGCGTCGGGCGGACCGGCGTGAGCGCGAGCTGTCCCTTGAGCATCCGGCCGCCGTCCGCGGTGAGGCGCAGGTAGTAGTCGGCCGAGCAGAACGTCCCGTCCTCGTCGAGCGCCCGGATGCCGGCACCGGCCGGTGTGGTGGCCGCCGTCTCGCTGGTCTTGGCGATCTGGTTGCCCTCGTTGAACTCGTCGAACATCGAGACGTAGAGCCCCTGCGCGCCGAGCCGGACCATGTTGTAGAGGTGCCGCCAGTAGAAGTCGCCGTGCCGGCGGTGCCCGGCCGACAGGTCGCCAGGCATCACGCAGGGCTGGTAGTCGATGCCGTTCGCGGCGCAGTCGGCGAGGTCGGGCACGTTGACGTTGGTGTGGAACCAGTCGAGTCCGTCGAGGGTGCCGGTGCGCCCGACCATCCACGGCGAGATCATGTGGAAGGCCCGGTAGACCGCGCCGAAGCCGGGCCGGGAGTCGTTGATGCCCTGCCGCCAGTAGGTGGGCACGCCGCCGATGACGTAGCAGCCCTGCGCCTTGAACCACTGGACCACCTCGAGGCAGGGCTCGGGCGCGAAGGGCCGGCCGTCGTCGTTGAAGCCGAACCCCCAGATGCACACCACCGGCCGGCCGTTCTGCCGGGCGTACGCGGGAGACGCCGTGTGGGCCGACATCTTGCTCGTCCAGTCCTGCTTGAGCTGCGACTGCATGGCCGTCCAGCCGGTGACGTCGTACGTGATGTAGAACTTGCGCCCGAACCGCTCGGCCGCGCCGCGGACCTTGACCGCCATGGCGTCGCGGGTCGGCCCCTCGTCACCGAACGGGTTGAACCGCTGCAGCGCCGCGGTGTCGCAGCCGTGCTCCTGCATCCAGCGGAAGTGGGTGTCGACGGTCTGCTGGTCGTACGAGGAGAACAGCTGGGCCGGCTGTCCGTTGCCGAGGTTGGGGTACGCCGTCGGGTAGCCGCGGGCGTACTCGCGCATGTCGGGCCAGGAGACGATCGTGGTGTTGGCCGGTGACGGCGGCTGGAAGCGGTCGCGGCTCCAGTGCCACCAGCCGCCGATCGGCGCGCCGTCACCGGGGCAGCTGAACCAGCCCTGGTAACCGACGGTGATCTTGCCTACCACGTCGCCGGGCGGGCTGGCCGCCGCGGCCGGCGCCGGCGCGGGGTCGGGGAGGGCGGCGAGCGCGGATCCCGCCGCGACGGAGCCGATGAGCGTGCGGCGGGTGAGTGCCATGGCAACCGCTCCTTGGTCGAGGAATTGACGGACATCATGCCAGTCGTCGACGTGGGGCAGCAATAGTCAGACTGGAGAATGAAAGATTGCGGCGACAGCACTGTAAGAAATGGATGATGCGACCGCGGCCACCGTGGGGCCCGTAGTGTCGTCCCGGCGGGAACGGTACGGCGGGCCGGGGTGACGCGCGATGGCGATGGCGGCGGAGGGCGGTGCCGAAGCGGCCCGGGCGGCGCGCCGGGATCCCGGCCGCCCCGCCTCCCTGGAACTCCTCTTCGACCTGGTCTACGTCTTCGCGCTGGTCTCGCTCACCAGGGCGTTGGCCGACGACGTGACCTGGACGGGTCTCGCCGGGACGGTGGTGCTGCTCCTCGCCTTCACGCTGATCTGGTCGCTGACCACGTGGTCGGCGGACACGCTCGACACGGGACGCCGGATCGTCCGGTGGCAGCTGCTCGGCGTGGCGATGGCCAGCCTGCTGCTCGCCGCCGCCGCGCCCGACGCGTACGAAGACCGCGGGTTGCTCTTCGCGGTCACCTACCTCGTCCTCCATCTCGGCTCGGGCGCCGCCTACCTGGTCGCCAACCTGCTGGGCGGCCACGACCCCGCCGAACCGCGCCGCAGCGGCCGGATCGTCGCCTGGGAGGCCGTCGCCGGCATCGGCTGGATCGGCGGCGCGCTGGTGGAAGGCCACACCCGGCTGGCGTTCTGGGGGTGCGCGGTCGCCGTCGAGTACACGGCGGCGGTGCTCGGCTGGCCGCTGCCCCGGATCGGGCGCTCCCGGGCGCGGGAGTGGCGACTCACCGGCGAGCGGATGGCCGAGCGGTACCGGCAGTTCGTCATCATCGCGCTCGGTGTGGCGATCCTCGTGACCGGCACGACGTTCAGCCAGCAGCCGTACACGCCGGGCCGGGCCGCCGCGCTGGTGGTGGTGTTCACCACCGTGGTCCTCATGTGGCGGATCTACATCTACCGTGCCGGCGAGCTGCTGACCGAGGCGATCGCCCGGTCGACGAACCCGCCACGGCTCACCCAGTCGGCGGCCTTCACCCACCTCACGATGGTGGCCGGCATCGCGGGCTCGGCGGTCACCAGCCACCTCGTGGTGCTCCGGCCGTTCGGCGACACGCCGCCCCGCTGGGCGGCGCTCATCCTCGGCGCCCCAGCGCTGTTCCTGGTCGGCCGCGGATTGCTCGACTACACCGTCTTCGGTCGGATCTCCCGCTCCCGGGCGGCCGGCGTCGTGCTGCTGGCCGGCGCCGCGCCGGCCTCGTCGCTGCTGCCGCCGGTCCTGCTGGCGCTGCTCGCCATGGCCGTCCTGTTCCTGATCGCCGCCGCGAACCTCGTGAGCACCCGGCTGCACACCCGCGAACCGAGACCTCCGGCGCTGGGCTGACGTGCGCGACCGGAGGCCGACGCGCCTCGCCGCCCGCCGCGCCGCGCGGCCTCAGCGGCTCGGGGCGGGCGCGCGCACCAGCCGCGAGCGGAAGGTCACCGTCTCCCCGACCAGGACGAGCAGCAGTACCGCGTTCGCCACCGCCAGCACCGCCAGCGGCGGAAGCAGGACCATGGCCGGCGCGAGGGCGCCGAGCAGCACGATGCCCAGCACCCGGGACCACAGGACCCGGCCGGTCAGGACGCCGTCGAGCAGGCAGCCACCCAGGAGGTAGAGCGCGGGGCCGCCGAGGATGGCGATCGCCACGGCCGGCGGGGTGGCGCCGAGCGGCGTCTCGATGACCAGGGTGCTGCCCGTCGAGACGAGCAGCACCCCGGCCACCAGGACGAGATGGCTGTACGAGGTCGAGGTGCCGGGACGTACCCGCTCCACCGTCATGAACCCCGCCGACGCCAGGAGCTGCTCCACCCGGTGGAAGTAGAGCCAGAAGAGCAGCACCACGCTGCCGAACGCGACGGCCGAGGCGGCCACCCGGGCCGCCTCGAAGCCGCTGCCGGCCAACCCCGTGCCGACGGACAGGACCAGCTCGCCGAGCGCGATGACGAAAATCTCCCGGTGCCGCTCGGACAGGTGGGGTCCGGTGAAGATCTGGCTGGCCAGCTCGGTGCGTCCCCACCGGGGCGTCGGCCAGCCGACCCGGGCCGAGCCGAGGTCGACCGTCACCGCGAGAGCCCACAGGGCGAGCCGGGCCGTCCCGTCCACGAACACCCCGGCCGCCCACGGGGCCGCGCTGACCACGAACCAGAAGAACACCCGGATGCTGCGCGCCTGGATCGGACGGTTCACGCGGGTGCCGGGGATGAGCACCGCGTCGCGGACGACGTGGATGCCGAAGTACGCGGTGACGAACAGCCAGCCGTAGCCGTCGAACGCCTCGGGCACCGCGATGGCCATGACCAGGGTGCCGAACATGACCGTGAGGACGGTCGCCTGGATGACCGGCAGCCGCGGGTTGAACAGGTCCGTGAGCCAGGCGGTGAGCACCCAGACCCACCAGGCCGCCATCAGCAGGACGGCGGTCTGGCCGGCGCCTCGGAGCGTGAGGTCCTCGGCCAGTCCCGCGGCGAGCCGGGAGAGCATGAAGACGTAGACGAGATCGAAGAACAGCTCCAGGAACGTCGGATGCTCGGGCTCGCCGCGGCGGCGGAGGATGCGGGGGAGCGGACTCGACGTCACCGCGTCTGCCTCCTCTGGTGCGCGGGCGCCGCGACCGGTTCCGGGCCAGCCGCCACACTATCGAGCACCCCGGCGGCGGTGGGCCCGAACCAGCCGGGCCCACCCGGGCGTGGCCCGACACATCGACACGCCGGCGCCTGGCCCGACACGCCGACACGCCGGCGCGCGGGCCGGCCCGCCGGCCGCACGCCGGGCGACAATGCCGGCATGGACGCCGAGGCGGTGACCGCGGAGGCCACCCGGCCGCTGCGCCACCCGGTGCTGGTCCAGCGCTGGCACGACCTCGCCTTCCTGCACTGGGCGGTGGACCCGGCCGACGTGGCGCCGCTGCTGCCGCCCGGCACCCGCCCCGACGTCCTGGGCGGCCGCACGTACGTGGGACTCGTCGCGTTCCGCATGGTGCGGCTCGGGCTGCTCGCCGGCCCGGGCCTGCCCTACCTGGGCTCGTTCGGCGAGACCAACGTCCGCGTGTACAGCGTGGACACGGCCGGCCGACGCGCCGTGGTGTTCCTCTCGCTGGACGCCGCCCGGCTGCTGCCGGTCCTCGCGGCCCGGGTGAGCCTGCGCCTGCCGTACCTGTGGTCGCGGATGCGGGTGCGCCGCGACGGTGACCTGCTCACCTACACCTGCCGCCGGCGCTGGCCCGGCCCGGCGGGGACACGCAGCACCCTGCGCGTGCGGGTGGGTCCCGCGATCGCCGAGCCCAGCCCGCTCGAGCACTTCCTCACGGCCCGCTGGGGCCTGCACACCCGCGCGTACGGGCGCACGCTGCACATGCCCAACGTCCACCCGCGCTGGCCGCTGCACCGGGCCGAGCTCGTGCACCTCGACGACGAGCTGGTCGGGGCGGCCGGGCTCACCCCGCCGGAGTCGGCGCCGGTGAGCGTCCTCTGGTCCCCGGGCGTCGCGGTACGGTTCGGCGCCCCGGTCGCGGTCCACTGATCCGGCGGCCTGCGGGCCGCCGCCGCCGTGCCCGTCGCGGGACCGGTGATTTCGCCGATGCGAGGGCCGGCCGGCACGCCGAAGACTGACGCACGTCGATACATCCCCCACCGCTAGGGAGTGCCCGACGTGTCATCACCGACCGACACCCGTCCCCGTTCCGCCCTCGCCCGCGCCGCCCGCGCGGCGATGGCCGCCGCGCTCGTCGCCGGTGGCCTCCTGGCCGCGCCCGCCGGTGCGGCACAGGCCGCGGACAACCCGTACGAGCGGGGCCCCGCCCCCACCGTCGCGCTGCTGGAAGCCAGCCGCGGCCCGTTCGCCACCGCGTCGCAGAGCGTTTCCTCGCTGAGCGTCACCGGTTTCGGCGGCGGCGTCATCTACTACCCGACCGACACGAGCCAGGGCACCTTCGGTGCCATCGCCATCTCGCCCGGCTACACCGCCGCCTGGTCCAGCATCAGTTGGCTCGGCCCGCGTATCGCCTCGCACGGTTTCGTGGTGATCGGCATCGAGACCAACAGCCGGCTCGACCAGCCCGACAGCCGCGGGCGGCAGCTTCTCGCCGCCCTCGACTACCTCGTCCAGCGCAGCTCGGTGCGTACCCGGATCGACGGCACCCGGCTCGCCGTGGCCGGCCACTCGATGGGCGGCGGCGGCAGCCTGGAGGCGGCCGCGTCCCGGCCGTCGTTGCAGGCGGCCGTGCCACTGGCCCCGTGGAACCTGGACAAGACCTGGAACACGATCCAGGTGCCGACGCTGATCATCGGCGGCGAGTCCGACACCGTGGCGCCGGTCGCCAGCCACTCGGAGCCGTTCTACAACAGCATCCCGGCCTCGGCCGAGAAGGCGTACCTGGAACTCAACGGGGCGAGCCACTTCTTCCCGCAGACGGTCAACACGCCGACCGCGCGGCAGATGGTCGCCTGGCTGAAGCGGTTCGTGGACAACGACACCCGCTACGAGCCGTTCCTCTGCCCGGGGCCGAGCGGCCTCGCCATCGAGGAGTACCGCAACACCTGCCCGAGCGCCTGACGTCAGGGGGCGGGGCGGCCGCGGTGGCGGCCGCCCCGCCCGCGTGCGCGCCGTCGTGGCGTGCCCCGACGGGCCCGCTCCGGCCGTTGCGGGGGGTGGCCGGATCGAAACATTGAAGGTATTGACGGGGAAACCGAGAAACGTACACTGCGAGTGTAAATAACACCCGCCACTACCGAGGGATGGGTGAATGGAGCAAGGGCTCGCGCTGCACCACATCGGGGTGCGCTTCGGAGGCCTCACCGCCCTCGACGACGTCTCGTTGCGGGTGCCACCCGGCCGGGTGGTCGGGGTGATCGGCCCCAACGGCGCCGGCAAGACCACGCTGTTCAACGTCGTCTGCGGCTTCGTCCCGCCGGAGTCCGGCTCGCTCACGCTGGACGGTCGCCCACTGCGCCCGCGCCCGCACCGGCTCACCCGGCTCGGCATCGCCCGCACGCTGCAGGGGACCGGGCTCTTCGCCGGGCTGACCGTGCTGGAGAACGTCATGGCGGGCGCCACGCACACCGCCCGGGCCGGCTTCCTCCCGGCGCTGCTCGGGCTGCCCCGCAGCGACCGCGACGAGGCCCGGTTGCGCCGGCACGCCCTCGACGTCCTCGACAGCCTGGGCATCGCGGCGCATGCCGGCGCCGCGCCCGGCACGCTTCCCTTCGCCGTACGCCAGCGGGTCGCCCTCGCCCGCGCGCTCGCCGCCCGGCCGCGACTGCTCCTGCTCGACGAGCCCGCCGGCGGCCTGGGGGCCGAGGACATCGCCGAACTGGCGGAGCTGATCCGGCAGTTGCCCCGCCGCGACGCCGACCCGTGCGCGGTGCTGCTCGTCGAACACCACATGGACCTCGTGATGGCGGTCTGCGACGAGATCGTCGTGCTCGACTTCGGCCGAGTGATCGCCGCCGGCACCCCGGACGAGGTCCGCGACGACCCGGCGGTCACCGACGCGTACCTCGGCGCCGCCGTCGACGAGGCGGCGGCATGAGCGAGCGCAGCGAGCGAATCGTTCGGCGCAGTGCGGTGGAGCCTCATGTCGTCGCCGACCGGAGGGAGGCGGCGGCATGAGCGAGCGCAGCGAGCGTACCGGCGAGGGGGACCTGCTCGTGGTGCGCGGGCTGGTGGCGGGCTACGGCGCCGCGCCGGTGCTGCACGCCGTCGACCTCACCGTCCCGGCCGGCACGATCGCCGCGGTGGTCGGCGCCAACGGCGCGGGCAAGACCACGCTGCTGCGCGCGATCTCCGGGATGCTGCGCCCCCTGTCCGGCGGGATCCAGCTCGCCGGCGAGGACCTGCGCGGCACGCCGGTGGAGCAGCTCGTGCGGCGCGGCATGGCGCACGTGCCGGAGGGGCGCGGTGTCATCGGTGAGCTGACCGTCGACGAGAACCTGCGCCTCGGCGGGCTGTGGCGGCGGGACCGGGCCGACGCAGCCCGCGCTCTCGACGAGGTCTACGAGCTCTTCGAACCCCTCGCGCGGCGCCGGCGGAACCTCGGCCACCAGCTCTCCGGTGGCGAGCGGCAGATGCTCGCGCTCGGCCGCGCGCTTGTCGGCCGGCCGCGCCTGCTGCTGCTCGACGAGCCGTCGCTCGGCCTGGCGCCGCGGGTGGTCGCCCGCACCATGGCGCTGCTGCGGCAGTTGCGCGACCGCACCGGCCTCACCGTCCTGCTGGTCGAGCAGAACGTCCGCAGCGCGCTCTCGGTCGCCGACCAGGGCGTGGTGATGGCTCTCGGGCGGGTGGTCACCACCGCCCCGGCGGGCGAGCTGCGCGACGACGTCGACCTGCGCCACGCCTACCTCGGTTTCTGACCATCCCGGAGGGAGAACCTTTGGACCGCTTCGTCTTCCTCACCCTGGACGGCCTGTCCCGGGGAGCGGTCTACGCCGCGTTCGCGCTCGCCCTGGTGCTGATCTGGCGGGCCGCGCGCGTCGTCAACTTCGCCCAGGGGGCGATGGCCGTCGCGGCCGCGTACGTTGCGTACAGCGTCTCGGCCGCCACCGGCTCCTACTGGCTGGGCTTCGTGGCCGCCCTCGCGGCCGGGCTCCTGCTGGGCGCGGTGGTCGACCGGGCCGTGATGCGCTACGTCGACCACGCGTCGCCGCTCAACCCGGTGATCGTCGCGCTGGGGCTGGTGCTGCTGATCCAGGCCGTGCTCGGCATGGTCTACGGCAGCGAGTTCCGGCCCGCCGGCACACCGTTCTCCCGGGGCGCGTTCGACGTGGGCGGGCTCGCACTGCTCTCGCCGTACGACCTGTTCGTCTTCGCCACCGTCGGTGTGGTGGTCGTGGCGCTGGCCTGGATCTTCGCCCGCACCGCGGTCGGCCTGCGGATGCGGGCGGCCGCGTTCGCTCCCGAGGTGTCCCGCCTGCTCGGTGTGAACGTCGGCGGCATGCTCACCCTCGGCTGGGCGCTCGCCTCCGGCGTCGGCGCGCTGGCCGCCATGCTGGTCATCCCCACTGAACTCGGGCTGCACCCCAACGCCATGGACCTGGTGTTCGTCTCGTCGTTCACGGGAGCCGTCGTGGGCGGGCTGGACAGTCCACCGGGCGCGGTGGTCGGTGGGCTCGTGGTCGGTCTGCTGCTGTCCTACGTCAGTGGCTACGCCGGCAGCGACCTCACGCCGCTCGCGGTGCTGGTCCTGCTGCTGGCGGTGCTGCTCGTCCGTCCCGGTGGGCTGTTCGCCCCGGTCACGGCGAGGCGGGTGTGAGCGCCACCCGGGCGGCCGCGCCGCCGCAGGACCCCGCCGCCGAGGCGGGTGCGCGACGCCGGATGCCGCGCCTTCGTGGCTTCACCCTGCTGCGACACCTCGCCGTGGTGGCGGTCGCGGGGCTCCTGCTGTTCGGGGTGAGCTACGCCGTCGAGCCGTTCCGCAACTTCCAGCTCGCCACCGTGGCGGCGTACCTCTGCGCGACCGCGGGCCTGACCGTGCTCACCGGGCTCAACGGTCAGCTCTCGCTGGGGCACGGCGCGCTCATGGCGACCGGGGCGTACACCGTGGCCTTCTGCCAGACCGCGTTCTCCGACCGCGGGATCACCGGGCTGTGGCTGCTGCCGGTCTCGCTGGCCGCCGCGGTGATCGCGACGGTGGCGGTCGGCGCGGTCGTCGGCGTGGCCGCGGCCCGGCTACGCGGTCCGTACCTGGCCGGCGTGACCCTGGCGGTCGCCGTCGTGGTGCCGGCGCTGACCGTCACGTTCGACGACGTGTTCAACGGCGAGCAGGGGCTGTCGGTGCCGGTCGAGCCGCCGCCGCTGGCGCTCGGCCCGTACTTCCCGTACGAGCGGTGGCAGCTCTGGGTCGCCGGCGCGGCCACCCTGCTCGCCCTGCTGCTGCTGGCCAACCTGGTCCGCAGCCGGTACGGCCGTACGTTCCGGGCGGTCCGCGACGACGAGGTGGCCGCCCGCCTGGCCGGCATCCACGTCGCCCGCACCCAGGTCCTCGCGTTCGTGGTGAGCGCCGCCACCGCCGGGCTCGGTGGCGCGCTGCTCGCGGTGCTGGCGCAGAGCGTGTCGCCCGGCGCGTTCTCGCTGACCCTGTCGCTCTTCCTGCTCATGGCCGTGGTGATCGGGGGTCTGGGGCGGCTCGCCGGCGCGGTGTGGGGCGCCGTCCTGCTCGTCGTCCTGCCCGACCTCAGTCACTCCGTGACCGAGCAGCTCACCCTGTCGCCGGCGGCGGCGCAGCGGCTGGAGGGCAACCTTCCGCTGGCGATCTTCGGGATCACGCTGATCGTCGTGATGCTCGCCGCGCCCGGCGGCGTGCAGGGCCTGCTGTCCCGGCTCGGCCGTCCGCTGCTCGCCCGGTGGCGGGCCCGCCGGTCCTGAGCCCCGGTCCGGCCTTCCCCCGGGCCGGGCGCCCCACCCCACGAAAACCCCCACCGAGGAAAGGTCGGTGTTTCCCATGCACCGTTCGGCACGACGCGGTCTCGTGATCGCCAGCACCATCGCTCTGCTCATCGGCGCCGCCGCGTGCAGCGGCGACGGCGGTTCCGGCTCCGGCCCCGGGCGCGGGTCCGTGCCCGGTGTCACCGACACCGAGATCGTGGTCGGCACCCACATGCCGCTCACCGGCCCCGCCTCGGCCGGCTACTCGAAGATCGCGCCGGCCACGAAGGCGTACTTCGACTACGTCAACGCCAACGGCGGAGTGCACGGCCGCAAGATCACATACAAGATCATGGACGACGGGTACAACCCGGCCAACACGCAGCAGGTGGTCCGCCAGCTGGTCCTTCAGGACAAGGTGTTCGCGATCCTCAACGGGCTGGGGACGCCCACCCACACCGGCGTGCTGGACTTCCTCAAGACCAACCGCGTGCCCGACCTCTTCGTGGCCTCCGGCAGCCGCAGCTGGGACCAGCCCGACAAGTATCCCGGGACGTTCGGGTTCAACCCGGACTACACGGTGGAGGGCAAGATCCTGGCGAACCACATCAAGACCGCCATGCCCGGGCGCAAGGTCTGCTTCCTCGGGCAGGACGACGACTTCGGCCGGGACAGCCTGGCCGGTGTGGAGAAGGTGCTCGGCGCGGGCGGGGTGGCCGTCAAGCAGACGTACGTCACCAGCAACACCAACGTCGCGCCGCAGATCGGCGCGTTCAAGGCGGCCGGTTGCCAGGTGGTCGTCCTCGCCACGGTGCCCGGGTTCACGGCCCTGTCCATCGGCACGGCGGCCCGGCTCGGCTTCCGTCCCCAGTGGATGGTGTCGAACGTGGGCGCCGACCACCCGACCCTCGCGAAGCAGCTCGGCGACGCCGCGCCGCTGCTGGAGGGCATGATCGGCGCCAACTACCTGCCCATGCAGAACGACAAGGCGAACCCGTGGATCCAGCTCTACACCCGGATCAACAAGGAGTACAACGGGGACGCGCCGTTCGACGGCAACACCGTCTACGGCATGTCGGTCGGCTACCTGTTCGTGCAGGCGCTGCTCGCCGCCGGTAAGGACCTCACCCGGGAGTCGGTCATCGAGGCGGTCAACAAGGGCGGGTTCCAGGGGCCCGGCCTCGCCCCGCTGCGCTTCTCCAAGAGCGACCACTCCGGCTACGGCGGTGAGCGGCTGACCAAGGTGACCGGGGGCGTGCAGAACTACTTCGGCCCGACGTACGAGACCGACGAGGCGGACGCGCCGGTGGCCGAGTACACGGCCGCGCCGGTCCAGCCGCCGGCCAACGGCGTGCCGACCGTCTCCTGACAACCCAACCACCCCCGCCCGCTCCGCCCCCGCGATCGTGCACGTCCTGCCCTGGCACGCCGGTTGGACCGGCACAGACCAAGGGTCACAGGTGCACGATCGTGGATGGGTCGGAGCGGGCGGTGCGTTGACCGGCGTGCGTGGCGCTTCTAGTATCTGCACCGTGAATGCAGATTCTGGGCGGCTCGCGGGCCGGGTCGCACTCGTCACCGGAGCCAGTCGCGGGATCGGGCTGGGCATCGCCCGGCGGCTCGTCGCCGAGGGCGCGCGGGTCGGCCTGACCGCCCGGCGTCCGGAGGCGCTCGCCGAGGCGGTCGCCGCGCTGGGCGGGCCGGCGTCGGCCGTGGCGGTGGCCGGCCGGGCCGACGACGCCGCGCACCGGGCCGAGGCGGTCGGGCGGCTCACTGAGGCGTTCGGCCCGGTCGACGTCCTGGTCAACAACGCCGGCATCAACCCGGCCTACGGCCCGCTGGCCACCCTGGACCTGGCGGCCGCGCGCAAGATCCTCGACGTGAACCTGGTCGGCGCGCTCGGCTGGGTGCAGGAGGTCCACGCGACCGGCATGGCCGAGCGCGGCGGGTGCGTCGTCAACGTGTCCTCGGTCGCCGGCCTCGCCCCGCCGGCGGGCATCGCGTTCTACGGCGTGAGCAAGGCCGCCCTCAACCACCTCACCGCCTGCCTCGCCGTCGAGCTGGCGCCGGCGATCCGCGTCAACGCCGTCGCGCCGGGCGTGGTGAAGACCCGCTTCGCGGCGGCCCTGTACGAGGGGCGGGAGGCCGAGGTGGCCGCCGCGTACCCGCTGGGGCGGCTCGGCGTACCCCAGGACGTGGCCGGCGCGGTGGCGTTCCTCGCCTCGCCCGACGCCGACTGGATCACGGGCCAGACCATCGTCTGCGACGGTGGCGCCACGCTCACCGGCCGGGCCGTCGAATGACGGCCGACGGCCCGCCGCGCGGGTTGGCGCTGGCGGGGGCCGCCGTGGTGGTCACGGGCGGAGGGTCGGGGATCGGGGCCGCGCTCGCCGCCCGGTTCGCGGCCGGCGGCGCCCGCGTGGTGGTCAACGACCTCGACGAGGGCGCGGCGCGAGCCGTGGCCGAGCGCGTCGGCGGGTACGCCTGCCCGGGCGACGCGGCCGACCCGGACGCCGTGGCCGACCTGGTCGCCCGGGCACGCCACCACCTCGGGGGAATCGACCTGTTCTGCGCCAACGCCGGGGTGGCCCCCGGCGGCGGCCCGGACGCCGGCGACGAGGCGTGGGCGCTCGCCTGGCGGGTGAACGTGATGTCGCACGTCCACGCCGTGCGCGAGCTGCTGCCCGACTGGTTGGCGCGCGGGCGCGGCCGGCTCCTGGTGACCGTCTCGGCGGCGGGCCTGCTGACCATGCTCGGCCGGGCACCCTATCCGGTCACCAAGCACGCGGCGCTGGCGCACGCCGAGTGGCTGCGCGCGACCTACGCCCACCGCGGCGTCACCGTCCAGGCGCTCTGCCCGCAGGGGGTCCGCACGCCCATGCTGGCCGGCGCCGACGGGCCCGCCCGGGAGCTGCTCGACGCCACGGCCGTCACCCCCGAGCAGGTGGCCGACAGCGTCGTCGAGGCGCTGGCCGACGACCGGTTCCTGGTGCTGCCCCATCCCGAGGTGGCCACCTGGTACGCCCGCCGCGCCGCCGACCCGGACCGCTGGCTGCGGGCGATGAACCGCATGCAGCGTGAGGTCGAGCGGGGCCGGGATGGGTGAACCGCCCGCCGTCGCGATCCCGCTGATCAGGGCGCGTCTAGACTCGCCGGTGCCGCCGGGTGGGGCGTGGCGGTCGTGAGGGGGCGGAAGCAGATGGGCAGCACCGCGGCGCCGGGCCGCGTCGACGGGCGGACGCTGCGCTCCGAACGCACCCGCGCGGCGATCGTCGAGGCGCACCTCGCGCTCATCTCCGAGGGCGACCTGCGCCCCACCGGGGAGCGGATCGCCGAGCGTGCCGGCGTCTCCCTGCGGACGCTGTGGACGAACTTCAAGGACATGGAGACCCTGTTCGAGGCCAGCGGCGCGGAGGTGCTCCGCCAGCAGGACGCCGCCTACCGGCCGATCTCCCCGGCGTTGCCACTCGGCAGGCGGGTCGACGCGTACTGCCGGCAGCGTGCCCGGCTGCTCCAGCTCATCGCCCCGTCGGCCCGGGCCGCGCAGATGCGCGAGCCGGTCTCCGACCAGCTGCACCGCAACCGGCTCAAGCACATCGACCGGGTGCGCGACGAGGTCGAGGCGCTCTTCGCCGCCGAGCTGGCACACGCCGGGCGGGGCCGCAAGCAGGTGGTCGACGCGATCGTGGCGGCGAGCATGTGGCCGGCCTGGTCGATGCTGCGCGACGGGCTGGGGCTCGGGGTGGACGCGGCCCGTGCCGTGATGGCCCGCACGGTCGGAGCCCTGCTGGCCCAGGTCGCCGAGGGCTGAGCCCGGCGCCCGGTGCGGCGCCAGCAGGGGCCGGAACGGCGGTGGCGGCCGCCTCTTTCCAACGGGTTACCGATAGGTGACACTGAATGCATGGTTACTGCATCAACAGTGCAAATAACCGTGCTGCGGGGCCGGGACGAGGAGTGCCGCGCGATCCGCCGGCTGCTCGCCGACGTGACCGAAAGCGGGGGCGCGCTCGTCCTCCACGGCGAGCCGGGCTCCGGCCGCAGCGCCCTGGTCGCGTACGCCCACCGGCACGCCGGCGAGTGCGCCGTCCTCGCCTCGACCGGCCTCGCTGAGGAGGCGGCGTTGCCGTACGCCGGGCCGCAACGGCTCCTCGACCCGGTGCTGGACCGGACCGGCGAGCTTCCCGGCCCGGAGGCGCGCCTGCTGCGCCGCGCCCTGGCCGGCGACGGCTGCCCCGAGCAGCGCCGGCTGGCGCTCGGCCTGGCCGTGCTGCGGCTGCTCGCCGTGGCCGCGCGTGACCGCCCCCTGCTCTGCACCATGGACGACGTTGACCGGGGCGACCCGCCCACGGCGCAGACGCTCGCGTTCGTCGCCCGGCGGCTGCGCCGGCTGCCCGTGGCCGTGGTGCTGACCGCGGCCACGGCACCCCCCGGCGGGCTGCCGAGTCACCGGCTGCGCCCCCTCGGCGAGTCCGACGGCGCCGCGCTCCTCGCCGACCGGCTCCCGGAGCGGCCCGTCCCGCCGGTGGCCGTGGCGGTGTGCGCCGCCGCCGGCGGCAACCCGCAGGCGCTGGTGGACCTCGCCGCGGTGCTCACCCCCGCCCAGTGCCGCGGGGACGAGCCGCCGCCGGACGCGCCGCCGGCCGACGGCGCGCTGGGACGGGCGTACCGGGCCCGGCTGGAGCAGTTGCCGGCCGACACCCGCCGCGTGCTGCTGCTCGCCGCGCTCGACGAGGACGGGGGACCGGAGCCGCTGATCCGGGCCGCCCGGGCCGATGGGGCCTCGGTCGCGGCGCTCGCCCCGGCCGAGGTGGCCGGGCTGCTCCGGGTCGAGGCACACCGGGTCGCCTTTCCCCATCCGGTCGCCCGGGCCGTGGTCGTCGCGGCCGCGCCGCTCGCCGAGCGCCGGGCCGCGCACCTGCGCCTCGCCGGCGTGCTCGACGGGCCCGACCACCGGCTGGGCCGGGCGCTGCACCTCGCGGCCGCCGCGGCCGGCCCCGATCCGGCGCTCGCCACCGAGCTGGAACGGGCGGCGGTCGCCACCGGCGGCCTCCGCGCCCCGGACGCCCTGGAACGGGCGGCCGAGCTGAGCGACGACCCCGCCCGCGCCGCCGGGAGGCGGGTGGACGCCGCGGCGTACGCCTGGTCCGCCGGCGCGGTGGGGCGGGCCCGGCTGCTCCTCGCCGGCCTGGCCACCGGCCCCGTCCCGGGACCGGCGGCCGGCCGGGCCGAGCTGCTCCGCGGTGAGATCGAGCTGCGCTGCGGCCGGACCGCGGCGGCCGTGCCGGCGCTCCTGGCCGCGGCGGACGGGTTGGCCGGCGCCGACCGGCCGCTGGCCCTCACGGCGCTGGCCCGCGCCGTCGAGGCGCTCTGCTTCTGCGGCGAGCAGTACCGCCACGCCGACCTCGGCCGGCGGGCCCGGGCGCTCGCCCGCCCCGGTGATCCGCCGGCGACCGAGCTGACCAGCGCCTACCTCGCCGGAGTGGCGGCCACCCTGAGTGGCCACCTCGAACAGGCCGGTCCGGCGCTGCGCCGGGCCGTGGTGCTCGGCGGCCAGCTCGCCGGGCCGGCGGCCACACCGGCCGCGCTCTCCTGGGCGGCGTCGGCGGCCCTGCTCGTGGCCGTGGACGGGGCGGCGCACCGGCTCGCCGAGCGCGCCGTCGAGTTGGCCCGCGCCCGGGGTGAGCTGTCCGCGCTGCCCCGGGCACTCGAGCTGCGGGCCATGGCCGAGTACTGGCTGGGGCGGCACGAGGCCGCCGCGGAGAGCTCACGGGAGGGCCTGCGCGTCGCCCGGGCGACCGGCCAGGCCAACGCCGCCGCCGTCCACCTCGGCCTGCTGGCCGTGCTCGCCGCGGTCCGCGCCGACCGGGAGACGTGCCTGGGCCGGCTGCGCGAGATCGGGGAGGGGCCGGCGCCGCAGAGCCGGCCCCGTGCGCTGGCCCAGTGGGCGCTCGCGGTCCTCGACCTGACCGACGGCCGGCACGCCGCCGCCGCGGCGCGGCTGGCCGCCCTGGCCCGGCCCGGCACCGGGCGCGGGCAGGTCCTCGTCCAGGTGATGGCCACCCCGTACCTCGTGGAGGCCGCCGCGCACCTGCCGCACCGGCCGGCGGCGACCGCCGCGCTCGTGGTCTTCGACCGCTGGGCCAGCAGCACGGCCAGCCCGTCGCGGCGCGCCCTGTCGGCCCGCTGCCACGCCCTGCTGGCACCGCGCGGCAGCGCCGAGGCCGAGGAGCGGTTCCGGGTCGCGCTGCGCCTGCACCCGGCGGACGCCGGGTTCGAACGGGCCCGCACGGCGCTGCTCTTCGGCCGGGAGCTGCGCCGGGCGCGCCGACCCCGCGACGCCCGCGCGCACCTGCACGACGCGTGGGAGGCGTTCACCCTGCTGGGCGTGGCCACCTGGGCCGACCAGGCGACCGCCGAGTTGCGGGCGGCCGGCGAGTCGGTGGCCGCCCCCGTCCCGGCCGCCGCGCGTCTGCTCACCGGACAGCAGCTACGGATCGCCCAACTCGTCGCCGAGGGCGCCACCAACCGGGAGGTCGCCGCGCGGATGTTCCTGTCCACCCGGACGGTCGACCACCACCTGCGCAACATCTTCCACCGGCTCGGCATCCGGTCGCGGACCGAGCTGGCCCGCGCGCTCACGTAGTACTCCGGCCGTGGGTGGGAACCGTGCCGACCGCGGGCGCGCGGCCGTGTCGGCCTCCGACGTCCACCGCGGCTTGGAGGCCCCGCGCGGCACATCCTCTACCCGAGCATGAGCATCGCCTCGGTCACCTCGTCGATCGCCGCGTCGGGGATCGCAGTGGCAGCCTCCTCGAGGACGAGCAGCCGCGCCCCGGGGATCTCGCGCGCGATCGCCTCGCCGTTGCCGACGGGGAAGAACCGGTCGCGGCGGCCCTGGACGACGAGCGTGGGGACCTCGATCTCGGGCAGGCGCTCACGCCAGCGTGGTCTGCAGTCGAGCCTGGAGAACACCACGCCCATCTGGTTGGCCATCTGGACCGGTGGCGCGGTGCCGGGCGTACGGTCCCAGATGCGGGCAGCGGTCGCGCACGCGGCGACGGGATCGTCGCCGAGGATCTCCGCGCTGCCGGCGGCGAACCCCGCGACAGCCTCCCGGTCGGTCCAGTCGGGCATCGGCCGCGCGAACAGGCGGCTCATCGTCGCCTGGTCATGGTCGGGGAGGTCGTCGTCGGGCGGGCCAGGGGCAACCGCGCGGGTGCCGACCAGGGTGAGCGCCGAGAACGCGCCCGGATGGTCGAGCACGGCGACCTGGGCGACCATCCCGCCGACGCCGATCCCCGCGAGGTGCGCAGGCCCACCGCCGAGCGCGTCAGCAAGGGCCGCCGCGTCGGCGGCGAGGTCGCGCAACGTGTACGTGGGCGCCTGCGGATCCGTCGTCGTCGACTCCCCGCTGTCGCGCAGGTCGTAGCGCACCACACGGCGCCCGCCGGCGGCGAGGCGCTCGCAGAGCGCGTCGGGCCAGGAGAGCATCGTCGTCCCGCCCGCGAGCAGGACGAGTGGCGCGTCGTCGGCACCGAACGACTCGATGCCCAAGGCGATCCCATTGGCGTTGACAGTGGTCATCGGATCACCGGGAGACGTCGTAGGTCAGGTGCGTCGCGGTCGATGCCGAGATCACGCTCCGCCGCGCCATCGTGCGCGGCGCTCCGCCGGCCGGTTCCCCGAGCGTTGTCCGGCTGTTGTCGGGCCCGGTGACGAAGCCGTCGAGAGAGACCGAGATATCGGCGATGATTCGTGTCATGCCACGGCAGACCCGATCCGCCGCCCAAACTCATCGCTCACATGACGGCGGCTGCGCGGGTCCGGCGGTCAGACCGGCGAACATGACGGCCAGCGTCCGTTGCCGCAGTTCGGGACTCCAGCCACCGATCAGGGCACCTTGACAGGCGCTGACCAGGAGTGCCATCACCTCGTCGACCCGGATGTCCGGACGGATCCCACCCGCGCGTTGACCGCGGCGGAGCAACTCCTGCACGACGCCGGTGAGCGACCCGAGAGCGCCGGTGAGCGGGACCTCGATCCCCTCCGCCGCGAGAAGCCCCACGACGCTCCGGTTGGCCGTGGTCCGCTCCACCAACCGCGTGAAGAACTCCAACAGCGCGGTTCGCGGGTCGCCCTGGGCGACCAGGGCATCGGCGTCGTCGGTGACCTGTTGCAGCAGGCGCTTCATGAGTGCCCGCAGCAGTTCCGCCTTGGTGGGGAAGTGGCGGAACACCGTGCCGATCGCCACGCCCGCCCGCCGGGCCACCTCCTCGGTGGTCCCCTGTGGCCCGTGCTCGGCGAACACCTCGTCGGCGGCCTCCAGAATGCGCCGACGGTTGCGTTGCGCGTCGGCGCGCAAGGGTCGTTCACTGGACAAGATGAGTCACCACTCACTATCGTTCTTCATGAGTCGTAACTCATTTTAAGGAGACGGGTGCCATGGACACCACACCGCGCGAGCTGTTCCAGCGGGTGCAGCACGAGTGGTTCGGCCGAACGGATGCGCTCACGGGCGAACTCCTGGCCGACGACGTCGTCATCGAGGTGCCCTTCGCGCCGCCCGGCCGCCCGAACCGGTTCGACGGCAAGCAGCAGTTCCTCGACTTCGCCAACCCGCAGCGCGCCGCCTTCCCGGTTCGCTTCGACGCCTGTCGCACCATCGCCATCCACGACACGACCGATCCGAACACCATCGTGGTCGAGTACGAGTTGACCGGCACGTCCACCCGGACGCAGCGGCAGGCGACCGCCGCCTTCGTCGTGATCCTGACCGTCCGCGATGGCAGGATCGCCGTCTGGCGCGAGTACCAGAACGCGCTGGCCATCCAGCAGGCTCTGGCCTAGGCACCGGGAAGCGGCTCCTCGCCCGCTCGACCGGCGGCGGACGCGTGCGGATGGGCGGGACACCCGAGCAGGCCGAGCAGCAGCTTACGGGCCGGGCTCGGCGTCGCGGCGCTCATGCCCGCGAACCTCCAACCGGTCATGGCCTGCCACGACGTCGACGCGCTGCCCACCCGGCCGGACGTCGAGTTCGGTCTCGCACGGCACCCACGGACCGGCGGTGACTCGCTCGTCGATGCCGTGGTGACCGCGCTACGACGCATGGTCCGAGCGAGGTCCGCGTACCCGGTAGTGGTAGGCGGCCAGCTGCCGGAAGCCGGCCCGCCCGTACAACCGCAGCGCCGGGTCGTTGCCGCGCTCCACCTGGAGGTACATCCGGTCGGCGCGCTGCCCGGCCGCCCAGCGGGCCAGCGCGGCGAGCACCGCGCGAGCCGCGCCGCGCCCGCGTGCCCCGGGCAGCGTGGCCATCCCGAACACCCCGACCCAGCCGCCGTCGGCCACCGCCCGGCCCACCGCGACGACGTCGTCCCCGAGCACCCCGCGGGCGTACGCGGTCGGCAGCGTCACCCGGTCGAGCATGGCCCGCTCGGCCACCGGGTCCGCGCCGTCGCCGTGCACGGCGCGCCAGACCTCGAACCAGTCCGCGGTCGGACGGTCGTCCACCCGCACCGGCAGGGCTCCCGACGGGGTGCCGCCCGCGACGTCTGCTGTCGCCGCCACCTGCAACGACATGGGGCTATCCCGTCGGTAGCCGCGCGCCGCGAGGAACCCGTCGAGCCCGTCGGGGCACGCGCCCGGGCAGATCTGGAACCGGGCGACCGCGCCCCGGTCGGCGTAGAAGCGCTCCGCCGTGACCACCCGGTGGGGCAGGTGGGCCGGGTCGGCGGGACCGTGCGGCAGCACCGACCCCACCCACCAGGAACAGCGCGGCGCGTCGCGCAGCCACCACCCGTCGACCCACGTCACGTGCTCGGCCGGCAGCGCGCGGGCGGCCCGCTCCTGGAGGTCGCGCGGCACGGCCGGGTTCAGGGGACGACGACCGTGCGCGCGCCCTCGCCCCGGGCCATCCGCGCGAACGCCGCCGCCGCGCCGTCGAGCCCGGTGCGGTCGCTGATCAGCGGGGCCAGGTCCAGCGTGCCGTCGAGCACCGACCGGGCCAGCTCGGGCACGTCCCGGTCCGGGTCCGAGGACCCGTAGACCGAGGAGCGCAGGGTCCGGGCCGAGTGGAAGATCTCCAGCGCGCCGAGAGGGACCACGTCGTCCTTCGCCCCCATGCCCACCACGGTCACCTTCCCGCCCCGGCGGGTGGCCCGCCAGGCCGTACGGATGGTGCTGCCCCGGCCCACGCACTCGAAGGCGTGGTCGACGCCCCGGCCACCGGTCCGCTCCCGGACGGCCCGGCTCAGCGAGTCGTCGGCGACCAGGAACGCCGTGGCGCCGGCCGCCCGCGCGAGTTCCGCCTTGGTGGGGGACACGTCGATCGCCAGCACCGGGTCGGCGCCGGCCGCCCGGGCGGCGCCCACCACCGAGAGCCCGACCCCGCCGAGGCCGATCACGGCGACCGACTCGCCGGCGGCCACCGCAGCGGTGCGCCGGACCGCGCCGACGCCGGTGAGCACGGCGCAGCCGAGCAGCGCCGCGGCCTCGAAGGGCAGCTCGTCGGGGACCGGGATGACCGCCTCCTCCGGCACCACCACCTCCTCGGCGAGGGCGCCGAGGCCGAGCGTGACGTGCAGGGGCTCCCCGGCCGCCGTACGGCCCCGGGCGCTCGCCGGTGTGCCGCCGCGCTCGCAGAGCCACGGCTCGCCGTGCCCGCAGTGCCAGCACCGCCGGCAGGGCGGCGCCCAGTTCAGCACCACGTGCGCGCCGGGCGTCACGCGGGACACACCCGTGCCGACCTCGGTCACCACGCCGGCGGCCTCGTGACCGAGCGCCAGCGGGTACGGCGCCGCGATCGTGCCGTTGACCATGGACAGATCCGAGTGGCAGACGCCGGCGGCCCGGACGCTCACGCGTACCTCGCCCGGTCCGGGGGCGGGCAGCTCCACCTCCTCGACCCGCGGCGTCTCCCCGACGCCCCGCACGACGAGCGCCCTCACCGCTGGATCGCCTTGGTCTGGAGGAACTCGGCGAGCCCGTGGCGGCCCAGCTCCCGGCCGATGCCGGACTGCTTGTAGCCGCCGAACGGGGCGAGCGGGTTGAACGGCGCGCCGTTGACGTCGACGGCGCCGGTCCGCATCCGCCGGGCCACCCGCACCGCCCGCTCCTCGTCGGCGGACCAGACCGCGCCGGCCAGGCCGTACCGGGAGTTGTTGGCCACCGCGACGGCGTGGTCGTCGTCGTCCACCGGGACCACCGCGAGCACCGGGCCGAAGACCTCCTCCTGGGCCAGCGCGCTGTCCGGGTCGACGTCGGCGATCACGGTGGGCGCCACGAACCAGCCGCGGTCGGGCACCGGGGCGTCCGGGCCACCCGCGACGAGCCGGCCTCCGTCGGCCAGACCGCGGGTGACGTGGCCGAGCACCCGCTCCCGCTGGGCGGCCGAGACGAGCGGCCCGAGCCGGGTGGCCGGGTCGAAGGGATCGCCGAGCCGGTAGCCCTCGGCGGCCCTGCCGGCCAGCTCCACCGCCTCGTCGTAGCGGGACCGGTGCACGAGCATCCGCGTCCAGGCCGTGCAGGTCTGCCCGGAGTTGAGGAAGGCGTTGCCGACGCCGACCTTCACGGCGGTGGGCAGGTCGGCGTCGTCGAGGATCACGTTGGCGGACTTGCCGCCCAGCTCCAGTGCCACGCGGGCGATCCGGTCCGCCGCGAGGTGGGAGATCCGCCGGCCGGTCGCCGTCGAGCCGGTGAACGACACCATGTCCACGTCCGGGTGGGCGGCGATGGCCTCGCCGACCACCGGGCCGGTGCCGGGCACCAGGTTGACCACGCCGGGCGGGAGGCCGGCCTCGTGGACCGCGTCGAAGAGGAGGTACGACACGAGCGGGGTCAGCTCGCTCGGCTTGAGCACCACCGTGCAGCCCGCGGCGAGCGCCGGGGCGAGCTTCGCCACCACCTGGTGCAGGGGGTAGTTCCACGGCGTGATGGCACCCACCACCCCGACCGGTTCGCGGACCACCGTGGAGTTGCCGACCGTCTCCTCGGCGGGCGGCCGGGCGGCCAGGTCGACGTAGCTGCGCAGCACCGTGAGCGGCAGGCCGGCCTGGACCCGGGTGGCGAGCTTCAGCGGCGTGCCCAGCTCCAGGGCCACGGTGCGGGCGATCTCGTCGGCGCGCGCCGAGAGGGCGGCGTGTAGCCGGTCCAGGTGCGCGGCGCGCTCGGCCGGCGTCGTGGCGGCCCAGCCGTCGAACGCGGCCCGGGCGGCGGCCACGGCGCGGTCCACGTCGGCGGCCGTGCCGGCCGGCACGGCCGCGACGACCTCCTCGGTGGCCGGGTTGTGCACGGGGAGCGTCGCGCCGTCGGAGGGGGTGACCCACCGGCCGTCGAGGTAGATGTCGGTCCGTCCGAGATCCATCGCGCCCCTCACGTACGTCGCCAAAACTAGCGGTGCAAGTTTGGACCCTAGTACGCGCCGGACGCCGACGGGAGGGGTGGCAACGGCCCGACGTGCCGCTCGTACGTGCGCGACAGCCCGTCGATGAGCGCGTCCAGGCCCAGCGCGAACGCGCCCTCGTCCACCTGCTGCTGGTGCTCGGCGAGCCGGTGCGCCTGGGTGAGGTGCGGGTACTGCTCGGCGTAGAGGCCGGGATCCTCGACGAAGCCGCGGGCGAACGAGCCCAGCGCCGAACCGGCCACGAAGTAGCGCATCAACGCGCCGATGTGGGTGGCCCGGGCCGGCGGCCACCCGGCGTCGACGAGCCCGCCGTAGACCGCGTCGGCCATGGCGAGCGCGGCCGGCCGTCGCCCCGGGCCGCGGGCCAGGTACGGCACGATGTTCGGGTGCGCGGCGAGCGCGGCCCGGTACGAGTGCCCCCACCGCCGCAGCGCCTCCCGCCAGTCGAGGTGGCCGAAGAAGGACACGTCGACCTGCCCGGTGATGCTGTCCGCGACGGCGTCGAGGATCTCGTCCTTGGTGGCGAAGTGGTTGTAGAGCGACGGCCCGCGTACGCCCAGTTCCGCCGCGAGCCGCCGGGTGGAGAAGGCCTCCAGACCCTCGGCGTCGATCAGCGCGGCGGCGGCCTCGACGATCCGCTGCCGGCTGAGCAGCGCCTGTCGCGGCCGGGGCATCGGGTCCTCCTTCGGGCGAGTGGGCGACGGGTGCGTGGCGCGTCGCCCGGCGGGGCGGGTCCGTCCGGAAACTCTGCCACAGCGGGTCTGGACGGACTTAAACTTGCACCGCTAGTTTATGCGAATGGACCTGCACCTCTCCGCCGAACAGGCGGCGGTCCGCCAACTCGCCGCCGAGTTCGTCGACCGCGAGGTGCGGCCGCACGCGGCCGAGTGGGACCGGCGCGAGGCCGTCGACCCGACCGTCGTGGGCAAACTCGGCGCGCTCGGCTTCCTCGGCCTGACCATCCCCGAGGCCGACGGCGGCTCCGGTGGCGACCACCTGTCGTACTGTCTGGTGCTCGAGGAGCTGGGGCGGGGCGACTCCGCCGTCCGGGGCATCGTGTCGGTGTCGCTGGGCCTCGTCGCGAAGGCGATCGCCGCGTACGGCTCGGCCGAGCAGCGGGCGCGGTGGTTGCCCCCTCTCTGCTCCGGCGCCGCCCTGGGCTGCTTCGGGCTCACCGAACCGGACAGCGGCTCCGACGCGGCGGCGCTCACCACCCGCGCGGTACGCGACGGGGGCGACTGGCTGCTCACCGGCACGAAGACGTTCATCACCAACGGCACCACGGCCGACGTCGCGCTGGTCTTCGCCCGAAGCGGCGGCGCGGGGCACCGGGGGATCACCGCGTTCCTCGTGCCCACCGACAGCCCCGGGCTGACCCGACGGGAGATCCACGGCAAGCTCGGCCTGCGCGGGCAGGCCACCGGCGAGCTGCGCCTCGACGGCGTACGCGTGCCCGACGCGGCCCGCATCGGCGACGAGGGCGCCGGCTTCCGGCTGGCCCTCGCCACCCTCGCCAAGGGACGGATGTCGGTGGCGGCCGGCTGCGTGGGCATCGCCCAGGGCTGCCTGGACGCCGCCGTCGGCTACGCCGGGCAGCGCACCCAGTTCGGCAAGCCGATCGCCGGCCACCAGCTCGTGCAGCAGCTGCTCGCGGCCATCGCCGTGGACACGTCGGCGGCGCGCCTGCTGGTCTGGCAGGTGGCCGACCTCATCGACCGCGGTCAGCCGTTCGCCACCGAGGCGTCCATGGCCAAGCTGTTCGCCAGCGAGGCCGCCGTGCGCGCCGCCAACAACGCGGTGCAGGTCTTCGGCGGCTACGGCTACATCGACGAGTACCCGGTCGGCAAGTACCTGCGCGACGCCCGCGTCGCCACCCTCTACGAGGGCACGAGCCAGATCCAGCAACTCCTCATCGGCCGCGCGCTCACCGGTGTGAACGCGTTCTGACCCCAGGGAGCAACCGTGACCAGATTCGCCGACCGGGTCGCCGTCGTCACCGGCGCCGCGCGGGGCATCGGGGCCGCCACGGCCCACCGGCTCGCCGCCGAGGGCGCGGCCGTGGCCGTCGTCGACCTCGACGCCGGGGCCAGCAAGGCCGTCGCCGACGAGATCACCGACGCCGGCGGCCGGGCCGTCGGCATCGGCTGCGACGTGACCGACGCCGAGGCCGTCACCGCCATGACCGAGCGGGTGGCGCAGACGTACGGCGGGCTGCACGTCCTCGTCAACAACGCCGGCATCACCCGCGACGACCTGCTGTTCAAGATGCCGCTCGCGAGCTGGGACGCGGTGCTCACCACCAACCTCACCAGCATGTTCCTCTGCTGCCAGGCCGCCCAGCAGCACATGGTCAAAGCCCGCTACGGCCGGATCGTCAACCTCAGCAGCCGCTCCGCCCTCGGCAACCGCGGCCAGGTCAACTACGCCGCCGCGAAGGCCGGGGTCCAGGGGCTCACCGCCACGCTCGCCATCGAGCTGGGGCCGTTCAACGTCACGGTGAACGCCGTGGCGCCGGGCTACGTGGCCACCGCGATGACCGCCGCCACCGCGCAGCGGGTCGGGAGCACCCCCGAGGAGCACCAGCGGATGGTCGCCGAACACACCCCGCTGCGCCGGGTCGCCCAACCGTCCGAGATCGCCTCGGTCATCGCCTTCCTGGCCAGCGACGACGCCTCGTACGTCAGCGGCCAGACCCTGTACGTCAACGGCGGCGCGCGCTGAAGGCACGCGTACCCACCCCACCACCCGGAGGAACCATGGACTTCGCGCTATCCGACGAGCAGCGGGCCATCCGCGACACGGCCCGCGACTTCATCACCCGGGAGGTCGTGCCGCTGGAGCAGGAGCTGCTGCGGCGGGAACGGGCGCACCGGCCCGGCCTGGAGCGCGGCGAGCTGCGCGAGCTCCAGCTCAAGGCGCGCAAGTTCGGCTTCTGGGGCCTCGCGACACCCGAGGAGTACGGCGGCATGAACCTGCCGGCCGTCACCCAGTCGCTGATCTGGACCGAGATCGGCCGCTCCTTCGTGCCGTTCCGCTTCGGCGGGGAGGCCGACAACATCCTGTTCTACTGCAACGAGGAGCAGAAGCGGGAGTTCCTCCTCCCGACCATCGAGGGCGAGCGGCTGAGCTGCTTCGCCATCACCGAGCCGGGCGCCGGATCGGACGCGGCCAACATCAAGCTCAGCGCCCGCCGCGACGGCGGCGACTGGGTGCTCAACGGCGAGAAGACGTTCATCACGGGTGGCAACGAGGCCGACTTCGCCATCGTCATCGCGGTGACCGACCCCGCGAAGGGCGCCCGCCGCGGCGGTGCCACCGCGTTCCTCGTGGACCGGGAGATGGGCTGGCGGTCGGAGTTCATCCAGACGATGGGGGAGGGGGGTCCGGCGTCGCTGGTCTTCGACGACGTGCGGGTGCCCGAGCGCAACATCCTCGGCGAGCTGGGGCAGGGCTTCACGCTCGGCATGGAGTGGATCGGCAAGGGCCGCTACACGATCCCGTCGCACGCCGTGGGCATCGCCGAGCGGGCGCTGGGAATGGCCATCGCGTACGCGAACACCCGGGAGACGTTCGGCCGGCCGATCGGGGAGAACCAGGCGATCCAGTGGATGATCGCCGACTCGGAGACGGAGCTGGAGGCGGCCCGCCTGCTCATCCTGCGGGCCGCGTGGACGGTCGACCAGGGCATGGACCCGCGGCACGCCTCGTCGATGGCGAAGCTGTACGGCGCCGGCATGGTCAACCGGGTCGTGGACCGGGTCCTGCAGATCCACGGCGGCATGGGCTACACCCGCGAGCTGCCCATCGAACGCTGGTACCGGCAGGTGCGGCTCTACCGGATCTTCGAGGGCACCGACGAGATGCAGCGGCTCATCATCTCCCGCGACCTGCTGCGCGGCTACACGAAGCTCGGAGGGCACCTGGCATGAGGACGTTCGCCTCCATCGACGAACTGGCCGCGGCGACCGGCGAGACGCTCGGCCCCGGCCCGTGGCAGCGCATCGAGCAGAAGCGCGTCGACCTGTTCGCCGACGCGACCGACGACCACCAGTGGATCCACGTCGACCCGGAGCGGGCCGCGGCCGGTCCGTTCGGGGCGACCGTGGCCCACGGCTACCTGACGCTGTCCCTCCTGCCGGCGCTGGTCGGCGCGCTCTACCGGGTCGAGGGCGTGGGGATGGGCGTCAACTACGGCCTCAACCGGGTGCGCTTCCCCGCACCGGTGCGGGTCGGCAGCGCCGTACGCGCCAGCGCCACCATCGCCGACGTGTCACCCGTCGACGGTGGCGTGCAGGTCGTCACCGCGGTCACCGTCGACAGCGACGCGGGCGGCAAACCCGTGTGCGTGGCCGAGACGGTCAGCCGCCTCTACCGGGCGGTGGCGCGGTGACCGCGCTCTCGCTGGCCATGGTGCTGGCCGAGTCCGCCCGCCGGCACGCCGACACCGTGGCCGTGGTCGACGGCGAGGCCCGCGTCACGTACGCCGAACTGTGGCTGGAGGCGCGCAGCTACGCCGCCGGGCTCCGGGGGTTCGGCATCGCGCCGGGGGACCCGGTGGCCCTGCTGGCCCCCAACGTCGTCGACTTCCCGCGCGTGTACTACGGCGCCCTCGCGGCCGGCGCGGTGCTCGTGCCGGTGCACCTGCTGCTCACCCCGGACGAGGCCGTGCACGTGCTGCGCGACAGCGGCGCGAAGGCGCTCGTCTGTCACACCTCGCAGATCGCCCTGGGGGCCGCCGCCGCGGCCGCCGCCGGCGTGCCGCTCGTGACGGTCGGACCGGCCGTCGCCGACGCTCTCGCGCCGCGACTCGAGGACCTCAGCGAGGCCGTGCCGCCGCTGCCGTCGTACGTCACCCGGTCGGCCGAGGACCCGGCCGTGGTGCTGTACACCAGCGGCACCACGGGGGTGCCGAAGGGCGCCGTGCTCACGCACCTCAACCTCGTCATGAACGCCACCGTCAACGTGTTCGACGCCAACGAGGCGCGCAGCAGCGACGTGGTGCTCGGCTGCCTGCCGCTGTTCCACAGCTTCGGCCAGACCGTGGCGATGAACGGCACCTTCCGCATCGGGGCCACGCTCGTGCTGCTGAGCCGCTTCACCGGGCCGGCCGCGATCGACCTCATGCTGCGCGAGGGGGTGGACGTCTTCCACGGCGTCCCCACCATGTACGTGGCGCTGCTGGAGGCGGCGCGGGGCCGGACCGACCTGCCCCGCCTGCGGCTGTGCATCTCCGGCGGGGCGTCCCTGCCGGTGGCCGTCCTGGAACGCTTCCACGCCGTGTTCGACACGACCGTCTTCGAGGGGTACGGGCTGTCGGAGACCTCGCCCACGGCCACCACCAACCAGCCGCACTTCGGCACGCGCGCCGGCACCGTCGGCCACCCCCTGTGGGGCGTCGAGGTGGAGATCGCCCGCGCCGACCTCGACGACCGGATCGAGCTGCTCCCCACCGGCGAGCTCGGCGAGATCGTCATCCGCGGCCACAACGTCTTCGCCGGCTATCTCGGGCGTCCCGAGGCCACCGCCGAGGCCGTGGTCGACGGCTGGTTCCGCAGCGGCGACCTGGGCCACAAGGACGCCCACGGGTTCATCACCATCGTCGACCGGAAGAAGGACATGATCATCCGGGGCGGCTTCAACGTGTACCCCCGCGAGGTCGAGGAGGCCCTGGCCCGGCACCCGGCGGTCGGGCAGGTCGCGGTGATCGGTCTGCCCGACCCGCGCCACGGCGAGGAGATCTGCGCCGTGGTGGTGCCCGACCCGGGCGGGCCGGGGGCGCCGGCTGAGCAGGAGCTGATCGACTGGGCGCGCGAGCACCTCGGCCGGCACAAGTACCCGCGCCAGATCCGGTACGTCGACTCGCTGCCCATCGGCCCCAGCCACAAGGTCCTGAAGCGAGAACTCCGCCGAACCCTGTCCCCGCCCGCCTAACCCCCGGTCGGCCCCACCCCCGCCCCGCCCGCACTGTCCTCGCCCCCGCCCCGCCCTGTCCCCGCCCCGTCCCCGCCCCGTCCCGCCCCGTCCCCGCCCCCGGCGTCGATCATGCAGTTCTGGTGCCTGAGTGGTGATGTATCGCCGCTTTTGTCTGGCACCACAACTGCATGATCGACGGAGGCGGAGGCGGAGGCGGAGCACGGAGCGGCGACGAGGGCGCGGGCGGCGGAGCGCGGGGCGCGGAGCACGGGGCGCGGGGCGCGGAGCACGGGGCGCGGCGGGCGCGCGGGGTGAGGGGTTAGCCGTCGCGGTGGTCCTCGTCGGGCGGGATGATCGACTCGCGTTGTTCGAGGGCGTCCGCCGGATTGGCGTCCTCGGGCAGGGCGGTGAGCGAGTCCTGCTCGCCGGCGGGCGGGGACCCCTGCTCGGCCACGTCCGCCTCGGTCGCGTCGCCCCCGGCGGTGGTGGGCGTGACGTCCTGCTCCGAGTCGTCCACCACCGGCTGCCGTTGCTCCACGGCGTCGGCCTCCGGCGCCTCGGCCAGCGGGTCGTCCGGGTTGACGGTCATGTCGCCTCCTCACCGAGCGCGCCGGACGGCACGTTCGCCCCCTAACTTCCCCGGGTATCCGCCGGCATGCCCGAGGGTCACCTCATCCACCGGTACGCGCGGGAACAGCACGCCGCGCTCGCGGGCAGCGTTCCGGCGCTGTCCAGTCCGCAGGGCCGCTTCGACCCGGCCCCCTACGCCGGGCGGACGCTGCGGGCCGTCGAGGCGTACGGCAAGCACCTGCTCTACCACTTCGACGACACTCCCACCCTGCACGTGCACCTCGGGATGCGCGGGCTCTTCCTGCGGTACGACGACCCGACCGTGGCGCCCCGCGCGGGGGTGCGGCTGCGGCTCGCGGGCGCCGCCGTCGCGTACGACCTCATCGCGCCCATCCGGTGCGAGCCGCTCCCGGACGACGGCGAGCGTGCCCTGCGCGCCTCGCTCGGCCCGGACCCGCTCCGCGCCGACGCCGACGGCGCCGACGCGGTGCGCCGGCTCGCCGCGGCGGGTGGCGCGGTCGGCGCCGCGGTGCTCGACCAGTCGGTGTGGGCGGGCATCGGCAACGCCTGGCGCGCCGAGCTGCTCTTCCTCGCCGGCCTCGACCCGGACACCCGGGAAATCGGGCCGGAGACGGCACTGCGGCTGTGGGACCTCGCGGTCCGGTACCTGGCGTTGGGCCGCGACGCGGGGCAGGTGGTCAGCGACCCGACGGCACCGGACGAGCGGTGGGTCTACAAGCGCGAGCGGTGCCGTCGCTGTGGCGCCGAGGTACGCCGCTGGACCCTGGGCGCCCGCACCGCCTACGCCTGCCCCGTAGACCAACCCCCACGCTGACGCCCCCCACGCCGCCCCCGCCGCGCCCCCGCCCCGACCCCCGCGCCGCCCCCGCCGCGCCCCCGCCCCGACCCCGCCCCAGCCCCCGCCCCCGCCCCCGCGATCTTGCACTTTCTGCCCCGATATAACGAGCACAAGCCGCGAAACGGGGGCCGAAACTGCAAGATTGCGGTGCCGTGGCGGGATCGCGGCGCCGGGGCGGCGTGGCGGCGTGGCGGCGCGGCGGGGCGGCACGGCGCGGCGTGGCGGGACCGCGGCGGCGGCGGGGCATCGCTGCGGTCCGGGTAGGTTGTTGCGCTATCTAGATGGTGTGGCTAGGGTCTTGCGCGTGATCTTTCGAGCGGCGCCTGGCGGCTAGGGGGCGGGGTGGACCTGGAACGGCGGGCGCAGTGGCTGCGCGGAGTGCTCGACCTCTGCGTCCTCGCGCTGGTCAGCCGCGGCGAGTCGTACGGCTACGAGCTGTCCCAGGCGCTGCGGGCCCACGGCCTGGGCGCCGTGCAGGGCGGCACCCTCTACCCGGTGCTGCTGCGGTTGCAGCGCTCCGGCCTGCTCACCGCGCACTGGCGCGAGGGCGCCACGGGCCCGGCCCGCAAGTACTACCGGATCAGCCCGGCGGGCAGCGCGGCACTGCGCGCGGCCGCCACCGACTGGACCGCCTTCGCCGCGAGCGTGGGCGCGATACTGAGCGAGGAGCCGAAGCGGTGAACCACAACGCCTGGCTCGCCGCCCTCACCGGCGAGCTGCGCCGGCACGGGGTGGGGCCCGACCTGACCGGACACGTGGTCGCCGAGGCGGCCACCCACCTGAGCGAGAGCGGGGAACACCCGCTGCGGGTCTTCGGCCCGCCGGAGGCGTACGCCCGGGCCGTCGCCGACAGCCTCGGGGGGCCCGACCAGCGGCCGCCCCGCCGGCAGCCCGGCCCGGTGCGGCTCGCCGCGCGGGGCATCACGAAGCGCTACCGGGGACGCACGGTCCTGGGCGGCGTGGACCTGACCGTACGCGCGGGGCAGATCGCCGCGGTGGTCGGCGCCAACGGGGCCGGCAAGAGCACCTTCCTGCGGATCTGCGCGGGCCTGCTGAGCCCGGACGCGGGCAGCGTCCAGGTGCACGGCGCGCTGGGCTACTGCCCGCAGGACGGGGGCACCGCCGAGTTCCTCGACACCGACGAGCATTTCGTGCTGGTCGGCGCGGGCCGTGGTCTCGACCGCGGGGCGGCCCGCCGGGCCGGTCGTGCCGGGGCCACGGCGCTGGACTGGACGCCGCCGGCGGGCACGCAGGCGCGGCACCTCTCCGGCGGCACCCGGCAGAAGCTGAACCTGGTGCTGGCCCGCCTCGGAGAGCCGGACGTGCTGCTGCTCGACGAGCCCTACCAGGGCTTCGACCGCGGCACCTACCTCGACTTCTGGCACGAGGTGTGGCGGTGGCGCGACGCCGGCAAGGCCATCGTGGTCGTCACCCACCTGCTCAACCAGCTCGACCGCGTCGACCTCGTGCTCGACCTGACCACCCCTCGGGAGCGCGCCGCATGACCAGGACCCTCGTGGTGGCCGAGACCGCCCTGCGCGAGCTGGTGCGCCGCCGTTCCGTGCTCGTCATCCTGCTGCTGTTGCCGCTGGCCTTCTACCTGAGCCGCCGCGGCGACCACCTCGGCCAGTCGATCCGCTTCGTGTGCCTGGGTGTGGGCTGGGCGTTGAGCACGGCGGCCCTCTTCGCCGGCAGCGCCGCGCGCGGCATGGAGCCCCGGCTGCGGCTCTCCGGCTACCGCAGCCTGCACCTGGTGCTCGGGCGGCTGCTCGCCCTGTGGACGGTGGGGGTGCTGCTGTCCGTGCCGTACTTCGTGCTCATCCTCGTCGACCAGCACGACGTCCGCTACGGCGCGATCGCCCTCATCATGGCGCTCATGGTGCTGGTGGCCGCCCCGTTCGGCCTGCTGCTCAGCGCCGTGCTGCCCCGCGAGCTGGAGGGGACGCTCGTGCTGCTCACGGTGGTCGGGCTCCAGATGGTGATGGACCCGGCGGACACCGCCTCCCGGGCGCTGCCGTTCTGGTTCAGCCGGGAGATCGGCACGTACGCCATCGACCACACCGACGGCGGCTACCTGACGCGGGGGCTCATGCAGGGCGTCGCGTTCGCGGTCGTCCTCACCCTGTTGGTCGTGGTGGCCGCCGCCGTGCGGCTCCGCCAGCGCCGGCACCTGCGCTTCGTCGAGGCGTAGCGGGCGGCGGCGGACGACCGCCCGGCACCGGGCGAGCGCCCGGCGAGCGGTCAGTGCCGGCCGTCCGCCAGCTCGTCGGCCCGGTCGGCGAGCGCCCGGCGCTCCGCCGGCCCGTCGCTCAGGTCGGCGGCCGCCCGGAACAGCGCCACGGCCCGGGGCCGGTCGCCCTGGCGGGCGGTCAGCTCCGCCTCGACGGCGAGTGCCGCGGGGTAGCCGTCCAGCGCGCCCCCGGCCCGGGCCACGTCGAGGAGCGCCAGGCCGGCCGCCGGGCCGTACGCGTAGCCGTGCGCCACGGCACGGTTGAGCTGCACCACGGGTGACGGCTGCCGCGCGGCCAGCCGGTCGTACCAGCCGGCGATCGCCCGCCAGTCCGTGTCCGCGCTGCCGCGGGCCGTGGCGTGGCAGGCGGCGATGCGGGCCTGGAGGGCGTACGGGCCGTCCTCGCCGGCCCGCGCCAGCACCTCGACCGCCTCGGCGATGGCGGCGTGGTCCCAGCGGGACCGGTCCTGCCGGTCGAGGGTGAGCAGTCGGCCGTCGGCGTCGCGGCGGGCGGCCCGGCGGGAGTGCTGGAACAGGAAGAGCGCGAGCAGTCCGGCCACCTCCGGCTGGCCGGGCAGCAGCCGCTCGACGAGCCGGGCCAGCCGGATGGCCTCCTCGGCGAAGGCCGGCTCGCCGTCCGCGTCGTGGCCGCGGGTGAAGAGCAGGTAGAGCACGGCCAGCACGCCGGGCAGCCGTTCCACCAGCGCCGGCCCGGCCGGCACCCGGTAGGGGATGCCGGCCTGGGCGATCTTCGCCTTGGCCCGGGTCAGCCGCCGGGTCATCGTCGACTCGCTGACGAGGAAGGCGCGCGCGATCTCGGCGGTGGGCACACCGCAGACGGTCCGCAGGGTGAGCGCCACCCGCGCCTCCATGGCGAGCGCCGGGTGGCAGCAGGTGAAGACGAGCCGCAGCCGGTCGTCCACCACGTCCCCCTCCCCGGCGTCGGACGGTGCCGCCGCCTGCTCGCTGAGCAGTGCCAACTCGCGCAGCTTGCGCCGTTCCACGTCGGCCCGGCGCAGCACGTCGACGGCCCGGTTCCGGGCGACCGTCATGAGCCAGCCGCCCGGATTCGCGGGGACGCCGTCGCGGGGCCAGAGCTCGACCGCGAGGGCCAGCGCCTCCTGGGCGCAGTCCTCGGCCAGCGTCCAGTCGCCGGTGACCCGGATGAGCGCGGCCACGATCCGCGCGAACGACTCCTGACCGGCGGCGGCCACCGCCTGGGACGCGTCCGGCACGGGCTCAGGCGTCCGGGTTCCAGAACGGGCGCAGCTCGATGCGGCCCGCGTACGCCATGGGGTGGTTGCGGGCCACGTCGATCGCCTCGTCGAGGTCGGCGCACTCGAGCAGGTCGAAGCCCACGATCACCTCCTTGGTCTCGGTGAACGGCCCGTCGCTCAGGAGCAGTTCGCCGTTGCGGACGCGGACCGTGGTCGCCGCGGTCGGCGGGGCCAGCCGGTCGCCGGCGAGCCGCTGGCCGCGGGCGTCGCGCTCGGCCACCCACTTCTCGATGTCGGGCGCGGCGGTCGGGTCGGTGTCCGGCTCGCTGTCGGTGCAGACGAACATCAGGTACTTCATGTCCACTCCTCGGTGTCGTGACTCACCAGGGTGACGAACGGGCGGACCCGATCCGGACCGCCTCCGGAAAAAATCAACGACGGGCCAGCAGCTCGACGATCTCCGCGGTGGTGCCGGTCTCGCCGAGCCGGGGGAAGATCCGCTCGACGCTGGCACGGTGGCCCTCGGCGTCGAGATCGGTCATCGCGTCGGTGGCCAGCGTGACGTGGTAGCCGTGCTCGTACGCGGCCCGGGCGGTCGACTCGACGCCGATGCTGGTGGCGATGCCGCCCAGCACGATCTGGGTCACGCCGCGGCGGCGCAGCTGGAGGTCCAGGTCCGTGCCGTAGAAGGCGCCCCAGTTGCGCTTGGTCACGACGATGTCGCCCGGGTGCCCGGCAAGCTCGTCGACGAGCACGTCCCACCCCTCGGGCCGGACGCCGCCGGCCGCGCCGCGGTCGGTGCGACCCGGCACCGCGTCGGACCCGTCGGGGGCGAAGGTGACCCGGACGAGCACCACGGGGAGCCCCTGGGCGCGGAAGGCGTCGGCGAGCTGGACGCCGCGGGCCACCACCTCGGCCGCCGGGTAGGGGGCGGTGGGGGCGCCGACGATGCCGCGCTGGAGGTCGATGAGCACGAGGGCGCTACGCGGGTCGAGCGTGGTGAGGGCCATGAGGTGTCCTTTCGGTGGGTGACAGGGGCGGCGTCCGGTCAGTCGGAGGCCGCCCCGGCGAGCGCGCCGATCCGGCGCAGCGAGCGGTCCAGGAGGACGACGACCAGCAGCAACGCGGCGCTCGCGAGCATGACGAGTGCCAGCGCGTGCAGGCCCGCCGTGTCGGCGCCGGGGCCGAAGGCGGCGGCGCTCGCGGCGGCGGCCACCATGGCGCCCAGGTAGGTGAACGTGCGCAGCAGCCCCGCGGAGGAGCCGATGCGGGCCGGGTCGGCCTGGTGGTAGAGCGCGTTCTGATTGGCCAGCCCGAGCAGCCCCTGCGGTACGCCGGCCAGCACCGCCACGGTCACCAGCAGCCAGGTGCCGGTGCCGGGGTGGACGACGAGCAGCAGGGCGCAGGCGGCGATCTGCGTGCCGGCGCCCACGAGCAGCTTGCCGCGTACGCCGCGACGGCGTCCGGTCAGGGCCGAGACGGCGATGGCGGTCACGAACAGCGGCAGCAGGACGAGCCCGGCCGCCGAGGCGGACAGCCCCCGGCTCTCCTCCAGCCACTGCGTGTACCCGTAGAGCCAGGCGTAGGACACGGTGAAGGTCAGCAGGTTGCGCCCGTACGTGGCGATGAGCGGCAGGTTGCCCCCGAGCACCCGCAGGTCGAGGAAGGGATCGGTGGCGCGCAGCTCGCGGACGACCAGCCCGGCCCCGGCGGCCGCGGCGACCGGGAGCAGGTAGAGGTCGCCCACCCGGGGGCTCATGAGGAACAGCAGCACGGCGGTCAGCAGGGCGGTGAACAGCGCCATACCCGGCAAATCGAGCCCGCCGGTCGTCGTGCCGGCGGCGGTCCGCGGCATGCGCCGGACGCCGAGGACGAGGCAGGCGACGGAGAGCGGGACGTTGACCGCGAAGATGGTGTGCCAGCCGCCGAAGCCGATGAGGAGGCCACCGAGGGTCGGCCCCACCGCGGCGACGGTCTGCGCGGAGATGGCCAGAGCGGTGAGCACGCCGCCCGGGTTGTCCTGGCCGGTGCGTCTCGACTCGTGCCGGAGCAGGGACATGGCTGCCGGGTAGCCGGCGCAGGTGCCCAGCCCGAGCAGCACCCGGGCGACGACCAGCACGCCCAGCGAGGGCGCGACCATGCCGATGAGCCCGGCCACGCCGGTCAGCGCCGTGCCCACGAGGTAGAGCCGGCGCGGCCCGTACCGGTCGACGAGTCGTCCCACGACGGGCTGCCCGACCGCGGTGGCCAGGTAGAGCGCCGAGACCAGCCAGGCCGTACGCGACGGCGGCGCGCCGAACGCCTTGCCGATGGGCACCAGCGCCACGGCGATCATGGACGAGTTGATCGGGTTCAGCACCGCGCCCAGGATCATCGGGGCGATGAGCCGGCGGTCGAAGCCGGCCCTCTCCGGCGCGCGGTCCGGCGCGACCGGGTTGGTGCGGGCGGTCACGACGCGGTGAGCCGGTCCAGCAGGGCCAGCGCTTCGACGATGGTGCGGCGCTCCGCCTCCGTGTAGCGCTCCTCGAGGGCGCGGGCCAGCCACTCCTCGCGGGCCTGCCGGTCGCCGTGCACGAGCGCCCAGCCGCCCGGGGTCAGCGAGACGAGCTGGCGACGGCCGTCGGTCGGGTCGGGTGCCCGCGCGACGAGCCCCTGCTCGCCCAGGGCGGCGAGGATCGCGGCCATCGACTGCGGCCGGACCCGCTCGGCGGCGGCGAGGTCGCTCGCGGACGCCGGCCCGGTCGTGGCGAGGCGGCTGAGGACGGAGGTCTGCGACGCGGTGAGGCCGTCGCGGTCGGCGACCTCGCGCAGCCGGCGCCGGAGCCGGCTGAAGACCACCCGCAGGTCGTGCGCCGCGCGCACGGCCCCCACGGAGATCTGGAGATCGGGCATGCCACCAGGCTATACCGTCAGTTCAGACTGAACAGTTCAGGCTGCCTATTGTGAGGCGAGGAACAGCACGGCCGCCTACCGCACCGGCCGGGCCGCCGCCACGTGCGTCGTCGGTCCGAACGCCGTGAGGAACCGGTCCCGGAAGGCGTCCATCGGCCAGACCGGCGCGTCGTGCCCGGGGCGCAGGCCCTCCTGCCAGTCCCAGCCCGCGATCCGGTCGAACACGTCCGGGTCGCGCGCCACGATGGTGATCGGCACGTCCCGGCTGGCGCCCGGCCCGGTCACCACCGGCGCCGGCTGGTGGTCGCCGAGGAAGACGAGCACGAGGTCGTCGTCGCCGTACGTCTCGACGTACGAGACGAGGCTCTCCAGCGAGTACGCGATCGCCTGCCGATACCCGGCGCGCGCCTGGGCGGCGCCGTGCCCCGCCCCGTCCGTGCCCTCGGCGCTGGCGGCGGGGCTCGCGTAGACGGAGCCGTCGCCCACCTCGTCCCAGCCGATCATCCGGGGCACCTCGGTCCAGGGGGAGTGGCTGGAGATGAGCGGAATCTCGGCCATCAACGGCGGCCGGTCGGCGATGGCGCGTTCGGTGCGCTCGAAGGTGGCGAGGGTGTACTGGTCGGGCATCGGGGCGTAGGCGAACTTGGGGCCGCGGTAGCCGAGCGCGGCCGCGTCGTAGTAGCGGTCGTAGCCGAAGAACACCCCCTCCGGCCAGGGCTGCGTGGCGGCCGGGAGCACCCCCACGGTGCGCCAGTCGGCCCGCCGGAACGCGCCGTTGAGCGTGAGCCGGTCGCTGGCCAGGAGGGCCCGGTGGCGCTGCTCGTTGTCGACCCACAGGCCGGACAGCAGGGTGTCGTGCGCGAGCCAGCTGCCGCCGCCGAACGTGGGGGAGGTGAGGAAGCCGCTGCGGGCCGCGTACCCCTTGGCCCGCAGCCGCGCGTAGCCCTCGTCGAGCACCGGGTTGACGCCGGCGGCGAGCCCCGGGTCCTCGATGGCGCTGCGCCCGTAGCTCTCCACGAACGTGAGGACCACGTCCTTGCCGCGCAGGGCGGTCAGCAGCTGGTCGCCGGGGGTGTCCCGGAACCGGTCGACGGCGATCTCCCCGCCGAACGTGCCGCGGTCACGCAGCCGCTCCCGCACGGCGGCGGCGTGCGCGTGGACCAGGCCGGTCGTGCCGTCGTCGGCCACCGGCACGCCGAACGCGGCGCACGCCACCCAGGCGACGGCCAGCGCGGCGGTCACCCGGGTGGCGACGCGGTCGTGCCGCGCCACGAGCCGGGCGACCCGTCGCACGGCGAGCGTCATGAGCAGCAGCGCCGCCGCGGCGACCAGCAGCGCGCCGGCAGCCGCCCCGACCGCGCCGGCCCGGCCGGCCGCGTCGCGGACGAAGCCGTACGCGTCGTCGAGCAGCGTCCAGTCGAGCACCGGATCGAACGGCCGGTCCAGAGTGGTCCGGAAGCCCAGGTCGGCGAGGCGCAGCACGGCGAGCAGGCCCAGCGCGGGGCCGGCCACCAGCACCACCACCCGCCGCCCCCGGCGCGGCAGGGCGACGAGGAGGGCGAGGCCGAGCAGCCCCTCCAGGGGGATCCGCAGGAACGCGCCGGGGGTGAGCCGGTCGGGCCGGTCCGGCGCCACCAGGGCGGCCACGACCAGCAGCCCGGCGAGCACGGTGAGCACCGCGGAGGCCACCCGCCGGCTTCCGCGCCGCCCGCCGGCCGCCGCACCGACGGGCGTACGTTCCGCCGCCCCCGGCCGTCCGTCCGGTCCGACGTCGCCGGTCGGGGCCGGACGGTCGGCGCGCGCCCCCATCAGTGCCCCCAGCGCTCGACGCGGGCGCCACTGCCGGCCAGCGCCGGAGGCCGGTCGGGCGTGCCGGCCGCCGGCGGTACGGGCCGGACCGGCGACCCCGTCGGACGGGTCCGGGGGCGCAGCGGGCGGTGCCGCCACAGCCAGAGCACGTCCCGGCCGAACGACTCGACGAGCAGGGCCAGCGCGACGCCGAGCAGCAGCGTGGCCGGCGCCGCGGGCAGCACGACGGCCGCGGCGAGGACGACGCCCTGGGTCGCCGCGACCACCTTGCGCCACAGCCGCGGCGGCAGCGTCCCGCGCATCCACGGCAGCGCCCAGCCGGCGGCCACGAACGCGTACCGCATCCCGCCGATGGCCAGCACCCACGCCCCGGCGGCCGGCGCGACCCGCGCGCTGAGCACGAGCAGGAGGAACGCGTCGACCTCCATGTCGAAGCGGGCGCCGAGAGCGCTCGCGGTGCCGGTCCGGCGCGCGACCCGGCCGTCGACGGCGTCCAGCGCGAGCGCCACCGCGGCGAGCGTCACCAGCAGCGCGACCGGCGCGGGCCGGCCCGCGAGCCCGTCCGCGACGAGGGCGGCCACGGCGCCCACGAGGACCGACCGGCCGAGGGTCACCCGGTCGGCCGGGCCGAGCCGCCGGCTCCCCGCCCGGCGCAGCCCCCGGGCGAGCGCCACGCCGCTCACCACGCCGTAGCCGGCGCCCGCCAGCCACCCCGCGCCGCCGACGCCGACGGTGCCGGCCAGCACGGCGAGCAGGACGACCTGGGCGGCGAGCCCGACCCACGGACCAGTTCGAACCGTTCCCACCGTGCCTCCGTGTTTATGATCGACGACTCTGTGAGGGAACACGGATGGCGCGGCCGTTCGGTTCGGTCTGGACGCGAGTGGAAGGAGCTGCCGGTGACCCGTGAGGCGTACGCCTTCTGGCTCGACTCGCCCGGTCGGGGCGCGATCCGTCCGGTGCGGGTGGCCGACCCCGGCGCCGACGAGGTGCGCGTCCGCACCTGCTACACGGGGGTGAGCCGCGGTACGGAGACGCTGGTCTTCGGTGGCCGAGTGCCGCCCGACCAGTACGCCGCGATGCGCGCGCCCTTCCAGGAGGGCGACTTCCCGGCGCCCGTGAAGTACGGCTACCTCAACGTGGGCGTGGTCGAGGAGGGCCCGGAGGACCTGCTCGGTCGAAGCGTCTTCTGCCTGTACCCCCACCAGACCGAGTACGTGGTGCCGGCGTCTGCCGTGGTCCCGGTGCCCGACGGGGTGCCGCCCGCGCGGGCGGTGCTGGCCGGCACCGTGGAAACCGCCGTGAACGCGCTGTGGGACGCCGCCCCGCTGGTCGGGGACCGGGTCACCGTGGTGGGCGCCGGCATGGTCGGCTGCTGCGTGGCGGCCCTGCTCGCCCGCTTCCCCGGCGTGCACGTCCAACTCGTGGACACCGACCCGGGCCGGGCCGGCATCGCGGGGGCGCTCGGGGTCGAGTTCGCGGCGCCCGACGACGCGGCCGGCGGCCGGGATCTCGTGGTGCACGCCAGCGCCACCGCCGGAGGCCTGCAACGCTCGCTGGAGCTGCTCGTGCCCGAGGGCACGGTCGTGGAGCTGAGCTGGTACGGCGACCGCCCCGTGGAGCTGTCGCTGGGCGGGTCGTTCCACAGTGGCCGGCTGACCATCCGCGGCAGCCAGGTGGGGATGGTCGCGCCGGCACGGCGGGGGAGCCGCACGTACGCCGACCGGCTGGCGCTCGCCCTGGACCTGCTCGACGACCCCGCATTCGACGCGCTCATCACCGGTGAGTCCCGCTTCGCGGAACTGCCCGACGTCATGAGCCGCCTCACCTCGGGCGATCTGCCCGCCCTCTGCCACCTCATCACCTACGACGGGGAGTGATCCGTGTTCAGTGTGACCGTCCGTGACCACATGATGATCGCCCACAGCTTCCGCGGGGACGTCTTCGGGCCCGCGCAGCGCCTGCACGGCGCGACGTTCGTCGTGGACGCGACGTTCCGCCGCGCCGAGCTGGACGACGACGGCATCGTCGTGGACATCGGCCTGGCCACCGAGCAACTCAAGGACGTCCTGGGCGCGCTCACCTACCGCAACCTGGACGACGAGCCCGCGTTCGCCGGCGTCAACACGACCACCGAGGTGCTCGCCCGTACCGTCGCCGACCGGCTCGTCGAGCGGGTGCACGCCGGCAGCCTCGGCGAGGGCGCCCGTGGTCTCGCGGGCGTCACCGTCACCCTGCACGAGTCGCACGTGGCCTGGGCCAGCTACGAACGGGCGCTGTGAGTTGTCGCGCCGCCTCCGCGCCGGAGGTCGGAAAGGCCGTCGGCGTCGGCGAGGTGCACGTGGTGCTGCCAAACGACATCGACGACCCGGCCTCGCCGAGCGGCGGCAACCACTACGACCGGCGGGTCTGCCGTGGGCTGGCCGAGCTGGGCTGGACGGTGCACGAGCACGCCGTTGCCGGTGACTGGCCCCGGCCCGACCGGGCCGCCCGCGCCGGCCTCGCCGGGGTTCTCGCGGCGCTGCCCGACGGCGCGCTCGTGCTGCTCGACGGGCTGGTCGCCTCGGCGACGCCGGAGGTGCTGGCGCCGCAGGCCGGCCGGCTGCGGCTGGTCGTCCTCGTGCACATGCCGCTCGGCGACGACGCGGAGGCCCGGGCGTTGGCGGCGGCGCGGGCGGTGGTGGCCACGAGCGCCTGGACGCGGGCACGGCTGCTCGACCGGTACGCCCTGCCGCCCGGCCGGGTGCACGTGGCCGCACCGGGGGTGGATCCGGCGTCCCCGGCGGCGGGCACCGGCACGGGAGGAGAGCTGCTCTGCGTCGCCGCGGTTACACCCACGAAGGGGCACGACGTGCTGGCCCGGGCGTTGACGCTGGTCGCGGACCTGCCGTGGACGTGCGTCTGCGTCGGTGCGCTCACCCGGGAGCCCGAGTTCGTGGCCGAGCTGCGGGCGCGACTGGCCGCCGCGGGGCTCGCCGAGCGGGTCCGGCTGGTCGGGCCGTGGACGGGCGCCGAGCTGGCGGCCGCGTACGCCGGGGCCGACCTGCTGGTGCTCCCGTCGCGCGCCGAGACGTACGGCATGGTGGTCGTCGAGGCCCTGGCGCGTGCCGTGCCGGTGCTCGGCACGGCGGTGGGCGGTCTGCCGGAGGCGCTGGGCCGGGCGCCCGACGGTGCGACGCCGGGGCTGCTCGTGCCGCCGGAGGATCCGGAGGCGCTGGCCGCGGCCCTGCGGCGCTGGCTGGGGGACGCCGACCTGCGCGACGAGCTGCGGCGCGCGGCCGCGGGGCGGCGCGGGACGCTCACCGGCTGGTCCGACACGGCGGCGCGGGTCGCCGCGGCGCTCGCGGGGGCGGCGGCGTGAGCACCGGGGTCCTGTTGCCGTTCGCGGCGTGGCTCGGCCTCCGGGAGGCGGCCGACGCGGCGGCCCGCGCCGCCGACCTCGTCGACGCGGTCCGCGACCGGCTGCCGGCCGCCGGACCCCTGACGATCCACGACCTGGGCAGCGGCACGGGATCGATGCTCCGCTGGCTGGCCCCGCGGTTGCCGGGCCCGCAGCACTGGGTCCTGTACGACCGCGACCCGGAGCTGCTGGCCCACGCCGCCGTCGACGCGGTCCGCGCGGCCGACGGCGCGCCGGTCACCGTGGCCACCCGCCGCGCCGACCTCACCCGGCTCACGGCCGCCGACCTCGCGGTCGCCGACCTGGTGACCGCCTCCGCGCTGCTGGACATGTTCACCGCCGACGAGGTCGAGCGGGTCGTGGCCACCTGCGCCGGCGCGGGACGCCCCACCCTGTTCATGATCTCGGTGACCGGCGGCGTCCGGCTCACCCCCGCCGACCCGTGGGACGCGGAGTTCGCGGCCGCGTTCAACGACCACCAGCGCCGCGCCGTCGACGGCCGGCGCCTGCTCGGCCCGGACGCGGTCGACGCCACGGCGGCGGCGTTCGCCCGGCACGGCGTGCCCGTCCAGGCGCGGCCCAGCCCGTGGCTGCTCGGCCCCGAGCAGGCCGAGCTGACGGCCGAGTGGCTGCGTGGCTGGCTGGGCGCGGCCTGCGAGCAGCGGCCGGACCTGGCCGTCCGGGCGGCCGGATACGTGCGCCGCCGGCTGGCCGAGGCCGCCGCCGGCCGGCTCGCCGTCGTCGTGGAGCACCGGGACCTGCTCGCCGGATGAACCGTTCGGGCCCGCCGCCCGTGCCTTAGAGAGAGAACGATCTTTCGATGGGAGGCCGGCGCGGATGGTCTGGGCATGGGCGCGCGCGCTCGGCGGCCTCGGGCTGCTCGGCGCGCTGCTGTGGCAGGTGGGCGGCGGGCCCTTTCTGGCCGGGCTGGCCCTGATCGACGGCCCGGCGCTCGGCGCGGCCCTCGCGATCGGCGCGCTGACCACGGTCTGCGGGGCCTGGCGGTGGAGTCTGGTCGCCGACGGGCTCGGGGTGCGGCTGCCGTTGCGTACGGCGGTGGCGCACTGCTACCGCGCGGTGTTCCTCAACGCGACGCTGCCCGGCGGGGTGCTCGGCGACGTGCACCGGGCGGTCCGACACGGGCGGGACGCCGGCGACGTGGGCCAGGGCGTCCGGGCGGTGGTGTGGGAGCGTACGGCCGGCCAGGTCGTGCAGGCCGGCCTCGCGCTCGTGGTCCTCGCGGCCTTCCCCTCGCCGGTGCGCGCCTACCTGCCGGCGGCGGCCGCGCTGCTGGCGGCCGGCGGCCTCGTCGTGGTGCTGCTCGCCCGCGTGGTGCCGCACGCCGGGCCGTCCCGCTGGGCGCGGGCCCTGCGGGCGGCCGTCACCGACGTCCGGGCCGGACTGCTGGCCGGGCGGACCTGGCTGGGCGTGCTGCTCGCGTCCGCGGTGATGGTCGGCGGCCACCTCGCGACGTTCCTGCTCGCGGCCCGGGTCGCGGGCGCCACCGCGCCGCTGTCGCGGCTTCTGCCGCTGACCCTGCTCGCCCTGCTGGCCATGGGCCTGCCGCTCAACGTCGCCGGTTTCGGCCCTCGCGAGGGCGTGGCCGCGTGGGCGTTCGGCGCCGCCGGCCTCACCGCGGCGCAGGGCGTGGCGACCGCGACGGTGTACGGCGCGCTCGTGCTCGTGGCGAGTCTGCCCGGCGCCGCCGTCCTGCTCGGTCGGCGGATCCGCGCTCCGCTAGGGCGGCGGGAAACACCCGTGCGTGGTTGAGTGTTCACACGGTGCCGGTACGCGCGGTCGGGTGGGGCCGCGCCGGACGAAGGAGACACATGCCAGACGCACTCCCTGTCGCCACGGTACGCACCCAGGTCACCGTGCCACTGCGGTTCCCCGACGGGTACGCCACGACCGCCCGTCTCTTCACCTTCAAGGGGCTGGTCGACGACCGGGAGCACCTGGCGTTCGGCCTCGGAGACTGGGCGGGGGCGCTCGACCGGTACGCCGCCGGCGGCCCCGCGCCGCTGGTGCGCCCGCACAGCGAGTGCCTGACCGGGGACGTGTTCGGCAGTCAGCGCTGCGACTGCGGTCCGCAGCTGCGGGAGGCGGTGGAGCGGATCGCCGGGGCCGGCGGGTTCCTGCTCTACCTGCGCCAGGAGGGCCGGGGCATCGGCCTGTACGCGAAGCTCGACGCGTACGCCCTCCAGGACGCCGGGCTCGACACCTACGAGGCGAACGTGGCGCTGGGCCACGGCGAGGACGAGCGCGACTACAGCGCCGCCGCACAGATGCTGGCCACCCTCGGCGTACCGGCCATCACCCTGCTGAGCAGCAACCCGGAGAAGGCGATCCAGCTCGACCGGCTGGGCGTGACGGTGACCGAGCGGGTGCCGACCGGGCTGTACCTGTCCCCGGCCAACGCCGACTACCTGGCGGCCAAGGCCAGCCGGGCGGCCCGTACCCCCGACCTTCCCGCCCTCCGGTGACGCCGCGGCCGGCGCGGCCGTACGTGCTGCTGAGCTGCGCCACCTCGATCGACGGCTACATCGACGACGCCACCGAGCAGCGGCTGCTGCTCTCCAACGACGACGACCTCGACCGGGTCGACGCCGTCCGGGCGAGCTGCGACGCGATCCTCGTCGGCGCGGGCACCGTACGCCGGGACGACCCGCGGCTGCTGGTCCGCTCGCCGCGCCGGCGCGACGAGCGGGTGGCGCGCGGTCTGCCGGCCTCGCCCGTCAAGGTGACCGTCACCGCCCGGGGCGACCTCGACCCGGCGGCCCGGTTCTTCACGGCGGGGGACGCGCAGCGGGTCGTGTACTGCGCGTCCGGCGTGCTGGAGAAGACCCGGGAGCGGGTCGGCCGGCTGGCCGACGTGGTGGACGCGGGCGAGCCGGTGGAGCTGGGGCACGTGCTCGCCGACCTGGCGACGCGCGGCGTAGGCCGGCTCATGGTGGAGGGTGGCGGGACGGTGCACGCGCAGTTCCTCGCGGCCGGCCTCGCCGACGAGCTGCACCTGGTGGTCGCGCCGTTCTTCGTGGGCGACTGCCGGGCGCCGCGGTTCGTGACCGACGGGCGGTACCCGTGGCACCCGGGCCGGCGGGCCACCGTGGCCGAGGTCCGCCAGATCGGTGACGTGGTGCTGGTCCGGTACGCCCTCTCCGACCGCTGCGCGTCCTGAGGGGGCCGCCACCGGCGTTGACGTCGCGCAGCGGATCTGACGTTCCGTCAGCATCACGAAGGGTGACGCGGGCGCGGGCCCGCCGTGCTCGCCGCGGACGCTTTGCTCTGCACCCTTATAGGCACCAGGTGGCCTGGCCTGCGAAGCCGCGCCGAGGGCGGGACCGCGGGCCACCACCGAGCGTGACTGGTGCATCGGTGGGTGCAGAGCAAAGCGTCGGAGGCGTGGGGCGGAGCCGGCTGCGGAAGTCACCCTCCGTGGCCGGGGCCGCGGCGGTCCGGCCGGTCTCGCGAACCGGCCGCCGCGCAGGTCGGGGAACAGTAGCGTGATGACGGGGACCCGCCTCTGACGCCATGATCCAGTTCCAGGGAGGCCGCGTGGGCATCGCCGACATCGACATGAAGCTCGAGGTGGTCGTCATTCCCGTCTCCGACGTCGACCGGGCGAAGGAGTTCTACGGGCACCTCGGATGGCGGCTCGACAAGACACCGCCCGGCATCGTCCAGTACACGCCGCACGGCTCCGGCTGCTCGGTGCAGTTCGGGCCGAACCTCACGACGGCCGCGCCCGGGTCGGCCAAGGAGTACCTCATCGTGTCCGACATCGAGGCCGCGCGGAACGCGCTGGTGGCCGCGGGTGTCGAGATCAGCGAGATCTTCCACACCGCACCGAACGGCACGGTCAGCGGCATGGACCCGGAACGCCGCAGCTACTTCTCGCGCGCCTCGTTCCAGGACCCGGACGGCAACATCTGGCTGCTGCAGGAGGTCACGACCCGGCTGCCCGGCCGCCTCGAGCCCGGCGAGACGTCGTTCAGCTCGGTGAGCGACCTGGCGAGCGCGCTCCGGCGCGCGGAGGCCGCCCACGGCGAGCACGAGAAGCGCACCGGCAAGCCGGACGAGGACTGGCCCGGGTGGTACGCGCAGTACATGGTGAACGAGCAGAGCGGCGAAGAGCTGCCCACGTGAGCGGCCGGTAGAACGCCTGCGCGATGTCGCACGCTCAGCGCAGCAGCACCGGTCCCGCGTCGATGGGCGTCCGGAACAGGGCGTACGGCTTGCGCCGCCGGTCCTGCCCGCCCTGGTACTGCGGCTGCCGGTGCAGCTGGTTGGCGGTGACGTAGAGGTGCCGGTCGACGGCGACCGACATGGTGTCGGGCCAGAGCAGCCGCGGGTCGTGCACCAGCGTCTCGAACTGCTTGTCCGGCAGGCGCCGGAAGACCGCGTTGTGCTCGTACGACGTGAAGTAGAGCCGCCCCGCGTCGTCGCTCTCCAGCCCGTCGGAGCCGGTGCCCTTGTCGCCCTCGTCGATCACCGCGTCGGTCATCTCCTCGTCCGGCAGCGAGGCGTCCGCGAGCGCGTCGGTGGAGACGCTGAACAGGCGGCGGGACACGAGCGGGCAGTAGTACAGCCGCGTCCCGTCGGCGCTGATGGCGATGCCGTCCGAGCCCATCGTGAGCTGCTTCGGCGGCCCGTCCGCCGGCCGTTCCAGCAGCGGCCGGCCCTCGACCATCAGCCGGTACCCGTGCAGGGACTGCGCCTTGGTGCTCGGGTGGTCGTGCAGCCGCCGCCAGGAACGGCCGGTGGCCAGGTCCACCACGATGATGCCGTTCGGGCCCGACGAGGCCGAGTCCGTGATGTACGCGAGCCCGCCCGGCCCGCGCCGCAGGTCGAAGCGGACATCGTTGAGGTACGTGCTGGGCAGCGCCACGTCGGCAGGGAACGTGATGACCTGCGCGACGCTGTTCGTGTCCAGGTCGATCCGCACCAGCTTCGGCCCGCCGGGCCTGGTGGGCTGGAACATGGGGCTGCCGGTGTCCAGCGCCCAGAGCCGGTCGGCCGGGTCGACCACCACGGACTGCACGGACACGAACGCCTGCCTGTCGTCGTTGGCCTGGGGCGAGTTCCAGCGTTCGTCGGGGAAGGGCACCTCCTTCCCGTCGCGCAGCTCGACCACCGTGGCCGGGGGGTTGTCGCCCCACTGGGGGAAGTTCACGAAGATCCGCCCGCGGTGCGAGACGGTGACCCCGGTCGGCATGGGGCCGGTGAACGTGTGCACCAGCTCCAGCTCGCCGACCGGCTCGTCGCCCACCGGCCCGTTCACGCGACGCCTCCGGTGCGCCGGTCCGTGTCGCGGGTCGTGGCCGGGTTCAGGCTTGCCATGGACGTACCCCCTCGGTGGTGGCGCGCGCCGGTCCCGCGAGGGACCGCCCCCGTGCTTCCCGTCGAGGCGCGCCTGAAACCGGGCCGTCGCAGCAGGGTGTCCCTCGACGTCCGGCACCGGCGCGGTCACCGCGGCGGGTTCCGCCGCCCGGCCCGGCTGCGCCACCGGGCCCACCGGATCGCCCACCACCCCAGGCTGACCAGGAACAGCGCCCCGCTGAGCGCCAGCCAGCGGGCCAGGAACGGGACCCGTTCCTCGGCCGTCGCGGCCCGGTAGGTGTCCGCGCCCCATCCGAACAGGCCGGGCAGGAACACCAGGAACAGCAGCCCGGCGGCGAGCGCCGGCGCCCGCAGGTGGTTGAGCAGGGCGAGCCGTACGCCGTCCGGTGCCGGCCGGTGCGGGGCGCCGCGCGACGGGTCACCGGTCGGCCGGCGGCCCACGCCGAGCGCGCCGCGCAGCGCGCGGTCGACCGACGCGTACACCGGGAAGAGCACCAGATCGTGGAAGACCACCGCGCCGACGAACCAGAGCAGCGTGTGCCACGCCGCCACCTCGCCGGACAGGCGCAGCGCCACCCAGCCGGTGACCGCGAAGCAGAGCAGCAGGACGACCACGTGCCGGGGGCCCGCGCCGTACGTGGCCCGCAGGCGCGCGATCGGGTCAGCCATCGCCGCGGAAGTCGATGCTGGCCACCCACTTGGTGCAGTGCACACCGGGCAGCGCCGGGACGATGATCCGGGCGGGGAAGCCGTGGTCGGCGCTCAGGTCCGCCCCGTTGACCCGCAGCGCCAACAGCGAGTCCGGGTCGAGCACCTGATTGGACTGGAGGGTGGCCTGCCGGAACAGCCCCGCGCGTTCGAGCGATGCGACGTGCGCCGACGCCGGCTCCGGCACCCCGGCGAGAGCGGCCAGCTCGCGCAGGCGTACGCCGGTCCAGGTCTGCACGGTCGACCAGCCCTCGACGCAGGAGATCGGCAGGCGGGCGGTGTGCTGGGCCATCGCGAGCAGCGCGGCGCGGTCGAGGGTCGTGGTGCGCCCCGCTCCCCGAAGCGTCAGTCGCCACCCGGGGCCGGTGTCGGCGGTCCGGATGCCCGCCGCCGCGGCGCTCCGGTTGACCTGGAAGCCGTTCGGGTCGCCGCCCGGGTCCTGCCCACGCGGCCACAGCCAGGCCGTGCGGCGCAGCGGACCGTCCACGCTCTGCCCGACGGTCAGCGCGGCCAGCAGCAGGGAACCGCCGCCGACCAGCGCGATCGCGCCGCGCCGGCTCACGGTGGGCACGGCGGGCCGGGCCGGCACGAGGCGGTCCGGGTCGGCGGGCTCGGGCCGGGTGGCGGCGCGGGGCGTACGCAGCTCGGCGCGTACGGAGCGGGAGCGTAGCGCGGTCACCATCCGGGGGAGCTTCAGCGTCACGTGTGCGACGAGCGCCGCCGTGAACACCCAGGCGCCGAAGTAGTGCGCCGTGTAGAAGTCGAACCCGAACACGTACGCGTACTGGATGTCGAGCAGGCCGGTGGCGATCTGGAAGAGGATCCCCCCGACGAGCAGGAGCAGGGTGAGCCGTTCGAGCACCTGGGCCACCGAGCGGGCCGGCGGCCAGTCGAACAGCTTCGGGATCACCGACCAGAGCTTGGCCAGCACCACCGGGATGATCACGATCCCGAGGCCCACGTGCAGGCCCTGCGTGAGCCGGAACAGCCAGGCCGGCCGCGTCGGCCAGTCGAAGTACGGCAGCCGCAGCCAGCCCACGTCGGTGGGGAAGGCCTGCCCGAAGCGGGGGGCGTACGCGGCGTAGTCCAGCAGCCCGGTGACGATGACCAGTGGCAGCGTGGCGAGCAGCACCGCCCCGAACACCGACGTGAGCCACGGCCCGCGCAGCGGGCTGCGCCACCCCCGGGTCATGGCGTCGGTGCCGGGTGGCCGGCGTCGGTCGAGGGCCCGCCACAGCCGCCGGGGCGCGCCGTAGCCGTCCGCCGGGTCGTCCCGCTCCTCGACCGGGGGCCCGGGATCGCTCCGCGGCACCGTGCCTCCTCCGCTGCTCGGCTGGCCGACCCTCCCCGGTCATGGTGGCCGACCGCCGTGCCCCGATGGCCCGCTTTACGGCAACCCACCCGCACCCACCCCGCTGATCATGAGGTCTGCGGCGGGCGGGTCGGGGGACCCGGACGGGGGGTGTTCTGTTGCCGACTTCTTAACGGAGGTGCCGTACCGGCCCGTCCGGTCGGGGGACGGCCTACGGTCACCGGTCATGCGGGTACTGGTCACCGGCGCGGCCGGGTTCATCGGATCGCAGGTCGCCGACCTGCTCGCCGACGAGGGGCACGAGGTGGTGGCGCTGGACGCGCTGCTGCCGCAGGCGCACGGCGCGCCGCCGGTGGAGGCCGACCGGCACGACCTGGTACGCGGGGACGTCCGCGACGGCCGGCTACTGGACCGGCTCCTGCCCGGGGTCGACGCGGTCTGCCACCAGGCGGCCATGGTCGGGCACGGCCTCGACCCGTCCGACGCCCCGGAGTACGCGAGCCACAACGACCTGGGCACCGCCGTCCTGCTCGCCGCCATGCACCGGGCCGGCGTGACCCGCCTCGTGCTGGCCAGCTCGATGGTGGTCTACGGCGAGGGGCGGTACGTCTGCCCCGACCACGCGTCGGTGCGCCCGTCGCCCCGCCGGCCCGAGGACCTGGCGGCGGGCCGGTACGACCCCACCTGCCCCCACTGCCGGCAGCCGCTCGCGTCGGTGCTCGTGCCCGAGGACGCGCCGCTCGAGCCGAGGAGCACGTACGCGGCCACGAAACTCGCCCAGGAGCACCTCGCGGCGGCGTGGGCCCGGCAGACCGGCGGCGGTGTGTGGGCGCTGCGGTACCACAACGTCTACGGCCCACGCATGCCCCGCGACACCCCGTACGCCGGGGTCGCCTCGATCTTCCGCTCGGCCCTCGCCGCCGGGCGGCCGCCCCGGGTGCTGGAGGACGGTCGGCAACGCCGCGACTTCGTGCACGTCACCGACGTGGCCCGGGCGAACCTGCTCGCCCTCACGGCGTCGCCGCCGGTCGCGGCGCTGCTGCCGGTGAACGTCTGCTCGGGCGAGCCGCACACCGTGGGCGAACTGGCGCGGGCGCTGGCCGACGCCATGGGCGGGCCGGAGCCGGTGGTGGTCGGCGGCGCCCGGGCGGCCGACGTCCGGCACGTGGTGGCCGACCCCCGTCGCGCCGCCGAGCTGCTCGGCTACACGGCCCGGGTGCGCTTCGCCGAGGGCGTGGCGAGCTTCGCCACCGACCCGCTGCGCGAGCCGGCCGCGCTCCCGGCCTGACCGCCCGGCCCGCAGCCGTCGCGCTCCCGCCGGACCGGGGCGGCCGGACCGCCCGCCACGGGGCGACCGCCGGACGGTGCTCAGGAGACGGTCCACAGCAGGTGGTTGACGGCCAGGGCGGTGGCCCCCTGCCCGGCCAGCCACCACCGGCTGCTGCCCGCCGGCAGCCGCGCGGCGGCCACCAGCAGCCAGACGGCGAACGGCAGCCAGATCCGCTCCACCTCGGCCTTGCTCAGGCCGGACAGGTCCGCGCCCGCGACCGCGACGGCCGCGGCGAGCGGCAGCAGGACGGTGGGACCTGTGCCGCGTACCGCCGTGGTGAGCCCGGCCCGCCGCCAGCCGGTGCGCGTCGCGGCGGCCGACGCCGCGACGGCGCCGCGCAGCGCCGGCCCGAGCACCGGGCCGGCGCACAGCAGCAGCGCCGCCAGGTTGGCCCAGACCCAGTAGGCGTACGGGCGCTCGGCGCCCCACCCCTGGTAGTAGCGCTCGACGACGAGCCGGTAGCCCTCCCACCACGGAAAGCCGGCCAGCGTGAACGCCGTCGCCACGGCGGCGAGCCCGGCCCCCGCGGCGACCAGCGCGCGTAGCCGGCCCGCCGGGCGCAGCGCGAGCACCACGATCGCCAGCAGGCCGACCAGCACGAAGCCGTACGACAGGTAGAGCGTGAAGCCGAGCACCGCGCCGCCCAGCAGGGCGGTGCCCGGGCCGCGGGCCGCGAGCAGGGCCAGCCCCGCCGCCACCACACCCGCGAAGATGCCGTCGGCGGACGCGCCCACCCAGATCGCGCCCGGCAGCAGCGCCAGGAAGGGCACCACGGCCCGGGCCGCGTCCGGGGCGCCGAGCGCGCGCAGCGTGACCGGCACGGTGACCGTCACCGTGGCCCCCACCAGCACGCAGGCCAGCGCCGCGGCGGTGCCGCCGCCGAGGCCCACCCGGTCCAGCCAGACGAAGAGCAGCAGCGCGCCGGGCGGGTGCCCGGCCGTGTGGGTGGACCAGGACTCCGGCTGGAAGTCGAGGATCCGGGCGGAGAAACCCGCCAGCGTCGCCGGGATGTCGGTGACGGCCGGCACCTCGTGCAGGTACTCCGCCTGCCCGGTGAGCCGCCGGGTGAGCCCCGCCGACCAGCCGTCCACGAGGGCCAGTGACAGCGTCCAGGCGACCGCCGCGAGCCAGCCGGCGGCCAGCACGACGCCCCACCGGGCGGCGCGGGCGACGCGCGGCCCCCACCACGCCACCGCCACGGCGACGAGCAACGCGACCGGGGTGCCCCAGCCGACGTGCGGGCGCCAGGTGGCGTAGAGCGGCGCGGCGTCCGCGTACAGCCCGGCGTCGCGCGCGTTGAGCAGGAGCCCGACGAGGACCGCGGCGGTGAGCAGGGCGGCCTCGACGGCGAGCACCACGAGGTCGGCCCGGCGCGGGCGGGCCGGGGCCCGTTCCGGTGCGGTGGCGAGTGCGGGTGCGGAGGCCATGACCCCCGGACGGTACGGCGGCGGGGCGGCGCGTGGCGGCCGAACCGCCGACCCGTCACCGTCCGGTGCGAATCGCCCGTGCGGCGGGCCTCCGGTACGCACGTTCCGGCCACGGACGTCCTGGTAGCGCCCTAGCGTCGGCCGTATGCCGACCCGGACCCACCGCGACCCCGCCATCGACGTGGTGCTGCCCTGCCTGGACGAGGCCGCCGCGCTGCCGGGCGTGCTGGCCGCCCTGCCGCCCGGTTACCGGGCCGTCGTGGTCGACAACGGCTCGCGCGACGGCTCCCCGGAGATCGCCGCCCGGCTCGGCGCCCGGGTCGTCCACGAGCCGCGCCGCGGGTACGGCGCCGCCGTGCACACCGGGCTCGAGGCCGCCGACACCGAGCTGGTGTGTGTGCTCGACGCCGACGGATCGTTCGACCCCGGCGAGCTGCCCGCCCTCGTGGCCCCGGTGGCGGACGGCTCGGCGGACCTCGCGGTCGGGCGTCGCCGTCCGGTGGGCGCGGGCGTCTGGCCGTGGCACGCCCGCGCCGGCACGGCCCTGGTCGCGGCGCTGCTGCGCCGCCGTGGCGTGCCGCTGCGCGACCTCAGCCCGATCCGGGTGGCCCGCCGCGAGGGGCTGCTCGCCCTCGGCGTCACCGACCGGGCCTTCGGCTATCCCCTCGAACTGATGATCCGGGCGGCCGCCGCCGGCTGGCGGATCCGCGAACTCGACGTCCGGTACGCGCCGCGAGCCGCCGGAACCCGGTCGAAGGTCTCCGGGTCGGTCCGCGGCACGCTGCGGGCCACCCGCGACTTCGCCGGGGTGCTGCGCACGGTGGGCGCGGACCGGTGACCGTCCTGCTGGTGGTGGCGAAGGCGCCCCTGCCGGGCGCCGTGAAGACCCGCCTCTGCCCGCCGGCGAGCCCCCTCCAGGCCGCCCGGATCGCCGCCGCCGCGCTGCGGGACACCATCGACGCCGTCCGGGCCACCCCCAGGGTGGTCCCCGTGCTCTCCTGCGCCGGCCGGCTGACCGACGCGGAGGACGCCGCCGGACTCGTCACCGCGCTGCACGGCTGGACGGTCCTGGCGCAGCGGGGGAGCGACCTCGGTGACCGCCTCGCCAACGCGTACGCCGAGGTGGCCGCCGCCTGGCCGGACCGGCCGGTGCTCCAGATCGGCATGGACACCCCCCACCTGACAGCGGCCACGCTGGACGCGGCGGCACGGCGCCTCACGGTCGAGGACGCGGTGCTGGGCGCGGCGGTCGACGGCGGCTGGTGGGCGCTGGGCCTGCGCGACCCGCGACACGCGGAACTGCTGCGTACGGTGCCGATGTCCACCCCCGCGACCGGCCGGCACACCTGGGCGGCCCTGGCCGACCGCGGCCTGCGTCGGGCGCTGCTGCCCCTGGTGCGCGACGTCGACGAGTGGCCGGACGCGCTCGCGGTGGCCGCCGAGGCGCCGGACGGCCGGTTCGCGGCCCAGGTGCGCGCGGTCCGCCGGGCGCTGGTCCCCGAGGGGCGCGGGTGACGGCCGACGGGTTCGCCGCCGCGTTGCGGGACCGGGCGGCCGGCGGGCACTGGCTGGTGCACGGCGACGGCGCGCGGCAGCGGCTGCCGGTGCGCCGCTGGCACGGCGCGCCCGAGCCGGCCACGGCCGTGGTGGTGGCCCGCTGCGCCGGCCCCACACTGGACCTCGGCTGCGGCCCGGGCCGGCTCACGTTGGCGCTCGCCCGCGCCGGGACGACCGCCGTGGGCGTCGACATCTGCGCGTACGCGGTGGCCGCCGCCCGCGCCCGCGGGGTCGTGGCGCTGCGCCGCGACCTGTTCGACCCGCTGCCCGGCGAGGGCCGGTGGGCGCACGCGGTCCTGCTCGACGGGAACATCGGGATCGGCGGCGACCCGGTCGCCCTGCTGGCCCGCTGCCGCGGCCTGCTCGACGCGGCCGGCACCGTCCTCGTCGAGCTGGAGCCGCCCGGGACCGGGCTGTGGCAGGGGCACGCCCGGGTCACCTCGCCGCCCCGCCCGGGTCGGGCGGCCCTCGGTCCGGTGTTCCGCTGGGCGCGGCTGGACATCCGGGCGGTCCACGGGGTCGCGGCCCGCGCGGGGCTCGCGGTGCGCGACCTGTTCCGCGCCCGCGGGCGCTGGTTCGGCGAGCTGGGCCCGTCCGGGCGCTAGGCTGGCCGCGTGGATCAAGAGGACCGCATCGCCCTGTTCCTCGACTACGAGAACCTCGCTCTGGGTTTCCGCGACCACCACGGCGGGCTGCCGTTCGACTTCCGGCCCGTCGCCGACGCCCTCGCCGAGCGCGGGCGCGTGGTGGTGCGCCGGGCCTACGCGGACTGGTCGTACTTCGACGAGGACCGGCGGATGCTCACCCGCAACCATGTCGAGCTCATCGAGATCCCCCAGCGGATGGGGGCGTCCCGCAAGAACGCCGCCGACATCAAGATGGCCGTGGACGCCGTGGAGCTGGCCTTCGAGCGGGACTACATCTCGACGTTCGTGATCTGCACGGGCGACAGCGACTTCACCCCGCTCGTCCACAAGCTCCGGGAACTCAACAAGCGTGTCGTCGGCGTGGGGGTGGAGAAGTCCACCTCGGCGCTGCTGCCGCCCGCCTGCGACGAGTTCCTCTTCTACGACCGTCTCGAGGGCGTCGACATCCCCCCGCCCCGGGCCCGCGCGAACCGCCCGGCCCGGCAGCCGGAGCCGCGGCAGGCGTTGCCGGAGCCCGAGCCGCAACCGGAGGCGGAGGAGCCCACCCGCGACGTCGACACCCTCGCCGCGTTCGTGGCGCAGACCGTGGCCGGTCTCCAGGGCAGCTCCGGCGGCGAAGTCACGGCGTCCCGGCTGAAGCGGACGCTGCTGCGCAAAGACCCCACCTTCAGCGAGTCCGACTACGGTTTCCGCACGTTCGGCGAACTCCTGCGGCACCTCGCCGAGACCACGGTGATCGAGCTGGCCGAGGGGCCCGCGAAGGGCGACCCCGAGGTGTCCCTGCCCGAGCACGGTGACCGGGAGGTCGCGTTCGGGCTGCTCCGGTCGGTGGTCGTCGACCTCGCCGGTGGTGACGGCGCCGTGGCGCTCTCCGGCCTCAAGGACCAGCTCCGCCGGGCCCGGCCGGACTTCAGCGAGAAGAAGCTCGGCTACCGCGGCTTCCTGCAGTTCTGCCGGGCGGCCGCCACGGCCGGCGCCGTCGACCTGCGGTGGAGCCCGGACGCCGAGGACTACCTGCTCACGCCCAAGGGCGCGTGACGGCGCGGCGCGCGGTGTCAGCGCCGGGGAGTCCCCGGTCGACCAGCTCGGTGGGGATGAGCAGGCTGCGGGGAGCGGACGGGTCGCCCGCGATCCGCCGGAACAGCAGCTCGGCGGCCGTACGCGCGAGCGCACGGGTGTCGTACGCGACCACGGTGAACGGGTACGGCAGCAGCCGGGCCAGGTCGAAGTCGTCGAACCCGAGCAGGGCGGCGTCGCTGCCCCGGCGGTGGAGCTCCTCGACGGCGCCCAGCGAGATGCGGTTGTTGAGGCTGAAGAAGGCGGTGGGCGGGTCGGGCTCGTCGAGCAGGTCGCCGACGACCCGGGCGGCGGTGGCCGGGTCCCGGATGCCGTGGCGGACCAGCCCGTCCTCGGCCGCCGCGCCGGCCGCGGCCAGGGCCTCCCGGGCGCCGGCCAGCCGCTCCCGCATGGTGTAGACGCTCGTCGAGTCGAGGAGGATGCCGACGCGGCGGTGCCCTGCCTCCACCAGTCTCCGGACGCCGGCGCGTGCTCCGCCCCGGTTGTCGAGCAGCACGGTGTCGGCGTGCAGCTCGCCGGCCGGCCGGTCGAGGAACACGGCCGGTGTGCCGAGCTCCACCTCGCTCTGCAGGAACGAGTGGTCCTCGCCGGCGGGGACGACGAGCAGCCCGTCCACCCGCCGGGCGCACAGGTCGCGCAGCAGCTGCTGCTCCCGCGCCGGGTCCTCCTCGGAGCTGGCGATGAGCAGCATCGTGTCGTGATCGGACGCGACCTCCGCCACCGCTCCGGCGATGGTGGCGTAGAACGGGTTGGCGATCTCCTCGATGAGCAGCCCGATGGTGGCGGTGGCCTGGCCGGACCGCAGGGAACGGGCGAGGTGGTTGCGGCGGAAACCCAGCTCGGCGACGGCGGCGAGGACCCGCTGTGCCAGCTCGGGCTGCACGTAGGGCGCGTTGTTGACGACCCGGGAGACGGTCTTCACGCTCACGCCGGCCCGCGCGGCCACATCCACCATGGTGGGTCGCCTCGTGCGGCTGGGCGTGCTGGTCACGCGGGGAACCCTACCGTCCCCGCGTGACAGGAAGATCACGACTGTGGCGGAGCCTTGACATCGCTTGTCGCCGATCGCGAGGATCTGACAACGTTGTCAGGCCCCTGGGAGGCATGATGTCCGACTCGTCGTCCCTGTCGCGGCGATCCTTCCTGTCCGCCGGAGCCACGCTGCTCGCCTCTTTCGGCGCCACGGCGCTCCTGCCGGACCTCGCGCACGCCGCGCCCGCCGCGACCGCCGCGACGCCTCCGGGAACCGACCTGGCCCGGTACCGGCCGGTCACGGTCTCGTCGACGGACTACGCGCCGACGCCGGCCTCGTTCGCCGTCGACGGGCTGCCGCAGGTAGGGGTACGCGGCAGCGGCTGGCGCGCCGCCCCCGGCGATCCGCAGTGGATCTGCGTCGACCTGCAGGCCCCGTGCCGCGTGGAGGCCGTGACGCTGGTCTTCGAGGCCACACTCGCCGACGGCCCGTTCGACGGCAACTACACGGACACCGACGGGAACGAGATCCTCTCCAGCGTCGCCGTCGCCTACCGGCTCGAGGTCTCCTCGGACGGGCAGACCTGGCGGACCGCGTACGAGACCACCGACGGCCAGGGCGGAGCCCAGGCGATCCGGCTGCCCGAGGCGGTCACCGCCCGATGGGTCCGGATGACCGCCACCGAGCGGTCGAACAGCAACCCCGTCGGCCTCAACGGCTTCCAGGTCTACGGCACCGCCGTCAGCCCGCAGCCGCGCGCCACGGGCTGGACGGACTGGGCGGGCGGCAACACCCACCCGGCGCCCGCCCTCACCGTCGCCGCCGACGGCACCGTGCCGCTGGAGTCCGGCTGGTCCCTCACCATGGACGACTTCGCCGGCACTACCGACGGCGTCGCGCTCTCCGCCGCCGGCGTCGACGTGCGGGACTGGCTGCCCGCGACCGTGCCGGGGACGGTTCTCGGCACCCTCGTCGAGCGCGGACACCTGCCCGATCCGGTCACCGGCCTCAACAACCTGCGCATCCCCGAGGCGCTGTCCCGCCACTCGTGGTGGTACCGCCGCGCGTTGCGGCTGCCGCGCGGGCTCGACGCGTCGCCCGGCCGGCGGATCTGGCTCGAGTTCGACGGCGTCAACCACGAGGCCACCGCCTGGGTCAACGGCGTGCAGGTCGGCAACGTGCGGCACCCGTTCGCCCGGGCGGCCTTCGACATCACCGCCGCGCTGGCCGGTCACACCGAGCACGCGGTGGCCGTCCGCGTCACCCCGATGCCGCACCCCGGCACCCCCGGCGACAAGGGCGTCGACGGTCGTACGTTTCTCCAGTCCGCCCACCACTACCTCGACGCGCCCACGTACCTCGCCGTGTCGGGGTGGGACTGGATGCCCGCCGTCCGCGACCGTGTCGCCGGGCTCTGGGACCACGTCCGGCTGCGCAGCACCGGCGTGGTGGTCCTCGGCGACCCGCACGTCACGACCACCCTGCCCGACCTGCCGGACACCGGCGCCGCCGAGGTCACCATCGCCGTGCCCGTGCGCAACGTGGCCGGCACGGCCACCACGGTGACCGTCCGCGCCGAGTTCGACGGGGTCCGCGTCGAGACGACGGTGACCGTGCCGGCCGGCGGCGACACCACGGTCACCTTCACGCCCGAGCGCTTCCGCGCGCTGCGCCTGCGCGCACCCCGACTGTGGTGGCCCAACGGGTACGGCGAGCCCCACCTGTACGACCTGACGCTCACCGCCACCGTGGGTCGCGAGGTCAGCGACCGGCGCGGCGTCCGGTTCGGCGTCCGGCAGTTCGGCTACGACTGGCACCAGCCGATCCAGATCTCGCCGCCCGGCACGCCGCCGCTGGAGTTCGTGGGCGGCGCCGCGACCCAGACGGTCACCTTCGCCCGGCAGCACGCCCGGCACGTCCGCATCCAGACCGGGCAGCGGGCGACCGGCTGGGGCGTCTCCATGTGGTCGCTGTCGGTGGCCGACGGCGACGGACCCGACCTGGCCCGGGGCCGCACCGCCACCGCCCTCTCGGCGGAGAACGACACCAACGTGGCCGGCAACGCCGTCGACGGCGACCCCACGACCCGCTGGGCCTCGGCGTACGAGGACGACCAGTGGATCCAGGTCGACCTCGGCGCGGCCGTCGACTTCGACCGGGTGACGATCGTCTGGGAGCAGGCGTACGCGCTCGACTACCGCGTGCAGGTCTCCCCGGACGGGGACGCCTGGACCGACGTCGCGTCGGTGAGCAACGAGACCCCGCTCGGCAACCGGGCCACCCAGGTCGAGACCTTCCCGGCGCAGACCGCCCAGCACGTCCGCATCCAGGCCGGCGCCCGGGCGACGTCGTGGGGCGTGTCGATGTGGACGCTGTCGGTGCAGCGGCAGGCCGAACCGGACGTCGACCTGGCCCTGCACGCCCTCGCCACCGCGTCGTCGGCCGACGGCGACGGGAACGGCCCCGAGCGCGCCGTCGACGGCAACCCGCGCACCCGTTGGGCGTCGGAGTTCCAGGACGACCAGTGGATCGCGGTCGACCTGGGGCGCCCGGTCACCTTCGACCAGGTCACGATCGTCTGGGAGCAGGCGTACGCCCGCGACTTCGTCATCCAGGTCTCCGACGACGGGCAGCGGTGGACCGACGTGAAGCCGGTCAGCAACGCGGTGACCCAGCTCAAGATCAGCGTCAACGGCGTGCCGGTGTTCGTCCGGGGCGGCAACTGGGGCTGGGACGAGCTGCTGCGCCGGGTGCTGCCCGACCGGCTCGCCGACACGGTCGAGATGCACCGCGACATGAACTTCACGATGATCCGCAACTGGCTCGGCAGCAGCAACCGCGAGGAGCTGTACCGGGCCTGCGACGAGCAGGGCATCCTGGTCTGGAACGACTTCTGGCAGGCCGGGCAGTTCCTGCCCAACCCGCCCGGCTACGTCGACATCGCCGCCGACACGATCCGGCGGTACCGCCACCACCCGAGCATCGTGGTCTGGTGCGGCGCCAACGAGGGCGACCCGCCGCCGATCGTGGACGCCGGGCTCAAGCAGGCGGTCGCCACCGAGCACCCGGAGATCCTCTACATCCCCAACTCCGCCGGCGGGATCGTGAGCGGGCACGGGCCGTACCACTGGGTCGACCCCGCGTCGTACAACGACCGGAACACGTACGACACGGGCGCGTTCGGCTTCCACACCGAGATCGGCATGCCGGTCGTGCCGGTCGTCGAGAGCATGCGCAACCTCGTCGGCGACGAGCCGGAGTGGCCGCCGAGCGTGGTGTGGAACCACCACGACTGGTCGAGCATCGGCAACCAGCACGTCGACACCTACCACGCCGCCATCGACGCGCGGCTCGGCGCGTCGGGCTCCCTGGAGGAGTTCGCCAGCCGGGCGCAGTTCGTCAACTACGAGAGCCACCGCGCGATGTTCGAGGCGTGGAACGCCAACCTGTGGGCCGACGCCACCGCCCTGCTGCTGTGGATGTCGCACCCGGCCTGGCACAGCACGGTCTGGCAGACGTACGACTACGACCTGGACGTGAACGGCGCCTACTTCGGCGCCCGCAAGGGCTGCGAGCCGCTGCACGTCCAGGCCGACCCCGGCACCTGGCAGGTCCGGGCGGTCAACCACACCACGGTCGCGGTCACCGGTGCCACCGTCACCGCCCGCCGCTACGACCTGCGCGGCCGGGCGCTCGGCGCCCCGCAGAGCGGGCGGGTGGACGTCGGGCCCTCGTCGACGGCCCCCGCGTTCGCGCTGCCCGCCCCGGACGGCGCCGGGCTGCACCTCGTCCGGCTCGAGCTGCGGGACCGCGGTGGCCGGCTGCTGTCGGAGAACACCTACTGGCGGTACGGGCGGGCCGAGGAGATGCGGGCACTCAACGACCTGCCGCGCACCACGCTGTCGACGACGACCACCGGCGTACGCACCGTCGGTGGCCGGTCGACGGTCACCACGACCGTGCGCAACTCCGGTGACGTGGTCGCGGCGCTGGTGCGGCTGGCCGTACGCGACGTGCACGGCGCGCGCGTGCTCCCGTCCCGGTACGACGACAACTACTTCTGGCTGCTGCCGGGGGAGACGCGCGAGGTGTCCGTCTCCTGGCCGGCGCGGCTGGACGTCCGGGGCCGCGTCCGGGTGTCCGCGACCGCGTACAACTCGGTCGGCGCGTAGCCGCCACCCGGAGATCCCGGCGCGGCCCGGCGCCGGGATCTCCGGGTGGCACGAGCGTCACCGGTCCTCGGTTCTTCTCGCTGCCGCGGGCCGGGACACGGCCGCGAGGGCCAGCCCGCCCAGCACGGCGGCGAGCAGACCGGTCACCGCGAGATTGACCGGCGTGGCGAGCCACCCCACCGTGGGGTCCTGCACGACGGCGACCCCTGCCGCGTGCGTGAACATCGGCACGACGGACACCGGGAGGACGTTCCGGTGGCCCGCGCACGACACGAGGGCGAACGTGCCCAGGTAGTACGCGAGGCCCAGCGCCGCGCCGAGCGCGACCCGCCGGAGCAGCACGCCGACGCCGACGCCGACGACGGCCCAGAGCGGGAAACCGAGGAGCCCGACCAGCACGGCGCGCCGGACCCCCGCGTGCACCTCGGCGGGCGGCAGCGCGTCCGGGTAGCGCTCGGGGTGGGCCAGGACCTCGGCCTCGAGCGCGGCCGTCGCGACGGGCTCGCCCCGCATGAGCACGGCGGTCACCGTGAGGGCGGTCGCGGCCAGCGCGAGCGAGATGAGCACGGCGGCGAGCATCCGCCCGGCCAGGACCGTACGCGGCGGCGCGGCCGGACCGGCGGCGTCGCCGTGCCGCCGGAACGCCCCGACCGCGAGCCCCGCACCGACCACCAGCGCCAGGAGCTGGCCGATCGAGTGCCCGGAGGTCCACCGCTGCCCGGCGAGCACCCCCACCTGCGCGAGGACCTGGTCGTCACCCTGCGCGTCGTAGTTGCCGAACAGCTCCGCGGCCTCGCGGTTCCACCCGAACGCCACGACGGTGCACGCCGCCAGCAGCGGCAGCGTCGACCACCAGCCCCACACGCCGAGTGCCCGCCGCAGCTCGGCCGTCACCGTTACCGTCACGCCGACCCCCCACCGACCGGTCCACCGTCCACCGTGGCAGGAGACCGCGCCGATGACCAGCCGGACGTCCGTTCAATCCCGGTCGAGGATCACCAGCTCGGCGTCGTGGGTCGGGGTCCACCGCACGGGCAGCCCCACGGACGTGAGGTGGCTGCCGGAGTAGCGCTGGTCGCCGTGGCGGTACGTCGTACCCGGGTCGAGGCCGCGCAGCGGCAGCCGTACCGGGCGGGCCGGCAGCAGCCCGTTGCCGTCCGAGCGGCCGGTGTGCCAGGCCAGGACGACCACGCGCCGCCCGTCGGCCGAGGTGTACTGCATCGCGCAGCGGGCCTGGTCCGGCCCGCCGATCAGGTGCACCTCGCCCGACGTCACGACGTCCCGGATCTCCTTGTACCGGGCGATCCAGCCCGCCGCCTCGGCACGCTCGGCGGGCGTCCACTGCCGGATGTCCGCCCCGACGCCGAGCACGCCGGCCATGGCCAGCACGAACCGGAACGCCAGCGACCGGGGGCGCGGGTCGAACAGCCCGGGCGCGTCGGTCACCCACGAGCTGAGCAGGTGCGGCGCGTTGGCGTGCAGGAAGCCGTGCTGGATGGCGAGCCGGTCGAGCGGACCGGTGTTGTCGCTGGGCCAGAAGATGTCGGCCCGGGCCGCCATCGCGAGGTCGGTGCGCGCCCCGCCACCGGCGCAGGACTCGACGAGCACGTGCGGGTGGTCCCGGCGCAGCCGCTCGTAGATCCGGTGCAGGTTGGAAACGTGAGCGCCGTCGAGGTCGAGCGGGCCGTCCGCACCGGCCCGCCCCGGCTCGGTCCGCGGCCGGTTGAAGTCCCACTTGAGGTACGAGATGTCGTACGTGCGCAGCAGCCCGTCCAGCGTGGAGTGCACGAACTCGGCGACCTCGGGTCGACCCACGTCCAGCAGGTACTGGTTGCGGATCGGGGTGAGCGGCCGCCCGTCGAGGCGGTACACCCAGTCGGGGTGTTCGGCGTAGAGCCGCGAGCGCGGGTTGACGCACTCCGGCTCCACCCACAGCCCGAACCGCAGGCCCAGCGCGCGTACGTCGGCGATGAACGCGTCGAAGCCGTCGGGGAAGGCGGCCGGGTCGGGCGTCCAGTCGCCCAGGCCGGCTGTGTCGTCGTGGCGGCCCAGGAACCAGCCGTCGTCCACGACGAACGTCTCCACACCGATGTCGGCGGCGATCCGGGCAAGGTCGAGCTGGCTCTTCGCGTCCACCGCGAAGTACGTGGCCTCCCAGGAGTTGTAGAGCACCGGCCGCGGCGTCAGCCGGTCACCCGCGAGGTTGCGCTGGTAGCGGTGCCAGACGCGGGCCAGCCCGGCCAACCCGTCCGCGCTGTACGCCCCGACCACCTCGGGCAGCGTCAGCTCGCCACCGGCCGGCAATTCCAGCGGCCCGTCCGGCAGCCGGCGCCCGGCCCGGATCCGGGTGAGCCCGCCGGTGTCCCGCTCCGCGCTGATCTCCCATGATCCGGTCCAGGCGACCGCCACGGCCCAGGCCGGGCCGTCCGGCTCGGCCCGGTCCCGCACGGTCAGCCACGGCACGTGCAGGTGACCGGGTACGCCCTGGCTGCTGCCGATGGTGAACGCACCGTGGCCGAGGTCGACGTGTTCGAGCTGGAACTCCTGCGCCCACTGGCCCCACTGGTGGCTGAGCAGCGCCCCGTGCGGCGTCGGCACGCAGAACCCGGCCGAGCCGGCGCGGGCCAGCAGCAGCGGCTCGGCGCCGGTGTTGGTGAGCTCCACCCACCGGCGTACGACGTCGGTGCCCGCCGGCACCGCGTAGCGCAGCACGGCGCGCAGGCCGGTGACCGGGTCGGCGAACGTGACGGCGAGCGTCCCGGCGGCCGGGTCGTGCGCGGCCTCCACGAAGCCGAAGCCCACCCGCCGGTGCCCGGTGGCGGTCTCCACCACGAGGTCGGCGCCCGTGAACGGGCGGTCGGCGTCGGTGGCGTACTCGACGGGGGCCGCGTCGCCCGCCGTGAGGAACGGCACGGGCCCGTCGTACGCGACCGGTGAGGGACCGTCGCCGACGCCGTGCGGCCCCCACGCCGCCAGCTCCAGCCAGCGGCCGTGCCCGGGCACGGTCACCGTGTACTCGGTGTGCGCGCCGCGCAGCGTCCAGCGGCGCGGGCCGTCGGGATGCGTGTCGCTCACTTGACCGCCCCGATCGCCAGCCCGGAGATGAAGTGCCGCTGGAAGCGCAGGAAGACCGCCACGGTGGGGACCGCCGCGATGACGGTGCCGGCGGCGATCACGTTCCACGAGGAGACGAACTGGCCCTGCAATGCGAGCAGCGCCGGGGTGACCGGCATCCGGTCGTCGGTGCGCAGCACGGTGATCGACCAGAGCAGGTCGTTGAAGATCCAGGTGAACGAGAGCGCGCCGAGCGCGGCCAGCGCCGGCCGGGTGAGCGGCAGCATCACCCGGGCGAAGATCTGCCCGGGGCCCGCGCCATCGATGGTGGCCGCCTCCTGGATCTCGCCGGGCAGGTCGCGCATGAACCCGTGCAGCACGAACGTGTAGAACCCGAGCCCGAAGCCGACCTGCACGGCGATCAGCGCCCAGAGCGTGTCGTACAGGCCGGTCAGCTCGCTGAACTTCTGCACCGGGATCAGCAGGATCTGCGGCGGCAGCAGGTTTCCGGCGAGCATCAGCAGGAGGATCGTCCGCCGGCCGGGGATCCGGTAGCGGCTCAGCGCGAACGCGGCGATCGCGGCCAGCACGAGGCTCAGCGCCACCGACGGGACGGTGACCAGCAGGCTGTTCACGAGCGCACGCAGCTCGCCGCCGTCGCTCCACGCCTGCCGGTAGGTGTCGAGGGTGAACGAGTGCGGCAGGCTGCCCACGCCGTTGGCCGCGATGTCGTCGAAGCTGCGGGTGGACATCACCACCACCCAGATCACCGGCGCGAGCCAGAGCAGGGACAGCAGGATCATCCCGGTGTGGAAGGTGCCGGTGCGGAGCTTGTGGATCACGCTTCCTCCCGGAACGCGCGGACGAGGTAGCCGAGGATGACGGCCAGCGCGAGCACGAAGATCACCACGGCGATCGCCGAGGCGTACCCGAGGCGCAGGCTCTGGAAGGCGGCCGAGTACATGTAGGTGCTGAGCAGCTCGGAGGAGTGGTACGGCCCGCCGCGGGTCAGCGACCACACGATGTCGAACGAGCGCAGCGAGTCGATGACGATGACCGACAGCACGACCGCGTTGACGCCCTTGAGCTGGGGGATCACCACGTACCAGAGGCGCTGCCACGCGTTCGCGCCGTCCATCCGGGCGGCCTCGTGCAGCGCGGGGTCGATCGCCTTGAGCCCGGCCAGGAACAGCACCATGACGTAGCCGATCTGCCGCCACAGCGCCGGCAGGATCACCGCGTACAGGGCGGTCTCCGGGTCGGCCAGCCAGGGCCGGATCAGCTGCTCCAGCCCGACCGCGCGCAGGATCGTGTCGGCCACCCCGTCGGGCTGGTAGAAGACCCGCCAGACCAGCGCGGTCACCACGAGGGAGAAGACCACGGGGGTGAACAGCGCCGCCCGGTAGAAGCCGACGCCGCGACGGTCCCGTTGCAGCAGCAGCGCCATCCCGAAGCCGCCCACGACGGAGAGCCCGCCGAAGAGGACGAGCCAGATGACGGTGTTGACGAGGGCGCCGCGGAACGTGGCGTCGCCGGCCAGCTCGACGTAGTTGTCGACGCCGATGATCTGGGGCGGCGTCTGGCCGTCCCACCGGGTCAGCGAGAACCAGAAGCCCTGCAACGCGGGCCAGAACACCCAGATGCTCTCGATGGCGAACGGCACGAGCACGAACGCCACCAGCAGCGGCGACAGTCGAGCCGACCGTCGCCGCCGCCGGGGTGCGCCGGCCACCGTGGACGGAGCCGTCCGGGGTGTCTCGGCAATGGTGGACACGTCTGTCACGTCAGCCCTTGAATACCTTCTCGGCGGAGGCCTGCCACTCGCGCAGGATGGCGTCGATCTGGTCCGGCCTGTCGATGAACTTCGTGAGCGCGGTGTCGGCCGTGGGCTGGAGCGCGTCGGTGGAGTCGCGGTTGAAGAACTGCGTCAGCTCGGCGGCGCTGTCCAGCATGGCCTTGCCCTTCGCGACGAGCGGCGAGTCGGCGGCCTTGGCCTTGGGGTGCACCGGCAGCACGATGCCGGAGCTGGACTTCACGTACTCCTCCTGCGCCTCGACGGAGGCGAAGTAGCGCAGCAGGTCCTTGGTGCCGGCCTGGTTGCGGGTCTTGGCGCTCGCGAAGAAGCCGTCGGTCGGGGCCTCCTCGGCCACCGGCACGGCCGGGTCGATGATCGGGAACCGGAAGAAGTCCAGGTCGCCGAGGGCGTCCTTCGGGGCGGCGTCGGCGAAGAACGTGCCGATGAGGAACATCCCCGTCTTGCCGGCCAGCAGCGCGGTGGTCGCCTCCTGGAACGGGTACGCCTTGCCCTTCGGGTCGAAGTAGGGCAGGGCCTCGCGCCAGCGCGTGAGGACGGCCTTCACCTTCGGGTCGTCGAAGCGCTGCTTGCCGGCGAGCAGTTCGCGGTGGAACGGGGCGCCGTTGATGCGGATGTTGAGGTAGTCGAACCAGGCGGAGGCCACCCAGGGGGTGTCGCCGAGCCCGATGCCGATCGGCGGGATGCCCTTGCCCTTGAGGGTTTCGCAGACCGCCAGGAACTCCGTCCAGGTCTTCGGCTCCTGCACGCCCCACTTCGCGAAGTTGCTCTTGCGGTAGAAGAAGCCCCACCAGTAGTTGGTCATGGGCACGAAGACCTGCTTGCCGCTGGCGTCGGTGGAGAGCGTCTTCACCGACTGCGGGTACTCCGTGAGCCCCTGCCAGACGTCGGAGACGTCGAGCAGCAGGCCCTTGCTGGCGTAGTCGTTGGCCACCGAGCCCGCGTACCACGTGTAGAGGTCCGGCGGGTTCGCCGACGTCAGGTAGGTCGGCAGCTGGGTGCGGAAGGTCTCCGAGGCGATCGTGTTGACCGTCGCGGTGCCCTTGCCCTGCTTGTTGAAGCTCTCCACGAGCTTCTCGATCGCCGTCTTGGCCTGCGGCGAGGACAGGTTGGACTGGATCGTCACGGCGCCGGATGCGTCGCCCTTGGACGGCCCGCTCGCGGAGCTGGCGCAGGCGGACAGCAACGAACCGGCGCCGAGCGCGCCGAGGCCGGCGAGCCCGAGGTTGCCGAGGAATCGGCGGCGACCGGGATCGAAGTCGGTCACGGGAGGTCCCTTCCTCATCGACACGCTGCGTCACGGCGCTCGGTGTCGGTCTCGTTAACGGTGTGACCAGAAGGTTGCATCCGGCCCGCTCCGACTGTCAAGATGTATTCGTAATTAATGGTTAAACGGCTTGCGCTGGGGTGGTCGATGGGTCCGGGCACGCGTCGGTTGGACGGTAGAACAGCGGTGGTGACCGGCGCCTCCGGGGGCATCGGCGCGGCGACGGCCCGGCGGCTCGCCGCCGAGGGCGCGCGCGTCGCGCTCCTCGACATCCGCGACTCCGCCCCGGTCGTCGAGGAGTTGACGGCCGCCGGCGCGCAGGCACTCTCCGTGGTGACCGACGTGTCCGACGAGGGCGCCTGGGCCGCCGCCGTCGAGACGGTGCGGGCCGCGCTCGGCCCCGTGGACATCCTCGTCAACAACGCGTACGCCGTGGAGGTCGCCCCCGCCCACCGCACCAGCCGCGCGTCCTGGGACCACCAGCTCGGTGTCAGCCTCACGGGCGCCTTCCTGGGCGTCCGGGCCTGCCTCGACGACCTGCTCGCCGGCGGCGGCGCGGTGGTCCTGGTGTCCTCGGTGCACGCGCTCGTGGGGCTGCCCGGCCGGCCCGCGTACGCCGCAGCCAAGGGCGCTCTCGTCGCGCTCGGCCGTCAACTGGCCGTCGAGTACGGGCCGCGGGTGCGGGTCAACAGCGTGCTGCCCGGCCCCATCCTCACCGGCGCCTGGGACGGCATCGGTGAGGAGGACCGTCGCCACAGCGTCGCGGAGACGGTCGCCAAGCGGTTCGGCACGCCCGAGGAGGTCGCCGCCGCGGTGGCGTTCCTCGCCTCGCCGGACGCCGCCTTCGTCACCGGCACGAGCCTGGTGGTGGACGGCGGCTGGACCGCGGTGAAAGCCTCGGCCTGAGAGATCGAGACCGACGAGCGAAGAAGGCGCGAAGAGCATTGGCACAGTACGCAGGCCGTGGCGTCCACGGACAGACCGTCGAGGTGATCGCCCGGCGCATCCTCACCGGGGAGATCGCCGAGGGCGCCACCCTGAACATCGCCGCGCTCCAGGAGGAGCTGGACGTCAGCCTCACCGCGCTGCGCGAGGCGCTCAAGGTCCTGTCCGCCAAGGGCATCGTGGACGCCCGGCAGAAGCGCGGCACCTTCGTCCGGCCCCGGGCCGACTGGAACCTGCTCGACGGTGACGTGATCCGCTGGCAGTTCGCCGACGGCGCCGACCCCCGCCTGCTCGACAAGTTGCAGGAGGTCCGCGCCATCATCGAGCCGGCCGCCGCGCGGCTGGCCGCCGCCCGCGCCACCGCCGAGGACCTGGCCGCGCTCGACGCCGCGCTGGCCGGGATGGCGGACGCGCACGGCGACCCCGGGGCGGCCGTGGCGGCCGACCTCGCCTTCCACCGTGCCCTGCTCGCCGCCACCCACAACGAGCTGCTGGTCCGGATGGAGGTCGTCATGAAGACCGGCCTCGCCGAACGGGACCGGCTCGTGCACGGCCGGGACGCCGACGACGACCCCGTCCCCAGCCACCGCGCCGTGGTCGACGCGATCCGTACGGGCGACGAGACCGCCGCCGAGACGGCCATGCGTGAGCTGCTCGCCAAGGCCGTGCGGGACGTGGAGAAGGTCCGCCGCGGAAAGGGAGACCATTGAAGATCGAACGGATCGAGACCTTCCTCGTTCCCCCGCGGTGGCTGTTCTGCCGTGTGGAGACCGACAGCGGGCTGGTCGGGTGGGGCGAGCCGGTCGTGGAGGGGCGGGCCGAGGTGGTCCGCGCCGCTGTCGAGGTCCTCGCCGAGTACCTCGTCGGTGAGGATCCGCTGCGCGTCGAGCAGCACTGGCAGGTGCTCACGAAGGGCGGCTTCTACCGGGGCGGGCCGGTGCTCTCCAGCGCGGTGGCCGGTCTCGACCAGGCGCTGTGGGACATCACCGGGCAGGCGTACGGCGTGCCCGTGCACGCCCTGCTGGGCGGCCCGGTCCGCGACCGGGTGCGGGTGTACTCCTGGATCGGCGGCGACGAGCCGGGCGAGATCGCCGACGCCGCCGCGGCGCAGGTCGCGGCGGGGCTCACCGGACTGAAGATGAACGCCTGCGGGCAGCTGTCCCCGATCCCCACCCCGGCCGAGGTCGACGAGGTGGTCTCCCGGGTCGCCGCGGCCCGGGAGGTGCTCGGCGACGAGCGGGACATCGCGTTGGACTTCCACGGCCGCGCCGGGCTCGCCGCGGTGCGCCGCATCCTGCCGGAGCTGGCGCCGCTGCGACCGTTCTTCGTGGAGGAGCCACTGCTTCCGGACCAGGCCCACCACCTGCGCGACGTCGTGGCCGCGTCGCCCGTCCCGGTCGCCACGGGGGAGCGGCTGTACGGGCGTACGGAGTTCCTCGCGCCGTTGCAGGCCGGGGTGTCGGTGGTGCAGCCCGATCTCTCGCACGCCGGGGGCATCTCCGAGGTCCGCCGCATCGCCGCGCTCGCCGAGACGTACGGCGCGCTGCTCGCCCCGCACTGCCCGCTCGGCCCGATCGCGCTCGCGGCCAGTCTCCAGGTGGCGTTCGCGACGCCGAACTTCCTCATCCAGGAGCAGAGCATCGGCATCCACTACAACGAGGGCTCGGAGCTGTTGGACTACGTGCTCGATCCGGAGCCGTTCCGGTTCTCCGAGGGGCACATCCTCCGCTTCGACGGGCCCGGCCTCGGCATCACGGTGGACGAGGGGGCGGTCCGTCGGGCGGCGAAGAGCCCGCACGCCTGGCGCAACCCGGTCTGGCGGCACCCCGACGGCTCGTTCGCCGAATGGTGACCACGGGCGCGGCGCCGCCGTCCGCACCGGACGGTCCGGTGGCCCCGGTGCCGCTGCGCGCCGACGTGGACCTCGCGCTGGGCGGCCGTTGGACGAGCCTGCGCGGCGGCGGCCGCGAGTGGCTGTGGCGGGGGCCGGAGCCGGGCCGGGCGGCGGTCGCGCCGGGCGCGGCGTTCGTGGACGCCGGCGGTCTGGAGGAGTGCCTGCCCACCGTGCGGGGCCGCCCCGACCACGGCGACGTCTGGTCGCGCCGCTGGCGGGCGACCGCCGGCGGGGACGCCGTCGTCGAGTGCCCCGACTTCACCCTCACCCGGCGACTCGCCGAGCGTTCCGGCGTGCTCGTGGTCGACTACCGGCTCACCGCCGATCCCGGTTACCGCTTCCTGTGGGCGGCCCACGCCCTGCTCGACCTGTCGCCGGGGGCCCGGTTGGAGGCGCCGGCCGGCACGCCGACCCGGCTGCATCCGGAGGCCGCCGCGCTGCTGCCGGCGGGCGCCTTCCCGGCCGGTCGGCCCTGGCTGAGCGGTGGCTGGCCGGCGCCGGCCGGGCTGGCGCTGGACGCCCTCGGCCCGGACGACGGCACCGCCGTCGGCGCGGTCCTGGTCGGCTGTCCCCGCGTCCGGGTCGTCGACGGGGCCGACCTGCTGACCTTCGAGCTTGAGGCTGACGGTCAGCCCCGCGGCGTCGGTCTCTGGCGCAACCTGCGCGGCTGGCCCGAGGGCCGCCCCTACCGCAGTCTCGGTGTGGAGCCGATGCTGGGCGCCGCCTTCGACCTGGCCGACGCCGGCCCGGACGACGCGGCGGTCGTGCCGTCCGCCGGGGAGGTCACCTGGCGACTGACCGTCTCCGCTCACCGCCGCACCGGCACCCGATGACACGAACCGCCGAGGAGGACACATGGAGCTGACCGAGCCGACCGCGTGGAGCGCCGACCGGCTGGAGCTGGGCGAGGGCGCCCGCTGGGTGGACGGCCGGCTGGTCCTCGTCGACCTGCTCGCCGGCCGGCTGCTGGCCACCGGCGGCGACGAGCCGGGACCGCTGGAGGAGCTGCGCCGGCTGGACGTGCCGCTGGGCGCCGTGGCGCCGGTGGCCGGGCGGCCGGGGGAGTGGCTCGCGGCGGCCGGCACCGGCGTCGTCCGGCTCCCCGCCGACGGGGCGCCCCGGCCGGTTGCCGACCTGGAGGGCGGCCGCGCCGAGCCCGCCCGGATGAACGACGCGGTGGCCGACCCGCACGGCCGGTTCTGGGCCGGCAGCATGACGTACGCGGGGGTGCCCGGCGGCGGCTCGCTGTACCGGACGGATCCCGGCGGGGTGCCGGTGCCGGTCGTCACCGGGCTGACCATCGCGAACGGGCCGGCCTTCGACGGCGCCGGCACCACCATGTACCTGGCCGACACCCCGCGCGGGCACGTCGACCGCTTCGCCGTGGACGCGGCCACCGGCGCGCTCGACGCCCGTGAGCCGTTCCTGCGGCTGGACCCCGACGAGGGCGCCCCGGACGGGATGACCGTGGACGCCGACGACCACCTGTGGGTGGCGCTCTGGGGCGGCTCGGCGGTGCGACGCTACCGGCCGGACGGCACGCTCGACCGGGAGATCCGCCTGCCGGCGTCCCAGCCGACGAGCGTCTGCTTCGGGGGGCCGGGCCTGCGCCGGCTGTTCGTGACCACGGCCCGGCACGGGCTCGCCGACCCGGCGCCGCTCGACGGCGCGCTGCTCGCCGTGGACCTGCCGGTCGCCGGTCGGCCGGCCGTACCGGCCACGGCCGGCTGACCGCGGCGCGCGCGGCGGCGCGCACCGGACACACAGGACGATTGCGGGCCCGGCGACTTCGCCGGGCCCGTACCCGTCGGGGCGACCCGCGACGAAGGGTTGCGATTACGTGATCTTCGACGGGTCGACAGGCGGCCGGTGATCCACAAGCATTACCCACCGGGCCGAGGTTTTCGCACTGACGATGCGGAAACCGGCCCGGATCCCATTCGGACACGGCGCCTCGCCCGTCTCGCTGACCCGGAACCGGTGGCGCGCCCTGTCGCCATGCAAAGGAGCACGCATGCGACAACGCCGTCCCATCCCGTACGGCGCGCTCGCCCTCGTCACCGCCGTCGGCCTGCTGGTCGGGCCTGCCGGCCCGGCCAACGCCGGCCCGACGCCGGCGGCGCCGTCCCGCGCGGCCGCCCCGACCGCGCCGCCGGCCCCGGCCGAGCCGGCCGCGCCACCGACCCGCACCCTGACCCTCATCACCGGCGACCGGATCGTGTCCTCGGCCGGCCGGATCGCCGTCACCCCCCGCCGCGGCGTCCAGTTCCTGCGCTACCGCCACGGCGACGACCAGTACGTCGTACCGTCGGACGCGCTCGCGCTGCTGCGGCAGGACCGGCTCGACGAGCGGTTGTTCAACGTGACCCGGCTCCTCGCGGACGGGTTCGACCGGCGCGCCGACCTGCCGCTCATCGCGTCCGACCTGACCGGGGCCCGCGGGCTGACCGCCCAACGGCGCCTGGCCTCGGTCGACGGCTTCGCCACCGGGATCCCCGTCCCCGACCTCGCCCGGAACTGGCCGACGCTGCGGGACTCGCTGCGCGGCGGCAAGCTCTGGCTCGACGGCATCCGCCGGCCCGCTCTCGACGTCAGCGTGCCGGCCAGCGGCGCCCCCGCCGTCTGGGCGGCCGGCTACGACGGTTCCGGGGTACGGGTGGCCGTGCTGGACAGCGGGCTCGACACCACCCATCCCGACTTCGCGGGCCGGGTGGCCGCCGAGCGCAACTTCGTCACCGACTACGAGACGACCGACGACGACCTCGCCGGCCACGGCACCCACGTCGCCTCCATCGTGGCCGGCAGCGGGGCGGCCTCGGGCGGCCGGTACCGCGGCATGGCCCCCGGGGCGAGCCTGCTCGTCGGCAAGGTCTGCTTCAGCTACGCCGGTCTCGGCGCGGCCTGCCCCGACTCGGCCATCCTCGAAGGGCTGCACTGGGCGGCCGAGTCCGGCGCGCGGGTGGTCAACCTCAGCCTCGGCGCCGACGACCAGCCCGGCGTCGACCCCATCGAGGCGGCCGTCAACGACCTCACGGCCCGGTACGGCACCCTCTTCGTGGCGGCCGCCGGCAACAGCGGCTGGGTTCCGCAGTCGGTCGGCTCCCCGGCCTCGGCCGACGCCGCCCTCGCGGTCGGCAACGTCGACAAGACCGGCGCGCGCAGCTGGGACTCCGGCCAGGGCCCACGGCTCGGGGACTACGCCGTCAAGCCCGAGATCACCGCGCCCGGCACGGCGATCACCGCGGCCCGCTCCGCCACCGCCGACGTCGCCCCGCCCGGCGAGCAGTACGTCTCGTTCAGCGGCACCTCGATGGCGAGCCCGCACGTCGCGGGCGCGGCGGCGCTGCTCGCCCAGGCGCACCCCGCCTGGCGCGCCGAGCAGCTCAAGTCGGCGTTGATGGGCGCCGCCCGGCCCAATCCCGCGATCGACCTGTTCGGCCAGGGCGCCGGCCAGCTCGACGTGGCCCGGGCGCTCGCACAGCCGGTCTCCGCGAACCCGCCGGCCGTGACCTTCGGGTTCCGGGCGTACCCGCACGACGCGGAGGACGTGGTCACGCGGACCGTCACGTACCGCAACGACGGCACGGCGCCGGTCACCCTGGCGCTCACCGTGACCGGTGCCGCGCCCGCGGGTGTGATCACGGTGGACCGGAACACGGTCACCGTGCCGGCCGGAGGGGAGGCGTCGGTCCGGCTCACCGCCGACACCCGAGCCGGCGGCACCGCGTACGGCACGTTCGGCGGGCGGCTCGTCGCCACCGCGGACGGTGTGAGCGTGCAGACGCCGTTCAGCGTCTTCCGGGAGCAGCCGTCCGCCGACGTCCACCTGCGGGTCACCGCCCGGACCGACGCCCCGCAGGAGGTGGTCACCCAGCTCGGCAACCTCGCCACCGGCGAGTTCGTGGTGAGCTACGACAGTGCCGACACCCTCCGCGTGCCGATGGGCGACTACGTGGTGCTGAGCATGGGCATCAGCGCGGACGGCACGGGCACCGTCCTGGCCAACGGCCGGTTGACCATCGACGGGGCGACCGACCTGGCGTTGGACGGCCGCCGGGCCCGGCCGGTGGACATCCGGCTCCCCGACCGGGACGCCGCGCCCGTCGTCGGGGAGGTGGAGGTCCTGCACACGGGCGCACCGCAGCTGTTCGGCATGAGCCTCACCGGCGACCCGAGCGACATCTACACGGCCGACCTGGGCCCGAAGAACGTGCCGGGTGTCATCACCAGCGTGACCGCGGCGTTCGCCCGCCCCGACCGCGACGGCGACTTCACGGCCAGCCCGTACACCTACCAGACCGGCTGGTACCAGACCGGCTCGTTCGTCACCGGCTTCACCCGCCACCTCGCCCGCCGCGACGTCGCCCGGGTCCGGGTCGGCTACGCGTCGGCGGCGGACGACGGGGTGGGGACCCGGGTCAACTACCCGGTGATCCCCGGGGTCGAGTACCCAGACGGCCTCGTCCTGCCGCGTACCCCGCTGCCGGCGGAGCGCACCGAGTACTACGCCGGCAACATCGGCTGGACGTCGACGTTCGAGGAGGGCGCCGGCGCGGGAGCCGACTACCGGCGGCTCGCGACGTTCGAGGCGGCGCGGTCGGACTACCGGGCCGGTAGGGACTACACCGAGCGGTGGAACCAGGCCGTGTTCACCACGCCGATGACGCCGGCGTTCCCCGAGTACCCGGCCGTCGAGCGGCGGGGCAACGAGTTCCTCCTCCGGCTCGACGGCTACGCCGACGCCGCCGGCCACCGGGGCTCGGCCGACGCGGCCGGCCTCAGCGCCGAACTCGCGTTGTACCGGGATGGCGCCCTCGTGGAGAAGCGCGCCGGCGCGTACGCGGGGATCGACGTCGGCGAACCCGGCCGGTCCCGGTACCGGCTGTCGTACGGCTTCACGCAACCGGCGCCGACGCGACTCTCGACGCGGGTGCAGACCGAGTGGGAGTTCGACTCGGCGTACACCGACAGCGGAACGGCGCTGCCGCTGACAGCCGTCGGATTCGCGCCCCGGCTCGACGCCACCAACGCGGCGAAGCGCCACGCCCTCATGGCCGTGCCGCTGACCTTCACGCGACAGGCCGGCGCGGGCCGGGTCGCCCGGGCCGAGGTGGAGGTGTCGTTCGACGACGGCGCCCACTGGAGTCCGACGCCGGTGCTCGCACTCCCGGGCAGCCACACCGCGCTGTTCGGCAACCCCGGCAAGGCGGGATTCGTGTCGCTGCGCGCGCACGTCGTCGACACGGCCGGAGCGGCCGTGACCACGACCGTGATCCGGGCGTACGAGGTTCGCTGACCCCGGTCACCGGTGGAGCCGCCCGACGCCGGGCGGCTCCACCGCCGTTCCCGGCCGACGGGTGACCGGGGTTACCGCCCGCCGGTCCGTCGGCCCGGCCGGCCGACGCGGTCCGTACGATTCCGCGCGTGACTCTTCGGGGCGAGATCCGGGCCGACGCGCCGCTGCTCGTGTTGGCCGTACAGGAGGAGGCCGCGCACCTCGGCACCGACCTGCCGGTGCTGCTCACCGGGATGGGAAAGGTCAACGCGGCGGCCGCCGTGGCGGCAGCGCTGGCCACCGGGCCGAGGCCGAGCCTCGTGCTCAACCTGGGCACGGCCGGGGCTCTGCGCCCGGGCTGGGCCGGCATCCACGAGATCGGCACGGTGCTCCAGCACGACCTCGACACCGAGCTGCTGCGCACGCTCACCGGGCAGACGTACGGCGCGCCGCTCACCCTCGGCGCGCAGACCGCGGTGCTCGCCACCGGCGACACGTTCGTGGCCGAGGAGGCCGCCCGTGCCCGGCTCGCCCGGCGGGCCGACCTCGTCGACATGGAGGGGTACGCGGTGGCGTGGGCCGCGGCCCGGGCCGGTGTGCCGTGCCGGATGGTCAAGCGGGTCAGCGACGAGGCGGGCGAGGGCGCCGACCGGGCCTGGCGGGACGCCGTCGACGACTGCGCCCGCGACCTCGCCGACTGGGTGCGCCGCGAGTTCGTCTGAGCCCACGCCTCCCGGGGACGGTTCGGTCCGGACGCCGTAGTCTGGTCGGACGACCGGCGGAGGGGGCGACGTGCGGCTTCTCGCGGTCAGCGACCTGCACGTCCGGTACGCCGAGAACCGGGCGGTGGTCGACCGGCTGCGGCCCGGCTCGGCCGACGACTGGCTCGTCGTCGCCGGTGACGTGGCCGAGCGCGTGGCCGACGTCCGGTCCACCCTGGCCCTGCTGCGTGACCGGTTCGCCACGGTGATCTGGGCGCCGGGCAACCACGAGCTGTGGACGCCGCCCGACGACCCGGTCCGGTTGCGCGGCGAGCCGCGCTACCGGGCGCTGGTCGCGATGTGCCGCGAGCTGGGCGTGCTCACCCCCGAGGACGAGTATCCGCTCTGGTCCGGCCCGGGCGGCCCGGCGATCGTGGCGCCGCTGTTCCTGCTGTACGACTACTCGTTCCACGCCCCCGGCACCGTCACGAAGGAGGAGTCGCTGCGGCGGGCGTACGAGGCCGGGGTGGTGTGCACCGACGAGATGCTGCTGCACCCGGACCCGTATCCGGGCCGGGACGCCTGGTGCGCGGTGCGCGTCGCGGAGACCGAGCGGCGGCTCGCCGCCACCGATCCCGACCTGCCGACCGTGCTGGTCAACCACTTCCCGCTGGTCCGCGAGCCCACCCGGTTGCTGCGCCACCCGGAGTTCGCCCAGTGGTGCGGCACGACCCGCACCGCCGACTGGCACCTGCGGTTCCGGGCCGCGGCCGTGGTCTACGGCCACCTGCACATCCCGCGCACCACCTGGCACGACGGGGTCCGCTTCGAGGAGGTGTCGCTGGGCTATCCGCGGGAGTGGCGCCCGCGCGGGGTGCCGGCGCTGCCCCGGGTGGTGCTCCCCGCGCCGGAGGCGGCCGGGCCGGCGGCCGGACCGGTGGGCGTGGCCGGGGCTTGAACCCGGCCGGGCGTGGGCGGATGCTGGACCTCGCATCGACCAACACCGATCTACTCGGAGGCCCGGATGCGCCGTTCCCCGCTCGTCGCCCTCGTCCTCACCGCCCTGCTCCTCGGCAGCCCCGGAGTCGCCCACGCCCGCCCCGACCCGGCCGGCCAGTCCCGCACGGACCCGACCGCCGTGCTCGCGCAGGTGCGGACCGCCGGCACCGCCTGGGGCTTCGACCCGGCCACCGGCCGGATGACCCTCACCGCCGACGACACCGTGACCGGTCCCGAGCTGGCCGCGTTGCGGGACACCGCGACCCGTGCCGGCGTGCTCCTGCGCCGGGAGCCCGGCCGGCTGCGCACCCTGATCGCCGGCGGCCAGGCCGTCTACGGCGGGGGCGGGCGCTGCTCGCTCGGCGCCAACGTCCGCAGCGGCACCACGTCGTACCTCGTGACGGCCGGGCACTGCACGAGCGTGGCCACCACCTGGTACGCCGACAGCGCGCAGACCACCGTCCTGGGCACCCGCACCGGCAGCAGCTTCCCCGGCAACGACTACGGCGTGGTGCGCTACACGGGCACGATCGCCCGCCCCAGCGCCGTGTACACGTACCCGGGCCTGCTTCCGATCAACGGCACCGCCGCCGCCGTCATCGGCATGGCGGTCTGCCGCAGCGGCGCCACGACGGGCGTCCGGTGCGGCACCGTGACCGGCCTGAACCAGACGGTCAACTACGCGACCGGCGTCGTGTACGGGCTGATCCGCACCAACATCTGCGCCGAGCCCGGCGACAGCGGCGGGCCGCTCTACGTGGCGGCGACCGGCCGCATCGTCGGCATCCTCTCCGGCGGCAGCGGCAACTGCACCACCGGCGGCACGACCTACTACCAGCCCATTCAGGAGATCCTGGCCGCGTACGGCCTCACCATCCCCTGACGCCCGGTCGCCGGCCGGCGGCTCAGCGGTCGCCGGCCGGCGACCCGCCGTCGGTCGGCGGCCGGTCGAGGAAGAGCAGCCGCGCCCTCTTCTCCGGTTTGTCGACGAGCGGCCCCAACCGGAACCCGGTACGCCGCAGCCGGGCGATGGCGCGCTCGTTGCGCGCGTCCGGCTCCGCCACGAGCCGCCGCCGGCCGGGGTCGGCCCACACGAAGTCGAGCAGGACGCCGAGCAGCCTCCCCGTGAACCCCGGCTCGGTCCCGGCCGGGGGCCCGAGGAGCAGGTGCAGGCCGTAGTCGCCGGGCTGGACGGGGTAGCACTCGCCGACCGGGTCGGCGTCCGGCTCGTACGTCTGCAGCAGCGCCACCGCCCGCCCGTCCCGATGCACGAGGTAGGCGTGGTGCGTCGTCAGCGAGTCGAGGTACGCGTAGATCTCGTGGACCCGTTCGCGGCTGGCGTCGCGCATGCCCCAGAACCGGGCCCGCTCCTGCGTCACCCAGCCGTGCAGCAGGTCGGCGTCCCGGTCGGGTTCGACCGGGCGGATGGTGACCCGCCCGAACCCGGCGACGTCCCGGTCGTAGCGGTGCGGGTCGGCGAGGCCGCGGGGCGGCGCCGTGCTCTCGTCAGTGGTCATCTCGTTCCTCGGTGAGCTGGTCCCAGTCGGTGGTCACGGGCAGCAGGTCGCCGGCCAGCCAGGCCGGCCACTGGTCGCCGTGGTGCGGGTCGCCCGGCACCCCGCAGGAGCCGAACGGCACCACCCAGCGGCTGCGGGCACGGTCGCCGAGGTCCCACACGTAACGGGCCGCCGGCCCCCGCGCGCAGTCGTGCGTGACACCGGGGACGCTGGACGTGGCGAGCACGCAGTCGTGGTCACCGGCGAGCCCCGGCAGCGGGCGGGCGTCCGCCGCCGGAAGGGCCCGCCACGGCGTGAGGCGGTGCAGCTCGCCCCAGCGCGGCGGCTCACCCGCCGGCGCCGTGTCGCCCGTCCCGGCGTCGGCCACCTCGTCCACGGCGGCGCGCAGCAGCGCGTCGGGTTCGCCGTCGCCCAGCAGCCCGCTGGCCAGGACCGCCTCCAGCGCGTGGGCCACCCGCGGCGCGAGGGCGAGCCAGGGCCGGAACAGCGCCGGGTACGGCGGCGCGTCGGCGAGCGGGGCCAGCGCCGCGTGGCCGGCGACCCGCCGCACCAGCGCCGCCCGCACCAGCGCGAACGCGGCCGCGTCGCGGCTGTCGGCGGCCATCCGGCGGTCCCAGCGCAGCAGTCGGTCGCGCAGCGCCGCGGCGGCCGGCTCCAGCCCGACCAGCCCGGCGAGCCGGGCGAGCAGCGGCTCCGCCGAGCCGAGCAGCGTGTCCGTGTGCACAAGGGTCATGTCCTCGGCCGTCCAGTCGCGGCCGGCGTCCAGCAACTCGCGGATCCGGTCGGCCCGGTGCGGCGGGGCGAACTCGACGCCGAGCGGCGCGGCGATCCCGCGGGCGTTGGCCATCACCGCGCAGCCGTCCACCGCGGCGCGCGGCATCGGCGCGTACCAGCCCCGCCATTTGTGCTCCTCGACCCAGGCCGGCACCACCCGCAGCCGGTTCGCCGGGTGCCGCACCGGCACCGCTCCGGCCACCCGGTGCAGCAGGCCGCCCTCGGTGTCCGCCGCCTGGAGCACGTTGACCGGCTCGATCCAGCGGTCGGCCGCCGCGTCGACGTCGGCCACCGTCCGGGCGCGCAGCAGCGCCGGAAGCGCGGCGAAGCCGAGTTCCGCGCGTACCCGGGGCGGATAGCGGAGGCTGATCGCCGCCTCGGAGTCCGGGCCGCCCACGACCACCGGGCCACGGTCGGTCTCGACGACCTCCACCTCGACCGGATCGGCGCCCGCCACCTCGATCGTCTCGGTGTGCGCCGCCGCCGGCCGCCACCCGTCCGGACCGTACGCCTCCACCCGCCCGTTCCGGCGGCGCAGCCGCTCGGCGTAGAGATCCTGGTAGTCGGCCAGCGCGTTGGTGATCGCCCAGGCCACCCCGCCCGTGTGTCCGAAGTGGGCCACGCCGGGCACCCCCGGCACCGCCAGGCCCACCACGTCGTACTCCGGGCAGGCCAACCGGATCTGCTGGTACACCCCCGGGTCCTCGACGAACCGGTGCGGGTCGCCGGCCAGCAGGGCGGCGCCGGTGGCCGTCCGGTCGCCGGCCAGCAGCCAGCCGTTGCTGCCGGCCGTGGCCGGAGCGTCGGCGGCGAACAGCGTGATGGCCGACTCGCCGAGGCGGTGCGCCACATGCTCGCGCCACAGCTTCGTGGGGACGTTGGCGAACAGGATGTGGTGGGACAGCCACACCGCCAGCGGTGTCCACGGCTCCCAGCGGCCGGGCGCCAACCCGACCGCGGCGAACTCCGGCGCGCGGGCCGCGCCGGCGGCCAGGCCCGCGTTGACCCCGTCGACGTAACCGCCCACCCAGGCCGCGGTGACCGGGTCGAGGGCGGCGTGACAGCGGCGGGCCGTGTCCTCGATCCGCGCCTGCCGGGCGAACCGGTCCCAGCCCACCGCGTCGCGGCCCAGGAAGGAAGCGGTGCGGCCCGCGGCCCGGTGCCGCTCCACCTCCAGCTGCCACGCCCGGTCGTACGCGGTCACCCGCCCCTGCGCCACGACGAGCGCCCGCGGGTCGGCGGCGCGCAGGTGCGGGACGCCCCACGGGTCGCGGAAGACCCGCGCGGTCACGCCGGCTCCGGGGCGAGCCCGGCCGCCCGGCGGCGGGCGGCCGGAACGACCAGCGGCGTGCCCGTCTCCGGGTCCTCGATCACCCGGCACGGCAGCCCGAACACCTCCGCCACCAGGTCGGCGGTGACCACCTCGGCGGGCGGGCCCGCCGCCACCACACGCCCGTCGCGCATCGCGATGAGATGGGTGGCGTACCGGGCCGCGTGGTTCAGGTCGTGCAGCACCGCCACCAGCGTGCGGCCCTGCTCCTCGTGCAGCCGCGCGCACAGGTCGAGGATCTCGATCTGGTGGGCGATGTCCAGGTACGTGGTCGGCTCGTCGAGCAGCAGCAGCGGCGTCTGCTGGGCCAGCGCCATGGCGATCCACACCCGCTGGCGCTGCCCGCCGGACAGCTCGTCCACGGGCCGGTCGGCCAGGTCGCCCACGCCCGTCGCCGCCATGGACTCCTCGACGACCCGCTCGTCCTCGCGTGACCACTGCCGCAGCAGCCCCTGGTGCGGATAGCGGCCCCGCGCCACCAGCTCCGCCACCGTGATGGCGTCCGGCGCGATCGACGACTGCGGCAGCAGCCCGAGCGTACGAGCCACCTGGCGGGGCGGGCGACGGTGGATGTCCTCCCCGTCCAGCAGCACCGCGCCCGCGGCCGGCTTGAGCATCCGCGACAGCGCGCGCAGCAGCGTCGACTTCCCGCACGCGTTCGGCCCGATGACCACCGTGAACGACCGGTCCGGAACGGCGACGCTCAGCTCCTCGGCGATGACGCGCCGGTCGTACGCGAGAGTCATGCCGGTGCCGCTCAGCCGCGCGGTGCCCGCCGGCATCACCGGTGCGCCGTTCTCCCCAGGGGCAGCCGCCCTCATAGCCGTCCTTTCGTTCGCGACTGCGGGGCTCGCAAGCTCACTCCTCGCGCTCACAGCCGCCCCGCCTTTCGTTCCATCGCCAGCAACCAGACCAGGTACGCCCCGCCGATCGCGCCGGTGACCGCGCCGGCCGGCAGCTGGTGGACGAACGCCCGTTGCGCCAGCAGGTCGGCGCCCACCAGCAGCGTCGCACCGACGCACATCGCCGGGAGCAGGTTCGGCCCGGGGGAGCGGGTGAGCCGGCGGGCCACGTGCGGCGCGGTCAGCGCGACGAACGACACGGGGCCGGCGGCCGCCGCCGCGAAGGACACCAGCAGGACCGCCGCGCCGAGCAGCACGACGCGCAGCCGGCCCACGGGAACGCCGAGCGCCGCGGCGGTGTCGTCGCCCATCTCCAGCATCCGCAGCGCCGGCCCGCAGGCGAGCAGCACCACCGGGGCGAGCACCCCGAGCACGACCAGCAGCGGCAGGGCCTCGGACCAGCCGCGCCCGTCGAGGCTGCCGGTGAGCCAGAGGACGGCCCGGGCGGCGTCCATCAGCGGCGCCCGCGTGAGCAGGTAGCCGTTGACGCCGGTGAGGATGGCCGTCACGCCGATGCCGACGAGGACCAGCCGGTAGCCGTGCACGCCACCGCGCCACGTGAGCGCGTAGACGAACAGGCCCGTCGCGAGGCCGCTCGCCACCGCGGCGCCGGAGAGCGCGAGGCTGCTGCCGCCGAGCACGACCACCACGAGCGCGCCGGTCGACGCGCCCTGGGTGAAACCGAGGAGGTCCGGGCTGCCCAGCGGGTTGCGGACGAGCGACTGGAAGACCGCCCCGGCCAGCCCGAGGGCCGCGCCCACCAGCAGGGCCGTGACCAGCCGGGGAAGCCGCAGCTCCCGGATGATGAACTCCTCGGCCGGGCTGCCGCCGCCGGTGAGCGTACGCAGCACGTCGGCCGGGGACATCGGGTAGTCGCCGCCGGCGATCGCGAGCACGCCGAGGCCCGCGGCCAGCAGGGCGCAGCCGGCGCCGACGGCCAGGGCGCGGGGGCGGAACCGCAGCGAGAGACCACCCGGGGTGCGCAGCACGGTCACGGCCGGGCCTCCCGGCGGCGCAGCACCAACCACAGGAAGAGCGGCCCGCCGAGCACCGCCGTCACCATGCCGACCTGGAGTTCACCGGGCCGGCCGAGCACCCGGCCGACCACGTCGGCGCCGAGCAGCAGCACCGGCGAGAGCACCGCGCAGTACGGCAGCAGCCAGCGCAAGTCGGGCCCGGTGAGAGCGCGGACGAGGTGCGGCACGAGCAGGCCCACGAAGACGATCGGCCCGCAGGCCGCGGTGGCCGCGCCGCAGAGCAGGGTGACCGCCACGATGACGCCGCCCCGGATGAGCGCGGGACGCGCGCCGAGCGCCCGGGCCGCGTCGTCGCCGAGCGCGAGCGCGTTGAGCGGGCGGGCGGTGGCCAGCGCCACCAGCAGCCCGACCGCGAGGAACGGCAGTACGCGCAGGACCGTCGCGGAGTCCGCGCTGGCCAGCGAGCCGACGGTCCAGAACCGCAGGCGGTCCAGCGAGGCGGCGCTCACCAGCATCGCGGCGCTCACGTACGAGTAGAGGGTGGCGTTCAGCGCCGCGCCGGCCAGCGCGAGCCGCGCCGGCGTGGCCCCACGGCCACCGCCGACGGCGTAGACGAGGGCGGTGACCACGGCCGCGCCCAGCAGCGCGAACCACACGTAGCCGTTCAGCGCGGTCACACCGAGCAGGGCGGCGGTGGCCACCGCGGCGGACGCCCCCGCGTTGATGCCGAGCAGGCCGGGGTCGGCCAGCGGGTTGCGGGTGAGTGCCTGCATCACCGCGCCGGCGACGCCGAGCGCCGCGCCCGCGAGCAGGCCGAGCAGCGTACGCGGAAGCCGCATCCGGTGCACCACCGCGTACTCGGCGGAGGCGGGATCCAGCAGGCCCGACCAGACGTCGGCGAGCGGAAGCTGTTTCGCCCCCACCGCGATGCTGAGCACGGTGATGGTGACGAGCAGCAGCACGGCGGCGAGCAGGCCCGCGGCGCGGAACGCGGGTCGGCCGCGACGGCTCGTGGGGGCGGGTGCGGACGCCGCGGACCCGGCGGGGTGCGCGGGCGACTGGAGGACGGACAGTGTGGGCTCCGGTGGGGGAAACGCCGAACATGACTTGACAGCGATTTAGGTTAGGTTAACCTAACCGCGCTGTCCACGGTCACTGCCCGACCCTGATCGAAAGACGACGCCATGTCTGATCCCGTCCTCACCCGTCGCCTCTCCCGCCGTGGCCTTCTGGCCGGCGGGGCCGCCACCGTCGCGCTCCTCATGGCCGGCTGCGGAAAGGACGGTGACTCCACCGCACCGGCGGCCAACAGCAGCGGTGGCCCCTGGTCGTTCACCGACGACCGCAACGAGAAGGTGAGTGCCGGCAACCGGCCCACCCGCGTGGTGGCGTTCACCGGCACGGCCGCCGCACTGGTCGATTTCGGACTCGACAAGCAGATCGTCGGCGTGTTCGGCGAGACGAAGCGGGCCGACGGCACGGCCGACCCGCAGGCCGGCGACCTGAACGTGGAGAGCGTCGAGATCCTCGGCAACGTCTGGGGCGAGTTCAGCGTCGAGAAGTACGCGGCCCTGCGCCCCGACCTCCTCGTCACCCACATGTACGACCCGGGGGCACTCTGGTACGTGCCGGACGAAAGCAAGAACAAGATCCTGCCGCTCGCGCCGAGCGTCGCGGTCACCACCGCCCGGGTGCCCATGACCAAGCCGATCGAGCGCTACGCCCAGCTCGCCGAGTCCCTCGGCGCCGATCTGTCGGCGAAGAAGGTCACCGACGCGAAGGCCCGGTTCGAGGCCGCCGCGGAGTCGGTCCGCCAGGCGGTCAAGGCGAACCCCGGCATCAGGGTGATGGCCGCCTCCGGAAGCCCCGACCTGTTCTACGTCTCGAACCCGAAGGTCAGCACCGACCTCATGTACTTCGCCGAACTCGGCGTCGACATCGTGGTGCCCACCAAGCTCGAAGCCGGCGACTACTTCGAGGCGCTGAGCTGGGAGAACACCGGCAAGTTCCCGGCCGACCTCATCCTGCTCGACAACCGCGGCACCGCGCTGCAGCCGAAGGACCTCGCGGCGAAGCCCACCTGGACGCAGCTGCCCGCCGTCAAGGCCGACCAGGTCACCCCGTGGGACGCGGTCCCGCGCTTCTCGTACGCCGGCGCGGCGCCGCTGCTGGAGAACCTGGCCACGGCGATCCGGTCCGCGAAGAAGGTGAGTTGATGGCCGGCACCGCCCTCGCCGTCCAGTACCGCTTCTACGCGGCGCAGGTCGTCGGAGCCCGGCGCGTCGGCACGAGCACCATCCGGGTCACCTTCGGCGGCGACGACCTGGCCGCGTTCGCCGGCGGCGGCCGGGACCAGAGCGTCTCCCTCTTCCTGCCGCACCCGGGGCAGCCCGAGCCGGTGCTCCCCACCGCCGAGGGGGAGGACTGGTTCGGGGCGTACCGTGCGCTCGACCCGGCGATCCGGGCCGTCATGCGTTCGTACACGATCCGGGAGCAGCGGCCCGAGCGCGCCGAGGTGGACATCGACTTCGTGAGCCACGGCGACACCGGGCCGGCCTCCCGCTGGGCCAACCGGGCCGTGGCCGGGGACCGTGTGGTGCTGCTCGGCCCGGCGGTCGCCGACAACCGCAGCGTCTGCTTCCAGCCGCCGGACGACACCGAGCTGGTCCTGCTCGTCGCCGACGAGACCGCGCTCCCGGCGGTCGGCGGGATCCTCGACTGGCTGCCCGCCGGCACGCGCGTCCGCGCCTGGATCGAGGTGCCCGACGCCGGCGACATCCAGCCGCTGCCCGGCGACGCGCGGGCCGAGGTGCGGTGGATCGTCCGCGGCGCGACCCCGCCCGGCAGCGCGCCGCTGGTCGACGCGGTCCGCGCCGCCCGGCTCCCCTCCGGCACCCCGTACGCCTGGGTCGCCGGGGAGTCCTCGATGGTCCGGGGCGTACGCCGGCACCTGGTGAACGAGCGCGGCATCGACAGGCGGCGCGTCACCTTCGCCGGCTACTGGCGCCGGGGCGCCTCCGAGGACGCCCTCCGCGCCGAGAGGTAGCGCCCGCACCCCGCACGTCGCGGCGCCACCCCGTCGCCCGTTCACCCCGCCGTCCTGCCGCCGTCCCCCCAGCGGCGGGTTCCGGCTGCCCGAGAACCACATTCGCCCGCAACCGAGCGTGGAGGACCCGCACATGAACCTGCCCGGACACCGGTTCGAGGCCACCGCGGCCCGGCCCGGGCCACCCGACGCCCGGGGTCACCTGTTCAACGGCGGCACGATCGCCCGGTACCGGACGGCGCTGGCCGACGGCGTCGACCGGGTCGCCAAGCGGGTGGCCGACGCCGACCGCCCCTTCACCGGGGTGACCCCGGCCGCGCTGGCCCCGCGGGTCGACGAGATCGACCTCGACCGGCCGCTCGGCGACGCCGGCGCCGCCCTCGACGAACTCGACGCCGTCTACCTGCGCGACGCCGTCTGGTTCCACCACCCGCGCTACCTGGCGCACCTGAACTGCCCCGTCGTCATCCCGGCGCTGCTCGGCGAGGCGGTGCTCAGCGCCGTCAACTCCTCCCTCGACACCTGGGACCAGAGCGTCGGGGCGACCCTCGTCGAGCGCCGGCTCGTCGACTGGACGGCGGCGCGGATCGGCCTCGGCCCGGCCGCCGACGGTGTCTTCACCAGCGGCGGCAGCCAGTCCAACCTGCAGGCGCTGCTGCTGGCCCGGGAGGAGGCGTGCCGGGACGCGCTCGCTCCCGAGGCGCGCCGGGAGCTGCTGCCCCGGCTGCGGATTATCACCTCGGCGGCCGGCCACTTCAGCGTCCAGAAGTCGGCGAAGCTGCTCGGCTTGGCCCCGGACGCGGTGCTCACCGTGCCGACCGACGGTCAGCGGCGGATGATCCCCGCCGCCGTGCGGCGGCAGGTCGACCGGTGCCGCCGCGAGGGCCTCGTCGTGATGGCGGTGGTCGCCACCGCCGGCACCACCGACTTCGGCTCGATCGACCCGCTCGGCGACATCGCCACGCTCTGCGCCACGGCCGGGGTGTGGCTGCACGTCGACGCCGCGTACGGCTGCGGTCTGCTGGTGTCGCCGACCCGCCGGCACCTGCTCGACGGCATCGAGCGGGCCGACTCGGTGACCGTCGACTACCACAAGTCGTTCTTCCAGCCGGTCAGCTCCAGCGCGGTGCTGGTCCGCGACCGGCGGACGCTGCGGCACGCCACCTACCACGCCGACTACCTGAACCCTGCCCGGATGGTCGAGCAGCGCATCCCCAACCAGGTGGACAAGAGCCTACAGACCACCCGCCGCTTCGACGCCCTCAAGCTGTGGCTCACCCTGCGCGTCATGGGCCCGGACGCGGTCGGCGCGCTCTTCGACGAGGTGGTCGACCGCGCCGCCGGGGCCTGGGAGCTGATCAGCGAGGACCCCCGGTTCGAGGTGGTGACCCGCTCGCCGCTGAGCACCGTCGTGTTCCGGTACCTGCCCACCGGGCCGAACCGGCACCACGCCGACGCCGCGAACCTGCACGCGCGGGAGGCGCTCGCCGCGTCCGGCGCCGCGCTGGTCGCGAGCACCACCGTGGACGGCCGCCACTTCCTCAAGTTCACCCTGCTCAACCCCGAGACCACCCTCGACGACGTCGGGCACGTGCTGGAGCTCGTGGCCGCGCACGCCGGTCGGTACGTGCACGAGCGGACCACCCCCGACCTGGCCTGCCGGGTCGGCTGACCACCGTAGGCTGCGAACCCGCCCCGGAGGGCCGGATGACCACGCACGACTTCATCGCCATCGGACTCGGCCCGTACAACCTGGGCCTGGCCTGCCTCACCGCGCCGATCCCCGAGCTGGACGGGCTGTTCCTCGAAGCCCGCCCCGGCGTCGACTGGCACCCGGGCATGCTGCTCGAGTCGGCCCGCCTCCAGACGCCGTTCCTGGCCGACCTCGTGACCCTCGCCGACCCCACCTCGCCGTTCTCCTTCCTGAGCTACCTGAAGGAGACCGGCCGCCTCTACCCGTTCTACATCCGGGAGAGCTTCTACCCGCTGCGCAGCGAGTACAGCGCCTACTGCCGCTGGACGGCCGCGAAGCTGCCGAACCTGCGCTTCGGGCACGAGGTCACGGCCGTCGAGTACGACCCCGCGGACGAGCGGTACGTGGTCCACGCCCGACTGTCCGACGGCGCGACCGTGACCCACCGTGCCCGGCACCTGGTGCTCGGCACGGGCACCCCGCCGTACGTGCCGGACGCCGTGGCCGGGCTGGGCGGCGACGTCGTCCACACCTCCCGCTACCTGGAGCACCGGGCGGCGCTGCGGGCCAGGCGGAGCGTCACCGTGGTCGGCAGCGGCCAGAGCGCGGCGGAGATCTACCACGACCTGCTCACCGACATCGACACGTACGGCTACCAGCTCACCTGGGTGACCCGCTCGCCCCGGTTCTTCCCCCTCGAATACACCAAGCTCACGCTGGAGATGACCTCACCGGACTACGTGGACTACTTCCACGCGCTGCCCGAGGCCACCCGCTACCGGCTCGAATCCGAGCAGCACGGCCTGTTCAAGGGGATCAGCGCCGACCTCGTCGACGGCATCTTCGACCTGCTCTACGAGCGCAGCGTTCCCGGGCCCGTGAACACGCGCCTGCTCACCAACACCGAACTGGTGACGGCCACGCACGACCCGGCCGCCGGCGCGTACACCCTCGGGCTGCGCCACGTGGAGCAGGAGCGCGACTTCACCCTCCGCACCGAGGGTCTCGTGCTGGCCACCGGCTACCGCTACCGGACGCCGGCGTTCCTCGAACCGGTGCGCGACCGGATCCGGTGGGACGCGCACGGCCGCTTCGACGTGGCGCGCAACTACAGCATCGACCACACCGGACGCGGGATCTTCCTCCAGAACGGCGGCACCCACACGCACAGCATCACCTCGCCCGACCTGGGCATGGGCCCGTACCGCAACTCGTGGATCATTCGGGAGCTGCTCGGCCGCGAGCACTACCCGATCGAGAAAAGCATCACGTTCCAGGAGTTCGGCGCGCCCGCCGGGATGCCGTCGTGACGGCGTACGCGAGGGTGGACCCGCGGCTGGGCGAGTTCACGCTCCGGCCCGTCGACCCGGAGGCCGACGCCCCGCTCCTGCACCGCTGGGTCACCCACCCGAAGGCCGTGTTCTGGCTCATGCAGGACGCCGACGTGGCCCGGGTCGCCGAGGAGTACCGGCGCATCGCCGCGTCCCCGTACCACGACGCCTACCTCGGGCACTGGCGGGGGCGGCCCGCCTTCCTGGCCGAACGCTACGACCCGGCGCACGTCGAACTGGTCGGCCTGCACGACGCCCGCCCCGGCGACGTCGGCATGCACTTCCTCTGCGCGCCCACCGACACACCCGTCCACGGATTCACCCACGCCGTGATCACCACGGTCCTGGCCTGGCTCTTCGCCGACCCGGCCACCCACCGGGTCGTCGTCGAGCCGGACGTCCGCAACACCGCGGTCCACGCCCTGAACGCCGCCGTCGGCTTCGAGGTCGTCGGCACCGTCCCGAAACCCGAGAAGGACGCCCTGTTGAGCATCTGCACCCGCGCCCGCTTCCACGCCGCCACCGGCGTGCCCGCCGAGGGAGTTCCCGCGTGACGGCGTACGACTTCGTGGCCCACCTCACCCCGGCGCACTGGGTCCGCGCCAACCGGCTGCTGGTCCGCAAGGCGCTCGCCGAGTTCGCCCACGAACGGCTGCTCACCCCGGCGCCGTCCGCCCCGCCCGCCGGTGCCGCCCCGCCCGCCGACGGCCTCTCGTGGTACGCGGTGAGCAGCGACGACGCCACCGTCACGTACCGGTTCGCGGCCCGCGTCCGCACCCTCGAGCACTGGCAGATCGACGCCGCGAGCATGGTGCGGCACCGCGGCGACGAGGAACTGCCCCCGGACGCCGTCGACCTGGTCCTCGAGCTGCGCGACACACTCGGGATCTCCGACCGGGTCCTCCCCGTCTACCTCGAGGAGATCACCTCCACGCTGGCCGGCCTCGCGTACAAACTCGACCGGCCGCCGGTCACCGCCAAGGAACTCGCCACCGCCGATTTCCAGACCATCGAGACCTCGATGACCGAGGGCCATCCCTGCTTCGTGGCCAACAACGGCCGGCTCGGCTTCGGCATCGACGAGTACCACCGGTTCGCCCCGGAGGCAGCGCGGCCGGTCCGCCTGGTGTGGCTCGCCGCGCACCGCGACCACGCGACGTTCAGCTGCGCCGCCGACCTCGACTACGACACGCTGGTCCGGGCCGAACTCGGCGCCGACACGCTGTCGCGGTTCGCGGACGTCATGGCCGGGCTCGGCCTCGACCTGGCCGACTACCTGCTCATCCCGGTCCACCCCTGGCAGTGGCGGCACCGGATCGCGGTAACGTTCGCCGGCGAGGTGGCCGAGCGTCGGCTCGTCCACCTCGGACCCGGCCCCGACGAGCACCTCGCCCAGCAGTCCATCCGCACCTTCTTCAACCTCACCGAGCCGGGCCGCCACTACGTCAAGACGGCGCTGTCGGTGCTCAACATGGGCTTCCTGCGCGGCCTGTCGGCCGCCTACATGGCGGGCACGCCGGCCATCAACGACTGGCTCGCCGATCTGATCGCCCGCGACGAGACGTTCGCCGCCACCGGGGTCACGATCATCCGGGAACGGGCCGCGGTCGGCTACCGGCACCGACAGTACGAGGCGGCCACCGACCGGTACTCGCCGTACCGGAAGATGCTCGCCGCGCTGTGGCGGGAGAGCCCCGTGCCCGGCCTCGCGCCCGGCCGGCGGCTCGCCACCATGGCCGCGCTGCTGCACGTCGACCGCGACGGCGGCTCCCTCGCGGCCGCGCTCGTCGACCGGTCCGGGCTGGCGCCGGAGGCGTGGCTGCGCCGCTACCTGGACGCCTACCTCACCCCGCTCCTGCACGCCTTCTACGCCCACGACCTGGCGTTCATGCCGCACGGCGAGAACGTGATCCTGGTCCTCGACGAGCGGGACACGGTCGAGCGGGTGATCCTCAAGGACATCGCCGAGGAGATCGTCGTGATGAGCGCCGACCGGCCGCTCCCGCCCGAGGTCGAGCGGATCCGGGCCGACGTCCCGGAGGAGATGAGACTGCTCTCCATCTTCACCGACGTGGTGGACTGCTTCCTGCGCCAGCTCGGCGCCGTCCTCGCCGAGGCCGGGACGCTGCCCGAGGAGGCGTTCTGGCGTACGGTGGCGGCCTGCGCCGCCGACTACCTGGCGGGCGTCCCGCAGCTGGCCGACCGGGCCCGCCGGTACGACCTGTTCGCACCGGAGTTCGCCCTGTCCTGCCTCAACCGGCTCCAGCTGCGCGACAACCAGCAGATGGTCGACCTCGCCGACCCGTCGGCCGCGCTGCAACTCGTCGGCACGCTGCCCAACCCGCTGGCACCGTACGCGCCGAAGCGGTGACCCGGGAGCGGGGCGCCGGGGCATGGCCCGCGCGCCCCGCGCCGCGTTGAATATGCCGCATGACCGCACTGCGCACCCTGAGCCTGCTCGCCGCGACGGTGACCACGGGCCTGATGGCCGGCCTCTTCGCGGCCTTCGCCTACTCGGTGATGCCCGGGCTGAGCCGGGCCGACGACCGGACACTCGTGATCGCGATGCAGCGGATCAACGAGGCCATCCTCAACGGATGGTTCTTCGCCTGCTTCTTCGGAGCGCTCCTGTTCACCGGCGCGGCGGCGGCCCTGCACCTGGCCGCCGGGTGGCGTGACGCGCTGCCGTGGATCGCGGGCGCCCTGCTGCTCTACCTGGTGGTCATGGTGGTCACGATGGCCGCCAACGTGCCGCTGAACAACGCGCTGGCCCGGGCCGGCGACCCGGACCGGCGCACCGACGTGGCGGCCGTGCGGGAGCGGTTCGTCCCGGCCTGGATCCGGTGGAACCTGCTGCGGGCGGTCGCCTCGACCGGCGCGCTGGGTCTGCTCGCCTGGGCCCTCGTGGTGCACGGCCGGCTCACCGCCTGAGCGTCCGCGGCCCGGCCGGCAGCTCGGGATGCCCGATGGTCAGAACTCCTGGTACATGACGTGCAGGCCGACCCGGCCGAGGACCGGGTGACGGAACGCCCCGGGCACCGTGCCGACCACCGCGAACCCCTCCCGTCGGTACAGCTCGACGGCCGCGCGGTTCGACTCCACCACCGCGTTGAACTGCATGCCCGCGTAACCGTGCTGGCGTGCCCAGTCCAGCGCGTCCCGGCACAGGGCGGTGCCCACACCCCGCCCGCGTGCGTCCGCCGCGACCATGAAACTCGCCGTGGCGACGTGCGATCCGGGCCCGGGCCGGTTCGTGCCCATCTTCGCCGTGCCCAGAACGCGACCCCCGTCGGCGGCCACCGTCGTGCGGCCCGGCGGCATCTCCACCCACGTGCCGTACGCCTCGTCGGCGGTCAACGCCGGGTCGTACGGGAACGTCTCCTGCGCCCGCACGACGTCCTCGATGATCGCCCACACCTGCGCCCAGTCCTCGGGCGCGAACCCCCGGATCCGCACGCGGGGGAGGCTAGGCAGGCTCGGGGTGGGCCGGCAACCCGGTTTCCGGGTCAGGTGCCGGCGAGCGCGTGGAGTTCCGCGGCCAGCAGGTCGACGAGGCGGGCGTGCCGCTCCGGATGGCTCGCCGGGGTCATCCCACGGCTCGGCATCTCCACCACCATGAGCAGGTACAGGTACATCCGGTAGAGGCCGAGCCGGCGGCGCGCGCCGGTGTCCAGGTTGAACGGCTCGTCGGTGGCGTCTCGGTAGCCGCGTACCGTCGGGTGGTCCGGCTCGTCCTCCGCCCGCTTGAACAGCAGCGGGGACACCAGGTCCATCAGCCGGTCGGCGTAGAGGAACCGCTCGCCGTCGACCAGCCCGGTCAGCCGCAGCCGGCCGTCCGGGCCGGCCGCGGCGAGCACGTTGCCGTCCCACCCGTCGAAGTGCACCAGCGCCGGGCGGCGGACCGCGTCCAACGCCGGAGCGTGCCCCCGCACCAGCGCGCGGATGCGGTCCGGCAGAACTGGCAACGACACGTCCCAGTCGGCCGCGTCGTCGAGCGCCGCGTCCACCATCGCCGCGAAGGCGTCGCGCCACGTCGCGCCGGAGGGCCGCCCGTCGTCGTGGCCGAACCGGTCGCCCGTGACGCGGTGCAGCGCGGCGAGCGCCACCCCCAGGTCGTAGCGCGCCGGACCGTCGTCGTCCGGCCCGTCACCGCCCGCACCGTCGGCCGCCAGGTCCGCCAGCGAGCGGCCGCGCAGCAGGCCGGTCACCAGCCATTCCCCGTACGTCGGGTCGCTGCCGTGGTGCAGCAGCGGCGGCACGGGCACGTCCGGGGCGTGGGCCGCCACCAGCCGGAGGTAGCGGGCCTCCGCGGCGCACACACCGTGTTCGTACCGCAGGAGCGGCACCCCGTCGGGCGGCGCGACCTTCAGCACCAGCCGGGCGCCGTCGTCGAGGTGTACCCACCAGACGGTGGCGAAGCTGCCGCCGTGCAGCGGCCCGCAGTCGGCGACCCGTGCGGCCGCGCCCAACGAGGCGCCGATCAGCCGGGCGACGTCGGCCCGGGTGAGCGGGCGTTGGGTGGGGCTGGGCGCGGTCACCGGGCGCCCGCCGGTCGTGCCGGCACCAGCCGGCGCACCACGGTCCGCGACACGCGGGCCAGGCTAGCCCTCCGGCGACTCGCGCGCAGCCCCGCGCACGCTGCCGGCCGGCACCCGCTCCGGGTGGGCGCTCAGACGAGCGGCGCCGGGGCCGGTGGCTCCGTGCCGGTCCGGCCACCGTCGCGCGCGGCGGTCGTCCCCCGGATGGTGCGGCTCGGCATGACCGGCGCGTCCCGGCCGGTCCCGTGACCGGACCCGGTGGGCCGGTGCTGCTCGTGGTAGTCCTGCTCCACGTTGACCGACCACACGTCGTGGGCGGCGCCGTCGACGATGTTCTCGACCGTCAGCATGGCGGTGAGCATCGAGTGGTCCTGGTTGTTGTACCGGTGCATGCCGTTGCGCCCCACGGGGTGCACGTTCGGCACCTCGCGGGCCAGCCAGCGACGGACCACCTCGACGTTGTGCTGGTACCCCTCGTCGTACACGGGGTAGGCCTTCGGCATCCGCACCACGTAGCCGGCCTCCACGGCGCCGGGCCGGGCCAGTCCCAGCCGCTCCAACTCGGCGGTCGCGAGCGACACCAGGTCGTCGTCGCTGCGGCGCCACATGTCGTCGCCCTCGAACACGAAGTACTCCAGGCCCAGGCACGTGCGGCCGTCCTTCACGAGGTACGGCGACCACGAGCCGAAGTTCTGGATCCGGCCGACCCGCACCGTCGGGTCGTGGATGTAGATCCAGTTGTCCGGGAAGGAGAACTCGGCCGGCAGCACGAGCGCCACGGTGAGGAAGTCGCGGTGCCGCAGGGCGGCGGCGCAGGCCCGCACCTCCGGCGGTGCGGGCGGACGCAGCACGGCCACCAGCTCGGGCAGCGGCATGGACGAGATCACGTGGTCCGCCGGAACGGACCGCTCCCCGGCCACCCCGTTCACGGTGACCGCGACGGCCCGCCGTCGTGCCGGGTCCCGGTGCACCGTCGTCACCCACGCGCCGGTGTCGAGCTGGCCTCCGCGGGCGCGCACCTCCTCCGCGCACCGCTCCCACATCATCCCCGGGCCGTACTTCGGATACTGGAACTCCTCGATGAGACTGGTCACGTCGGTGCGGCGGCGGCGCGGCAGCAGCGCGTTGCGCACGGCCCCGGCCAGCGACAGGTTCTTGATCCGCTGCGCGGCCCAGTCCGCACCGAGCCGGTCGGCGGGCATTCCCCAGACCTTCTCGGTGTACGTCTTGAAGAACATCGAGTACAACCGCCAGCCGAACCGCGCCGACACCCAGCCCTCGAAGTGCGACTGGTCCTTCGGCGGCCGCAGGCGCGCCCGCGCGTACGAGCCCAGGCAGCGGGCCGCCTCCCAGACACCCAGGTTGCGCAGGGCGTTGGGCGCGCTGAGCGGGTACCGGTACAGCGCCCCGCGGTAGAGGATCCGGCTCATCCGCGGCCGGAGCAGGAAGTCCTCGTCCGGCAGGATCTCCCGCCAGAACGCCTCCACCCGGCGCACCTTCGTGAAGAAGCGGTGCCCGCCGATGTCGAAGCGCCAGCCGTCGCGCTCGACCGTACGGCTGATCCCGCCCACCACCTCGTCGGCCTCGAACACCCGCACCGGCTGGTCCCGACGGAGCAGCTCGTACGCGGCCGTGAGCCCCGCAGGGCCCGCCCCGATGACCACCGTTTCCTGCCGCTCGCCCATCTGCCGCGCTCCCTGTCCCGGGGCTGCCGTGAGCGCGCCGCGTACCCCTTATCCGGCCGATCTCACCGGGCGGCCGGCGGATCCCGCCGGCCGCCGGCGCGAATCACCGGGTCGGGTGAGGTTCGGCGGTGCGGTGGCGGGGAAACGCCCGCGTTCGCGGCCCCAGAGTCGGCTGCGGGCCGCGGGGAGCACCGGAGATGGTCGACCAGTGGCGGGACACCACGGACGCGCGGCGTCCCGTGGCGCGCCGACGCGCCCGGCTCGCGGTGGCCGGCGCCCGGGTCGCGCGCATCGGCCGCCGGGTGCCGGCGCCCTGGCCGTACGTCCTCGCGCTCTTCGTGGGATCCAAGCTGCTGCTCACCCTCGTCGCGGTCGTGGTGCGGCACGCCTGGGATGGCGTCCCCGGCATCCCACCGGCCGACGAGGCCCTCATGTGGGAGCAGCAGCGGGACATCTCCGGGCACCGGTGGATCTCGTCCTGGTTCGCCTGGGACTCGATCCTCTACCTGCGGCTCAGCGAGGCGCCGCTGACGCAGCCGTGGCACGACTTCGGTTTCCCGCTGCTCTATCCGTTCCTGGCCCGCCCCGTCGGCGCCGTGCTCGGCGGGAACAACGCCCTCGCCCTGCTGCTGATCAGCAACGTCGCGTTCCTGCTGCTGCTGTGGTACGCGTACCGGCTGGGCGAGCGGCTGCTCGGCGACGACGCGGCCGCCCGCCGGTTCCTGCGGTACCTCGTGCTGATGCCCGCCGCGTTCCTGTTCCACGCCGCGCTGACCGAGGCGCTCTTCCTCTGCCTGGCGGTCGCCGCCTTCTACCACGCGGAGCGCCGGCGGTGGCTGGTCGTCGGCGTCGTCGGGTTCTTCCTGGCGCTCAGCCGGTCGGTGGGCATGTTCGTGGCGGTGCCGCTCGCCGTGCTCCTCGTACAGCAGCACGGCTGGCGGCTGCGCCCCCGCGCCTGGGCGACGTACGCGCGCACCGGCTGGCCGTTGCTGCTGCTCCCCGCCGGCTGGTTCACCTTCATGGCGTTCTGCCGCTGGCAGGGCGGCGACTGGTTCGCCTACCAGCACGCCCAGGAGACGGGCTGGGGGATCCGGGTGCAGAATCCCTTCGCGGTGCTGGTGGGCGGCCTCGCCGGGCCGCCCCTGGACGCGGTCCGGGCGGGGTTCGCGACCGCCGCGCTCGTGGTCCTCGCGGTGGGGCTGCGCCGCCGGAACCCGGCGTACCTCGTCTACGGCCTGCTCATGGTGCTGGTGCCACTGTCGATGGGACCACCGGTCTTCAAGAGCCTGCTGCGGTACCTCCTCGCCGCGTTCCCGGTCTGCCTGGTGCTGGCCCGGTGGACCCGCAACGCCGCCGTCGACGTCTGGGTGACCGCCGCCCTCGCCCTGGTCCAGGGCACCCTGTTCGTGCTCTGGCTCAGCTACTGGACGCACGTGATCATCTGAGCGGCCGGCGGCGTCCTGCGGCACGATGGGCGGATGACCGACCGGCGCGTACGCCTCGCCGACCTCGGCGCGTGGCTCGTCAAGGGCAACGCCGACACGACCGACCTGGCGGCCCGGTTCGCGCGGGAGCCGCGGGTAAGCGGGTGGTGCGTGCGCCCCGGCTACCGGGCGCGCCTCATGCGGGCCGGGCAGCCGGTCGTGCTGTGGGCCAGTGGGAGCCGCGGGCGCCTGCCGTACGGGGTGTGGGGGACCGGCCGGGTGACCGGGCCGGCGCAGCCGGGCGAGCCGGGCGGCCCCTGGTCCGTCCCTCTGGACCTCGTGGTCCTCGACGAGCCGCTGCGGGTGCGCAGGGAGCGGCTGCGCGCCGACTCCCGACTCGCCGGGCTCGAGGTGTTCCGACAGCCGCAGGCGGCCAACCCGTCGTACCTGACCGTGGCCCAGTTCGCCGCCCTGCGCGATCACCTGCCGCACGGTTGAGCCGACCGGCCGCCCCCGCGACGGCGCGGCGCGCGGCAGGATGAGGGCCTCCCGTCGCCGCGCCGCCCCCGGAGTCGCCCGTGTTCTCGCTTCCCCTCGCGCCCGACGTCGAGATGCGCCCACTCGAGCCCTGGCGGGCCGAGGAGTTCCTCGCCCACCTCGACCGCGCCCGCGACCACATCGCGCCCTGGGTGTCACCGTCCTTCGTGACCACGGACCTCGAGTCGGCCCGGGCCACGCTCCAGCGGTACGCCGACCGGTGGGCCCGCGACGCCGGCGGCCTCTGGGGGCTGTGGTGGCAGGACACCCTCGTCGGCGGGATCGTGCTGGTCTCGTTCGACGTCACGCTCGGGCTGTGCGAGGTGGGCTGCTGGCTCGAACCGGCCGCGCAGGGACACAACATCGTCTTCCCGGCGGCGAGCCGGCTCATCGACTGGGCGGTGCGGGAACGCGGCATCCACCGGGTGGAGTGGCGCACCAACGCCGAGAACCGGCGCAGCATCGCCCTGGCGCGCCGGCTCGGCCTGCGTCACGACGGCACGCTCCGCGAGGTCTACCCCGACCCGGTCGGCCCGGGCCGGATCGACCTCGAGGTCTGGTCGGTGCTCGCGCACGAGTGGGCGCCGGCGTCGCCCACGGCGACGCCGGCGCCGGACGGTGGGGTCAGGGGAGCGCCCTGAGGAAGGGGCCGTGGTTGAGGCGGAACTCCCAGTCGTAGTAGCGGTCCCAGTTGATCGACCAGGTCATCAGCCCGCGGAAGGCCGGGTTGGTGCCGCTGCGCGGTGCGTAGGCGCCACAGCCCTGGCCGCGTACGAGGCAGGTCACCGCCGCCTGCACACCGGCCGGGGCCAGGTAGCCGTTGCCGGCGCTGACCGAGGACGGGGCGCCGAACGCCACCTGGTCCTCGCGCAGCGGCGGGAAGACCGCGGACGCGTTGCCGGCCACCGGGAACCCGGCCAGCAGCATGTCGGTCATCGCGACGTGGAAGTCGGCGCTGCCCATCGTGTGGTACTGGTTGTCGAGCCCCATGATCGGCCCGGAGTTGTAGTCCTGCACGTGCAGCACGGTGAGGTCGTCGCGCAGCGCGTGGATCACCGGCAGGTAGGACCCGGCGCGCGGGTCCTGCCCGCCCCACGGGCCGGGCCCGTAGAACTGGTAGCCGAGCTGCACGAAGAACGTCTCCGGCGCCATGGTCAGCACGAAACCCGCGCCGTAGCGCTGCTTGAGCGTGCGCAGCGCCGCGATCAGGTTGACGACCACGGGGGTGGTCGGGTTGCGGAAGTCGGTGTCCCCGGGGTTCAGGTAGAGCGAGTGCCCCTCGAAGTCGACGTCCAGCCCGTCCAGTCCGTACCGGTCGATGATCGCCGAGACCGAGCGGACGAACGTGTCCCGGGCCGCGGTCGTGGTGAGCTGCACCTGCCCGTTCTGGCCGCCGATGGAGAGCAGCACCTTCTTGCCCTGCTGCTGTTTGGCCCGGATCGCGGCCACGAACTCGGCCTCGGTGTCCACCCCCGGGCACTCGCCGGCCGGGCAGAGCTGGAACCGGATGTCGCCGGACGTCGCCGATGTGGGCTCGCCGAACGCGAGGTTGATGATGTCCCAGTCGGCCGGGACGTCGGCCATCCGCAGATAGCCCGAGCCGTTGGCGAAACTCGCGTGCAGGTATCCGATGAGCGCGTGGCGGGGGATGCCCGTCGCCGGCGGGGTCGTGGGCGGGGGCGTCGTGGGTGGCGGCGTCGTGGGTGGGGGCGTGGTCGGCGGGGGAGTGGGTGTCCCTCCGCCGCACGGCGCGCCGTCGAGCGTGCAGTCGGTGGGCGTGCCGGAGCCGGTGGCGAGGAAGCCGAACGAGACCGACGCCCCCGGTGCGATGGCGCCGTTCCAGGACCGGTTGGTGAAGGTGTGCCGTTGGCCGGAGCTGGTCACCGTGGCGTCCCAGGAGGAACCGAGCGTGGTCCCGGCCGGCAGCGTGAAGGCGACCTGCCAGCCGGTCATGGTGCCGGCGCCGCCGTTCGTGATCGTGTACTTCCCCTCCCACCCGCCGCCCCAGTCGGAGGTCTTCGCGAACGTCGCGGTGGGGCCGGCGGCCCGCGCCGGGGCGGCCGGGACGAGTGTGGCGGCGGCCGCCGTGGCGAGCGCGGCCACGACGGCGAGCAGTGGGACACGGGCGTGACGAGGCATCCGGACCTCCCGGTACGAGAGCCGTCGATCGACGGATGCACAATTATTAGGATTGTTAACTGTAGATGTCCAGGGCCGGTTGTGTCGTACCCGGAAGGCAGCATGCATCCATGGCTGTCCCCGCGCTGACCCCCTCCTCCGACCAGCCACGTTCCCTGCCGCTGCGCGAGGTGCGCACCCGGCTCACGCAGCTCGTCGCCCTCGCCGAGCTGACCGACAGCGTCACGGTGGTGACGCGCGACGGCGATCCGCGGCCGGTCGCCGCCATCGTGCCGGCCGGCGCCGCGCGCACGCTGGCGCAGACCCGCGCCGACGCCGACCGGCTGACCGCGGTCACCACCGGCTGGGCGCGCCGCCTCGACGAGCTGCGCGAGCAGAGCGGCCGCCGGCACGCCGCCGAGCTGCGTGCGGTCCGGGCCGCGCTGGCACAGGCGTGGGCCGAGCTCGACCGGCGCGCCGCGCCGGGCGGTGACCCGGCCCTGGCCCGGCTCCGCGCCGCCCACGCCGACCTCCTCGCCGACTGAGCCGCCGCCGGCCGGTGACCGCCGGGTCAGCCGCGGCGGTGCCCGCCGGGTCAGCCGCGGCGGGGCCGGCCCTTGAGGTGGCGCCCCATCTCCCGGGCGATCTCCCGGTTGGCGTCGCGTTCGGCGAGGGCCTGCCGCTTGTCGTACGACCGGCGGCCGCGGGCCAGCGCGAGCTCGACCTTGGCCCACCCGTTCTCGAAGTACATGGAGAGCGGCACGAGGGTGATGCCGCCCTCCCGGGTCTTCGCGAGGATGCGCTCGATCTCCACCCGGTGCAGCAGCAGTTTGCGGGTGCGCCGCGGCTGGTGGTTGGTCCAGCTGCCGAAGCCGTACTCGGCGATGTGCAGCCCGTACAGCATGATCTCGCCGTCGCGCTCCTGGGCGAACGCGTCGACCAGCGACGCCCGCCCCTCGCGCAGGGACTTGACCTCGGTGCCGACCAGGACGATCCCGGCCTCGTACGTCTTGAGCACCGTGTAGTCGTGCCGCGCCTTCTTGTTCGACGCGATCAGTCGGCGCTCGGGCTGCCGGGAGGCGTTCACCGGCCGAGGATATCCGGCCGGACCGGCCTGGTCAGAGACCGCCGGCCACCTCGGCGAGGACGGGGAGCAGCCCGGCCGCGGCCGGTGAGCGGTGCCGGTGGGCGACCGTGGCCGCGTACACCCGGCGCGCCGGCGCGTCGTCGGGGTGCAGCCGGAGCAGGGCGAGGTCGGCCGGGGTGGCCCGGACGGCCAGCGCGGGCACCAGGGCGACGCCGAGGCCGGCGGCCACGCAGCCCAGCTTGCCGGTCCAGTCGGCCGCCACGATGTCGATCCGGGGCCGGAAGCCCGGCGGCATGGCGGCCCGCATGAACGGGTCGGCCCCGTCGGCCGACCCGGCGATGAAGGAGTCCCCGGCCAGCTCGGCCAGGCGTACGGTGCGGCGCCGGGCCAGCGGATGCCGCCGGGGCACCGCCACGAGCAGCCGCTCGTCGAGCAGGTGGCGCAGGGCGAACCGCTCGGCGTCCAGCGGCTGGTCGGGTGGCGCGCTCACGACGGCGAGGTCCGCGTCGCCGGCCAGCAGCCGCTCCAGCAGGGCCGGAGTGCGTCCCTCGACCAGCGTCAGGGTCACCCCGGGGTGCGCGTCCCGGAACGTGGCCAGGGCGCGGGGCACGAGCGCGGCCATTGCGGTGGGGAAGGCGCCCACCCGCAGCCGGCCGCCACCCAGGCCGCGTAGCGCGTCCAGCTCGCGGCGCGCGGTGGTGAGCCGGTCGAGCACCGCCTCCGCGTGGGGCAGCAGCCGGTGTCCCTCCTCGGTCAGCGTCACCCCCCGCGGCAGGCGGTCGAAGAGCACCACCCCGAACTCCGCCTCGAGGGCGGCGATCTGTCGGGACACGGCCGACTGCGTGTAGCGCAGTTCCCGCGCCGCCGCCGTGATCGACCCGTGCCGCACCACCGTCCGCAGCACGTCCAACGCCTCGATCTGCATCCGCACACCGTAGCTCGCCATGCGGCCGGCGCATGGCAGCCATGAGGATCATTCGTTGGCCGCATCAGTCTCCGCCCCCTACGGTTGCCGGCATGACGAAGATCGCCGTACTCGGCACCGGGCGGATGGGCGGGGCCATCGCCCACCGCCTGCTCGCCTGCGGCCACCCCGTGACGGTCTGGAACCGCACGCCCTCCCGCACAGAGGCGGTGCGTCGCGCCGGTGCGCACGTGGCCGCGTCGCCCGCCGAGGCGGTCGCCGGCGTCGAGGTCGCCGTCACGATGCTCGCCGACCCGGCCGCCGTCGATGCCGTCCTGTTCGGGCCGGACGGTGCCGCAGCGGCCCTCGCGCCGGGCACCTGCCTCGTCGAGATGTCCACCATCGGACCGGCCGCCGTCCGCGCCCTCGCCGGGCGCCTGCCGGAGGGCGTACACCTCGTGGACGCCCCGGTCGGCGGTAGCGTGACCGCCGCGGCGGCCGGCCGGCTCCGGGTGCTCGCCGGCGGCCCGACCGCGGCCGTCGAGCGGGTCGCCCCGGTGCTGGCGGCGCTCGGCGCCGTACGCCATCTGGGGGCCACCGGCAGCGGCGCGGCCGCCAAGCTGGTGCTCAACGCGGCCCTCCTCGTCGGCGTGGTCGGCGTCGCCGACGCGCTCACCGTGGCCCGCGCCGTCGGGGTCGACCGGGACACCGCCCTGGACCTGCTGGACGCCGGTCCGCTCGGCGCAGCCGTGCCCCGGGCCACCGCCGCCGACGCGGACTTCCCGGTCACGTTGGCCCACAAGGACCTCGGGCTCGTCCTCGACGAGCTGGCCGGCGTGGACGCCCCGGTGGTCCGGGCGGCCCGCGCGGCGCTGGCCGCCGCCTCCGACCCGACCGCCGACATCGCCACCCTCACCACTCCGGAGCAGCCATGAAACTCACCCTCGACAACCCCGACCGCGTGGCCGCGCCCTTCGGGGACCGGTACGCGCACGTGGCCCGCGTCGACCTCGACGGCGGCGCCCTGCTGGTCCTCGCGGGGCAGGTCGGCGTCGACGACGACGGCCGAGTGATCGCCCCGGGCGACATCACCGCACAGTCCGAGCGGATCTTCGACATCGTCGCCGGGGTGCTCGCCGCGCACGGCGCCGGCCTGGCCGACGTGCTGCACATCCGCAGCTTCCTCACCGACCTGGACGACCTGCCCGGCTACGCGGCCGTCCGGCGCCGGCTCTTTCCCCGCACCCCGCCTCCGGCCAGCACCACGGTCGAGGTGAGCCGTCTCTTCCTGCCCGGCGCGGTCATCGAGGTCGAGATCACGGCGGCCGTCCCGGCCCGCCCGCCCCGCTGACACGGCCGGGGACGCTCACCGCGCCGGCGCGGCCGGGGACGCTCACCACGCCGGCGTGGCCGGGACCCACCGCCTCGCGGCGCGGCGGGGGCGCCGGCCCGGCGCGTCGGCCTCGGGTCGGCCATGGCCGCTGAGCGTGATGCCTCTCAGTCATATTTATGCCTCTGCGGCATCACGCTCGTCGCGACCATCAACGCCCCGCGGGCAGCGCCGGACGGCACGGCGGCAGCGTCGGTGACGAGGCGCCGTCAAGGCCGGTCGGCGCGGAGGCGGTCGGACAGCTCGCGGACGGCGGCGGCGAACCGGTCGTCCGACTCGCACGGCAGGTGCCCGGCGATGGGCGGCGGCACGCTGTCACTGGGCGGCGGGAGGAGACCGCGCGGGTCCCGCTGCCGCCGGTCCACCCGCGTGGCCGGGTCGCCGGCGGGCACCGGGTCACCCGGGTGGTGCGGTGAGAACACCCAGCTGCCGATCTGGTCGGTGTCCCGCCAGATGTTGATCCACCGCCAGCCCACCCGCCGCCCCACCTCCCGGAGCGCCTCCTCATCGACGTACGCCGGAAAGAGGCGTCCGTAGAGCCGGCGCAACGGCGTGCCGGAGGTGAGCAGGGCGATCCGGCCGCACACCGAGTCGGGCAGTTGCAGGAGGGTCGCCGCGAGCAGCACCGAGCCGTGGCTGTGCCCGGACAGCAGCACCCGGTGGCCGCGCCCGACGAGGTAGGTGATCCGGCGGGTGAGTTCGGGCACGGCCCGTTCCGCGTAGCACGGCGGGGCGAACGGGTGGGCCGAGCGGGGCCAGAACGTGCCCAGGTCCCAGATCACGCCGACGTACCGGCGGAACTCGGCCGTGCGGTAGGCGAAGATCCCGCCGATGACCAGGCCGACCAGCAGGCCGGCGATCAGCCAGGCGCCCACCACCATGAAGAAGTTCACCAGCTCGCCCGGTATCCCGACGAACTGCTCCACGACGTCGGCCGGGTAACGCCCCATGAGCCCGACGACGCTGGTGACGAGGCCCAGCCCGACGAGGCAGGCGTACACCAGGGTGAAGCCCTCCAGCCGGTCGGTGAACCGCGCCCGGGCGATCGTCCGCCGGACCTGCCGCAGGCGCGGCTCGGCCTCCGGCGGCGCGTCGGGGAAGTCGCGGGCGACGATCTCGGCGGCCTCCCGCTGGCGGCCCCGGCCGGAGACGAGGGTGTCCAGACCGCCCACCACCAGCGTGCCGACGATCGCCAGGAAGAACCCGAAGATCGCCCACTTGTACGCGAGCGGTGGGCTGATGATCACGTCCGTGGCGGTCGACTGGTTCCGGTTGAGGTAGTCGCCGACCCGGTAGACCAGTTCGGCGGAGAACGCCACGGCGAGTCCGGTGGCGACCGCCGAGACCGCCGGCGAGCCCCATCCGCGCAGCGATCCGCCCCGTGCGGGCGGTGACGTGCCCTGCCTGGCCGTGCGCTGGCGCAGCACGACCAGTCCGATGGCGGCCAGCAGCGCCGTCTGGGCCACGAAGATCAGGGTCACGGTCGCCCCGTACCGTGGCAGCCCGATGTCCCGCGGCCAGGGCGCCGGGTCGACGAGGACGACCACCACGACCAGGATCGTCAGCCCGCAGGCCACGGTGCGCAGGCCACGGGTCAGCCCGTCGATCCCGTGCCCGGCTTCCGGCCGGTCGATGCCCGGGTGGGCGCAGACCAGCGCCACACAGGCGACCAGCAGCGCGCCGACCGCCACCATCAACCCCAGCGACGCGCCGGACGCTCCCGGCCCGGCCCGGGCCACGAGCAGGCTCGCGTCGAGCGTGGCGAACGCCGTGGCGACGTGGATGGAGCGGAGCCGTCCGACGAGCGGCGCCGAGTCCCACTGACCCACCCCGCTGAGCGCGTGCGCGCTCGTTCCTCCCTCCCGCGGCGGGCGGAACGCCGTGAACGGCCGGCCCGGGCGCGCGCCGAGCCACCAGACCAGGCCGATGGCCGCCGCCGGGACCAGCGCGAGGACCGCCAGCCGCAGGCCGGTCGGACGCCCGCCCAGCCAGGAGAGCCAGTCGCGGCCGCCGAGGCAGCGGGGGTGGGACATGCACCGCCAGGCGACCAGGTCCAGGGCGACGCCGACGATGGAGAGCACGTAGAGCGCCGTCAGGGTGAGCCCCAGCACCCGGCACAGCGACATCATCCCGGCGTGTGAGCCCGCCGTCTTCGGGCGCATCCAGACGGCGACGTTGCAGAGCATGAACGGCAGCAGGAACACCAGCGACAACGTGCGTACGGCGGTGCCGGAGGGCAGGTCGCTCCAGCGGTACGCCTCGAGCGTCACCCCCGCGGGGCCGGCGCTGTCCGGGTAGCCGGGGCGCGGCCGGTAGAACCCGCCGTTGCTGTCCCCGGCGACCTGGTACGCGTGCGGCCGGTCCAGCACCTGCTCGGCGCCCGCACCGGAGACCCCGTGCACCCGCAGCTCCACGATCTCCCCGGGCGTGGCCGGCCCGCTCGACGACGCCGGCGTCTCCACCATCGCCCTCCCGAGGTGTCCGCGCAGCCCGGTCCGGGCGTCCGCCCAGGGCGGGCGCCCGGCCCCGGTTACCCGCCCCGGGGCCGGCCAACCGTCGGCTCCGCCGCCCGTGCCCCGGCCCGCGGCGTAGCACGCGCCGCCCGGCGCCGAAGCCGGGGACGGACGTGACCGCCGCAGGCCGGAGGTGGTTTCATGGGCGCCATGGCGAACCCGGTGATCCTGACCGTCGACGACGACCCGGTGGTCTCCCGGGCAGTGGCCCGTGACCTCCGCCGGCGGTACAGCGAGCGCTACCGGGTGATCCGGGCCGGGTCCGGCCCGGAGGCGCTGGACGCGCTGCGCGAGATCAAACTCCGCGGTGAGCAGGTGGCGCTGCTGCTCGCCGACCACCGGATGCCCGAGATGACCGGCATCGAGTTCCTCGAGGCCGCGATGGATCTCTTCCCCGCCGCCCGTCGGGTGCTGCTCACCGCGTACGCCGACACGGAGGCCGCCATCGAGGCGATCAACGTGGTCGACCTCGACCACTACCTGCTCAAGCCGTGGCACCCGCCGGAGGAGAAGCTCTACCCCGTGGTGGACGGCCTGCTGGAGGCGTGGGCGGCCACCCCCGACGCGGCGCTCACCGAGATCCGCGTCGTGGGGCACCGCTGGAGCGCCCCCTCGTTCACGGTCCGCGACTTCCTGGCCCGCAACCTCATCCCGTACCGCTGGCTGCTCGCCGACGAGCCGGAGGGGGCCCGGCTGCTCGCCGCCGCGGGCGCCACCGAGGCGGACGTGCCGCTGGTCGTCACGGCGGAGGGCAAGACGCTCGTCACCCCGACCGTGGCCGAGCTGGCCAGCGTCGTGGGGCTCACCGTCGAGCCGACGACCGACTTCTACGACGTGGTGGTGGTCGGCGGCGGCCCGGCCGGCCTCGGCTCGGCCGTGTACGCGGCGTCGGAGGGGCTTCGGACGATCCTCGTGGAGCGCCGGGCCACCGGCGGCCAGGCCGGGCAGAGCAGCCGGATCGAGAACTACCTGGGCTTCCCGGACGGCGTCTCCGGCGCGCAGCTCACCGACCGGGCGCGGCGGCAGGCGCTGAAGTTCGGCGCCGAGCTGCTGAGCACCCGCGAGGTGGTGGGGCTCACCGAGGCCGGCGGCGCCCGCCTGCTGCGCTTCGACGACGGCAGCGAGATCGCCGCGCACACCGTGGTGCTGGCCACCGGGGTCTCCTACCGGGTGCTCGCCGCCCCCGGGGTGGCCGACTTCACCGGCCGGGGCGTCTTCTACGGGGCCGTCTCGACCGAGGCGCCGAGCTGCGTCGACCAGGAGGTCTACATCGTCGGTGGGGCGAACTCCGCCGGCCAGGCCGCCGTCTACTTCTCCCGGTACGCGGCCAGGGTCCACCTGCTGGTCCGCGGCGCCGACCTCACGGCCTCGATGTCCCGCTACCTCATCGACCAGATCGAGCGCACCGACCGGATCGTCGTGCACACGCACACCGAGGTGGTCGGCGCGGCGGGCGGGGAGCACCTGGAGCAGTTGACCCTCTGCAACGCCCGCACCGGCGAGCGGCGCACCGTCGACACCTCCTGGCTGTTCGTCTTCATCGGCGCCGAGCCCCGCACCGAATGGCTCGACGGGGTGCTGGCGCGCGACGCCCGGGGTTTCGTGGTCACCGGGCCCGACCTCGTCACCGACGGGAAGCGCCCGCCCGGCTGGTCGCTGTCGCGCGACCCGTACCACCTGGAGACCAGCCTGCCCGGAGTGTTCGCGGCCGGCGACGTGCGCTCGCAGTCGGTGAAGCGGGTGGCCTCCGCCGTGGGCGAGGGCGCCATGGCCGTCTCGCTGGTGCACCGCTACCTGGAGGCTCAGTGAGCGCCCCGACCGACCGGCTCACGCCGGACGAGCTCCGCACGCTGTTCCTCTTCGAGGCGCTCGACGCCGACCAGCTCGGCTGGCTGGCCGAGTACGGCCGGGTGGAGCAGCGGGCCGCCGGCACCGTCGTCTTCGGTGAGGGCGAGCCGGCGACCTGCTTCTTCGTCCTGCTCTCCGGCACCGTGACGCTGAGCCGCCGGGTGCAGGACGACGAGGTGGAGATCAACCGGACCTCCCAGCGCGGCGTGTACGGCGGGGCCACCCAGGCGTACATCGAGGGCGCGAACGAGCAGGTCTACCGCAACACGATGCGGGCGGTGACCGACGCCGACCTCTTCGTGCTGCCCGCCGCGGACTTCGCGAGGGCCGTCCGCTCCTGGTTCCCGATGGCGATGCACCTGCTGGAGGGGCTGTTCATCGGGATGCGGAACACCCAGAACATCGTGGGCGAACGGGAACGCCTGCTCGCCCTCGGCTCGCTCTCGGCCGGGCTCACCCACGAGCTGAACAACCCGGCCGCCGCGGCGGTCCGGGCGACCTCGGTGCTCCGGGACCGGGTGGCCGCCATGCGCAGCAAGCTCGCGATGATCGCCGACGGCCGGCTCGACGGCAGCGCCCTGCACCAGCTCGTGGAGTTGCAGGAGGAGGCGGTGGCGCGGGTGTCCGGCGCGCCGAAGCTCAGCCCCATGGCCGTCTCCGACGCCGAGGACGCGCTCACCGACTGGCTGGACGAGCGCGGGGTCAGCGGCGCCTGGGACCTGGCGCCGATCCTGGTCAGCGGCGGCGCCGACACCGACTGGCTCGACCGGGTGCGGACGTCCGTGGGTCCCGCCGACCTGGAGACCGCGATCCGCTGGCTCACGTACACCATCGAGACCGAGCTGCTGATGCGTGAGATCGGCGAGGCCGTCACCCGGATCTCCGGCCTGGTCGGCGCGGCCAAGCAGTACTCCCAACTGGACCGGGCGCCGTTCCAGGTCGTCGACGTGCACGACCTGCTCGACGCCACGCTCGTCATGTTCAAGGCGAAGATCCCCGCCGGGGTGAAGCTCGTCAGGGAGTACGACCGTAGCCTGCCGCACGTCCCGGCGTACGCGGCGGAGCTGAACCAGGTGTGGACGAACCTCATCGACAACGCGCTCGCCGCCATGGGGGAGAAGGGCACCCTCACCGTCCGCACCGGACGGTCGGACGACCTGCTCACCGTGGAGATCGTCGACACGGGTCCGGGGATCCCCCCGGAGGTGCGCCCGCGCATCTTCGAGCCGTTCTTCACCACGAAACCCGTGGGCAGCGGCACGGGGCTCGGGTTGGACATCTCGTACCGGATCGTGGTGCACAAGCACCGCGGCGACATCCGGGTGCAGAGCGCGCCGGGCAACACCGTGTTCCGGGTGCTGCTGCCGCTCACCGCCGAGCGGCGTTGACCTCCAGAGCACTCGAACTCCTAGCGTGAGGCGCACGCCGGCGGGCCTGCCGGCGTGTGACCCACAGCAGGGAGCACAGGCATGCGTTACCGCGTCCTCGGCGGCACGGGCATCGAGGTGAGCGTCCACGCGCTCGGGGCCATGATGTTCGGCGCCGTCGGCAATCCGGACCACGACGAGTGCGTCCGGATCGTCCACGCCGCCCTCGACCGCGGCGTCAACCTCGTCGACACGGCCGACATGTACTCGGCCGGCGAGTCCGAGGTCATCGTGGGCAAGGCGCTGCGCGGCCGCCGGGACGACGTCGTGCTCGCCACGAAGGTGCACTTCCCCATGGGGGAGGGGCGCAATCGGGGCGGCAACTCGCGGCGCTGGATCACCAAGGCCGTCCAGGACAGCCTCCGGCGGCTGGGCACCGACTGGATCGACCTCTACCAGGTGCACCGCCCGGACCACACGACCGACGTCGAGGAGACCCTGGGCGTCCTCACCGACCTGGTCCGCGCCGGGACCATCCGGGCCTTCGGCTGCTCGACCTTCCCGGCGGAGGAGATCGTGGCGGCGCAGCACGTCTCCGAACGGCGGGCGCTCGGGCGGTTCCGCACCGAGCAGCCGCCGTACTCGCTGCTCGCGCGGGGCATCGAGGCCGACGTGCTGCCGGTCTGCCAGCGGTACGGCATGGGCGTGCTCACCTGGAGCCCGCTCGCCTCGGGCTTCCTCTCGGGGCGGTACCGCGACGGCCGTCCGGCGGACCTGACCAGCGGGCGGGCCGCCCTCACGCCGGCCCGCTTCGACCCGACGCTCCCCGGGAACGCCGCCAAGTACGCCGCCGTCGAGGACCTCGTGGCGCTCGCCGGCGAGTTGGGTCGTACGCTGCCGGAACTGGCCGTGGCCTTCCCGGCCGCGCACCCGGCGGTAACCTCCGTCATCATCGGACCGCGCACGATGGCGCAGCTCGACGGGCTGCTGGCCGGCGCGACGCTCAGCCTCGACGACACGGTGCTCGACCGGATCGACGAGATCGTGCCGCCCGGCGCCAACCTGTACGCCCCGGACGGCGCCTGGCGCCCGCCGGCGCTGACCGACCCGGCGCTCCGCCGCCGCCCGCTGGCCGACCGCCCCGCCGCCTGACCCGCGGCGACCTCACGTTGCTCGGTCGGTGACGGCTCAGCGACTCGTGGCCCGGCGTGCCGAGTCGCTGAGCCGTCATCGATCGGCGGTGCTGGCGAGGAAGTCGGCGAGGACGCGGGTGTGCGTGTCGAACGCCAGCTCGACCGGTTCGGTGAGCACGAGCCACTCGGTGGCCTCCTCGGTGGGCGCCGAGGGCGGCAGGTCCTCGACACGCCGCTCGGGCAGGACGCCGAAGACCATCATGGTGCCGCCGGCCGGTGCGCTGTGCACCGCGAGGAGCGTCGCGTCCCCGGCGGCCGCGACCAGGCCGGTCTCCTCGCGAAGTTCGCGGACGAGCGCCTCGTCCCACTCCTCGCCGTACTCGATGAAACCGCCGGGCAGGGCGAGCAGCCCCCGGGCCGGCTCGATGTCGCGGCGGACCACGACCACGCCGAGGCCGGCCGGCGTGCGCACCGGCAGCACCGCCACCGCGACCGGCAGCGGGTTGCGCCACACGGTCTGGCCGCAGACCGGGCAGACGCGCGGCCAGCCGGCCGCCGCCGGGTAGGCGGACCCGCAGAACGAGCAGTGGGAGTACGGCGCACCGGTCATGCCGCAGGAGGTTACCCGCGCGCCGTCGGGAGAGCCGCCGGCCCGGGTCAGGCCGGGGCGCCCGTGTAGAAGGCGGTCACCCGGTCGGCCGCGGCGCGGGCGGTTTCGGGATCGGTGCCGGCGGCGACGCTCGCCTCGTACCAGCGCTCGCTCGCCAGGGTCATGTACGCGCGGCCCTCGTCGGAGGCCGACCAGGCCTCGGCGTCCTCGGGACGGACGGCCGCGCCCGGCTGGCCGAAGTACGACGCGAGGCCGAGCAGGGCGAGGTCCCAGCCGATGCCGACGGCGCCGGGGCCGAACTGCGCCGCCCGGTCGTCGTCGACATGTGCGATGTGGTCCAGCTCGAAACGGGTGCGGTCCTCGCCCTCCGGGGTGAGCCGGACCTCGATCCAGCTGACCTCACCGCCGTACTCCCAGGTCGCCGCGAAGCTGGTCGGCGGGTCGCAGCTCTCGACGGTGCCGCCCGCGTTCCCCTCCAGCTGGTAGCGGCCGCCCAGGCGCAGCTCCCCGGAGATCGGGAGGAACCAGCGGGGGATGCGCTCGGCGTTCGTGCAGGCGTCCCAGACGTCCTCGATGGGCGCGTCGTACGTCTGGCTGATCGTTATCACGCTCGCCTCGCCGGCCTCCAGCGTGCGGCTTCCCACCTGCCGCCGGACGGCGTTGATCTGCTCGGTCGCGTCGATCATCGTTCTTTCCTCTCGTCGGAAGCCGTGCTGGATTGGTCGCCGGACTGCTCGCCACCGCCGGACTGCTCGCGCAGCCGCCGTTCGCGCCTGCCGCGGGCCAGCTCGGTGGCGAGCGCCGCGAGGGGCGGGGTCCAGAACCTACGGAACGTGGCGAGCCACTGGTCCACGTCGCGCAGGGGCCGCGGGTCGACCGCGTAGAGCCGTCGCGCCCCCTCGGGCCGGACCGTGGCGAAGCCGTTGTCCCGCAGCACCTTCAGGTGTTGGGAGACGGCCGGCTGGGAGATCCCGAACTCGCGCTGGATCACCGCGCCGACGGCGCCGGCAGTCGCCTCGCCCTCGGCGAGCAGTTCGAGGATCCGGCGCCGGACCGGGTCGCCCAGCACATCGAAGGCGTGCACGGGCACATTTATATCAGCTCGGCCTTATTTAAGCGACCCCTGAAACGCCGATCAGTTTGTCGAGGCGGATCGGCAGGTCCCGCACCCGTACGCCGGTGGCGTGCCGCACGGCGCTCGCGATCGCGGCGGCCGTGCCCACGATGCCGATCTCGCCGAGGCCCTTCACGCCGGCCGGGTTGAGGTCGGGGTCCTCCTCCGGCACCCAGTACGCCTCGACGCGCTCGACGTCCGCGCACGCCGGGATGTGGTAGGTGGCGAGGTCGTGGTTGACCCAGTCGCCGTACCGCTCGTCGAGCACGCCCTCCTCGTGCAGGGCCATCGACATGCCCATGGTCATGCCGCCGATGAGCTGGCTGCGCGCCGTCGTGGGGTTGACCACCCGCCCGACGGCGAACACGCCGAGCAGCCGGCTCACCCGCACCTCGCCGGTGTCCGCGTCCACGCGCACCTCGGCGAACTGCGCCCCGTACGCGTAGCGGGCCATCGGCCGCTGGGCCCGGATCTCGTCCGCGGTGTGCGCCTCGACGGTCAGCCCCTCGGCCGGCAGCGCCCCGCTGTGGTGGCTGAGCTGGTCCCGCAGCTCCTGACAGGCCCGCATGACGGCCCAGCTCCACGAGGAGGTGCCCATCGAGCCACCCGCCACGCCGGCCGGTGGCAGGTCGCTGTCGCCGATCAGGATGCGTACGCGCTCCGGCGGTGTGTCCAGCGCGTCGGCGGCCACCTGCCACAACGCGGTCCGGGCCCCGGTGCCGATGTCGGTCGCGTTGATCCGCACCAGGTAGCCGCCGTCGGGAAAAGCGGTGGCCGTGGCGGCGGAGGCCCGCGCCCGGGCGGGGTAGCTGGAACCGGCGACCCCCGTGCCGATCATCCACCGGCCCTCCCGGCGGGCGCAGGGGCGCGGGTTGCGGTCGGCCCAGCCGAAGCGGCGCGCGCCCTCGGTGAGGCAGGCCACGAGGTTGCGACTCGTGAACGGATGCCCCTGGTCCGGGTCGATGTCCGGCTCGTTGCGGATGCGCAGCTCGACGGGGTCGATCCCGCACGCGGCCGCCAGCTCGTCCATCGCCGATTCGAGGGCGTACGCGCCGGGGCACTCGCCGGGCGCCCGCATCCAGAACGGCGTCGGCACGTCGAGCCGGACCAGCCGGTGCGTGGTGCGCCGGTGCGGCGCCGCGTACATGCTGCGGGTGTAGACGGCCGTCTGCTCGGCGAACTCGGTGAGCCGGGACGTCTGGCTGATCGCGTCGTGGCAGACCGCGGCGATCCGCCCGTCGGCGTCGGCGCCGAGCCGCACCCGCTGGATCGTCGGGGTGCGGTAGCCGACGGGGCCGAAGATCTGCTGACGGGTGAGGGCGAGCCGGACGGGCCGGCCGACCTGCCGGGCGGCCAGCGCGGCGAGCACCACGGCGGCCTTCGGGTAGCCCTTGCTGCCGAACCCGCCCCCCACGTGCTCGCTGACCACCCGGACCGCGTCCCGGGGCAGCCCGAAGAGTTCGGCGAGCGCCGCCTGCACCGCCGTCGAACCCTGGTTGGAGTCGTGCACGAGCAGCCGTCCGTCCCGCCACTGTGCCGTGGTGGCGTGCGGCTCCATCGGGTTGTTGTGGTACGCGGGCGTCCGGTAGGTGACGTCCACGCGCACCTCGGACGCGGCGAACGCCGCGTCGAAGTCGCCCTCGGCGGTGTCCGTCGGATAGCCGGGGTTCACCTTCTCCGGCCGGTAGAGACCCGGATGGTCGGCGGTGAGCACGGTGCTGTGCGGCTCGGTGTCGTAGTCGATCCGGACGTGCCGGGCCCCCTCCCGGGCGGCCTCGATGCTCTCCGCCACGACCAGCGCCACGAACTGGCCGCGGTAGTGCACGGCGGGCTCCTGGAGCAGGTACAGCTCCGGATCCACGTCGGGGGAGAGCCGCGGCGCGTTCCCGTGGTGCAGCACGGCGACCACGCCCGGCACCGCGAGCGCCGGCTCGGAGTCGAGGCGGGTGATCCGGCCGCGCACCGCCGCCGTGGGCACGGCCCAGCCGTACGTCACGTCGTCGAGCGGGTACTCGACCGCGTACCGGGCGGTGCCGCTCACCTTCTCCGGCCCCTCCAGCCGGGTGTGCGCCCGGCCCACGGCGCCCGCGCTCATGCCGCCACCCCCGCGAGTTCGCTCAGCGCGCGCACGGTGATGGCGCGGAGGAGCGGCACCTTGAACGCGTTGTGCCGCAGCGGCCGGGCCGCGTCGAGTTCGGCGTCGGCGGCCCGCCCCGCCAGGTCCGGCGTGAACGGCCGCCCCCGCAGCTCCGCCTCGGCCCGCAGGGCCCGCCAGGGCCGGTGCGCCACCGCGCCGTAGGCGAGCCGGACGTCGCGGACGACGCCGGCGTCCAGGTCGAGCACCGCGGCCACCGAGCCGACCGCGAAGGCGAACGACGCCCGGTCGCGCACCTTGAGGTACGCCGAGCGCCGCGCGGCCGGCAGCGGCGGAAGCCGTACGGCGGTGACCAGCGCGCCGCGGGGAAGCGTGGTCTCCCGCTCCGGGTGCTCGCCCGGCGACCGGTAGAACTCGGCGACGGGAAGCTCGCGCGGCCCGCCGGGCTCGGTCACCTCGACCACGGCGTCGAGCGCGGCGAGCGCCACCGCGAGGTCGGACGGGTGCGTGGCCACGCACTGCTCGGACCAGTCCAGGATGGCGAGGTCGCGGTTCTGCCCGTGCCGGGCCGCGCAGCCGGTGCCCGGTTCCCGCTTGTTGCACGCCTTGCCGGTGTCCTGGAAGTAGACGCACCTCGTGCGCTGCAACAGGTTGCCGCCGGTGGTCGCCATGTTGCGCAGCTGGCCGGACGCGGCGGCGAGCAGCGCCCGGGCGAGCACCGGGTAGTCCCGCCGCACCACGGGGTGCGCGGCGAGGTCGCCGTTGCGGACCGTCGCCCCGATCCGCAGGCCCCCGTCGGGAAGCTGCTCGACCCCGCCGAGCGGCAGCCGGGTGACGTCCACCAGCAGGTCCGGCCGCTGCACACCGAGCTTCATGAGGTCGACCAGGTTGGTGCCGCCGGCCAGGTACGCGGCCTCCGGGTCGGCGCCGAGCAGCGCGACGGCCTCCGCGACGTCGGCGGGGCGCCGGTAGCGGAAGGGCCTCACCGGTCACCCGCCGTCTCGCGGATCGCGGCCACGATGTGGGGGTACGCGGCGCAGCGGCACAGGTTGCCGCTCATCCGTTCCCGGATCTCGGCGTCGGTGAGCGGCGCCGGCTGAGTGAGGTCCTCGGTGACGGCGCTCGGCCAGCCGGCCGCGGTCTCGTCGAGCATTCCGCGGGCGGAGCAGATCTGTCCCGGCGTGCAGTAGCCGCACTGGAAGGCGTCGTGGGCGATGAACGCCTCCTGGAGGGGCGAGAGCGCGTCCGGGCCGCCGAGGCCCTCCACGGTGACCACCTCGCACGCGTCGAGGCTGACCGCGAAGATCAGGCAGCTCTTGACCCGCCGGCCGTCCAGCAGCACGGTGCAGGAGCCGCACTGACCGTGGTCACAGCCCTTCTTGGCGCCGATCAGGCCGAGGTGTTCGCGCAGCGCGTCGAGCAGCGTGGTGCGGTTGTCGAGCGTCAGCTCGCGGCGCTCGCCGTTCACGGTGACGGCGACCGGGGACGACCACTCGTCGCCCGCCGTCGTGGCGCTACCGGAGCCGCTTCGCACACGGTCATAGTAGCTTTGACAGGGCTAATGCGAAGAAAACGGGCGTTTCGTCAACCGGTCGAGGGGGCGAGTGGGATGCGGGACGAGACCGTGGCCGGCCTGCTGCTCGCCGCCGGTGCGGGCCGCCGGTTCGGCCGTCCCAAGGCGCTCGTCGAGTTCGACGGCGAGCCCCTCGTGCGCCGCGCGCTGCGGCTGCTGCACGCCGGCGGCTGCGCGCCCGTGCACGTGGTGGTGGGCGCCGGCGCGGACGACCTGCCCCCACTGCCCGGGGCGGTGCTCGTCCACAATCCCGACTGGCGGCGGGGGATGGGCCTCTCGTTGCGCCTCGGGCTGGCGTCCCTGCCCCGACACGTGGCCGCCGCCGTCGTCGTCCTCGTCGACCAGCCGCTGCTCGCCCCCGCGGCCGTACGCCGGATCCGCGCCGCCCACGCGGCGGGCGCGGCCATCGCGACGGCCACGTACGCCGGGCGACCCGGGCATCCCGTGCTGCTCGGGCGGGCGGCCTGGCCGCTGCTCGACCGGCACGCCACGGGCGACCGGGGCGCACGGGACCTGCTGCGAGCCCGACCGGACCTGGTGACCCGGGTGCCCTGCGACGGCCTGGGCGCCCCCGTAGACGTGGACACCCCGAAGAACCTGGCCCACGCCCACGCCCACGCCCATGCCCATGCCGGCGCGGGCCCGGCCGGGCGCGGTCGATCATGCAGTTGTGGTGGGTGACGAAGGTCGCGAACCGGGGCGGGCCGGGCACCACGACTGCATGATCGGCGAAGCGTTGTCGGACGCTCGTCAGCGTGGTGGGGTCGTGTCGAACCGGCGTCGGTAGGAGCTGGGATTCAACCCCGTGTGGCGCAGCATCTGGGCACGCAGGTTGGTGGCCGTGCCCAGTCCGCTGGCACGGGCGACCACCGGGAGGCGCTCCTCGCCCGCCTCGAGCAGGCGGCAGGCGTGGGCGACGCGCTGGGTGGTCAGCCAGGCCAGGGGCGTGGTGGCGAGCTCGGCCCGGAAGCGGCGGTGCAGGGTGGCGGGACTGACCCCGGCGTGGGCGGCCAGGTCGGTGACGGTCAGCGGGCGGTCCAACCGCTGGCGTGCCCACTCCAGCAGCGGCCCGAGGGAGGAGTCGACGACGGGTGGGACGGGTTGGGGGATGAACTGGCGTTGCCCGCCCGTGCGGTGGCCGGCGAAGACCAGCCGCCGGCCGACGATGTTGGCGACCTCGGCGCCGTGGTCCCGGCGGATGATGTGCAGCCCCAGGTCGAGCGCCGCGGCGCTCCCGGCGGCGGTGAGCACGTCGCCGTCGTCGACGAACAGCACGTCGGGTTGCAGCAGCACGGCGGGGTGGCGGGCCGCGAACAAGGCGGTCCAGCGCCAGTGGGTGGTCGCGCGCCGGCCGTCGAGCACGCCGGCGGCGGCCAGGGTGAAGGCTCCCGTGCAGAAGCTGACCAGCCGGGCGCCCCGGTCGGCGGCGCGCCGGACCGCGTCCAGCACCGCCGGGCTCGGCGGGACCTCCGGGTCCGGCCGGTTGGGCACGATGAGGGTGTCCGCGTGCTCGGCGGCGTCCGGACCGGCCACGCCGGTGAGCGTGAAGAACCCGGCGTGCAGTTCGACGGCGGGCTCGGCCGCGCACACCGCGAAGTCGTACCACTGCCGGTCCACCTCGGGCCGGCGGAGCCCGAACAACTCGGTGGCCACGCCCATCTCGAAGGGGTTCGACCCGGCGTCCACGAGCAGCACCACCCGGTGCGCCCCGGCCGCGCCGGTCGATTGAGAGGATTTTTGCGACACGTGCAATTTCTAGCACTCACCGGCCCCCCGGCCACACGGGCAGGATGGCGGCATGAGCACTGGACCGATCGACCTCGCCGACGCGCTGGCCTCGTTCGAGGCGCTGTGGAGCCCGCGCATCGTGACCCGGGTCAACGACTACGACGTGCGGATCGCCAAGGTGGCCGGCGAGCACGTCTGGCACCGCCACGACGACACCGACGAGTTCTTCCTCGTGCTGGCCGGGGAGCTGCGCATCGCCCTGCGCGAGCAGCCGGAGGGAGCAGAGGGCGCGGCGGTCCGGGAACGGGTGGTCGTCCTGCCGCGGGGATCGGTATTCGTGGTGCCACGGGGCACCGAGCACAAGCCGTCCTCCGCCGGAGGCGCCTCGATCCTGATGTTCGAGCCCACCGGCACGTCCTCGGTCGGCGACCGGCACGACGCCGTCCCCGAGCACGTCGACGCCACGACGGGCCACGAGCTGGGCTGACCGCGCCCCATCTCCGGGGCAGCTCGACAGCGGGCGGGGCCACCACGGTCGAGCACGGCCGAAGGGCCGCCGCGGCGAGCGCCGCGACGGCCCTCCGGTGTGTGAACGGTCAGCGGCGCCACTTCTGGTTGGCGCCGCCCGTGCAGTCCCAGATCTGCAGGCGGGTGCCGTCGGCCGAGCTGACGCCGGTCGCGTCGAGGCATCTGTTGGCCTGCGGGTTGACGATGTCCCCGGCGGCCGTGAAGGTCCAGCGCTGCGCGCCGCTGCCGTTGCAGTCCCAGAGCTGGACCTTGGCGCCGTTGGCGGTGCTCCCGCCGCTGACGTCGAGGCACTTGCCGAGCGCCCGCACCGAGCCGTCGCCGGCCCAGGTCCAGCGCTGGGCGGCGCTGCCGTTGCACGTCCAGAGCTGCACGGCGGTGCCGTTGGCCGTGCTGGCGCCCGCCACGTCGACGCACTTGTTGCCGTAGCCGACGATCGGCGCGCCGCTGCCGCCGCCCCCGCCGCCGGTGTCCCACGCCTGCACCCGGACGTAGTCGACGACCATCTGCTGCGGGAACACCGTGCTGGCGTCGGGCGAGCCGGGCCAGTTCCCGCCGACCGCCACGTTCATGATCATGAAGAACGGGTGGTCGAACACCCACCGGTTGCCGCGCAGGTCGGCGGGGGTCTTGCGGGAGTACTGCACGCCGTCGAGATACCAGGTCACCGAGTCGGGCGCCCAGTCGACCGTGTACGTGTGGAAGGCGTCGGCGAGCGCCTGCCCGCCGGGCAGCGAGGTCTGGCCGGTGACGGCGTTGCCGCCGGAGTAGCCGGGGCCGTGCAGCGTGCCGTGGACGGTGGACGGCTCGCGCCCGACGTTCTCCATGATGTCGATCTCGCCGCTGTTGGGCCACGGGTTCGTGGCGATGTCGTTGCCGAGCATCCAGAAGGCGGGCCAGAGCCCCTGACCGCGCGGGATCTTGATGCGGGCCTCGAACCGCCCGTACGCCTGGGCGAACGTGCCGTTCGTCAGCAGCCGGGCCGACGTGTACTGGCAGCTGCCGTACCAGCAGCCGTAGTTGGCCGGGTTCTCCCGGCGGGCGGTGATGACGAGGTTGCCGTTGCCGTCCAGCGCCGCGTTGCGGGTGCTGTTCGTGTAGTACTGCAACTCGCTGTTGCCCCAGCCGCCGCCACCGATGTCGTAGCGCCACTTGCTGGCGTCCGGTGGCGAGCCGGCGGGGCCGTTGAAGTCGTCGGACCAGGTCACGGCGCCGGGCGCCGCCGTGGCGGGGGCCGCGGTGGTCGCGGTGAGCGCCACGCTGAGGCCCACGCCGGCGAGGGCGAGCGCGGCGATGGCACGAAGTCTGCGCACGGGAAGCCTCCCTGCGGTCTCGGGACTGCCGGCCCTCGGGCCCACCCGGCGAATGGCCACCGGTCGGGAATCTACGAGGAAACCGGGAAATAGATTGGTAACAATCTATTGAGACACGTCGATGCTGTCAAGAGAGCGCTCTCCTGCTTCCCGCCCGGGATGCCGGGGGAGCCGGCCCTGGGTGCCGCCCGGCGCGGCACCCAGGGATCCCGGACCCCGTCGGCCCGCTCTCAGGCCACCGGCGTGGCGGCACCGGCCGCACCGGCGAGCCGCTGGTGGGCGCGGATCAGCTCGGCGTAGCGGTGCCCGCTCGCCTTCACCGTCCGCCGCTGGGTGGTGTAGTCCACGTGCACCAGGCCGAAGCGCTTGTCGTAGCCGTACGCCCACTCGAAGTTGTCGAGCAGCGACCAGACGAAGTAGCCGGCCAGCGGCACGCCCCGGGAGACCGCCGAGGTGCACGCCGCGAGGTGCTGCTCCAGGTGGTCGGTGCGCTCCTTGTCCTCCACGGTCCCGTCGGGGGTGACGTCGTCCACCCACGCCGAGCCGCTCTCGGTGACGATGATCTTCTTCGGGCGGTACTCCTCGTTCACCGCGACGAGCAGCTGCTCCAGGCCGGGCGCGTACATCTCCCAGCCCATCGCCGTCTCCACCGCGCCGGGCACCGGCACCTGCCGGGCGTACGGCGGCGGCCCGTCCGGGTCGTCCACGACGAGCTGCCGGAAGTAGTAGTTCACCCCGAGGAAGTCGGTCGGGGTGGCGATGACGTCCAGGTCGTCGCCGCGCACGGGCGGCTCGACGCCGTACGTGGCGACCATGTCGGCCGGGTAGCCGCGCCCGTGCACCGGGTCGAGCCACCAGCGGTTGACGTGCCCGTCCATCCGGCGGGCCGCCTCGACGTCCTCCGGCCGGTCACTGGCCGGCTCGATGGGGCTGAGGTTGAGCACCAGCCCGATCGAGGCCGGCAGGGCGGCGTTGGCCCGGACGGCGCGGGTGGCCAGCCCGTGCCCGAGCAGCGTGTGGTGCGAGGTGCGCACCGCGCGGGTGAGGTCCCGCTCGCCGGGGGCCATCTTGCCCTCCAGGTGCCCGATCCAGGACACGCAGAGCGGCTCGTTGACGGTGCTCCAGTCGCTCACCCGGTCACCGAGCCGGGCGGCCACGATCGCCGCGTAGTCGGCGAACGCCTCGGCGGTGGAGCGCTCCGGCCAGCCGCCCCGGTCCTGGAGGGCCTGCGGCAGATCCCAGTGGTAGAGCGTGACGAACGGCCGGATGCCCTCGGCGAGCAGGCGGTCGACCAGCCGGTCGTAGAAGTCGAGCCCGGCGGCGTTGACCTGCCCCACGCCCTCCGGCAGCACCCGCGGCCAGGCCACCGAGAACCGGTACGCGTCGACGCCGAGCTGGCGCATCAGCCCCACGTCCTCCGGCCAGCGGTGGTAGTGGTCGCAGGCGACCGCGCCGGTGTCGCCGTTGTCGACGTTGCCCGGGGTCGCCGAGAAGGTGTCCCAGATGGACGGAGCCCGGCCGTCGACGTCGACGGCCCCCTCGATCTGGTACGCCGCGGTGGCGACACCCCAGACGAAGTCGGGCGGCAGCTTGGACAGGTCCGGCACGGGTCGGTTCTCCTCTGCGATGGTTGTGCTCACTTGACCGCGCCGGCTGTCAAACCGGCGACGAAGTAGCGCTGGAGCGCCAGGAAGCCGGCGACGACGGGCACGCTCACCACCAGCGAGGCGGCCATCACCTGGTTCCAGTAGACGTTGAACTGGGTGGAGTAGCCCTGGAGACCGACCGCCAGCGTCCGGCTGCCCTCGTCGGTCATGACCGAGGCGAAGAGCACCTCGCCCCAGGCGGTCATGAAGGCGTACACGGTGACCGCCACGACGCCCGGCACGGCGGCCGGCAGGATCACCTTGAACAGGGTGCGCAGCGGGCCGGCGCCGTCGACCTGGGCCGCCTCGTCGAGCCCGCGCGGGATCGAGTCGAAGTAGCCCACGAGCATCCAGATCGAGAACGGCAGCGAGAAGGTCAGGTAGGTGATGACCAGGCCGAGGCGGCTCGCGTACAGCTCGATGCCCGTGGCGTTGCCGAGGTTGACGTAGATGAGGAACAGCGGCAGCAGGAACAGGATGCCGGGGAACATCTGCGTCGAGAGCACGGTCACCGAGAAGACGCCGCGGCCGCGGAAGCGGTACCGGCTGACCGCGAACGCGGCGAAGATGGCGACGGCCACCGAGCACACCGCGGCGATGCTCGACACCACGAGGCTGTTCACCAGGTACCGGGCCAGCGGCACGGTGCTCCACATGTCGATGAACGGCTGAAGCGTGGGCCGGGACGGCCACCACGTGAAGTTGTTCTGCACGTCCTGCAGCGGCTTCGCCGCCGAGGTGACCATCACGTACAGCGGAATGACGACGAACAGGGTGAGCAGGGTCAGCACGATCCGCCGGCCCCAGCGCTCACCGGCGGTCTCACGCATGGTCCCTCCGGCGGTTGGTGATCAGCAGGTAGCCGGCCGAGACGACCAGCAGGAAGAGCAGCAGCGCCACCGACATGGCCGAACCCGAGCCGAAGTCCCACGTCTTGAAGGAGCTGCGGTAGATGTGGATGGAGATGAGGTCGGCCTGCTGCGGGGCGGAGCCGCCGAAGAGCACGTACGGGGTGTTGAAGTCGTTGAACGTCCACAGGAACAGCACCAGCAGCAGGACCAGGTTCACCGGCCGCAGCATGGGCAGGGTGACCGACCGCAGCCGCCGCCAGAACCCGGCGCCGTCGATGGCGGAGGCCTCGTACAGCTCGCCCGGGACGTTCTGCAGGCCGGCCATCAGGCAGAGGAACGCGAACGGCCAGTTCCGCCAGACCGACACCACGAGCAGCGCCCAGAAGCTGTTGTCGCCGATCAGCCAGAACGGCCTCTCGTCCAGCAGCCCGAGCTGGTCGACCAGCACGTGGTTGACCAGGCCGGTGTCCCGCTGGAGCAGGAAGCTCCAGGTGATCACGGCGGTGTAGACGGGCAGCGCGTACGGGGTGAGGAAGAGCGCCCGCAGGATCGCCCGGCCCCGGAACGGCCGTTGCAGCACGACGGCGCCGGCCATGCCGAGCAGCCACGCCAGCCCCACCGACAGGATGGTGTAGGCGAGGGTGACCCAGAACGAGTGCAGCAGCTCGCGGCCCGCGGCGGAGTGGATGTCCAGCGTGGCCTTGTAGTTGTCCAGCCCGATGAAGGGGGCGGTCGACCAGTCCCGGATGTGGAACTGGGTCAGCTCCAGCAGGCTCATCCAGACCCCGACGACCATCGGGATCACGTGGATCGCCAGCTCCAGCACGATGGCCGGGACGAGCAGCAGGTACGGCAGGAGCGAGCGCCGTGGCCGGCGGGCCCGCCGGGCGGGTCCCGACGCCGGCGCTCCGGCCCGGGGGTCACGCCGGTCGGGGCGGGCCGGGCCCGGCGCGGTGGTGCTGGTTGCCATCAGGGTCCTCTCGCCAGGTGGTGGCCGTGGCAGGGCGGGTAGGGCGCCCTGCCACGGCCACCGGTGACGCCGGGGTCAGCGCATCTTCTGCTGCGCGTCGGTCAGCTTCTTCTTCACCGAGTCCTCGGTGACCGGGCGGCCGCTGGCCGCGTCGGCGAACAGCTCCTTGATGGCGGTGCCGACCAGCGTCTCGAAGGTGCTCTCGTCGGGCACCTGCGGCAGCGGGGCCGCCGTGGTGGACAGCGTCTCCTGGAGCACCTTCTGCTCCGGGGCGCTGAACGCCGGGTCGGAGCCGGCGGTCTTCACGGCCGGCAGCGAACCGTACGTCTTGTTGAGGATCGTCTGCTCCTCGTCGCTGGTCATGAACTTCACGAAGCTCAGCGCGCCGTCACGGTTCTTGGTGTGCTTGAAGACCGCCATGTTGATGCCGGCGACCATGCTGTTGACCTTCTTGCCGCCGGCGGGCGGGGTGCCCAGGAACGGCACCGGGGCGACACCGTACGCGTCGGCCGGCATGTTCTGCGTCTTCAGGTTCGAGCCGGCGGCCTGCCAGAGCAGCATGGCGGCCTTGCCGTTGGCGAAGTCCGAGACGGACTGGTTCTGCGCGTACTCGGCGTTGCTCGGGTTCGCGATCTTGTCGGCGGCCATGAAGTCCACGTACCGCTTGACGGCCGAGACGTTCTGCGGCGTGTCGAACGTCGGCTTGCCCGACGAGTCGAACCACTCGCCGCCGTACTGCTGGCTGAACGCGAAGGCGTGGTGGGCGTTCTCGTTCGGGTTGGCGCCCTCGATCGCGAGGCCCCACTTGCCGCCGGTGCTGAGCTTCTTGCCGTACTCGGCGAGCTGCTCCCAGGTGGTCGGGGGAGCAGTGATGCCCGCGTCGGCGAACGCCTTCTTGTTGTAGTAGAGGGCGTACGCGAGGCTGTAGATCGGCACCGCGGCCGGCGGCTTGCCGGGCGCGCCGGCGGCGGCGAGCGCGGCCGGCACGAAGCGGTCCTTGCCGCCCACGGCCTGCAGGGTGGCGTCGTCGAACTCGACCAGCGCGCCGGTGGCCTGCAGCGACGCCGACCAGGTGTTGCCGATGTTCACCACGTCCGGGCCCTTGCCCGAGGTGGCCGCGGCGAGCAGCCGGTTGAGCAGGTCGGACCAGGGCACGACCTCGACGTTGACCTTGATGCCGGTCTGCTTCTCGAACTTGTCCAGCTCCGGCTGGAGGATGGTCTTGTCGGCCTCCAGGCTGGCGCCCTGGTTGCTGGCCCAGTACGTGAGGGTCTTGGTCGACCCGCCGGAGTCGTCGGCGGAGCCGCCGCAGGCGGTCAGCGAGGCGGCCGCCAGGACGGCGGCGGCGAATATCCCGAGGTGTCGTCTCGTCGACACGTTCAGCCCTTCCGGTGCAGTGGTTGGGGGCCCGTCGGCCGTCCGTCTTGAGCTGTGTGGGGGCGACGGGGGCCGGCCGGTGCGGCCGGGGTCTTCGGGCGGCGCCGGCGGGGTTCCGACGGCGTTTCCCGACAGTTACATCAAGGCTTAATTAATGTCGTCATTAAAGTGGTTGTCCAGTGGGTCGTCAAGCACGGGGGCCGTACAGTCGCTCCGGACGACCGACGGGATCGAGGTGACCAGTGGAGCTGGCGCGAGCCACCAACCGGAGCGTGCGGCTGCGCAACCGGTCCGCCCTGCTGACCAAGCTCTTCCTCGACGGTCCGCTGACCCGGCAGGACCTCGTCCGCAGCACCGGCCTCAGCCAGCCGGCGGTCAGCAACGTGGTCAGCGACCTGATCGAGGAGGGCCTCGTGGCCGAGGCCGGCGCCGCCGAGTCCGACGGCGGGCGGCCCAGCATGATGCTCCGGATCGCGCCCCGGTACGCCTTCCTCGTGGGGGTCGACGTCGGCGAGACCCGCGTGCGGGTCGAGCTGTTCGACTTCGCGATGACCCTGCTCGCGAGCGCCGAGTACCCACTCGACCCGGCGCGCACGGAGCCCGAGGCGGTCGCCGGGCACGTGCTCGCCGGGATCGACGCGGTGACCGGCGCGGCCGGCGTCGCACCCGCCGACGTGCTCGGTGTCGGTATCGGTGTCTCCGGCGTGGTCAGCCAGGGCGAGCACGCCGTGGTGCACGCGCAGGCCCTCGGCTGGGACCGGGTGCCGCTGGAGCGCCTGATCGCCGCGGGCACCGACCTGCCGCTGCACATCGACAACGGCGCCAAGACCCTCGGCCAGGCGGAGATGTGGTTCGGCGCCGGCCGGGGCGCGCGGCACGCCGTCTTCGCCCTGGTCGGCTCGGGCGTCGGCGCGGCCGTGGTGACCGGCGGCGTCACCTACCGCGGGGCGTCCAGCAGCGCGGGGGAGTGGGGGCACACCACCCTGGTGTACGGGGGGCGGCCGTGCCGCTGCGGCGCCCGGGGCTGCCTCGAGGCGTACGTCGGCGCGGAGGCGATCATCGACCGCTACCGGGAGGCGCGCCGGGGCCGCCCGGTGCCCGGTGACGACGAGGAGTCCCAGCTCAACGCCCTGCTCGACGCGGCGGCCGACTCGGCCACCGCGCGCCGGGTGCTCGACGAGACGGCCGCCTACCTCGGCGCCGGCGTGGCGAACCTCATCAACCTGTTCAACCCCGAGCGGGTCGTCCTGGGCGGTTGGGCCGCCATGGCCCTCGGTGACCTGCTGCCGGCGGTCCGCGAGGCGGCGGGCCGCCAGGCGCTGCGCCAGCCGTACGAGCAGGCCTCGATCGAGCTGTGCCGCCTCGGCGTGGACGCGGTGGCGCTCGGCGCGGCCACGCTGCCCATCGCCCGCTTCCTCGCCGACGGCGGCGTACGCCGCTGACAGCTCGACAGGCGCCGGGGAGGCGTCCTCGGCGTGGTGCGACGCCGGCCGGGGCGGGGCGTGGCTCCCGACAAAAGCTCCGGAGTGGACTTTCAGGATAAATAACAGTGTTATAGATCGATGTCTTGACGACGTCGCAACCCCGCCGTAACACTCCAACGAGAGCGCTCTCGCGACCCTCGGCGTCGTCCCGGCGGCACCACCCCGGCGCTCGGTCGCGCTCGTCCCTCCCGTCTGCCCGGCGTCCCCCAGCCCCCTATCGACAGGCACAGTCATGACATCTCGCGCTTTATCCGTACGCCGGGCTCCGCACCGGCGCCGGCGGCTGCTCCTCGGGCTCGCCGTGGCCCTGGTCGCGGCGCTCAGCCCCGCGGGCGTCGCGCCGCCCGCGCAGGCCGCACCCACCCTGCTGTCGCAGGGCCGCCCGGCCACCGCGTCCTCCTCGGAGAGCGCCGGCACGCCGGCCGCCGCGGCGGTCGACGGAAACACGGGCACACGGTGGTCCAGCGCGTTCAGCGATCCCCAGTGGATCCAGGTGGACCTGGGCGCCCGGGCCACCATCAGCCAGGTGACCCTCGCCTGGGAGGGCGCCTACGCCCGCGCGTTCCAGCTGCAGACCTCCGACGACGGCGCCACCTGGACGACCGTCCACAGCACCACCACCGGCACCGGCGGCACCCAGACCATCGCCGTCACCGGCGCGGGCCGCTACGTGCGGATGTACGGCACGGCGCGGGGCAGCGCCTACGGGTACTCGCTCTGGGAGTTGCAGGTCTATGGCGAGACCGGCGGCAGCACGCCGGCCTGCGGCAGCGCCAACGCCGCCCAGGGCCGGCCGGCCACCGCGTCCTCGACCGAGAACGCCGGGCTGCCCGCGTCCGCGGCGGTCGACGGCGACACCGGCACCCGCTGGGCCAGCGTCGCGAGTGACCCGCAGTGGCTGCGGGTGGACCTGGGCAGCACCCAGACGATCTGCCGGGTGGTGCTCACCTGGGAGGCCGCGTACGCCCGGGCCTTCCAGATCCAGACGTCCGCCGACGGCAACACCTGGACCACCGTCTACAGCACCACGACGGGCGCCGGCGGCACGCAGAGCCTGACCGTCACCGGCAGCGGCCGCTACATCCGGATGTACGGCACGGCACGGGCCACCACCTACGGCTACTCGCTGTGGGAGTTCCAGGTGAACACCACGGGCGGCGGGAGCGGCGACCCGTCCATCCCGCCGACCGACCCGCGCAACCCGAACCTCGGGCCGAACACGTACGTCTTCGACCCGAGCACCCCGACCAGCACCATCCAGAGCCGGCTGAACACCCTGTTCACCCAGCAGGAGATGAACCAGTTCGGCCCGCAGCGGTACGCCGTGCTGTTCAAGCCCGGCACCTACACGGCCGACGTGAACCTCGGCTTCTTCACCCAGGTCGCCGGCCTCGGCCTGAGCCCCGACGACGTCAACCTCAACGGGCACGTCCGCGTCGAGGCGTTCTGGATGGGCGGCAACGCCACCCAGAACTTCTGGCGGTCGGCGGAGAACCTCTCGGTGACCCTGCCCGCCGGCGTGACCGTGGAGCGCTGGGCGGTCTCCCAGGCCGCCCCGTACCGCCGCATGCACCTGCGCGGCGGGCAGAACCAGATCCAGCTCTGGAACGGCGGCGACGGCTGGTCCAGCGGCGGCCTCATGGCCGACACCCGGATCGACGGCCTCGTCGTCTCCGGCTCCCAGCAGCAGTGGTACTCGCGCAACAGCGAGTTCGGCAACGGCTGGACCGGTTCGGTGTGGAACATGGTCTTCCAGGGCGTCGTGGGCGCGCCGCCGCCGCACTTCCCGAACCCGTCGCACACCGTCGTCGCGCAGACGCCGGTCGTACGGGAGAAGCCGTTCCTCTACGTCGACGGCACCGGCGAGTACCGGGTCTTCGTGCCGGCGCTGCGCACCAACTCGACGGGCACCAGCTGGTACGGCAAGACCCCGGCCGGCTCGTCGATCTCGCTGTCGCAGTTCTTCGTCGTCCAGCCCGGCACCAGCGCGGCCACGATCAACGCCGCGCTGGCCCAGGGCAGGCACCTGCTCTTCACCCCGGGCGTGCACCACGTCACCGAGCCGATCCAGGTCAACCGACCCGACACGGTGATCCTCGGCCTCGGCCTGGCCACCATCCAGGCGGACAACGGCACGGTGGGCATGCGGGTGGCCGACGTGGACGGTGTGAAGGTGGCCGGCATCATGTTCGAGGCCGGCACCACGAACTCGCCCGTGCTCATGGAGGTCGGGCCGGCCGGCTCGTCGGCCAGCCACGCCGCCAACCCGACCTCGCTGCACGACGTGTTCTTCCGCATCGGCGGACCCCACGTCGGCAAGGCCACCAACACGCTCACCGTCAACAGCGACAACGTGATCGGCGACCACATGTGGCTGTGGCGGGCCGACCACGCGGCCTCGGGCGTGCCCACCGGGTGGACGCTGAACACCGCCGACACCGGCCTCACCGTCAACGGCGACAACGTCACCATGTACGGCCTCTTCGTGGAGCACTACCAGAAGTACCAGACCGTCTGGAACGGCAACGGCGGGCGGACCTACTTCTACCAGAACGAGATGCCGTACGACCCGCCCAACCAGGCCGCCTGGATGAACGGGTCGACCCGGGGCTACGCCGCGTACAAGGTGGGCGACGGCGTGACCAGCCACCAGGGGTGGGGCATGGGCAGCTACTGCTACTTCAACGTGAACCCCGCGGTGGTCGCCGACCGGGCCTTCGAGGTGCCGAACAACCCGAACGTGCGGTTCACCAACCTGGTGACCGTCTCCCTCGGTGGCGTCGGCACCATCAACCGGGTGATCAACAACTCGGGTGGCACCGCGAACGCGGCCAACCAGCAGGTGTACGTCACCGCGTACCCGTAGGCGATTCGAACCCCGCGGGCCCGGCCGGAACCCCCTCCCGGCCGGGCCCGTGCGCGTGAACCTCAAAGCTGCCACAAGCGATCCGCCCGGCCACCTGCGGACTGGCTGATCGGTTCGACGCTCTGTCACCAAGTGGACACACTCATTGCGAGCGATATCCGTGATCGGTGTGCTGGCGTACGCGCCGTCGGAGACGGCCATCCCCCGAGACGAGGTGGCTCATGGTGGCTCTACGGCGTCTGACCGCTGCCGCGGTCGCGACCCTGCTCGCGGCGACGTTCGCTCTGGTGTGGACGGCGGCGCCCGCGCACGCCGACGAGGCGTGGGAGACCGCCCTCAAGGGACTGATGAACCGCACGGCCACCTGGGCCGAGGGTGGTCTGTCCCGGGTGGGGGCGCTCGCCCAGCCCCTGCCGTTGCTCGGCGCCAGCCCCGGCGCGCTCGTCGAGACGGACAAGCTGGCCCGGACGGCCGCCGACGCGCTGGCCGGCGGGCTGACGCGGGACGTCGACCTGGGTGGCGGCACCCGGTTGACCAGCGCGGTCACCGAGAGCGGCGGCGACCATCTGCTCGACGTCGTGCTCACCACCAAGCGGGAGATCGCCGAGGAGGATCTCGCCGTCTCCGGGGTGACCGTCGCCGACGCGGTCACCGTCACCGGCTGGGCCACGCTGCACCTGCGGGCCCGGCACACCGCCTCCGGCGAGACCTACCTGGTGCGCGACGGCGACACGCCGCGGATCGACATCGACGCGGTGGCCCGACTCCGCACCGACCTCGACGAGGCCACCGCCTCGGTGGGCATCCTCGGCGTCACTCTGACGGCGGGCAGCACCCTGGAGGCGCGTACCCACCTGAAGGTGACCCTCACCGACCCCAACGGCGACGGACGCCTCGCCTTCGACACCCCGGCGGGCGCCGGCACCGGCGAACTCGGGGCCGCCGGCTCGCTCGCGGGCCTGGTCCAGGTCGCGTTGGACAACTCCGGCGGCGGCCGGGTCTCCGACACGGAGGTCGAGCCCGGCCCCGGCTCCGTGCACGGCGTGATCAAGCTCGGGGCGGCCACTGCCGGCGCGCCGGTAGCGCTGCCGCCGATCGCCGCCACGGTCACGATCGACTGGAACGACATCTCGGTCGGCACGCCGACCGTCACCACGACCGGCTTCGACGAGACGATCGGCCGGTTCCGCGCCATGAGCCCCGTCGACCTGGCCGCCGGTCTGGCCCAACTCGCGACCCTGATCGGCGGCGTGCAGCAGAGCGGGCCCGCGGGCAACCTGGACCTGCCGTTCCTGCGCGGGACCTTCGCCGACGCCGTGAAGGTGAACGAGAAGATCACCGCCTTCCTCCAGGAACACGTCCACCCGCGCCCCGAGGACCCGCAGTTCCAACCCGGTGTCGACGACCCGGCCAAGGCCGGGCAGCCGAAGTTCACCTCGATCCAGCAACTGCTCGCCCTGCTCGCCGAGGCGGAGATGCCCGTGGACGGGCTCTCCTTCGCCGACGACAAGCTGGTGTTCCGGGTGAAGCTCGAGCACGAGTCCACCGTCGAGGTGCCGCTCGACCCCGGTGCACCCTCGGTCTCCGGTCGCGGCGCCGCCTTCAGCGCCGACGGCTTCACCGTCGAGGGCAACCGCTTCGCCCCCGGTGGGCTGGTCGGCCAGCGGGTGGTCGCGGGCACCTCGGCCGGCACGGTGCTGAGCAACACGGCCAACGCGGTCACGCTGAAGGAGAACTGGATCGGCGGGCAGCCGGCCGCGGACAGCGCCTGGGTGGTCAGCGGCTCCAGCCCGCACACCGGCGCGGTCGAGCTGGGCGGCGCCCTCACCAGGAGCGTCGGTGGCAAGCAGGTCGGCCTGCGGGCGGCGAACGCCCAGGCCAGCTTCGCCACGGTGAAGCCCCGCTACACGGGGAGCGTCACCCTCGTGCTCGACCTTTCCGAGGACCGGGGCAGCCCCGCCGCGAACGCGGACCGGGTGCTGCTGCGCACCGACCCGGCCACCCCGCTGTTCGCCGCCGACTTCCCGATCAGCACCGCGGTCGACTTCCACGCCACCGCCGGGTTCCTCAAGGTGAAGCTGGGCGGCAACCTCGCCGTCGGGCCGGCCGCCGCCGGGCAGCGCATGATCGAGGTGCGGTTCAAGCAGGCGCAGGACATCAGCCTCGGCACCCTCTTCACCGAGCTCAAACAGAACCCGACCGCGCTGCTCGGCGTCACCCACTCGGTGAAGACCGCCGGCCGGGTCGACCTCAGCGTGCCCGGCGCCGCCGGGGCGTTGGGCACCGGCGTCGGCGTCGACGTGAGCTGGACCGCCGGCGGCCAACCCACCGTCGACACGTCGAGCCTGGACGGGCTCTTCGCGCTCGACTTCAACCCCGACGATCCCAAGGCGCTCTTCGCCCTCGTGGTGCAGGCGCTCCAACTCGTCGACGCGGCGCTCGGCGCGCCAGCCGTCGGCTCGGGCCCGCTGGACACCGAGATCCCGCTGCTCGGCCGATCGGCACGGGAACTGCTCGGCAGCGACGAGAGCGGTGTGGGCGCCGGGGTCAGCTACGTCACCGACGGCACCAGCTTCCTGCTCAAGGACACCACCCGGGACACGGCCAGCGGGTTCGACCCGAGGCTGACCGACCGGGCCGTGGTGATCGGCAGCAAGGCGTACCGGGTGCTGGAGCGGGTCGACGGGCAGACCCTGCGGATCGACCCGGCTGGCACACCCACCCCCGCGAACGGCACGGCCTACGCGTTGCGTCCCGAGCTGGCCGACGCGGTGGACCGGCTGCTCGCGGCGCCGCCGGACACGCTCCAGGACGCGCTCGACGTGCTCAACAAGGCGATCGGCGAGGGCAGCGGGGTCGCGTTCACCCTCGACGAGCGGGCCGGGGGGCCGTACCTGCGGCTCGGGCTGGACTGGAAGCGCGGCTTCCAGACCGGCGGCCCGCTGACCTTCGGCTGGGACGGCGCTCGCGAGCTGGTGAGCCTGGAGACATCCGGCGCCTACACGGTCGACGTCGACGCCCGGGCGCAGCTCGGCCTGCTGCTGCCGCTGCGCGCGGACGGCGTTCCCCTGCTGGACCGGAGCTCGTCGGCCAGTGTGACGGTGACCGGCGGCGTCACCGACCTGGCGGTGGCCGCCCGGGTCGGTCCGCTCGCGGTCGACCTCGGCAAGGCGCCCGATCACGGAACGGTACGCACCAACCTCAGCTTCGGCCTCGGCGGCCTGGCCGCGGACGGCCCGATCACCGGCCTGCTCGCCGTCACACCCAGCGTCACCACCGCCGGCACCGACTGCGGCGACGGCGTCGGCGGCGCGGACAAGCCGATCTGCGCCCGCGCCCCGGTCGTCGTCAACGGGTGCGATCCCGGTGGCGCGAGCAACGTGCTCTCCCTCGAACTGGGACTGGACCTCGCGGCCCAGACGACCACGCCGGACCTCACGACCTGCTTCGAGAACCTCGCGCTCAAACTCACGGACTTCAACGTCGGCATCGACGGCTACCTCGCGAAGGTCGAGGAGGCCCTGCGACTGGCCAGCTTCGACGGCAAGCTGCCGCTCGTCGGTGACGACCTGCAACAGGGCGAGCGGTTCATCGCCGACCTGCGGGAGGACGTGAAGGCCGCGATCGGGCCCGTGTTGGCCGACACCACCGCGGACCGGGCCGGCGTGCAGGCCGCCCTGGACGAGGTGCTGGGCGAGCTGGCGCCCGGCGCCAGCAGCACGGTGACCTGCCGCAACGACGCCGACACGTGCGGTGTGGAGGACTTCCAGTCGGTGCGGATCACCCTCACCGCGGGCCAGGGCGACCCGTCGCCGCAGCAGGGCTGCGCCGGTGATGGCTGTCTCGGCGCCGACGTGCCGCTGGACCTGGGCGTGCCCGGCCTGTCGCTGAAGGCGGCGAAGGGCGCCACCGACGGCATCGAGGCCCGGCTCGGCTGGAAGCTGCGGCTGGACCTGGTGCTCGACCGCGACGAGGGCTTCTACGTGGCCACCCACTCCGGCGACGGTGCGCCGGAACTCCAGGTCGGCGCATCCTTCGACATGCCCTCGGACTTGGCCGCGCAGCTCGCGTTCATCCGCGTCAACGCTCAGAAGCAGGGCACCGACCCGTTGGTCAGCGCGTACTTCGCGATCGACCTCAAGGGCTCGGCGGGGGAGCAGAGCTGCTTCGGCGACACCCCGGCCGGGGAATGCGCGGACGATCCGGACGCCAAGCTGACCCTGGCCGAGCTCGGTGACCTGGGCTCGCTGATCGCCACCGACCTCACCGCCAAGGTCAGGATCGACTGGAAGCTGGCGGCCACGGTCGACGCGGGTGGTGGGGCCGCCTCGGCGCTGCCCGGCATCAGCGCGCGGTTCGGGCTGAGCTGGCAGCTCGCCCACCAACGGGGCGCGCTCACCGCGGCCGGGGACGGCCCCGACAACGGCCTGCGGATCACGTTCACCGACATCGCCCTGGACGCGGGAGCGTTCTTCGACAAGATCCTCAAGCCGGTGGTGGAGCAGCTCAAGGCGGTCACCGGGCCGTTGCAGCCGGTCGTCGACACGCTGTACGCCCCGATACCCGTCCTCTCCGACCTGTCCAAGGCGACCGGGGGACCGGACATCACCCTGGTCTGGCTGGCCAAGCAGTTCAGCACCCTCAACGACGGACCGGATCTGTCCTTCGTGGACACCGTGCGGGCCGTCGTCACGTTCATCAACCGGATCCCGGACTGCGACGCCGGCTGCTCGATCCCGCTCGGCCAGTTCCTCGTCAACCCGGACAAGGCCCTCACCACCGAGGTCTCGCCGGCGTCCGCGGAGAGCCTCATCGACCGGGCCGACGCGTTCACCAAGGCGAAGTCCGCCGACGAGGTGAAGGCCGCCGTCGACACCGCCGCCGGCGACGACGGCGAGAAGATCTTCGCCAAGGGCGCGGGCGGGAAGTCCACCGCCGACAAGATCGGCTTCACCTTCCCGGTCTTCGACAACCCCGGTTCCCTGTTCGGCCTGCTCATGGGGCAGGACGTCGAGCTCATCGGCTTCGACTCCGGGCCACTCACGCTCGGCTTCAGCTGGCGGCAGTCCTTCGGCCCGGTCTACGCGCCGCCGCCGGTCCTCATCACGCTGGCCGGCAGCGCGTCGGTGACCGCCCGGTTCATCGCCGGCCTGGACACCGCCGGCATCCGGCACGCCATCGAGGCTGCCTCCGACGGCACCGACGTCGACGCGGTCAAGCTGCTCGACGGTCTCTACTTCAAGACCACCGACAGCACCGGCACGGCCGTCCCGGTGGTCACCCTGCGTGGCGAGATCGCCGCAGGCGCCCAGGTGTCCGTGCTGTTCCTCAAGGCCGGCATCGAAGGTGGGATCCGACTCACCATCGGCTTCAGCTGGAACGACCCGAACAACGACGGCAAGTTCCGCACCGGAGAGTTCCTCCAGGCGCTGCTGGTCAACCCGATCTGTCTGTTCACCACCAGCGGGCAGCTCTCGGTGTTCCTCAAGGTCTACATCACCATCGACCTCGTCCTCTTCTCCAAGACCTTCGACTTCACCCTGGTCGACGCGGTCCTGCTAAACTTCCGGGCGCAACCCGACTGCACACCGCCGCCACCGGAACTCGGCGGCACGACCGGGGACACCCTGGTGGTCTTCGCCGGCAAGTTCGGCACGGCGGACCAGCGTGGCCACGCCGCCTGGGACAACGGCGGCGCCACCTACGCCGGCGACGTGGTCAAGGTGTACGCGCTGCACTACGCCGACGCCGGCCAGGAGGACGCGAGCGACGACTTCGACGGCTTCGCGGTCGAGGCGCTCGGGCGCCGGCAGGAGTTCCTCGACCCCGGACTGACCCGCGTGGTCGTCGACGGCCGGGGCTACGAGCCGCCCGACGAGACCAAGGCGGCGATGTCGGTGCTGCTGCTGGGCGACGGCGACAGCAGCGGCGACGGCACGAGGACGTCGGCCTTCGACCGGGCGGCCGTGGTTCTCGGCTCCGACGGCCGGGACCAGATCCGGACCGGCACCGGGCCGGCATATGTCGACGGGCGGGGCGGCGACGACGTCATCGTCACGGCGGAGGGGCCCGGCGTGGTCAGCCGGGTGGCCGGCGGCCCCGGCGCGGACACCGTCACGACCGGCGACGGCGACAACGTGGTGGCCGGCGACAGCGGCCTCGGCGGCACCGACCGCGCACCGACCACGGTGCACACGTCGGTCGGCGACGAGTCCCTCAGCGGTCTGGTCGACTGGACGACGCTGAGCGACCCCACCGCCTCGGCCGCCGGCGCGACCGACCATGTCACCGTCGGGCACGGCGCCAACACGGTGTACGGCAACGGCGGCGACGACGTGCTCGGCGTCATAGCCGACGACCGGCCCAGTGGCGACAACCTGCTGGTCGGCGGTCCCGGCGGCGACACGGTCAACGGCGGCCGCGGGAACGACACCATCCACACCTTCGACACCACCATCCCCGCCGACGTGGACGACGACGGCTCCGGTGACGCCGGCCTCACCAACCAGGTCGACACCGGCAGCGGCCAGGACACCGTGTACGGCAGCGCCGGCACCGACCTCGTCGTCTCCCACTCGGCCAACGGACAGACCGGCCGGCTCCACGGCTACGGCGCCGACGACGTGTTGATCGGCGGGTACGGCACCGACGAGGTGTTCGGCGGCCCCGGCGACGACCACGTGCTCGCCGAGCCGTCCGAGGTCGGCCCGGCCGGCGACGACGACGGGTACGGCCGGTTCCGGGAGGTGGCGCACACGCCGCTGCCGACCGGGGTGCAGGCGCAAACCAAGCTGCTGGTCGGCGGCCCGGGCCGGGACCACGTGATCGGCGGCGACGGCGGCTCGGTCGTCTTCGGTGACCGGCACCTGCCGGCGGAGACGTGCGCCGACGCGACGGTCGCCGACGGCCAGCCGAGCCCGGCCGACCAGGGCGACCGGGACCTGATCCTCGGCGGCGCCGGGATGGAGCGGGTCGCGGCCGGCGGCGGCGACGACCGGGCCGACCTGGGCGGCGGCGACGACCGGGCCTGCGGCCAGCTCGGCAACGACACCCTGCACCTGGGCGCGGGCGCCGACCGGGCCTGGGGCGCGGCCGGCGTCGACCAACTGCACGGCGACGGCGACGACGACCTGCTCTTCGGCAACGTCGACGACGACGGGCTCTACGGCGGCGACGGCGTGGACACCGCCGAGGGGAACGCCGGCGACGACCAGATCTTCGGTGGGCCGGCCGGCGACGTGCTGCACGGCGGCTCCCGCGTCGCGGGGGCGGCCGACGGGCAGGACCGGATCTACGGCGAGGCCGGTACGGACCGCATCGTCGGTGACAACGGCACGCCGCGCGTCGGCGACGTCGGGCCGTACCCGTTGGACCTCGCCGGCGATGTGCCGGGAGCGGGCGCCGGTGACGTGATCTCCGGCGGCGCGGACGCCGACCTCGCGTACGGCGGCCTCGGCGCCGACCGGGTCGACGGCGACGGCGGCGACGACCAGCTGGAGGGGAACAACGGCGCCGACGTGGTGCACGGCAACGCCGGGCAGGACGAGATCGCCGGCGGTTCCAGCCAGGAGCCCGTCGCCGGCGTCGGCCGGCCCGACACCGGTGACCAGCTCTTCGGTGATGCCGACAGCGACCTGATGGCCGGCGACAACGCCCGCTTCACCGTGGCCGGCGCCGACGCGACTCGGGTCACCCAGGGCCGAGCCGGGCCGTCCCGCCGGGTCACCCTGCTCGACCTCGGATTCACGCCAGCCGCCGGAACCAGCGGCGGGGACCTGATCTCCGGGGGCGACGCGGGCGACGTGATCTTCGGCCAGGGCGGCGCCGACCGGGTGCACGCCGACGGCGGGGCGGACTTCGCCGAGGGCGGCCCGGGCTCGGACTGGGTCGAGGGCAACCACGGCGACGACGACCTGGTCGGTGGATCCAGCACCGCGTACGACGGGTCCGGTGCGGCCACGACCGGCCAACCGGACGCCGCGGACGTGTTGTTCGGTGGCCCCGACTCGGACGCGATGATCGGTGACAACGGCGCGGTGCTGCGACCGCTGCCGGGCGAGGCGCCGAGCGCGGTGACCGTCCGGATGGGTGACGGCGGCGTGCCGTTCGGCCCGCGGATCGTGGTGCTGCTGGACCGGGCGGCGGCCGACGCCAACCGGCACGGCGGGGACCGGATCAGCGGCGGTGACGGCGTCGACACGCTGTGGGGCCAGGACGGCGACGACGCCCTCACCGGCGACGGCGGCGGCGACTACCTGGAGGGCAACGGCGGCGCGGACCTGCTGCGCGGGGACGCCGCCCTCACCGGGACCGGCCACGGCACGGTGACGCCGCTGCCCGACGCCGGCTGGCCGGGCGAGCCCTCGGCGCCAGCCGCGCTGGTCGGGCCCGGTGGGCCCGACGGCCAGGACGACCTCCTGGGCGGTAGCGCGGCCAGCGGCTTCCGGGACGCCGGCGACCTCATCGAGGGCGACGGGGGCGCGGACGTGCTGCTCGGCGACAACGGCTCGCTGCTGCGCACGGTGGTCGCCGCGAACGGCCAGCAGACCGAGCGGGTCTACACCGAGCGCTACCCGACCGGCGCGGTGCCGGCGGACGCCACGGTGGCCCGGACGCACGACCCGGCGCTGCCGGGGCCGTCGACCCGCTTCTGCACGACGGCCCAGGCCACCTGCGAGCCGGCCGGGGCGTACGGGGCCGACCAGCTGTTCGGCGACGCCGGGGACGACGGGATCTGGGGGCAGGACGGCGACGACACGATCCGGGGCGGTGACGGCGACGACGACGTCCTCGGCGAGTTGGGTGCCGACACGCTGTACGGCGAGGCGGGCCGGGACGCCATCCTGGGCGACCGGGGTGGCATCGTCAACCAGCACCTGAACGCCGACGACGTGGCGGCGCTCGGCTTCACGGTCACGCTGTCCTCGCCGCCGCAGGAGACGTACACCGGGTTCCGGCCGGGCGACTACGACCGCCGAATCGACCTGCTGCACGACACCGACGGCGACGCCTGGATCGGCGCCTCCACCTCCGCGCCCATGCCGCACTCCGGCCTCACGGCTGGCGGTGACGACCGGATCCGGGGCGGATCCGGGGCGGACAACATCCACGCCGGTTTCGGCGACGACGTCGCGAACGGTGACAGCGGCGGCGACCAGCTCTTCGGCTCCGAGGGGTCGGACGTCCTGTGGGGCGGCAAGGGCTGTGACCCGGCGCTCGACGCGGCCGAGCCGCAGTGCCAGGTGGACGGGGCGTTCAGCGCCGCGGCCCGCGGTGACCACGACCAGTACGTGGACCATCTCTTCGGTGGCGCCGGCGCGACCAGCGGTCCGGCGGTGAGCGCCGTGCTCGGCTCCGACCTGCTGGACTTCCGTCCGCGCGGCTCGTACCCGAACGGCTGCGCGGCCGGGGCCTGGCCGGTGACCACGGCCACGGGCACTGTCGACCCCTGCCTGTGGTTCGAGATGACCGGGCTGGACAACGGTGAGGTGGCGGACAACCAGCACCACCACGGTACGGACTGGATCTACGGCGGTTGGGACCGGGACGTGCTGCAGGGTGACGTCACGGCGAACGGGCCGAACAACGGCGACCGGCTCTTCGACTGGAACGGCGCCTACAACCTGTTCACCCACTGCAACTCGGCGTACGGCGGGTTCAACGACGTCCGCCAGCACAGCCCGGCCATGCAGGACTTCCTGACCCGGCTGGCGTGGGGCACCGGCGCCGGGCGCAGCCCGTCCGACGTGACAACGGCGGGCACCTCAGCCTTCCTCGAACTGTCCTACGTGTACCCGCGGGACAACAAGGATCAGGGGGCCGGGGCGGCGTACCCGAGCACACCGGGCCACTTCGACGAACCGTCCTGCACCGACTGAGGCCACGCGGCTCGCGGCCCGACCCCGCTCGGGGGCTGGGCCGCGAGCCGCACGGGTGCCGGCTGGGGCGGGCGGGGAACACCCTCGACGGCGCTGGTGCGGGGACCGTCGTCAGGCGTCCGCCCGGAGTTGGGCCACCAGGCCGGCCCGGTCGATCTGCATCCAGTACTCCGTGATGAGCCCGTGCTCGACGTGGTAGACGACGGAGTTGATCTGGCGGACGGTCCGGCCGGTCGGCGGGATCCCGTCGACTGGCGCGAGGTGACGCCCCGTCTGGGCCAGCCGGACGTACGCCCGTGCGCCGTCCACCAGGAACTCCTCGACGGTGAGGTCGAAGCTTCCCCAGGTGACGGTCATCTCCCGCACGTGGTCGGCGTAGTCGTCCGGTGTCCGTTCCACGGTGGCCAGGTCCTCGGCCCGCACCTGGTGGGCGCGCACCACCGGCGCCATGAACTCCGACGCCCGCTGCGGCGCCGCGCCAGAGCGGACGAAACGGAGGAAGTCGGCGACGACACGACGTGTCACCTGAGAGTCGATCACGGCCTCACCCTGGCAGTTCGGGCCGGGACGGGGAAGGGTGCCGGCCGGTGGCCTCGCTCACCCGGTCGGCGTCCCGGGCGCGGCCCGTCGGCCTGTCCCGCCGGCGATCGGCCGAGGCATGCACGCACCCCGGGGTAGCGATTCCGGTGGGTGCGCGGTGGCGTTTGCCGGTGCGGGCGGCGGGAACGCCGGTTACGCCCGCAGCGCGGCGCCCGCCGCGCGCCCGACGAAACGGACGCCGAACGCATGACGTACCGTCCGACAGTCGCCACGGCGGTACCCGACCTCACCACGCTGACGCTCGGGGTGGAGGAGGAGTACCTGCTGCTGGACCCGGAGACGGGGGAGAACCTGCCGGTCGCCCAGCGCGTGCTCGACGCGCTGCCCGGCTCGGCGCGCGACCAGAGCCGGCAGGAGTTCCGGCACAGCATGGTGGAGATGGTCACCCCCGTCACCGCCGACCTCGCGCAGCTGCGCGCGCACCTGGTGGACCTGCGGCGTTCCGCCGCGGAGGCGGCCGCGGCGGCCGGGGCGCGGCTCGTCGCGGTCGGCGCCACGCCGATGCACGAGCCGCACCGGACGGTGCCGGACAAACCCCGCTACCACGCCATGTCCCGACGGTACGGGCCGGTGGCGCACGACCCCGCGGTCTGCGGCTGCCACGTGCACGTCGGGGTGCCCGACCGCGAACTGGCCGTGCAGGTCTGCAACCACCTGCGCCCGTGGCTGCCGGTCGTGCACGCGATCGCCACCAACTCGCCGCTGCACGACGGCCGCGACACCGGGCACGCCAGTTGGCGCTCCATGCAGCTCGAACGCTGGCCGAGCCTCGGGCCCACCCCGTACTTCGCGTCGGCGGCCGACTACGACCGCACCGTCGACGAGCTGACCGCGGCCGGCGTCATGCTCGACGCCGCGATGGTCTACTGGTACGCCCGCCCGTCCGCCAGCTACCCCACCGTCGAGATCCGGGTCGGCGACGTCTGCCCCACCGTGGACGACGCGGTCGTGGTCGCCGCGCTGCTGCGGGCGCTCGTCGCCACGGTGGTCGACGAGGCGCGGGCCGGGGTGCCGGCGTCGCCGATCCGGGACTGCCTCGTTTCGGCGGCGCACTGGCGGGCCGCCCACGACGGCCTGGACGGCGAGCTCATCGACCTGCGCGCGGGCGGCGCCCGCCCGGCGTGGGCGCTGGTGGACGAGCTGTTCGCCACGGTCACGCCCGCCCTGGTCCGCCACGGCGACCTTCCGTACGTGGTGGACCAGTTGTCCCGGCTGCGCCGGGAGGGTACCGGGGCGACCCGGCAGCGCCGGATCCTCGACGACACCGGGGACCTCCGCGCGGTCCTCGACCACCTCGCCACCTGGACCACCGCCGCCTGACGTCCCCGGCGCGCCGCCGGGTCAGGTCACGCCGTGGGACTGGAGCCACAGCTCCAGCAGGCCGAGCTGCCACAGCTTGTTGCTGCCCGCCGCCGCCTCGGCCCGGTCCGGTTCGGCGAGCAGCGTCGCCACGTACTCGGAGCGGAACAGGCCCCGCTCGCGGGCGGCGGGCGCCTGCAACGCCTCGGCGACCAGCTCGCGCACCGGGCCGTCCACGTTGCGCAGGGCCGGCACCGGGAAGTAGCCCTTCGGCCGGTCGATCACCTCGGCGGGCAGCACCTCCCGGGCCACCGCCTTGAGCACCCCCTTGCCACCCTCGGCCAGCTTGTGCTCGGGCGGGCAGTGCGCCGCGAGGGTGACCAGATCCTGGTCGAGGAAGGGCGTACGCACCTCCAGCCCCCACGCCATGCTCATGCTGTCGACCCGTTTCACCGGGTCGTCGGGGAGCATCAGGTGGGTGTCCAGCCGCAGGACGGCGTCCACGGCGGTCTGCGCGCCGGGCGCCGCGAGGTGCTCCTCGACGAGGTCACGGCTCACGTCGCGGTCCAGCGCGTACGCCGGGCCGACCACCCGGTTCAGCTCGGCGTGGTCCCGGTCGAAGAACGCGGCGGTGAACTCCGCGGCGGCGGCCTCACGCGGGACGTCGGCCAGGGGCCGGTGGTAGCCGTACCCGGCGAACACCTCGTCGGCGCCCTGCCCCGACTGCGCCACCTTGACGTGCCGCGCCACCTGTTCGGAGAGCAGGTGGAAGGCGACGACGTCGTGGCTGCCCATCGGCTCGGTCATGGCCAGCACGGTCCGGCGTACGGCCGGCACCAGGTCCTCGTCGGGAAGCCGGATCCGCTGGTGGTCGGTGTCGAAGGCGCGGGCCACCAGGTCCGAGTAGTGGAACTCGTCGCCCGACTCGTCGCCCCGGCTGTCGAAGCCGATGCTGAACGTCCGCAGGTGCTCCTGCCCGGCCTCGGCGAGCAGCGCCACGATGAGGCTGGAGTCGAGCCCGCCGGAGAGCAGCACGCCGACCGGGACGTCGGACACCAGCCGGCGGCGTACGGCGGTGCGCAGCGCGTCCCCGACGGCGGCCTGCCAGTCGCGGGCGTCCATGCCGGCGTCGGCCGGCTCCCGCACGTAGTCCGGCCGCCAGTACACCTCGTCGCGGCTGCGCCCGTCGGCCTCCACGATCCGCAGCGTGGCCGGCGGCAGCTTGCGCACGCCGCGCAGGACGGTCCGGGGCGCCGGCACGATCGAGTGCCAGGAGAGGTAGTGGTGCAACGCGACCGGGTCGATGCTCGTGTCGACGTCCCCGGCCCGCAGCAGCGCCGGCAGGCTGGAGGCGAAGCGCAGCCGCCCCGGCGTCTCGGCGAGGTAGAGCGGCTTGATGCCGAGGCGGTCGCGGGCCAGCACGAGCCGCCGCCGTGCCCGGTCCACGAGCCCGAAGGCGAACATGCCCACGAGGTGGTCGACGAACCGTTCGCCCCAGTGGGCGTACGCCACCAGGATGACCTCGGTGTCGCTGGTGGAGTGGAAGGTGTAGCCGGCGTTGCGCAGTTCCTCGCGCAGCTCGGGGTAGTTGTAGATGCAGCCGTTGAAGACGAGGGCCAGCCCGAGGTCCTCGCGGACCATCGGCTGGCCGCCGGCGTCGGACAGGTCGATGATGGTCAGGCGGCGGTGTCCGAGGGTCACCCATCCGTCGTTCCAGAGTCCCTCGCCGTCCGGGCCGCGGAAGCGCAGCGCCTCCGTCATCCGGGTCACGGCCTCGGCGTCGGGCGGCGATCCGTCGAAGCGGGCCTCCCCGGTGATCCCGCACATCAGCGCGGACCTTCGGTCTCACGGCTTCGCAGGCGTGCCACGAGCCCCCTCCCGTCACCGGGACACGGTCCCGTCCGTCGGACGGGAGCGGCTACCCGGTCGGGGGGTGGGCAAACGCGCGCCGGGCCGCGCCAGCGGTCAGCCGCGGAGCGTACGCAGGATGCGGGTGAGCTGCTCCCGGTCGTCCGGGTCGAGGTCGGCGAAGAACCGGTCCGTCTCGGCCTGCCGGGCGGCCCGGATGGCGGCCCCGGCGCGTACGCCGTCGTCGGTCAACGCCACGAGGGTGGCCCGCCGGTCGTGCGGGTCGGGCCGGCGTTCCACGAGGCCGCGCCGTTGCAGGTCGTCGACGACCTCGGTGGCCGAGCGGGGGGCGATGCGCAGGTGCTCGGCGAGCGCCCCGGGGCGCAGAACCCCGTGCCGGGCCAGGACGCCGAGCGCACGCGCCTGGCTGGGGGTGACGTCCCACGGCGCGAGGGCCTCCCGGGTGCGGTGGCGCAGCAGGCGCGCCACCCTCCAGAACGCCTCGGGCAGGGTCTCGTCGTCGCCGTCCGGCTCGATCACGCGGAATACGGTAGCAGTATGTATGGTTGTTCCCTCATGATGAGGCAACCTCAGTAACATCCCCCGACGGAAGGCGCTCCTCTTGGATCCCACCCCCCTCGGCCGCGAGCGCGGCCCCCGCACCGTCAGCGCCACCGAGAAGGCGCAGGCCCAGCAGGTGTCGCTGCGGCGCATCGCCGGCCTCTTCCGCCCGCACCGGACGCCGCTCGCGGTCGTGACCGCGATCATCGTGGCGTCCTCGGTCATCTCGATGGCCTCGCCGTTCCTGCTGCGGCACGTGATCGACCGTGCCCTGCCCCAACGCGACCTGACCCTGCTCGCCTGGCTGGTCCTCGGCATGGTCGCGGTGGCGGCCGTCACCGCCGTCCTCGGCGTCGTGCAGACCTGGATCTCCACCCGCGTCGGGCAGGAGGTCATGCACCGGCTGCGCGCCGACGTCTTCACCCACCTGCAACGCCAGTCACTCGGGTTCTTCACCCGTACCCGTACCGGCGAGGTGCAGTCCCGCATCACCAACGACATCGGCGGCATGCAGTCGGTGGTCACGTCCACCGCGACCGCCGTCGCGGCCAACCTCACGACCGTGGTCGCCACGGCGGCGGCCATGGTGGCGCTCTCCTGGCGGCTCTCGCTGATCTCGCTGATCATCCTGCCGCCGGCCGTCTGGCTGACCCGCCGGGTCGCCCGGCTGCGCCGGGAGATCACGGCCGAGCGCCAGCGCGAGCTCGCCGACCTCAACGTCACCATCGAGGAGGGCCTGTCGGTCAGCGGCATCCAGCTCGCCAAGACCCTCGGCACCGGGCCGGCGCTGGTCGAGCGGTTCCGCGGCTCGTCCGCCCGCCTCGTCGACCTGGAGCTGCGCAGCGAGCTCGCCGGCCGCTGGCGGATGGCCTCGATGACCATCGTCTTCGCCGCCGTCCCGGCGCTCATCTACCTCGCAGCCGGCCTGCCCGGCACCGCCGGCACGCTGAGCATCGGCACGGTCGTGGCCTTCACGGCGCTCCAGAACAGCCTGTTCCGCCCGCTCATGGGCCTGCTCAACGTGGGCGTCTCGCTGACCTCGTCGCTGGCGCTCTTCGCGCGGATCTTCGAGTACCTCGACCTGCCCGTCGAGGTGGCCGACCCGGTCGACCCCGTCCCGGTCGACCCGCGCCGCGTCCGGGGCCACCTCCGCCTGGAGGAGGTCACGTTCAGCTACCCGGGCAGCGACACGGCCGCCGTCGCCGGCGTCACCCTCGACGTGCCGGCCGGCACCGGCCTCGCGCTGGTCGGCGAGACCGGCTCCGGCAAGAGCACCCTCGCCGCGCTGGTGAGCCGGCTGCACGACCCCACCAACGGCCGGGTCACCATCGACGGCGTCGACCTGCGGGACCTGCGCCTCGACGATCTCGCCGCGATCGTCGGGGTGGTGAGCCAGGAGACGTACCTGCTGCACACCACCGTGCGGGAGAACCTGCGCTACGCCCGGCCGGACGCCACCGACGCCGAGATCGAGGCCGCCGCCCGCGCCGCCCAGATCCACGAGCTGATCGCGGGCCTGCCCGACGGGTACGACACGGTGGTCGGCTCCCGGGGGCACCGTTTCTCCGGCGGCGAGAAGCAGCGGCTGGCCATCGCCCGTACGCTGCTGCGCGACCCCCGCGTACTGATCCTCGACGAGGCCACCAGCGCTCTCGACACCGAGACCGAACGGGCCGTCCAGCGGGCGTTCGACGCCCTGGCCGAGGGCCGTACGACGATCACCATCGCGCACCGGCTCTCCACCGTCCGCCACGCCGACCAGATCGCGGTGCTCGACCACGGCCGCATCGTCGAGAGCGGCACCCACGACAGCCTCATGGACCGTAACGGCCGCTACGCCACCCTGGCCGCCTGAGCCGTCCGGATGCGCGACGGTGGCCGCGGGGGCGTCCCGCGGCCACCGTCTCGTTCGGTTCTGGCGCTCTGTTCAGTTCTGGCGCAGGTGGGCGAGCGCGGTGCTCCAGGCCACGACCTGGTCGAGCATGGTGGTGAGTGCCGGCACGTGGACCGGGTTGGGCTTGAAGACGCTGTAGTTCTCGAAGTCCGAGTGCAGCGACAGCGCCACCTGGGACCGTACGTCGGCCATCTGCAGCTCGGCCGCGATGAGGCGCAGGTGCTCGACGGCCCGGGCGCCGCCCACCGAGCCGTAGCTCACGAAGCCGACGGCCTTGTTGTTCCACTCGGCGTAGAGGAAGTCGATGGCGTTCTTGAGAGCGCCCGAGGTCGAGTGGTTGTACTCCGGGGTCACGATCACGAACCCGTCGTACGAGGCGATCGTCTCGGCCCAGCGCTTGGTGTGCGGCTGGGTGTACTGGCCCATCGACGGCGGGATGGCCTCGTCGAGGTGCGGCAGCGGGTGGTCGAGCAGGTCGATGAGCTCGAACTGCGCGTCCGAGCGCTGCTTGGCGAGCTCGAGGACCCAGCGGGCCACGGCCTCGCCGTTACGCCCGGGGCGGGTGCTGCCGAGGATGATGCCGATCCTGGTCATGTGCGTGGTGCCCTCTCCAGAAGTCTTGCCTGACGACCACACGCTAGACACCGCTTGCTTGGTCAAGCAAATATCGACCGTATGTCTACCGTCACACAAGTTGCTCGCTCAAGCAATTACAGTGGGTGTATGACCACCGGTGACGCCGTGGAACAGCCCAGACCCCTCGACCCCGACGAGGAGGCGCTGGTGCGCGCCCTGGGCCGGGTGATGCACGTCCTGCCCCGGGCGATCGACGCCGACATGATGGCCGAACGCCAGTTGCCCGTCACCGAGTACACGGCCCTCATGCACCTCTCCGAGGCGCCCGGACGGCGGCTGCGGATGAGCGACCTGGCGAGCGCCTGCCACCTCTCCCTGAGCGGGATGACCCGCACCATCAGCCGGCTGGAGGGCCAGGGCCTCGTCGAGCGGGTCCGCTGCGCGGAGGACGCCCGCGGGTGGAACGCCGTGCTCACCGACGCCGGCTTCGCCCGCCTGGAGGCGGCCTGGCCGAGCCACCTGGCTGCCGTCCGCCGGCGCTTCCTCGACCACTTCGAGGGCCTCGACCTCGCCTCAGTGGCCCGGGCCTTCGAGAAGGTGGGCACCGCCGACTGAGGCGGGCCGCCCGCCAAGATCCGCGCGGTTGACGCGGGTCCGAGCGCCGAGATCCGCGCAACATCAGGCAAGTAGCGGCCTCCGAGCCCGGTAGAGGGGACACCTTCCCTGAAGTTGCGAGGCCGTACTGATGAACACAGGTAGCCGCGGATCAGGCCAGGAGGACGGTGACGCCGGCCGACCGCAGCTCCGCCACCACCGTCTCGTCGGCCGCGTCGTCGGTGACGAGGGTGTCCACGGCCGACGCGTCGCAGATCTTCGCGAACGAGTGGCGTCCCAGCTTCTCCGACCCGGCGACGACGACCACCCGGCGGCCGCGGCTGACCATGAGCGCGTCGATGCCCGCCTCGCTCTCGTCGTGGCACGACGTCCCGTCGGCCGAGAAGCCGTCGACGCCGAGGACGAGCACGTCCAGCCACAGGGACTGCATGACCATGGTGGTCAGCGGCCCGGTCAGCTCGTACGACTGCGGCAGCGCGACCCCGCCGAGGATGACGGTGCGCAGGGACGGCCGCAGCACCATCTCGGTGGCGATGTTCAGCGCGTTCGTCACCACGGTGAGGGCCGGCCGGTGGGTGGCCTGGGCCAGGTCGGGCCGCGCCGCGAGGTGCCGGGCCGTGGCGGACGTGGTGGTGCCGCCGTTCAGCCCCACGACGCTGCCCGGCTCGACGAGCCCGGCGGCGGTCGCCGCGATGCGTTCCTTGGTGCTGCGGTCACCGCGGTGGCGGTAGCGGACCGGCAGGTCGTACGCGACCGAGCTGGCCACGATGCCGCCGTGGGTGCGCGTGACGAGCTGCTGCGCAGCGAGCGCGGTGAAGTCGCGACGGACGGTCGCCTCGGAGACGCCCAGGGCGTTGGCCGCCTCGCCGACGGACAGCCGCCCGCCCCGGGCGGCGAGCAGTTCCAGCAGCGCCTGCAACCGCCGGGCCCGGTCGGCCATGGCCCCCGGCGCGGGATCTCCCGTCGTGGTCCGGGTGGCGGTCACCTGGCGGCTCCGGCCGGCGCGGCGGCGAACGGACGTGTCACGACTCGGCCACCGTGACGGCGAGGCCGGCGTCGACCCGGCCGGAGCTGTCGTCGCCGGCCACGACCCGGCCGGACGTGTCGTCCTCGCCGGCCACGACCCGGCAGAAGTGGGCGACCGTCTCGCTCATCGCGTCGCGGGCGGGCGCGAGGTAGCGACGCGGGTCGACCAGTTCCGGCCGCGCGGCGAGGGCGTGCCGCGTCGCGGCCGTGAAGGCCACGTTGAGCGCCGTGCCGATGTTCACCTTCACGATGCCGCCGACCACGGCCCGGCGCAGCTCCTCGTCGGGCACCCCGGACGACCCGTGCAGCACCAGAGGCACCGGCACGGCGGCCCGCAGCCGCTCGACGAGGGCGTGGTCGAGCGCCGCGCTGCGCGTGGTCATGGCGTGCGTCGAGCCGACGGCGACGGCGAGGGCGTCCACACCGGTCGCCGCCACGTACGACGCCGCCTCGGCCGGTTCGGTGCGGGCGCCGGGGGCGTGCGGGTCGACCGGCGGTTCGCCGTCCTTGCCGCCGACCGTGCCCAGCTCGGCCTCCACCCACAGGCCGCGGGCGTGGGCGAAGTCGGCCGCCGCCCGCGTCGCCGCGACGTTCTCGGCGTACGGCAGGCGGGACGCGTCGACCATCACCGAGCCGAAGCCGTGCTCCGGCGCCTGACGCCACAACTCGGGGGAGACGACGTGGTCGAGGTGCAGCGCCACGTCGACCGTGGCCGCCGCGGCGACGGCGCGCGTCGCGGCGGCGATCGGCGCGAGCCGGCCGTGGAACCGGACGGCGTTCTCGCTGATCTGCAGGATCACGGCCCGCCCGGCGGCCTCCGCGCCCGCGACGATCGCCTCGGCGTGCTCCAGGGTGATCACGTTGAACGCGCAGGCGGGACCCGCGGCGACGACCTGGCCGGTCGGTACGAGTGGCATCACAACTCCTTGACGATCACGTCCCGGCGCAGCCGCCGGTGCTCGGACAGGTCGACGCTTCCCGCGACCGGGGCGCGGACCGCCGCCGACGACAGCGCCACCGCGTCGGCGAGCCGTTCGGGCCAGGGCTGGCGACGCACCATCCCGAGGGCCAGCGCGGCGACGCAGGCGTCCCCCGCGCCGGTCGGGTTGCCGGCCACGGGATGCGGCGTGTACGCGTGCCAGGCGTCCTCGGCGGTCACGGCGAGCAGCCCGTCGGGGCCGAACGAGGCCACGACCGTACGCGCGCCGAGCCCGCGTACCGCCTCGACGGCGTCGGCCGGCCGGGGCAGCGGGCGGCCCACGAGGCCGGCCAGCTCCTCGGCGTTGGGCTTCACGAGGTCGGGGTCGCCGTCGAGGCCGTGGCGCAGCGGCTCGCCGCTGCTGTCGAGCACGGTGGCGGCGCCGGCGTCCCGGGCCACCGCGATCAGCGTCCGGTAGGCGTCGACGGGCACGCCCGGCGGCAGGGAGCCGGAGAGCGCGACCACCTCGCTGCCGCGCGCCAGAGCGGTGAACCGGGCGAGGAAGGCCGACCACTCGTCCGGTGTGACCGTCGGCCCCGGCTCCCAGAGCCCGGTAGCCGTCGCCGGTTCGGCCACCACCACGGTGCGCCGGGACTCGGCCGCGAGCGGGGCGAACTCCTCGCGTACCCCCTCCTCGGCCAGCAGGGCGCGGATGCGGGCGCCGCACGCTCCACCGGCGAGCCCCGTGGCGACGACCGGAACGCCGAGGGTGCGCAGCACGCGCGCGACGTTGACACCCTTGCCGCCGGCCCGCTCGGACACCTCGGTGACCCGGTGGGTGGCGCCGCGCGTGAGGGCGGGGACGTGGTACGTCACGTCGAGCGCGGCGTTCAGCGTGACGGTGAGGATCACGCCGAGCCGCCCGCCGACGAGGCGAGGCGCGGCAGCCGCCCGCCGAGCGAGCCGGCCGGGGCGATCGCGTCTCGCCAGCCTTGCGGCCGACGGGCGGTGTCCTGCTCGACGTGGGTCATGACGCTCCGACTCGCAACGCACGGGGGTCGACCGCGCGAAACCGCGCGAATCGACGGCGACCCGAGCGTAAATCGACCACGGCCCGTTCGGCAATGTCGGCTGCTCACGCCCGCACACCCGCTCGCGGTGCCCGAGAACAGGCCCTTGCCATCGATGGACGTTTGATTGACACTGCTCAACATCTAATGCATTCAGGCATGTTCGATCAACCTCCGTCGTCGAAGGAGTGATCACTGTGGCCCCGCCAGCCGATTTCCGTCCGTCCCGTCGAGACCTTCTCCGGTCCGGTGCCGTGCTCGGCGCCGCCGCCGGCCTGACCGGCGCCGTCAACGCACCCGCGGCGGCCGCCCCGGGCGCCGCCGAACCCGAGCGGGGCCGCGACGAGAAGAGCATGACCAACGTGCCCTTCGAGGGCTTCGACCAGGTCCGCGTGGGGCTCATCGGGCTCGGCAACCGCGGCGGCGACCAGGATCGGCGCTTCGGCGCCGTGGCCACCGTGACCGCCGTCTGCGACATCCGGCCCGAGCGGGTCGAACGGACCATCAGCCGGATCATGCAGCAGGGTTTCCAGGACACCCCGCCGGCCGGCTACTCGGGCGGCGAGGAGGACTACCTCAATCTCGTCCGCCGGGACGACATCGACCTCGTCTACATCGCCACCCCGTGGGAGTGGCACCACCCGATGGCCAAGGCCGCGATGGAGCACGGCAAGCACGTCGCCGTGGAACTGCCGATCGCGCCGTACCTCGACCAGATCTGGGACCTCGTCCGCACCTCGGAGCGGACCAGGAAGCACTGCATGCTGCTCGAGAACGTGAACTACTTCCGGCCCGAGCTGGCCATGTTCACCATGGCCCGGCAGGGGCTCTTCGGCGACCTGCAGCACGCCTCCGGCGGCTACGTGCACGACCTGCGCTGGCCGTACCTGTTCGGCGGCGCCTACCACCCCGAGCACTGGCGTCGCCGCTGGCAGACCAGGATGAACGCCTCCCACTACCCGACCCACGGCCTCGGGCCGGTGGCGGCCACCCTCGACATCAACCGCGGCGACCGGTTCGACGAGCTGATCTCCGTGGCGTCCCTGCCCAAGGCGTTGGCCCTCTTCCGGTCCGAGGACCCGCGGGTGGGCGACGACCACTCCTCCTGGGACGACCGGCCCTACATCTCCGGCGACCGCCACACCTGCTTCGTCACGACCGCGAACGGCCGCTTCATCCGCGTCGAGCACGACGTGAACTCGCCGCACCCGTACAGCCGGGAGACGACGCTGACCGGCACCCGGGGGTCGATCGAACTGGACAACAGCCGCGTCTACCTCGAGTCGCTCGGGCACGACAACCACACCTGGCGGACGGGCAACGACTACAACGCCATCCTGCGGGATCACGACCACTGGCTGTGGCCGACGCTGGAGGGCCTCGCCGACCAGTACGGCGGCCACGGAGGCGGCGACTTCGTCTCCATCTGGCGGCTCGTGCAGCTCATGCGGCTGGGCATGACGCCCGACATCGACGTCTACGACTCGGCGGCGTGGTGCTCGGTGATCCCGCTGAGCCACGAGTCGCTCAAGAGTGGCCGGATGCGCCCGGTCCGGGTGCCCGACTTCACCCGGGGGCACTGGAAGCAGGCGCGGCCCACGTTCGACCGGCCCAAGCCCGAGGACCCGTGGCTGCAGGCGAACGCGCGGCGCTGACGCCGACCGGCGGCGCGGGGTAGGACGACACGAGCGTCGTCGATCACAATCGTGCCGTGCGGCGTCGGGCGTGGAAGTGGGTGCTGCTGGCCGTCGTCGCCGTTCTCGCGGCGGCCGGCACCGCCTGGGTCTGGCTCCGGTACGACTTCGAGAAGGTCAACTGGGCGTGGGGTGTCGTCGCCGGGGTCATCGCCGTCTACGTCGTCCTCGACCAGGTCCTCGGCGCCGGTACGGGCGGCACGGCAGCGGTCGCGGCGCACCGGCGCGCGGTCGCCGACGAGCTCGTCGAGCTGATCCGTCGCGACCCGACCGACGAGGGGCTGCTGCGCGCCGTCGACGAGCCCTACCCGCTGCCGGTGCGCTGGCGCAACGCCCCGCAGCGCTTCCTGCCCTCCTGGCGGGCGATCGGGCGGTCCAGCGACGCCGGCCCGCTGGACCTCGCCGGCCGCGACGGGACACTGTGGAGCCGTTACCGGGCCGTACCGTCCGGGCGGCTGTTGCTGCTCGGCCCGGCCGGCGCCGGCAAGTCGGTGATCGCGTTGCGGATGGCCCGGGAACTGCCCGCGCACCGCGAGCCGTGCCACGCGCTGGTCGGGCACCCGACACTCGGGCCGCTCGCGGTCGCTGCCAGCCGTCGGCTGAGCGCCACGCTCGCCGACCCCGCCATCGTCGTCCGAACGACCAACCGCAGCGCTCCCATGTGGCACGGCGGCTGAGGCCACGATCGGTGGCGGCTCAGCGAGTTGACACGCCGGGAGGCGGCCCGTTGAGCCGTCACCGATCGGCGCGGCCCGCCTAGCACATCGGGCGGGGGTGCGGTGCGGCGTCCACAGGTGGGCCGGTGTCCACAGAGCATTAAACGCGCGTTTGCGCGTGGGCCCGGCGGCCCGACATCGTCGCCGTCGTGGATCCGGTGCTGCGGGAACTCGTCGAGCGCGGCGGAGGGCTCGTGACCCGTACGCTCGCCGGGCAGGTCGTGCCCGAGTGGACGCTGCGGCGGGCGTGCGCCCGCGGCGACCTCGTCCGCGTGCTGCCGGAGGTGTACGCGGCCGCGAATCTGCTGCTCCCGGCCACGCCGGAGGTGCCCCTCGTGAGCCGGCTCGACCCGGTCGTCGGCCACCGGGCGGCACTGGCCTGGGCGCGCGGACGCGCGGTCCTCAGTCACCTGAGCGCCCTCGACGCGTGGGGACTGCACCGACAGACCGTGGGCGCGCCGCTGCACCTGGCGGCACCCGTCGCGGCGGGCATCCGGACGCGACCCGGAGTGGTCGTCCACCGGCTGCGCGGCCTCACGCGGGAACCGGGTGAGGTGCGCCGGCGCGGGGGATTAAGTGTCCTGCGCCTGGAACGGACCCTCGTCGACTCGTGGCCGCTGCTGCCGGCCGCCGACCGTCGCGCACCCGTGATCCGGGCGGTGAACGACCGGATGACCACGCCGGAGCGGCTCGTGACCGCGCTGGCGGATGCGCCGAGGATCGCCCACCGCGCCGACCTCCGTACGCTGCTCAGGCGGCTCGCCGAGGGGTGCCGCAGCCCGCTGGAGATCTGGGGTCACGAGCGGGTCTTCACCGCCCCCGGCATGCCGCGCTTCCGCCGGCAGGCACGGGTACGCGTCGGGCGCCGGACGATGTACCTCGACCTCTTCGCCGAGCGCGAGCGGGTCGACGTGGAACTCGACGGCGCCGCGAGCCACGGCGATCCTCGGCAGCGCGAGGTGGACCTGCGTCGCGACGCGCTGCTGGCCACCGTCGGCATCCTGGTGGTCCGCTTCTCCCACCGCCGGCTGGTCCACGAGTCCGACGCCGTCCGCCGGGAAACGCTGGCCATTCTCGCGACACGGCGCGACGCTCCGCGGCGGGACCCGATCGCTGACGGCTGAGCGCGTCGCCGCCCGGCCGCCGCACACGAGACCCGAACAGTGACGCCTGAGCGCGGCCCCTCCCGGCGTGTCGGGTCGCCCAACCGTCATCGATCGTGGAGCCCCAGACCAATCAGGGGCGGCGCTGCTGCGGCGGGGGATCGGTCGTGTGGCGTGTGCGGGGGCGCTGGGCGAGCAGGTCGTCGATCCACTCGGCGGCCGCCTCGTGCGCGGCGAGCATGTGCCGGCGGGCGTCGGCGAAGTCCGGGTCGGCGCCGGTGGCGTCGAGGTGCGCGCTCAGGAGCGCGATCCACCGCCGGCTGAGCCGCTCCGCGTACTGAACCTGCCGCAGGTGCTCCTCCCACTCGCACTCGAGCTCCACCAGCCGGTCGACGTGCGGCTGGAGCGCTTCCCGGACGCGGTCGTCGAGCCGTACCGACACGTCGGGCTGGCAGGTGATGGCGCCCCGCCGGTACGGCCACGGGCCCTGCCGGCGCAGGTCGCGTATGAGCTGCGCCTCCAGGGCGGCCGCGCGGTGCGGCGCGAGGTCCCGGGCCGCGTCGGTGGCGAGGCGGGTCAGCCGCTGGACGGCGTGCGGGGTGAAGTAGCGGGCGTACCAGCTCAGCGCCTCGGCGCGCACGCTCGTCGTCGTCGACGACCAGGCGAAGGTGACGTGGAGGTGGAAGCTGTACACGTAGCCGCGGGCGGGGACCGAGATCACCGTGGGCGCGTCGCGGTGTTCGACGAGCGGACCGGGCGGGGGCTGAGTGGGGTCGGGCCGCGCCGGCGCCTCGTCGCCGAGCGAAGCGACGAGGCGCTCCCACGCTCGGTGCGCCCAGCGGCCGGTCTGAACGCCCGCGTTCCGCGCCTTGGTCAGGCCCCGGGAGCCCCACTGTTGCCAGCGCGCCGTGGACGTCGGTCGCGGATCGGGGGCGTCCGTCATGCCACCCCTCCTCGTCACGGATCCGCGTCCTCACGCTAACAACGGGTAGCCGATCCGCCCGTCGCCACGCCGACGCGACACCGGCCCGTCGTCTGGTGATCGTCGGTCGGCCGCGTACCGGTCAGCTCGCGCCGACATCCTGCCCGGGTGCGGAAACGGCCGACCGTCGTCGGGTACCGGCTGCTCGGCGGTGTGGGCGCCACGCTGCTGGCCGGTGCCGGCATGGCCGTGGGCGCCCTCCCGGTAGGCGCCGAGGCGTCCTGGTGGAGCGCCCTGCGACAGCTCGCCGGTCCGGCGCTGCTCGGCGGGTACGCCGGACTGACCCTGCTCGCGGCCGCCTGGTGGTGGGCGGGGCGGGCGCAGCGCGCCGGCGCCCCGGGCGCGGCGCTCGACCGGCGCTCGGCCGCGATCACGCTGGCCTGCTGGGCCGGCCCGCTGCTCGTGTGCCCGCCGCTGTTCAGCCGCGACGCGTACAGCTACCTCGCGCAGGGCGCCATGGTGCTCGCCGACATCGACGTCTACCGGCACGGCGTCGCGGCGCTCGGCGGTGGGCTCGCCGGCGAGGTGCCGCAGATGTGGCAGCACACCCCGGCGCCGTACGGGCCGGTGTTCCTCGTCCTCGCCGCCGCGGTGTCCGCCGCGACCGGCGGCAAGCTGGTGCTCGGCGTGCTCGCGCTGCGGCTGGTGGCGCTGGCGGGGGTCGCCGTGCTGGTCGCGTACCTGCCCCGGCTCGCCCGGCACTGCGGCGTGGACCCGGCCGCCGCGCTCTGGCTCGGCGTGCTGAACCCCCTCGTGCCCCTGCACCTGGTCGCCGGGGCGCACAACGAGGCCGTGATGCTGGGACTGCTCGTGGTGGGGATCTGCCTGGCCTTCGAGCGCCGGTTCGGCGCCGCCGCCGCGCTGGTCACGCTCGCGGCGCTGGTGAAGGCGCCGGCCGCAGTGGGCCTGCTGGTCGTCGCGTCCCTCGCGGCGCGACACACCGGACGCCGGGCCGCGGTGGCCCGCACGGCCGGCGTCGCGGTCGGCACCGCGGCCGCCGTCACCTGGGCCACCGGCATCGGGTACGGCTGGGTCGGCGCGCTCGGCACACCGGCGTACCGGCACAGCTGGTCGATCTCCAGCGCCCTCGGCCGGTGCGCCATGCGGTTGGCCGGCTCGCTGGGAACGGACCTCGGGGACGCGCCGATGCGGCTCTGCCTCGGCCTCGGGCTGCTCGCCGCGCTGGCCGCCGCGGGCGCCGCGTGGTGGCAGCGCCGCCGGCTCGGCCCGGCGTACGCCGTGGGGCTGGTCCTCGCGGCGGTGGCGCTGCTCGGCCCCGCCACCCGGCCCTGGTACGCGCTCTGGGGGCTGGTCCTCATCGCGGCGGCCGCGCCAGACGGGCGGGCCCGACCGGTGGCGGCGCTCGGCGCCGTGGTGCTGGCGTTCGTGGCCCTGCCCAGCGGCTTCGGGCCGGACGGGGCGCAGGCCGCCCTCGCCGCGGCGGGCGTCGTCGCGGGGCTCGTCACGGTCGGCTCGCTGCGGCTGCTCACCGTCCCGGGCCGGTTCGCCGAGGCGGTGGCGCGGTGACCGCCACCCCGGCCCGGGCCGACCGCACCGGCTGCCGCGTGCTCCTCGTGGGCGGCCTGGCGACGGTGATCGGGGTCCTCGTCGCCGTGCTGCCGGGGCACCGCGGCTGGTTCGACGTGGGCGTCTACCACGGGGCGATCGGGCACTGGGTGCACGGCGGCGCGCTCTACGACTGGACCACCGCGAACGGGTACGGCTTCACCTACCCGCCGTTCGCGGCCGTGAGCATGCTGCCCATGGCCGCGCTGGCCTGGTACCCGACGATCGCCGTGAACCTGCTGCTCACGGTGGTGGCGACCGCCTTCCTGCTGGCGCTGCTCGTCGACCCGCTGGCCCGCCGGGAGGGTTGGAGCCGCTGGTACGCGTTCGGGCTGGCCGCCTGCCTGCTCGCGGGGCTCAACCCGGTGCGCGACACGATCAGCTTCGGGCAGGTCAACCTGCTGCTCGTCGCGCTCGTCTACGCCGATCTGTGGCTGCTCGAACGGGGTCACCGGGCCGCCGGCATCGGCATCGGACTGGCGGCGGCCATCAAACTCACCCCGGCCGTCTTCGTCGGCTACCTGCTCGTGACGCGGCGCTGGCGGGCCGCCGCCACGGCCGCCGGCGCCTTCGTCGCCGCCACGGTGCTGGCGGCCGCCGCGGCGCCGGGCGCCTCGCGCACCTTCTTCACGGAGGCGCTCTGGGACACCGACCGGGTCGGTCAGCTCGCGTACGTGTCGAACCAGTCCCTGCTCGGGCTGGTGGCCCGGCTCCACCCGGAGCACCCCGACCGGCCGCTCTGGCTGGCCCTCGTGGCCGCCACGCTCGCCGTGTGGATCGTCCGCGCCCGGCGGGCCGCGCGGGCGGGGGACGAGCGGGCCGGGTTCGCGCTGACCGGCGTCGTCGCGTGCCTGGTGAGCCCGGTCACCTGGGTGCACCACCTGGTGTGGCTGGTGCCCGGGCTCGTGGTGGTCGCGGCGGCCGCGCTGCCGAGGTCCCCCACCCACCCGACCGCGCCGACCGACCTGGCCGACCCGACCGCGCCGACCGACCCGACCGACCCGGCCGCCCGCCGCCGGCTCCGGGCGGGCGTCGCCGGGTACGTGGTGCTCTCCAGCGGCGTGGTCTGGGTCTTCGCGAACAACTCCACCGGGCCGCTGGGGTTCCTCGGCGGCAACGCGTACCTCTGGGTCGCCGTCGGGATGCTGCTCGCGCTGCCGATCCGGACGCCCGGCCCCCGGGCGGATCATCCACCGTTCACCGGACATTGTGGAGCGATTACCTCCGGATCACTGTCCGGACCGACCGGTCAGCGGCCAGAATGAGGCGGTCCGCCAGCGAAGCGGATCTATGGCTGAACCGTCTGGAGGCAGTATGCCCACCCCCGCGTCCCCGGTCACGACGCCCGGCGTGACCCGCCGGCTCCCCGCCACGCTCGCCCTGCTCGTCGCGATGGTCGCCGCCGCCCTCGTCGGCCCCTCGGTCGTGTCGCCGACGCTGACCGACTCCGCGTCCGCCGCGGTCTACGGCTCCTGCACGATGACGCGCTGCGCGGACGCCCGCACGGCCCGCTCCGGCTGGGCCGCCAAGGGCTTCCCGACCACCCGCGGCTGGTACTCGTGGAGCGGCGGCCTGTCCAACTTCGCGGGCGGGCGGTACTACAACTACGAGGGCGAGCTGCCCGCCAACGCCACCTACTACGAGTACGACGTCTACCCGCGCCAGCAGGGCGCGGCGCGCGACGCGTACCGGATCATCGTGAACAAGAGCACCGGGGCCACGTGGTTCTCGCCGAACCACTACGGGGACTTCTACCGGCTCTGAACCGCTGACGTCCGCCGGGGCGAGCCGGGGTGCCGGCCCGCCCCGGCGGCCGAACCCGCCGCCGGCCGCCCCGACGGCCGAACCCGCCCGCGCCCGCCGCGCCCGCTCGACGAGGAGACCCGATGCCCGACCAGGACGGTGCGCGGTCGCCGGCATGGCTGACCGTGGCCGGGAACGACGCGACCGCCGATCCCGCGGCGGTCGTGGTGCCCGGCTCGGCCAGCCGCACCCGCGGCGGCCTCTTCGCGGCGCTCGCCGACGCGCTCGCGTTCCCGCGCCACTTCGGCCGCAACTGGGACGCGCTCTCGGACGTGCTGCGCGACCGGTTGGCCGCCGGGCCGCTCACCCTGCTCGTCGACGACGCCGGCCAGCTGCTCGCCGACGAGCCGGCCGAGCAGTACGACCGCTTCGTCGCCGTGTTCGGTGACGTCGCGGCCGACGCGCCCCACCCGCTGCGGGTCGTGCTCCGGCGGGGGCCGTCGGCCTGACCAGCGGGCCTCAGGAATCCCTGGTCAACCGCCGGACCTGCTCCACCAGCACGCTCCTCGATCCCGCACGGCACGACCGTCCGGCGCGGCGGCCCGACCGCCGGTCAGTGCTGGTGGGCGGGCTGGTCAAGGATGGCGCTGAACCGCTCCTCGGCCAGGTCGAGCTGGGCGAAGATGTGCCGTTTCACGGGATCCGACAGCGGGGTGTCGGGCCGGCCGATCAGCTCCCGGAAGACCGGCACCAGCGGCCGGTACTTGGTCGCCGAGGTGACCACCTTCGGCCCGACGGTGTGGATCACACCCACCCCGTTGTCCGTGAAGTCGGAGACCTTGATGACCCGCGCCCACGGCTCCCGGTCCAGGCTCGCGGCCACGTGCTCCCGGTACTGCGTGTTCCGGTCGCGCCCCGGCTCGTACGGCGGGTTCGTGACCGCGGCGACCAGGCGGGCGACCCGCGGGCCGAACCGCGCCGCCACGGTGGCCAGCGCCGCCGCCGTCGGGTCGGCGGCCGCGGCGTCGCCGGCCAGCTCGACCGGGTGGTCCTCCACGGCGTCGTGCAGCAGCCCCGCGACGATCACGTCCACGTCGCGGACCTGGTAGTGGTGCATCATCCGGATCGCCACCCGGAGCAGGTGGTTGAGGTACGGCTCGCGGACCCGGCGGTCGTCGCGGTGCAGGTCGGCGGCGAGGTCCAGCGCGGCGGTGAGGCGTTCCCGGCCCGGCTCGTCGAAGGCCTGGATCTCCAACCGGAAACGTGCCAGCAGGCCCGGTTCACCGTGGATCTCGGTGATCGCGTGCATCGGCATGGTGGCCAGGTACGGCGGGAACTCCATGCGTCACTTATAGCCGATCTTCACCACGGCCCCGGCCCGCGCGCCGCCGGTGTGGCCCGGTGGGCCGGGCCGCCGGCCGATGCTAGACGATCGTGAGGGATCCGGGAGACGGCGAGGAGGTGGCGATGATCCGGTGGGGCTGGTTGCGGGACGCCGCGTCCCGCCTGCGGCGGGGTTGGCGGCCCGTGCTGGAGGCGACGGTCGCCGCGACCGTCGCCTGGATCCTCGCCACCCGGCTGGTCGGGCACCCGCAGCCGTTCTTCGCGCCCGCCGCCGCGTTGATCGTTCTCGGCCAGGCGCGCGGGCAGCGCCTGCGCCGGGCGGTCGAGGTGGTGCTCGGGGTGGCCGGCGGCGTCCTCGTGGCCGACCTGGTGATCCAGGGGCTCGGCCCCGGCACCACCTGGACCGTCTTCACCGTCATCCTGCTCACCGTCGCCCTCGCCGCGGCGGTCGGCGCGACCGGGGTGACCCTCGTCCAGGCCGCCGTCTCCGCGCTCTACCTCGTGGTCGTCGCGCCGCCCACCGAGGGGCTCGTGCCGTTCCGGTTCGTCGACGCGCTCGTCGGCGGCGCGGTGGCGCTCGCCGTGAGCCAGCTGGTCGACGCCCGGCGCCCCCTCGCCCCGCTGGTCGCCGAGGTCCGCGGCACGTTCGACGAGATGGCCGGGCTGCTCACCGACATCGCGGGCGCGCTGGACCGGCACGACGAACCGGGGGCGCTCGCCGCGCTGCGGAAGGCCCGCGGAATGGACGCCCGGGTCGACCGGCTGCGCGACGAGGTGCTGGCCGCCGGCGAGGCGCTCTGGCTCAACCTGCGCCGGCGGCGGCACCTGGGCCGCCTGCGGTCGGTGGACAGCTCCATCCGCCAGATCGACTACGCCGTACGTAACGTCCGGGTGCTCGCCCGGGCCGGGGTGACGCTCAGCCGGCTGTCGTCGCCGGTGCCGGGGGACCTGTGCGTGGCGCTGCGCTCGCTGGCCGAGGCGGTGGGTGCGGCCGGGGAGGCGCTCGCGGCCGACCTGGAGGGGCGCGACGAGGTCGCCGAGCGGCACGCGGAGCGGGCGGACGCGGCCGCGCTGGCCGCCGTACGGACCGCCGGCGGGCTCTTCACCCCGGGCCAGACCCTGCCGCTCATGATGATCATCGGTCAGGTGCGGGCGACCGCCATCGACCTGCTCCGGGGCGTCGGCGCCGAGGACGACGCCGTGGTGCTGAGCCGTGTCGACCAGGCCCTCGGCCTCCCCCCGGTCTGAGCCACCCCGCCCGCCGTGAGCGGGTGGCGCGCGGCGGGGTCAGGGGAGGGTTTCGAGCCAGTCGGCGGCGGCGTCGCGGATCTCCGCAGGGATCTCGTGGCCGCCCGGGAACTCGCGGTAGGCCACGTCGTAGCCGAGGCCGTGCAGCCGGGGCACCAGCCGGCGGCTGCACACGTCCACCGGCAGGACCCGGTCGTCGACGCCGTGCGAGACGAAGACCCGCGGCCGGCCGTGGGTGACGAGCGGCGCCGCGAAGCCGGGGGAGAAGGCCACCACGCCGGAGACCAGGTCGCCGTTGGTCAGGCCCAGCGACAGGGCGTACGACGCGCCGTCGGAGAAACCGCCGAGCACCACGTCACGGACCGGGTAACCGGCGAAGACCGACTCCAGCAGCGCGTCGATGCGGCGTACGTCGACCCCGAACCCCTCGACGATCAGGTCCCAGGTGCTCGTTGACGCCTGCGGCGCGACCAGCAGCAGATGGTGCGCGTCGGCCACGGGGAGCAGCAGGTCCAGCCCCTGGCGCGCCGAGCCGCCCGCCCCGTGCAGCAGCACCACCAGCCGGTACGGACGGTCCGCGGCCGGCGCCGGCGCGTACAGCAGGGCGAGCAGCCCGCCGTCGGCGTCGGTCAGCGGCACCAGGCCCGCCGTGGATGGACCGACGGGCGGGCCGGGTCGGGCCGTGAGCCGGCCGTGCCGGGGGTTCTCCTCCGGCTGCCGGTGCGGCGGCGCGGGTTCGGACACGGGTCACCGCTCCTCGCTGTCGGCGGGTGTGCGCGGCGGTTACCCGGCCGGTCGACGCTTAACCGCCCGCCCCGCCCCGGCGCTCGACGGTCAGGCGCTGTCGCGTGGCACGAGGGCGGACGGGAAGAAGGTCGCCGGTGGGTGCGGGCGCCGGTCGAGCACCGCCTGCGCGGCGGCCGCGGCGATGCGCCCGACCGGGTGGCTCGCCGTGGTGAGCGCGGGCGTGCTCAACTCGGCGAGCGGGATGTCGTCGAAGCCCGCCACCGCCACGTCGCCGGGCACGCGGACGCCGCGCCGGCGCAGGCCGGCGATGACGCCGAGCGCCGTCGGGTCGCTGGCCGCGAAGATCGCGTCGGTGTCCGGCCAGCGGTCGAGCACCTCCCGGGCCGCGGCCCGCCCCCGGGTGGCCGTGAAGTCGCCGCGCACCAGGCGTACGGGCAGGCCGGCGTCGCGCACCAGATGGCGGTACGCGCGCACCGACCGCCCCGCGCAGCGCAGCCACCGGGGGCCGGTGACCATGGCGATCCGCCGCCGGCCGGTGGCGTAGAGGTGGCGCAGCACGGCCGTGGCGCCACCGCCGTTGTCGACGTCGAACGAGGGCACCGCGGCCGAGCCGATGCCGATCGACACGACCCGCCCGCGCAGTGACCGGGGCACGGCGTCGAGGACCGGCTCGGTGGTGTTGACCAGCACGATCCCGCAGACCCCGCGGTCGAACGCGAGCTGGCGCAGCGCCTGCGGGGCGCGCCGCGGCAGCCAGTGCAGGGCCACGCCGAGCCCGTGCGGCGTGCCCACCCGGGCGGCGGCGGCCACCACCCGGTCGACGTACGGGTCGTCGAGGACCGCCGAGGTGGTGCCCGTGACGGCCACGGCCAGCCGGACGCCGGCACCGTGGACCAGCGCCCGGGCGGCCGCGTTGGGGACGTAGCCGAGCCGATCGACGGCCCTCACCACCCGGTCGCGTGCCTCCGTCGAGGCGAAGCCGGTGCCCGCGATGACCCGGGACGCGGTCGAGCGGGACACCCCGGCGGCCCGGGCGACGTCCTCCAGCGTGGCCGGGCGCTCTCCCGCTGCGGTCATGGCGGACCTCCGTACGTGCTCGTCGTGCCTCTCCGCGCATCATCCCCCGTGGGTGTGACGAGCGGTACGGCCGGAACCGGGTTGTGGTGAGAGCGTTCTCAGGTGTCCGATCGAGCCGAGCACCCGTCCGAGGAAGGGACCGAGACCTTCGTGAGCGCCGCCACCGCATCCTCCGCCGACCCGGCGACCGCGCCGTCCGCGCCCCGGGCGGTCCGGGTCGCCCGCAACGGGGTGGCCATCGTGTTCACGCTCAACGGCCTCGCCGTGGCCACCTGGTTCTCCCGGGTGCCGGCCGCCCGGGAGGCGCTGGACCTCAGCGCCGGTCGGCTCGGGCTGCTCCTGCTCGCCGTGTCGGCCGGCGCGCTGCTCGCGATGCCCACCGCCGGCCTGCTCAGCCAGCGCCTCGGCGCGGTCCGTACGGTCGCGCTCTCCACGGCGGTCGTCGCGCTCGGCCTCACCGCGGCCGGGCTGGTCGCGGGCATCGGCGGCCCGGTGCTCGGGGTCGCGGCCGGCCTGTTCGCCTTCGGCTACGGCTCGGGCACGTGCGACGTGGCGATGAACGTCGAGGGCGCCGCCGTCGAGCGGAGGCTGGGCCGCACGATCATGCCCCGCTTCCACGCCGCCTGGAGCCTCGGCTCGGTGGCCGGGGCGGGCCTCGGCGCCGGCGCCGCCCGGCTCGACGTGCCGATGGGCGCGCACCTCACGGCCGTCGCGGTGGTGGTCCTGGCCGGGACGCTCCTCGGCGTCCGGCTCTTCCTGCCGCCGGCCGAGACCGGACTCGGCGCGTCCGCGCAGGCCAGCCCCGCCGGCCGGCGGCGCGCCCTGCTCGCCGCCTGGCGGGAGCCGCGCACCCTCCTCATCGGCCTGCTGGTGCTCGTCATGGCGTTCACCGAGGGCAGCGCCAACGACTGGCTGGCGGTCGCCTTCGTCGACGGTCACGACCTCAGCGAGGCGGCCGGCGCCGCAGTGTTCGGCGTCTTCGTGGCGGGCATGACGCTCGGGCGTACGGCCGGCACGATCGCCCTGGACCGCTGGGGCCGCGTGCGGGTGCTGGCCGTCACGATCGTGGTCGCGGCGGCGGGCGCCGCCCTCGCGGTCCTGGCCGGCTCGGGGCCGGTGGCCATCGTGGGCGTCGCGCTGTGGGGACTCGGCGCGTCGCTGGGCTTCCCGGTGGGCATGAGCGCCGCGGCGGACGAGGAGGACAGGGCGCCCGCGCGGGTCAGCGTCGTCGCGGTGATCGGTTACACCGCGTTCCTCGGCGGCCCGCCCCTGCTCGGCATGCTGGGTGACCGGGTCGGCACCCTTCAGGCGCTGCTCGTGGTGCCGCTGCTGCTGGTGCCGACGCTCGCGCTGGTGCCCGTGATGCGCCCGATCCGCCCCGCCGACCCGGCTGGGGCGGGCCAGGGGCGCCCAGGAGATCAACAGTAGCCGCCGCCGGCGACGGCCGGTATCGGGCGCGCGGCCGACTGCGCGGCGCCCGGCCGCTGGCTAGGGTCGCCGGATGCCTACCGACGAGATCACCGCCGCCGCCGCGGGCACCTGGACACTCGGGGACCGCACCGTCAACCGGATGGGCTTCGGCTCCATGCGGATCACCGCCGACCCGGACCCCGTCCGGGCCGTCGCCGTCCTGCGTCGGGCCGTCGAGCTGGGCGTGAACCACATCGACACGGCCGCCTTCTACGTCTCGCCCGGCGGCACCCTGGGCGTCGGGACGGGGCCGGCCCGTTACGCGACCGAACTGATCCGCGCGGCGCTCGCCCCGTACCCCGAGGATCTGCTGATCGCCACGAAGGTCGGCCCGGGGTACGACCCGGACAGCGGCTTCACCGAGGCGCTCACGCCGGCGCGGCTGCGCGCCCAGGTCGAGGAGAACCTGCGCCGGCTCGGGCGCGACCACCTCGACCTCGTGAACCTGCGCCTCTACCGCCGCCCCGGCCCCGTTCCGGTGGCCGACCGCTTCGGCGCCCTGGCGGAGTTGCGGGACGCCGGCCTCATCCGGCACCTCGGGCTCGCCAACGCGCGTCCGGAGCACCTCGACGAGGTCCGCGACATCGCGCCGGTCGTGTGCGTGCAGAACGCGTACGGTGTCGACGCCTACCGGGAGGAGGACGACTTCGTCCGGCTCTGCGGCGAGCGGGGGATCGCGTACGTGCCGTTCTTCTCGCTGGCCGGCGCCCGCCGGGAGGCGGGGGCGGCGGCCGAGGGCAGCGCGGCGGTGGAGGCCGTGGCCCGCGCCCACGGCGCCACCCCGCACCAGGTGCGGCTCGCGTGGACCCTGCACCAGGGGCCGCACGTGCTCGCGATTCCCGGCACGGGCGACCCGGAACACCTCGTGGCGAACGTCGCCGCCGGCGGGCTGCGGCTCACGCCGGAGGACCTGACCCGGCTCGGCTGACCCCTGGCCCGGTGCGGCGGCGTGGACCGGCGCTGGCAGCCTGAGCCGGCGCTGTCGGCTTGGACCCGGCACTGCCAGCGTGACCGGCGCTGTCGGCGCAGCCCCGGCCCGCCGCCGGCGAGCCTGATGCCTCAGAGGCATAAATATGACTCTGAGGCATCACGCTCGCGGGGAGACCGGCCCGGCCGAGAGGGCCGTCGGCCGGGCACCGCGCCCGGGAACGACCGCCGACCGCGTCAGTCGCGTAACCACACGGCGGTGGTCAGCCTGCTCCCATCCCGCTCGCAGCGTTCTGCCAGGTAACGGTGCTGAACTGGGGGTGGAAGGCTGAGGAGAGGAGCTGGGCATGGGCTTGTTCAACCGGCGCTCCCGCGCCGCCGACGGTACCCCGACGAAGCTCGACCGGGAGGCGACCCGGGACGACCTCGCCGCGTTGGAGGCGTTCATCGCGAGCCGCCGCGGCGTCGAGTTCTACCTGGAGCCGGAGACCACCGCGACCGACACGACCGTCGTGGCGATCGCCGACGACGGCGAGTGGATCCGGCGCCGCACCGGCTCGCCCCGGGCGGCGGCCGCCATCGCGCGGCGGCACGCCGTACCGCTGTACGAGGCCGCCCGCACCGGGTACCCCGACCGGATGCGCGCCTGGAACCGGGCCCACCCCGAGCGCCGAGCGCGCTGACCGCGGACCCGCCCCGAGGCCGCGTTGACCGGCGCGGACGGGTGTGGCAGCATTCGCGGCCTGACGGCAGTGAAGGAAGCCGGTGCGATTCCGGCGCGGTCCCGCCACTGTCACCGGGGAGCGATCCCCCCTCGTGAGCCACGGCCGCGCGTGCGCGGTTGGAAGGCCGGGGGTGAGCGTCGATCCGGGAGCCAGGATACTTCGGCCGTCGGGACGTGACCCCAGGGCGTGGACACCCGAGGAGGACCCGATGACGCACCGCGTCCCGCGTGCCGCCGGCGATCGCCGGCCCCGGCCCGCATCCCACGGCACCCGCCGGCCCGACCGCGCCCTCCGCTGATCCGCGCGCCCCGTCGCCCCGCCCCGCCCGGTGGCGGGCGAACCGTCGCCGCCGAGCCGGCCCGTCGAGCCGCGACCCGCTGACCCCCGTTCTCCGCCCGGCCGCCCGTACGGCGATCCGGTCGCCACTCCCCGGAGCCACCCGTGCGTACCCTGCTGCTCTCCACGTCCGACACCGACCTGCTGGCCGCCCGCGCCAGCGGCGCCGACTACCGGCTGGCCAACCCGGCGCGGATCGACGCCGACGCCGTGCCCGCCCTGCTCGACGGCGTCGACCTCGCCGTCGTACGGCTGCTCGGCGGCCGGCCCGCGTGGCCGGACGGTCTCGCCGCGGTGCTCGCCTCCGGCGTGCCGACGGTCGTGCTCAGCGGCGAGTCGGCGCCCGACGCGGAGCTGATGGCCGCGTCCACCGTGCCGGCCGGCGTGGCCACCCAGGCGCTCGCCTACCTCGTGGAGGGCGGTCCGGAGAACCTCGCCCAGCTGGCCGCGTTCCTCTCCGACACGGTCCTGCTCACCGGCGAGGGGTTCGCGCCGCCCGCGCCGACCCCGGCGTACGGCGTGCACGGCGACCGGGCCGCCGATCCCGACCGGCCCACGGTCGGGATCGTCTTCTACCGGGCGCACGCCCTGGCCGGCAACACCGCCTTCGTCGACACCCTGGCCGACGCCGTCGAGGCGGCCGGCGCGAACCCGCTGTCGGTCTACTGTGGATCGCTGCGCGGGCTGACGGCCGGCGCCGGCCCGCTGGAACTGCTCGCCCGCTGCGACGCGCTGCTCGTCACCGTGCTCGCGGCCGGTGGGGCGGTCGCCGCGGACGCCTCGGCCGGCGGCGACGAGGACGCCTGGGACGTCGGCGCCCTCGCCGCACTCGACGTGCCGGTCATCCAGGCGCTCTGCCTGACCAGCACCCGCGAGCAGTGGGCCGGCTCGGACGCCGGGCTGACCCCGTTGGACGCCGCCATGCAGGTGGCCGTGCCGGAGTTCGACGGCCGGATCATCACCGTGCCGTTCTCGTTCAAGCGCATCGACGCCGACGGCCTGTCCGTGTACGCCGCCGACGCCGAACGCGCGGCCCGCGTGGCCGGCATCGCGGTGCGTCACGCGCGGCTGCGGCGGCTGCCGAACGCGGACAAGCGGCTGGCCGTCGTGCTCAGCTCCTACCCGACGAAGCACTCCCGGGTCGGCAACGCCGTCGGGCTCGACACCCCCGCCTCGGCGGTGCGGCTGCTCGGTGCGCTCGCCGAGGCCGGCTACGACCTGGGCGACGCCCCGCCGCCCGACGACGGGGACGCGCTGATCCACGCGCTGATCGCGGCGGGCGGGCACGACGTCGAGTGGCTGACGCCGGAGCAGTTGGCCGCGGCCGAGGCGCGCGTGCCCGGCGAGGTGTACCGGCGCTGGTTCGCGCAGGTGCCCGCGGACCTGCGGGAGTGGATGCGCGCGCACTGGGGCGAGCCGCCCGGCGAGCTGTACACCGACGGCGGTGACATCGTGCTGGCCGGGCTGCGCTTCGGCAACGTGGTGCTGCTCATCCAGCCGCCGCGCGGCTTCGGCGAGAACCCCATCGCCATCTACCACGACCCGGACCTGCCGCCCAGCCACCACTACCTGGCCGCGTACCGATGGCTCGCGGCGCCCTCGGCCGACGGCGGCTTCGGCGCCGACGCCGTCGTGCACCTCGGCAAGCACGGCACCCTGGAGTGGCTGCCCGGCAAGGGCCTCGGGCTCGCCGCCGACTGCGCCCCGGACGCCGTCCTCGGTGACCTGCCGCTGGTCTACCCGTTCATCGTCAACGACCCGGGTGAGGGCACCCAGGCCAAGCGCCGCGCCCACGCCGTGGTGGTCGACCACCTGGTGCCGCCGATGGCCCGCGCCGAGACATATGGCGAGCTGGCCAAGCTGGAGCAGCTGCTCGACGAGTACGCCACCGTGCAGGCCCTCGACCCGGCCAAGGTGCCCACCGTGCGGGCGCAGATCTGGGACCTCGTCCGCGCCGCGGAGCTGCACCACGACCTGCACACCGAGGCGATGCCCGACGCCGAGGACTTCGACGACTTCGTGCTGCACCTCGACGGGTACCTGTGCGAGGTCAAGGACGTGCAGATCCGCGACGGCCTGCACGTCCTCGCGGCGGCGCCCACCGGCGAGGCGCGGGTCAACCTCGTGCTCGCCGTGCTGCGCGCCCCGCAGGTGTGGGGCGGCAACCGCGCCCTGCCGGGCCTGCGGCAGTCGCTGGCCGCGAGCTACGGGCTCGACGAGGCGGCGCTGCTCGCCACGCCCGGCGCGCGCATCGACGTCCCCGCGGCGCTCACCGACACGGTGGACGGCCCGGCCGCCACGGCCGCCGACGCGGTCGACCTCGTCGAGGCCCTGGCCCGCCGCCTGGTCGTCGGCATGGAGACCCTTGACTGGGACGCCGGCCAGGTCGACACGGTCGTCGCCGAGGTGACCGGCCGGGACGTCCCGGAGGCCGCCGCGGTGCTCCGCTTCGCCGCCACCGAACTGGTGCCGCGGCTCGCGGGCACCACCGACGAGCTGGCGCACACGCTGGCCGCCCTGGACGGCCGGTTCGTCCCGCCCGGGCCGTCCGGCTCACCCACCCGGGGCCTCGTCAACGTGCTGCCCACGGGCCGCAACTTCTACTCCGTCGACCCGAAGGCGATCCCCAGCCGCAACGCGTGGGACGTGGGCGTGGCTCTGGCCGACTCGTTGCTGGCCCGGCACCTCGCCGACACGGGCGAGTATCCGCGCTCGGTCGGCCTCACCGTGTGGGGCACCAGCGCCATGCGTACCCAGGGCGACGACATCGCCGAGATCCTCGCGCTGATCGGCTGCCGCCCCACCTGGGACGACCGGTCCCGCCGGGTCACCGGCGTGGAGGTCGTGCCGCTCGCCGAGCTGGGCCGGCCCCGCGTCGACGTCACCGTCCGCATCTCCGGCTTCTTCCGCGACGCGTTCCCTCACGTCGTGGCCCTGCTCGACGACGCGGTCCGGCAGGTCGCCGCGCTCGACGAGCCGCACGAGCGGAACTTCGTCCGCGCCCACGTGGCCGCCGACGTGGCCGAGCACGGCGACGAGCGGCGGGCCACCGCGCGCATCTTCGGGTCGAAGCCGGGGGCGTACGGCGCGGGGCTGCTGCCGCTGATCGACGCCCGCAACTGGCGCAGCGACGCCGACCTCGCCGAGGTGTACGCCGTCTGGGGCGGCTACGCCTACGGCCGCGGGCTGGACGGGCGGGAGGCGCGGTCGGACATGGAGCGCTCCTTCGCCCGGATCGCGGTGGCCGTGAAGAACCAGGACACCCGCGAGCACGACATCGTCGACTCAGACGACTACTTCCAGTACCACGGCGGGATGGTGGCGATGGTCCGCCACCTCACGGGCGACGCGCCGGCCGCGTACGTGGGCGACTCGGCGATGCCGCACGACGTGCGCACGCGGACGCTGGGCGAGGAGACCCGGCGGGTGTTCCGCGCCCGGGTGGTGAACCCCAAGTGGATCGCCGCGATGCGCCGCCACGGCTACAAGGGCGCGTTTGAGCTGGCCGCCACCGTGGACTACCTGTTCGGCTACGACGCCACGGCCGGTGTGGTCGACGACTGGATGTACGAGCAGCTCGCCGCCGCGTACGTCTTCGACCCGACGACGCAGGCGTTCCTGTCCGAGTCGAACCCGTGGGCGCTGCGCGGCATCACCGAACGGCTGCTGGAGGCGGCCGACCGGGGGCTCTGGGCCGAACCCGACCCGAGCACGCTGGAGCGGCTGCGCGAGACGTACCTGACGAGCGAGGGTGACCTGGAGGACCGGGCGTGAGCAGCTTCCCCTTCAGCGCCGTGCTCGGCATGGACGACATGCGCCTCGCCCTGCTGCTCAACGCGGTCAGCCCGGCGATCGGCGGCGTGCTCGTCCGGGGCGAGAAGGGCACCGCCAAGTCGACGGCGGTCCGCGCGCTCGCCGCCCTGCTGCCCCCGGTGGACCACGTGCCGGGCTGCCGGTTCGCCTGTGATCCCCTCGCCCCCGATCCGGGCTGTCCCGACGGCCCGCACCCGGTCGGCGGGCCCGGCGAGCGGCGCCCGGCGCGGCTCGTGGAGCTGCCGGTGGGCGCCGCCGAGGACCGGGTGGTCGGGTCGCTGGACCTGGAGAAGGCCCTCGGGGAGGGCGTCCGCGCCTTCGAGCCGGGTCTGCTCGCGGCGGCCCACCGCGGGGTGCTCTACGTGGACGAGGTCAACCTGCTCCACGACCACCTCGTCGACTTGCTGCTCGACGCCGCCGCCATGGGCCGCAGCCACGTCGAGCGGGAGGGTGTCTCGGTCAGCCACGCGTCCCGGTTCCTGCTGGTCGGCACCATGAACCCGGAGGAGGGGGAGCTGCGTCCGCAGTTGCTCGACCGGTTCGGGCTCACCGTCGAGGTGGGCGCGAGCCGGGACCCCGCGGTCCGGGCGGAGGTCGTCCGCCGCCGGCTCGCCGCGGACGCGGACCCGGCCGGCTTCGCCGCCCGCTGGGCGGACGCCGACGCGGAGGTGGCCCGCCGGGTCGCCGCGGCCCGGGACCGCCTCGGCGGGGTGCTGCTGCCGGACGCCGCGCTGCGGCAGATCGCCGAGGTCTGCGCGGCGTTCGACGTGGACGGCATGCGGGCCGACATCGTGACCGCCCGCACCGCCCTGGCGCACGCCGCCTGGCACGGCCGGGACCGGGTGGGCGTCGAGGACGTCCGGGTGGCCGCCCGGCTGGCCCTGCCGCACCGGCGGCGCCGCGACCCGTTCGACACCCCGGGGCTGGACGAGAAGCGCCTCGACGAGGCCCTCGACCGGGCCGGCGACGACGACCCCGACGACGACCCGCCCGGCGGCCCGTCGGGCGGCCCCGACGGTGGTGACCCGCAGGGCGGTGGGCCCGGCGGCGACCCGCACGGCGGTGGCCCGACGGGCGGCGGCGCCGGTCCACACGGTGGCGGCCAGCCGCCGGCCGGGCACGACGGCACCGGCCCGGATCCCGGCGACCCCGACCTTCGCGCCAGCGGCGGACCCGGCCCGAACCCCGCTGCCGACGCGGGGCCCGGTGGGTCGGGCGGCACCGACCCCACCCGCGACGCCGAGGGCGCCGAGGACGGACGGGGACACGCCGACGTCCCCGTACCGGCGGGCGCCCGGGCCGGTTCCGCCCAGCCGGTCGCCGCGCCCGTCGGCGGGCTGACGGCCCGCCTGCTCACCGCCCCCGGCGTGGGCGACGGGGTGCCGGGCCGGCGTTCCCGGGCACGCACCGGACGCGGCCGTACCACCGGCGCACGGGTGCCGGCCGGCGCACGCGTGGGCGCGCTGCACCTGCCGGCCACCGTCCGCGCCGCCGCCCCGCACCAGTCCGGGCGGGGCCGGCGTGGCGGGCCGCTGCGGCTGCGTCCCGCGGACCTGCGCGAGGCGGTGCGTGAGGGGAGGGAGGGCAACCTCGTCCTCTTCGTGGTCGATGCCAGCGGGTCGATGGGGGCCCGGCAACGGATGTCGGCCGTGAAGGGCGCGGTGCTGGCGCTGCTCACGGACGCGTACCAGCGGCGGGACAAGGTGGCCGTGGTCTCCTTCCGGGCCGCCGGCGCACAGACCCTCCTGCCGGCCACCTCGTCGGTGCTGGCCGCCTCGGCCCGGCTCACCGAGCTGCCCACGGGCGGGCGCACCCCGCTCGCCGAGGGGCTGCTCGCCGCCGCGGACCTGCTCCGCGTCGAGCGGCTGCGCGATCCGAAACGAAGGCCGCTCGTGCTGGTCCTCACCGACGGGCGGGCCACCGCCGGTGAGCGCCCGCTGGACCGGGCGGCCCGCGCCGCGGCCGTGCTCGCCGCCACCGGCGCCCCGTGCGTCGTCGTCGACTGCGAGGCCGGGCCCGTACGCCTCCACCTGGCCGCGCGCCTGGCCACCCAGCTCGACGCTCCGCTCCACCCCCTCACCTCGCTCACCCACCTTCCGCGATCCCGCACCCCCGGCCTCGCGGAGGCCGGAGCCCGACCCGACAGGAGCGCCGCCTGATGCCGCAGGGGAAGCCGTCTCACGTGCCCGCCGACGGGCTCACCACCCGACAGCGCCGCAACCGCCCGCTGCTGGTCGTCCACACCGGACAGATGAAGGGCAAGTCGACGGCGGCGTTCGGCCTGGCGCTGCGGGCCTGGACCGCCGGGTTGCCCGTCGGGGTGTTCCAGTTCGTGAAGAGCGCCAAGTGGCGGGTGGGGGAGGAGAATGCCTTCCGCGCGCTGGGCGAGGTGCACGAGCGCACCGGGCAGGGCGCGCCGGTGACCTGGCACAAGATGGGCGAGGGCTGGTCCTGGATCCAGCGTGGCGACGGCGCCGACCACGCGGCCGACGCCCTCGAGGGGTGGCGACAGATCCAACGCGACCTGGCCGCGCAGCGCTACGGGATGTACGTGCTCGACGAGTTCACGTACCCGATGAAGTGGGGCTGGGTGGACGTCGACGAGGTGGTCGGCACCCTGGCCAACCGACCCGGCTTCCAGCACGTCGTGATCACCGGCCGGGACGCGGACCCGCGGCTGGTCGAGGCGGCCGACCTCGTGGCCGAGCTCACCAAGGTGAAGCATCCAATGGACGCCGGACAGAAGGGCCAGAAGGGCATCGAGTGGTGAACCCCCGGCCCGGGCCGCCGACGGACCGGGCCGCGCCCTGGGCGCTTCCCCGGGTGGTGATCGCGGCCCCGGCCAGCGGGCACGGCAAGACGACGGTGACCACCGGCCTGCTCGCCGCGCTGCGCCGTCGCGGCCTCGCGGTGAGCCCGCACAAGGTCGGCCCCGACTACATCGACCCGGGCTACCACGCGCTCGCGGCAGGCCGGCCGGGCCGCAACCTGGACCCGTGGCTCGTCGGCCAGGAGCGGATCGCGCCCTTGCTGCGCCACGGGGCCGGCACACCGACGCCCGCCGACATCGCGGTCGTCGAGGGCGTGATGGGGCTGCACGACGGGGCCGTCGGGCGGGGCGAACTCGCCTCCACGGCGCACGTTGCCCGGCTCGTCGGCGCGCCGGTGCTGCTGGTGCTCGACACGACGGCCCAGGGCCGTTCGGCCGCCGCGCTGGCGCTGGGCATGGCCGCGTTCGACAGCCGGGTACGCCTCGGCGGCGTGATCCTCAACCGGGTCGGCTCGCCCCGGCACGAGCGGCTGCTGCGCGACGCGCTCGCCGAGGTCGGCGTGCCGGTGCTCGGCGCGCTGGCTCGCGCCACCGAGGTCGCCGCGCCGTCGCGCCACCTCGGGCTGGTGCCGGTCGCCGAGCGCGCGCCCGAGTCGGTCGCCGTGGTCGCCGCGTTGGCCGATCTCGTGGAGTCGAGCGTGGACGTCGACGCGGTGCTCGCCCTGGCGGCCACCGCCCCGCCGCTGACCGCACCGGCCTGGGACCCGGTCGCCGCCGTCGGCGGTCCGGCCAGCACCACCGGTCCCGTGGTCGCGGTGGCCGGGGGTGAGGCGTTCACGTTCTCGTACGCGGAGACGGCCGAGCTGCTCACCGCGGCCGGCGCCCGCGTCGTGACGGTCGACCCGCTGCGCGACCCCGCGCTGCCCGCCGGCACCCGGGCCGTGGTGATCGGCGGCGGCTTCCCGAGGCGTACGCCGAGCGGCTCGCCGCCAACACGGCGCTCCGCGCCGAACTAGCCGATTTTCCCGGGCCGGTGGTGGCCGAGTGCGCGGGGCTGCTCTACCTCGGCCGTGCCCTCGACGGCGTACCCATGTGCGGCCGGCTCGACCTCACGGGCCGGATGACCGGCACGCTCACCCTCGGTTACCGGTCGGCGGTCGCGGCCACCGACTCCGCGGTGGCCCGTTCCGGCGATCAGGTACGCGGACACGAGTTCCACCGCACCGCCACCGACCCGGGGCACGGCGATCGGCCCGCGTGGCGCTGGGACGGCGTCGCGCACGGCTTCGTGACCGGGTCGGTGCACGCGTCGTACCTGCACACCCACTGGGCCGGACACCCGCGGGCCGCCCGTCGGCTGGTGGAGGCGGCGGCCGGTTGACCGGGCGCGCGACGCTGCCCGCTGACCAGGGCCGTCGCCCTTGGCGGCCCGGGGCGGGTCAGGTGGCCGGTGCGAAGCCCGCGGCCGCCGCCGCGAGGCCGGCGGCGCGGTTCAGGCGGCCAGTGCCCGGGCCAGCGCGAAGCCGGCGGCGGCCGCCGCGAGGCCGGCGGCCACGCTGCCCAGCACGTTGGCCAGGGCGGGGAGCCGCCGCCCGGCACCGGCCAGCCGCAGCGTCTCGTAGCTGAGCGTGGACCAGGTGGTGAGCGCGCCGCAGAAGCCGGTGCCGAGCAGCGCGTTCACCGCGGGCCCGACCGGCAGTCCGACCAGGACGCCGAGCAGCAGCGAGCCGGCCACGTTGACGGTGAGCGTGCCCCACGGGAACGCCGAGCCGAACCGGGCCTGCACGGCCCGGTCGGCGAGGTAGCGCAGCGGGGCGCCGACGGCGGCGCCGAGCGCCACGAGCAGCACGGTCATCGGGCGGCCCGCCGGAGCAGGCGGCCGGCGAGGGCGTCGCCGGCCCAGACGGCGAGCAGCGCGCCCACCACGGTCGCCGCCAGGTACGCGAGCGCGGTGCCCGGCGCCCCGGCGTCGAGGGCCGCAAAAATGTCGACGGCGTACGTGGAGAAGGTCGTGTAGCCGCCCAGCACTCCGACGCCGAGGAACGGCCGGGCCAGGGGCGGCCCGCCGTCGTGCGCCCGCAGCACGGCCATGAGTGCGCCGATCAGCAGGCACCCGGTGACGTTGACGCCGAAGGTCGCCCACGCGAAGGCGGCCGGACCGTGCGGGAACGCGGCCTGGAGGCCGGCGCGGGCCAGCGCCCCGAGCACCCCGCCGGCGGCGACGACAGCGAGAACCGCCGCCGGGCGCGTGTGGAGCTCCCGCCGATCCCGGAGCGTTCCGAGATCGACGTCGGGATCGACCCGCCCCGGCCCCGCGCCCTCGCTCACGCGTCCCCTCCCGCCGCAGCCCGCCGATCTTGCGCTTTCGGCCCGCGGTCCGGGTGGAATGCCCAGGAACGCCGGGGCGGAAAGTGCAAGATCGCGGAGCTCAGGATACGCCGGGAGTCAGCGTACGGCGGCGACGGCGGCGTCCGCTCCACCGCGCCAGAGGGTGCCCACCTCCGTGTAGCCGGCGTCGGCGAGGGCCGCCAGGTGCCACGAGACCGGAGGGTTCCACTCCGGGCTGTGCCCGGTCGGATAGATGGCCTGCCGCCGCCGCACCAGCGGGGCGAGGGCCGGGTCGGCGCCGGCCCGCACCCACCAGTCCGACCAGGAGAGCACGGCGCCGGCCGCGTACCGGGCGGCGCGGCGCGCCTGGGCGCGGGCGGTGAGCCGCTTGGTCAGCTCCGGCAGGGCGTCGTCGGGCATGTGGTCGGCGTTGAGGAGGATCCCGCCGGGGCGCAGCACCTCCCGGATCTCCGCGTACAGCCGGGTGAGCCGCTCGGCCGGCAGCCAGTGCAGGGCCGTGGCGGTGAGCACGGCGTCGTACTCCCGGTGGGGCAGCGCGGCGACCCAGTCGGGCCGGCCCAGGTCGGCGGTGACCACGGTGGCCCGCCCGGCCAGCGAGGCCTCGGCGACGGCCAGCAGCGCCGGGTCGAGGTCGACCAGGGTCACCTCGGCGCCCGGAAACCGGGCCAGGGTGCGCAGCGAGATGGTGCCGGTTCCGCCGGCCAGGTCGAGCAGGCGCGGCGGCGCCCCGTCGGTGACCGCCTCGACCGCGTCGAGCATCGCGGCGAACCGGTGCTCGCGATCGGGCAGGTACGCCTCCTGCTGTCGGTCCCAGCTCTCCTGCCAGGCCGCGGGATCGGTGATGTAAGGAGTCATGGCGATCAGGCTAGTTACGCCCAGGGTCGGCGTCCAGACCTTCTTGCCAAGAGTTTGCAATAACGGAAGAATGGCGGGTGCGATGATCGCCCGTGGGGCCGGGTCCGCCCGACCCCGCGGGGCCCTTCCGCCCGATCGAAGCGGCCGGGCCGTGCTCACGCGACGGTCGCGGGCGCCTTCGGCGCCGGCGCGGTCTGCTCTCCGGCGTCGCGCCGCGCCAGCCGCAGGGCGACGAGCAGGACGCCGAGCCCGACCAGGGTGAGCGCGGCGCCCGCCCAGATCGGCGCGGTGTAGCCGAGCCCGGCCGCGATCGTCACGCCGCCGACCCACGCGCCGAGCGCGTTGCCGACGTTGAACGCGGCGATGTTCGCGCCGGAGGCCAGGGTGGGCGCCTCGTGGGCGTACCGCATGATGCGCATCTGGAGCGGGGGGACCGTGGCGAAGCCGAAGCCGCCCATCAGCACGAGCGAGGCGATCGTCAGCGGCTGACTTCCGGCCGTCAGCGCGAACGCCGCGAGCACCGCGGTGAGCGCCGCGAGCACGACGACAAGGGTGCGCGACAGCGAGACGTCCGCCGCCCGCCCGCCCAGCAGGTTGCCGGCGAACAGGCCCACACCGAAGAGCACGAGCAGCCACGGCACGGTGCTCGTCGCGAAGCCGCTCACCTCGGTGAGGGTGAACGCGATGTAGGTGAACGCGCCGAACATCCCGCCGAAGCCCAGGATGGTGATCGCGAGCGAGAGCCAGACCTGCGGATGGGTGAAGGCCCGCAGTTCGCCCCGGAGCCCGGCGGTCGGGGTCTCGTCGCCCGCGGCCGCCCTGCCTGGCACGAGCAGGGCGACGCCGACCAGCGCGACCAGGCCGACCCCGGTGATCGCCCAGAACGTCGAGCGCCAGCCGAAGTGCTGCCCGAGGAACGTGCCGAACGGCACGCCGAGGACGTTGGCGATGGTCAGCCCGGCGAACATGAGCGCGATCGCCCCGGCTCGCCGGGCCGGCGCGACCAGCCCGGCCGCGACCACCGCGCCGATGCCGAAGAACGCGCCGTGGCAGAGCGCGGCGACGACGCGACCGACCATCATGACGCCGTAGCTGCCGGCGACGGCCGAGAGCAGGTTGCCCACGATGAACAGCACCATGAGGCCGAGCAGCACCTGTTTGCGGGGCAGGCGCGTGACGGCGGCGGTCAGGGCGACCCCGCCGATCGCCACGCTCAGCGCGTAGCCGGAGATCAGCCAGCCGGCCACCGGCTCGGTGACCGCGAAGTCGGCGGCCACGTCGGGCAGCAGGCCCATGATCACGAATTCGGTGAGCCCGATGCCGAACGCGCCGATGGCCAGCGCGAGCAGGCCGGCGGGGAGGGACGGGGAGCGTGTGGACATGGTCCTTCCCGGGTGGAGAGGGGGCAGATAGCAGGCGCGTGCAACTACGCGCGCCAACAACGAGATAGTTGCACACGCCTCATACCCGCGCAAGCGTGCTAGCCTGGGGAGCGATCCGGATCACGGGAGGAGACCGGGATGGGCATCGCCGACGACGCCGTCGAGATCCGCGCGCAGGGCTGGCGCACGCTCGCCGCGCTGCACGGGCTCATCGAGACCGCCCTGGAGCGGGCGTTGCAGGCCGACCACGACCTGTCCGTGGTGGAGTACACGGTGCTCGACGCGCTCTCCCGCCAGGACGGCTGGCACATGCGCATGCGGCAGCTTGCCCGGGCCGCCGCGCTCTCCGGCAGCGCCACGACCCGGCTCGTCACCCGGCTAGAGGAACGCGGCCTGCTCGCCCGGATCCTCTGCGCCGACGACCGGCGCGGCATCTACACCGAGCTCACCCCGGCCGGCTCCGAGCTGCTCGCCCGGGCCCGGCCCACGCACGACCGGGTGCTCGCCGACGCGCTCGCCGAGGCCGAGGCCACCCCCGAGCTCGCCCCGCTGGTCGACGCGCTGCACCGGCTGCCGCCGGCGCGCTGACGCTGCAGCCGCCCGCGCACTGACACGGCTTTCGCCCCACCGCTTGACCTCAAGTCCACTTCAGCCTCGACCCTGGTCGTACCGGCGAGCGAGACGGAGGACGACGTGCGGGTGGTGGAGGTGGCCGCGTTCGGCGGCCCGGAGGTGCTCACGCCCGTCGAGGCGCCCGGCCCGTCGCCCGGGCCCGGCGAGATCCTCGTCGAGGTGGCCGTCGCCGACGTGCTCTGGGTGGAGACGGCCATCCGGCGGGGGACCGCGGGCGAGCACTTCCCGGTCGTCCCGCCCTACCGTCCTGGCGTGGGGGTGGCCGGCACCGTGGGAGCGGTGGGCGCCGGCGTCGACCCGGCCTGGGTCGGGCGACGGGTCGTGACCCGCACCGACGAACGCGGCGGATACGTCGAACGCGCGGTGGTCGCCCTCGACGGTGTGCTCCCCGTCCCCGACGCCGTCTCCCTGCCGGACGCCGCCGCGCTCCTGCACGACGGGGTGACCGCGTTCGGGCTGCTCGACCGCGTGCCGGTGCGCGACGGCGACCGGGTGCTCGTCACCGCGGCCGCCGGTGGGCTGGGCGCGCTGCTGGTGCAGCGGGTCCGTGCGGCCGGCGCGTACGTCGTCGCGGCGGCCCGGGGCGCGGCCAAGCGCGACGCCCTCCACCGGATCGGTGCGGACCTCGTGGTCGACTACGGCGACCCCGACTGGACCGACCAGGTCCGGACGGCGACCGGCGGGCTGGACGTCGTCCTCGACGGCGCCGGCGGCGCGTACGGGCGGGCGGCGTTCACCCTGGTCCGCGACGGCGGCTGGTTCTCCGCGCACGGCACGCCGGCCGGCGGGTTCGCCGTGCCCGACCGCGAGGCCGCCCGGTCCCGGGGCATCGCGGTGCTCGGCATCGCCGACGTGCAGTTCACGCCGGAGCGACGGCTCCACCACCTGCGGGCCGCGCTCGCCGCCGCGGCGGCCGGCCGGGTCCGGCCGCTGATCGGGCAGACGTTCCCGCTGCACCGGGCCGCCGACGCGCACCGGGCGATCGAGGACCGCTCGGCCATCGGCAAGACGTTGCTGACCGTGTGATCCGACCGGCCGGGGCGGGTGCCCCCGCGCCGCCCACCCGGCGGTGCCGGGTGGCCCGAACCGGCGTACGGTACGCGGATCGGCAGGCGCGGAGCCGGCTCGGGCGTCCCCACGGCGGCCGCACCCGTGCGGCCCGGCCCGCCGGTCGCGCCACCGTCGCCGTGCAGGAGGAACCGATGCAGGAGCGCACCCCTCGCCCCGAGGAGCTGGAGCCGATCGAGCGGGCCGGCGTGGACGAGCTGCGGGCGCGGCAACTGGAGCGGCTGCGCTGGTCGCTGCGGCACGCGTACGACAACGTGCCGCACTACCGGCGGGCGTTCGAGGCGGCCGGGGTGCACCCCGACGACTGCCGGGACCTGGCCGACCTGGCCCGGTTCCCGTTCACCGGCAAGGCGGAGCTGCGGGAGAACTACCCGTTCGGCATGTTCGCCGTACCCCGCGAGCGGATCGCCCGCCTGCACGCCTCGTCCGGCACCACGGGGCGGCCCACCGTGGTCGGCTACACCCGCGCCGACCTCACCACCTGGGCCCGGCTCATGGCCCGGTCCATCCGCGCGTCCGGCGGCCGGCCCGGGGACCGGGTGCACGTGGCGTACGGCTACGGCCTGTTCACCGGCGGCCTCGGCGCGCACTACGGGGCCGAGGAGCTGGGCTGCACCGTCATCCCGGTCTCCGGCGGCATGACCGAACGCCAGGTGATGCTGATCCGCGACTTCGAGCCCGAGGTCATCATGGTGACGCCCACCTACATGCTCGCCATCCTCGACGAGATGCAGCGGCAGGGGATCGACCCGCGGACGACCTCGTTGCAGGTCGGCATCTTCGGGGCCGAACCCTGGACCGAGGACATGCGCCGGGAGATGGAGCAGCGCCTCGACATGCACGCCGTGGACATCTACGGGCTGTCCGAGGTGATGGGGCCCGGGGTGGCCACCGAGTGCGTCGAGACCAAGGACGGCCTGCACCTCTGGGAGGACCACTTCTACCCGGAGATCATCGACCCCGTCACCGGAGCGGTCCTGCCCGACGGCGAGCGGGGTGAGCTGGTGCTCACCTCGCTCACCAAGGAGGCCATGCCGGTCGTCCGCTACCGCACCCGCGACCTCACCCGGCTGCTGCCCGGCACCGCGCGGCCGATGCGCCGGATCGAGAAGATCACCGGACGGACCGACGACATGATGATCGTCCGTGGCGTGAACGTCTTCCCGACCCAGATCGAGGAGCTGATCCTGCGTACCCCCGAGCTGTCGCCGCACTTCCAGTGCGTCCTCGACCGGCAGGGGCGGATGGACACCCTGACCGTACGCGTCGAGCGCCGCTCCGGCGTGGCCATCGACGCGGCCGACCGGGCCGGCGCCGCGCTGGTGGAGCTCGTCAAGAACACCATCGGGGTGAGCGTGGCGGTCGAGGTGATCGCCCCGGACGGGGTGGAGCGGTCCATGGGCAAGATGCGGCGCATCGTCGACCAGCGGCGGGCGGGCTGACGTGGGGCGGGAACGCAACGCCGCGTACGACATGTTCGACGCCGACGTGGCCTCGCGCGGCCTCGGCATCGAGCTGGTGGAGGCCGCCGACGGCGCCGCGGTGGCCCGGATGCCGGTGACCGACGCGATGCTCAACGGCCACGCCATCGCTCACGGTGGCTTCGTCTTCCTGCTGGCCGACACCGCCTTCGCGTTGGCCTGCAACAGCTGGGGGCCGGCCACCGTGGCGGCCGGCGGCGACATCACGTTCGTCCGGCCGGTGCGGGCCGGCGACCTGTTGACCGCCCGGGCCGTCGAACGCACCCGGTACGGCCGCAGCGGCATCTACGACGTCACGGTCACCCGGGACGACGGCGCGGTGGTGGCCGAGTTCCGCGGACGCAGCCGCACGCTCCCGGGTGGCGACCGGTCCGGAGGCGACCCCACGGCGGATGGGTCGACCCGCTGAGGTCGTGGCCCGCTCAGGTCGTGGCCCGCTCAGCTCGCGGGGCCGCGGGCCGTCGACGTCGCGGGTCGCCGGAGGTCGCGGACCGTTGACGCCGCGGGTCGGTGACGTCGCGGGTCGGTGACGTCGCGGGTCGCGGGGGCCGCCGCGCCCGGGACCGTCCGCCTAGGATCGGCGCATGCGGGTTCTGGTCGTCTCCGCGCCCCTCGTCGGCCACGTGTTCCCGATGGTGCCGCTCGCGCTCGCGCTGCGCGACGCCGGGCACGACGTGCTCGTCGCCACGGGCGGTGGCGGCCTGTCGGTCGAGGGCTCCGGGCTGCCGGTGCGCGACGTGGCGCCCGGGTTCGACTTCGGTCGTCTCGCCCGCGGTCTGCTGCTGCGCCACCCGGTGGTGGCGAGGGCCGAGCTGGCCGGCACGGCCGGCACCCGCGGCGCCGGTCTCCTGTTCGGTGGGCTCAACGACCGGATCGCCGACGCGGTGGTCACGCTGGCCGACGAGTGGCGGCCCCACCTCGTGCTGCACGAGCCGTTCGCCGTGGCCGGCGCGCTCGCCGCGGCGCGGCTCGGCGTGCCGGCCGTCCGTCAGGAGAACACGCTCTTCGACGGTCGGGAGCTGGTGCGCGCCACCACCGCCCGACTGGCCCGCACGCTGCGCCGGCACGGCCTCGCCGAGCTGCCCGCACCGGCGGCCGCCGTCGCCGTCGCCCCGCCCAGCGTGCTGCGGCAGGACGGCTGGCCGATGCGCTACGACGCCCACGTCGGCGGCGGCGAGCTGCCGGAGTGGTTGCGCGAGCCGGGCGACCGTCCCCGGGTGCTGGTCAGTCGCAGCACGCTGGGCGGGCCGGGCAGCGGCGGGCCGATGCGCGCCGTGGTGGCCGCCGCCGCCGCGGTCGACGCCGAGTTCGTACTGGTCCGGCCCGACGAGCGGCTGGCCGGCGCCGCGCTGCCCCGCAACGTCCGCGCGGTCGGCTGGATCCCGCTGGCCGCCGCGCTGCCGGCGAGCGCCGCGCTCGTGCACCACGGCGGGGCGGGCAGCAGTTACCACGCCCTGGTCGCCGGCGTTCCTCAGCTGGCCACTCCCGGGGCCGGCGACCGGCGGCACAACGCCGGGCTGGTGGCCCGGCGCGGCGCGGGCCTCGCGGTCGGCGCGCGCGACATCAGCGCCGAGACGCTGACCCGCCTGATCACCGATCCGGCGCTGCGTACGGCGGCCCGCGAGGTCGCCGAGGAGATCGCCGCCATGCCGGCTCCGGGCGAGCTCGTGGCCCGCCTCGAAGCGTTGCGCTGATCCGGCCGGAGCGGTGGCCGGCGCCGGTGCGGCACCGGCCGGCGGCACGCGCGCGACCTGCCCGGCCGTGCCGGCGGCATGCGGCAGGATGGATCGGATGCGACACGTCGTGCTGTTCCACTCCGTGTACGGGCTGCGCCCCGCCGTGCTGGCCGCCGCCGAGCGGCTGCGCGCGGCCGGTCACCGGGTCGCCACGCCCGACCTCTACGGCGTGCCGCCCGCCGACACCGTCGAGGAGGGCTTCGCCCTGCTCGACAAGACCGGCCGGGAGGTGGTGCTCGACCGCGCCCGGGCCGCCGTGGCCGGGCTGCCGCCGGAGACGGTGCTGGCCGGACTCTCGATGGGTGCCGGGGTGGCCGGCGCCGTGCTCGCGGACCGGCCGGAGGCGGCGGGCCTGCTGCTCCTGCACGGCACGGGCGGCTCGCCGGCCGACGTCCGGCCGGGGCTGCCCGTGCACCTGCACCTCGCCGACCCGGATCCGTACGAGCCGCCGGACGAGATGGACGAGTGGCGGCGGGCGATGACCGGGGCCGGGGCGCGACTCGAGGTGTTCCGCTACCCGGGGGCCGGGCACCTCTTCACCGACCCCGACGTGCCCGACCACGACCCGGTGGCGGCCGGCGTCGCCTGGGCCCGCGTGCTGGCCTTCCTCGACGCGGAGTGACCCGGCCCGTCACCTCGTCCCGGTCCGGCGGGCGCGGTGGCGGTCGGCCGCCGACGCTGACCGCTCCCCGGAACGCGCCGGCGGACGGGCTTGGATCGACTCGGTTTCGCCGACCTGGCGGTGACCGAGCGCTCCGGAGCCCGCCACATCGCCGAACCGGTGTCGATCGTGCGCGCAGGGTGTCCACGATGGCGCAGGTGGCGACCCGATGGCCCGGCTTCGTCCACCGGGCTCCCGGGGCCGGGCACCGGTCGGTGGCGGCCGCTCAGGCGGCGGAGCGCTCCACCCGTGACGGCGGTGCCGCCTCCCCGCGGCCCGACCCGGACGCGGACGGCACGGCGATCCCGACACCGGCCGGCACGACCGGGATCGGCCCGGGCGACCCGCCCGCTCCCAGGGCCCGGACCGGTCGGAGCCGGGACAGCGGCACCGGTCGGGTGCTCGGCGCCGACGGCAGCACGCGGGTCGCCGCCGCCGGGGGCTCGGCTCCGGACGACGCCGTCGCCGGGGGCGCGACCTGAGGTGTGGCCACCGGCACGGCGACCGTCCCGGCCGGGTGGACGGGCGGGGCCTGCCAGGCGGCGGCGGGCCGGTGCGGTCCCGGCGCGGCGGACGTGCCGGCCGGGTCGGTGCGGCGGAGGCGGTGGCACATCACGACGTCGACGGCGCGCCGGGCGTACCCGGCCCGTAGGCGGCGCGGCAGCCGGTCCGTGGCGACGCGGCGCAGCGCGGGGGAGGCGAGCGCGTGCCCGCCTGGAGGATGCGGGATCAGGAGACCGGCGGCGGCCGCGGTGGTCAGGGCGGGCCGCACGCGCCCCGGCGACCAGCCGAGCACCCGCTCCACCTCCTCGGCGGTGAAGCCGGCGGGCAGGACGGCGGCGGCCATCAGGACGGCCCGTCCCGTGCCGTCGAGCCGGTCCAGCTCCGCGCCGACCGCGCGGCGCAGCGCCTCCGGCAGCGGCGGAGCCGCGCACCCGCCGCCCTCGGCCAGCTCGTGGACGTACGCGGCGGCGTGGCCGGGGGTGCCGCCGACCAGCGGGAGCAGCGAGGCGACCAGGCTCACCGGCCGGTCGGCCCGGATCAGCAAGTGGCGCAGCAGCCGGCCGGTCTGCATGGGGGTGAGCGGGCGCAGCGGAACCCGGCTGCTCGCGTCCGTCGAGCCGGCCGGCCCGGTCGGCGGGGGCAGCGCGCCGGCCCGGTCCGGGCGGTGCAGCGCGACGACCGCGAGCGGCAGCTCCCGCGCGGCGGCCGTCGTGAACAGGGCGTGCAGGAAGCGGTCCACCGCCGGGGCGGCGCGGTCCAGGTCGTCGATGGCGACCACGAGCGGCCGGCCGGCCGCGAGGCGCAGCAGCACCTCCTGGCACCACCCCGCGCCCTCGGCGGCGGCGGGGGTGGCGTCCGGCGCCGTGAGCAACCGGTCCAGCGCGGGCAGCGCCGCCGCGAGCCGGCTCGGCGCGAGCAGCCCCACGAGCACGGCGGCCAGCCGCGTTCGGGCCACCGACGCGGGTTCGTCCGCGCCGAGACCGACGGCGACGCGCAGCAGCCGGGCCACCGGCGCGAGCGGCTGGTCCGGGTACGGCGGACAGGCCGCGACGCACCAGCGCACCGGCGTTCCGTCGACCGTGGCGACCGCGCCCGCCAGCTCGTGCAGCAGCCGGCTGCGGCCACTGCCGGAGGCGCCCACCACCGACACCCAGCGGGGGCGGCGCTCGCGTACCGCCTGGGTGATCCGGTCCCGGACGGTGGCCAGCTCGCGCCGCCTGCCGACCAGCGGGCCGTCGTGCCGCCCGGCTGGCGGCAGGCCCGGGCCCAGGGCCTGCCAGACGCCCGTGACGGGCGCCCGGTGCGGCACCGTCACCGGCGTGAGGCGCCGCTGCGCCACGAGCCCGGCGGTGGCGCGGTGGGTGGCCGCACAGCACACGACGCCGCCCGGTGGGGCGTGCTCCTGCAACCGGGCCGCCGTGGTCATGACCGCGCCGCTGGCCGCCCCGTGCAAACCGTCGCGGGCGGCCGCGAGGTCCACCACGGCCTCACCCGTGGCCACGCCGACCCGGACCCGGATGGCGACGCCGCCTGGAAGGGGCCGCCCGTCGAGCTCCCGCTGGATCTCCAGGCCCGCCCGGACCGCCCGGTACGCGTCGAACCCGTCCGAGGCCCGGGCCCCGAAGAGCGCCATGACGGCGTCGCCGATGTACTTCTCCACCGCGCCCTGCCACCGGCGCAGCACCGCGGCCACCGTGTCGAAGTAGGCGAGCTGCAGCGCCCGCACGTCCTCCGGGTCCAGCCGGTTCACGAGCGCTGTCGAGCCGACGATGTCGACGAACAGCACGGTGACCGTCCGTCGTTCCTGCGGCACGGGCCAACGCGGCGGAACCCGCGGCGCGGCGGCGACGACCGTGCACATGCCTCCCACCTGCCCTTTCCCCCCGGTTGACGGCTGACGACCCCAGGAGACTCGCACCGGGTGACCTGCGGCGGATCCGTAGGACGACGTATGTCGGCCGCCCGCAACCTTCGGTCGCATTGCCGACGGGACGAGTACCGGATGGCCGTAACGGCCGTAGAACGGTGCGGGGGCCTGTGACTAGGCTTCGTCCCATGGCCAGCGATGTGGACACGGCACCGCTCGTCGGCCGGGCCGACCTGGTGAAGTCGGTCCGGTCGGCGCTGCTCGACGACGTCGCTCAGGGGCACACCGCGGCCGTCTTCCTCACCGGCGAGAGCGGGGTGGGCAAGACGCGGCTGCTGCGCGAGGTCGGCGCGCAGCTGCGCGACGCGGGGGCCCTGGTGCTCACCGGGTCCTGCCTGGACATCGGCGACGCCTCGCCGCTGCATCCGCTGCTGCAGGCCCTGCGCCGTTTCGACGCCGAGCTGTCCACCTCGCACAGCCGCACCTCGTCCGCCGTGCGCGCCCTGCTGCGGATGTTCGCCGAGGAGACCGCGGGGCCCGACGGCGCCGGCGCGTTGCTGGAGCGGGTCTCCCGGGGCCTGCACCTGATCGCCGAGGGCCGGCCGCTGGTGCTGGTCCTCGACGACCTCCAGTGGGTCGACCGCAGCACCCGGCAGCTCCTGCTCTACCTGCTCGCCGGTCTCGGCGACCTCCAGCTCTCGGTGCTGGCCGCGGTGCGCGCCGAGTCGTTGCAGGGCGCGCACCCGCTGCGCCGGGTGCTCACGGAGCTGCGCCGCCTGCGCTCCGTTCGGGTCCTCGACCTCGCCCCGTTGGACCGGCAGGCCACCGACGAGCTGACGGCCGCCGTGGTCGGCCGGGCGCTGCCGCCGGAGGCGGCCGAGCAGGTCTGGCGGCGCAGCGGCGGAAACCCGTTCGTCGTCGAGGAACTGGCGCGCGACCTGCGCGACGGGCGTGACGGGCTCAGCGACACCCTCCGGGAGATCTTCCTGGCGCGCGTCGACGCGCTGCCGCAGCACGCGCACACCGTGGTGCACGCGGTGGCGGCCGGTGTGGAGCCGGTCGAGCACTGGCTGCTGGCCCGCGTGGTGGGGCTGCCCGAGCAGGACCTCATCGAGGCCGTCCGGGCGGCCGTCGCGCACCGGCTGCTGGTCGGCGCGGACGACGGCTACCGCCTGCGGCACCGGCTGGTGGCCGAGGTGCTCGAGCACGAGCTACTGCCGGCCGAGCGCGCGGTCCTGCACCGCCGCTACGCCGAGGCGCTCACGTCGGCGGAGGCCGAGTTGCACCAGGCCCGGCTCGCGCACCACTGGCGCCTGGCCGGTGAGCCGGCCCGGGCGCTGCCGGCCGCGGTGGCCGCCGCGCAGGAGGCCGAGCGGCTGCACGGCTTCGCGGAGGCGCACCGCCACTGGTCGGTGGCGTTGCAGCTGGCCGAGGCCCCGGCCGTGGGGCCGCGCGCGGTCGACCGGGCGGACCTGCTGGGGCACGCCGCGGAGGCGGCCCACCACTGCGGCGAGCACGCCCGGGCGCTGGCGCTGCTGGAGGAGCTGGCCGGCGCGGGCGGGATGTCGTCCTGCGCGCTGCACATCCGCCGGGCCCGCTACCTGGCGGCGGCCGGCCGGTCCGCGCTCGCCGAGGAGGAGTACCGCCGGGCGCTGGAGGCCGCCGACTGCACCCCGCGGGAGCGGGCCACCGCCGCCGCGCACCTGGCCGAGCTGCTGCTGCACCTCGGCCGGTACGCCGACGCGGGCCGGCGGGCCCGGGAGGCGCTGGAGCTGGCCGCGACGGTGGACGGCTCCACCTCGGAGGTGGTGCTCGCGAGCGCGGCGCTGGGGTTCAGCGAGGCGTACCTGGAGGACCCGGACGCCGGCCTCGCCGTGATGCGCCGCGCGCTGGAGATCGCCGAGCGGGCCGGTCGGCCCGAGGACGTGGCGTGCGCGTACCTGCACTTGGCCGAGCTGCTCACCGGGCCGCTCAACATCCTCGAGGAGGGTGTGGTGGTGGCCCGCCGGGGCGCCGAGCGGGTGGCCGAGCTGGGGCTGGGCCGCACGTACGAGACGCGGCTGTTGGCGATCGCCACCAACGGCCTGTTCCGGGTGGGCCAGTGGGCGGAGGCGGAGAAGGTCGTCGCCGCGGCGCTGCGGCACCGCCCGTCCGGCGCCGACGCCGTCGAGCTGCTGCTGGCCCGGTGCCGGCTGTCGGTGGGGTACGGCGACATCGAGGCGGCCGACCGGGATCTGGACTCGGTGGCGACCGTGCTCGCCGGCGGCGGGGCCCGGCACGTCATCCCGCTGCTCACCCTGCGCGCGGGGCTGGCGATGTGGCAGGGGCGGCACGACCTCGCCCGGCAGGCCGTGCAGCGCGGCCTCACCGAGATCCGCTCCGACGACGTGGGTATCCTCGCCGCGCTGGTGTGGCACGGCCTGCGCGCCGAGGCCGAGGCGCACGCCAGCCGCACCGTGGCCGTCGACCGGACGGCCGTGCGGCGGCTGCGTGACGTGGCGCAGCGGGTGGCGCGCAAGAGCGAGAAGGCGGCGCGGCCGGTGCGTGACGTGGTCGACGGGTTCCTCGCGCTGTGCGACGCCGAGGTGGGCCGGCTCGACGGCAACGACCCGGAGCTGTGGGCCCGCTCGGTGGCCGAGTGGGACCGGCGCAACCACCCCTACCCGGCCGCGTACTCCCGTCTGCGGCAGGCGGAGGCGTTGCTGGCCCGGCGCAGCCGCGTCGCGACGGCCGGCAAGCTGCTGCGGGAGTCGTACCGGACGGCGCAGGGCCTGGGCGCGGTCCCGCTGACCTCGGAGATCACGACGCTCGCCGCACGGGCGCGGGTGTCGCTGGAGGAGCGGGAGCCGGCCCGCGGCGCGCGGGACGCGGCACCGGGCACGGGCGACGAGTTGGCGGCGCTCACCGCGCGGGAGCGCGAGGTGCTCGCCGCGGTGGCCGAGGGGTTGACCAACAAGGAGATCGGCCAGCGGCTGTTCATCAGCGAGCGCACCATCGGCGTGCACGTCTCGCACATCTTCGACAAGCTCCAGGTCCGCACCCGCGTCCAGGCCAGCGCCATCTTCCTGCGCAACCGCCGAGGGTGACGTACGTACGGCGCGCGGCGCGCCGTATACGTCGTTCTACTGATCCGGGGGACAGCCGCGCCTGACAGGCTGTGCCCTGTCGCGAGCGGCGCGCAGGTGCCACGCACCACTGTGGAGGAGAGATGACGGAACCGGTCTGGGGGCCCGTGCACCGGGACATCGTCGACCTGCTCGCCGACCACCCCGCGGACGTCCCGGCGGTCGTCGACCACCTCACGAAGCTCCAGGACATGCTGGTGCGGCTGCCCCCGCTGCTCGACAGTTGCCCGCTGGCCGACTTCAACAAGCTCTACCTGACCATCACGTCGACCGTGCTGGACGGGCTCTACGACGACCGCTTCGTCGACCCGGTCTTCCTGTCCCGGCTCGACGTCGAGTTCGCGGCCCGCTACTTCGACGCGCTGCGGCTGTGGACCGACTCGAGCCCGGGCACGCCCCAGGCGTGGTCGTGCCTGTTCGAGCGGATGCGCGGCCCGGACGCCCGCCCGTTGCCCTCGGCGGCGGCCGGCGTGAACGCGCACATCAACTTCGACCTGCCGTTCGCGCTGGTCACCACGTTCGACCACCTCGAGTCCGAGCCGGTGGACGGCACCGACCAGCACCACGACTACCTCGAGATCAACAACATCTTCGCGGAGAAGATCCCGGGCCTGCGCCGCGGCTACCTGGAGCGGTGGCAGCTGCTCATCGACATGCTCAACGGCGACATCGACGACTGGTACCAGGGGGAACTGGTCGAGTACACGCGCGACGTCGCCTGGCGCAACGCGCAGAAGATCTGGCGGTGCCGGCACGATCCGACCGCCCACGAGTGCGAGCGCAGCCGGCTGGATTCGACGGCCGCCGCGCTCGGTCGGCTGCTGCTGTCGCCCCTCGGGGCCTTCCTGCAGTAGCCGGGACGGGGGGTCCCCGCGTTCCGTCCGGGGGGCGGAACGCGGGGACGTGTCCCACGGGGAAGAAGCACGGGGGAGAAGCACGGGGGCGCGTCCGCGCGAGGGGGGACGAGCGGGGACGCGTCGGGCGCCGGGGGCGGGGGGAGCGCGCCCCCGGCGCCCGGCATGATGGGCCGGTGGGCCCGCAGGAGCAACCGCTGACCGGAAACGTGACCACCGGCGTGGTCCGGGTCGGCGACACCGTCCGCCGCCCGGCCGGCCCGTGGACCGACGCCGTGGACGCGCTGCTGCGGCACCTGCACGACGTCGGCTTTCCGGGGGCGCCGCGCCCGCTCGGCCGCGACGCGCAGGGCCGGCAGGTGCTGGAGTACGTCCCGGGGGAGGCCGGCGCGGTCGAGGGCACGTACCCGCTCGCCGAGCTCGCCGGTATCGGCGCGCTCCTGGCCGACCTGCACCGGGCGACCGCGGCGTTCGTGCCGCCGGCCGCCGCCGCGTGGCAGCGCGTGATCCCGCCCGACCGGGAGGACCTCGTCTGCCACCACGACGCCGCCCCGTGGAACCTGGTCCGGTCGCCGCGGGGGTGGGTGCTCATCGACTGGGACGGGGCCGGTCCGGGCTCGCGGCTCTGGGAGCTGGCGTACGCGGCGCAGAGCATGGCCGGGATGCGACCGGAACGGCCACCCCGCGAGTCGGCCGTGCGGCTGCGCGCCGTGGTCGACGGCTACGGGCTGCCGGAGGTCGACCGCCCGGCGCTCGCGGTGATGCTGGGTCGGCGGACCGCCGCGATGGTCGGAATGCTGCGTCGGGGCGCCACGGAGGGGCGGGAGCCGTGGGCCCGGATCTGGACCGAGGACGGGCCGTACTGGCGGGCCACCACCCGGTACCTGGCAGCTCACGTGGCGCTGTGGGAGCGGGCGCTGCTCGACTGACGGCCGCCGCTCGGGACGCCGGCCGGGGCCGTGCGGCCCGACCGGGGAACCGGCCGTGCGGGTGCGCGGGCACCCCGGCGGGGTGGATCGGCGGGCCGGGGGGTGTCGGCCGCCACGCATCGGGTACGTCGGCGCCATGACGCTCCCCACCCGGCGGCGACCCGCCGCCCGACCCCGGCCCGCACGGCCCGCGCCGGCACGGCCGGGAGGCGCGGCACCGCACCCGACCGGCGGTACGCGGTGAGCGCCCGACGCTTCCCGTTCCGTTTCGACCCGCCGTTCCGTCCGGTGCTGGCGCTGTTCGGCGTCCGGCCGGACTCGGCCTGGGTCGAGGTGGACGAGGCGCGGCTGCGGGTGCGGTTCGGGCCCTGGCACCTGGACACCGCCCGGGACAACGTCGTCGGGGTGACGCGCGGCGGGCCGTACCGGTGGTGGCGGGTGGTCGGCGCGCACCTGTCGCTGGTCGACCGCGGCCTGACCCTGGGCAGCAGCACGGGTGCGGGGTTGTGCGTCCGCTTCGGCGCGCCGGTGCCCGCGCTGGCGCCCGGCCCCTGGCTGCGCCACCCCGCGGTGACGGTCACCGTCGCCGACCCGGACGCCCTCGCCGCAGCGCTGTCCGGGAGCGACCGGTAGGCCCACCTTCCCCGGTTTGCCCGGATGGGGGCGGGGGCCACCACCTACGGTCGGGTCAGGAGCCGGCGAGTTCGGGACGGGGACATGGCTGACGAGCACGGGGGCAGGCCACGGCGGGCGCACGGGCGCCGGCACCCGTCGGGGCGCGAGCCGGGGCAGCGGGCCGCGCGCGACCCGACCCGCCCCGAGCCGTCGGGCCGCCGGGTCGTCGTGCCCGAGCACGTGAAGAGCCCGGTCCGGCCCGGGCCGCCGCCCGGGCCGCTGCGCGCGTGGCTCTTCCGCCACCGGGTGCAGCCGGTCGGCCCCGAGGCGGTGGAGGGCCGGACCCGAGCGCACCCGTGGTGGCAGGTGATGTGCCTGACCGGGGTCGACTACTTCTCCACGCTGTCCTATCTGCCGGGCATCGCGGCGGTGGCCGCCGGTGCCCTGTCGCCGTTGGCCACGCTGCTCATCGTCGTCCTCACCCTGTTCGGCATGCTGCCGATGTACCGGAAGGTGGCCGGGGAGAGCCCGCACGGGCAGGGGTCCGTCGCCATGCTGGAGCGGCTGCTCCCGTTCTGGCGGGGCAAGATCTTCGTCCTGGTCCTGCTCGGCTTCGTGGCCACGTCGTGGATCATCACGATCACGCTCTCGGCGGCCGACGCGACCGTTCACCTGCTCGAGAACCCGAAGCTGCCCGACAGCCTCACCGGCCAGGGGGTCGCCGTCGCGGTGACCGTGGCGCTGCTGCTCGTCCTCGGCGGGGTGTTCCTGCTCGGGTTCCGGGAGGCGGTCGCGGTGGCCATTCCGCTGGTGGCCGTGTTCCTGGCGCTCAACGGGGTGATCGTGGCGGTGACCCTGGCCCGCATCGTGGGCGACCCGGGGACGCTCTCGCAGTGGAGGGACGCGCTCATGGCCGGCGCCAGCGGTCCCGGCGACGTGCTGGTGACCGCCGTGCTCGCCTTCCCGCTGCTGGTGCTCGGGTTGTCCGGGTTCGAGACCGGGGTGAGCATGATGCCGCTGGTGTCCGGCCGGGGCGCCGACCGCGAGGCGCGGCTGGCCGCCCGCATCCGCAACACCCGGCGCCTGCTCGCCACGGCCGCGCTCGTCATGTCGGTCTACCTGCTGCTGACCACGTTCGTCACGACCGTGCTCATCCCGCCCGAGGAGTTCCGGCCGGGCGGCGACGCGAGCGGGCGCGCGCTCGCCTTCCTCGCCCACGCCCACCTGGGCGAGGGCTTCGGCACGATCTACGACATCAGCAGCGTGCTCATCCTCTGGTTCGCCGGCGCGTCGGCGATGGCCGGGCTCATCAACATCGTGCCGCGCTACCTTCCGTCGTACGGCATGGCGCCCGAGTGGGGGCGGGCGGTGCGGCCGGTCGTGCTCGTCTACACCGTGGTCAGCATCGCCATCACCCTGGCCTTCCGGGCCGACGTCAACGCGCAGGCCGGCGCGTACGCCACCGGGATCCTGGCCATGATGGTCTCCGGCGCCGTTGCGGTGACCATCTCCACGCTCCGCCGGGGGCGGCGGGCCGCGACCGCCGGCTTCACGGTGCTCACCCTCGTGCTGCTGTACGCGCTGGGCGACAACATCGTGGAGCACCCGGACGGCATCGCCATCTCGGGCCTGTTCATCCTCGGCATCATCGTCGTCTCGCTGGTGTCCCGGGTCAGCCGCACCACCGAGCTGCGGGCCGAGCGGATCGAGTTCGACGAGCCGGCCCGGCGGTTCGTCGCCGAGTCGCTCGCGCACGACGGCCGGCTGCACCTGATCGCCAACAAGCGCGACAGCGGGGCGGTGAAGGAGTACACGCTCAAGGAGCGCGCGCAGCGGGCCATGAACCCGGTGCCCGGCGCCGCGGACGTGCTCTTCCTGGAGATCGATGTGATCGACCCGTCGGAGTTCAGCCACGTGCTGCGGGTGCACGGGGTGGAGGTCGGCGGGTTCCGCGTCCTGCGCGCCAGCAGCCCGGCCGCCCCGAACGCCATCGCGGCGATCCTGCTGGCGCTGCGCGACGTGACCGGCGTACGCCCGCACGCCCACTTCGAGTGGTCGGAGGGCAGTCCCGTCGCGCACCTGCTGCGCTACCTCATCCTGGGGCGCGGCGACACCCCGCCCGTGGTTCGGGAGATCATCCGCCGCAGCGAGCCGGATCCCGCCCGCCGGCCCGGGATCCACGTGGGCGGCTGACCGCCCGTCCGGATATGAATGGCAGGGTTATTCACGTTCACGCCTGACTGTCCGTAATGCGCCCGTATCGTGATTTTTGGTGGGCGGCGGCCTGTCGCTCACCCCGCGCCCGGTTCCGGCGCGGCAGTGATCACGCAGTCACGAGAGGCGGAGACGGATGTCCACGTACCGAGCGGGCCGGCGGGCAGGACGACCCAGACGACGGTCGCGATGGTTCTTAGCCGGTGGGTTGCTGGCGGGCAGCCTCGTGGTGGGCGCGGCGGGCGCCAGCGGCGTCGGCGCCATGGCGGCCGGGCGGGAGCTGCCCTTCCTCGATCCCGGCGGCGCCGCGAGCGTCCTACGCGGGGACGACGGCCAGCGGGAGGCCGGCGCCGACCCGGCGAAGCGCGAGCCGGCGGGCGACGGCGCCGGCCGCCCGGACGGGCGTACCGGGGACGGTCGGGACACCGGCGCGCGCGACCCCGGCGGCGAGCGCCGGGACGGTCCCGGCACGGGCCGTCACCCGGTGGTGTCGGTGCCCTGTGACGGCGCTCGGCTGGTGGCGGCCCTCGTCCAGGCCAATGCCGAGGGCGGCGGGTCGCTGCGCCTCGCGTCGAACTGCACGTACACCCTCACCGAGGCGTTCCACCAGCCCGACGAGTACGACGGCGGGATCCGCGACGCCCGGGAAGCGGCCGACGCCGCCGAGACCCCCGGCGACGCGGATGCGCCACCGCACAAGCCGGAGGACGACAAGGCCGGCCTGCCGGTGATCTACCAGGGGATCACGATCGACGGGGCCGGTGCCACCATCGAGCGGGACGTGCACGCCGAGGACTTCCGGTTCTTCACGGTGCGCGACGGCGGCGAGCTGACCCTGCGCAACGTCGCGCTCCGCAACGGCCGCTCCAAGATCGAGGGCGGCAGCATCCACGTCGTGCACGGCGCGACCGCCGTCGTCGAGCGCGTGACGGTCACCGGAAGCACCTCGCTCTCGCCGGAGGGCGGCGGCGGCGGGATCTTCAACGACGGCAACATGGTCGTCACCGACAGCACCTTCGTCGGCAACAGCGCGGCCGGCGCCGCGGGCAAGGGCGGGGGCCTGCTCAACGGCGGGGTGCTGACGCTGCGCGGCTCGCAGTTCCACCACAACAGCGCCAACGGGTACGGCGGCGGGCTCGGCAACTACCGGGGCGCGGCCGACGTGGACACCACCACGTTGTCCGAGAACAGCGCGGCCCAGGGCGGCGGCATCGCCAGCTTCTCGGCCCGCACCAAGGTCTTCGACACCAAGGTGCTCGGGAACACCGCGCAGGTCGGCGGCGGCATCGCGAACTCCGACGCCGTGATCGTGATGCGCGGCATGACGATCCGCGACAACACCTCGACCCTCAAGGGCGGCGGAATCTCGACGGTGAAGGGGCTGCTCCCGCTGGACGACAGCGTGGTCGCCGGCAACACCACCCACGGTGTCGGCGGGGGTATCCACGCCGACAAGTCGAACGTGCTCGTCCGGGGCAGCGATGTCACCGGCAACGAGGCGGTCGGCGCCACCTCGAAGGGCGGCGGGATCTACGCGACCGCCGGCCAGGTGTCCGTCTACACCAGCAAGATCGTCGGCAACAGCGCGTCCCTGGCGCCGGGCGGTCTCTTCGCCGAACACGCCCGGGTCCGCATCGACGACGAGAGTGTGGTCGTCGGTAACGAGCCCACCAACTGCGCGGGAAACACCGCGCCGGTCGCGACCTGCTTCCGCTGACGGCTGACGTATCACGGGGGGCGCACCCGCCCGTCCGCGGCGATCCGGGATCGCCGTGGGCGTGGCCGGGTGCGCCCCCCGCGCGTGCCGCGAGGCCGCCGCGCCGGACGCGCTCAGCCGAGCGAGCGCAGCCGCCCGGCGAGGTCGCCCGCGAAGAAGTCGAGGAAGCCGTCCGGGTCGGGGCCGGCGTTCTGCAGGACGATGTGGTCGAATCCCGCCTCGACGTAGCCGCGGACCTTCGCCACGTGCACCTCCGGGTCCGGCCCGATCGAGACGAACTGCCGGATGTGCTTCTCCTCCACGTACGCGCTGGCCGCGTCGAAGTTCACGGGGTTGGGCAGCTCGCTCATCACCTTCCAGCCGGTGACCAGCCACCGGCTGGTCTCCAGCACCGACTGCACCGCCTGCTGCTCGTCGGCCGCCCAGGACATCGGCGCCTCGGCGTAGCGCGGGCCCCGCCCGCCCGCGTTCCGGTACCGCTCGACGATGGCGCTCTCCGCCTCGGTGGCGAACAGACCGTCGCCGAGTTCCGCGGCCAGGGTCGCCGACTCTGATCCGCTCGCGGCCACGGCGATCACCGGCAGCGTCTCCGGCAGGTCGAACACCCGGGCGTCCTCCAGTTGCAGGTGCCGGCCCTCGTACGACTGGTAGCCGCCACTCCAGAGCAGCCGGATGATCTCCAACGCCTCCCGTAGCCGCTCGTGCCGTCCCCGGACGCTGGGGAAGCCCTGCCCGACGACGTGCTCGTTGAGCCGCTCGCCCGCGCCGACGCCGAGCGTGAAACGCCCGTCGGAGATCAGCGCCATGGTCGCGGCGGCCTGCGCGATGATCGCCGGGTGGTACCGGATGCTCGGGCAGGTCACCCCGGTCACCAGGCCGATGGTGCTGGTCTGCGCGGCGATCGAGCCCAGCATGCTCCAGGTGAAGCCGGAGTGCCCCTGGGTGTCGAGCCAGGGGTGGTAGTGGTCGCTCATCTCCACGAAGTCGAACCCGGCCTGCTCCGCGCGGACGGCCTGGCGAATGATCTCCTTCGGTGCGAAGCCCTCGGTGGAAAGCTTGTAGCCGATCTGCATGCCGGTGCTCCCCGTCCGGTCCGATGCTGGGCGACAGCCCTTCCCGCCGCCGCAGCCCACAAACACGACCCAGTCTCCTAGGACGGAGTAGGCGGTGTGACGGGTGCGGGGGGAACGGCCGTGCGGGGGCCGGCCGTGCGGGGCCGCGGCCGTGCGGGGCCGCTCGGGCCTGCTTGATCCACACCACCTCGGCGATCTGGCGGCATCCGGCGCGTCCGGATGCCGCCACATCGGCGATACGAAGTCGATCAAGCAGGCCGGCCGCGCGGGCCGTCGCGCGGTGGCCGTCGCGACGACGCCCCGGGAACGCCGGCCTGACATGGTGCGGCCCGCGCCGGGGAGGGGGCGCGGGCCGAGGTGATGGTCGGTCTGCCCGCGACCGTGCGGACGCGGACCGGCATCCGTCCTACTTGGACGGCTCGGGAAGCTCGCAGTCGATTCTCGGGTTCGCGCCGATGTAGTTCAGCGGCCCCGCCACGATGGTGACCAGAATCGTGCCGGCCTCCGCGCAGTTGGTGTCGTCGCCGCTGTAGTAGCCCCGCTGGCCGGCGGCGATGGCGCCGATGATCAGCCAGATGACGACGATGACTCCGAGTATCGACGAGCCACGCATGGCGTTCCTCCGAGGGGTCGTGGTGGTTTTCGAGGTGCAGGCGTTGTACCCAGTCGGCTCGAACGGCTAACGGTGTGGGCGACGGGGCCGGCGGATCGGCCGCCCGGACGGCCGCCGGGACCCGGTGGTACGACGGGGGATCGGCCGACGGCACCACGTCGCGTGCGGCAACTATCGGATCGAGGACCGATCTCGGCGCGGAGCGCGGTGGCGGACGTAGAACTGGCCTCAGGGCACCCGCCGAGGAGGAACCATGCCCGATCCGACACCGACCCGGTACATCGACCGTCCGGCCGACGTCGCCCACGCGGCCCGTGCGCTCGCCGACGGCGCGGTCGTCGCGGCGGCCTTCGGGAACTTCTACGCCCTCGTGACGCGCCCGGACGCGGAGACGGTGCGTCGCCTCAACCGGGCCAAGGGTCGGCCCCTCGACCAGGTGGGCAGCGTGACGGCGGCGGCGCAGCGGATACCCTCCATGTTCGACTGGTCGCGGATCTCGCCCCGGCTGCCCGAGCGGCGCGTACGCCAGCTCATGGACGCCCTCTACGGCGCCGGGCCGTTCGGCTTCCGCGGACCCGCCGCCGACCGGCTGCCGGCCCACCTCACCCGGGACGACCGGGGGATCCGTACGACCCAGGTGATCGCGCCGGGGTCGGGCTGCCTGTCGAACGCGTTCCTCGAGCGCGCGGCCGCCGAGGCGGGCGTGGACCACCTCTGCATCACCTCGGCCAACCGCTCCCACCACCTGACCGGCGCGGGGGAGGAGCCGGCGCACTGGAGGGCCGACGGGATCGCCGGGGACTTCGCGCACCTGCCCGACCTCGTCGTGCTCGCGCACCGCGACGAGGCCGCCGCGCGGGCCGCGTACCCCGGCTACCTGCCGACCTCCGTCACGCTGCTCTCCTTCCACCTGCCCGAGGGCGAGTGGGAGGAGCCCCCGGTGCTCATCGTGGACCGGCACGGCTCGCTGCACGTCGACGAGGTGCGCCGGGCCGCCGCGCCGCTCGGGCTCCAGGTGCGCCTGGGCGCGTCCGCCGGGCAGCGGCTGCGGGTCCGCGCGTACGACGGCGCGCTGGTGTGAGCGGGTACGCGCGCCACGTCGACGGTCAAGTGTGGCGGCAGAGGCGCCTCGGGTGGGCGGCCCCAGCTGCGGCGGGCGTCGGCGAGGGCCACGCCGGCCAGCACCAGCCGGATCCCTGCCCGGTATGCCGGTCTTCCGTGGGTTGTCCGCGAGGTGCCCGCCCGCCGCGTCGAGCCGTGCCGTGCCGAGGTGATCGACCCGGGTTCCCGGACGTCGTGGTGTCGCGACACCACGAACCGAGTCGATCACCTCTGCCGAGGGCGCCCGGCCCGGACCGGTCAGGCCGGGTCGGCGCCGTTCGGCCCGGACAGCGCCGTGGCGGCCTCGTCCGGCGCGCCCGCCAGCACCTTCGCCTGCTGCGGCCAGGTCGCCAGGCCGGGCGCCGCACGCAGCCCCGCGCCGCGGATGAGGTCGCGCAGCGCGGTCTCGTCCAGGTCGGCCAGCTGCCGGTACGTCCGGACGCCGGCGGCCTGCAGGGCGGCGGCCATCTTCGGCCCGACACCCTGGATGCGGCGGAAGTCGTCCACCTCCACCGCCGCCGGGGCCACCGGGCGGACCGGCGGGGTCGCCACCCCAGGGCGCCGTGGCGGGGCGGCCGGCAGGGTCCGGTCGTCGCCGGCCGGCTCTGCGGGCTGGTCCACGCCGGCCGGCGCGCCGGGCTGGTCCACGCCGGTCGGCGCGCTCGCGGCCCGCTCGTCGGCCTGTTCCGCGACGACCGGCCCGTCGGCTGCCTGGCCGCCGGCCGACGGCTCGTCGTCGAGCCGCCCGCCGCCAACCGGCTCCTCGTCGACGCGTGGGTCACCGGCCCGCTCGTCCGCCACCGGCGCCGCGTCCGCGGCCACCGGCACGGGTTCCGGGTCCACCGTTCCCCCGGCCGGCCGAGCGGCGGCCGCGTCGGGCTCCTGCTCGGTCTCGACCGGACCCGACGCCGTGCCGGCCGACGTTTCGAGGGGGGTCGTGTCGGGCTCCACCTCGGTCTCGACCGGTGCCGACGCCGTGGCGGCCGGCTCCCCGGCGGCGATGACGTCAGGCTCCACCGCGGCGCGGGCGTCCCGCTCGTCCGCCACGGGCTCGACCGGCGCCGCGACCGTGGTGGCCGGGGCCGTCTCGTCGGTCCGCTCGGCCGCCGGCACGGGTCGGGGCCCGACCACGGCGGCGGGCTCCGCCGCGTCCGCCGGCGCGGGGACCGGGTCGCCGGTCAGCGCCATGTCGGCGGGGTCGACGTCGGACGCGGGCGCCGCGTCACCGACCGGTACGGGCGCGGCGGAGCCCGCTCCGACCGGTGCGGCGCCGGGCCCGGCGGTGTCCACGGGTGCGGGCTCGTCGGCGACCGCGGTCGGCGCCGGGTCGATGGTGGCCGGTGCCGCCGCCGGCTCCGCCACGGCCTCGGGAGCCGGTGTGGCGAGCACGGCCGGCCCGGCCGGGTCGCCGTCCACGATGGACGTGCCGCCCCGGGTGCGCGCGTCACGCCAGCCGCGCAGCGCCCAACCGGAGGCCAGGCCGAACAGCAGGACCAGTATCACTGTGAGCGAGTGCCCGAAGGACCACGACATGGCAGACCCTCCCTCTCACCTCGTCGGAAAAATCAGTCACGTGAGAAAAACCCGCCGCAGCTTCGCATACGCGCGGCGGGTCCGTGAGGGAGGCTCGGCCGCCCGGCCCGGGCGTGGGACGCGGCGGCACCGGCGGTGCGCGGCGGGCGACGGAGCGTGGCCGGGAAGATGGCGACGACCCCGGCGCCGCACCGGCGCCGGGGTCGTACGGGAACTGGTCAGTCCTCCTCGCCCCGGTAGGTGTAGAAGTCGTCGACGAACTTGCGCCGCAGCCGGGGCACCCGGCTGGTGACGCCGAAGTAGCCGCGGGCGCCGAGTAGCGCGAGCCGGCCGACGACCGGCTTGTACATCCCGTCGTCCCCGTTGGTGCCGCTGCGGTTGAGCGAGTCGGCCACGCGGGCGAACCCGTACGGCACCATCGCCGCCTCGTAGTCGGCGACGGCCTGCACCAGCGTCTTCTCGCCGGCGGCCGCGAGCCGCAGCTGCCGGCAGAGCAGCGCGGCGTCGCGCAGCGCCGTGTTCGCGCCCACGCCGCGTCCCGGCGTCATGGTGTGGATCGCGTCGCCGAGCAGCGTGACCGTGCTGGCCTTCCACGGCGGCACCGGCTCGGAGGTGGTGACGCGGATGGGCAGGGCGCTGGCCGGGTCGCTGCGCATCAGGAGCTCACGCAGGTGCGGATGCCAGTTGCCCGTGAGGTCGAGCGCGACCTGCACCAGGTCGTCGCCGCGGCGCTGCAGCACGTCCGGCGGGAAGCGGCGGGCGGTGCTCCACACGACGAGGTTGATGTTGTCCCGGGTGGGATCGTGGGCGAGCCCGGGCCAGCGGGACAGCAGGGCGGCGTCGGCCTCGCTGACGCCCGGCTTGAGCCGGCCGTCGGCGTCCCACTTGAAGTCCATGACGTGGAGGACGCCCATCATCCCGCCGGTGCCGAAGATCAGCGAGATGCCGCGCTGGAGCCGCTCGGGCAGGAGCGAGCGGGTGTGCGGGGTGAGCGGGATGCGGGTGGCGATGTTGACGGTGCCGGCGTCGCGGGTGACGGCGTGCGGCAGGTACTGCCGGCGGACGGCGGAGTGGGTGCCGTCCGCGGCGACGAGCAGGTCACCCGTGGCGCTGCTGCCGTCGGCGAAGTGGGCGGTGACGGTGCCGTCGTCACGCTGCTCGTAGTGGGTGAACGTCCGGTCGAAGTGGACCACGTCCTCCATGCCCGTGAGCAGGACCTGCCGCAGGGTCATCCGGGCCACCGACCGCTCGGTGTCGACGGGGTGGGTGTCGGGGCGCAGCTCGAACGACGCCGTCTGGCGCAGGCCCTGGGTGAGGACGTTGAACCAGCGCGGGGAGCGGGCGCAGGTGGCCAGGTAGACGGCGAACAGTTCGGGTGGGAGGCACTCCCGCAGCGCCCGGCTGCCGGTGGGGCCGATGCCCACCCGGTAGCCGAGCAGGCCCTCCCCGCGGGTCCGGTACCGCTCGTAGACGTCGACGCCGATCCCGGCGCGGCGCAGCCCGTGCGCCAGGCACATCCCGCCGGTGCCGGCGCCGATGACGAGCACGTGCGGCGCTGTGGCGGACACGGCGGCCTCAGCCGGCGGCGCGGGGCGCGGGGACGCCGGCGTCCCACCGGTAGAAGCAGCTCGCGATCGCGTCGCGCGGGGAGCGCCAGGTCGGCAGGTACGGCGAGGTGTGCGCGGAGAGGCGCTCGTTGACCTGCCGGTAGAGCGGGTGCGTACGGGCGGAGGCAAGCGTCTCCGGGTCGATGTCCGCGGTCTCCATGAGGTGGACGCAGACGTCGTGCAGGCAGTACAGCGACCGGTGGGTGACCCCGGTGAGGCCGGGCAGCTCGGTCGCGTCGGACTCGGCGAAGATCTGGGCGACCCGGCCCTCCGCGCCGGGGACGATCCTGCTCACGATCAGAAGACGGCTCATCCGGACCCCTTCCAGCGGTGACCCCCACCGGGCCACGGGACTGCTGTGCCGCCCACCGTGCCCGCCCGCCTGTCACCTGCCCGTCACGCGTTGCGGCGGGACGGTGACGCCGGCCGGGCCGGGCCTCCCGGGGCCCGCGCGGGATGCCCCGGAGCGCGGCGCGGGGTGGCCGCGCCGTCCCGGCTGGCCCGGCGGATCGGGGCGAGCGTGTCGTCGAGCAGCGCGCACATGGCCGGCGACGGTTCCAGCCGCAGCTCGCGCCGGAGCAGGTCCCGGTAGACGTAGAAGGCGTGCACCGCCTCGAAGGCGTTGCCCTCGGCCAGGTGGATGCGCACCACGAGCCGGTGGGGCGTCTCACGCAGCGGCTCGGCGGCCATCGCCTCCAGCGCGGCCTCCAGGGCCTCACCGTGCCGGCCCGCCGCCAGGTGCTGGCCGGCGACCTGTTCCAGCATGTGCAGGCGCAGTTGCCGCAGCCGTTCCCGCTCCAGCAGCACCCAGTCGTCGTACCAGCCGGGCAGCAAATCGTGCCGCCCCGCGGCGAGCGCCCCGGCCGCGGCGCGCGGGCAGACGCCGTCACGTACCCGACCGGCCGTGCCCACCAGCTCGTCCACGTCGAGCCGGACCGCCGGGTCGAGCCGTACGGTGTCGGTGCTGACCTCCAGGGGGCAGCACGGGTCCTGCCGCAGCCGCCACAGGGCCGTACGCAGTGACGACAGCGCCCGCTCCTCGGGCGCGTCGGGCCACAGCAGCCCGGCCAGCTCGCAGCGGGTGGCGCCGGGGCGGAGCCCGATCAGCGCGATCACCCGTTGCAGGCCGCGGGGCACCACCACCGGCGTGTCGTCGTGCAGCAACCGGAACCCACCGAGTAGATGGAGTGAGACGCCGGCGCCGGGACACGACCCGGTCGGCGCGGACGGATCAGCGGCCACGGCGGCACCCCCTGCGGAACGCTCGTCCCGACTGTCTGCTGTGTCCCCGGCGCGGCTGCCCGTGACGCCGCTGTCGTCGCTCGCCGAGGGCGCGGCGTCGCGCCGGGGCCGCCGGGCTGACCGTGACGAAGATTATCAATGATGGTCACTCTGGGTCAACAGTCGGGTGTGCTGGCGGTCGACCCGCAGGAAACCGTGAGAGCGGCTCTGAACTGCCCATTGTGCTCGTCGGGACGGCTCCGAACGCGCGTGACTCATAGCCGGTACACAGCTTGCGTCAACGCAGCGTCACCACCTGCCGTCGCCGGGCCATCGGCCGCGGTGACGCCCGCGTGACGAGCGACGACCCATCGTGGCAGTCGTCCGGCTTGCCCGGCTCCGCCCGCCCACGGCCGGCGGACGTCCTGTGAGGAGGCCCGTTGCATGGACCGATCGCTGATCGTCGCGAAGGTGGTCCCGAGCGCCGAGGCGCAGGTCGCCGAGATCTTCGCCGACTCCGACGCCACCGAGCTGCCGCACCTGGCCGGGGTGCGGCACCGGTCGCTGTACCGGCTGCACGACCTGTACGTGCACCTGTTGGAGACCGAGCTGCCGGGTGACGAGGCGGTGCGGGCCGCCCGGGAGCATCCCGAGTTCGACCGGGTCAGCGCCCGGCTGCGGCCGTACATCTCGCCGTACTCGCCGACGTGGCGCTCGCCCCGCGACGCCATGGCGCGCTGCTTCTACCGCTACGACGCCCCCGCGCCCGTGGGACGGCGGCCGTGACCGCCACCGCGCCCCGCGAGGAGCAGCTCTGGTCGCGCTGCACAGGCTGCGCGACCCTGCTCTACCGCAAGCGGCTGCGCCGCAACCTCGACGTGTGTCCCGAGTGCGGGGTCCACGCCCGGCTCAGCGCGCCGGACCGGGTGCGCCAGCTGGCCGACCCGGGGTCGTTCCGGCCGCTGCCCGACAGCCCCGCCGACGTGGACCCCATCGGGTTCGTCGACGTGGTGCCGTACCCGCACCGGATCACCGCGGCCCGCGCGGGCACCGGGCTCGCCGAGGCCGTCCTCTGCGGCACCGCCACCCTCGGCGGCCACCCGGCCGCCCTCGCGGTGATGGACTTCCGCTTCCTCGGGGGCAGCCTTGGCTGCGCGGTCGGCGAGCTCATCACCCGCGCCGCCGAGCGCGCGCTGGACGACCGGGTGCCGCTGGTCCTCGTGACCGCCTCCGGCGGGGCGCGGATGCAGGAGGGCGTGCTGTCGCTGATGCAGATGGCCACCGTGAGCCAGGCGATCGCCGCGCTGCGCGAGGTGGGACTGCTCACGGTGAGCGTGCTCACCGACCCCACGTACGGCGGGGTGGCCGCCTCGTTCGCCACCAACACCGACGTGGTGCTCGCCGAGAGCGGCGCCCGGATGGGTTTCGCCGGCCCCCGCGTGATCCGCCAGGTCACCGGCCGGGCACTGCCCGAGGGCTTCCAGACCGCCGACTTCCTGCTGCGGCACGGCCAGGTCGACATGGTGGTGCCGCGGCGCGCCCTGCGCGGGCGGCTGGTCGCGCTGCTCGCCGCCGCTCGGGCCGGACGCGCGTCGGCCACCGCGCCGCCCCGCGTTCCCACGGCGGCGGCCCGTCCCGTCGTACCCCGGCAGCAGACTCCGCCGGCGGCGGAGGCGGACCCGGCGGCGTCGACCGGGGCGGACCCCTGGACGACCGTACGACTGGCCCGGCACCCCGGCCGGCCCACGACGCTGGACTACCTCGACTCGGCCTTCGACGGCTTCGTCGAGATGCACGGCGACCGGCTCGGCGGCGACTGCCCGGCCGTGGTCGGCGGGTTGGCCCGGCTCGACGGCCGGCCGGTCATGGTGATCGGCCACCAGAAGGGGCACACCACCGCCGAACTCGTCTCCCGCAACTTCGGCATGGCGAGTCCGGCCGGGCACCGCAAGGCCCTGCGGCTCATGCGCCTCGCCGCCCGGCTCGGCCTGCCGGTCGTCACCCTCGTGGACACCCCCGGCGCGGACCCCGGCGTCGACGCCGAGGAGCAGGGCCAGGCCGCGGCCATCGCGGAGAACATCCTCGCCCTCACCGTGCTGCCCACCCCGGTCGTCACCGTCATCACCGGCGAGGGCGGCAGCGGCGGCGCCCTCGCGCTGGCCGTCGCCGACCGCGTGCTCATGCTCGAGCACGCCGTCTACTCGGTGATCAGCCCGGAGGGGTGCGCCGCGATCCTCTGGCCGGACCGCTCGGCGGCGCCGGAGGCGGCGCGGGCGTTGCGGCTGACCGCGCCGGACCTGCACCGGCTCGGCGTGGTGGACGAGATCGTCCCGGAGCCCCCGGGCGCCGCGCACGGCGACCCGGAGGCCGCCGCGCGGGCGCTGGGGGAGGCGGTGCGGGCCAACCTGCTGCCGCTGCTCGACATGTCGGCGGCCACCCTGGTGCGGCGACGCCGGCAACGGTTCCGGCGGTTCGGCGCGGCCCGGGCCGGCATCCGGTCGGGTGCCCGGTGACCGCCGGGACGGCCCGCTTCGACGTGGCGCCACCGGCGCGCGACCGGAGCGCCGACGGAGCGGGCGGGCGGAGCGCCGACGGGGCGGTCGGACGGGGCGGCGCCGACGCCGTGCTGGCCGGCCTGCGCCGGCACGCCCGGCAGGTGGTCGCCGAACTGCCCGGCCCGGTGCGCCGGCTGCGACTGAGCAGCGGTGACACCGTGCTCGAGGTCGAGTGGCACGACCCGGGGGCCATGGCCGCCGTGCCGGAGCCGGCGGCGCCGCCCGAGCCGCGCCCGGCCGCGGCGCCCCCGGTCGAGCAGGCCGCCGACGCCATGGTGGTCCGCTCGCCGATCGTCGGGACCTTCTACCGGGCCCCGGAGCCCGGCGCCGCGCCGTTCGTGGCCGTGGGCGACGTGGTCCGGCCCGGGCAGGTGATCGGGATCGTCGAGGCCATGAAGCTCATGAACGAGGTCACCGCGGACCGGGCCGGCCGCGTGGCCGCCGTGCTGGCCGACGACGGCCAGCCGGTGGAGTACGACCAGCCGCTGGTCGCCCTGGATCCGGCCTGAGGTGGTGCGGGATGTTCGAGAAGGTGCTGATCGCCAACCGGGGTGAGATCGCCCTGCGGGTGCTGCGCGCCTGCCGCGAGCTGGGCGTACGGACGGCGGTGGTGTACTCGGCCGCGGACGCCGACTCGGCGGCCGTACGCCTCGCCGACGAGGCCGTCCGGATCGGTCCGGCGGCCAGCCGGCGCAGCTACCTCAACGCGGCGGCGATCGTGGAGGCGGCGCGGCAGGTCGGCGCCCAGGCCGTGCATCCCGGGTACGGCTTCCTCTCCGAGGACGCCGACTTCGCCGAAATCTGCGCCGGAAACGGGCTGACCTTCATCGGCCCGCGCCCCGCCGTGATGGCGGCGCTCGCCGACAAGTCATCGGCCCGGGCCCTCATGAGCCGCGCCGGGTTGCCGCTGCCGGCCGGCAGCGTCGAGCCGGTGCCCACCGCGGAGGCCGCCGTCGAGGTGGCCGCGGAGATCGGCTACCCGGTCATCGTCAAGGCGGCCGCCGGCGGCGGCGGTCGGGGCATGACCGTGGTGGAGTCGCCCGCCGACCTGCCCCGGGCGTACGCGAGGACCCGGGCCGCGGCACAGGCGGTGTTCGGCGACGACCGGGTGTACGTCGAGCGGTACCTCACCGACGCCCGGCACGTCGAGGTCCAGGTGCTCTGCGACGCGCACGGCAACGGCGTGCACCTGGGCACCCGGGACTGCTCGGTGCAGCGGCGGCACCAGAAGCTCGTCGAGGAGGCGCCTGCTCCGGCGCTGTCCGCCGGCACGCTCGACGCGATCGCGGCGACCGCCCTGCGGGGCGCGCTCGAGGTCGGGTTCACCGGGGCCGGCACGCTGGAGTTCCTGGTCGACGCCGCGGAGCGGTTCCACTTCCTGGAGATCAACTGCCGGATCCAGGTGGAACACCCCGTCACCGAGATGATCACGGGGATCGACCTGGTGCACGAGCAGCTGCACATCGCCGCGGGAGTGCCGCTGCGCTGGCGGCAGGACGAGATCCGCCCGCACGGCGTGGCCGTGGAGTGCCGGGTCAACGTGGAGGACCCGGACCGCGGCTTCGCGCCGACGCCGGGGCGCCTGGAGCGCTTCGTCCCGCCCGGCGGCCCCTTCACCCGGGTGGACACCCACGGCCGGCCCGGCTACGTGGTCGGCCCGCACTACGACTCGCTGCTGGCCAAGGTGGCGGTCTGGGCGCCGGACCGCGAGCTGGCGCTCGGTCGGCTCGAACGTGCCCTCGACGAGTTCGACGTGGCCGGGCCGGGCGTGCGGACGACCATCCCGTTCGTACGGCGGGTGCTCGACGACGCCGAGTTCCGCAAGGGCCGCCACACCACGGGCCTCGTCGACCGGCTCCTCGCCGCCTCGGCGCCCGGCCCCGACCAGGCCGCTTCCGCACCGGCCGCCTCCGCATCGGCCGACCAGGCCGTTCCCGCACCGGCCGAGCCGGTCGCTTCCGCACCGGCCGACCCGGCTCCGTCCGCGCCCCGCCCACCGGCCACCGCCGCCCAGCCCGACGCCCACTGAGGAGGACTTCATGACCGTCACGCGAGGACACCCGCTGGCCGCCGAGATCACCGACATCCTGGTGGCGCACTGCGGGCTGGACGCCGACACCGCCGCCCGTGCCCCCGCCGCCTCCCTCGAGGAACTCGGCCTGGACTCCCTCGCTCTACTCGAACTGTCCGCGGTCGTCGCCGACCGGTACCGGGTGCAGATCCCCGAACAGGCCGCGCAGCTCAGCATCCCGGCGGTGGCCGACCTGGTGGCCCGGCGCAGCGAGCAACCGGGGCACACCGAGAACAGCGTGGTGATCGCCGCGCCGCTGCCGCTGGTCTGGGACGTCACCAACGACGTGGCGAACTGGACGGAGCTGTTCACCGAGTACGCGGTCGTGGAGATCCTGCACCGGGAGGGGGACACGGTGCGCTTCCGCCTCACCATGCACCCCGACGAGAACGGGACGGTGTGGAGCTGGGTCAGCGAGCGCACCGCCGACCCGGCCACGCGGGAGGTGCACGCCCACCGGGTGGAGACCGGGCCGTTCGAGTACATGCGCATCCACTGGCGCTACGCCGAGGAACGGGAGGGCACCCGGATGACCTGGGTGCAGGACTTCGCCATGAAGCCGACCGCGCCCGTGGACAACGCCGGCATGACCGAGCGGATCAACGCCAACAGCGCCGTGCAGCTCGCCGTCATCAAGGAACGGATCGAGCGGCGGGTGCAGACCCAAGCGGCGGGAGGCGGCGATGACTGAGCGGACGCTGGGACCGGTCGCCGCCCGGGACGTGCCGGCCGACCGGCGCCGTGGCGGCGAGCTGAGGGTCCTGCTCGGCCCGCGTACGGTCGGGAGCACGTCGGGCTTCCTGGGGGTGGCCGCGCTGGCGCCGGGGGAGCGGATCGCCGAGCACTACCACCCGTACAGCGAGGAGTTCCTGTACGTGGCCCGCGGCGCGATCACCGTGGACCTGGACGACCGGCCGGTGCCGTTGGGCGCGGGCGAGGCGTTGTTCGTGCCGGTGAACGTCCGGCACCGGTTGCGCAACACCGGCGACGAGCCGGCCGAGGTGGTCTTCCACCTGGGGCCGCTCGCGCCCCGGCCGGAACTCGGCCACGTCGACACCGAGATGCCCGAGCAGCGGGGCGCGTCGTGACCGGGCGCCGCACGGTGGTGACCGGGATCGGCGTGGTCGCACCGGGCGGCGCCACCCGGGACCGGTTCTGGAAGTCGATCACCGAGGGGCGGACGGCGACCCGGCGGATCACCTTCTTCGACCCGTCGCCGTTCCGGTCCCGGATCGCCGCCGAGTGCGACTTCGACCCGGTCGCCGCCGGCCTCGCGGAGGCCGAGCTGCGGCGGGCCGACCGGTACGTCCAGTTCGCGCTGGCCTGCGCCGACGAGGCGGTCGCCGACGCGGGCCTGACACTCAGCGACGCCGAGCGCGAGCGCGCCGGCGTGGTGCTCGGCACGGCGGTGGGCGGCACCATGGCCCTGGAGCAGGAGTACGTGGCCGTGAGCGACGGTGGCCGTCACTGGCTCGTCGACCCCGCCCACGCCGGCCCGCACCTGTACCAGGCGCTCGTGCCCAGCAGCCTGGCCGCCGACGTGGCCGTCCGGCACCGGCTGCACGGGCCGGCCCAGGTGGTCTCGACCGGCTGCACCTCCGGCATCGACGCCATCGGGTACGGCCACCAGCTCATCGCCGACGGCGAGGCCGACGTGGTCCTCGCGGGCGCCGCCGACTCGCCGATATCACCGGTCACCGTCGCCTCGTTCGACGCCATCAAGGCGACCAGCCCGGACAACGACGACCCCGCGCACGCCTCCCGCCCGTTCGACGCCGACCGGCGCGGCTTCGTGCTGGCCGAGGGGGCGGCGGTGCTGGTGCTGGAGGAGGCCGGGCACGCCCGGCGGCGCGGCGCGCACGTCTACTGCGAGGTCGCCGGGTACGCGAGCCACAGCAACGGCTACCACATGACCGGGCTGCGGCCCGACGGCGTGGAGATGGCGCTCGCCGTCACGGCCGCCCTGCGACAGGCCCGGCTCGCCCCCGAGCAGGTCTCCTACATCAGCGCGCACGGCTCCGGGACCCGGCAGAACGACCGGCACGAGACGGCCGCGTTTAAGCGGGCGCTCGGCGACGTCGCCTACCGGGTGCCGATCAGCTCCATCAAGTCCATGGTCGGGCACTCGCTGGGCGCCATCGGCTCGATCGAGATGGCCGCCTGCGCCCTCGCCATCGAGTTCGGCGTGGTCCCGCCCACGGCCAACTGGACGACCCGGGACCCGGAGTGCGACCTGGACTACGTGCCGAACGAGGCGCGTGAGCTGCCCGTGGACGTGGCGCTCTCGGTGGGCAGCGGGTTCGGCGGCTTCCAGTCGGCGATGATCTTCCGGCGCCTCGCGAAGGCCGCGGCGTGACCGCCCGGGCGGTGGTCACCGGCATCGGGGTGGTGGCCCCGAGCGGGATCGGCGCGGCGGCGCACTGGCGTACGGTGCTGACCGGCGCCCGGCGCACCGGACCGATCACGCTGTTCGACCCGGCCGGCTACCCGACCCGCCTCGCCGGCGAGGTGCCCGGTTTCGACGCGACGGCGTACGCGGAGAGCCGCCAGCTCGTGCAGACCGACCGGTGGACGCACCTGGCGTTCGCCGCCACCCGGTTGGCCCTCGCCGACGCGGGGCTCCCGCAGAGCTCGCCCGACCCGTACGGCTACGCCGTCACCCTCGCCAGCTCCTCGGGGGGCAACCTGTTCGGGCAGCGGGAGCTGCAGCGGCTGTGGGGCGGCCCGTCGCGCACCGTCGGGGCGTACCAGTCGATCGCGTGGTTCTACGCGGCCAGCGTGGGGCAACTGTCGATCCACCACCAGTTCAAGGGGCCGTGCGGGGTGCTCGTGAGCGAGGCCGCCGGTGGCCTCGACAGCCTCGCCCACGCGGTCCGGTCGATCCGCCGGGGCACCCCCGTGGTGATCGCGGGCGGCACCGAGTGCCCCCTGAGCCCGTACGCCCTCACCTGTCAGCTCGCGAACGGTCTGCTCAGCGACGTTGCCGACCCGGAGCGGGCCTACCGGCCGTTCGACGCCGCGGCCAGCGGCTACCTGCCGGCCGAGGGCGGCGCGGTCTTCGTGGTGGAGGAACTGGGACACGCGCTGGCCCGGGGCGCGCGGATCCACGGCGAGCTGACCGGGTGGGGCGCCACCCACGACGCCGCGCACACCGGCCCGACGAGCGCCGGCGACCCGGCCCAGTACGCGCGGGCCATGCGGCTGGCCCTGGACCGGGCCGGCGTCGGGCCCGACGAGGTGGACGTGGTCCTGCCCGACGCGCTCGGCGTGCCGCGCTACGACCGGGCCGAGGCCACCGCGCTGCGCGCCGTGTTCGGCGACCGGCCGCCGCCGGTGAGCACGGCCAAGCCGCTGACCGGCCGGGCGCACCAGGGCGGCGCGGCGCTGGACGTGGCCACCGCGCTGCTCGCCTTCCGGCACGACACGCTGCCGGCCTCGGCCGCGCCGGACGAGGTGGCACAAGGCTGCGAACTCGACTTCCTGCGCGAGCACCGGACACCCCGCGGCCGGGTGGCACTGGTCTGCGCGCGGGGCTTCGACGGGTACAACAGCGCGCTGGTCCTGCGCGGGGCGGCGCCGGCGAGGGAGGGCGACGGATGAGTGGACAGCGGGCCCGGGTGGTGTTCCTGGTGCGGGTGCCGACCGAGCGGACCGCGGCGTTCCTGGCCGCGTACGAGGCGATCCGACACCAGGTGGCGGGCGGGGTGGCGGGGCACCTCGTCGACCAGGTGTGCCGCTCGTCGGCCGACCCGGAGCAGTGGCTCATCACCAGCGAGTGGGCGAGCCTCGCCGACTTCGAGACCTGGGAACGCAGCCCCGAGCACCGCGATCTGGTGCGACCGATGCGCGAGTGCTTCACCGACGCCCGCTCGCTGCGGTTCCACATCCACGCGCAGACACCGGCGCCGGCCTGAACGCCCGGGCGTCAGCCGGCTTCGAGCGCCACCTCGGCCACGTAGACGCAGGTGCGTCCCTCGTGGGACGAGTAGTAGCTGACGTGCAGCACGCCGTCGTGCCAGACCAGACCGGGGTAGCTGGTGTCGCCGCCGGAGGGGAGGGCGACCAGCTCGGTCAGCTCGGCTCGCTCGGCGTCGACCGCGCAGATCGCGGTGCGGACGCGGCCGTCCAGCAGGCGTACGCCGGCCAACAGTCGGCCGTCCGGCAGCCGCAGCAGGGCCGGCCCGCCCACCCGGACGCCGAGGTCCGTCCACTCCCAGTCCCGGTACGGCGGCCGGGCCCGGCCGAGCTGCGCGGTGGCCGGTTCCCCGTCGCGGCGCAGCAGGCAGACCGCCGTGCCGTCGGGCTCGAAGACCAGGCCCGACTCGTTGGGGTAGCCGCCCGTGAACAGCGTCGGCACCAGGGGCCGGAGGTCGACGCCGTCGGCGCTGGCGTAGAGCCGGGCGAACCACGGCTCCCGGGTGGCGTAGCCGACGCCGTACAGGTGACCGTCGTGCCAGGCGGCCCGCCACATCCAGACGTCCGGCTCGCCGACCGGGGTCGGGTCGCCCCAGGTGCGACCGTCCGGCGAGAGCCAGGCGACGGTCTGGAAGGTCTTCGTGACCTCGCCGGTCACGGCGGCCGCGTACAGGTGCAGCCGCCCGTCCGGACGGGACACGAAGCGGGGGTCGCGCAGGTCGACGCCGTCACGCCGCAGCAGCGCCACGGGCGTCCAGCCGCGGCCGTCGGTCGAGGTGAGCACCCGGATCGCGCCGTCGCCCGAGACGTGCGAGCTGCCCTCGCGGAACGCGCAGAGCCAGCGGTCGCCGTGGCGCACCAGATCCGTGAAGGCGCTGTGCGGCGCGGTGTCGCCGATGCGGCGTACCGCCGTGACCGTGGCGTCCGTGGTGCGGCCGATCGGTGGCGGGGTCATGCGCGGCGGCCTCCTGGCGTCCGGTCCGACCGGACGAGACTAGGGCGCGCGGCCGACGCCCGGGCGGCCCGGCGGCGAACGGCCGGCGAACAGTTCCCGCGCCACGAGCGCGTAGCCGGCGATGATCGTCGTCCGAGCCGCGGCTATCCGGCCGGTGGGGGATCGGCCTGCGCCCGGTACGCGGCGGCCAGCCGTTTCGGCGCGCGGGCGTACCACGCCTCGACCATCAGCTCGGTCAGCTCCGCCAGCCCGATCCGGTCCAGCCGGACCAGGACGGCCGGGTAGCCGTCGAAGTGCGGGATGGTGAAGTAGACGGCGGGGTCGTCGGCGAGCAGCGCCTCCCGGGCGCCCAGGTCCGGCACCCGGGCGCCGAGGACCGGCCCGTCGGGCGCGTCGTCGCCGAGCGCCGCCAGGTCGGCCCGGCGCAGCGGCCGTTCCCAGACGAACGCCTTGTCCCGCACCCGCCAGGCCGGCAGGCCGTCGTACGACGGGTGTTCGGCCGTCTCGGGCAGGGTGGCGGCGATCCTGCGAACGTCCTCCCAGGTGGCCATCGTCCCAGCCTAGGGTGTCCGGCGTCGGCGGCGCGTCGTCCAGGCGTCCCGCACCTCGCCGAGAGTGCGCCGCGGCGCGATTGACGGCCCGGTCGGGCGACGGCTAGTTTCCGGCATCCGATCGAGCCCGGGGGAGTGAGCGATGGCCGAGCCGACCGACCTGCCGAGCGACGGGCCGCCGGCCTGCCTGGCCGCCTTCGGGGAGCTGGCCCGGGCCGTGCTGCCGCCGGACGTGTGGGACTACGTCGATGGGGGCAGCGGCGACGAGGTCACGCTCGCCGCGAACCGGGCCGCCCTCGACCGGGTGGCGGTCGTGCCCCGGGCGCTGCGGGCCGTGGAGTCGCCGGACCTCGCGACGCGGCTGCTCGGCCACCGGTACGCGATGCCGGTGGGTGTGGCCCCGATGGCGTACCAGCGGCTCGTGCACCCCGACGGCGAGCGGGGGATGGCGTCGGCGGCGGCCGCCGCGGGGGTGCCCTACGTCGCGAGCACCCTCGGCAGCACCCCGCTGGAGGAGGTCGCCGCGACCGGCGCGGAGGTCTGGTTCCAGCTCTACTGGCTGCGCGAGAGGGCGCTGGTGCGGGACCTGCTGGCCCGGGTGCGCGACGCCGGGTGCCGGGTGCTCGTGGTGACCGTCGACGTACCCGTGCTGGGCCGGCGCCTGCGGGACCTGCGCAACGCCTTCCGGCTACCGGCCGAGGTGGGGGCCGTGAACCTGCCGCACGGCCGTGACGACCTGGCGCACGCGGGCACACCCGGGGTCTCCACGGTCGCCCCGGACGCGCCCTTCGCGCCGGCGCTGGGCTGGGACGACCTGGCCTGGCTACGCGACCAGACCGACCTGCCGCTGGTGGTCAAGGGGGTGCTCGACCCGCGGGACGCGCGGGAGGCCGTCCGGGTCGGGGCGGCCGGCGTCGTGGTCTCCAACCACGGCGGGCGGCAGCTCGACGGGGCGCCGGCCAGCGTCACGATGCTGCCCGAGGTGGTCGACGCGGTCGGCGACCGGTGCGCGGTGCTGCTGGACAGCGGGATCCGCAGCGGCGCCGACGTGCTGCGGGCGCTGGCGCTCGGCGCCGCCGGGGTGCTGGTCGGCCGGCCCCTGCTCTGGGCCCTCGCGGCGGGCGGTGGCGCGGGCGTCGAGGCGGCCCTGGCCCTGCTCGCCGCCGAGCTGCGCGACGCGCTGGCCCTCGCCGGTTGCCCCGACCCGGCGGCGGCCCGCGAACTGCGGACCGTGCCGATTCGTTGACACACCGTGTTCACACGGTGGCAAAGTGCGACCACCACCGCGCGGCCGTCCTGCGTGGACGGTCATAATGGGCCCCATGGTTGCCTGGGAGTACGCGTTGCTGGTCCGCCGTTACCAGGGGCAGGGCCGCAATTTCCACGTGTCGTTCGTCTGGTACGGCCCGGACGGGTCGCGCAAGGACATCACGCCCTACGGCGACACCGCGATCGCGCACCTCAACCGGGTCGGCCGTGAGGGTTGGGAGCTGGTGTCCGCGGCCGAGGACGTCAACAACGTGCAGGGCAGCACCGAGGTGCACCGCTACCACCTGAAGCGACCGATCGCCTGACCCGCCCCTGTTTCCGTCGATCATGCAGTCGTGGTGGGGGACGTACTCCCCGAACCGGGGTGATCCGGGCACCACAACTGCATGATCGGCCGGCGAGGGTGGGTCAGGTCAGGTCGACGTTCGGGTACAGGGGGAAGCCGGTCAGGAGTTCGCTGGCCTGGCGGCTGACCTTGTCGGCGACGGCCGGGTCGAGCGCGTACTTGGCCTTCGAGGCGGTGCCGTCGGGGTTGGCGCCCGCCGTCGTCCGGCTCAGCACGGTGTGGATCAGCTCGGCGATCGTGTCCATCTCCCCGGTGCCGAGACCGCGGGTGGTCAGCGCGGGCGTGCCGATCCGGATGCCCGACGTGTACCAGGCGCCGTTGGGGTCCTGCGGGACCGAGTTGCGGTTGGTCACGATGCCCGAGTCGAGCAGCGCCTGCTCGGCCTGCCGGCCGGTCAGCCCGTACGACGTGACGTCGATGATCGCCAGGTGGTTGTCGGTGCCGCCGGTCACCAGGCGGGCGCCGCGGCGGACCAGCCCCTCGGCGAGCGCCTGAGCGTTGGCCACGATCCGCTGGGCGTAGTCCGCGAAGTCGGGCCGGCGGGCCTCGGCGAGCGCGACCGCCTTGGCCGCCATGACGTGCGGCAGCGGGCCGCCCAGCACCATGGGGCAGCCCCGGTCGACCTGCTCGGCCAGCTCCGGCTGGCACAGCACCATGCCGCCGCGCGGCCCACGGAGCGACTTGTGGGTGGTCGTGGTGACGATGTGCGCGTGCGGCACCGGGTCGAAGTCGCCGGTGAAGACCTTGCCGGCGACCAGCCCGGCGAAGTGCGCCATGTCGACCATGAAGGTGGCGCCCACGGAGTCGGCGATCTCCCGCAGGATCCGGAAGTTGACCTTCCGCGGGTACGCCGAGTAGCCGCCCACCAGGATCAGCGGCTTGAACTCGCGGGCGATCTCCGCCACCTTGTCGTAGTCGATGAGGCCGGTCACCGGGTCGGTGCCGTAGCTGCGCTGGTCGAACATCTTGCCCGAGATGTTCGGGCGGAAGCCGTGGGTGAGGTGCCCGCCGGCGTCCAGCGACATGCCGAGCATCCGCTGGTTGCCCAGCTCCCGGCGCAGCGCGAACCAGTCCGCCTCGGTGAGGTCGTTGACCTGGCGGGCCTGCGCCCTGCGCAGCGCCGGCGCCTCCACCCGGTCGGCCAGCACCGCCCAGAACGCCACGAGGTTCGCGTCGATGCCCGAGTGCGGCTGCACGTACGCGTGCGCGGCGCCGAACAGCTCCCGCGCGTGCTCGGCGGCGAGCGCCTCCACGGTGTCGACGTTCTGGCAACCGGCGTAGAAGCGGCGGCCCACGGTGCCCTCGGCGTACTTGTCGCTGAACCAGTTGCCCATGGCCAGCAGGGTGGCCGGGGAGGCGTAGTTCTCGCTGGCGATCAACTTCAGCGACTCGCGCTGGTCGGCCAGCTCGGCGGCGATGGCGCCGGCCACCCGGGGCTCGACGGCGCGGATCACCTCGAGCGCGCTGCGGAAGGCGGTGGATTCGGCGTTCGGCGACGACATGCGACCTCCTACTGACGTACGGAAGGCCCAGGCGCTCGGCATGCGTCCTCGTGACGGGGCCGCTCCCCGATGGTTCTCCATCCCCAACGCGCCAGTAACGGCCCGGGCAGATCCTACCCAACGGCGTGCCGGTGACCTCGACCGCGGCCGGTGTGGTTGGCCGGGCCGTGACGGGGCACACCGGTACGGGCGGGCCGTGACACCGGTGCGGGTCCGGCCGCACGCGACGAGAGGAGCAGGACCATGACCACACCGACCGGCGAGCGACCGCTCGCCGTGGTGACCGGCGCGTCCAGCGGCATCGGGTACGAGCTGGCCGCGCAGTTCGCCGAACACGGCTTCGACCTGGTGGTCGCGGCCGAGGACGACGGCATCGAGACGGCCGCCGCGAAGCTGCGCCGCGACGGCGGGCCGCAGGTGCGGCCGGTCCGCGTCGACCTGGCCCGCGCCGACGGGGTGGAGGAGCTGGCGGCGGCGGTCGCCGCCACGGGGCGCCCGGTCGACGCGCTGGCGCTCAACGCCGGGCGGGGCGCCGGCGGCGCCTTCGTCGGCGGCACCGACCTGGCCGACGAGCTGAACATCGTCGACCTCAACGTGCGGTCGACCGTGCACCTGGCCAAGCGCATCCTGCCGGGCATGGTGCGGCGGGGCGCCGGGCGGGTGCTGTTCACCTCGTCGATCGCCTCGACCATGCCGGGCCCGTTCCAGGCCGTCTACAACGGGTCGAAGTCCTTCGTCCAGTCGTTCGCCGAGGCGCTGCGCACCGAGCTGAAGGACACCGGGGTGACGGTGACCTCGTTGATGCCCGGGCCGACCGACACCGAGTTCTTCGCGCGCGCCGACATGGAGGACACCAAGATCGGCGCGGGGCACAAGGACGACCCCCGCACGGTGGCGGAGCAGGGCTTCGCGGCCATGATGCGCGGCGACCAGACGGTGTCGGCCGGGTCGCTGCGGAACAAGGTGCAGACCGCGGTCGGCAAGATCGTGCCGGACAAGCTGAAGTCGGAGCAGCACAGCCGGATGGCCGAGCCCGGCTCGGCGAGCTGACCTCCGCGCACGGCGACGGGCCCGGCGTGCGCCGGGCCCGTCGCGTTGCCGGTGTGCCGCCCGCTCAGGCCGTCACGGCGTCGAGGGACTTCTTGACCGCCTTGGGGTCGGTCGGCTTGCGCGGCGCGTCCGCCCGCAGGTCGATCATCCGCTGGCCGATCTCCTGGAGCTGCTTGCGGCCGAGCGCGTCACGCACCTTGGGGAACCACTCCTGCTCCTCCTCCTCGACGTGGTGCAGCACGTTCTCGATGAGCACCGTCGTCTTGGCGTTGAAGTGCTCGTCCTCGGCGTCCATGGCGAACAGCTCGGCGCAGAGCACGTCGGCCACGTGGTGCTCCTCGTACGACTCGAGGATGTCGTCCTCCAGGTCCGGCAGGAGCTTGCGGACCTCCGGGTACATCACCTCGTTCTCGAGATAGGTGTGGACGGTGAGCGCCTCCAGGATCTGACCCACCAGTTTCTGCCGCTCGGCGGCCGGGCCCTCCTGGGCGTCCTGGAACGCCTTGAAGAGACGGCGCATCTCCTTGTGGTCCTCTTTGAGCACGACGATCGCATCGGTGGACACCGGCTGACCTCCTCGGTTGTGGTCGGGGTGATCGTCCGGTACCCCGGCGATGATCTGCGGAAACACGGTGCGGCCCGGCGCCTGCGCGCCGGGCCGCACGGTCATCCGTCCGGGGTGGTCAGCGCACCACGTTGTACGCGTTCACCATGCCCGCGCCGTAGAACCCGTTGCGGGCCCCGCCGGTGCAGGTGGCGTCGTACGCGCTGCCGAGCGCCGGCACCGGGTTGTAGACCCCGGTCGGGCAGGGCTTGGCCACCGCCGTGTTCTCGAGGAACGCGGCGAGCTGGCCCGGGTTCATGCCGGGGTGGGCGGAGACCGCCAGGGCGGCGACGCCGGTCGCGTGCGGACCGGACATCGAGGTGCCCTGCTTGTAACCCCACCCGTTGGTCCGGGTGACGGTGTTGAAGGTGGTGGACAGGATCTGGTCGGTGGTCGTCGACCGGGCACCCTGGGTGCGGAACCGGCTGTCACCACCGGGAGCGGTGACGTCCACGACGCCCTGACCGTACGAGGAGTAGTAGCTCTTCTCCCCGGTCGGGCCGACCGCCGAGACGGTCAGGACACCCGGCGCCTCGGCCGGCAGGTCGAGGCAGGCGCTGTTGATCTCGCGGGTCTCCGGGGTGCCGTTGTTCGGGCTCCCCGTGTCGACCGTCTTGTGCTGCAGGTCGACGTTCGAGTTGCCGGCGGAGGCGATGTTGAGCACGCCCTTGTTCGCCGAGTAGCGGATGGCCCGCTGGACGGCCTGCCACACCGGGCGCTGGCGCGCGTCGTTGCGGCAGTTGAACTCCCACGGGTCGATGTAGTAGCTGTTGTTGGTCACCTGCATGCCGTGGTCGGCGGCCCAGACGAAGCCGCAGACCGCGGCCTCGGGGTAGATGAAGCCGTCGTCGTTGACGACCTTGACGGCGGCCACCTTGACGCCGGGGGCGATGCCGGTGACGCCGACGCCGTTGACGGCGGCGGCGATCGTGCCGGCCACGTGCGTGCCGTGGTCCGAGGTGGTCGGGTTCCAGGCCGCCTCGGTGGTGTCGACGACGCCGCCGACGCAGGACGTGCTCTTGTCCCTGGCGATCTGGCTGGCCAGGTCGGGGTGGGTGCTGGAGATGCCGCTGTCCAGCACGCCCACCACCACGTCGGGGCTGCCGGCGTTGACGGCGTGGGCCTGCGGGACGTCGATCATCGGCATGTCCCACTGCTGGCCGTAGAGCGGTTCGGCGGTCGGGTCGGCGGTGACGTTCGCGACGGCCGGCGCGGAGACCTCCACGGTCTCGCCCTCGTCCAGGGCGCTGCCGAGGCCGGCGGTGGACGCGACCGACTCGACCCCGGCGCCGGCCACCGCGGTGGCGAAGTCGGGGTTGGTCGAGCGGACGACGAGCACGCCGATCTGGTCGTAGCGGGCCACCACCGTGCCCCGCGCGGCGGTCACCCGGGCCGCCGCCTTGTCCGCCTTCGCGCCCTGCGGGGCGAGGACGAGGAACGTGGACTCGGCGCCGGCGGCCGAGGCCGCCGGCGCCGACCCTCCGGCCACGGCGAGACCGATGCCCAGCGTCAGCGCGGACGCCGCGGCGAGTGTCTTGCGACGAATTTCCTTCACACGGACTCCCAGGGGCGGTTCCCCGCCGGGCGGCGCACACGCGGTGCGGCCCGGCGGAAGGCGGACGGGCTGCCGCCTCCGCCCGTACAGCGCGCAAGGTGAATGTGGCGTTACACACATCCGTCGTGCGGGCGAAGCCCTGTCAGACGGTGGCGAGGGTGTGCGGGATCTCGTCCAGCAGCTCACGGGCCAGGAAGCCGATGCGCCCGTACTGCGGAACGAGCCGCTGGCCGCTCACCGCGTGGGCGTACGCCGCCCAGCAGGCGGCCTGCGCCGGCCCGGCGCCGCGGGACAGCAGGCCGGCGAGGAGCCCCGACCGCACGTCGCCGCTGCCCGAGGTGCCCAAGCCGGCGTCGCCGCTCTCCTCCCGCCAGCCGCGCCCGTCCGGGGTGGCGATGTGCCCGTGGAGGGACACCACGGCGTCGTACCGGCCGGCCAGCTCGGCCGCGTCGGCGTCCAGGTCGTCGCCGGGGTCCCGACCCAGCAGGTGCCCGGCCTCGGTGAGGTTGGGGGTGAGCACCACCGGCCGCCCGGAGCCGACCAGCAGGTCCGGTTCGTGGCTGAGGGCGCCGAGGGCGTACGCGTCGAGCACCAGCGCGGTCTCCTGCCGCGCCGCGTCGAGCACGAGGTGCAGCAGCCGCCGGGTCTCGTCGATCTCCTTGAGGCCCGGGCCGACGGCCACGACGTCCGCGTCCGCGACCAGGTCGGCGAGCTGGTCACCGGGTGCGCCGTCGACCGCCCCGCTGCCCGTCTCCGGCAGCCCCACCACCAGCGCCTCGGGCACCTGGATGCTGAGCGCGGCGGCGGTGGACTCGGCGGCCGCCAGTTGCAGCACCCCGGCGCCGGCCCGCAGCGCGGCCACCCCGGCCAGCAGCACCGCTCCGGGGGTGAAGCGGGACCCGCCGACCACGAGCACGGTGCCGCGGTTCTCCTTTCCGCCGCTCGGGACGGGCAGCGCCCAGTCGCGCAACAGCGCCGGGGTGATCACCTGCGGGTCAGACCGGTTTGGCATGGACCTCGTCCTCTCTGGTGCGCCGCGTGGCCTGCCGGTGCAGGTGGCCGACGTCGTTGAAGCAGTCGAGCGCCAGCCGTCCCGAGGCGTCGGCCGACCAGCCGGTGACCGCGCAGTTCATGATCAGCTGTTGGCGGGTCAGCGCCATGAGTTGCGCCTCGGTCAACCCCTCGACGAGGTAGCGGAGCACGAAGACGAGCGCGTCGTGGCCGACGAGCAACACCCGCTGGCCCTCGTGGTCCCGGCGCAGGTCGCCGAGGAGCGTACGCAGGCGCAGCGCGACGTCGGCCCAGCTCTCGCCGCCCGGCGGGCGGTAGTAGAACTTGCCGAGCCGGGTGCGCCGCTCCGCCTCCTCCGGATAGCGGGCGCGTACGCCGTGCGGGGTCAACCCGTCGAGGATCCCCAGCTCCCGGTCCCGCAGCCGCTCGTCCCGGCTCAGCGGGATCCCGGTGCCGTCCAGGGCCAGCTCGGCGGTGCGGACCGCGCGCAGGTACGGCGACGCCACGGCGACGTCCGGCCGTCGGTGCGCCGGCAGCCCGGCGATCCAGCGTCCGGTGGCCCGGGCCTGCTTCTCGCCGGTGGGGGAGAGCGGCACGTCGGCGTCCCGGTGGGTCAGATCGATCAGCTCGGCCCCGGACGACTCCGCCCGCGCGGCGGCCACGTTCGCCGTGCTCTCGCCGTGTCGGATGATCTGAAGTGACGCCAGTTCCGCCATGCGGCAACCCCTACCCGACGACCGGCCCGGGTAACCGCGCCGCAGCGCCGGTCGCGTCCGTCGCGCGGCGTACGGGCGCGGGCGTGAAGCCGGTGAGGCCGGGTAAGCGCCGGGTCCACGAGAGCCGACAGGGGAGGTGCGCGCCGTGGCGACCATGACGAAGGAACAGAAGAGCCCGGTGAAGGACAAGAACTACGACCTGATCCGGACGTTGCAGATGTCGCTGGAGCACGTCTACCGCATGGAGACGTACATCCAGGACGCCGAGCAGCGCGGCGACAGCGAGCTCGTCAACTGGTTCCGCATGATCCAGGAGAACAACCGCAAGGCGGGCGACCAGGGCAAGCAGATGCTCATGGCCCGCATGCAGCAGGAACAGCGCTGACCGGGGTGTCGATGGGCCGGGTGGACCCCAGGGGGCACCCGGCCGCCGCCGTGGGTTGCCCGGCGGACGAGGCCCCGGCGCTCAGGGGCGCCGTTGCAGCAGGGCGACCGTCATCCTGCGCGGGTGCTCGACGCGGACCACGTCGTACCGCTCGGTCAGCGCGGCCGACTGCTTGCGCGGCAGGCCGGTCAACGGCGCGTCGGTGACCTCGGCCAGCACGACCCAGATCCGCGGCTCGTCCCGCAGACAGCGCGCCGGCTCCGGGCAGTCCGCGCCGAACAGCTCCCCGCGGTCCGCCGCCGACTGCGCCTCGAAGACGTTGCGGAGCGTGACGTCCTTCGGCAGGTAGTAGCGCACCCCCGGGCCGTGCATCCACCACCAGGGACCGCCGGCCACCATGCCGTCGCCGGGCTGGTAGTCCGCCGCGACGAGTCGGGCCGCCTCCGAGTAGGCGAGCGGCTGGAACGCCCGGGCCTGCGGGTAGGTGTACCAGCTGTGCGAGAACTCGGCCCGTAGCGCCTGCTGGCCGGGGACGGCCAGGGCCGCGACCAGCACCAGTGCCGCCGCCACCAGCGGGACGCGCCGGAGCGCGCCGATGCCGGCGCCGGCGAGCACCGCCCAGGCGGGCAGGAGGAAGAGCAGGTACTTGGAGAAGAAGTAGTTGATGTCGCCGGTCGAGGCGACGAGGATCACCGGCACGGGCAGCGCGGCGACCACCGCGGCGGTGACGGCCCGGGGCACGACGCCGGCACGGCCCCGGAGGTTCGCGAGCAGACCCAGCCCGGCCAGCGCGGTCACCGCGGCGGCGACCTGCGGCGAGCCGAAGGTCTGCTCCCACACCGTCCAGGGCGGGCTGTCCGGGATCCAGCTGATCTGCCGCCCGGCCTGCCGCATCCCGCGCAGGACCACCGGCAGGGCGAGAGCGACCCCGGCGGCCGCGGCCAGCGCGAACCGGACCAGCAGCCACCGGCTGCGCTGCCGCCACCAGTGGATCAGGACGGCCGCCCCGTGGCCGAGCAGCAGGGTGAGCGACACGACGTTGAGCACGCCGAGAGCCGCCACCGCCAGCGTGTACACGGCCCAACGCCCCAGACGGGGCCGTTCCAGCGCCCGGAGCAGGAGGAGGGTGGCCAGCGCCGCCCCGAGCACGACGAGCGCGTACGAGCGGGCCTCCTGACCGAACCGGGTGACGGTGGGTACCAGGGCGAAGAGGAAGCCGGCCGCGACGCCGGCCGTCCGACCGAAGAGCCGCTGGCCGGCCAGCGCGACGCACGCGGTGGCCGCCGTCATGGCCAGCGCGGAGGGCAGCCGCACCGCGGCCGGCCCCGCGCCGACGAGCGTCGTCCAGGCGTGCATGAAGAGGTAGTACGCACCGTGCACGGCGTCGACCTTCTCCAGCAGCCGCAGGATCTGGCCGGTGCTGCGGGTGGCCACGTCCACCGTCACCAGCTCGTCGTGCCACATCTCCGGTCGGCCGACGTGCCAGGTGACGACGAGCGCGGCGAAGACGGTGGGCGCGAACCACGCGGTGCCCGCCACCCGGCGAACCCGTTCCCGGAACCCACCGGGCTGTGGTTCGACGGCCTCCGGCTGCCTGCCGCCGGGGCGGGGGGTGTCCGTGGCGACGGCGCTGTCTGGCATCGGCGTCCGATCGATGCGTGCGGTCTTGGCGCCGGAATGATAGCCCCCGGATTGCCGCGGCGCCCCGGCGGGACCGCGCTTCCCGTCGCGACCCGGGCACCCATGATCGCCGACGCCCGTACGGCGGCGCGGCCTGATAATGTGGCCGGCGCCTTGGCCACCCGACACGCATAGTTAGGCCCTCATTGGTCATGATCTTCGACATCATGCTGCCCTACTACGGGAGCGTGGCGCTCATGCAGGCGGCCGTACGGAGCGTGATGGCCCAGACGGACCCGGGCTGGCGGCTCACGGTGGTCGACGACGGCCGGGAGCCGGGGGTGCCCGAGTGGTTCGCCGCCATCACCGACGAGCGTGTGCGCTACCAGCGCAACGAGCGCAACCTCGGGGTCACGGGCAACTACCGCAAGTGCGTGGGCCTGGCCGAGCACGAGTACCTGGTCATGATGGGCACCGACGACATCATGCACCCGAACTACCTGGCCACCGTCCGGTCGGTGATCGAGGAGTACCCCGGCGTCTGCATGATCCAGCCCGGCGTGGAGGTCATCGACGCCGACGGCGTCGTGGTCAACACCATGGTCGACGAGGCGAAGCGCCGCTTGTACGCCCCCAAGGTCGACAAGCGCCGGCTCATGGGCGGCGAGGACCTGGCGGCCAGCCTGCTGCGCGGCTGCTGGTTCTACTTCCCGTCGATCTGCTGGCGCACCGACGCGCTGAAGGCGGTGGACTTCCGCGACGAGTACCAGGTCATCCAGGATCTCGCTCTCGTCATCGACCTGATCCAGCGGGGCGAGCAGATGGCCGTCGACACCACGGTCTGCTTCCAGTACCGCCGGCACGCGGTCAGCAAGTCCGCCGCGGACGCGGTCAACGGCTCGCGCTTCACCGAGGCGCGGGCCTACTTCCTGGAGGCGGCCGCGCAGATGGAGGCGCAGAACTGGCCGCGGGCCGCGCGCGCCGCCCGCCGGTACACCTCTTCCCGGCTGCACGCCATCACTCTGCTGCCGGCGGCGCTCCGGTCCGGGCAGATGTCCGGCATCGCGAGCCTGTCGCGGCACGCGTTCGGCCCGGCCAGCGGCAGCCGATGATCGAGCAGGGGGACGACATGGTCATCAAGCAGCGGAGTCAGGACGAGGACGGCGACCGCCGGCTGCGGGTGATGGTGCTGGGCGGCACCGGATTCCTCGGCCAGCCGGTCTGCCGGCGTCTGGCCGACCACGGCCACGACGTGGTGGCCGTGGCCCGGCACGCCCGGCACCTGGGCAGCGGCGTCGCGGTCCGGGCGCTGGATCTCGCCGAGGCCCAGGTCGACGACGTCGCCGCGCTGCTCGCCGAGGTCGACCCGGACGTGGTGGTGAACGCCGCCGGCGGCATGTGGGGCCTCACCGAGGAGCAGATGGTGGCCGTCAACGTCACCCTGGTCGAGCGGCTGGTCGCCGCTGCCGGCCGGCTGCCGCGTCGGATCCGGCTCGTGCAGCTCGGCAGTGTGCACGAGTACGGCCTGGTCCCGATCGGCGCCTCGATGCCGGAGACGATGACCCCCGCGCCGGTCATGCCCTACGGCGAGTTCAAGGTGCGGTGCGCCGAGGTGATCGCCGAGGCGCACCGGCAGGGCGCGCTCGAGGGTGTCACGCTGCGGATCGGCAACGTCATCGGCGCCGGCCAGCCCCGGCACAGCCTGCTCGGCGTCGTCGCCGGGAAACTCCGGGAGGCCCAGCTGGCCGGTGGACGGGCGCGGCTCGAGCTCGCGCCCCTCGGCTCGCAGCGCGACTTCGTGGGCCTCGGCGAGGTGGTGGCGGCGATCGTGCTGGCCGTGACCCGGCCCGGCGTGGGCGGCCATGTGATCAACATCGGTCGTGGAGTGGCCGCCAGCGCCCGTGATATGGTGCAGCTTCTCATCGATGCCAGCGAGGTCCCGACCGACCTGGTCGAGGCCGAGCGGACCGGTCCGGCCGAGACGACCTGGCAACGACTGGACATCGCACTCGCCGCCGAGCTCCTCGGCTGGTCGCCGAGCGACGATCTGTACGCGGAGATGAAGCAGTTGTGGGAGCACTCCGTCGCTCGGGTGCCCGCCTGATGGGTCGAGAGGTACCTGGCCGCATGACGACTACCGCCGCCTTCGTCCGGTCCCGCGGCACGCTCGCCGAGCTGCTCTCGGGGCGCAGCAACGGCATCGGCCTGATCCGGCTCTGTCTGGCCCTGGGTGTGGTCATGTCGCACTCCAAGCCGCTCGGCTTCGGCGCGAACGACCTCGGTTACCACCTCTTCGACCGGCAGACCAACGTGGGCACGATGGCGGTCTACGGCTTCTTCGTCCTCTCCGGGCTGCTGATCACCCGCAGCGCCCGCCGGACCGGACTGATCCGCTACGCCTGGCACCGCTGTCTGCGGATCCTTCCGGGCCTCTGGGTCTGCCTCCTGATCACCGCGCTGGTGGTCGCGCCCCTGGTGGCGCTCCGGGAGTGGGGCAGCATCGACGGATACTTCAGCGACCCGTGGGCCCCGGGCGGCCCGTTCGCCTACCTCCAGGCGAACTGGTGGACAGGCGTGCGCCAGTACGGCATCGAGGGCCTGTTCGCCAAGACCACGCCGTGGGGACGGGAGGGCAACGGCAGCGTCTTCAACGGGGCGCTCTGGTCGCTGAAGTACGAGATGTTCTGCTACGTGGTGGTCGGCGTGCTGGCGGCCACGGCGGTGCTGCGTCAGGCCCGGCGCTTCCTGCTGTTCCTGACCGTCGCCCTGTACCTGAGCATCTTCTCGGACTGGTGGAGCTCCGGCCAGTTCAGTGGCCCGGCGTCGACGGCCGCCTGGACGTTCGACGCGCCCCTGCTGGGCGTCATGAGCTTCCACTGGATCGTCTACCTCGGCTTCCTGTTCGCCTTCGGCGCCACCCTCGACCTCTACCGGGAGCGCGTGCCGATCAACGACGCGCTGGGCGTCGGCTCCGCCGTGGCGCTCGGGCTGTCGCTGCTCTTCGGCGGCTTCTTCGTGATCGGCCTGCCCGCCTTCGCGTACCTGCTGATCTGGCTGTCGGTGCGGATGCCGCGCCGGCTGCACTGGGTCGGCCGCAAGAACGACTACTCGTACGGCATCTACATCTACGGCTTCGTGTTCCAGCAGGTGATGGCGAGCCTGGGCTGGAGCCGGTGGGGCTACGTGCCGTTCGTGCTGATGTCGATCGCGGCGGCCTGGACGGCGGCGTTCCTGTCCTGGAAGCTGGTCGAGCGGCCCGCCCTGCGGCTCAAGGACTGGACGCCGGGCTTCGTCGCCCGCCGGTCGCGGCAGGCGCTGCCGGTCGAGCAGCAGAGCGCTGCCGCCGAGGAACCGACCGTACCGGCGCCGCGCGTGGACGCACCGACGGAGGAGATCCCGCAGCAGACCGGCACGCTGGTCCCGGGCCGGTAGCCCGCGGGAACGGGCGGGACGCCGTACCCTCGGGGACGTGGCGGGCGCGGCCGAGGAGATCCGGGTCGGGGAGCGGGTGGTCCGCGTCTCCAGCCCCGACAAGCCGTACTTCCCGGAGCGCGGGCTGACCAAGCTCGACGTCGTCCGCTACTTCCTGGCCGTCGGCGACGGCATCCTGCGCGCGCTGCGCGACCGGCCGACCATGCTGGAGCGCTGGCCGCGCGGCGTGTTCGAGGGGGCGAAGATCGCCACCCGGCAGGACAACCGCGGTGACGCCTTCTACCAGAAGCGGCTGCCGGCCGGCGCGCCCGAGTGGGTGCGGACCGCGCACATCACCTTCCCGAGCGGGCGTACCGCCGACGAGGTCGCGCCCAGCGAGCTGGCCGTGGTGATCTGGGCGGTCAACCTCGGGACGCTGCGCTTCCACCCGTGGCCGGTCTCGGCCTCCGACGTGGAGCGTCCGGACCAGCTCCGCATCGACCTCGACCCGATGCCGGGCGTCGACTTCGCCCAGGTGGTCCCCGTCGCCCACGAGGTGCGGGCGTTCCTCGACGAGCTGGGTCTCACCGGCTACCCGAAGACGACCGGCGGGCGCGGCCTGCACATCTACCTGTCGATCGAGCCGCGGTGGAGCTTCGGCGACTGCCGGCGGGCCGTGCTCGCCCTCGGCCGGGAGATGCAGCGCCGCCTGCCGGACCTGGTGACCACCACCTGGTGGCGCGAGCAGCGTGACCGGCCGGTCTTCGTGGACTACAACCAGATGTCGCGTGACCACACGATGGCCTCGGCGTACTCGATCCGGCCCACGCCCCGGGCCCTGGTCTCCGCGCCGCTGGACTGGGCCGACCTCGACGACGCGCGACCGGAGGACTTCGACGTGGTCTCCCTGCCGGCCCGGTTCGCCGAGCGCGGTGACCCGCACGCCGGCCTGGACGAGCGGCGGTTCTCACTGGACCCGCTGCTGGAGCTGGCCGACCGGGAGGGGCTGGAGGCGCCGCCCGAGCGGTGAGCCGTCACGCCCAGCCGCTGCGTGCCCCGTCGAACTCCTCGAAGACCAGCCAGGTGCGGGTCGACAGCACGCCGGGGATGCTCTGGATCCGATTCAGCACCACGTCGCGCAGCGCCGCGTTGTCCGGCGCGCGGACGAGCGCCAGCACGTCGTGGTCGCCGCCGAGCAGCGCCGCGTGCTCGATGTAGCGCACCTGGGCGAGCTGCGCGGACACCTCCCGCCAGGTGTTCTGCTCGATGGTCAACGCCACGTACGCCGACGTGCCGAGCCCGGCCGCCTCGGGCGCCACCTGGGCGCGGAAGCCGGTGATCACACCGTCGCGCAGCAGCCGGTCCACCCGCGCGTACGCGTTGGTGCGCGAGATGTGGATTCGCTCGGCGAGGGTGCGCAGTGAGGTGCGCCCGTCCCGGACCAGCTCGTCGAGGATCCGTCGGTCGACCTCGTCGAGCGGCCGGGACGATCGTCCTCCCGCGGCGGCCGGCGGCACCTCCGGCCCGGTCTCCTGGCTCACCGGCAGCCCTCCTGTGTGGCAAACGTCCCACGTTCGTGGTGGTTCTTGAGCAGATGATCCGACAGCAGGAGCATAGGGCCACCACACGTCCAGGAGGTCCCCGCCGTGACGACCACACCCCAGGCGGTCCGCAGGGCATCCCCGCGCAGCCGTCGGTCGGCCACCGCCGCCGATCCGGCACGCCCGCTGATGCCGGCCGCCGAGCCGGTGCGCCTGCTCGACCCGAGCGGCACGCCGCTGCCGGCCCACCCCGACTACCCCGAGCCACCCGCCGACGTCCTGCGCGAGCTGTACCGCCGCATGGTCGTCGGTCGCCGCTTCGACGCCCAGTCCACCGCGCTCACCAAGCAGGGCCGGCTCGCCGTCTACCCGTCCTCGCGCGGCCAGGAGGCCTGTCAGGTGGGGGCCGTGCTCGCCGTACGGGACACCGACTGGGTCTTCCCCACCTACCGGGAGTCGATGGCGCTCGTCGCCCGCGGGCTCGACCCGGTCGAGGTGCTGACCCTGCTGCGCGGCGACTGGCACTGCGGGTACGACCCGGCCGCCCGGCGCACCGCGCCGCAGTGCACGCCGCTCGCCACCCAGTGCGTGCACGCCGCCGGCCTGGCCTACGGCGAGTCGCACCAGGGGCGCGACACGGTCGCCCTGGCGTTCATCGGTGACGGCGCCACCAGCGAGGGCGACTTCCACGAGGGGATCAACTTCGCGGCCGTCTTCAAGGCGCCGGTGGTCTACTTCGTGCAGAACAACCGGTACGCCATCAGCGTCCCGCTGTCCCGGCAGACCGCCGCGCCGAGCCTCGCGTACAAGGGGGTCGGCTACGGCGTGCCCAGCGAGCAGGTCGACGGCAACGACCCCGTCGCCGTGCTGGCCGTGCTCACCCGCGCGGTGGCGCACGCCCGGGCCGGCAACGGGCCGTTCCTCGTCGAGGCGCACACCTACCGGATGGAGCCGCACACCAACGCCGACGACGCCACCCGCTACCGCGACGGCGCCGAGGTCGAAGCGTGGCGGGACCGGGACCCGATCAGCCGGCTGGAGACGTACCTGCGCGCCCGGGGCGAGCTGGACGACGACGCGGTCGCCGCGGTGGCCGCCGAGGCCGAGGCGTACGCGGCCGAGCTGCGCGAGCGGATGAACGCCCAGCCCACCGTCGACCCGCTCAGCCTCTTCGACCACGTGTACGCCGAGCCGACGCCGCAGCTCGTCGAGCAGCGCGAGCTGGTCCGCGCCGAGCTGGCCGCCGAGCAGGAGGGGGACGCCTGATGGCCACCACCATGGCGAAGGCGCTCAACGCCGCGCTCGCCGACGCGATGGCCGACGACGACCGGGTGGTCGTCTTCGGCGAGGACGTCGGGCAGCTCGGTGGTGTCTTCCGGATCACCGACGGCCTCCAGGCCCGGTTCGGCGACAAGCGCTGTTTCGACACCCCCCTCGCCGAGGCGGGCATCGTGGGCTTCGCGGTCGGCCTGGCCATGTCCGGGCTGCGGCCGGTGGTCGAGATGCAGTTCGACGCGTTCGCGTACCCGGCGTTCGAGCAGATCGCCTCGCACGTGGCCAAGCTGCGCAACCGCACCCGCGGGGCACTCAGCGTGCCCATCGTGATCCGGGTGCCGTTCGCCGGTGGCATCGGCGGGGTCGAGCACCACTGCGACTCCAGCGAGGCGTACTACGCGCACACCCCGGGCCTCAAGGTGGTCACGCCGGCCACGGTCGCCGACGCGTACTCGCTGCTGCGCGAGGCCATCGCCGACCCCGACCCGGTGGTCTTTATGGAGCCGAAGAAGCTTTACTTCTCCAGCGCCGAGGCGGACCTGCCGGCCCGCACCGAGCCGTTCGGCCGGGCGGTCGTGCGCCGGCCCGGCCGGGACGCCACCCTCGTGGCGTACGGGCCCGCCGTGCCCGTCGCGTTGGAGGCCGCCGAGGCCGCCCGCGCCGAGGGCTGGGACCTCGAGGTCGTCGACGTCCGCACCATCGTGCCGTTCGACGACGAGACGGTGACCGCGTCCGTCCGCCGCACCGGCCGCTGCGTGGTCATCCAGGAGGCGCAGGGCTTCGCCGGAGTGGGCGCCGAGATCGCCGCCCGGGTGCAGGAGCGCTGTTTCCACGCCCTGCACGCCCCCGTGCTGCGGGTGTCCGGGCTGGACATCCCGTACCCGGCGCCGATGCTGGAGCACACCCACCTGCCCGGGGTGGACCGGGTGCTCGACACGGTGGCCCGCCTCCAGTGGGACGACCAGCCCGACGCGCGTTTCCTCCCCGCGGCCCAGGGCAGCGCGGCATGACCGAGCGCGTGTTCCTGCTGCCCGACCTGGGGGAGGGGCTCACCGAGGCGGAGATCGTCGAGTGGCGGGTCGCCGTCGGCGACACGGTGACCGTGGACCAGAGCGTCGTCGAGGTGGAGACGGCCAAGGCCGTCGTCGACGTGCCCTGCCCGTACGCGGGAACGGTCGTCGCGCTGCACGGCGCGCCCGGCGAGGTCCGCCCCGTCGGCCAGCCGCTCATCACGATCGCGGCGGCCGACGCCGCCGCCGGGCCGCGGCCGGGCGGCGCGCCGGAGCCCGCCGGCCACGCGACCTACCGGGAGGAGGAGCGCGCCGGCTCGGGCAACGTCCTCATCGGGTACGGGACCGGGCACGGCGCGGGCCGTCGCCGTCGCCGGCCCCGGCTGGTGGTGACCCCCGAGCCGGTCGGTGCGCCGGCGGCCGCCGTCGCCACGGTGCCGGCAGGCGCGGCGCCGGCGGCGCCCGCCGCCACGGCGCCCCTGGTGATCTCGCCGATCGTCCGGCGGCTGGCCCGCGAGCACGGGCTCGACCTCGCCGCCCTCGCGGGCACCGGCCCCGGTGGCGTGGTCCGCCGGGCGGACGTGGAGGCCGCCGTCGCCGCCGCCACCCCGGCGCGGTTGACGGCCGTGCCGGACGGCTCCACCGCCGACGCCGACGACGTCGTCATTCCGTTGACGGGGGTCCGCAAGGCGATCGCCGACAAGCTCTCCCGCAGCCGGCGGGAGATCCCCGAGGTGACGATCTGGGTCGACGTCGACGCCACCGCCCTGCTGGAGACCCGCGCCGCGATCAACGCGGCCCGGCCCGGTCAGCCGGTGAGCATCCTGGCGCTGCTCGCCCGGATCTGCCTGTCCGGGCTGCGCCGCTACCCGCAGCTCAACGCCCGCGTCGACACCGAGGGGCAGCGGATCGTCCAGTCCGCAGGGGTGCACCTGGGTATCGCCGCGCAGACCGACCGGGGCCTGCTCGTGCCGGTGGTACGCGACGCGCAGCGGCTCACCACCGCCGAACTCGCCGCGGTGCTCGCCGAGACCACCACGGAGGCCCGGGCCGGAACCCTGCCGCCGGCCCGGCTCACGGGCGGCACCTTCACGCTGAACAACTACGGGGTGTTCGGTGTGGACGGCTCCACGCCGATCATCAACCACCCGGAGGCCGCGCTGCTCGGGGTGGGGCGGATCGTGGACAAGCCGTGGGTGGTCGACGGCCAGCTCGCCGTCCGCAAGGTGACCCAGCTCAGCCTCACCTTCGACCACCGCGTCTGCGACGGTGGGGTCGCCGGTGGGTTCCTGCGGCACGTCGCCGACTGCGTGGAGCAGCCCGCGCTGCTGATCGCCGCGGTCTGAACCGACACGAACGGGCTCCCGGCGCGCGCCGGGAGCCCGTTCGTGTCCGCCGGTCGGTGGCGGCCCGGTGTCCCGGGCCGCCACCGTGGCGGGTCAGCCGTCGCTGCCGCCCGTCGGCGTGAGCACGACCTCAGCGCTGCCGGTCTGCGGCGGTACGCCCGGCTCCGTCGGCGCGTCGGTGTACTCCGCCACGAAGACCGCCCGGAGGTTGTCGGCGCCGCTGTGCCCGCCGTCCAGGAACGTGGTGATGGTGCCGCTGCAGCCCGACGCCGTGGAGAGCGGGTGTCCGTGCTCGTCGTGGCCGAGGATGTAGGTCACCCGCACCCGCGAGCAGTCCACCGGCCGGTCGTCGGTCACCCGTACCTCGAACGCGACGGTCTGGCCGAACTGGAAGGGCTGCCCGGCCACCGGGCTCACGAACTCGACGACCGGCGCCCGCGGGCCGATCAGCAGCGGCAGCGTGGCCGCGGCCGACCGTCCGGTGCTGTCGGTCACCTTCACCGTGGGCTGGTAGAGGCCGTTCTGCTGGTAGGTCCACGTCGGGTTCGGGTCGGTCGAGTCGACCGATCCGTCGGCGTTGAAGTCCCACGCGTAGCGCAGCCGGTCACCGTCCGGGTCCACGGTGCCCGCGCTGGAGAACCGCACCGTCAACGGCGCCTGCCCGGCCGTGGGGTCGGCGCTGATCTGCGGGATCGGCGTGCGGTTGCCCCGGACGAAGTCGATCCGGGACAGCTGCGCGTCCGGGTTCTCCGCGAAGTACCCGTCGCCGTACTCCAGTACGTAGAGCGCGCCGTCCGGGCCGAACTCCATGTCCATCGGGTTGTCGACCACGAGTGACGGCACCACCGACCGGATGTCGCGCACCTCGCCGCGGTCGTCGAGGCGGAACTCCTTGATGTAGTCGCGGGTCCACTCGTAGAACAGCGGCACGCCGTCGTAGTAGGCGGGCCACCGGGTCCGCGAGGTGCTCTGCCCGTTGTAGTCGTACGCCGGCCCGCCCATCGGGCCGATGCCGCCGGTGCCGAGCTGGGGGAACTCGCCGGACGCGGCGGACGGGTACCACACCTGCGGCGCCTCGACGGGCGGCAGGCGGCGCTTCCCGGTGTTGTGCGGCGAGTCGTTGACCGGCTGCTGGCAGTTGAAGTAGCGACCGGGCGTGCCGGTCGCGAAGTCGTAGTCGCGGTACGGCATGGTCGGGGTGACGCAGTACGGCCACCCGTAGTTGGCCGGCTTGTCGATGAGCATCCAACGGCCGTGACCCGCCGGCCCCCGGTCCGGGTTCGACGACCCGGCGTCGGGGGAGTAGTCGGCCAGGTAGACGTCGTCGGTGCGGCGGTCGACGGCGAACCGGAACGGGTTGCGCAGCCCCATCGCGTAGATCTCCGGGCGCGTCTGCGGCGTGCCCGGCTTGAACAGGTTGCCCTGCGGGATCGAGTAGCCACCCCGCGGCTTGACCTTGATCCGCAGCAGCTTGCCCCGGAGGTCGTTCGTGTTGGCCGAGGTGCGCTGCGCGTCGAACGCCGGGTTGCGGTCGGCGCGCTCGTCGATCGGCACGTAGCCGTCGGAGAAGAACGGGTTGGTGTCGTCCCCGGTGGAGAGATAGAGGTTGCCCTGGCTGTCGAAGTCGATCTGCCCGCCGACGTGGCAGCAGATGCCCCGGTCGACGGGGACGTCGATGATGTGCTGCTCGGTGCGCAGGTCGAGCTTCATCCCGTCGAGCTTGAACCGGCTCAGCCGCAGCGCGCCGCGGAAGCGCTGCCAGTCGGCCTCGGTGCCGACGAACGGCGCGTCACCCTCGTTGACGTCGGGCGTCGTCGGGTCGTCGGCCGGCGTGTCCATGGGCGGCGAGTAGTAGAGGTAGACCCACTTGTTGTTGGCGAAGTCGGGGTCGATGGCCACCCCCTGCAGGCCCTCCTCGTCGTGTTCGTAGACGGGGACGTCGGCGGCGAGGGTGTTCAGGCCGGTACGCGGGTCGTGGATGCGGACCTCGCCGGTGCGCGAGGTGTGCAGGACGCGCAGGTCGGGCAGGACGGCGAGGCTCATCGGCTCGCCGGGGAAGTCGTTGAGCGTCACCTTCTGGAAGCTGGAGTCCGGTGGCGCGGCGGCCGGTGCGGGCGCCGCGGCCGACGGGGCGGCCGGCGCGGCGAGCCCGGCCGTGACCAGCGCCAGGGCGGACAGGATCGCGGTTCTCTTCTTCACGGTGGTCCCCCGGGTGTCGTGTCAGTAGCGGAGCGACGCGAGGTAGTCGAAGCCGACGCGGGCGGTCTCGAGCGCGTCGGCGGGCGCGCGCGGCGGGGTGCCGGCGTCGTCGCGCTCGACGATGTACTCCTCGATGCCGGCCTCCCGCTCGTGCGCGAAGATCCGGCCGAAGTCGATGAGGCCGTCGCCGAGGTCGGCGAAGCTGGCGTTGGTGTCCATGTCCTTGACGTGCACCTGCTTGATCCGGCCCCGGTGGGCGCGGATGAGGTCGACCGGATCCCGGGCGCCGCGCCAGGCCCAGAAGAGGTCGAGCTCGAAGTGGACGAGGCGGTGGTCGGTCTCGCCGGTGAGGATCTCGAAGCCGGTCCGCCCGTCGGTCAGCGGCACGAACTCGAGCTGGTGGTTGTGGTAGCCGAACTCCAGGCCGGCGCGTTCGGCCATCCGGCCCGCCCGGTTGAGGTCGCGGGCGAGGGCCCGGTAGACCTGCGGGTCGCGGATCGGTTGGCCCGCGGCGTCCAGGCCGAACCACGGGTGCACGATCTTCCGGGAGCCCACCGTGTTGGCGTCGGCGAGGGCGCGCTCCCAGGCGTCCGCGTCGAACGGCTGGGGGATGCCCGTGTGCCCGGACGTGGCCCGCAGGCCGGCCTCGTCGAGCGCGGCCCGGAACTGCGCGGCCGTACGGCCCACGAAGCCCGCGTGCTCGACCCGCCGGTATCCGATGCGGCGCAGGGCGGTGAGCGTGCCCGGCAGGTCGGCGGCGAGCTGGTCGCGCAGGGTGTAGAGCTGGATGCTGATCCGGTCCACGGGCACCCGCCGTCGGCCGCCGCCGTGGCTCGTGCCGGCGGAGGCGGACGCGGCCGGCGCGCCGACCAGACCGATGGTGCCGACCGCGGCGGCGGAGGCGGTCGCGGCGCGGAGGAGCCCGCGTCTGCTGACCGGGTCGGATGGGGGCTCCGACCGCCGTGTGCTCTGCTCCATGGTGGTGTTCCCTCCCTGCCGGAACCGTGAGGTCCGGCGGTTCGGGGTCGACCAGCCACCGCGCCCGGGCACGCCGGACCGGCCGGAGCGGCGCTCCGGCGGAGCTGTCGGGTGGCGTGCGGTGCGGCACGGGCCCAGGGCGGGCGCGCCGCTGGCGGCAGGCGGGCAACGGATCGACCGATGGGCAACTTTCTATCTGGCACGTCACCGTACCCTTGCCGACGGGTGATGGCAAAGGTTCGGCGCGATGAGCGGAACTTTCGCTGGCGCGGACAAAAGTGGCTTCCCGTGCTGGTCCCGGCGTCCGGGGCCCCTGGGGCCGGAATCCCGCCGGTCCACGCGGTAGGGCGCGGACGGGACGCCGCCGTCCCGTCCGGTCGCGGCGCGCCCGGACCGCGCGAGGGCGGCCAACCGCACCGGGCAGGGACGAGTCCCCACCGTTCGGCGCACTTCGGCGAAATGCCGCCCATAATTGCGCGGGCATTTATTCGAGAATTGCGTGGGGACTCGTACGGGGATGTAGAGAATGGGGCCGAGGGAAGCGGAAAACGGGGGGACGCATCATGACGTTGAGGCGGCGTTTGACGCTGTTGGGGGTGACTGTCGCGGTCGCTCCACTCGTTCTGGTCGGCTGTACCGCCGACTCGGAACGCGGGACCGGACACCACGCAAAGAAGGCCGCACCACCGGAGCTCACCGTCACGCCCGGCGACCAGGCCCGGGACGTGCCCGTGAGCGCCGAGGTCGGCACCCGTGTCGCCGGTGGCCGCGTCACCGCGGTGCGGATCGTCGACGACAAGGGCAAGGAGATCAAGGCGGAGCCGCGGGAGGACGGCAGCGGCTGGGTGCCGAGCAGCCCGCTGCAACCGAAACGGACCTACACCGCGGAGGTGACGGCGACCGGCGATTCCGGAAAGACGACCACGCGCAAGACCACCTTCACCACGATGCCGAAATCGTCCAAACCGGCGATCACCAGCACGCTCTATTTCGCCGGCAATCAGACGTACGGCACCGCGATGCCGGTGACCGTGGCATTCGACCCGCCCGTTCCGAAGGAGGCGCGGGCGGATGTGCAGCGGCGGCTGTTCGTGAAGACCGATCCGCCGCAGCCGGGCGTCTGGTCATGGGTGGGCGACGGTAGCCAGGTCTATTACCGTGCGCCCGATTTCTGGAAGCCCGGCACCACCATCAGTGTCCGGGCCGGGCTCGAGGGGCTGCCCATTGGCAAGGACCTCGTGGGTGACGCCGACCGGAAGGCCACCTCCAAGATCGGGAAGCAGGTCTCGCTGGAGATCGACAACGCCACCAAGCAGATGTCGGTGCTGCGCGACGGCAAGCTGCTGCGCAAGATCCCGGTGAGCCTCGGCAAGCCGAGCACGCCGACGTCCAGCGGCAAGATGGTGATCATGGAGAAGCACCAGCAGACGACGTTCGACACCACGGGTTCGGCAGACCCGTACGTGGTGGACGTCGAGGACGCGCAGCGGCTCACCTGGGGTGGCGAGTTCATCCACGGCGCGCCGTGGTCCGAGGGCGAGCAGGGCAACACCAACACCTCCCACGGCTGCACCAACGTCTCCGCCGCGGCGGCGGACTGGCTGATGGGCGTGACGCAGGTCGGTGACCTGGTGACCGTGAAGGGCACCGAGGTGCCGCTCACCGAGGGCAACGGTTGGACGGCCTGGAACGTCAGCTGGGCCGAGTACGTCAAGGGCAGCGCCCTGCCGGTGCCGCCCGGGCTCGGCCCGGCGCCGGCCCACCAGGGGCACCCGGGCGCCGTCGCCGGTGGCTCGCCGGCCCCGCAGCCCTCGGTGACCGGAGGCTGACGGACACGCCGCACATCTGAGAACGGGGGCCGGCCCGCCCACTCCGCGGGCCGGCCCTCTCCGCGCCCGCTACCCCCGCGATCTTGCACTTTCCGCCCCCACATCCCGGACATCATGGGCGTGTCGAGGGCCGAAACCGCAAGATCGGCGGTGGGTGGGGCGTGGGTCAGGTCAGGGGAACTCGGGCGACGCCGGGGCCGATCAGGCTGCCGAGCCAGAGCTGGTCGCCGTGCTGGCGTACACCGGTGATCATCCAGTAGTCGCCGCGTGGGCCGTGCAGGGTCCGGAGGACCGTGCCCTCGCCGTCGACCAGGGCGACCAGCCCGTAGTGGCGGGGCTGGGGTTGCAGGGCGTCCGGCAGCAGCGCCGCGACCTGGCGCAGCCGGGGGTGCGGCAGCAGCCGTTCGGCGACCGGCACCCGGGGGCTGGGCAGCGCGACCCAGTAGGTGCCGTCGCCCACGGCGGAGAGATTGTCCGGGTACGCCGGCAGGTCGGCCAGGACGCGCACCGTGCCCTGCGGCAGCTCGACCCGGAGCAGCCGGTGCGTGGTGGTCTCCACCAGCATCAGCGCCGACTCGTCCGGCGTCAGCGCGACGCCGTTGGGGAAGTAGAGCCCCTCGACCACCACCTCGACGCCCCGGCCCCCCGGCCGGTACGCGAGCACGCGGCCGTTCGGCCGGTGCTCCAGCAGGTCCCGCTTCCAGTGGGAGAGCGGGAACCGGTCCGAGCTGTCCGTGAAGTAGACCGTCCCGTCGCGGGCCACCGCCGCGTTGTTGGCCAGGTGGACCGGCCCGGCCGTGCCGGTGAGCTCGTGCACCGACCCGTCCGGCGTGACCCGGAGCAGCCCCCGGTACGCGTCGCACACCACCAGCCCGCCGCCGGTCGGGTCGACCTCGATGCCGAGCGGCCGGCCGCCGGTCTCGGCGAGCAGGTGCGGGCGGGTGCCCGCCGGCGCGTCGGTCGTCCACCACCAGAGCCGCCCGTCCTCGTCGCCGCTGACGACGCGACCGGCCGGGTCGACGAGCACGTCCTCGGGACCGGCCGCGCCGTCCGGCAGCGGCAGCAGCTCGATCGCGTCGAGCCGCCGGTCGGTGGGGGACCACGGGCCGGTCAGCGGGGGCGGGACGGTGGCCGGCTCGCGGACCGGCCGGATCAGCCGGGGCGGCCGGGGACGGGGGACGACCATCCGTCCATTGTCACCCGCCGATGCCGGGAGGGAAGCCGGGTCGACCACCGGCGCGCCGTCCGCCGCTCCCCGGAAGCCCTCCCCGGGGCGGGTCGGGGTCCCCTCGGGGTACGACCCTGGGCGTACCCGGAATCACTCCCGCGGACGGATGGAACTGTCGGTGGTGGGGGCTAGATTTCTCGGCATGGGACAGCACAGCGACCGGTTCCACGTGCAGGTGGCCGTGGGTGAGCACGGCGTGGACGTGCGCGCGGTCGGCGAGGTCGACATCGCCACCGTCGCGGCGCTGCGCTCGGCGCTGTGGGCTGCCCCCGCCCGCGCGGTGCTGCGGCTCGACCTCTCCGGCGTCCGGCTGCTCTCCGCGGCCGGGGTCCGCGCGCTCGTCGCCGCGCACGTGCGCCTGCGCGCGCAGGGCGGGCAGCTCGTGCTGGTCGATCCGGATCCGGTGGTGGCCCGGGTGCTTCGCGTCACGGGCCTGCACCGCGTCGTCCCGATCGTCCAGTCGGCCAATTCATCGGGTTCGCAGGCACCGGCCCTGCCGGCGGCGGGCCCGGCGGTGGTCGCCCCGGCCGTGGCCGCCGAGAAGCCCCGCCCGACGCCGGTGCCCGGTCCGGTGGCGCCGGCCCGGCGACCCGTGCTCATGGCGGCCTGACCGCCACCCCGACACCCCGCCACCCGCCGCCCCGCCACCCGCCGCCCCGCGGCTCGGGAGCCGCGTGACCACGGTCCCGCGCACACGCACACCCGTCCGTCGATCATGCACTTGTGGTGCCTGGTGGATGGCGGTTTGCGCCTTTCATCCGGCACCACAACTGCATGATCGACCCTGGTGAGGGCTTACGGGCCCGGGTCGGGTCAGCGGACGCCGAGCAGGTCCACCACGAAGATCAGCGTCTCGCCCGGCCGGATGACGCCGGCCGCGCCCCGGTCGCCGTACCCCAGGTGCGGCGGGATGACGAGCCGGCGGCGGCCGCCGACCCGCATTCCCACCACGCCCTGGTCCCAGCCCGCGATGACCTGCCCGCCACCCAGCGGAAACTCGAAGGGCTCACCCCGGTTCCAGGACGAGTCGAACTCCCGCCCGGTCGAGTGGCCGACGCCCACGTAGTGCACGGTGGCCAGCTGCCCCGGCTGGGCCTGCGGGCCCTCGCCGACGGTGATGTCCTCGATCACGAGGTCGGCGGGGGGCGCTCCCTCGATCGGGGCGACCTCGGGCTTGCCGGAGCCTGCGCCTGCTGCCTGGTTCATCCGGGAATCTCCTGCCGTAATCCGGTGATGTGTCCGGTCATCGACGATCCTGCCGGATAGCGGGTGGCCGATGTGCGGCAGCCCGGCCCTCACCACGTCGGCGTCGCGGGCGGCGTCCAGCAGCGCGGGCCTTCGCCGTCCGGCCGGTCCGTGCGGCGGTCCTCCCCGGTGTCTTTCCGACGAGTGGCGTTCGCCAAGCCGGGCGCTCGCCTAGGCTCGGAAACGCCCCCGCGTCGGATCCGTCGTGAGCGGCGGCAGCAGCACCCCGGTGAGGCGGTGGGATGCGGAGGGCGCCGGGTGGGCGAGGCGACGTTCGCGGCCCCGTTCTGGGCGTGGGCGGCGGTCACCGTGGTCATCGCGGTGATGCTCGCCGTGGACGTGTTCTCGCACCGGGACAACCACGTCATCGAGCTGCGCGAGGCGCTTGTCTGGAGCGCCGTCTGGGTCGGCGCCGGTGTCCTCTTCGGCCTCCTCGTCTGGGCGTGGCGCGGCGGCGAGCCGGCCATCGCCTACTTCTCCGGCTACCTGCTGGAGAAGGCGCTGTCGGTTGACAACGTCTTCGTCTTCGCCCTGCTCTTCGGCTACTTCCGGGTGCCCTCCCAGTACCAGCACAAGGTGTTGTTCTGGGGTGTGCTCGGCGCGCTGGTGTTCCGGCTGCTCTTCATCCTCGCCGGTGCCCAACTGCTGAACCGGCTCGCCTGGGCCGGTGCGGTGCTGGGCGGCTTCCTGATCTGGACCGGCTGGCGGCTCGCCGTACGCGGGGAACCGGACGTGGACCCCGAGCGCAACGTGGTGGTGCGCCTGTTCCGCCGGGTGGCGCCGACCGACCCGAACTACCACGGGGACCGGTTCACCGCACGCGTCGCCGGTCGCCGCCGGGCCACCCTGCTGTTGGTGGCGCTGGTCGCCATCGAGGCGACCGACGTGGTCTTCGCCATCGACTCGGTCGCCGCGATCCTCGCCATCACCACGAACACCTTCCTCGTGTGGACGGCCAACGCCTTCGCCGTACTCGGCCTGCGCAGCCTGTACTTCTGCCTGGCCGGGCTGCTCCGGCACTTCGGCCACCTGCGGTACGGGCTGGCCGTGCTGCTGGCCTTCGCCGGGCTGAAGCTGATCCTGGCCGAGACGCCCGTGGGCAAGCTGCCGCTCTGGTTGACCTTCGCGGTGGTGGTGCTGACCCTGTCGGTGTCGATCGGGTGGAGCGTGCTGGCCGCCCGCCGCCGGCGCAGCCGGGCCAGCGGCCGGTCCGCCCGCCGGCGCCCGGACGGTGGGCCGCACTGAGCCGGTGAGCCCGGCCCGGCGGTCGGCCGAGGAGGGTCCGCGCCGGGCCAGCGTCGGTCCGCGCCGGGCGCGGTCAGAGGAGGTCCGCGCCCGGCCAGCGTCTCAGTCCGCGCCGGGCGCGGTCACCGGCCTTGCCAGCTGCGCGGCGAGCACCGCCGGCGCCTCCGCGAGGGACGGGCCGTACCAGGTCAGATGCCGGCCGGAGACGAGCGCGCAGGGCGTCCCGGGGAACGCCTCCGGGCCGTCCGCGGCCGTGAAGCGGTACGGCTCGTCGGGGAGCACCACGAGGTCCGCGCCTCGGCCACGGAGCTCGGCGAGGTCCGGCCGGGGATAGCGCTCGGCGTCCTCGCCGTAGAGGTTGTCCACACCGAGGCGCCGCAGCACGTCCCCGGCGAAGGTGTCGGAGCCGAGCACCACCCAGGGCCGACGCCATACCGGCACCACCGCCCGGCGTACCGGCGTCGGCCGCGGCGGGTCGGCCCAGGCCCGGCGGGCGGCGACCAGCCACGCGGGCTCCTCCGCCGCGCCGCGCGCGGCGAGCAGGTCGGCCAGTTCGGCCAGCGCGGCCGGCACCGTGCGGGGGTACGTCACCCGCACCGCGATGCCGGCCGCCTCAAGCGCCTCGGCGTCGGCGCGGCGGTTCTCCTCGACGTTGAGCAGCACGAGGTCCGGCCGCAGGGCACGTACCCGGTCCAGGTCGGGGTACTTGCTGCCACCCACCCGCGGCACGTCCAGGCCGGCCGGGTGGGTGCACCAGTCCGTGGCGCCCACCAGCACGCCGGGCAGTGTGACCGCCACCGCCTCGGTGAGCGACGGCACCAGCGACACCACCCGCACGACCCGCACCTCCCCGTCCGGCGGACACCGCCCGAGCCGGGTGCGCCGATGCACCATCATGCCCGCCGCCCCTGGTGAGCCCGACCAGCCGCGGTTGGTCGAAGGGCCGTCAGGTGGCCCGGCCGGCGTCCACGCGCGCCGTCACGTCCAGGTGGGCCGGGGGGCAGCCCATCGTGTCGGCCCAGCGCCGGACGGCGGTGTCCACGTGCTCCCGCAGCCCGGTGGTGCGGGCGCCCGCGGCGATGTCCACCCGGATCCACAGGTCGGGCCGGGGCGGCTCGCCGGTCAGCACCACGCGTGCCCGGTGGACCCGCGGGTCGCCGGTGAGGTCCCGCTCGAGTGCCCGTGCCAGGGCCGGGGCGGCCAGGCGCGTCCTCCCGCGTCGACCGGGATGGGCGAGCGTGTCGTACCAGACCCGCCGGGTGGCCCGCAGCTCCCGCCGGAGCAGCCACAGGCCGCCGAGGCCGGCGAGCCCACCGGCCGCCGCCGCGGCGACGGTGCCCCAGGGCGCGGCGAGCCGGAAGGCGCGGCGCAGCCCGGCGCCGACGAGCACGCCGTCGCCACCGGGCAGCCGGCCGGCGTTGAGTGCCAGCGCGACGCCGCCGAGCGCGACGAGCAACAGCGCGACGATGGTCCACAGCAGGCGGTGCGCGGCGTTCGTCACGGCGCCCGCCGCACGGGAAGCAGGCGTACCTCGATCCGGTCGGGACGGGACGCGGCCAGCCGGTGCAGCTCCTGGCGCACCGCGAACTCGACCTCGCGCCGTGCCGCCGGGTCGCCGGTGGCCACCACCCGGGGGCGCCAGCCGGCGCCCCGCCGCCGCACCCGCACCCGCGCCCGCCGTACGCCGGGAACGGACCCGGCGGCGACCGCCAGCCGGCGCTCCACCGAGCGACGGTGCAGGTGCCAGCCGTTCCCCGCGTCGACGCGGGCCGGGCGCCACCGTCGCAGTTGGGCGACGAGGATGGCGAGGCCGGCCACGAGCGCGGCCACGGCCACCGCGCGCACCTCCGGGGCGTCCCACCGGGTGCGGCCCAGCGCCGCGGCCCCGGCCGCCGGGTCGACGAGCAACGGGGGACGGTTCGTGGCGGCCAGCAGGGCCTCGGCCGCCAGGAGCGCGCCGCCGGCGAGCAGGGCGGTGGCCAGCAGCAGCGTCGCGAGGCGGTTGGCGGTACGCATCTCACCTCCCGGCCGTCACGTCCGTACCGGCACGTCCACGCCCGGGACGACCATGTCCTCCACCGTCACGGTGACCTCGCGTACGGCGAGCCCGGTCGACGCCCGCACCTGCTCGATCACGGCGTCGCGGATCGCGTCGGCGACGTCCAGCACGTTGTGGCCGTACCGGGTGACGACGTCGACGTCGACGCTCGCGGCCCGGTCGTCGAGGCGGACGGCCACGCCGTACGGCCGGGCCGGCACGGTCACCAGCGCGTGCACCCCGGGTGCCTGGCGGGCCGCGTGGGCGCTGATCCGGGCGACCGCCTCCGCGCTGATCCGGGTCGCCCCCCGGTCGTGCGCCGGCGCGCCCGCCTCGTCGGTCACCGTCGGCGGGCGCCGGCGCGGTCGCCGAGCCCGGTGACGGCGAGGTCGCCGTCGAGCACCCGGACGACCAGCCAGCCGGCGAGTCCGGCGAGGACCGCGAGCCCGGCGGCGCCGGCGCCGGCCGCCGCCCAGACGGCCACCACGAGGAACCCCGCGAGGAAGCCGAACTGCTGTCGTGACATGGCACCTCCCACCGGTCGACGACCGGGCGGATCTGGATACACGCTCCCGGCGCGCCGGAACGTCCCAGCGATGTGATCCATGTCACACGGCTTGTCGCCGCTCTTCGCCGTCGCGACGAACCGTCGCGGCGATCGCCATGATCGACCCCCTAGACTCGGCCCCGTCGACCGATCGGCGGATGGATCAGGCAGATGACGAGCACCGGCACCGGCGTGGGCTCCCGGCCGCGGGAGCTGCCCGCGACCGGCGGAAAGACGCCGCTCCTCACCCGCGCCGGCCACGCCGTGTACGGGGCGCACCGGCTCGCCGAACTCGTGCCGGGACGCCCGCCGGGCATCACCGGCCACCAGTGGAGCACGGCGAGCCGCGAGGGGTACGACTTCGTGGTCCGCGCCGTCGACTCCGGTGTCCCGGTGGTCACCGTGGAGGTGGCCCCGGCCGCGCCCGCCGGGTCGGCGGCCCAGCGCGCCGAGCGCATGAAGACGGCGGTCGCCGCGGCGGCCGGTCTGCCGGTGCTGCGGGTCGAGTCGGCCACGCTGCGGCCCGCCGAGCACGGCCGCCGCCTCGTGGAGTACGTGCTGGAGGCGCGCGCGTACGCCGCCGCCACCGCGTCCACCGACCCGGAGGAACCCGCGCCGGTCGGATTCCGCGAGATCCTCGGCCGACTGCCCGACGGGCGCACCGGGCACGTCAACGACCTGGGGGCCCTCGCCCGGGCGGCGGCGGTCGAGGCGTACGTCTCCCGGCGGCTCGCCGACCCCATCGTGCGCGGCCTGCACGTGCGGTGGGCCGGTGGCGCCGCGGAGGGGTGGAGCTGGGTGGAGGTGCGCCCCGGGGCCTGCCTCGTCGAGCGGGTGCGGGTGGGGGAGCACCGTTTCTCCTGCGGCATCGACCCCGGGCAGCTGGCCGAGGACCTGGCCACCGTCGCGGTGGGGGAGCGGCTGCGCGACCCGGACGGCGGCGGGGCGGAGCTGGTCGCCCGGGACGTCCTCCGCGCCGACATTCTGGCCCTGGCCGCCCGCCGCGACGAGTTCGTGGACGGCTTCGCGTTCGACCACCTCTGCGCCGACTGATCCCGCTCGGCGAATTCGTCGGGCGGACCACCGCCGCCGTCTACCGGCGGGCAGGTTCGCGGCGTCGCGGACCGGCGGACGGCTCGAACATTTTTCCGGCGGCCGGTTGAACCCTCGCGCCGAGCGTTCCGTACTCCAGCGGGAATGGACAGGATCTCCCCGTCCGCGGCACCGGAGGCGGGAGGCGGTGCGGAAAAGGCATCGTCGGTCATCGACGTGCCGCGGTCCGTCGCGGCTGCCGCAGTCGTGACGTGCCCGTGCAATTCCGCCGGTCCGCCGAGGGCACGGATCCACCACCGGATCGCGAAGGAGAACAATTCGATGCGCAGGTCCACACGGGCGCGCCGGTCGTCCGGTAACGCGCGGAGCAAGCGTCTGCTGGCCGTGGTCGGCACGCTGGCGGTCTTCGGCGGGATCGTCGCCGTGACCCAGATCTCGTCGGCGGAGGACCGGCGATCCGGCAACACGCGCCCCGCCGCGGGTGCCTGCGTGCAACCGAGCCCCGGCGCGACGGCCCCCGGTGAGGGTGGCTCCACCACCCGCACCTGGCAGGACGGGCGGTGGGTACGCAACCACTGGGGCGACGGGCAGCAGTCGATGCAGGAGTGCCAGCAGGGGTCCGGCGGTGGCAACGGCTCCGGCGGGTCCGCGATCGCCTGCCCGGACGTGGCCGATCAACTGCCGGAGGTGCCGCGGCGGGCGCGCGCCGAGGTCGACCGGAACGTCAGCCAGTTGCAGGCCCAGATCGCCGAGGCGGACCGCCGGTTGGCCGCCGAGGGGAACAAGGGCGCGCAGTTCGTCCGGGACTCGATCCTGCGCCCGCTGGCGGACAGGCGCCGGGCCACGCTGGCCCGCATCACGACCGCGATCGACCGGTTCGGTCCGCGTCCGCAGAACCTCGCGCAGCTCGCCGAGTGCCAGGTGAAGCCGGTCGACAACGGCGGTGGCAACAACGGTGGCGGCAACACCGGCGGCGGCAACAACGGCGGCGGCAACACCGGGGGCGGCAACACCGGGGGCGGCAACACCGGGGGTGGCAACACCGGTGGTGGCAACAACGGCGGTGGCAGCACCGGCGGGCCGGGCGCCGGTCTGGGCGTGCTCGCCAACAACTGCGACGAGAGCCGGTTGCAGCCGCACGACGGTTTCCAGAACGGCAACCGCTGCGTCAGCACCGCGTTCGGCGAGGTCGGCGCCGCGGCCAACAACCCCTCGCTGCTGATCACCGACTTCCCGGACGAGGTCGGCGCCAACCAGCCCTTCACGATGCGGGTGAGCACCCGCAACCTGATCCGGGACCGCTTCCTGGCCGCCGGGCAGGGCGGTTACTACGTGGAGAGTTCGCTGCTCAACGCCGACGGGCTCGTGCGCGGCCACTTCCACACGGCGTGCCGCATGCTGGACAGCCTCGACGCGCCACCGGAGCCGCAGGAGGTGCCCGCGTTCTTCGTGGCCACCGAGGACGGCGGGGGCGGCCGGGAGCCCGACGAGGTGACCATCCAGATCCCGGGCCTGCCGGAGTCGGGCACCGCGCAGTGCGCGGTCTGGGCCGGTGACGGGTCGCACCGCCTGCCCATGATGGAGCGGGCCAACCAGACGCCCGCCTTCGACGCGGTGCGCATCCGGGTCAACTGAGAACGGCCGCGGCCGGGCCGCCGGGGACAGCTGTCCCGGCGGCCCGGCCACCGTCCGTCGACGCCGCACACGAGTTCGGCCGGCCCGTACGGGCCGGCCGACGGTGGTGCCGGCGCCGTCCCCCGCCGCGCCGGCGCGGGACGGGTCAGCGGTTCTTGTACGCCTCGATGACCTCGACCGGGATCCGGCCCCGCTCGGAAATCTTGTAGCCGTTCTGGACGGCCCATTCCCGGATGGCCCGGTTCTGCTCCCGGTCCATTACCGCACCACCCGAGCGCGTCGGGCGCCGGGGGGTCCGGGCGCTTTCCACGGGGCCGCGCCCGATGCGCCGCCCGGCGCTGATGTACGGGTCGAGCGCCTTGCGCAGCACGCCCGCATTCTCGTCCGACACGTCGATGGTGTAGGCGACGCCGTCGAGGCTGAACTCGACCGTCCGGTCGGCCTTTCCGCCATCGAGGTCGTCGGTCAACACCGTGATTACTTTCCTGGCCATCGCCGATTACTCCCTGTTCTGGGGCGGGGTGTGGCCCAAAGTTTGGCGCACCATCCCGGTAAGCCGCAAGAATACGGCCGATTCTCATTTCGGCGGGTCGCGTTTCCCGATTCATTCACCGAGCAGTCCGGCGACCCCGGCGAGGGCCGCCGCCTCGGCCCGGGTGGAGACCCGCAGCTTTCGCAGCAGGGCCGCCGTCATCCGTTTCACGGTGCGTTCCGAGACGTGCAGGTGGTCGGCGATCTCGACGGTGCTCTTCCCGGCCGCGATGGCCCGGAGGAGGCCGCGCTCCTCGGCGTCCAGGTCGACCGAGGCGGTGCGGGGTGGGCGCAGCAGCGCGCGCAGCAGCGCCGAGGGCAGCACCGCCCAGCCGTCGAGGACGGCCAGCAGCGGTGGCAGCAGTTCCTCGGGCTCGCTGGTCTTCGGCAGGTAGCCCTCGGCGCCGGCGCGCAGCGCCTCGAGCGCGGGCGCGGGGTCGTCCCCGCCGGACATCGCCACGACCCGCACCCGCGGGGTCGTACGCCGGATGGCGCCCACCGCGCGGATGCCACCGGGCGGCGGCATGTGCAGGTCCACCAGGGCGAGATCCGGCATGCACCGGCTGACGAGTGCCGCCGCGGCGGAGGCGTCCTGGGTCGAGCCCACCACCTCGGCCCGCTTGTCCGTCGTGGCGGGGAGCAGGAGTTCGAGGCCGCGGACGAAGAGCGGATGGTCGTCCACGACGACGATCCGGATGGTGGGCGCGCGCATGTCTGGTCCCTTCCCGAGCGGGTACCGATCATGCGGAAATGCACCATGCGAGGGGAGTCGGGTCGGATGCGTGGACGGCACGGGTTGCGGGGGCTGCTGCGGGGTTTCCGGCGCGCGCATCCGAAGCGGGGGGAGGACGGCGCGTCTGCGCCCACCGACCCGGAACTGCTGCTGCGCGTGCTCTGCCACGAGTTCCGTACCCCCGTCAGCACGCTCACGTCGCTGACCCGGGCCCTCGCCGACGACCGGCGCGAGCTGACCGGCGCGGACCGGCGCGAGATCACCCGTCTGGCTCGCGACCAGGCCGTACACCTGCAGGCGCTGCTCCGGCACGCCACCGCCGGCACCCGCGCGCTTGTCGTGCCCGGAGCGCCGGAGGAGGCCGCGCCGCTCGCCGGCATCCTCCGGGAGGTCGCCGCCCTGGTGCCCGCCCACCGGCGGCGGGCGCGGGCCACCCGGCGGGCGGCCGCGTGCCCCGTGCCGGCGGGGCGTACCCGGCAGGTGCTCGTCAACCTCGTGGAGAACGCGCTGCGGCACGGTCCCGCCGACGGCCAGATCGGGCTGTACGCGTCGGTGCGCCGGACAGGCCTCAGCCTGCTGGTGACCGACGAGGGGCGGGTCGACGGGGCGCTGCTCGAGGCGCTGCGGCGGCCGGAGCCGGCCGCCGGGATGTCCGGTCTCGGCCTGTGGATCGTGCGCCAGCTCGTGGCGGCCGACGGTGGAACGGTCCACGTGCACCGGCTCCGCCCGCGCGGCGTGGCGCTCGAGGTGCGGCTGCCGGTGCTGTCGCCCGCGTGCTGACCCGTCGGGGTCAGCGGTTGGCACGGCTGGGCCACGGACGCGGGAAGTGTCCTCGGTGCCAGCTTCCGCGCCATCGAGGAGGACACGTGTTCACACACATGAAGGATCTGCAGTTCGAGGCGAAGCCGGACGGCCCCGACGCCGCGTTCGCCCGCCGGCTCCAGGAGGTCCTGGGCGGCAAGTGGGGCGAGATGACCGTCGCCAACCAGTACCTCTACCAGGGGTGGAACTGCCGGCTGCCCGGCAAGTACAAGGACCTGTTCCTCGACGTCGGCACGGAGGAGATGGGCCACGTCGAAATGATCTCCACGATGATCACCCGGCTGCTGGAGAACGCCCCGCTGTCGTTGCAGGAGGCCGCCGAGGACAACCCGATGGTGGGGGCCATCTACGGGGGTAGCAACCCCGCCCACTTCATCCACGGCGGTGGCGGCGCGCTGCCGGTGGACAGCGCCGGGGTGCCGTGGAACGGCTCGTACATCACGGCGAGCGGCAACCTGATGGCCGACTTCCAGCTCAACGTCACGGCGGAGGCGCAGGGTCGGCTCCAGGTGGCCCGGCTGTTCAACATGACCGACGACCCCGGGGTCAAGCAGATGCTCCGCTTCCTGCTGGCGCGGGACACCATGCACCAGAACATGTGGATGGCGGCCATCGAGCAGCTCAAGGAGGACGGCCTGGAGGAGATGCCGGTGCCGGACGCCTTCCCCGACTCGAAGGAGTTCACCGAGCAGTTCGGCTACACGTACCTGGACTTTTCGCCCGGCACGGACGCCTCCGAGGGGCGCTGGGCCTCCGGGCCGTCCCCGGACGGCAAGGGCGAGTTCCAGTACGACAACAGCCCGCGCGCGCACGCGCCGGAGCCGGTCCTGCCGCCCGGCGACCCGCGCCTGTACGGCACCAACCCGGGCATGGCCGGCAAGGTCGCCACCAAGGTCAAGAGCAAGCTCACCTGACGCGCCGCGCGCCGGGTCGTCCGCGCCGGCGGACGACCCGGCGGCCGGGCCGCCACTCCCGCTCTGACCGCTCTCGCACGAGGAGAACACCGATGTCGTATCCGCAGGTTCCCATCGCCCGTACGCGGGTGAAGCTGGTCGTCTGCGCCGCGCTCACCGCCGTGGCGGCGACCGCCGGGCTGCCCGTCTGGACGGTGGCCGCGCTGGCCCTCACGAGCCTCGCGATCCCCCTCGCGGTGGGGCTGGCGGGCGGCGGCCCGTTGCTGCGGGAGCTGTTGCTTCCCGCCTCCGGGCCGGCCGTCGGAGGTGGTCTGGGTCACACCCCGGAAGAAAGGGAACGCTTTGTTACTTGAGTCAGACACGCTCAAGTCAACGCGATAGCAGGTGTTCGATGGCAACTCTTCCGGTACTTCCTCTGACCGACGCCGTGCTGCTGCCCGGCATGGTCATCCCGGTGACCCTCGACCCGACCACCCAGGCCGCCGTCGACGCGGCCCGCGCCACCGGCGACCGCAAGCTGCTGGCCGTGCCCCGCATCGACGGCGAGTACGGCCCGGTCGGCGCGGTGGCCACCATCGAGAAGGTCGGCCGGCTGCCCAGCGGCGAGCCGGCCGCCGTGATCCGCGGCCTGGCCCGTGCCCGCATCGGCTCCGGCGTTCCCGGCCCGGGTGCCGCGCTCTGGGTCGAGGCGACCGAACTGTCCGAGCCCGCCCCCGCCGGCCGGGCGCGTGAGCTCGCCCGCGAGTATCGCGCCCTCATGACCTCCGTGCTCCAGCAGCGGGGCGCCTGGCAGGTCATCGACGCCATGGAGCGGATGACCGACCTCTCCGAACTCGCCGACTCCGCCGGGTACGCGCCCTGGCTGGACCTGGACCAGAAGAACGAGCTGCTCGCCGCGCCGGACGTCACCGCCCGGCTGGAGCTGCTGGTCGGCTGGGTGAAGGAACACCTGGCCGAGCAGGAGGTCACCGAGCAGATCCACAACGACGTGCGCGAGGGGCTGGAGAAGTCCCAGCGGGAGTTCCTGCTGCGCCAGCAGCTCGCCGCGATCCGCAAGGAACTCGGCGAGGAGGAGCCGGACGGCTCGGCCGACTACCGGTCCCGCGTCGAGGCCGCCGACCTGCCCGAGAAGGTGCGCGAGGCGGCGCTGCGCGAGGTCGGCAAGCTCGAGCGGGCGAGCGACGCCTCCCCGGAGGCGGGCTGGATCCGCACCTGGCTGGACACGGTCCTCGAGATGCCGTGGAACACGCGTACCCAGGACAACACCGACCTGGCTGCGGCCCGCGCGGTGCTCGACGCCGACCACGCGGGGCTGCCCGACGTGAAGGACCGCATCCTCGAGTACCTCGCCGTGCGCAACCGTCGCGCCGAGCGCAACCTCGGCGTGGTCGGCGGTCGTGGCTCCGGCGCGGTCCTCGCCCTCGCCGGCCCGCCCGGTGTCGGCAAGACCAGCCTCGGCGAGTCGGTCGCCCGGGCCCTCGGCCGCAACTTCGTCCGGGTCTCCCTCGGCGGCGTGCGCGACGAGGCGGAGATCCGCGGCCACCGGCGCACCTACGTGGGCGCGCTGCCCGGCCGGATCGTCCGCGCCCTGCGCGAGGCCGGCTCGATGAACCCGGTCGTGCTCCTCGACGAGGTGGACAAGCTGGCCGCCGGCTACTCCGGCGACCCGGCCGCCGCGCTGCTGGAGGTGCTCGACCCGGCGCAGAACCACACCTTCCGGGACCACTACCTGGAGGTCGACCTCGACCTGTCCGACGTGCTGTTCCTGGCCACCGCGAACGTGGTGGAGGCCATCCCCGGCCCGCTGCTGGACCGGATGGAGCTGGTCACGCTCGACGGCTACACCGAGGACGAGAAGGTGGCCATCGCCCGGGACCACCTGCTGCCGCGGCAGCGGGAGCGGGCCGGGCTCACCGCCGACGAGGTGACCGTGGCCGACGACGCCCTCGCCCGGATCGCGGGGGAGTACACGCGGGAGGCCGGTGTCCGGCAGCTCGAACGCTCCCTCGCCAAGATCCTGCGCAAGGTGACGGTCGCCCTGGCCGACGACCCGACCCCGGTCCGGGTCGACACCGACAACCTGGTCCGCTACCTGGGCCGCCCGAAGTTCACGCCCGAGTCGGCGGAGCGGACGGCCGTGCCCGGCGTGGCGACCGGTCTGGCGGTCACCGGCGCCGGCGGCGACGTGCTCTTCATCGAGGCGACCAGCATGGAGGGCGAGCCGGGGTTGACCCTGACCGGCCAGCTCGGCGACGTGATGAAGGAGTCCGCGCACATCGCGCTGTCGTACCTGCGGTCCAACGGGCGACGCCTCGGCATCGACCCGAACGCGCTGGCCGGACGCCGGATCCACGTGCACTTCCCGGCGGGCGCGGTGCCCAAGGACGGCCCGAGCGCCGGCATCACCATGGTGACCGCGCTGGCCTCCCTGGTGACCGGGCGGCCGGTCCGTCCCGAGTTCGGGATGACCGGCGAGGTGACCCTCTCCGGGCGGGTGCTGCCCATCGGCGGCGTGAAGCAGAAGCTGCTCGCCGCGCACCGGGCCGGCCTCACCGAGGTGATCATCCCGAAGCGCAACGAGCCGGACCTGGACGACCTGCCCACCGAGGTCCGCGAGGCGCTGACCATCCACACCCTCGCCGACGTCGCCGACGTGCTCGCCCTGGCGCTGCGCCCGGCCGACATCGACACGGAGTCGCTGGACGGCCCGGCGCTCGCCGCGGCCTGACCGAGCGACGGAAAGGGGCCCCTGCCCGGGGGCCCCTTTCCGCGTCCGCCATCCCCGTCAGGGGCGGTCCCGGCCGTCGCGCCGGTCACGCCGGTCGCCGCCGTCGCGGTACTCGCCGCGGCCGTCGCGATCCCGCCGGTCACGGCGGTCGGCGCCGTACGACCGCTCGCGCCGATCGTGGTCGTCTCCGTCACGGTCCCGACGTACCGTCGCCTTGCGGCCCTTGATGGTCGTGGCCCGCAGCCCCGCGATCACCTCGTCGACGACGCCGTACGGCACCTCCACCAGCGAGAACCGGTCGGCGATCTCGATCGAGCCGATGTCCCGGCCACCGACCCCCGTCTCCCCGGTGATCGCGCCGACCAGATCCTGCGGGCGCACGCCGGCCCGCCGGCCGAGCCCGATGAAGACCTGAGCGCTCCCGCCCGGGCGGGGCCGCCCGCCGCCGCGCCGCTCACCGCGGCCGGCCTCACGCGGGCCGCGCAGCGGCACCTGCGGGATCTCCTCCTCGTCGTCCGCGCCCGGCGAGGTCGCCTCGTGCGCGAGCCGTACCGCCGCGAGAGCCACCTCCATGAGGTCGAACTCGTCGGTCAGCGACTCGACGATCACCCGGAACGGCTCCAGGTCGTCCTCGAGCAGGCTCTCCCGCAGCGCCGCCTGGGTGAGCTCCAGCCGCCGGGTGCGCAGGTCCGCCACCGTGGGGATGGTGTCGATGGTGATCCGCTGGCCGGTGACCCGCTCGATCGTCTTGAGCATCCGGTGCTCGCGGGGCTCGGCCAGGGTGATGGCCACCCCCTCCCGACCGGCCCGGCCCACCCGGCCGATCCGGTGCACGTACGACTCGGGGGCCGACGGGACGTCGTAGTTCACCACGTGGCTGAGCTGCTCGACGTCCAGGCCGCGAGCGGCCACGTCGGTGGCGACCAGCAGGTCGGCGGTGCCCGACCGCAGCCGCCCCATCACCCGGTCCCGCTGCTCCTGGCTCATCCCGCCGTGCAGCGCCTCGGCCCGGTAGCCCCGCCCGTTCATCGTCTCGGTGAGGCGGTCCACCTCCTCGCGACTGCGGCAGAACACGATGGCGGCAGTGGGCGACTCCACGTCCAGCACGCGGCCCAGCGCGGCCGGCTTGTGCGCGCGGGCGACCAGGTAGGCGCTCTGGCGTACCCGCGGCGCCTCCCCGGCCACCGGCTGCTCCCGCTCGATCTGGATCCGCACCGGGTCGGTCAGGTGCTGCCGCGCCATCCCGTCGATCCGGGACGGCATGGTGGCGGAGAAGAGGACCGTCTGCCGCTCCTGCGGCGCGTGCTCCAGGATCGCCTCGATGTCCTCCGCGAAACCCATGTCGAGCATCTCGTCGGCCTCGTCGAGCACCACGGTGGCCAGGGCGCCCAGCCGCAGCGTGTCCCGGGCGATGTGGTCCAGCGCCCGGCCCGGCGTGGCCACCACCACGTCCACGCCGGCGTCGAGGGCGCGCAACTGCCGGCCGATCGGCTGGCCGCCGTAGATCGGCAGCACGCGCGTGCCGAGTTCCCGCCCGTACCGGTGGAACGCCTCGGAGACCTGCACCGCGAGCTCCCGCGTCGGCACGAGCACCAGCGCCACGGGGTCGCCGCCGTCCCGACGCTCGGGCATCCGCTGCAGCAGCGGCAGCGCGAAGGCGGCCGTCTTGCCGGTGCCGGTGGCGGCCTGGCCGAGGAGGTCCCGGCCGCCCAGCAGCGGTGGGATCGCCTCCCGCTGGATGGGCGTCGGCTCCTCGTAGCCGAGGGTGGACAGCGCTCCCAGCAGCTCGTCGCGGAGGCCCAGCTCCGCGAAGCCGGTCGCCTCCTCGGGGCCGGGGTCGGTCGGGTGGGTCTGTGCGGGTGCCGAACTCATGTGGCAAGCCTTTCATCACCGCCGCCGGCCCGCCGCGCCGACCGGCACAACGCGCTCCCACACTGCCCGCCCACCGCCCCCGGGGCGGGCGGGTCAGGTCGTGGTCAGGAGGGCCAGGATCATCGTGACGCCGAGGACGGCGTCGAGGACGCCGCACCATTCGGCGTACGCGCGGGGCACCACCTCGTCACGGCGGTGGTGCACGGCGTCCCAGGCCGCGTGGGCGAGCCAGCCGAGCGCGACCAGCCAGGCGGCGGCCCGCCCGCCGGCCAGCGCGGCGGTCACCGCGAGCGCCGACCAGGCGACCAGCCCGGCGAGCTGCCGGGCCAGCACGCCCGGCCCCCCGAGCCGACGGCGGTACGCCCCGACGAGCAGGTAGCCGCCCGGCAGCACGAGCAGCGTCCACGGGGCGAGCACGCCGGGCGAGCCCCAGCTGTCGACGCTCACGAGCAGGGCCAGCCCGGTCGGCCAGCGGCGGACCAGCGCGGTGACCAGCGGCCCGCGGCGCGGCAGCGGCGCGGGCGCGTCGTGCCGGTGCCGCAGCGCCGCGACCACCATGGCGGGCACCATCAGCAGGTGCCCGCCGAGCAGCACGGCGTCGCCGGGAAGCAGTCCCGTCCAGTACGGCACGAGCAGCAGCAGGAACGGCACGTACATGGCGGCCGCCATCTCGGCGCACGCCGCCGTCGGATGCCGGCGGTGCCGCATCCACACGGTCATGCCGACGGTCATGTCGGTGGCCATCACGAGCGCGGCCACGTCCGGCCGGTCGAGCGTGGCGGCGCGGCCCGAAGCGCCGGCGACGATCGACCACACCGGGTCGAGCAGCAGCATCCCGGCGATCATCGCGAGGGCCATCTCGCCGAGGTGGCGCAGCAGGGGAGTGACGCCACCCGCGGCGCGCGGAGCGGGCCGGGCGGTCTGGTGCGTACGGGTCGTCATGCCGTCGACCCTGCCGGCAGAGGCGGTCGGCCCGGCAGGGGCCGACGTCACCGTTTCACCGTGCGATGTGCACGGCCGGCCCGTGACATTCCACAGGGGTCGGTCGTGCGGCGTCGGCCCTACGATCGGACCGTGGCGCAGGACGCGGCGGGACCCCGGGCGGACCGGCGGCTGCGGCGCGCGCGCACGGTCACCCTCCTGTCGCTGGCCACCGCTGTCTGGGCCAGCCTGCTGCTGCCCCTGGTCGGCGTGGTCCGGGAGCCGGACGCCATCCGGGCAACGCTGGGCGCGGTCGGCGTCGTGGCCTTCGCGGCCGGCCAGGTCGCCGTGCTGTACGCGGCCGTGACCCCCTGGCTGGCGTCCCGGTGGCGCCGCCGGTCCCAGGCGGCCCTCGTGGTCGTGGCGCTGCTGAGCGTCCCGCTCGTCGGTCCGGTGGCCGCCGGCTCGTGGCCGACGTGGGGGTGGCTGGGCGCCGCTCTGATCGGCATCGCGCCGCTGCTCGTACTCCCGCCGGTCGCGGCCGGCGTCGCCGCCGTGACCCTCGCCGTGTCGGCCGCAGTGGGCGCGTGGACGGGCGGTAGCGTCTGGCGCTTCCTCGTGGTGACCGGCACGGTCGGTGTGGGCACGGCCGTGGTGAGCTGGCTTCAGGTCTGGTTCTGGGACCTGCTCGTCGAGGCGCGGGAGGGGCAGGTGGCGCAGGCCCGGCTGGCCGCCGCCGAGGAGCGGCTGCGGTTCGCGCGGGACGTGCACGACGTGCTGGGCAACCACCTCACGGTCATCGCGTTGAAGGCCGAACTGGCGGCCCGCCTCGCCGAGGTGGACGCCGGGCGGGCCGGCCGGGAGGCCGCCGAGGTGCAGCGGCTGGCCACGTCGGCGCTGGGCGAGGTGCGGGAGACCGTGCACGGCTACCGCGCCGTCGACCTGGGCGACCAGGTCGCGGCCGTGGCGGGGGTGCTGCGCTCCTGCGGCGTACGGTGCACGGTCGTGCCTGCCGTGCACGACCTGCCGCCGGCCGCGGCGGGCGACCTGGCCGCGGTGCTGCGGGAGGCCGGTACGAACGTGCTGCGGCACAGCCGCGCGGGGGTGGTGCCGCATCGAGATCGCGCGCGACGGCGACGTGGCGCGGATGACGATGACCAACGACGGCGCCGCGGGCGCCGGTCCGGACGAGCACAGCAGCGGGCTGCGCGGCCTCGCCGACCGGCTCGCCGCGGCGGGCGGCCGGCTGCGGGTGCGGTGCGAGGAGAACGTGTTCACCCTCGAGGCGACCGTTCCGGTGCGCGCATGATCCGGGTCCTGCTCGCCGACGACGAGGAGCTGATCCGCGCGGCGCTGGCCGCGCTGCTCGGCCTGGAACCCGACGTCGAGGTGGTGGCGGAGGCGGCCGACGGCCCGTCGGCCGTCACCGCGGCGCGGGCCCACCGGCCGGACGTGGCGGTGGTCGACCTGGAGATGCCGGGGCTGACCGGCATCCAGGTCGCCGCCGAGCTGTCCCGGGCCGTGCCCGGGTGCGCGGTGGTCCTGCTCACGGGGCACGGCCGTCCCGCGCACCCGCGGCAGGCGTTGACCGCCGGCGCACGCGGCTTCCTGCGCAAGGGCGCGCCCGGCGGGGCCCTCGCCGACGTGATCCGCCGGGTGCACGGCGGCGAGCGGTACGTCGACCCGGCGCTCGCCGCGGACGCGCTGACCCTGCCCGACTGCCCGCTCACACCTCGGGAACTGGAGACGCTGCGGCTCGCCGAGGTGGGCGCGCCCGTCGCCGTCATCGCCCGGCGGGCGCACCTGTCCGCCGGCACGGTGCGGAACTACCTCGCGGCGGCCGTGCAGAAGCTCGGGGTGGCCGGCCGGGCGGAGGCGATCCGGACGGCGCGCGAGAACGGCTGGCTCTGAGCCGGCCGCCCCGCCGGATCCGCTGCGGGCCACTAGCGTGAGCGGGTGCGTACGGTCGAACTGCTCTGCTCGGCGGACCTGGACGCCACGGTGCGGGCGGCGTGGGACCGCCTGGCCGCCGCCGGGCTGCCCAGCCTGGCCCGCAACGTCCACCCCACCAACCGGCCGCACCTGACAATGGCCGCCGTGGACGCCTTCCCGGCCGGCGCCGACGACCGTCTCGCCGACCTGCTCGACGCGGCGCTGCCGCTGGCCGTCCGCGTGGACCAGGTGGCGGTGCTCGACGGCAGCGCCCCGCTGGTGTGGCTGCTGCGCCCCACGCCCGAGCTCATGGCGCTGCATGGCGCGGTCTGGGACGTGCTCGGCGAGGCGCCGGGCGCGCACCCGTGGCACCAGCCCGGGCGGTGGGTGCCGCACCTGAGCCTCGCGCTGCGGTTCCGCGACGCCGACCGTCGCGCAGCCCGGGCCGTCGTCGGTGGTGACCGCCCGGCCGGGAGTCTCGTGGCGGCGCGCAGCTACGACGGGGTGACCCGGACGGTCCGACCGCTCGGCGCGGGCTGAGCGGGCCGGGCGGCCGGGCCCCGGCGTGTCGACGCGAGGGCCCGGCCGCGGCCGCTCAGCGGTAGAAGCGCAGGTAGTCGAACTCGGCGGTCACCGGAGGCTCGGCGCCGCCGTGCGCGACCAGACCGATCCGGGGTGTGGTGCCGGCTGGGAACGTCCACACGCCGCCCCACGTCCAGTGCCGGCCGTCCCGGCTGGAGCCGGCCCGGAACTCGTGCTCGCCGGTGGCCGGGTCGACGTGGTGCGCGAGCCGCAGCCAGGTGGTGGTGGCCGGCGTGCCGACGATCGTGCCGCCGTACACGGGCTGGCCGGCGAAGGGCAGCTCGTAGCCGTACTCCACCTGCCGGGTGTTCCAGATCGCCACCTGGGCCAGCCGGGCGAACCGGTCGTCGTCGACGTACGCGACCAGGCCGGCCTGCTGGTAGTTGCGGACGCTCTCCTCGCCGAGGTCGAGCGTCACCTTCGTCTCGACCACGTAGTCGCCCGACGGCGCGTCGCGCAGCAGCACGCCCGCCGTGTTGCCGGTGCCCGTGAGGTCCGCGGCCTGCGTGGGCCAGCGCAGCGCGCCACCGGCGACGGTCGCCGCCGGGTCGGGGCGCACCCAGCTCCACGCCGAACCGAGGCCGCCCGTGAACTCGTCGGAGTACGCCGTCAGCACGCGTCCCACCCGGGGCTCCGGGACGGCGGCCCGCGCCGGGGCGTACAGCCGGGTCGCGCTCACGTTGTCGAACTCGGCGGGCCCGTCGGAGGCGCGCAACGTGACCCGACCGGCCACCGGACGGTCCATCCGCAGCGTGACCACGGCCAGCTGGTCGCCGAGCCGGGCCGGGCTCAGCTCGGCGACGAGCTGCCGGCCGCGTACCTCGACGGCCAGGTTGTGGCGGTCGGCCGGGACGAAGCCGGCTGGCAGCGGGGCGGTGGCCGTCCGGTCGCCGTCGCGGGCGACGAGCCGCCCGGCCGCCGCGTCGACGTGTACCTCGACCCGGTCGGCCAGGCCGATCCCGGCGCTGCGCGCGCCGGTCAGCCGCAGGTCGGCCTCCGCCCGCACGTCGCCACCGACGGTGGTACGGCTGGTCAGCGCGCCGCCGCCGGTGAGCCGGCCGTCCGCGACCCGCCAGTCACCGGCGACCCGCCGCCAGCCGGACAGGCCGCTGTCGAAACGCTCGTCGAGGGGGCCGGTGGTGACCGGGGCCCGGCGGTCGCCGTCCGACGGGCCGGCGCCCGCGTTCACGGTCGGCCAGCCGTCGATCCAGTCCAGCCGGTCCAGCAGCATGGGCCGCTCGTTGATGCCGAACGGCTCGTCCAGGTAGGGGTCGGACCGGTCGATGGCGTGGTAGACGATCCAGTCCTGCCCGGACAGGTCGGTGAGGAACCCGTTGTGGCCGGTGCCGATCCACCGGTTGCCGTTCTGGGTGAGCACCGGGGTGCCGCCGGCGCGGGACGCGGTGAGCGGGGTCCCGTCGCGGTCCAGGAACGGCCCGCGCGGGTCCCGGGCGCGTCCCACCTGGACGGAGTAGCCGGTGGCGGGGCCGGCGCAGCAGTTCGCCGTGGAGGCGAAGAGGTAGTACCAGCCGTCGTGGCGCAGCACGTAGCTGCCCTCGAACTTGTTGTCGACGGCGACGAGCGTGGGGGCGCCCACCGCGCGCAGCCCGTCGGGGGAGAGTTCGGTGACCGAGATGCCGCCGTAGTAGCTGCCGTAGTAGAGGTAGTTCGTCCCGTCGGTGTCGGTGAACTGGCTCGGGTCGATGGTCCACAGCCAACCCCCGCCGCCACCGGGACGCGGCGCGACCACGGGCTGGTCGGCGAAGGTCCACGGGCCCGTCGGGGTGGGCGCCGTGGCCGCGCCGACGGCGTAGTCGCTGCCCTCCGGCGAGACGGTGGTGTCGGTGACCGTCACGTACATGACGTAGCGGTCGCCGATCCGCCGGACGTCGGGCGCCCAGAACGCCGCGCCGGGCGCCGCGTACGGCGGGCGCTGGTCGGGCCCGAAGGCGTCGCCCACGTACGTCCAGTCGACCAGGTCGGCGGACCGGGCGGTGGGCACCCGGTGCGGCTGTCGCTCGCCCTCGCGCAGCGGGTCGGTGGTGCCGTAGGCGTACCAGTAGCCGTCGTCACCGCGGACGACGACCGGGTCGGCGAAGGTGTCGCCGACCCCGGCGGACACCGGGTTGCGGTAGCGGGCGGGGGGTTGCGGGTCGGCGACTGCCGGTGCGGGGGAGGCCGCCAGCAGCAGACCGAGTACGGCGGCGAGCGTGCCGCCGCGACGGAGATGTCCCATCAGACCTGCCTTGGGTGCAGTGGATGTCGGTGCGACTCGCGTCCCTTCCTACAACGTTGGATACAACGTTGTAAAGAGTGTCGGCCGGGACCGAAGCGTCCCCGTGCCAGCATGGGCGGGTGCAGCCCACCACCGCCGACGCTCCCGCGCTGGCCCAGCTCGCCGCACTGCTGGCCGACACGAGCCGGGCCCGGATCTGCCTCGCCCTGCTCGACGGGCGGGCGTGGACGGCCGGCGAGCTGGCCCGGGCCGCCGGCATCGCGCCGTCCACCGCGAGCGACCACCTGAGCCGCCTCGTCGACGGCGGGCTGCTCACCGAGGAACGGCAGGGGCGGCACCGCTACCTGCGGCTCGCCGACCCGAACGTCGCGCAGCTCCTCGAGGACCTCGCCGGCCGCGCGGCCCCGGCGCCGGAGCCCGCCCGCACGTTGCGGGCCGCGCGGGCCGGTGCCGCGCTGGCGTACGCCCGGACCTGCTACGACCACCTCGCCGGCCGCCTCGGGGTGCTCGTGCACGACACGCTGCTCGACCGCGCGCTGCTGGACCGTACCGGCGGCCTCGCCCTCACCGCCGCCGGGCTGGAGTGGTGCGCCGACCTCGGGCTGCCCGTCGCCCCGCTGCGCGCCGCCCGGCGGCCGCTGCTGCGCGACTGCCTGGACTGGACCGAACGGCGCCCGCACCTCTCCGGCGCCCTCGGCGCGGCGCTCTGCGCCCGCCTGCTCGACCTCGGGTGGCTGACCCGGGGGCCCGGCCGCAGCGTCCGGCTCACCCCGGCCGGCGCCCCGGCGCTCGCCGCCGCGCTGGGCCTGACCCCGGCCGACCTCGCCCCGCCCGCCAGCACCGACGCCGGCGGCGGTCGCGCCTGAGAAACGGGGGTCGCCGACGTCCCTGGCCGGCCGGGAACGGCCGGAGTCGGTGGGTGCTGTCGCGGGGGCCAGGGGTGGGAAGTCGCCAGTCCCGGACGGGGGTGACGCTTCGGCGGGGACCGCAGCCTTTCGCGCCTAGTGTCGGCGCGTGACCGCGACCTGGCCGATCCTCGCTCCCGCTCCCGACACCCCACCGTGCGGCCCGCCTCGTGGGCACCCGCACGCCGGCTGGACACTCACGCGCTACGCGGACGTCCGGGCCGCGCTCGCCGACCGGGCCTGCCGGGTGCCCGTCGCCAGCCCGGGCTCCGCGTACACGCTCGCCTGGCTGCGCGGCCTCGTGAGCCGGTTCAGCGCGCCGGAGCGCCATGCCGCTCGCCGTGCCGCCGGCGTCGCCGCCCTCGCGTACCTGGATCGCGACGAGTTGCGCGTGGCGGCGGCCGGCGCGACCGCCGCCGCCCTGGACGACGCGGGCGGACGCCTGGACGTGCCGACCGTGCTGGCGCGGCGCGTACCGGTGCGGGTGCTCGCCGACCGGCTCGGCTTGGCCGACCCGGAGGCCGCCGTGGCGGCGGTGGCCGCCGTCGCCGCGGCCTACCAACCCGGTGCGGACGCGGCGACGGTCTGGCGCGCCGACGGGGCGGTGGCGGTGCTGGTGGCGATGGCCCCGCCGGCGCCGCCCGAGGAGCTGGCCAACCGGATCGGCCTGCTCGTCCAGGCCTGCGACGCGACCGCCGGCCTGATCGGCGCGGGCGCCCGCCACCTCCTGCCCCCGCCGGTGGCGCCGCCGTCGGAGGCGTCGCTGGCGGGCGACACCGGCGTCCTGCTGGCCGAGGTGCTCCGGCTCGACCCGCCGGTACGCGGCACCCGCCGGATCACGGCCGGCGTCGTCCGCATCGGCGGTGTCGAGCTGCCGCCGGGCAGCCCGCTGCTGCTGCGCTTCGACGCCGCCAACCGGGATCCGGCGGTCTTCGCCGAGCCGGACGCGTTCCAGCCCGGGCGGCCCGTGCCGGCGCTGACGTTCGGCGCGGGCGCCCGGGCGTGCCCGGGTCAGGCCCACGCCCTGGCGCTCGCCACCGGTGTGCTCGACGTCCTCCGCGACCGGTGCCGCCGGACGCCGGATCCCGTGCGGTACGAACCGCATCCGCTGCTGCGTGTTCCCACCCGGCTGGAGGTGGCACCCCGACGAGCGGGACGCGCTCCACCGAAGGTGGCACCCCGGTGACCGGACGTCCCGCCGCGCTCTGTTCCCGACCTCGATGCGCTCGGGCCCCGGTGTGCGTGCGCGTCTCGCACGAGCGCCCATCGCGCTCGGTGACGCAGCGTGCTGGCACTCTGCGTAACGGCAGCCGAGGAGCCCACCGGTCCCATCCTCCACGCTTTGCTCTGCACCCACCGAGGCACCACCCACTTGACCTGCACGGTTCTTCCTGTCGAACCACAGTGAGCACTGGCGCGTGGCGACGCAGGGTAATCGTTGCCTATAGGGGTGCAGAGCAAAGGTGCGAAGGGGGTGTTCGCCAAGGCAGCGGGATGGTCACGCTGGGTGTCGCGATGCCAGACCGCATATGTGGCGTACCGCCAGACCGTCGTCAGACCCGGGCACCGGCAGAACGGCGGCGACAAGCGGGCCGGGAGCGACCCGGACCCACTCAACCTCACGGAGGTGCCCGATGACGACACGTCACGCCGACCGGTGCGCCGCGTTCCGCGCGCTGCACCGCGCCGGCCGGCCGCTGCTGCTGCCCAACGCGTGGGACCACGCGTCGGCGGCCGCGTTCGCCGCCCGCGGCTTTCCGGCCGTGGGCACCACGAGTCTCGGCGTCGCCGCGGCGGCCGGCCTTCCGGACGGCGCGGGCGCGACCCGCGCCGAGACGCTGCGGCTGGCCCGGCGGCTGTGCCGGCTGCCGGTCCTGCTGACCGTGGACGTCGAGGGCGGTTTCAGCGACGAACCGGCGGCGGTGGCCGCGCTCGCCGTGGAGCTGGCCGGGCTCGGCGTCGTCGGGATCAACCTGGAGGACGGCCGTTCGGACGGAAGCCTCGCTCCGGCGGCCGCCACGGCGGCGGCGGTGGCGGCGGTCAAGGCCGTGACGCCGGACCTGTTCGTCAACGCCCGCACCGACGCGTGGTGGCTCGGCGTCCCCGACCCGCTCGACCAGGCGCTGGACCGTGTCCGCGCCTACCGGGCCGCCGGCGCGGACGGCGTCTTCGCGCCCGGCGTTCCGGACGCGGCCACGATCGGCGTGCTGGCGGCCGCCGTCGACGCCCCGCTCAACGTGCTGCACCGGCCCGGCGGGCCGGACGTGGCCGAGCTGGCCCGGCTCGGGGTGGCCCGGATCAGCACCGGCTCGCTGCCGTTCCGCGCCGCGCTCGGGGCCGCACTGGCGACCGTCGACGCCCTGCGGGCCGGCTCCGCCGACGCCGGGCCGTACCCCGAACCGCCGTCGTACGCCGACGTGCAGCGGCTCGTGCCGTAGCGACGCCATTCGGGGGTAGATAGGAGGATTGTTCGGGCTCCTCCCGATCCGGCCGATTACCGTGTGTGCAGGGCAGCGACCCAGGTGTCGTGACCGGAGAGAGGACCGATCATGCGAGTGCCCAGCCGAAGCCCCGGGCCCCAGCCCGGTCCGCCCGTCACCTCCGCCGCCTCGCCCCGTCGCCTGCCCGCCGCCCCGCCGACCCGGCCCACGCCCCCCGGGCCGGACCTCGCGGCGTACCGCGCGGCCGTGGCCGATCTTCTCGTCGAGCTGGGCGCGCTGGCCGACGCCCCCAGCACCGCCGCCCGGCAGATCCTCATCGACCAGCGCCTCCGCGAGCCGGCGCTCGCCGCCGTGCTCGACGCCACCCCGCAGGGGTTCCTCGGCGCGCGGGAGACGCTGCTGCTGGAGATGGCCCGGTACCAGCCCCACGAGCGCAATTCCGCCCGCGACCTCGCCGCCCTCGTGCGGATCTACCTGCTCTCCCGCATCGACGTGATGTGGTGGCGGGACACGCCGGCCTTCGTCACCGACACTCAGGTCCAGGGCAGCACCGAACTGGTCGACCTCGAGTGGCTGCGCCGGCGGGACCTGCTGCGTTTCCGCTACCGCGAACAGCCCACCGGGCTGCTGGGACGCGGCTGGCAGGCCGCCCGCCGCCGGCTGCGTCCCGACGCGAGCCCGCGCACCGCGGGCCTGCTCGCCCGCCGCGCCCGCCGGGAGGTCGTGGCGCTGCTTAACGACGTCGGCCGGGAGTTCGCGGCGGCCACCCCGCCGGGCACCCCGCCCCTGTGGGTCACGTCGCTGACCCGCAGCACCGAACACCAGTACCGGCTGCGCCGACTCGGGTATGCCGCCATGCTGCCCAGCGGCCACTGCGTCGGCTACGCCGTCGACCTGGAGATGGCCTGGTTCGCCCGCTTCGGCGTGCGGGACACGCTCGCCGAGCTTCTGCTCGCCCGGCAGGAGGCCGGTGAGGTGAACGTCGTCGACGAGGGCCAGGCCTGGCACCTCTGCCTCGCGCCGGCGGCCCGGCAGCGGCTGCGCCGGGCGTACGAAGCCGAGATGGGGCTCTGAGCCGATGTGCGGCATCGCGCTGAGCATCGGCCCCGAGGCCGACCCGGCGATCTTCCGGCGGATGCTCGCCGTCCTCGCGCCGCGCGGCGAGGTCACCGAGGCGCGGTACGAGACCGGGCTGCTGGCCGGCACCCGGCGGCTACGCGTGGTGGACCGGGAGCGGGCCGTGCAGCCGTGGACCTCCGCCGACGAGCGCTGGCTGCTCTGCTTCAACGGCGAGGTCTACAACCACCGGGAGCTGCGCGCGGAGCTGGCCGCCCTCGGTCACGCGTTCCGCGGCGACAGTGACACCGAGGTGCTGCTCGCCGCGTTCGAGCGCTGGGGTGCGAACGCGGTCCACCGGCTGCGCGGCGAGTACGCGTTCGCGGTGGTCGAGCGGGCCACCGGCCGGGTCTACCTGGCCCGCGACCCGCTCGGTGTGAAACCCCTCTACTGGACGCGCAAGCCCGGCTGCCTGCACCTCGCCTCAGAGGTGAAGGCGCTGGTGGGCCACGGCGCGCCGATCGGCGAGGTGCCACCCGGGCACCACGGCTGGGCGGATGCCGGCGGCCACGTCCGGCTGCGTCCGTACCTGGACCTGCTCACCCTCGGCGCGGGACTGCCCCTGATCGACGACCCGGACGAGGCCGCCCTGCTCGTCCGTGCCGCGCTCCGGGACAGCATCCGCGTACGGGTCGACACCGACCTGAGGGTCGGGGTGGTCCTGTCCGGCGGGCTGGACAGCTCACTGGTCCTGCGGCACGTACGCGAGCTGCACCCGGACTGCGTGGCCGTCACCGTGGGTGTGCCGGGCAGCCCGGACGTCGCGTACGCCCGGCGGGTCGCGGCCGACCTCGGCGTGCCGCACGAGGTGGTCGAGCTGCGCCCGCGCGACATCCGGCTGGCCGACATCCGGGAGGCCATCCGGATCTCCGAGCTCACCGAGTACGGCGACATCATCAACGCCGTGGTCTCCGTGCCGCTGTTCCGGCGGCTGCGGCAACTCGGTGTGAAGGTGGCGCTCACCGGCGACGGCTCGGACGAGCTGTTCGGCGGGTACCCGATGTACCACGAGGTCGGGCCCGTGGCGTCCCGCCGGCTCTTCCTGCACAAGATCCGGAACCTGGGCCGGACGGAGCTGCAGCGGGTCGACCGGACCAGCATGGACCACGGGGTCGAGGCCCGGGTGCCCTTCCTCGACCTCAGCGTGGTCGAGCTGGCCATGCGGTTGCCGCTCGAGTTGAAGATGCGCGACGGGCAGGAGAAGTGGATCGTCCGGCGGGCGTTCGCGGACGCGCTGCCGGACTACGTGCGCCGGCGGCCGAAGGACCCGATGTCGTACTCCTCGGGGCTGCACGAGCGGGCCCGGCTCTACAAGCCGTTCTTCGCCCGGCTGCACCGCTCGTTCGGCTACCACCTGCTCGAACCGGTGCGGCGCGACTTCGACAGCGTGCTCACCCGGTGCGGCAACGACCTGGACCGGGCCATCGCGGACGGGCTGGCCCGCCCCGACTACACCGTGCTGGAGCACGCCCGGGACCTGGTGGGCGCGGCGACGTGGAACGCGGCGCCGATGGTGCGCCGGCTGGTGGGCCCGCGCCGGACCCGCGGTGACGAGGCCCCGCTGCCCGGCTGAGCCGCTGCCCACCCGCGCCGGGGCGCGAGGTCCGATCCCCGCCAGCATCCGCGCCGCCGTCGCGCGACGCTGGGCCCATGATCCCTTTCGTCGTACGTCCGCTGCTGCCCGCCGCCCTCGACCTGGTCCGCCGTACCGGCCGCGACGCCGCCGACAGGCCCGTCGAGGAGCTCGCGGCCGAGGGCGGTGAGCCGCTGCGCTGCTGCCTGCGGGACGCGGCGCCGGGGGAGGAGCTGCTGCTGTTCGGGTACGCGCCGCCGGTGGCCGCCGGACCGTACCGGGAGATCGGCCCGGTCTTCGCGCACGCGGCCGCCTGCCCCGGCCCCGACCCGGACGGCGGCTACCCGGCCGCGTGGCGCGGCCGGTCCCAGGTCCTCCGGGCGTACGACCACCGGGGCCGGATCCACGGTGGCCGGCGGCACGACGGCGGCGACCCGGAGGCGGTGATCGCCGAGCTGTTCGCCGACCCGGCCGTGCGCCAGCTGCACAGCCGCAACGTCGTCCACGGCTGCTTCATGTTCACCGTCGACCGGTCGGAGGGATGACCCGGCGGTGGCGTGGCCGCACCGGTGCGGGGTACCAGTCCGGGCATGGTGGACCTTGATGTGCTGGTGATCGGGCAGGTGGCCCGGGACCTCGTGCTGCTGGTGGACGACGTTCCGGAGGCGGGCGACAGCGCGCCGGTGCGCCGCCGGCGGGAGCTGCTCGGCGGCAAGGGCGCGAACCAGGCGGTCGGCGTGGCCCAGCTCGGCGCCCGCGTCGGCCTGCTCGGTGTGGTGGGCGACGACGAGGTGGGCGACCGGCTGCTCGCGCAGGCCCGGGACGACGGCGTGGACGTCGGCCCGGTCGTACGCCGCTCCGGCACCCGGACCGGCCTGATCGTCGACCTGCTCGACGCCCGGGGCCACTGGCGCTACCTCGAGGACCTGCCGGAGGCGACCCTGCTCACCGCGGCCGACGTGGCCGACGCGGAGGCCGCGCTGCGCGCCGCGCGCGCGGTGCTCGTCCAGCTCCAGCAGCCGGCCGAGGCGGCGCTCCGCGCGGCCCGGACCGCGCACGCGGCGGGGCGGCTCGTGGTGCTCGACGGGGCGCCGGCCGACCCGGCGAGCGCCGGCGAGCTGCTCGCGGCGGCCGACGTGCTGCGGGCCGACGCGCGGGAGGCGGGCATCGTCACCGGGGAGATCCCGCGCGACCCGGACGCTGCGCTGGCCGCCGGCCGGGCGCTGCGGCGCCGCGGACCGGGACTGGTCGCCGTCGAGGTGGCCGGCGCTGGCAACGCGTTCGTCTGGCCGGACGGCGAGCTGTTCCTGCCCCTCAGCGACACGCCGACGGTGGACACCACGGGCGCCGGGGACGCCTTCGTGGCGGCGCTCACCGTCGCGCTGCTCGACGGCGAGCCGCGCGAGCAGGCCGCCCGGTACGCGGTGGCCGCGGCCGGCGCGACGGTGGGCCACCCGGGTGGCCGGCCGTCGCTGACCCGGGCGGCGATCGAGGAGCAACTCGACCGGATGCCGGTCGGCTGACCGCCCGCGCCTCCGCGCCCGCGAGCCGGGCTCAGCCGGTCAGCAGCAGTGCGCTGGCGGCGGCGTGGTCGTCGGGCGACGGTGGACAACCGTGGAGGGCCCGCATAGCGTCCTGTGGATATGCGTAGGACTCTGCCGGCCGCCACCGTGGCCCTGCTGCTCGCGCTCACCTCCTGCTCGGTTCCCCGCTCGTCGGGAAACCCGCCGCCCGGCGCGGCACCCACCGGCACCCCGACCGCGTCCCGGCAGGACGCGGCGCAGGTACGCCAGACCCTGGCCAGCCTGCGCCGGGTCGACGACCTGCCGCTGTACGAGATGACCTACGTGGGGCGGTACGACGCCACGGTCGGCACGGACGCGAGCCCGGCGAGCCCGTTCGGCTGCTCGCTCTTCGTGGCGGCCGGGGACCGGCACCGGCCGCTGTTCGCCCGCAACTTCGACTGGGACGCCAACCCCGCCATGGTGCTGCGCACCGACCCGCCGCAGGGGTACGCGTCGATCTCGCTGGTGGACCTGTCGTACCTCGGCGTCGGCGACGACCCGGCCGGTGACCAGCGGCTGCTGAACGCGCCGCTGCTGCCCTTCGACGGGATGAACGAGCGCGGCCTCGCGGTGGGCCTCGCGGCCGACGACGGCGCCCGGGCCGAGCCGCGACCGGGCCGGCCCACCGTCGGGTCCGTGCGCATCCTGCGCCTGGTGCTCGACCGGGCGGCCACCGTCGACGAGGCGGTGGCCGTGTTCACGGCGCACAACCTCGACTTCTCCGGCGGGCCGGCGCTGCACTACCTGGTGGCCGACGCCACGGGGGCCTCGGCCGTGGTCGAGTTCGTCGACGGCGAGATGCGCGTCGAGCGGGGCCGGGGATCGTGGCAGGCGCTCACGAACGTGCCCGTCGCCGGGATCGCGGAGAGCCGGCGTCGCGAGGACCGCCGGTACGACCTGATCGCCCGGGCCATGACCGAGACCGGCGGGGTCCTGGACGCCGCCGCGGCGCACCGGGTGCTGACCGCCGTCCGGCAGGCGCACACCCGCTGGTCCGTGACGTACGGCCTGCGCAGCGGCGAGGTTCGGCTCGTGACCGCCGGCGGCGCGCAGCGGCGCTACGAGCTGCCGATGGGCTGACCGGCGCTCCGGCGGCGCGAGCCGTCGGGTGTGGAACGTGGCCGGGCCCGGCCCCCGAGGTGAGGGGACCGGGCCCGGCCTTCGTGCGTGGGTGAACTACCGCGTCGCGGTGGTCACCGGCCCAGGTAGCGGGGCTGAGTCTGGACGTTGAGCTCCTTGTACCGGGTCAGCTCCGCGGTCCAGGTGCGCCAGTCGTTGAGCTTCAGGACGTCGAAGCCCTTGGCGATGTCGTTCGAGTAGATGTAGCCGTTGTAGTAGTACGCCGACCAGCTACCACCGCTGACCATCTGCTCGGTCGAGATCGGACCGCGCTCCCAGTAGGCGATCTCCTTCGGGTTGGCCGAGTCGGTGAAGTCCCAGACCGAGATGCCGCCCTGGTACCACGCCTGGACCATGATGTCCCGCCCGAGCACCGGGAGCAGCGAGCCGTTGTGCGCCACGCAGTTCTCGGTGTCCGCGTTCGTCCGCGGGATCTTGTAGTAGCTGCGGAAGTTCAGCTTCCGGGCGTCACCGCGGCCGGTGATGTCGTAGATGGCGTCCGCGCCGCGGTTCGGGCCGACCGTGTCGTTGCAGGTCGCCGCGCCGCCGCCGCCCAGCTCGTCGGTAAAGACGACCTTGGTGCCGGCGTTGTTGAACGTGGCCGAGTGCCAGAACGCGAAGTTGGTCGTGTCCCGCACCTGGTTGATGATCCGCGGGTTCTCCCGGTCGCGGATGTCCATGAGGACGCCGTCACCCATGCACGCGCCGGCCGCCAGGTCCTTCGACGGGTAGGCGGTGATGTCGTGGCAGCCGGACGTCGCCGAGCCGGTCTCGCTGCCGGGGAAGCCGCCGTCCGGGAAGAGGTTCGGCGTGGCCACCACGGCCGCGTTGGTGGGCTTCTTCACCGGCACCTTGATGATGGAGATCGAGTCGTGCGGCGGCGGGCAGCCGACGTAGGTCTCCCGCGGCCCGTACGACGAGACGTACAGGTAGACGGACTTGTTGTCCTTGGCGGGCACCAGCGTGTGCGTGTGCGAGCCGCAGGCCGTCTGCACGCTCTTGAGGTAGCGCGGGTTGGCCTTGTCGCTGATGTCGAAGATCTTCATGCCCTCCCACTTCGTCTCCGTGGGCAGCACCTGCGTGCTGGAGCAGGACTCGTCGCTACGCGGCGAGTCCGTGGAGAGGAAGAGCAGGTCACCGTAGACGGAGACGTCGTTCTGCGAGCCCGGGCAGAGCACCCGCGACACGACCTTCGGGGAGCTGGGCCGCGAGATGTCGTAGACGACGAAGCCGTTGTAGTTGCCCGCGAAGGCGTACTTGCCCTGGAAGGCGAGGTCGCTGTTGGTGGCGTCCAGCGGGGCGACCTTCGGCAGGTTGGTGACGAGCTTCAGGTTGGGGCTGCTGACGATCTCGTCGACGCCGGGAATGGTGTTCGTGGCCGCGGCGGGAGCCGGAGCGGCCTGCGGTGCGACGTCGGCGTGGCCCGGCGGGGCCACGAAGACGCCGGCGACGAGGAGGCCGGCCGCGGCGACGCTCACGATGCGTAGCTGCCGTAACCGTGGCATGGGTGTTCTGAACATCGGCGAGGACCCTTCGCAAGGGGGTGACGGTTGTCGACACCTTACCGTCCTCTGAGGATCATCGATGTGAGCTGGGTCACATCTAATGTGGTTCCTCAATGGATAGCATCGCGGTGACCTCGATATCAGGGAGTGGCTCATGACCAGCAGGCGCGCGCGTGTCCTGGCGATCGTCACACTGGCGATCGTCCTGCCGCTGGTGGTCGTGGTGGTGCTCCGCGCCCGTGGCGGGTCGGACGCCACGACCGCCCGGCCGGCCGCCGCGCCCGCCGCCAGCGCGACCCCGGCCACGCCCGAGCCGACCGACGTGACCGTCATCGTGCCCGGCCGGCCCGGCGAGCCGGCGGCCACCAAGAACGCGGGCGAGGTCCGCGGGGCCGGCGCCACGACGCACAACTCGATGGACGAGTGGTTCGTCCGGATGATGATCCCGCACCACTCGCAGGCGCTCGAGATGGCCGAGCTGGCGCCCGACCGGGCCGCCGACCCGTCCGTCCGGGCGGTCGCCGACCGCATCCGGGCCAGCCAGGGCCCGGAGATCGGCATGATGCGCGCCTGGCTCCAGAACCGCGGCCTCTCCGCCGAGGTGGCCGGCCACGACCACGGCACCATGCGCGGCATGCAGTCGCCCGAGGCGATGCGGCAGTTGGCGGCGGCCCGCGGCGCCGACTTCGACCGGCTCTTCGTGCAGATGATGACCGCGCACCACGAGGGCGCCATCGAGATGGCCACCAACCTGCTCAAGGTCGGCTCCGACCAGATGCTCAACGAGTTCGCCAACTCGGTGGCCACCGAGCAGGCCGTGGAGATCGACCGGATGCGCGACCTCCACGTCCGCTGACCCCGACGCCGGCCGCCCGGCGCGTCGCGGAAGGCCCCGACGTGACCGGCGCCTGTCGATCCGTCCGCCGGCACGTACGCTGGGTGACCGTGACCCGCACGATCCTCGGCCGCCCGCTGCGCCACGTCGCCTTCGACGTCTTCGTCTCCGGCGCCGTGCTGTTCTTCGGCCTCGTCGGGGCGGCCAACCAGCCGGGCGGCTGGAGGGCCACCCTCGTCGGCGTGGGGATGGCTGTCGCGCTGCTGTTCCGCCGTTCGTACCCGGTGGCCGTGGCGGCGGTCGTCGGGGCGCTGGGCCTCGTCCAGGTGTTCGCCGGCTGGGGCCCGCTCGGCTTCGACGTGGGCGTGCTCATCGCCGTCTACAGCGTCGTCAAGTACGCCGACCGGCTCCGCTACGGCGTCCTCGCCGGGATCGGCGCGCTCGTCGGCGCGGTGCTCGCCGCGCTCCAGACCCACGGAGTGGCCCCCTGGTGGGGCACGGCCATCTCCTTCAGCCTCATCTGCGGCGCGGTGTGGCTCGTCGGCCTGAACGTGCGCACCCGCCGGCTCTACGTGCTGAGCCTCGAGGAACGGGCCACCACGCTGGAACGGGAGCGGGAGGCCGAGGCGCGCGCCGCCGTGGCGAGCGAACGCACCCGCATCGCCCGTGAGCTGCACGACGTGGTGGCACACAGCATGGCCGTCATGATCGTGCAGGCGGACGGCGCCCGCTACATGCTCGACCGCGACCCGGAGACGGCGCGCCAGGCCGTGAAGGTGGTGGCCGACACCGGGCGGCAGGCGCTGGAGGAGATGCGCCGGCTGGTCGACGTCCTGCGGGAGCCGAGCCGGCCCGAGACGGCGCCCGCGCCGGCACCCGCGGCCGTACCGGACGGCGCCGGGCCGGCGGCCGGCGACGACCCGGAGCGGCGGCGGCTCGCGCTCACCGAGCTCCCCACCCTGCTCGACCGGTTCCGCGCCGCCGGCCTGCGGGTGCGGCACACCGTCACGGGTCAGGCGGCGCCGCTGCCACCCGGGCTGGAACTGACCGTCTACCGGGTGACGCAGGAGGCGTTGACCAACGCGCTCAAGCACGCCGGCGTGGGCGCCGCGGTGGAGCTGACCCTCGAGTACGCGGCCGACGCCGTCGTGGTCCGGGTGACCGACGACGGTCGCGGCCGGCCGGTCGTCGGCTCCGCGCCGACCGGGGGCCACGGCCTGGTCGGCATGCGCGAACGCGTCGGGGTGTACGACGGCACGCTCACGGCCGGGGCACGGCTCGCCGGCGGCTGGCAGGTGGAGGCGCGGCTGCCGCTGCCGTCGGGCACCGCGACGACGGAGGTGATCGCGGCATGACCGTGCGGGTGGTGATCGTCGACGACCAGGCGCTGGTCCGCGCCGGGTTCCGCATGGTGCTCGAATCGCAGCCGGACCTGGAGGTCGTCGGCGAGGCGATCGACGGCGCGGACGCGCTGCGGGTGCTGGCCCGCGTCGAGGCCGACGTGGTGGTGATGGACATCCGGATGCCGACGATGGACGGGGTCGAGGCGACCCGCCGGCTCTGCGCCGGCCGGCCCGCCGGCCCGCCGCGGGTCCTCGTGCTCACCACGTTCGACACCGAGGCCGACGCCTTCGCCGCGTTGCAGGCCGGGGCGAGCGGCTTCCTGCTCAAGAACGTGCCGCCGGAGGAACTGCTCGCCGCGATCCGGGTGGTGGCCCAGGGCGACTCGGTGGTCGCCCCCTCCATCACCCGGCGGCTGCTCGACCGGTTCGCGGGCCACCTCGGCCCCGGCCCCACCGAGGACCCGCGGCTGGCCCAGCTCACCGAGCGGGAACGGGAGATCCTGCTGCTGGTGGCGCAGGGCCTGTCCAACGCGGAGATCGCCGCCCGGGTGCACGTCGCGGAGGCGACCGTGAAGACCCACGTGGGGCGGATCCTGGCCAAGCTCCGGCTCCGCGACCGGGTGCAGGCCGTGGTGCTGGCGTACGAGAGCGGCCTCGTCGTCCCGGGTACGACCTGAGTCGTACGGGTGGGGCCGGTCAGGGGCGACCTGGGGCGTACCGGGGTCGAGCGCCCAGGTGGAGATCGACAGGGCGGTTCCGCCCATAGCGTCGGAGACGTCAGATCGTCCGTCTCCACGGGGAGCAGCACGTGCCCTTTCCACCTTCCGCGCCCGTCCCGGACGGCGCGTCCGCCACGCACGGTGGCGTCGCGGTCAGCGCCCGAGGTCTCCGCAAGCAGTACGGCAGCGGCCCGGCCGCCGTCGTCGCCCTCGACGCCGTCGACCTGGACTTCGCGGCCGGCCGGTTCACGGCCATCATGGGCCCGTCCGGCTCGGGGAAGTCCACCCTGCTGCACTGCCTCGCCGGCCTGGACCGGCCGAGCGCCGGCTCGGTCCGCATCGGTGACGCCGAGCTGGGCCGGCTCGACGACCGCCGGCTCACCCTGCTGCGCCGCGACCGCGTCGGCTTCGTCTTCCAGAAGTTCAACCTGCTGCCCGCGCTGACCGCCGAGGAGAACATCGTCCTCCCGCTGGCCATCGCCGGCCGGCGACCCGACCCCGCCTGGCTGCGACAGGTGGTGGCCGCCGTGGGGCTCGGCGACCGCCTGCGGCACCGGCCCGCCGAGCTCTCCGGCGGCCAGCAGCAGCGCGTCGCGTTCGCGCGTGCCCTCATCACCCGCCCGTGGGTGATCTTCGCCGACGAACCGACCGGCAACCTCGACTCCCGGTCCGGCGCCGAGGTGCTGCGCCTGCTGCGGGAGGCGGTCGACACCCTCGGCCAGAGCGTGATCATGGTGACGCACGACCCGGTCGCCGCCGCGCACGCCGACCGGGCGGTCCTGCTCGCCGACGGGCGGCCGGTCCTCGACATCACGGCGCCCACCGCCGAGCAGGTGCTCGACGCGCTCGCCGGCCTCGACGCCGGCGCCGGCCGTACGCGAGCCGGCGCGGCGCCGGGACGGTGAGCGGCATGCTGAAACTCACCCTCCGCTCGCTGCGCGCCGAGGCGCTGCGAATGCTGCTCTCCGCGCTCGCCGTGGTCCTCGGTGTCGCGTTCGTCGCCGGGACGCTGATCCTCAACGACGCCATGACCGCCGGCGCGTACGACCGGGCCGGCACCTTCGACCGGCACACCGACGCCGCCGTGTACGCGGAGAAGGAACACCTTCCCGCCGCCCTGGTCGACCGGATCCGCGCGGTCGACGGGGTGGCCGCCGCCGAGGGCGAACTGATCGGCACCGGCGGGATCGTCGGCTCCGACGGCCGGCCCGTGCTCGGCTACGCCGTCCTCGCCGCCATCCCCACCGACCCGGCCCTGCGCTCGTACGACGTGGCGGCCGGCCGCCTGCCGGACCGCCCCGGCGAGGTCGTGCTCGACGCGCCGACGGTGGCGCGGGAGGGCTTCCCCATCGGCGCGCCGGTACGCATCGGCGGCAGCGGTGGCGCGGCCCGCCCGTACACCCTCGTCGGCACGGTCGACGTGGCCCGCACCACCCGCGACGTCGGCGGGCCGTTCATCGGCCTGGTCGGCCCGGACGCGCTCGCCGTGACCGGCATGCAGGGCTACGGACGGATCATGGTGGCTGCCCGTCCCGGGACGGACGAGGAGGCACTGGCCAGCGGCCTCGCCGCGGTCGCCGGCCCGGGCGCCACCGTGAAGACCCGCCAGCAGGTCCTCGACGACGCGGTCGCCGACGGGGTACGCGACGTCCGGCAGTTCACCATGGCGCTGCTCACCTTCGCCGCGGTCGCCGTCGTGGTGGCCGGCTTCGTCATCGCGAACACCTTCGCGATCGTGCTGGCCCAGCGCACCCGCCGGACGGCGCTGCTGCGGGTGGTCGGCGCCACCCGCCGGCAGGTCTTCCTCGCGGCCGTGCTCGAGTCGGCGGTGGTCGGGGTGGTGGCGTCCGCCCTCGGCGTGCTGCTCGGCGCCGGCCTGGCCGCGGGGATGGGTGCGCTGCTGTCCCGGACGACCGCCCCGATCGGCGGGGAGGTCACGCTCGCACCGGGAACCGTGCTGGTCAGCATGCTGCTCGGCGTGGTGCTGACCGTCGGCGCGGCACTGCTGCCGGCCTGGCACGGCACGCGCGTCGCCCCGGTCGCCGCGCTGACCGACGCCGCCGTGCAACCCACCCGGCGGGCCGGTCGGTTCCGGCTCGCCGCCGGCGCGCTCGTCCTCGTCGCGGGGATCGCCGCGCTGGTCGGCGCGGCGGCCCTCGGTCAGATCGTCCTGGTCGCGGCGGGCGGGATCCTGGCCTTCTTCGGCATCGTCCTCTTCGGCCCGGTGCTCGTCCCCGCGCTGGCGCGGGTCGTGGGCTGGCCCCTGCGCCGGTTGGTCGGGGCGACCGCCGGACTGGCCGTGGCCAACGCCGTCCGCAATCCGCGCCGGATCGCGGCGACCAGCACCGCACTGGTGATCGGCATCGGCCTGGTGTCGGCGTTCGTCGTGGGCGCCCACAGCACCAAGGAGGGCATCGAGCGCAGCGTGGACGCCCAGGTGGGCGTGGACTTCATGGTCACCGGCATCGGGTCGGACCTGCCCCCGGCGCTCGCCGCGGAGCTGGCGGCCCGGCCGGAACTCGGCGTCGTCCACGAACAGCGGGCCGCCGTCACCGACGCGGTCGAGGTACGCGCCGCCCACCCGGCGCTCGTCGGCCGGACGCTCACCGTGACGGCCGGGGACCTGGGCCGCTTCGGCCCGGGCACCGTGCTCGTGCACCGGGACCTGGCCGCGGCGCGCGGCTGGAACGTGGGCGCTCCGGTCACCGTCAAGAACCGGACGTTCCGCGTCGCGGCCGTGGTGGACGACGAGACCCGGCCCGGGCCCGGCGACGGGGTGCCGGAGGGCCACGTCCTCGACATGACCGACGCCGACTTCACCGCGCTGTTCCCCGCCGAGCGTGGCTACCTGGCGGAGGTCGACCCGGCCGCCGGCGTGGACGCCGGGCGGGCGCGGGCCGCCATCGAGTCGGTGCTCACCCGCTATCCCACGGTCAACCTGATGGACCAGGCCGCGTACAAGAAGATGCTGACCGGCACCGTCGACATGGTGCTCGCGCTCGTCACGGGGCTGCTCGGCCTGGCCGTGGTGATCGCGCTGGTCGGCGTGGCGAACACGCTGAGCCTCTCGGTCCTGGAGCGCACCCGGGAGAACGCCGTCCTGCGCGCGGTCGGGCTGACCCGCGGGCGGATGCGGGTCATGCTGGCCGTCGAGGCGGTGCTCATGGCGGTGGTCGGCGCGCTGCTCGGGGTGGCCCTCGGCGCGGGGGTGAGCGCGTCGGCGATGGCCATGCTGACCCGTCTCGGCGGCGACTTCCACGTCGTGCTGCCGGTCGGTCAGCTCGGGCTGATCCTGGGCGTCGCGGCGGTGGCGGCGCTGCTCGCCTCGGTGCTGCCGGCCCGCCGGGCGCTGGCCCGGCCGGTGGTGGAGGCGCTCGCCGACCAGTGACGGGGAGCGGCGACCTCGCCGGCCGGTCCCGCCGCCAGGGCGGGACCGGCCGGCGGTGCCGGGCCTACAGCCGCTCGACCACGGGGCCAGAGCAGCGGTTACGGGTGTCGAAGACGTAGCGGGCGTGCCGCGCCACGAGGTCGTAGTCGAAGGCGTCGTGGTCGGTCACGACGACCACCGCGTCCGCCGCGCGGACCTCCTGCTCGGTCAGGTCCACCACCGTCACCCCGCCGGGAATGTGGTGCGCCTCGGCGTGCGGCTCGACCGCGCGGATCTCGGCGCCCAGCGCCTGCAACCGCCGGGCCACGTCGACGGCGGGGGAGTCGCGCATGTCGCCGGTGTTCCTCTTGTACGCGAGCCCCAGCAGCAGCAGGCGGGCGCCGGAGACGGACCGGCCCCCGCGGTTCAGCCCGGCCATCACCCGCTGCGCCACGTGCTCCGGCATCTCGTGGTTGACGTCGTTGGCCAGCTCGATGAAGCGGAACTGGCGGCCCAGGCGACGCTTGACCTGCCAGGACAGGTAGCACGGGTCGATCGGCAGGCAGTGACCGCCCACGCCCGGCCCGGGCCGGAACGGCAGGAAGCCGAACGGCTTCGTCTCCGCCGCGTCGATCGCCTGCCAGACGTCGATGTCGAGGTGGTGGGAGAGCATGGTCAGCTCGTTGATCAACGCGATGTTGACCTGGCGGAACGTGTTCTCGATGAGCTTCGTCAGCTCGGCCACCCGGGTCGAGTCGACCGGCACCGTCCGCTCGACGATGCGCCGGTAGAACCCGTCGACCCGGTCGAGGGACGCGCCGTCCACGCCGGAGACCACCTTCGGGGTGTTCTCCAGCCGCCAGGCCGGGTTCCCCGGGTCGATCCGCTCCGGGCTGTAGCCCAGGTGGAAGTCACCGGGGCTGCGCAGGCCGCTCGCCGACTCGAGCAGCGGCCGCAGCAGCTCCTCCGTGGTGCCCGGATAGGTGGTGGACTCCAGGATCACCGTGCAGCCCCGCCGCACGTACGGGCCGATGCCGATGCCCGCCTGCTCCACGTAGCTGAGGTCCGGGGTGCCGTCGCGCAGTGGCGTCGGCACGGTGATCACGCAGATGTCGAAGTCCTCGGCGTCGGTGTACTCGGTGCTCGGCCGGTACCGTCCGCTGCCCAGCGCCCGGCCCAGCCGGTCGGCCGGGATGTCCTCCACGAACGACTCGCCAGAGGAGAGCCGCTTGACGCGGTCACCGTCGACGTCCAGGCCGACCACGTCCAGGCCCGCCTCGACGGCACGCATGGCGAGCGGCAGTCCGACGTACCCCTGGCCGATCACGACCAACTTCTCAACGCTCACCCGGGCTCCCGCGGCAGACGGTGGAAACGACCTGCTTGGAGCGTAGGGCGATGTTCGAGGCCGTACGTCCGTTTTGGGGATATCGGGACTGGTGGGGCCTGTCGGGCATCCGGCGGCCGGCGCCCGTCACCGCCGGGCGCTGGTCGGCCGGGTCAGACCGACCCGGCCGGGGTGGTGGCGGTCGGTTCGGGCTCGCCCGTCGGACCACCGGTGGTCGGCGGCGGCGTGTCGGGGGTCGTGGGCGTGTCGCTCGGCGGCGGCGCCGTGGTGGCCGACGGGGTGGGCGAGCCCGTGGTGGGCGACCCGGTCGGCTCGACGGTCGCGCTGGGGCTCGTGGGCACCCTGCTCGTCCGTGGCGTGGTGGGCCGCTGCGGTCGGGTGGGACCGCTGCTGACGTCCTCGTTGACCGCCGGCAGGTCGACGTCCTCGCTCGGCGCGACGGCCGGGGCGGTCGTGGGCAGGTTGACCGCGGGGGCGTCCGCGTACTTGGCCGCGCCGAGTGCCGCGGCCAGGCCGACGATCGCGACCAGCACGGCCCCGCCGGCGCCCAGGAGGGCCCGTCGACCCCGCGGCGCGCCCCGGCGGGCCGCGGCCACCGCGTCGACCGCGAGGTCGGCCTGCGTGTCGGGCCCCGCGTCGCGCAGCGGGGTCGACGGCACCAGCGCGGTGGGCGCCGCGCCGTCGCTCACCGCGGCGCGGGCCGCGTCGGCCATGGCCGCCCCGCTGCTGAACCGGTCGGCCGGGTCCTTGGCGAGAGCGCGTGCCACCAGCGCCCGGACCGCCTCGGGAATCTCGTGCGGCAGCTCCGGCGGCTCGTCGTCGAGGTGCTTCACGGCGACCTGGAGCGGGTTCTCGCCGGTGAACGGCGGGGTGCCGGTCAGGCAGCAGTAGGCCACGGCGCCGAGGGCGTAGATGTCGGTCGCTCCGCTCACCGGCCGCCCGGCGGCCTGCTCGGGAGCCATGTAGAGCGCCGTGCCCGGCACCGCGTTGGTGCTCGTGATGCTCGTGACGTTCGTCGACCGGGCCACCCCGAAGTCGACCAGGACGACCGTGCCGTCCTCCTGGACCAGCAGGTTGCTCGGCTTGACGTCACGGTGCACGATGCCCCGGCGGTGCGCCGCGTGCAGCGCCTGCGCGACCTGCGCGACGATCGACATGGTCTCGGCCACGTCCAGCCGGCCGGCGGCCTCGATGCGCTTCGAGACGGGCTCGCCCTCGACGAACTCCATGACCAGGTAGTCGGCCCGCCCGCCGTCGGGCAGGTCGTCCTCGCCGCAGTCGAACACCTGCACGATGCCCGGGTGCCGCAGGGCGGCCATGATGCGCGCCTCGGCCCGGAACCGGGCGATGAAGTCGGGGTCGGAGACCAGCGTCGGCAGCAGGACCTTGACCGCGACCTGCCGGCCGAGGACCAGGTCCGTGCCCCGCCAGACGTCGCCCATGCCGCCGGTGGCGACACGTTCGTCCAGGCGGTAACGACCGCTGAGTACGACCTCCGATGACAACACAGGTTCACCGTACCCACAGGGTTCCCGGGGCGCGCACCGCGCGGTGCCGTGTGGACGTGCCGTGCCGACCGCGCCGCCACCCCCGAGGCGGCGGGGTCGGGTCGGAGCGTCACGCGCCGACTCCACTGTGTGACGGAGGGTGAGGCGGGACCGCGTACGCTGGGCGGGCGCGCCCCGACGGGTGGGCGCCCCGGTCGGGCGTAGCGTCCCAGGTCCCGAGCGCGTTACGGGGAAACGCCGTCCGAGCGGGTTGACATTTGTCACTCTTTCGTGACGTGGTGCGCACTTGTCGCTGCAGAGGTCCCCTCCTAGCGTTAGCCGGGCTCGGGCCGCCGCATGGCGCCGGTGTGGCGTAGCGTCGACTCGCCCGCGGTTGGGGGTGTCCAGGCGTGCCGCCGGCCCGCCGGCCCGCGGGTGCGATCAGGTCTGCGGGGGGCTGGAAGAGGTGCGGGAACGTTTCCGGTCGACGGGCCGGACGAGCGTCGCGTGCGCCGGATCCGACGCGCCGCGCCGCCGCGCGACCGGTTCTCGGGAACGGGCATGACCGGCGAGCTGAGCGAGGCGGTCGCGGCGGCCCAGTCCGGCGACGAGGAGGCGTTCCGCTTCCTCTACCGAACCCTCCAGCCCGGCCTGCTGCGCTACCTGACGGCCCTGGTCGGCGCCGACGCGGAGGACGTGGCGTCGGAGACCTGGCTGCAGATCTCGCGTGACCTGCCCAGCTTCACGGGCGGCGAGTTCCGCGCCTGGACCGTCACGATCGCCCGCAACCGGGCCATGGACCACCTGCGCCGGCAACGCCGCCGCCCGTCGCTCCCCGTGCCGGTGCAGGCGCTCAGCGACCTGGCCGCCGACACCGACACCGCCGAGCGGGCGGGCGAGACCATCGGCACCGAGGCGGCGCTCGCACTCATCGCCACGCTGCCGCCCCGGGAGGCGGAGGCCGTCCTGCTCCGTGCGGTGATCGGTCTGGACGCCGAGACGGCCGGGCGGGTCCTCGGCCGCCGCGCGGGGGCCGTGCGTACCGCGGCGCACCGCGGGCTCCGCCGCCTCGCGGCGCTCATGGAGCGCGACGACAGCGAGGCGCCGGCAGCGAGCGAAGGCGCGTCGCCGCCCCGCCCCCGGGGTGACCGGCCCCGGCAGGCGCCGCGCGCCGAACCGGCGGATGGTTGACGTGAAGGGATTCAGGATGAGTGTCCGCCGCCGGCCCGACCGGCCCGCCGACCGCGCCGAGGCCGACCGGCTGCTCGACGCGGCCCGGACCGGCGCGCCCCCGAGCGCGGACGCCGCCCCCGCCGAGCCGCTCGCACGGCTGCTCGCCGCCGCGTCGGCACCGGCCCGCCCACACGAACTCGCCGGGGAGGAAGCCGCCCTGGCGGCGTTCCGGGCCGCGCGCACCCTGCCCGCGCCCCGACCCGCCCGGCGCCGCCGGTTCACGGCGAGCGCCCTGGCCTGGGCCGTCGGTGTCGTCGCCACCGCCTCGGCCGGTGCCGCCTTCGCCGCCGTGACGCTGGACCGCCCGCCGGCCCCGGCGCCGACGCCCGCCCCGGCGACCTCGACGCCTTCCACCGCCCCTCCGGACGGCACCCCGAGCGCCGGCACGCCCTCGACGGGGCACGGGGAATCCCCGGCGCCGGGCGCGGGCACCACCTCGGCCCCGCCGACGGGCGACCCCGAGCGGACGGGCCAGCTGGCCGGCCTCTGCCGCGCGTACCTGGCGAAGAAGCCCGCCCAGCGCGACAAGGCGCTCGCGACGCCGGGCTTCCAGCCGCTGGTCACCGCCGCCGGTGGCGCGGCACGGGTCGAGGCGTACTGCGGGAGCGCGGGCGCGAGCCCGAGCCCGTCGGGCAGCACGGCCGAGGGCAAGGACAAGGGTGCCGGCAATGGCAATGGCAGCGGGAACGGCAGCGGGAACGGGAACGGCAGCGGGAACGGGAACGGGAACGGCAGCGGTAACGGGAACGGGAACGGCAGCGGGAACGGCAGCGGGAACGGCAACGGGAACGCTGCCCGCCGGGCGGACGGCGACGGCAACGGCAGCGGCAGCGGCAAGGGTGCCGGCGGGGGCCGCGATGCGGCGACCGTGAGCCCGGCCGCCGCGGGCGGTGGCGTCGGCAACGGTGTGCGGACGGGCGCCAGGCCCGGACCCGGCGGGCCGGTGAGACCCGAGCCGCTGCCCGGGCCGAAGAGACCGTCCGGGACGGCCACGCCGACCGCCTGAGGGCACCGTGCGGGCCGCCCGGGTGCCCGGAGGCCCGGTCGCCCGGGTGCCCGGCCGTCCGGGTGCCGGAGCCCGTCGTTTCCGCCGGCCACCGAAAGTTCCTCTGCTAGACAGAGGTTGGTGGGCTTCCGACACCGGCGAGAGTGTCGGTGCCCGGCGTTACGGTGACGCGGTGTCCGGGAGCCGGTGCGGGAGGGGGGCCATCCGGTGGTGACGTCACCCGGGATCGAGCGCGGCACCATCCTGCGCGAGTCCGCGGCCGCGGCCCGGCACCTCGCGCGGATCTGCTTCAAGACCGGCCCGCCCACCCGCACGGGTGTCGAGCTGGAATGGACCGTGCACGACGCCGCCGACCCCGCCCGCCCGGTCGACGGCGCGCGCCTGCGGGCGGCGCTGGGCCCGCACAGCCCCACCACCCTCGACGACGCGAGCCCCGCCGAGCCGCTGCGTCACGGCGGCGTGGTGAGCCTGGAACCGGGTGGGCAGATCGAGATCTCCACCCCGCCACGGTCGTCGGTCGCCGCGCTCGTCCGCGCCACCGAGGCCGACATCGCCCAGGTCGCCGACCTGCTCCGGCCCGCCGGGCTGGCCCTCGGCGGCAGCGGCATCGACCCCCACCGGGGTCCACACGCCGTCCTGCACACTCCGCGCTACCGCGCCATGCGCCACGCTTTCGACGAGCGGGGGCCCGCGGGACGGACGATGATGTACTGCACCGCCGGCCTCCAGATCTGCCTCGACGCCGGCGACCCGCACGACGTGCCCCTGCGGTGGGCCGTCGCCCACTCCGTCGGCCCGCCGCTGCTCGCCGCGTTCGCCACGGCGGCCCGCCACGCCGGCCGCCCCACCGGCTGGGCGTCGGCCCGCATGGCCGCGTGGCTGGCCATCGACCCGGCCCGCACCGGGCCGGTCTGGCCGCCCGTACGACCGGGCGACGACCCCGTCACGGCCTGGACCCGGTACGTCCTCGCGGCACCGCTGCTCTGCCTGCGTACGGCCGGTTCCGACTGGACGCCGCCGCCCGGCGTGACGTTCGCCGACTGGCTGGCCGGAGCCCTGCCCCGGCCGCCCACCACTGACGACCTGGATTACCACGTGAGCACGCTGTTCCCGCCGGTGCGCCCACGCGGCTACCTGGAGCTGCGCTACCTGGACGCGCAGCCCGGCCGCGAGTGGCGGATCCCGCTGGCGGTGCTGGCCGCGCTGTTCGCCGATTCGGACACGCTGCGCGCCGCGTACGAGGTGAGCGCCCCGGTGACGCACCGCTGGCACGTGGCGGCCCGGCGCGGGCTCGCCGACCGGGCGCTCGCCACCGCCGCCGCACGGCTGTTCGACCTGGCCGTCGCGGCGCTGCCCCGGCTCGACCTGCCACCCGACCTGCACGACGAGATCCACCGAGGCGTACGGCGGCGGCGGGCCGTCGCGGAGAGGGGAGACCGGTGACCGACACGAGGACCGAGGGGCTCGGCGCCGAGCGGTTGCGGGAGCGGATCGCGGAAGAGCTGAGCCGCACCCGGGCCCGTACGGCCCTGCTGACCGACGTGGTCGACGACGCCGACCTCGTGCGCCAGCACTCGCCGCTGATGTCCCCGTTGGTGTGGGATCTCGCCCACGTCGGCAACCAGGAGGAGCTGTGGCTGGTGCGTGACGTGGGCGGGCGGGCGCCCGTCCGGCAGGACATCGACGACCTCTACGACGCCTTCAAGCAGCCCCGCAAGGACCGCCCGTCCCTGCCGCTGCTGCCGCCCGGCGAGGCCCGGGCCTACGTGTCGACCGTCCGGCAGAAGGTCTACGACCTGCTCGACCGGATCCGGTTCACCGAGCGGCCGCTGGTGAGCGACGGTTTCGCCTTCGGGATGATCGTGCAGCACGAGCAGCAGCACGACGAGACCATGCTCGCCACCCACCAGCTGCGCTCCGGGCCCGCCGTGCTGACCACCCCGCCGCCGCCCGAGCCACGGGTGCGCGTCGCCGGCGAGGTGCTGGTCCCGGCCGGCCCGTTCACGATGGGCACCGACACCGACCCGTGGGCGCTGGACAACGAGCGTCCCGCCCACCGGGTGGACCTGCCGGCGTACGCGATCGACGCCGCGCCCGTGACCAACGGTCAGTACCGGCAGTTCATCGCCGAGGGCGGCTACGACGACCCCCGCTGGTGGAGCACGGCCGGGTGGGCGCACCGCGTGGAGGCGCGGCTGACGGCGCCGATGCACTGGCGGCGCGACGGCGACGGCTGGGCGTACCGGCGGTTCGGCCGGTGGGCCCCGGTGCGTGACGACGAACCGGTGGTGCACGTCTGCTGGCACGAGGCGCAGGCGTACGCGACCTGGGCCGGCAAGCGGCTGCCCACCGAGGCCGAGTGGGAGAAGGCCGCCCGGTGGGACCCGGCCACCGGCCGGTCCCGCCGCTACCCGTGGGGTGACGACGACCCCACCTCCGCGCACGCCAACCTGGGCCAGCGCCACCTGTGGCCGGCGCCGGTCGGCGCGTACCCCGACGGGGCGTCGCCGCTCGGGGTGCACCAGCTGATCGGCGACGTCTGGGAGTGGACGTCGAGCACGTTCCGGGGGTATCCGGGCTTCACCGCGTTCCCCTACCGCGAGTACTCCGAGGTGTTCTTCGGCGACGACTACCGGGTGCTGCGTGGCGGCTCGTTCGGCACCGACCGGGCCGCCTGCCGGGGCACGTTCCGCAACTGGGACTTCCCGATCCGTCGGCAGATCTTCAGCGGCTTCCGCTGCGCCCGGGACGCCTCGCCGGAGGAGTCGCGGCCGTGACCCCGTACGCCCGACGCGCACCGGCGACCGCCGGGCCGCTCACCGGCGGCCCGGTCACCGGCGGTGCCGGCTGATGTGCCGTCACCTGGCCTACCTCGGGCCGCCGGTCACCCTGGCCGAGCTGCTGTTCGACCCGCCGTACTCGCTGTTCCGGCAGTCCTGGGCGCCACGGGACATGCGCGGCGGCGGCACCATCAACGCCGACGGGTTCGGTGTCGGCTGGTACCCCGACGACGCTGGAGAGCCCGTCCGTTACCGGCGCGCCCAACCGATCTGGAGCGACCCGACGATCGCGGAGCTGGCCGGCGTGACCCGGGCCGGCGCGGTGCTGGCCGCCGTCCGGTCGGCCACCGTCGGCATGGCGGTGCTCGACAACGCCGCCGCGCCGTTCGCGGAGGGCCGGTGGTTGTTCAGCCACAACGGTGTGATCCGCGGCTGGCCGGACGCCGTGGTGCCGATCGCCGCCGAGCTACCCGTGCGTGACCTGCTCACCCTCGACGCCGCCACCGACTCGGCGCTGCTGTGGGCGCTCGTACGGCACCGGCTGCGGTCCGGGGCCGACCCCGGGGAGGCGCTGGCCGAGGTGGCGCGGGCGGTGACGGCCGCGGCGCCCGACTCTCGGCTCAACATGCTCCTCACGGACGGCCGCGCCGTGGCGGCCACGGTGCTCGGCCACGCGCTGTCCCTGCGCGAGACCCCGTCCGGGCTGCTGCTCGCCTCCGAGCCGCACGACGACGACCCCGGCTGGCGGTCGGTGCCGGACGCGCACCTGGTGACCGCCACCGTCGGGCGGGCGCGGCTACGCCCGCTCTGGTGACCCCCGGTGCCGACGACGCTCCATCCGATCCGAAGGGAAGTGCCTCATGAGCGCCGAGCCGCTGGAGATCCACCTCGAGGAGCAGGACCTGGCCCGGGAGCTGCGCGACGACGCCCGCGCCGGTCTCACGGCCGAGCCGAAGTGGCTGCCGCCCAGGTGGTTCTACGACGCGCGGGGGAGCGCGCTCTTCGAGGAGATCACCCGCCTGCCCGAGTACTACCCGACCCGGGCGGAGCGGGCGGTGCTGGCCGCCCGTGCGCCGGAGGTCGCCGAGCTGACCCGGGCCAAGACCCTCATCGAGCTGGGGTCGGGCTCCTCGGAGAAGACGCGACTGCTGCTGGACGCCCTCACCCGGCGCGGCGGTCTCGGCACCTTCGTGCCGCTGGACGTCTCGGTGAGCGCGCTGCTCGGCTCGACCGCGCAGATCGCCGCCGACTATCCGGGGCTGCGGGTGCGGGGCATCGTGGGCGACTTCACCCGCCACCTCGACCGGCTGCCCGCGGGTGGGCGGCGGCTGGTGCTCTTCCTCGGCGGCACGATCGGCAACCTGCTCCCGGCCGAGCGGGCCGGGTTCCTGACCGCCATGCGGGCCGCGCTCGAGGCGGGGGACTGGCTGCTGATCGGCACCGACCTGGTCAAGGACCCGTCGATCATCGTGCCCGCGTACGACGACGCGGCGGGTGTGACCGCCGAGTTCAACCGCAACGTGCTCCGGGTCGTCGACCGGGAACTCGGGGCGGACTTCGACCCGGACGCCTTCACCCACGTCGCGCGGTGGGATCCCACCAACGAGTGGATCGAGATGCGGCTGCGCGCCGACCGGCCGATGCGCGTCCGCGTTCCCGCCCTCGACCTCGAGGTGGCGTTCGCCGCGGGCGAGGAGCTGCGCACCGAGATCTCCGCCAAGTTCCGTCCGGAGGGGGTGACGGCCGAACTCGCCGCGGCCGGCTTCGCCGACCGGGCGTTCTGGACCGACCCCGACGAGCTGTTCGGCGTCACGCTCGCCCGCGCCGTCTGAGGGGCACCCATCGGGCCGGTGCGCGTACCCGGTCCCCGAACGCCGGTGGTGATCGGATAGGCTCGGTCACGCGAAGGGGAGTAGCCCCCAATGTCGTGGTCGACACACTGGTGCGTTCCGCATCCGGCCACGCGGCCCCGCCTCGGCGGGGCGGGCGAGACCTTCGGCTCAGGCTGTCACACAGCCGGGTCGAGGGCGCCCCACACCTCTTCCCGGCCGAAATCGGGAAGGGTGTCATGGAAGGATTCCTCGCCGCGCTGGTGATCAGCTTCGGCGTCATCTTCGTCGCCGAGCTCGGTGACAAGAGCCAGCTGATGGCGCTGGCGTTCGCCACACGGTACAGACCGCTGCCCGTCCTGATCGGCATCACCGTCGCGACGACGGTGGTCCACCTGGCGTCGGTGGCCATCGGCTCGGGTCTCGGCGCGGTGCTGCCCACCGGATGGATCTCGCTGGTCGCGGGCGTCGCCTTCCTCGGCTTCGGGGCCTGGACCCTGCGCGGGGACACCCTCACGGAGGAGGAGCGGCGCAAGGCCGAGCGGGCCAGCAGGTCGGCGATCGTCACCGTCGGCGTGGCCTTCTTCCTCGCCGAACTGGGCGACAAGACGATGCTCGCCACCATCACGCTGGCCACCCAGCACGGCTGGGTCGGCACCTGGATCGGTTCGACCATCGGCATGGTGGCCGCCGACGCGCTGGCCATCCTGATCGGCCGGCTGCTCGGCCGCCGGCTGCCCGAGAAGACGATCAAGTACGGCGCGTCCGTGCTCTTCGCGATCTCCGGCCTCTGGCTGATCTTCGAGGGCATCGCCGAACTCACCTGAGACGACTAGCGCGCCCCGCGTCGGGTAACGGCGGCCCGTGAGCGTCGGCGAGGTGCTGCGCCACGGCGACGAGGTGCTGGTCGCCGTGGTCGAGGTGGCGGGGGCGCTCATCATCTTCGTCGGCGCGGTGCTGGCGGCGGTGCGGTTCGTGGTCGAGGGACTGCGACACCGCACCGCCGCCGTGTTCACTCCGATCCGGCTCTTCCTCGGCCGGTACCTCGCCCTCGGCCTGGAGTTCCAGCTCGCGGCGGACATTCTGCGTACGGCCGTGTCGCCGACGTTCAACCAGATCGGCCAACTGGCCGCGATCGCCACCATCCGGACGGCCCTCAACTACTTCCTCAGCCGCGAGCAGCGCCAGGAGGAACAGCGGGTGAGCGAGGCGAAGCCGTCGCCGTGATCGCCGCCCTGGTCACCACCGTCACCGCCGCGGCGTTCGTCGCCGCGGCGGTCGTGCTGCTCTGCACCGGGCGGGCGCTGCTCGCCGTACGCATCCTGCTGGACCTGCTGACCGCCGCCGGGGTGCTCCGCCTCGCCGGCAACCGGACCTGGAGCGCCCTCGGCGCCGCCGTGATGATCATCGTGCTGCGTCAGCTGCTCTGGGCCGCGCTGAGCGAACACGGGCGAGGGTCCCGCCGACAATCGCCGCCGCGCTGCGGGAAAGACGATCACCACCTACCGTTGGCGGTACGAGGCGAAGCGGGAGATACCGGGAGGATGACCACATGAGCAGACACGACGAGCCCAACGAGTACGGCTTCGCCGGCGGCGCCACCGCCCCCGAGCCGCCGCCGGGCGGGCGGGTCGACGAGCAGGACCGGGTCGAGGAGATCGCGGTGCCGGGCGACGACCTCACCGAGCCGGCCAGCGAGGCGCTCTACGAGGAGACCGACGACGAACACGCGGCGGACAAGAACCGCTGACCGCCCGGGGCGCTTCGAGGCACCCCGGCCGCGCCCGGCCGTCGCTCCCGGGACCGTTCCCCGGAAGCGGGCCGGGCGCAACATTGGGCCCCGGTCCGTGTGTCCTCGACCCCGTCGTCTGTCCTGGGTCCGGTCCGTCTGGTGGGCCCGGTCCGTCTGTGTTGGGCCCGGCCCGTCTGAGTCCTGGGCCCGGCCCGTCTGGCATGGGCCGGTCGCTCGGCCGTCTTTCGGATTGATCGACACCGGGTCGCCGATATGGCGGTATCCGGTGCAGCGGGATCCCGCCACATCGCCGGAGTGGAGCCGATCAAGGCTGGGCGAGGAGAGCGTCGTTCGTCGTACCCCCGAGAAGGTGTCGCGCCCGCGCGGTCGGCCGCCGGGGGTGGTGGGCGCCCATGATCCACTCGACTTCCGTGAAGTCGCGCTGTCGGGAGCCCGGGACACCCCGACTTCAGCAAAGTGGAGTCGATCTCTCTTCGGGCGGAGGTTGATCGACACCAGGTCGCCGATATGGCGGTATCCGGTGCAGCGGGACCGACCCATATCGCCGGAATGAAGTCGGTCACGGGTCAGGGTGCGGGATCGATCACCAACGTCGGGTGGTCCGACGTCAGGAAAGCGGTGCCGCGTGCCGATCGAGGCACCAGAACGTGACGACAGCCGTCTCGAATGGTGGCCAGCAGCAGGCCTCGGCCCGTCCCGCGTAGCGCCGGCGCCGGCGCCGGCTCGCCACGAGCGCGGCCATCCCCACGTGGCGGCCGCCCGGCAGGTAGCCATCCACGCAAAGCCGCCGGGCAAGTATGGCCGTCTTACAGCCTCGTCCATGCGTCAGGTCACTCCGTGATGCGGTAACGCCGGGCGCTTCCCACGCGTGCCGCTGGGCGGTGCCCGTCTTGCGCGGTGCCGCCGGGGGACATCCCACGCGTGCCGCCGGGCGGGTCGCCGTCTTAGGCGGTGTCGCCGGGGGACATCCCACGCGGTGCTGCCCGGCGCGGACCGCGCGCTCTCCCGGATGACGATCCTCGTGGGGAAAGGAGCCCCGGCCGCAAGATCCGCGCAGATTCGGGGATGTTGCTGCCTCCGGGGCGTCGGACGCCGCAGCCTCCGGGTAGTTGCGCGGATCTTGACCGCTTCCCGGATCCTTGCTCCGCGTCCGGTCGGCCGGCACGGTCCGTCCGGCACACGCCCGGTCCGCTCGGGACCTCCGCCCGGCACGCTCGCGTCGGCAGTTCGGCGCGGTCAGCTCGGCACGTTCCGTGCGCGGCCACCCGCGCCCGGACCACGAGGCAACGCCTCGCGCCCGGGTCGCCGCCGCCGGGGCCACGCGCGCCCGGGCCACCCGCGCCCGGGCCACCCGCGCCCGGGCCACGCGGCACGCCTCGCGCCCGGGCCACCCGCGCCCGAGCGATCCGGCACGCTCGGCGTCCTGGGGCCGCCGGCACGCTCCGCGCCCGGGGCCAGCCCGTCACGGTCGCCCGTCACGCTCCGCCTGCGGCCGCGCCCTCGTCCGGGCGGTGTCGGCCACCCGGCTCGACACCCCGACCCCGCGGGAGCCGCCGTGGCAGGGCCGGGCGGATCCGGGCCGCCGGGTGGTGCCGCCGTCCGCCCGTCACTTTCCCGCCAGTCAGCCCGATGCCGAACGGGTCGTTCCCGGGTTGGTATTTCGGGCACACGCGTCCGTCACCGAAAATACATAACTCCGGACATAAGCCGTAAGAGCCGCTTTAATGGTTCACGAGTTGAAGACGACCTTGGGGGTTTTTCGTGAAGTTCTTTGGCGTTACCGGACCGGTACGGAGGCGTGCCTGATGGACCTGCTCCGTCAACTCCGCCACGTGCGTCGGCACTGGTGGGTCGTGCTGGTCACCGTCATGGTGGCCCTGGGTGTCAGCGCGTTCCTCACGGTCCGGGCCCAGCCCCGGTACGTCGCCTCGGTGACCTTCTTCGTCACCACCCCCAACCAGGGGGTCACGGACGCCTACCAGGGCGGCCTCTTCCTCCAGCAGCGCGTCAAGTCGTACGCGGACCTGCTGACCAGCGACCGGCTCGCGCAGAGCGTGGTCGCCGAGTCCCCGCTCGGCCTCACGGCCGACCAGGTGCAGAGCCGGGTCAGCACCTCCACCGAGGCGGGCACGGTCCTGCTGCGGGCGTCGGTGACCGACACGGACCAGACCCGGGCTCTCAAGGTGACCGAGACGCTGTCGGCGAAGTTCGTCGAACTCGTACAAAAGGTCGAGACGCCGCCGGAGGGCAAGGCGCCCATCAAGATCGAGGTGGTGAGCGGCCCCCGGGTCAGCTCCAGCCCCGTGTCGCCGCAGCCGGTGCGCAACCTGACGCTCGGCGGGCTCATCGGCCTCGTCCTCGGCGTCGGCCTGGCCATCCTGCGCGGTGTCGCCGACGTCCGGCTGCGGGACTCGGCCGGTCTCCAGCGCGCCACCGGCAGCCCGCTGCTCGGCGAGATCCCGTACGAGAGCGGCGCGCGTTCCGCCCCGTTGATCGTGGGCGACGCCGCCACCTCGTCCCGCGCCGAGGCGATCCGCAAGCTGCGGACGAACCTGCGCTTCGTCGACGTGCACGAGCCGGCCCGCGTCATCGCGGTGACCAGCGCCCTGCAGGGGGAGGGGAAGACGACTCTCTCCTGCAACCTGGCCATCACCCTGGCCGAGGCGGGCTGGCGGGTCCTCCTCGTCGACGCGGACCTGCGCCGCCCGAAGGTCGACGAGTACCTGGGCATCGACGCCGGCGTCGGCCTCACCGACGTGCTCGTGGGTGACGTCCAGGTCGGCGACGTGGTGCAGCGCTGGGGCGACAAGTCGCTGCTCGTGCTGCCCAGCGGTTCGGCGCCGCCCAACCCGAGCGAGCTGCTCGGTTCGAAGGCGATGTCCGACCTGCTGCTGGCCCTGCGCGAGTCCGCGGACATCGTGATCATCGACACCGCGCCGCTGCTCGCCGTGACCGACGGCGTCGTGGTGGCGGTCCAGGCCGACGGCGCGCTGATGGTGAGCCAGCAGGGGCGGACCTCGCGTACGCAGGTGGCCGCCGCGGCCCGCTCGTTGCACGCGGTCTCGGTGCGGCTGCTCGGGTGCGTGCTCAACATGGCCAAGATGCCCAAGGCCGAGGCGTACCAGTACGAGGCCTACCGCGTGGTGGCCGCCGAGACCCCGGCCGCTCCGGAGGAGCGGGCCGCCGCGGCGCCGCGCCACGCCGGTGAGGGTGTGAGCGACCGTACGCAGGAACTCACCCGGCTGCCACGATGAGCGCCGCGAGGGGTCGTATGGACCGTTCGATCTCCTCGGCGCAGCGTCGGAAGTCGGCGGCGGTGCCGCCGATCGGGTCCCGGAGGTCGTCCGTGCCGGGTGCGGCGGGTTGCAGCCGTCCCCGGGCACGGGCGGCCGCCTCGACGGCGGCGCGCAGCGGGTCGCCGGCCGGCTCCTCGGGCGGTTCCGCCGCCGCGGCGAGCCGGCCGAACTGGCGCAGCGTGAACGTCCGGTGCAGCACCGACGGCGCCAGCGAGGTGCAGACCGAGCGCTGCCGCCGGGTGGCGGTGAGCACCAGCGTCGCGCCCACGAGGTACTCGGCCCGCAGCGGCCGACTGCGGAAGTCGGTGGGGTCGTCGCCGGTCTCGGCCGCGATGTCCGCGGCGTACGGGTGCATCGGCAGTCCCTCGACCGCGTCGGTCCCGGCGCTGGCCACGGTCACCGGCCGCCCGGCCAGCAGGCGACGGGCCAGGTACTCGGCCATCGGGGACCGGCACAGGTTGGCGTGGCAGACGAACAGCACCCGGTCGGTCATGTGGACCCCTCTCGTCGGTGCCGTCGCGGGCGGGTCGGCCACGACGGCGCAGCGCCGGCGGTCGCGGCCGGACGCGGAGGGGTTGACCGCATCGTACGCGGGCGGCCCGCCGACGCGCCGCGCAGCCGCGCCGGGGCGGACGATCCGGGCGGCGGTGACGACCGGATGAGGATCGGGATCCTGTCGTACCACTTCCCGCCGGAGCCGGCCTTCATCCCGGGCAGTCTCGCCGAGGAACTCGCGACCCGGGGGCACGAGGTCCGGGTGCTGACCGGCTTCCCGGACTATCCGGGAGGGCAGGTCTACCCGGGCTGGCGGCAACGCTGGCGGTACGAGAGCCGCAGCGACCGGCTCCGGGTGCGCCGCGTGCCCCGGTACCCCGTGGGTGACGGCTCGACGGGCGCGCGGATGGCGAGTTACCTCTCGTTCGCGGGCAGCGCCGCCGTGGTCGCCCGGCGGTTCCTGGCCGGTGTCGACGCGCTGTACGTCTTCCAGCTCCCGGCCACCAGCTTCGCGGCGGCCACGGTGCTGCGGTTGCTGGGCCGGGTGCCGACCGTCCTGCACGTGCAGGACGTCTGGCCGGAGGACGACCCGGGCGGCGACGGCCGGTGGGGCGCCCGGCTCGCGGCCGCCATGAGCCGCACGTTCCGGGCGGCCGACCGGGTCGCCGTCGTGGCGCCGTCCATGCGGGACCTGGTGGTCGCCGCGGGCGCGGACCCGGCTCGCGTCTCGGTGGTGCTCAACTGGACCGACGAGCGGATCTTCCATCCGGCGCGGCCGAGCGCGGAGGCCCGCCGGCTGGTGCGCCGTGAGGGGCGGTGCGTCGTGATGCACGCCGGCACGATCGGGGCCCGGCAGGGCCTCGAGACGGCGGTACGGGCGGCCGCCGCCCTGGACCGGACCATGGACCTCGTCCTGGTCGGGTCGGGCGCCGACGAGCGGCGGGTGCGGGGGCTCGCCGCCGAGCTGCGCGCCGAGAACGTCCGGTTCCTGGAGCGGCGCTCCCCGGTCGACATGCCGGATCTCTACGCCGCCGCCGACTACCAGCTGGTGATGCTGCGGGACGTGCCCGAGCTGCGCGGCACCGTCCCCGGCAAGCTCCAGGCCGCCCTGTCGTGCGCGGCGCCCGTGGTCGCGTCGGCCGGCGGGGACACCGCCGACCTGGTGGAGCGCGCGCGGGCCGGGCTCTCCTGCCCGCCGGAGGACTGGGCGAGCCTCGCCGATCGCTTCTGGCTGGCCGCGACGATCCCGCCGCCGGCGCGCACCGACATGGGCCGGCGGGGCCGGGAGGCGTACCTGCGGGAGATGTCGCTGCCGGCGGGGGTCGACCGCATCGAGCGGCTGCTCTACGACGCGGCGGGCGTCCGGGCGACGGCCTGAGGACCGCGCGAACCAATTTCGCAAATCGGCGGAGAAGCGCCATAACGTCACGAATTCGCGTGGCAGGTGTTAGGAACAGCGGAGGAAAGGACCTTTGTGTCCGATTCCAGAAGCGGGAGAGTGGTGTGACGGAGAGCGAACGACCCCGGCGACGCGGCCGGTCCCGGCGCCGCAGGCGCGCCCGCCTGCGGCGGGCCCTGCTCGCCGGGCTGGTGGTCGTCTCCCTGCTGCTGCTGAGCGGCGGCTGGATCGGGTTCCGTGGCTGGCAGGCCCGGGCCCACCTGCTCAACGCGGCCGGTCTGGCCCGGGAGCTCAGCGCCCAGGTCGTGGGCGGCGACACCGAGCGCGCCCAGCGCACCCTGGCCGCGTTGCAGGACCAGGCCGGGGCGGCCCGGGACGCGACGGCCGATCCGGGCTGGTGGGTCGGCCGGCACACCCCGTTCGCCGGGGACGACCTGGGCGCCGTACGGCAGATCGCGGTGGCCGTCGACGACCTGGCGCGTCGGGCCTTCCCGACGCTGCTCCGCGCCGATCTGGCGAGCCTCGTGCCGACCGAGGGCCGCATCGACCTGGGCCGGCTGCGGACGGTCTCCGCCGACCTGACGTCCGTCAACGAGACCGTGCAGCAGACCCGCCACGACCTGGCCGGGGTGTCCGGCAGCGGCCTCGTGGGCCAGGTGCGCCAGGCCCTCGTCGACCTGCGCGAGGAGATCGACCGGCTCGGCTCGCTGACGGCCGCCGCCGACATGGGCGCCCGCCTGCTGCCGCCGGTGCTCGGCGCCGACGGTCCCCGCCGCTACCTGCTGGTGTCGCAGAACCTCGCGGAACTGCGCGCCACCGGTGGCATGTTCGGCTCGTACGCCGTCATCGAGGCCGCGGACGGCCGGGTCCGGATGGGACGGCAGGGGAGCACCTCGTCGCTCGGCCGGTTCGTGCCGGCGCTGAAGGTGCCGAAGGAGACCCGGGCGGTCTGGGCCGATCTGCCCGGCACCTATCCGGCCGACGTGAACCTCACTCCGCACTTCCCGACCGCCGCCGCGCTCTACCGCGAGATGTTCCGGCGTAAGACCGGCACGACGGTCGACGGGGTGCTGGCCGTGGACCCGGTGGTGCTCTCGTACCTGCTGAAGGCGACCGGACCCGTACTGATCCCCGGCGGGGCGCCGTTGGCCAGCGACTCGGTGGTGCGGACACTGCTCAACGAGACCTACCAGCGGCTGGAACCCGAGGAGCAGGACGCCTACTTCGCGGGCGCCGCGGCGGCGGTCTTCGACGCCTTCTTCACGAAGAATGTGGACCCGAAGGCGTTATTGTCCGCATTTGACCGTGCTATCACCGAACGCCGGATATTGTTCTGGAGTGCCCGCCCGGAGGAGCAACGGACGTTCGGCGACAGCCGACTGGCCGGGGCGCTTCCGGAACAGGACACCGTGCCGACGGTCGGCGTGTTCCTCAACGACGGCAGCGGCGCGAAGCTCGGCTACTACCTGCGGCCGACGGCGACGTTGACGGTCGGCGACTGCCGGCCCGACAGCCGCCGCGAACTCCGGCTGCAGGTGACGCTCCGTTCGACGGCGCCGAAGTCGGGACTCAGCGAGTCGATCGTCGGCCTCGGCATGGCGGGTGACCCGTACACCATGCGCACGTTGGTGTCGGTCTTCACCCCGCCGGGCGGGTCGGTGCTCGACGCCCGGCTCGACGGCGCCGAGATGGCGATGGGCAACGGCACCGAACGCCGCCGGCGGGTCGCCACGGCGAACGTCGAGATCCGCCCCGGCGCCAGCCGGACGTTGGAACTCACCGTCCTGACCGGAGAGAAGACCGGCACCGGCGAGGCGGAGCTGTGGCTCACGCCGACCGCCACCCCATGGACCACCCAAGTTCACACCGCACCAAGCTGTGACCAGTAGGAGGGAACCAAACATGCGGCTATCCCGCATCATCATGGCGCTCACGGTCGGCCTGGCCGTGGTGGCCGTGCCGACGGCAGCGGGGGCGGCACAGCCGCAGCCGGCGCCGACGATCACCGACACACCACAACCACCGCCGTCGTCGTACGTGCCACCGTTGCTGACCGTCGACCGTGACCCCATCAACCTGGGCGAGACGGTCATCCTCACCGGCGTGGGCTTCGGTCCGAACGAGACGGTGAACATCGTGGTGACGGTCCGCCCGCTCGCGGCTCCGGCCGCGAACCAGGCGCCCGCCCGCCGCAGCGACGGCAGCACCGTCGCCATGGCTCCGGTCGCCCACCAGGCGAGCGCGCCGCTGAGCTTCACGGCGCGTACGGACGGGAACGGCGAGTTCCACCGGAGCTACAAGCCGTCGGTGACCGGTCTGCTGACCTTCACGGCGACCGGTCAGGAGTCCCGCCGGGTCGCCAGCACCGACCTGCGGGTGCTCGACCGGCGGCAGCCGCCGCCCCTGCCCGTCACCGGTGACAGCCTCGGCACGCCGATGAAGGTCGGCGGCGGCCTGGTCGGCGCGGGCGCCGTGCTGCTGCTGCTCAGCCTCGCCTGGCGGCACCGTCAGCGCCTCGGCCTGAGGTCCTTCTGATCCACCGAGGCACCGGGCAGCGCCCGGGCACGTAACGGGGCTGGCGCCCGCCGGATCTGCCTCCGGCGGGCGCCAGCCTTTCCGCGTCCCCCATCACCCGCCCGTCGCTGTCGGTAGCTCCGGACGCGGCGGAAACCACGAGGTCAGGGATGCCGGGTAGCGGCTCGGCGTCGCGGCGGCGGGGCGTACATTCGGGCGGTGGAACGTACCGAATCCCTGCCGGCGCAGACCCGGCCACCCGGTGTGGCGGCGGTCGATCCCGGCAGTGTCCTGCTGCCCGGCCACGACGTACCGCTCGGGCGGTACACGACCGTGCGGCGACTGCTGCCGCAGCGCCAGCGCCGGATGGTCGGCGCGTGGTGCTTCGTCGACCACTTCGGGCCGGACGACGTCGCCCACCGGCCCGGCATGGAGGTCCCGCCGCACCCGCACACCGGGCTCCAGACGGTGACGTGGCTGCTGGAGGGAGAGATCCTCCACCGCGACAGCCTCGGCAGCGTCCAGCCCATCCGGCCGGGCCAGCTGAACGTCATGACGTCCGGGCACGGCATCGCACACTCCGAGCGCTCGCCCGAGACCCACCCGCCGGTCATGCACGGCGTGCAGCTCTGGGTGGCCCTGCCCGATCCGGCCCGCGCCGGCGCGGCCGACTTCGCCCACCACGCCGACCTTCCCCACTGGCAGGACGGCGGGATCGACGTGACGCTGCTGGTCGGCGAGATCGCCGGCGAGCGGTCCCCGGCGGTGGTGCACACCCCGCTGGTCGGCGCGCAACTGGAACTGTCCGGGCCGGCACCGGTCGACCTGCCGCTGCGGCCCGATTTCGAGTACGGGCTGCTGGCCATGTCCGGTTCCGCCGAGGTCGACGGGGTGTCGTTCGCCCCGGGCGCGCTGCTCTACCTCGGCACCGGCCGCGACCGGCTCACCCTGCGGGGCGAGGCCGGCAGCCGGCTGCTGCTGCTCGGCGGTACGCCCTTCGAGGAGCCGCTGGTGATGTGGTGGAACTTCGTCGGCCGCTCGCACGAGGAGGTCGCCGCCGCGCGGGAGGACTGGATGGCGGGACGCCGGTTCGGCGTGGTGGCCGACGACCCGGCGCCGCCGCTGCCCGCGCCGGCGCTGCCCACCACCCGCCTCAAGGCCCGCGACCGCGTCGGCGGCACGCACTGACCCACGCCGTCCGCACGCCGCCGCCGGGGCACCCCGCCCGCGTGTGACCGGCGGCGGCGCGGGTAGTCGCGGGCATGCCGATCTCCAGCACCGAGGACAAGAAGCGCCTGGTACGCCGGCTCGCCGGCAGCGGACGCGGCTTCGCCGAGCAGTACGGATTCCAGGTCACCAACAACCCGTCCAGCCTGTTCCAGCTGTTGTACCTGTCGCTGCTGCTGGCGCGCCGGGGCGACTTCCGGCGGGCCGTGGACAGCGCGCAGGCGCTGCGGAACGCCGGCTGGGACAGCGCCGCGCGCCTGGCCCGCTCGCTGCACGAGTCCCGGGTACGCGTGCTGCGCGAGGCCGGCCAGCGCGGCGACGTCGAGGCGCTCGCCAACGTGCTGGGCGATCTCGGCCAGACGGTCGTCGACCGCTACCGCGGTGACCTGCGCCGGCTGCGCGCCAAGGCGCACTACGACCCGCGCCTGGAGCGGGAGTTGCTCGCCGAGCTGCCTGGGGTGGACGGTCAGGTGGTCGAGTTGTTCCTGCGGGAGGCGCAGGCGCTGTGGCGGGAGGTGGCCCCGGTGGCCGACCGGCGGGCGCTGGCCGCCGCGCGCCGGCTCGGGCTGGGCCGCTCGGCCGGCGACCTGGCCGGGCTGGCCGGCAGCGGCGAGTCGGAGCAGCTCGCGTGGCTCGTGGGCGCGCTCGCCCGGGTCGACCTGGAGAAGCGGTACGCCGAGGTGATGAGTTGATCCACAACGTGCCCTGGCCCACAGTCTTGGATTTCTTGACCGTTCGGGTGATGCGGCAGGCTATGGTGATCTCGGCAGTCATGCCCGCCCGGTTCGGGCGTACGTGACCGCCTGGTGGCCGGGGCCCGGTTCGGGCCCGGGCGGCCGTCAGGACGGGTTCTGTGTGGCGCCCCGGTCGCGGTTCGCGGCCCGGGGCGCCCGCCCGTCCCTGAGGTCCGCGCCCGCCGGTGCGCGCGTCACGCCAACCCGGCCAGCAGGTTCACCGTCACGGCGATGACGAACGCCCCGAACAGGTACGACAGCATCGAGTGCATGAGGACGGTCTTGCGCATCTCCATGCTGGTCAGAGTCGTGTCGGACACCTGGAACGTCGCGCCAACGGTGAAGGCCAGGTACGCGAAGTCCACATAGCACGGCGGCTCCGCCTGGTGGAAGTTCACGCCTCCGTCCGGCCCCGTGTAGTAGATCCTGGCGTACCGCGCCGCGAACACGGTGTGCACGACCAGCCAGGACAGCAGCACGGTGAACACACCGGCGCCGCCGAACACGTCACGCTGCACCCCCCGCGCCGCCATGTCGGCGGCGCCGATCACCATGAGCACCGCGAGCAGGCTGGCCGTGCCGGCGCCCACCAGCACGATGTCGCGAACGGCACGGTTCGGGTCCTCCAACACCGCCAGCCGTGCGGTCTGGGCGGCGTCCAGCGGCCAGATCTTGCGCCACACGATGACCAGCCAGGTCGCCGCGGCGACGTCCCAGCCGGCCAGTGGGGCGAGCACGGGCGAGTAGAGCAGGCCGAAGCCGACCCCCACGCCGATCCCGACCAGCCCCACGATGACGATCTGTACGGCGGCGGGGGTGCGTCCCTCCGGCGGGCGGACCCGGGCGTCGGCGGCGGTCACCCGCTCCGGGTCGTGCCCGCTGCCGCCGTTCGCGGGCCGGTCGTGCCCGCTGCCGTCGATCGCGGGCACCGCCGGTCAGATGCCGCGCAGGTGCTGGGAGACCCGCGTGTGCGGTTCACGGGCCTGCGCGGCCCGCTGCGACCGGCTGAGCTCCGGCGCGGCCTCGATGCCCGCGGAGCGGGCGACCTCGGTGCCGTTGGCGTAGTCCACCGGCGGCAGCGCCCGCAGCGCGCGCAGCACGTCCGGCGGCGCCCCCTCGCGTTCGGCCTCCCGGATCACGTCGTCCTTGCCCGCCGGGTAGTCCAGGCTCGACAGGTACTGCAGGACGTCGGCGTAGCTCGCCATGGCGTCGGCTCCTCGCGGCATCGATCCGGTCACGACCGGCGGCGGTTACCCGCCTGCCGTCCCGTCACGCCGGGACGGGCGGAAAATCCCCGTCGTTTCCGCCGGTGGCGCGCGGGTACCCGCAGGCGCCCGAGCGCCGAGCGAGGAGTACGCGGTGGACTACCACACCTTCATCGACCGGGTGGCCCAGCGGACCAGGACGTCCCCGGAGCGGGCCGCCACGCTGGCGGCGGCCACCCTGGAGACCCTCGCCGAGCGGCTGACCGGCGGCGAGGTGCTGGACCTGGCGGCCCAGTTGCCCAGGCCGCTGCAGGCGGTGCTGAAGCCGAGCCCGCGGACGGAGTCGGCGGACCGGTTCGGCGCCGCGGAGTTCGTGGCACGGGTGGGGCAGCGCGCGAGCGTGGACGAGAACGCCGCGCGCGACGCCGCCCGGGCGGTCTTCACCACCCTGCGGGAGGCGGTCACCGCCGGCGAGTTCGACGACGTGGTCACCCAACTCCCGCGCGACTACCGGGGCATGGTCGAGCCGGCCATGGCACCCGGCGCCGCCCTCCGCGCCAACCCCTGACCCCGCCCCGCGCCCCCGCCCCCGCCCTTTCCCGCGATCTTGCACTTTCGGCCCCCCGTTCGCGGCCTTCACCCCGAATGCCCGGGCACAAAGTTCAAGATCGCGGGGGTGGGAGGGCGGGCGCGGGCGCGGGGCGCGGTGTTTTGGCGCGGTGTCGTGGGGAAAGCGCGCGGGGACGCGGGGAGGTGGCGTTGGTTGGGGACCGGATCAGGGTGGCCATGGTGCACGGTCCCGGCCGCCCGGACGCCGACGGGGTCAGCGACTACGTGGTGAACCTGGGCCGGGCGCTCGACGAGGTGGGCGTGGACGTCACTCCGGTGCCCGTACGCCCCGACGGCGCCGCCGGGTGGCGGGCTGCCACGGCCGACGCGGCCCGGACCGTACGCCGCCTGCGGCCGGACCTCGTGCACGTGCAGTTCGCGCCGTCGGCGTACCGGTTCTCCGGGCATCCCGGCCTGCTGCCGCTGCGGCTGCCCCGGAACGTCCCGCTCGTCACGACGGTGCACGAGTACGGCTGGTGGGCCGTGCCGCGCTGGCTGCCCGGCGCGCTCTGGTCCCTCGTGGAACGGACCCGGCTCTGGGACCGGGAGACCGGCCGGCTCGTGCCGGCGAGCGCCGCCGTGATCGTGACCAACGACGGGCACCGGACGCTGGTCGCCGCGCGCAGCGGCCGCGGGCCGGCCCACATCCCGATCGCACCCAACGTCGCCGACCACGTCGGAGCGGCCACGGCCGGGCGGCGACTGCGGGCCGACCTGGGCCTTCCCGAGGGCGCCCCGCTGCTGGCCTTCTTCGGTTTCGTGCATCCGGTCAAGGGTCTGCGTCACCTCATCGAGGCGCTGCCCGACCTACGCCGCTCACACCCCGACCTGCGGCTGCTGGTGGTCGGCGGATTCACCTCGCAGGCGCTGCCCGAGCCCGAGGCCCGCGCGTTCCGCGCCGAACTGGACGCGCTGGCGCGGCGGGCCGGCGTCGCCGACGCGATCACCGTCACCGGGCACGTCCCGGTCGAGGAGGTGTCCGCCGCGCTGCACGCCGCCGACGTGGTGGTGCTGCCGTTCACGGCCGGGGCGAGCACGAAGAGCGGGGCGCTGCTGGCCGCGCTCGCGCACGGCGTACCGACCGCGGTGACGGTGCCGGACGACGACACCGAGCTGCGCGCCAGCGGGGCGGTGGCCGTGATCGGGGCGCGGCGCGACAGCGCGGCGATCGTACGGGCGGTCGGCAGGCTGCTCACCGATCCGGTGCTGCGACGCCGGCTCGCCGAGCGGGGCCGCGCGTTCGCGTCCGCGTACTCCTGGCCGCGGGTCGCCGCCGCGCACCGCGACCTGTACGTGCGGACGCTGGACCGGGCCGGTGCCTGACCGGTACGCCGAGATCCTGGTCGTCGACCTGCTCGGCGGGATCGGGGACCTGGTGATGCTGCTGCCCGCCGTGCACGGCCTGGCCCGCCGCAACCCCGGCGCCCGGATGCGGGTGGTGACGCACGAGCCGGGCGCGGAGCTGGTCCGCGTCGATCCGGCGGTCATTGAGGTGCGTACCCCGCGGCACGGCCGGCCCGGCGCGGAGCGGGCCGCGGTCGCCGAGGCCCTGGCGGCGCGCCGGCCCGACCTGGCGGTCACCACCACCCGCTACGACGACATCCCGGAGCTGCTGGAGGCCGCCGCCGCACGCGCCGTGACGAACCTCTGGCGGAACCCGCCACCCGACCAGTCGGTGGGCGGGCGGTACCTGGAGATCCTGCACGCCGAGGGGCTGCTCAGTGACACGGATCGGCTCGCCCGGCCGCGGGTGCACGTCGACGAGGGCGCGCGGCGGGCCGGGGAGCGGGTGCTCGCCCGGCTGGCCGGTGCGTCCCCGGCGCCGCCCGTGGTCCTGGTGACCGGCGCGGGGATGGCGGTGAAGCACTGGCCGCGCGGGCACTGGCGACGGCTGGCCGGGGCGCTCGCGCGGCGCGGGCACCCGTTGCTCACCGTGGGTCCGGTCGACCCGGCGCGCCCGCTCGGGACGCCTCTGCCCCCTGGCGACCTGCCCACGCTCGCCGGGCAGTTCGCGGCGGTCGCCCGTCGCGGCGGGGTGGTGGTCGGGCCCGACACGGGACCGGTCCGGCTCGCCGCGGCGGCCGGCGCGGCCACCGTGGCGCTCTTCGGGCCCACCGACGCTCGTCGGTACGGCATGGGCGACGTCGACCTGCAGGGGCTGCCGGACTGCCCGCACCGCCTGCCCACCGCGATCACCGAACAGCCCTGCTGGTGGCAGGCACGCTGCCCGCTGGACCCGACGGGCCCGGCGTGCATGGCCGACCTCGCCCCGGACGCCGTGCGCGACGCGGTCGCGGCGGTGTCCGGCCGTGCCCGCAGGTGAGCCGACCGGAGCCGCGCCGGAGGCCCGGTCGGACCCGCGCCGTGGCCGCCACCAGGCCGTTGACCTGGGCAACCATCGACACGCGACAACGCCCCGGGCTGGCGCACCGAATGAGCCTGACCTAACCTTGACCCCGGCGAGGGGAGTACTTCCCACGAACCATTCCGGTCAGTACGGCGTGCCCGGCACGCCTCGGGTGGTTGCCCACGGAAGTGGGTGAAGGAGACCTCGAACATGGCACGGTGTTCGAGGAGGCCCCCATGAGCGACCCGTCGTACCTGTCCGCCGCCGAGCTGTCGTCCGTCGGCACACCCACCCTGTGGGGAGTGACGATCGCCGGTGTGCTGGCGCTGCTGGTGCTGGACTTTCTCGTCACCCGCCGGCCGCACGAGGTCTCGATGCGCGAGGCCATCGGCTGGTCGGCGTTCTACATCGCACTGCCACTGGCCTTCGGCGCCTGGGTGTGGAACCGCTACGACTCCGAGCTCGGCGTGCAGTACCTCACCGGTTACCTCGTCGAGAAGTCGCTCTCCGTCGACAACCTCTTCGTCTTCATGCTGCTGCTGGCCGCGTTCGCCGTGCCGGCGGTGCTCGCCCAGCGGGTGCTGCTCTACGGCATCGCGGGCGCGCTGGTGCTGCGGGCCGTCTTCATCGCCCTCGGCGCGGCCGCGCTGGAGACGCTGGACTTCGCCTTCCTGCTCTTCGCGATCATCCTCGTCGCCACCGCGGTGAAGCTGCTCCGCGACGCCCTCACGGGACACCAGCAGGAGGTGGACATCAACCGCATGCGGTCGGTCCGCCTGCTGCGCCGGTTCATGCCCGTCACCGACGAGTACCAGGGCACCCGGATGACCGTGCGGCAGGGCGGCCGGCGTGCCCTCACCCCGCTGGCTCTCGTGGTGGTTGCCGTGCTCGCCACCGACGTGGTCTTCGCGGTCGACTCGGTGCCCGCCGTGTACGGCATCACCGAGGACCCGTACCTGGTCTTCGCCACCAACGCGTTCGCCCTGCTCGGCCTGCGCGCGCTCTACTTCGTGCTGCACGCGGCGCTCAGCCGCCTCGTCCACCTCAGCTACGGCCTCGCGATCATCCTGGCGTTCATCGGGCTCAAGCTCGGCCTGCACTGGGCGCACGGCATCTGGAAGGGCGTACCGGAGATTCCCACGCTGGCGTCGCTCGGCGTCATCATCGGCATCCTCGTGGTCGTCACGCTCACCAGCCTGCGCGCGACCAAGCAGGGGCAGCCCCGGGAACGCGAGACGGTCGCCGAGCGAGCCTGACCATCGCGCCCGGCGCCCCGCCCGTAGCACACCCCATCCAGCGGGCGGTACGGCGGAACCCTCCCGGCCCGGGCCGGGAGGGTGGTACGACTGACGGGTGGGAATCGTGTCACCAGGCTTCGAGGGCCGGCCCCGCTCGTCGGAGCCGGCCCTGCCACCGGGGCAGTACCTGACCCAGGACTTCCCGGTGCTCTCCGCCGGCCCGACGCCGAGGGTCCCGCTGGACACCTGGGAGTTCGTCATCACCACCGAGACCGGCGCTGAATACCGCTGGTCCTGGTCGGAGCTGATGTCCCTGCCCCAGGAGACGCCCAGGGTGGACATCCACTGCGTCACCCGCTGGTCCAAGCTCGGCACCACCTGGCAGGGCGTCTCGCTGGACACGCTCCTCGACGGGATCGACACCGACGCCCACTACGCGCTCGCCCACTCGTACGGCGGCTACACCACCAACCTGCCGCTCGACGACCTGCGGGGCGGGCGTGCCTGGGTGGCCCACACGTTCGAGGGCGGCGACCTTCCCGCCGAGCACGGCGGGCCGGCCCGGCTGCTCGTGCCCCACCTCTACTTCTGGAAGTCCGCGAAGTGGGTGCGCGGCCTCCGGCTCATGGAAGCGGACCAGCCCGGCTTCTGGGAGACCGCCGGCTACCACGACTACGGTGACCCGTGGCGCGAACAGCGGTACCAGGGTGACTGAGCGCGTGACCGCGGTGAGCCCACCGGCCCGCGCGCCCCTCACGTGGCGGGTGGGTCGGCTGGTCGAACGCCGCGTGGAGACCCCGACCGCCCACACCCTCGTGCTGGAGGTTCCCGGTTGGCCGGGGCACCTGCCCGGCCAGCACCTTGACGTCCGGCTCACGGCCGCCGACGGCTACCAGACCGCGCGGTCGTACTCGATCGCCGGGCCCACGGTGGACGGCCCGGGCGGTCCCCGGATCGAGCTGACCGTCCAGCGGGTGCACGACGGCGAGGTGTCGCCGTACCTCATCGACGTGTACGGCGAGGGTGACCCCGTCGAGGTACGCGGCCCGGTCGGCGGGTGGTTCATCTGGCGCGCCGAGGAGACCGCTCCCGTCCTGCTCGTCGCCGGCGGGTCGGGGATCGTGCCGCTCATGGCCATGCTGCGGGCCCGGCGCGCGGCCGGCAGCCGGGCGCCGTTCCGGCTGCTCTACTCGGTACGCACCCCCGACGACGTCATCTACGCCGACGAGCTGCGCCGTCGTGGCCGCGACGACCTCGGCCTCGACGTGGCGTACCTCTACACCCGGCAGGCGCCCGACGGGTGGCGCGGCGAGCCGCACCGGATCGCGCTCGCCGACGTCAACAACCACGGCTGGCCGCCGGACCTGGAGCCGGTCAACTACGTCTGTGGTCCCACCGGTTTCGTGGAGACCGTTGCCGACCTGCTCGTGGGGCTGGGCCACCCGCCCCGGCGGGTGAAGACCGAACGTTTCGGCCCCACCGGCTGACCGGCGAGGAGAACGCCATGACGGACATGTCCTACCTGGACGGCAACATGCTCGACGGCCCCCTCCGGGAGGTGTTCGCCGTCGACCTGAGCGCGGCGACCGGGCGGTGTGAACACTGCGGCGCGACCGGGCCGATGGCCGCGCTGCGGGTCTACCCGCACGCGCCCGGCCTGGTCGGGCGCTGCCCGAACTGCGCCGAGGTCATGCTGCGGCTCGTCCGCTCGCCCGGCTGGGCGCGGCTCGACCTGCGCGGCGCCACCTACCTCCAGGTGCCCATGCCGCTGGACCAGCCCCAGCCCGGGCCGCTCTGACCGTCGCGTACGTTGCCGCCGGTTCCGCCGGAAGCCGGGCGCCCGGTCAACCGGCTGGACGTAGACGTCCCGGGCGACGACAGTGGTCCGCCGTGAGATATCTGCGTTCCAGCGGCCCGGCCGCCATCCGCCGGCCGAGGCCCACCGACGAGGCCGAGTTCCTGGCCGCGGCCCGCCGCAGCCGCGACCTGCACCATCCCTGGCTCGCCGCCCCGAACGACCCGGAGAAGTACGCGGCGTACCTCGCCAAGATCCGCCGGCGGGACCACGCCGGCTACCTGATCTGCGACAGGGCCAGCGGGGCCATCGCCGGCTACGTCAACATCAGCGGGATCCTGTACGGCGCCCTGCGCGGCGGGTACCTCGGCTACGCGGCGTTCCTGCCGTACAGCGGTACGGGGCACGCGTCCACGGGGATCCGGCTGGTGATCGAGCACGCGTTCGCCGTGCTCGGGCTGCACCGGCTCGAGGCGAACATCCAGCCCGGCAACGAGCCGTCGCGCCGGGTGGCCCAGAAGCTCGGCTTCCGGCTGGAGGGCTACTCGCCGGACTACCTGTTCATCGACGGCGCGTGGCGCGACCACGAGCGCTGGGCCATCACGGCGCCGGCCGGCTAGGGGCACCTCGGCCTCGCCACGCGCGCGGCCGGCGATCATACAGTTGTGCAGGTGGACGAAGGCCCCGAACCACAACGAGCCGGGCACCACGACTGCGTGATCGCGGGACGCTGCGGCGGCGGCCGCCCCCGGGGAGGCGGCCGCCGTACGTCAGCGGCCGGGACCGCGCGCGTCGCTGCGCTGCAGGGTCAGCCGCTCGTACCGGCCCTGCTTCTGCTCCACCCGCCGCCGCTGCCGCGCGGTGAGTCGCGGGCGGCCGCTCTGGCGCAGGTAGATCGGCTGCCGCTGGTCGTTGGACATCGGCATGGTCATGACGTCGCCCTCCCTTGGCCTACCGGCAGCCACCATCGTCGACCGGAACGGGGTGAGCGGACCCCACCCGGTCCGGGTGAGCCGGGCCCGGCCGTGGTGGCCGGGCCCGGCCCGCCGTCGGTCAGCTGCCCGGTCGGGGGAAGGCCACGGGGCTGCGCAGGCCGCCGCGGCCCACCGCACGGACGCCGAAGAACACGTTGTCCTTGGACAGGTCGATGGTCACCTGCGTCACGTCCCCCACGGGGATCACCTTCTGCCATTCGGCGGCCGTCGTCTCCCGCCAGACGATCTCGTAACCGGCCAGGTCGGGCTCGTCGCCGCGCTGCCAGCGCAGCGTGGTGTTGTTGGTGAGATCGGTCGTCACGATGACCGCGCCCTTCGGCGTGCCGGGGGCCTGCGCGAGCGACCAGAGGGCCGCGCCGTTCACCCGGGCCACCCGGGTGATGTACGCGAAGTCGCAGAACTCCGGAAGGTCGCCGTACTGCTGCCCGTCGACCACCCGCACGTCCTGGTGCTGGTGGGCGAAGTCCTCGTTCGGCTCGGTGAACCGGCCCGCCGGCCACCCCTGCTCCAGGAACGAGATGTGGTCGCTGCCCCGCAGGTAGCGGTCCCGGCGGTAGATGACCCGGACGCCCATGCCGGTCGCGCTGTTTTCGGCCACGTCCTGGACGAACCGCGCGAGCTGCCGCGACGGGGAGTCGTTCTCGCCGCCGACGGACCGGCGGGTGTTCGCCTCGGCCGGGGTCTCCGCCGTCGGCACGCCCTCGGCGAAGAGGCGCACCGTCCGCGGGTCGCGGGTGCCGTCGTCGGCCGTGCTGCTGCCCACGATGTCGTCGCTGAACATGCCCTGCACGTCGGCGCCCGCCGCCTTGAGCTGCCGGGCCAGGTGCGCCGAGCCGTAGAGGCCCTGCTCCTCGGCGGCCACCGCCGCGAAGACGATGGTCGCGGCCGTGCGCCGGGTGGCCATGAGGCGGGCCAGCTCCATGACGACCGCCACGCCGGACGCGTCGTCGTCGGCGCCCGGCGCGTCGCTCGTCGCGTCCATGACGTCCGTGGCACGGGAGTCGTAGTGGCCGGTCACCACGTACGTCCGGTTGGGCGACGTCTCGCCCCGCAGGGTCGCCACCACGTTGGTGATGACGGTCGGCACGGGGATCCGCGACGCCGGCTGCTGGACGTACGACTGCAGTTCGACGGTCATGCGGCCGCCGGAGGCGGCGGCGTACTCCCGCATCCGGTCGTAGATCCAGTCCCGGGCCGCGCCGATGCCGCGCTCGGGGTCGTCCTGGCTGGAGAGGGTGTGCCGGGTGCCGAACGCCGCCAGCCGGCGGACGATCGCCTCGATCCGGCGCTGGTCGACCGCACGGAGCAGGTCGCGCAGCTCGCGGTCGGGCGCCTGCGGGCGGGTGGGGCGGCCGGGGCCGGGCGGGGCGTCGCCGCCGGCCGCGGCCGGCTCGGCGAGGGCGGGCGCGGCCACGGTGGCGGCGGTGGCGGCCGTGGCTGCGGTGGCGGCGGTCAGGAAGGTGCGGCGGGTGGGCCTCGTGGGCCGGGCGTCGCTGTCGTCAGTTCCCATGACCGCATCCTCGCCATCGACGACGGTGTCTGTCTATATCGCCGGGCGTGGATGACGGCGGTCATTTTTCTCACCCGGCCGGGCGTTGGCGACCGGCACCCCGGGTACGTACGGCCTGCCGGCGGGTGAGCCGACGTTTGTCGTGCGTTTCGGCGGGAACGGGTCGCCAATGACGAAGCCTCGTGTGGTGATCGTGGGAGCCGGCTTCGCCGGGTACCACGCGGCGAAGACGTTGAGCCGGTTGGCCCGCGACCGGGCCGAGATCGTCGTGCTGAACTCCACCGACTACTTCCTCTACCTGCCGCTGCTGCCCGAGGTGGCGGCCGGCGTGGTGGAGCCGACCCGGATCGCGGTGCCGCTCAGCGGCACCCTCGACGGGGTGCGGGTGGTGATCGGCGAGGCCGACGAGGTGGACCTGCAGAACCGCTGGGTGGGCTTCACACAGCCGGAGGGCGACCGCAACCGCCTGGCGTACGACCGGCTGGTGCTCGCCGTGGGCAGCGTCAACAAGCTGCTGCCGATCCCCGGGGTCACCGAGTACGCCCACGGCTTCCGCGGCCTGCCCGAGGCGCTCTACCTGCACGACCACGTGGTGCGCCAGATCGAGCTCGCCGAGCAGGCCGAGGACCCGGCCGAGCAGCAGGCGCGCAGCACGTTCGTGGTGGTGGGCGCCGGCTACACCGGCACGGAGGTGGCGGCGCACGGCCAGCTCTTCACGGACGCCCTGCACGCCCAGCGGCCCCGCCTCACCACGCGGCCCCGCTGGATGCTGCTCGACGTGGCGCCGCGCGTGCTGCCGGAGCTGGACAAGCGCATGTCGCAGACGGCGCACCGGGTCCTCGGCCGCCGCGGCGTCGACGTCCGGATGGGCACCTCGGTGGCCGAGGCCACCGCCGACGGGGTGCGCCTCACCGACGGGGAGTACGTGCCGACCTGCACCCTCGTGTGGTGTGTCGGTGTCCGGCCGGATCCCTTCGTCGCCGAGCTGGGCCTGCGCACCGAACGCGGCCGGCTCGTGGTCGACGAGTACCTCAACGTGCCCGGCTTTCCCGAGGTGTTCGCCTGCGGCGACGCCGCCGCGGTGCCCGACGTCACCCGGCCCGGCCAGATCTGCGCGATGACGGCGCAACACGCTCAGCGGCAGGGCAAGCTCGCGGCGCACAACATCGCGGCCTCGTACGGGCACGGCCGCCGCCGGCCGTACAAGCACCACGACCTCGGCTGGGTGGTCGACCTGGGCGGCAAGGACGCGGCCGCGAACCCGTTGCAGGTCAACCTGGCCGGGTTGCCCGCGAAGGCGGTCACCCGTGGCTACCACCTGCTGGCCATGCCGGCCAACCGGACGCGGATCAGCGCGGACTGGGTGCTCGACGCGACGCTGCCCCGCCCGGGCGTGCAGCTCGGCCTGGTGCCGGCCAACGCCGTGCCGCTGGAGAGCACGACCCCCGAGGTGCCCGTCCGCGGCCGCTGACGCCGCGCCGGCCGGGGTCCGATTCGGCGCGTTTCAGGGGGCGGGCGGCGGCGGGCGGTGGACCGGCACGTACTCCCGCAGCAGGATCTGCACGATCCCCGCCGCGGGGATCGCGAGCAGCGCCCCCACGAGGCCGGCCAGCTGCGCCGCGAGCAGGACGCTCACCAGCACGGTGAGCGGGTTCAGCCGCACCGCGCGGGACAGGATGACCGGTTGCAGCAGGTGGTTCTCCACCTGCTGGTACACCACGAAGAAGACGAGCACGACGATGCCCGCCGTGGGGGAGTGCAGGAATCCCGCCCCGGCCGCGATGATCGCGCCGAGGGTGGCCCCGACCAGCGGGATGAGGTCGGCGATCGCGACGAGCAGGGCGATCACCGCGGCGAACGGCACGCCCGTGAGCAGCAGCACGACGAACGTCGCGAGGCCGCAGATCACGCTGATGAGCAGGTTCCCGGTGAGGTAGCCGCTGATGGTACGGGAGACCTCCCGCCCGATGCGCCGCCACCGCTCGCCCCGCCGCGGCCCGGCCACCGCCAGCACCGTCCCGGTGATCCGCGGCGCCTCCAGCACCATGAGGTACGCCAGGACGATCACCGTGATGAGCCCGGCGACGCCCTCCGCCACGCTGCGCAGCACGTTCACGGCCGGTTTCCGCAGCCGCTCACCGTACTGGCGTACCTGGTCGGAGTGGTTCGCCAGGTAGTCCCGCAGTCCCACCCGGTCCAGCAGCCGCCCGACCGGGCCACGCCCCGCGCGGGCCTCCCGCAGCAACTCGGGGGCGCGGTCGACGAAGCGGGCCACCTCGTCGACCAGCGGTACGACGATCACCGCGGCCAGCGCCGCGAGCACCACGAACGTGACGGTGAAGACCAGCAGCGTGGCGAGCGCCCGGTGCCGGATCAGTCGCCGGTTCACCAGGTCGACCAGGGGCTTGAGCGCCACGGCGAAGAACGCCGCCACGACGATCCAGATCAGGATGCGGAGGGTGGCGTACGCGAACGCCAGGCCGAGCAGGGTGGCGAGCAGCAGGCCGATGACGATCAACGCCCGCCGGGCGGTCCTCCGGTCGTCACCGTCCACCCGCCGCGGCTACCCGGGCCGGGGCGCGGGAAACCCCGGCGGTACCCCGATCACGGACGCGGAAACCTGCGGGATGCGCGGCGGCTGGCGGATCAGCGCGCGTGTGTGCGGCGTACGTCGGCGTCGGTGAGGGGCGCGGCGCCGGCCACGAAGGAGTCCAGGGCCGCCGCGTCCAGCACCACACCGGGCAGCGGGTCGCGGGCGGCCACGGCGGCCAGCCGGCCCACCGGCAGGCGGCCGGGACGCGGTGCGGCGGCGAGCACGAGGTTGCCGTACCGCCGGCCGCGCAGCATCCGCCGGTCGGCGATCAGGCAGACGTCGGCGAAGACCTCCCGCAGCGTCGCCACCTGCACCCGGGTGGCGACCAGCGGCGGCAGGTCGGTGAGGTTGACCAGGTAGATGCCGTCGGGTCGCAGCGTGGTGGCGACCTCCGCGGCGAACTCGGCCGTGCGCACGTGCCCCGGCATTCGGGCCGCCCGGTAGATGTCGGCGAGCACCAGGTCGTACGCCCCGGCGGGCGCCTCGGCCACCGCGGTGCGCGCGTCGGCGATCCGGACGCGCACCTCGGCCGGCAGCGGCGGCAGGGACCGGGTCACCAGCTCCACCACGGCGGCGTCCCGCTCGACCACCAGTTGCGCCGACCCGCGGCGGGTCGCGGCGAGGTAGCGGGGGAGGGTGAGGGCGCCGCCGCCCAGGTGGAGGACGGAGAGCGGGGTGCGGGCGGGCGCCGCGAGGTCCGCGACGGCGGCCATCCGGCGCACGTACTCGAAGTGCAGGTGCCGGGGGTCGGCGACGTCGACGTACGACTGCTCCACGCCGCTGGCGAGCAGGAGGCGCCCGGTTCGCCGTACCGGGTCGGTGACCAGCTCCAGCCGGTCGGCCTCGCGGTCCATGTCCGGCACGGTAACCGATCACGGCGGGACCGGGCCCGGCGGGCCGCTGTGCGGCCCGCCGGCCCGCCCGCTCAGCCGGACGCCATCCCGGCGCCCGCCTCCTCGATGGCGGCGTCGATGCTCCGGGCGAGGTCCAGGTCGCGCGCCGTCACGGCGTCGGCCTGCCGGGACCGGACGGTCAGCACGGCCACGGTCGGCCCGGGCCGACCGATCGTCGGCGCCCGCCCGGTCTCCTGCCGGAGCCGCTCGATGCGGTCCAGCACGCGGTCCAGGTTGTCGGCGGGCAGCGCGACGACCCGCTGGAGCGCGCCGCCGTCACCCGACCAGTACGGCATGTCGTCGAGCGCCGCCGCCAGGTCCGCGTCGCTGAGCGGCGGCGTCGACGTGGACGCGCCGACCACACCACCGCCGACCGCCGGCGGTTGCAGCAGCTCCCGCAGGCCGTCGGGCACGTGCAGCGACTCGACGAGGTCGCCGTCGGCCTCGGCGAGCGCGGCGAGTGTGGCCTCCACCTGATAGCGGGCCTGCTCCGGCGTGTTTCCGCTGATCCGGCCCACCTCGGCGAGGAAGCCGGGAAGGTCCTGCCGCCGCTGGATCCCGTCCACCGGAACGACGTCGTGCAGCGACGCCGGCACGGCCTCGAGCAGCCGCTGCCGTTCGGCCTCGCCGAGAGCGAAGGCCAACACCAGCACGGTCGCCTCGGCGCCCACCTTCGCGGTGCGGAAGTCGACGCCGGCCCGGCGCCGTACGTCGTCGACGAGGTCGTGGTAGCCCATCGTCGTCGTCCCGCCCGTGTTCACGCCGGGAGCCATCCGCGGCCGGGGGTTATCCGGCGCGCCGGTCGGCGGCGGAGCCGGCCCGCCGCGCGTGCTGTCCGGCTTGTGCCGGCCGGCCGGCATGGGCCCGGTACGCCTGCCCCGGTCGAGGTGGGTGAGCTGCTTGGAGGCGCTGAGGCTGGCCCCCGTCTCGCTCGGCTGCCGGCCCTGCTCCCGGGCCTGCCGCGCGAGCGCCCGGCGGCGTTGGTTGTCGCCCTCCATCTGCTTGCGCATCGTGGCGCCCCTTCCGCTGGGGATCGTGGTTCCGTCGATCGCCTTCCCGGCGCCCCGGACCCGAAACGGACGCCGCCGGCCCGGCCCGGGCCGCCCCGGCGGCGGCTTCATCCGCGCGGGGTGAGGAGGCGTCACCCGGCGGGACCGCAGGATCGGCTCAGGACCGGAGTTCTTCCGAGGTACGCGGAAGGGAAGGTCGTCATGAAGCGGATCGTCGAGATCGTCCCGGCCCGGCCGGGTTGGTACGCCCGCTGGCAGGTCTCGCCCGAGGCCACCCGCTGCTACCCGGTGAGCCTGTGGGCGCTCCTGGAGGAGGCCGACGGCACGGGCCGGGAGGTCATCGGGGTCGACTGCATCGGCCAGTGGCCGGGCGCGGACGACAACGAGGCGGGTGGGCAGTTCGTCCGCTATCTGTTCCAGACGCCGGACTCCGGTGCACCCGAGGACGCGGAACCGTCGCCGTCGGCCGAGGACCTGCGTCCCGGCGGCCCGAGGCTGCAACCGGTCACGTCCACCTAGACCATCCTCCGGCCCCCCGACCCCCGGTCCCAGGGTCAGGGGGGCCACCCGGCGCGCCGGGCCGCCCCGCCACCGGGGCGGCCCGCGCCCGGGCTTCGATCAGGCGCTGGCCGTGGGGCGCGTGTCCGGCCGGCTCTCCGGCATCGGGCGGGCGAGCAGCCCCGCGAGCCCCGTCAGGTCGAGGATCGCGCCGAGCATGCGCGGGACGTGCCGGAGTTCGAGCGCGGTGCCCGTCCGCTGCCCCTCCCGCCAGGCGTGGACGATCACGGCGAGGCCGGTGCTGTCGATGAAGTGCAGGTCGGCGAAGTCGAGGACCAGCACCGACGGCACGTCCGTGAGCAGCTGGTCGATCTCCTCGCGCAGGGGCGCGGCCGTGGTGTACGCGAGGTCCCCGACCACCCGGATCACCGGCGCCGCCGGGTCCGACCGGTCGACGGACACGCTCAGCGGTGTGGTCTCGGGTGTCCGCCCGTGGGGTAGCACGCTCCCGCCTTTCCGCCGGCTGCCGGAGGGGGCCGGATCCGGGGGATCGTAACAATCGCGCGCCGGGGCCGCCCGCGGCCGTCACCGCCCCCACCAGCGGCGGTGGGGTGGCGGTACGGGTGCACCGGCGTAGGGTTGGCTACGACACTCGCCCGGTGACGTCCGCCCGGGCGAGCCTGCGGGACGACGAGGAGAGTGGGGCTCACCGGGTGACCACCGCCGACGCCAGGGACGTGGACCCGGGCGACGCGGGGGTCCGTGCCCGGCCCCGGCCCGTCGGCGCGCCCGCCCTGCCGCCACGTGACCTCGACCGGGCCCTGCCGCCACCTGACCTCGACCGGGCGTCGGCCGCGGCCGACTGGTCCGAGGTGGCGGCGCACCTGCGGGAGGGCCTGGTCGTCTGCGACGCCGACGGGACCGTCCGCCATGTCAGCCCGGTTGCCCGGCGCCTGCTGCCCGAGATCGCCCCGGGCCGCCGCCTGTCCGCGGCCGGCGTGCCGGCGCTGGCCGACGACCCCGGTCGGGCGGAGTTCGTGCACGGGTCCCGCCGGCTGGCCGCCCGCGTCGTGCCCCTGTCGAACGGACGCCGCTGCTGGTACGTCGAGGACGTCACCGAGAGCGTGAGCCGCGGCGAAGCCCTGGCCGCCGAGCGTGCGCGGGCCGCGTACCTGGCCGTCGTGGGGGAGAAGCTCGGCAACCCGCTGCACCCGGACCGTGCCGCGGCCGCGGTGGCGCGGCTGGCCGTGCCGACCCTGGGCGCGGTGGCCGTGCTGGTGCTCGCGCCCCGCGCCGGCCGGGCCCGCTGGTGGCGGGCCGTACGCGCGGACGACGGGGCGCCGGTGGTCGACAGCGGGGTGCTGCCCGGCGCCGACCTGCCTCCCGCGATCGCCGAGGGCCTCAACGGGGCGCAGCCGCACGCGCTGGACTGGCTGGTCGAGCAGGCGGCCGAGGCGGGCTGGCTGCCGGGCCTCGCCCCGGGGAAGACGGACGCCCGGGTGGTGCCGCTGCCCGGTGTGGAGGCGCCCGCCGGCGTGCTCCTCGTGGCCCGGCCCGCTGGCCGGTGGTACGACGACGCCGACACGGACCTGCTCCGCGGCTTCGCGGCGCGGGCCGGGGCCGCGCTCAGCGCCGCCGCGCTCTACCGGGACCAGGCCGAGGTCGCCGACATGCTCCAGGCCAGCCTGCTCCCGGTCGAGCCGGTGGAGACGCCCGGCGTGCAGTGGGGCACCGCGTACCGGCCGGCCGAGACGGGCCTGCGCATCGGCGGGGACTTCTACGGCTCGCACCGGCTCGCCGACGGGGGTTCGCTCTTCTTCCTCGGTGACGTGTCGGGCAAGGGCGTCGACGCGGCCGTCTTCACCGGGCAGCTGCGCCAGTCGCTGCAGGCGCTGCACCGGGTCGAGTCCCGACCGGGCGCGCTGCTGGGCCTGCTCAACGAGGCGCTGCTGGAGACCACCCAGGCCCACGGGCAGGGGCGGTTCGCCACCCTCGTGCTCGGGGTGGTGCGTCCGCACCGCGACGGCGGGCTGACCCTCGCCATGGCCGGCGGCGGGCACCTGCCGCCGCTGGTGCTGCGCGCGAGCGGGGAGGTGGAGACGGTGGCAGTGCGGGGCATGCTCATCGGCGTGGTGTCGGACCCGCGCGTCGGTGAGGTGACCGTGCGGCTCGCGCCCGGCGAGACGTGCGTCCTCTACAGCGACGGGGTGACCGAGGCGCGCGGCGGCCCGCGCGGCGACCACTTCGGGTCACGGCGCCTGGTCGAGGCGCTGACCGACTGCCACCGCATGCCCGCGCCGGCGCTCGCCGAGCGGATCGAGCAGGTCACCTGCGACTGGCTGACGCACGGCGACCACGACGACATCGCCGTGCTGGCGCTGCGCGCGGTGGGGGCCCGGGGTGGGCGTACGCCGCGGCACCTGCACTCCGTCCCGGACCGGGCGGGCCCGGCGTGACGGGTCCCGCCGCGTACGCCGGCTACCTCGACTCCCTGACCGAGGCCGACGAGTACGCGGCCATCGACATCGCCCTCGACCTGGTCGACAGGGGTGTGCCGGCCGAACGGGTGCTGCTGGATCTCGTGGCGCCCGCGCAGGTCGAGGTGGGGGAGCGGTGGGCGCGCAACGAGTGGAGTGTGGACGCGACGGTGAGCGACCTCGGGTACATGGTGGACTTCCTGGCCGCCGCGCTCTACGTGGACGACGGTTCGCTGTTCACCGAGTTCGTCCAGTGGCTGCTGCCGGTGCTGACCAGCCGGAGGGTGCCGGCCGAGGTGCTCGGGTGGACCCTGGAGCACTACGGGCGCATGCTGCACGACTTCCCGCGCGCGGCCCGCTACCTCGACCGGAGCCGGTCCCTCGTGGGCACGGCGGGCGCACCGACCGGCTGACGCGCCGATGGCGCCGGCGCCGCCCCTGCTTATACTTGCTCCACTGCAAACGTCCGTGGCTGGCGCGGAGGGAGGGGGAGCACGGTGTCGTTCACCGTCACGTACGCCGAACGCGACGGCGGCACGTGCCTGCGCCTCGCCGGCGAGCTGGACATGAGCAGCGCCCCGCAGCTCGACGCCGCGATCGACCGGCTCACCGCGGCCGGTGAGCGCCACCTGCTCGTGGACCTCACCGAGCTGACCTTCTGCGACTCGACCGGCCTGGCCGCGTTCGTCCGCGGCGACAACCGGGCAGCCGCCGACGGTGGGTGGCTGCGGGTCACGGGCGCCCGCGGCCGCGTCGCGCGGGTGCTCCGCCTCACCGGCCTCGACGAGGTCCTGACCTACGAGCCGGAGCCCGTCGACCCGGCGTCGCGGACGGTCCCCTGATCGGCTAGATTTCCCCGCCAGCACGTGGCCGCGAGGTCCCGTGTCCCGCCAACCCGAGGCAGGTAGCTCATGGGCGCACACAGCCCGAACCCGGTTCGCATCCTCGTCGTGGACGACGATCCGGGCGACGTGCTCATGATCGAGGAAGCCCTGGCGGACTCCGACGTCGAGAAGGTCATCGACGTGGTGAGCGACGGCCAGGAGGCGATGGAGTTCCTCCGGCGCGAGGGCCGGCACACCGAGGCGGCGCGGCCCGACGTCATCCTGCTCGACCTGAACATGCCGCGCATGGACGGGCGCCAGGTGCTCGGCGAGGTCAAGCAGGACGAGGACCTGCGCACGATCCCCGTGGTCGTCCTCACCACCTCGAACGCGGACACCGACATCGTGGGCAGCTACACGCTCCAGGCCAACGCGTACGTCACGAAGCCGATCGACCTGGACGACTTCAACGACGTGGTGCACCGGATCGACGAGTTCTTCGGCCGGGTGGTCGTGCTGCCCAAGCGCTCCTGAGCGGGCGCGCCGCCCGGCACACGTCAGGCCGCCCCTCCGCGACGCGCGGATGCCGAGCAATTTTCCCGAACGTCGGCGCCGTCGTGCCCCACGCTCCAGGATTTTAGGCGGGGAAGACTTTCCGGCTGCCTGGGGGCGACAGTATGAGGTTCTCCGTCGTTGACATCGGTTACGACCAACGGCAGGTGGACTCCTGCCTCGATGAGTTGGGGATCCGGTTGATCCGGCTCGCGGCCTGGGCGGAGAGCGCCGCGGGGACGGATCGGGAGTGGGACCGGATCCGGGAGGAGGCCACCGGCCTCTGCGCGCTGTTGCGCCGGTTCGACCCGGACGACGCCGCGGTGGTGGGTCGCAGCGCGGGCGAGGTCGAGCGGGAGGCCGCCGCGATCCTGGCCCGGGCGCGGTTCGAGCTGGACGCGGCCCGGGAGGAGGCCCGGCAGGTCCGCGAGCGGGCGTACGCCGAGGCCGTGCAGGCCCGTCGGGAGTTCGAGTCGGCGCTGCACGCCCGACGGCGTCGCGAGGCCCGGGCGGCCGAGATCCTCGACGGGCTGGGTGTCGAGCCGGTACCGGCCGACACGCCGACCGCCGCCGCGGGGACGACCGCCACCGGCGTGCCCGCGACCCGGGTGGCCGGTGCGACAGCCGGTGACCCGCCGGGCGGACGCGACGGGGCGCCGCTGCGCTGACCGGGAGCCGCGCTCAGGTCAGGGCGTCGACGACGGTGGTGGCCTGGTCCTCGTGCGAGGCGTACGCGTCGGGGAACGCGGAGAGCTGCACGGACTGGGCGGCCACGGTGAGGCTCATGTCCTGCCAGCCGGGCACCTTGAGCAGCGCGAGGTAGAACGCCCGGGCCGCGTACGCGGGGCGCATGAGGTCCCGTACGGTGCCCCAGCCGCTGCTGGGCCGCTGCTGGAAGAGCCCGACGGAGTCGTGGTCCCAGCCGATGGCCTGGTGCGGATACTCCTGCGACTCCGGCAACACGCCACTGGCGTAGTTGTAGAGGTTGCTCTCCTGCATCGCGGTGGCCACCGCGACGACGAGCCCCCGCCGGGGCACGTCCAGCTCGCGGCCGACGTCGACGATGATCTTCGCGTTGTCCATCTGTGCCTGGGTGAGCCCGGCGACGGGGCGCGGCTTGCGGGGCTTCGGCGGCTTCTTCGGCGCCGTCTTCTTCACCGTGGCCGTGGGGCTGGGCGACGCGGTGGGGCTGGGGATCGTCGGCGCGGGGGTGGCCACGGTGCGCTCCAGCGACCGGGACGCACGTTCGTCGGCCAGCGCGGCCCGGTCGGCGACCGCCTCGGCCAGCGGCTCGGTCCGGTCGGGGGTGTCGTCCCGCGTGCCGGCGTACGCCGCGACGCCGAGGCAGCAGGTGACGCCCGTGGCGAGCGCCACCCGGACCGGGGTCGAGGCCAGCAGGGCGCGGGCGCCGCGCCGGGGCGGCTCGGGCTTGCGGTGCCGGCCGATCCTCCGTTCGGTGGAGGGCTGCTCGCCGGTTCGGGTCGCCGGTTGGGAGGTGGCCGGATGCTGCTCGGAGGGGTGGTCGAGGTGCACCCGCCGAGGCTAGAGACTCGATCGTCTTCTGCCGCCCGCCTGGTTGGTGGCATGCGCCACATTTTGCCACGATCCGGGGGGTCATTGCGCCCGGGCAGGCAGCGAATGGAAGAAGCGCGTAAACCGGGTATTACCGCTATGACCGTAACGCTGGGATGAGCAGGGCAGATGGGTGATCTTGGTAGGGCGGCGCGCGACCCGGTCGCACCTCCACCGTACGGCCCAGGTGGTGATCCGCCGTACGACCGACGCGAGAGGCCGCCGTACGGCCGACCCGGCGACGCGCCGGGCCGCCCTTTCGTTTCGTCGGACCGGCCACCCCGACGACGCGGCCGGGTGCTCGCCGCCGCGGCGGTGCTGCTCGCCGCAGTGCTCGCCGGGCACCGCGCGGTGCCCAACGTCCGGGGGCTCGGCAGCCTGCTCGACAGCGCCACGCCGCTGCTCGGCACGGTCGTCCCCCTGCTGGCGCTCGGCGCCCTGCTCCGGCGGTCGCGCCTCGCTCTGGTGGCCGTGCTGCTGCCCGCCAGCGTGTGGGCGACGCTCTACGCCGGCGCCTGGGTGCGGCCGGCCCCGGCGCAGGGCACGGCGGGCCTCCGGGTGGCGAGCCAGAACCTGCGCGCCGGCAACCCCGACCCCGCGGCCACGGTCCGCGGCCTCGCGGCGACCGGCGCCGACCTGATCGGGCTCCAGGAGGTCGCGGAGGACGACCGGGTGGGCGCGGCGCTGCGTGGCGGCTACCCGCACCGGGCGGCGGTCTCCACGGTCGCGCTCTACAGCCGCTACCCGATCCGCGAGCGCGCCGGGGTAGACACCGGTCTCGGGTGGACCCGCGCGCTGCGCGCCGTGGTGGCCACCCCGTCCGGCGACGTGGCCGTGTACGTGGCGCACCTCGGCTCGGCGCGCGCCGGCGACACCGTCACCCGGGACCAGACGGTCGCCGCGCTGGCGGCCACGGTCCGGGCGGATCCCGCCCCGCGGCTCGTCGTGCTCGGCGACCTGAACACGGCCAGCACCGACCGGGTCTTCACTCCGCTCACGCGGCTGCTCGGCGACGCGCAGGCCGACGCCGGTCGCGGCTTCGGGTTCACCTGGCCGGCCGCGGTCCCGGTGACCCGCCCGGACCACGTGCTCTACCGGGGCCTCACGGCCACCTCGGCCGGGGTGCTGCGCACTCCCGCCAGCGACCACCGGGCCGTGACGGCCGGCTTCCGCTGGTAGCCGCCGCGGGACGGGCGCCGGCGAAGCCGGTCGGCTCAGTGCCGGCCGTTCTCCGCGGGCGTCACGGTGAGGCGGTGCCGGGTGTTGTCGCCACTGGAGAACGGCCAGAGCCGGTCGGCGTGCTCGACCAGGTCGGCCAGCTGCTGGCGGGTCAACCCGGCCGAGGCGATGGACGCGTGCACGTCCGCCCGGTACCGGCCGTCGTCGTCGCGGCCGAGCCGCGCCTCGGCCCGCACCTGGACCGTGTGCGCCTCGTCGGTGACGCGGCCCGCCGCCTCCACGGCCGCGTGGTGCAGGCACGACGCGAACGCGGCGGCGAGCAGCTGCTCGGGCCGCAGACCGGTGCAGTGCGCCGCCAGCGGGGACGCCAGGGCGGTGGAGAGGCCACCGTCGTCGGTGCGTACGTGGCCGCCCTCGGCGGTGGCGCTGGCCTCGTGCAACCAGGAACTCGGATCCGGCATCACGTTCCTCCCGTCGCTCACCCGCCCGGCTACCCGGCCGCCGCGGCGTGAAACCGGCCGTGAGCGGGGCCGGGCGGGCTCAGCGCTCCGCGGACCGGTCGAGCACCGCCGCCTCCGTGGGCTCCGCGGCGGCCCGCTCGCTCCACTCCGGCAGGTTCGCCCGGCGCGGCCGGGGCGGCGCCGTGGGCAGCCGCATCGGCACGTACACCCGGGCGTCGACCGCCTCGGCGAGCACCAGCGCGGCCACCAGGCTGCTCGGCCGCTCGGCCGGCTCGTCGGCCAGGCACCGGCGGCACACGTCGGCCACCTCGGGCGGCAGCCCGTCGATCACGGGCAGCGGTCGCGGCGGCTGCCGGAGGCGGGCGCCGAGCAGTTGGGTAGCCGTGCCGGCCTCGTACGGCAGCCGACCGGTCAGGCAGTAGTACAGCAGCACGCCGAGCGCGTACATGTCCGCCGCCGGTGTGGCCGGCTCGCGGTCCAACTGCTCGGGCGCGAGGTACGCGGGCGTGCCCACCAGCAGACCGTCCGGCGCCGGGTCGGGGGCGCCGGACGGCGTGGCGATGCCGAAGTCGAGCACCTTCACCCCGGCGGGGGTGAGGATGACGTTGGCCGGCTTGACGTCGCGGTGCACGATGCCGTGCGCGTGGGCCGCGGCCAGGGCGGCGCTCACCTCCGCGCAGACCCGTACCGCGATCCGCCAGTCCAGCGGGCCCGCCCGCAGGTGCGCGGCGAGGGTCTCGCCCTCGGCCAGCTCCATGACGATGTACGGCGTCTGCTGGCCGGGCAGGGTCGCGCACGTGCCGAAGTCGTGCACGCTGGCCACGTTCGGGTGCACGAGGCGGGCGGCGGCGCGCGCCTCCGTGCGGATCCGCTCCACGGAGGTGTCCTGGCCGTCCTGCGCCGGGGAGATCAGCTTCACGGCCACCGGCCGGTCCAGCACCACGTCGTGTGCCCGCCACACCTCCGACATCCCGCCGATGCCGATGCGCTGTTCGAGCTGGTAACGCCCGTCCAGCGTGCGCATCGGCGGCTCCTCGCCCTCGTCGTGCCCGTGCCCGGGCGGCCGTGGTTCGCGGTACCCGGCCTCCCAACAGGGCAAACCCCCATGATCGTTCCGTGTCCCGAACAGCCGTCCCGGACGGCGCGAGCCGACTGCGACCGTCCCAGGGGTGCGGTAGCTTCCGATCCGGAGGGTCGGCGTCACGCCGGGTGCCGGCACGGACACGGGGGCGGCCATGAGCGAGGTGAGCGTACGGTTCGTCGGCGGGCCCGCGCACGACCTGGTCCGGGCGTTGCCCGCCGGGCCGGACGGCGGCCCGCCCGCGCGCTGGATCATGCGGCACCCACGGGGCGAGGGGCCCACCGGGTCCGGCCCCGACCACCTGTACGAGCGCGACGGGCCCGACGGGACGGGGACGTGGAGCATGCGCTACGTGCGCACCGACCCGCTGGGCGTCACCGAGTAGCGCACAGCCGGCACACAGGTTCCGCAGGGGTGCGGCACAGGGAGGCCGCCCACGATGGGGGCATGGTCATGGACGGGCGGGCGGCCCCGAGCCGCATCGAGCTGCGCCGGCCGGACGGCGAGCCGGTCCGGGTGCTGGTGGTCGACGACGAGCCGACGCTGACCGACCTGCTCGCGATGGCGCTGCGCTACGAGGGCTGGGAGGTCCGCAGCGCGGGCGACGGCACGGCGGCGCTGAGCGCGGCGCGGCAGTTCCAGCCGGACGCCGTGGTGCTCGACGTGATGCTGCCGGACCTCGACGGCTTCCAGGTTCTGCGCCGGCTGCGCGCGCACGCGCCCACCGTGCCGGTGCTCTTCCTCACGGCCCGGGACGCCGTGGAGGAGCGGATCGCGGGACTCACGGTGGGCGGCGACGACTACGTCACCAAGCCGTTCAGCCTCGAGGAGGTGATCGCCCGCCTGCGCGCGTTGCTGCGCCGCTCCGGCCTCGCGGTGGCCGCCCGCGAGGAGGCGGTGCTCACCGTCGGGGATCTCACCCTCGACGAGGACAGCCACGAGGTGCGCCGCGGCGGGCAGCCCGTCACGCTGACCGCCACGGAGTTCGAGCTCCTGCGGTTCCTCATGCGCAACCCGCGCCGGGTCCTCAGCAAGGCGCAGATCCTCGACCGGGTGTGGAACTACGACTTCGGCGGGCAGGCGAACGTCGTGGAGCTGTACATCTCGTACCTGCGGAAGAAGATCGACGCCGGCCGCGAACCCATGATCCACACGCTGCGCGGCGCGGGGTATGTCCTCAAGCCGGCCGAGTGAGGTCGCCCGACGGCTGCGTGACCGGCTCGCCGGCTGGTCGCTGCGCCGCCGGCTCGTGGTGTCCGTGGTGGCGCTGCTCGCCCTCGTGAGCATCGGCATCGGCGCGCTGACCACTCTGGCGCTGCGCCACTTCCTCGTGGTGCAGGTCGACAACCAGCTCACCATGAACGACCGCCGCCCCGGCGCGGTGCCGCCGTGGTTCCGCGAGGGCGGCCAGCCGCCGTGGCCCGGGGAGCCGTCCACCGTGCGACCGCGCACTCCCGAACCGCCGCGCGGGTTTCCCCCGGGATCGATCGCCGTGCACGTGGTCGACGGCACCACGACGGCCGGCATCCGAACGGGGAGCGGGGACGCGGACGCGCTGCCCGCCACCGACGTACGCCCGCTCGCGGGGCTGGCCACCGACGGCCGCCCGCACACCGTCGACCTCCACGACCGGGGCGCGTACCGGGCGGTGGCCCGGGCGGCGTCCGACGGGGACGTGACGGTCGTCGCCATCCCGCTCGCGGGCGTCGCGGAGACGACGATGTGGATGGTCGTCGCCCAGGCGGGTGTGGTCACGGCCGGGCTGCTCATCGCCGGCGGCCTCGGCCTGGTCGTCGTCCGGGCCGCCCTGCGCCCGCTGAACCGCGTCGCGGCCACCGCGACCCGGGTCACCGAGCTGCCGTTGGACCGCGGCGAGGTCGCCCTGTCCGTACGGGTGCCGGAAGCCGACACCGATCCGCGCACCGAGGTGGGTCGGGTGGGCGGCGCGCTCAACCGGATGCTCGGCCACGTCGCGGCGGCCCTCGCGGCCCGCCAGGCCAGCGAGACCCGGGTCCGCCAGTTCGTGGCCGACGCCAGCCACGAGCTGCGCACCCCACTGGCCGCCATCCGGGGGTACGCCGAGGTGGCACGCCGTGGCCGTGACCGCGTCCCGCCGGACGTGGCCCACGCGCTGCGCCGGGTGGAGTCGGAGAGCGCCCGCATGACCAGCCTCGTCGACGACCTCCTGCTGCTCGCCCGGCTCGACTCGGGCCGGCCCCTCGCCGCCGAACCGGTGGACCTCACGGCCCTCGTGGTCGATGCGGTGAGCGACGCGCACGCGGCCGGGCCGGACCACCGCTGGCAGCTCGACCTGCCCGACGAGCCGGTGGGCGTCCCGGGCGACGCCGCCCGGCTGCACCAGGTGGTGGCGAACCTGCTGGCCAACGCCCGGGTGCACACGCCGGCCGGCACGACGGTCACCACCGCGCTGCGCGCCGAACCGGGCGGGGCCCTGCTCTGCGTCGCCGACGACGGGCCCGGCGTGCCGCCCGACCTGCAGGCCGAGGTCTTCGAGCGGTTCGCCCGGGGTGACGGCTCGCGGTCGCGGGCCCACGGCAGCACGGGCCTGGGCCTGGCCATCGTGGCGGCCGTCGTGGAGGCGCACGGGGGCACCGTCACGGTGGCGAGCCGCCCCGGCGCGACCGTGTTCACCGTCCGCCTGCCGAATTCCCCGGCGCGGGCGTAGCCGGGTGGCCGGCCGGCCCGCCCGCGACGGCTCCGTGTCGCAGCAACCAGGCCGTCATGGCGCACGCCGACTGGATCATCGACCTCGGCCCCGGCGCGGGCCACGACGGTGGTCGGGTCGTCTTCGAGGGCACACCCGCCGATTTCGTCGCCGCCCGCTCGACCCTCACCGGGGAACACCTCGCGGCCTACGTCGACGCCTGAGCCACCGAGCGAGGTGAGTGGGCCCGGTGCGCTACCCGCCGGTCCCACTCACCATGGCCGCCCGACCCGGAGACGGATCCGCGAGACGTGGCCTCGCGAAGGATCCAGCTCCGGACCGCACCCGCCGTCAGGCGCGCCGGGGGAGCGGCGGCCCCTTCGGTGCAACCCAACGGGCCTCTGACGCAACCCAACCGGCCCTCCCGGCTCGCCATTGGCCAGGCGCACCGCGACGCTGCGTCTGGCTCATCCGTCCCAGTCTTCATAGCCCCGGCCATACGGGACTTTCCCGAACTATCCTCATCTCACTGCGCATATCGCGCGAGTGCGTGCGTCGTCGTCGGTAACCGACCTCTCAAGCCCTCGAAGGGGACCGCCGACAGCCCCCGGCGCGGCAGGCATTCGAGATCACGGGAGAGGTCACATGAGATCCAACCAGTTGACGAGGTGCGCCCCGACACACCGGCGAGCCCTGATCGGCGTCCTGACGAGTGCGCTCGTCGCCGTCGTGGCATTGCTGCCCGGCACCCGGGCGCTGGCCGACGAACCCGACGGCCACGGCGAGGCGACGGCCCGGGTCATGACCCAGAACATGTACGTGGGCAGCGACTTCCAGCCGCTCCTCGAGGCCCAGACCCCGGAACAGTTCCTGGCGGCGGTGACCCTCACGTACCAGCGGATCCTGGCCTCCGAGCCGCAGGAGCGCGCCGCCGCGGTGGCGCGCGAGATCGCCCGGGACGAGCCTGATCTCGTGGCCCTGCAGGAGGCCGACATCGTACGCACCGGGCAGCCACCCGCCACGGACGTCCAATCGGACCAGCTCAGGGCCCTCCTCGCCGCGCTCGGCCGGCTCGGCCTGCACTACGAGGCGGTCGCGATCATCCCCGAACTCGACATCGAGGTCCCCAGCACGCTCGGCTTCGACGTACGCCTCAGCGAACGCAACGTCATCCTGGCCCGGGTCGCTCACGTGCAGGTGTCGAACATGCAGGTGCAGACGTTCGCGATCAACCAGACGCTTCAGACGCCGGTCGGCGCGATCACCAGCCGCAACGGGTGGGCGTCCGTCGACGCCACCGTCGACCGTCACACGTTCCGGTTCGTCACGACCCACCTGGAACCGACACCGCCGTTCACCATCCAGCAGGCACAGGCGCGGGAACTGGTAGCGAGTGCGGCGGACACGGACCTCCCGGTGGTGTTCGCCGGTGACTTCAACACCACCGCGAACGACCCGCAGGACCCGACCTTCCCGACGTACCGGTTCCTGCTCGACTCGGGCTTCGTCGACGCCTGGAGCGAGAACCGCCCCGACGACCCCGGCTACACCTGCTGCCAGGCGCCCGACCTGCGCAACCCGGTCTCCACGTTGAGCCTGCGCATCGATCTGGTCCTGTTCCGCGGGGACTTCGGCGTGACGGACATCCACCTCGTCGGAAACGAGCCGACGGACCGGACGCCGTCCGGGTTGTGGCCGTCCGACCACGCGGGCGTCGTCGCGACGCTGCGGCTGCCATCGGACGGGTCGAAGGCCGAACCCGCGCAGCTGCCCGAGTAGGCGAGGAGGACCAGGGGACGTCCCACGACCGGATGCCCTCCTCACCGGTTGGCTTCCCGTGACTCATCCCAGGTCACTGACCTGGGATGAGTCACGCGAACGGGCCGAGCGTCAGACTCCGGGTCAGCCGGGGCGGGCCAGCCTTCGAACCGCCGGGAGCTCGGTGGTGTTCGATGACATGCGCGTGCTGCGTGACGCGGTAGGGGAGTACCGCGGCGGCGTCGGCTGGCCCGAGCTGGTCGGACCGCCCGTGGCGCAGCCACCCGACCTGGTCTAGCGGCTCTTCCACACGATGCGCTGAGCGCCCGCGAGGGTGTTCCGCTGACGATTCGCCCCGTACGACGCCCGATCGGTGCCACGATGCAGGCGGGACGTGCCCGCGGTGGCCGTCCCCAGTCGAGAGGGGTCGACGTGCGCAGCGTCCCGCCGGGCACGCCCTGCTGGGCCGACCTGGTCACCACCGACCTCCCCGGCGCGGCACGCTTCTACGCGCCTCTGTTCGGGTGGGCTGTCGCCGAGGCGGACCGGCGACCGGCGGCCGACGGTCACCTCGTGTTCCACCAGCAGGGCAAACCGGTGGCCGGTGCCGGGCTGAGGGCGGGCCCGCAACGGCCGCCGGCCTGGATCCCCTACCTGGCGACCGACGACGCCGAGGGGGTCTGCCGGCGGGTGACCGCCGCCGGCGGCCGGATCCTGACCGAGCCCTTCGACATGCCGGGCTCCCGGCGGACGGCGCTCTTCGCCGACCCGGCCGGGGCGCCGTTCGGGGTGTGGCAGTCGCTCGGCATGCCGGGGGCCGAGGTGTTCGACGTGCCCGGCTCGCTGACCTGGGCCGAGCTGACCACGCGCGAGTGGGACCGGGCGAAGGAGTTCTACGGGTCGGTGTTCGGCTGGACGACGGACGACCAACCGATGGGCCCGATCACCTACACCACCTGGCAGCTGGACGGCCGCCCCGTCGCCGGGATGATGCCCATGATCGGCGAGGACTGGGGTGACCTTCCGTCGCACTGGATGGTCTACTTCGCGGTCACCGACACCGACGCCGTCACCGACGAGGCGCAACGGTTGGACGGGGTGGTGTCCGTGCCGCCCACCGATCTGACGCGGGGCCGGTTCGCGGTGCTCACCGACCCACAGGGGGCGTTCTTCTCGATCCTCGGGGCTACTCCGCCGCCCTGACCGTACGCGGCTCCGGCCGCACTCGGCACGTCGACGACGCGCGGCCGTCTCGGCATGCTCGCGGAGGCGTGCCCGGTCGACGCCCGAGTGGGACCGGTCAGCGGCCGCAGGCCGTGCACGCGCTGCGGGTACGCAGGTGGTAGTCGCTCGACGCGGCGAGCAGGCCGAACCCCAGGACGCAGTACGCCGACATCGCCACCCAGAGGAAGGTGTCGGAGAACTGGCTGACCGACCCCGACGCCACCTGCACGATTCCCATGCCGAAGTAGCCGACGATGCCCGCACCGAGCCCGAAGCCGGGCACCAGCAACAGCAGGCGGGGGATCCGGCGACCGGCGAGCAGCGGCACCCAGCCCGGCCAGATCTCGCCCCAGCGGTGTACCAACGCCAGCGGCAAGAGCACTCCGGCCAGCACCAGGCCGACCTCCAACCCGATCAGCGAGGCGTCCTGCGTCAAGCCGTCGAAGCCCACGACGAACTGGGCCGCGAAGCGGGTGACGAGGCCGGCTACCGCGGCGTACGCGACCCAGCGCGCCCACCGGGCGGGTGCTGACCTTCGCAGACCCGGTCGGCCGGTACGACAGCAGTCCGGGCACTCGCCTCGAGTGCGCCGCTGGTACCGGGCGGTGGCGAGCCCGAGCAGGATCGCCCCGCTGACACAGCCGAGCCGGCTGACGAACGCCACCGGGTCGAAGTGCGGGCCGACCGTGAAGAGCAGGAAGCCCACCAGCTCCGGCAGCAGGATTCCCGCCGCCGCGATCAGCGCCGCGGTGACCGTCCAGGCGGCTCCCGCCAGCACCGGCCGCCAGGTCGCGGCCCGGGCCAGGGCCACCGCCAGAACCCCCGCGGCCACACATAACGCCACCGACGACCAGCCGGTGAAGCCGAGCAGGTCCGACCCGAACGGCCCGAACTCGGGGGCCTCGCCGACGGTCCACAGCAGACGTACGCCCCCGTATGCCACGGCCCAGCCGAGCACTGCGTACGTCAGGCCGTGACCAGTCCTGCGAGCGATCGATGCCGTCGTTGTCATGCATCCGATGCTTCCCGCGCACCGGCGCAGACGGCCCACGCCGGCGGGGGAAAGCGCTCCCTCGCAGGAGGGAGCTGCCGACGCGTCCGCAGCTGCTGGCGACCCCTGGGCCAATCCTGCGCGCCGACGCCGCCCGCTAAGTAGTGCGGCTCGCCGGCCCTGCGTCGCGGGATGCCGCCCTGAGCGGCCGGCTACATCGCCAGCTGTCGCCTGGCCAGCGCGGCAACACCGCGGCGGAGGCCTCGTCTACGGCCGGTACGGCAGCCCTCTCGGCAGGCGTGCTACCTCTGCCTCGACCATGGCGCTTGCGGCTTTGGGGAAGGGTTCGGCGGCCGCCGTGCGGAGGATGCCTTCCTCGGCCATGAGCAGGGCCTAGGTATCCCAGTAGGCGAGGCACTTCTCCTTCCATCGCCGGTCGTCGGAGTCACGGGCGGCCCGGATCTCCTCAAACGGGGCATCGTCGGGGAGTTCGTGCACACGGCGCATCGCCGCGAACATCCGCTGCTGGCGGGCGAGCGCCGCCGGCTCGCTGCCCATGCTTACCTCGCCGAGCAGCTTCCATCGGGCAGCCGGGTCGGTCTCTCCTGGCGGGGGAAGCTCTTCTACGCCAGCGGTGTCAGCGGTGCCGGTCACCGCCGGTTGCTGCTCGACCAGGTGTCGCACTGCCGGCCCATCGACGTCGGCCCAGGTGTCGCCGAGCATGTGGTGCGTCTCGATGATGCCGTTGACGCGGCCCGTCAGCTCGTACCCGCCGCCACCGAGGGGCTTCGGATCCTCGGTCAGGTGCAGTTCCGGGCCCGACCGCCCCCACCGCCGGCCCTCGACCGGGAAGATGACCTTCACGATGTCGCCGGCCCGGACGTCGGCCACCGGCATGCGCCGCGAGTCGCTGGGCTTGAGCCTCAACGGCCGGTCCTCGAATCGCAGGGTCATGGCGTCCAGGCTAGGAACCGGCCCGCCCGGTGTCTTGAACGAAACGGACGGGGGACGAGTGCCCCGTGTGCCCGCACGAAACCGGTGACCGGCGTACGGTGACAGACAAGTCCGGCTTTTCGGTTCAAAAGCCTCAGCGCTGTGTCTTCCGGGACGCCGGTGTCGTGAAACGGCGAGGGGAAGGAGCGGTCGGTGACCCATCTGGCCTACCTGGACGCGGGGTCCGGCAGCCTTATCGTGCAGGCGGTGGTCGGCGGTGTCGCCGGCGCCGCGGTGGCTGCCAAGCTCTACTGGCGGCGGCTGGTGGACCGGTTCCGTCGCCAGCCCACCGACCAGCGCTGATCCGGCCGCGATGGCGATCTCCCCCGCCGGGCTGCGGCCCGAACCCGGCTCGTTCCGCGACCCGGCCAACCGGGTCTTCCACGCCGGTGACGAGGTGCTGCGCGGGCTCGACGCCGAGGCCGCCGCGCACTGGCGCGCGCTGGCCGGCACCGAGTTCTTCGCCACCCTGCTCGCCGACGGCAAGGTCTGCGGCACCGAGGCGATGGAGCCGGCCGCGATTCCCGGCGGCACATCCTGGGCCGCCGTGCTCCGGCACGAGCGCATCCCGTTCGTCTCCCACCCGTACGAGTGGTCGTTCGGCATGCTGCGCGACGCGGCGCTGCTGCACCTGGAGATCCTGCGCGCGGCACTGCCCGCCGGATTCACCACGAAAGACGGCTCGGCCTACAACCTCCAGTGGCGGGGCTCCGAGCCCGTCTTCATCGACGTCGGCTCCTTCGAACCGGTCCGCGACGGCGAGCCGTGGGCCGGGTACCGCCAGTTCTGCCAGACCCTGCTCTACCCGCTGCTGCTCACCGCCCACCTCGGCGTGGACTTCCAGCCCTGGCTGCGCGCCCGGGTGGACGGGATCGAGGCCGACCAGTTGCGGCCCCTCTTCCGCGGCGTCCGCCGGCTGCTGCCGGGCGTGCCGACCCACCTGCACCTGCACGGGGCCATGCAGAGCCGGCACGCCGGCGCCACCACCACCGACGTCCGCGCCCAGCTGCGCGCCGCCGGCTACTCCCGGGAGCTCGCGCTGGCCACCGTGCGGGGCATCGAGAAGCTCGTCCGCCGGCTCGACCGCCCGCCCGCCGCCAGCCACTGGGCCGACTACCAGCGCACCTGCGGCTACTCGGAGCAGGACCGCGCCGGCAAGGAGCGCTTCGTGGCCGTCGCGCTGGCCGACGGGCCCCGTCCCCGTCTGGTGCTCGACCTCGGCGCCAACGACGGCCGGTACGCCCGCCTGGCGGCCCGGCACGCCGACCAGGTCGTCGCCGTCGAGCAGGACCCGGCCGTCGTCGACGCGCTCTACCGGGCGCTGCGCACCGAGGGGGAGCACCGCGTCCTGCCGCTGGTGATGGACCTCGCCGACCCGTCGCCCGGGGGTGGCTGGCGGGGCGTCGAGCGGGCCTCCTTCGCCGACCGGGCCGCCGCCGACCTGGTGCTCGCCCTGGCGGTGGTGCACCACCTGGCGATCGGGCGGAACGTGCCGCTGGCCGAGGTGGTGGCGTGGCTCGCCGACCTGTGCGCGCCCGGGGCGCGGATCGTCGTGGAGTTCGTCCACCCGGAGGACCCGATGGCCCGCCGGTTGCTGGCCAACAAGCCCGAGGGGCTCTTCCCCGACTACCGGCGGGCGGAGTTCGAGCGGCTGCTGGCGGCACGCTGCCGGATCGCGCGACGGGAGGAGCTGCCCTCGGGCACACGGACGCTCTACACGGCGGTCGTGGGTGGCTGAGCCGGCGACCGCCCCGGAGGCGCCGCCGCCCGCGGTGTCGCGGCGAGCCCGCGGGGTGGCGGCCGCGCGCGCCGAACTCGGCCGGCAGCTCGAGATCGTGGCGCTCGTCGGGCTCGTCGTCACCCAGCCGCTGCTGGACGTGCTCGGGCGCAGCCCCGACTTCTTCCTCTTCCACCGGGCCGGCCGCGAGGAGATCCTGCTGCTCGTGGCCCTCGTCGCGGTCGCCCCCACGGTGCCTCCGGCGGTGCTCGGCGCGCTCAGCCGGCTGGCCGGCCGGGCCGCCCGGTCGGTCACGCACACCGTCCTCGTGGGGCTCCTGGTCGCCGCGCTCGCCGTGCAGGTGGGCCGGCACGTCACGCCGCTGCGGGGCGTACCGCTGCTGCTGGTCGCGGTGCTCGCCGGGGTCGCCGGCGCGGCCGCACACCGGCGGTGGCGGGCGCCCGGGCGTGTGCTGCGGGTGGCCGCCGCCGGTCCGCTGGTGTTCGTGGGGCTCTTCCTCGTCGTGTCGCCGACGTCGGTGCTCGTCCTGCCCCGCGCGGCCGGCGGCGCCGCGGGCACGGCCGCGACCGCCGTCCACCCGCCGGTGGTCATGCTGGTCCTCGACGAGCTGCCGCTGGTCTCCCTGCTCGGCCCGGACGGGCAGATCGACGCGGCCCGGTTCCCGCACTTCGCCGAGCTGGCCCGCGGCTCCACCTGGTACCGGGACGCCACGGGCGTCAGCGGCTGGACCCCCAACGCGCTGCCCGCGATGCTCACGGGCCGGTACCCGGCGCGCGGCGTCGCCCCGCACTACTCGCAGTACCCGCAGAACCTCTTCACCGCCTTCGGTGGCCTGTACGACGTCCGCGCCGAGGAGAGCATCACCCGGCTCTGCCCGCCCAGCCGCTGCGAGCAGCCGGTCGCGCCCGAGCAGGGACTCGGCGTGCTCGTGCGGGAGAGCGGTCGGCTGCTGGGCCAGGTGACGTCGCCGCGGGAGAGCCGGATCGACCCGGAGGACTCCTACCGGGAACGGACCCGCGCCGAGGCGGGCCTCGACGCCGCCGAGCCCATCCCGGACGACCCGAAGTTCCGCTGGGACAGCCTCGACGACAACCAGCCCGCCCGGTTCACCAGCTTCCTGGCCGGGCTGAAGCCGGCGCCCCGCCCGACGCTGCACTTCCTGCACCTGCTGATGCCCCACTCGCCGTGGGCGTTCCTGCCCTCTGGAGCCCGCTACGACGCGCCGGACGACCTGCCGAACGACGGCGCCGGCTGGGTCGACCTGGCCCGCCAGCGGCACCTCGCCCAGCTCGGCTACACCGACCGGCTGATCGGGGAGACCCTTCGGACGCTGCGCGCCACGGGCCTCTACGACCAGGCGATGGTGGTGGTCACCGCGGACCACGGGGTGAGCTTCACCCCGGGCTTCCAGGGCCGCGGCATGGACGCCATCAAGGCCGCGCCGAAGGAGGTCGCCTGGGTGCCCATGTTCGTGAAGGAGCCCGGGCAGCGCACCGGCCGCGTCGACGACCGCAACTGGGAACACGTCGACCTGCTGCCCACCGTGGCCGACGAGGCGGGCATCCGACTGCCGTGGCGGGTGGACGGGCGGTCGGCCCGGTCCGAGCCACGGCCGGCGGGGCAGAAGCGCTTCTACGACGTCCCGGGCGAGCCGGTCGTCATCCCGGACGGCGTGCCCACGCCGCCGCCCCTGCCGGCCGTACACCCGCTGGTCGGCACCGCCGTGGGGCAGCGCCCGGCCGGCGGGACGGCCCGGGTGGCCGACCTGGCCGGGTTCCGCTCGACCGACCCCGACACGGGCACCCTGCCGGCGCTGGTCTGGGGCGACGTCCCGGACGCGGTCCCCGACGGCACCCTGCTCGCGGTGGCGGTGAACGGCACGGTCGGCGCCGTGGTGCCCGTGGTGCCGCGCGATCCCGGAGGTCGCCGGTTCGCCGCGCTGGTCGGCGACGACCGTCTCTTCCGCGCGGGCGCGAACCGGCTGGACGTCTACGAGATCGCCACCGACGGCGGCCTACGACACCTCGCCCTGTCCTGACGACCCACGGCACGATCCGGGGTTTTCCGAGCCGGCCGGTCGGGAATCGGGTGACGCATACCTCACCGGGAAACCATGGCGGGCGGTGTCCCGGGAACCGTGATTACGGTAAAAGCGAAGGCAATTCAACGAAGATCTGCCGGCGAAGCGAGGAACCACATGACGGAAGTCAAGCTCGATCACCCCGGTGGGCAGCTGTCGATGCCGGTGCATTCCGCGGTCGAAGGCCCCGCCGGTATCGGGGTGAGCAAGCTGCTGAAGGAAACCGGGATGACGACGTACGACCCCGGTTTCGTCAACACCGCGGCCTGCTCGTCCGCGATCACCTACATCGACGGTGACGCGGGGATCCTGCGTTACCGCGGCTACCCGATCGAGCAGCTGGCCGAGAACTCCTCCTTCCTGGAGGTCTCCTACCTGCTCATCTACGGCGAGCTGCCGACCGAGCAGCAGCTGGCCGAGTTCACCGAGTGGATCCGCCGGCACTCGCTGCTGCACGAGGAGATGCGGCGGTTCTTCGACGGCTTCCCCCGGGACGCCCACCCGATGGCCGTGCTGTCGTCGGCGGTCAGCGCCATCTCGACCTTCTACCAGGACAGCCTCGACCCGTTCGACTCCGAGCACGTGGAGATCTCGACGGTCCGGCTCATGGCGAAGGTTCCCACCATCGCCTCGTACGCCTACAAGAAGTCGATCGGGCAGCCGCTGCTGTACCCGGACAACTCGCTGGGCTACGTGGAGAACTTCCTGCGGCTGACCTTCGGCGTGCCGGCCGAGCCGTACGAGGTCGACCCGGTGATGGCCCGCGTGCTGGACATGCTGTTCATCCTGCACGCCGACCACGAGCAGAACTGCTCGACCTCGACCGTCCGGCTCGTGGGCTCCAGCAACGCGAACCTCTTCGCGTCGGTCTCGGCCGGCGTGAACGCGCTCTTCGGCCCGCTGCACGGCGGCGCCAACCAGGCCGTGCTGGAGATGCTCCAGGGCATCCGCGCCGACGGCGGCGACGTCCGCAGCTTCGTGCAGAAGGTCAAGAACCGCGAGGACGGCGTGAAGCTCATGGGCTTCGGCCACCGGGTCTACAAGAACTACGACCCGCGCGCCGCCATCGTGAAGAAGGCCGCCCAGGACGTGCTCGGCCGGATGGCCAAGCCGGACCCGCTGCTGGACATCGCCATGGAGCTGGAGGAGATCGCGCTCGCCGACGACTTCTTCGTCTCCCGCCGGCTCTACCCGAACGTGGACTTCTACACCGGCCTCATCTACAAGGCCATGGGCTTCCCCACGAAGATGTTCACGGTGCTCTTCGCCCTGGGCCGCCTCCCCGGCTGGATCGCCCAGTGGCGCGAGATGATCAACGACCCGGAGACCAAGATCGGCCGCCCGCGGCAGGTCTACACCGGCTCGCCGGAGCGCTCGTACGTGCCGCTCTCCGACCGCTGAACTCTGCCCGACCGGACAGGCCGCCGCCCCCAGAGGGGACCGGCGGCCTGTCCGCATCCGCCCCCGGGCCGACCTGTGCCCGGGCCGACCTGTGCCCGGGCCGACCTGCCCCGGTGATCAAGAGGTTTGCGTCAGAGATGGCGCCATTTCTGACGCAAACCTCTTGATCAACCGGGCGAAGACGGAGGCCGGGCGGGCCGGGTGGGCTTGCGGGGTTGGGTCAGCGGAGGCCGGCGGTTGCCAGGAGGTTGCCGGTCGGGATCGGGGGCAGGGAGCGGCCCTGGGCCATCCGCTGCTCTGCGCGTTCGGCGGTGAACGCACCGGCGGTGGCCACGGCGGCGGCGTAGGTGTCGGCCGTACGCCGGGCGATGGCCGCCCACCCGTACTGCTCGTGGACCATGGCGCGGGCGCGGCGGGCCAGCGTGCGGGCGCGGTCCCGGTCGGCGAGCAGCGCGTCCACCGCGTCGGCCAGCCCGTCCGGATCCTGCGGCCGGAACGTCATCCCGGTGACGCCGGGCTCGACGATCTCCGCGAGCCCGCCGGTGGCCGACACGGCGAGCGGCGCACCCGCCGCGGCGCCCTCCAGGGCCACCATCCCGAACGGCTCGTAGATGCTCGGCACCGCGAAGCAGTCCGACGCGGCCATCACGGCGGGCAGGTCGGTCCCGCCGAGGAAGCCCGGCATGCTCACCGCGTCGCCCAGGCCGAGCCGGTGCACGTCCGCCTCCAGCTCACCGCGGTACGGGCCGTCGCCGGCGACCACCACGCGCAGCCCGGGGTGCCGCTCCCGCAGCCGGGGAACCCCGGCGAGCAGGTGCTGCACACCCTTCTCGTAGACCAGCCGGCCCGCGAACGTGACCAGCGGGCCGTCGCCGGCGAACCGCGCCCGCGCGGCGGCCACCGCGCCGCGCGACGCCCGCCACCGGTGCGGCTCGACGCCGTTGGGCACCACGTCGACCCGGCCGGACGGCACGCCGAAGAGCCCGGTCACCTCGTCGCGCATGTACCCGGAGCAGACGATCACCCGGCCCGACTCGCCGCTGAGCCAGTGTTCGACCCCGTGGATGGTGCGGTTCATCTCCTCGGGCAGCCAGCCCTGGTGCCGGCCGGCCTCGGTGGCGTGGATGGTCGTGACCAGCGGGATGTCCAGGTGCTCGCGGAGCGTGATCGCGGTGTGGGCGACGAGCCAGTCGTGGGCGTGGATGACGTCGTACTCGCCGGCCTCGGTGGCACGTAGGGCGGCGCGGGTGAGGGTGTGGTTGAAGGCCATGGTCCAGGCCAGGAGGCTGTTGGTGGCCAGGGGGAAGGTGACGGGGTCCTCGGCGGCGCGGATGATGCGGACGCCGTCGGCGTACTCCTCGAGGGGTGCGCCGTCGGCGTGGCGGGTGACGACGGTGACCTGGTGGCCGGCGGCGGCGAGGGCGACGGACAGGGCGTGCACGTGCCGGCCGAGGCCGCCCACGAGCACCGGCGGGTACTCCCAGGACAGCATGAGGATGCGCCGCGACGGCGGCGGAACGCCGGGGCCGGCGGACTGCGGGATCTGGGACCGGGTCAGGGTGGGCCGGCAGGTGCGGTCCGGGGCGGTGGCGAGCGGTTCGCCGACCCGCAGGGTGCTCACATCTGTCTCCGTCCAGGCAGGGGCGTGTGCACCGTCGTCGGTGACGGCGCGACCGAGGTGAAGGGTGGGGCCGAAGGCCGGGCGGTGACGCGCGGGCGCGCGCGTCCCCGGACCAGCAAAGGGCATCCCGCGATGATCCGCATCTCGAGAGCGGCCACGGTGACCGAGGACACCCTTTCGGCCCGCCCGTCCCAGTCGGGCGGATTTCCGGCGTTCGGCTGGAAGGATGGATTGGCCGAACCGGGCGTGGGGCATTACCGCCGTGCGTCCCGCCCGGCCGTGCGGTGCGGTGCGCTCATGACGCGGTGCGCGCATGATCCGAACCAAGGGAGCGACATGCAGGTCTGGCCGGGTGAGCGCTATCCCCTCGGCGCCACGTACGACGGGATGGGCACCAACTTCGCGCTCTTCTCGGAGGTCGCCGAGAAGGTCGAACTCTGCCTCTTCGACGAGTGGGACACCGGCGCCGAGCTGCGCGTCGAGCTGCGCGAGGTGGACGCCTACGTCTGGCACGCGTACCTGCCGGGCATCGAGCCGGGCCAGCGGTACGGCTACCGCGTCCACGGCCCGTACGACCCGGCGAACGGGCTGCGGTGCAACCCCCACAAGCTGCTGCTCGACCCGTACGCGAAGGCCGTCGACGGCGACGTGGTCTGGGACCCGGCGGTCTACGACTACGACCTGGGCGACCCGGAGCGGATGTCCGAGACCGACTCGGCGCCGTTCATGCCCAAGTCCGTGGTGGTGAACCCGTACTTCGACTGGGGCAACGACAAGCCGCCGCGCACCCCGTACCACCACTCGGTGATCTACGAGGCGCACGTGCGCGGCCTGACCATGCGCCACCCGGACATCCCGCCGGAGCTGCGCGGCACGTACGCCGGCATCGCCTCGCCGCCCATGATCGAGCACCTGACCCGGCTCGGGGTGACGGCCATCGAGCTCATGCCGGTGCACCAGTTCGTGCACGACCACCGGCTCGCCGACATGGGGCTGCGCAACTACTGGGGCTACAACACGATCGGCTTCTTCGCCCCGCACCACGGCTACTCCGCCCTGGGCCGGCTCGGCCAGCAGGTGCAGGAGTTCCGGGGCATGGTCAAGGCGCTGCACGCGGCCGGCATCGAGGTCATCCTCGACGTGGTCTACAACCACACGGCCGAGGGCAACCACCTCGGGCCGTCGCTGAGCTTCAAGGGCATCGATGCCCCCAGCTACTACCGGCTCTCCGAGGAGGATCGGCGCTACTTCGTCGACTACACCGGCACCGGCAACAGCCTCAACGTGCGTAGCCCGCACTCGCTCCAGCTGATCATGGACTCGCTGCGCTACTGGGTCACCGAGATGCACGTCGACGGTTTCCGCTTCGACCTCGCGGCCACCCTGGCGCGGGAGTTCTACGAGGTCGACCGCCTCTCCACGTTCTTCGAGGTCGTGCAGCAGGACCCGGTGGTCAGCCAGGTGAAGCTGATCGCCGAGCCGTGGGACGTGGGCCCGGGCGGTTACCAGGTGGGCAACTTCCCGCCGGTGTGGACCGAGTGGAACGGCAAGTACCGGGACACCGTGCGGGACTTCTGGCGCGGCGAGCCGGCCACCCTCGCCGAGTTCGCCTCCCGGATCTCCGGCTCCGCCGACCTCTACCAGGACGACGGGCGCCGCCCGTTCCACAGCATCAACTTCGTCACCTGCCACGACGGGTTCACCCTCAACGACCTGGTGTCGTACAACGACAAGCACAACGAGGCCAACGGCGAGGAGAACCGGGACGGCGAGAGCCACAACCGGTCCTGGAACTGCGGGGTGGAGGGCCCCACCGACGACGAGGCGGTGCTCGCGCTGCGCGCCCGGCAGCGGCGCAACTTCCTGGCCACGCTGGTGCTCTCCCAGGGCGTGCCGATGATCGGCCACGGCGACGAGCTGGGCCGGACCCAGGGCGGCAACAACAACGCGTACTGCCAGGACAGCGAGCTGTCCTGGGTCGACTGGGAGAACGCCGACGAGGGCCTGCTCGAGTTCGTCCGGACGCTTGTCGCGTTCCGCCGCCGGCACCAGGTGTTCCGCCGGAGGCGCTTCTTCACGGGGCTGCCCGTGGGTGGCCGCGACGTCGGCTCGCCGCTGCCCGACCTCGCCTGGTACACGCCGGACGGGCGGGAGATGACCGGCGAGGACTGGGGCAACGACTTCGGCCGGTCGGTGGCGCTGTTCGTCAACGGGGAGGGCATCCGCGAGCGCGGCCCGTACGGCCAGCGGCACCACGACGACTCCTTCCTGCTCTGCTTCAACGCCCACGACGCGCCGCTGGACTTCACGCTCCCGCCCGCGGAGTTCGGGCAGCGCTGGGAACTGGTGATCAGCACCGCGGAGCCGGAGGCCGAGAAGGCCACCGTGGTCGAGGCGGGCGGCGCGCTCTGCGTGCCGGACCGGTCCCTCGTGGTGCTGGAGAGGACAGCCTGACATGTCCACCACCCCTCGATCCGACGCGCCCCGGGTCCGCGCCACCTACCGGGTGCAGGTCCGCCCCGGCTTCGACCTGGACGCCACGGCCGGCCTGGCCGGCTACCTCGCCGACCTGGGCGTGACGCACCTCTACAGCGCGCCGCTGCTGGCCGCCGCCCCCGGCTCGGCGCACGGCTACGACGTGGTCGACCACCGGGCCGTCAACGCCGAACTCGGCGGCGAGGCGGGCCGGCAGCGGCTGCTGCGGGCCCTGCGCGCGGTCGGGCTGGGCCTCGTGGTGGACATCGTGCCCAACCACGCCGGGGTGGCCGTCCCGGCCGCGAACCCCGCCTGGTGGGACGTGCTGCGCCGGGGGCGCGCCTCGGCGTACGCCCGCTGGTTCGACATCGACTGGGACCGGGGCCGGCTGCTGCTGCCGGTGCTCGCCGACACCCCCGACGCCCTCGACGACCTCAAGATCGTCGACGGGGAGCTGCGCTACCACGAGCACCGCTACCCGATCGCCGACGGCACGGGCGAGGGCACGCCCCGGCAGGTGCACGACCGGCAGCACTACGAGCTGGTCTCCTGGCGGCGCGGAGACGCCGAGCTGACGTACCGCCGGTTCTTCGCCGTCTCCGACCTCGCGGGGTTGCGGGTGGAGGACCCGGAGGTCTTCGCCGCCACCCACGAGCTGGTCCTGGCGTGGGCGGCGGCCGGGGAGGTCGACGGCATCCGCGTCGACCACCCGGACGGTCTGCGCGACCCCGCCGGCTACCTGGCCCGGCTGCGCGACGCCGCGCCGGCCGCGTGGCTCGTGGTCGAGAAGATCCTGGAGTACGGCGAGGAGCTGCCGGACTGGCCGGTCGACGGCACCACCGGCTACGAGGCCCTCGCGGCGGTCAGCGGGCTCTTCGTCGACCCCGACGCGGAGGGCGACTTCACGGCGCTGGACACCCGGCTCGTGGGCCGACCCACCTCCTGGGAGGACCTGACCCACGAGACCAAGCTCGCCGCCGCCACCCGGCTGCTCGCCGCCGAGCTGACCCGGCTGGCCGCCCTCGCCCCCGACGTGGAGCCGGCCGCGGCCCGGGCGGCCCTGGCCGAGCTGGCCGCCGCCTTCCCCGTCTACCGCGGCTACCCGCCCCACGGGGCCCGACACCTCGCCGTGGCCCGGGCCGAGGCCGGTCGCCGCCGGCCGGACCTGGCCGCGGCCCTGGACGCGGTCACCCGGCGCCTGCGCGACCCGGACGACGAGCTGGCCCGGCGGTTTCCGCAGCTCACCGGGGCCGTGATGGCCAAGGGCGTCGAGGACACCGCCTTCTACCGCTGGAGCCGGTTCGTGGCGCTCAACGAGGTCGGCGGCAGCCCCGCCCACTTCGGCGTGCCGCCCGCCGAGTTCCACCGGTTCGCCGCGGCCCGGCACGTCCGCTGGCCCACCGGCATGACCACGATCTCCACCCACGACACCAAGCGCGGCGAGGACGTCCGGGCGCGTCTCGCCGTGCTCAGCGAGCTGCCCGACCGGTGGGCCACCCTCGTCACCGGCTGGACGGCCCGGGCGCCGCTGCCCGACCCGGCGTTCGCGCACCTGCTCTGGCAGACCGCCGTCGGCGCGTGGCCCATCGAGCGCGAGCGGCTGCACGCGTACGTGGAGAAGGCCGCCCGGGAGGCGTCGGTGTCGACGAGCTGGGCCGACCCCGACCCGGCCTTCGAGCGGGCGATGCACGCGGTGGTCGACCGCATGTACGACGACCCGGACCTGCACGCGGAGCTGACCGCGTTCGCCGCGGAGATCACCCCGGCGGGCTGGTCGAACTCGCTCGGGCAGAAGCTCGTGCAGCTCGCCATGCCCGGGGTGCCCGACACCTACCAGGGCACCGAGCTGTGGGACAACTCCCTCGTCGACCCGGACAACCGCCGACCGGTCGACTTCGCCGTACGCCGGGAGCTGCTGGCCCGGCTCGACGCCGGCTGGCGGCCGGCGGTCGACGCGGACGGGGCGGCCAAGCTGCTCGTGGTGTCCCGCACGCTGCGGCTGCGTCGCACCCGGCCCGACCTGTTCACCGGCTACCGCCCGGTGCCGGCGCGCGGGCCGGCGGCGCGGCACGCCGTGGCCTTCGACCGCGGGGGCGTCGTCGCCGTCGCCACCCGGCTGCCGGTGGGGCTGGCCACCGCCGGTGGCTGGCGCGACACCGTGCTGTCGCTTCCCGTTCACAACATGACGGACCTGTTCACCGGTCGGGTCTACAGTGGCGGTGAGACCCGCCTCGCCGATCTGCTGGCCACCTATCCCGTCGCGCTGCTGGCTCCCACCATCGAATCCGCGGAGGCTGCGTCATGACCGAGTTCACGGTGTGGGCGCCGGACGCCGCCCGGGTCCGGCTGCGCCTGGACGGCGCCGCCGACCACGAGATGACCGCCGGGCCGGGCGGCTGGTGGCGGGCCGAGGTGCCGGACGCCGGCCCGGGCACCGACTACGCCTTCCTGCTCGACGACGACGACCAGCCCCTGCCCGACCCGCGGTCGGCCTGGCAGCCGCACGGCGTGCACGGGTCCAGCCGCCTCTACGACCACTCCGCCTTCTCCTGGACCGACGGGGAGTGGACGGGTCGCCAGTTGCCCGGCAGCGTCCTCTACGAGCTGCACATCGGCACGTTCACCCCCGAGGGCACCTTCGACGCGGCCATCGAGCGCCTCGACCACCTCGTGGCCCTCGGGGTGGACATGATCGAGCTGCTCCCGGTCAACGCGTTCAACGGCGAGCACAACTGGGGCTACGACGGCGTCTGCTGGTACGCCCCGCACCAGCCCTACGGCGGCCCGGACGGGCTGAAGCGGCTGGTGGACGCGGCGCACGCCAAGGGGCTGGGGGTGATCCTCGACGTCGTCTACAACCATTTCGGGCCCTCCGGGGCCTACGCGCCGCGCTTCGGCCCGTACCTGGCCGAGCAGAGCAACACCTGGGGCCGCGCGGTGAACCTCGACGGGCCGCACTCCGACGAGGTACGCCGCTACATCATCGACAGCGTGCTCATGTGGCTGCGCGACTACCACGTCGACGGGCTCCGGCTGGATGCCGTACACGCCCTGCCGGACAGCCGGGCCGTACCGTTGCTGGAGGAGATGGCCGTCGAGGTGGAGGCGCTCTCCACCCACCTGGGCCGGCCGCTGTCGCTGATCGCCGAGTCGGACCTCAACGATCCGCGGCTCATCACACCGCGCGAGGCCGGCGGGTACGGCCTGCACGCCCAGTGGAACGACGACGCCCACCACGCGCTGCACACCCTGCTCACCGGCGAGCGGCAGGGCTACTACGGCGACTTCGGCTCCATCGAGTGCCTCTCCGACGTGCTCACCGGCGCGTTCTTCCACGCCGGGACGTGGTCGAGCTTCCGCAACCGGCACCACGGCCGGCCCGTCGACCGGCAGCGCACCTCGGGCCACCGGTTCGTGGCGTACCTGCAGAACCACGACCAGATCGGCAACCGGGCCACCGGCGACCGCATCTCGGCGACGCTCTCGCCGGCGCTGCTGCGGGTCGGCGCGACGCTGCTGCTGACCGCGCCGTTCACCCCCATGCTCTTCATGGGGGAGGAGTGGGCGGCCAGCACGCCCTGGCAGTTCTTCACGAGCCATCCGGAGCCGGAGCTGGCGAGCGCCGTGGCCAACGGCCGGCGGCGGGAGTTCGCCGCGCACGGCTGGCCGGAGGGTGACGTGCCGGACCCGCAGGACCCGCAGACGTTCGTCCGCTCGCGGCTGGACTGGGCCGAGCTGGACAAGCCCGAGCACCGGGAGATGCTGGAGTTCTACCGGCGGCTCATCGCGCTGCGCAAGAGCCGGCCCGACCTGTCCGACCCGCGGCTCACCACCGTCGACGTGCGCCACGGCGACCAGTTCCTGCTGATGAGGCGTGGGGAGTGCCTCGTGGCGGCGAACCTCGCGGGCAAGCCGCAGCGAATCAACCTGCCGGGCGTGGTCCGCGGCGTGCTGCTGGCGACCAACACCGGGGTCACCGTCATGCGCGACACCGTCGAGCTGCCGCCGGAGACCGCCGCCATCGTGGCGCTCTGACCGCGCCGACGTCGCTCGGGCGCATACACCCGGGCGCCCCCTTCCTCGCCCACGACGATCCTTCGGCTTCCGCATGAGGGTGTGACTCGCTGTCACGAATCCGTCCCCTCGACGCCGTCGCACCTGGATCCTTTGCTCTGCAGCCCTATAGGCACCAGTGACGGTGCGTCACGCACGCGCCCCGGGGCCGGCGGGGGTCGGTCGCTGATTCCGCAGCTCAAGCGGGTGGTGCATAGAGACATGCAGAGCAAAGCGTCGGATGGGCATCCCGTGAGGTCGGGCCGGTAGTCACGGTGGGCGAACTTCACGCTCCGTGGTCGGGCGGCTGATGGTCCGCCCGGTCCTCCGCGAAGGGACTGCGGGAGTCGGGCTCATTGCGCCGGTCCGGGCTCGCTGCGCTTGCCCGGGCCCGCCGCGCACGCTGTCGGTCCCGCTTGGGCGGTGACAGGTGGAGGTTGATCGACTCCGTTTCGCCGAAGTGGCGGTGTCGCGGGGCATTGGATGCCGCCATATCGGCGATCTGGTGTGGTTCTCGGGCGGAGTGTGGCACATTCTGGTCGGAACCGGGCACACCGGTCCGCCGTACGACATAGCGTCACGGTGGCGGCGCCACCGCCACGGCCGCCGGGAACGTCGACGGCCATGCGCCGAGCGGAGGGACCCACGTGAACCGTATCGACGGAGTGCTCCTGCCCGAGTTGGAGGACCCGACCCGCGAGCCGTGGCTGCCCCGGGCACTCGGCTGGTTGAGCCTCGCCCTCGGTGTGGGCGCCGTCGCCGCGCCCGGCCCGCTCGCCCGCCTCACCGGCGTCGACGACTCGCCCGCGGCGGGGACGGTCATCTCGGCCGTGGGCGCGCGCGAACTGGGACACGGTATCGGGCTCGTCGCCGGCCGCCGGCGCGCAGGCTGGGCCTGGACGCGGGTGGCCGGAGACGCCATGGACCTGGCCGTGCTCGGCCAGGCCCTCGCCGACCGTAGGGGCGAACGACGACGCCGGGTCGCCATCACCACCGCCGCCGTGGCCGGGATCGCCGCGGTCGACCTGTTCGCGGCGATCGGCGCCACCCGCGCCCGGCGCGCCCGGGACCGGGCCATCCGCATCACGATGGGTGTCACCGTGAACCGGTCGCCCGCGGAGGCGTACCGGTACTGGCGGGACATCGAGAACCTGCCCCGGTTCATGTCGCATCTGGAGTCGATCCGCGCCGAGGACCTGCGCCGGTCCCACTGGGTCGCCCACGGCCCGGCCGGCCGCCGCATCGAGTGGGACGCCGAGATCGTGGACGACCAGCCCAACCGCTCCATCGCGTGGCGGTCGCTGCCCGGCACCCGCGTGCCCAACGCGGGACGGGTGCGGTTCGTGCCGGCGCCGGGGGACCGGGGGACGGAGGTGCGGGTCCAACTGGGTTACGCGCCACCGGGCGGCGCGGTGGGCCGGGCCGTGGCGAAGCTCTTCGGTGAGGAGCCCGAGCAGCAGGTCCGCGACGACCTGCGCCGATTCAAGCAGGTGCTGGAGACCGGCGACGTGGTCCGCTCGGAGGGCAGCCCGGACGGGATCTCGGTGCGGCAGCAGGTCATGCAGCGCCCGGCGCAGCCGTTGCCCGGCCGGCCGCGGCGCTGACCAGCCCGATCGGGAGGAGAGGACAGACGATGAGGGCCACCGCCTGGATGGGCAAGGACAGCGTCAAGGTCATCGACGTGCCGGAACCCAGGATCATGAACCCGCGGGACGCGATCGTCCGCATCACCACGACCGCCATCTGCGGTTCCGACCTGCACCTCTACCACGGCTACATCCCGGCGATGCGCAAGGGCGACGTCCTCGGGCACGAGTTCATGGGCGAGGTGGTCGAGGTGGGCCCGCAGGTGCGCAACCTGCGCCCCGGCGACCGGGTGGTGGTGCCGTTCCCGATCGCCTGCGGCCACTGCACCTCCTGTCAGCGCGGCCTCTACTCGGTCTGCGAGAACTCGAACCCCAACGCCGGCATCGCCGAGAAGATCATGGGCCACTCGCCGGGCGGCATCTTCGGCTACTCGCACCTGCTCGGCGGGTACGCCGGCGGCCAGGCCGAGTACGCCCGGGTCCCGTTCGCCGACGTCGGCCCGCAGAAGGTGCCCTCCGACGTGCCCGACGACCAGGCCGTCATGCTCGCCGACGTCTTCCCGACGGGCTACATGGGCGCCGAGATGTGCGACATCAGGCCCGGCGACGTGATCGCCATCTGGGGCGCCGGGCCGGTCGGGCTCCTCGCCGCGGCCAGCGCGCGGCTGCTCGGGGCGGAGCGGGTGTTCGTCATCGACCGGTACCCGTACCGGTTGCGGCTGGCGCGAGAGTTCGCCGGCGCCGAGACGATCAACTACGACGAGACCGACGTGCTCGACGCGCTCAACGAGCTGACGGCCGGCCGCGGCCCGGATGCCTGCATCGACGCTGTGGGCCTCGAGGGGCACCACGGCAACGCGGCGATCTACGCGTACGACCGGACGAAGCAGGCGGTGCGGCTGGAGACCGAGCGCCCCTTCGCCCTGCGCCAGGCGATCCTGGCCTGCCGCAGCGGCGGAGTCGTGTCGGTGATCGGCGCGTACGGCGGGCTCATCGACAAGTTCCCGATGGGCGCGTTCATGAACCGGTCGCTCACGATGCGGACGGGGCAGTGCCACGTCCAGCGGTACACGCGCCCGCTGCTGGAGCGCATCCAGCGGGGGGAGATCGACCCGAGCTTCATCGTGAGCCACCGCATGCCGCTCAAGGACGCCCCGAAGGGCTACAAGATCTTCCAGAAGAAGCAGGACGAGTGCACCAAGGTGCTGCTCACCGTCTGACACCGGCAAGCGGCGGAACCGCCGTCGGCCGGCTGCGGCACGGCGCCGCGTGCCGGCCGGGGCGGCGGGCGGAGGCCGCGGTGGCTAGCCTGTCCGGTGTGGAGGGCGGCTACTGTGCCCACGCCCGGCATCGTCCACGACGGCGACGGCACCCGCGTCCGCCTGCGCCCGGTGGTCGAGGCCGACCTTCCCATGTTCCGGCGCTTCTGCACCGAGCCCGGCCTCGTCGGCCTCGACTGGGGCGGCTTCCTCGATCCGGGCGCGCCGGCACCTCGAGGGCGTGGTCCGGGCCTGCGAGTTTCGGGCCGGGCGGTGGCGCGACGGCCACCTCTACAGCCGGCTGCGCGACGACCCGTCGCCCTGGGAGTGACCGGGCCCGTTCAGGGCAGCGGCCACTCGTGCACCGGCCGGTTGCTGTGCATCAGGTCGACGTAGTGCCGCATCACCTCGCGCAGGGCCTCCGGCCGGTCCAGGTGGTCCGCGGATTCCAGCCGGTGCAGGGTCTCCACCTGCCAGCTCGCCCCGTTGCGTCCGGTGAGGCAGCGCCGCTCGATGATGCCGAGCAGCCGGTCGCGCTCCGGCGGGGCCAGCCCCCACCGGTCCAGTCCGTGGTGGGCCAGGGGCAGCAAACGGCGCAGCACCAGTTCCGTCACGGGCAGGTAGCCCAGGCCGGGCCAGAAGACCTGCGCGTCGATGCCGTGGCGGGCGCAGCTCGTGAAGTTCTCCTCGGCGGCGCTGAACGACATCTGGGACCACAGTGGCCGGTCGGACTCGGCCAGCGCCCGCACCAGGCCGAAGTAGAAGGCGCCGTTGGCGATGGTGTCGAGGACGGTCGGCCCGGCCGGCAGCACCCGGTTCTCCACCCGCAGGTGCGGGCGGCCGCGCAGGACGTCGTAGACGGGCCGGTTCCACCGGTAGACGGTGCCGTTGTGCAGCCGCAGCTCGGCGAGCTTCGGCACGCCGCCGCTCGCGAGCGCCTCCGCCGGGTCCTCGGGGTCGCACACCGGCAGCAGCGCCGGGAAGTAGCGGACGTTCTCCTCGAACAGGTCGAACACGCTGGTGATCCACCGCTCGCCGAACCAGACCCGCGGCCGTACGCCCTGGGCCTTGATCTCCTCCGGGCGCGTGTCGGTGGCCTGCTGGAACAGCGGGATCCGCGTCTCCCGCCACAGCTCACGGCCGAAGAACAGCGGCGAGTTGGCGCCCAGCGCCACCTGCACCCCGGCCACGACCTGGGCGGCGTTCCAGTAGTCGGCGAACTGGGCCGGGCTCACCTGGAGGTGGAACTGGGTGCTGGTGCAGGCCGCCTCCGGGGTGATGGTGTCGGCGGTGACCGACAGCCGCTCGACGCCGTTGATGGCGATGCGCAGATCCTCCCCGCGGGCCGCGAAGATCTGCTCGTTGAGCAGTTCGTAGCGCGGGTTCGCCGAGAGCGTACGCGCCGTCAGGTGCTCGGGCCGCAGGGTCGGCAGGATGCCGATCATCACCATGTGCGCGCCGATCGCCCGGGCCTTGGCGTCGGCCGCGTTGAGGCTGGCGCGGACGTCCTCCTCGAACTGCGCGGTGCCGGTGCCGGCGAGCCGCCGCGGCGCGACGTTGATCTCCACGTTGAACTGGCCGAGCTCGGTCTGGAAGCTCGGGTCGGCGACGGCGGACAGCACGTCGGCGTTGCGCATCGTCGGCTGAGACTCGTCGTCGACCAGGTTGAGCTCGATCTCCAGCCCGGTCATCGGGCGGTCGACGTCGAAGCGGGCCTCGCGCAGCATCTCGGCGAAGACGTCCAGACACCGGCGCACCTTGTCGCGGTAACGCGCCCGGTCCTCCCGACTGAAGGTGCGCGCGCCGACGTCTTCGCCCATGGTCACCACCCGGAGTCACCGCTGGTCCTCCTAAGCTCGCACGGCGGCCGTGCGTGGGGGAAGACCATTCGGATCCTTCTCTACCCATCCTGGCGCCCGGTGATCCCCGTCGCGCCCCGCCGGTTCGCCCCGACCACCGGCCCGGCGCCCGCTACCATGGGCCGCCGGAAGGGGTGGCGATGGCGATGCGCGACAGGGTGACCCGGCTGTTCGTGGGAGCGGCGGTCGCCGAGGCATGCTCGTGGCTCGGCCTCCTGGTCGGCATGGCCGTCAAGTACGGCCCGCCCGGCAACGAGGTCGGTGTGAAGGTGTTCGGCCCGATCCACGGCGGGCTCTTCGTCGCGTACCTCCTGCTGGTCCTCCTCGTGGCCCGGCGGCACCGGTGGAGCCTGCTCGCGACCGGGGTGGCCCTGGCCTGCGCGGTGCCCCCGTTCGCCACCCTCGTGTACGAGCGCTGGGCCCGCCGCCGGGGGATGCTCGGGTCGGCGGAGGCGGCGGCCCGTCCGGAGCCCGTGCCGGCCCGCTGACCGCCGGACGGCGCCCGCCGTCCGATGCCCGCGCCGGCGTCCGGCCGTCAGCCGCCGGAAGTCCGCGCCAACGCCCGCCGGCCAGGCGTCAGCCACGCGGCGTCCGCGCGGTCAGCCGGCGAGGAAGTCGCTGAGCAGCGCGGCCAGCTCCTCCGGGGCCTCCTCTGCCATGTGGTGGCCCGAGTCCACCGACGCGACCCGCAGGTCGTCGGCCCAGTCCCGCCAGATGGCCCCGGGATCGCCGTACAGCTCGACCATGTCGTCCCGCTCCGACCAGGCGAACAGCACCGGGCAGGCGATCCGGCGACCGGCGGCCCGGTCGGCGTCGTCGGCGGCCCGGTCCGGTCCGAGCCCCGCCCGGTAGTCCTCGCACATGGCGTGCACGGTGGCCGGGTCGTGGATCGCGCGGCGGTAGTCCGCGTACGCCTCCTCGCCCATCTGCTCAGGCGTCCCGCCGTACCAGGCGTCCGGGTCGGCGTTGATGATCCGCTCGGCCGGCTTGTCGGTCTGCCCGAGGAAGAACCAGTGCCACCACCGGGCGGCGAACCGCGCGTCGGCGCGGGCCAGCGCCTCGCCGATGGGCACGCCGTCGAGCACCCCGAGCCGGCTCACCCGGTCGGGGTGGTCCAGCGCCGTGCGCATGGCCACGTAGCAGCCCCGGTCGTGGCCCACCACGGCGGCGCGCCGGTGGCCGAGCGCGTCGAGCAGCGCGACCACGTCGGCGGCCATCGCCCGCTTCGCGTACGACGAATGGTCGGGTGTGTCCGGCGGCACCGTGGAACCGCCGTACCCGCGCAGGTCGGGGCAGATCACGGTGTGCCGGGTGGCGAGCAGCGGCGCGACCCGGTGCCAGGTGGCGTGGGTGCGCGGGTGGCCGTGCAGCAGCACGACGGGCGGCCCGGATCCGCCGTGGCGCACCCGCAGCCGTACCGCGCCGACGTCGATCGAGTCCAGGGCGAATCCGTCGAACATGCGTTCCCCGGTGCCCCGGCCCGCGCCGGCCGAAACGCGCCGGCGGAGCGACACGCGCGCCCCGGCCGGTCAGCGCAGAGCGGACCAGGCGGCGATCCCGAGAAGGAGCAGCATCCCGAACGTGGCCCGCAGCAGCAGCGGCGGGCCGAGGTGCGTCCAGACCGTGGCCGTGCGGGGAGTGAGCAGCTGCCCCGTGGTGAGGTTGACGATCCGTTCGATCCGGGGCGGCAGGTCGGGGTCGGCCTGCGGCCGGAGCGTCAGCTGGACGTGGTCGGCGGGGTGCAGGGCGCTCTGCGGCAGGTGCCCGTGCAGCTCGACCTCGCAGAGCCGGCCGGTGGCGTCGCGCAACCGCAGGGGCGTCACCAGGTACTCCGGGCCCTTCTTCAGGTCCTTCCAGCGTCGCCGGGGCCCACCCGCCCCGCCGGGCAGGACGGCGCGCGCCAGCCGCATCGGCAGGCTCGCCACGCCGGCCGCGGCAAGCACCGCCACGAGCACCGGCTGACCGACCGCCACCTCCCGGGAGTAGCCGTCGAGCAGCCGCACCACACGGCCCGCGACGATCCGCTCCGTGGGGTGGGCGATCCGTCGGGTGTCGAGTCCGCTGTCCATGTTCACCACCGAGAGTCCTGATCCGTTCACTGATGGTATCGGCGGAAGGGGTTGAACGGCGTGAATGAAACCTGGTCACGCGCTCACGACCGTCAGGTGAACTCCGGGGCGGCACGGGTAAGCGCAGGGCCGAGCTGGAAAGGGGTCGAGCATGCAGCTGTCCTTCCTGCGCCCGCTCTACGACCGTCCCGGGCCGTGGTGCTCCGTGTACGTGGACGCGTCGGCCGACACGCACGAGGCCCACCCGGCGCTCGACCTGCGCTGGCGGGCGCTGCAGGGCCAACTCACCGACCAGGGCGCGGACGAGCCCACCGTCGCGGCGCTGGACCGGGTGGTCCGCGGCCACGACCCGATGGCGGGTAGCTACGGCCTGGCCGTGTTCGCCACCCGCGGCCGGGTGGTGCTAACCGAGTACCTCTCCGCCCCGCCGCTGCGCGACCTCGCCAGTTACGCGCCGCTGCCGCACGTGATGCCGCTGCTCGCCCAACGTGGTGAGCAGGTGGCGTGGGTGCGGGTGCTGGCCGACCGGACCGGCGCCGACGCCATGGCGGTCAGCGCCGGGGGCGTGCCGCGCCGGGCGCACGTGGTGGGGCGCGAGAACTCGCAGCTGCGCCGGGTGCAGCCGGGCGGCTGGTCGCAGCCGCGATACCAGCGCGCGGCCATGGAGGCGTGGCACCACAACGCCGGCGACGTGACCGCCGCGACCGTCGACCTGGCCGAGCGGGTCGGCGCGGACGTGGTGGTGGTGGCCGGCGACGTGCGGGCCACCGGAATGGTCGCCGCGCAGATGCCGCCGCGCTGGCAGGACGTCGTGGTCCGCACCGACGCCGGTTCCCGGGCCGGCGGCGCGGACCAGACCCAGCTCGACGACCTGACCGTGCAGACCATCGCCGAGGTGGCCGACCAGCGCATCGCCGCGGCCCTGGACCGGTTCGGCATGCAGGAGGACGTCGGCGCCGGCCTGGAGGCGGTGGTCGGGGCGCTCCAGCGTAACCAGGTCGAGACCATGCTGATCGTGGACGACCCGTCGGCCAACGGCGAGCTCTGGATCGGCCCCGAGCCCACCGAGATCGCCGTCGACCCCGGGCAGCTCAGCGCGATGTCGGTCGCCGAGCCGCAGCGCGTACGGGCCGACGCCGCGCTGGTGCGGGCGCTCGTCGGCACCGACGCCGAGTTGACCGTGCTCGGGCCGGAGGAGGCGCCGGAGCTGACCGACGGGGTCGGCGCGGTGCTGCGCTACGTCGACGCGAGCACCCCCGGGCGGGGCAATGGCTGAGCGCGTCGCGGCCGACCTGGTGGTCGAGCGGCTGCGGGCCTGGCGGGTGCCCCGGGCGTTCGGCTATCCGGGCGAGGCCATCGCCCCGATCGTTGCGGCGCTCGACCGCGCGGGCGGGGACCCGGAGTTCGTGCCGGCCCGGCACGAGGAGACCGCCTCGTTCATGGCGACCGGGCACGCGAAGTTCACCGGCGGGATCGGCGTCTGCCTGGCCACCCAGGGGCCGAGCGCCGTGCAACTGCTCAACGGCCTGTACGACGCCAAGCTGGACAGCAAGCCCGTCGTGGCGCTCGTCGGCGAGGACGTGTCCGGCCCGCTCGGCGGGGCGCACCAGGAGATCGGGCTCAGCCGGCTCTTCGGCGACGTCTGCAACCAGTTCGTCCAGTACGCCCGCAGCGCCGGCCAGGTGCCCGGCCTGCTCGACCAGGCGTTCCGCACCGCCGCGGCGACCCGCAGCCCGGTCTGCGTGGTGCTGCCCCGGCAGGTGCAGGAGGCCTCGGTGCCGGACCTCCAGGCGTACGCCGCCGGGGTGATCACGGCGACGCCCGGCGAGCCGCTGGCCCGGGTGCTGCCGCACGACGTCGACCTCGCGGCTGCCGCGCAGGTGCTCGGCGGCGGCCAGCGCACCGCGATCCTCGTGGGGCAGGGCGCCCGGGACGCGGAGGACGAGGTGCTCGCGCTGGCCGACCGGCTCGGGGCCGGGGTGGCCACCTCACTGCTGGGCAAGCCGGTCCTCGACGAGCGGCTGCCGTTCCACACCGGCGTGCTCGGCGAGGTGGGCACCCGGGCCGCCGCCGAGCTGATGGGGGGCTGCGACACGTTGCTGATGGTCGGCACCAACGATCCGTGGACCGGCTACCTGCCGATGCCCGGCCAGGTCCGGACCGTGCAGATCGACATCGACGGCCGCCGGATCGGCAGCCGGTACCCGGTCGACGTCCCGCTCGTCGGCGACGCCGCCGAGACGCTGCGCGCCCTGCTCAACCGGATCCCGGACCGGCCGAACCCGCGGTGGCGGGCCACCGTCGAGAACTCCGTCGACCGCTGGCGGCAGGAACTCACCGATCGTGCGTCGGCGCCCGCCGAGCCGGTGAACCCGCAGCTGGTGCTCCAGGAGCTGTCGCCCCGGGTGCCGCGCGCGGGCGCGCTCGCCGTGGACGTGGGATCGGTCCTCTACTGGTACGCGCGGCACCTGGAGCTGCCGCCCGGCGTGAACGCCCAGCTCTGCGGCACGCTCGGTTCGATGGGCTGCGCCCTGCCGTACGCCGTGGCCGCGAAGCTCGCGGCGCCGGACCAGCCGGTGATCGCGCTGGTCGGCGACGGCGCCATGCAGCTCAACGGCCTGGCCGAGCTGATCACCGTGGCGCACCACTGGTCGCGCTGGCCCGATCCGCGGCTCGTGGTGCTGGTCCTCAACAACCGCGACCAGTCCGGGATGGGCGGTGGTCGCCAGCCGGTCAGCGACCCGGGGCGACGCCGGCCGGACGTGCCGTACGCCGGTTGGGCCCGGCTGCTCGGGTTGCACGGCGTCCGTGTGGACCGCCCGGAGCTGGTGGGCGCCGCGTGGGACGAGGCGCTGGCGGCGGACCGGCCGTGCGTGGTGGAGGCGGTGGTCGACGCGGCCGTGCCGCTGGCCCCGCCGGAGCCCGCCTTCGCCGACCTGCGGGGCGTCTACGCCGACGGTGCCGCCGCGCGCCGCGTCCGGGAGCAGGTGGACCGGCAGTTGTCGGTGGCCGCGGAGGACCTCACCTGACCTCGTGGTCCGGCCGGTCACGATCGGTCAGGATTCGAGAAGCGGGGCCGCGGGCCCGTACCTAGCCTGGTCGGCATGGACATCACCATTCACACCAGCGTTCTTCCGCACGTCGACCCGGACGCGTCCCTGGCGTTCTACCGCGACGTCCTCGGCTTCGAGGTCCGCAACGACGTGGGTCAGGGCCGGATGCGGTGGATAACCGTGGGCCCCGTCAACCAGCCCGACACCTCGATCCTCCTGGCGCCGCCGACCACCGACCCCGGGATCACCGAGGACGAGCGCCGCACCATCGCCGAGATGATGGCGAAGGGCACCTACGGCTGGATCCTGCTGGCCACCCGCGACCTGGACGCCACCTTCGAGAAGGTGCAGGCCGGCGACGCCGAGGTCGTCCAGGAGCCGACCGAGCAGCCGTACGGCATCCGGGACTGCGCCTTCCGCGATCCCGCCGGCAACCTGGTCCGCATCCAGGAGCTGCGCTGAGCGTTCGCGGGCCTCGACCTGCCTGACCGCGCCAGCGCCGCCGACGTGGCCTCGCCCGGCCGAGCGGACACCACGACCTCGGCGAGCGGAGTCGATCACGCCCGGACTCCCGGGTGTGCCCGGGACGGGCGGGGCGAGGCGGGCCGGACGCCACCTACCGCCCGGTATCGGCGAAGCGCCCCCGATCAGCGGATTGGCCCCGCCCGGTGGGGGAGGGCCCGTTTGAACCGCATCCGGACGGGAAGCCGGGCCGCGTGGTGAGCGAACGAGGCAAGGTGGGGCCGGTGCACAAGGTGCACGAGGGGCTGGTTGCCGCAGACGCCGGTATGGCGGGAGACCGCGTCGTGGCGGCCGGCAGCACGGCGCGGGTCCTGGTCGCCGCCACGGCCCGCGCGCTGCGCGGCAGCGACTGCGCCGACCTGGGGCATCCGGGTCCGGTGTCCCGTTTTCCCGGCGCACCGGACCCGGTGCGCCGGGCGGCCGTCACCCGGGCCGCCGGACGGGTCGCGCTCACGCCCGCGCAGACCGCCGACGTGGACGCGGCGCGGGTGGCGAGCTGGTTCGTCGACCAGTACCCCCGGCGGCGCTACCCGGGCGCGGTGCTCGGCTCGCCGCACGGCGCCGCGGCGCACCTGGCGGTGGCCCTCGGTGTGCCCTGGCTGCCCGCCGGCTTCGAGATGACCGTGCACTGGGCGCAGGGCGCCGTGGACCGGCCGGGCGCCGCCCTGGACCACGGGGCCGCGCTCTGCGGGCGGCTGCTCGCCGGGAACGACGACCTGCACGTACGCCAGGTGCACTGCCCGGCGAGCCGGGGCGCGCTGGCCGGGGCCATGGTCTCCCTGGCGGCCCGCTGGCGGACCCTGCCGGCCGCGTACCGGCGTTTCCTGACCGACCGGCTCGCCCCCGGCGCGCCGGTGCTGCTGCTGCGCGACGCCCGCACCTGGCCGGTGCTCGACCCGGGGCAGGGGCACAGCTTCCAGGTCGGCTGCCCGGGCAGCGGACTGGACCCGGTGGACTTCCACCCGGACAGCCACGCCCTGCGCCAGGTGCTCCGGTCGGCGGGCGGGGACGCGGCCCGCTGGGAGCCGCCGCAGGTCTCCTCCCCGTCCGGCTACGCCGAGCACGGCGTCGAGTCGGGTTTCGAACTCAGCGCCCGGGACTGGGCCGGGCGCGGCGGGCACCCCCTGCACCGGGTGCTCTTCCCGCGGCCGGAGGCGCTCAGCGCGGCGATCGCCGACCTGTACCGCCGCTGGCTGCGTGCGGCGGGCAAGACCGGCGACCGGCTCGTCGTGGAGTGCGGGCGGCTGCTCGACCCGTGGCAGGTGGTGCGGGCGGGGCTCGTGCCGTACTGGTGCGAGAACGCCACCCGGCGCAGCGTCGAGGGGGTCGAGTGGTGGCTCGCCGGCAGCGAGCCGTTCACCTCGGTGGACGTGCTGCCCGAGCCGCCCGGCGTCCGCTCGCCGGCCCTCGCCGGGCTGCCCCAGTGGCTCGCGGTGGCCGGTTTCGGGCGGCGTCGCCGCGCCCTGGACCGCACCTCCGCGCGGGGCTACCCGGTCGCCTCGGTGCCGACCCGCCGCGCCACGGAGGTCCTGCGGGCGCAGCCGTACGACCTGCCGACGCCGCCCCCGCTGGCCGTGACCGAGGCGCTCACCGTGCTCCGCGACAGCGGCACCCACCAGGGGTTGCTCGTCTCTTGAGGTGAGCCCAGCGAAACATCCTCGCGAACCCGGGATCCCGTGATTGAGTACCTACGGAGCGGGAACATCGCTGGCTGCGATGGACTGACCACGTAGCGCAGCGTGTTTCGTCGCCCGCTGGCGTCCCAGTCACGTAACCCACTTCCGGCCCGGTGCGTGGCCCGACCACGCGCACGACCGGTTTCCCAATCCGGGCGGGGGACCTTCCTGAGGGAGGCGCGGATGTTCGGACAGACCACCACAAGCACACCACCACCCACCGAGCGAGGACTGGAGGACCTCGACGCCGCCGCTCTGGCGTACGCGGCGCGCATCGAGGGGCTGCCGCCCGAGCGGCGTCAGGAGGCCCGCGACGACCTGGTCCGGTTCGCCCTGCCGTTCGCCGGCCGGCTCGCGCGCCGGTACCGCGGCCGGGGTGAGCCGCTGGAGGATCTGGAGCAGGTGGCCCGGCTGGGGCTCGTGAACGCCGTCGACCGGTACGACCCGGAACGGGGCTCCTTCACCGCGTACGCGGCGATCACGATCGTCGGTGAGATCAAGCGGCACTTCCGGGACCGGACCTGGGGCGTGCACGTCCCCCGCCGCCTGCGTGACCTGATCCTCGAGGTGGGGCAGGCCACCGCGGCGCTGACCAGCGAGCTGTCCCGGGCGCCGTCGGTCGCCGAGTTGGCGGAGCGGCTGGAGACGCCGGAGGAGGAGATCCTGGCCGCGCTGGAGTCGGCCGCCGGTTACAGCCCCGCCTCGCTGAACGCGCCGGTGGGTGGCGAGAGCTCGGCCGAGTTCGGCGACCTGGTCGGCGAGTCGGACAACGCGCTGGAGTCGGTCGACGACCGGGTGACGGTGAGCGGCCTGCTGCACCGCCTGCCCTGGCGGGAGCGGCGGATCCTGGCCATGCGCTTCTACGGCAACCAGACGCAGGCGGAGATCGCGGCCCGGTTCGGCATCTCTCAGATGCACGTCTCCCGGCTGCTGTCGCGTGCGCTGACCTGGCTGCGTCAGGCGATGCTCGCCGACGCCCCGCCGCCGTGGCAGAACGGCGCCGCGGAGTCCGAGACGGCCAAGGCCCGCATCAACGTCCGGCAGAACGGCGACCGGGTGGTCGTCGAGGTCGGCGGCGACGTGGACCGCGACGGCGCCGACCAGCTGCGCCGGGCGATGTTGGAGGCGGTCACCGGCCAGCCGAGCGAGGTGGTGGTCGACCTGGTCGGCGCGGGCGGGGTCGACGCCGGAGGGATCGCCGCGCTGGTGGCCGGTCGGGACGCCGCGGCCCGCACCGGGGTGCCGCTGCGGCTCACCCGCGTGCAGCCCGCGGTACGCCGCTCGCTCACCGCGGCCGGCCTCGCCGCGACGCAGCCCGTGAAGCCGTAGGAGCGGACGCGGGGCCGGCGCCACGGGCGCCGGCCCCGCGCGTGTCTCACCCCTCCTCGCGCCGCTCCGGCGGCTCACGGGGATGCTCGGGTGGGTCGCCGTGGCTGGACGGGTGCCGCCACTCGTCCTTCTCCTGCGGCGCGCGTTGCGCGCCGAGACGGGTCTCCTCCGGCTCGTCGGTCTCCTCGAAGCTCGGCCGCCGGGCGTCCTCCGGGCCGGGCACGTTCACGGGGCGGGCGCCGGACTGCGGCGCCGGCGTGTACTCGGCCACCTCGCGTGGACCGTGCGCGCCCTCGGCGGCCGGCGACTCCGGCACCTGCGCGACGTGGCGCAACTGCTCGTGGAACGCCTGCGGCGGCCGGGCGGCGCGCTGCGGCAGGTCGCGGCCCAGGTCGGCGACCAGGGTCCCGTACTTGGCGTCGAAGGCCGGGCGCTCCGAGCGGATGCGGGGCATCCGGTCGAAGTTGCGCAGCGGCGGCGGACAGGTCGTGGCCCACTCGAGGGAGTTGCCGAACCCCCACGGGTCGTCCACTGTCACCATCGCGCCGTAGCGCCAGGACTTCCACGCGTTGTAGATGAAGAACAACGTGGAGAACCCGAGCACGAACGCCGAGATCGTGGAGATCGTGTTGAGGGTGGTGAACCCGTCGGTGGGCAGGTAGTCGGCGTACCGGCGGGGCATGCCCTCGGCGCCCAGCCAGTGGTGGACCAGGAACGTGCCGTGGAAGCCCAGGAACATCGTCCAGAAGTGCATCTTGCCGAGGCGTTCGTCGAGCAGCCGCCCCGTCATCTTCGGCCACCAGAAGTAGTAGCCACCGAACAGCGCGAACACCACCGTGCCGAAGACCACGTAGTGGAAGTGCGCCACGACGAAGTACGTGTCGTGCGTGTGGAAGTCCGCGGGCGGGCTCGCCAGCAGCACGCCGGTGAGGCCGCCGAGCAGGAACGTCACGAGGAAGCCGATGGCGAACAGCATCGGTGTCTCGAAGGTGAGCTGCCCCTTCCACATCGTGCCGATCCAGTTGAAGAACTTCACGCCGGTCGGCACGGCGATGAGGTAGCTGAGGATGCTGAAGAACGGCAGCAGCACCTGCCCGGTGCCGAACATGTGGTGCGCCCACACGGTCATCGACAGGATCGTGATGGCGATCGTCGCGAACACCAGACCCGTGTAACCGAAGATCGGCTTACGCGCGAACACGGGGATGATCTCGGTGATGATGCCGAAGAACGGCAACGCGATGATGTAGACCTCGGGGTGGCCGAAGAACCAGAACAGGTGCTGCCACAGCAGCGGCCCGCCCGTCGCCGCGTCGAAGACGTGCGCGTTGACCAGCCGGTCCGCCGCCAGGGCCAGCAGCGCCGCCGCCAGCAGCGGGAAGACCAGGATCACCAGGACGCTCGTGAAGAGCATGTTCCAGGTGAAGATCGGCATCCGGAACATGGTCATGCCGGGTGCGCGCAGCGTGAGGATCGTGGTGATCAGGTTGACCGCGCCGAGGATCGTGCCCAGACCCGAGACGACCAGGCCGATCACCCACATGTTCGCGCCCACGCCCGGGGAGTGCTCCACGTCGCTCAGCGGCGTGTAGGCCGTCCACCCGAAGTCCGCGGAGCCACCCGGCGCCAGGAAGCCGCCGATGACCATGAGCCCACCGAACAGGTAGAGCCAGTAGGCCAGGGCGTTGAGCCGGGGGAAGGACACGTCGGGGGCGCCGATCTGGATCGGCACGATGAAGTTGCCGAACCCGAACGCCGCCGGTGTGGCGAACAGCAGCAGCATCACCGCGCCGTGCGAGGTGAACAACTGGTTGTACTGCTCCGAGGACAGAAACTGCAGCCCGGGACGCGCCAACTCGGCGCGCATCACCATCGCCTCGAACCCCGCCGCCACGAAGAACCCGAACGACGTGAGCAGGTACAGGATCCCGATCTGCTTGTGGTCCGTGGTGGCCAGGAACCGGATCAGCGAACTACCCGGGACGGGCAGCCGCACGGGCCCCGGGTAGCCGCCGAACCGGGCCGGCGCGAGGATCGCGGGCCCGCGGTCTCGACCTGGCTCCGTGGGGGCCCGTTCCGGCATGGTTGGTTCACCCGTCGTCGCGCAAAAGGGACGGGCGTGCCTACCCGGCCCGGTTTCCATGAAACCAGGCCGAAGGTCTGAATCAGGTCGGTTTCGCCGGGCAGCTCAGCTCGCCGGCACCATCGCCCACACGGCCTTGCCGTCGCCGGCCGGGACGGTGCCCCAGCGCTGCGCCAGCTGGCGTACCAGCAGCAGCCCCCGGCCCCCCTCGGCGCGCGCGTCCGGGGTGCGCTCCTGCGCCGCGGCGCGGCTGCCGTCGACCACGGCCAGGTGCAGGTACGGCCGGCGCAGGGTCAGCGTGACGTGCATGGGCGTCCGGGCGTGGCGGACCACGTTGGCGACCAGCTCGCTGAGCACCACCGAGGCAGGGCCGGCGACGTCCGGGAGGTTCCACCGGGTGCAGGCGTCGCCGACCAGGTCCCGTGCCCGCCGGCACGCCTCGGCCACCGGCTCAAGCCGAGCGCGCAGGCGCGGCGCGACCGCCGCGCCCGCCGCCTGGGTGGCCTCGGCGCAGTTGCGCCGTACGGGAAGCACCCGGCACGCCGTGGTCTCCGCCAACCAGCGCTCGGCGGGCGGCGGCGGGGCGCAGAGCACCACGGGCACGGCCGGCCACTCCTCGGCGCGGCGGGCCGTGGCGGCGAAGACCGCCAGCGCCAGGCGGTCGCCGACGGTGACCTCGCCGAGGTCCACCACGACGGCGTCCGGTTGGGCCGCGAGGCAGGACTCCAGCGTCCCGTGGACCGACCGCATCGTGTCCAGGTCCAGCATTCCGGCGAGGCGGACGACGGTGACCGGGGACCCGTCGCGTACCTCGCAGGTGATCCGGCTCGCCATCAGGGCCCTCTCGCGTCTCGTCCGTGGGACTCCAGAACTACCCCCGGCGGCGCCCGAACAAACCGGCGGGCCGGACGGGTCGGGCCGGCGGGGCGGTCAGGCCGGCGCCCGCCGCGCGGTCAACGCGCCGAGGCCGATCATCCCGACGCCCAGGCCCAGGTGCAGCCAGTCGTCGGCCGGGTTTAGCGGAAGGAAGTTCGCGCCGCTGTCGGCGTCGACGGCGAGACCGTAGAGCCACAGCACCAGGTAGATCGCGCCCCCACCGACCAGGTAAACCCGGGCCATGGCGACCGTGCGCGACATCGCGAGCCCGGCCACCCCGAAGACCAGGTGGACGATGTTGTGCAGCGCCGAGACCTGGAACGCGTCGAGCAGCCGTGCACCCGAGTGGTGACCGGCGAGGCGCAGGTCGGCGAACGGATGGGTGACGCCGGGCACGAAGCCGAGCACCCCGATGAGCACGAAGAGCACGGCCACCACCGCGGTGACCCGGCGTACCGGGGGCTTGCCGTCGGCCGGATTGGGCCGGGCGCGGGAGTGTGCCATGGGTCCGGCCACCACCGTCTCCTCCCTGTGCGGCCCTGGGCCGTGCGCGGCTACCCCGAACCGGCGGGCGCAAACCGGCCGCCGCCGGGCCACCCTGCGGGGCCGGCGACCGGACGTCCACGGATCAGGCGGGTTGCAGCCGCGCGGCCGCGGCCGGCTGCCGGACCCGGTCGTACAGGGCGAGGTAGCGCTCGGCCATCACGGCCGGGGTGAACCGGGCCGCCGCCTCGCGGCGGCACTCGTCCGGGTCGAGCCGGCCCACCGCCGCCACGAGGTCGCCCAGCTCCTCCTCGTCGGCGGTGAGCAGCCCGGTGCGGCCGTGCTCGACCAGCTCCGGCAGGCAGCCCCGGGCCGTGGCCACCACGGGGGTGCCGAGCGCGAGCGACTCCACCACGGCGGTGCCCCCGGGCTCCTCCCAGCGCAGGGGGAACAACGTCGCGCGCGCCCCGGCCACCAGGTCGTCGCGGTCCTGTCCGGCGACCGTGCCGACCCAGCGGACCAGCTCGCCGTCCACGTACGGCGCCACCTCGTCGAGGAAGAAGCGGACGTCCGGGTTCTGCCGGGCGTCGTCACCGGCGGCGGCCAGCGCCTCCGGCCGGTGGTACGGCCCGACCGGACCGGCCAGCACCAGCGGGAAGCCGGCCTGCCGGGCGAGCCGCGCCCCGAGGTCCTGCCCCTTGCCCGGGTTGATCCGGCCGAGCACGACGACGTGGTCGCCCTTCTCCCGCCGCGGCCGGCGGTCCGCCCCGACGGCGAGCGGGGTGGCCAGGTGCACGTGCCCCACCGAGTGGTCGCGCAGCGCCTGCGGCGCCCGGGCCAGTTGCGCGGCGGACACGCCGTTCACCCGCACCCGGTCGCCGCCGTCGAGGGTGCCGTAGAGCGCCGGGTGCTTCGCCAGGTCCCAGTGCAGGGTGTGCAGCACCGGCGGGGCGTCCGGGCCCATGGCGGTGAGGGTGGCGAGGCCCACGGCCTCGACGTGGTCGTGCACGAGGTCGATGTCGTCGCGCGTGTGCAGCTGGCGGACCACCCCGGCCAGGTGCGCCTGGGCGATGCCGCAGACCTGGTTGTACGGCCGTTGCAGGGCCGCGAACTGGCCGTCGGGGAACACCGACACCAGCTCGTCGACCGGCAGCTCGCTGGTGCCCACCGAGGCGAGCACGACCCGGACGCCGAGCCGCCGCAGCTCCGGCACCAGCGTGGCCACGACGTTCTCGATGCCGCCGTAGCCCGGTGGCGGCACGGACAGCCACGGGCCGGCGTTCAGGAGCACGGTGAGGCTCATCGGACCCGGGTCCCGTCGCCCGGCCGGCGGGCCGCCCCCGCCTCGCCGCTCGGGCGCACCTCGCGGTCTCCGCGTCGGGCGGTCACGCCGCCGCCATCCGCCGGCGCGGCACCCGGTGCCGCAGCTCCGCGAGGGGCGGTCGCTCCTCGATGGACACGTCGCTCACCACGATCTCCCGCTCGAGGTTGGGCAGCCCCTCGGAACCGCCGCGACGGAACTGCGTCAACAGGGGAGTGGGGTCGGCGCCCGGAGCGGCCCAGCCGCGTCGTTGCAGGCGCGACCAGACGGTCAGCAGGATCTGCGCGGACATCCGGCCCAGCGCCGCCGTGTCCTGGTGCCGGTGCTTGCGCTCACCGAGGTCGACCTGGGCCAGCGCGTCGAGCCCCACCAGCTCCAGCAGGTCGATGAGCATGGCCGTCTCCACCCCGTAGCCGGAGACGAACGGCACCTGCGCGAGCACGTCGCGGCGGCCCGCGTACTCGCCGGCGAGGGGCTGCACGAAGCCGGCCAGCTCCGGCCAGAACAGGTTGAGCAGCGGGCGGGCCATCAGCTCGGTCACCCGGCCGCCGCCGTCGGGCTCCACGCTCGTGGTGCCGACCAGCGGCCGGTGGTAGAAGCCCTTCACGAACTCGACCGACGGGTCGGTCAGCAGCGGGCCGACCAGCCCCGTCACGAAGTGGGGGCGGAACTCCCGCAGATCGGCGTCGACGAACGCCACGATGTCGCCCTCCGCGGCGGCGAGCCCGGCCCAGAGGGCGTCCCCCTTGCCACTCAGCCGGGGCAGCCCGCGCGTCATGGCGTCCTGGCTGACCACCTCCGCCCCGGCGGCGCGGGCCACCCGGGCGGTCCGGTCGGTGGACCGCGAGTCCACGACGATGAGCTCGTCGACCAGGGCGACGCGGTCCATGAGGTGCTCGCGGATCGTCGACACGATCGCGCCGACGGTGGCCTCCTCGTTGCGCGCCGGCAGGACCACGCTGACCCGGCTGTCGCCCTTGGCGCGGAGCAGGTGCCGAGCGTTCCAGTCGTCCGCCGAGGTCGTGCGGTAGGTGGCCCAGGCCTCCACCACCGGTGAAACGGTCTCAATATCCCGCACGGGCACCCCCATTGTGTGGCGGAAGACGCTGGGTCCTTTTCCCACTGCGGACCTCGCGCTAACCGGATCATGCCTACCAGCTAGATCACGACGGTCCCACCACCTGGTTCCGGCCCGGTGAACGTTTCGTTGCGCGCCGATGGGGGGAGTGCTTGCCTTCGTACGGGAGACCGCGGGCGGGAGGGCGGGCCGGATGGGCACATGCCGGGTGGGACTGGTCGGCGCCGGTGGCGTGGCGCAGCGGCACGCGCGCGTGCTCGCCGGATTCGCCGACGTCGACCTGCTCGGGGTCACCGACGTGCGGGCGGAGGCCGCCGCCGCGCTGGCCGGCGCCCACGGCGCCCGGGCGTTCGCCGACGTCGACGCGCTGCTCGCCGCCGGCCCGGACGCCGTGTACGTCTGCGTGCCGCCGTTCGCGCACGGCCCCGTCGAGGAGGCGGTGGTCGACGCCGGGGTGCCCATGTTCGTGGAGAAGCCGGTCGCGCTCGACCTGCTGACCGCCGAGCGGATCGCCGGGCTCGTGGCGCGGCGGGGGCTGCTCACCGCGGTCGGACACCACTGGCGGTACCTGCCCGTGGTGGGGCAGGCGCGCGACCTGCTGGCGGGCCGCCGGATCCGGCTGGTGAGCGGCTCCTGGTGGGACAGGGTGCCGCCGGTGGACTGGTGGTGCCGCCGGAACGGCTCCGGCGGCCCGGTGGTCGAACAGGCCGCGCACGTCCTGGACCTGGTCCGCGTCCTCGCCGGCGAGGCGACCGAGGTCACGGCGTACGGCGACGGCACACCGCCGCCCGTCGACGGGGCGGACATCGACTCGGTCACGGCCGCCACGCTGCGCTTCGCCGGCGGCGCGGTCGGCACCCTGAGCACCGCCTGCGTCCTCGGCTGGAAGCACCGGGTCGTCCTGGAGATCCTGGCCGACGGGCTGGCCCTGACGCTGACCGAGGACGGCCTCGTGGTCCGCGACGCCGACGGGGAGCGGCGGATGCCGGCCGACCCGGAGGCCGCCCGGGTCGCGGTGGATCGGGCGTTCGTCGACGCGGTCCGCGGTGTCGCCGACGACGTCCGGGTTTCGTACGCCGAGGCGCTGGCCACCCACCGGCTCGCCCTGGCGGTGGCCGACTCGGCCCGCACCGGGCGGCCCGTACGCCTGGCGGAGGCGACCCCGGCGGCGACCGCGGGGGTGAGCGTCGATGCGTGACCGGGTGGTGGTGGTCGAGGGCCCGGGCCGGGTCACCCTGGCCGAGCAGGACACCGAGCCGCTGCGTCCGGGCACCTTCCGTGTCGCCACCCTCTTCAGCGGTGTCTCCGCCGGCACCGAACTCAGCTACGTGAAGGGCACCAACCCCTGGCTCAACGCCACCTGGGACGCCGACCTCGGCCTGTTCCGCCCCGGCCCGCCCAGCACCCCGTACCCGGTGACGAGGTTGGGGTACATGCAGGTGGGGCGGGTGGTGGAGAGCGCCACCCCGGCCGTCGCCGAGGGTGCGGTCGGCGCCATGACGTACGGCCACCGCACCGGCTGGGTCGCCGACCCGGTCGCCGAGCGGTTCGTGCCGCTGCCGGACGACCTGGACCCGCTGCTCGGCGTCTACGTCGCGCACATGGGGCCGATCTGCGCCAACGGGCTGCTGCACGCGGCCGCCGACCTGCACGGCGCCGACGTCCGGTCGCTCGGCGACGGGGTGCGCGGCCGGCGGGTCGCCGTGGTCGGGGCCGGGGTGGTGGCGCTGCTCACGGGCCTGTTCGCCCGGCGTCACGGCGCGGCGTCGGTGGTGGTGCTCGACCCGACGCCCCAGCGCCGCCAGGTCGCGGAGGCCCTCGGTCTGGAGACCCTCGACCTGGACGCGGACGACCCGGCCGTGGTGCTCAAGACCCGCTGGGCGCACGCGCCCGGGGACCGGGGCGCCGACGTGGTGTTCCAGTGCCGGGGGCGGGCCCCGGCCCTGCACCTCGCGCTGCGCCTGCTCCGCCCCCAGGGCACGGTCGTCGACCTGGCGTTCTACCAGGCGGGCGCCGACGCGGTGCGCCTCGGGGAGGAATTCCACCACAACGGCCTGTCCGTCCGGTGCGCCCAGATCGGCCGGGTGCCCCGCGGGCTCGCGCCGACCTGGGACCGGGAGCGGCTCTCCGCCGAGACGATCGACCTGCTGCGGACGCACGGCGATCTCATCCGCAAGCACCTGGTGTCGGCGGTGGTGCCGTTCGACGAGGCGCCCGCCCTGCTGACCGACCTCGCCGAGCGGCGCCGGCAGGAGCTGCAGGTGGTCCTCGCCGTCTGAGGAGGCGAGTCGATCACCGTGTTGCCCCCGGCCCGGGGTCGGGAGCAACATGCCGCTCGGGTGGGACGCGGAAGCCGCCCGAGTTCGCGTACCGTTGCCGCTCATGGGTGTGTCGCAACGGTTCAAGACCAGGTTCCGGCGGTTCCTCCAGCGCCCGGGGCACACGGTCGACCTGGCCCCGCTGGAGAAGCTGCTTCCGGCGATCGAGGCGCGCGAGGACGACCTCGCGGCGCTCGACGACGCCGAGCTCACCGAGGCCGCCGGCCGGGCCGCGGGCTACGAGGAGATCTGCGCGATCGGCCGGGAGGCCGCCCGGCGCGGGCTGGACCAGCGGCCGTACGACGTCCAGCTGCTCGGCGCGATGGCCCTGCTTTCCGGCAAGGTCGCGGAGATGGCGACCGGTGAGGGCAAGACGCTCACCGCGGCGGTCGCCGCGTACGGGCACGTGCGGATGGGCAACGGGCCGGTCCACGTGCTCACCGTCAACGACTACCTGGCCCGCCGCGACGCCCAGTGGATGGAGCCGGTCTACACCCTGCTCGGCCTCACCGTGGGCTGGGTCAACGAGGCGTCCACCCCGCAGGAGCGGCGCGACGCGTACGCCTGCGACGTCACCTACGTCTCGGTCAGCGAGGCCGGCTTCGACTACCTGCGCGACCAGCTCGTCACCGACATCGACGACCGGGTGCAGCCGCCCCTGCGCACCGCCATCGTCGACGAGGCCGACTCGATCCTCATCGACGAGGCCCGGGTGCCCATGGTGCTGGCCGGCGCGGTCCCCGGCGAGCAGGACCCGGTGCACGCCGCCGCCGCCCTCGTGCGCGGGCTGCGCAAGGGCAAGCACTACACGGTGGCCGAGGACGGCCGCAGCGTGGCGTTCACCTCCGCCGGCCTGGCGGCCGTCGAGGCCAAGCTGGGCATCGACCTGTACGACGAGGAGCACGTCGAGCAGCTCTCCGCGGTCAACGTGGCGCTGCACGCGCACGCCCTGCTGCACCGTGACGTGGACTACATCGTCCGGGAGGGCTCGGTCGAGCTGATCGACGAGATGCGGGGCCGGGTGGCCCAGCGCCGCCGCTGGCCCGACGGGCTCCAGGCGGCCGTCGAGGCCAAGGAGGGTCTGGACGCCACCGCCGAGGGCGAGGTGCTCGGCACGATCGCCGTGCAGGCGTACGTGGGGCTCTACCCGAAGGTGTGCGGGATGACCGCCACCGCGGTGCTGGTCGGCGACCAGCTGCGCGAGTTCTTCGGCCTCGAGGTGGCCGTGATCCCGCCGAACACCCCCTGCGTCCGCGAGGACGAGCCGGACCGCATCTACGCGACCCGCGCCGAGAAGGAGGAGGCGCTGATCGACGAGATCAAGCGCTGCCACGAGGTGGGGCGGCCGGTGCTGGTGGGCACGCTGGACGTCAAGGAGTCCGAGGGGCTGGCGGCCGGCCTGCACGCGGCCGGCGTGCCGTGCGTCGTGCTCAACGCCAAGAACGACGACGAGGAGGCGGCGATCATCGCCGAGGCCGGCGCGTACGGCGCGGTGACCGTCTCCACCCAGATGGCCGGCCGGGGCGTCGACATCCGCCTCGGCGGCAGCGACCAGGCCGACCGGGAGCGGGTGGCCGAGCTCGGTGGCCTCTACGTGATCGGCAGCGGCCGGCACGACAGCCGGCGGGTCGACGACCAGCTCCGCGGCCGGGCCGGCCGCCAGGGCGACCCGGGCGGCTCGGTCTTCTTCGTGAGCCTGGAGGACGACCTGGTCGTGCGGCACGCCGCCGACTCGGTGCCGGCGTCGCCGCGGATGAACGCGGACGGCCTGGTCACCGACGAGCAGGTCGACTACGCGGTGGAGCACGCCCAGCGGGTCGCCGAGGGCGTCAACCACGAGATCCACCGCAACACCTGGCGCTACAGCGTGGTGATCGAGCAGCAGCGCAAGGCGCTCGCCGAGCGGCGCGAGCGGCTGCTCACCAGCGACGTGGCCGCGCTCATGCTGCTGGACAAGGTGCCGGAGAAGGCCGGCGAGATGGACGAGGACCTGCTCGCCCGGGTCGCGCGTTCGATCGCGCTCTTCCACCTCGACCGGCTGTGGGCCGAGCACCTGGCCGAGCTGTCCGAGGTCCGCGAGGGCGTGCACCTGCGGGCGCTGGGCCGGCTCGACCCGCTCGACGAGTTCCACCGGGCGGCGGTGCCGGCGTTCAACGCGCTGGTTCCGGAGATCGAGGCGCGCACCATCGCCACTTTCACCGAGACCGACTTCGACGAGGACTGGGTGCCCGACGAGGCCAAGCTCGTGCGGCCCACCGCCACGTGGACGTACCTCGTGCACGACAACCCGTTCGGTTCGGAGCTGGATCGGCTCATCGCCTCGGTGGGGCGCCGCCTCACGGGGGCGTCCCGCTGACCCGCGGGGGCCAGTCCGGCGCCGGTCCCGCCAGCTGGCCCCCCTTTTGGCCCGTTTCGACCCCTGTACGCGGGGGTAGTAGGGCGCGTCCGGGAACTCGGGAGAGAGCAGAACATGACACAGGGGATGGCACCGGCCGGGTGTGCCGGAACGGGCCGCGGCACGGGGGCTGTGTACCGGTGAACCTCGACACCGACGCACCGGTGGTGGCGACCGTCGGCGTGCTGGAGACGGCCGCGCTGTTGCGGGAGCTGACCGCCGGTCTCATCACCGTGACCGATTTCGATGATGCGCTGGCCGCGCTCGTCCGGATCACCCGGGACGCCGTGGCCGGGGTGAGCTGGTGCGGTTTCACGGCGCTGCGAGCCGGGCAGCCGGCCAGCGCGGCCGCCTCGGACCCCCGGCTGGCCGGCCTGGACGACCTGCGGCACGGCCCCGACTCACCGGCCATGGACGCGATCCGGCGGCGGGAGATGGTCCTGTCGGAGGACCTCGGCCGGGAGCGGCGGTGGCCCGACTGGACGTCCCGCGCCGTCGACCTCGGGGTCCACGGCGTGATCTCGGCGCCGCTCGACGTCGACGACCACGTGATCGGGGCGATCAACCTGTACGCGGACGCCCGCGACGCGCTGACCACCCAGCACCAGCTCACCGCGATGCTGCTCGCCGAGCACGCGGGCCTGCTGCTGGCGGCCGTCCGCGACCGCGCGCGGCAGCTCGAGGTCGCCGGCGAGCGGGACGCCTCGCTGCTGCACGAGGGCGTGGTGGGGCAGGCCATCGGTGTGATCATGACGCAACGGGGCTGCCCGGCCGCCGAGGCGCTCGAGGTGTTGCGCAGCGCCGCGTCGTCGCTCGACATCCCGCTGCGGGAGGTGGCCGAGCGGCTGGTGCGCACGGTCTCCCGCGACCGCGACAACTGACCCTGGCGTCGGCTTCCGTCCGGTCTCGTGCCGTTTCGCCCGGGGTGCGCCCGGGTAGCACCCTGGACTCACGCGCTACGCACCAGGGGAGGGAACGATGCAGAGCCGGCTACGGGTGCAGGGGCACCCGATCCAACCGATGCTGGTGACGTTCCCGTACGGGCTCTTCGTCTGTGCGGTCGTCTTCGACCTGACCGACGTCCTCGGCGGGCCCGCCTTCCTCGGCGAGGTCGGCTACTGGACGGTTGTGGCCGCGCTGGTCTCCGCCGCCATGGCGGCGGTGGCCGGGATGGTCGACCTGTGGGACGTGCCCGGCGACCGCACGCAGCGCACCGCGATCGCGTTCAACCTCGTGAACCTCGCCATGGCGGGGCTCTTCCTGCTGGCCTGCCTGATCCGCTCCGACTCGCCGGAGCGCGGCGCGTCGGCCGTGCTGCTCGCCACCGAGGTGGTGGCCCTGGCCGTCGGCGGGGTGGGCGTCCGACTCGGCGCGCGCCTCGTGCGCCGGTTCGACGCGGGCCGCCGCGCCGAGGCGACCACGTTCGACGCCCTGCCCGGCGTGACCGGGTCGACGGCCGAGGTCGTCCCACCCCGGCCGTGACGGCGGGCCGGATGTCCGCCGACCGGTGGCGCCCGATCCGCTGGGAGGGGCCTGCCCGGCCGGGGTGCGACGGGGTCGGTCCGGCCGCCAAATCCGTTTGCCGGCCGCGGCCGCCGCCGGCAGCCTCACTTCCATGCAGACCGACGCCGATTTCGCGGACCTGATCGCCGAGGGCGCCGCCGCGCCCGTCGAGGGCTGGGCGTTCGACTGGCTGTCCGGCCGGGCCACCGAGGAGCGCCCGCCCTGGGGGTACGCGCGGCTCGTCGCCGCGCGGATGGCGCACGCCGACGCGGCGCTGGACGTGGACACCGGCGGCGGCGAGGTCCTCGCCGAGGTGCCCCGCCCGCCCCGCCTGCTGGTGGCCACCGAGGGCTGGCCGCCGAACGTGGCGGTCGCCCGGCGCACGCTGCGCCCGCTCGGCGCCACGGTGGTGGCGGTCACCCCGGACGCGCCGCTGCCCTTCCGGGACGCGAGCTTCGACCTCGTGGTGAGCCGCCACCCCGTGCGCACCGACTGGCCGGAGACGGCCCGGGTCCTGCGGCCCGGCGGGACGTTCCTGTCCCAGCAGATCGGGGCGGGCACCGTACGGGAGCTGAGCGAGGCCGTCCTCGGGCCGCTACCGGCACCGACCCGGCGTCACGCGGACCAGGCGGTCGCCGCCGCGCGGGACGCCGGGCTCACCGTGGTGGACCTGCGGGAGGCGACGCTGCGGACGGTCTTCCACGACATCGCGGCGGTCGTCTGGTTCCTGCGCAAGGTCGTGTGGACGGTCCCCGGTTTCACGGTGGACCGGTTCCGCCGCGAGCTGTACGCCCTGCACCTGCGGATCCGGGCCGAGGGCGCGTTCGTGGCCCACGCCCGCCGTTTCCTGATCGAAGCCCGCCACCCCTGATCCGCCGCCCCGCCCGGCCCCTCCCGGTGATCATGAAGTTGTTGCCTCTTCACACGGCGTGTCGTGACGATAACTTCATGATCACCCGGGCTGGGCCGGGCTGGGCTGGGCCGGGGCCGGGCCGGGGGCCGGTGCTGTCAGTGGGGTGCCTCTTTGTGGTGGGCGGCGAGGACGTCGTCGCCGAAGTCGCTGGCGGGCCGGCGCAGCACGGTGTGCACGTGGTTGCCGTCGTCGGCGGTGTTGTCGTACTCGAGGAGCAGGTCGTCGCCCTGGACGCGGTAGTAGTGCCGCTGCCCCGGGCGGGTCGGACCGGCCCACGCGAAGTGCAGTTCGCGGCCGTCGAGGCGGTCGGCCTCCCGGAGGGCCAGCTCGGGCGGGAGCCGGTCCAGGTAGACCGCGACGAGCTGGTTCAGCAGCGCCCGGCCGGTCGGCCCGAGCCGGTCCGCCGGTACGCCGAGCGGCTCCAGCGGGCCGGGGACGCGGGGACGGGTGGCGCTCACGATGTCTCCCGGCGCCTCGTCCGCGATGATCGCCGCGGCGCGCGCGGCCGGACCCATGGCGTCGAGCAGCGCGCGGGCCAGGTCCTCCTCGACACCGAGGGGCCGCGAGACGGGGTGGCCCGCGTGCCGGACGGTGGCGGGGTTGGCGCCGAAGAAGATCGGGGCGGGGGAGACCCGGTCGTCGGCCACGGTCATGCTGACCGACAGGTGGTGCCCCTCCAGCCGCCAGCCCCACCGGTCGTCGCGTTCCGGGTCGCCGAAGACGGCCACCCAGTAGTCGCCGCTGTGCCGGCCCTGGCGCCAGCCCTCGGCCCGGTCCAGCACCTCCTCGAGCGCGACGATCGCCATGGCCTGCGCGTACGCGGCCGGGCTGAGCGCGGTGGCCAGCAGCCGGTGCGCGGCCTTGCGGCCGGCCCGGTCCAGGTCGTCGAGGCAGACACCGGGCCGTGGCCGGGGCCGGTACTCCAGCCAGCGCCGCGCCGCGGTGTCGTCGAAGCGGTACGCCGCGCGGGCGCGCGCCGGCTCGTCCAGTGCGGCGAGCAACGCGGCCCCGGCCGCGCGCATCTGTTCGGGCAGGGGATCCATCACCGCCCCTGTATACCGGCCCGGCCCGGGCCCCGCGGGGGATCACCCCGGATGTGGGGGCGGACCGGCGACCGCCCGTCCCCCGCAGGTCGGCCGGGCGGGGTTGGTACGGTCTGCGGCGCGCGTCGGGGAGGGCCATGGACGAGTTGGTGTACGTGGGCAACGCGGGGGTCGACGGGGCGACCAACGCGGGTTGGCTGCTCGGGTACTTCATGCCGCCGGGCGAGGTGCGTCACAGCGCCGACGTCGAGGTCAAGTGGGGTGTGCATCCGGCGGGGGAGGCGCGTTCGGCGTGGGCGACCGGTGAGCGCCGGACGGCCCTGCTGGTGCTGGTGAGCGGCCGGTTCCGGGTCGAGCTGCCGGACCGGACCGTGGTGCTCGGCGCGCCCGGCGACTATGTGGTGTGGGGTCGCGGCGTGGACCACTCCTGGTACGCCGAGCGGGAGTCCGTGGTGCTGACCGTCCGCTGGCCGTCGGTGCCGGGCTACCGGGTGGGACCTCCCGTCGTCCGCTGACCGGTGCTGACCCGCCCCGACCGGCCGCCAGGGGTGGTGGCGGACACCACGTCCCAGCATCCGGAATGCCTACTAAACCAATAGGGTTTGCAGACTAATCTGGAGGCGTCTCCGACCCGTGAGGACGCCATGAGCCACCGCACCGAGCCCGACCTGCTCGCCCTCGCCGCGCCCTGGGCGGCGGACCCGGCCGGCTGGCCGGCGCCCCTGCGCTTCGACCCCGTCACCCGCTGGTACGCCCGGCTCGCGACCGGTGTCGACCACGAGGTCTGGGCGCTGAGCTGGCTGCCGGGGCAGGGCACGGACCTGCACGACCACGGCGGCTCGGCGGGCGCGTTCCTCGTGGTCGCCGGCATCCTCACCGAGGAGACGGTCAGCGGCGCGCGGCTGCGCCCCCGTCGGCTCCCCGCCGGTTCCGGCCGGCGCTTCGGCGCGCGGCACGTGCATCTCGTGGCCAACCGCGACGACGCGCCAGCCGTCAGCGTGCACGTCTACCGGCCGGCGCTGCGCCGGATGACCCGCTACCACCTGGGCGGTGGCCGGCTGCGGGTCGCCGACGTGGCGGAAGCCGGCGTCGCCTGGTGACCACCGCGCCGCGGCACCCGCCCGCGGCCGTTCGACCCCGGCGCCCGCGACGACCCGCCCGCCCCCCGTCCCCGCTCCCGACACCGGAAGGAACCCCCATGCGCCCGTCCCGTGCCACCCGCTGTCCGGACCCGACACCGCCGCCGGGTTCTCGCGGCGTCGACGAGATCCTGGCCACCGCCCGGGCCCGGCTCGACCGGCTGGACCCGGAGCGCGCACACCTCGCGTACCGGGGCGGCGCGCTGCTGGTCGACATCCGGCCGGCAGCCCAGCGGGCCGCGCACGGCACCGTCCCGGGAGCGCTCGCCGTCGAGCGCAACGTCCTCGAGTGGCGGTTCGACCCCCGCTGCCCCTCCCGGCTGCCCCAGGCCGGCGGCTACGACCTGCCGGTGGTGATCCTCTGCCAGGAGGGCTACACCTCCTCGCTGGCCGCCGCCTCCCTCCAGGACCTCGGGCTCTGGCGGGCCACCGACGTCGTCGGCGGCTTCGCCGCCTGGCGGATCACCGGCCTGCCCGCGCTCGGCCCGACCCCGCTGCCCCCGTCGCCGTTCCCGCCCCCGGTCACCGCCGCCCGGGCGCTCCACTGACCGCCGCGCTCCACCGCGCGCGGCGGACGCACGCCGTACCAGGAGGCACCATGTCCGTCGTCGCCATCTCTCCCCGGCCCCGCCCCGCGACCCGCGCCGACCGGCCCGGGCCGGTCCGCACCGCGGCGACCCTCACCCTCACCGTCGAACTCCAGCCCGGGCCCCTCACACCCCGGCTCGCGCGACTGCTCGACCTCATCGGCGAACTCGCCGAGTCCGGTGAGGGCCGGCTGCGCGCCGCCGCGCCCCCGCCGGCGGCGCCCCGGCCGGTCCCGGCCCCGCCCGCCGCGGGGCCCGACGAGGTCCGCATCCTGGCCGGCACCCGCGTCGTACGCCACGCGGGCCGCGTCGTGCAGCTCACCCGCATCGAGTACGACCTGCTGCTGTACCTGGCCGAGCGGCCCCGGCGGGTGTTCACGCGCCCGCGCCTGCTGGCCGACGTGTGGGGCTACGAACACGCGCTGGCCCGCACCGTCGACGTGCACGTCCGCCGGCTGCGCGCGAAGTTCGGCGCCGGCACACCGCTCGTGACCACCGTGTACGGCGTCGGCTACCGGCTCGCCGACGACGCCCGGATCACCATCGACCGGGACCACTGAGGGCGGTGTCCCGCCGGGCGCACCCGCCACTGTGGTGGGCGGGTGCGCCGCCCGGCGCGGAACGTGAACCGGGAGGGCACCCCCCGTATCGGGTCATCTCGGCGGCTCTGCTGTAATCATCAGACCTCGTACGCAGAGCGAGCATCCGGCTCCGATGTGTTCGTCAATTGTCACATTCATGCAACGCAGCCGCCTCTTGACCCTCGCACGGGCGCCGGGAAGCATCGATGAAGCGGCGTCCCGGGCCGTGGGGAGATACCCGGACCAGCCAAGGAGGACCATGTCGGTCAGCCCCGCCTCGTCGCGCGCCGGATGGCATACGTCCCAACCCGCGGTTCCCGGTCGACCCCCCGGGGGCCAGCGCCGTCCGGCGAGCACGTCCGCGCCGGTGCTCACCGTCACCCTGTCCATCCCGCTGGCCTGCGAGGAGTCGCTCACCCCGCCGGCCCGCCGGCTGCTAGAGGCGGCGCGCGAGCTGATCGAACGCGGCGAGGGGACGGTCTCCGGGGTGCCCGCCGCGACCGAGCGGCGCGCCGAGGTGCCGGCGGGCCGGGCCCCGTCCCGGCCACTCGCCTCCACCCTCCCGAGCCTGCACATCCTCGCGTCCTCCCGGTCGGTGCTGCGCGACGGGGAGCCGCTGCCGTTGACCCGGCTCGAGTTCGACCTCCTGCTGCACCTGGTGGCCCACCCGCGCCGGGTGTTCACCCGGCTGCAACTGCTCAACGCCGTGTGGGGCTACGAGCACGCCGGCGTCCGCACCGTCGACGTGCACGTGCGGCGGCTGCGCGGCAAGGTGGGCGTCGACGTCCCGCTGGTCACCACCGTCTACGGGGTCGGTTACCGGCTCGCCGACGACGCCCGGGTGACCGTCGACCGCAGCGGCTGACCGGCGCCGGGGCAGGATGGTCGGGTGCGCGTCCGACCCATCTCGCCCGAACGGCTCGTCACCGAGCTGACCGACCGACTCGTCGAGCACGCCGCCCGCGTCGACGCCGGCACGCCCCCGGGCCGCCTGCGCGTCGGCGTGGACGGGCCCGCCGCCGCCCGTCCCGACGACCTGGCCGCCGCCCTGATCGACCCGCTGCACGAGCGGGGCCGCCCGGCGCTGCACGTGCGCGCCGAGGATTTCCTCCGCCCCGCCTCGGTCCGCCTCGAACAGGGCCGCACCAACCCGGACGCCTACTACGAGGGCTGGGTCGACGAGGCGGGGCTGCGTCGCGAGGTGCTCGACCCCGCCGGCCCGGGTGGCTCGGGGCGGCTGCTGCCCTCCCTCTGGGACGCCGTGGCCGACCGGGCAAGCCGGGCCGCGTACGTCGAGCTGCCGCCGGGCGGCGTGGTGCTCGTGAGCGGCCCGCTGCTGCTCGGCGGGGCGCTGCCCTTCGACATCACCGTCCACCTGGCCCTCTCCCCGGGCGCGCTGCGGCGGCGGACCGACCCGGGGCAGGCGTGGACGCTGCCCGCCTTCGACCGCTACGACACCGAGGTCGCGCCCGCGTCGTTCGCCGACGTCGTGGTCCGCTTCGACGACCCTCGGCACCCCGCCGTCGTGGAGTCCCCGATGCCCCGCTGAGTACCGCAAATCCCCGGTTTGATCGTCGGATCGGGCGGGTATTCGCCCGGCTCACAGAGCACGGGTGATCGCCCGTGCACCCGACGCGACCGTGACCGGAGCCACCGCGCACCGGGCGCCCGGTTGACCAGATGCCAGGAAAGGCAGGCAGCCATGCTCGTCCACGACACGGTAGGCACGAGCCGCTCGCAGGCGGAGATCGACCAGATCCGGCAGTCCCTCCAGGCGCGCTACGACGAGCTGTCCGCGGAGTACGACCAGGCGGTGCTGCAGAGCCAGGTGCTGCGGCTGGTCGAGGTCGGCGACACCGCCGGCGACGACCAGGCCGACAGCGGCACCAAGACCGCCGAGCGGGACACCGCGCAGTCGCTGCTGCGGACCATCCTCGACCGCCGCGCCCAGTACGAGCACGCGCTCACCCGCCTCGCCGAGGGCACCTACGGCTACTGCGAGGGCTGCTCGTCGCCGATCCCGGTCGAGCGGCTGGAGATCTTCCCGTCGGCCACGACCTGCGTGTCCTGCAAGCAGACGCGGGAGCGCCGGGCGGCCTGACGGACCCCGCACGGTTGCCGGTCGGTCCGGAACGCGGTGGACTCCACTGATGGGTGACATCTTGGTGGGCACCGCGTCCTGGACCGACCGGACGCTGCTGGACTCGGGGTGGTATCCGCAGACGGCGGACACGCCGGAGAAGCGGCTCGCGTACTACGCGCGGCAGTTCCCCCTCGTCGAGGTGGACGCCACCTACTACTCGCCGCCGGCCGAGCGGACCGCCCGGCTGTGGGCCGAGCGCACCCCGGCCGGCTTCACCTTCAACGTCAAGGCGTTCAGCATGCTCACCGGGCATCCGACCCGGGTGAGCGCCCTCTACAAGGACCTGCGGCCGGAGACGGACAAGCGCAACGTCTACCCGGACGACCTGGCCCCGCAGGCGTACGAGGAGGTGTGGACGCGCTTCCTCTCCGCGCTCGACCCACTGGTCGAGGCGGGCAAGCTCGGTGCGCTGCTGTTCCAGTTCCCGCCCTGGTTCACCATCAAGCGGGACAACAAGCAGTACCTGCTGGAGGTCGCGAAGCGCTGCGCCCCGCTGCAACCGGTGTACGAGTTCCGGCACGCCTCCTGGTTCGACGGTGCGAACCGCGACGAGACGCTCGCGTTCCTGCGCACGCACCGGCTTCCGTACGTCAGCGTGGACATGCCGCAGGGCCACCGCTCCTCGGTGCCGCCCGTGCTGGCCGCGACGGGGGACCTCGCGGTGGTGCGCTTCCACGGCCACAGCGACAAGTGGACGAGCACCGACATCCACGAGAAGTTCGGCTACCGCTACTCGGACAAGGAGCTGCGGGAGTGGGCGCCGAAGCTGCGGGAGCTGGCCGACGAGGCCCGGCAGACGCACGTCCTCATGAACAACTGCTACCGCGACTACGCCCAGACCAACGCGGCGACTCTCACCCGGCTGCTCGACGCGGACTCAGGCGACCTCATCCCGCCCGGGTGAGGCCGGCTCACCCGCCGCTCCGCCAGGGTGGAAGGTGCGTGCGGCCCGTCGACGCGGCCGGCGTACCACGAGGAGGTGACCGGGAATGACGGCTCGGGTGGTGACGGATCCCCGCAGGGGTGCCGTCCTGCACGTGGTCGGCGCGTCCGGGAGGGCCCGTCCGGGCCCGCGGGCCGGCCGACGCAGCCCGGTCCGGGCGCGGCCCGGCCCGGTGGGGCCACCGCCCCGCGACGACGACCGGGGCTGGGTAACCGAGGAACGGGGGTGGGAAGATGGCTGAGCAGTTCATTTCGGCGATCGAGTCCTCGATCGACAAGACGAACCTGATCCTGAAGGACATCGAGAACGCCTACGGCTGGCCCAAGCAGCAGCGCAACCAGTCGTACGCCGCGCTGCGGACGGTGCTGCACCTGCTGCGTGACCGGATGCCGGTGCAGGAGAGCGTCGAGTTCGCCCAGCAGCTGCCGACCGTGGTGCGTGGCGTCTACTTCGACGGGTGGAACCCGTCCGACGTGCCGATCAAGCTGAAGCGGGACGACTTCCTCTACGAGGTCCGGCAGGGCTTCCCGTACGACGTGGAGGGCGGCCCCGAGCGCGTGGTGCAGGTCGTGCTCGACACCCTGCGCCGGCACATCACCCAGGGCGAGTGGGAGGACGTCAAGGACACCATGCCCCGGGACCTGGCCCGGATGATGCCGTGAGCTGACGTCGGCCCGCCCCGCCCGGGGCGGGCCCCGCGGTTCACGGCACGCGGCTCGCCCGCAGCCCGGCACGCTCCGCGAGGCCGGCGAAGGCGACCGCGTCCACGACGGCCGCGCCGCCCGGGTCGTTGTTGAAGTACACGTACGCCGGCGCGTCGCCGAACGTGTCGGCGATCCGGCGTACCCAGGAGGCGAGCGCCGCGCGGCCGTAGCGCGGATGCGGCCGGGCCCGCCCCTCGTGCAGGCGCAGGTAGCCGAAGTCCGTGGTGCGCCACAGCGGCGCGACGGGCCGGCCCCGCCGGTCGGCCCAGACCAGCGCCGCCCGCCGCCGCTCCAGCACGGCCCGGGTGGTGGCCGTCCACCAGGACGGGTGACGCGGCTCGACGGCGACCCGCACCTCGGCGGGGAACAGCCGCAACGTGGCGTCGAGCGCCGCCGGATCCGCCGGTAGGTTGGGTGGCAGCTGCACGAGCACCGGCCCCAGCCGGTCGCCGAGCGCCGTGGCCCGGTCGAGGAAGCGCGACACCGGCTCGGCCGGGTCTCGCAGCCGCTTGATGTGCGTGAGGTAGCGGCTCATCTTCACGGCCACGCAGAAGTCGTCCGGCGTGCGGGCCCGCCACGCCGCGAACGTCGCCCGTTCGGGCAGCCGGTAGAACGCGTTGTTCACCTCCACCGTGGCGAACCGCTCCGCGAAGTGCTCCAGCCACAACCGCTGCGGCAGCGCGCGCGGGTAGAACGGGCCCCGCCAGTCGCGGTACTGCCAACCGGAGGTGCCGACCAGGATCATGAGCCGGTCACCAGAGGTCGAAGGGGAACACCTCGAACCCGACGCCGTAGCGGACACCGAGCCGGGTGCCCGCCGGCCGCGCGAGCCCCTCCAGGAACTCCTCGGCGTCGAAACCCCCGTCACCCAGGCCGGTCAGGTACGCCTCGTGCGCCCGCAGCGAGGCCACCCCGCGGTCGAAGGTCGCGGTCACGTCGACCCCGTGCGCCGCCCGGGGCGAGGACGCCGCCCACACCTGGCGTACGCCGGCCCACCGCTCGACGTCCCCGGTCAACTGCTCCGGGAAGATCCACCGGTTGCCCGCGTCGCGCACCGCGTCCAGCGTGGCCTGCCCGGTGGCGATGTGGTCGGCCTGGTTGAGCGTGTACGCGCCGTCCCAGGTCTCCCGGAAGTTGTTGGTGATGACGATCTCGGGGCGGTGCCGGCGCACCACCTCGGTGATCGCGCGGCGCAGCGGCACCCCGTACTCCAGGATGCCGTCGGGCAGCCGGAGGAACTCGACGGTGTCGACCCCCACGAGCGCGGCGGACGCGCGCTGCTCCTGCTCGCGGACCTCGCGGGCCTGCTGCGGCGGCATCGCGTCGATGCCGGCCTCGCCGCTGGTGACGAGGCAGTAGACGACCTGCTTGCCCTGCCCCGTCCACCGCGCCACCGCGGCCGCGGCGCCGAACTCCAGGTCGTCGGGGTGGGCCACCACGGCGAGGGCGCGCTGCCAGTCCTCCGTCACCGGTTCGAGCGCGGTCGGCTCGGTCATCGGCACCTCCTGCTCGCCGTCCGCCCCATCCTGCCACCGCCGGCCGGTTCCGCGCGCTCCGGGCCGCCCCGTGTGGCGCCGTTCCTGCCGGGGCGCTGACGCCGAACCGCCGGTGTCCGCCGGCAGGGGCGTCTACGGTGAGGTTAGAAGATCGGGCATGGGGTACCACCCGCTGCACGACGGACCCCGGCGCACGGCGGGGCGGCACAAGGGAGCACCGATGGCACTCAACGACGACGACATGACCACCGGCGGCGCCGCGGGCGCCGAGGGGCCGGCCGACGGCGGCGCCACCCCGGGCCAGCGTGACGGCGGCGCCGACGGTGGCGCCGACCAGGGCGCCGAGCGCGGCATGGACCGCGGCGCCGACCAGGGCGCGGAAGGCCCGGCCGACGGTGGGGCGACCCCCGGCAAGCAGGACGGTGGCGCCGACGGTGGCGCCGAGGGCCCGGCCGACGGCGGTGCGACGCCGGGCAAGCAGGACGGCGGCGCCGACGGCAGCGCCCGCTGACGGGTCACCGTGACGCGTAACGACCCGCCGGGCGGCATCGACCGCCCGGCGGTCACGTCCGCAAGCGCCGCGGCGCTCGCCCGTTGCGTGGCCGTCGAGCCGGCGAAGTTCGCGGCCGCGCACTGGGGCCAGACGCCGCTGCTGTCCCGCGCCGACGAGCTGCCCAACCCGGCGGGCTTCACCGACCTGTTCAGCCCGGCCGACGCCGACGAGCTGCTCAGCCGGCGCGGTCTGCGTACGCCCTTCCTGCGCATCGCCAAGGACGGCGACCTCGTGCCGTCGGGCCGCTGGACCGGCGGCGGCGGCGCGGGCGCGGAGATCGCCGACCAGGTCCTCGACGAGCGGGTGCTGGAGCAGTACGCGGCCGGCGCGACCCTCGTGCTGCAGGGGTTGCACCGCACCTGGCCCGCCGTCGGCGACTTCGCCCGCGACCTGGGTCTCGCGCTCGGCCAGCCGCTGCAGGTCAACGCGTACCTCACCCCGGCCGGCAACCAGGGTTTCGCCACCCACTACGACACCCACGACGTCTTCGTGCTCCAGGTGGACGGTCGCAAGCACTGGCGCATCCACCCGCCCGTGCTGCCCGACCCGCTGGAGCGGCAGCCGTGGGGCGGACGTGCCGACGAGGTCGCCGCCACCGCCCAGGGGCCCGCCGCGCTGGACGTGGTGCTCGCCCCCGGCGACGCGCTCTACCTGCCCCGGGGGTGGCTGCACAGCGCGGAGGCGCAGGAGTCCAGCTCGCTGCACCTGACCGTCGGCATCCGCGCGCTGACCCGGTACGCGCTGGTCGAGGAGCTGCTGGCGCTGGCCGCCGAGGACCGCCGGCTGCGCAGCAGCCTGCCGTTCGGCACCGACGTGTCCGACCCGGACGCCATCGAGCCCGAGCTCACCGAAACCGTCGAGGCGCTGCGCGACTGGCTGCTGCGCGTCGACCCCGGCGCGGTGGCCGCCCGGCTGCGGCAGCGCGCCTGGCCCGCGGCCCGGCCGGCGCCGATCCGGCCGCTCGCGCAGGCCGCCGCGCTCGTGGCGCTGGACGCCGACGCCCGGCTCAGCCCGCGGGCGGGGCTGCGCTGGCAGCTCGTGCCCGACGGCGCCGACCGGGTGACGCTGCGGCTGTTCGACCGCACCATCGGCCTGCCCGCGTCGTGCGAGCCGGCGGTGCGGGCGCTGCTCACCTCGGCGGCCACCCGGGTCGGTGACCTGCCGGGCCTGCCCGACGACGCCGACCGGCTCGTCCTGGCGCGCCGCCTGCTCCGCGAGGCGGTGGTCGTCCCGGCCTGACCCGCCGGGGCCGCGGCCCACCGCCCGCCACGCCCACCGTCCGCCCACGCCCACCGTCCGCCGCACGCGGACGGTGGGCGTGGGCCGTCAGCGGCCCAGGGCGAGCAGCAACGCCGTGGTCACCAGCCCGGCGGCCAGCACGACGATGATCGGGCGCGGGCCCAGCACGGCGTGCCGCCGGTCGGCCAGCACCTTGGCCGGCACGAGGCCGACCAGCGGGCCGAGCAGCGTCACCATGAACGCCAGCACCGGCATCCCGACGGCCAGGTCCCCGCCGTAGCCCACCCCGGCCGCCCGGGCGCCCGCCCCGAGCGCGTACGCCAGGACGGCGCCCGCCACGCCGCAGAGCGCCAGCAGCGGGTTCGCCGAGCCGGGCAGCTCGCCGGGCTGCCCGGCGCGGTCCAGCAGCTCCTTCACCCGGCCCAGCAGCACCACCGGGTCGGCGTCGACGTCGGCCGCGGGCTGCGGCGGGCCGCGCAGCCGACGTCCACCGGCGCCGAGCCGGTCACGCAGCCGCTGCCACAGGTGCGCCGCCTCCGCGTCCACCCGCTCCTGGAGTTCCCGGGCGGCCGCGAGGTCCCGCTCGGCCTGCCGTACCTGCTCCTCGGCCTCGGCCACGGCACGGTCCGCCGCCGCGCACTGCCGCTCGTACCAGGTCCGGGCCTCGGCGCGCTGGGCGTGCACCCGCGCGCTCAGCTCGGCGAGCCGGCGCACCTGCGCCGCGTACGTCTCACTGGTCACCGGTCGGTTCATCGCGACGGTCCATAGGGAATGATCACCTGTCCGGTGCGGTGCACCGCCCGGTCGAAGAAGAGCCCCCGCCACGGGCGCGGGTACCAGTCCGGGCCGCCGGTGCCCGGGTAGAGGGACGAGCCCAGCTCGCCGCCGTGGGCGTCCAGCGCCACCCACGCCCCGATCTGGTCGGTGCGCGCCGCCGGCCCGCCGAGGTCGGCGCGCATCCGGGCCACGCCCCGCCACCAGGCCAGCACGTGGGTACGCCGCTCCGGCCCGTCGTGCAGGATCCGGCGCAGCTGCTCCAGCCCGTTCCGCCCCCCGGCCCGAGCGGACAGGGCTCCGGCCGCCGCGTCCACGGCGAACAGCAGCAGGTAGTGCGGGTCACCCGTGCTCGCCAGCCCCGCAGCCGTCTCGGCCATCAGCTCGGGCACGGTCTCCTCGTCGTACCACGACGCGTCGTCGGCGAGGTCCTCGTAGAGCGCGCGGGCGACGGGGTCGGCGTCCGGGTCGAGGCAGGCGATGGAGAACCGCGCGGCGCCGGGGCGGTGCTGCCGGGCCAATGAGCGTGCGGCCGCGTCCAGCACCGCGCACGCCTCGTCGACGCGGGTGCCGAGCACCGCGAGGTTCCGCCCGGGCGCCCGGGGCAGGCGCAGCGCGGCCGAGCGGGCCTGCACGTCGATGATCTCGCCGAGCAGCGCGACCGGGCCGCGCGTCGTCCCGTCGCCGGGGCGCAGCGCGCGGAAGTCCGGCGCGTCGGCCAGCCGGGGGATCGCGTCGCCGTCGAAGAGCCGGGCCGGGGCGGCGTCCTGCGGCCGCATCCGCCACAGCCGGTGCTGCAACCCGCTCCACGTCTCCCAGTCGCTGGCCGAGGGGATCCGAGCGACCTCGTTGCCCTCCGGCAGCCCGGACTCGGCGTTGACGACGGCGTGCCAGCGCGGCAGCGACTGCGCCGCGTCGTTGCGTTCGGCCAGGATGCGCAGCGCCTTGGGCAGGGCGATGCGCAGGGTGAACTGGGCCACGAGCGCCGGCCGGCCCCACAGCGCCTCGATGCCGCGGACGTCCTGCGAGGCGAGCACCAGGTGGATGCCCTGCGAGCGGCCCCGCCGCGCGAGGTCCTCCAGCAGGTCGGCGGCCTCGCGCGCCACCACGTCACGCCCGGCCAGCAGCATCTGGAACTCGTCGACCACCGCCACGATGCGGGGCCAGCGGCCCGTCGGGTCCACGGCGCGCAGCTCGGCGAGCTTGGTGACCTCGTGCTTCTTGGCCGCGTCGGCCCGCCGGCGCAGCTCCTCGGCGAGGAACCGCAGCAACGCGAGCCCGAACTCCCGGTCGGTGTTCACGTTGATGCCGACCAGCCGCATGTGCGGTAGCCAGCTCGGGTCGCGCCGGCCCTGCGCGAACCGGGCGAAGGAGACGCCCTCCTTGAAGTCGAGCAGATAGAACTCCAGCTCGTTGGGGGAGTAGCGGGCGGCCAACGCCCCGATCCACGCGAAGATCAGATTGGTCTTGCCGGTGCCGGACGGCCCGCCGATGAGCGCGTGCGGCGGGTAGTCGCCGAGCGTCACCGTGACGGGACGGCCGGACGGGGCCTCGCCGATCGGCGCCGTGAGCCCGGTGGCCGAGTCCTCCCGCCACATCAGCTCGGGAGGCGGCAGCAGATCGGTGAACGGGGTCGGCGGCGGACCCGCGTTGAACCGGGCCGCCACGTCCCGGCAGGTCTCGGTGACCAGCGCCGCGGGCGGCGGCGGGTCGAGGCGTACGGGCAGCCCGGGCGACCCGCCGACGCGGGCGCCGTCCGGGTCGGCCACCACCCGGACGACCGTCGGGTCGTCGGGCAGCGGAACTCCCCGGACCACGAGGTGCACGCCGCACGCCGCCCCGGTGCGGACCACCCGGTCGAGCTGGCCGCGTTCGTGCCGGGACAGCTCGTCGCCGCCGAGCAGCACCGCCACCCGCCACGGCTCGGGCCGGCGGCCGGTCGCCTCGGCGAGGTCCCGCAGCGAGGCGTGCTCGCCGGCCAGGACGGTCTCGTTGATCCGGCGGATCTGTTCCACCAGGTCGTCGAGCAGGCGGCCCAGCCCGCCGGGGCCCACGAACGTGAGCAGCCCCGCGGTGCCGAGCGGGGCGAACCCGGCCAGGCCGCCGCCGAGGTGCTCGGGGTCGTACCCCATGAGCCGGACGGCGCCCGGGTCGGCCCGGCCGAGAGCGCGCAGCAGCAGCGCGGCGACCACCGCGTCGCAGCCGTCCCGGTCGGCGCCGTCGAGTTCGACGTGCCCCGCGTCGAGCAGCGGCACGAGGGCGGGCACCGGCTCGGCGCCGGGCACGGCCAGGGCGCCGACCCGCAGCGCGCCGACCCGCAGCGCGCCGACCGGTTCGCCCCGGCCGGCGGGGGTGGGCCGCCAGCCCGGCCACTCCTGCGCGGCGGCGCCGGGCGCCTCCCGCCGGGCCGCCTCGGCGGCGCGGCGGGCCAGCTCGGCGATCCGCGCGGCGTGCCGGGAGTCGATCTCGGCGAGCCGCCGGTCCCGCTCGGCGCCGACCCGCTCCGGCACGGCCGACGCGGCCCGGCGGACCCGGGCCAGGCGCTCCCGGCCGGCGGTCAGGTCGGCCTGGGCGCCCGACAACCGGGTGCGGGCCGCGCCGAGCGCGTCGGCGAGCGTGTCCCGGACCCGGCTGACCAGCTGCGCGCGCCGGTCAGCCATCGCTGCTCCGGAGCCCGCCGCGCCGCGGCGCCTCGTGCCAGGGGCCGGCGCCCGCCGGTCGTGCGCCAAACCCCGATGTCGCGCGGCCGGGCGGGACGCCCGGGGTCGCCCGGCCGGTCCGGGACGGGTCGCCGGTGCGCGCCCGGGCACCGGCCTCCGCGTCGCGCGGGCCGGCGCGCGAGTCGCCCGCGTCGCCGCGGCCCGCGCCACGAACCTGGCCCGCGTCGCCGGCCCGGCCCGCGCCGCGAACCCGGCCCGCGTCGTCGGCGCGGCCCGCGTCGGCGGGCAGGTCCCGCCCGAGCCGGGCGAGCAGGACGCCGGTCAGCACGCCGGCGGCCACCGCGGAGTCCGCGGCGTGCGGCGGCTCGCCGCTGCGCCGGGGCGGCGGCATCCGGCACACCCGGGTCAGCAGCGTCTCCAGCACCGGCGCCGGCAGCCCGGGCAGCAGGTCCCGGACCCGCCCGTCGAGCTGCCCCCGCAGCCGGCCGAGGTCGTCGGCGCGCGGCGGGTGCCCGAGCAACTCGGTGGCGAGGTCACGCAGCAGCGGCGGGGCCACGGCGGCCAGCCCGAGCCCGACGTCGGCGTGCGCCCGACGCAGCTCGGTGCGCAGCCGGTCCCGGTCGCCGGCGCGCACCCCGCCCACCACGCGGCGCAGCAGCTCGGTCGGGTCGGCGACGCGCTCGTCCGGCTCGTCGGCGCTCTCGGCGCCGCCGGTCAGCTCGGCCACCCGCACCGACCACCAGCGGCGCAGGCGCACCTGCTCGGGAGGTTCGACCGGCACGGCGACCGGGGCGCCCGCGCGGGGCGCGTCGTGCCGCGGCTCGGGCTGTGGTGGCCGGGCCGGCGCGGCGCCGTCGGCCCCCAGCCCGATCGCGGCCAGGTACGCGGCGAGCTGTTCCTGCGCGAGCCGCAGCGCGTACCCGGCGGTCTCGGCGTGCTCGGTGGCGGCCGAGAGCTCCGGCACCCCCATCGGGTCGGCCGACTCCTGGCGTACCCACCGCAGCCGCTCGCTGGCCCGCCCGAACGTCTCCAGCGCCTGCGTGACGAGACCGAGCGGGAGTTCCTCCGCGGCGGCGCGGACCTGCGCGCCGACATCCTCGACGATGGACACGGCGGATCTCAGAGGGCCGCGACGTAGAGCTGCGCCTGCTCGACGGCCACGAGTGTGGCGGCGAGGCACTCCTCCAGCTCCTGGCTGGCCTGGGTGAGCGAGGCCTGGGCCGCCTCGACCGTCTCGTGCCCGCTGCCCTCCAGCGCGCCGGCCAGGGTCTGCTGCGCCTCGGCGAGCTTCTCGCCGGCAGCCTGCACGGCGCTCTGGCCGTCACCGATCTGTTGCAGTGCCACGTCGATGGCTGCCTTGAGCTCGGCGACGCTCGCCACGGGGGTTACCTCCTGGGGGCGGGGAGGCCTTCATTAGAGCCTATGCGTACGGCGGGGGAACATCCGCCCTGTCAGTGTTCCTGCCCCGGTGACCGCTTGTCACCCTGAAGCGCCCGGAGTCCGATTGGCGGGACCGCCGGCATCCGGAGTGCCCGGCACCGGCTCCGCCGCCGACCCCGGCACGGCGTCGCGCAGCCAGCGCGGCCCGTACACCTCGGCGCCCCGGGAGGTCACGCGGTCGCGCAGCTCACGGTCGGCGGTGACCACGACCCGGCGGCGGCCCGCAGCGGCGCTGACCAGCTCGACCACGGCGTCGTCCCCCGATCCCCGGGCCGCGACCACGGCGACCCCCGGCACGGCCGGGACGTCCCGCGCCCGGCCCTCCACCACGAGGACCACCTCGACGGGAGGCGGCAGCTGGGGCAGCCCGGCGTCGGCCACGAACCGCAGCGAGTCCCGCAACCGGGCGGTCGCCCCGGCGCGGTCCCGCCACCAGCCGTCGGGTCGCGACCCGACCACGTTGGCGGCGTCGACGATCAGCAGGGGCGGCGCGTCCATGGCCCCACCCTGCCATCCCCGGCGCGGGCGGCGCTCGGGGCGCGGCGTTTGTCACGGCGACCGTCGGGTAGGCCCTGCCGACCGTGCCGCGCGGACAGCGGAGGACAGAATGATGGGACCCGGCGACTTCGGCACCGACCCGTGGGACGAGTTCCTGGCCCGGTACTTCGGCCGGGGCGAGAGCGGGCGCCGGCCGCCGCACCGGGTCGACATCACCCGGCTCATGACCGCCGACGCGCGGGAGATGCTGGCCGACGCGGCCCGGCGCGCCGCGCAGAAGCAGAGCAGCGACCTCGACACCGACCACCTGCTCTGGGCCGCGCTGCAACGCGAGCCGCTGCGCGACCTGGTCCGGCGGGCGGGCGCGGACCCGGACACCCTGCTCAACGCGCTGGGCGGGCGGGGCGACGGCGCGCCGCGCGGTGAGGTGCCGCCCAACCTGTCGCTCACCCCGGCCGCGAAGCGGGCCCTGCTCGACGCCCACCAGCTCTCGCGGGCGATGGGCGCCAACTACATCGGTCCCGAGCACATCCTCATGGCGTTGCCGCTGAACCCGGAGTCGCCGGCCGGGCGGATGCTCGCCGCCGGGCGGATCCAGCCCGAGTCGCTCCAGGCGGCCAACGCCGAGCGGGGCCCGATGACCGGCCCGCGGCCGGACCGGGGGACGCCCACTCTCGACCAGTACGGCCAGGACCTCACCGACCTGGCCCGCGCCGACCAGATCGACCCGGTCATCGGCCGGGCCGACGAGATCGAACAGGCCGTGGAGATCCTGTCCCGGCGTACGAAGAACAACCCCGTGCTCATCGGCGAGGCGGGCGTCGGCAAGACCGCCATCGTGGAGGGGCTGGCCGAGCGGATCTGCGACGGGGACGTGCCGCAGACCCTGCTCGGCAAGCGGGTGGTGCAGCTCGACCTCGCCGGGCTGGTCGCCGGCACCCGCTACCGGGGCGACTTCGAGGAGCGGCTCAAGAAGGTGATCGACGAGATCCGCGCCCACCGCGAGGAGCTGATCATCTTCCTGGACGAGATCCACACCCTGGTGGGCGCGGGTGGCGCCGGCAGCGAGGGCGGCATGGACGCCAGCAACATGCTCAAGCCCGCGCTGGCCCGCGGCGAGCTGCGGGTCATCGGCGCGACCACGCTGGACGAGTACCGCAAGAGCATCGAGAAGGACGCGGCGCTGGCCCGCCGGTTCCAGCCGGTGCTGGTGCCGGAGCCGAGCGTGGACGACACGGTGGCCATCCTGCGGGGCCTGCGGGACCGGTACGAGGCGCACCACCAGGTCCGCTTCACCGACGAGGCCCTGGTGGCCGCGGCCGAGCTGTCCGACCGGTACGTCACCGACCGGTACCTCCCGGACAAGGCCATCGACCTCATCGACCAGGCCGGCGCCCGGGTGCGGCTGCGGACGCGGACCCCGGCCGAGGACGTACGGGACCTGGAACGGCAGCTCGACGACGTACGCCGGGACAAGGAGCAGGCGGTCAGCGACGAGCAGTACGAGCGGGCGTCGGCCCTGCGCGACCGGATCGCGGACCTGGAGGGCCAGATCCGCCGGGCGCACGGCGAGGACGGCAACACCTCGCAGGTCCCGGAGGTCGGCCCGCAGGAGATCGCCGAGGTCGTCTCCCGGGCCACCGGCATCCCCGTCGCCCAGCTCACCGAGGAGGAACGCGACCGGCTGCTGCGCCTCGAGGGGCACCTGCACGAGCGCGTGGTGGGGCAGGACGACGCCGTGACCGCGGTGGCCGAGGCGGTCCGCCGGTCCCGGACCGGGCTGGCCGACCCCGACCGCCCGATGGGCAGTTTCCTGTTCCTCGGCCCGACCGGCGTCGGCAAGACCGAACTGGCCCGGGCGCTCGCCGAGGCGCTCTTCGGCGAGTCGGACCGGATGGTCCGGGTGGACATGAGCGAGTTCCAGGAGCGGCACACGGTGAGCCGGCTGGTCGGCGCGCCGCCCGGCTACGTGGGCTACGAGGAGGCCGGGCAGCTCACCGAGGCGGTGCGCCGCCGCCCGTACGCGGTGGTGCTGCTCGACGAGATCGAGAAGGCGCACCCGGACGTGTTCAACATCCTGCTCCAGGTGCTCGACGACGGCCGGCTCACCGACAGCCAGGGCCGGACGGTGAACTTCAAGAACACCGTCCTCATCATGACGAGCAACCTCGGCTCGGAGCTGATCACCGGCACCCAGCGGGCCGTCGGTTTCGGCGCCGGTGAGCCGGGCAGCAGCCAGGAGGCCGACGAGCTGCGGGACCGGCTGATGCGGCGGTTGCAGGAGAACTTCCGGCCGGAGTTCCTCAACCGCATCGACGAGGTGATCATCTTCCGCCGGCTGGAGGCCGCGCAGCTGCGCCAGATCACCGAGCTGCTGCTCGAGGAGACCCGCCGGCGGCTGCACGCCCAGGACATCGAGGTGGACTTCACGACCGCCGGCATCGACTGGCTGGCCGAGCACGGCTACCAGCCGGAGTTCGGCGCCCGCCCGCTGCGCCGGGTGATCCAGCGCGAGGTGGACAACCAGCTCTCCCGGATGCTGCTGGAGTCGGCCATCTCGCCTGGGCAGCGGGTCACGGTGGACGCCCGGGACGGCGCGCTCGCGTTCGACGTGGGATCCGGCGAGCGCGGTTACACGGCCGCCACGACGTCGCATCCGCGATGAGTCGGGCGGAGACGTCCGGGCCGGACGGTCCGGAGGAGTCCGCCGAGCCGGCGCGGTCGCGGGAGCCGACGGAGTCCGGGGAGCCCGATCAGTCGCGGGAGCCGGCGGCGTCGCGCGACGAGACGGAGCATCCCGAGCGGATCCAGGCCCGCCCGACGGCGAACCCGGCACGGGTGCGGATGCCGCCGGAGGGGCCGAGCCGGAAGAAGGACGAGGGGGACCCGGAGGAGTCCGGGCCGCCACCCGGAGAGGAGGGCTGATGGCACGCGAGCAGCGACTCGATCCCGAGGTGGAGGTGCTCTGGGAGGACTTCCACGCCCAGGTCAACGTCCCGTCCGCGCAGTTGCGCCAGTGGCTGCTGACCCGGGGCTCCGGCGAGGAGGCCTTCGGCGCGGACCCGGACCTCGGCCTGCCCGAACCGGGCCGGCAGATCCTCCAGGTGCTCACGAAGCGGAAGGTCGACCTCACGCCGGAGGACATCGAGGTGATGCGGGAGGCGATCGACCGCATCCAGTCCCTCGTGGACGCCCGGCCGCCGCGCGGGAACGCCGACGACGAGTGGCGGCACTCCCTGCTGGACCTCGGCCACGACGTCCTCGTCGAACGCTGACGGCGGGCCGCCCGCGTCGACCGGGGAGTCGTCGTCACGACCGGCGGCGACTCCCCGGTCGGCGGTGCGCGTGGCCCCGGGTCAGGTGCCCTGGTCCGATTCCAGGCTGTAGATCGTGAGGCCCGCCGCGTCGGCGGCCGCCTCCCGGTTGCCGCGCATCTGCTCCTCGCGGGTGATCAGGTTGGCATACTCGGTGATCTCCGCGGGCCCGGGCACCTCGGGCAGCCGGCGCAGGAAGGCCTCGACGTCCTGGGCGGCCGCGGTGTGCGCCGCGGCGGCCCGGCGCAGCAGGTCCCGGTCGTCGCCCGTGGAGGAGTCGTCGCCGGTGGAAGAACGGTCCGTCATGTCGGCCTGATACCCGTCGCTAGGCGGTTCGCACCCCGCCGGCGCCGGCGACCGGCCCGGCCGGGGCCGAGCGGCGGACGCCGAAGGCCGGGTTGCGCACCAGCCAGGCCAGGTACGCGGGGTGCGGGGCCAGCGAGTCGGTGTACGCCGACCGCGCCGTCTCCACCACCAGTTCCGCGGCCGGGGCGGCGGGCGAGTCCGGGTGCCAGCCGAACATGAGCCGCCAGCGCAGTGGCGTCCCCGCCAGCCGACGGGTGACGAGCCCTCCGGGCGGGCGGAACGTGGCCTGGCACAGGGCCACCGCCTCGCCCGCGTCCACCAGGTCGACGCAGGCGCGGACGTCCGCCTCGTAGACCTTGCGCGGGGTGAAGCCGGCGCGGGCGCAGGCGGCCGCGAAGCAGTCGCCGAAGCAGCCGTCGCCCGGCGCCGCCACCCACTGCTCGTGGCGCAGGTCCACCAGCCGGATCTCGTCCCGCCCGGCGAGGGCGTGCGTCTCCGGCAGCAGCACCATCACCGGGTCGACCGCCACCTCCCGCCAGCTCAGCCCGAGGTCGGCCGACGGGTTGGAGTCGCCGCACACGCCGGTCAGCACGAAGTCGAGCCGGCCGCCCACGACGAGCTGGGCCAGCTCGTCCACCGACCAGGACGCGTACGTCGTGATCTGCGCCTGCGGCTGCTCGGCCGACAGGCGGTGCACGAGCCGGCCGAGGATCGGGCTGTTCACCCCGCCGAACCGGTACCGGCGGGGCGCCTCCGCCGCGCCGGCCAGGCGGGCCGCCTCGTCCTGCAGGCCCTTCATGGCCGGCAGCAGCACCCGGGCGCGGGCGAGCACCAGCTCGCCCAGCGCCGTGGGTCGGGCGCCGCGCCGGTCGCGTTCGAACAGGGGACCGCCCAGCGTCCGTTCGATGCGTTGGAGCTGGGCGGTGAGGGCCGGCTGGGCCAGGCCGAGCGTGGAGGCCGCCTTGGTGACGCTTCCCGTCTCGGCGATCGCGCACACCACCCGCAGGTGTCGCAGCTCCAGATTCATACCGTGACGGTATGACCCCGCTCCGGCCTGGGGGAAGGGCCCGGACGGATCGGCGATGATGGATGACCGTCGACCGGGCCCGGCACCGCCGTCGGCGTCAGTCGCGCGGCGGCTCCGGCAGGTCCGCGAGGTACGTGGGCCGGCCGGTCACCACGTCGCGCACCTTGTCGACGACGCCCAGGGCCGGCTCGACGATCCGGTTCCACGGCGGGGTGGCCGGGGTGCCCGGGTGCGGCCGTGTGGGCGCCGCCTCCTCGGCGATCTCCAGCCGGTTACCGAGCCGGATCAGCTCCTCCGGGCTGGCCACCCCGCGCAGCTCCGCGACGAGCGCGCCCACCCCCTCGACGTGGCGGCGGACTCGCTCGGCGGCCTCGGTGAGGTCGTCGTCGGTGAGCGCCGCGAGCAGCGTCAGCAGGGACGCGTCCGCGTCGAGTTCCCGGTCCACCCGGTCGGCCGCGGCGGGCAGCGCCGCCCGGACGGCCGGCAGCAGGTACTGCTCCTCCGCGGAGAGGTGCCGCGACAGCGCGGCCGTCAACACCGGCACGCCCTCCCGCGGGGTCGCGCCCGGCCCGGTGAGCTGCGCCACGAGCTCCAGCAGTTGCCGGTGCTCCTCGTCGACGATGTCGGCGATGCTGCGTCCGCCGGGCCGGTAGCCCTCCTCGGGGGCGGGCGGCAGCGGCGGCAGGGGGACGGTCATGGTGCCCTCCTCGTCTGGCGGGCGGTGCGGACGGGACGTACGGTCGCGGGCGGCGGTACCCGGGCCGGCCCGCCGCGAAACCGCGCTCCGGCCCGGGGTGACCTCCCGGGGCATCGCGGCTGGTATGAAGAAGCGATGACGAGCGACGCCACCTCCGCCCCACCCGCCCCCACCGACGAGGTCGTCGACCTGTGCCGCGACCTGCTGCGGATCGACACCACCAACACCGGCGACAACGACACGAGCGTGGGCGAGCGCCGCGCCGCCGAGTACGTGGCCGAGAAGCTGGCCGAGGTCGGCGTCACCGCCGAGATCCACGAGTCCGCGCCCGGCCGGGCCAACGTCGTCGCCCGCATCGCCGGCACCGAGCCCGGCCGCGGCGCGCTGCTGGTGCACGGCCACCTCGACGTGGTCCCGGCCGACGCCGACGAGTGGTCGGTGCACCCGTTCTCCGGCGAGATCCGCGACGGCTACCTGTGGGGCCGGGGCGCCATCGACATGAAGGACTTCGACGCCATGGTGCTCGCCGTCGTGCGGCACTGGCAGCGCACCGGCGTACGCCCGACCCGCGACATCGTGCTCGCGTACACCGCCGACGAGGAGGCGGGCAGCGACTACGGCGCCCACTTCCTGGCCCAGCGGCACCGGGACATCTTCGACGGCTGCACCGAGGCGATCGGCGAGGTGGGCGGGTTCTCCTACTCGGTCGACGACTCGCAGCGGCTCTATCTCATCGAGACCGCCGAGAAGGGGCTCGACTGGCTGCGCCTGCACGCCAAGGGCCGCCCGGGGCACGGCTCGATGGTGCACGACGACAACGCTGTCACCGCCCTCGCCGAGGCGGTCGCCCGGGTCGGCCGGCACCGCTTCCCGGTGGTCGTCACCCCGACGGTCCGGGCCTTCCTCGAGGAGGTGTCCGACGTGCTCGGCATCGCCCTCGACCCGGAGGACCCGGAGACCGCGATCGCCAAGCTCGGCCCGATCGCCAACATCATCGGCGCCACGATCCGCAACACCGCCAACCCGACCCGGCTCGCCGCCGGCTACAAGGACAACGTCATCCCCGGCCGGGCCACCGCCACCATCGACTGCCGCAGCCTGCCTGGCCAGTCGGAGGTGCTGGAAGCGCAGCTGCGCGAGCTGGTGGGGCCCGACATCGCCATCGAGTACATCCAGCGCCAGCCGGCCCTGGAGACCACCTTCGACGGCGACCTCGTCGAGGCCATGTCGGCCGCGCTGCGGGCCGAGGACCCGGGCGCCCGCCCGGTGCCCTACATGCTCTCCGGCGGCACCGACGCGAAGGCGTTCTCGCAGCTCGGCATCCGCTGCTTCGGGTTCGCCCCGCTGCGGCTGCCGGCCGACCTGAACTTCTCCGCGCTGTTCCACGGCATCGACGAGCGGGTCCCGGTGGACGGACTACAGTTCGGCGTGCGGGTTCTCGATCGGTTCCTCCGCACCTGCTAACCCGTGTCCGGTGCCTGCGCCCGACGCGGACTCCCCATCTCGAAGGGACAACCTCGCATGACCGACCAGCACGGTGAGCTGGACGCCGCCCTCGAGCGTGTGATCGACGCGGCCCGTCGCCACCTGGCCGCCGTACGCGCCGCGCAGGGCCGCATCGACGACGACGACGTCTGGCAGGCGTACGTGGCGTTGAACAACGCCTCCTACGCGTACGACGAGCAACTCCTGGACGCCTTCGGCGAGGTCACCCCCTGGGACGTCGACTCGATCGACCCGGACGAGGCCGACGAGCGCTTCGGCGGCGGCGCGGAGGGCGTCGAGGCGACCGACCCGCACCCGCGGGTCATCTCGGTCCGCCAGCGCCGCGACTACCGGGTGCCCAGCATCTCGGCGCTCATGCGGGTCGCCGAGATCGCCCGCCGCGAGGGCACCCCGGAGGACGACGAGCCGGCACCCGTCGAGGGCGTCGGCGAGGCGGTGCTGGAGCTGCTGCAGAGCGGCGACGGCTCGCTCGGCGCACTGGACATCCCGGAGCTGGAGCCGCTCGACGGGGTGGTGATGGTCAGCGAGGTCGGCACCCCGGTCGACCTGGAGTCGTTCGACGACGACGACCCGGTGGGCCCGTTCCAGCCGGCCGCCGACGACCGGCTCGTGGGCCGGCTCGACGAGCACCCGTTCCTCGAGCTGGACGACGAGCACGACCACGCCCACTAGCCGCGTCACCCCGGGGTCCTGCCGTGCGGCACGGGCCCCGGGGCGCGGGCGTCGCTCCGGCGGCCGCCGGAGGGCCGCCGTCAGTACGACAGGCCCGGCTGCGGCTGGTTGATCCGCCGACGGCGCAGCATCACCTGCCGCGTCCCGTCCCGGAACAGCCGTACCCGGGCCAACTCCCATCCGGAGAACTCCGCCTGGATCGCCAGCTGCACCGCGGCGGTCACCCGGTCGACGTTCGGCGGCAACCGCAGCGGCGCGTATTCGTAGTCCATGGGCCCTATGCTGCCCAGCCCGGCGACCGTTTGCCACCCCTTGCAGGCGTGACCGGGACCGCTGCCGGGAGGTTCGTGCCGTCCTGGGCGTTACTCCGCCACGGAGTTGGCCGCGAGCAGCCCGGCCAGCGCCGGCGCGGACAGCGCGACGGCCCGGGCGCTGCCCGGGTCCACGGCGAGCCCCCACGACGGGTCCGGCCAGTCGGCGAACAGCTCGGCGCAGGGCATGGCCACGAACGGCACCCCGTCCCCGGCGAACGCCGTGAGGGCGTCCGGTGAGGTGAACACCGGCAGCAGGTTCGCCCCGGTCGCGTCGCCGACCACCGTCCAGGGGAAGTCGCCGTCGGGCGTCGGGTCGCCGGCCAGCGGGACGCACACCGTGGCCCCGGCCAGCAGCCCGAGGTATCCGGGCAGGTCCCGGCGCTCGGCGGCCGCGACGAGGCGGGCCGTCACCTCCGGCTCGGTCGTGCGCGACGCGGCCGCCGCGGGCTCCGGGCCGGCGCTTCGGCCGGACGCGGGGCCGCCGTCCGCCCCGCCCGCGGCGTGGGCCGCCGTCGCGCCGCCCGCGTCGGCCGCGGTCCGGGCCGCCGGCACGGCGGCGGGGCCGGCGGCTGGTGCGGCGGCGTCGGGTGCCGGGGGCACGGGCCGGCAGGAGAGTGCCGCCGGGTCGCCGGTCAGCACCTCGGCGGCGGTACGGGCGACGAACAGGCTGAGCCGGTCGAGCTGCTCCGGCGTGCGGGGCGTCTCGTACCACCAGGCGGCCCCGCCGGTCGACCGGCGCCAGCCGAGCGCCGCCAGCCGGGCCTCGTCGTACGCGGGACACAGCGCCCGGACCACGTCGCGGCGGACGAGCAGGCGCAGCCCGCGGGGGCCGGCCGACAGCTCCAGGTCGGTGTCCCGGTCGCAGCGGGCGAGCGTGTCGCGCAGACGCGCGACGATGTCCGGCCAGCTCGGCGGCGTCATGCCGGCGTGTCCGGCAGGCGGCCGCCCAGCCGTCCGAGCCGCTCCACGGTCTCCTCCAGCCGGCGCATCGCCGAGAAGTCGCCCGGCTTCCCGAACAGGTCGGTCAGCCCCGCGCCGAGCGTCGCGTCGAGCCCCTCGGTCCGTTCCTCCATCTGCGTGGTGGCGGCCGCCCGGGCCCGCCCGTACGCCTCGAGCACCACCTCCGCGACCCCCTCGGTGCCGAGGCGCAGCGCGGCCGGGGCGAGGGTGAGGCCGGTGAGCACGCCGGCGGCGTCGACGGTCGCCGTGACCAGACCGGACTCGTCGGTCGCGGTGCCGGACAGCTCGGCCAGGTCGTCGCGGAGGCCGGAGAACCGGCGCTCGATGTCGGCGATCCGGCCGGCCAGCGCGTCGAACGCGGACGACGGGTCAGTCATGTGGATCCTCCCCCGTGGACGGTCGCACCGGGGTGGTGCCCGGTGGCCGGGAAATCGTATCGTCGGTGCGCCGGACACACGGGGGAGGAACGGGCATGCCGCCGGACATCGAGGTCGACGTGCAAGCGGTCCGTCGACTGGAGACCGCAGCGAGACAGGTGGCCGGCTCGCTGGCCGCCCTGGAGGGGCGGATCGCCTCGGCGGGCGACGTGCCGTCGGACGCCTTCGGCCACCTGCCGTTCGCGAGCGACATGCTGCGCGACAAGTACGCCGAGCAGGTCACCGACGGCATGGACCTGTTCCGCGCCGCCAACGCCGCGTTCGACCGGGTCGCCGGTGCGCTCGGCGACACCGTGGCCGCGTACGAGCGCAACGAGCAGGAGATCGACGCCGGGTTCAAGGCCATCCAGTCGGGGATGCCCCGGTGAGCGGTCCCGCCGGCAGCGCCGTCCAGCTGTGGAACGGCCTCGACAACGCCCTCTCCGGCGTGGAGGACGCGGTCGACAGCGTCTGCCGCACGCTGGCCTGGCCGCTCATCCAGCTCGTCGACATGGTCGACGGTGAGCCCGCCGCGCTGCAGGCGAAGGCCACCGAGTGGGACGCGCTGGCCGCCCAGGTGCGGGAGCTGGCGCAGGGACACCGCAGCACCCGGGAGGCCGCGCAGCCCGGATGGCGGGCGCCCTCCGGCGACGCGTACGGCGAGCGGCTGGCCGAGGTCGAGCAGCAACTGCTCGACCTCGCCGAGCAGTTCGCGGCGACCGCGGAGTACCTGCGGGGCGTCGCCGAGGCCCTGCAGATCGTCCACGACGTGCTCGTCGACCTGTGCGTCGAGTTCGTGAACTGGCTGCTGGTCACACTGGTGACCGCCCTGGTCATGGCGCCGTTCACGGCCGGGGCGTCGTGGGCGACCGGCATGGCCGTCTCGGTGACCCGCGGCATGATCACGGTGACCCGGGCGCTCAAGGTCATCAAGCCGCTGGCCACCCACCTGCAGAAGGTCATCAGGCTGCTCCAGCGCGTGCTCGTCTACCTGCGCAAGCTGCGCAGCCACCTGGACAAGCTGGTCGACAAGCAGAAGGCGCTGCGCAAGGGCATGAAGTCCGTCAACAAGCGGCGCGCCGCCGGCAAGGCCGACAAGTGGTACCACAAGGTCACCGACCCGGTGAAGGGCACCTACAAGCTGGGCAAGTCGGGCTCGCCGTTCGACATGAGCAACCTCGATCGCGTGAAGGCCCTCCGCGAACACGGCCTCAGCGAGGGCGCCCGGGTGATCGGCCGGGACTGGGCCACCAACCTGCCGTGGAACGTGCCCAACAGTGTCGTGCACGGCGTCACCTGGGGTTCCGTGGCCCTGGTGAGCGGCCTCTCCGTGCCCGGGGCCGACCAGGTGAGCGACCGTGTCGACCAGGCGGTGCAGGACGGCGCCGACTGGATCGACCAGAATGTCTTCGGGCAGCCGCCCGCCGACCAGCCGGCGGGTCGCTAGGCCGGTCGAGGAGGCAGCACGTGACGTCAGGGGATCGGGGTCGGCTCGGTCGGCTCGCCGACGCGGTGCTCGGCGGCGCGCGGGCCGCCCGCGACAAGGCCCGCGAGCTGCGCGACGAGTTCCGCACCAGCGACGAGCCGGAGCGGGCCCTCGTGGCGCCGCTGGTCGCCGGCCAGGAGCTCCGTTACGTGGGGCTCGCCCCGGTCCGCACCCCCGAGACCCACCGCGCCGGCAGCCAGCTCGCCGACCGGATGGGCGACGAGCTGGCCGACGCGCTCGACCCGCGCGCGCTGTTCGGGCTGCTGAACATCGTCAACCCGGTGGTCTGGGTGGACGCGGTGATGACTCCGGTGCGGCTGGCCGCCGGCGTGCTGCTGCTGCCCGGCAAGGCCGCCGCCGTGGCGGCCGGCGTGCCAGAGGAGGAGGCGCCGGAGACGGGCCCACCGCACCAGCCGACCCAGCGGGAGCCGCTTCCGCTCACCGAGGAGCAGGAGGCGTTCCGGGCGCTGTTCCGCCTCAGCCGTTACCGGCCGCTCGCCGACCAGCTCGCCGAGATCGCCTACCGGCGCCGGTACGTCTTCAGCGGCGACCTCGCCAGCCTCGCTGGCAGCCTGCTGCTCTTCCTCGACCGCTACACGGGCACCCCGCTCGCGGTCACCGACACTCATCTGCATTTGCTGCGGATGGGGCGCCGCCCCGACGAGGGGCGTCCCGACCGGCGCCAACCGCGCGTGTTGTGGAGCGTCGAGCGCCGCCGGGTCACCCGCATCGACTCGGAGCACGGCGCCCGGCTCGTGCACTTCCCGTCCACCATCGCCTTCGACGACGGGTCGTGGATCCGGATCGTCAACCCGGCCACCCGCGACGACCAGTCCCGCTTCCTCGCCGCGGTCCGCGAGATCCCCGGCAAGCGGCCCACCCCCTGACCGGGCGGCCGTCGCGCGAATCCGCCGGCCACGCGCTGCCGCCTGCCGGCCGCCGGCTGCCCGCCAGCGGCTGCCGGCGGCGCCTGCCGCCGGGGACGCCGGTCGGGCCCGGTCGGTCAGCTGTCGCGTTCGGGGTAGCCGACGGGCACCGCCGACACGTCGTCCAGCGCCGTGGTGATCTCCTCGGGCAGCGTCATCCGCTCCACCTGCAGCGCGCCGAGCAACTGGCCGACCGTGCGGGCGCCGAGGATCGGCGCGGTCACCCCGGGCCGGTCCCGGACCCACGCCAGCGCCACCTCCAGAGGCGAGACCCCCAGCCCGCCGGCCGCGGTGGCCACCGCCTCGACGATGCTGGAGCAGCGTGGCTCCAGGTAGGTGGCGACGAAACGCTCGAAGTGCGGCGACGCGGCCCGCGAGTCGGCCGGGCGGCCGTGCCGGTACTTGCCGGTGAGCACACCCCGGCCCAGCGGCGACCAGGGCAGCACGCCCAGGCCCAGCGCGTCGCAGGCCGGCAGCACCTCCCGCTCCACGCCACGCTCCAGCAGGGAGTACTCGACCTGCGCGGCCACCACCGGGGCCCGCCCCGGCCACGCCGTCTGCCAGGCCGCCGCCCGAGCCGTCTGCCAGCCGGAGAAGTTCGACACCCCGACGTACCGCACCCGTCCGCTGGCCACCGCGTGGTCGAGCGCCGCGAGGGTCTCCTCCAGGGGCGTGTCCGGGTCGTAGCCGTGCACCTGGAACAGGTCCACGTGGTCGGTGCCGAGGCGGCGCAGCGACGCGTCGAGCGTACGCAGCAGGTGCCCCCGGGAGTTGTCGCGGCGCCGGCCGTTGCCCGGCCGCAGCCCCGCCTTCGTGGCGATCAGCAGCTCGTCGCGGGGGACCAGGGCGCCCAGCAACGACCCGATCACCGACTCGGCGTCGCCGTCGCCGTAGACGTCGGCCGTGTCGATGAGGTTGCCGCCCGCGTCGAGGTAACTCTTCAGCTGGGCGGCCGCGTCGTCGGCGTCGGTGTCCCTACCCCACGTCATGGTGCCGAGAGCGAGCCGCGAAACCGCCAGCCCGCTTCGGCCGAGCGGTCGCTGTTGCATGGGTGAACCTTATTTCGAACCCGCCGCAACCGATATCCTCGCTCCCGTCATGTCTCCCGGGTTCTGCCGGTGTTCCTGCCGGCGGAACGCCGGATCCCGCCCCGGCGAGCCGAAGCGGTGAGCCGGTGGTCGGGCCGTCCGCCGGCATTGCGTAACCTGATGCGACCTGTGGTGCGGATGGGGGAGGACGATTGCGACTCGGGCTCAGCCTCGGATACCAGACGGCGTGGAGCACGCCGGCCGACCACCTGGCCCTGGCCCAGGAGGCGGACCGGCTCGGCTATTCGGTGGTGTGGGCGGCGGAGGCGTACGGCTCCGACTCGCCGAGCATGCTCGCCTGGATCGCCGGGCAGACCGAACGGATCGACGTGGGCAGCGCGGTCATGCAGATCCCCGCGCGCACACCCGCCGCCACCGCCATGACCGCGGCCACCATCGACGCCCTCTCCGGCGGCCGGTTCCGCCTGGGCCTGGGGGTGTCCGGCCCACAGGTCTCGGAGGGCTGGCACGGCGTACGCTTCGCCAAGCCCCTGGCCCGCACCCGCGAGTTCGTGGACATCGTCAAGCTGGCGGTCGGCCGTAAGGAGGTCGCGTACGCCGGCGAGCACTACACCCTGCCGCTGCCCGGCGGCCCCGGCAAGGCGCTGCGGCTCAGCTTCCACCCCCCGCGCGAGCACATCCCGATCTACCTGGCCGCCGTCGGCCCGAAGAACCTGGAGCTGGCCGGGGAGATCGCGGACGGCTGGCTCGCCGTCTTCTACGCCCCCGAGTTCGCCGAGGAGCAGCTCGCCGCCGTCCGCGCCGGCCGGGCCCGCGTCGGCAAGGACCTCGCCGGCTTCGACGTGGTGCCGTCGGTCCCCGTGGTGGTCGGCGACGACGTGGCGGCCTGCGCCGAACTGGTCCGCTGGTACGCGGCGCTGTACGTGGGCGGCATGGGCAGCCGGCAGCAGAACTTCTACAACCAGCTGGCCACCCGGATGGGCTACGGCGACGCGGCGCGCGAGGTGCAGGACCTGTACCTCGCCAAGCGGCAGCGCGACGCGGCCGCCGCGGTGCCGCTGGAGTTCATCGACCGGACGTCGCTGCTCGGCCCGAAGGAGCGCATCGCCGAGCGGATGCGGGAGTACGCCGCGGCGGGCGTCACCACGCTGTCGGTGAACCTGTTCGTGGCGGACCGGGACAGCGGCGTGCAGACGCTGCGCACCGTCGCCGAGGCGCTGGAGCTGGCCGGAGTGGCCGAGTGACCTGGGTCGAGGCCATCGTCCTGGGCATCGTCCAGGGGCTCACGGAATTCCTGCCGATCAGCTCGTCGGGGCACCTGCGGATCACCTCGGCGCTCTTCTTCGGGCGCGACGCCGGCGCGTCGTTCACCGCCGTGACACAGCTGGGCACCGAGGCGGCCGTCCTCATCTACTTCGCCAAGGACATCTGGCGGATCGCGCGTACCTGGATCGTCGGCCTGTGGGACCGCTCGGTCCGCTCCAGCCTCGACTACCGGATGGGCTGGTACGTCATCGTCGGCACCATCCCCATCGGGATCTTCGGCTTCCTGTTCAAGGACCAGATCCGTACCGCCGGGCGCAACCTCTGGCTGGTGGCGACCACGCTCATCGTCTTCGCCTTCGTGCTCGCCTTCGCCGAGTACTGGGGCCGGCAGACCCGCACCCTCGAGAACTTCCGGATGCGCGACGGCGTCGTGATGGGCTTCGCCCAGGCCATGGCGCTCGTCCCGGGGGTGTCCCGCTCCGGCGGCACCCTCACCGCCGGCCTGTTGCTCAACCTGACCCGGGAGACGGCCGCGCGGTACTCGTTCCTGCTGGCCATCCCGGCGGTGGTGCTGTCCGGCGTGTTCAGCCTCGGGGACGTCTTCGAACCCGCGGCGCCGGGCACGGCCGCCCCGACCGTCGCCATGCTGATCGTGGCCACGATCATCGCCTTCGGCGTCGGGTACGCGGCCATCGCCTGGCTGCTGCGCTACGTGGCCCACCACACCCTGTACGTCTTCGTGCTCTACCGGGTGGCTCTCGGCACCCTGGTCCTCGCCCTGCTGCTGACCGGTCAACTCAGCGCCACCTGACCCGGGTCCGGACATGCCGCTGGCCGGCACCCCGTTCGGGGTGCCGGCCAGCGGTCGTTGCGTGCTTGTGTGGTTGTCAGCTGTTCCAGTACTGGGCGACCAGGTCGGCGGCCTGCTGTTCCCACTGGGCGTACGCGTCGGGGTAGGCGGAGACCTGTACCGTCTGCGCGGCCTGGGTCAGCGGCATGTCGTGCCAGCCGTCGATCTGCTTGAGGCCCTTCTGGAAGGCCATGGTGGAGTACTCGGGGTCGGTGATCTGCTCCGGCGTGCCCCAACCCGAGCTCGGGCGCTGTTGGAACAGGCCCAGCGAGTCGTGGTCGTTGGCGTCACCCAGGTGACCCAGGTTCTCCAGCTTCGACTCCTGCAGGCTCGTGGCGATGGAGATGACCGCGGCCCGCTCGTCGAGGCCGGACTTCTTCGTCGCCGCGATGATGGCCTTGGCGTTGTTGGTCTGCTCGTCGTCCAGGGCGATGTGCGACTGCGCGCCCTGGGTGCCGTGCGGGATCAGCTTGGCCTTGTCCACGGCCGGCTTGTCGGCCTGCACCACGGCGACGGGCTTCATGTCGTGACTCGGGGTCGCGGCGTGGGCGGCGATGGGGCCGGCGGCGACACCGGTGGTGAACGCCAGACCAGCGATACCCAGCACACTCTTACGCAGCATCGTGTTCTTCATGATCGTGTTCATGAGGAAAGCTCCTTTGGGGGTGAGACACCCACACGCCTCGGGGGCGGCTGTTTGCGTGGGTGCGAGCACCAACAGAGGCGCCCTTTCGTGAAACAGAAAGTCTGTGCGGGCGTGCCCTTGGGGGGTGGCTAACGCCCGGGGGAACGGCGCGGATGGGCGGGGGTGCTCCACCGCGCCGGGTCCATGTCCAACGACCGGCGGCCCGCCATCATTCCGGGGGCCTACGCTCGGCCGGGTCCGTGTGTAACGACCCGCGGCCCGCCATCATTCCGGCGGGCGTGTGCTCGGGCCGGGTCCGTGTGTAACGACCGGCGGCCCGCCGTCATTCCGGGGGCTGGCGGCCCGCGTCTGCGGGCTGCTTCCTCGGCCGTCGGGGATAGTCAACGCCCCCGGCCCGCCCACGATTCCGGCCCCACGATGCCACCGGTCACACCGTCAAACCGGTCAACACGGGCCGGATGACACGTCCGGCCGAAGACTGAACCGGACATCCAGGCACACATCTCGCGGTGGTGAGGATCCGGAGACGGCCTCGAAGATCCGTCGGCCCTGCGTTCGAGGCGTGACGTCCCGCTCATCGTCGACCCGCACCCGGCCCGCCCTCGACCTCGTGAACCCGGCAAACGCCCCGGCAGCCGTCCCGACACCGCGCGAACCGGACATTCAACCCAGCCGTCGAACCGCGGCCTGCCGTCTACGGCTCTACGCCTCACCGCGTTGGCTTCTGCGCGTCACCGCGCGAGCATGCGCCCGGGCAACCACGCGCCCGCGCAAGCATGGCGCCCGCGCAAGCATGGCGCCCGCGCAACCGTGGCGCCCGCGCAACCGTGGCGCCCGCGCAACCGTGGCGCCCGCGCAACCATGGCGCCCCGCGCAACCACGCGCCCGCGCAATCATGCGCCCGTCCCGACCTGAAAGCGGCGAACCGGACATTCATGCCACCGGTTCGTGCCTGCCCCGGCATGATCCACTCGACTTCCTGGAAGTCGCGGTGTCGGCCAGGGCCAGACACCGCGACATCAAGGAACCCGAGTCGATCAACGCCAACCCGCGCCGGCACTCCGGTCGGCACCCGCCAGATCGACTCCAGTTCGCCGATCTGGCGGTATCCGACGCATCGGGATACCGCCGTATCGCCGCAACGGAGTCGATCAAGACGGCGAGCCACGGCGGGCCACGCGGCACGCTCGGCGGACGGCGAGCGCCTCGACGGGGCGCGGTGGCTGCCGACGGCCCGCCGGTTCGCCGCCGGCCCGCCGGTTCGCCGCCGGTCCGCCGGCACGCCCGCCGGTCCGCCGGCACGCCCGCCGGTCCGCCGGCACGCCCGCCGGTCCGCCGGCACGCCCGCCGGTCCGCCGGCACGCGCCCCGGCCCGCCGGCACGCCGCCGGCACGCCGCCGGGCACGCCGCCAGCCCGCCGACGGCGCGCCGTCCACCGACGGCGCGGCGCTCGTGGCGCAGCCCTGGGCGCGGCGCCGGTCGCGGGGCAGGTTCTAGGGTGGTCACCGTGGCGACCCTTCTGCTTCTGCGACACGGCCGGACGACCGCGAACGCCGACGGTGGCCTGGCCGGCCGGCAACCGGTCGAGCTGGACGAGACCGGCCGGGCGCAGGCCACCGCCGTCGGGGAGCGGCTGCGCGCCGTACCCCTCGCGGCCGTCGTGACCAGCCCGTTGATCCGCTGCCGGCAGACCCTGGAGTTGGCGCTGCCGGACGCGTCCCCGGTGGTCGAGGAGGGGCTCATCGAGTGCGGGTACGGCGCCTGGGAGGGGCAGCCGCTCAAGAAGCTCGCCAAGGACCCGCTCTGGCCCGTGGTGCAGCAGCACCCGAGCGCGGCGGTCTTTCCCGAGGGGGAGGCGATGGCCGCGATGGCGGCGCGGGCCGTGGCGGCGGTGCGCTCGTGGGACGCCCGGGTGACCGCCGAGCACGGGCCGGAGGCGGTCTGGCTGGCGTGCAGCCACGGCGATGTGATCAAGGCCATCGTGGCGGACGCGCTGGGCGTACATCTGGATCTGTTCCAGCGGATCGTAGCCGACCCGGCCTCGGTGACGGCGATCCGCTACACGCCGTTGCGGCCGTTCCTGGTGCGCCTCAACGACACCGGTGGCGACCTGGCGGCCCTGGTGCCGCCCGCGAAGAAGCGGCGCCGGCGGGCGCCGCGGCGTACCGACTCGGACGCGGCCGTGGGCGGCGGCGCCGGCGCGTCCGCGTGAACGGTGACGGGGGACGGATGTGACGCCGATCGCCAGGAAGGGCCGGACGCGACGATTCGGGTCGGTGGGGTGCGCGGTGCCGTGGCACGCCGGATAGGGTCGTGGGTATGACCCACCAGGTGCACGCCTTCGAGCCGCCGGAGCGGTTCGTCGCCGGGACCGTCGGGCCGCCGGGGGAGCGGACGTTCTTCCTCCAGGCTCGCGGCGGCGGCCGGCTGGTCAGCGTCGCGCTGGAGAAGGTGCAGGTGTCCCTGCTCGCCGAGAAGCTCGAGGAGCTGCTCACCGAGGCGCACCGCCGGTTCGGGGTGGATCTGCCCGAGCCGCCGGCCGCCGTCGGCGACAACGACCCGCTGGACACGCCGGTCGACGAGGAGTTCCGGGTCGGCACCCTGGGGTTGGCCTTCGACGTCGACACCGCGACCGTGGTGATCGAGGCGATCGCGGCCGGCGAGACGGAGGCCGAGGTCGAGCTGGGCGGCCCCGAGGACGACGAGGACGACGAGGAGCCGGACGACGACCTCGACCGGCTGCGGGTCCGGCTGACCCCGCAGGCGACCCGCGAGTTCATCGAGCGGGCGCGGCGGGTGGTCAACGCCGGGCGTCCGCCCTGCCCCCTCTGCGGCCAGCCGCTGGATCCCGCCGGGCACCTCTGCCCGCGGCACAACGGTTACCACCGGTGACGTCGTCCAACACCCAGCCCCGACAGGACGGCAGCGCGGCGCTCCGGTTGCTGCGCGACGGCGAGCTCACCCTCGAGGGACGCCTCGTCGACGCGTCGAACGCCACGCTGCGCGGCGTGCTGACCCTCGACGGGGTCAGCGCCCACTGCGTCTACAAGCCGGTGCGCGGCGAGCGTCCCCTCTGGGACTTCCCGGACGGCACTCTGGCCGGCCGGGAGGTCTCCGCCTACCTGGTCTCCCGTGCCACCGGCTGGGATCTGGTGCCGCCGACCGTGCTGCGTGACGGCCCGTTCGGCCCGGGCTCCTGCCAGCTCTGGATCGACGAGCCGGCCGACGCGGAGCCGCTCGTCGGGTTCGTGCCGGACGAGGCCGTGCCGCCCCGCTGGTTCGCGATCGCGGCGGCCCGGGACGACGACGGCACCCCGTACGCCCTGGCGCACGCCGACGACCCGCGGCTGGCCCGCCTCGTGGTGCTCGACGCGGTGATCAACAACGCGGACCGCAAGGGCGGGCACGTGCTGGTGGGCCCGGACGACCGGATCTACGGCGTGGACCACGGCGTGAGCTTCCACGTGGAGGAGAAGCTGCGGACGGTGCTGTGGGGTTGGGCCGGGCGGCAGCTGCCACCGGACGCCGTGCAGATGCTCGACGCGCTCGCCGGCCAGGTGGCCGGGCCGCTCGGCGAGGAGTTGGCCGAGCACCTGACGATCAGCGAGGTGGCCGAGGTGGCCGCCCGCATCGACCGGCTGCGCGACAGCGGCCGATTCCCGCTGCCCCCCGAGGACTGGCCGGCCGTTCCCTGGCCGCCGGTCTGACGGCCGGCGGACCAGACCGACAGCCGCACGGCCCGGACGGACGCCGGGCGTACCCGCGCTGTCATGTTGATCACCCGCGGGCGTGCCCTCCCGGTGTCGGCCGGCTGGTTAGGCTGGCGGGCATGGAACCGTGGGCGGGACACGAGGTGCCGCGGCTGCCGGGCAGGGGCGGTCCGCTGGCGTTGTACGACTCGGCGCGGCGGGGTGTGTACCCGAGCGATCCGTCGGACGCGGCGCGGATGTACGTCTGCGGCATCACCCCGTACGACGCCACACACCTCGGTCACGCCGCCACCATGATCACGTTCGACCTGGTGCAGCGGGTGTGGCGGGACGCCGGGCGGCCCGTGCGGTACGTGCAGAACGTCACCGACATCGACGACCCGCTGCTGGAGCGCGCGGCGCGCGACGGTGAGGACTGGGTGGTCCTCGCCATGCGGGAGACGGCGCTGTTCCGGGAGGACATGGAGGCGCTGCGGATCATCCCGCCGGAGCACTACGTGGGTGCCGTCGAGTCGATTCCGGACATCGCGGAGAAGGTCCAGGTCCTGCTGAAGGACGGTGCCGCGTACCGCCTCGACGACGGCACCGGCGACGTGTACTTCGACATCGCGGCGGCGCCCCGGTTCGGGTACGAGTCGAACCTGAGCCGCGAGCAGATGCTCGAGATCTTCCCGGAGCGGGGCGGCGACCCGGACCGGGCGGGCAAGCGTGACCCGCTCGACCCGCTGCTGTGGCGGGGCGCCCGCGAGGGCGAGCCGTCCTGGCCCGGTGGCGAGCTGGGCGCGGGCCGCCCGGGCTGGCACATCGAGTGCGCGGTGATCGCCCTCAACCTGCTGGGCGACCGGATCGACGTGCAGGGCGGCGGCAACGACCTGCTGTTCCCGCACCACGAGGCGTCGGCGGCGCACGCCGAGCGGTTGACCGGTGAGGCGCCGTTCGCCGACCACTACGTGCACGCCGGCATGATCGGCCTGGACGGCGAGAAGATGTCCAAGTCGCGGGGCAACCTCGTCTTCGTCTCGCGCCTTCGCGCCGACCGGGTCGACCCCATGGCGATCCGCCTGGCGCTGCTGTCGGGCCACTACCGCAGCGACCGGACGTGGACCGACGAGCTGTTGGCCACCGCGCAGGAGCGACTGGCCCGCTGGCGGCAGGCCGCCGCCGCGCCCGCGGGGCCGTCGGGGGCCGAGCTGCTGGCGGGCGTACGCGCACGGCTCGCCGACGACCTGGACAGCCCCGGTGCGCTGGCGGTGGCCGACGCCTGGGCCGAGCAGGCCCTGGCGGGCGCGGGGGACGACGCGGCGGCTCCGGCGCTGTTCGCGGACACCGTCGACGCCCTCCTCGGCATCCGCCTCTAACACCCACCACCCGCCACCCGGCGACCGCTCCACGACGCTTGATCGACTCCGTCTCGCCGATGTGGCGGCATCCGGCACGTCGGGACACCGCCACTTCGGCGACATGGTGTCGATCAAAACGCCGGGACGCGCTCCAGATCGACTCGGCTTCCTGGAGGGGCGCGGCATCGGTCAGGCCACGGGCCGACATCCCGACTTCCAGGAACCCGAGTCGACCCTGAAGCCCGACGCCGCGGACGTCAGCCCAGGACGAGCCCCGGGTCGGGGTCCGGGTCCTCGGTGGGGGCCGGGACGCGGTACTCCTCGGTGAGGGTGGTCATCGGGCCGGGCCAGGTGGCCTGGGCGACCTCGATCGGTTTGTGCGCGCCGTCGTAGGCCACGTGCAGCAGGTGCAGCACCGGGGTGTCGGGCCGGATCTGGAGTGTCTCGGCCTCCTCACGGCTGGGCTGGCGGGCGCTGATCGTGTCGGTGGCCGTGACGTACCGCCGGCCGGTGGCCTCCTCGGCCTCCTGGTAGAGCGGGCGGCCGAACGCCTCGGCCCGTTCGAGCGACGTGCCGGCCGTGTCGGCGGGGAGGAACCAGGAGGCGCCGACCTCGACGGGTGAGTCCTCGGTGCGGACGAGGTGGCGGCGGCAGAGAAGTTCGGTGCCGTCGGTGACGCCGAACGCGTCGGCCACCTCGGGCGGCGCGGGGGAGCGGCCGACGGAGACGAGCTGCTGCCGGTACCGGGCGGCCAGGTCGGTGTGGTAGCCGCGGAAGCCGCCGTACCGTCCGCGGGACAGGCGGTTGAGCCGCCGCCGGGTGCCCCGGACGTACGTGCCGGATCCCGGCTTGGTGATGAGGACGCCCTCGACGCGGAGCTGGTCGACGGCGCGTTGCACGGTCTGCTTCGCGACGCCGAACAGCTCGGCCATGGCCGGGATGGACGGCAGCCGCTCGCCCGGCGCCCAGTCGCCTCGCCGCACCCGCGCCTTGAGCTGGTCGGCGATCTGCCGGTGCGGGAACTCGGCCGCGCCGGGGTTGATCTGCATGTCGGCCTCCTCGATCACATCTAGGTTCCTAGGATGCCGTAGGGAGGGTGAGCGGCGCCACCCCGACACGCGCACGCCCACGCAGGCCGACGGGGCGTCGGAGGACGGACAGCGGAAAGCCCGGGGTACGACGGACGCGTCGTGCCCCGGGCTACGGCGGGGGAGAGGCGGCTACCAGGAGCCGGCGGTCGGGCCGGCCGAGCCGCCGCGCCGCCGCAGGTACTTCTCGAACTCCTGGGCGATCTCGTCGCCGGTCAACGGGGTGATGCCCGCGTCGCCGACGCGCTCCTCCAGCTCGCGGACGTACTCGCCGAGCTCGGCGTCCTGCTCGGCGGCGCTGCGCACCCGCTGCTCCCACTCGGCGGACTCCTCGGCCAGGTCGGCCATCGGCACCGGCAGGTCCACGACCTCCTCGACCCGGTGCAGCAGGGCGAGGGTGGCCTTGGGGCAGGGCGGGTTGTTGGCGTAGTGCGGCACGTGCACCCAGAACGAGACGGCGTCCACCTCGGCGCGGGTGCACGCGTCCTGCAGCACGCCCACGATGCCGGTGGGCCCGTCGTAGCGGGTGGGGGTGAGCTGGTAGCGCTCGGCGGCCCGCGAGTCGGAGGCGCTGCCGCTGATGGGCAGCGGCCGGGTGTACGGCACGTCGGCGAGCAGCGCGCCGAGCAGCACCACCCGCTCGACCTCGAGGCTGTGGCAGATCTCCAGCACCTGCTCGCAGAAGGTGCGCCAGCGCATGCTCGGCTCGATGCCGCGGATCAGCACCACGTCGCGGTCGGTGCCCTCCGGGCTCGCGACCATGAAACGGGTCGTCGGCCACTCCACCCGCCGGGTCTCGCCCTCGGCCATGGTGATGGTGGGCCGGCTCACCTGGAAGTCGTAGAAGTCCTCCGGGTCCAGCTCGGCGACCTGCCGGGCCTCCCAGACCTGCTCCAGGTGCTCGACCGCGGCGGTGGACGCGTCCGCGGCGTCGTTCCAGCCCTCGAATGCGGCGATGGCCACCGGCGAGCGCAGCACCGGCAGCCCGTCGAACTCGGTCACGCCGTCACCTCACCCTGCTCGTGGCGGCCGGCGACGCCGGGCGCGGTCGTCCGCCGGTGGTGCACGGTGGCGTCCCTGTTCTCCTTCACGTCCGTCAGCCTACGTGCCGGGCCGGGCTGCGGCCCGTCGGCCGCGCCGGCCGGGCCACCGGACAACCGGACAGGAGCGGTCGAAACGGACACCGTGATCCCGCCGACATAATGTGGGACGACGGGCTGGGAACGGTCGCCGGGCCGCGTGCCGCACTAACCTGAACCCGTGCGGACTTCGTTGCTGGATGTGCTGGCCCATCGGATCCTCGTCGCCGACGGGGCGATGGGCACGATGTTGCAGGCCGCCGACCTCACCCTCGACGACTTCGACGGGCTGGAGGGCTGCAACGAGATCCTCAACGTGACCCGTCCGGACGTGGTCCGCGGGGTGCACGAGGCCTACCTTGCCGCTGGCGCCGACTGCGTCGAGACGAACACGTTCGGCGCCAACCTGCCGAACCTCGGCGAGTACGACATCCCGCACCGCATCCGGGAGCTGTCCGAGGCGGGGGCCCGCATCGCCCGCGAGGCCGCCGACGCCCACAGCACGGCCGACCGTCCCCGCTTCGTGCTGGGGTCGATCGGCCCGGGCACGAAGCTGCCGACCCTCGGCCACGCCCCGTACGCGGACCTGCGCGACGCGTACCAGCAGAACGCGGCCGGCCTCATCGAGGGCGGCGCGGACGCCCTGATCGTGGAGACCTGCCAGGACCTGCTCCAGGTCAAGGCCGCGATCGTCGGGTCGAAGCGGGCGATGGCCGAGCTCGACCGCGTGGTGCCGATCATCTGCCACGTCGCCGTGGAGACCACCGGGACGATGCTGGTGGGCAGCGAGATCGGCGCGGCCCTGGCGGCGATCGAGCCGCTCGGGGTGGACCTCATCGGGCTCAACTGCTCGACGGGCCCGGCCGAGATGGGCGAGCACCTGCGTTACCTGTCCCAGCACTCGCGGATCCCGCTGTCGGTGATGCCGAACGCCGGCCTGCCGGTGCTCACCGCCGACGGCGCGTACTTCCCGCTCACCCCCGTGGAACTGGCCGACGCGCTGGAGCGGTTCGTCGGCGAGTACGGCGTCTCGCTGGTCGGCGGGTGCTGCGGCACCACCCCGGAGCACATCCGCGTGCTGGCGGAGCGGCTGCACGGCGCCGCCGCCGCGCCGCGTACGCCCCAGCACGAGCCCGGCGTCTCGTCGGTGTACCACCCGGTGCCGTTCGCGCAGGACGCCTCGGTGCTGATGGTGGGGGAGCGGACCAACGCCAACGGCTCCAAGGCGTTCCGCGAGGCGATGCTGGCCGAGGACTGGCGGGCCTGCGTGGAGATCGCCCGCAGCCAGGCGCGGGACGGCTCGCACCTGCTGGACCTGTGCGTGGACTACGTGGGCCGGGACGGCACCCGCGACATGCGTGAGCTGGCCGGGCGCTTCGCGACCGCGTCCACCCTGCCGATCATGCTGGACTCGACCGAGCCCGCGGTGATCGAGGCGGGGCTGGAGATGCTCGGCGGGCGCTGCGTGGTCAACTCGGTGAACTTCGAGGACGGCGACGGCCCGCAGTCCCGGTACGCGCGGGTGATGCCGGTGGTCCGGGAGCACGGCGCGGCCGTGGTGGCGCTGCTCATCGACGAGGAGGGCCAGGCCCGCACCCGGGACTGGAAGGTCCGCGTCGCGGTGCGGCTGATCGAGGACCTGACCGGGCGCTGGGGGATGGACCGGTCGGACATCCTCATCGATGCGCTCACGTTCCCGATCGCCACCGGCCAGGAGGAGACCCGCCGCGACGGCCTGGAGACCATCGAGGCGATCCGCGAGATCGCCCGACGCTACCCGGGGGTCAACTTCACGCTGGGCATCTCGAACATCTCCTTCGGCCTGAACCCGGCCGCCCGGCAGGTGCTCAACTCGGTGTTCCTGCACGAGTGCGTGCAGGCCGGGCTGACCTCGGCGATCGTGCACGCCAGCAAGATCCTGCCGATGTCGAAGATCCCGGAGGAACAGCGCGAGGTGGCGCTCGACCTGGTCTACGACCGGCGCCGCGAGGGGTACGACCCGGTGCAGCGGTTCATCGAGCTGTTCGAGGGCGTCGACGCCGCCTCGGCGCGGGCCGGTCGCGCCGAGGAGTTGGCCGCGCTGCCGCTGGACGAGCGCCTCAAGCGACGGATCATCGACGGTGAGCGCACCGGCCTGGAGGCTGACCTCGACACCGCCATGGCGGAGGGTCGCGCACCGCTGTCGATCATCAACGACATCCTGCTCGACGGGATGAAGGTGGTCGGCGAGCTGTTCGGCTCCGGCCAGATGCAGCTGCCGTTCGTGCTCCAGTCCGCCGAGGTGATGAAGAGCGCGGTGGCGTACCTCGAGCCGCACATGGAGGCCGTGGAGGACGGCGGCAAGGGCCGCATCGTGCTGGCGACCGTGCGGGGCGACGTGCACGACATCGGCAAGAACCTGGTGGACATCATCCTGTCCAACAACGGCTACGAGGTGGTGAACATCGGCATCAAGCAGCCGATCAGCGCCATCCTCGACGCGGCCGAGGAGCACCGGGCCGACGCGATCGGCATGTCCGGCCTGCTGGTCAAGAGCACGGTCATCATGAAGGAGAACCTGGCCGAGATGGCCAGTCGCGGGGTCGCGGAGCGCTGGCCGGTGCTGCTCGGCGGTGCCGCGCTGACCCGGGCGTACGTCGAGGACGACCTGCGGTCGATGTTCCCCGGCCAGGTGCACTACGCGCGCGACGCGTTCGAGGGACTGTCCCTCATGGACCGGGTGATGGCCGCCAAGCGCGGTGGCGCGCCCGTGGTCGACCCGGAGCGGGAGGCGGCCCTCGCCGCAAGGCGGGCCCGCCGGGAGCGGCAGCGGACGGTCGTCACCGAGTCGCTGCCGGCGCTCGACGACGCCTCGGTCCGCTCCGACGTGGCGCGGGACGTCGAGGTGCCCGCCCCGCCGTTCTTCGGCACGCGCGTGGTCAAGGGCGTGCCGCTGGCGGACTACGCGGCGCTGCTCGACGAGCGCGCCACCTTCCTGGGGCAGTGGGGGCTGCGCGGCGCGCGTGGCGGCACCGGCCCGTCGTACGAGGAGCTGGTGGAGACGGAGGGGCGCCCCCGGCTGCGCTACTGGCTGGACCGGCTCATCGCCGACCAGGTGCTCGAGGCGGCCGTCGTGTACGGGTACTTCCCCGCGTACAGCGAGGGCAACGACCTCGTGGTGCTCGACGAGAACGGCCACGCCGAGCGGGCCCGGTTCTCCTTCCCGCGGCAGCGGCAGGAGCGGCGGCTGTGCCTCGCGGACTTCTTCCGCCCGCGCGGCGACGAGCTGGACGTGGTGGCGTTGCAGCTGGTGACCGTGGGGCAGCCGGTCAGCGAATACGCGGCGAAGCTGTTCGCCCGCAACGAGTACCGCGACTACCTGGAGGTGCACGGGCTGTCCGTGCAGCTCACCGAGGCGCTCGCCGAGCACTGGCACAAGCGGGTGCGCTCGGAGCTGACGTTGCCCGACGGCCGTACGGTTGCCGACGACGACCCGGCGGACCTGGCCGGCCTGCTGCGCACCGACTACCGCGGCTGCCGGTACGCGTTCGGCTACCCGGCCTGCCCGGACCTGGAGGACCGGGCGAAGGTCGTGGAGCTGCTCGGCGCGGAGCGGATCGGCGTGCAGCTGTCGGAGGAGTTCCAGCTGATCCCGGAACAGGCCACCGACGCCATCGTGGTGCACCACCCGGAGGCGAGCTACTTCAACGCCAAGTGATCAATGCACGTTCGTTGACCCGCGGCGGAGCACGCGACGTGGCCCCGATTTCGATGATCGTGCCGTCTCCAGGCCGTCGGGGCGGTCCTCGCTGGCCGGCAGTCAGTCTCGACGGAGAAACTCCAGGAGTCGGGCGGTGACTTCAGCGGGCTGTTCCTCGAAGATCCAGTGGCCAGAGTTCTCGATGACGCCGCCGCTCACCGTCGTGGCGTATCGCCTGGCCTGGCTCAATACCGCCTCTTCGAGGCTGCCGCGGGCACCGAGGGCAAGGACCGGCATGGGGAGCTTCGTCTTGCCGTACTCGGCGTTGTCGGCGATGTCTTGGGGGAAGGCCCGGAAGTATTCGAAGCTGGCCCTCAGGCGCGCGTCGTCTTGCAGGTACCGCGCGTATTCGTCGACATCTTCGTCACCGATACCGGTCTTCTGCACTCGCATCGAATCGATGAACCGCTCCACCCAGAGGGCCTCCCTGCCGTTCACCATCCGTTCGGGCAGCCCGTTGGAGAGGCTGAAGAAGCCGAAATTCCATGCGCCCGGTCCCTTGGGCGTCAGTGACGGGAACTGGTACAGATTCTGGTCCGGGATGGGCGCCTCCGTGAGTACGAGCTTGCTCACCTGTTCGCTGTGGGCGGCGGCGTACGCGTACGCGACCATGGTGCCGATGTCATGCCCGACGAGGCTGATGTCGCGTTCGAGGCCGAGTTGGCTGAGTAGGCCGTACACGTCGCGGGCGAGGGTCTTCTTGTCGTAGCCTCCGGCCGGGGCGTCACTTCCACCAGCTCCCCGCAGGTCGGGCGCGATGACCGTGTAGTGCTCGGCAAGCTCCGGCAGGATCTTCCGCCACATGTACCACGTCTGCGGATAGCCGTGCAGGAGCACCAGGGTGCTGCCCCGCCCCCCGCGGAGGTAGTTGATCGTGATGTCACCGACAAGTGCGGTCTGCTCGGTGAACGAGTCCGGAATGCGCTCGCCGTCCATATGGCCACACCCTCCCTCGGCAGATGCAGTCGGTGGGCTACCCGTCCCCTGGACCCGATACACGTGCTACGAGCGCGACCGAGCCCCCGGCCAGCGCCGCGGACCGATTGCGACCTCGTTGCCGGACTGTGGGGGACAATCGCCGTCCTGACCATGACCGCCTGCTAGCGTGCGCGGATGGATCATCTGGGGCTCGTCGCCTGGCCGCCCGATCCGATCAGGACGGAGCGGCTCGTGCTCCGTGAGTCCGAGGCGCGGGACCGTGCGGCGTTCATCGAGCTGCTCGCCTCGCCAGAGGTGAACACCTACCTCGGCGGCCCTCGACCGCGTGACGAGCTCGAGCGCGAAACGCCCGAGGTGCCCGAGCGGTGGCCCGGAAGTTTCGTCGTGGATCTCGACGGGGCGATGATCGGCCAGATCCTGCTCAGGAGGGCAACGGGACACCGTCGCCCGGCTGCCGTGGGGAAGGCCGATCTCGGTTACCTGTTCCTGCCGCGGGCGTGGGGATTCGGGTACGCCGCCGAGGCGTGCGCGGCGGCACTCGGCTGGCTCGCCGGCGTGCTTCCCGGCGAGCCGGTGGTGCTCACCACGCAGACCGCCAACACCGGCTCGATGCGTCTCGCGGCGAAGCTGGGGTTCGTTGAGGTGGAGCGGTTCGAGGCCTGGGGCGCCGAGCAGTGGCTCGGCATACGGGGTCTGCCCGGTGCTCGGCATGGTGCTGCGTAGACCGGTGGCGGTGGTGGCCGTCTGCCTGGTGACCGCGTGCGGTTCCCCGTCAACTCCCACAGTGGATCGATCGACGGAGGAGACGAGCTTCTCCACCGCGCAGGCGTCGGGCTCAGCCGTACCGGCGAAGCCGGTGGTCCCGGCGACCGGTGGGTCCGGCTACTCCGCGACGCTGTCCGGACGCCTGGTCGCGCCCGATTCCCTGCCGCCCGGGTTCACCGTCCAGATAGCGACCAGCATGCCGTCGGATGCCGGGGATCAACGCCCCGGCGTCGCCGTAGCCTGCTCGGAACTGATCCCCCTGCTGTCGGCAACCCGGCTGACCGGGACACCGTCGGCGATGGCCGCGGCCACCCTCGGCTATGACGGGGATCCCGACGACTTCTGGGTGGGAACCGAGGTCCTGCGGACCTACGCCGACGACGGTGCACGACGGGCGATGACCGACCTGCGAACCGTCATCGCCCGTTGCCCCACCGTCGCGTCGTCCGGCCAGGTCGTCGGAGGCAGCTACCGCTTCGCGGCCGCGCCGGGGCCGCCACTGGGTGATGACAGTGTGCACGTGAGCTGCAGCATGACGTCCGGTGCCGACACGCTGGAGTGCGACAGCGTCCTCGTCCGGACCGGAACCACCCTGGTGGTCGTCCAGGAGCAGGGCAACAAGCCCGGCGGCCACCGACACCTCACCCCACTCGCCGAAGCCGCGCTCCGCAGATACCGGTCGACCGGCACCACCTGATGGTGATCAGAGGCCCTGCCCGATCTCCACCAGATACCCGTCCGGGTCCCGCAGATAGCAGCGGATCTCCGTGCCGTGGTCCTTCGGCTCGGTGAGGAAGTCCGCGCCTCTGGCTTTCCATTCCGCATAGAGCTTCCGGATGTCCCGCACCCGCACGTTCATGGCACAGCTCAGAATGTTGGGATCGGGCGGTGCCTTGGCCTGGACCATCGGCTTGTCGTCCGTCGGACCGCCCTCGACGTTGATGATGATGTAGCTGTTGAAGAACTTCATGATCAACGGGTTTCTCTCGTGGACGCACGTCGCTCCGAAGACCCGCTCGTAGTACTCGCGGGAGCGGTCCACGTCCCGGACGATGAGCAGGGTCGCGAGGAACATGCCGTCTTCGGGCTCGAAATAGTCCGGAGCCGGGTTGACCAGGGCCATGACCACCCCCGTGTCACGTCAGGGGCGGCCGTATGCCCGGGAGGGCTCGACCTAAACGTCGGTGTCTCCCGCCCGTGGCACGGTCGTGTTCCGGTCGGCATGGTGCGTCGGCGGGGCGGGTTGCGCGGTGGGTCCGGCGCTCACGGCGATGCTGCCGAGCAGGGCGAGCGCCTGCGCCGAGGGTGTGCCGGGTTCGGCGTGGTAGATCACGAGAACCTGGTTGTCGGTGCCCGCCACGATCAGCTTCTCCCGGTGCAGATCCAGGTCACCCACTTCCGGATGGTGCAGCCGGGTCCGGCTGCTGGCGCGGCGGACGACGTCCTGCCGGGCCCAGAGCCGCCGGAAGCGTTCGCTCTTGATGGAGAGTTCGCCGACGAGCGCCACCAGGCGGGGGTCGGTCGTCTCGGCGCCCATGACGGCGCGCAGTTGGCCCACGGCGGCGGCGGTGGCCTGCTCCCAGTCGTCGTGGAGCTCGCGGTCCTGCGGATCCAGGAACGCGGCGGCCAGCCGGTTGACGCCGGGACGCATGTTGGGCGACAGCGCCTGGGCCAGTTGGTTCGCGGCGAGCACGGTCAGATAGCGGTCCTCGACGAACGCGGGCATGGGCAGCGCGTCGAGCAGGCGGAGCGTGCTGGCCGGTACCCTCTCGGCGCGGCCGTGCGGAGCACGCGTGGGCCGGGCCTGGGCGAGGGCGTACAGGTACGTCGTCTCGTCCGCGTCCAGTTGAAGGACCCGGGCGAGGGCGCCGAGCACCTGGGCGGACGGCGTGCGGTCGCGTCCCTGTTCGAGGCGCAGGTAGTAGTCGGTGCTGATGCCGGCGAGCATCGCGACCTCCTCGCGACGCAGTCCGGGGGTACGGCGCTGTCCCGTGGCGGGAATGCCCGCGTCCTCGGGCCGCAACCGCTCGCGGCGCGCCCGCAGGAACTCGCCGATCGGGTTCGTCCGCCCCTCCATGCCCCCACAGTAGGACGGCTGCCCGGCCCGGTGACTGTTCCTGATTTCCCCAGGAAGACGGGGACCTGTTTGCGCGCGCCCACATTGGCGATTCTGGACCGGTCGACCTGGCCAGCGGCCCGGTCATACTTCTCAGGTAAGGACAGGGATATGAGAACGTTACAGCTCGGCGGCCTCACCGTCTCCGCGGAGGGGCTCGGCTGTATGGGCATGAGTTCCATCTACGGCGCCGCCGACTGGGACGAGTCGATCGCGACCATCCGACGGGCACTGGACCTCGGCGTCACCCTGATCGACACGGCCGCCGCCTACGGCGTCGGTCACAACGAGGTTCTCGTCGGGCGGGCGATCGCGGGCCGACGCGACGAGGTGCAACTGGCCACCAAGTTCGGCATCGACCTCACCACGGCGCGGGGCAAGACTGTCATCAGGAACGAACCCGACGCCATCAAAGCCGCCGCCGACGCCTCGCTGCTGAGGCTGGGCACCGACTACATCGACCTGTTCTATCTGCACCGGGTGGACCCGCAGGTGCCGTTCGAGGACTCGGTCGGCGCCCTCGCGGACCTCGTCCAGGAGGGCAAGGTGCGTCACATCGGCCTGTCCGAGGTCACGGGGGACCAGTTGCGCGCCGCCCACGCGGTCCATCCGATCGCCGCGGTCCAGAGCGAGTACTCGCTCTGGACGCGTGACCCGGAGACGGTGGTGGCCGAGGCGGCCCGTGCGCTGGGTGTCGGTCTCGTCGCCTACTCGCCGCTGGGCCGCGGCTTCCTCACCGGCACCGTCGACCCCGCTCGACTCGCACCGAGCGACGGGCGCCGCCGCCTGGCCCGCTTCACCGACGAGGCCGCGGCAGCCAACCAGGCGATCGCCGACGGCGTGCGGCGGATCGCGGAGCGCAGGGGCGTCACGGCGGGTCAGGTGGCCATCGCCTGGGTCGCCGGTCGGGGCGAGGCCCTGGGCATCCCGGTGGTGCCGATCCCCGGCACCAAGCGGGTGGCGTGGGTCGAGCAGAACGCCGCCGCCCTGGACGTGCGGCTGACGGCGGACGACGTGGCAGCCCTCGACGCGTTGGCCGGTCAGGTCGTGGGCGCCCGCTACTAGGAACTGTCCGTCACGACTCGTGCCAGGTCCATCGCCGTCAGCACCGGTCCGGGGGAGGCCGTCACCCGGGGTCGCTGAGCCGTTCGGCCCGGGCGTGCAGGTAGCGCTGCTGCGCGAGGTTCGTCGACCGGTCGGCCGCCGTCCGGTAGGCGTCGCGGGCGGCGGTACGGTCGCCGAGCAGCTCCAGCAGGTGCGCCCGGGCGGCGGGCAGGCGGGGATCCCCGGCGAGCCGGTCGTCGGAGGCCAGCGCGTCCAGCAGGGCGAGGCCCTGCGGGGCGCCGCGGCTCATCGCCACGGCGACGGCGTGGTTGAGCGCCACCACGGGGTTGTCGACCATGTCGCGCAGCACCTCGTACAGGGCGGTGATCTGGGCCCAGTCGGTCTCCGCCGCGCTGGGCGCCTCGTCGTGCAGGGCGGCGATGGCGGCCTGCACCTGGTACGGCCCGACCGGGCCGCGGGGGAGGGCAGCGGCCACCAGCGCGACGCCCTCGGCGACCTGGTCGGCCTTCCAGCGGCCGCGGTCCTGCTCGGCCATCGGCACCAACTCGCCGTGCGGGCCGATCCGGGCCGGGGCCCGCGCGTCGGTGAGCAGCATGAGCGCGAGCAGCCCGGTCACCTCGGGGTCGTCGGGCAGGAGCCGGTGGACGAGCCGGGCCAGCCGGATCGCCTCGGCCGCCAGGTCGGCGCGGAGCAGACCCGGCCCGGACGTGCGCGCGTACCCCTCGTTGAAGATCAGGTAGAGGACGTGCAGCACCGCGGCGAGCCGTTGCCGCCGCTGCGCCTCGTCCGGCATCGCGAAGGGCACCCCGCTGTCACGGATGCGCTGCTTGCCGCGGGTGATCCGCCGGGTCATGGTGGCCTCCGGCACCAGGAACGCCCGGGCCACCTCGGCCGTGCTCAGCCCGCCCACGGCGCGCAGCGTGAGCGCGATCTGCGAGGCGGGGGAGAGCGCCGGATGGCAGCAGAGGAACAGCAGGATGAGGCTGTCGTCGCCGTCGGCGGGCGGTTCGTCGGCGGCCGGGGCCACCCGGTCGGCGGGGAGCACCCACCGGGCGACGGTGTCCTCCCGCCGGGCGCGTGCCTGCTCGCGGCGGAGCAGGTCGGTGAGCCGGCGGGCGGCCACCGCGATCAACCAGGCCCGGGGGTTGTCCGGTACGCCGTCGCGCGGCCACCCGGTGGCGGCCGCGATCAGCGCCTCCTGGGTGGCGTCCTCGGCCGTGTCGAAGTGGCCGTAGCGGCGTACGAGCGCGCCGAGGACCTGCGGCGCCAGCTCGCGCAGCAGGTCCTCGACGGACGTGGGCACCGTCAGCCGGCCAGGTCCTCGATGCCGTCGACCACCGGGCGCACGTCGACGTACTCGCCGGGGGCGTCCGGGTTCACGAACCCGGCGGCGATCTCGGTGGCGCGGTCGAAGCTCGCGCACTCGACGATCGTGAACCCGGCGAGGACCTCCTGCGTCTCCGCGTACGGCCCGTCGGTGACCACGGGCAGGCCGCCGTCGACCTGCACCCGCCGGGCGTGCACCGGCGCGGTCAGGCCGCGCGCGTCGACCAGCTCACCGGACTCGGCGAGCGCCTGGTGGACCTTCTCCATGTGCGCGTGCATCGCGGCGACCTGCTCGGGCGTCATCGCCGGCTTGTCGCCCGGGCGCCCGGTCAGCACGTCGTAGTCCTGCTGCGAGCCGTACAGCATGATCATGTACTTCACGGTCTGCTCCTTCCGCCGGCGCCCGTGCGGCGCCGCTCACCGGAGACGTCGTCGCCGCCGCCCGGTTCCGGACATCACCGGCCGGCTCACTCCACCCGACCGGTCGCGAGCAGGGCCGAGGTGGGCAGCCCGAGCAGCCCGTCCGTGTCGAGGTACCGCGCGGTGAGCCGGTCGTACTCCTTGCGGACCCGTTCGCGCAACTCCGCCGGCGCCCCCACCAGCAGGTGCCCGAGCTGGCCGATGCCACCGGCCGGTCCGGCCCACCAGTCGTCCGGGTCGGTCCGGTGCACCCAGGACAGCGTCTCGCACCGCACCGCCGCCAAGCCGGCGCCACGCAGCAGCCCGGTGAGACCGGCCGGCGTCCGGTCGAAGTCGTTCTCGGCGGCGAGCCGGGGCAGGTCGGGCCGCAAGGGTCCGCCGGCAGCGGCGTACGCCTGCCCCCAGAGCCGTTGCAGTGGCGGCTGCGGGTACGGCCAGACGGTGACCGCCACGTGCCCGCCAGGGCGTACCACCCGGGCCAGCTGCGCCATGGCGGCGCGCGGGTCGCCGACGTGGTTGATCACGAAGTTCGCCACCGCCGCGTCGAAGGTGGCGTCGGGAAAGGGCAGGTCCGGCAGCGCGGCCCGGACGAAGCGGCCGTCGGGCCGGGCCACGCGCGCCGCCGTGATCATGCTGGCCTCGGCGTCCACGGCCGTGACCGTCGCGCCCCGGGCGGCGGCGAGCGCCCCCACGGTGCCCGGCCCGGTGCCCACGTCCACCAGCCGGGCGCCGGACCGCGCTCCGGCCGCGTCGAGCAGCATGGGGGCGGGATACGCGCAGAGCCGGGCGTAGCTGCGGGCGTACGCGTGCGCCCGCCCCGCCCACCGACGGCGCTCGTGGTCGTCGAAGGTCGTCATCGGCGGTGAGCCTAGCCGCGCGCGGGACGCCACCGCGAGCGCGGCGCCGCTACCGTCGGCTCATGACACTGTGGATCGTGCTCGTGATCGTGGCCCTGCTCCTGGTCGGCTGCTTCGGTTACGTGTGGTGGCGGGACCGCGGCCGGCTCAGCTCGGCCGACGACGCGACGGCCGCCCGCGAGGCGCGGGGGTCCCAGCAGCGGTACGAGGTCGAGCGGCACCAGTCGCAGGGGGAGACCTGGAACACCGGCCGGCAGGGTGGCGCCTGACCGACACGGGCGCCGGTTCCTGAACCGGCCGCGCCGCCGCGCCGTGAACGATGACGCATGGGTGCGGCGCGGCCGGGGTACTGGCTGCGGCAGCACGGACGCCGGGGAGGGCACTGTGAGGATGGGCTCGGCACGTCGTTCTCGGGGTCTGCTGGCCGGCCTGCTGGCGGCGGTGGTCGCCACGGCCGGCTGCTTCGTGGGCGGGGTGTCGGGCCCGTCGCAGGGCGAGGAGCCGGCGCCGCGCCGGTCGGCGGCGGCGCCCGACCCGTCGGTCACCCGTGCCGACGGCACCACCAGCATCGAGGAGTTCGCCGACGACGTGGCCGACGCGCAGGCGGTGGCCGAGCGCTACTGGGCGGCGCAGTTCCGGTCGTCGGGGCAGCAGTTCCGGCCGGTCCGGCGCATCGTCCCCTACCAGCGGGCGGGGGAGGTCTCCTGCGGCGGGCAGCCGCTGCCGCGCAACAACGCCGTCTACTGCTCGCAGGGCGACTTCATCGCCTACGACGTCGCGTGGTCGGTGGCCGCGTTCCGGCAGGTCGGGGACGCGTTCGTGTTCTACCTGCTGGGCCACGAGTACGCGCACGGCATCCAGGTGCGCCTCGGCATCCGCTACGACTTCACCATTCAGCAGGAGCTGCAGGCCGACTGCATGGCCGGCGCGTACCTCGGCGACTCGGTGCGCTCCCGGGCACTCACCCTGGGCGAGGGCGACCTGGACGAGTTCCGGGAGGGGCTGGCGGCGGTGGGCGACGACCCGGACCAGCCCTGGTTCGCCGAGGGGGCGCACGGCACCGCCGAGCAGCGCACCGAGTCGTTCTTCCGCGGGTACGAGCGGTCGCTGTCGGCCTGCGACCTCGGCTGACGGCATTCCGGGGCCGGTGCCGCGCGGGCGGACGTTGGCGTGGGTCACCCGCGCGGGCACCGCGGCGAGCGGCGGGGGTGGCCCCTGAGAGGATCCGGGCATGTCCCTGGACGATCCGCGCACCAGCCGTCACCCCGCCGCCGTGCTCTTCGACATGGACGGCACCCTGATCGACAGCGAGAAGCTGTGGGACGTGGCGCTCACCGAACTCGCCGAGACGTACGGCGGGACGCTGTCCGACGCCGCCCGCAAGGCGATCGTCGGCACCAGCATGGCCGACTCGATGCGGATCTTCCACGACGACCTCGGCCAGCCCGAGCGGGACCCGGCGGTCAGCGCCGCGTGGATCGACGCCCGGATCCTGGAGTTGTTCGGGACCGGGCTGCAATGGCGGCCCGGCGCGCTGGCGCTGCTGCGGGCGGTCCGGGCCGCCGGCATCCCCACCGCCCTCGTCACCTCCAGCGTCCGGCCGCTCGTGGAGGTGGCCCTGGAGACCCTGGGCCGGGACAGCTTCGACGCGGTGGTCTGCGGCGACGAGGTGGACGCCACCAAGCCGCACCCGGAGCCGTACCTGACCGCCGCCCGGATGCTCGGCGTGCCGATCGAGCGGTGCGTGGCGATCGAGGACTCCGCCTCCGGTGTGGCGAGCGCCCTGGCCGCCGGGGCCGCCGTGCTGGCCGTGCCCGCCGAGGTGCCCCTGCCGGCCGCCGAGGGCGTCCACCAGGTGGAGAGCCTGACCGCCGCGGACCTGGAGCTGCTCGCCGCGCTGCTCGGGCAGCGGACCGCCGACCGGTGAACGCGACGAGGGGTCCCGCCGGCCGGCGGGACCCCTCGCGCATGCCGGGTCAGTCGTGGGCGATGGCGCCCAGGACGTTGATCCGGGCGGCCCGGATCGCGGGCAGGACCGCCGCGATCACTCCGACGACCGCGGCGAGGCCGAGGAAGACCCCCATCTGGGACCAGGGCAGGATCAGGTCGGTGATGCCCTCGTCCTGAAGCGCCTCGACCACCGCGGCGCCGAGACCGGCGCCCACGACGACGCCCAGCAGCGCGCCGAACACCGAGATCACCACCGCCTCCACGGTGATCATCCGCATGGTCTGCGCCCGCCGCAGGCCGATGGCCCGCAGCAGGCCGAGCTCCCGGGTGCGTTCCAGCACGGACAGCGCCAGCGTGTTGACGATGCCGAGCACCGCGATCACGATGGCCAGCGCCAGCAGGATCTGGATCATCGTGAGCAGCCCGTCGAGCTGGCTGGCCTGCTGGTCGATGAACGCGTCCCGGTCGGCCACCGAGACCTCGGGCGAGTCGGCGAGCAACGCCTCCACCTGCGGCTGCACGTCGGCCACCCGGGCGCCCGGGTCCAGTTGGACGAAGCCCTGGATCGGCTGCGGGATGGCGAAGTCGCGGGCCGCCTCGGCCGGCAGGAGCACCCCGCCGGTGAGCTGCGTGCTCGCGTAGATGCCGGTCACCGTGTAGGTGGTGGGTTCGCCGCGGGCCAGCTGCACCGGCACGGTCGAGCCGACCGAGAGCCCTCGGTCCTTTGCCGTGTCCGAGCTGACGAGCATCTGGCCCGGCCCGAGCCGGTCGATGTCACCGGCGGTGGGCTGCACCCCGAAGATCTGCCGCAGCGCGCCCGCGTCGCTGCTCGCCCCCACCCAGGTGCGTTCTCCGCCGACGACGGCCATGTCGCCGTACTCGCCGTCGACCAGGCGGACGCCGGGGATCGCGGCGGCCTTCTGGAGCACCGCCGGGTCGAACGTCGGCGGCCGGGGGCCGCTCTGCACGCCCGAGATCACCAGCTCGGCCTTGATGGTGTCCTGGGCGAGGCCACTGATGCTGCTCTTGGCCGAGTCCAGGATCACGGTCACGCCGGTGACCAGGGCGATGCCGACCATCAGCGCGGCGGCCGTGATGGCGGTGCGGCGCGGGTTGCGCCCGGAGTTGAGGCGGCCCAGCTTGCCCGGCACCGACCAGGCGAAGATCGCGCCGAGCAGGCTCACCACCGGGCGGCTGATCAGCGGGGTCAGCAGCGCCACCCCGATGAAGGCGAACAGCACCCCGGCCAGGATGGTGACGAGCGTGTTGCCCCCGGCGTTGCCGCCGAGGCCGAGCGCGAGCAGCACGGCGCCGACCGCCGTGACCAGCCCGCCGGTCACGGTGATCTTGGTGAGTGGTCGGTCCGGGGTCGCCACGTCCTGCATGGCCGCGATCGGGGGGATCCGCGACGCCCGCAGCGCGGGCAGCAGCGCCGCCACCACGGTGATCACGAGGCCCACCGCGAACGCGCCGATCACCGCCGACGCCGGGACACCGAGGCCGGCCAGGGTGAGGCCGCCCGCGAGGTTGCCGAACGCCCACGCCAGCAGCGCGCCGATGCCGATGCCGGCGGCCAGGCCGAGCACCGAGGCGATGAGGCCCACCGCGACGGCCTCCAGCACCACCGAGCCGATCATCTGCCGGCGGCTCGCGCCGACGGCGCGCATGAGCGCCAGCTCCCGGGTCCGCTGCGCCACGATGATCGAGAAGGTGTTGAGGATCAGGAACGTGCCCACGAGCAGCGCCACCGCCGCGAAACCGAGCAGGATCCGGTTGAAGAAGGACAGCGCCTCCTTGAAGCCCTCGGCGGCCTCGGTGGAGAGCTGCTCGCCGGTCTTCACCACGAACCCGTCGCCCACCGCGGAGGCCACCGCGTCGCGCAGCGACTCGTCGGACACCCCGCCGGCCGCCTTCACCGAGACGCTGTTGAACGTGCCCGGCTCGCCCAACATGAGCCGCTGAGCCGTCGGCGTGGTGAACATGATCTCGTTGGCGCCGCCGATCGAGTCCCGGTTGCCGCTGTAACCGAAGATCCCGACGATGGTGAACTCCCGCTTCGGCTCCAGCGGGGTGAGCACGCCCACCCGCTCGCCGAGCTGCACCTTTCCGGCGGTGGCCAGGCCCTTGTTGATGACGATCTCGTCGTCGGCGCGCGGCTCCCGACCCTCACGCAGCCGCACCACGTCCGACTCGCCCGTCCAGTTCTCGCCGAGCTGCGGCGGCCCGAACGAGGCGACCGCCTTGCCGTTGCTGCCGATGAGCCGCGCGCCGTCGGCGGCGACCACGCCGGTGGCCTCGGCCACGCCGGGCACCGCCCGGACGGTGTCGACCGTCGCCGCCGCGAACGGCGGCGCGGTCTGCTCGCCCTCCATCTCCGACATGGCGATCTTCGGCTTGGCCGCGACGTTGACGTCCACGCCCTCGTACGCGTCCGCGAAGATCGAGTCGAACGTGCGGCCGAGCGTGTCGGTGAGCACGAACGCGCCGGAGACGAACATCACCCCGAGCACGACCGCCAGGCCGGAGAGGATCAGCCGGAGCTTGCGGGCCAGCAGGCTCTTCAGCGTCGCCCGGATCATCAGCCGTTCACCTCGGCCGGGGCGTCCAGCTTCTTCATGGTGTCCAGCACCGTCTCGGCGGTCGGCTCGATCAGCTCGGAGACGATCTGCCCGTCGGCGAGGAACACCACCCGGTCGGCGTACGCGGCGGCCGTCGGGTCGTGGGTCACCATGACGATCGTCTGGCCGTGCTCGCGTACCGAGTTGCGCAGGAAGTTCAGCACCTCCGCGCCGGCCCGCGAGTCGAGGTTGCCCGTCGGCTCGTCGGCGAAGATCACCTCGGGGCGGGACACCAGCGCCCGGGCGCACGCCACCCGCTGCTGCTGGCCGCCGGACAGCTGCGCCGGCCGGTGGTCCAGCCGATCCCGCAGGCCGACCGTGTCGATCACCGTGTCGTACCACGCCGGGTCGGGCTTACGCCCGGCGATCGACAGGGGCAGCAGGATGTTCTCCTTGGCGCTGAGGGTGGGCAGCAGGTTGAACTGCTGGAAGATGAACCCCACCTTGTCCCGGCGCAGCTTCGTCAGCCCGGCGTCCCCCAGACCGGTGACCGTGGTGTCGCCGATCGACACCGTCCCCCGGGTCACCGTGTCCAGGCCCGCCAGGCAGTGCATGAGCGTCGACTTGCCGGACCCGGAGGGCCCCATGATCGCCGTGTACCGGCCCCGCTCGAACTCCGCGCTGACCCCCCGCAGCGCGACGACCTGAGCCTCGCCGCTGCCGTACACCTTCCACACGTCGCTCGCCCGGGCCGCGGCCTGCGCCTGCCGGCCTACCGTCGCGGTCACGTCGTCTCCCTCTTCCGATCGGTCGATCCGCGCCGCCCCCCGCTGGAATCGGCGCGGCAGTTCCCATCCTCGGCGCTTCCCGGCGCGGTTCCGTCCGCCTCCGGTCGGAGCCGTGGCGGATTTCCACGCTGCGGGTGCCCCCCATCCCGGCTCAGGGTTGCCCCTGACCGGCCGCGTCGTCGACGGGATTTCGACGACACCGCGGCCACGCTAGGAACTCACGCCGCGTGAGGGTCAACCGTGCCGAGCCGCTTGCGGTCACGGTAGGTGACGGAGGCAACCGCGCCGTCGCGCCCCAGAGTGAAAACGCGCGTACGTCGGAGGGGCAGCCGGACGGCCGGCGCTACGCCCGGGGGCGGACCAGGCCCGTCTCGTACGCCAGGACGACAGCCTGCACCCGGTCGCGCAGCCCCAGCTTGGTGAGCACGTGCCCCACATGCGTCTTGATCGTGGTCTCGCTCACCGACAGCGCCGCGGCGATCTCCGCGTTCGACAGCCCCCGGGCCACCTGCACGAGCACCTCCCGCTCGCGGTCGGTGAGCGCGGCCAGCGAGCGCGGCGGCGCGGCGTCCGGGTCGGGCAGCGCCTCGGCGAACCGGTCCAGCAGCCGCCGGAGGATCCGCGGCGCCACGACGGCCTCCCCGGCGGCCACCGTGCGGATGGCGGTCACCAGGTCCTCGGCCGGCACGTCCTTGGCCAGGAACCCGCTGGCCCCGGCGCGCAGCGCCCCCACCACGTACTCGTCGAGGTCGAACGTCGTGAGGATCAGCACCCGCACCGGCAGACGGGCGTCGACGATCGCGCGGGTCGCGGCCACCCCGTCCATGCGCGGCATCCGGATGTCCATGAGCACCACGTCGGGCAGCAGGCGACGGGACAGGTCCACCGCCTCCACGCCGTCGCCGGCCTCGGCCACGACGTCCAGGTCACCCTGCGCGCCCAGCACCATCCGGAAGCCCGTACGCAGCAGCGGCTGGTCGTCGGCGAGCAGGATGCGTACCGGCCGTGCCGCCCGATCGGTCATACCGTCTCCCCGTTCCGCCCGGTCACGCCGCGACCGACCCCGACCGCTCCACGGGAATCCTCGCGTACACCCGGTAGCCGCCGCCGGCCCGCGCGCCGGTCCGCAGGACACCACCGTAGAGCCCGACCCGCTCGCGCATGCCCACCAGTCCGTAGCCCAGCCGGCCCGTGTCGGGCACCGGTCCCCGGCCGGTGTCGGTGACGCCCGGCGTGCCCTCGACACGCACCGGCACCGGCAGGCCGGCCTCGCGAACCTGCTCGGCGAGCGTGTCGACGCTCGCGAGCCCCGGCTGCGGCGCGAGCTCCGTCCGGCCGCCGTGATCGTCGTCGCGGGTGAGCCCCGCGTCATCCCCGAGGAGGAGAGGTCACTCGTCGGCGCCGGGCGCCGCCGGCCGCGACCGGGCGTCGCGCAGCGGGTCGGCGCCGGCCGCGCCCAGCGGGAACGGCGGCGGTGTGCCGCCGAAGCTCGGGCAGAGCGCCTGGTGGTTGCACCAGTCGCAGAGCCGGCTGGGGCGGGGCCGGAAATCCTGCCGCGCCGTGGCCTGCTCGATCGCCCGCCACAGGGCCACCACCGTCCGCTCGAAGCGCAGCAGCTCCTCGGCGTCGGGGGCGTAGTCGCAGACCTCCGCGTCACGCAGGTAGAGCAGTCGCAGCACCCGGGGCACCACCCCGCGGGTGCGCCAGAGCACCAGCGCGTAGAACTTCAGCTGGAACAGCGCCCGCGCCTCGAACGCCTCCCGCGGCGCGCCGCCGGTCTTGTAGTCGACGACGCGCAGCGCGCCGTCCGGCGCGACGTCGAGCCGGTCGAGGTAGCCCCGGATGAGCAACTCGTCGTCGACCACCGCGGAGATCAGGCTCTCGCGCTCGGCCGGCTCGAGACGCTGCGGATCCTCCACCGCGAAGTAACCCTCGAGCAGCGCCGCCGCGGAACGGAGGAACTCGGCCACGGCCGCGGGATCGCCACCGGCGGGGAACAGCTCGGCCAGCTCGGGTTGCTCGGTGACCAGCCGGTCCCACTGCGGGGCCACCAGGTCGCCGGCGGCGGCCGGCGTGCGGCCGGTGGCCGGCAGGTCGAACAGCCGCTCCAGCACGGCGTGCACGAGCGTGCCCCGGGCCTGCTCGACGGAGGGCCGCTCGGGCAGGCGGTCGATGCTGCGGAACCGGTAGAGCAGCGGGCAGGTCTTGAAGTCGGCGGCCCGCGACGGCGACAGCGACGCCCGCACGGTCGCCGGAACCTCCGCGGGGGTCGTGGGCTGCTGCGTGGTCACCGGATCCGCCGTCATGTCCGGAAGGTTAGGGCACCGGTGTGACACCGCCCGCCCCCGCCGCCCGCGCGGCGGGCCGGGCGGAGTCCGTAGCATCGTCCCGATGGAGCAGACCTCCCGGCGGCGGCGCCGGCCCGGCGGCCCCGGCCTGACCGTGGGGCGGATCTTCGGGGTGCCGCTGCACCTCAACGGCTCGATGCTCCTGCTCTCCGCGCTGATGGCCGTGCTCTACGCCGAGTTCGCCCGCCACCAGCTCGACCTGCCGCAACTGAGCGGCTACCTCATCGGCGTGGGTTTCGTGTTGTCGCTGCTCGGCTCGGTGCTGCTGCACGAGCTCGGTCACGCGCTCACCGCCCGCCGCTACGGCATCGGCGTCCGCGGGATCACCCTGGAACTGCTCGGCGGCTACACCGAGATGGACCGCGACGCCCCGTCCCCCCGCGTCGACCTGGTCGTGTCGCTCGCCGGCCCGGCGGTCTCCGCGGTCCTCGGCGCCCTCGCCGTGGCGGCCACCCTGGCCCTGCCCGACCGGACGGTCGTCAACCAGCTCGCCTTCCAGCTCGCCGTGAGCAACGTCATCGTCGCGGTCTTCAACATCCTGCCCGGGCTGCCGCTGGACGGCGGTCGGGCGCTGCGCGCCGCCGTGTGGGCGCTCACCCGGGACCGGCACCGCGGCACCGAGGTCGCCGGCTGGGTGGGACGGGCCGTGGCCCTCGGCACCGGGGCGCTGGTCGTGGCGCTCACCCTCACCCGCTACCTGGCCCCGCTCGCGCTGCCGCTCATGCTGCTGGTCGCGTACACCCTGTGGCGCGGCGCCGGGCAGTCGATCCGGTACGCCCGCATCAGCCGGCGGTTCCCGCTCATCGACCTGTCCCGGCTGGCCCGGCCGGTATGGCCGGTGCCCACCGGCACCCCGCTCGCCGAGGCGCAGCGCCGCGGCGCCGAGGCCGGCCCCGCGGGCGCCGCGCTCGTGGTCACCGACGGCGCCGGCCGGCCCGTCGCCCTCGTCGACCCGGCCGCCGCCGCGGCGGTGCCCGCCGAGCGCCGGCCCTGGCTCGCGGTCGACGCGGTGGCCCGCTCGCTGGCCGGCCTGCCCGCGTTGCCCCTCGGCACGGACGGGGAAGCGGTGATGGAGACCGTGCAGACCCACCCGGGCGCGCAGTACGTCGTGACCGCAGGCGAAGATGTCGTCGGCGTTCTGCACATCGCGGATCTCGCCAGGCTCCTCGAACCCGACCGGAAGATGAACACGTGAGCGCAACTCCTCCCGCCGTCCCGGCCGACCCGGGCGCACCGGCGCCCGCCGACCGTCCGGGACTGCCGCCGGTGCACCGGGGCCCGTTCCGGGTCGGTGACCGGGTGCAGCTGACCGACCCGAAGGGGCGGATGCACACGATCACCCTCGAGCCCGGCAAGGCGTTCCACACCCACCGCGGCATCCTGGAGCACGACGCGCTCATCGGCCTGCCCGACGGCAGCGTCGTCACCACCAGCGGCGGCGGCACCGCGTTCCTCGCCCTGCGCCCGCTGCTCTCCGACTACGTGCTCTCCATGCCCCGCGGCGCCCAGGTGATCTACCCGAAGGACTCCGCGCAGATCGTCGCCATGGGCGACATCTTCCCCGGTGCGAAGGTGCTCGAGGCCGGCGCCGGCTCCGGCGCGCTCAGCTGCTCCCTGCTGCGCGCCGTCGGCACCGAGGGGGAGTTGCACTCGTACGAGGTGCGCGACGACTTCGCCCAGATCGCCCGCCGCAACGTCGAGGCGTTCTTCAACGGGCCGCACCCCGCCTGGCGCCTGCATGTGGGCGACGTGGCCGAGTGCCGGGAGACCGGTTTCGACCGGATCATCCTGGACATGCTCACCCCCTGGGAGACCCTCGACATGGTCGAGCGGGCGCTGCTGCCCGGCGGCGTGTTCATCGGCTACGTGGCCACCACCCCCCAGCTCTCCGAGCTGGTCGAGGCGCTGCGCGAGCGCGGCGGCTGGACCGAGCCGCGGGCGTGGGAGTCCCTGGTGCGCGACTGGCACGCCGAGGGCCTCGCCGTGCGCCCGGACCACCGCATGGTCGCGCACACCGCGTTCCTGGTCTCCGCGCGCAAGCTGGCGCCCGGGGTGACGGCCCCGCCGCGCCGCCGCAAGCCGAGCAAGGGCGCTGAGGCGTACGTCCAGCGCCGCCAGGTGCTGCGGGAGGCGGAGGCGGCACGGCAGGCCGTGGCCGCCCAGGCGGCCGCGGCGGGCGCCGCGACGGCGGGGGAGATGGACACGCCGTGACGGTCACGGGCGGTCTGGCATGAGCGGGCGGGTCGTCCGCGTCGATCAGAACGACGGCGGCGTCGAGCGGAGGGAGTCGGCGGCATGAGCAGCCCGGGTTACGGCGGTGGGGACCTGCCCGCGGTCTTCCCGGACTGGTCGCCCTACCAGGACCTGGAGTCGGCGGCGCGGGCCTACCTGCGGGACCCGGACGTCGCCCTGGAGGCGCTCGGCGGGGTGCTGCGCGGCGCGTCGGTGCTCGGCTTCACGCTCGAACGTTTCGTCAACGAGGTCAACGGGGTCTGGCAGGAGGTCGTCGTCTGCGACGGCAGCCGGCTGATCCTCTGGCACGGCGAGGACGTCCCGGCCGGCGAGGGGCCGCCCGGCTCCATGACCTCGTCGCTGCGGGTGGTGCCGGTCTCCACGGTCACCGAGGTGGGCTGCCGGCGGCGGCTCACCCGCTCCGACAGCGGCGAGGTCCGGGTCGACAGCATCGACGTCTACCTGCTGCTCACCTCGCTGGACGAGGCGCCCCCGCCGGAGGAGATGGCCGGCGCGCCCCGGCACGACGCGCTGCGGTTCGGCAAGACGCTGGACGACGGCGGCGCCGGCCAGATCGCCCGGTTGGAGGAGTTCGCCCGCCTGGTCGCGTCGGTGGTCGGCCGCCCGTTGCTCTGACCGGGCGCCGGCGCCCGGTCAGATTCGGCCCGGGCGGCCGGCGGTGCGGATCAGTCGTCGGCCTCGGGGCCGGCCACCTCGACGCCGTCACTGCCGCGCACCACGTGGATGCACTCGCCCGGGCACTCCTTCGCCGAGTCGATCACCTCGAGCCGCAGGTGCTCCGGCACGCCGACGCGGCTGCCGGGGGCCTGCAGCAGCTCGCCGTCGGGGCTCTTCACGTAGGCCAGGCCGTCGATGTCGAACTCGAAGACCTCCGGCGCGTACTGCACGCAGAGTCCGTCGCCGGTGCAGAGATCCTGGTCCACCCAGACCTGAAGCTCGTCCGTCGCGACCTCCGCCACCGGAGCACCCCCCATGTTCTCCCGTCCCACGCCCCGACGGTACCCGAACGGCCGCACCGGTCCCGCCGGCCCACCCTTGGCGATCAAGGTTCGGTGACAGGGGCGTTGCGCGGGACCGAATCGCGCTCATAGCGGCTAGTGTTAGGGCAGAACGTTCAAGCCCCCCGGGGAGGTGGGACGTGGCACGCAGCGACGACGCGGACTCGCGCGCCGCACGGTGGGAGAAGGAGGCCCACGATCTCTCCACGCAGGTCGCGTTCCTGCAAGAGGAACTCGCTCTGGTGCGGCGCAAGTTGACCGAAAGCCCCCGACACGTCCGGCAGCTCGAGGAGCGGCTGGCGGCCACCCAGGCCCAGTTGGCGCGGCTGACCGAGAACAACGAGCGGCTCGTGAGCACTCTCAAGGAGGCTCGCGCGCAGATCGTGACGCTCAAGGAGGAGATCGACCGCCTCGCCCAGCCACCGAGTGGCTACGGTGTCTTCCTGGCTCGGCACGACGACGGCACGGTCGACGTCTTCACCGGCGGCCGCAAGCTGCGGGTCGCGGTGTCGCCGTCGCTCGACGTCGCCGAGCTGCGACGCGGGCAGGAGGTCCTGCTCAACGACGCCCTCAACATCGTCGACGCGTTCGGCTACGAGCGGGTCGGCGAGGTGGTCATGCTCAAGGAGGTGCTCGAGAGCCCGGGCGGCGCGCCGGGTGACCGGGCGCTGGTGGTCTCGCACTCCGACGAGGAGCGCATCGTGCACCTCGCCGAGAGCCTGATCGGATCCTCGATCAGGGCCGGCGACTCGCTCATGATCGAGCCCCGCTCGGCGTACGCGTACGAGCGGATTCCGAAGAGCGAGGTCGAGGAGCTGGTCCTCGAGGAGGTGCCCGACGTCGACTACTCCGACATCGGTGGCCTCCAGGCGCAGATCGAGCAGATCCGCGACGCGGTGGAACTGCCGTTCCTGCACGCCGACCTGTTCCGCGAGCACCAGCTCCGGCCGCCGAAGGGCATACTGCTCTACGGCCCGCCCGGCTGTGGCAAGACCCTCATCGCCAAGGCGGTGGCCAACTCGCTGGCGAAGAAGATCGCCGAGCGGCGCGGCGAGGAGAAGCACACCAGCTACTTCCTCAACATCAAGGGTCCGGAGCTGCTCAACAAGTACGTCGGCGAGACGGAGCGGCACATCCGGCTGATCTTCCAGCGGGCCCGGGAGAAGGCCGGCGAGGGCACCCCGGTCATCGTGTTCTTCGACGAGATGGACTCGGTCTTCCGCACCCGCGGCTCCGGCGTCTCCTCCGACGTGGAGAACACGATCGTCCCGCAGCTGCTCAGCGAGATCGACGGGGTGGAGGGCCTGGAGAACGTCATCGTCATCGGCGCCTCCAACCGGGAGGACATGATCGACCCGGCCATCCTGCGCCCAGGCCGGCTCGACGTGAAGATCAAGATCGAGCGGCCGGACGCCGAGGCGGCCAAGGACATCTTCTCCAAGTACATCCTGTCGGGCCTGCCGCTGCACCCGGACGACCTCGCCGAGCACGGCGGCGACGCGCAGGCCACCGTGGCCGCGATGATCGACGCGGTCGTGCTGCGGATGTACTCGGAGACCGAGGAGAACCGGTTCCTCGAGGTCACCTACGCCAACGGCGACAAGGAAGTCCTGTACTTCAAGGACTTCAACTCCGGCGCGATGATCCAGAACATCGTCGACCGGGGCAAGAAGATGGCCATCAAGGAGTTCCTCACCTCCGGCCGTAAGGGGCTGCGCCTGCAGCACCTGCTCGACGCCTGCGTCGACGAGTTCCGCGAGAACGAGGACCTGCCCAACACCACCAACCCGGACGACTGGGCCCGTATCTCCGGCAAGAAGGGCGAGCGGATCGTCTACATCCGCACGCTCGTCTCCGGCGGCAAGGGCGCCGAGGCCGGCCGGTCCATCGAGACCGCCAGCAACACCGGCCAGTACCTCTGACGAACCGACGATGGGCCGGCGAGCGATGCGATCGCTCGCCGGCCCATCGTCGGTTCCGGTGGGGCCCGGACGCGTGGACCGTCAGCCGACGAAGATCCACCGCCTGGAGACCAGGTAGTTGACCACCGCCAGCGACGCGGTCGTCAGGACCTTCGCCAGGAGGTACGGGGTGCCGCCCCAGGTCAGCGCCGAGACCAGCACCACGTTCGCGGTGAGGTTCGCCAGCACCAGCGCGAGGTAACGCCCCACCTGCGGGACCACCTGCCCGGAGGAGCCGAAGGACCACGCCCGGTTGAGCGCGAAGTTGACCCAGAAAGAGGTCAGGAAGGACAGCGCCGCGGCCACCGGGATCGGAATTCGGAGAACTCCGTGATAGACGAAGAGCGAGCCCGCGTCCACCGCGACGCTCAGGCCGCCGACGAGGAGGAAGCGCACCGCGCTGTGCCGCGCCAGCACACGTACGGAGTACGCAACAGGTGACAGCAAGTGATCTCCAGCGAGGGAGCGGAGCCGCAGGCGCCGACGAGGCAGATTATCGTCCGGCTGTCCGCCCGGCGGGGCTTCCGACACGAGGAGCGAGGGTCGACGTGTCTGGTGTCGCGAGTCCGCCCGCGGTGGGCGACGCAACCCGCCCCCGCCACGGGGTCCGCCACTGGGCGCTCGCCCTGGTCGCGTTCTTCCTGGTCATCTTCGCGTGGTCGATGGCCGCGCCCTACGACGGCACGCCCGACGAGCGCGATCACGTCGTCCGTGGCGCCGGCGTCGCCGAAGGCCAGATCGCGCCACCGCCCGCGGCGGCCAAGAAGGGCACCGGCGCGTTCCAGACCGTCCCACGTGGACTCGTCCGCGAGCAGTGCTGGCAGTTCAAACCGGAGGTCTCCGCCGCCTGCGCCCAACCGCCCGGCAGCGACGACACCCCCACCCGCGCCGGCAGCGGCGCGGGACGCTACTTCCCGCTCTACTACGCCCTCGTCGGCGCGCCGCTGGCCGTCTGGCCCGGCTGGCCCGGGGTGCTCCTGGCCCGCGGCATCAGCGCGCTGCTCGGCGCGGCCCTGCTGGCCGGGGCGTACGTGGCGCTGCGCAACCGGACCCGGACCGGGCTCCTGCTGGGCGCGCTCGTGGCGGTCGCCACCCCGATGGCCGTGCACATGGCCAGCGCCGTGAACCCCAACGGTCTGGAGATCGCGGCCGGCATCGCGTTCTTCAGCGCCACCATCCCGCTCTTCCTCGGCGACCGCAGCGGCACGCGGAACCTCGTCGTGCTCGCCGGACTGAGCGGCCTGCTGCTCGCGGTGCTGCGCCAGACCGGCCCACTGCTGCTGGCCACCGCCTTCGTGGCCTTCGCCTTCCCGCTGCGGCACAGCAACCTGAAGGTCCTGATCCGGCGGCGGGCCGTGCTCGTCTGGGCGGCGGGGATCGTGGTGGCCACCCTCGCGGCGCTCGCCTGGAGCATCCGGCAGCACAGCTCCTATCTCGGCGACTACTCGCGGGGCAGCCTGACGACGGGCCAGGCGCTGCTCCTCGAGGCCGAGCGGTGGCGGGGCTACCTCGACCAGATCGTCGGGGTCACCTCCTGGCTCGACGCCCGGATGCCCTACCCGCCCTACCTCGTCTGGCATCTCGTGGCCGGCGGGCTGCTGGTGCTCGGGCTGGTCATGGGCAACCTCCTCGACCGGGCGCGGTTGCTCGTGCTGCTCGCCGGGGCCGTTCTCGTGCCGTCCGGCCTGCAGGTCGCGATGGTCAACGAGACCGGTTTCATCACGCAGGGGCGGTACATGCTGCCCCTGCTGTGCGGTGTGCTGATCTTCGCGGCCTGGGTCGCCGAACGACGGGGCTTCACGCCGGCGCAGGGACGCTCGTACGCCCGACTCGCCGTGGTGACCCTCCTGCCCGTCCACCTGTTCTGCCTCGCCTTCACCATGGTCCGTTGGCAGAACGGCCTGCCGAGGAACCTCGGGCTGAGCAGCCTGAACCCGCTCAGGGGTGACTGGCATCCGGTGGTCGGTTCGCTCACGCCGCTGCTCGCCGCCACGCTGGGGCTGGTGTTGCTGGGGTGGCTCGTCTGGACCGGCGCCTCGGGCGGGGACCAGGCCGCGGCGGACCACCCGGACGCCGCCCCGGACGACCGGCCGGGCCACGACGGGACCACGGCGCCGGACGGAAACGGAGGGACGGAGCCGTCCGAGCCGTCGCGCCTGCAACCTGTGCCGGCCCAAGGCGGACTACGCTCGACGTGGACGGGGGACCGGTCGGGCGAGCGGAGCGGGTAGGTCGATGAGCGTTAGACGGATCATGGGCACCGAGGTCGAGTACGGCATCTCCGTGCCCGGCCAGGCCGGAGCCAACCCGATGGTCACCTCCTCCCAGGTGGTCAATGCGTACGGGGCGCGCCCGGAACTCAACCGGGGCGGCCGCGCCCGCTGGGACTACGAGGAGGAGTCCCCGCTGCGCGACGCCCGCGGCTTCACCTACTCCGGTGCCGCCTACGACCCCGCGGAGGCGCTCGCCGACGAGGATCTCGGGCTCGCCAACGTGATACTCACCAACGGTGCCCGGCTCTACGTCGACCACGCCCACCCGGAGTACTCGACGCCCGAGGTGACCAACCCGCTGGACGTGGTGCGCTGGGACAAGGCCGGCGAGCGGGTGATGGCCGAGGCCTCCCGGCGCGCCGCCACCATTCCCGGCACCCAGCCCATCCACCTCTACAAGAACAACACCGACAACAAGGGCGCCAGCTACGGCGCCCACGAGAACTACCTGATGCGCCGGCAGACGCCGTTCGCCGACATCGTGGCGTACCTGACGCCGTTCTTCGTCACCCGGCAGGTGGTCTGCGGCGCCGGCCGGGTCGGCATCGGGCAGGACGGCAGCCAGAGCGGCTTCCAGATCTCCCAGCGCGCCGACTTCTTCGAGGTCGAGGTCGGCTTGGAGACCACCCTCAAGCGGCCCATCATCAACACCCGCGACGAGCCGCACGCCGACGCCGACAAGTATCGGCGGCTGCACGTCATCATCGGTGACGCGAACTTGTCGGAGATCTCCACCTACCTGAAGGTCGGCACCACGGCGCTCATCCTCAGCATGATCGAGGAGAAGGCGCTCAGCCCGGATCTCGGCATCGCCGACCCGGTGAGCGAGTTGCGTGCGGTCAGCCACGACCCGTCCCTCACCCACCTCATGCGGTTGCGCGACGGTCGACGGCTCACCGCCCTGGACGTGCAGTGGGCCTACTACGAGCGGGTGCGGTCCTTCGTGGACGACCGCTACGGCGTGGACGCCGACGAGCAGACGGTGGACGTGCTGGCCCGCTGGGAGAGCGTGCTGGACCGGCTCGGCCGCGACGCCATGCTCTGCGCCGACGAGCTGGACTGGGTGGCCAAGCTGCGGCTGCTTGAGGGCTACCGCGAGCGTGAGAAGCTCGGCTGGGGCTCGCACAAGCTGCAGCTTGTCGACCTGCAGTACTCGGACGTCCGCCCGGAGAAGGGCCTCTACCACCGGCTGGTCTCGCGGGGCGCGATGAAGACGCTGCTCAGCGACGAGGAGACCCGTCGGGCGATGACCGAGCCGCCGGAGGACACCCGGGCCTACTTCCGCGGCCGCTGCCTCGCCCAGTACGCCTCCGAGGTGGTCGCGGCGAGCTGGGACTCGGTCATCTTCGACGTCGGCCGTGAGTCGCTCGTCCGGGTACCGATGATGGAGCCGGAGCGGGGCACCCGCAAGCACGTCGGCGCGCTGTTCGACCAGTGCGCGAGCGCCAAGGACCTGCTGGAGACGCTGACCGGGGGCTGACCCGTCCGGTCCCGAGGGCCCGTCACCGCGTCAGACAACGGCGCGCGGCGGGCCTTCTGTCGCTCCCAGGGGGTAAGTTTCTCGCAGGAGATCGTGGAGGAGGCACCCAATGGCCACTCGTGACAGCGGCGGGCAGTCGCAGTCGGGCAAGTCCCGCCAGGGCGAGGAGATCGAGGACGTCACCACCGAGGCCAACCCCGAGGTCGCCGAGCGGCACGCGGAGATCACCGAGGACGTCGACGACCTGCTTGACGAGATCGACTCCGTCCTGGAAGAGAACGCCGAGGAGTTTGTGCGGGGTTACGTACAGAAGGGCGGCGAGTGAACCAACCGGTGCGGATCGGGCATGCCGCGCCGCTCGGATGATCAAACTGGCCGCCGGCGCTGCCGTGACCGTGGGGAATGGAAGTCGCTCGAAGAGTTCTGCGTGAGCAGCACGCGCCCAAGCGGTCGCGGCAGCTACTGCAAGCCCTGCTTCAACCGTCGATCCAAGGCCAGCTGTGCAGAGCGGGTCAGGGAGACGCGCGGCCGTGAGGTGAAGGTTGCACCTGATGTCCCGGACCGGCACCGGTTCCGCGCCGACTGTGGAACGGTGAAACCCGTAGTTCGACGAGCTCCTGGCCGACCAGGGCGGCCTCCGCGCGGTCTGCGGCACCCCCGATCCGGAACATCTGGACCACGATCATCGCACCGGATGGGTGCGCGGGATACTCTGCTTCAACTGCAACGGTGGTCTTGGCCGGTTCCGCGACAGTCCCGAGCGGCTGGCCAGGGCGATCACGTACTTGAGAGGAACCACGTGGCAGCGGGTTTTGATCCATCCGGGCGTCTACCAGATGTGTTCACCAACGCGGGGACGTCCTCCTTCACCTCGTTCCTGAGCAAGGTGGCTCCCGAGATGCTGCCCGGGCGGCGGCCGTTGCCCCCGGGCATGGCAGCCGACATGGCGCCGCACGCGACCACGATCGTGGCGATCTCCGCCGCCGGTGGCGTGGTGATGGCGGGCGACCGGCGGGCCACGATGGGCAACCTGATCGCCCAGCGGGACATCGAGAAGGTGCACCCCGCCGACGCGTACTCGCTCGTGGGCATCGCGGGCACGGCCGGCATCGGCATCGAGCTGATGCGACTGTTCCAGGTGGAGCTGGAGCACTACGAGAAGATCGAAGGCGCCATGCTGTCGCTGGACGGCAAGGCCAACCGGCTCGCCTCGATGATCCGCGGCAACCTGGGCGCCGCGATGCAGGGACTCGCCGTGATCCCGCTCTTCGCGGGCTTCGACCTGGCGGCCACCGACCCCGTGAAGGCCGGCCGGATCTTCAGCTTCGACGTCACCGGCGGCCCCTACGAGGAGACCGGCTACGACGCCATCGGCTCCGGCTCGCTGTTCGCGAAGTCGGCCCTGAAGAAGCGGTTCCGGGCGGGGCTCGCCATCGACGACGCGGTCCGGCTCGCGGTCGAGGCGCTCTACGACGCCGCCGACGACGACACCGCGACCGGCGGGCCCGACCTGACGCGTCGCATCTACCCGGTGGTGATGACCGCGACGGCGGAGGGCACCCACCGGCTCACCGACGCCGAGACGGCGGCGATCGCGGAGGCCGTGGTCTCCGCTCGGATGGAGAACCCGGGCGGCTGAGCCGGCCGGTCGGAAGTCGTCAGCAGTCGTCCGGACAGCGTCAAAGGAGAAACAGCCGCCGTGGCCATGCAGTTCTACGCCTCGCCCGAGCAGATCATGCGCGACCGCTCCGAGCTCGCCCGCAAGGGCATCGCCCGGGGGCGCAGCGCGGTGGTCCTGAGCTACGAGGGTGGGGTGCTCTTCGTCGCCGAGAACCTCTCCAGCGCCCTGCACAAGGTCAGTGAGATCTACGACCGCATCGGGTTCGCGGCCGTGGGTCGCTACAACGAGTTCGAGAACCTGCGCCGTGCCGGCGTGCGGATGGCCGACCTCAACGGGTTGAGCTACGACCGGCGGGACGTGACCGGGCGGGCCCTCGCGAACTCGTTCGCGCAGATCCTCGGGGCCATCTTCACCGAGCAGTCGAAGCCGTTCGAGGTGGAGATCTGCGTGGCGGAGGTCGGCGCGACGCCCGACGACGACGAGCTCTACCGGCTCACCTACGACGGATCGGTCAACGACGAGCCCGGCCGCATGGCGATGGGCGGCCAGGCCGAGGCGATCACCGGCGTGCTGAAGGCCGAGCACCGGCCCGACATGTCGCTCGGCGAGGCGGCCAAGGTGGCCGTGAAGGCGCTGAGCAGCGTGGGGGGCGAGGGCGGGGCCGCGCGCACCATCGCGGCCAACCAGCTGGAGGTGGCGGTCCTCGACCGGCGCCGGGTGGGACGGACGTTCCGCCGGATCACCGGCGCGGCGCTCACCGCGCTGCTGGACGGGGACGCCGCGAAGGCGGATCAGCCGGCCGCGGGTGGCCCGGAGACGCCGACGACCCCCACGGAGGAGTCGGGGAAGCCCACCACGTCGGCGGCCTCGGCGGACCTGGAGAACAAGCCCGGCACGCAGAGCGAGCAGTAGACCGTCCACCAACGCCGGGGCTCGCCGACAGGCGGGCCCCGGCGTTCGTGTCCGTCCCGTCGGCCCGTGCCGAGCGAGAAACGCCGGCCCGGCCGTCCGGGCGACCGGCTCCGAGCGGCGGGCGGTCAGCGGCGTCGCAGCAGCGGCTTCACCAGGGCCCAGTAGGCGCTGGCGACCACGTTGAACACGCCCATCCCGACGGGCACGTCGACGTTGGACGGCTCGACCCGTGCCGTCATCAGCTCGGCGATGACCCCGTCCGGGACACTCCGCTCGCTCTGCAACCGCCGACGTCGGGCACGCAACCAGGCCCGGTTGCGCCAGAGCCAGGCCCACCCGCGGAACTTCTGCCGCGCCCAGCCGCCGCCGAGCGCGGTCACGACCATGGCGGCCTCGGTGAGCAGGAGGATGGGGGCGAGCATCGCGAGGGTGCGCGCCTCGTACGCCGTGAGCAGGCTGATCAGGCGATTCCGCTCCACGAGGTAGAACTTCAGGGCGTTGCGCGAGAACGCGTAGTGGTGCCGGACGACCGCGTCCGGGACGTACTCCAGGCGCAGGCCGCGTTGCCAGAGCCGGAGGCTGAGCTCGGTGTCCTCGTGGTAGGCGAAGTACTCGGCGGCGAAGCCGTCGAGGTCCTGCCACAGGCTGCGACTGATCGCGAAGCAGCACCCGCTGAGCGACGGCACCGGGGTGCGCCGCGCGTGGGCCGAGGCCGGTTCACCGTTGCCACCCGACCAGGAGAGACCGATGAAGTGCAGCGGGTTCCCGGAGCTGTTGATCAGATCGGGAGTGTCGGCGAGACGGATCGAGCCCATGGCCGCGCCGACGCCGGGCTCCGCGGCGACAGCCACGATCTTCGCGACGGCGTCGGCCGCGACGACGGCGTCCGAATTGACGAAGACCAGCCAGTCGCCCCCGGCCTCGGCGGCGCCGATGCGGCAGCCGCCCGAGTAGCCGGTGTTCCCCTGGGGGCGCAGCACGCGTGCGCCGGGCAGTCCCTTGACCACGTCGATGCTGTCGCTCGTGCACCCGTTGTCCACGACGATCAGCTCGACGTCGACGCCGCCGCTGGCGAGCACGGCCTGGGCGGCGTCGACCAGCCACGGTTCCGGACCGTAGGCGAGCATCACGGCGCTGACGCGGGGACGACTCACCCGCTCCCTCCGGACGCGCCGCTGGCGGCGGTCGCAAGGGTCGGGGTGGGCGTCGGGGTGGACGGGCGGCGCCGCCGCAGGAGCAGCGCCATGGCGGCGACCACCACGACCGAGCCGACCGTGTAGCCGATCTCGACGCGCAGCGCGACGGACAGCGGGGCGAGCGTGGCGACGACCAGCGCGGCCACACCGACGGCCCACGCCACGGCCTGCGCACGGTGCCGGTCGAGCGCGAGCAGGGCCTGACCCAGCACCATGGCCCAGAGGTAGGCGAGGGTGGCCACCGCGAGCCACGCGAAGTCGGCGTGGCCCAGCACGTCGGGCGCGTCGAAGAGCGCGCCGACCAGCCAGGGGCCGAGCAGCACGGCGCCGAGCGCGCCGAGAAGGCCGAGCGCGGTGACGACGCCCAGCGCCCGGCGCAGCAGGCCGTGGAAGGCGGTGTGGTCGCCGGTCGCGGCGGACGTGGCGAGCCCGGGCAGCAGCGAGGCCTGCAGGGAGGCGAAGACGAACAGCGGGATCCGGACCAGCACGAGCGCGGAGAGCAGCGCGCCCGCGGTGGCCTCGTCCGACGGGGCGAGAACGCGCGCGTTGATCACGCCGACGTTCACGACGACCTGCGACAGCAGGCTGGAGGCGGTGAGCAGGCCGAGACCGCGCAGCAGCGCCGGCCAGGCCACCGGCAGGCCGCCGCCGACCGCGCGGAGCACCGGTGGCAGGGTGGCCACCACGCTGATCAGGGGCGCGGCGACCAGCACCGCGCCGTACCAGACGGGTGAGGTGACGCCGGCCAGGCCGAGGAGGGCGACGAGCACGATCCGCAGGCCGCCGTCGACGCCGAGCTGCCCGCCGTACCAGGGGAAGAGCTGCAGGCCGGAGAGGACGCCGCGGGTGGCGTAGGCCACGGCCATGCCCACGAGCGACCCGACGAGCACCCAGACCATGGCCCCGTCGCCGCCGAAGAGCCGGTCGGCGAGCAGGCGGTGGGCGGCGAGGATGACGACCACCATGAGCGCGAGGACCGCCGTGGCGAGGGCGGTGCCGCGGGCGAGCACGGGGCCCGGCGGCAGGCCCTGCGTCCGCCGGGCGGCCACGATCCGGGCGACCTCCTGCTCGACCGGCAAGAACAACCCGATGCCGAGGGTGAACACGATCGACCAGAGCACCGAGAGGGACGAGTAGTCGGCCTTCGTGAGGCTGTGCCCGGCCACCGCGAGGTGGACGTAGGAGGCGAGCCCGAGCAGGCCCAGCCCGGCGCCGACGGCGATGGTGCCGGGGGGAACGAGGTTCAGCAGGCGGCGCATCACCGGCGGATCAGGGCCAGGGTGAGGACGGCGAAGGCCCGGCCGAGGTAGATCATGGCCTTGGTGGGGGAGTGGCTGGGTGTGCCCGCCATCCGCTTGCGCATGGCCACCGGCACCTGCCGGATCCGGTATCCGCGGCGCGCGGTGTGCACCAGCGTCTCGACGGTGTCGCCGAGGTACTCCACCGGGTACCAACGCGCGAACATCTCGATGACCCGCCGGTTGGCGGCCCGGAAGCCCGAGGTGGTGTCGGTGAGCTTCGTCCGGGCGATGCGGGACAGGACCGCGCCGAGCATCACCATGGCCCAGCGACGGGGACCGCGGACGCTGTAGTCGCCCTCGCCCGCGAACCGGGCGCCGATCACCAGGTCGTTGTCGTCGAGCAGGTCGACCAGCTTCGGCACGTAGCGGGGGTCGTGCTGCCCGTCCGCGTCGATCTGGATCGCCACGTCGTAGTCGTGCTCGTGGGCGTAGCGGTAGCCGAGCCGCATGGCCCCGCCGACGCCGAGGTTGTACGGCAGGCGGGCGACGCGGGCGCCCGCGGCGGCCGCGACGGCGTACGTGCGGTCGGTGGAGCCGTCGTCGACGACGAGCACCTCGACGCCGGGCAGCTCACCGCGCACCTCGCGGACGACCTCGCCGATGGACCCGGCTTCGTTGAGCGCCGGGATGATGATCAGGACTCGCTTGCCGTTAACCATCGTGGGACACCAAATCGTTCCGGGCCGCCCGCTCGGCCTCGATCTCGGCGCGCAGCAGGGCGAAGTCTTCGGCCAGGGTGCGGGTCTCCTCCTCCAGGGCGCTGACCTCCCAGCTCAGGTGCACGCACACCAGCAGCAGGAAGACGATCCCGAGGAAGAGCACGAGGCTGACGCCGGAGGCGACGCCCAGGAGTTCCGCGACGTTGTCCAGCAGTCGGGGGAACAGCGACAGCGGGATCACGATCAGCAGCACGCCGAACCAGAGCATGCCGTACTTCTCGCGCAGCTGCCGGCGGCGCAGGAGCTCGATGATCGTGCCCAGCAGTATCAGACCGGTCAGGCCGGTGACGAGGGTGAGCTTCATGTGTCCTTCCACGGGGGAGCGGAGGAGGCGAAGGCGGCCGCGAGAGTGTCGTGCCAGTCCGGCATCGCTGTCAGGCCCGCGGCGGTCCACCGGCTGTGCCCTAGCACACTGTACGCCGGTCGGCGCGCCGGACGCGGGAGCCGGTCGCTCGTGGTGGCGCGGATCCGGTCCGGGTCGAGCTGGTGGAGCGTGAACGCGGCGCGGGCGAGCCCGTACCAGGTCGTCTGGCCGGAGCACGTGCCGTGGTAGATGCCCGGGGCGGCGCGGCCGGCGAGCGCCGCGTCGGCGAGTTCGACCAGCCGGGTCGCCAGGGCGTACGACCAGGTGGGCTGGCCGTGCTGGTCGTCCACGACGTCGAGGCGGTCGTGCTGCCGGGCCAGCCGCAGCATGGTGGCGACGAAGTTGCGCCCGTGGGCGCCGTAGAGCCAGGCGGTTCGCACGACGTAACCGGTGTCGGGCAGCAGGCGGGTGACGCTCTGCTCGCCCATGAGCTTGCTGCGGCCGTACGCGTTGATCGGCGCGGTGGGCGCGTCCTCCGGGTACGGCCGGTCGGCGTCGCCGGCGAAGACGTAGTCGGTGGACATCTGGATGAGGCGGGCCCCGGACCCGGCGCACGCCTCGGCGAGGCGGGCCACGCCGTGGCCGTTGACCGCGGTGGCGGCCTCCTCGTGCGCCTCGGCGCCGTCGACGTCGGTCCAGGCGGCGCAGTTGACCACGATGTCGTGCCCGACGACCGCGGCTCGTACGGCCGCGGCGTCGGTGATGTCGAGGTCGGTCCGGGTGGCGGCGGTCACCTTCAGGTCGGACCGGGCGCCGAGCACGTCGAGCAGGTCCCGGCCGAGCATTCCGCCCGCGCCGGTGACGAGCAGCCGTGTCATGCCGATGCGGCCTGCTTCAGCGGCTCCCACCAGGCCCGGTTCTCCCGGTACCAGCGCACCGTCTCGGCGAGGCCGTGGTCCAGGTCGATGCTCGGGGCGTACCCCAGCTCCTCATTGATCTTGGTGATGTCCAGCGAGTAGCGGCGGTCGTGGCCCTTGCGGTCGGCGACCGGGACGACCCGCTCCCAGCCGGCGCCCACGGCCTCGAGCAGCCGGCCGGTGAGCTCCTTGTTGGTCAGCTCGGTGCCGCCGCCGATGTTGTAGACCTCACCGGCGCGGCCCTTCTGCTGCACGAGGGCGATGCCCCGGCAGTGGTCGTGCACGTGCAGCCAGTCCCGCACGTTGCCGCCGTCGCCGTAGAGCGGCACGGTGCCGCCGTCGAGCAGGTTCGTGACGAACAGCGGGATGACCTTCTCGGGGAACTGGTACGGCCCGTAGTTGTTGGAGCAGCGGGTGACCACCACGTCCATGTCGTGGGTGCGGTGGTAGGCCAGCGCCAGCAGGTCCGAGCCGGCCTTCGAGGCCGAGTACGGCGAGTTCGGCGCGAGCGGCCACGTCTCCGTCCAGGAGCCGGAGTCGATCGAGCCGTACACCTCGTCCGTCGAGACGTGCACGAACCGCGCGGTGCCGTGCCGCAGCGCGGCGTCGAGCAGGGTCTGGGTGCCGAGCACGTTGGTGGTGACGAACGGCGCGGCGCCGGCGATCGACCGGTCGACGTGCGACTCGGCCGCGAAGTGCACGATCACGTCGTGCTCCGCGACGACCTCGTCCACCACGGCCGGGTCGCAGATGTCGCCCTGCACGAAGCGCAGCCGCGGGTCGGCCCGCACCGGGTCGAGGTTCGCCCGGTTGCCCGAGTAGGTGAGCTTGTCGAGTACCGTCACGGCGGACGGCTCGATCGGCGGCACGCCCGCGGCACTGCCGAGCGGCTTGCCCAGCAGCAGTCGGACGTACTCCGACCCGATGAATCCGGCTCCGCCGGTGACGAGGATCCTCACGGGTCCGGAAGTGTACGCGAAGCGGCGCCGCGACCGGGGGCGGCGGCCCGGGTCTCCGGTTCCCGGCGCGGCCGGTAGTCTCCTCGGGTGCGCGGAATCCTACTCGCCGGCGGCACCGGGTCACGGCTGTGGCCGATCACCCGGGCCGTGTCGAAGCAGCTCATGCCGGTCTTCGACAAGCCGATGGTCTACTACCCCCTCTCCACGCTCGTGATGGCCGGGGTCCGGGAGATCCTGGTGATCACGACACCGGAGGACCAGGACCAGTTCCGGCGGCTGCTCGGCGACGGCAGCCAGTGGGGCCTGCGGCTGGAGTACGTGAGCCAGGCCCGCCCGGAGGGCATCGCCCAGGCGTTCGTGCTCGGTGCGGACTTCATCGGCGACGAGGCCGTCGCGTTGGTCCTCGGCGACAACATCTTCCACGGCGTCGGCCTGGGCCGGCAGCTCGTGGCGCACGGCGACCTGATCGGCGGGCGGGTGTTCGCGTACCCGGTGGCCAACCCGGAGGCGTACGGCGTGGTCGACTTCGACGCCGACGGCAAGGTGCTCTCGATCGAGGAGAAGCCGGCGCGGCCGAAGTCCCGGTACGCGGTGCCGGGGCTGTACTTCTACGACAACCGGGTGGTCGACATCTCCCGCAAGCTCACCCCGAGCGCGCGCGGCGAGCTGGAGATCACCGCGGTGAACGAGGCGTACCGGGAGATGGGCGAGTTGTCCGTCACCGTGCTCGACCGCGGCACCGCCTGGCTGGACACCGGCACGTTCACCTCAATGATGCAGGCCGCCGAGTTCGTCCGGGTCATCGAGGAGCGCCAGGGCCTCAAGATCGGCTGTGTGGAGGAGGTCGCCTGGCGGGCCGGCCTCATCGACGACGAGCAGCTGCGGACGCTGGCCGCGCCACTGACGAAGAGCGGCTACGGCGACTACCTGCTCGGGCTGCTCGCGGAGTCCGAGGCGGTGGGCCGGTGAGCGCGAGGAGTGAGCCGGGTTTGCGAGCCCCGCAGTCGCGAACGGAGATGGCGCTGTGAAGATCCGGCCGCTGAGCATCGACGGCGCGTGGGAGATCACGCCGCAGCAGCACGGCGACCCGCGCGGCCTGTTCATGGAGTGGTACCGCTTCGACCGCCTCGCCGAGGCGGTCGGGCACCCGCTGCGGCTCGCGCAGGGCAACCTCTCCGTCTCGGCCCGGGACGTGGTGCGGGGCATCCACTTCGCCGACGTCCCGCCCGGCCAGGCGAAGTACGTGACGTGCGTACGCGGCGCCGTACTGGACGTGGTGGTCGACCTGCGGGTCGGCTCGCCGACCTTCGGCCGGTGGGAGGGCGTCCGCCTGGACGACGCCGACCGCCGCGCCGTCTACCTCGCCGAGGGGCTCGGCCACGGCTTCTGCGCGCTGACCGACGACGCGACGCTCAGCTACCTCTGCTCGACCACCTACAACCCGTCGGGCGAGCACGCGGTGCACCCGCTCGACGCGGACCTGGACATCCGGTGGCCGGCCGAGGTCCCGCAGCTGTCGGCCCGCGACGCCGCGGCGCCCACGCTCGCGCAGGCCCGCGAGAGCGGTCTGCTGCCGGACTACGAGACCTGCCGGGCGTACGTGGCGACCCTCGGGCCGGACGGTATGTCGCGGTCGGACGGGGTTTGACCGCACCACCGCGCACGACGTGTGGTGTGACAGTGACGAACGGGCCCTCCGGGCGGCTAATGTCACACCATGGAACGGCGAATCTTCGGCCTCGAGACCGAGTACGGCGTCACCTGTACCTACCGCGGGCAGCGGCGGCTCTCCCCGGACGAGGTGGCCCGCTACCTCTTCCGCCGCGTGGTGTCCTGGGGCCGGTCCAGCAACGTCTTCCTGCGCAACGGCGCCCGGCTCTACCTGGACGTCGGGTCGCACCCCGAGTACGCGACCCCCGAGTGCGACTCGGTGGTCGACCTGGTCGCGCACGACCGGGCCGGTGAGCGGATCCTGGAGGGGCTGCTCGTCGACGCCGAGAAGCGGCTGCACGACGAGGGCATCGCGGGCGAGATCTACCTATTCAAGAACAACACCGACTCGGCGGGAAACTCGTACGGCTGCCACGAGAACTATCTGGTCTCCCGGCACGGCGAGTTCGGCCGGCTGGCCGACGTGCTGATCCCCTTCCTGGTCACCAGGCAGTTGATCTGCGGGGCGGGCAAGGTGCTGCAGACCCCGCGCGGCGCGGTCTACTGCCTGTCCCAGCGGGCCGAGCACATCTGGGAGGGCGTGTCCTCGGCGACCACCCGCAGCCGGCCGATCATCAACACGCGGGACGAGCCGCACGCCGACGCCGAGCGCTACCGGCGGCTGCACGTGATCGTCGGCGACTCGAACATGAACGAGGTCACCACCCTGCTGAAGGTCGGCACGGCCGACATCGTGCTGCGCATGATCGAGGCCGGGGTGGTGATGCGCGACCTCTCGCTGGAAAATCCGATCCGCGCGATCCGGGAGGTGTCGCACGACATCACCGGCCGGCGCAAGGTGCGGCTCGCGTCCGGCAAGGAGATCAGCGCCCTGGAGATCCAGCAGGAGTACCTCGCCAAGGCGACGGAGTTCGTGGAGCGCCGCGGCGGCGACCAGACCGCCAAGCGGGTGGTGGAGCTGTGGGGCCGGGTGCTGCGGGCGGTGGAGACCGGCGACCTCGAGCCGGTGGCCCGGGAGATCGACTGGGTGACCAAGCTGCGGCTCATCGAGCGTTACCAGCGCAAGCACGACCTGCCGCTGTCGCACCCGCGGGTGGCGCAGATGGACCTGGCCTACCACGACCTGCGCCGCGGCCGCGGCCTGTACGCGCTGCTGGAGCGGCGTGGCGAGGTGGACCGGGTGGCCACCGACCCGGAGATCTTCGAGGCGAAGGAGACGCCGCCGCAGACGACGCGCGCCCGGCTGCGCGGCGAGTTCATCCGGCACGCGCAGGAGAAGCGGCGCGACTTCACCGTCGACTGGGTCCATCTGAAGCTCAACGACCAGGCGCAGCGCACCGTGCTCTGCAAGGACCCGTTCCGGGCGTACGACGAGCGGGTCGAGCGGCTCATCGCCAGCATGTGACGGTGTCCCGGCCGGCCGGCGCGGTGGCGCGCGTCGCCGCGGCGGCCGGCCGGGTACGCTGACCGGGCCATGACGACATCCCCGAGGCCCGAGCCCACCGAGAGCGGCCGGCAGCGCCAGAACTGGGTGGAGCGCCGCCGTGAGAAGATCCGCGCCGAGATCGAACGGAACCGGCGCGGCGAGTACACCGTCCCCACGTGGGTGCTGGCGCTCGCGCTGGTGTTGATCGTCGGTGGCTGGCTCGCCCTGATCTTCCTCGCCTGACGGCACCACCGGCGACCGCCTCCGCACCCCGCGATCGTGCACGTGTTGCCCGGGCATACCGGTCGACAGCCGCGAACCACGGGCCCGAACTGCACGATCGCGGCGAGGACAGGGGTGACCCGCGTGGGCCAGCGCCTGGCCCGGTCGGGTCGCCGCGGCGGGTAATCGGCCGCCGTCGTCGCCGCGAGTCCGCCGCCCGTGCTCCCCGAACCGGCCCGCGCCGGCGACCACCGGGACGCCACGACGCGGGAGGCGATCATGAACGACACGAGGGTGCCGCAGCCGGAGCGCGGCGGCAGGGGCTGGCGTGACCCGGGGCCGCGGGACGTCGTGCGGGACCGGGAGAACCCGGACCTGCTCGTCCCGCCCGCCACGGACGCGGGGACGGTGCCGAACCTGCGGTTCTCCTTCGCCGACGCCCACACCCGGATCGAGCAGGGTGGCTGGACCCGCGAGATCACCCAGCGGGAGCTGCCCGTCGCCACCGAACTCAGCGGCGTCGACATGGCGCTGGAGCCGGGCGCCTACCGGGAGCTGCACTGGCACAAGCAGTCGGAGTGGGCGTACGTGCTGCGCGGCAGCTGCCGCATCAGCGCGGTCGACCAGGAGGGACGCAACTTCCTCGACGACGTCGGCGCCGGGGACCTGTGGTTCTTCCCGCAGGGGGTGCCGCACCACATCCAGGCCCTCGACGAGGGCGTCGAGTTCCTGCTGGTCTTCGACGACGGCGCCTTCTCCGAGAACGGCACCTTCCTCATCAGCGACTGGTTCGCGCACACCCCCCGGGAGGTGCTGGCGAAGAACTTCGGCTGGGCGCCGGAGCTGCTGGACCGGCTGCCCGAACGGGAGAAGTACATCTTCTCGGGGCAGCTTCCGCCGCGGCTGGACCGGGACCGGGTGATCAGTCCGACCGGCGACGTTCCCCGCACCTTCAGCCACCGGATGCACGCCCAGGAGCCGCAGCGGTTTCCCGGCGGCACGGTCCGCGTGGCCGACGTCTCCACGTTCGCCGCGGCCACCACCATCTGCGCGGCCCTCGTCGAGGTCCAGCCGGGCGGGCTGCGCGAGATGCACTGGCACCCCACCGACGACGAGTGGCAGTACTACATCTCCGGGCAGGGCCGGATGGGCGTCTTCGCGAGCACCGGCGCGGCCCGCACCTTCGACTTCCGCGCCGGCGACGTCGGGTACGTGCCCTTCGCGTACGGCCACTACATCGAGAACCTCGGATCGGAGCCGCTGGTCTACCTGGAGATGTTCCGCACGCCCCGGTTCGCCGACATCTCGCTGAGCCAGTGGATGGCGAACACGCCGGCCGAGGTGGTGGCGGACACGATCAACCTGCCTCCGGAGGTGATCGCCGGGCTGCCGCGGGAGAAGCGGCCCGTCGTCCGCTGACCCGGGCCCGGTGACCGGGGACGCCGGTCACGCGAGCTGCGCGGCGGCGTGCCGGCCGGCGGCCGCCGCCGTGAGGAAGTAGGCGTGGTCGGCGTCCAGGCCGCGGCCCATGGTGGACAGCGGCACGCGGCTCGCCCGCAAGGCGGCGTCCAGCCCGTCGGTGGCGACCCGGACGATCCGGTGCCGGGCGGCGAGGGGCGCCAGCGCCGCGTCCACCTCGCCGGCGAGGGCCGGGTCGAGGCCGTCGGGCACCACGAGGTCGGCGGAGGCCAGCGCCACCCGGCCGTACGCGGTGAGGCTGTGGTGCGACACCCCACGGTGGCGGGGGCGCGGGTCGGCCGCCGAGACGCGCAGCGAGCCCACGGGCCGGCCGCCCAGCGTGGCGGCAGCGTTGACCGCCTCCCCGACCGCCACCCCGGAGAAGCCCCAGCGGGTGCCGGTGCCGAGGTTGCCGGGGCCCTGGGCGACGACCGCGACGTCAGCGTGGAGCACGTGCCGGGCCGCGAGCAGCCCGCTGTGCAGCGTTCCCGCCTCCAGGTCGCCGCCGAAGGCCTGCCCGACGCTGATCGTGCCCACCAGGTCGTCGCGCAGCCCGGCAAGGGTGCGGGAGAACCAGGCCGGCAGCGCGCCGCCGTCGGTGAGCACGTACGCGACGCGGGCGTGCGGCGCGTCCGCGCGGACGCCGGCGAGGATCGCCGGCAGCGCCGAGTGCAGGTCGGCGGTGACCACCGGCATCCCGCCGAGGTCCTCCGCGGCCTCCAGCACCGCGCGGTGCGGCGAGGCCTCCTCGTCGACGCCCAGCAGGATCGGCTGCAGCGGGGTGTAGCGGGTCTTCACGAGGTGACCGGCGTCGCGGGTGTCACGGGCCTGCGGCGGGTCCGGCGGCAGCCGGTCCGGCAGCGCCACCACGAGGGCGTACCCGCCGGTGCCCAGTCCCATGAGCAGCGCGCCGGCGTTGAGCAGCACCCGGTCGCCGGGCTCGGGACGGCCCACGAGGTGCGGGTAGGCCAGGGCCCGCATGGTGGTGCCGTCGGGCAGGGCCACGTCCAGCTCCACCGCCCCGGCCCACTGCCGCCGCAGCGCCGTCACCGTCCCGGACCGCCATCGCACCATGACGGGCACGCTAGCGGCGCGACCCGGAGCGCCCGCGCCCGGGGCCGCGGGCCCTGCGTCGCGCGTTCAGCGCAGGCCCGGGTCCACGGGGCCGTCCCCGAGCGGGGCCTCCGGCTCGCGACGAGCCGCACGGGCGCGGAGCGGGCCGCCCGTCGGGTCGAGGAACAGGTACCGGATCTCCGGGTAACGCTCCCGCAGCCGCCGTTCCGCCTCGTCGGCGGTGGCCTCGATGGCCGCGCCGGTGGCGTCGTCGCGGAAGTCGACCTTCGCGGCGACCAGGATGTCCTCGGGGCCGAGCTGCATCGTGAACAGCGTGCCGACCCGCTCGACCTCCGGCAGCCCGGCCAGGGACTGCTCCATCTCGCGCCGGATCCGCTCCGGCACCGCGCGCCCGACCAGCAGCGAGAGGTTGCTGTACGCGAGGGTCGCGGCGACGACCAGCAGCAGCACGCCGATGAGGACCGAGGCGACGCCGTCCCAGAGCTCGTCGCCGGTGAGCTCGGACAGGCCGACGCCCAGCCCGGCCAGGATCAGCCCGATGAGCGCGGCGCTGTCCTCCAGGAAGACGGCCTTCACCGTGGTGTCGGCGGTCAGCCGCAGGTACCGCCGGGGCGTGGTCCGCCAGCGGCGTGACTCGCGGCGCACCTGGCGCGCGGCCCGGGCCAGCGACACCGACTCGATGACGAACGAGACGGCCAGCACCACGTACGAGACGAGGTAGTCGCCGCTGTGCTCGTGCACGAGGATGGTCGTGACGCCGTGCGTGATCGCGAAGCCGGCGCCGCCGACGAACGTGAACACGGCCGCGAAGAAGGCCCAGACGTAGCTCTCCTTGCCGTACCCGAACGGGTGCCGGGCGTCGGCGGGCCGCGCGCCGCGGCGCAGGGCCAGGAAGAGCAGCACCTCGGTGGTGGTGTCGGCCACCGAGTGCGCGGCCTCGGAGAGCATCGACGCGGACCCGGAGATCAGGCCGGCCACCAGCTTGGCGGCCGCGATGGCGAGGTTCGCGGCACCGGCGACGACGACGGTGCCGACGCTCTCGGACTTGGCCTCCGCTTCGGACATGCGGCAACCCTATGGCCGCCCGCGCCGGACCGCCCGGGGAGCGGCGCCGGCCGTGCCGTACGCCATTCGCATCGGTCAGCCGGCGCGCCCGCGTGGGTGCACGCCCACGGCGCGCTGGCTGCTAGCGTCTACCCGTGTCCCGGACCCGTACCGAACGCCTGGTCAACCTGGTGATCTGTCTGCTCTCCACGCGCCGGTTCCTGACCGCCGCGCAGATCGCCGCGACCGTGCCCGGCTACGAGCACGATCCGGACGACGCGCGTGACCACGAGGCGTTCCAGCGCAAGTTCGAGCGGGACAAGGCCGAGCTGCGCGAGCTGGGCGTTCCGCTGGAGACGGGCACGGCGAGCGTCTTCGACGCCGAGCCCGGCTACCGCATCGCGCCCCGCGAGTACGCCCTGCCGGACATCCCCCTCGAGCCGGACGAGGCGGCCGCCGTCGGCATCGCCGCCCGGCTCTGGCAGCACGCGGGCCTCGCCGCCGCCGCGTCCTCGGGGCTGGCCAAGCTGCGCGCCGCGGGCGTGGACGTGGACCCGCAGGCCACGCTGGGCCTGGAGCCGATGGTCACCGTCGACCCGGCGTTCGCGCCGCTCACGGCCGCCGCCCGCGACCGCCGGGAGGTCGGCTTCGACTACCGGGTGCCCGACCGCGACGCCCCGACCCGCCGCCGGCTCCAGCCGTGGGGCGTGGTCTGCTGGCGGGGCCGGTGGTACGTGGTCGGCCACGACCTCGACCGGGACGCGACCCGCTGCTTCCGGCTCTCCCGGGTGGTGGGCCCGGTCCGGGTCACCAGCGATGCCGGCGCCTACGAGCCGCCGGCCGGCGTCGACCTCATCAGCCACGTGGCGCGGTGGTCCGGCCCGGTCGAGCGCACCGGGCGCGCCGTCGTGCTCGCCGCCCCCGGCCGGGCCGCGGGGCTGCGTCGCTGGGCGGTGGACGTCACCGCCGGGCCCGAGGGAGACCGGCTCGTCCTGCCGTACGCCGACCCGGACTGGCTCGCCGGCCACCTCGTGGGCTACGGCCCGGACGTCCGTGTGCTCGACCCGCCGGAGCTGCGCGAGGCCATCATCCAGCGGCTCAAGGAGATCGCCACCCGCCACGACGACCTCGCGGCCGCGGGGGGCCACCGATGACCCGGCCCGCCGCGCGGGGCGGGTCCCGCGCCTCCGCCGACCGGCTGGCCCGGCTGCTCAACCTCGTGCCCTACCTGCTGGCCCGCCCCGGCATCGAGATCGCCGAGGCGGCCGGCGACCTGGGGGTCACCGAGCGGCAGCTGCGGGAGGACCTGGAGCTGCTCTGGGTCTGCGGGCTGCCCGGTTACGGGCCGGGCGACCTCATCGACATGGCGTTCGACGGCGACCGGGTCACCATCACCTACGACGCCGGCATCGACCGGCCGCTGCGGCTCACCCCGGACGAGGCGCTCGCCCTGGTGGTTGCCCTGCGGATGCTGGCCGAGACGCCCGGGGTGGCCAACCGGGAGGCCGTGGAGCGCGCCCTCGCCAAGATCGAGAACGCGGGCGGCGACCTCGTGGCCGCGCCCGTCGAGGTGCGGCTGCCGGCCGACACGCGGCGGGTGGAGGAGCTGCGGGCGGCCGTCGAGCGCGGTCGGGCCCTGCGGATCACCTACTACACGGCGGCCCGCGACGAGACCACCGAGCGCACCATCGACCCGCTGCGCATGCTCATGGTCGGCGGTCGGGCGTACGTCGAGGCGTGGTGCCGCCGCGCCGAGGCGGTCCGGATGTTCCGGGCCGACCGCATCGACGCCGTCACCGAGCTCGACGAGCCGGCCGTCGTGCCGCCGCAGGCGCGTCCGCACGACCTCACCGAGGGGGTGTTCCGTCCCTCGCCGGACCTGCCGCTGATCACGCTGCGCATCGGCCGCGGCGAACGCTGGATCACCGAGTACTACCCGTGCGAGCGCGTCGAGCCCGGCGAGGGCGACCAGTGGCTCGTCTCCTTGCGGGTCACCGACCTCAACTGGGCGCGCCGGTTCGTGCTGGGCCTCGGCCCGGACGTCACCGTGGTCGCCCCGGCCGAGCTGGCCGACCAGGTCCGGGCCGCGGCCACGGCGGCGCTGGACGCGTACGCCCGTCCCGCGCCCGCCACCCGACGCGACCCGGACCCGGCCGCCGACCCGGCGGTGGCGGCCGGCCCCCGGTAGGCTGACCGCCGTGGTGATGTGGATCGTGCTCGCCGTGGTGCTGCTCGCCCTCGTGGTGCTCGCCGTGGCTGTCCGGGCCGTGCTGACCCGGCTGCCCGCGCTGCGCCGCGCCGCGGTGGCCCTACAGCGCCGCCAGGCGGAGGCGCAGGCGCTCGCCGGGTCCGCGGAGGCGCTCGGGGAGCGGGCCGAGACGCTCCAGCAGCAGCTTGCCACGGTCCAGCAGCGTGTCGAGCTGATCCAGGCCAGACGTCGCGGCTGACCGGGGGCCTTCCGGCGGGTCCGTGCCCCGCCGTCCGGTTCGCCGCCGTCGGCCCGTCGATCGACGGGTGTCGCGTCGCCGCGCGGTCCCGCCCGCTCGCGCGCAGGCTCGAACCCGGGCGGGTGGTTGACGGGACACTCCGGGTTGGTCAAGACTTCACCGGCCGGGGAGAACCACCGCCTCCCGGCGGGTGGCAACGGGCCGAGACGCACGTACGATGGGCTCCGTTACACCCCTGCTGTCTCACAAGCGACTGGAGCTTCCCATGGGTGCCCTCAAGCCGTGGCACATCGCCGTACTCGTGGTCGTGCTGATCCTGCTCTTCGGCGCGAAGCGGCTCCCCGACGCGGCCCGCTCGCTGGGCCGGTCCCTGCGGATCATCAAGGCCGAGACGAAGAGCCTGCACGATGACGACCGCGACCTGGCCGAGAAGGCCGACGCGCAGTCCGGCTACCAGCCGCTGCCGCCGCAGGCCGCGCAGCAGCCGCAGGCGACCTACCAGGCCCCGCCGCAGCAGCCGGTCGTCGACCCGGTGCAGCGCGTCCGCGACAACTGACCGAGGGGCCCGAAGACCGTGGCGGCCTTCGCGCTACGTAAGCGCGGCTCGAACAACTTCCAGCGGGCCGCCGACGGCTCGATGACGCTCATCGAGCACATCCGGGAGCTGCGCAACCGCCTGTTCCGCGCCTCCCTGGCCATCCTGGTCGGTTTTATCCTCGGGATCGTTTGGTTGGGCGGGCCGGTGCTGCACCTGTTGCAGCAGCCCTACTGCGACCTGCCCAACTCGCGGCTCGCAGACGGCCGGTGCAACTTCGTCCAGCTCGGGCCGGCGGACCTCTTCCTGCTCAACCTGAAGATCGGGTTGTGGGTCGGTCTGATCATCGCGGCGCCGATCTGGCTCTACCAGCTCTGGGCGTTCATCGCGCCCGGCCTGCACAAGCACGAGCGGCGCTACGCGTACGTCTTCACCGGGCTCGCCGCGCCGCTCTTCGCGGCCGGCGCGGTGCTGGCCTACTTCGTGACCGCCAAGGGCCTGGCGTTCCTGCTCAACGTCACCAACAGCGAAGAGATCACCACCACCCTCGACATCACCCGTTACATCTCGTTCGTCACGAACCTCATCCTGCTGTTCGGGGTGGCGTTCGAGTTCCCGCTCATCGTGCTCATGCTCAACTTCGTGGGCCTGGCCAGCGCGAAGCGGCTGTTGAGCTGGTGGCGGGTGGCGATCTTCGTGTTCTTCGCGTTCTCCGCGGTGGTCACCCCGACGCCGGACCCGTTCGGCATGACGGCCCTCGCCGTGTGCCTCTCCGCGCTGTACTTCGGCGCGGTGGGTGTGGCGTTCGTCAACGACCGGCGGCGTGGCCGGGGCCGGGAGGTCTACGCGGGCATCGGCGACGACGAGGTGTCGCCGCTCGATCTCGACCCGGAGCCGGTCGAGGCCGGGCAGCGCGTCGACGCGTCCGGGCCGATCGACGCGCCCGAGCCGATCGCCTCGCCGGCGCCGATCGAGCGCCGGTACGACGACATGACGTGACGTTGCGTCACCGCGCCGGCATCCGCCCGGAGCGCCCGCACGACACGCTGACGCGCGCACGCCGCCCGCACCGGGCGGCGTTCGCCGTACCGGTAGGTTCTCGGCCGTGACCGCGAAAGATCACCCCTCCGCCGACCCCGACGGTCCCGTGGCGGTGCTCGCCAACCCGGCGGCCGGCCGGGGCCGGCACCGGGGTCTGTTGCCGGCGCTGCTGTCTCGGCTGGCCAGCGCGGGCCGGGAGGTGCGGCTCCTGGAGGCGCGCAGCGCCGAGCAGGCCGAGGCCGTGTGCCACGCCGCCGTGGCCGACGGGGTGGCCGCGCTGGTCGCGGTCGGCGGGGACGGCACCGTGCACCGCGCGCTGCAGGCCGTCGCGGACACCGCGGTACCGTTCGGTCCCGTGCCGGCGGGCACGGGCAACGACTTCGCCACCGACACCGGGTACCCGCCCGACCCCCTCGCCGCTGCCGAGGTCATCGCCGGCGCGCTGCGCGCCGGTCGGGCCCGGCCGGTGGACCTGGCGCGGCTCACCGGCCCGACCGGTCCGACCCGCTGGTACGGGGCGGTGCTGGCCGCCGGCTTCGACGCGATCGTCAACGAACGGGCCAACCGGATGCGCTGGCCGCGGGGGCCCCGCCGGTACGACCTCGCGATCCTCGTGGAGCTGGCCCGGCTGCGTCCCCGCCGGTACAAGCTTCGCCTCGACGGCGAGCCGCACGAGGTGGACGCGGTCCTGGTGGCCGTGGGCAACTGCCCCAGCTACGGGGGCGGGATGCGGATCTGCCCGGACGCCGACCCGGCCGACGGCCTGCTCGACGTGGTGGTCGGCGGCCGCCTCGACCGGCGCACGCTGCTCCGGCTGAAGCCGAGCATCTACCAGGGCACCCACGTTCGGCACCCGCTCGTGACGAGCTACCGCGTCCGGACAATGGAGCTGGCGGCCGAGGGCATCACCACGTACGCCGACGGGGAGCGGACGCTGGAGCTGCCGGTGACGGTGACCGCCGTGCCGGGCGCGCTGCGGCTGCTGCGGTGACCCGTGCCCGCGCGGCGCCGGGGGCCCGGTCGGCTCAGGCGCGCAGGACCAGGTCGACCACCGCGCCGAGGCCGTTGGGCCGGCCCGCGTCGGCGCAGGGCAGCACGAGCGCGGCGCAACCGGCCTTCACGGCGCCGGCGTCGGCCGGTGTGTCACCCACCATCAGCGTCTCCTCCGGGTCGACGCCGAGCATCCCGCAGGCGCGCAGGAAGATGGCCGGGTCGGGCTTGCAGCGGCCCACCTCGTACGACAGCACGAACGCGTCGACGAGGCCGGTGAGCCGCCACGCGTCGAACAGCGGCCGAAGGTCGAAGCCGATGTTGCTCACCACGGCGACCCGGATGCCGGCGTCGCGCAGCGCGGCGAGCGTCGGGGCGGTGTCGGGGTAGGGGACCCAGCCCTCGGGCACCAGCACCCGCTCGTAGAGCGCGTCGGCGAACCCCTCGATGCCGGCGTCGACCGTCTCGGCGAGCCCGGTGTAGGCGCCCCGGTGGGCGTGCTCGTAGAGGTCCCGGTCGGCCCACAGCTCGGCCAGCCCGGGCGGCACCCGGGCGGGCAGGGGGCCGCCCGCCCGGCCGGCGGTGAGCAGCCGGTCGGCGAGCGCGGTGGCGCGGACCGGCTCCAGCTCCACCCCGCACGCGGCCGCGGCCCGGAGCACCCACTCGCGGGGCTCCTCGACCTGCGCGAGCGTGCCGTGGAAGTCGAAGAGCACCGCCTTGACCGGCCGGCGGGACGGCTGTGGACGGGCGGCCGAACGGTCGCCGCCCGGGGCGGATGTCTGGGATGGTTCGGGTTGCTCCGGCACGTCGTGCACCCTACCGACCGCCTCCGACGGCCGGTCCGGTCGGCCTTGTCCGGTGCCGTGCCCCGGCACGCATTAATCTTGGTGCCATGTCGAGTCCCGCCGAGCGGTACGCCGCGGCGCGCCGCCGGGCCGCGCAGGCCTCCCAGTTCCCGGCGCTGGAAGAGTTCACCCTTGACCTGGGATTCGATCTCGACGACTTCCAGCGGGAGGCGTGCCAGTCGCTGGAGCGGGGCAGCGGTGTGCTGGTCTGCGCCCCCACGGGCGCCGGCAAGACCGTGGTCGGCGAGTTCGCCGTACACCTGGCGCTGCGCGGCGGGGCCGCGGCCCCGGCCGGCGGCGCGGAGGCCGGCGCGGGCGGCGGCCGACGCAAGTGCTTCTACACGACGCCCATCAAGGCGCTGTCGAACCAGAAGTACCACGACCTGGTCGACCGCTACGGCGCCGATAAGGTCGGCCTGCTCACCGGGGACAACGCGATCAACGGCGACGCGCCGGTGGTGGTGATGACCACCGAGGTGCTGCGCAACATGCTCTACGCCGGGTCGAGCACCCTCGAGGGCCTCGCCTACGTGGTGATGGACGAGGTGCACTACCTCGCCGACCGGTTCCGCGGCGGCGTGTGGGAAGAGGTGATCATCCACCTGCCCGCCTCGGTGACCCTGGTGTCCCTCTCGGCCACCGTCTCCAACGCCGAGGAGTTCGCCGACTGGCTCGTCACCGTCCGCGGCGAGACGGCAGTGGTGGTCAGTGAGCACCGGCCGGTGCCGCTGTGGCAGCACATGCTGGTCGGCAAGCGGATGTTCGACCTGTTCCACGACGCCGACGCGGCCCGCAAGCACGACGTCCACCCGGAGCTGCTGCGCTACACGCGGGACACGATGCGCCGCCTGGAACTGGGCGAGGGGCGCAGCGCCGGCCCGGGTGGCGGCCGGCGCGGCCCCCGGTGGCGCGGCCCCCTGCGCCCCGACATCGTCGACCGGCTGGACCGGGAGGGCCTGCTGCCGGCGATCCTGTTCATCTTCAGCCGCGCCGGCTGCGACGCGGCGGTCCAGCAGTGCCTCGCCGCCGGGCTGCGGCTCACCTCGCCCGAGGAGCGGGCGGAGATCCGCCGGGTGGTCGAGTCGCGTGTCACGGCCATCCCCGGTGAGGACCTGGCGGTCCTCGGCTACTGGGAGTGGCTCGACGGCCTGGAACGCGGCCTGGCCGCGCACCACGCCGGGATGCTGCCGGCGTTCAAGGAGGTCGTCGAGGAGCTCTTCGTCCGCGGCCTCGTCAAGGCGGTCTTCGCCACCGAGACCCTCGCGCTGGGCATCAACATGCCGGCCCGCTGCGTGGTGCTGGAACGGCTGGTCAAGTACAACGGCGAGGCGCACGTCGACCTGACGCCGGGGGAGTACACGCAGCTCACCGGCCGGGCCGGCCGCCGGGGCATCGACGTCGAGGGGCACGCCGTGGTGGTGTGGTCCCCGGAGACGGACCCGCGGCACGTGGCCGGCCTGGCCTCCACCCGCACGTACCCGCTGCGGTCCAGCTTCCGGCCCTCCTACAACATGGCCGTCAACCTGGTGGGCACGGTCGGCGCGGAGCCGGCGCGGGCGCTGCTGGAGTCGTCGTTCGCCCAGTTCCAGGCGGACCGGTCGGTGGTCGGCCTGGCCCGACAGGTGCAGCGCAACACCGAGACCATCGAGGCGTACGGCGTGGAGGCCGCCTGCCACCACGGCGACTTCGACGAGTACTTCGCCCTGCGGGTGGCGATCGCCGATCGAGAGCGGGCGCTGGCCCGACAGGGGCAGTCCCAGCGCAAGGCGGCGGCCGTGACGTCGTTGGAGCGGCTGCGGGTCGGCGACGTGATCCGGGTGCCCTCCGGGCGTCGGGCGGGGCTCGCCGTGGTGCTCGACCCGGCGACCGGCGGCTTCGGCGAGCCGCGTCCGCTGGTGCTCACGCAGGACCGCTGGGCGGGGCGGGTGAGCCCCAGCGACTTCACGACCCCCGCCGAGGTGCTCGCCCGGATCCGGGTGCCGAAGCACTTCAACCACCGGTCGCCCGCGGCCCGCCGGGACCTGGCTGCCGCGGTGAGCGCCACCGGGCTGGACCGGCACGCGGGCCGCCGCGGCGGCCGGTCGCGGCAGCCGGTCGGCGAAGACCACCAGCTCAGCCAGCTCCGCTCCGAGTTGCGGCGGCACCCGTGCCACGCCTGCCCGGACCGGGAGGAGCACGCCCGCTGGGCCGAGCGGCGTCGCCGGCTGGAGCGTGACACCGAGGAGCTGCGGCAGCGGGTGGCGGGGCGGACGGGGTCGCTCGCCCGCACCTTCGACCGGATCGTGGCGTTGCTGACCGCCCGCGGCTACCTGACGTCAACCGGTGAGGTCACCGACGCCGGCCGGATGCTGGGCCGGATCTGGAGCGAGGCGGACCTGCTGGTCGCCGAGTGCCTGCGCCGCGGCGTGTGGGACGGGCTGTCCCCGGCCGAGCTGGCGGCCGCCGTGTCGGTGGTGGTCTTCGAGGCCCGCCGCGACGTGGACGAGCGGGCGTCTCTGCCGCGCGGCCCGGTGGCCGACGCGGTGGACGAGACGATGAAGCTGTGGAGCGACATCGAGGCCGACGAGGCCGCGCGGGGTCTCGCCGTGACCCGCGAGCCGGACCTCGGCTTCGCCTGGCCGATCTACCGCTGGGCCCGGGGCGAGGCCCTCGCCAAGGTGCTGGCGAGCGGTCACGAGATCGACGGGGAGATGCCGGCCGGTGACTTCGTCCGCTGGGCGCGGCAGGTGGTCGACCTGCTGGGGCAGCTCGCCGACTCCGGCGGCGCGTCGGCCGACCTGCGGTCCACGGCACGGCAGGCGATCGCCGCGGTCAACCGGGGCGTGCTCGCGTACCACGCCGCCGCCTGACGGGCGCCCGACGGGTCGGAGGCCGGCCGTGGGTGGCGGTGTGGGTACCCGGCCCGCGGTCCGGCCACTGGTCACCTGACGAGTCTGATGACTCAGAGGCATATTTATGCCTCTTAGTCATCACGCGCGACGGGACACCGCTTCCGGGCGCCAGGCGCGGGTGCCATGTCCTGCCGCCGGCGGTGGCGTCAGGGGCGGTCGGCGAGCGCGTCGACGAGGCGGCGCGTCGAGCCGGCGAGGTTCCACCGGCGGGCCAGATCCATGAGGCCGTCCGGGTCGACGGGGGCGGTCGGCAGCGCGGTGGGCAGCTCCGGCAGCGGCACGTCGAGGGCCACCCGGACCACCTTCGGCGCCACCGCCAGGTAGTCACGGGCGGCCGCGAGCTTGGTGCGCAGGCCCGGGGCGAAACCGGACCGGGGGTCGTCGAGCGCGCTGAGGATGCCGGCGAGGTCGCCGTACCGCTCGATGAGCCGCGCCGCGGTCTTCTCCCCGACGCCGGGGACCCCCGGCAGCCCGTCGCTCGGGTCGCCGCGCAGCGCCGCGAAGTCGGCGTAGCGCGCGGCGGGCACGCCGTAGCGTGCCTGGACGGCGGCGTCGTCGCAGTCGTCGAGCTTGGCCACGCCGCGGCCCACGTAGAGCAGGCGGACGGGTCGCGCGTCGTCGACCAGCTGGAACAGGTCGCGGTCGCCGGAGACCACCTCGACTGGTGCGGGCTGGGTAACCGAGAGCGTGCCCAGCACGTCGTCGGCCTCGTAGCCGGCGGCGCCCGCGGTGGTGATGCCGATCGCGGCGAGCACGTCGAGGATCACCGGCACCTGCGGGGTGAGCGTGTCGGGCACGACCTCGCCGCCCTCCGGGGCCAGCCGGTGCGCCTTGTAGGACGGCAGCAGCGCCACCCGCCAGTCGGGCCGCCAGTCGTGGTCCATGGCGCAGACCATCCGGTCGGGTCGGCGGGTGCGGACCAGGGTCGCGAGCATGTCGAGGAAGCCGCGCACCGCGTTGACCGGGGTGCCGTCCTCGGCCCGGGCCGCGGACTCGGGGACGCCGAAGTAGGCCCGGAAGTAGAGGCTCGGGGAGTCGATCAGCAGGATCGGAGGTCGGTGTGCCACGCGGGACAGCCTGGCACAGCCCACCGACGAACGACAGCACCCGGCCCGGGCGGTCAGCGCCGGTCGTCGCCCCGGTCGCCGTAGAGGACCGCCCGGCGGGCCACGGCCTGCACCAGGTAGCTGGTGACCAGGAGGACGACGGCGACGATGACCTCGACCCAGGCCGCCACGCCGTCGGCCACGGTGAGGCCGATCACGAGCAGCACCAGGCCGGCCAGCGCGAGCACTCCGGCCCACAACGGCCATCGCCGCCGTGCCGCGTGCCGCGCCGGCCTGTCATCTGCCACGTCGGTCCTTCCCGGTCCCGCTCCCCGTACGGGCGCCTCGTGTCAGGCTATCGACGGGCGGGCCGACCCGGACCGGGAACGGGTATGCGCGTCGCGGCCCGGCGCCGACGAGGCCGGGTCACCGGCCGGCGGGTTCCGGGGTCGGTGCGGGCGCGGCGTCCCGGTCGTGGTCGGTGAGGTCGCGCAGCCGGCGGACGGGGGAGAGCAGCAGCGCCAGCGGAGCGCAGACGACCGTGGCCGCGAAGACCAGCAGGGTGGCCCGGGCGCCGATGGGCCCGGCCAGCGCACCGGCCGCCAGGCCGCCGACCGGGATCGCGCCCCAGGAGACGAACCGGACGGTGGCCATCACCCGGGAGAGCAGATCGGGTGGGCTGGCGATCTGCCGGTAGGTCCGGGTGGTCACGCTGAGCACCACCACGCCGCAGGCGAAGACGATGTTGCCCACGGCGAAGGCCGCGTACGCCGGCCAGCCGGTGCCCAGGGGCACGAGGAACGCGCCGCCGACGGCGACCAGGCACGAGACGACCAGCGCCCGGGCGGTGCCGAGCCGGCCGGTGATGCGTGGGGTGAGCGCCGCGCCGACCAGCGAGCCGACGCCCTCGACCGCGAGCAGCACGCCGACGAGTCCGGCCGGGGCGTGCAGCTCCCGGACGAGGTAGAGCGGGTAGAGCGCGAGCTGCGCGCCGCACACGAAGTTGACGGCCGTCGCGGCCCACATGCCGGGGCCCATGACCGGGTGGTACGCCACGAAGCGCCAGCCCTGCCGGATCAGCTCGCTCATGGGCGGCGTGTGCGCCGGCGCGTCCGCGCGGCGGGCGGGCAGGGTGCGCAGCAGCACCGCGGAGGCCAGGTAGCTGATCGCGTCGACCAGCAGTGTGGGCACGGCGCCCAGCGCCTGCACGGCCAAGCCGCCGATCGAGGGGCCGCTGAGCTGAGTGGCGGCGTGGGTGGCCGAGGTGAGGCTGTTGCGTGCCTGCAACTGGTCGCGGTCGACGATGCTCGGCAGGAAGGTCGCGTTGGCCACGTCGAACAGCACGTTGGCGAAGCTGACCACGAGCGCCGTGACCACCAGGTGGGCGATCGTGAGCTGATCCCACCACCAGGCGAGCGGCACCGACGCGACGGCCACGGCGCGGGCGAGGTCGGCGGCGACCTGGGTGCCGCGCAGGGGTAGTCGCTGCGCGATCACCCCGGCGGGCAGGCCGATCACGATCCAGGCCACGTAGCTGGCGGCGGCGATCAGCCCCATCTGGAACGGCGTGGCGTCGAGCGCGGTCAGCGCGGTCAGCGGCAGCGCCACGGCGCCGACCGCTGACCCGAGCGCGCTCGTGGTGAACGCGGTCCACCACCGCCAGAACACCCCGGCTCGGCCCTCGATGTCCAAGTCACCTACCCCCGTCGGACGCGAACCAGAGAGTTCCAAACTGGAACGGACTATAGTCGAAGTGGATCCGAGTGCGGGAGGTGGGATGTGCGACGGGCCGACCTCGCGGACGCCGACTGCGGCATCGCGCAGGCGCTGGGCGTCCTGGGCGACTGGTGGACGTTCCTCATCGTGCGGGACGTGGCCGGGGGAACGACCCGCTTCGACGCGCTGCAACGGGAGCTGGGTGTCAGTCGGCGGGCGCTGACCGAGCGGCTCGGCGCGTTGGTCGCGCACGGCGTGCTGGAACGGCGGCCGTACTCACAGCACCCGCCCCGCTTCGACTACCTGCTCACCCGCAAGGGCGAGGGCCTGCTTCCGGCGTTGATCGCGTTGCAGGACTGGGGGACCCGGCACGTGATGGGCGACGGCGGACTCACCGCGACGGCAGCGGCCGGCTCGGCCGAGGCGCGGCGGGCGCACGACCTGGTCGGGCGTCGGCTGCCCGAGGTGAGCCTGCCCGGGCCGGACGGGTCGCCGGTCGCGCTGGCCGCGGCCGACGAGTGGACGGTGCTCTACTGCTTTCCCGGGGCGTACCCGCCGGGGAGCGCGGGCTACCCGCCGGGGTGGGAGGAGATCCCGGGTGCCCGGGGCTGCACGCTCGAGTCGGCGACCTACGCGGACCGCTACGCCGAGTTCCGGGCCGCCGGCGCCGAGATACGGGGCGTCAGCACCCAGCGTCCCGACCAGCTCGCCGACTTCGCGGCGTACGCCCGGCTGCCGTTCCCGCTCCTGTCGGACCAGGACGGTCGCCTGGCGGCGGGGCTGCTGCTGCCAACCTTCCGCGCCGGCGGTGTGGCACGGCTCAAGCGGATGACGCTGCTCGTCGACCCGGCCGCGGTGGTCCGGGCCGTCCAGTTCCCGGTGACGGACCCGGCCGGCTCGGTGGACGAGATGCTCGATTTCGTCCACCGGAGCCGGCCGGCCTGATCCGCTCCCGCGGCGAGGGTCAGGGCAGGACCCACCGCTGGTTGGCGCCGGCGAAGCAGTCCCAGATCTGCAGCCGGGTGCCGTCGGCGGAGCTGTTGTCGGTGGCGTCCAGGCACTTGTTCGACTGCGGGTTGCGCAGCGTCCCGTTGGACTGGGCCTGCCAGACCTGCGCGCCGCTGCCGTTGCAGTCCCAGAGCTGGACCTTCGTGCCGTTGGCGGTGCCGCCGCCGGCGATGTCGGCGCACTTGCCGAGCGCCCGCAGGGTGCCGTCGCCGCCCACCGTCCAGCGCTGGGCCGCGCTGCCGTTGCAGGTCCAGAGCTGGACCGCCGTGCCGTTGGCGGTGCTGGCCGAGGCCACGTCGACGCACTTGCCGCCGATGCCGGTGATCGGGCCGGTCCGCCCGCTCGGCGGCGGGGTGCCCCCGCCCATGACGGTCTCGTAGATGGCGCTCACGAGGGAGGTGCCGTCGTTGCGGTCCTGCGACAGTTCCCAGTTCATCATGCCGCCGGCGTTGGCCAGCGCCCACTGCGTCTTGCGCTTGACGGTGGGGATGCCGTTGTAGCACTGCTGGGTGCCGGCGACCGTGGTGCAGTCCCGGTTGGCGTTGGCCGGATCCATGCCCACGAGCGCCGAGTAGGTGTAGTAGCCGGGCCGGCTGTAGAAGGGCACGCCGAGCACGGCCTTGCTCGCCGGCAGGCCGCGCGCCTTCCACCCGTTGACCGCGTTGATCGACCAGTCGTAGTTGGCGTGCGGGCTGCCGCCGTCGTACGCCATGATGTTCAGCCAGTCGACGGCGCCGAACACGCTGGTCGGCACGCCCTGCACGTAGTAGCCCTCGGAGACGACGGCGGCGGTGAGCAGCTTGCCCCGGCTGTGCAGGGCGCTGCCGAGCTGGGACATGAGCAGGCTGTAGTTGTTGGCCGAGGTGCCCGGGTCGGGGTACTCCCAGTCCATGTCGACGCCGTCGAGGTTGTACTGGTTGACGAAGTTGACCACGTTGTTGACGAACGTGGTGCGGGTGCCGGAGTTGGCGGCGAGCGCCTCGAACGCCGAGTCGTTGCCGTCGTTCCAGCCGCCGATCGCGATCGACACCTTGACGTTGTTGGCGTGCCCGAGCGACACGAGCTGCGACAGCTTGCCGGGGTTCTCGACCGGGTTGAGGCCGCCGCTGCTGGTGGGCAGCGCGAACGCGTAGTTGATGTGGGTGAGCTTGTTGTACTGGATGGCGTTGACGTCGCCGCTCCAGGACGGCATGTAGCCGACGCTCTTGAAGCCGTTCGGCAGCACCGCGGCCTCGGCGGTGGCGGGGGAGAGGGCGAGGGTGGCGCCGGCGGTGGCCAGCGCGAGCAGGCCGGCCGCGAGGGCTGATCGGCGGGGGCGTGGTGAGGACATCGGGGGCCTTCCCGTGGACGGGTCGCGGTGGGGTGCCACCACGGGCCGGCGGGCCGCAGGGACAAGGGCCGCCGAACCGTGGCGTACGGGTGGAACGGGGTGATTTCCTCGAGGTGGCCAAATCTTAAAGAGTGTTAACTGTCGGAGTCAACGACGTCTCTCGATGAGTTGGAGAGCGCTTACCGACGCGCCGGTCCGCTAGGTCGCTCCCCAAACGACCGTTAAGCTGACGGCGTGGGAATCGACGAGCTCTACCCGCCGGAGCGGCTCGCCGCCGCCCGCCGCGCCACCGCCGCGGCCGGGCTGGACGCGCTGCTGCTCACCCCCGGGTCCGACCTGCGCTACCTCACCGGCTACGACGCCCGCGTCAGCGAGCGGCTGACCTGCCTCGTGCTGCCCGCCGAGGGGGAGCCGACGCTGATCGTGCCGACCCTCGAGCGGCCCGCCGCGGAGGCGTCGCCCGCGCCGGCCACCGGCGTACGCATCGTCGACCACGCCGACGGCACCGACCCGTACCCGCTGGTCGCCGCGGCGCTCGGCGGGCCGGTGGGCGCGGTCGGGCTCGCGGACCGGATGTGGGCCGAGCAGGTCCTCGCGCTGCGCGCCGCCCTTCCCGACGCGCGGCAGGCGCTCGCCGGGGAGGTCCTGCGGGAGCTGCGCATCCGCAAGACCCCGGCGGAGATCGCGGCGCTGGCGGAGGCCGGCGCGGCCATCGACGCGGTGCACGAGCGGATGGGCGAGTGGCTGCGGCCGGGCCGCACCGAGGCCGAGGTGGCCGCCGACATCGCGACGGCGATCCGCGCGGCCGGGCACGTACGCGTCGACTTCGTCATCGTGGCGGCCGGTCCCAACGGCGCGAGCCCGCACCACGACACCTCGGACCGCCCGATCGGGGCGGGCGAGCCGGTGGTCGTCGACATCGGGGGGACCATGCCCTCCGGCTACCGGTCCGACTGCACCCGCACCTACGTGGCGGGCGGGCCGGCGCCGGCCGAGTTCACCGACTACTACGACGTGCTCCGGGAGGCGCAGCGCGCCGCGGTCGAGGCCGTACGGCCCGGCACGAGCGCCGAGGCGGTCGACGCCGTCGCCCGGGACCTCATCGCCGACGCGGGATACGGCCCCGCCTTCCTGCACCGCACGGGGCACGGCATCGGGCTCGACGGCCACGAGGAGCCGTACGTGGTGGCCGGGAACGCCCGGCCCCTGGAGCCCGGCATGGCGTTCTCGATCGAACCGGGCATCTACCTCGCGGGGCGTCACGGCGCCCGGATCGAGGACATCGTCGTCTGCACGACGGACGGCGTACAGCGGCTCAACATCACCCCCACGGAGCTCACCCCACTATGACTGTCGACCGGATCCTCCCCACCGACGAGGCCCGCGACCTGCTGGACCTCGCCACCGACCTCGCCGACCGGGAACTCGCCCCGAAGGTCGCCGGGTTCGAGGAGCGCGCCGAGTTCCCCCGCGAGGTGCTGCGCACGCTGGGCCGGGCCGGCCTGCTCGGCCTGCCCTACCCGGAGGAGTACGGCGGGGCGGCCCAGCCGTACGAGGTGTACGTGCAGGTGCTCGAGATCCTCGCGAGCCGGTGGCTCGCCGTGGCCGAGGCGGTCAGCGTGCACACCCTCTCCTGCTATCCGGTGGCCCAGTTCGGCACGGACGAGCAGCGCAAGCTGCTGCCCGACATGATCGGCGGGGAGCTGCTCGGCGCGTACTGCCTCACCGAGCCGCAGGGTGGCTCGGACGCCGCGGCGCTCACCACGCGGGCGGAGCGCGACGGCGACGCGTACGTGGTCTCCGGCACCAAGGCGTGGATCACCCACGCCAGGTCGGCGGACTTCTACAACGTCTTCTGCCGCACCGGCGGGCCCGGCTCGAAGGGGATCTCCTGCCTGCTCGTCGACCCGCGCACGCCCGGCGTCGTCCCGCAGGCCGTCGAGCGCACGATGGGCCTGCACTCCTCGCCCGTGGCGCAGATCGCCTTCGACGGGGCCCGGGTGCCCGCCGAGCGCCTCATCGGCGGCGAGGGGGTGGGCTTCACCATCGCCATGTCCGCCCTGGACTCGGGGCGGCTGGGCATCGCGGCCTGCGCGGTCGGGCTGGCCCAGGCGGCGCTGGACTACGCCGTGGCGTACGCGAAGGAGCGCCGGCAGTTCGGGCAGGCCATCATCGACTTCCAGGGTCTCGGCTTCATCCTGGCCGACCACGCCACGCAGATCTCCGCCGCCCGGGCGCTGCTGCTCGCCGCGGCGCGGCTGCGCGACGCCGGCCGGCCGTACGCCGTGGAGGCGGCCAAGGCGAAGCTGTTCGCCACCGACGTGGCCATGCGGGTCACCACGGACGCCGTCCAGGTGCTCGGCGGGGCGGGGTACGTGGCGGACCACCCGGTCGAGCGGTACATGCGGGAGGCCAAGGTGCTCCAGATCGTCGAGGGCACCAACCAGATCCAGCGGCTGGTGATCTCCCGGGCGCTGGCGAAGGGCTGACCGACCGACGGTGGCGGTGCCGGTGCGATGTGTCGTGTGCGCCGCGCCGGCAACCGGGTCGCGCGACGCATCGTCGCCGTGCGGCGTTTTTACCGGTAGGTTGCACGCCGTGGAGGAGACCGACCGCGCCATCGTCGCCGCGCTGACCGCTGACGGCCGGCTGTCGTACACGGACCTGGCGGAGAAGGTGGGCCTGTCGGTCTCGGCGGTGCACCAGCGGGTGCGCCGGCTGGAGCAGCGGGGCGTCATCCGGGGCTACTCGGCGCGGGTCTCGTTCGAGGCGCTGGACCTGCCGCTGACCGCGTTCGTGGCGATCCGGCCGTTCGACCCGTCGCAGCCCGACGACGCGCCCGAACGCCTGGCCCACCTGCCGGAGATCGACTCGTGCTACTCGGTGGCGGGGGAGGACTTCTACCTGCTGCTCGTGCGGGTGGCCGGGCCGGCCGACCTCGAGCGGGTGCTCCAGGAAATCCGCACCGCCGCGAACGTCACCACCCGCACGACCGTGGTGCTGTCCACCCCGTACGAGAACCGGCCGCCGAAGATCAGTGCCGAGCCACCGAGTCGGGGGCGGTCCCGGGTGCCGGAGGAGCGGGCTGGTTCCAGCGCAGGATGACGTGCCGTCCGTGCTCGTAGCCGAGCACGCTGACGGTGGCGGTGTCCAGCCGCAGCAGGCCGCCGGCCGACGGCGGCAGGCCGATCCACCGCGCGCCGAGCACCCGCAGGCTGTGCGCGTGGCCGACCAGCCCGACCGTGCCCCGGTCGAGCAGGGGCGCGACGCGGGCGAGCACCCGGTCGAGCCGCTCGCCCACCTGCGCCGGTGACTCGCCGCCGGGGCAGCCGTCGGTCCAGATGTTCCAGTGCGGGTCGTCGTCGTGGATGTCCACGGTGGTGCGTCCCTCGTAGTCGCCGTAGTTCCACTCGGCGAGGTCCTCGTCGACGGCGTCCACGGTGAGACCGGCGAGCTGGGCGGTGCGCAGGGCCCGCATGCGGGGGCTGGCGAGCACGGAGACGAACCGCCGGCCGGCCAGGAACGCGGCGAGGGTGCGGGCCTGCCGCTCGCCGTCGGGGGTCAGCTCCAGGTCGGTGTACGAGGTGTGCCGGCGGCTGGCGCTCCAGGTCGTCTCGCCGTGCCGGATCAGCAGGAGCTCTCCCATGCGCCCAGTCAATCACGCGCCGGGGAGGCCGGGGCGCGGGTGCCGGGCACGGGCTACCCGGCCAGGGACTGGGTGCCGAGCACCGTGAGCAGGGCGAGTCGGTCGGCGTCCGCGGTGCCCGGCGCGGCGGTGTAGACCATGATCCGCAGGTCGGTGCCCGCGACGGTGAGCACGTCGCAGTCCAGCGTCAGCGTGCCCACCCGCGGGTGGTCGACGGTCTTGCGCGCGGCCTCGTGCCGGCCGACGGCGCCGGCGTCCCACAGCTCGGCGAACCGCCGGCTGTTCGCCCGCAGGTCGCCGATCAGCCGGCTCAGGCGGGGGTCGCTCGGGTAACGCCCGGCGGCGACGCGCAGGTCGGCCACCAGGGCGGCCTCGAACCCGCGCCGCTCCTGCGGGGTGATCCGGGCCCGGGAGCCGGCGCCGAGGAAGTGCCGCCACACGCCGTTGCGTTCCGCGCCCTGCCAGCCGGACGGGTCACCCATCAGCGCCGCGTACGGCGGGTTGGCCACCAGGAGCGTCCAGGAGGCGTCGTAGACCGCGACCGGGATGCCGGCCAGCCGGTCGAGCAGCCGCTGGACGCTGGGGGTGATCGTGGTGGGCATCGTCTGCGGGCCCGGCGGCGCCAGCCCGGCCAACCGGTGCAGGTGGGCGCGCTCGGGGTCGGACAGCCGCAGCGCCCGGGCCAGGGCGGCCACGACCTGCGCCGAGGGGTGGGAGGCGCGGCCCTGTTCGAGGCGGGTGAGGTAGTCGACGGAGATGCCGGCCAGCAGCGCCAGCTCCTCCCGGCGCAGCCCGGCCGCGCGTCGGGCCCGGCCCGCCGGCAGGCCCGCGGCCTCGGGCGGCACCCGGTCGCGCCAGCGGCGCACCGTCCGCCCGAACTCCGCCGTCGTCATGACCCCAGTCTGCCCCGCCGGCCGGCGCCCAGGGTGGCACTGGCATTCCCAGGAAAACCGGACGCTGGTCGGTCCCGCTGGCCCGGCGCAGCGTTGAGGCATGACGACGACACTGATCACCGGAGCGAACAAGGGTCTCGGCTTCGAGACCGCCCGCCGCCTGCTGGCCGCGGGGCACACCGTCTGGATCGGCAGCCGGGACGGGGAACGCGGCCGCGCCGCCGCCGAGCGCCTGGGCGCCCGGTTCGTCCCGCTCGACGTGACCGACGATGCCTCGGTCGCGGCGGCGGTGCGGACCGTCGAGGCGGCGGGCGGCCTGGACGTGCTGGTCAACAACGCCGGCGTCGAGGGCCGCAGACCGGACAACGGAATCGTCGGGGCTGCGGAGGTCACCGCCGAGGACATGCGGACGACGTTCGAGACCAACGTCTTCGGGCTGGTCCGGGTCACCCACGCGTTCCTGCCGTTGCTGCGGCGTTCCGCCGCGCCCGTGGTGGTGAACGTGAGCAGCGGGCTGGCGTCGGTGACCCTGCTGGCCGATCCGGCCGCGCCGGGGTACGGCTATCCCGGGGTGGCGTACCCGGCCTCGAAGGCGGCGGTCAACATGGTGACGGTCCAGTACGCGAAGGCGTTCCCGGAGATGCGGATCAACGCGGTGGAACCGGGGTTCACGGCGACGGACCTGAACGGGCGCACGGGCACGCAGACCGTCGAGGACGGTGCCGAGGTCATCGTCCGGATGGCCCAGGTGGGACGGGACGGCCCGACCGGCGGCTACTTCGACGTCCACGGCCGCCTGCCCTGGTGAGCGAACGCGGGCCGGCGCCTCCCGCGCGTCACCCGTGCGGGGTGTCCGGGGCGGCGGCTTCCAGCTCGGCGATGGTGCCCGACATGATGGTGCGGACGTGCGCGGTGATGTGCTCCGCGGGCCAGTCCCACCACGCCACCGCGAGCAGCCGGGCGATGTCCTGCTCGCGGTAGCGCGTGCGGATGAGGCGGGCCGGGTTGCCGCCCACGATGCCGTAGTCGGGTACGTCGCCGGTGACCACGGCGCCGGCGCCGATGATCGCGCCGTGTCCGATCCGTACGCCGGGCAGGATGGTCGTGCCGTGGCCGAACCAGACGTCGTTGCCGACGACGGTGTCTCCCCGGTTGGGCAGGCCGGTGAGCAGGTCGAAGTGATCGGACCAGGAGCCGCCCATGGTGGGGAAGGGGAAGGTCGAGGGGCCGTCCATCCGGTGGTTGGCGCCGTTCATGATGAACCGCACGCCCGTGCCCAGCGCGCAGAACCTGCCGATGACCAGCTTTTCCGGCCCGTAGTGGTAGAGCACGTTGCGCGTCTCGAACGCGGTGGCGTCGTCCGGGTCGTCGTAGTAGGAGTACTCGCCGACCTCGATCAGCGGGGACGTCACCAGCGGCTTGAGCAGCACCACCCGCGGTTGCCCGGGCATCGGGTAAAGGACGGTGGGGTCGGCAGGCACAGGCATGGGGATTCCTCATCGGTGGGGGTCCGCGGCCGTTTCATGATCGTCGCACCGCGTCGCTCGCGACATCCATTTGGCGGTCCCGCCCGACACGGTCGTGCCAGTGCCGGCGCCAGTGCCAGTGCAGTGCCGGCAACAGCGCCGGTGCCGGTGCCAGTCGGCGCCCGGTGGCAGTGCCGGCGCCTGTCGAGCTGCCCCGTTTTGGGGCACGCGGGTCGCGGCCCCGGGTGCACCGGGCGCGACACCGGCCCCGCGCCCCTTTTCCGTGGCAGCTCGACAGCGTCCGGTGGAGGTCGACGGCACGCCAGGATGAGGCAACGCCTGTCGCTCCGCCCACAACCTATCTTCCTAGGATGCTATACGCGACGTGCGCCCGCGCACCTCGTTTGCGGCAGAACGCGCCGGGCACGCACAAGGCAAACACCGCAATGGGGCGAGGAGGCACGATGAGCTTCACCGACAAGGCGAAGAACAAGATGGAGCAGATGAGCGGTGCCGCGAAGGAGCGCATCGGCGACCTGACGAACAACGAGCGCATGCGCGCCGAGGGCGCCACGCAGCAGAGCGAGGCGCGCGCGAAGGAGGGCGCCAAGGACCTGGGCCAGGGCGCGCGCGACACGTTCCGGGGTTGACCGGTCGGGCGGCGGCCCGGGGGCTCACAGCCCCGGGCCGCCGCTTCGCGTCCGCGGTCGGTGGCCGCCCGGGCTAGTCTCGCGGGCGTGACGGTCCTGCGGTCCCTCGTGCTGTTCGCCCTGGCCGCGCTCGCCGAGATCGGCGGGGCGTGGTTGGTCTGGCAGGGCTGGCGGGAGCACCGGGGGCTGTGGTGGATCGCCGCCGGCGTGGTCGCGCTCGGCGTCTACGGCTTCGTCGCGACGTTCCAGCCGGACGCGCACTTCGGCCGGATCCTCGCCGCGTACGGCGGCGTGTTCGTGGCCGGCTCGCTGGGGTGGGCGGTGCTGGTGGACGGGTTCCGGCCGGACCGGTGGGACCTCACGGGCGCCGCCCTCTGCCTGCTCGGCGTCGGCGTGATCATGTACGCCCCGCGCTGACCGGGCGGTCATGCCCCGTGTGCGGATGGCCGTCGACGAGCAGCATCGCGGTGAGCAGGACGATCACGACGGCCAGGTGCGGCGCGGCGCCGACCGTGGCGCCGAGTGGGGTGGTGGCCAGCACGAGGGCAGCGGTCACGAGCCGGCTGGGGCGCCCTCCGGTGCGGAGGACCCGGCGGCTGTCGGCGATGGCGAGCAGGAACAGGGCGACGCCGCCGGAGAGGGCGAGGGCGTTGGCCCAGCCGGCCGGGTCGGCGGGGTGGCTGACGACGGCGTGCAGGCCGGTGGCGGTCGCGATGACGCCGAGCAGCAGCACGAAGTGGGCGACGATGTAGACGCGGGCGGCGTACCGGCTGCGGGTGCCCTGGTCGGCGCGGTCGAGGGAGGCTTCGTCGGGTCCGGTGTCGGTGAAGTAGGTCCACCAGAGGGCGGCGGGCAGGGCGAGGGCCATCACGACGGCGAAGGCGGTGCCGTAGCCGAGGTGGTCGTGCGGTGCGCCCATGCCGATGGAGACGACGGTCTCGCCGAACGTGACGATGACGAGCAGGCTGTGCCGTTCGACGAAGTGGGCGGGGCGGATGTGGAAGTGTGCGGCCGCGCCCAGCCAGGAGTGGCCGGGCAGCAGGTACGGCAGGGCGGTCTGGGTGAAGACGGCGGCGGCCCAGAGTGCGGGTACGGCGGGTCCGGTGAGCAGGCCGGCGGCGATGACGAGCAGGGCGGCGCCGAGATTGTAGGGGGCGAGGCGCCGGACGGCGGCGCGTGCGGTGCTGTGGCTGAACAGGCCGAGGTGGACGGTCACGACGATCAGGTAGCCGATGCCGAAGAGCAGGCCGCTGCCGGTGAAGGCGTCGGGGATGGCGACGGAGGTGAGCAGGAACCCGGCCATGCCGGCGAAGAGCAGGAGTTTGCGGGTGGGGTTGCGGGGTGGGACGTGGTTGGTGAGCCACGCGTAGCCGGAGTAGAGGTACCAGAGCAGGCCGAAGATCAGGACGACGCGGCCGAGCCCGATCCAGCGAAGGTCGTCTTCGAGGAGGGCGACGAGTTGGGTGATGGTGAGGACGAAGACGAGGTCGAAGAAGACCTCGACGGGGGTGACCCGGTCGGCGGTGTCGGGGGCGGGTGGCCGTCGGTCCATGTCGGTGGAGGGTAGCGGCCGGCCGGGTGGGGCCGGTGGGGTCCGTGACGGCGTCACCCCCGGGAAGGGCACCTTCCCGGGGGCGACGGGCGTTGTCGTGTCAGTCGTCCTGGTGTGCGGTCCACCAGCGCTGTCCGGCGTCGGGCAGGGTGTCGATGGGGTCGTAGTAGGCGTACCGCTTGTTGAGTGCCTCCAGGTCGGCGGATTCGATGGAGGTGCGGTAGTTCTTGGTCCAGTAGGAGATGCCGCGTTCGCGGTCGTACTCGGTGAGCATGTGCACCCAGCGCTTGCCGACGAAGGGGACGTCGCAGACGATCCGCGGGGTGGCGTAGCCGGGCAGGTAGCCCATGATGTCGTGCTGGAGCTGTTGGGCGTGCCAGACGGGGACCCGCCAGTGTTCGGCGTTGGGGATCATGTCGCACATGTAGAAGTAGTACGGCAGGATGCCGGCTTCGCCCTGGAGGGCGAAGCAGAGGTCGAGCAGGTCGGTGCTGGTGGCGTTGACGCCGCGCATGAGCACGCCCTGGTTGCGGACGTCGCGGACGCCGACGTCGAGGGCGGTCTGGGCGGCGCGGGCGACCAGTGGGGTGAGTGACTGGGCGTGGTTGACGTGGGTGTGGATGGCGAGGTTGACGCCGCGGCGGGCGGCGGTGCGGGCGACGCGTTCGAGGCCTTCGACGACGTCGGGCTGGAGCCAGTGCTGGGGTAGTCCCATGAGGGCCTTGGTGGCGAGCCGGATGTCGCGGATGGTTTCGATCTCGAGCAGGCGCATGAGGTAGGACTCGAGGTTGCGCCAGGGGACGTTGGCGACGTCGCCGCCGGAGACGACGACGTCGCGGACGCCGGGGTGGGCCTTGAGGTAGGTGATGTGGGCGTCGTAGCGGTCGACGGGTTTGAGGGTGAGTTTGAGCTTGTCGACCGCGGGGGTGGAGTTGCCGACGAGGTCCATGCGGGTGCAGTGGCCGCAGTACTGCGGGCAGGTGGAGAGCAGTTCGGCGAGGACCTTGGTGGGGTAGCGGTGGGTGAGGCCTTCGGCGACCCACATGTCGTGCTCGTGGAGTGAGTCGCGGCTGGCGTAGGGGTGGGAGGGCCAGTCGGTGCGCCGGTCGGAGGCGACGGGGATCATGTAGCGCCGGATGGGGTCGGCGAGGAACGCCTCGGTGCTCATGGGCGCGAACGGGACCATGGTGTTGAGCATCTGGGGCGGCACGAGCATCGACATGGTGGCGTGTGCGGCCTGGTCGGTGGCGAGGTCGTCGTAGAAGGTCTCGTCGACGAGATCGCCGAGGACGGCGCGCAGTTGCTTGATGTTCTTGACGCAGTTGACCCGTTGCCACTGGGCGGATTCCCACTGGTCCCGGGTGACGTGGCGCCAGCCCGGGAAGCGGGTCCAGTCGGGTTCGACGAGTGGGGCGCGGCGGTATTCGTAGGGCTGCCCGGCGGTGGGTGCCGCGGTGGGGGTGGGGCGGGCGACGGGGATGGTCTCCACCGGTTGGGTCTGGGTCACGGCCCCTCCTCGTGGTGCGGGTGGTCAGCGGCCCGAAGGCTACTGGAAATTATCCGGTGAAGAAATTAGTCTGCCGGAAGTTTTCCCGCTACGCGAGCCTTGATCGGGGCTTCGGGCGGCTGGACAGGGGAGGTCGGCGTGACGTCACCGGTGGGTCTGCACCGCGTCGTGGAACCGGTGGGGGTGCTGCCGCAGGCGGCCTGGCGGCTGGACGCGAGCCCCGAGATCGCCGCGAACGAGGTGCGGATCCGGGTGGAGCGGCTGAACCTGGACGCGGCGAGCTTCCGGCAGCTGTGGGAGAAGCACGGCGGCGACGGGGACGCGGTGCGCGCCGAGGTGCGGGAGATCGTCTCGACGCGGGGGAAGATGCAGAACCCGGTGACCGGGTCGGGCGGCATGCTGATCGGCACGGTGGAGGAGGCCGGGCGGCGGTCGCCGCTGGGGCTGAAGCCGGGGGAGCGGGTCGCGACGCTGGTGTCGTTGACGCTCACCCCGTTGGTGATCACCGACGGGTTGGCGCGGTGGGACGGGCGCAGCGAGCAGGTGCCGTGCGACGGGTACGCGATCCTGTTCGCCCGGTCGATCGCGGCGGTGCTGCCGGCGGACGAGGATCCGCAGCTGTCCCTCGCGGTGTTGGACGTGTGCGGGGCGCCGGCGCTGACGGCGCGGGTGGTGTCACGCTACGTCGCCGACCGGGCGCGCGAGGGGGATTCCCGGCCGGTGACGGTGGCGGTGATCGGCGGCGCGGGTAAGAGCGGGTCGCTGTCCCTGGCGGCGGCGCGGCGGGCGGGCGCGGCACGTACCGTGGGCGTGGTTCCGGTGGAGTCGGAGCGGGACGCGCTGGCGGCGGCCGGTCTGGCGGACGTGGTGGCGTTGGCCGACGCGCGGGATCCGGTGGCGGTGTCGACGGCGGTGACCACGGCGCTGGGGGTGCCGGCGGACGTGACGGTGGTGTGCGTGGACGTGCCGGGCTGCGAGCACGGGGCGATCCTGGGCACCGCGGACGGCGGCACGGTGGTCTTCTTCTCGATGGCGACGAGCTTCGCGGGGGCGGCGCTGGGCGCGGAGGGCCTGGCGGCGGACGTGACGATGCTGGTGGGCAACGGGTACGTGCCGGGTCACGCGGAGCTGGCGTTGGGGTTGCTGCGGGCGGAGCCGGGGGTCCGTCGGCTGTTCGAGTCCCGGTTGGCGGCAGACTGATTCTCATGACGAACCCCTCGACGTTGTACCGCGGCGGAGTGCTGCACTGCCCCGCCGACCCGAACGCGACCGCGTTGCTGGTTTCCGGTGGGCGGATCACCTGGTTGGGGGTGGACGCGGACGCGCCCGCCGCGGACCGGGTGGTGGACCTTGCCGGCGCGTTGGTGACGCCGGCGTTCGTGGACGCGCATGTGCACGCCACGGACACCGGGTTGGCGCTGTCGGGGCTGGACGTGTCGGGGGTGCGGTCGGCGGGGGAGCTGCTGGACGCGGTGGCCGGGTTCGCGGCGGGGTTGCCGGCGGACGCGGTGGTGCTGGGGCACGGGTGGGACGAGTCGACCTGGGCGGCGCCCGAGTTGCCGGACGCGGACGCGGTGGGGCGGGCGGCCGGGGGCCGGCGGGTGTACCTGTCGCAGGCGTCGATCCATTCGGCGCTGGTGTCGCGGGCGTTGCTGGCGGCGGCGCCGGAGGTGGTGGCCGCGGCGGGGTACGACACGTCGGGGTGGCTGCGGCGGGACGCGCACCACGTGGTGCGGGCGGCGGCGTTCGGGTCGGTGACGCGGGCGCAGCGGGTGGCGGCGCAGCGGGCGGCGTTGGCGCACGCGGCGTCGCTGGGCATCGCGGCGGTGCACGAGTGCGGCGGGCCGGAGATCTCCGACGAGGAGGACTTCACGGGTCTGCTGGGCATCTCGGGGGCGGGCCTGCCGGAGGTGTACGGGTACTGGGGTGAGCTGGGTGGCGCGGCCCGGGCCCGGGAGCTGGGTGCGGTGGGCGCCGGTGGGGACCTGTTCGCCGACGGGGCGTTGGGGTCGCGGACGGCGCACGTGTCGCAGCCGTACTCCGACGGGGAGGCGGGGGCGTGCGGGCACGGGTACGTGACCGCGGAGCAGGTGCGTGACCATCTGGTGGGCTGCGCGGCGCACGGAATGCAGGGCGGGTTCCACGCGATCGGTGACGCGGCGATCGGCACGGTGCTGGACGGGTTCGCGCAGGCGGCGCGGGAGCTGGGTGTGGACCGGTTGCGGGCGGCGCGGCACCGCGTCGAGCACGCGGAAATCATGAGCAAGCGGTTGATCGCCGGGTTCGTGGAGTACGGGATCGTGGCGAGCATGCAGCCGGCGTTCGACCGGTTGTGGGGTGGCGCGGGCCGGATGTACGAGTCGCGGCTGGGTCTGGACCGGTCGTTGGCGTCGAACCCGATGGGCGCCATGCACGGTGTCGGGGTGGCGTTGGCGTTCGGGTCGGACTCGCCGGTGACGCCGCTGGACCCGTGGGGGTCGGTGCGGGCCGCGGCGGCGCACCACAACCCGGTGCAGCGGATGAGTGTGCGGGCGGCGTTCGCGGCGCACACGCGTGGCGGGTGGCGGGCCGTGCACCTGGACAACGAGGGGGTCCTGGCGTTGGGGGCGCCGGCGACGTTCGCGGTGTGGGAGACGCCGGCGGGTGTGGACCGGGGGCTGCCGGTGCTGCTGGCCGAGGATCCGGAGGCGCGGGGGCCGGAGGATCCGACGCCGTTGCCGGTGTGCCGGCGCACGGTGCTGCGCGGGAACGTGATCTACGAGGAAGGGTCTTCGTGACAGGAAAGCTTGACCTGGATCCGGCGCTGGTGGCGCGGGCGCGGGAGTTGGCGCGCCGCGCCGGGCAGCCGGTGGTGGACCTGGCCCGTAGTCACACGACGGTGTCGGTGGAGCGGGCGGTGCTGCGGTTGGCCGGTGTGGCGGGCGCGGACCCGGACGGTATCCCGTGGGTGAACCGGCTCGTGGACGCGGTGGTCGCGGACGTGGGGCTGGGGCACGGGGTGGCGGCCGCGGTGTTCGACGCCCTCGCCCGGGAGCAGATCACCGACGTGACGTTGCTGGCGCAGAAGGCGGCGGCCGGGTCGGTGCGGTTCAGCCAGCCCACCGGAAAGGCGGCCACGGCCGCCCGCCGCGCGGCCCGGAAGGCGGTCGCCGCGGGGGTGCGGCAGATCGACCGGCGGCGCGCCGAGCGGGAGCGCCTCGTCAAGCGGTACGGGGATCCGGCGCAGCGGCCGTGGATCTACCTGATCGTGGCGACGGGTGACATCTACGAGGACATCCCGCAGGCGCAGGCCGCGGCGCGGGCCGGCGCGGACGTGATCGCGGTGATCCGGTCGACGGGGCAGTCGCTGCTGGACTACGTGCCGGAGGGCGCGACGCGGGAGGGGTTCGCGGGCACGTACGCGACGCAGGAGAACTTCCGGTTGATGCGGGCGGCGTTGGACGCCTCGTCGCGGGAGCTGGGCCGGTACGTGCGGCTCACGAACTACGCGTCCGGGTTGTGCATGCCGGAGATGGCGACCCTCGCGGGTCTGGAGCGGCTGGACATGATGCTCAACGACTCGATGTACGGGATCCTGTTCCGCGACATCAACCCGATCCGCACGTTCGTGGACCAGCGGTTCTCCCGGCAGGTGCACGCGCGGGCCGGGATCATCATCAACACCGGGGAGGACAACTACCTCACCACCGCCGACGCGGTGGAGGAGGCGCACACGGTGACGGTGTCGCAGCTGCTCAACGAGTTCTTCGCCCACGAGGCGGGGTTGGCGGACTGGCAGTTGGGGCTGGGGCACGCGTTCGAGATCAACCCGGATCTGCCGGAGTCGTTCCGGCTGGAGTTGGCGCACGCGTTGTTGGCGCGGGAGCTGTTCCCGGACGCGCCGCTGAAGTGGATGCCGCCGACGAAGCACATGACGGGGGACGTGTTCCGGGGCAACCTGCTCGACGGGTTCTTCAACCTGGCGGGCACCATGACCGGTCAGGGGATCCTGCTGGTGGGGATGATGACCGAGGCGGTGGTGACGCCGTGGTTGTCCGACCGGGACATCGCCCTGCAGAACGTGCGGTACGTGCTGGGCGCCGCGGGTGGGTTGCACGAGGACTTCGTGCCGGCGCCGGGCGGGTTCATCCAGCGGCGCGCGAACCAGGTCCTCGGTGAGGCCGTGGAGCTGCTGGAACGCATCGGTGACCAGTCGCTGCTCACGGCGATCGCGGAGGGGACGTTCGGCATCATGAAGCGGCCCGCCGACCGGGGGAAGGGCCTCGACGGGGTGGCGGAGCACGAGGGCGACTACTACAACCCGGCCACGGACCTGCTGGAGCGGGCGGCATGACGGAGAAGAAGATCGTCCGGCCGTACGGGGACACCACCGGTGACGGCATGGTGCAGGTGTCGTTCACGCTGCCGGTGCCGCACGACAAGCGGGCCGAGGGCGCGGCGGTGCAGTTGGCCGCGAAGATGGGCATCGACCCGGCGATGCTGGTGCACGCGAAGCAGATGGGCGACGGCTACACGTTCTTCGTGGTGTACGGGCGGGTGAACCACCTGGTGGACCTGTCGGCGGTGCAGGTGGTGGAGCGTGACTTCCCGCTGCTGTCGGCGAAGGAGGTCAACGCCCTGGTGAAGCAGAGGATGCGGCGGAAGCTGTCGGTGGTGGGGGCGTGCATCGGCACGGACGCGCACACCGTCGGCATCGACGCGATCCTCAACGTGAAGGGCATCGCCGGGGAGAAGGGCTTGGAGTACTACCGGGAGTTGAAGGTCACCAACCTGGGCGCGCAGGTCAGCGTCCCGGAGCTGGTCGAGGCGGCCCGGCGGGAGAAGGCCGACGCGGTCCTCGTGTCCCAGGTCGTGACGCAACGCGACGCGCACCTGCACAACACCCGGGAGATGTCGGCCGCGTTCCGGGAGGCGATGCCCGCCGGGCGGCGGCCGCTGCTCATCGTCGGCGGTCCCCGCTTCGACGAGACGATGACCGACGAGTTGGGCGTCGACCGGATCTTCGGCCGTGGCACCACCCCCGGCGAGGTGGCGAGCTACCTCGTGCACGCCCTCATCACGAACAGGAAGGCGAAGGCCGCATGAGCGATCCGCGGGTCGGGTTGACCGTCACCCACCGCCGGTACGTGCCGTACTCCCACGCCCACTACGCGGGGAACCTGGTCGACGGGGCGTACGCGTTGGGTCTGTTCGGTGACGTCGCCACCGAGGTGTGCATCCGCACGGACGGTGACGAGGGGCTGTTCGCGTCGTACGCCGACGTGCAGTTCAAGGCCCCCATGAAGGCCGGTGACGTGCTGGAGGTGACGGCCACCGTCACCCGGGTCGGCACCCGCAGCCGCACCATCGACTTCGCCGCCCACGTGGTGTGCCGGGGCCGCCCCGACAGGAGCGAATCCGCTGCCGAGGTCCTCGCCGAGCCGATCGTGGCGGTCACCGCCACCGGCACGGTGGTCGTTCCGCCGCCGGCGTGAACCTCGCCGTCTGCGCCGACGTCGGGTCGACGTACACGAAGGTGGCGGTCGTCGACCTCGACGGCGGCGGGCTGGTCGCGGCGGCCGCGGCGCCCACGACGGTCGGGACGGACGTGCTGCGCGGCCTCGACGCGGCGGTGGCGGCGGCCACGGCGGGGCTGCCGGCCGGGGACGCGCCGTGGTACGTGTGCTCGTCGGCCGGTGGTGGGTTGCGGCTGGCGGTGGTCGGCTACGAGCGGCTCGTCACCGCGCAGGCGGGCCGGCGGGTGGGTCTGTCCGCCGGCGCGGACGTGGTGCACGTGGCCGCGGGCCGGTTGGGCGCCGCGGACCTGGCCGCGTTGCGGGCGGCCCGGCCGGACGTGGTGCTGCTCGTCGGCGGCACGGACGGCGGGGACGCCGACACGCTGACGCACAACGCGACGCGGCTGGCGCGGGCGCGGTGGCGGGTGCCGGTGGTGCTGGCCGGGAACGTCGACGTGCGCGACGAGCTGGCCGGGCTGCTGGCCGGGGCCGGGGTGCCGGTGACGGTGGCCGACAACGTGCTGCCCCGCATCGGGGTGCTGGCGCCGGCGTCGGCGCGGGCCGCGATCCGGGAGGTGTTCCTGCGGCACGTCATCGGGGGCAAGCGGCTGTCGCGGGGCGGCCGGTTCGCGCGGCTGGTGCGGGCGGCCACCCCGGACGCGGTGCTGACCGGTGTGGAGGTCCTCGCCGACGAGGTGGGCGGTGACCTGGCGGTGGTGGACGTCGGTGGGGCGACCACCGACGTGTACTCGGTGCTCACCCCGGACGAGCGGGCCGCCGGGCCGGGCCGGGAGGTGGCCGGCACGCTGTGGCGCGCCCGCACCGTCGAGGGGGACCTGGGCATGCGGTGGAGCGCGCCGGGCGTGGTGCGGGCCGCGGCGGAGGAGCGGCTGCTCGCCCCCGGTGAGCAGGAGGACCTGGCGCGGGCGGCCGCGGTGCGGGCGGCCGAGCCGGGGTTCCTACCCGACGGTGCGGCCGAGCAGGCCGTGGAGCGGCGGATCGCGGAGCTGGCCGCCACGGTGGCGCTGCGCCGACACGCCCGCGGCGGCGCCACCGGTGAGCGGGGCGGCCGGGACCTGCGGGACGTGCGGCTCGTCGTGGGCTCGGGTGGGGTGCTGCGGCACGCGCCGCCGGGTCACGCGGCGCAGGTCCTCGCCGCCGTCCTGGCCGACCACGCGGGCGGGTGGCCGCTGCCGCGGGCGGCGCGGGCCGTCGTCGACGTCGAGTACGTGTTGGCGGCCGGTGGGCTGCTCGCGCAGGAGCATCCGGGGGCGGCGGGGACGCTGCTGCGTCGTCACCTGACCACGGATTGACACCTGTCGGGGCGACACGCCGTGGTGCGACACGCGACAGGCCGGGGGCGGGTTGACAGGCCCCGGGGGGCAGCACGTACCGTCTTTGAGTCCTACTACGGGAAGCGGCTGTTGTTCGCTTCGTCCCTTCGTCCGCTGGCCGAGCGACACGTGATTTCGTCGCGGCGGCCAGGTCCAGCGGGCGGGGGTCGGCGGGGCGGCGCGAACCGGCCGCGGTAACCGGTGTACGGGCAGGGTGAGGTGCACGGCCAGTAGACAACGGCCGGGCGGGGGCAGCCAGTCCGCGTCAGGTCGGTCCGAAGGTCGGCGTGCCGCATCCTCGCCCCACCGGCCGGGGAGGGCCTGGGAGCATCGGGGCGCGGCGCGAGCCGCGCCCCGATTTTCGTGTCCGCCGGTCAGCGGCCGCGGGGGCGGGCCCGCACGTGCAGGCGTTCGCCCTGCGGGCCGAACAGGGTGATCAGCTCGACGGTGTCGGGGCCGGGGTTGAACAGCCCGTGCGGCACCCGCGTGTCGAACTCGGCGACCTCGCCCGGGGTGAGGGTGAGGTTGTGGTCGCCGAGCAGCAGTTGCAGCCGCCCGGACAGCACGTACAGCCACTCGTAGCCCTCGTGGGTCTGCTGTTGGCCCGGCCCGCCGTGGGGGGTGTTCGGGGGCAGGATCTGCTTGAACGCCTGCAGGCCGCCAGGGCGGCGGGTCAGCGGCAGGAACGTCACGCCGTGGTGCACGATCGGGCGGGCCCGCACCCGTGGGTCGCCGACCTCGGGGGCGCCGACCAGTTCGTCGAGGGGCACCTGGTGGGCGCGGGCCAGCGGCAGCAGCAGCTCCAGGGTGGGGCGGCGCCCGCCGGACTCGAGCCGGGACAGGGTGCTCACCGAGATGCCGGTGGCTTCGGCGAGCTGGCTCAGGGTGGTGCCACGCTGTTTGCGCAACGCCCGCAGCCGCGGGCCGACCGCGGCGAGCACCACCGCCTCGTCGTTTGCCATAGCGGCAACAATACTTGTCGCCCCAGCGTGTGGGGTGGAGCGTGGGCGGCGAACGGAGACGACCCAGGGGGTGGCAGGTGGACGACAGGTACGACGTGGTGGTGGTCGGCGGCGGCGCGGCCGGGCTGGCGGGGGCGCTCGCCCTGGCCCGGGCGCGGCGCTCGGTGCTCGTGGTGGACGCCGGGGAGCCCCGCAACGCCCCGGCCGCGCACGTGCACAACTACCTCTCCCGGGAGGGCACCGCGCCGGGGGAGCTGCTCGCCGCCGGGCGGGCCGAGGTGACCGGCTACGGCGGGCAGGTCGTCACCGGCCGCGTCGAGGCGGCCGCCCGCGACGGCGGCGACTTCACGCTCACCCTCGACGGCGGGCGTACGGTGCGGGCGCGGCGGCTGCTGGTCGCCACCGGGCTCGTCGACGAGTTGCCCGACGTGCCCGGGCTGGCGCAGCGGTGGGGCCGCGACGTGCTGCACTGCCCGTACTGCCACGGCTGGGAGGTGCGCGACCGGCGGATCGGGGTGCTCGCCACCGGGCCGACGGGGGTGCACCAGGCGCAGATGTGGCGGCAGTGGAGCCCCCACGTGCTGCTGCTGCACCACGGCGCGCCGCCGCTGACCGCCGACGAGGCCGAGCAGCTCGCCGCCCGGGAGATTCCCGTGGTCGACGGCCCGGTCGCCGACCTCGTGGTCGAAGGGGACGCGATCACCGGCGTCCGCCTCGCCGACGGTGAGGTCGTCGCGTTGGACGCCGTGGTGGTGGCGTCGCGCACCACGGCCCGCGCGGAGTTCCTCGCCGGGCTCGGCCTCACGCCCGTCGACGTGGAGATCGGCGGGCACGTCGTCGGCACCCAGATCCCCGCCGACGCGACCGGCGCCACCGACGTGCCGGGCGTGTGGGTGGCCGGGAACGTCGCCAACGTCCTCGCCCAGGTCATCGTCTCGGCCGCCGGCGGCCTCGCCGCCGGGGCGGCCATCAACGCCGACCTCATCGCCGAGGACACCCGCGAGGCCGTGCACGCCCGCCGCCACCAGGTCGCCACCATGTTCACCGAGGAGGCGTGGGAGGAGCGTTACTCCGCGCGTCCCTCCGTGTGGAGCGGAAGACCCAACCCGCAGCTCGTCGCCGAGGCCGCCGCCCTGACGCCCGGCCGGGCCCTGGACGTGGGCAGCGGTGAGGGCGCCGACGCGGTGTGGCTCGCGCAGCGGGGCTGGCAGGTCAGCGGCGTGGACATCTCCCGCACCGCGCTGAAGCGGGCCGCCGGCCACGCCGAAGCCGCCGGCGTGGCCGCCCGGATCGACTGGGTCCACGCCGACCTGCGCGAACAGCCGCCCGCCGAGGCCGCGTACGACCTGGTGAGCGCCCAGTTCATGCACCTGCCCGCCGACGAGCGGCGGGAGCTGTTCGCCCGGCTGGCCGCCGCGGTAGCCCCGGGCGGCACCCTGCTGATCGTCGGGCACCACCCGCGGGACCTGCGCACCGCGGCGCACCGGATGCACATGCCGGAGATGATGTACACCGCCGACGACGTCGCCGCGCAGCTCGACCCCGCCCGGTGGGAGATCGTCGCGGCGCAGGAACGGCCCCGGCCGGCCGTCGACCCGGAGGGGCGGGACATGACCGTCCACGACGCGGTGCTCGTCGCCCGCCGCCGGCCCTGACGGCACACCCGGCCGCCCGCGCCCGCGGGCGGCCGGGGCCGCCGGCCGGGTAGCCTTCACCCCCGTGATCGTGGTGAACCACCGGTGACGGCCGTCGACCGGGACGAGACGCGCGCCGACGCGGCGGAGCCGCGCCCGGCCGCCGCAGTGCGCCCGCTGCCGCTGCGCGTGGCGGCGCCGATGGCCGTCGCCGCGGGGCTGGCCCTGCTGGCGGCGTTCCCCCCGTACGGGGTGTGGCCGCTGGCGCCGGCCGGCGTGGCGCTGCTGGCCGCGGCGGCCCACCGGCGGCGGCTGCGCGCCGGCGCCGGCCTCGGCTTCCTCGCCGGCGTGGCGTTCTTCACCCCGCTGCTGGCCTGGACGAACCTGCACACCGGCTACCTGCCGTGGGTGCTGCTGTCCCTGCTGCAGGCCGGCTACCTGGCGCTGCTCGGCGCCGCCACCGCCTGGGTGTCCCCGCTGGCCGACCGGGCCCGCTGGTGCTGGGCGCCGCTGACCGGGCTGCTCTGGGTGGGGCAGGAGGCGCTGCGGGACCGGACCCCGTTCGGCGGGTTCCCGTGGGGGCGGCTCGCGTTCAGCCAGGGCGACTCGCCGCTGCTGCGGCTCGCGGCGCTCGGCGGCGCCCCGCTCGTGACGTTCGCCGTCGCGGTGGCCGGCGGGCTGCTCGTGGCGGCCGGGTGGCGGCGGTGGGACGCCGGCGCGTGGCGGAACCCACGCTGGTGGCGACCCGTGGCCGGGCTGACCGCCGGGGCGGTGCTGCTGTGCGCGGCGGGGCTGCTGATGCCCGTGGGACGCGCGGGAGGCGGCGCCACGGCCACCGTGGCCATCGTCCAGGGCAACGTCCCGCGGCTCGGCCTGGACTTCAACGCCCAACGGCAGGCGGTGCTCAACAACCACGTCGACGCGACCCTCGACCTGGCCGCCCGGGTGGCCGCCGGCGCCCAGCCCCACCCGGACCTGGTGGTGTGGCCGGAGAACGCCAGCGACATCGACCCGCTGCGCAACCCGACCGCCGGGGCGCGGATCTCCGAGGCCGCCGACACCATCGGCGCGCCCATCCTCGTGGGCGCGGTGCTGTCCGGGCCGGGCGTCGGGCAGGTCCGCAACGCCGGCATCCTGTGGCGCCCCGGCGCCGGCCCCGACCTCGACCAGCTGTACACGAAGCGGCACCCCGTGCCGTTCGCCGAGTACGTCCCGCTGCGCGACCTGGCCCGCATGGTCAGCAAGCAGGTCGACCTGGTGCGCGCCGACTTCGTGCCCGGCACCACCCCCGGCGTGGTACGCGCGGGGCCCGTGGTGCTCGGCGACGTGATCTGCTTCGAGGTGGCCTACGACGAGGTGGTGCGCGACACCGTCACCGGCGGCGCGCAGCTGCTCGTCGTCCAGACCAACAACGCCACGTTCGACGTGGCCGAGGCCCGCCAGCAACTGGCCATGGTGCGGCTGCGGGCGGTGGAGCACGGCCGGCCGGCGTTGATGGCCTCCACGGTCGGTGTGTCCGGGTTCGTGGCCCCGGACGGGCGGGTAAGCGACGCCACCGGGTTCAACACCCGCGAGGTGGTGGTGCGGCAGCTGCACCTGGCCGACGGGCGCACCCTCGCCACCCGGGTGGGCCTGTGGCCCGAGGCGGTGTTGGCCGGCCTGGCCGTGGCCGCCCTGGCCGCGGCGGCGGTCCTGCGCCGCCGGCAGCGCGTCGCGCCCGCATAGGACCAGCCGGTACGCCGGCGGGAGCGGAGGGGGACCGTGAACGAGGCGACCGACCCGACCCGGCGGGCCGCGGGCGTGCGCGGCGTCGGCCGGGTGCTGGTGGTGATCCCCACCTACAACGAAGCCGACAACGTCAGCGAGATCGTCGACCGCGTACGGCGGGCCGCCCCCGCCGTGGAGGTGCTCGTCGCCGACGACAACAGCCCCGACGGCACCGGCGCGATCGCCGACGCGCTCGCCGGCACCGACCCGCGGGTGCACGTCCTGCACCGCGAGGGCAAGCAGGGCCTCGGCGCCGCGTACCTGGCCGGGTTCGCGTGGGCGCGGGAGCGCGGCTACGACGCGGTCGTGGAGATGGACGCCGACGGCTCGCACGCCCCGGAGGACCTGCCCGCGCTGCTGGACGCCGCCCGCGACGCCGACGTGGTGATCGGGTCGCGGTGGACCAGGGGCGCGCAGGTGGTGAACTGGCCGCTGCGCCGCCTGGCGCTGTCGCGCTGCGGCAACCTGTACGCGCGGCTCGCCCTCGGCATGCCCGTCTCCGACGCGACCGGTGGCTACCGGGTCTACCGGCGCAGCGCCCTGGACGCCATGGACCTGGCCTCGGTGTGCTCGCAGGGCTACTCGTTCCAGGTGGAGCTGTCCAGGCTGGCCCACCGGGCCGGAATGCGTATCGCCGAGGTGCCGATCACGTTCGCCGAGCGGGAGCGCGGCGACAGCAAGATGAGCCCGCTCATCGTGGCCGAGGCGCTGTGGCGGATCACGACGTGGGCGGTGGCCGACCGGCGGCAGGCGATCCGGCGCGGCCTGCACGGCACCCCCAACGGTCAGGTGCGGTGGCCCTGAGCGCCACCGTGTCATGCTGGACGGGGGGCGACGGTGGCGCCGCCGGCGCCACGGCCGACCGGATGAGGTGAGATGCGCCGAGGACTGAGGTTCGTACCGCTGGCCCTGCTGGTCACGGTGGTGCTGGAGCTTGCCGTGTTCGTCCTCGTGGGGCGGGCCGTCGGGTTCGGCGCCGCGCTGCTGCTGGTGTTCGCGGTGTCGCTGCTGGGGCTGGTGCTCCTGCGGCGTGAGGGAATGCGGGCGTGGCGGGGCTTCCGCGCCGCCGCGCAGGCCGGTCAGCCGCCGGGACGGCAGGTGACCGACGGGCTCGTGGGGCTGCTGGGGGCGCTGCTGCTGGCGGTGCCCGGGCTGGTGACCGGCGTGGTCGGGCTGCTGCTCATGGTGCCGCCGGTGCGCGCCCTGGCCCGCGCCGCGGCGCAGCGGGCCGCCGAGCGCCGGGTGTCGTCGATGGTCGCCGGTGACCTGTTCGGGCCGCGCCGGGTCCGGGTGCGCCGGGGCGCGCCGCAAACCGCCCCGCCGCCGCAGGCCGAGGAGCCGGTCGTGGTCGACGGGGGCCGCGCGATCGAGGGTGAGATCGTCGACCGCTGAGCGTGGACACGACGGCGCCCCGGGGAGTTATCCCCGGGGCGCCGTGTCGTCGGTGTGGTCAGGCCCGGCCGCGGCGGGTGCGGACCTCCTGCAGCCGCTCGGCCAGGATGTCCTCCAGCTCCGCGATCGAGCGACGCTCGAGCAGCATGTCCCAGTGGGTACGCGGCGGCTTGGCCTTCTTCTGCTCCGGCTCGCTGCCGTCGACCAGCCGGGCGACGCTGCCGTCGAACTTGCACTCCCAGGTCGTCGGGACCTCGGCGTCGACGGCGAACGGCACCTCGAACTGGTGGCCCTTGGCGCACAGGTACTCGCGGGTCTGGCGTGGCGCGAGCTCGGTGTTGCGGTCGGATTCGTAGCTCACCGCGCCCAGGCGGCTTCCGCGCAGCATACGCTCGCCCATGATCGACTTCCCCTCGTTCGTGGTGCTGGTCTACTCGTGTAACGGTTGGTGCCCGCCGGGTCATTCCCGCCCTGGGGCGCGTGCCGCCCACGGCCGGAGCCTGACCAAGGGTAGCCGGCCGTCCCAGCGGCCCGGCGCGGTCACCCGCGGCCGGACGCGACGGTGAAGGTGTCTCGACTGTCCCGGCGATGTTAACCGCCCCGAGGTCGCCGAGGTTGCGCCCGCCCGGCGCACCGGCCCCGTCCGTTCACGCTGTGGAGCTGCGCCGTTTCGGGGCACGCGGCCGTACGGGTGCCGGTGCCTGTCGAGCTGCCCCGTTTCTGGGGCACGCGGTTCACCGCCGGGGTTCACCGGACGCCGGTGGTGACAACCGCCGCCCCATCCCTGGGGCAGCTCGACAGCGCGCCAGGCGATGGAGCGCGCTGGCCGGCGAGCGGTCGAACATCCCGGAGGCGTCAGGCCGCCGGGGTGGGCGGCAACGGCAGCGGCAGCCCGGGCAGGCCGTCGATGCTCGTGGCCACGTGGTCCTTCTTGTCGAAGTAGGCGCTCAGGGAGGCGTCGTCCTCACGGGCGAACCGCTTGCCGTGCAGGTCACGGTCGGCCTCGTACCGCATGAACGGCACGGCGTAGCCGCAGGTGTCGCGGATCAGATCCGCCCGCACCACGATGATCGCCCGCAGCCCGTGCAGGCTCGGGTCGATGTCCGGGAAGTGGCCGATCAGCTCCCGCCAGCGCGGATCGTCACGGAAGACCGGCTCACCGCGGCCGTGCACCCGGACGATGTTCGGTGGGCCCTGGAACGCGCACCACATGAGCGTGATCCGGCCGTTCTCGCGCAGGTGGGCGACGGTCTCGGCGTTGCTGCCCGCGAAGTCCAGGTACGCGACGGTCTGCTCGTCGAGCACCGCCCACGACCCGCGCAGCCCCTTGGGGGACAGGTTGATGGTGCCGTCGCCGGCCAGCGGCGCGGTGGCGGTGAAGAACAGCGGCTGCTCCTCGATGAAGGCCCGAAGCCGGCCCTCGATGCGTTCGTGTGTCTTTCCCACCCGGTCATCCTTCCCGTCGCCGCCTTCCGGAGTCGCCCCGCCCGGCCACCGTCCCAGCGTCCGGATCGGCGGCGGCGCGTCTCACCCCACCGCCACGTCGGCGCCGGCGCCCGCCGCGGGGGTGGTGCCGAGCCGCGCCAGGGCCGCGGCCAGGTCGCTCACCTGGCCGGCGAGCTGGGCGACCCGCTGCTGGGCGGCGTCCCGGTCGGCCTCCGCGGCGTGCAGGCGTACGGTCAGCTCGGAGAGCCGGCCCTCGACGGTGGCCGCGGCCCGACGGGCGGTGTCCAGCTCGGCGGCCAGGGCGTCGCGCCTCGCGGCGGCGCCGGCCAGCTCGGTCCGCAGGTGCTCGGCCGCCACGACGGCCTCCTGGCGCGCGGCCTCCGCCTGACGCCCGGCGGCCTCGGCGCGCTCCCGCGCCCGGTCGGCCTGCTCCCGGGCGCGCACGGCGTCGGCGGCGCCGGCCCGGGCGCGGGCGGTGTCGGTGCGGGCCTGCTCGATCTGCCGGCGCACGTCCTCGACCTCGGCCCGCCACCGCTCGGCACGGTCGACCGCCTCGGTCGCGTCGCGCACGGCCCGTTCGGCGTCGGCCCGCGCGGCGTCCCGCTCGGCGGTGACCTCGGTGGCCCGGCGCCGTTCGGCGTCGCGCTCCGCCCGCACGGTACGCAGCTCCTGCCGTGCCGCGTCACGATCCCGCTCGGCCTGCACCCGCAGCGCGTCCGCGGCCGTGGCGGCGCGGGACGCCTCGTCCCGGGCCACCTCGGCCTCGGCGGCCCGGCCGGCGTCGAGAGCGGCCTGCTCCGCGGCGTGGTGGGCGGCCTGGCGGGCGGCGTCCCGCTCGGCGAGCGCCGCCCGCGCCTGCTCGCGCGCCGCCGCGGCGGCCGCCGCCGCGTCCTCGGCGTCGCGGCGCGCCTCGTCCCGTTCGGTCTGCGCCGCCGCCACCGCGGTGGCCGCCTCGGCGCGGGCCTGCGCGAGCTGCCGCTCCACCCCCACCGGGGACAGTTCGGCGTGCAGCGCCTCGGTCAGCGTCTCGACGATCTGGTCGAGCCGGTCCACCGCCTCCCAGGTGCGCGCCACCTGACCGGGCAGGCCGGGGGCGTTGCGGTGCCGCATCCGGCTGTTGCGGGACGCGCGCTGGCAGGCGCCGTCGTTGTCGCGGCAGTACCGGAAGGGCCGGCCCGCGCCGACGCGTTGCGGCACCGGCCGACCACAGTGGGCGCAGGGACGGGTGTCGGCGGGGGTGGGGTCGGCGTCCATCGAGGCCGAAGTCTAGTGCGGCGGCCGGAGCCGCCCGCGGAGCCGACTCAGGGCACGGCCACCGCTGCGCGGGACCGGTCGGCCGCGATGCGCACCGCGAGGGCGCCCAGCACGGTGCCCATCACCCAGCGCTGCACCCGCAACCAGGCCGGCCGGCGGGCGAAGAACGAGGCCAACGTGCCGGCGGTGAGGACGATCAGCCCGTTGACCGTCAGCGCGATGCTGATCTGCGTCAGCCCGAGCACGAGGCTCTGGGCGGCCACGTGACCACGCTGCGGGTCGAGGAACTGCGGCAGCAGCGACACGTACAGGATGGCGATCTTCGGGTTGAGCAGGTTCGTCACGAGGCCCATGGTGAACAGCCGCCAGGGCCGCTCCGGTGGCAGCGGCGCCGGCGTGAACGGTGACGCCCCGCCCGGGCGCAGCGTCCGCCACGCCAGCCAGAGCAGGTACGCGGCGCCGGCCAGCTTCACCGCCGTGTAGAGCGCCGGCACCAGCACGAACACGGTGGCCAGCCCGGCGACCGCGGCCACCAGGTAGACCCCGAAGCCGGCGGCGACCCCGAGCAGCGAGACGAACCCGGCCCGCCGCCCCTGCGTCACCGACCGGGAGACCAGGTACACCATGTTCGGGCCGGGCGTGAGCACCAGCCCGACCGCCACCACGGCGATGCCCACCAGCGCGCCCGTACCGACCACGATCGCCTCCCACCGTTGTTGATCACCTCGACCGTACGGCCGCGCCCGCCGCCGGCCGAGAGCCAACCGGCGCACGGTGGACCGCGGGCCCCGGCGCCGGTGGGAATGCCCCTGGCCGGCTGGGCGCTGTGCGTACCGGCGAGGCGCCGACGGTCGGCGCGTTACCGTGTGTGGCGGGGAGGTGTCGAGTGACGAGCATGTGGGAAGCGGCCGTGGAGGCGCAGATCCGCTCCGCACAGGAACGCGGCGAGTTCGACAACCTGCCGGGCGCGGGCAAGCCGATCCCCGGCCGGAACCTGCCGTACGACGAGTCGTGGTGGATCAAGAGCTTCATGGAGCGGGAGAAGCTGCCCAGCGACCTGCTGCTCCCGACGCCGCTGCAGCTGCGCCGCCGGGTGGAGCGGGTGCCGGACGAGGTGCGTGACCTGCCCAACGAGGCCGCCGTCCGCGCCTTCTGTGCCCTGCTCAACAACGAGATCCTGGCCTGGCTGCGCCTGCCGACCGGCCCGCGGGTCGTCGTGCGGCCCGTCAACGTTGACGAGGTCGTCCGCCGCTGGCGCGACGAGCGCCGAGCCGCGGCAGCAGCGCCACCCGCCCCGGCGGCTGAGCCCGACGCGGGCACGCCCCGGCGGGTGTGGCTGCCGTGGCGCCGCCGTTCCGCGGCCTGACCCGACGCGCCCCGGTGCGGCAGACTGACGTCGTGTCGATCATCCTCTCCGCCCCGGCGACCGTATCCGCGCCGGAGCTGCTCCTGCGCCCCTGGCGGGACGACGACCGGGACGCGCTGCTGGCGGCCTACCGGGATCCGGTGCTGCGGCGGTGGACCAGGATCCCGGTGACCACCCCGGCGGACGCCCGCGACTGGCTGGACCGGGCGCGCCGGGAGTGGCGCGACGGCAGCCGGCTCAGCTTCGCCGTGCACGAGCCGGACGCCGACGGCGGGCACCGGCTCGTGGCGAACGTGGTGCTCAAGCGGGTCGCGCCGGGACGGCCGGACGCCGAGGTGGGCTACTGGACGGCCGCGCCGGCGCGCGGGCGGGGCGTCGCGGGCCGGGCGGTGGACGCCGTGAGCCGCTGGGCGTTCGCCCGGTTCGGGCCGTCCGGCCTCACCCGGCTGGAGCTGCTGCACCAGATCGACAACCCGGCCTCCTGCCGGGTGGCCGAGAAGTCCGGTTTCCGTTTCGTGGAGGTGCTGCCGGCCCGGCCGCCGTTCCCGCGGGACGGGCACCGCCACGTACGCCTCGCGGAGCCCGTTCGCTGAGAGGCGCGGGATTGCCGTCGCAGCGGCGGCTCGGTGGTTGTTATGGTTGGCGTGGCGAGATGATCAGACCAGGGAGGTCGGACATGGCAGGTGACGACGACATCTCCGGGTGACACCGGACATGTTCGGCCGCTGGCCGGCGCGGGTTCGCGCCGCCGCCGGGGCCGTGCCGTCGTTTCCTCGACCCTGTCTTCCGCCGGGCGGCGCCGCGGCGCGCCCGCCATCATTCTCCGAGGTCTGTCGCATGTCCCGCGCATCCATCGTCGTCTCCAACCTCTCCTTCTCCTGGCCGGACGACACCCCCGTCTTCGAGGACCTGTCCTTCACCGTCGGTGAGGGCCGCACCGGTCTCGTCGCCCCGAACGGGGCCGGGAAGAGCACCCTTCTCAAGCTGATCGCCGGCGAGTACGCGCCGACCGGCGGCACCGTGTCGGTCGAGGGCGTGCTCGGCTACCTGCCGCAGACCCTGCCGCTCGCCGCCGACCTGACCGTGGCGGAGGTGCTCGGCGTCGCCCCGCAGATCGCGGCGCTGCACGCCATCGAGTCCGGCGACACCGACGAGGAGCACTTCGCCACCATCGGCAACGACTGGGACATCGAGGAGCGCACCCGCGCCGAGCTGGACCGGCTCGGGCTCGGTGACGTCCCGCTGACCCGGCGCCTGCACACCCTCAGCGGCGGGCAGGTGGTCTCCCTCGGTCTGGCCGCGCAACTGCTGAAACGGCCCGACGTGCTGCTGCTCGACGAGCCGACGAACAACCTCGACGCCGACGCCCGCCACCGGCTCCACGCGGTGCTCGACGAGTGGCGCGGCGCGCTGCTGCTGGTCAGCCACGACCGGGCGCTGCTGGACCGGATGGACCGCATCGCCGAACTCGACCGCGGCGAGCTGCACCTGTACGGGGGGAACTTCACGGCGTACTCGGAGGCCGTGCGCGCCGCCCAGGAGGCCGCTGAACGCAACGTCCGCAACGCCGAGCAGGAGGTGAAGCGGGAGAAGCGGGAGATGCAGCAGGCCCGCGAGCGGGCGGCCCGACGGGCGAGCAACGCCGCCCGCAACCTGAAGAACGCCGGCCTGCCGAAGATCGTCGCGGGGGGACTGAAGCGCAGCGCCCAGGAATCCGCCGGCCGGTCGAACGAGACGCACGCGGCGCGGGTCAGCGACGCCCGTGCCCGCCTCGACGACGCCAGTCGCGCCCTGCGCGAGGACCAGGCGATCGTGGTCGAGCTGCCCGACACCACCGTCCCGGCCGGCCGGACCGTCTTCGAGGGCGCGGGCCTGCGGATCAGCCACGGCGGGCGGGCGGTCTTCGCGGGCGACGGCGTCGACCTGACCATCCGGGGGCCGGAGCGCATCGCGCTCTCCGGCCCGAACGGCGCCGGCAAATCCACGCTGCTGCGGCTCGTGAACGGCGACCTGACTCCCGACGAGGGCGGGCGGATCCGGCGGGCCGACGGGCGGGTCGCGTACCTGTCGCAGCGGCTGGACCTGCTCGACCTCGACCGGACCGTGGCCGAGAACCTCGCCGCGTTCGCCCCGGCGATGCCCGAGGCACAGCGGATGAACCTGCTCGCCCGGTTCCTGTTCCGCGGCGCCCGCGCGCACCTGCCGGTGGGGGTCCTCTCCGGCGGCGAGCGGCTGCGGGCCACCCTGGCGTGCGTGCTCAACGCCGAGCCGGCGCCGCAACTGCTGCTGCTCGACGAGCCGACGAACAACCTGGACCTGGTGAGCGTCGCCCAGCTGGAGAGCGCCCTCGGCGCGTACCGGGGCGCGTTCGTGGTGGTCAGCCACGACGAACGGTTCCTGCGTGACATCGGTGTGGACCGGTGGCTGCGGCTCGACGACGGCCGCCTGCGGGAGACCGGCCCGCCGGAGGCCTGAAGCGCCGCCGGCGCGCGCAGCCCGGCCGTGGGCGGCCCGAAACGGCGTTGCCCGGACCGTGGAAGCGGGGCTAGGGTCGTGCGCGTGACTGCCGGGTCGGCCATGGGCCACGAGCGAGTGAGGCACCCGGCCGCTGAGTGAGCGCGGCGCGGGCCCGCGGCCCGCCGCCCATCGTGTGCGAGCGCCTTCCCGTGATCCGAGCGGCCCCGTCGGCCGTTCCTCCTCCGAACCGTCCCGCCGCGGACGCCGCCGCCGGCGTCCCGCGGCGTCCCCGCGTACCTGCGAAGCGAAGAAAGCGGAGCATGCCCAACGACTTCAACCGACAGATCATCGACGAGTTCCGCGCCAACGAGGGCCGCGTCGGCGGACCCTTCGAGGGCGGGCGGCTCATCCTGCTCACCACCACCGGGGCGCGTTCCGGCGCGCCGCACACCACCCCGCTGGGCTACCTGCCCGACGAGAGCGGCCGCATCCTGGTCATCGCCTCGGCCGGCGGCGCACCCCGGCACCCCGACTGGTTCCGCAACATCCAGGCCGACCCGCACGTCACCGTGGAGGACGGCATCTTCACCTACCCGGCCCGGGCCGTGGTCCTCGCCGGTGCCGAACGCGACGCGGCGTTCACGCGCGCGGCCGAGGCCGACCCGGGCTGGTCCGCGTACCAGGCGAAGACGACCCGGACGATCCCGGTCGTCGCGCTGGAGCGCATCGGTGGCGGTCCGCCGCAGGCGGCGTCCTGGGGCGCGGCCCTCGTCCGGATCCACGACGCGTTCCGCCGCGAGCTGGCGCTGATCCGCCGGGAGGCGGCGACGGCCGGCCCACGGGTGGGCGCGCAACTACGGGTGAACTGCCTGGCCGTGTGCCAGGGGCTGCACCACCACCACACGCACGAGGACGACGGCATGTTCGTGGGCCTCGCGGCGCAGCGTCCCGACCTCGCGCCCACACTGGACCGGTTGCGGGACGAACACGTGCGGGTGGCGGCCCTCGTCGACCGGCTGCGGGCGGTCGTCGGCGACCAGGACACCGACCCGGCGGAGGTACGCCGGCAGGTCGACCAGCTCACCGACGAGCTCGAACGCCACCTCGCGTACGAGGAGGAGCAGCTCGTCCCGGTGCTCGACGCACTGGGGTGAGGTGTACGCCCGCGCCGCCGCTGTCGCCGCCGCTGTCGGCGGCGCGGGCGGCGGCGCGGGCGGCGGTCCACGGTGACCGAGGAGGTGTATCGCGCCGAGCCGGGAAAATCTGTCGCCCGTGCCTGTCGATTCGGGCGTCCGCCGTTCGTCTTCCTGGCACACGCCGGCAGCCACGACGATGGGAGTCACACGATGAAGTACATGCTGCAGGTCATCGGTTTCACCGACGCCGAGTTCGCCGAGGGTGAGGGGCCGGCCGCCGAGGAGTTCGTCGCCTGGCTGCAGGCGCTGACCGGCGCCGGCGCCCTGGCCGGGGCGGGGTACCTCGACGACTACAAGCTTGCCACCAGCGTCCAGGTCAACGGTGCGGGCGAGCAGCTCATCACCAACGGGCCGTTCCCGGAGAGCCGGGAGTACCTGGGCGGCTGGGCCATCGTCGACGTCCCCGATCTCGATGCGGCCCTGGCGTGGGCCGCGAGGTGCCCGGGGGCGAAGTACGGGCGGGTCGAGGTCCGCCCGGTACTGGGCTGACCGGTGCCGGACCCGACGGCGGCCGGCTCCGTCGAGGCGGTGTTCCGCGAAGACTGGAGCCGGCTGCTGGCCGTTCTGGCGGCGCGTCTCGGTGACCTCGACCTCGCCGAGGAGGTCGCCTCCGAAGCGATCGAGATCGCCCTGCGGCGCTGGCCGGTCGACGGCGTGCCCGACCAGCCGCTCGGCTGGCTTGTCACGACAGCCCGCCGCAAGGCCGTCGACCGGATCCGCCGCGACCGGACGTATGCGCTGCGTCTGGCCGAGCTGCAGGTGGAGACCGACCGTGCGGTCCCGCCCGAGGCCGCCGCGGGCCATGCGCTGCCCGACGAGCGGTTGCAGCTGTTCTTCACCTGCTGCCACCCCGCCCTGCCGTTCGAGGCGCAGACCGCGCTCACCCTGCGGTTCCTCGCCGGATTGTCGACGCCCGAGGTGGCGCAGGCGTTCCTGGTGCCGTTGCCGACCATGGCCCAGCGCATCGTGCGCGCCAAACGCAAGATCCGCGACGCTCGGATCCCGTTCCGCGTGCCCACCGGCGCCGAACTGGCCGACCGACTACCGGCCGTGCTGCGCGTCATCTACCTGATCTACACCGAGGGCTACGCGGCCAGCGCCGGTGATCAACTGCTGCGGATCCACCTCAGCGACGAGGCGATCCGGCTGGCCCGCATCCTGCACCGCCTGATGCCCGGCCAGCGTGAGGTCACCGGGCTGCTCGCGCTGTTGATCCTGACCGACGCCCGTCGGCCTGCGCGTGTCGATCCGGCCGGCATGCCCATCTCGCTGGAGGACCAGGATCGGAGCCTGTGGGACAGACACCTCATCGCCGAAGGCCGCCACCTTCTGGCCCAGGCACTGGACGGGCCCGCCGGGCCGTACGCGATCCAGGCCGCGATCGCCGCGCTGCATGCCGAAGCACCCGACATCGACAGGACCGACTGGGCCCAGATCGTCGCCCTCTACGATCTCCTTCTCGCCCGCGCCGGCTCACCGGTGGTCGCCCTCAACCGGGCCATCGCCGTCGCCATGCGCGACGGTCCCGAAGCCGGACTCGCCCTGCTCGAAGGGCTCGCCGCCCACGAACAGCTCCGCGCCTACCACCCGCTGCCCGCCGCGCGCGCCGAGCTGCTGCGCAAACTCGGCCGCGTCGACGAGGCCGCCCGCGCGTACCAGCTGGCGCTCGACCTGGTGGGCAACGAGGCGGAGCGGGCCTACCTGGCGCGCCGCCTGCGCGACCTCACCGAGGGGTGACGCCACCGGGCACGCGACCCGTGGGGGCAGCGGGCCCCGGGTGCGGCGCCCGCCCGGGCGCATGCGCCACGATGGGGCACCATGGACAAGCCAGCTCAGCGCCCCCGCGCCCGGGACCTCGGCGTCGTCGTCGGGACGCTGCCCACCGGGCCGCACAACGCCGTCACCGACGTTCCCGGGGTGCTCGTCGGGCACACCACGCTCGACGACGGTCACGACCTGCACACCGGTGTCGCGGCGGTCGTACCGGGCCAGCTCGGGCCGGGCCGGTGGACGCTGCCGGCCGCCGTGTTCACCGGAAACGGCTACGGCAAGCTCGTCGGCTCGACGCAGGTGGACGAACTCGGCGTACTCGAGTCACCGGTGGTCCTGACCGCGACCCTGTCGGTGTTCCGCGCCGCGGACGCGGTCCTGACCCACCTCATGCGCCACCGGCCCGAAGGCCTGTCGTTCAACCCCCTCGTGGGCGAGACCAACGACGGGCACCTGTCGGACATCCGCCGACGCCCGATCACCGAGGAACACGTACGGGACGCGATCGCCGCAGCGACGGGTGGTGTGCCGGCGCAGGGGTGCGTCGGCGCGGGCACCGGCACCACGGCCCTGGGGTACAAGGCGGGGATCGGCACGTCCTCCCGGACGGTGCCGCGGCCCGGCGGCGCGGTGACGGTCGGGGCGCTCACACAGTCGAACTTCGGCGGACTGCTGACCGTCCTCGGCGTCCCGATGCCGGTCGAGGAACTGGTCCCGGACGCCGACCGGGCGGAACCGGCCGGCAACTCGTGCATGATCGTGGTGGCGACCGACGCGTCCCTGGATTCCCGCCAGCTCGGCCGGATCGCCCGTCGGGCCGTCTTCGCCATGGCCCGGGTCGGCGCCGCGTACAGCAACGGCAGCGGCGACTACGCCATCGCGTTCAGCACGGCCGAGCCGGACGAGCCCCGGATCCCGGACGCGGAACTCACGCCCGTCTTCGCGGCCGTCCTGGACGCGGTCGAGGAGGCCCTGCTCGACTCGCTCTTCACCGCCACGACCACCCGGGGAATGGGGCACACCAGCCACGCCGTGCCCCACGAGGCCGTCCTCGACCGCCTGAAGGCGGCCAACCGACTGCCCCATCCCGCGTACGATCCAGGCCATTCCCCGAATGAGCCGCGCAGGAGCAGCCGATGATCACCGACGCCACGCTCACCCGCATCAACCAGGGGGTGCAGTTGCATCATCAGCAAGGCCAACGCGACGCGGCTCGGGACGTGTTCGCACGGATCTGGGACGAGATCGGCGGGGAGCGAGGCGATCCCCTGCACGTCTGCGTCCTCGCGCACGCGATGGCCGACGTGCAGGACGACGTCCACCAGGAGTTGCTCTGGGACCAGCGCGCGCTGGCCGCGGCCGACGCGCTCAGCGATGCCCGGGTCGCCGAGGCCGGAGTGACGGTGCCGGTGGCCGGGCTGTACCCGTCGTTGCACCTGAACCTCGCCGAGTGCCACCGCAAGCTCGGCGATCTCGACCGGGCCCGCGAGCATCTCCAGCGTGCGCAGGCGGGCATCGGCGCGCTCGGCGACGACGAGTACGGCCGGCTGATCAAGGGTGGCCTGGATCGGCTGACGCAACAACTGGCCTCCGGGTAGGCGCGTGCTGCCCACGCGATGTAGCGAGGGTGTGGCCGGACGGGCTCGGTGGCCCGCCCGGCCGCACCTTCGCTAGTCGCCGGTCATCACGATGAAGGTGAATCCGGCGCTCGTCGGACGGCGTAACGGGATCTCACACTTGACCCGGCGCAGGACCTCGTTCCTGCTGAGGTCGAGCCCCTGTGCGATGAGCCGATCGGGGCGTACCGGCACCGGATCCTCGAAGGTGACCTCCACCTGGACCGGCCACGGCTCGTCGAGCCGTGCCGACGGGGCGTCCAGCCGCCACGCCCCCGTCCAGTCGAGGGTGACGCGGTTGCGCCGGGCGAGCAGCGGATCCAACAGTCTGGACGCCACCAGTTCCGGATCGTTGACGCGGTAGCCGCGGAGCTCGGCCGGATCGAAGGATCTGACCGGCGTCCGCTCGTGCACGGTGAGCTTGCTCGTCCGATCGCAGGATACGCAGCGGACGAGCAGCCACACGTCCAGCAGTTTGCCGTTGGCGTTGACGCGGAACCTGCCCGGGCCGGTGGTGGCCGACTCCGAGCGGCAGTCCACGCATCGCAGGGTCAGCAGAGGCAGCCTGGTCCGACGAACGACCCAGGGCACCACGGTATGAGGTTGTGAAGACATGATCTCTCTCTGGACCTGACACGAGGCCGATTGCGCACGGCCGAGAACGCTGTATGACCGGGCGCGCGAGGGCAGCCCGGTAGCACCGACGGGAGCGTCGGCTACAGGTGGATGGAGAAGGTGTCAGGTCTAGAGAGCAGGCGGGGTCACGCGATCTTGTCCTCTGTCCTCACTGCGACGGGTCGCAGCCAACCTAGGGGAACGCGGATCGGAGGCTCAATCGCTTTTCGACCGAGACGATGTCCGCGCTCCCGGCGGGACCCGGTCCGCGACGCTTCCCAGGGGAGTGCCGGGGGCATCCGTGCGCTCGGGCGACATCAGTTGGGCCTGCCGAACCAGCGGTAGAGGTGGTCGTCCAGGTCCTGCTGGTCGTCGCCGATCCAGGCCACGTGGCCGTCGGGGCGTAGCAGGACGCACGGAACATCGAGTGCCGCGGTGGGGTCGCCGAGGTAGTCGACCCGGTCCGACCAGCCGTCGACGGTCAGGTGTTCGGTGCGGTCGAGCACCAGGCCGCGGCCGCGACGCAGCAGGCCGTAGAGGTGGCCCTGTTTCACGTCGATGCGCGCAGGCGGCGGCCGAGCAGGTCGGGGCCTGCGCCGAAGTCGTAGCGGATGTCGATCGCCGGCGTACGGCAGTTCCATCTGGGCGCGGGTGTTGTCCAGCACGCCCGCGGCGACCGGATGACGTTCGGCCTGGTAGGTGTCCAGCAGTGTCTCCGGCGCCCAGCTGCGGATCTGTGCGGCCAGATACCGGTCCAGCCCTCTTCCCCGGCCGCGTGCTCACCGCTCGAAATGGGCGGGGGCGGCTCCGGGGGAGGGGTGTTCGTGTGTGGCTGCCGCTGCCGCTGCCGCTGCCGCTGCTGGCAGACTGATCACGTGACAGGTCTGACCGCCGAGCTCGTGGCCGATAGCCGTGACCCGCAGACCCCGGCGCTCGCCCCGAACGGGCACCTGCTGTGCTACGTCCTCGCTCCCGCCAGCCGGAGCGGTGACCACCTCGACACCGAACTCTGGCTCGTCGACACCGATGGCGCCGTCGCGTCGCGCCGGGCGACCGCCGACACCGCAGCCGAGTCCCGGCCACGCTGGTCGGCCGACTCGGAAACGCTGTTCTTCCTCTCCGACCGCGCCGACCGCGGCACCCCGCAGCTGCACGGGCTCGCCCTCGCCGCCGGCACGATGACCACGTTGACCAGCTGGCGCGCCGGCGTCATCGACCACCTGCCGCTCACCGACCCCAACCTGGTCGCGCTGCTCGCCGAGGACGAACCCACCGAGCAGGACGCGCGCCGCGCCCGGGACCGCGACGACGCCATCGTCGTCGGCGAGCGCGAACCGCGTGCCCGGTTGCGCCTGCTCAACCTGCGCACCGGCCGGGTCACCACCCCGGACGTGTTCGGTGACCGGCACGTCGTGGAACTGCGGCAACGTCCCCACGGCGGCCCACTTGCCGTGCTGACCTGGGCCAGCGCCGACAACGACTACGGCCCGCGCACCGGCCAACTGCACCTGTTCGACCCCGCGACCGGGACTGCGGAGAACCTCGGACCGGTCGGGACCGACGCACGATCTCTGGCCTGGTGGCCGGGCGAGGACGGGTGGCACCTCGGTTACCTCGCGCTCAGCCCACCGGGTCTGCAGGCCGGCACCGCAGTGTTCGACCTGGCCGTGGACAGCCGCGTCCTGATCAACCGCACCGCTGGTCTCTCGATGTGCCCCACCAGCCTCTGCCAGACCGATGCGGCCCCGCTGGTCGTGTTCGCCGACGGCCTGAACACGACCCTGGGCCGGCTCGACCCCACCGACCTCACGACCCTGTCGCATCACGCCGGACGCCTCGACAGCCTCACCACCACCCCTACCGGCGAAGAGATCGCGGTAGTCACCGGCACCCGCTATCAAGCCCCTAACGTCCACATCGGACCGCCGACCGGGCCGCTGCGAAGAATCACCGACACCCGCCCGGAACTGGGCGGCATCGCACTCGGCACGCAACAACCGCTGGCCTACCGCGCCGCCGACGGCCTCCACCTGGACGGTCTGCTCGTACTGCCGGTCGGAAGAACCGCGGCGGACGGCCCGTTCCCGCTGGTCACGATCGTGCACGGAGGACCGTACGATCGCCACGCCGATCGGTGCCAGTTGTTCTGGTACCCGAGCGCGCAGTGGCTGGCCGCCGCTGGCTACGCGGTGTTGCTGCCGAACCCGCGCGGCGGCCAGGGGCATGGCCACCAGTTCGCCGCGGCCGTCGCCGGCCGGGTCGGACAGCAGGAGTGGACCGACATCCTGACCGGCATCGACCTGCTCATCGCCGAGGGCATCGCCGATGCCGACCGGCTGGGCATCGCTGGCTGGAGCCACGGCGGCTTCATGTCCGCCTGGGCCGTCGGCCAGACCGACCGCTTCCGCGCCGCGCTGGTCGGCGCCGGCGTCAGCGACTGGGGCATGCTCGCCGCGACGGGGGAGAGCGGCCAGTTCGAGGCCGCGCTCGGTGGCAGCACCGGCTGGTCGGGCATCGGTCCACACCCACATGACGCGGTCAGCCCGATCTCGTTCGCCAGCCGCATCCGCACGCCGGTGCTCATCCTGCACGGCGCCGAGGACACCAACGTCCCCCTCGGACAGGCCGTGTACCTCCACCGGGCGCTGCGCCACTTCGACGTCGAGCACGAGTTTGTGATCTACCCGCGAGAGGGCCACTCGATTCGGGAACGCAACCACCAACTCGACGTCCTGCGCCGGACCCGCGCCTGGTTCGATCGTTGGCTCCGGCCCTGACCGGGGGCGTGGCCGAGCTGTCGTTGCTTCCCCGCCCGTATCTGAGCTGACCCCAGACGAATCCCATGCGGAGGCGCGCGCCGACCTGACTCTGCGCGGCATCTGCTCGGCCCCGCTCGACATGTCGTGGGGGTACTCGCCAACACCTCTCTCGGCACCACGTCGGGCCGTCTCGCGCCATTATCGGATTACCGGTATTGATAATCCGATAATGAAGCCAGGCAAAGCGGACATAACGGCGCTACATCATAATGTCTGTTATGGTGTGCGTCCCTCGAGGCGGCGCGCCTCGGGCGGACAGCTCTCGCCGGAGTGGGTCAGTGGTCGGCGTTGTTGACCGGATCTGACGGCTGTCGGGTCAACGGAAGCGCGTACTGATGGGTCGCTGGTGCTGCGCGGCCGAGGCGGGCCCGGGACCGGGCTACACGAATGGCGGCGGTCAAGGTCGTGATGTCGTAGGCGCCGTAGTGGCGGCGGCCGTTGATGAAGAACGTCGGGGTGCCGGACACGCCGCTGTTGTCGGCCGAGTCGATGTCGCGTTCGATGCGGGCGGCGTGGGCCTGCTTCACCAGATCGTCGTGGAAGCGTTCCTGATCCAGACCGAGGTCGCTGGCGAATTTGACGAGATCGGTGATGTTCAGCTTGTCCTGGTGTTCGAGCAGCAGGTCATGCATCTGCCAGAACTTGCCCTGAGCGGCCGCTGCTTCGGCGGCCTCGGCTGCTAGCCAGGCTTGCGGGTGCACGTCTGACAGGGGCAGGTGACGCCACACGAAACGCAGGTCGGCGTGGCCCAGCAACTGCCGGACGACTGGCTCGGCCTTCCCGCAGTACGGGCACTGGAAGTCGCCGTACTGCACCAGCGTTACCGACGCATCGGCCGGGCCACGGACATGGTCGTGCTTCTCGTCGACCTCCGGGACGAGGTCGATCAACTCCGTCATGTCGCCGAAGAGCGCCCGGGTGCGCTTGTCCTTGGGCAGCATGTTGGTGACGCGGAACGCAGCCCAGGTCAGCGCGGAGGATACGACCGCGGCGCTGAGCACCCCGACTTTGACCTCGGCCAGTTGGTCGCCGCTGAAGGCCAGATTGGCGATCAGCAGCGACACCGTGAAGCTGACACCGGCGATCGTGCCGCTGCCGAGCACGCCCGCCCAGCCCACGGCCGGACGGATGCGGCCGTGGGAGACCCAGGTGAGCGCCGCGGAGGTGCCGATCACGGCGAGCGGCTTGCCGACGACGTACCCGAGCAGCACGCCCCAGGTGACAGGCGACGCGAACGCCTGGGCCAGGAACGGACCGTTGATGCTGATGCCAGCGTTGGCCAGGCCGAACAGCGGCACGATGACGTAGCTGGACCAGGGGTGGTAGATGCGCTGAAGGCGGTCGTTGGGAGACAGCGTGTTCGCGAGGCCGATCGAAGCCGTACGCGCGAGCTTGGGCGTCGGCTGCTCACGGAACGACCGGAACAGGCCGCTGACCTGCTCCAGCTCAGCTCGACCGGGGGAGTAGGCGAACGCGGTCAACCCGATGGCCAGTCCGGCCACCACCGGGTCGACTCCGCTGACCAGCAGCGATCCCCACATCACGATGGCGACCGGCACGTATGCCGAGTCACGTCGGACGCCGGCAGCGCGGATGGCCAGCATGACCGCGAACGCCGCTACGGCCACCACGATGGGCATCACTTTGATGTCGTCGCTGTAGACCAGAGCGATGACGATGAGAGCGATCAGGTCGTCGACCACGAACACGGTGAGCAGGAAGATCCGGACCCGGTCGGGCACGCCTCGGCCGAGCAGTGCCAGCAGGCCCAGCGCAAGCGCGGTGTCGGTCGACATAGCCACACCCCAGCCCTGCGCGCCCGGGCCGCCGCGGTTGATCGCCAGGAAGATCAGCACCGGGATCAGCATGCCAATCACGCCGGCCACGCTGGGCAGCACGAACCGTCGCCGGTCGCGTAGGTCGCCGAGGTCGAACTCGCGCCGCGTCTCAAGGCCGACGACCAGGAAGAACAGCGTCATCAGGCCGCTGTTGATCCAGGTGTGCAGGTCGCGGGAGAGCTCGAGGGGCCCGAGGCGCAGGGACAGGGGGGTGCGCCAGACGGCTTCATAGGAGCCGAGGTCGACGTTGGCCCAGAGCAGCGCGGCGACGATGGCGGCCACGAGTACGCCGGCACCGCCGGATTCTGTGCGCAGAAAGGCTCGCAGCGGCGCCGCCAGATTCCGCTTCCAGTCCTTCCGGCCGCTCATCTTGATCTCGGACACACGTCACCTTCCGTGGCGCTGGCCGGGCCAGCAGGGATAGCTAGATCACGTGCCGCGCGGCGGGCACGCGACCCCTCGTTCGGTACTGATCGCGCTGTCCCAGCTGTCGCTGGCTGTGCGGAGAGCGACGAGACCCGCCGATGCCGTACGGCAGGCGGGCGGTTGTCGGTGAGTTCATGGTGGGGACGACGGCGCGCATGATCGACGCGATGCTGAACCCGGCGGTACCCACGAGGAAGCGTGCGGCCGCGGACAGCACCGAGCTGATCGACGAGTTGAAGCTCTCCGCGTACGCCGACCTCTACACGCACGGCGCGCGCACGCGCGGTCATCACCGCGACCTCGTCCGGGCACGGATGCGAGGCGGGGCATGGCGTTCACGCTGTGGCGGTCGGCGGAACACTGTCGCTGCCTGGGACGGAACGACAACGCCTGCTGCTCGGCAATGATCGCCGAGCAGCACCCGGCCTCATTTCAGCGCGGCCCCACGAACTCCGTCCGTACGCTCCACGCGAACTGGATCAGCAGGGTCACCGGGGACCGCTCGGCGATCTCATGCATCACCTTCAAGTCGTCGGGGTCAGGTTCTTCGCTCAGCGTGATCGTGCGCTGCAGGTAACGCTCTGCGCCTTCCTGCTGAGGTTCGTGGTAGTCGATCTCGACGGTGATGTCACCGGCGGTGTCGTACTTGTAGTCGACATACTGCCGCAGCGTCTGAGCAGTGCACGACGCGAGCGCCATCAACAGGTACTCCGTCGGCGTCGGGCCTTCGCCGAGTGCGCCGTTGTGCGGTTCGTCGGCGACGAACGTGAAGCCGCGGGTGGTCATGTCCGTGCGGCGACGCTCAGTGGCCGGAAGGACAGCTCGGGCGGATGCGACGACACGATCCCGATTGGTTTCCATCAGCCGTGCCTTCCTGTGGATCCTGGTAGTGACGGTCCAGGTACGCGGATCCCGCAGCAGCCGCGCCGCAGTCTGAGCGGGGCCGTGGCCGGGCGTATCACCCCGTGACCGGGTACCTCCGCAGGCTAGCCTTCGCGGACTAGATCGTCCAGTTGATCGTTCGTTGCCAGAACCGCTCGGCCCTCGCGCACGGCCACCTTGGGTGTTGTAAGCTGCGCGGGTAGGCGGTCATGGCCAAGATCCACCAGCTGAGCTCGCTCAACGCCACGTCCAAAGTTGGACTTCTCGGTCCGTCAAGGCTAGGGTTGCCATGGTTCGGGCGTCACGGCGGCGATCGTCCTCGCCTTCCGCGACCGGGGTGGACTCAAGATCGGACGAGGTGATGAACATCGATGCACAGTAATCCGCAGGCGCAGTAGGAGGCGATCCAACGACGCGAGGAACGACTCGATGGCAGCTGTCTCCGCGTCGCTGCGGCGAGTAGAGCGAGAGCTTCGGGGCGTAGCGCCAGGCGGTGGCGACGCCGATGCCGAACCCGGCTGCGAGGCGGGCCTAGGTGTTGCGCTCAACTAACGGGCCGGCTCGCCGGGCGGCTCCACGAGGAACGATTTGATGTGGTCCAGCGCCATGTCCAGGGCGACTTCCATGGGTGCGACGTCGTGCGCGGCGTTCGCCAGCAGGTAGCCGCCTTGCAAAGCTGCCATCAAGCCCGTGGCCAACTTCTCCGGGTCGGCGTCCTGGCGCAGTGCGCCGCTGTCCCGCATCCGGTGCAGACCATCACTGATCAGCTTTTCCCAGGCCGCAAACGTCTCCGACAGCATCGATCGAGCCTGCTCATCTTGATCGGACAGCTCGACAGCCATCGACCCGAGGCCGCACCCGTACTTGCCGTTGTTCAGCGAGTTGGCCTGGACCAGCGCGTTACGCCACCGGACCAGCCCTGAGAACGATCTCAGTCGTTCGAGCCCTGCACGCTCGCGCTGAAGCACGAGCGCGCCTCGATATCTGACCAACGCGCGCACGAGATCCTGCTTGTCGGCGAAGTGGTGGTAAAGCTGCGACTTGCTCGTCTGGCTTGCCTCGCGGACGTCGTCAAGGGTCGTCGCGTTCACTCCGCGCACGAGCATCAGCCGGTTCGCCGCATCGAGGATCCGCTCCCGCGTCGCGATGCCCCGTTGACTGATCCGCCGCTGCTTCGTCGGCGCAGCCACCTGCTCGTCGCCCATCCCTCAAGTGTATCCAGCCTGCCGGATAATCCGTGGAGAATTGGACCTCCCAGTCCATCACCCGTCCTGTTGCATTCGTGCGATGGATGAACGCCTGCCCGGCCGTCTTGCTTGATTGAATGGGCGCCGCGTTCCCGATCGACCGATAAGGTGAGCCACCTATTCCGGACTATTTAGTCCTTGCTGTGGCACGCTACCGCTCTGGCGATGCGCTGATCCATACCCCCGCCAGAAAGCGACAAGAGGGAACCAATGCCGTGTATGTCACGCCTCAAGCCGGCTAGCCGGGTGGTGACGGCCGCTCGGACGGGCGTCTGCGGGCGCGGGCCGCGTCGGATGCGGCGATCCCGGTCAGGACGAGGGCGGCAGCGGCGGCGACCGCGACCGGCGGCAGGGGGAGCATCGCCGGCGTCAGGGCGGCCAGCGCGAGGACGCCGATCGGTCGGGACCGGGACACGCGGCCGAATACCGCGTGCTCGAAGCGGGCGCGCCCGGCCAGGTACAGCGCGGGTCCGCCGAGGATGACGGCGATCCAGGCCGGTGGGGTGTGCCCGAGTGGACGGGCGATGACCAGTTCGTCGCCGACGGCGGTAGCGACCACGCCGGCCGCCATGGCCAGGTGGGCGTATGACGCCGATCCGGCGAGGCGGACCGGGTCGGTGGACACCGCGATCGCTTCCGCCAGGACCTGCCCGGCGCGATGGATGTAGATCCTCCACAGCAGCACGGTGGTGGCGATCGACACCGCGAACGCGGCGGCCGCGTGCGGCGCGAAGCCGCTGCTGGTCAGCGCCAGCCCGGTGACCAGGATCAGCTCGCCGAGCGCGATGATGAAGAACTGCCGGTAGCGCTCGGCCAGGTGCTCACCGGAGATCGCAAGGTCTTGGCCGGCCGCACGGCCCGCCCCGGGGGTGGGGAAGCCGATTCTGCCGGCCGTGTGGTCAAGGACCACCGCGAGTGCCCACAACGCGCCACGCGCCGTACCGTTCACGAGCGCCCCCGTGATCCAGGGCAGCGCCGACAAGCCGTACCAGAACAGCCCGCGCACGCCGATGAGCCGCAGCGCGTGGCCACGCAGAACGGCCACGAGGACGAGCCCGCGGCCGAGCTGGATGGCGACGTAGGCGCCCGCGAAGATCAGGCCCGTGTCGCCGAACGCCTCGGGCACGGCGGCCGCCATCACCAGGCTGCCGACCATGGTCGCGATGACCAGCGCCTGGATCACCGATCGTTCCGGGTCCGTACGGTCGGTCAGCCACGCGGTGCTGGACCAGACCCACCAGATGGCTCCCAGCAGCACCAGCGTCCGGAAGGCGCCGCTCCACCCGAGGTCCTCGGCCAGGCCGCGCGAGAGCTGAGCGAGGGCGAGGACGAACACCAGGTCGAAGAAGAGTTCCAGGAACGTGGCCCGCTGTGGATCCCCGGCTTTCCGCACCAGCTCGGCCGCCCTGCTCGTCGCCATCGGCTCGCCCGTTCTGCCAGCTCTGATCCGGGTTTGGGGCCATTCTGACATGCGGTGGCGGCGGTGACCGCGGACGTGCGACCACTGCGGTGCCGGGCCGGCGCGCGGACCCGGGGTCCGCGCGCCGGAGGTGTCAGGCCGTCGCCCGCTTCGGGAGCTTCCACCCCGGGCGGGGGAAGTGGCAGGTGTAGCCGTTGGGGTAGGTCTGCAGGTAGTTCTGGTGCTCGGGTTCGGCTTCCCAGAAGTCGCCTGCCGGGGTGACCTCGGTGACGACCTTGCCGGGCCACAGGCCCGAGGCGTCGACGTCCGCGATCGTGTCCTCGGCGACCCGCTTCTGCTCGTCGCTGGTGTAGAAGATCGCCGAGCGGTAGCTGGTGCCGATGTCGTTGCCCTGGCGGTTCTTCGTCGTGGGGTCGTGGATCTGGAAGAAGAACTCGAGCAGCGCGCGGAAATTGGTCTTCTCGGTGTCGTAGATGACCTCGATGGACTCCGCGTGGGTGCCGTGGTTGCGATAGGTGGCGTTCGGGACGTCGCCGCCGCTGTAGCCGACGCGCGTGGACACGACGCCGGGCTGGCGCCGGAACAACTCCTGCATGCCCCAGAAACAGCCGCCGGCGAGGATCGCCTTCTCCGTGGTCACGTCGTTTCCCTACTTCTCGGTGTCACTCGTGAACAGGGTGCGGTATTCGCCGTACCCTGCGTTTTCCAGGTCGTCGAGGTGGATGAACCGCAACGACGCCGAGTTGATGCAGTAGCGCAGGCCACCCTTGTCGGGGGGACCGTCGTCGAAGACGTGGCCGAGGTGGCTGTCCCCGTGCAGCGAGCGGGCCTCAATCCGGATCATCCCGTGGCTGGCGTCTTCGCGCTCGACAACGTTCGCCTTGGCGATCGGCTTCGTAAAGCTCGGCCAGCCGGAGTTGCTGTCGTACTTGTCGACCGACGCGAACAGCGGCTCGCCGGACACGACGTCGACGTAGATGCCGGGCTCGTGGTTGTCCCAGTAGGCGTTGGCGAACGGGCGCTCGGTGCCGTCCTGCTGGGTCACGCGGTACTGCTCCGGGTCGAGCCGCGAAAGGGCCTCCGGGTTCTTGTGGTACTTGCTCTGCTGGGGCACAGCTCTCCCTTCCCGGCCTTTCGGGCCGGACATTGGGGAACGAGGCGAGGCGCACCTGAACGGGCAGGGGCTAAGACGTCCCGCGGGCCGGTGGTATTCCCTCAGCCACCATCTTCATGGACCATCAAGTCCATAGACGAGGTTGGCATACGGCCGGCGGGCCCCGCCTTTACGGTGGATGGCCTGTGCAACTCGCCCCCACCGTACCATCCGCCTGACCCTGAGCATGGACTTGACCGACCAGTTGGGCTGGGGCTAGGTTCGGGGCGTCCGACTGGGTGCGTCCGCTGGCGACGAACTTTCCGACCTGCCCATCGGCGCCGAGTTCCAGCGACCTCGCACGATTCCGGAAACCGGGTGCCGCCGGCCCTGATCGTCATTTGGGCGAAACGCCGCAATGCTGGTGAGAACGGGACTCGCACGTCACGACCGTGCAAACGAGGACTGGATACAGGGAGGCGCCGGATGAAGGCGATCGTGGTGACGGACGAGGCCGCGGGAGTAGCCGGGATGACGCTGGTGGAGCGGCCCGAGCCGGCACCGGCGCTGAACGACGTCGTCGTTCAGGTTTACGCGTCGGGATTCACTCCAGGCGAGCTGACCTGGCCCTCGACCTGGACCGACCGCCTCGGCCGTGAGCGCACGCCGTCGATCCCCGGGCACGAGCTGGCCGGAGTGGTCAGCGCTCTCGGCTATGGCACGACAGGACTGTCTGTGGGACAGCGGGTGTTCGGCCTCACGGACTGGACTCGCGACGGCACCCTGGCGGAGTACGCGGCTGTCGAGGCGCGCAACCTTGCGCCGCTGCCGGCCGACGTCGACTTCACGGTGGGCGCGAGCCTGCCGATTTCGGGCCTGACCGCGTGGCAGGGGCTGTTCGAGCACGGTCGCCTTCGGGCGGGGCAGAGCGTCCTCGTGCACGGCGCCGCTGGTGGAGTGGGCTCGATGGTGACGCAGCTCGCACACGAGGCCGGGGCCTACGTCATCGGCAGCGGACGCACCGCCGACCGTGAGACGGTGCTCGACTTCGGCGCGCAGGAGTTCGTCGACCTCGAGCACGATGCCCTGGAAGACATCGGCGGGGTCGATCTGGTGTTCGACGTCATTGGCGGCGACATCGGGAAGCGGTCCGCATACCTGGTCCGAGCCGGAGGAACGCTGGTGACCATCGCCGGGCCGCCGGAGGCACGGCCCGCAGATGGCTTGGCGGTCGATTTCGTCGTCGTGCCCGATCGCGCCCAACTGGGCGAGGTCGTCCGGCGCGTGCGGAACGGACGACTGCGGACAATCATCGGCACCGTCGCCACCCTCGACGGCACCGTCGCCGCCCTCAACCCGACCGAGCGGACCAAGGGGAAGACGATCATCCGCGTTCGCTCGTAGGGACTGGACGCCCGAGCACGAGAACGGCCCCCGCAGGAGCGAGAAGTACGCCGACGGCTGGGCCTGCACCTCCCGTCGACGACCTGCGGCTGGGCGAGTACGACCACCGCCACGAACCGGAATTGAGCTGATGACCATCAACGAGGGCACATCCCCTATGACCGCTCCCCACGCTCCCGGGTTCGACTTCCAGGTCGTCCACGACGAGAAACTCGCCACCTACAACGCCGTCGTCGGCGGCCGTGAGGTGGCCGGGCTGACCTACGACGTCGCCCGCGACAACCGGCTCGTGCTGCTGGCCACCTCGGTGATCCCCGAGTTCCGCAATCGGGGCATCGCCACCGAGCTGATCCGGCGCGTCCTGGACGACGTGCGCGTGCAAGGCAGGACGGTCACCATCCGGTGCCCGATCGTGCGCACCTTCATCGAGCACAACCCCGAGTACGCCGACCTCATCGACCCTGAGCACCCGGGAGTGACCCCGGGTCGCACCCACATGTCCTAAGCAGCTCTCCGGTAGGAAGTGTGACAATGACGATCAATCTCGAGGCCGAGGCGGCCACCCGGGAAGAGAACAACGCGGCGCTCATCGCTGCTCTGAACGAGACAAGTCTCCGTGACGTGGATTCCAGCTGGCAGCTCGATGTCGTCAACGACGCGGAGCACGGCCGATGGGTCGCCCTCCTCGGCGCCGACGCGATCGCCGAACTCACGTACCGGTTCGTGGGCGGCCGCGTCGTACTGCTGACGACCTGGGTCGACCCCGCCTACCGCAACCATCGGGTGGCCACGGAGCTCGTCGCTCGCGTGCTGGACGAGGTTCGCGAGAGCGGGAAGAAGATCACCATCATCTGCCCGGTCGTCGGTAGGTTCATTGCCCGCCACCCGGAATACCTCGATCTCATCGACAAGGTCCGCCCCGGCGCCGGCGCCTACCCCCAGCACGCACCCGTGAAAGGCGACCACGACGAGCTCGCCGCGTTCGAGAAGGACATGACGTAGCCGTTCGTCGTTCGACTCGTTCAGCAGGGACGCGGAGACACCGGAGACCCTCCGTTTCGTCGTGACGGGGGCAGGCGAGGACCGATACAGAGGGGTGTCCACATGAAAGCGATCGTGGTGACGGACCGGGCCGCGGGAACGGCGGGGATGAGGCTCGCGGAGCGGCCCATACCGGACGCGGCGAGGCTCGCCAGTCTTGAGGGCGCGAACTACGGCGATGTCGTCGTGGAAGTTCATGCGTCGGGATTCACCGGGAACGAGCTGGAATGGCCCTCGACGTGGATCGATCGCCTCGGCCGTGACCGGACGCCGTCGATCCCCGGCCACGAGGTGGCCGGGGTGGTCACCGCCCTCAGCTATGGCACAACCGGCCTGTCGGTGGGACAGCGGGTGTTCGGCCTCACGGACTGGACTCGCGACGGCACCCTGGCGGAGTACACGGTCGTCGAAGCGCGCAACCTTGCGCCGCTGCCGGGCGACGTCGACTTCACGGTGGGCGCCGGCGTTGCGATGGCGGGCCTGACCGCCTGGCAGGGCCTGTTCGATCACGGCCACCTCCTGGCGGGGCAGAGCGTCCTGGTGCACGGCGCGGCCGGCGTGGTCGGTTCGATGGCGACGCAGCTCGCCCGTCAGGCCGGCGCCTACGTCATCGGCACCGGACGTGCCAGCGGCCGGCAGACCGCGGTCGACTTCGGCGCGCACGAGTTCGTCGACCTCGACAACGACACCCTGGAAGACGTCGGCGGAGTCGATCTGGTCTTCGATGTCATCGGCGGCGACATCCAAAGGCGGTCCGCGGGTCTCGTTCGCGCCGGTGGAACGCTGGTGACGGTCACCGGGCCGCCGGAGGCGCGACCCGCTGACGGCCTGGCGGTCGATTTCGTTGTCGTGTCCGACCGCGCCCAGCTCAGTGAGATCGCCCGGTGGGTCCGGGACGGACGCGTGCGGACGAACATCGGCACCGTTGCGGCCCTCGACGACGCCGTCGCCGCGTTCAACCCGACCGAGCGGACCAAGGGGAAGACGGTCATCCGCGTTCGTCCATGAGGACTCGGAGGCGGAGCCGCGTCACCAGCCGGCGACCTCGACGGCCGAGTTCGGCCGGCGTGGACGGGCGCCACGCCTCGGGTCAGCGCGTCAACCGGTCGCGCAGGACGCCGACCCCGTCGCCGCCCAGTTCGTCGAGCACGACCGACCGACCCGTGAGGGCGAGCAGCAACGCCTCGGCCGCGCCGCGGACGGCGGCGCCGTCGCCCGACGTCCAGCCCAGGTCGGTGGCCTCGAACCGCAACCCTCTGGTGAGTCCCCTGGGGACGAAGCCCACGGCCCGGCGGCCGGTGAGGAAGTCCAGTGACACCCGCAGCCGTTCCGGCCGCAGATCGTGCGGCAGGCCGAGCGGACGGCGCATGTCCTGCCCGTGCACCTGAAGGTCGGTGAGTTGACCGTGGAACCCCACGACCGGCGCCTTGAAGGGCGTCTCCGCGTGCGTCCGCAGCGCCGCCGCGATGTCACCGGCCGGCCGGCGGGCGACCCGCTCTGCCAGCTGCGCGTTGGCCCGGTGCGGGTGGAAGCCGTTGCGAAGGAGAAGTGGCAGCAGCCAGCGGCGGGGCGCGGCGAGCGGTGCGACGAGGTGCCCGGCCACCTGTTTGACCGTCCACGCACCACACAGGCTCGGCGTGTCCAACTGATCCTGGTCGAGGGAGTCGATCAGGTCGGCGGCGCGGCGCCGCTCGTCCGCGATCATGGGCATGAGATCGGCTGCCGACGTGTCGGGTCGTGCGGTCACGCGTGGCCTCCCAACGGTCGAGCACGCCGCTCGTTGCCGGGGGCCCCTCGTCGTGAGCGAAGGGCGGTCCCGCCACGGTACCAGGGGTGCCGGTAGAAGACGTGTCACCGGGCGGGCGCAAAACGGCGCGAGGTTCGCGGGACTGACGTCGGTTTGCGGCTCGCGGGGAGGTACCGCGGCGCCTAACGCGCCGGGCGGCGAGCCAGTGTCCACGCTCAGCCGGTGGTGGCCGCGAGGCGCACCCTGTCGTGAGGCCTTCTGACGCTGGTGGTGAGTGTGCCCGCGCGCACCGCAGCCGGCGAGGAGCCGTTGTGCGGGGCGCGGACGCCGTGGCAGTCTGCTCGGGCCCGGCCCCCGAAGGAGGCGGTTGCCCATGTTGGCGATCCACGAGGTGCGCGTCGGCCACGGTGACGCGCCGGCCGTCCTCGAGGGCGTCTCGGTGACCGTCGAGCCCGGGCGGATCCTGGCGGTGACCGGGTCCTCGGGCGCGGGCAAGACGACGCTCCTGCACACGATGGCGGGGGTGTTGCGACCGCGCGCCGGCGCGGTCGCGATCGGCGGGGAGCCCCTGCGCGACCGCGACCACGCCGTGACCCGGGAGGTCGTCCTCGTCCCGCAGGACAACGGCCTCGCCCCGGTCCTGACCGCCGCGGAGAACGTGCACGTGGCGCTCGTCGCCCGCGGCGTGCCGCCGTCGGAGGCGCGCCGGCTCACCGTCGAGGCGCTGGGCCGGGTGGGTCTGTCCGGTCAGGCCGACCAGCTCGTCGACGAGTTGTCCGGCGGGCAGCAGCAGCGTACGGCGATCGCCCGTGGCCTGGCCCTGCGCGGCGCCGTGCTGCTCGCCGACGAGGTGACGAGCGAACTCGACGCGGGCAACCGGCAACGGGTGCTGGACCTGCTACGGGAGGAGGCGGGGCGGGGCGCGGCCGTCGTGTTCGCCACGCACGACCCGGAGGTGGCCGCCGCGTGCGAGGCGGAACTGCACCTCGTCGACGGACGCGCCGAGATCCGCCGGGCCGGGAAGCGGTAGGTAACCACGAGGTATCGATCGGCAAGCGCGGGCAGCGCGACAGCCGTGACGCTCCATAGCATTCGGGCATGCTCGCGGTCATCGCCGGAGCGCTCGTCGCCCGCCGGGCCCAGGCTGTGGCGGTGCTTCTGCTCGCGATGCTGGCCAGCGCCGCCGCCGCGATCGCGCCAATGTACGTGGCCGCCGCGGGGCGGACCCTCGCCGTCACGGAGCTGTCCGGGGCCGCGCCCGAGGAACGCCGGCTGCGCTTCGTCTCACCTGTGGAGTACCCGGGGATGCCGGGCGACCCGAACCGGGGGGTGTTCGGCGGGCAGGTCGAGAGGCTCGCTCCCGACGGCTTCGACGTCGTGCTCGGCGCGCAGGCCGGCGGGGTCGCGAGCGGCGCGGCGGGCACGGTGACCACCAGCGTGGTCTACCGGGAGGAGGTCTGCGAGCACGTCGCCGTGACGGGCGCCTGCCCCGCCTCCACCCCCGTCGGGCAGCCGCCCGAGGTGATGGTGAGCGAGGCCGCCGCCGCACACCTCGGCGTCGCCGCGGGCGGTGGGCTCACCTTCGAGGGCGTACCCGTGCGGGTGTCCGGCGTCTACCGCCCACTCGACCCGGCCGACCCGTTCTGGCAGGGCGCGGACTTCCTGCGGCCACCCGCGCCGGGTACGGCGCCGGTGTCCGCGGTCGGCAGCGTCACCGACGCCATCTTCTCCGCGCCGTCGTCGCGACTCGCGAACGAGCAGGCCGTCCTCCAGCGCTCGACGGCCGACGTGTTCGTCACCGAGCGCCTGATCCTCACCCGTTCCAGCGAGGAGCTGAAGACCCAGGTGGCCGGCGCGTTGCGCGCCGGGGCGCTCGACGGACTCGGCTCGGGCAGCGGCCTTCCGGCCCTGCTCGACCGCGTCACCCAGCAGCGCGACCAGTTGGCCTTCGGGGTGAGCCTGGGTGTCGCCCTGCTCGTGGGGCTCTGCTGGCTGGTGCTCGTCGTGGCGGTCGGGTCGGCGGCCGACGAGCGTCGGCCGGAGCAGGGCCTGTTGCTGCTGCGCGGCGTGCAGCGACGGCGGTTGTGGCTGCTGGCGACCGTCGAACACGCCGTCCCGGTGCTGATCGCGATCCCCCTGGGGTGCGTCGCGGGTCTCGCCGCCGCGCAACTGGTCGCCCGGCGCACGCTGGGCGGTGACGTCGACGTCTCGCTGACCACGACCGCCGTCGCCTACGCCACCGCGGCCGCCCTCGGCGCGCTCGCCGCAGCGCTGCTCGCGCAGGCCCGTGCCCTGTCCGCGCCGATCGTCGACCTGCTGCGGCGGGTGCCGGCACGGTCGCGGGGCTGGCGGGCCGGGGTGGGGGACGTCGTCGCGCTCTCCGTGGCGGTGGCGGCCCTGGTCCAGCTGCGCTCCGGCGGGGCGCCCAGCGGTCTGGCGTTGCTGGCCCCGATCCTCGGCGCGCTCGCCGTGGGCGTGCTCGGGGCGCGGGCCGCCATGGCGTTGGGGGCGGTGGCCGGCGCCCGGCTGCTGGCGCGGGGCCGGACGGGCACCGGTTTCGCGCTCGTGCAGGTGGGCCGGCAGCCGCGGTTCCGCCGGCTGATCGCGCTGCTCACGGTGGTCGTCGCGATGCTGGCCTTCACCGTCGCCGTGCGGGACGTGGCGTCGACGGCGTACGCGGACCGCGCCACCGTCGACGTGGGCGCGGCCCGGGTGGTCGGTGTGGAGGCGATGTCCCGCCGGCGCCTGCTGGGCGCCGTCCGGGCCGTGGACCCCGACGGGCGGTTCGCGATGGCGGCCGTGGCGATCTCCGCCGCCCAGACCGGCACGTCGGTCCTCGCCGTGGACTCCCCGCGGCTGGCCACGGTGGCGGCGGCGCATTCGTCGTACGGCTCGGCGCTGGCGGACATCCCGCAGCGGCTGCGCCCGGCCCCGCCCGCGGAACCGGTGCTGTTTCGGGCGACCGCGCTCACCATGGTGCTCTCCACCAACTACGACGCCGACGCGTTCGGTGGGAACGCGCCGCGGCTCTTCGTCACGGTCGCCAGCGACTCGGGCACCCGCCGGATCAGCGCGGGCCGACGCGTGGAGCCCGGCGTCCGGGTCGCCAACCGGATACCGGTGCCCGAGTGCGCGCGGGGGTGCCGGTTCGTCTCGTACGAGATCGTCGCGCCGGTCGTGCCCCTGCCGCTGCGGATCGGCTTCGACGAGGTGCGGTTCGGCGACACCGTGGGGTTGACCGGCGCCGCCCTGGCCGACCTGCCCCGCTGGCGCACGTCCGGCGTGGTGATGGCGAGCGTCTACCCCCGCGAGGACGGCGGCGCGCTGATGCTGGACGTCCCCGACGGGCGGTACGCGACGCCGGTCGGCCTCACCGTGGCGGACTCGCCGCACCCCCTGCCCGCGTGGCTGCCCCGGGCGACGGGCGTCGGGCCCGGGTCGGCGCAACCGTACGACGGGGTGGACGGCGAGACGGCGATGGCCACGGTGGCCGGCGTGTCCGACCGGCTGCCCCGCCTCGGTTCGTCCGGCGTGCTGATCGACCTGGAGTACGCGGACCGGCCGGCCGTGGCCGGGCAGGTCGGCGTCAAGGAGGTGTGGCTGGGTCCGGCCGCGCCCCCCGACGTGCTGGACCGGCTGCGCGGGCAGGGCCTCGTGGTGCGGTACGACCGGAGCATCGCCGCGGTGCGGGAGAGCTTCGACCGGGAGGGCCCGGCGCTGGCGCTGACGTTCAACCTGCTCGCGGCGCTGGCCGGTGTGCTGCTCGGCGCGGCGGGTCTGGTGGCCACGGCGGCCGCCGAGCAGCGCAGCCGAGTCGCCATGCTGGTGGCGCTGCGGCGGCAGGGGCTGCCGGCGCGGCTCGTCCGGGGCGGCTACGGGTGGCCGGTGGCGGCGGCGGTGGCGGCCGGGGCGCTGGCCACCGTGGTGGTCTGGCTGCTGGCGCGCGGCGGGCAGCGGCTCTTCCGCGACGGCCGGTCGCCCGTGCCGCCGCCGGACTGGCCGGACGCCCTCCGCCTGCTGGTGGTGCTACTGCCGGCGGTGGCGGTCCTCGGCGTGACCGCGACGCTGCTGGGCCGAGTCGTGGCCGCTTCCGTCCGCGGCCGGAGCGCCCGGTGAGTCCGGGGAAGCCCCGCGGGGGCGTGCCGGTCACCTGCCACCGGCTGATCCACATCTATCCGGCCCGGGCCGGCGACGTCGTGGCGTTGTCGGGCGTGGACCTGCACATCGCCGCCGGTGAGATGCTGGCGCTCGTGGGGCCGTCCGGCTCGGGCAAGTCCACGCTCGTGTCGGTCCTCGGCGGGCTTCTGCGGCCCAGCGCGGGACGGGTGTTCGTGGGGAAGCACGAGCTGTCGCGGCTGTCGCCGTCGGAGATCGCCCCGCTGCGGGGCGCCGTGATCGGCACCGTGCTTCAGGGCGCCCACCGCAACCTGCTGCCGTACGTGTCGGTGCGTCGCAACGTCTGGTTGGCGCAGCGGCCGGCGGCGCGGCGGTCCGGGAGGCGGGCGGATCCGCCCGAGGCGATCCTGGAGCTGGTCGGTCTCCCCGGAGCCGGCGCGCGGCTCGCCGGCGACCTGACCCCCGGGCAGCGGCAGCGGGCGGCGCTGGCCGTGGGCCTCGCGGCCGGGCCCGGGCTGCTCCTGGTCGACGAGCCGACCAGCCAGCTCGACGGGCCGGGCCGGGACGAGGTGCTCGCGGCCCTGGCGAGCGTCAACGCCGAGCGGGGGACGACGGTGGTCGTGGTGACACACGACGCCGAGGTGGGCGCCCGGCTCGGGCGGGCCGTCACCATCCGCGACGGCCGGGTCGGCGCGGAGGGTCGCGACGGGCGGGACTTCGCGGTGGTGGCCGGGGACGGCACCGTCCAACTGCCGCCGGAGACGTTGGAGGCGTTCCCGCCCGGCACGCTGTTCGCCGTCGAGCACACCGACGGCTCCGTCACGCTGCGGGCGAGCCGGCACACCGAGGGGCCGTAGCCGGCACACCGACGGGTCGTAGCCGGCAGGGCGGGTCAGCCGACGCGCCCGGGCCGGAAGAAGGCCGGCCGGAGTCGCGGGGCCAGCACGTCGGTGACCACGATGCCGCCGAGCACGAGCATGGTCGCGATGGCCACGAGCACCGGCGGCCAGCCGCCCGCGAACGGTGCCAGGATCCCGAAGACGGGCAGCCAGGCGAGCCGGCGCCACGGCACCACCCCGGAGACCCGATAGGTGAACAGCGCCCGCCCGAGGACGAGCAGGGTGGGGCCGCCCAGCATGAGGACCACCGACCGGGCGGGGGTGTGCCCGAGCGGTTGGCCGACGACCAGGTCGAAGGCGACGGCGACGCAGACCACGCCGAGAAGGATCATCGCGTGGGTGTACGGCCCCAGCCGGGACGCCCGGGCGAGCAGGTGCCGGGAGGTGATCTGCAGGATGTTGCCGCTGCGGTAGACGTAGATCTGCCACAGCAGCAGCATCGTCACGAACGCGCTCACGAACCCGGCGAGCCGGGGCATGGAGAAATCCGAGGTGCTGATCTTGAGAGTGGGCACCAGGATGATGTCGCCGAGGGCCAGGATGACGAACTGCTGGTACCGCTCACCGAGGTGCTCGGTCGCCTTCTCGTACTGCTCGAGCGGCACCCGGCCCAGCACGGGTATCGGGTAGCGCGCCCCGGCCGCGACGTAGTCGATCGTCAGGGCGACGACCCACAACGGCCAGCGCGCCTGCTCACTCGAGAGCGCTCCGAGGATCCAGAAGACCCCGGAGACCGTGAACCAGAACATGAAGCGGGCGGCGCGCTCCTGGGCGCGGTGCCGGTGCCGGTGCAGCGTGAGCACCAGGACCACACCCCGGATCAGGTGCGGCGCCACGTACGCGCTGGCGAACACCAGGGCGTGCCCGTCGGCGGCCCCCGGCAGCGCCGCGGCCGCGGCCACGGCGCCCAGCATGCTCACCATGAGGATGACCTGGATGGGGCGCTGCTCCGGGTCGTAGTAGTCGGTGGTGACCGAGGTGACCGACCAGATCCACCAGATGGCCAACAGCATGAGCAGCGTCTCGCCGGTGGACTCCCAGGAGGTTCGCTGGGTCATGAGCATCGAGATCAGCGCGAGGGCCGCCACGAACACCACGTCGAAGAGCAGTTCGAGCAGCGTCGCACGGTTCGACGCGTCCGGGCGGCGCACCAGGCTGGCGTCGCCTCGGGTCGTCATGCCGGCCTCCCGCCGCTCTCGCCGCGCCCCGGCCGCGGGGACCGTCGCCGGCGCCGCGTCCGGTGTACGCCGTGCACCGCCGCCCCGGGCGTCTCAGCCGATTATCGGCGTTGCTGGGAGGGATCTCCCGGCTTCGGCGATTCCGTGCCGTCCGTCCCGTGCGACCGACCCCTGCGGAAGCGACTCCCCGCAGCCAGGGATCGACGGTCCCCGGACAACTCGGCCCTGGGCCGGCGCCAGCGGCGGTGCCACCGTGGTCAGCGGCACGAAACACCACTGACCAGGGAGTTGTTGTGAAGGACGTGTCCGTACCTGATCTGACCGGACGGCTCGCCGTCGTCACCGGCGCCAGCGACGGCCTGGGCCTCGGCCTCGCCGTACGCCTGGCCGGGGCCGGCGCCGAACTGGTGCTCCCGGTCCGGAACCGGGCCAAGGGCGCCGACGCCGTACGGCGCATCCGGGCGGCCGCGCCGGAGGCCGTGGTCACCACCCGCGACCTCGACCTCGCCTCGCTGCACTCGGTGGCCGCGTTCGCGGACACCCTCACCGGCGAGGGACGGCCGATCCACCTGTTGATCAACAACGCTGGCGTGATGGCGCCGCCCACCCGGCACACCACGACCGACGGCCTGGAGTTGCAGTTCGGCACGAACCACATCGGCCACGTGGCGCTGACTGCCGGCCTCCTGCCCCTGCTGCGGGCGGGCCGGGCCCGGATCACCACCATGTCGAGCAGCGCGGCCCGCTTCGGCCGGCTCGACTGGGACGACCTCCAGAGCGAGCGGCGGTACTCACCGGTGCGGGCGTACAACCAGTCGAAGCTCGCCAACCTGCTGTTCGGGCTGGAACTCGACCGGCTCAGCCGCGCCCGCGGCTGGGGCGTCGTGAGCAGCGTGGCCCATCCCGGCACCACGCTGACCAACCTGTACGCCTCCGGCCCGAGCCTCGGTCGGGAGCGCCCGTCCCGGCAGGAGGCGGTCATGCGGCGGCTGGCCCGCTGGGGGCTGTTCGTGCAGGACGTCGAGGCCGGCCTGCTGCCCGCGCTGCACGCCGCCACGAGCCCGGACGCCGCCGGTGGCCGGTTCTACGGCCCGGACGGCATCGGCCAGTTCACCGGCGCGCCGACGGAGCTGGCCGTCTACCGGTCCGCCCGCAACCCGGCCGACGCGGCCCGGCTGTGGGACGTCTCGCAGCACCTCGCCCGCGTCACCTACCCGACCACCTGATCGCCGAAGGAGACGTCATGGACCGGAGGAGGCTCGCCGAGTTCCTGCGGACCCGCCGCGAGGCGCTGCAACCGGAGGACGTGGGGTTGCCGCGCGGGACGCGGCGGCGTACGGGCGGCCTGCGGCGCGAGGAGGTGGCGGCGCTGTCGGGCATGTCGACCGACTACTACAGCCGCATCGAGCAGCAGCGCGGCCCGCACCCGTCGGAGCAGATGCTCGCCGCGATCGCCCGGGGGCTGCGGCTCACCGTCGACGAGCGGGACCACCTGTTCCGGCTCGGCGGGTACGCGACCCCGCGGCGGGTGCCCCGCACCGACCACCTCAACCCGGGGATGATGCGCATCCTGGATCGGCTGGCGGACACCCCGGCGCAGGTGGTGAACCACCTCGGCGAGACGCTCAGCCAGACCCGCCCGGCGATCGCCCTGCTCGGTGACGAGACCCGCCACACCGGACTCGCGCGTAGCCTGCACTACCGCTGGTTCACCGACCCGGAGACCCGGCAGCGGTACGTGAGTGAGGACCACGCCACCTGGAGCCGGTTGATCGCGGCGCACCTGCACGCCGCGTACACCCGCGACGGCGCGGGCTCGCGCGCGGCGGAGCTGGTCGACGGGCTGCTCGCCGCGAGCCCGGAGTTCGCGGCGCTGTGGCGGGAGCATCCGGTGGCCGGGACGTTCTGCCCGCCGAAGCGGTTCCAGCATCCGCGGGTCGGGCGGCTGGAGCTGCACTGCCAGGTGCTTGTCGACCCGGACCAGTCGCAGACGCTGCTGGTCTACACCGCGGTGCCGGGCACCGACAGTCACGAGAAGTTGGCGTTGCTGTCGGTCGTCGGCGATCAGATGGCGGACCTTCCGGGCTGATCAGCCGGCGTGGCGTACCTCCGTCCGCCAGATCTCGGCCCACGGCCGTCGCAGGCCCGTGCAGAGCCAGATCGGCCCGCCGTTCTCGTCGTTGTCGACGTCGACGCGCTGGTCGACGCGGCCCGCGAGGGTGACGTCGGTGAACCATTCGCGCAGCTGGTCGGGGCGCTCCCAGCCGACGGCGATGGCCACGTCCGCGTCCGCGGGCGGGCGCCCGAAGTCGACCATGCTGTTGTGGCCGGAGTAGGCCGGCGGCAACCCGCGCGCCGGACCGTAGCGGGCCACGGCGCCGGCCTCGCCGTAGTTGCCGGTGAGGACGACCGCGCGCTGCCGCTGTTCGGCGGGGAGCGCCCGGTGCACGGCGGCGAGGGAGTCGGCGAACGCCGGCCAGCCGATCGTCTCGCCCGCGTCGTAGTTGACGTCGACCACGAACGCGGGCAGCCGGTCGGCGGGCAGGGTGGGCAGCAGCAGCACGGCGTTGGGCGCCACGAAGAGCAGCGCGCCGACGACGAGCAGGCCGCGGCGCAGCACGGTCGACCCGCGGGCGGCCCACGCGACGGTGAGCACGGCACCGGCGGCGGCGAGCACCAGCAGCAGAGGGGCGTCGTAGTAGCCCTTGCCGCCGGCGAGCAGCACGATCGCGAACACCACGAGCCACGCCCAGCCCAGCGCCCGGTACGCGCGCCAGACGGGCCGGCGCAGCAGGGCCACGAGCCCGGCGATCCAGATGGGCACGGCGTAGGGGCTCACGATGACGAACTGGAGGGTGAGCGCGTCGAGCCGGCCGCTGTAGGAGCTGTCGCCCCCGGAGATGGCGGCGGCGACCGACAGCTGCGGGAAGCCGTGTGCGGCCTGCCAGACGAGGGTGGGTGCGGCGAGCAGGAGGGCGACGGCGGCGGCCGCGTACACCCACGGGTCGCGTAGCAGCCGTCGCGGTCCGGCGATGGCGATCCCGGCGAGCAGGCCGACGGCGAGCAGTGCGGGCAGCAGCTTGTTGAGCATGCCGACGCCGACCGCCAGCCCGATGCCGAGCGCCCACCGGGCGTCGCCGGTGCGCAGCAGCCGGACCGCGTAACGGGCGGCAACGAGCCAGACCAGCATGTCGACGGTGGTGGTGCTGAGCAGGTGCCCGCCGGCCAGCACGAGACCGGAGCTGCCGGCGAGGAACGCCGCGAAGCTCTGCGCGCCGCGCCCCGCGCCCAGGTCTCGGGCGATGGCGGCGACCACCAGCACGCAGGCGCCGGCGATCAGCGCGGACGGCGTGCGCAGCGCCACGAGGCTGCCGGGCGCCACCGTGTCGGCGAGCCGGGCCAGGGCGGGGACCAGGGGGCCCTGGTCGACGTAACCCCAGTCGAGGTGTCGCCCGCAGAGCAGGAAGTAGAGCTCGTCGCGGTGGTAGCCGTAGCGGGTGGACAGCAGCAGCAACACCAGGGTCACCGCGCCGGCGACCAGCCAGGGCCCGCGGCTGCGGGGACCGGGGGCGGGCGGCGCCGCGACCGCGCTGGGCTCGTCGCGGCGCGCGTGGCGCCGGTCGGCGACGGATTCGGCCACGTCCATATCATGGCCGGCCGCCGTCCCCGCCGGTGTCCCGTGGGAGGCGCGGTCCGTAACGGATCGGCCACGACCCGGTGGTCAGGTCGTCGCCACGGCGTCGCGGGCCGGTTCGGCGGCCGCCGGTGCGGGCCACGCCACCCGGCGTACGCCCGGAACCAGCGCGGTGCCGGCGCAGGCCACCAGGACCAGCACGCCGGCGACCGCGAGGGGCACCGGGTCGCCCCAGACCCGTGCGGCGACCGGCGCGAGGGCGTAGCCGAGCGGCATGGCGCCGAGCGACACCAGCCAGTCGTACGAGGTGACCCGGGCCAGCACGTGCGGCGGGAACTGGCTCTGCACGACGGTCTCCCAGACCGGGTTGAGATAGCCCAGGGCGGTCAGCGCCACCCCGTACGCGACGACGACAGCCGGGGCGGGCGCGGCCACGGCGAGCAGGATCAGCGGCGCGGCGTAGCTCGCGAGGCCGAGGTTGGCCGTCAGCACCGGCCGGCGGGGCCGGACCCGGCCGGCGATCAGCGAGCCGGCGAGCATGCCCACCGCTCCGGCCTGGAGCAGCAGCAGCCACACCCCTTCGCCGCCGAGGCGGTCGACGGCGACGGCCGGGCCGAGGGTGGTCAGCACGGCTGCCGCCCCGTTCCACGTGCCGTGCCCGATCAGGCTGCTCCAGAACCACGTCCGGGTCCGCACCTCGCGCCAGCCGTACAGCAGGTCGGCGCTCATCGACCGCCGTTCGGGTCGCGACACCCGACGCACCTTGATGACCGCGAGCAGCGCGGCGCTGACCGCGAAGGAGGCGGCGTCGAGCACGAATGCCCAACCGGGTCCGGCCGCCCAGACAAGGGCCCCGGCCAGGGCGGGACCGGCGAGGCGGCTGGCGTTGGCGGTGGTGCCGAGCAGCGCGTTGGCCCGTTGGCGGTGCGCCGGATGGACCGTGCCGGCGACCAGCGGGGACGCGGTGGGCAGCGCGAACGCCGCGGCGGTGCCGCCCACCGCGGACGCCACGACGATCGGCGCGAGCGACGGGTCACCACCCAGGAGTTCGATGCCGACCACGAGTTGGGTGGCGCAGCGGGTGAGGTCGGCGACGAGGGCGACGAGCCGGGCGTCGAACCGGTCGGCCGCGATGCCGCCGAGGGGGAGCAGGACCAGCCGGGGCAGCATGGCGGCCCCGAGGACGAGGGCCAGGGCGGTGGTCGAGCCGGTGGCACGGAGCACGGCGAGCGCGAGGGCGGCGGGCACGACGGCGTCGCCGACGGCCGAGACCGTACGCCCGACGAACAGCAGCCGGAACGCCCGCAGGCGCAGGGGATGAGTCACCGCCACAAGATATTTCGATGCCAAACATTTCGGCAACGAATATTTCGACGCCGTAGTACTGTGAGTGGGTGACGACGCGCGACCGCACCGACCTGCACGTGGAGCGCTGGCTGCCCGTGCTGCCCGATCTCGACCCCGATGTCGAGGGCGCCGTGACCCGGATGCTCCTGCTCACCCGACACCTGCGGGCGGTGAAGGAGCGGGCGCTCGTCGACGCGGATCTCCCGGCGCACGAGTACGACACGCTGCACGCGCTGGCCGGGCGGCGGGGCCGGGCCGCCCCCTCGGAACTCGCCGCCGACCTCGGCGTGGCGCCCGCCTCGATCACCGCTCGGGTGGACGCGCTGGTGCGGCGGGGCTTCGCCGAGCGGATTCCGTCCACCACCGACCGACGGCGGGTGGACGTGGCGCTGACCGAGGCCGGTCACGAGGCCTGGCGGGGCGCGCTCGACCCCCGGGGTGTCGAGGAGCGCCGGCTGTTCGACGCGCTCGACCCGGACGAGCGGCGCCTCCTGTCCGACCTGCTGCGCCGCGTCCTGCTGCTCGCCGAGCGGCCGGCCGACTGAACCGGTGGCGCGTACGGGCGGAAATTCCGTGGCGTGGCGCGTACGCCCGCTGGCAGGGTGGCCGGCATGACGGCACAGGCTCTGGCTGGTTCGCTGGCCGACGACGCACGCCGGCGGGTCTTCGCGGCGGTCGTGCTGGGCGCGACCGACGTGCGGCAGGTCGTCGACCGTGCCGGCGTACCGGCGCGCGAGGTGGTGACGGCGCTGCGCCGGCTGGCCGACGCGGGCCTGGTGACCGGGTCCGACGGCGCGCTGGCCGTGGACGCGGAACGACTGCGGGAGCTGGCCCGCACGCCGCAGCCGGCGCGCCCCGCCGAGGCGCCGGAGGACCGCGTGCTGCGGACGTTCGTCCGCGACGGCGTGCTCGTGGGCCTGCCGGCGCAGCGCGGCCGGCGGCGGATCGTGCTGGAGCACATCGCGAGCCGGTCGTTCCTGCCGGACACCTCGTACCCGGAGCGGGCGGTCGACGACGCCCTGCGCCCGTGGTGCGCCGAGGGCGGGTCCGACCACGTGACGCTGCGCCGGTACCTGGTCGACGAGCTGCTGCTCACCCGGGAGCGCGGCGTCTACCGCCGGTCGGACGACGGCCGCGCCGGTAATTCCGTTGACCCCGCGGCGACGATCAACGGGTGACGACCGATCTCCGGGCGGCCTGGGCCGTCCGCCCCACCCATCCCGACCAGCCCGAGGCGGCGACTCTGCTGCGGGAGTACTTCACCGAGATGGTGGTGCGCTACCACGGCCGTCCCGCGGTGCCGGGCGAGGTCGAGGCCGCCATGATCGAATCGCCCAGCGGCGACCTGGTGGCGCCGACCGGGGTGCTCCTGCTCGCCCGGCACGAGGGGCGGCTGGCCGGCTGCGCGGGGCTGCGCTTCCAACCAGGCTGGGCGGAACTCACCCGGGTCTACGTCCGGGCCGAGCGGCGCGGCCGTGGCGGCGGCGCCGCCCTGCTCGCCGCGGTCGAGGCGTACGCGCGGAAGGCCGGTGCCGACCGGATCCGGCTGGACACCCGCAGCGACCTGGTCGAGGCCCGGGCCCTGTACGCGCGCCACGGGTACGTCGAGATCCCCGCGTACTCGCACGACATCTACGCCGAGCACTGGTTCGAGAAACGTCTCGGCTGAGCGGTTGACGAGCACGGCGGTTCGCGCTATCACAGAAGAGGAAGTTGAGTCGGCCGGACTCAACCCGAGACCTTCGGCCAGGAGAACCGAGGAGGCACGACAATGCTGATGCGCACCGACCCGTTCCGTGAGATCGACCGGCTCGCCGAGCAGTTCTTCGGCACCACGGCCCGCCCGGCCGTCATGCACATGGACGCCTACCGCGACGGCGACTACTTTTACGCGGCGTTCGACCTGCCGGGCGTCGACCCGGACAGCATCGACTGCACCGTCGAGCGCAACGTGCTGACCGTCCGCGCCGAGCGGCGCCGGCCCACCGACGACAAGGTCGAACTCGTGGCCGCCGAGCGTCCGATGGGGATCTTCACCCGTCAGCTCTTCCTCGGCGACACCCTCGACACCGACAACCTCGAGGCGGGCTACGACAACGGCGTGCTCACGCTGCGGATCCCGGTGGCGGAGCGCGCCAAGCCGCGGCGGGTGCCGGTCACGGCCAGCGCCAACGGACACAAGCAGATCAACGCCTGAGCGGGTCAGGGCGGGACGGCCGGTGCGGCCGTCCCGCTGCCCGCGGCGGCTCGGCGGGATAGAGGGCCGCGAGCCGGTGGGCCGTCGCGGTGAACCGCTCGCGCAGCTCCGCCGGGGCGAGCACCTCGACGTCGGCGCCGAGCTTGAGCAGCTCGACGTGGCCGTGCTTGATCGACTCGATCGGCACGGTGGTGCGCAGCCAGCCGTCCGCGTCGGGTTCACCGGCCGCCGCGTGGGCCGCCCGGCTCATGGCGGGCGGGGACACGTACGACATGAGCGCCAGCGCCGCCGGCGTCATCCGCACGTGCGCCTCGGCCCGGTAGACACCCTGCTCGTAGCGGTCGGCGTGCTCCTGCCAGCTCCGCGCCAGGTCGAAGCCGTCCGGCCGCTCGGCCGACTCGTCGAGCACCGTGAGGTCGAGGACGGCCGCCACCCGGTAGGTGCGGACCTGCCCGTCCACGGCGGCCACGAGATACCACCGGCCGGCCTTGAGCACCAGCCCGAGCGGGTCGAGCGTGCGGGTCACCTCCTGCGGCGCGCGCCACCGCCGGTAGCGCACGCGTACCCGCCGGTCGGCCCAGACGGCGGCGGCCAGCGCGGCGAGGTGCGGGGTGGGCTCCGGCTCCCGGAACCAGGTCGGGGCGTCGAGGTGGAAGCGCTGGCGGATCCGGCCGCCCCGGTCGGCCGACCCGGCCGGAAGCGCGGCCTGCAGCTTGAGTTCCGCGGCGGCGAGCACCGACCCGAGGCCCAGCTCGGCGGCGGGGCCCGGAACCCCCGCCAGGAACAGGGCCTCCACCTCGGCCGGGGTCATGCCGGTCAGCCGGGTGCGGTAGCCGTCGAGGAGCCGGTAGCCGCCGGCCGGGCCGCGGTCGGCGTACACCGGCACGCCGGACGCCCCGAGCGCCTCCACGTCCCGGTAGACCGTGCGGACCGACACCTCCAGCTCGGCGGCCAGCTCCGGCGCGGTCATCCGCCCGCGGCTCTGGAGGAGCAGCAGCAGGGACACCAGCCGACTCGCGCGCACCGACCGACGGTATCCGGACGACCGCGCGATGTCCCGGGCGCGCCTCACCCGCTTCGCCCCGCAGAACTGAGAACCTTTCTCGCATGGTTTCCTCCGAGGCCCCGGTGCTGGCCCGCCCACCGGCCGGGCCCGCGCTGCCCGCCGGCCCCGAGGACGTCACCGAGGCGTGGCTGCGCAACCGGCGGCTGTCCGCGCACACGCGCGACGCGTACCGGCGGGACATCGCCGGGTGGCTCACCTGGTGCGCGCAGCGGGAGCTGGATCCGCTGGGCGCGAGTTTCCTGCACGTCAACGAGTACGCCCGCGCGCTGGAGGCCACCCGCAGCCCGCGCAGTGGCCGGCCGCTGACCCCGGCCACCGTGGCGCGGAAGCTGTCCGCCCTGTCGAGCTGGTACGACTTCCTCGCCAAGCTGCGGGCGGTCGACGTGAACCCGGTCGCCGGCGCGGACCGGCCCCGCATCGACCGGGACCACTCGGCCACCGTGGGGCTCACCCCCGAGGAGGTGGACGCGCTGCTGGCCGCGGCGGAGGCGGAGACCGGCCCGACCGCGGCGCGCAACCGGGCGGCCGTCGCGCTGCTGGCCGACCTCGGGCTGCGGGTGAGCGAGCTGGTGTCGCTCGACGTCACCGACCTCGGCGCGGAACGGGGGCACCGCAGCGTGCGGTTCGTGGGCAAGGGCGGCAGCGCCCGCCGTCGCGCGCTCACCCCCGGCACGGCGTACGCCGTGGACGCGTACCTGGCGCAGCGCGCCGCCGCGGCGGGTGTGCCGGCGAGCGAGCTGACCGGGCCGCTGCTGGTGACCGCGACCGGCGCCCGGCTGGACCGGCACGCGGTGTTCCGGCTGGTCCGGCGGCTCGCCCGCTCAGCGGGCATCCCGGCGTGGGCGAGGTTGTCGCCGCACTCGCTGCGGCACGCCTTCGCCACCACGGCCCGCTCGGAGGGCGTGCCGCTGGAGGACGTGCAGGACGCGATGGGGCACGCCGACCCGCGTACCACCCGCCGTTACGACCGGGACCGGCACAACCTGGACCGGGACCCGGCGTACGTGATCTGGGCGGCCCGGTCCCGCCGACGGGGCTGACCCGGCCGGCGGCCCGCTGCCGGGCCGGCCGCACCCGCGCCCCGGGTACGGCCGGCCCGCTCGGTCAGCCCTGCGCGCGGGGGCAGATGCAGAACGGCTGCCCGATCGGGTCGACGAGCACGACCCACCGCTCGCCGCCCGGTTGGAAGGCGGGCTTGGACGCCCCGGCGGCCACGAACTCCTTCTCGGCGAGGGCCAGGTCGTCGACGTACAGGTCGAGGTGGTAGCGCTTCTGCGCGGCGTCGTCGGGCCAGGACGGCGGCCGGTAGCCCTCGACCAGCCCGAAGCCGATCGACACCCCGTTGCCGCTGATCATGGCGTACTCGGGCTGGCTGTGCGTGACGTCCCAGCCGAGCACCCGGTGGTAGAAGGCGGCGTGCGCGGCGGGATCGGAACTGTCGAGGTTGACCATGGCGAGGTCGGCGTTGACTGTCATGGGGCCACCCTCCACCGCGTACCTGCCATCTTCTGTCAGGTACGCGGTGCGATCAGCGCAGACGTCGCTTGACGGCCCGCGCGACCCGCTTCGGGTCGCGGATCACGGCCACCTTGCGGAGCGCCTCGGCCACCTGCCCGGCCCGGGAACCCTTGAGGGCGCGCAGCTCGGCCCGCAGCGCCCGCAGGCGGTTCTCCCGCACCTTGAGCTGCTGGTCACGGAACCGGATGGTGCGCTCCAGGCCGGCGACGTGGCCGGCCAGCTCGACCGCCCGCACCCGCGCCGCCTCGGCGTCAGCGAGCACGGCCCGCAGGTCGGGCCCCGTGTCGCCGGTGTCCGCGTCGACCGCGGCGGCCACGGCGTCGGCGATGCGGCGACCCCGGTCGAGCACCGCGGCGTCGGCCTCCTCACCGGACATCCCCAGCCACATCGTCACCAGGTCGTCGGCGGTCAGCCACGGTGGCCACGGGTGACGGTGGTGGCCGTCGACGAGGCGGTCCCGGAAGCGGTGCCAGGCGGCGGCCAGCAGCTCGGCGGGCGACGCCGGCTCGGCGGCGCGCCAGGCCAGCAGCCCGCGGGCCAGGCCGTCGCCGTCGACGCCGGTGTCGTCGAGGCGGACGACGAGACCCGCGCCGCCGGTGCGGGCCCAGTCGCCCAGCCGCGCCGCCACCCGGCGGAACCCCGGCACGTCCTCGGCCGCCGCGAGCCGCAGCAGCAGCCGCTCCACCGTCTCGGTGTCGGGCACCTCCGCGTCGGCGTCGAGAGCCACGAGGTCGCCCGCCCCGGTCGCTCCGGCGACGCTGACCCGCCACCGGTCCCCGTCCCGGTCCGCCACCAGCAACCGGCCCGGGCCGTCGGCCTCGGCGTACGCGGTGTGCGGGGGCGCGCCGGCGCCGCACACGGCGAGCCAGCCGGGCGCCACGGCGCCCAGCAGCCCCGCCCGGGCGGCGTCGTCGGCGCCCGGCGCCACGGGCGCGAGCAGCGGCTGCCGGGCCGCGGCGGCCTCCAGCGCGCGTACGGCGAGACGGGCCGCCGGGTGACCCGGGCGGCCGGCCGCGGCGGCGTCGACGTCGAGGAGGGTGTGCATGGTCCCCGCCACGTCGAAGCTCGCGTAGAGGGCGCTCACGTCGAGGCCCACGGCGGTCAGCGCGGCCCGGAACTGGACCGGCGAGGTGGGCCGGGCCGGGTCGTCGTGCAGCGGCCGCCACTCGTCGTCGCCGTGTCGCTGGGCGGCGGGCCGGCGGTCGAGCAGGTTAGGAAGGCCGAACTCGTTCGTGAGCCCCACGAGGACGGTCGCGCCCGCGGCCGCGAGCCCCGCCATCGCCGCCGCGCGGCGCGGCCAGTCCAGCTCCGGCGAATCGGCGCCGAGCACCCGGTCCAGGCCGTCCGCGGCCACGATCAGGTCGTACGCGGCGCCGCCCTGTTCGACCAGGCCGTCGAGCGCCCCGGCGACGACCCGCACGTTGCCGACGGTCAGCGCCTCGTGCAGCGCGGTCGCGTCGCTCACGGACCGGAGCAGGACCGTGACGGCCCCGCTGCAGGCGGCCACGGCCTCGACGACGTCGGCCTGGTGCGGGCCGAGCACGAGCGCGTGCGACGCCTGGGGCAGCAGGTCCGCCAGGAGCGCGGTGAGCGCCGGCCCGCCGGCCGGTGTCCGGGGGCCTGTCGCGTCGCTCCACGGCTGCATCTCGCCGCGGACCACCGCGACGCCGGTCGGGCTGGTGTCAGTCACGCTGGTTCCAATCGAAGAGCATCCGCAGCTCGGCGGGGGACAGGAGCCACGGCCGGCCGAGTTCCAGGTCGGTGATCTCCCGCGCGGTCGCGAGGTCGATGTCCTTGCCGTGCATCTCCGGCCAGAGCCGGGCCACGCGGGCCGTCCCACCGAACAGCGGGTTCTCGCCCTCCATGGCCATCGGGTCGCCGTAGACGGCAGGCTGGCAGCCGGCCGCCACACCGTAGAAGACGGCGGTGCTGAGCCGGTTGGAAGCCACCCGCTTGTGCCTGCGGAACGCCTCGAGCTGCTTGTACAGGAACCGCCGGTCGGTGCCCTCGTAGTTCCAGCCGCGGCGGCCGAAGCAGATCACGTCGAACCCGGCCCGCTCGTAGACGGCGCGCACCTCGGGACGCTCGTACTCGGTGTAGTAGAGGCTGACCGTCACGGGTTCGGTCTCGGTCTCGCGGATCTCGTCGATGAGGCGGGCGTGGTCACCGTGGATCTTGCCGCCCTCCCAGCCGTGGAAGAGGAACCACAGGGTGCCGCGGCGCTCGTCGTCGGGTGTGCGGCCGAGGTCCGGCTCCAGGTCCTGAAGGTAGAGCCAGGGCGCGCCCACCACGTGGTAGTTGCGCCGGCCGAGGAAGTGGCCGCGGCGGCGGGGCGCGTCGCTCCACACGTACCGCCACGCCCCGTCGAAGAACTCGTGCACCGGGTTCCAGCCGCAGGCGACGTTCCACCCGTGCTGCAGGTATCCGCGGATGCGGGGCGGGAACTCGTCGTCCAGACCGCAGTGCCGGGCGAGGATGTGCGCCTGGCCGTAGTAGTGGTTGTGATGGTGCACGTCATTCCACCTCCAGGTGCAGGCGGCCGGCCCGGGGCAGGATCCGCACGGCCGACGTCCCGACGGTCAGCTCGATCGGCAGCCGGGCCGTGAGGAACGCGTCGGCCTGCACCGCGTACGGCGACGTCCCGTCCGGTGGCACGACGAACAGCGTCCAGTCGGTCGCCTCCCCGGCCGTCGGCGCGGGTGGCAGCAGGTCGGTCAGCGTCACCTCGGCCGACCAGCCCTTCCCGTCGTGGACGTCGCGGCACGGCACGTCGACGTGCTCGTCGGAGCCGTCCCGGAAGCGCCGCCACACGACGCGACCCGGGTCGCGCCCCTCCCACCACGGGCCGGTGACGACGAGGCGCTGCCCGTCGGCCACCTCGGCGGCGTCCGCGTGCAGCCGCACCGGCCCCTCGAACAGGTTGACGTACTGGCCGGGCGAGCGGGTGACCGTCAGCAGCCGACCGTCGTGCACGGCGTACAGCGACCGTCGCAGGCCGGTGGCGAGCAGCAGCGGCCCGTTGCCGCCCTCGTCGAGGCGCGGCACCCGGGCGGTGCGCCGGCTGAACGGGTCGTCCGGGTTGGCCGTGTCGATGAGGTCAGCGATCGGGATCCGGGCCGTGAAGCCGCGCCCGTCGCCGTCCGGCCGCGTCCGCAGGGGGACGCGCAGCGTGCCCGAGGACCGCGCCAGGCGCAGCGCCGCGTCGGTGGCGGGCGCGGACAACCGCCCGGACAGGACCAGGGCCTCGCCGTCGACGCCCGCGTCGGTGACCTCGACCGGCCGCAGCAGGGGCCGCAACATGAACCGGTCGCCGCCGCTGGTCGGCTGCAGCCACAGGTCCTCGGTCACCCACGCGCCGTTCGGGTACTGCCCGCCGCCGTAGCCGACGGTCAACAGCGGGCCCCGGCGGCGCAGCGGGCCGACCCGCAGGTCGACGCTGAGGCGCGGCCAGGACCCGTCCGCCGAGACCCCGGTGAGCAGGTTGCGCGGCACGCGCGCCTCGAAACCGACCAGCGCCATCTCGCCGTGCGAGTCGCGGGCCGGGAACCGCCGCACCCGCAGCGGAGTCGTCCGCAGCCCGCGTACCAGGGACACCCGCAGCCGCGAGGTCTCGTCGAGCGGGTCGGGCGCGTGCCGGATGTCGGCGGTGCCCCGCACGACGAGGGCGGTGTCGTCCCAGTCGACGCCCGACACCGTCGTGTGCAGGCTCAGGTCGCGCCGGGGCAGCCGGTAGAGCCGGCGGGACACCGACCCGCCGCGCGGCCTGGGGTACGGCGTCGCGTACCGCCACGGCACGACCGGGTCGCGGCGGGCCCGGACGCCACCGCGCGCGCCGGGGCCGACGCGGAACTCGGCGAGCCGGCGCAGCAGGTCGGCGTCGCCGGCGGCGAGGGCCTCGATCTGGAGTCGTTCGAAGGACCGGGCGCGGCCCAGCACGTCGGCGTCGAGGCGGCGCAGCAGCCGCTGGCCCAGCTCCACGAGCGGCTGCTGGTCGTGCTCCGCGACGGTGCCGAACCCCTGCACGACGGTGGGCAGGTCGACCTCGGCGAGGTGGGCGTGCACCGTGGGCCGCAGCTCGGGTCCGCGCTCGTCGACCAGGTCGAGCACCATGAGAGCCGAGACGATCCGGTCGGCGAGGTTGCCGAAGACGTACTTCTGCTGGGTGATCGACTCGCCGGACTCCCGCTCCCGCCAGTAGTAGACGGGGGCGCTGAGGCAGTCGACGGTGACGGCGTCGAGGTGCGCCCGCAGCGCCACCGGGTAGTCCTCGTACCGCATGGCCGGGAACTCGTACCCGTTCTCGGTCCAGAACGACCGGCGGTAGACCTTGTTCCACACCATCCGGTCCAGCGCCAGCGCCGGGTACTCGAGGATGTGGGTGACCTCCCGGTCGGCCGCGAAGATCGTGCGGTGCAGGTACGCGGCCCGGACCCCGAGCGTGTTGTTGAACCGCCGGGCGTTGCCGCCGGCCAGTGAGGAGCCGGTGCGGTCGAGCGAGCCGACGAGAAGCTCGTACGCGTGCGGCGGCACCAGGTCGTCGCCGTCGACGAAGGTGAGGTACTCGCCGGTGGTCTGCGCGATGCCGGCGTTCCGGGCCGGGCCGACGCCCTGGTTCTCCTGCCGGACGAGCCGGAACCGCGGGTCGCGGGCGCAGAAGTCGGCCACCAGCTCGGCGCTGCCGTCCTGCGACCCGTCATCGACCAGCACCACCTCGAAGTCGTCGAACGTCTGCCGGGCGATCGACTCCAGGCAGTCGCCGAGGTAGGGGGCGAGATTGAAGAAGGGAACCACGATGCTCAGCCGCGGCGGCATTCAGGCCTCCGTCCGGTCGGCGCGGGACGGAGTGGACGACGCGTTGGAAACCACGACACCAGTTTTCGGGGAGGAAGCGGGCCGGGAAGCCGCTGCGGTGATCTTCGAGCGGCGCCCAGACTAGCCGAGCGCACCCCCCACCAACCCGGTCCACGCGCGACAATTCACCTGCGCTTCGGCACCCCGACACGACGGATTCACCCGGCCACCGGGCCGCCGCTTCAGCAGAGCAGCTCCAGGCCGTGGTGGGCGTCCGCGGCCACGTCCTCGTGCCGCAGCCAGCGGCGCGCCCACAGCCGGGCGGCCAGCTCCGCCTGCTCGTCGCCCCACGCCGCGTGCTCCACCAGCAGCGCGGCGGTCAGCGTGTGCGCCAGACGCAGGGCCAGGCCGCGCGCCCCGGCGACCACCGCCGTGGACTGCGGGTCGGCCGCGACGCCGGCGAGACGCTCGCGCAGCTCGCCGGTCACGCCCGCGAGGGTGTCGGCCAGCGCGGGCGAGACCGGCCGGGCCAGGTCCGCGGCGGCGTCGAGGCGGCGCAGCAGCGGCGGCCCGGCGTCCTCACGGGTCACGGCGCGCAGCACGTCGAGGGCGAGCACGTTGGTGGTGCCCTCCCAGATCGGCAGGACCTGCGCGTCGCGCAGCAGCCGCGGCACCCCCGTGTCCTCCACGTAGCCGGCGCCGCCGAAGCTCTCCACGTACTCGCTGGCGGAGGCCACCGCGAGCCGCCCGGTGGCCAGCTTCGCCAGCGGCGCCACGATGCGCAGCTCCGCCGCCGCGGCCGGGTCGGCGCCGACCTCCACCCGGCCGAGCAGCGCGAAGGCGTGTCCGGCGAGGACGAACGCGCCGGCCGCGTCGACGGCCAGGGCACCCAGGGTGGCCCGGTGCAGCGGGGACACGGCGAGGGCGCCGCCGGCCACGTGCCGTGCCGAGGCGTACGCCCGCGCGTAGGCGAGGCCACGGCGCATGCCGCCGGCGGCGGCCGCGGCGTTGTGCACCCGGGTCACCACCACCAGGGTCATGGCCCGGGCGAGCCCGGGACTCGCCGGGTCGCCCAGCGGCAGCGCGTACGCGTCGCGCAGCCCGATCTCGGCGGTGGGCAGCGCCCGGGTGCCCAGCTTGTCCTTGAGCCGGTGCACGGTGACGCCCGGCGCGGGCGCGTCCGGAGCCTCGCCGGTGGCCAGCGGCGAGTCCGCGGCGTAGCGGGGCACCAGGAACGGGGCGAGCACGCGGCTGCCCCGGCCGGCGCCCTCCGGCCGGGCCAGCGCCACGGCCATCGCCGAGTCGGCCGCCGAGCAGAACCACTTCTCCCCGGTCAGTCGCCACGAGCCGTCGGCCGCGGGACGGCCGGTGGTGCTGGAGCGGGCCAGGTCGGAGCCGCCCTGCGACTCGGTCATCCACTGGCCGCTGGTGATCGCCGTCGCCGGGTCGGTGGAGACGAGTCGGGGCAGCCAGGCGTCGCGTACCGCCGGGTCGACCTCGGGGAGGCTGAGCAGCGCGGCGGCCCCGTCGGCCATCGCCACCGGGCAGGAGAAGGTGGCCGACTCCGGCCCGTACAGGTGCAGCAGGGCGTGCTGGACGACCCGGGCCGCGGCGCCCCAGGTGCCGCGCGCCGACTCCAGGTACGGCAGGGCCACCACGGCGTGCCGCGCGGCGGCGGCGCGCTGTGCCTCCCACCCGGGGGACGTGTCGATCCGGTCGATCCGGGCTCCCCACGGGTCGTAGCGCACCAGCGTGGGCGGGTGGGCCTCGGCGTCGGCGTGTGCGGCGCGCAGCGGCCCGGTCACCTCGGCGGCGAGGTCGGCGAGGCGGTCCTTCGCGGCGGCGTGCCCGGCGGCGCCGAGCTGCCGCTCCAGCCAGGAGCGCAGCAGCGCGTCGCCGGCGTACGGGTCGTCGGGGGCGGGTACCGGCTGCACGTAGCGGCTCATGCTCTCGCTCCTGGCGGTGCGGGACGGGTGGGCCCGACGGTAGACGATGCGGTGGCGCCGGCGACAGAGGCGATTGCCGCCCGCGGGCGGGCGCGGTTCTCTACGGTCGGGGCGTGGGGGCCGGGCAGCCGTACAGTCGGCCGGCCCGGCGGCGCCAGCCGATGCGTACGGGGCTGGTGTTCGCCGGTGTCGGTGTGGCGTTGTGCTGCGTGGGGGTGGCCGGCCTCGGCGTGCGCAACCTGCAGGTGGTCACTCAGGCGGCCGGTCCGGTGCGGGAGACGGCGGACGACTTCCTGCGCGAGGTCACCGTCGGTGACACCGGCGGCGCGTACGAGCGGCTGTGCGCGGAGGCGCGCAGGAAGTGGAGCGAGGGCGGCTTCACGAGCTGGGTGCGGACGCCCCCGGAGGTGCGTGACTACGAGATCGTGGACGTGTCGGTGACGACGCGGGGCGGACGACCGCGCGGCACGGTGACCGTCGCGCTGACCCGCGACAGCGGCGCCACCGAGCGACGGGAACTGCCCGTGGTCCAGGAGGACGGTGACTGGCGGATCTGCGGTGACCCGTTCTGAGCCGGCGGCCCCCGGGCCGGTCCGGCCGGACCTGCTGCGGGAGCACCACGGCGTGGAGGCGACCACGTCGACCGAGCTGTTCTTCGACCTGGTGTACGTCTTCACCGTCACGCAGCTGGCCCAGTTCCTGATCCTGCATCCGCATCCGCTGGGCGCGTTACGGACCGTGATCCTCCTGGGGCTGGTCTGGCTGATCTGGATCTACACCACGTGGACGACCAACTCGTTGCGTCCGGACCGCAGCCCGGTACGAGCCATGCTGCTCGCGGTGATGCTGGGTAGCCTGCTGCTGTCGGCGGCGATCCCGGGCGCGTTCGCCGGCAGCGGTCTGCTCTTCGCCGCTGCCTATGCCGCCGTTCAGGTGGGGCGGTCCGCCTTCGCGGTGTGGGCGGCACGCGGCCATCCCGGGTTGGAACCCGGACTGCGGCAGGCGCTGCCCTATCGAATCGGCACCGCGCTGCTGGCCGTGATCGGCGGTCTGGTCGGCTCACCGGCCCGCGAGGCCATCTGGGCGGCGGTCATCGCCATCGACGTGATCGGGCTGGCGATCGGGTTCCCCACGCCGGGAGGGCGGCGCACCCGACCGGAGCGGTGGGAGGTGGAGGGCGGGCACCTGGCCCAGCGGTGCCAGGCGTTCATCCTCATCGCGCTGGGCGAGTCGATCCTCGTCACCGGCGGCATCGTGGCGCGGCACACCGACCGGGCGACGATGGGCGCGTTCCTGCTGGCCTTCGCCGGCTCGGTGGCCCTGTGGTGGGTGTACTTCGACCGGACGGCGCAGGCCGGTACCGCGGCGCTCACCCACGCGGGCGAACGGACCGGGCGGCTGAGCCGTTTCACCTTCAACTACCTGCACCCGGTGATGGTGGCCGGCATCATCGTCACCGCGGTCGCCGACGAGCGGCTGCTCAGCGACCCGGGTGGGCAGCTGGACGTGGGCACCGCGCTGGTCGTGTTCGGCGGCCCGGCGCTGTTCCTCGCCGGGCACGCCGCGTACCAGATGGTCCTGCTGCGGCAGCGGCCGGTCGGCCGGGCCGTGGCGGTGCCGGTGCTGCTGGCGGCGGTGCCGGTGGGGGTGGCCCTGCGCCTGCCCGTCGCGGCGGGCGCGGCGGTGGCCCTGCTCGTCACGGTCGGTGTGATCGTCACCGACCGGTTGCCCCGCGGCGGGACGGGTCAGGCCCGCGGGCCGAGGTCGCCGCTGCGGTAGTGCCGCCGGCAGAGCACCTGGTAGCGCACGTCGGCGCTGTCGACGGTGTCGCCGATGACGACCTGCTCGCCCTCGCGGGCCACCCGCCCGTCGACCACGCGGGCGTTGAGCAGCCCCTCCCGGCCGCACCAGCAGAGCACCTCGATCTGGATGCGGGCCACCTCGTCGGCCAGTTCGAACAGCCGCTGGGCGGCGGGGAACAGGCAGGAGCGGAAGTCGGTGGCCAGCCCGAAGGCGTACACGTCGACGTCGTAGCTGTCGACCAGTTCGGCCATCTGCTCGACGTGCTCCACCGTGTAGAAGCTGGCCTCGTCGCAGATGAGGTAGTCCACCCGTACGCCCTCGTCCCACCGGCCGCGCACCAGCGCCCGCAGGTCGAGGTCGTCGGTGACCTCGATGGCGCTGTGGGCGAGGCCGATGCGGGTGGTGACCTGGGGGCCCAGCGACCGGTCGATGCGGGTGGTGACCAGGCCGCGGCGGCCCTGCCGGGCGTGGTTGTAGTTCATCTGCAGCGCCATGGTCGACTTGCCGCAGTCCATGGGTCCCCAGAAGAACTTCAGCGCGGCCGCGTGCAGGGGCCGGCCGTCCAGTCCGCGTGCCGCGGCGCACCCGCTCGGGGAGTCGTCCGGGCCGGCGAGGGGGCGGGCCAGGCAGGTGGGTGCGGCAGCGGCGTCGTCGGTCACGGTCGGGCAGCCTAACCCATCGGCCGGGCTTGATCTTGACAGTGACCGCCGCCGTGCGGTCCGGCGTCGGTGGTCAGAGCACCCGGGGCGGGGTGTTGCCCGCGGCCACGATGGCCCGGCGGACCGGAACGGCCAGCAGGAGCAGGAACCCGACGACGAAGAAGATCAGCAGCGAGACCAGGCCGACGCGGTAGGACGAGGTGAGCTGGAAGACCAGGCCGAACGCCAGCGGCCCGAGCCAGCTGGTGCCCTTGTCGCTGATCTCGTAGAAGCCGTAGTACTCGCCCTCCTTGCCGGCGGGGATGAGCTGGCTGAACAGCGACCGGCTCAGCGCCTGGCTGCCGCCGAGGACCAGGCCGATCGCGGCGCCGAGGACCATGAACGGCAGTGGCGCCTCGGCGGGCAGCCGGAACGCGGCGACGATCACCACGGTCCAGAGCACGAGGCTGAGCAGCACGGTCTTCCACGCGCCGACGCGCCGGGCGAGCGCGCCGAGCAGCAGCGCCCCGCCGAACGCGAGGAACTGCACGAGCAGGATCGTGATGATCAGGGTGTTCTGCTCCAGCCGCAGCTCCTCGGTGCCGTACTGGCTGGCCAGGGTGATGACGGTCTGGATGCCGTCGTTGTAGACGAGGAACGCGAGCAGGAAGAACAGCGTGAGCGGGTACGCCTTGATCTCCCGCAGGGTGCGGCCGAGCTGCCGGAACCCGTCGGTGAGCACGTTGCCGCGGCCGGACCGGGCCGCCGCGGTGGGGTGCTCGCGCAGCCAGCGCAGCGGCACCAGCGTGAACAGGGCCCACCACACGCCGGCCGAGACGATCGACCAGCGGGCCAGGTCCAGGGTGCGCTGCGCGTTGCCCTCCTCGCTGAGGAGGGTGACGGCGACGAGGTTGAGCGCCAGCAGCAGGCCGCCGCCGAGGTAGCCGAGCGCCCAGCCGCGGCTGGAGATGCTGTCGCGTTCGTCGGGGCCGCCGAGCTGCGGCAGGAACGAGTTGTAGACCACGATGGCGGCGCCGAAGCTGATGTTGGCGATGAGGAACAGCGCCCCGCCGAGCAGGTAGCGGTCGCCGGTCACGAACGCCATGGCCACGGTGGCGCCCGCGCCCGTGAACGCGGCGCCGGCGAGGAGCCGCTTCTTGTGCAGCGACCGGTCGGCGATGGCGCCCATCACCGGCAGCACGAACACGGTGAGGAACACCGACAGCGAGATCAGGTACGGGTAGTAGGAGCCGGCGGCGACGCGGATGCCGAGCGGGTGGACGTACCCGTCGCAGGTGTCCGCGCCGAGTTCGCAGCCGGCCGCGAGTTCGGTGACGGTGGTGAGGAACGGCCCGAGGAAGACCGTGATGACCGTGGTCTGGAAGGCCGAGTTGGCCCAGTCGTAGACGTACCAGCCGGTGCGCTCGCGCGGGGTGCTCGCCGGGGGCGGGGTGTCGTGCACCGTGGGGGTCACGGTCTCGGCCATCGGGTCCTCTCGCCGGTCAGGCGGCCCAGTGGCCGCGGCTGCGGTAGACGTCGCGCAGCACGCCGACGTGATCGGTCATGATGCCATCCACACCAAGATCAAGTAACTCGTGCATCTCGGCGGGTTCGTCGATCGTCCAGACGTGCACCTGGAGGCCGAGCGCGTGGGCGTGGCGGAGGAACCGGCGGTCCACGACGGGCACCCGCCCGTAGCGGACCGGGACCTGGGCGGCCACCACCGACGGAGGCAGCCGCAGCGGGCGACCGGTGAGCGAGGCCATCCGCAGGCGGGCGACCCCGCGCATGCCCAGCGACGTGGCGACCCGGCCCTCGGTGAGCGCCCGCAGCCGGGTCAGCCGCGCGTCGCTGAACGAGGCGAGCAGCACCCGGTCGGAGGCGCCGGTGCGGGTCACGGTGGCCACGGCCGGCTCGACCCCGGGGTCGGACTTGACGTCGATGTTGAACCGCACGCCCGGCCAGGCGTCGAGCACCTCGTCGAGGCGGGGCACCACGGCGGCGCCGCCGACCCGTACCGAGGCGAGGTCGGCCCAGCGCAGGTCGGCGATGCGGCCCGGCTCGCCGGTGACCCGGCGCAGCGTGGTGTCGTGGAAGACCACGCTCACCCCGTCGGCCGTGGCGTGCACGTCGGTCTCCACGTAGCGGTAGCCGAGCCCGACGGCGCGGGCGAACGCCTCGGCGGTGTTCTCGTCGCCGTCGGCGGCGCCGCCGCGGTGGGCGAAGGCCAGCGGCGCGGGCGCGTCCAGGTAGGGATGACCGGTCAGCACGCAGCGCAGTATGCCCGCCGCCGGTGTCCATCCGGTGACCGGCAGGTTCGATCAACGCCAACCGTCTCCACGACCGAGCGCCTGACCGACACCATTCCGCCGATGTGGCGGTATCCGGCGGCACCGGACACCGCCACACCGCCGACCTGGTGTCGATCATGCCGCCCGCGGCTGTCGGGTCGCGCGACGGTCGGCGGCTCGGGGTGGTCGGGGCGCGCGACGGTCGGCGGCTCGGGGTAGTCGGGGCGTGCGACGGTCGGCCGCTCGTCGGCGACGCGTCAGGCCGGGGGCGGCGGCGGTGCGCGCGGCTGGTGTCGGCGAGGCCTCTCGGGTCGACGTGCCGGGGCCGGTCGGGGCGCCGCGGCACGAGCGGTGGAACGGACATTCGCCCCGGCCCGCCGACCCACCCGAGCGGTGCTGACGGCGCGAAGCGGTCATCGTCCCGGCGGTCGACCGGCCACCGGTCATGATCGACTCGACTTCCTGAAAGGCGCGGTGTCGACCGCGCCGGGACGCCGCGACCTCAAGGAAACGGAGTTGATCAACGCCAACCGCCTCCACCGACCGAGTCGAGAACGCCTGATCGACACCATTCCGCCGACGTGGCGGTATCCGGCGGCACCGGACACCGCCACACCGCCGATCTGGTGTCGATCACGCCGCCCGCGGCGGTCGGGGTGCGCGACGGTCGGCGGCTCGCGGCGGTCGGGGTGCGCGACGGTCGGCGGCTCGCGGCGGTCGGGGTGCGCGACGGTCGGCCGCCCGAGGTGGTCGGGGCGCGCGACGGTCGGCCGCTCGTCGGCGACGCGTCAGGCCGGCGGGCGGCGGCGGTGCGCGCGGCTGGTGTCGGCGGGGCGTCCCGGGTCGACGTGCCGGGGCCGGTCGGGCTCGTCGGGGCGCAGCGGCACCAGCGCGTCGGTGATCGCGTCGACGATGCGGTCGGTCGCCCGACGGGCGGCGCCGGCCGTGCCGGAGTCCACGCCGGTGAGGTCGACGGGTTCGCCGAAGTGCACGCGGATCACCGGGCGGCGGACGACCGAGCGGGCGAGGCCGCCCGGCAGGCCCTTCGGGGCCCGGTACGGCACCACCTCGTGCGAGCCCCACTGGGCGACCGGGATGACCGGGGCGCCGCAGGCGAACGCGAGCCGGGCGGCGCCGGTCTTGCCGCGCTCCGGCCACATGCCGGGGTCCAGGCCGATGCGCCCCTCGGGGTAGACGAGGATCACCGATCCGGCGGCGACCGCCGCCGCGGCGTCGTCGAGGGCCCGGCCCACCGCCGCCGTGCCCCGGTCGACCCGGATGTGCCCGGCGCGGCGCATGAGTGCCCCGACGACAGGTGTCCGGAACAGGCCGCCCGTGGCCATGATCCGGGGCGCCACGCCGCGCTCGCGGCAGGCCGCGGTGAGCACCACGGGGTCGAAGGGGCTGATGTGGTTGGCCGCCAGGATGAGGGGGCCGCGGCGCAGATCCTCGGGCACGTCGCCGGTCACCTCGAGCCGGGCGACGGTGGCGACGACGCCCCGGGCGAGCAGTTGGGCGGCGCGCCAGATCGCGGGGGGCTGCCAGGTGGCGGAGGCGGTGTCCATCAGCGGTGAATGCTCCCACGCTCGGGCGCGGGAGCGGCGGCGAGGGCGCAGCAACCCCTCCACCGGGGCCGAGTGGCCCGGCGTGATCAGGGTCATGGGTCCCGGGCCGGTTCGGGCCGCCCGTCCCCGCCGATTCGTCTACGACGAGCAGTAGTATTTACTACGTCTCGTAGTATGACCGGCAGGGGGTCCCAGGTGGACGCGCTCGACGTCGCCCGCTGGCAGTTCGGTGTCACCACCGTCTACCACTTCCTCTTCGTACCGTTGACGATCGGCCTCTCCGTGCTGGTCGCCATCCTCCAGACGCTGTGGCACCGCACCGGCAACGAGCGCTACCTCAAGCTCACGAAGTTCTACGGCAAGCTCTTCCTCATCAACTTCGCCACGGGCGTGGTGACCGGCATCGTCCAGGAGTTCCAGTTCGGCATGAACTGGAGCGACTACTCCCGCTTCGTGGGCGACGTCTTCGGCGCCCCGCTCGCCATCGAGGCGCTCGTCGCGTTCTTCCTCGAGTCCACCTTCATCGGCCTGTGGATCTTCGGCTGGGAACGGCTGCCCAAGCGGCTGCACCTCGCGAGCATCTGGGCCGCCGCCATCGGCACCAACCTGTCCGCGTACTTCATCCTCGCCGCGAACTCGTTCATGCAGAACCCGGTCGGCTACCGGATCAACCCCGACACGGGCCGCGCCGAGCTCACCGACTTCGTCGCCGTGCTCACCAACAAGGTCGCCCTGGTCACGTTCCCGCACACCCTCGCCGGCGCGTTCCTGGTGGCCGGGTCCCTGCTGGTCGCCGTCGCCCTGTGGCACCTGATCCGCAACCACGACTCCGCCGACACCCCGACCTACCGGTTCGCCGCGAAGTTCGGCTCCTGGGTGACCCTGGTGGCCGCGGCCGGCGTCCTGATCACCGGCGACATCCAGGGCAAGATCATGACCCAGGTGCAGCCCATGAAGATGGCCGCCGCCGAGGGCCTCTACAACACCGAGAGCCCCGCCTCGTTCTCCGTGCTCACCGTCGGCAGCCTCGACGGCACCCGGGAACTGTTCGCCATCAAGATCCCGTACCTGCTGTCGTACCTCGGCACCGGCGACCTCCACGGCACCGTGCACGGCATCGACGACCTCCAGGCGCAGTACGCCAGCCAGTACGGCGCCGGCAACTACGCCCCGATCATCCCGGTCACGTACTGGAGCTTCCGGTTCATGATCGCGTTCGGGATGGCCGCCGCCGCGATCGCCCTGCTGGTGCTCTGGACCCACCGCAAGGGCCGCGCCCCGCGCAGCAGGTGGCTGCTGCGCGCCGGTCTCGTCATGCCGCTGCTGCCGCTCGTCGCGAACTCCTTCGGCTGGATCTTCACCGAGATGGGCCGCCAGCCGTGGATCGTCTTCGGCGAGATGCTCACCCGCAACGGCGTCTCCCGCAGCGTGTCGCTGACCGAGGTGCTCACCTCGTTCACCGCGTTCACCCTCATCTACGCCACCCTCGCCGTGATCGAGTTCCGGCTCCTGGTCCGCTACGCCAAGGACGGTGTGCCCGACCTCACCCCGCAACCCGAGATCGACGACAGCCACGACGACGCCGAGCGTCCGCTCGCCTTCGCCTACTGACCTCCGGGAGCGCACCGTGGAACTCACCACCATCTGGTTCCTGCTCGTCGCCGTCCTCTTCACCGGCTACTTCATCCTGGAGGGCTTCGACTTCGGCGTCGGCATGCTGCTGCCCGTCCTCGGCCGCGACGACCGGGAACGCCGCGTGCTCATCAACACCATCGGCCCGGTCTGGGACGGCAACGAGGTCTGGCTCATCACCGCGGGCGGGGCCATGTTCGCGGCGTTCCCCGAGTGGTACGCCACCCTGTTCTCCGGCTTCTACCTGCCGCTGCTGCTGATCCTGCTGGCGTTGATCGCCCGCGGCGTCGCCTTCGAGTACCGGCACAAGCGCCCCGAGCCGTCGTGGAAGCGGCGCTGGGACGCGGCGATCTTCTTCGGCTCGCTGGTGCCGGCCGTGCTGTGGGGCGTCGCGTTCGCGAACATCCTGCGCGGGGTGCCGCTGTCGGCCGACCACGAGTACGTCGGCGGCCTGTTCGACCTGCTCAACCCGTACGCCCTGCTCGGCGGCGCGACCACCGCGGCGCTGTTCCTCACCCACGGCGCCGTGTTCGTCGCCCTCAAGACGGTGGGGGAGATCCGGGAGCGGGCCCGCGCGCTCGCCGTGCGGGTGGGCGTCGTGGCCGCGGTCCTCGCGGTCGCGTTCCTGGCCTGGACGCTCGACATTCGCTCGAGCACGGCCGCCGTGGCGCTCGCCGCCGCCGCGGCGCTCGCGCTGCTCGCCGGCCTGGTCGCGGCCCGGGCAGGCCGGGAGGGCTGGGCGTTCACCGGCACGGCCGTGGCGATCGGGCTGGCCGTGGCGACCCTGTTCGCGGCGCTGTTCCCGAACGTGCTGCCCTCCACCCTCGACGCGGCGGGGACGCTGACCGCCACGAACGCCGCCTCCACCCCGTACACCCTGAAGATCATGAGCTGGGTGGCTGTGGTGTTCACCCCGATCGTGCTGGCCTACCAGGGCTGGACGTACTGGGTGTTCCGCAAGCGCATCGGTGTGGTCCACATCCCGCAGCACTGACACCCTCCCGACGGCGCGCGGGGCGTATCCGCCCCGCGCGCCGCTAGGGTGGGGCGGTGACCGCGCAACCGTGGAGGCAGCTGTTCGACAGCGCGACGCCGCTCGTCGGCGCTCCGCTGGGCGGCGGGGCCGGCAGCCCGGCCCTGGTGCGGGCCGTCGCCGCGGCCGGCGGCTTCGGGTTCCTGCCGGCCGGCTACAAGACCCCGGAGGCTCTCGCCGCCGACCTGGCGGAGCTGCGGGCCAGCGGCACGCCGTTCGGGGTGAACCTGTTCGTCCCCGGCCCGCCGGAGATCGACGAGGAGACCTTCCGGCGGTACGCCCGCGAGATCGCCGCCGAGGGCGAGCCGTACGGGCTGGACCTGGCCGGCGCGCCGCGCGTGCACGACGACGACCACTGGGCCGACAAGGTCGATCTGCTGGTGCGGGAGCCGGTGCCGGTCGTCAGCTTCACGTTCGGGTTGCCCGATCCGGCCGCCGTGGCCGCGCTGCGCCGGGCCGGTTCCCGACTGCTGGTGACCGTCACGTCGGTGGCCGAGGCGCTCGCCGCCCGCGACCTCGGCGTCGACGGGCTCGTGGCGCAGGGCACCGAGGCCGGCGGGCACAGCGGCACCCACACCCCGCACCGCCCGGCGCCGCCGGTGTCCACCCGCCCGCTGGTGCGGGACGTGGCCGCGGCCACCGGGCTGCCGGTCGTGGCGACCGGTGGGGTCGCGGGCCCGGACGACGTGCGGGACCTGCTGGCGGCGGGCGCCGCCGCGGTGGCCGTGGGCACCCTGCTGCTGCGCACCGACGAGAGCGGCGCGAGCCGCACCCACCGTGACGCGCTGGCCGATCCGGCGCGCACGCGCACGGTGCTCACCCGGGCCTTCACCGGACGGCCCGCACGCGGCCTGCACAACGCCTTCATCGACCGGTACGAGCCGGCGGCGCCGCTGGGCTACCCGGAGCTGCACCACCTGACGCGGGACCTGCGCCGGGCCGCCGCCGCGGCCGGGCACGCGGACCGGGTGCACCTGTGGGCGGGCACCGGCTTCCGCCACGCCACGACCGGCCCCGCGGCCACGGTGGTGCAGGGGCTCACCGCGGCGCTCTGACCGGTCGCCGGGGTCAGCTCCCGGTCGCCGCCAGCTCGCGGTCGGCGCGCTGCCGGACCAGGGTGAGGACGCGTCCCGCCGCGGCCAGGTCGGCGTCGGGAATCTCGGCGTAGAGCCGCTCGGTGATGTCGGCGACGGCGTCGGCCACGCCGCGCTGCGCGGCCCGACCCGCGTCGGTGAGGGTCAGGGTGGAGGCGTCGCTGGGGTGCGGGCGCAGCAGGTCGGCGGTGGCCAGCCCGTCGAGGACCGTGTGGACGGTCGACTCGTCGAGCTTGAGCGTGCCGGTCATCCGGGCCACGAGGTGGGCGCGGATGGTGCTGCCGCCCTCGGCGGCGGCCGCGTTGAGCGCGACCGACTGGTGGAACGAGACGCCGAGGCGGGCGAGCTCGCGTTCGAGCAGCGCCCGGGTGGCGTAGTGGGTCTGGCCGATGACCTGGCCGTTGAGGGACATGACTCCTCCTGCGTGGGAATCGCCAATGTTGGCACGGCCAACATAACAGCAGTCGTGGGCGGTGCCAACGATTTTTGATAGGCTCGACCCATGGAGCCCGCCCCCACGCCACAGGCGCCCACACGCCTGCGCACCACCCCGAGCTGGCTGCTCAGCCAGACCGCCGCCCAGGCCCATCGGCTCGTCGCCGACGGGCTCGGCGCCCTCGGCGTCCGCGGCTACCACTACCGGCTCCTCGCCGCCCTCGCCGAGATCGGCCCGGCCAGCCAGGCCGACCTCGGGCGCAGCTGCGGCATCGACCGCAGCGACGTCGTGGCGGCGCTCAACGACCTCGCCGAGCGGGGCCTCGTCGAGCGCAGCCCCGACCCCGCCGACCGGCGGCGCAACGTGGTCACCCTCACCGGCGCCGGCCGCCGCGACCTGCGCCGGATGGAGGAGGCCCTCGACCGGGCCCAGGAGGCCCTCCTCGCACCGCTGTCCGACTCCGACCGCGACCAGCTCCTGCGGCTGCTGTCCACACTGCTGTCCCACCACGCCGCGCACTGACCCGCGCGGCCGCGGCTCAGGGCGCCTCGCGCAGCTCCGCCAGCCGGGCCTCGATCTCGGCCAACTCGGCGCGCAGCCTCTCGGCCTGCTGCTCCGCCTCGGCCCGCTCGGCGGCCAGGATCTGCTCCACCGCCTCGTGCACACCCGGCACGTCCACCAGCGCCACCATCCGCAGCGCCTCGGCCGGCTTCACCACGTACGGCTTCGCGAGCGCCTTGCTGCCCTGCTGCGCGGCCACCGTCCACTCGCCCTCGGCGTACGCCAGCGTCACCGTGAGCCCCGCGGGGCCCTTCGGCTTCGCCGCCTTCGCTGCCCGACGGGCCGGCTTGGCCGCCTCCACCGTCTCCACCTTCGACTCCTCCCGCGCCGGGCGCGGCGCCGGCACCCGGTCCAACACGAACTCCGGCTCGGCGGGCGCCGGCTCGGGCTCGGCCTCCGGCTGCGCCGGGGGCTCCGCCGCCCTGCGCCCCGCGCCGCGCGGCGCGATCGCCACGTCGGCGGGGGAGAAGGGCAACTCGTCGCGCCCGAACCGGACCACCACGAACTCGTCGGACCCGGCCGGATCGGTCAACTCCACGACCTGACCGACCTGCCCGGCGATCTGGCCCGCCGCCGCCGTGAACACCACCTTGGGCTTGCGGCCCGCCGCCAACGCCTCCCGGATGCCCTGCACCTCGTCAGTGGACAAACCCTGGCCCGCCATCACGCCCTCTTCCGTACACCTGTTTGATTGCAGCCTTGATACCAGCCGGCTCCGACAGCCGGAGGGTCAGCCCCCCAGGGCGCGCAACGCCGCGTCGGCGTGCTCGGTCATGCTCAGCTCGCTGCGCACCACCGCCCGCACCCGCCGGTCCGTGCCGATCACGAACGTCACCCGGCGGGTGCTCAGCGGCCCCAACGGCAGTCGCCGCCGCACCCCGAACAGGTCGGCCACCACACCATCGGGATCCGACAGCAGCGGATAGTCGAACCCGTGCAACCGGGCGAACTCCGCCTGCCGCGCCACCGGGTCCCGGCTGATGCCGACCCGCTGCGCGCCCACCGCCGCGAACTCCGCGCCCAGGTCCCGGAAGTGGCAGCTCTCCGCCGTGCACCCGCGCGTCATGGCCGCCGGGTAGAAGAACAGCACCACCGGCCCCGCCGCCAGGAACTCCGACAACGTGCGTACCGTCCCCGTCTGGTCCGGCAGCGCGAAGTCCTCCACCGCGTCACCGACATCCCGCACCGCGCACCTCCACCCTCGACATCGACGCGCGGCGAGCCTAGAGGATCACCCCCACACCGCCGCCACCTCGTCGGCCACCACGTCCGCCTGCGCCCGGCCCGCGCGCGCCGCCGCGGCCCGCCGCGCCGGGTCCAGCACGTCACGCCCGATCGCCGCCCGCGCCGCCGCGTCCGGTGACACCACCACGACCCGGGCGCCCTGCGCCCGCAGCCCGCCGACCTGCGCCGCCAGGCGGGGCATCGGCCCGAACGCCGCCGTCGTGGGCGCCAGCACCACCACCCGATCCGACCCGGCCGCCAGGTCCGCGTTCACCGGCGAGCGCATCCCGCCGTCCACGTACCGCCGGTCGCCGATCGTCACCGGCGGCCACACACCGGGCACCGCGCAACTGGCCCCCACCGCGTCCACGAGCGACACACCCGACTCCGCGTCGAAGACCACGAACTGGCCCGAGCGGGCGTCCACCGCCGTCACCAGCAACCGCCGCGCCGGCCAGTCCCGCACCGGCAACCGCGACTCGATCACCGCGCGTCGCGACGCCTCCGACTGCGTACGCGCCGACAGCGCCATCGCCCCGATCCGCGCCCGGGCCCGCACCTCGTCGCGGGTACGCGCGCCCGCCCACACGAGGCGCGCCACCGCCGCCAGCCCGAACCGGGCCGCCGCCTCACCGCGCGGCGGCGCGAGCTGCGCCGCGTACGACTCCTCCACCGGCCGGCCCGAGCGCAACTGGGCGCCCACCAGCGACCCGGCCGACGTGCCCACCACGAGGTCCGCCTCGCCCAGCGCCACACCCCGCTGGGCGAGGCCGGCCAGCAGCCCCCACTCCCAGGCCACCCCGGTCACCCCGCCGCCGCCCAGCACCAACGCCCGCGTCATGTGATCTTCCCCTCCCCGCCGGTCCGTGCCGGCCACGGTAACGTCGGCGCAGCCACACCGGCAGGGGAGAGACGCGTTGAACCCGGTCACTGTCATCACCGGCGGCAGCCGCGGCATCGGCGCCGCCACCGCCCGCCGCCTCGCCCGCGCCGGCCACGACATCGCCTTCGGCTACCGCCGCGACCACGACGCCGCCGCGGCCGTCCTCGCCGACGTCCACGCCGCCGGCCGCCGGGGCGTCGCCCTGCCCGCCGACACCACCGACCCCGACCAGGTCACGGCGCTCTTCGACGCCGCCGCCGACCTCGGCGCGATCACCGGCCTGGTCAACAACGCCGGCGTCACCAGCCCGATCGGCCCGTTCGTCGACCTCGACCCCGGCGACCTGCGCCGCGTCGTCGACGTCAACCTGATCGGCTACGTGCTCTGCGCGCAGCAGGCCGCCCGCCGGATGGCCGCCGGCGCCGCGATCGTCAACGTGTCCTCGGCCGCCGCCACCCTGGGCAGCCCCGGCGAGTACATCCACTACGCCGCCGTGAAGGCCGCCACCGACACCCTCACCGTCGGCCTCGCGAAGGAACTCGCCCCCCGCGGCATCCGGGTCAACGCCGTGGCCCCCGGCATCATCCGCACCGACATCCACGCCGTCTCCGGCGTGCCCGACCGCCCGGACACCGCGGCCGGCCGCATCCCGCTCGGCCGCGCCGGCGAACCCGACGAGGTCGCCGGCGCCATCGCCTGGCTGCTGGGTCCCGACGCGTCGTACGCCACCGGAACGGTGCTGCGCGTGGCGGGCGGCCTGTAACCCGCCGGCGGCCGGTGACCCCGCCCAGGTGGTTGCGGGCACGGCGGCGGCCCGGGACACCAGGCCCCGGGCCGCCGCCACGCCGGTCAGCTCGTGAACAGCTTCGCCGCCGTGATCACGGTCTGCACCACCCCGTAACCCAGCAGCACCGACACCACCAACCAGGAAATCCACAGCCGGGCCTGCTGCCCGCGCGGGTCTGCCTCGTTCATCGCGTACCGCTCCTTTCCGCTGCCGCGTCCACCGTGTCGCCCTCGTCCCGCGTCTCGGGTTCGTGGTACCGCTCCGGCACCGGCCGGATCAGCAGGTTCGCGAGGAACCCCACGGCCAGCACACCGACCATCGTGAACAGCGCCGGCCGGTACGCCTCCGCCGTCAACGTGCCCGGCTTGCCCTGCGCGTCCAGGAACCCGTTCACGATGAGCGGACCGGCGACCCCGGCCGCCGACCACGCCGTGAGCAGCCGCCCGTGGATCGCGCCCACCTGGTACGTGCCGAACAGGTCCCGCAGGTACGCCGGCACCGTGGCGAAGCCGCCGCCGTAGAAGGACAGGATCACGCAGGCCAGCAACACGAACAACGCCGTCGCCGCGTGCCCGAGCACCGCCAGCAGCACGTACAGCACCATGCCGACGCCCAGGTACACCATGTAGATCGGGCGGCGGCCGATCACGTCCGACGTCGAGGACCACACGAACCGACCGGCCATGTTGAACAGCGACAGCAGGCCCACGAAACCGCCCGCCGCCGCCACCGACACCGCCGAGGCGCCGCCGCCGTCGCGGAAGAAGTCCTGGATCATCGGGCTCGCCTGCTCGAGGATCCCGATGCCGGCGGTCACGTTGCAGAACAGCGCCACCCACAGCAGCCAGAACGAGCGGGTCTTCACGGCGTTCGCCGCGGACACGCTGGCCGTGGTCACCAGCGGCTTCGCCGCCACCTGCGCCGGGTCGAACCCGACCGGCCGCCAGTCCGGCGCCGGCACCCGCACGTTGAACACCCCGAACATCATGATCAGGAAGTAGCCGACGCCCAGCGTCACGAACAGCCACACCAGCGCGCTGCCCGAGGCCGTGGACCCCGCGTTCGACGGGTCGTACGCCGGGTCGTAGAACGACAGCAACTGCCGGGACAGGGGAGAGGCCACCATGGCCCCACCACCGAAACCCATGATCGCTAGACCGGTCGCCAGCCCCGGCCGGTCCGGGAACCACTTGATCAGAGTGGACACCGGGGAGATGTAGCCGATGCCCAGGCCGATGCCGCCCAGCAGCCCGTACCCCAGGTACAGCAACCACAACTGGCGAGTCGCGATGCCCACCGCGCCGACCAGGAAACCGGCCGCCCAGAAGCACGCCGACACGAACATCGCCTTACGCGGCCCGTTCGCCTCCACCCACGTGCCCGCCACGGCGGCCGACAGGCCGAGCATCACGATGGCGATGCTGAAGATGACGCCGATGGCCGTCTGCCCGCTGTCGAAGTGCGCGATGAGGGAGTTCTTGTACACGCTGGTCGCGTAGACCTGCCCGATGCAAAGGTGGATCGCCAACGCCGCCGGTGGTATCAGCCAACGGCTGTACCCCGGCGGCGCCACGGTGTGCCGACGGTCGAGTGCGGAAAGCATGCCGCTGGGTCCTCTCCGGAAGGGGGATGAAATCCTTTTCTCCTTCATCCCCCGGCCGACGGCCCGCCGCAAACCGGCTCACCCCCGCGACGTCGCCGGGCGGTCGCTGCGGTGAGCCGAACGGTCACCGGGTCCGTCGACCACCGGCCGCGCCGTGCCAGGATGACCCCCATGGGGATGGTCTTCGGTGAGGTAGCCGACACCTACCACGACGTCCGCCCCGGCTACCCCGAGGCCATCGCCGACGCCGTCCGCGACTACCACGGCGCCACGCCGGAACGGATCGTCGAGATCGGCGCGGGCACCGGCACCGGCACACGGGCCCTGCTCCGCCTCGGCGCGCCGATCACCTGCCTCGAGCCCGACCCGCGGATGGCCGCCCGCCTCGCCGCGAACCTGCCCCAGGTGACCGTTCGCACCGAGACGTTCGAGCAGTGGGAGCCACCCGCCGGCGGCGTGCCGCTGCTCGCCGCCGCCCTCGCGTGGCACTGGCTCGACCCGGCCACCCGCAACCGGCGCGCCCACGACGCCCTGCGCCCCGGCGGCACGCTCGCCGTCTTCGGCCACCGGTACGGCTACGCCGACCCCGCCCAGTCCCGCGCCATCGACATCGCCCTACGGGCCATCGACCCGGACGGGAAGAGTCGCCCTGCCGGCTGGTTCCACCTCGACGTCACCGCGAGCGGCCTGTTCACCGACGTCCGCGCCGACACCTTCGACCGGGACCTGCCCCTGCCCACCGACCGCTACCTCGACCTGGTGCGTACGTTCGGCCCGTTCCGCCAGCACACCCCCGATCAACAGATCCGGGCCCTCACCGCCGTCCGCTCCCTGGTGGACAACTTCGGCGGCGCCATCGTCCTGCGCCTGCGCACGACCCTCGTGCTCGCCCGCCGCCCACACGTTTAGGAAGGTTTACAGTGCAGCGGCGGCCCGGGTACGGTGCGTAATGATCGACCATCACCGATCATGACGAGCGCCTGGAGGTATCCGTGCGTCGCCGACACACCGTCACCCGACTGCTGGCAACAGCCACACTCGCCCTGCCCCTGACCCTCCCGGCGGCACCCGCTGCCGCCGCCACCCCCACCACGGCACCCACCCGCCAGCTCACCGACGTGATCCCCGCACCCACCGAGACCCACCCCGATCCCCGCGGCACGTTCACCCTCGGCCCGCTGACCGTCATCCGCACCTCACCCGGCTCCACCGCCGCCCGGCAGGTGGGCCGACAGCTCGCCGACACCCTGCGCCCCGCCACCGGTTACCCGCTGCCCGTCCTACCCGTACGCTCCACACCGCTGCCCGAGATCGCCCTGCTCCTCGGCGGCGCCGACGCGCGCGTCGGCCAACAGGGCTACCAACTCGACGTCACCCGCCGCGGCGTCACGATCCGCGCCAACACCGCCGACGGCCTGTTCGCCGGCACCCAGACCCTGCGCCAACTCCTGCCCGCCCAGATCGAGGCGCCCACCCGGCAGCGCGCCACCTGGGCCGTGCCCGGCGGCCGCATCGTCGACGTTCCCCGCTTCGCCTACCGCGGCGCCATGCTCGACCTGGCCCGCCACTTCCACACCGTCGACGAGATCAAGGCCTACGTCGACCTCATCAGTCAGTACAAAATCAACTACCTGCACCTGCACCTGACCGACGACCAGGGCTGGCGCATCCAGATCGACTCCTGGCCGCGGCTCACCACCGTCGGCGGCGGCCCCGGCACCGGCGTCGACGGCGTCGGCCCGGGCTACCTCACCAAGGCCGACTACAAGGCCGTCGTCGCGTACGCCGCGGCCCGGCACATCACGATCATCCCCGAGATCGACATGCCCGGTCACACCAACGCCGCCCAGTCCACCTACGCCGAACTCAACTGCGACAAGGTCGCCCCGCCGCCGCGCACCGACACCGCGGTCGGCTACAGCTCCCTGTGCATCGACGACGAGCTGACCTACCGCTTCGTCGAGGACGTCATCCGCGAACTCGCCGAGATGACCCCCGGGCCGTACCTGCACATCGGCGGCGACGAGGCCCACGCCACCACCGACGAGGACTACCGCACCTTCGTGCAGCGCGTCCTGCAGCTCGTCAGCAAGTACGGCAAGCGCGCCTACGGCTGGAACGAGATCATGCAGGCCGACCCGCCCACCGACGCGATCGCGCAGTACTGGGGCACCGGCACCACCAACGCCGACCTCGCCGAAGCCGCCGCCCGCGGCAACAAGGTCGTCATGTCACCGGCCAACAAGGCCTACCTCGACATGAAGTACGACCGCAGCACCCCCCTCGGCCTCTCCTGGGCCGCCTACATCGAGGTGCGCGACGCGTACGAATGGGACCCCGCCCAGCGCGTCACCGGCGTCGGCGAGAACGCCGTCCTCGGCGTCGAGGCGCCCCTGTGGTCGGAGACCCTGCGCACCCTCGACGACATCGAGTTCATGGCCTTCCCCCGTCTGCCCGCCATCGCCGAACTCGGCTGGTCGACGGCCGCCAGCCACGACTGGGAGTCCTTCCGCACCCGCCTGGGCGCGCAGGCGCCACGCTGGCGTTTGCAGGACGTCAACTTCTACCCGTCCCCGCAGGTCCCCTGGATCTGACCGCACCTGCCACCCCGCGACCGCGGCCCCCGGCCCCCAGCCGGGGGTCGCCGGCGGGAATCGACCGCAGGTGCACGACCAGCGCCGTCCCGGCCAGCACCGCCAGCAGCGCGCACACACCCGCCCAGCCCACCTGCCCGTAGGCGCGGGCGCCCAGCCACGAGCCCATCCCGCCACCGAGGTACGCGCAGGTCATGTAGGCGGTGTTGAGCCGGCTGCGGGCCCCGGGCCGCAGGGCGTAGACCCGCACCTGGTTGGCGACCATGCCCGACTGCATGCCGACGTCCAGCAGCAACGTGCCCAGCACCAGCGCCGCCAGACCCGGCACACCGCCGAGCCGGCCGAGCGCGAGGACGACGGCCGCGCCGACGACGGCGAGCAGGCACACCAGGTTCACCGCATCGGAGCCCCGACGGTCCACCTCGCGTCCCGCCATCGGCGTGCACACCATCGTCGCCGCGTTGACCAGGGCCAGCATTCCGACCGCCGGCGCCCCCAGGCCGTACGCCGGGCCGGTCAGCAGCAGTGCGACCGCCGTCCACACCGCCGAGAAACCCGCGAAGACCAACGCCTGGTACAGGCAGGAGCGGCGCAGCTCCCGCTCGGTGCGCAGCAGGCGCAGCGGCTCGGCCAGCAGCGCCGGATACCGGTGCGCCGAGCGCGGCCGCACGGCCGGCAGCACACGGGCGGCGACCACCGCGATCAGCAGCACCGACACCGCGGCCGCCAGATACGGCGCCCGCCACCCCCACCACTCGGCGAGCGTTCCCGCCGCGGTGCGGGACAGCAGCATGCCGCCGATCGAGCCGCTCAGCAGCGTCCCGCTCACCACCCCCCGCCGCTCGTCGACCGTCAGGTCGGCCGCGAGCGGACCGATGATCGGCGCGACCACGGTGGCCACCCCCACGAGGGCGCTCGCACCGACCAGCGGAGGCAGCGCGGGCGCGGCGCCCGCGGCCACCAGCGCCAGCCCGGTGAGGCCGAGCAGGGTCACGATCAGCGGGCGGCGCGGAACCCGGTCGCCCAGCGGCACCAGCAGGAAGATCCCGGCGGCGTAACCGAACTGCGCCGCCGTCACCACCACGGCCGCCGAGTCGGGCCCGACATGCAGGCCGGCGGCGACCAGCGGACTGGTCGTCTGCGGGAAGTAGACGTTCCCGACCGCCACCGCGCAGGCGAGGGTGAGCAGCATCAACAGCCGACGGCTCACTCGGTCCGCCGGCCGCGTACACGACCCGTCCGGAGACGAATCCGGCCGACCCGTCGTCTCGATCTCGTCTGCCATGCCCCGCAGTCCACGGCACCGGGGGAGAGCCACCAAACGATGTAGCCTTCGGCTTAATGATCAGCTTTGTGCTCGACGTCGGCGACCTCGCGGACACCCGCTTCGCGATCTCACCGATCCACGAGACCGTGCTCAGCCTGCGGGTGCTCCGCGAGCCCGGCCTGTACGCGCTGCACCTGCCGTGGCGCAGATCCGCCCTCGGCCACCTCCAGCCGCCGGGCAGGGACCTGCTGATGTCCCTCGTCGGCCCGGATCGCGCCCTACCGGACTTCCTGACCCCACGGCCGACGACGTTCGCCGCCACCTTCGACGACGAGCTGACCACCGTCCGCCGGACACCACCCGACCTCGTCCGCCGCGACGTCCTGGCCGCGTACCCCCGCGGTCACCTCCCGGACGTCCTCCGGGACCTCACCGCCGACGACGCCGCCGTCCTCGCACTGCGCGACGCCATCTGCGACGAGCTGCGGCGGTACTGGGACGCCGCGATCGAACCGAGCTGGCCGCGGATGCGACTCGTCCTGGAAGCCGACATGACCTACCGCGCCCGGCAACTGGCCGTGGGCGGGGCACGCCTGCTCTTCGCCGACATGCACCAGAACCTGCGCTGGCACGACGGCGTGCTGCACATCGACAAGATGATCGGCCGGCACCGCGTCGTCGCGTCCGGCCGCGGCCTGCTGCTCGTGCCGTCCGTGTTCGCGCACAAGCCCGCCCCGCCCGTCAGCCCCGACGAACCGCCCATGCTGTCGTACCCGTGCCGTGGGGTGGCGACGCTCTGGGCCCCGCCACCCACCCCCGACCCGACCGCTCTCACGTCGCTTCTCGGCGCGTCCCGAGCGCGACTGCTCGGCCTGCTCGACGAGCCGTTGCCGACCGTGGAGATCGCCCGCCGGCTCGCCGTGACCCCCAGTGCCGTGTCACAGCACCTCCAGGTCCTCCACGCGACGGGCCTCGTCACCCGCACCCGCGACGGCCGGCACGTGCTCTACCGCCGCAGCCACCTCGGTGACCAACTCACCGGTCAACCGCCGCGCCGCTGACGTGCCGGCTCGGCGCGGGGGAGAGGCGCGTCAGCCGACCGGCGACGGGTCCTCCGGCGGAAGCTCCACCGGGTACGGCTGGTCGAAGTCGGCGGAGCGGCTCACCTGCTCCCACGCCTGCGCCTCGGCGAGCTGACGCCGCGAGTAGTCCATCGCCGACTTCGCCGCGTACGCGCCCACGAGAAGGTGCGACGGCAGCACCCTGCGGCCGACGACGCGGACCAGGATCTCGGCGGCGCGGTTCGGGTCCCCGGCGGTCAGCAGCGGGTTGCCGGCCCGGTTGGCCATGGCGCCCACCGTCTCCTCGTACTCCGGCGGGATGTCGTGCACCCGCATCGACGAACCCGCCCAGTCCGTGGCGAAACCGCTGGGCTCGACGACGAGGGTCCGGATGCCGAACGGCGCCGTCTCGGCGGCGAGGACCCGGGTGAAGCCGTCGACGGCGAACTTGGCCGCCTGGTACGACGCGATGCCGGGCGACCCGCCGACCCGACCGCCGATCGACGAGAACTGGACGATCGTGCCGCCGCGCTGCGCCTTGAGCACCGGAAGCGCGGCCTTCGTCACGTGGTAGACGCCCCAGAAGTTCGTGTCGAACTGGCGGCGGAAGTCCTCGTCGGACCCGGTCTCCACCGGGGCGACGTTCGCGTACCCCGCGTTGTTGACGACGACGTCGATGCGACCGAACCGGTCGACCGCGGCCTGCACCGCGGCCACAGCGGCGGCCTGGTCGGCCACGTCGAGGGCCACCGGCAGGACCCGGTCGCCGTACCGGTCGACCAGGTCGGAGAGCTGCCCGGGCGTGCGGGCGGTGGCGACCACCTGGTCGCCGGCCTCCAGGGCGGCGACGGTGAGCGCGCGGCCGAAACCGCGGGAGGAACCGGTGATGAACCATTTCTTTGCCATACCCCTAGCAAAACGCGGTTTCGTTAATAGTGCAACCCCGTTGTGTTAGAGTGGGTGTGATGTCGACGACTCCCCAACGAGCCCGCAGCGCCGAGGCCAAACGATCACGCGAACGCGCGATCCTCGACGCCGCACGCACCCTCGGCGCCGCGCGCAGCGTCCGCGAGGTCACCCTCACCGACGTCGCGGCAGCGATCGGCATGCACAAGTCCGCCATGCTGCGCTACTTCGAGACGCGCGAGCAGATCTTCCTGACCCTGACCGCCGAGGGGTGGCAGGACTGGTCCGCGGCCGTCCGCGCGACCCTCCACGACCTCGACCCCGCCGACCCCGAGACCGTCGCCGCGACCATCGCCGACTCGCTCGTCACCAGGCCGTTCTTCTGCGACCTGCTCTCGCAGACCTCCCTGCACCTGGAACGCAACGTCTCCCTCGACGCCGCACACGCGTTCAAGAAAATCGTCCTGGCCGAGGTCGACACGGTCGTGGGGGAGCTGCGCCGCCTTCTCGGCCTCACCGAACTCCAGGCCGTTGACGTCGTGGCCACCGCGACGAGCATGGCGGGCGCCCTCTGGCAGATGGCCGCACCCGGCACCCAACTGCGGGCGCTCTACGAGTCGCACCCCGAACTCGCGCACGCCGTGGTCGACGTCGGCCCGCAACTCACCCGCATCCTCACCGCACTGCTCACCGGGATGCGGGCAACCACCGACTGAGCACAGGAAACGAGCCGGGGCGGCTCACACGAGCCGCCCCGTCTCATCCCACCGCCGAGATCAGCTGCCGACGCGGTACCGGCTGGTGATCGCGACGCGGTTGAAGGCGTTCATCACGGTCGCCAGCCAGGCCACCGCCGAGACCTGGTCCGCCGTCAGAACGGCCGCAGCGGCCGCGAAGTCCTCGTCGCTCACGTGCCCGTCCGGCACACGCGTGACCGCCTCGGTCAGGCGAAGGGCGGCCCGGTCCGTCGCGGAGAAGTAGTCCGTCTCCGCCCATGCGGGCAGCACCGCGATCCGCTCGGGAAGCTCACCCTTCTCGAGCGCGTCGCGCGTGTGCATGCGCAGGCAGAACGCGCACCCGTTGATCTGGGAAGCGCGAATCCGGAGCAGCTCGACCAGGAGCGGGTCGAGGCCCGCCGCGGCGGCCGCCGCCTCCACCTCCGACGACAGGGCGATGAGAGCCTTGTAGGCGGCCGGGTGCTGCTCACCGATGTTGACACGCTGTGCAGTCATGGTTCCTCTGATCCGTCCGTGTGAAAGCTATGACTTCGGGTCGTCGACCTTGAGCTCGTCCCCGGTGTCGGAGACGAACACCACCAGGAGCTTGGCCGGCTCCGTCGCGCTGGCGTTCTCGGTGACGACGTGATGGGCGCCCGGCTGCTCCACCCAGTTCTCACCCTGCTGGTACGTGGTCACGGGCTTGTCGTCGAGCTTGCTGCGCACCGCGCCTTCGAGGACGTAGGCGTACACGAACGCCTGACCGTGCCGGTGCGGCGCCGCGCTCGCGTCGGGAGGAAGCTCCACGACCGCCGAGGTGAACGTCTTGCCCTCCACATCCGGAAGAGCCTGCTGAAGCAGCGGTTTGAGGCTTTCGGTGGGACGCGCCGACGCCGAAGCCGACGCTGCGGCCGCGGTCATGGTCGGTGCCTCGACCTGGGTGGACTCGTGGGACGTCGAGCAGGCCGTGACCGCCGACAGCGTCGCCACAGCCAGAAGGCCGGCGGCGGCGATCCGCGTTCGGATCACGACAGGCCGCCTGGACGACGCAGACCAGCCGTCGTTCTCGGCCATGTGGGGATAGGGCATACAGGTCCTTACCGGGGAGGGGCGACCCGAGCGGCGCACAGCCGGCCCGCGCGTGTTCCTTCGTCGCCCGTTGGCGTTCTCACCAGGGAGACGAGCCGACCCCTCCGCGTGTGACAGCCCCGACCCGCACGAGTTTCTCCGGATTCATGACCCTGCGGTACGCGCTGACGAGACCGTCCGTGACCTCCACCGTGTCGACGGAGTACACCCGCCCCTCCCGGTGGAACACGAGGGCGAGCTCACCGCCCACCTCGGCGAGGTCGATACGGTCCGGGCGCCACCGGCGCCCCGTACGCACCATCACCTCGGCCACGCGCCCACCGCCGCGGATGAGCTTGCGCGCCGCGGACGCCTTGCCGCCGCCGTCGGTGATGTACACGACGTCCGGGTGCAGGAGCCTGACCAGGCCGGCCAGATCCCCGGCCTCGTACGCGGCCCGGAACGCCGTGAGGACCCGTTCCCGCTCCGCCTTCGACGCCTGCGGCGTGAACTGCCGCGCCCCGGCCACCCGCCGACGCGCCCGCGAGGCGAGCTGCCGGGCAGCCGGTCCGGAGACGTCCAGCACCTCGGCGATCCGGCCGAACTCGAGACCGAAGACGTCGTGCAGGACGAAGGCCACCCGCTCCGGCGGACTCAGCTCCTCCATGATCAGCAGCATCGCCGAGCTGACGGACTCGTCGACGAGCACCGGCTGCGACGCGTCCGGCCCCGTCAGCAGCGGCTCCGGCAGCCAGGGCCCCACATAGGTCTCCCGCCGGAAACGGGCACTCTTGAGGATGTCGTACGACCGTCGCGCGGCCACCGTCACCAGCCACGCCCGCAGATCACCGATCTCTCGAAGATCCGCTCCGGCCGCCCGCAGCCACACGTCCTGGGTCACGTCCTCGGCGTCGGCCACACTGCCCAGCAGCCGGTACGCCACACCGAAGACCGCGGGCCGGTGCCGCTCCCATCCGGCGCCGAGCGGGTCCTCCTGCTCCGACCGTCCCGACTCCCGCCCGACACCCATACCGATCGTCACCTCCCCAGCTGCCGACCCAGCGTAGCCAGCCGAACTCCCGGTCCACGCCGTGTGTGACGTGGTGCGAGGCACTGTGGGGTCTCGGGATGGGACGGCCGACGGGCGACGACACCGGCTGCGGTGCCCCCCGGCACCGCAGCCGATGCTCGTGATGGCCATGACATCACGCTTCGTAGTGGCCGGGCCGGGAATCGATCTTGTGATCGGGTCGGTGGGCGGTAGGGGAGGCGAGGGTTTCCGCGGTACGGGCAGCCGGGAGCGGCGGACGCAGGGCGCCAAGACCCACCACGAACGCCCAGACGAGCATCGGGAAGACGGCCACCCGCTCCATGCCGCCGACACCGAAGCCGAGGTCGATACCGGCGAGGAACAGGGCCGTGCCGGTCACACCGATCAGGCCCAGAGTGATGCTCACCCCACGCATCGGGGCGAACAACGGCGACCGCCCGGCCAGCCCGGCGATGAGCAGCCCGGCGTTGCCCAGGAAGAAGATCAGCAACGCCGCCAGGAAGTGGTTGTCCTCGTTCACGTCCGCCGGGTAGAGCCCGGCCAGCACGTGACCACCCGCACCGGCCAGGACGAGAACCGTGGTGGCCCGCGCGGCGACGCCGCGACCCAGCGCGCGCCGGGCCAGGAGCAGCCCGAGCGCGATGAGCAGCCCCGTGGCGACCATGCCGACGTTCATGGTCGTGTGCCAGGGCGAACAGACCTGGCGCGGTCGGGTGGTGTCCCAGAGGCCGCAGGTCACGTTGCCGAGATCACTGATGTTGTTGGTGGCCCAGCTGAACGGCGGACGGCGCCACGCGAGCCCGGCGATCACGTTCGCCGACAGGTACACGGGTGCGGCGAGCAGCAGGCTGTAGGCACCCAAGCGGTCGATTCTCACCGGTCCAGCTCACCAGCGGGCACCCCGCAGGCGCACGACGACCAGTACGCCGACGCGAGTGGTGCCAGCCATACCCGCTCTCACCGATCCGCGGTCGTCGACGCCTCGCGCCACCGGGCGGTCGCGCGGCCCTCGACCGCGCCACTCCTGGTCGACATGCTCGACTGGTCACGTGCGGTCCCGACGGACATGGTCCGCGAACCACACCTGGCGGGCGGCCCTTCGTTCCGGCCTACTCCGCCGGACGCTCGTCGTTCGGGTTCTCCCACACGAAGTTAATCTTGTTGCCTTCCGGGTCCACGAGCTCCGCCAGCTTGATGAAGCCGTAGTCGTGGATCTCGCCGCAGCGCACCCCCTCGCTCGCGAGTGTGTTGACGTGGGAGTCGATGTCCTCGACACCGATGACGACGCTGGTCTTGCCGGCAGCCTCCGGGTCATGAGAGACCTGGATCCACGCGTTGTCGGCGAGCTGCCACTCGGCAATGCCCTCCATGGGCTCGACATCGGGGCCGCGCCCGATCCACCGCTTGTACCAGGCGACGGCAGCGGCATGATCAGTGACCGGCAAAACCGCATTGACGTTCTTGAAGTTCGGCACGGTGGGCTGTCCCTTCAGGTAGATGCGTGCGCACTGTGACGTCCGGCGATCGGCGCACGCGGCGCCGGCGGGAGTGTTCAGGTCGTCCCGGCCGGGTGATCCGTCGTGCCCGCAGGGTAGGCGGGTCGTTCAAGGCGACGCTGTCGCTGAGGCGGGGTGACCAAGCGACGGGGGCTGGGACCAGATCACAGAGCCCCAGCTGGCTCAACTTTGTGAGAGAGCTCGGGAGGTGGCTCAGGGTTGTCGAGAATGGCTCGAGGCGAATGAGGGCCGACCACGGTGGATGGCACTCCGCTCGGCACGCTGACCGCCCCTGGGCGCTTGTTCGATAATGTACATTATGTCAAGTTGACTGGATCGGGCCCTCCCTCGGAAGGGGTCGCGGGCTGTCCGGGCGCCATCAACTGCGAGCGCCGACTCTGGCATCCGCGCCCCTCGGAGGCTTTGCTTCAGGTTGATCGACTCCGTTTCGGCGATGTGGCGGTATCCCGATGCGCCGGATGCCGCCACATCGCCGAGCTGGTGTCGATCAGCCCTCCCGGACGGCGTGATCGACTCGACTTCCTTGATGTCGCGGTGTCCGCCCGCGGTCGACACCGCGATTTCCTCGACGTCGAGTCGATCACGGCGGTGGGACCCCGGCGGCCGGGGCTGCGGCCGTCCGGAGCGGCCGGAACCCGGAAACGCCCCCGCCGCCGCCCGCTCGGCCCGCTCCTCGGCCCCACCCGCCAGGCCCACGCCCGCCGGCGTCCGATGATCGCTCCATTCCACCGATGTGACCGTCCGGCGCCCCGTCCCTGCCATGCCAGCGACACGGCGTGGATCGCCCGCTTGGTCGGCGTACTGCATGGTTCTCGGCGGGCTGTCCGGGCCTTGCCGACATCCACGCACGCTCGAAGCGCGCGCCGACGAAAGGTGCGAGCCGCCCGGCCCTCCCCTCCCTTGTTCAGCAACGCGAAAATCCTGCATAATATGCCTTATGCATGACAAAAAGGACGAATCGGTTGAGTTCTGGATCGAGGAGTTCCTGACCGCGCGGGCCACCCGCAAGCCCTCCCCCCACACCCTCGAGGCGTACCGGCGGGATCTGCGCACGGTGGCGGCGCTCGCCGGAGAGACGGCCGGCACTCCCCTCCCCCTCGACGCACTCTCCCCTCGCCTGCTGCGGGCGGCGTTCGCGCGGTTCGCCGCCCCGCGGGCCGCGGCGTCCGTCCACCGTGCCTGGTCCACCTGGAACAGTTTCTTCACGTTCCTGGTCGCGGAGGGGGCCGTGGCGGGTAATCCGATGCCGGCGGTGGGCCGGCCCCGGGCGCCGCTCCCCCAGCCCAAGCCGCTGCGGGGCGAGGACACCCCGGAGGAGCTGCTGGCCGGGGTGACGCGCGAGGTGGGCCGGCAGCGTGACCCGTGGCCGGAGCGGGACCTGGCGGTGCTGGCTCTGGCGCTGTGCGCGGGGCTGCGCCTCGGCGAGCTGCTGGCGTTGCGGGTCGCCTCGGTGGTGGGCCGGGAGGGTGAGCGGCGGGTGGAGGTGTTGGGCAAGGGTGGGCGTCCGCGTACGGTGCCCATCGAGGACGGTCTCGACCGCGTGCTGGACGAGTATCTGGCGAGTCGGCGGCGTCGGTTCGGGGCGCGCAGCGTACGGCCGGATGTGCCGTTGCTGGTGGATCGGCGGGGTGAGCCGTTGCGCCGGGGCGGGCTGCAGTATCTGGTGGAGTCGTGCTATCGGCGGGCGGGGATCGCCGACCGGGTGCCGCGTGGGGCGCGGTTGCACGCGTTGCGGCACACGTTCGCGACGCGGTTGGCCGAGGACGGGGCGAGCGCCGCGGAGATCATGCGGTTGCTGGGGCACGCGTCGTTGGCGTCGTCGCAGGCGTACATCGAGGTGACGGCGGGTCAGCAGCGGGCGGCGGTGCGGTCGAACCGTACGAACCGGGTGCTGGCGGGTCTGGTGGGTGGTGGCGCGGAGGTGCCGGGTGCGGGTGGGTGAGGCGCGGGCGGTGGCGGCGCGGTGGGTGCGGGAGCGGGCGGCCCGGGACGCGGGGGTGCGGGGGGCGTTCTTCAGCGGTTCGACGGTGGGGTTGGCGGACGCGGCGGTGCTGCCGGCGTCGTCGGATGTGGACGTGTTGCTGGTGCGGGACGAGCCGGCGGTGCGGCCGGGCAAGTTCCGGCACGAGGGTGTGCTGTTGGAGGTCAGCACGGTCACGTGGGGCGAGCTGGGTGGTCCGGAGGACGTGCTGGGGTCGTGGGTGTTCGGGCCGTGCTTCCGTACGGACACGGTGATCGTGGATCCGACGGGGCGGTTGGCGGCGTTGCGGGAGCGGGTGGCGGCGGGGTTCGCGGATCCGGTGTGGGTGCGGCGGCGTTGCGCGGGGGTGCGGCGGCGGGTCGAGGACGGTCTGCGGGTCCTGGACGGTGGGGCGCCGCTGCACGCGCAGGTGACGGGGTGGTTGTTCCCGACGTCGGTGGTGGCGTTGCTCCCGGTGGTGGCGGGGTTGCGGGATCCGACGGTGCGGCGGCGGTACGTGGTGGCGCGGGAGGTGCTCGCCGCGTACGGGTTGGCGGACCGGTATCCGGCGTTGCTGGGGCTGTTGGACGGTGGTGGGGTGCCGGCGGGGCGGGTGCGGGAGCACCTGGCGGGGTTGGCGCGGACGTTCGACGTGGCGGCGTCGGTGGCGCGTACCCGGTTCCCGTTCAGCGCGGATGTGACGGCGGCGGCGCGGCCGGTCGTGGTGGACGGTTCGCGGGAGATGGTGGAGGCGGGGTGGCACCGGGAGGCGATGTTCTGGATCGTCGCGACGTACGCGCGGTGTCACGCGATCCTGGCGTCGGATGCCCCGGAGCGGGGTGCCGGGTTGTCGCCGTTGTTCGAGGCGGCGCTCGCGGATCTGGGGGTGGCGTCGGTGGCGCAGCGGCGGCGTCGGGCGGATGAGGTGCTCGGGGGCCTGCCGGGCTGGTGGTCGGTGGTGGAGCGGATGGTCGCGGCGGTGTGAGGGGGTGCGGCGCTGCGGGGCCGGCCGGTCAATGGGCGCGGTGTCCGGAGCCGTCGGCGGTGGTGGGCAGGGGGCCGAGGACCGCGTTGACGATGTGGATGCGGGCGCGGGTGGCCTGGTAGTCGGCGCAGACGGCGTCGGCCTTGTCGCCGAAGCGGGTGGTGTCGCCGGTGCGGGTGACGGTGAGGGTGGCGCCGTCGAGGGTGGTGGCGGTGCCGGCGTCGGCGAGTTGGTCGAGGGTGTGGGTGCCGGCGATGAGGTGGGCCTTGACCAGGGTGCGGAGCTTGTCGTGGTCCCGGGTCATGAGGGTGTCCCAGGTGTCGTCGGAGAACTTGGCGAGGAAGGCGTCGTCGGTGGGTGCGAGGACGGTGATGCCGTCGCGTTCGAGGTCGGGTAGGAGGCCGCTGGTGCGCAGGGCCGCCTCGAAGGTGGTGAGGGTGGGCATCCACGTGAGGGCGGCGCCGACGGGTTGTCCGGCGAGGTAGGTGGGGTTGCCGGGTTCGTCGCCGGCGGGCAGTGCGGCGCAGAGGGGGCCGCTGATCTGGGCGGCGACGGGTGTGGTGTCGGGCCGGTCGGTGTCGCCGGTGCAGGCCGCGGCGGTGGTGAGGAGCAGGGCGGCCGCGAGGAGGGCGCCGGCGCGCCGCGGGGTGCGGGTGCGGGGGGACGTCACGACGGCCTCCTGGTTGTGGTGGTGCCGGCAGGGCGGGTGGTCCGCCCTGCCGGCACGGTCACCGGGTGGGTGTCACAGGGTGGCGCACTGGCCGGCGCGGGGGCCGGTCACGGTGTTGCGGATGTTGAGGTTGGTCGGTGCGGTGGTGTTGCCGGCGCAGGCCAGCGGGCCGGTGACCCGGTTGCCGACGAGCAGCGGCTGGTTGTCGGTGCGGTTGGCGGACAGGTCGACCGGGCCGGTGACGGTGAGGTCGATCAGGGAGATCGCGTCGGTGGTGCCGGTGACGCGGATCGGGCCGGTGACCTTGGTGTCGGCGAGCAGGACGCCGGCGGCGCCGCTGGCGTTGACCGGGCCGGTGATGGTGGTGCCGGTGGCGACGAGCGCGGCGCCGGGGCGGACGGTGACCGGTCCGGTGACGGTGGCGTCGTCGAGGCAGGCGAACCCGGTGACGGTGAGCGGGCCGGTGCGCCGGCCGGTGAGGGTCGGGTAGATCCGTTCGCCGTCGACGAGGTTCTCCACGCCCTGCCCGTCGAGGAGCAGCGGGATGAGGCCGCGTTCGGGCTGGTTGAGGGGGACGTAGTAGCCGTCGGCGGTCTTGACGACCTTCCAGCCGTGGTCGGCGATGCGCTCGGCGGCGGTGGTGACGGCGCCGGTGGGGCCGTCGGTGCGGGCGCCGTGGTACTGCTCCTCGGTGAGCTTGTAGGCGCAGGGGGCGTTGTCGAGGATCAGGTCGGCCGGCGGGGCGTCGATCGGCGGCGGGCTGCTGCCGGGGTGCGGCGCCGGGTGGGCGGGGATGGGTCGGGATCCGCGGAAGACGAGCCGGCCGGTGTTGGACGCCTGGAAGGTGACGGCGTCGGCGCGGGCGGCGTTGATGTCGCCCTGGTGGGCGCGGTGGTAGTCGAGGAACTGCTGGAAGGTCCAGAGGGCGGAGAAGGTCTTGCGGCGGCGGTTGTTGGCCGCGTTGCCCTCGTCGGGTCGGGTCTGCCCGCCGGAGCTGCGCAGCTCGAGCAGGGAGTTGACGACGTTCTTCAGGCCGAGGGTGTTGCGGAGGATGGTTTCCTCGCCGAGGCCGACGTTGCCGCCGCCGTCGCAGCCGTACGGGCAGGGCCACCAGCCGTCCTCGGCGCCCTTGGTGTACATGTGGCCTTCGATCATGTCCATGGACTCGTCGAAGATCGGCTGGGCGACGTTCTGGTGCCGCGGGGGCAGCATGGGCAGGTCGCCGGCGCGGGAGTTGCCGAACTCGTGGCCGTCGTAGCCGGCGACGGGCCGGTACTGGCGGATCATGTTGACGTACGCGGCGGTCTCCGGCTGGCGGATGAGCGAGTAGTCGCGGTTGAGGTCCTGGCCGGTGCTGTTGCCGCGGGTGTTGGCGGCGCGGCCGTCACCGTTGATCGTGGGGACGATCAGGACGGTGGTGTGGCTGAGCAGGTCGGTGACGCGGGGGTCGGTGCTGAAGGCGAGTTGCCGGGCCATGATGAGGCAGGCTTCGCGGTCGCCGGGCTCGTTGCCGTGGACGTTGCAGTTGATGGCCGCGGGTGAGGTGGCGGCGACGGCTTCCGGGGTGGCCGGCGGGGTGGGGTAGCCGATGACGAACATGTTGATCGGCCGGTTCTGCACGGTGCGGCCGATCTCGACGACGCGGACGCGGTCGCTGAGTTGGTCGATGGCGGCGGTGTAGGCGTACTCCTCGGTGTCGCTGGTGTACTGCGCGGCGTGGGTGGTCTCCCACTGGGTGCGCAGCTGCTCTCCGGGGACGTTGGGGTTGCCCCAGGGGGCGGTGGTGGTGCCGGTGACGGGCGTGGAGTAGGGCTGCTCGGTGGTGTCGAAGCGGGCCCGTACGCGCCACTGGAACCGGTCGCCGGGGTTGAAGCCGGCGTCGGCGAAGGTGGGTGACTGCTGGTTGATCTGCCGGTTGGGGCGCCAGATGCCGACGACGGTGGCGGCGCCCGTGGGGGTGCCGTTGGCGTCGACGGGGGTGCGTTCGATCTGGTAGTCGGTGGCGCCGTCGACCGGCTGCCAGGCGAGGGTGGCGTACCCGTCGCCCTGGCGGACGGTGAGGTTGGTGACCTGGTTGGGCTCGGCGGCGGCCTGCTGGGCGCTGGCCGGGGTGGCGAGCGTGGTGAGGCTGGCGGCGAGGAGTGTGGACAGTGCGATGAGGGTGGTGCGGTGGCGTCTCACTTGGCCTCCGTGGCGAGGACTGGTTGACCGTGACGCGGTTTGGACCAGCATGATCGTCATGGATCGGTCACGCAACGATCTTGAGGGAATCTTGCGCCTCGGCGGGTAAGGGCTGCTCTCCCCCGGTGCCGCTGACCGTCCGTCGCCGTGGTGGCGGGGTGGTTCAGCCCAGGTCGACGAGGAGCGGGCGGTGGTCGGAGATGGTGGACAGGGGTGTGTCGACGGCGGTGACCGGCGGGAGTTGGCGCACGGCCTGCCGGTCGGCGAGCACGTGGTCGAGCTGCACGCGGGGTTCGCCGGCCGGGTAGGTGGGGCGGCGGCCCAGCGGTCGCCAGCCGGAGACGACGCGGACGACGCCGGCGGGGAGGTTGAGGTCGCCGAGCAGGACGCGGGGTGCGGGCAGGGCGCGGAGCGCGCGGACGACCTGCCGGAGCTGGCGCAGGTTCCAGCCGGGGACGAAGGACAGGTGGGTGGCGGCGGCGGTGAGCGGCCCGTGTGGTGTGTCGAGGACGGCGGCGAGCACCACCCGCGGTTCGTCGTGGAGGAGGACGAGGCCGCCGCCGGGGCCGGGGACGTAGACCGGGGAGCGGACCGGTGCCCGGGTGAGGCGGGTGACGCGCCAGGTGCGTACGGGGTAGCGGCTGATCAGGCCGATGCCGTAGCAGGGTTCGCCGTGCCCGTCGTCGTCGCCGGTGAGGGGGCGGAAGCCTTCGCCGGGGGTGCCGACGATGGCGGCGGCGAAGCGGTGGTGGGGGGCGTCGAGGGCGCGGGCGGCGATGGCGGTGAGGTCGAGGTTGCCGCTGCGGCTCTGGTCGCGGTCGACTTCCTGCAGGGCGAGCACGTCGGCGTCGAGGGCGGTGACGGCGGCGGCGAGCCGGTCGGGGTCGACGAGCCCGTCGGTGAGGGATCGACCGTGCAGCAGGTTGAAGGTGGCCAGGCGCACTCCTGCACCCTACGACGCCGTGGCAGTCTTGCCGGGTGGTCAAGGTGTTGCTCTGTTCGATGCTGGTGTTCGTGGCGGTGGGCGCGGCCGGGGTGTGGTTGCGCCGCCGGCGGGGCCGCTGACCTGGCGGGTGCCGGGTGAGGCTGGCCACAGCGGGGGGCGGGCGCGCGGGGCGGGTCGGCAGAATGCCGCCCGTGGACGCCGCATCGTTGGTCACCCTGCTCGTGGCGGCCGGTACGGCCGGCTGGGTCGACGCGGTGGTGGGCGGCGGCGGGTTGCTTCTGCTGCCGGCGTTGCTGGTGGCCGCGCCCGGGGTACCGGTGGCCACGGCGCTGGGCACGAACAAGCTCGCGGCGATCGCGGGCACCGCGACGGCGGCGGCGACGTACGCGCGGCGCACCAAGATCGACTGGAGGTTGACGGGGCCGGCGGCCGGGCTGGCGGTGCTCAGCTCCGGGGTCGGGGCCGTGCTGGCCGGTGCGGTGCCGGCGTCGGCGTACCGGCCGGTCGTGCTCGTGGTGCTGCTGTCGGTGGCCCTGTTCGTGCTGCTGCGCCCCCGGCTGGGAGTGGTGTCGGCGCCGCACCGGCGCACCCCGGCCCGGGTGGCCGCCGCGGTCGCGCTCGCCGGGGTCGGCATCGCCCTGTACGACGGGCTGATCGGCCCGGGCACCGGCACGTTCCTGGTGCTGGCGTTCACCGCGCTGGTGGGGGCGGACTTCGTGCACGGCTCGGCGATGGCGAAGGTGGTCAACGCCGGCACGAACCTGGGCGCGCTCGTGGTGTTCGCGGCGACCGGGCACGTGTGGTGGCTGCTGGGCGCGGGGATGGCGGTGTGCAACATCGCGGGCGCGGCGCTGGGCGCGCGGATGGCGCTGCGCCGCGGCGCCGGGTTCGTGCGGATCGTGCTGCTGGTGGTGGTGCTGGCGCTGGTCGGGCGGCTCGGCTACGACCAGTGGCTGGCCGGCTGACATGCCGGTACGCGCCGAGCACGACCGGGCGGTCCTGGCCGGCCTGCTGCGGCGGGATCCGGTGCTGCACGCCTACCAGCTCGGCGACCTCGACGACTTCTTCTGGCCGTACACCTCGTGGTTTCGACGGGGCGACGAGGTGGCCCTGCTCTACCACGGCGCGCAACCGCCCACCCTGCTGGCGTTCGCCGCGCCGGCGCGCGCCGCGGGGCTGGCGGCGTTGCTCGCCGACCTGGCCCCGGTGCTGCCCGCCCGGCTGTACGCGCACCTCTCCCCCGGAGGCGGCGCTGGCGCCCGCCTTCGACGTCGACGGGCCGGCCGCGCACCACAAGATGGCGCTGACCGTCCCGGCGCGCCTGGAGCGGGTCGCCCCGGCCGGGGAGCCGTTGGGCGCGGCGGACCTGCCGCGGCTGCGGGAGCTGTACGCGGCCGCGTACCCGGGCAACTGGTTCGACCCGCGGATGCTGGACACCGGCCAGTACGTGGGTGTGCGCGACGGGGACGCGCTGGTCGCCGTCGCCGGGGTGCACGTGTGGTCACCGCTGTACCGGGTCGCCGCCCTGGGCAACGTCACCACCCATCCCCGGGCGCGGGGGCGCGGCCTGGGGGCGGCCGTGGTGGCGGCGCTGTGCCGCCGGCTGCGGGACACCGTCGACCACGTGACGCTGAACGTACGCGCCGACAACGGCACGGCGGTGCGGCTGTACGAGCGGCTCGGCTTCACCCGGGTGGCCGACTACGGCGAGTTCGCGCTGACCGCCCGCCGGTGAGCCGCGGCGCGACCGACCGGCGGGCGGGCTGGCGCGTGGGTCAGCCGTTGCGGCTGGGCGAGTCGAAACGGCCGGCGCGGATCTCCCGCAGGGCCCGCCGGCGGGTCTCGCCGCGCAGCGTGTCGACGTACAGGCGGCCCGCCAGGTGGTCGGTCTCGTGCTGCAACGCGCGGGCGAGGAAGCCGCTGCCGGAGATCGTCAGCGGCTCGCCGTGCTGGTCGAAGCCGCGCGCGGTGGCGTGCAGGGCGCGGGGGGTCGGGAAGTACAGGCCGGGGATGGACAGGCAGCCCTCCTCGTCGGTCTGGGTCTCCTCGGACAGCTCCAGGGTCGGGTTGACCAGGTGGCCGCGGTGCCCGTCGGCGTCGTAGACGAACACCTGGGCGTCCACGCCGATCTGCGGTGCGGCCACGCCGGCGCGGCCGGGGGCGCCGAGCAGGGTGTCCATGAGGTCGCTGACCAGGGCGCGGAGCTCGGCGTCGAAGCTGGTCACCGGCGCGCACGAGGTCCGCAGGACGGGGTCGCCGATGATCCGGATGGGCCGCATCGTCATGTCGGCAAGATTATCCGGCGTCGCGGCGGTCGCGAACGAGCACCTCGATGCCGTCGAGGATGCGGGCGAGGCCGAAGTCGAACGCCGCCGCCGGATCACTGGCGGCCTGGTGCTCCTGCCCGGCCGCCGCGCCGACGCGGGCGGCGAGGGGGAAGCGGCGGGGGTCCATGGCCTTCTCCAGGTACGGGGCGTGGGCCTGCCACCACTGTTCCTCGGTCATGCCGGTGCGTTCGGCGGCCTGCGCCTGCTCGACCGCGCCGCGTACGGCGCCGTGGACGAACCCGCCGACGAGGGTGACGACGGCGTCCATCTCGAGGTCGGTCAGGCCGATGCCGTCCACGGCGCGCAGCTCGCGTTCGTAGCGGGCGATCAGGTTGGGGCCCAGTGGAGGGCGGGTGGTGGCCACCTGCAGCAGCCAGGGGTGGCGCAGGTACAGCGCCCAGGACTCGCGGGCGAGGTGCTCCAGCCGGGCCCGCCAACCGCCGGTCGGCTCGGGGTCGGTGAGGGTCTCCCCGTAGACGGTGTCGAGCATCAGGTCGAGCAGCTCGCCCTTGCCGGGCACGTGCGTGTAGAGCGACATGGTGCCCACGTCGAGGCGTTCGGCGACGCGGCGCATGGACAGGGCGGCGAGCCCTTCGGTGTCGGCGACGTCGACGGCGGCGCGGACGATCCGGTCCACGGTCAGGTCGGTGCGGCCGCGGCGGCTGGCCGGTTCCCGGGTGCGCCACAGCAGGGCGAGGCTGCGGGCCGGGTCTCCCGTGCCGCTGTACTCCGTGGTCACGGCCCGGACTCTACCGCCGCCGTCGTCGTACCGGCCGGGGGCAGGCCGCGGGCGCGGACGCTCACGTGCACGATGCGCTGGGAGTTTCACTGTTCGTTCTGAGGGAGGACCGGATGTACCCACCGACGCAGCCGTACGCGCACGGCCTGCTCGACGTCGGCGACGGGCAGCTCGTGTACTGGGAGACCTGCGGCAACCCCGACGGCAAGCCGGCCGTGGTGCTGCACGGGGGCCCCGGCTCCGGCGCGACCGAGGGCTGGCGGCGCTACTTCGATCCGGCCCGCTACCGGGTGGTGCTGTTCGACCAGCGCGGCTGCGGCCGCAGCCGTCCGCACGCCGCCGACCTGGCCGTGGACCTGTCGGTCAACACCACCGCCCACCTCGTCGCCGACATCGAGCGGCTCCGCGAGCACCTCGGCGTGGACCGGTGGCTGGTGCTCGGCGCCTCGTGGGGCTCCACCCTCGGGCTCGCGTACGCCCAGCGCCACCCCGACCACGTCAGCGAGTTGGTGCTGTTCAGCGTGGTCACCACGACCCACCGGGAGGTCGAGTGGATCACCCGGGACATGGGGCGGGTGTTCCCGGCCGAGTGGGCGCGGTTCCGCGACGGGGTGCCGCCGGCCGACCGCGACGGCAACCTGGCCGACGCGTACGCCCGGCTGCTGGCCGACCCGGACCCCGCGGTACGCGAGCGGGCGGCCCGCGACTGGGTCGCCTGGGACGACACGCACGTCCGCACCGTCCCCGGCTGGCGGCCCGACGCCCGCTTCGACGACGCGCGGTTCCGGATGCTCTCCGCGCGGCTGGTCACCCACTACTGGCGCCACGCCGGCTTCCTGCCCGACGGTCAGCTGCTGCGCGAGGCGGGCCGGCTCGCCGGCCTCCCGGGCGTCCTCGTGCACGGGCGGTTGGACATCAGCAGCCCGCCGGACATCCCGTGGCGGCTGGCGCAGGAGTGGCCCGACGCCCGGCTGGAGCTGGTGGAGACCGCCGGGCACGGCGCCCGCCACGGCATCGGCGACCGGGTGCTCGCCGCGCTGGACGGGTTCGCCGCCCGGCGGTGAGAACGGCTCACGACCGGCCCGCAGCCGGACGACGGGCCCGGGCCGGCCGAGGTCGGCGCCCGGCGGCGGGGGCGCTCCGGTCCGTCCGGGGCACATTCCCGCACGGGCTGATGACTCTGCGGCATAAATATGCCGCAGAGTCATCACGCTCAACCGGCACACAGCCGGCCCCCGCCCCCGTGAGGTGGACGGGGCCGTCCGTCCCGACGGTGTCAACGTCAAGCGCGCTTCGCGCGGCCGTGCCTCAGCGACCGGAAAGGGCGGCTCGCACGGGGGCACTCTTGGCGGCCGCCTCGGCGACCTCGGCGTCGGGGTCGCTGCCCCAGGTGATCCCACCGCCGGCCCACACGTGCACCCGTTGCGCGTCGACGGCGGCGGTGCGGATGGTCAGGCCCAGGTCGATGCGGCCGGGGGCGACCCAGCCGAGGGCGCCCATGCTGGCGCCCCGGCCCACCAGCTCGAGGGCCGCGATCCGGTCGAGGGCGGCCCGTTTCGGGGCGCCGGTGACCGATCCTCCGGGGCAGACGGCGCGCAGCAGGTCCGCGAGGCCGATCCCGTCGGCGACCGCCGCGGACACCGTCGACTCGGCCTGCCACAGGTCGCACCAGCGGCGCACCGCGAACAGCTCGTCGACCCGTACGGTGCCGGTGCGGGCGAGCCGGGCCAGGTCGTTGCGTTCCAGGTCGACGATCATCACGTGCTCGGCGCGTTCCTTCGCGCTCGCCAGCAGCTCACGGGCGCCGGCGGCGGTGGCCGGGCGGGTGCCCTTGATGGGTCGGGTGACCAGCCGCCCGTCGCTCAACTCGACGAGCGTCTCCGGGGAGGCGCAGCCGATGGCCCATCCGGCGCCGGTCAGTGTGCCGCCGTAGCGGGCGCCGGGCAGCGCCCCCAGCCGGGCGAGAGCCGGCAGCGGGTCGCCGGCGTACCGGGCGCTGGCGTGTCCCACGACGTTGACCTGGTAGACGTCGCCGCGGCCGATGGCGTCGCGGACCGCCCGCACGGCCGCGGCGTGGGCGGCGGGGGTCCAGCTCTCCGACCAGTCGCCGAGCCGCCACCGGCCGCCCGCGGGGGGCGGGGGCGGCGGGTCGGCGTGGCCGTAGACCACCACGGCGACCTCGGGCAGGGCGGGCGCCGGGGTCGGCGCGCCGGTCGGGGCGCCGGCGAGCAGCGCGCCGGCGGCGGCCGAGACGTACAGGGCGGCGCCGCACGGGCCGCCGGCGCCGTGGTGGGCGGTGGCCGGGCGGGCCAGGTCGTCCAGCGGCAGGCCGTGGGCGGCCAGGAACTCCTGGGCGCCGGTGGCCGGGTCGCCGCCGTCGGCCGGGCGCCACTCCCACCGGGCGTGTTCGACCAGCGTACGGCGGCAGTCGGCGGGCGCCGCCGGCGCATCGACAACCGTAAGTAATGGAAGCGTGTCCACGCCGTCCGGCCCTATCTGCCTCATCCGTTCAGCGGAATTCGCGACTCGCACGCGTACTCCTGCTCGATGCCGGCCACTTTCGCTTGGTACTGTGCGTCACTGGTCATGTGAACCATGACACAGTGCCCCCACAGTCCGGAGAACCCGATGTGCCAGCACCAACCCACCTGCCCCTCCGCCGACGCCACCGACAGGGAAGCTGCCCGGGTCCTCGCCTGCTTCCCTGAGCAGGGCTGGAGCCTGCTCTGCAACGGCGTCATCATCTTCGAGGACACCGGTGAGCTGCTCCCCGACGGTCGCAGCATCGCCCCGCACCGCGGGCCCGCCCCTCACGCCCTCGTCGCCTGAGCGACGACACAGCGTAACCAGACGGCGCGTGGGCCTGGCCGGTCCCCCGGTACGGGACCGTTCGGCCAGGTCGACGCCCGCCGGGGCGGCCCCACGACCGCCCCGGCGCACACCGGTCAGCTCTCGAACGCCTCCGGCGACGGGCAGGAGCAGACCAGGTTCCGGTCGCCGTACGCGCCGTCGATGCGCCGCACCGGCGGCCAGTACTTCCCGGCCCGGTCCACGCCGGCCGGGTACGCGCCCACCGACCGCGGGTACGGGTGGGGCCACTCGTCGCCGCTGACCATCGCCGCGGTGTGCGGCGCGTTCGCCAGGGGGTTGTCCCCCGCCGGCCACTCCCCCGCACCCACCTTGTCGATCTCCGCCCGGATCGCGATCATCGCCTCGCAGAACCGGTCCAGCTCGGCCAGGTCCTCGCTCTCGGTCGGCTCCACCATGAGCGTCCCCGCCACCGGGAACGACATCGTCGGCGCGTGGAAGCCGTAGTCGATGAGCCGCTTCGCCACGTCGTCGACGCTCACCCCGGTCGCCTTCGTGAGCGGCCGCAGGTCGAGGATGCACTCGTGCGCCACGAGGCCCTTGTTGCCTGCGTACAGCACCGGGAAGTGGTTACGCAGCCGCGCCGCCACGTAGTTCGCGGCGAGCACCGCCACCCCGGTCGCCCGGGTCAGCCCCGACGCGCCCATCATCCGCAGGTACGCCCACGGGATCGGCAGGATCCCCGCCGACCCGTACCGGGCCGCCGAGATCGCCGGCTGCCCGTCGACGCGCGCCCCGCCCGGGTCGCCCGGCAGGAACGGCGTCAGGTGCGCCCGCACCGCCACCGGGCCCACACCCGGCCCGCCACCACCGTGGGGGATGCAGAACGTCTTGTGCAGGTTCAGGTGCGACACGTCCGCGCCGAAGCGGCCCGGCTTCGCGAAACCGACGAGCGCGTTGAGGTTCGCTCCGTCGACGTACACCTGCCCGCCGGCGTCGTGCACCTTCGCGCACAGCTGCGCGATGCCCGTCTCGTACACCCCGTGCGTCGACGGGTACGTCACCATGATCGCGGCGAGCGCGTCCCGGTGCTTGTCGATCTTCGCGTCGAGGTCGACGAGGTCGACGTTGCCCTCCGCGTCGCACGCCACCACGACCACCCGCATGCCGGCCATCACGGCGCTGGCCGCGTTGGTGCCGTGCGCCGACGACGGGATGAGGCACACGTCGCGGTGCTCCTCGCCCCGGTCCCGGTGGTACGCGCGGATCGCCAGCAGACCCGCGAGCTCACCCTGCGACCCGGCGTTCGGCTGCACGCTCACCGCGTCGTACCCGGTCAGCTCCGCCAGCCAGCCCTCCAGCTGGCCAATCATCTCCCGGTAGCCGGCGGTCTGCTCGGCCGGCGCGAACGGGTGCACGTGCGCGAACTCCGCCCAGCTGACCGGTTCCATCTCCGTGGTCGCGTTCAGCTTCATCGTGCACGACCCCAGCGGGATCATGCCCCGGTCCAGGGCGTAGTCGAAGTCGGCCAGCCGGCGCAGGTAGCGCAGCATCGCCGTCTCCGAGTGGTGGGTGCGGAACACCGGGTGGGTGAGGAACTCCGACGTGCGGTCGAGGGCCGCCGGCAGCGCCACGTCGACGTCACCGTCGACGCCCGGCACCCCGAACGCCGCCCACACCGCCTCCAGGTGCGCCACCGTCGTCGTCTCGTCGCAGGACATCCCCACCCGGTCACCGTCGACGAGCCGCAGGTTCACCCCGCGCCGCGCCGCCGCCGCGACCACCTCGGCGGCCCGGCCCGGCACCACCGCGGTCACCGTGTCGAAGAACGCGACGTCGGCGACCTCGACGCCGCCGGCGCGCAGCCCCGCCGCGAGGCGCGCCGCCATGCCGTGGGTACGCCGGGCGATCGCCCGCAGCCCGTCGGGGCCGTGGTAGACGGCGTACATGCCGGCCATCACCGCCAGCAGCACCTGCGCCGTGCAGATGTTGCTGGTCGCCTTCTCCCGGCGGATGTGCTGCTCCCGGGTCTGCAACGCCAGCCGGTACGCCGGGTTGCCGTCCGCGTCCTTCGACACACCCACCAGCCGCCCGGGCAGCATCCGCTCCAGCCCCGAGCGGACCGCCAGATAGCCGGCGTGCGGGCCGCCGAAGCCCATCGGCACACCGAACCGCTGCGTGGTGCCGGCGGCGATGTCCGCGCCGATCTCCCCCGGCGGGCGCAGCAGCGTCAGCGCCAGCAGGTCCGCCGCGACGGTGACCAGCGCACCGACCGCGTGGGCCGCCTCCACCAGCGGCGCGTGGTCGCGGACCGCCCCGGACGCCCCCGGGTACTGCAGGTGCAGGCCGAAGAACTCGCCCGGCAGCTCCTCGACGGCCAGGTCCAGCACCCGCACCTCGATGCCCAGCGGCTCCGCCCGGCTGCCGATCACCGCGATCGTCTGCGGCAGCGTGTCGGCGTCGACCACGTACACGCTGCTCTTGCTCTTCGACGCCCGCCGGGCGAGGGTCATGGCCTCCGCCGCGGCCGTGCCCTCGTCGAGCATCGACGCGTTCGCGGTGGCCAGCCCCGTCAGGTCGGTGACCATGGTCTGGAAGTTCAGCAGCGCCTCCAGCCGGCCCTGGCTGATCTCCGGCTGGTACGGCGTGTACGCCGTGTACCAGGCCGGGTCCTCCAGCACGTTGCGGCGGATCACCGCCGGAGTGTGCGTGCCGTGGTAGCCCAGGCCGATCATGGAGACGGCGACGGTGTTGCGACCCGCGAGGGCGCGCAGCTCGGCGAGGGCCTCCGCCTCGGTCGCAGGCTCCGGCAGGTCGAGGGTGCCGTGCCAGCGGATCACCTCGGGGATCGCCGCGTCCATCAGCTCGTCGATCGAGCCGTAGCCGACGGTCTCCAGCATGCGGCGCTCGTCATCCGGGTCGGGGCCGATGTGACGGGTGGCGAACTGCTCTGCGGTCATGGGCTGCGCTCCCGGGCGAGGTCGACAGGTCGGCCTCCCCCTCTGTCGCGCCCCGACGCGGCGCTCCACAGTGCCTGCCCCACGAGGTCCTTTTGCCTGAGAGGTTCCGGGGAGGATTTGCCCCTTCGGCGCCGCCCCGGGTGCTCCTGGGCGGTCTCTCCCACGTGGGTGTTACCGGCATGGTCAACGCTACCAGCGCCCGGGTTTCCCACCGCTGTCGTCCCCCGGGCCTGTGATCATGAGCGGCCGCGGCCGGGTCAGCCGGCCCCCGCGGACGCCCCCGCGCCCACCGGGTCCGACCCGGCCAGCCCGCCCGGGACCGGGCCGAGGATCCGGTCGGCCAGCGCCGGCAGCACCCGGCCCAGCGGCGCGTCCACCGTCAGCGCCGCGTACCCGTCACCCCGCGTCGGCCCCTGGTTGACGATCACCACGGGAATGCCGAGCTTCGCGGCCCGCAGCACGAACCGCCGCCCCGACATCACCGTCAACGACGACCCCAGCACCAGCAGCAGCCGGGCCCGCTCCACCAGCGCGAAACAGCGCGCCACCCGCGGCGCGGGCACCGTCTCCCCGAAGAACACCACGTCCGGCTTCAGCGTGCCGGCGGGGCAGAACGTGCAGTCGACCGTACGGAAACCGGCCACCGCGGCGTCGTCGAGGTCCACGTCACCGTCGGGGTTGACGGCGGCCACCCGCGCGTCGAAGCCCGGGTTGGCCTCCCGCAGCCGCCGGTCCAGCTCCTCCCGGGAGACCTGGTTGCCGCAGTCGAGGCAGACCACCTCGTCGAGCCGGCCGTGCAGCTCCACCACTGCCGGGCTGCCCGCCGCCGTGTGCAACCCGTCCACGTTCTGCGTGATCACGGCGTCGACGAGGCCGCCGTGCTGCAGCCGAGCCACCGCCCGGTGCCCGTCGTTCGGCTCCGCCCGCGCCATGAGCCGCCACCCGAGGTGGCTGCGCGCCCAGTAGCGACGCCGAGCCAGGGGGTCCCGGGTGAACGTCTGGTACGTCATCGGGGTGTGCCGACGCGCCACCCCGCTGGGCCCCCGATAGTCCGGGATGCCCGACTCGGTGGACAACCCCGCCCCGCTCAGCACCACGACACCACCGCCGGCCACCCGGTCGGCCAGCGCGTCGATCATCTCCGTCACGCCGTCCATGCTGCCTCAGCGCCCGCTCGGGCGCCCACCGGTCCACCCCCGGCCGCCCGGGGGTGGACCGCGCCGGACTCAGCGCTGCTGGTGGCGGGGCAGCGCGTTCTGCCGTACGCCCGCACCCGCCGCCACGGCCTGACCGGCCTCGCCGATCAGCCGGCTCATCGTGCGGGACAACTGCTCGCTGCCGTCGTCCAGGTGCCGCGCCGCCGCCTGCATGTGCGAGATCATCATCTCGCCGAAGATCCGCAACGCCTCCCGCGTCGCCACAGAGTCGTCGAAGGTGGGCCCCGCCGCGCTGCGATACTCCTGCACCGCCCGCTCGGCCTCCTGCTTCGCCTCCTCCGCGGCCGCCCGCATGTAGCTCTCGTACTGCGTCTGCGCGTACTCGGCGACGCGACGCGCGTAGTCGTGCGCCTGCGCGATGATCTGCTCCGCCTCCCGCTGCGCCGCGGAGAGCAGATTCACCTCCTTCGCCGCCGGCACGTTCGCCGACGCGTTCTTGCTCGGGATCACCCCGTGCCGGTGCAGCTCCACCCGGTCGTTGAGCCGCTCGTTCTCGGCCCGCAGGTTCGCGATCTGCGCCGAGAGCAGATCCAGCTCGTCGGCGACCTGCATCCGGAACCGGTCCACGTCGGCGTTGTCGTAGCCGCGCCGGGTGAACGACGCCGCCGCGAACTCCCACCGCCGCACCCGGTCGGCCGTCATCCTCACCTGGACGCCACCGGACACCGGAATCCCGTCGTACCTGCTAATCGGCGTGGCGCTCACCGCGCACCTCCCGAGTTGTCAGGGGCGGCGGAGTCGACCGCCGTCCGCCACGTCGGCCCGTACCAGTGCTTGCCGAACCCCTCGTGGTGCAGCTGCCCCGGGTGGTAGCCGGACCGGGTCAACGCCTGCACCGAGTAGTCGACCATCTCGTCGGAGCCGCACACGTACACATGCCGGGACCGCCAGTCACCGTCGGCCAACGCCCGGTCGACGGCGTGCACGAACTCCCCGGGACGCCGGAAGTCCGCACCGACCACGTACGTCACCGTCAACCACGGAAACGACGACGCCAACTTGTCGATCGCGTCCGTGTCGTAGAACTCGCTGCGGGACCGGGCACCCACGTACAGGTCCACCCGGCGCTGCGCCCCCTCGGCGGCCACCTGCTCCACCAGCGCCTTCACCGGCGCCCAACCCGTGCCGCTGGCCAGCATCAGCAGGTCGCTCGACCCGGCCGGCCACAGCGTCAACCGGTCACCGACCGGCGCCGCCAGGTGCAGCTGGTCGCCCACCGCCGCCCCGTACACCAGCCGCGACGACACCACACCACCCGGCGCCGCCCGCACGTGCAGCTCCAACGTGCCGTCCGCGCGCGGCGCGTTCGCCGGGGAGTAGTACCGCCACGACCGCACCGACGGATGCGACACACCGATCGACTGCCCCGGCGTGAACGGAAGCAGGTACTGCGGGCGCAGCGTCAGCACCGCCACGTCGAACGCCCGCCGCTCGTGCGCCACGACCTCGGCGACCCACCACGGCGGGTTCACCGCCTCCGCGGCCTGCGCAGCCTCGATCATCACCTGCGACACCAGCCCGTACGCGGCCGTCCAGTCCTGCGCCAGCTCGTCGGTCCACTGCTCGCCCAGGAAGTGCTGCAACGTGGCCAGCAACGCCTCACCGACGGCCGGGTAGTGCTCCGGGCGCACCGCGAACTTGCGGTGGTCGGCGCCCAGGTCCTGCAGGAACCCGACGAGCCGGTCCAGCTGGTCGACGTTGGTCACGATGTGACCCAACGCGGTGACCAGCCGGTCCCGCTGCCCGGCCATGTTCGTGGGGAACATCTGCCGGGTCTCGGGGTGGGTCAGGAAAAGAGTCGAATAGAAGTAGAGCGGCACCTGGTCGCCGTGACCGGCGACCAGGGACCAGCTCTGCTTGAGCCGTGCGACGTCCACGCTCAGGCGCCCGGACGGTTCCCGGTGGCCACCACCTGGTCCTGCACGTCGGCCAGCACGGTCTGCACGTGCGCCAGCACGTCCGCCGGCACCCCCAGCTCGGTCAGCGTCGTGATGAGGTGCCCGCCGACCTTCGCGTAGTGCTCCACGGGAATGTTCAGCGGCTTGTGCGCCTCGGCCAGCCCACGGCCGGTGTACTCGTTCGGCCCGCCCAGCACGACGGTCAGCATGAGGGCAAGGTGCCGCCGCTGACCGACCATCTCCACGTTGGTGAAGTAGCCGGCGAGATCCGGATCGGCGAGCACCTTGTCGTAGAACAGCTCGACGGCCGCCTTCACCGAGCTGGCACCACCGATCCGCTCGTAGTGGGAGACGGGGGTGGTCTCTTCCGTAACCGTCACGGTCGTTCCTTCCCATATGGAGGGGCGCGCGGGGGTGGCGCGAAGGGCAAACGGTCGGGCCGGCGCGACAGGTGACGCTCACAGCGACCTGGGCACCGGGGCGACCGCGTGTCGGACCTTAGCGTGTCGCGTCCGCCCGGTCATGGCCCCCCTATCGGATTCCTGACACCGCTCACCACGCAGCGTCACGAAACCGCCGTCCACCGTCGACACCAGCCGCGATCATCACCACACGAAGCGTCACCGACCCGGGGGTACCGTCCACTGCGGAACGGCCGCGGAGTCCGAGCCTCGCTGCCCACTCCCCGCCGTTGACCACCAGCGACGCCCGCTGCCCAATCACCTGACCAGCATCGGCCGACCCGGCGAGCCATGATCCGCCAGGAGGGCGATGCCCCCGCCCCGAACGGGCAAGCAGGCCACCTGCATCCGCCAACGGACACGCAGCGTCACCATGAAAATTGCGAGATTCGTCGGCGCGTCGCACACACCGACCGTCACCAACCCCAGAAACGGGCCGGTCAGCCACCCCATCGGGGCGGCCGCAGCGCCGACGAGCGAACCCTCAGCCCGCCCGCCGCCGTGCCCGCCGCGCCGCCAGCTCGTCACCCACCGGGTCCTGCGGCGCCGACACCGGGTCACCCGCCGCCCCCGCAGCCGGCTCCGCCGGCAGATGCGACAGCGAACCCTGGATCTCCTTGAACGCGCCGCCGATCGCGATGCCGAACACCCCCTGGCCGCCCTGCAACAGGTCGACGACCTCCTCCGGGGACCGGCACTCGTACACCGTCGTGCCATCCGAGATCAACGTGATCCCGGCCAGATCCTCCACACCACGCGACCGCAACGCGTCGATGGCCTTGCGGATGTTCTGCAGCGACACCCCGGCGTCCAGCAGACGCTTCACGACCTTCAACACCACCAGGTCGCGGAACGAGTACAACCGCTGCGTGCCCGAGCCCGACGCGTCCCGCACGCTCGGCACCACAAGCCCCGTCCGGGCCCAATAGTCCAGCTGCCGGTAACTGATCCCCACCGCGTGGCAGGCCGTCACACCCCGGTAGCCCACCGAACCGTCACCGTCCGTCGCCGACCCCGGCGACGCCACACCCGGCTCGTCCAGTTCCGTACCCGGATCGGAATTCCGCGGCTCGTGCATCCGGACAACCTCCCCGTCCGTGCGGTGCCGCGTCGTTTCCGGGACGCGACCCCTCGACACGGCAACCCTATAGCGACCTCGAGGAGTTACCGCGGAGAAACCACCGCGACACGCCGCGCAGCCACGCGGAAGATCACCACACGCGACGACACGTCACCCACCGTGACGGCCACCGGACCGCGCCGGCCGAGCCGCCACTCAGCCCGCGAAATCCTCCGGACGCACCTGCTCCAGGAACTCGCGGAACTTCTCCACCTCGTCCTCCTGCTCGTCGGGAATCACGATCCCCGCCTCACTGAGGACCTGCTCGGCACAACGAATGGGAGCACCCACCCGCAACGCCAACGCGATGGAATCGCTCGGCCGCGCCGACACCCGCACCCCGTCACCGATCAGAAGGTCGGCGTAGAAGACGTTCTCCTTGAGCTCGGTGATCTCCACCGCCCGCAACGGCGCGTCCAACGCCGCCAGCACGTCCCGCAGAAGATCATGCGTCAACGGCCGGGCCGGCTTGACCCCCTGCTGCTCGTAAGCGATCGCCGTCGCCTCGACCGCGCCGATCCAGATCGGCAGATAGCGGTCCCCCTCGACCTCCCTGAGCAGGACGATCGGCTGGTTACTGGGCAGCTCCACCCGAACCCCGACCACGCTCAGCTCGCGCACCGCCGCCTCCGTGTCGTTGTCACCTACGCCGCACCGCACCCTTCCCTGCACGGTACACGGACCGCGACACGGCCGTCCCATGCGCTACCCGCACCACGCCCGCGCCAGAAAGGGGTTACCCCCGCAAGCCTACGACACGCTTCCCCGAGCAGATCTTTCCGCACACCGCCCCCAGGCAGGGCACGCCGACGCCGGCTCACCGACCCAGCGTCGACCGCAACCCCACCCGCACCAACGCCGCGTGCAACTGCTGCGACAACGCCACCAACTCCCGCGCCGTCTCCGCCGCCCGAGCCCGCGCCGCCGGATCACTCTGCCGCACCAACGGCGCCACCAACTGCGCGAACAAACCGACCTCCCGGTCCGCCGCCGTCCGGTAACCCCGCAGATGCCGCGGCTCCAGGCCGTACGCCGCCAACCCCGCCACCGCACTCGCGATGATCAACGCGTCCCCGTCGTACCAACCCGGCGGATCCGACACCACCACACCGAGCCGCTCCAACTCCGACAGCGTCGACTCGTCCAACCCGCTGCGGGCCAACAGATCCGACCGGCCGAGCCGCACCTCCGACGACTCGACCGGCTCGTCCACCTCACGGCCCGGCACCTCACCACCGGGACCCACCGCCACCAACGTCGGGCGTGACCGCCCCGGCGCCGCACCGGTCGCATCCCACTCGGCCAACTGCTCCCGGATCACCCGCAACGGCAGATACTGGTCCCGCTGCGCGGTCAGCACGAACCGCAACCGCGCCACATCGTCCCAGCTGTACTTGCGGTAACCCGCAGCCGTCCGCTGCGGCTCCACCAGACCCTCGGCCTCGAGGAACCGCAACTTCGAGATCGTGACGTCGGGGAAATCCACCCGCAACTGCCCCAGCACCTCACCGATGCTCATCAGCGGCTGGGACCGGGCCGCCCCCGGTGACGTGGAGGCCGCAGGCTCGTTCACCCCCGGCCGGCCTCCTCCTCCGGGCGCGGACCGGCGATGAACACCACCCGGAACTTACCGATCTGCACCTCGTCACCATTGCTCAACGTGGCCGCCTCGACCCGCTCCCGGTTCACGTAGGTGCCGTTCAGGCTCCCCACGTCCCGCACCGTGAACGTGCCACCGTCACGGTGGAACTCCGCGTGCCGCCGCGACACCGTCACATCGTCGAGGAAAATGTCACTGTCGGGGTGCCGCCCACTCGTCGTCACGTCATGGTCCAGCAGGAACCGGGCACCCGCATTCGGACCCCGACGAACCACCAGCAGCGCCATCCCCGGCGGCAACGAACCGGACATCCGGCTCGGCACCACATCGGTGTCCGGCCCCTCCAGCACTTCGTCGAGCGAACCGAGATTGAGCGTCGAAGTGACGTCGAGCGGGGGGAACTCGTCGTCTGGGCGCGTCATGGGACCACCTCACGGATCTGTTCGGTCGGCGTCGGGTAATGGCGGGTCTGGCCGCCGGGCAGTCGCACACCCGGCGGCTGGCTCCCCGTGCCCGGGAAGGCAATTCCGCAACGCTCAACTATTGGGTTCTCGGTCGACTGGGCGAGCCTAGCCAGCGCCGAAATGCAGGGCAACCGGACGCGCGGACTCGACGGGCGCACCGGATCAAGCACACTCAGCTCTCGGTGAGCTCGCGGTACGCGCCCGCCGTCAGCAGCCCGTCCACCGCCGTCGGATCATCCGGAGTGATCTCCACCAACCAACCCGCACCGTACGGATCGGTGTTGATCACCTCGGGAGTGTCGCCGAGCGCCTCGTTGCGCGCGGCCACCGTGCCACCCACCGGGGCGTAGATCTCCGACACACTCTTGGTCGACTCGATCTCACCCAGCGAATCACCGGCCGCCACCACCGCACCCGGATCAGGCAACTGGACGTACACGATGTCACCCAGCGCGTCCTGCGCGAAGTGCGTGATGCCGACCCGGACCGTCCCGGTGCCGTCACCCGCCACCCACTCGTGCTCGGCGGTGTATCGCAGATCCTCAGGAATCACAGACGCGTCCCTCATCCATCGTGCTCCGGGCACCCGGCCCGCAGCGGCCGCGTCCGGTCAGGAGACCGGCCGGGCGTGTTCCAGCTTGATCGGCGCGTGCAGTGCCGAAACCTCGGCAGCCTCACGATCCTCAACGATCACGTTACCGCCGTCACCCTGGACCGACGCGACCACCCCACCCGGAATGTTCAACGCCGTACGCATCGTCGCCGGGTCACCGATCACCGTGATCGTGTACGGCCCCGTCAACCGCCGCCCGTCCACCATGAGCGACCCGTTCTCCCCGTCCAGGAAGTACGTCGACGCGATGATCCGCGCCGTCGCCCGATCACCACCGGCGATCTGCATCGCCTCCGCGCCCGCGCCCCGCAGCTCCTGCACCGCGTCCAACACCCGCGACGCCTTGATCGGCTCGCCACCGGCCTCGAACCGGACGCTCAGCCCCGGCCCCGTCGCCGGCAGCGTGCCCGCCAGGATGCCCAACTCGTCGGCCCGCCGCGTCGCCTCGTCCAGCGCCGCCTGGCGGCCCTGCTCACCCGAACGCAACTGCCGCTGACTCTCCTCCAGCGACGCGATGTCCTGGCGCAACCGGTTCTCCCGGGCATCCAGATCCGACAGGATCCGCACCAGGTCCTCCTGCCGGGTGGCGCCCGACGCCGGATCCGTCGACGTCGTCTTCAACTGCACCACCAGCGTGAACCCCAGCAACGCCAGCAACGCGGCGATCATCACACTCGCCGCCGACACCCGCGACCGCCCCGCCGCCGCAGACGATTCCGCGGCAGCCCCCGCATCCGCCGGCGCCTCCCCGGATGCCTCCGGGCGCTCCGGCGCCGGCCCGGACAGGTCCACCGTCCCGTCCTCGACCGGCTCCACACCCTCACCGGAACGCTCACGCCCCGGCGACTCCGGCGACGCCTCCGGCGCCAACGGACTCAACTCGTCCGGATCCGGCGCGTCCGGACGCGGATCCGGCTCACTGGCCGGACCCGCCGGCCGACCCGGCCCCGCCGGCTCCGGCCAACCCGTACCCGTCTCGGTCTGCTCGTCGCTCATCGCCTAGAACCTACGCCCGGAACAGGTGCCGGCGGATCGCCGCCACGTTCCCGAAAATCCGCACACCCAGCACGACCACCACACCCGTGGACAACTGACCACCCACACCCAGCTGGTCGCCCAGGTACACGATCAGCGCCGCCACCAGCACGTTCGAGATGAAGGACACCACGAACTGCTTGTCGTCGAAGATCCGGTCGAGCTTCGCCCGCACCCCACCGAACACCGCGTCCAAAGCGGCCACCACGGCGATCGGCAGGTAGGGCTGCAACGCCGCGGGCACGGTGGGATCGAGCCACACCCCGAGAACCACACCGGCGAGCAGCGCCAGCACCGCGATCATCGACCACCTCCGGAGGGGCTGGGAGACGTCCCGGAACCGGACGCCCCGGGACTGGCGGACCGGTCACCCGACGGCGAGGGGCTCGGGCGTACCGGTGGTTCCGCGTAGCGTAGCCGCGGCTCGGGAGCGGCCGGCAGAGTGAGGTCGTCGGCCTCCCGCACCCCGAACGACAGGCCGGTCGTCCGCGCCACGTCCTGCATCAACGCGGCGCTACGACTCCGCTCGAACGTGCGCTTCATCGACCCCGGCCCGATCGCCGACACCTCGTACGGCCCGGTCACCGGCCGGAAGTCCACCAGGATGGCCTCCCCCGCCGAGCGGATCGTCGACGTCGCCGTCAACCGCTGCCCGTTGATCGAGACAGCCTCCGCGCCGGCGCTCCACAGCGCGTTGGCCACGCCCTGAAGGTCGCTGTAGAGCACGCGCGGGGGACCCGCGGCGGTGCCGGTCACCGCGTCCGCGTTCCCGGGGGCGTCCGCCAGCCGGACCACCACCCCGTCGCCCCGCACCCGGCCCAGACCCGTGCCCGCCTCCAGGTCCCGCAGCCGCGCCGCCGCCGAACCGCTCAACGCGGCGTCCCGCTCCCGGCCGACCTCCTCGCGCAACTGGTCGGCCCGCGCGGACAGCTCGTCGGTCTCCCGCTCCCGCTCCTTGATCTGCGCCACGAGCCCCGACCGGGCCTGGCTGCGCCCCGGCTCGTCCTCCATCGTCTGCCGGTACGCCACCGCCAGGAGGAAACCCAGCACCACCAGCACCACGACCATGACGGTCCGCGACGACCGGGCCCGCCACGCCGGCGGCGGGCTCTCCCGACGGCGGGCCGCCGCGTCGGCGTACCCGGGATCGAGGGGATTGCGGAACAGTTCGGTGAGGAAGTCCGGCGCGTACACGCGCGCCGGACGTTCACGCTCGTCTCGTGCCGCGCTCACGCCGCCCTCCCCGCGCCGCGTGCGGCCCGGACGAGCCGGGACGCCTGGATCACGTACATGGCGCCGGCCACCCAGTAGAGCACCAGCCCCCACCAGGCCAACGCCCAGCCGATCGCGCCGGCCACCGCGGCGGCCCCGGGCGCCGCGGCCGCGAGCAGCAGCGTGGGGAACGCGGCGAGCAGCAGGAAGGTGGCCGTCTTGCCGACGTAGTGCACCGGCGGTGGCCCGTAGCCGAACCGGCGCAGCACCGCCAGCGACGCGAGCAGCAGCAACTCCCGGGCGAGCAGTGCCGCCGTGAACTGCCACGGCACCACCTCCCGGACGGTGAACGCCACCAGCGTGGCGAGGATGTAGAGCCGGTCGGCGAGCGGGTCGAGAAGCTCGCCCAGGCGGCTCACCTGGCGCAGCCGCCGGGCGATCCACCCGTCCACCCAGTCGGTGGTGCCGCCCACGGCCAGCACCACGACCGCCGCCACGTCGGCGTGGACGACCAGCAGGAGGTAGAGGAAGAGCGGCACGCCGAGCAGCCGCAGGAAGCTGATGAGGTTCGGCAGGGTGAGCACCCGGCCGGTGGCGGTGTCGCCGGAGGCCTGCGGATGCCCTGCCTCAGCCGGCCGACGCGACACCGAGCCTCCTCCCGCCACACGCGATCCGGCTCCCGGCCGAGGTCGGGCGGGGCGGGAAGACGTGCGCGCTGTCGGGCCGGCCACCGCCGGCGCCCTCTTCGCGGCCCCGCCGAACGGGACCTTCGCCTGAAGTCGGCCCGCGATCGACGATCGCGGGCCGGACGAGTTGCGCTGCCACTATATCGGGCCGTCCCCCGTTGCCCGCCTGCCCGGACGTCGTCGTGGTCGCCGTGCGGTTCGTGTGATGGGCCACACCACCTGTAAGGCATCCTAGGAAGATAGGTGGAAGCGGGTGCAGCGGCCGACACCGCTCCGGCCCGTCGGCGGCGCGCCTCAGGCGGTACGGACGGTCGGATCCTTCTGCGGCTCCCCGGCCGCCGACGCCGCGGCCTGCGCGAAGGCCAGCAGGGCGACCAGCAGGTCGTGCTGCGTCCGGTAGGGCATCCGGTCGAGCACCGTCGCCACCGCCCGCTGCCGGCGCACGGCCAGCTCCCGCAGGAGGTCCTCCCCCGCGGGGGTGGGCAGCAGCCGTACCTCGCGCCGGTCCCGCGGATCCGCCGTCCGGCGCAGCAGCCCGATCGCCTCGAGGCGGTCGCACAGCCGGCTCGCCGAGGAGGGCACCACGTCCAGCAGCTCGGCGAGCCGGTTGACGTTCGTCGCGGGGCGGGTGCTGATCAGCGACAACACCCGCAGCTGCGTCGGGGAGACCGAGACCTGCTGCCGGGACACGGCCGAGTCGAGCACGTTGACGAGCGCCTCGGCGGCGGCGTCGATCGCCGCGGCGAGATCCGAAGGTCCCTCCACCCGATGTCCCCTGCCATCGTCCCGCTGCTGACCGGCCGTGACGACCGCGCCTCTCACTCGGCGTCCCGACCACGGACACCGTGCCAGTCCAGGCAGACCACGACAGCGTCGTCGCCCAGGTCGGTGTCCGCGTGGTAGGCGTGCAGTTCGCGCATCACCGTACCAACTGCCTCGGCGGGCGGCTGCAACCGCGTCGACCGCATGGCCCGGGCCATCGCCCGTTCCCCGTACGGTTCCCCGCCCGGCGGGGTGGCCGCCCACACGCCGTCGCTCACCACGAAGAGACGGTCACCAGGGGCCAGCGCGAACTCCTGCACGTCGTACCGCGCCTCCGCGAACATGCCCAGCGGCAGCTGCTGGTCCAGTGCGATCGGCTCCACAGTGCCGCCACGCAGGCGCAGGACGTGCGGCGAACCCGCGTCCACGGCCCGCACCCGCCCGGCCCGCACGTCCAGTTCGAGGAGGAGCGTGGCCACGTGCCGCCGCCCCCGGTGCTGGTAGTAGAGCGTGTCCGAGGCCAGCTCCGCCTGCTCCACCAGCGCGCCGCCGGAGCGGCGGGCGTTGCGCATGGCGTTGACGGCGACCGCCGTGAGCAGCGACGCCGACAGCCCCGTGCCGTCACCGTTGAGCACCGTGACCGTCAACCGGTCACCGTCGAGGGACCAGTCGAAGTGGTCACCGCCCACCGTGTACGCCGGCTCGAGCTGACCGGCGAGGTGGAACGCCTCGTGGGAGACGCTGCGCCCGGGCAGCAGTTCCCACTGCATCTCCGCGGCCATGCTGAGCCGTTCGCGGCGCCGGACCCGGCGGTAGCGGTCCGTCTCGCGGTCGGCGGCGCGCAACGCCATCGCGAGGTCCCCGGCGATGTCGGCGACCCGTTCCTCGACGCCCGGCCCGGGTGATCCCGGCAACTCGATCATGAGGACGCCCAGCCGCTCCCCCCACACCGACAGCGGCATGTAGAGCCGGCACCGCCCGTCGTCGGCGGCGTCGTGCACCGGCCGCTGACTGCTGAAGCAACGCTGGACCACGCCCTGGCAGGCCAGAAATCCCGCGGACGGCAGCTCCGGGTCGAGCAGCGGCCACAGGCCGCTGATCCGGTAGTCGGCGATGAACACGTCGGTCCGGGTGGCACCCAGAACGGACCGGATCGCGCGGTCGGCGGCCTCCGCGAGCTGGTCGGGCGGCGCCGCACGGAGCGTACGCGCCACTGCGTCGGGGGTGTCCAGCATGGTTGTTCCTCCGGAAACTTGCTGTAAGGCAAGCATCATACGGAGGGCCTCCGACGGTCCGGACGGACGGTGCCCCCGGCGCCCGGTCAGTCGTCCCCGCGGACGGCGACCGCCCCGTGGAACGCGTCGGGCACCTGCTCCGGCGGACCCTCGGGCCGCCACCGGGTGACCGGGACGATGCCGTCGTCGGTGGGCGTCCATCGGCCGAGCAGCGGCCCGAACGCCTCCGGCGACCGCATCCGGAACGCCGGCCCCATCATGGCCAGCGCCTCCGGGTGCCCGGCCAGCTCCTCGGTGTCGAAGTCGATGGCCAGGCAGCTGCCCGGCGCGGCCGCCGTGTAGAGCTCGTCGAGGGTGCGGGCCAGCGTGTCGTCGTCGAGGAACGCCGCGAGGCCCAGGAAGACCACCCCCACCGGCCTCCTCCCCCACCCCGGCACGAACCGGTGCAGCTGCGCCGGGTCGATGGTGCCGATGTCCGTGGCGTCGCCGTAGCCGTAGCCGGCGCGGTCACTGCCGGCGAGGATGCGCTGCCCCAGCCGGATGGTGACGGGGTCGACGTCGGTGTAGAGCACAGTGGCCTCGGGCGCCGCCTCGTGCACGTTGCCCATCGTGGGCACCCCCGCGCCGAACACCAGGAACCCGTCCACCCCGCGCTCGGCGACGGCCCGCACGGCGCGGCCGAGGAAGGCACGCAACGCGCGGAACACCGGCGCGCACGGCCCGTACGCCCCCTCGAAGGCGCGTGCCGCCTCGACGTCGACCGGGAAGTGGTGGTGCCCACCGAGCCAGAAGTCGATCATACGGGCGGTGCTCGGCTGATCGGGTTCAACCATCGATGACGCTCCCTCTCCGGTGGTCGTCGCCAGCGTACCGACCGGGCGTCCTGCGCGGTATCGCTCCGCCGGCTCCCCACCGGCCGGAATACTGGCCCACAGTGGCGGGAGGTGGGCCGGTGAACTCGTCGGGCGGCGCGGCCGTGGTGGTCGGCGTGGACGGCTCCGAGCCCGCGCTGCGCGCGGTGCGCCTCGCCGCCTCCGAGGCGGCGCGCCGTCACCGGCCACTGCGGGTGGTGCACGGGTTCATCTGGCCGCTGCTGCACGTGCCGCTCACCGCCCCGCCCGACAACCCGCCGGGTGGCGGGCTGCGCGACCAGGCCCAGCAGGTGGTCGCCCGCGCCGTCGCCGAGGCGGAGGCCACGGCACCGGGGACACGCGTCTCCGGCGAGATCATCGACGGGGAGGCGTCCGCCGTGCTGCTCGGCGAGGCGCCGGCCGCCGCCATGATCGTGCTCGGGGACCGGGGGCTGGGCGGATTCTCCGCCCTCCTCGTCGGGTCCGTGGCCGTCCAGGTCGCCTCGTACGCCGACTGCCCGGTGCTCGTGGCCCGTGGCGCCGAGCGCACGGACGGGCCGGTCGTGGTCGGGGTGGACGGTTCGGAGGTGTCCACCCTCGCCGTCGCGTTCGCGGCCGACACCGCCGCCGCCCGTGGGACCGACCTGCTGGCGCTGCACGCCTACCGCCATCCCGTCTCCACCGGCCCGGGCGACATGCAGCCGCTCGTGTACGACGAGACCCAACTGAGCGGCGAGGAGGAGCGGATCCTCGCCGAGTCGCTCGCCGGGCTCGGCGAACGCCAACCGCAGCTGCGCGTCACCCGGCGCGCGGTGCACGCCCGGCCCGGTCCGGCGCTCGCCGAGGCGTCCCGCCAGGCCCAGCTCGTGGTGGTCGGCGGGCAGGGGCGCGGCGAGTTCACCGGGTTGCTCCTGGGGTCGGTGAGCCAGTCGGTGCTGCACCACGCCGACTGCCCGGTCGCCGTGGTGCCCGGCCCTCGCTGAGCACGGTTGGCCGCACCCGCAACGGGTAGACGCCCCGGGTACGCCATCGGCGACAGCGACCGGAGGAGGCAGTGATGCCAGGACCACGGCCGGGCAGCAACGCGTACGACAAGCAGCGGGCACGGATCCGCAAGGCGATCGACGACTCCGGACGACGGGTGCCCGACGGCCGCGCCGACCAGGTCGCGAACCGGATCCTCCAGGAGGACCGGGGCCAGCGTGGGGTGATCCGCGGCGAGCGCGTCTACGGCCCCAAGGGCGAGCGCGAACCCGGTGACCCGAAGTGAGGACGACCGAGCTGACCGACGGCGCCATCGCGGGCGCCGTCGGCAGCACCGCCCTGAACATCGTCACCTACCTGGACATGGCGCTGCGGGGCCGGCCGGCCAGCAGCACACCGGATGAGGCGGCCGGGCGCCTCGCCAGCGCCGCCCACGTGGGCCTGGGCACCCCTGCGAAGGCGCCGAACCGGCGTAACGGTCTGGGCGCGCTGCTCGGCTACGCCACGGGCGTCGGCGTGGGCGTCGGTTTCGCGTTGCTCGCCCGGGGCCGCCGGTGGCCGCTCGCGACGGCCGGTGGGCTGCTCGGCGCCGGCGCGATGGCCATGACGGACGGTTCGCTCACGGTGCTCCGGGTCACCGACCCGCGCACCTGGCGGCGCAGCGACTGGATCAGCGACATCGTGCCCCACCTCACCTACGGGTTGGCGGCCGCAGCCACGTGGAACCGGCTACGACCGCCCGCGAAGCGCTGGGGTCGCTAGCCCCGCGCGTCGCTCTCGTCGTCGGCCAGCGGCTCGCCGGCCGACCCGTACGGCGAGACCTGCCCCTTCGGGACCGGCCGGCCCTCGTCGCCGCGGGACGACCCGCGGTTGAGCGGATGGCCGGTCGGCTTCGGGCCCTTGCTGTACTGGCTCGTGGCGCCCTTGTCGTTGCGGCGCAACTCCTCCTGCTGCGGATTGACCACCGGTGTCTCCTTCCGCGCGGACGGCTTTCGGCATCGACCGCCTCCACGACCGGGTACCCGCCCCCGGCGTCGCCATTCGCGGGCCCGGCGGGGCTAGCCGGCCGTGGGACGGGTACACCTGCGGCGTGGCTGACGATCGGGCGGTGGCGCGGGTCCTGCTGGACCGGCAGGAGCACACGTACGCCGAGGAGGCCGGCATCCGGCTCGCCGACCGGCCGGCGCCGCTGTACCAGCTGCTGGTGCTCGCCACGCTGCTGAGCACCCGGATCCGGGCCTGCGTGGCCGTGGCCGCCGCCCGGGAGCTGTTCGCCGCCGGCTACACGACACCGCAGGCCATGGAGGCCGCGAGCTGGCAGCAGCGGGTCGACGCGCTCGGCCGCGGCCACTACCGCCGCTACGACGAGCGGACCGCCACCATGCTCGGCACGGGGGCGCGGCTCTGCCTCGACCGGTGGCACGGTGATCTGCGCCGGCTGCACCGGGAGGCGGGCGGCGCGCCCGCCGCGCTGCGCCGGCTGCTCACCGAGTTCCCCGGCATCGGCCCCACCGGCGCGGACATCTTCCTGCGGGAGGCGCAGACCGTGTGGCCGGACCTGCGCCCGTTCACCGACCGGCGGACCCTGTCCGGGGCCAAGCGCCTCGGCCTGCCCGAGTCGCCGGAGAAGCTCGCCGGCCTGGTGCGCGACGCCGAGTTCGGCCGGCTCGCCTCCGCCCTGGTGCGGGTGGCGCTCGGCGAGGAGTCCGCGGGCGAGGTCAACCGGGACGCCGCCGGCCGGTGAACCCGGCTACTTCGCCGGCTGGCTCGGCTTGGTCAGGTACCAGACCAGCAGCGAGGCCGCCAGCGCGAGTATCACCAGCCCGCCGGTGAGCCCTCGGCCCTCACCCGGGTCCCGCCCGGCGGTCCCGAAGTAGATCACCGCGAGCCCCGCGAGCACCGTCACGAACGTCCGCAACCCTCGGTCCTTCACACCTCGGACCGTACGGGCGGCCGGCGGCCCCCGGAGGCGTCATGAAACGGATTCACCCGTACGGCGAGGTACCGCCCGGTCAGTCGCTCTCCAGGTCGTCCAGACTGATGGCGTGCGTCATGAGCCAGCGGGCCAGGGCCGACATCCCGAACAGCCACAGCGGCGCCGACTCGGTGGTGCCGTTCGTCGCGAAGATCGCGAACCGGAGGTCCGGTGCCCGGTACGCCTCGATCCGCCACTTGTGCTGCTTGTCCCGCCAGACCGCGGAAGGGTCCATGGCGTCACCGTAGGTGACCGCCGGCGTGGGCGCGGTCGGTTCCCCGCCGCCCCCGCCCTCAGCCCACCACGATCCGGGCGTCGTCGGGCAGCCGCCGCGTCGCGCCACGCCGGTCCAGCAACTCCAGCAGCGGCACCGCCACCCGACGCGTCGTGTCCAGCGCCCGCCGGGCCTCGGAGAGGGTGAACGGCTGGGGCAGCTTGGCCAGCACCCGCACCGCCTCGTCGAGCACGTCGGGCAGGAGCACCACGTTCTCGGCGAGCCGCAGCAGCGCGCCCGCCCGCACCGCGGCGCCCACCTCCCGCGGGCCCAACCCCAGGTCGGCGAGCCGGTCCGCCTCCGGCGCCCGGAACGGCCGGTCGCCGTACTCGGCGCGGATGCGTTGGACCGCGCGCGCCACCGGTGCGGGCAGCGCGTCCACCTCGGCCGCCGTGACCCGGCCGCCACGCAACCGCAGCGGGGGCCGGACGAGCGCCTCCACGAGCGCCCGGTCGGGCAGGTCGAGCCGCTGCCGCAGCGCCTCCACGGGCGCGCCGGGCTCCAGCGGGTGCTCCCGGGCGTGCCGGGCCACCTCCTGGGCCAGGCGGACGCCGAGCTGCCGCCAGTGCCCCGGGTCGGCGAGCCAGTCGCCGGCCACCGGCTGGGCGTCGACCGGGACACCCATCCGGGTCAGGTCCGCGGCCCGGACGAGCCGGCGGCGGCGCAGTTCCCCGGCCAGGTCGGGCCGGCCGTTCAGACCCGCCAGGACCGTCGCGCGGGCCGCCGCGGCGCCGCGGCGGGCCAGCGGCGGCGGCGCCACGTCGAGCACCGTCACCCCACCGGCCACGTGTTGGCGGCCCGGGTCGCGCAGCAACGCCCGGTCGCCCACGAGCAGCGGCAGCGGCCGGGCCAGCCGCAGCCGCGCCGTGTCCGGGCCGAGCGGCCGGACCCGCACCGGCACCGCGGCCGAACCGACGTGCAGGGTGAGCGTGGCCGGCAGGTCCGTGGCGGGGTCGCCCGCGACGCGGACGTCCAGCACCTCCGTGCGGTGGAACCGCGCCGGGCTCAGCAGCGCGTCGCCGCGGGCGAGCCGGTCCCGCGGCGTGCCGCGCAGGTTGACCGCCACCCGGGCCACCGCGCCCACCTCGTCGTGGGGCGCACCGAGCGACTGCAGGCCGCGTACCCGCACCCGTTCGCCGCTGCCGGCCAGCTCCAGCTCGTCGCCGACCCGTAACCGCCCGGCGCCCAGCGTCCCGGTGACCACCGTGCCGCTGCCGCGGATGGTGAAGCTGCGGTCCACCCACAGCCGCACCGGGCCGTCGCCGTCCGGGGCGGGCAGCCGCGCCGCGAGCCGGTCCAGCGCCTCCCGCAGCCCCGGCAGGCCCGCCCCGGTCAGGCCGCTGACGGCGACCGCCTCCACGGCGCCCAGCGAGGTCGCCGCCAGCTCGGCGCGGGCCCGCCGCATGGCCGGGCCCGGGTCGGCCAGGTCCGCGCGGGTCACCACGACCAGGCCGTACGCGACGCCGAGCGCGTCCAGCGCGGCCAGGTGCTCGGCGGACTGCGGCATCCAGCCCTCGTCGGCGGCCACCACCATGAGGGCCGCCGGCACCGGGCCGACCCCGGCGAGCATGTTGGGCACGAAGCGCTCGTGGCCGGGCACGTCGACGAAGGCGACGGTGCCGCCGGAGGGCAGCGTCGTCCAGGCGAAGCCGAGGTCGATGGTCATGCCGCGGCGGCGTTCCTCGGCCCACCGGTCCGGTTCCATCCCGGTGAACGCCCGGACGAGGGTGGACTTGCCGTGGTCGACGTGACCCGCGGTGGCGACGACCCACACGTCAGTCGTCTTCCCTCGGCACGGCCAGCACGGCGGCGCGTACGACGTCGTCGGCCTCCGGCGGCACGCAGCGCAGGTCCAGCAGGAGGCGCCCGCGCACCACCCGGCCCAGCACCGGCGTCGCCCCGGTGCGCAGCGCCGCCGCGTACCGCTCGGGCAGGCTCAGCGCCCACGAGTCCAGCTCGACGCCCGGCGCGCCGCCCCCGCCCACCACGGCCACCGACGGCACCACCTCGGCCTTGCAGCCGTCCGCCCCGAGCCGGTCACGCAGTCGCTCCACCCGGGCGCGCAGCGCGCCCGGGTCGGCGTGCAGCGCCTCCCGGGTGGGGGTGGCCGGGCCGTGCAGGGTGGCCGCCAGCGCCGCGAGGGTGAGCTTGTCGACCCGCACCGCGCGGGCCAGCGGATGCCGCCGCAGCCGCTCCACGAGGTCGGCGGTGCCGAGCAGCAGCCCGGCCTGCGGGCCGCCGAGCAGCTTGTCGCCGCTGGCCGTCACCAGGTGCGCGCCGGCGCGCAGAGTCGTGGCGGCGTCCGGCTCGTCGGGCAGCAGCGGGTCGGGGGCGAGCAGCCCGGAGCCGATGTCGGCGACGACCGGCACGCCGAGCGTCGCCAGCTCCCGTACGCCCACGGCCGAGGTGAAGCCGGTGACCCGGAAGTTCGACGGATGCACCTTGAGCACGAACCCGGTGTGCGGACCCACCGCGGCGGCGTAGTCGGCCAGCGTCGTGCGGTTGGTGGTGCCCACCTCGCGCAGTCGCGCACCGGTGCTGGCCAGCAGGTCCGGCAGGCGGAACCCGTCGCCGATCTCGACGAGCTCACCCCGGCTCACGACGATCTCCCGGCCCGCGGCGAGCGCCGTGGCCGCGAGCACCAACGCGGCCGCGCCGTTGTTCACCACGTGCACCGCCCCCGCGGCGGGCACCGCGGCCGCCAGCGCGGCCAGCGCGTCCCGGCCGCGGCGGGCACGCCGGCCGGTCACCAGGTCCAGCTCCACGTCCGTGTGCCCGGCGGCGGCGACCAACGCGTCGACCGCGGCGCGGGACAGCGCGGCCCGACCCAGGTTCGTGTGCAGCACCACGCCGGTGGCGTTGAGCACCGCGCGGGGCTCCGGCGCCGGCAGCGCCGCGACGGCGGCGTCGCGTACGCCCTCGGGGCTGATCTCCCCGCGGCGGGCCCGGTCCTGCGCGGCGACCACGACGGCCTTGACCCGGTCCCGGCCGAGCGCGGCCGCCGCGGCGGCCAACGCCGGATCGGCGAGCAGCAGGTCGGTGCGGGGTACGCGACGCCGCGGGTCGGGGTGCCCGTCGCGCATCGCGTCATCTCCTACCGCGGTTGGCGGAGACGGACGGGAATCGAACCCGCCTGGCCCGGGTCCCGGACCACACCGGTTTTGAAGACCGGGAGGGGCACCAGCCGCCTGAACGCCTCCACCGAGTATTTGACCACAACGCACTCACGGCTGCGCGGCGAGATCGAGAAGAGGGGTCAGCCGGCGTCGGTGGCCCGCCGCCGGTTCGCCCGCTCCCGCTGCGGCACCACCGTGTACTTCGGATCGCGGGCGGAGGCCACACCCGCGTAGAAGACACCGAACCGGGTCGCCACCGAGGCGGCCAGCAGCGCGGCGCCCGACAGCGCGGACACCGCCCGGCTGCGCCGGCCCACGAGCGCGCCCACCACCCCGGCCGCCGTGAGCAGCCGGCCGGCGCGCAGCAGCCGGCCCGGCCGGCCCACGCGGTACGGCTCCGAGAGCAGGCCGACGCGTGTCTCCACCCGGTGCGACCCGCTGAGCTCCATCACCGCGCCGGCCACCGCCATCCGCCGCGCCGGCCCCGCCTCGCCCGGCGGCGCGGCGATCAGCCCGACGCCGGCGCCGCTGGCCAGCGCGCTGCCCGCGAAGATCACCGGCAGCTCCGGGTACGCCTCGTGCCACGACGGCACGGCCGTGTCGGCGAGCAGCACCCCCGTGTACGTGGCCAGCGCCGGCGCGGTCACGGCCGCGGCCAGCCCGGCGACCTGCCCCAGCGGGGTCAACGCCCGGCGGGCCAGACCGGGCAGCCCCCGCTCGGGCAGCCACGGCGCCGCCTCCGCGACCGCGGCCACCCCGGCCGCCGGCCCGAACACGGTGAGGATCCACGTGCCCATCGACATCGGCGAGGTCAGCTTCGCCACCCGCAGCATGTGGTGGAAGCGGTCGGGCCGGCCGAGATCCCGGATCAGGAACACGGTGCTGGCGGTGACCCCGGCGAGCGCCGTCACCCGCCCGGCGCGCCGCAGCGCCGGCCGGCCGGTGAGCTGACCGCCCGCCGCGAGCAGCGCCGAGCCGGCGGCGAGACCGCCGGTGAACAGGTACGCCGCGATGTCCCACTTCCACACCGGCGGCTTGAGGATCGGGCGGCCGTAGTACGAGACGAATTCGGCCTCCGGGACCCGCAGTTCCTCCCCGCCGCCGCGGCGGCCGACGCGGCGGCGCCCCGGCCGGGCGTCCCGGTCCGGCACCGGCGCGAAGCCCGCCTCGGCCGCCTCGACGTCGCTGCGCGGCGCGTACGACCGGAAGCTCGTCGACCGCGTGCCCTCCTCGACCGGCCGCCCCTCGGCGTCCGGCCGGCCGCGCTCCACGCGGTCACGAAAACGGCGGAACCGGTCGCCGACCGGCCGGTCCGGACTCACGACGACCCACCCCCCACGAACGCGACCACGGCGCCGGCCGCCATGGCAAGGGCGGCCAGGCCGGCCCGCTTCCACATCTTCGGCAGGTCCCGCGTGGTGACCACCGGGTCCGGCGGCAGCCCGTACACCTCCGGCTCGTCGAGCAGCAGGAAGAACGCGCCGTCGCCGCCGACGCCGTCGGTCGGGTCGTGACCGTAGAGCCGCGCCTCGGGCACCCCCCGGTCGTGGAGGGTGGCGACCCGGGCCGCGGCCCGCTCCCGCAACTCGTCGAGCGGCCCGTACTGGATCGACTCGGTGGGGCAGGCCTGCGCGCACGCCGGGGTCTTGTCGGCGCCGATGCGGTCGTAGCAGAGCGTGCACTTCCACGCCCGGCCGTCACCCTTGCGCTGGTCGATCACCCCGTACGGGCAGGCCGAGATGCAGTAACCGCAGCCGTTGCAGATGTCCTCCTGCACCACCACCGTGCCGAACTCGGTGCGGAACAGCGAGCCGGTGGGGCACACGTCGAGGCAGGCGGCGTGCGTGCAGTGCTTGCACACGTCGGACATCATCAGCCAGCGGAAGTCGCTGCGCGTCTCCGCGCCGGTCGCCCGCCCCGGCGGCTGCGAGCCGGGCATGCCCAGGAACTCGGGCCCGGCGGCCATCCGCGCCGCCGCCTCCGGCGAACCGGGCGGCACCCCCGGATCGGTGCCCGTCGGGTTGCCGGTCGTCGCGCCGACCGCCGCCGAGTCGGCGCTGACCGGGCCGTCGGTCGGGTTGCCGGCGAACGGCGGCGTGCGGTGCCCCGCGGGGCGCGGCTGCTCGATGAAGGCGACGTGCCGCCACGAGTTCGCCGTCAACGCGCCCGTGTTGTCGTACGACATGCCGAGCAGGTCCAGACCGGACGTCGGGACGTCGTTCCACTCCTTGCACGCCACCTCGCACGCCTTGCAGCCGATGCAGATGCTCGTGTCGGTGAAGAAACCCATCCGCGGCGGCGCCTCGGACCAGCCGGCCTCCGGTGCCGGGTCGAGCGGGCCGTAGAGGCTGTTCCGGTCAGGAATCATCGCGCGTCTCCACAACGCCGGGGGTGACCACCGGCGCGCGCCGGCCCGGCACGATGCCGGCACGCTGCCGGTAGGCCTCGACCAGCTCGAGCAGGGCCGCGCCGGTGGGCCGGCGGCCGGGCCGGATGTCGCACGTGCCCACCTTGCTCTCCTGGATCAGCACGTTCGGGTCGAGGGTGATCCCGAACAGGTCGTTGGCCGAGTCGCCGGTGACCAGCCCCTCGAAACCGAAGTGGTACGGCAGCCAGATCTGGTGGATCACCCGGCCGTCCACCCGCAACGGGGTGAGCCGGTCGGTGACGAGCGCCTTCGCCTCGATCACGGCGCGGCCGCTGACCAGGTGCGCCCAGCCCAGATGCGTGAGGCCCACCTCCGCGGCCAGCTCCGGGGACACCTCCACGAACATCTCCGGCTGCAACTCGGCCAGCGGCGGCACCGTCCGGCTCATCCCGCCCGCCGTGTGGTGCTCGGTGAGCCGGCTGACCGTGAACACGTACGGGAACACCGAGGAGTGCTCCTCCGGCGGGCTCGGGTTCACCGAGTTCACCGGGTGCGTGTACACCTTGCGGGTCGGGTTGGCCTGCTGCCCGTACAGCGGGTTGCGCAGCGGCGACTCGGCCGGCTCGTAGTGCGTCGGCATCGGCCCGTCCACGACCCCGCTCGGCGCGTACAGCCAGGCCTTCCCGTCGCCCTGCATCACGAACGCGTCGTCGCCGGCGATCCCCGCCGGCCCCGACGTGCCCGGCTCCGGCCGGTACGACGGCGGCTTCGTCTTCTCGAAGTCCGGCACGTCGTAGCCGGTCCACTCGCCCTTCTCCTCGTCCCACCAGACGTACTTCTTCCGCTCGCTCCACGGCCGGCCCTGCGGGTCGGCGGAGGCGCGGTTGTACAGCGTCCGGCGGTTCGCCGGCCACGCCCAGCCCCACTCCCCGGCCACCCAGTTCTGCTCGTGGCGGGACTTGCGGCGCGCGGCCTGGTTCACCCCGTCGGCGTACACGCCGCTGTAGATCCAGCAGCCCATCGCCGTCGAGCCGTCGTCCTTGGACTCGGTGAACCCGCCGAGCGGGCGACCGGTGGCCACGTCGTACCCGTTGATCTCGTAGAGCACCGCCTCGCCGCTCGGCTCCTCCAGCGGCCCGTGCGTCGGGTAGTTCCAGTTCAGGTCGAGCAGCGCCCGGTCGCGTGGCTTGTCCGAGCCGGCCAGCTTCTCCCGCAGCTTCCGACCCAGGTGGTAGAAGAACCACAGCTCCGAGCGGGCGTCGCCCGGCGGCTCCACGGCCTTCTCGCGCCACTGGAGCATCCGCTGCGTCTGCGTGAACGTGCCCTCCTTCTCCACGTGCGACGCGGCGGGCAGGAAGAACACCTCCGTGCGGCACTCCTCCGGCACGATCTCGCCGGTGGCCACCTCCGGGCCGTTCTTCCAGAACGTGGCGCTCTCGATCATGAACAGGTCGCGGACCACGAGCCAGTCCAGGTTGGCCATGCCGAGCCGCTGGGCGCGGCCGTGCGCCGAGCCCACGGCCGGGTTCTGACCGAGCAGGAAGTAGCCCTTCACCTTGCCGTCGATCATGTTGAGCACCTGCTGGTAGGTGCCGTGGTCGCCGGTCATCCGCGGCATGTAGCCGTAGCAGAAGTCGTTCTCCGGCGTGGCCGCGTCACCCCAGTACGCCTTCAGCAGGCTCGCGCAGTAGGCGCGGGCGTTGCCCCAGAAGCCCTTCTGCCCCGGGTGGCGGATGCTGTTCGCCCAGTCGTCGAACGTCACGTGGTTCGCGTGGTGCGGCATCGGCAGGTAGCCGGGCAGCAGGTTGAACAGCGTCGGGATGTCCGTCGAGCCCTGGATGCTCGCGTGCCCGCGCAGGGCCAGCACGCCGCCACCGGGGCGGCCGATGTTGCCCAGCAGGGTCTGGATGATCGCACCGGTGCGGATGTACTGCACACCGACGCTGTGCTGCGTCCAGCCCACCGAGTAGATGAGCACGCCGGTGCGCTCCCGGCCGGAGTTCTCCGTCCACGCCCGGGCCAGTTCGAGGAACTTCTCCTGCGGGATGCCGCAGATCCGCTCCACCATCTCCGGCGTGTAGCGCGCGTAGTGCCGCTTCAGGATCTGGTAGACGCAGCGCGGATGCTGCAACGTGTCGTCCCGCTGCGTACGACCCTCTATCGGCGCCCCGTGCGACTCGTGGCGCAGCCCGGCCGCGGTCTCCCGCTCCTCGCTGGTGTCGCTCGACCCGGAGGTGTCCTCCTGCCCCGCGTACTGCCAGCTCATCTGGTCGTACGCCCCGGTCTCCGGGTTGAAGCCGGAGAAGATGCCGTCACCGTCCTCGGCGTCGACGAACTCGTCGGTGACGATCGTCGCCGCGTTCGTGTACGCCAGCACGTACTCCCGGAAGTCCAGCTCGTTCTCCAGGATGTAGCGCACCACCCCGCCGAGCAGGGCGATGTCCGTGCCCGCCCGGATCGGCAGGTACGTGTCGGCCAGCGCGCTCGTGCGGGTGAACCGCGGGTCCACGTGGAAGACCTTGGCGCCGCGGAGCTTCGCCTCCATCACCCACTGGAAACCCACCGGGTGGGCCTCGGCCATGTTCGAGCCCTGGATGACGACGACGTCAGCGTTGGCGACGTCCTGCTGGAAGTCCGTGGCGCCACCGCGACCGAAGCTGGTCCCCAGACCGGGGACGGTTGCGGAGTGTCAAATACGGGCCTGGTTCTCGATCTGGAGCGCCCCCATCGCCGTGAACAGCTTCTTGATGAGGTAGTTCTCCTCGTTGTCCAGCGTCGCCCCGCCGAGGCTGGAGATGCCCAGCGTGCGGTTGAGCGGCCGGCCCTCGTCGTCGACGTCCTCCCAGGTCTCCTCGCGCGCGGCGAGCACCCGGTCGGCGATCATGTCGAGCGCGACGTCGAGATCCAGATCCTCCCACTCCGTGCCGTACGGCCGGCGGTAGCGGACCTTGGTCTGGCGCAGCGGGCTCGTCACCAGGCTCTTGCTGGCCGCGCCCTTCGGACACAACCGGCCGCGGGAGATCGGGCTGTCCGGGTCACCCTCGATCTGGGTGACCCGCCCGTCCTTGACGAACACCTTCTGCCCGCAGCCGACCGCGCAGTACGGGCACACCGACCGCGCCATGCTGTCGGCCGTCTCCGTGCGCGCCGTCAACTCCGCCGAGCGAGCCGACTGCGACGCCGCGCCGCGCCCGAGCGGGTCGGTGCCGGCGAGCTGCCGGTACACCGGCCAGCCCTCGATGAAGGTACGCAGACCCACCGCGACACCTCCCTCCGACCGTCGACGCCGACCCCATGAACATAAGCCAGCCGGCGCCGCCCCGCGACCAGAGCCCACGGATTTCCGATCTCGCTTCGGTTTCCGTGCGGCCACGTAGCCCTATCGTGGGAGGCGCGGACAGACAGCGCCGCCCCGAGCCGGGTGGCTCGGGGCGGCGCTGGGGTGTCGGTGTGCAGGTCGCCTCTCGGCGCGTGGCACGAACGCGGCTCCAGCCGAACGGTATTCCGCGACGGCAGTTATCAGGTGAGGCCCGGGGACACTGGGCACACCGACACCCCACACAACCTACCCACGCCCCCGCTTGTTCCCACCTGCCGAAACGCCGCTGGCCGGCACCCTCGCGGGGTGCCGGCCAGCGGTCGTTGCGTGCTTGTGTGGTTGTCAGCTGTTCCAGTGCTGGGCGACGAGGTCGGCGGCCTGCTGTTCCCACTGGGCGTACGCGTCGGGGTAGGCGGAGACCTGTACCGTCTGCGCGGCCTGGGTCAGCGGCATGTCGTGCCAGCCGTCGATCTGCTTGAGGCCCTTCTGGAAGGCCATGGTGGAGTACTCGGGGTCGGTGATCTGCTCCGGCGTGCCCCAACCCGAGCTCGGGCGCTGTTGGAACAGGCCCAGCGAGTCGTGGTCGTTGGCGTCACCCAGGTGACCCAGGTTCTCCAGCTTCGACTCCTGCAGGCTCGTGGCGATGGAGATGACCGCGGCCCGCTCGTCGAGGCCGGACTTCTTCGTCGCGGCGATGATGGCCTTGGCGTTGTTGGTCTGCTCGTCGTCCAGGGCGATGTGCGACTGGGCGCCCTGGGTGCCGTGCGGGATCAGCTTGGCCTTGTCCACGGCCGGCTTGTCAGCCTGCACCACAGCGACGGGCTTCATGTCATGACTCGGGGCGGCGGCATGGGCGGCGATGGGGCCGGCGGCGACACCGGTGGTGAACGCCAGACCAGCGATACCCAGCACACTCTTACGCAGCATCGTGTTCTTCATGATGGTGTTCATGGGGGAAAGCTCCTTTGGGGGTGAGACACCCACACGCCTCGGGGGGCGGCTGTGTGTGGGCGGGTGTGAGCACCAGCAGAGGCGCTCGGAAAGTCTGTGACCGGGCGTGCCTGGGATGGCTTACGTCCGGGAGGGTCGGTGAGAACTCGCGGGGGCGGTCTCACGCTGACCGTGTCCAGCGCGGGTGGGCGGGGGTGCTCCACCGCGCCGGGTCCATGTGTAACGACCGGCGGCCCGCCATCATTCCGGGGCCTGGCCGCCCGCGTCTGCGGGGCTGCTTCCTCGGCCGTCGGGGGTAGTCAACGCCCCCGACCCGCCGACGATTCCGGCCCCGGGATGCCACCGGTCACACCCCCAAACCGGGCACCACCGCCCAGCCGACGTGACCGGGTGAGAACCGAACCGGACACCCGGCCCTAGACAGCCCACACGACCGGCCGCTCGCGGACGGGCCGGGCACACCGGCAAGCCCGCCGGGCACTGAACCGGACATCCACCCCCGCCCACCGACCGGCGGAGGCATGATCGACTCCACTTCCAGGAAGGCGCGGTATCAATCCCGGGCGGACACCGCGACATCAAGGAAGACGAGTCGATCAACACCGTCGGACCTCGCCACATCGGCGGAACGGTGTGGATCAAGGGGGCCCAGGGGCATCCCCCGGGCGTCCGCGCCGCCGCCCCCGGGGTCGGTACGCGCGCGATCGCCCCGGCGGGCGCTACCCTGACACCATGCAGGGCGCCTCACCCACCGTCGCCGGCGTGGCCTTCCTGGCCCGCCCGGGTCGCCCCGCCGTCGTCACCCGCACCCTCACGGAGCTCACCGGTCCCACCCGCGGTGTCGTCGAGCTTCCGGTACGGCTGATGTGGAACGCGGACCGCACGTTCGACCTCGGCGACCCGGACCAGCTGCTCTGGCTGTACGAGAACGTGCTGCGCGAGACCACCCGCGCGGAGGACCTTCGCCAGTTGGTCGACGGGCGCACCCTGCGCCGGGTGTGGCGGCTGCTGAACCTGCCCCGCGGCGTGCGCCAGGCGTGGGAGAGTCGCCACCGCGCACTGCGTACGGCGTGAACACCCCGCACCTGCACGACTTCTACCGCGAGGTGGCCCGGGTGGCCCTCACGGCGGCCGGCCCGCACCGGTTCGTGCTCGGCGGGGGCGTGGCCTGGGCGGCACACGGGCTGGTGGCCCGCCCCACCGAGGACGTGGATCTCTTCGCCGACGTGGAGGGCGCCGCCGCGGCGGCCGCGGCCGGTGTGCGTACGGCGCTGGAGCGCGCGGGTTTCGACGTCGCCGACGCCGACCCGGACGGCGACCTCGGCGACCTCTTCGACGGGTACGGGCAGGACATGAAGGACTTCGTGGTGAGCCGGGACGGCCGGCAGATCCGGTTGAGCCTGGCCCGCCTCGACCGGCACCGCAGCCCCGTGGTCATGGACCTCGGGCCGGTGATGGACGTGCGCGACCTGGTGGCCAACAAGATCGCTGCCCTGGTCAACCGGCGTGAGGTGCGCGACTACATCGACGTCTCGGCCGCCCTCGACCACTACGACGTGGCGGAGCTGCTGGCGCTCGCCCGCCAGGTCGACCCGGCGCTGGACCCGGAGGACGTCCGCGCCGCGGGCCGCTACCTGGACCGCATCCCCGCCCAGCGGTTCGCCCGCTACGGTCTCGACGCCGCGGCCGTCACCCGCGTCCGCGAACGCCTCGCGGCCTGGCCCCGCTGACCGCCCACGCCCGGCGGCCCCGGGTGGTCACCCGGAGCCGCCGGCGGCGGCCAACGGACGTCACTTGGTGGGGCGGCCGCCCGTGACGCCCAGGATCTCCCCCGTGACGTAGCTCGACTCCTGCGAGGCGAAGAAGACGTACGCGGGGGCCAGCTCGGCGGGCTGCCCGGGGCGACCCATCGGGGTGTCCTTGCCGAACTCCTTCACCTGCTCCTCCGGCATGGTCGCCGGGATCAGCGGCGTCCAGATCGGGCCGGGCGCCACGGCGTTCACCCGGATGCCCTGCTCGGCGAGGTCCGCGGCGAGAGCCTTGGTGAAGTTCGCGATCCCCGCCTTCGTGGTGGCGTAGTCGAGCAGCTGCGGCGACGGGTCGAACGCCTGGATCGACGTGGTGTTGATGATGGCCGACCCCTTCGGCAGGTGCGGGACGGCCGCCTTGCAGAGCCAGAACATCGCGTACAGGTTCGTCTTGAGGACCCGGTCGAACTGCTCGGTGCTGATGCCGAGGATGCCCTTGTCCTGCGCCATCTGGTACGCCGCGTTGTTGACCAGGATGTCGATGCCGCCCAGGTCGCTCAGCGCCCGCTCGACCAGGTGGCGGCAGTGCTCCTCGTCGGTGAGGTCGCCGCGCACGGCGACGCCACGGCGGCCCGCCTCCTCGACCAGCCGCACCGTCTCCCGGGCGTCGGCGTCCTCCTCCTCGCCCAGATACGAGATCAGCACGTCGGCGCCCTCCCGGGCGAACGCGATCGCGATGGCCCGGCCGATGCCCGAGTCACCTCCGGTGATCACCGCGCGCTTGCCCTGGAGCTTGCCGCTGCCCCGGTACGACTCCTCGCCGTGATCCGGCTTCGGCGTCATCTCCCCCGTCGCCCCCGGCGGCGACTGCTGCTGGCCGGGCTGGCCGGACTGCTGGCCGTACTGCCTGGTCGGGTCCTGCTGGGTGTACTGGTCCTCACTCACCGCTGTCTCCTCGCACCTGCGGATCCGGTCCGCGTGGATCCGGTCCCCGACGGCCGTACCCTCCGGTCGCCCGGAGAAACGAGAACGCCGGGGCTGCCGTGGCGGGAGTGACAAGCGGTCGTTATGGTGCGCGAGGCGCCCACGAGGCGCGTCCACCCCCATGGAAGGGCACGTCATGACCTCTCCCTCCGGCCCGTCGCGCCGTCAGGTGCTCGTCGCCGCCGCCGCGGCGGCGGCCGCACCGCTCGTCGCCGCCGCCCCGGCCGAGGCGGCCGCGCGGCCACGCACCTGGGACCTCACCCTCCTGGGTACCTCGGACACCCACGGCAACGTCTACAACTGGGACTACTACCGCGACGCCGAGTACGACGACAGCAAGCACAACGACATCGGCGTCGCGAAGCTGGCCACCCTGATCAACCAGATCCGGGCCGAGCGTCGCGGCAAGGCCACGCTCGTGCTCGACGCCGGCGACACGATCCAGGGCACCCCGCTGGCCACCTTCTACGCCAAGCAGGAGCCGATCACCACCACCGGTGAGAAGCACCCGATGGCGCGGGCCATGAACATCATCGACTACGACGCCGTCACGTTGGGCAACCACGAGTTCAACTACGGTCTGCCCCTGCTGGACCGCTGGATCCGCCAGCTCGGCTTCCCGGCCCTGGCCGCCAACGCCGTCAACGTGAAGACCGGCAAGCCGGCCTTCCTGCCGTACGTCATCAAGAAGGTCTCCCTCGGCTTCGCGGCGCCGACCCTGCGGGTCGGCATCCTCGGTCTCACCAACCCCGGCGTGGCCATCTGGGACCGGGGCAACGTCGAGGGCAAGCTCCGCTTCGACGACATGGTCGCGACCGCGGCGAAGTACGTGCCGATCATGCGCGCCCGGGGCGCCGACATCGTGCTCATCTCGGCGCACGGCGGCGACAGCGGCACCTCCAGCTACGGGCCGGAGCTGCCGAACGAGAACCCGGTGGCGCTCATCGCCCAGCAGGTGCCGGGCATCGACGCGATCCTCTTCGGTCACGCCCACAACGAGGTCGTCGAGCGGTTCGTGACCAACGAACGGACCGGGGCGCAGGTGCTGCTCTCCGAGCCGTCGAAGTGGGGCCAGCGGCTCACCCGGATGGACTTCACGCTGGCCCGCGAGCACGGCCGGTGGACGATCACCCGGAAGTCCGCCACGATGCTGAACACGAACACCGTGGTCGAGGACCCGAAGGTCCTGGCCGCCGTGCGCGCCCAGCACCAGAAGACCGTGGCGTACGTGAACCAGGTCGTGGCGCAGGCCACCGTCGAGATGTCCACGGTGGAGTCGCGGTACAAGGACACGCCCATCCTGGACTTCATCAACCACGTCCAGGCCGAGACGGTCACCAAGGCCCTCGCCGGCACCCCGTACGCCGACCTGCCGGTGCTGTCCCAGGCCTCGCCGTTCAGCCGCACGGCGGTCTTCCCCGCCGGCGACGTGAAGATCCGCGACGTGGCGGGGCTCTACGTCTTCGACAACACCCTGGAGGCGGTCGTGCTGACCGGCGCCGAGGTGCGGGCGTACCTGGAGTACTCGGCGAAGTACTTCACCACCCTCGCGCCGGGCGCCCCGGTCGACCTCGAGACCATCAGCGACCCGTCGGTGCCGGACTACAACTACGACGCGCTCTCCGGCGTCGACTACGACATCGACATCTCGAAGCCGGTCGGCCAGCGGATCACCCGCCTCGTGCTGCCCGGCACGGACACGCCGGTGGCGGACGACGCGCAGTTCGTGGTGGCGGTCAACAACTACCGGCGCAGCGGCGGCGGGAACTTCCCCGGCATCGTGAAGACCCAGGTGTACAACGAGCAGCAGGAGATCCGCCAGCTGCTGATCGACTGGGCGCAGGCCAAGGGCACCATCGACCCGGCCGACTTCTTCCAGCCGAACTGGCGGCTCGTGCGCGAGGGCGTGCCGGTCTTCTGACGGCAGCGCTCTTCTGACGGCAACGCAGCGACGGGCCGCGGGCGGAGACGCCCGCGGCCCGTTCCGCGTTCTACGGGCTGTCCCGCGGCCCGATCATGCTCCGGGGCCGGCCCGCGCTCCGCGGCCGGCCCTGGCGAGGCTCACGCGCCGTGCCGCAGGTCCCAGCGTTCCGGACTGTCGCGCGGACGGCCCCGGTCCGGGTCGGTCTCGGTCAGCTCCACCCGGTCCTCGGGGCGTACGGCCGGCGGCAGCTCACCGAACCGGACGTGCCGCAGGAAGGCGTACTCCTCGTCGGTGAACCGCGGTTCGTCACACGTCTCGTCCATCGGCCACCTCCCTCGGCCACGACCATTCTCGCGCCGTCGAGGTGACCCGCGGGACCGTCCGTTCCGTCGTCGCCGGTTCGGCCGGGAGGCCGGAGGGACTCGGGGCTCCCCCGCTTTCCGGCGGGCGCGTCACACCGCGTACGGCATCCTAGGATCCTGGTTTATCGGAAGGGTCGCCAGCGCTGAGGCTCGCCGCTCCGAGCGGGCACGAGCTTTCGGATGAGCTCTCAGGACTGCGGGCGCGCCGACCCGCCCGGCGACCGGGACGCCGGAAGGCGCTCCAGCATGGCCAGGACGGCGCGTACCGACGGGCGCCCGAGCGCCTCGTCGAAGCTGGCCCGCCCCTGGCAGAACCGCACGAACATCCGCCAGCCCGGCGGCGTGGCCACCAGCGCGTGGAAGACCCCCGGCCGGCGCGAGAACAGGTCGAGCAGCCGGTGACCGGCCCGCATCGGCGGCAGCAGCCGCTCGGCGACCGCCCGCTCGTACCCGGCCAGGTCCCTCCGCGCCACCGCCTCCCCCGCCAGCGCGCCCGAGCGCAGCGCGAAGCTGATCCCCTCCCGGCTCCACGGCTCGAGCAGGCCCGCGGCGTCGCCCACGACCAGCACCCGGCCGCGGCGCAGCGGCGAATCCTCGGTGCGGCAACGCGTCAGGTGCCCGGAGTCGTGCGCGGCCGGCGCGTCGGCCAGCCCCAGCCGGTCGACGAACCGCCGCAGGTACTCCCGCGTCCGCTCCCCCTCGCCCCGCGCCGCGATGACGCCGACGGTGAGCCGGTCACCCTTGGGAAACACCCAGGCGTACGACCCCGGCAGCGGCCCCCAGTCGAGCAGGACGTGCCCACGCCACCGCTCCTGCTCCTCCCGCGGCACCTCCAGCTCCACCTCGAGGCCCAGGTCCACCTGCCGGTACGTGACACCCACGTGCCGGGCGGTCACCCCGGACGAGCCGTCCGCCCCGATCACCGTCCGGGCCCGCACGGTCGTGCCGTCGGCCAGCCGCAGGCGTACGCCCTCCGGGTCCTGCTCGATCGCCCGGACCGCGACCCGTTCGCGGACCTCGGCCCCGGCGGCCACCGCGGCCGCCCGCAGCCGGTCGTCGAACTCCTCGCGGCGCACCATGGTCACGAGTGGACCGCCGTGCCGGCGGGTGAACCCACGCCGCCCGTCCCACGTGAACGTCACCCGAGCCGTCCGGTCGTGCGCCGGCACCTCGATCCGGCCCTCGACGGCGGCCAACGAGGTGCCGATCAGACCGCCCCCGCACGTCTTGTAACGCGGGTGCGCGGCCCGCTCGACGACCAGCGTGCGTACGCCCGCGCGGGCGGCGGCGTGCGCGGCGGAGAGCCCCGCGGGGCCGCCTCCCACCACGGCGAGGTCCCAGACGATCACGGGAGCAGCCTAGGGCACCGGACGGCCGCGACGGTTGGCGGCGGGCCCGCCGGAACGAGCGCTCACCCCACGATCGGGTGGGCATCTTCGGTCACGCAGGGGGTAACCGGCGCAGCGCAACCACCTGCGCGAACGCGTACGGGAGCCGAGGAGGAAGCGATGCAGCAGGTGCAACTGTCGGACATCGAGGAACGGGTGTACCAGGCCGTCACGGCGCTGGAGGCTCGCGGCCAGGTGCCGTACCCCGACATGATCGCCGAGGAGTCCGGCCTCACCCAGGAAGAGCTGCAGGCGCCGCTGCACCTGCTCACCGAGAAGAACCTGCTGCACCGGGAGGACTCCCCGATGGCCGGGCTCGACTTCGGCCCGCGGTTCTGCGCCCGCCAGATGGCGTGACCGGCGACCGTCCACGACGATTCGCCCCCCGGTGACCGGGGTAGCGGTCAGGAATGCATGATCGACGGTCAACGGGGGGCACGATGAGCGCGGCGGGTGCGCCGCAACCGGCCGACATCGACCCGGCCGAGAACCGGCGACGCTGGCGGGCGCTCGGCGTCGGCCTGGTCGCCGCGTTCATGACGCTGCTCGACGTCAGCATCGTCAACGTGGCGGTGCCGTCCCTCGACCGCGCCCTGCACGCCTCCCCCAGCGACCTGCAGTGGGTGCTCTCCGGGTACGCCCTGACCTTCGGCCTCGCCCTGGTGCCCGCCGGGCGTTTCGGCGACGCCCGCGGCCGGCGCAACGCGTTCGTCTTCGGCATCGCGCTGTTCACCGTCACCAGCGCGCTGGCCGGCCTCGCCCCGTCCGCCGCCTGGCTGGTCGTCGCCCGGCTCCTCCAGGGCGCCGCCGCCGGCATCGTGAACCCCCAGGTCACCGGAGTCATCCAGGAGATGTTCCGTGGGCCGGAACGCGCCCGGCCGTTCGGGCTGCTCGGCGCCACCATCGGCATCTCCACGGCGGTCGGCCCCCTGCTCGGCGGGCTGCTCATCGCGCTCGGCGGGCCGGAGCACGGCTGGCGGTACGTCTTCTTCGTCAACGTGCCGGTCGGCATCGTCGCCGTCATCCTCGGCTGGCGGCTGCTGCCGAGCCGGGCGAAGGGCCACGGCGACCAGCACCGACTCGACCCCGTCGGGGTGGCGCTGCTCGGCATCGGGGTGCTGCTCGTGCTGCTGCCGCTCGTACAGGAGCAGCAGTGGCACGGGCTGTGGAAGTGGGCGCTCATCCCGGCCGGCCTGCTCGTCCTCGCCGGCTTCGCCGCGTGGGAACGGCGGTACTCGCGACAGCGGCAGCCGCTGTTCGACCTGCGGCTGTTCGAGTTCCGGTCGTACACGCTGGGCTCGCTCATCGCCCTGATCTACTTCGGCGGGTTCACGGCCATCTTCTTCATCTTCACGCTCTTCCTTCAGAACGGGCACGGGTACAGCCCACTCGTCGCCGGCCTCGCCATCACCCCGTTCGCGCTCGGCTCGGCAGCCGCCTCGGCGCTCGGCGGACGGATCGTGAACCGATTCGGGCGTCCCCTCGTCGCCATCGGGCTCCTCGCCGTGGTGCTCGGTCTCGCCGGCACCGGGCTCACCCTGCGCCTGTTCCCCGACGCGCCGGTGCCCTGGGTGACCGCCGGTCCGCTGCTCCTCGCCGGCATCGGCAGCGGCTTCGTCATCGCGCCCAACCAGACGCTCACCCTCGCCGAGGTTCCGGTGCCGCAGGCCGGCAGCGGAGCCGGCATGCTGCAGACCGGACAGCGGATCGGATCGGCCGCCGGCATCGCGGCCGTCGGGTCGGTCTTCTTCGCCGCGCTCGCCAGCAGCCACGGCAACTGGACGACCGCGTTCGAGCAGTCCCTCATGATGGCCACCGTGATCATCGCCCTGGGCCTGATCGCCGCAATCGTCGACATCATCCTCGGTCGTCGACACTCCTGATCCGGGTCCGGACATGCCACCGGCCGGGTCCCCGTGGTGGGGACCCGGCCGGTGATCGGATGGGTCAGCTGTTCCAGTACTGGGCGACGAGGTCGGCGGCCTGCTGTTCCCACTGGGCGTACGCGTCGGGGTAGGCGGAGACCTGTACCGTCTGCGCGGCTTCGGTGAGGGGCATGTCGTGCCAGCCGTCGATCTGCTTGAGGCCCTTCTGGAAGGCCATGGTGGAGTACTCGGGGTCGGTGATCTGCTCCGGCGTGCCCCAACCCGAGCTCGGGCGTTGCTGGAACAGGCCCAGCGAGTCGTGGTCGTTGGCGTCACCGAGGTGACCCAGGTTCTCCAGCTTGGACTCCTGCAGGCTGGTGGCGATGGAGATGACCGCGGCCCGCTCGTCGAGGCCGGACTTCTTCGTCGCGGCGATGATGGCCTTGGCGTTGTTGGTCTGCTCGTCGTCCAGGGCGATGTGCGACTGGGCGCCCTGGGTGCCGTGCGGGATCAGCTTGGCCTTGTCCACGGCCGGCTTGTCGGCCTGCACCACGGCGACGGGCTTCATGTCGTGACTCGGGGCGGCGTGGGCGGCGATGGGGCCGGCGGCGACACCGGTGGTGAACGCCAGACCAGCGATACCCAGCACGCTCTTACGCAGCATCGTGTTCTTCATGATGGTGTTCATGGGGGAAAGCTCCTTTGGGGGTGAGACACCCACACGCCTCGGGGGGCGGCTGTGTGTGGGCGGGTGTGAGCACCAACAGAGGCGCCCTTTCGTGAAACAGAAAGTCTGTGCGGGCGTGCCCTTGGGGGGTGGCTAACGCCCGGGGGAACGGCACGGGTGGGCGGGGGTGCTCCACCGCGCCGGGTCCATGTGTAACGACCGGCGGCCCGCCATCATTCCGGGGCCTGGCCGCCCGCGTCTGCGGGGCTGCTTCCTCGGCCGTCGGGGTTAGTCAACGCCCCCGACCCGGCGGCGATTCCGGCCCCACGATGCCACCGGTCACACCGTCAAACCGGGCAAGACCGGCCAGACGACACGGCCGCACCGAACCCCAACCGGACACAGGCCCCACGCGCCCCAAGCGGCCCGGCCGGACATGATCGACTCCGTTTCACCGAACTGGCGGTATCCCGACGGCCCGGACACCGCCACATCGCCGGAATGGTGACGATCAAGGCGGTCGGGACGGGACGGCCGGCGACCCCTCAGCCCGGAGGGTGGAGGCGGTCCTGCACCTTCGCGGCGCACCGGTCGAGCACGGCGCGCGCGTCCAGGCCCAGACTCTCGATCGCCACGAGCGCGGTGAATGCGACGTCCGCCAACTCCGCGGCCACGTCCTCCCGGGTGTGGGTGACGCCCTTGCGGGGGTTCTGCCCGAGCAGGCCGATCCAGGCGCCCGCCACCTCCCCCGCCTCCTCGGTGAGCTTGAGGAGACGGCAGGTGAGTTCCGCGTCCCCGGTGCCGTTGGCAGCGTCCAGCCAGGCGCGGGCCGCCCGCGCCGCCGCCCACACCGTTCCGCCACCGTCTCTCGCCGTGAAGTCGTCCACGCCGCCCAGTGAACCGGACGGCCCGCGGGGCGCGTACACGGGGACGACGCGGTGGCGGTCTCCGGTCGTACCGTCTGGGAGGTGCCCTGCGACGTGGCCCGGCCCCGCGCGACGCAGAACGCGATCGGCGGCGCGGAGGCCGCGGCGCTCGAGAGCCACCTGACACCCGAGTCAGGATCCCATTGACAGCGCTCGACGGCCGTCCTAGGTTCAGGGCGCTACCGGCCGGTAGGCATCCGCCTGGTCGCCCCCGGTGGGCGGCACCGTCCGAGGGGGAGCACGATGCTGTCCTCGTCCGCCCGCACCCTCCGCCGCGTTCTCTCCGCCGCCGCGACCCTGGCCGTCGTGGTCGGGCTCGCCGGCGCCGCGCCCGCCGCCGCCTCCGGCGCAGACGGCGACGGTACGCGGCCACTGCCCGGTTACACCATCGAGAACCCGCCGCTCGCGCCGCTGGTCGTCGGCGGGAAGCCCACGACGGTACGGCAGGGCGTGTACCGCCACGCCGGTTACATCATCGAGGTGCCCGCCCGGTGGAACGGCGACCTCGTCCTGTGGGCGCACGGCTACCGCGGCCAGGAGAAGGTCCTCACCACCGAGACGCCCGGCTTCGGGCTGCGCCAGCGCCTGCTCGAGCAGGGGTACGCGTGGGCCGCCTCGTCGTACGACCGCAACGGGTTCGACATCCGGTCCGGGGTACTCGGCACCAAGGACCTCGCCGACCACTTCGCGCGGACGGTCAAGCGTCCCCATCGGACGTACCTGGCCGGGGTGTCGATGGGTGGCTACATCATCGCCCGTTCCCTCGAGCAGTACCCGGGCTTCTACGACGGGGCGCTGCCCATGTGCGGGGTGCTCGGCGACCAGACGCTGCTCGACTTCTTCCTCGACTACAACCTGGTCGCGCAGGCGCTCGCCGGCGTGCCCGCGTACCCGACGCCCGCCGACTACCTCACCAACGCGGTGCCCCGGATCCAGGCGGCCCTCGGCCTGACCGGTCTCACCCCCACCGGGCCGGACACCACCAACGCGCGGGGCAAGCAGCTGCGGGACATCACCGTCAACCGTTCCGGTGGCCCGCGTCCCGGCGCCACCGCGGCCTTCGCCGTGTGGAAGGACTTCCTCTTCTCGATCAGCGTCACCAGCGGCGGCGACTCCCCCGCCGAGCGTCCCGGCCAGCTCTCCACGAACCTGTTCACGCGGTACGCACCGAACAGTCCCGTCGACGTGAACGCGAGCGTCCGGCGGGTGGCCCCGGAGAACCTACGGCAGCGACTGCTGCCCACGTTGACCGAGGTGCCGCGCGTCGCGGGACGGCCCACCGCGCCGGTGCTCAGCCTCCACGACCTCGGTGACCTGTTCGTACCGTTCTCGATGGAGCAGGCGTACGCCCAGGACGTGGCACGACACGGCCGGAGCCGGCTGCTCGTGCAGCGGGCGATCCGCGCCGCGCAGCACTGCGAGTTCACGCCCGCGGAGGCCGGCGCCGCCTGGGACGACCTCGTCTCCTGGGTACGCACCGGCGCGCGGCCGGCCGGCGACACCGTGACCGACCCGGCGGTGGTGGCCGGGGCGAACTACGGCTGCCGGTTCAGCGACCGGGCCGCGTACGCCGCCGGCGTCGGCACCCGCCGCCTCTACCCCGCCTGCTGAGATCCGGGCAGACGGAAGCGGCCGGCCCCGTTCGGGACCGGCCGCTTTCCATGCTCACCAGACCTGCTGGACGATGTCCGCCGCCTGGTCCTCCCACTGCGCGTACGCGAACGGGTACGCCGAGACCTGGACGGTCTGCGCGGCGTTGGTCAGCGGCATGTCCTGCCAGCCGTCCACGTTCTTCAAGGCGTTGAAGAACGCGCTGGACGCGTAGTCCGGGTCGGTGACCTGGTCAGGGGTGCCCCAACCCGACGACGGGCGCTGCTGGAACAGGCCCTGCGAGTCGTGGTCGTTGTACGCGCCCAGGTGGCCGAGGTTGTACAGCTTCGACTCCTGCAGCGACGTGGCGACACCGATCACCGCGCCCCGCTCACCCACGCCGGTCTTCTTGGCGGCCTTGACGATGGCCTTGGCGTTGGAGAGCTGGGCGTCGTCGAGCGGGATACGCGACTGGGCGCCCTCGACACCGTGCGGGACCAGCTGGCTCCGGCTCGGCTTGCCGGCGGCCGGCCTGCCGTCCCGGGAACCGGTGGTCAGACCCGACTCGGTCGAGGGGTCGTGCCTGTCCGCCCCGGGCTTGCCGGTGGCGAGGTCCACGGCGGCCATGGCGCCGTCGAGGGGGCCGCTCGTGACGGGAGCGGCTACCGCGGTCGGCCCGAATGCGAGGCCACCGATCGCGGCCACGCCCACCACGCTCAGTGCGGTCTTGCGGTAGGAATCCTTCGCGATGGCGGGGAGCCATCGGCTGAAGTCGAGCTTCACGATGGTTGCCCTTTCGATCGTGCGGAGCGCTCCGGGATGAGCGCTCCTCGGGGGAGGTCCGCACCGGAAATGGGTTTGGGCTCGGGCGGTACGGGAAACTCAACCAGCTTGGCGTGTCGGTCATTCCGGATATGACCGGGTGGGGGTCGGCTGGGATCCCGGTCACGGCGAGGCCCGGGACGGGCGTCGCGGCGGGGGCGAAAACCGCCCAGCCGGGCCGCTTTTCCTCTGAGCAGTGATCGGCTCGGCGCCCGGGGTACGGCGCGGTACTCAACCGCCGCCCGACGCCGCGTCTTCCGGGGACGGCGAGTCGATCGGGGTCGCGTCCTCGTTGATCGGCACCGTTACGGCGAGGTGGCGGTGTCCGGATCGTCTGGCCCGTCGCGTGGCCCGTGGCGCGCCCACGGCATGACGGCGGCGCGGCCCGGCCGGCCCTTGATCGACGCCATTCCGGCGATGTGGCGGGTCCTCGCCCCTTGATCGACGCCATTCCGGCGATGTGGCGGGTCCGCGCCCCTTGATCGTCACCAGGTCGGCGATGTGGCGGGTCCTCGCCCCTTGATCGTCACCAGGTCGGCGATGTGGCGGTGTCCGGGCCGCAGGGATACCGCCACATCGGCGAAGCGGTGTCGATCAAGCTCGCGGGGCACGATCGCCCGGCGCGGGCGGTCTTGATCGACTCCGTTTCCCTGATGTCGCGGTGTCCGGCCCTGGTCGACACCGCGACTTCCGGGAAGTCGAGCCGATCATGCTCCGGCGGGTCGCCGCTGAGGCCGAATGTCCGGTTCGCCGTGCCCTCACTCCTCACGCGGGTCGACCGGGTGATTGTGCGGTCCGCCGGTTGCCCTCGCTCCTGCTCACGCGGATCGGCTGGGGAAATGCCTGGTTCGCGGTTGCCCCGCTGCTCACCGGTTCGACGGTGTCGGGTTCGCCGACGGCGGCCCGGGACAGGCCCGTATCTCAGAACCGTCGGCCAGCGGCGGCCGTGGGGTGTTTGCGAACGGCTGTCCGGTTCAGTCTTCGACCGCTCACGCCGACTGGCTGGCGTTGTCCGGTTGGGGGTGTGACCGGTCGCACCGTGGGGCCGGAATCGTCGGCGGGTCGGAGGCGTTGACTATCCCCGACGGCCGAGGAAGCAGCCCGCAGACGCGGGCCGCCAGCCCCCGGAATGACGGCGGGCCGCCGGTCGTTACACACGGACCCGGCCCGAGCACACGCCCGCCGGAATGATGGCGGGCCGCGGGTCGTTACACACGGACCCGGCCGAGCGTAGGCCCCCGGAATGATGGCGGGCCGCCGGTCGTTACACATGGACCCGGCGCGGTGGAGCACCCCCGCCCACCCGTGCTGGACCCGGGCGCAGGCCCCGTGAGGCCGACCCGAACCCCAGAGCTTTCCCCCTTTTGTTTTGAGCGCCTGCTGGTGCTCGCACCCGCACGATGTCGTCCCCCGACGGCATGACGGGTGCCTCACCCCCGAGGAGCTTTCGATGAACACGATGCTGCGTAAGAGTGTGCTGGGTATCGCTGGTCTGGCGTTCACCACCGGTGTCGCCGCCGGCCCCATCGCCGCCCACGCCGCGACCCCGAGTCACGACATGAAGCCCGTCGCCGTGGTGCAGGCCGACAAGCCGGCCGTGGACAAGGCCAAGCTGATCCCGCACGGCACCCAGGGCGCCCAGTCGCACATCGCCCTGGACGACGAGCAGACCAACAACGCCAAGGCCATCATCGCCGCGACGAAGAAGTCCGGCCTCGACGAGCGGGCCGCGGTCATCTCCATCGCCACCAGCCTGCAGGAGTCCAAGCTGGAGAACCTGGGTCACCTCGGTGACGCCAACGACCACGACTCGCTGGGCCTGTTCCAGCAACGCCCGAGCTCGGGTTGGGGCACGCCGGAGCAGATCACCGACCCCGAGTACTCCACCATGGCCTTCCAGAAGGGCCTCAAGCAGATCGACGGCTGGCACGACATGCCCCTCACCGAAGCCGCGCAGACGGTACAGGTCTCCGCCTACCCCGACGCGTACGCCCAGTGGGAACAGCAGGCCGCCGACCTCGTCGCCCAGCACTGGAACAGCTGACAACCACACAAGCACGCAACGACCGCTGGCCGGCACCCCGAACGCGGTGCCGGCCAGCGGCGCCTCAACGCCGGGTCGGAGGCGGCTGGTCGCCCTCGGCGCCGGACCCGTCGTACGCGGCGCGCTCGTCCGGGCCGCGCAGCTCCTCGAACACGGTGATGTGGAGATCCGCCGGGGCGTCGAGGCGTGCGTTGAGCGACTGCCAGGGGGTAACCGTGGGCGGGGCCACCTGCTCCGCTCCCGCGGCGATCAGCCGTTCGGTGGTCGTCCGGGCATCGTCCACCTCGAACGCCAGCCGGATGCGTGGCGCGACCTGCCGGCCCACCTCCACCTCGTCGATCATCCGCTTCTGCGCCGGGTTGGCGATCTCCAGGGTGGCGCGGCCCGCGTCGAGGATCACGACCCGGGCGTCACCGTCGCCGGCGAAGGCCGCCTCCTCGGGCAGGCCCAGCGCGTCGCGGAAGAAGGCGACGGCGGCGTCGTGGTCGTCGGCCTCCACCACGAGCCGGAGCTGGCGGACGACGGGCGGACGGTCGACCTCACGTGTCATGCCCGGCGATGCTAGCCGTCCCCGCGCTCCCAGGCGGAGCCGTTGGTCGCGGCAGTGCGGAGGTTTAGAGTGGGAAAGCGCCGATGGGAAGGCGAGAAGGTGACGACAACCGCGGTGGTCGACCAGGTGCGCCTCGGTGACCACGTCTGCTGGTCGTACGACGACGAGGCGGTGGGCCTCGGCGCCGTGGGTCGGTTCGTCACCACGGGTCTGCGGCGGGGCGACAAGGCCCTCTGCTTCCTCGATGCGCTCGCTCCCGAGGTGGTGCTCGCCGACCTCACGGCCCGCGGTGTGCCGACCCGGGCCGCCCTGGCCGACGGCCGGCTGCGGCTGGTGCCGGCCGGCACGACGTACCGTCCACAGGGGCGGTTCGACCGCCCCGGCATGATCGCCAACCTGGTGGCGGAGACGGCGCGGGCGCAGCACGAGGGGTACGCGGGCCTGCGGCTCGTCGGCGACATGGCCTGGGCGTCGCGGGACCGGGGCGGGGCGGCCGAGCTGCGCCGGTACGAGTCGGAGGTCAACGCGCTGTTCCCGGACGGCCGGGTCGCGGCGCTGTGCCTCTACGACCGGCGGCGCTTTCCCGCCGAGCAGGTGCGGGCCGTGGCCGCCGCGCATCCGGCCACCGTGACGCCCGGCGCGAGCCGGTCGTGGAAGCCGCTGCTGCGCGCGTACCGGACGCGGAACCCGGACGGGCTGCGTCTCGTGGGTGAGATCGACGGCAGCAACGGCGACGCCTTCACGGCCATGCTCCGGGACGTCTCCGGGCGCGCGCCGGCCCACCATCCCGCCGTTTTGGACCTGTCGGAAGTGAGCTTCGCGGACGTCCGCGCCGCGCACGCGCTGCTACGGGCCGACGCGGCGAGGCCGCCCACCGTACGCTTGGTCGGCTGCCGGCCCAACCTGCGCCGGCTGCTCGACCTGATCCGCCCCGGGGCGGCCGGGATCCCGGCCTGACCACAGTGGTTGTCCAGCCGCGCCGGGCCCGCCCGGAAGGAACTCGACGTGAGCGACTACCAGCTCCGGCCCGTCGGACGGGTCGAGTCGCCGCTGACCGACCCGGCGACCGCGCCCAAGCAGGGTGACGAGGGCGCGCCGGACGCGTGGCTCGTCTTCGCGCCGGACGTCGCCCCCGCCGTACGGGACCTGCGGCCCGGCACCGACGCCCTCGTGCTGACGTGGTTCGACCGGGCCCGGCGGGACGTCCTCGCCGTGCATCCGCGCGGTGACACCAGCCGGCCCGAGACCGGGGTGTTCGCCACCCGGTCGCCGCACCGGCCGAACCCGATCGGCCTGCACCGGGTGCGGGTGCTGGCCGTCGACGGCCTGCGGATCCGGGTGGGCGACCTGGAGGCGATCGACGGGACGCCGGTGCTCGACGTCAAGCCGGTGCTGGGCGGCCCCGACGAGCGCTGAGGACCGCGACGGCGCTCAGTGACCGCGCCTGATCCACTCGTCCAGGTGCGGCGCCTCGGTGCCGATGGTGGTGTCGTCACCGTGCCCGGTGTGCACCACCGTCTCCGGTGGAAGGGTGAGCAGTCGGTCCCGGATCGACTCCACGATGGTGCCGAAGTCGCTGTACGAGCGGCCGGTGGCGCCCGGCCCGCCCGCGAAGAGGGTGTCACCCGTGAACACGGCGCCCAGGTCCGGCGCGTGGAAGCTGCACGCGCCCGGGCTGTGCCCGGGTGTGTGCAGGACCCGCAGCACCGTGCCGGCGACCTCGACCGTCGTGCCGCCGTGCAGGTCGCCGCCGGGTGGCACGTCGGGGTGGACGAGGTCCCACAGCACCCGGTCGTCCGGGTGCAGCAGGACCGGCGCGCCGGTGGCCCGGGCCAGCGCGGGAGCGGCCCGCACGTGGTCGTCGTGGGCGTGCGTGGCGAGGATGGCGCGGACCCGCCGCTCCCCCACCACCCGCAGGATGGCGTCCACGTCGTGCGGCGCGTCGAGGACGACGCACTCGGCGTCGTCGCCGACCACCCAGACGTTGTTGTCCACGTCGAACGTCTGCCCGTCGAGGGAGAAGGTGCCCGAGGTGACCGCGTGGTCGACGCGAACCGTCACGGGAAGACCACCACCGAGCGCAGCACGTCGCCCCCGTGCATCCGGTCGAACGCCTGCTCCACCTGGTCCAGCGCGATCTCCTCGGTGACGAACGCGTCGAGGTCGAGGCGCCCCTGCAGGTACAGCGAGGTGAGCATCGGGAAGTCACGGCTCGGCAGGCAGTCGCCGTACCAGCTGGACTTGAGGGCGCCCCCGCGGCCGAACACGTCGAGCAGCGGCAGCTCGACGGTCATCTCCGGGGTCGGTACGCCCACCAGCACGACGGTGCCCGCGAGGTCGCGGGCGTAGAACGCCTGCTTCCACGTCTCCGGCCGGCCCACGGCGTCGATGACCACGTCGGCGCCGAAGCCGCCGGTGGCGGCCTGGATCGCCTCGACCGGGTCCTGCGCGCTGGCGTCGACGGTGTGTGTGGCGCCGAACCGGCGGGCCCAGTCGAGCTTGCGGGCGTCGGTGTCGACGGCGATGATCGTCGTGGCGCCGGCCAGCGCCGCGCCGGCCACCGCGGCGTCGCCGACCCCACCGCAGCCGATCACGGCCACCGAGTCGCCGCGGGTGACCCCGCCGGTGTTCATGGCCGCGCCGAGACCGGCCATGATCCCGCAGCCGAGCAGCCCCACGGCGGCCGGTCGGGCGGCCGGGTCCACCTTCGTGCACTGCCCGGCGTGCACGAGCGTCTTCTCGGCGAAGGCGCCGATGCCGAGCGCCGGGGTCAGTTCGGTGCCGTCGGTGAGGGTCATCCGGCGGGCGGCGTTGTGGGTGGCGAAGCAGTACCACGGGCGGCCGCGCCGGCAGGCCCGGCAGACCCCGCAGACGGCACGCCAGTTGAGGACGACGAAGTCGCCCGGCGCCACGCCGGTGACCCCCTCGCCCACCTCCTCGACGACGCCGGCCGCCTCGTGGCCCAGCAGGAACGGGTAGTCGTCGTTGATGCCGCCCTCGCGGTAGTGCAGGTCGGTGTGGCAGACCCCGCACGACTGGATCCGTACGATCGCCTCGCCGGGCCCCGGGTCGGGCACCACGATGGTGGTGACCTCGACCGGCGCGCCCTTGCTGCGGGAGATGACTCCCCGGACCTCCTGGCTCACGGTTGCCCTCCTGTTCCTGCTGTGGCGGCGGGGGACGGCCGGCGCGGCCCGCCGGGTCGCGCCGACGACGGGGCGGGTGGACGACGAAAGGCCCCGGGCGAACCTATCGCGATCAATCCGCTCGGCACAGGGGTGGGAGCGGCGGGTTATCCCGTCCGATGGTGGGTAGGCGGGGGCACGTTCCGGCCTTCACCACAGGAGTGATCATGAAAGTCGCGCACGTACCGCTGCGGACCGCCATCGGCGCCTTCGTGCTGAACTCGGGATTGAGCAAGCGGAACCTGGAGGGAGAGGCGGCGCAGGGCATGCACGCGATGGCCGTCGGCGCCATCCCGCAGCTGCGCCAGTTCCCGCCCGACCGGTTCGCCAAGCTGCTGAGCTACACCGAGCTGGCGCTGGGCGCCGCCCTGCTCACCCCGTTCATCCCCTCGACGCTGGTGGGCCTGGGGTTGACCGCCTTCGGCGCGGGGCTGGTGCAGCTGTACCTGAAGACGCCGGGAATGCGGGAGCCGGGCGGTGTGCGCCCGACCCAGCAGGGCACCGGGCTGGCCAAGGACGTGTGGCTGGTCGGCGCCGGGCTGACCCTGGTGCTGGACGACCTCACGCACCGCCGCCTGGCCCGCTGACCCGCCCCGGCGCGGTGGCGACGCCACCGGCCAGGTCCGGCGGGACCGGCACGGAGGGCGGGGCCACGCGCGCCGCCGCGGCGAGCTGGCGGCGGGCGGCGTTGCGGTAGCGCAGCACCTGGACCGCGCCCAGCGCCCAGAGCGCGTACTGCACGGCGAAGGCCCAGCGGAACGCGCCGAGGTCGGGCGTGCTCCGGCCGGCCGGGGTCGCGAGGTCGAGCACCACGCCGACGGCGAGCACCAGCGCGATCGAGGCGACGAAGCCGCCGACGTTCACGATGCCGGTGGCGCTACCGATCCGGCTCGTCGGGTTGAACGTGCGGGCGTAGTCGAAGCCGATCATCGAGGCGGGGCCGTTGACGGCCAGGACCAGCACGAGCGCCACGAGCAGCCAGCGTGGCGCGGGCCCCGGCCAGGCGAGCACCGCGCCCCACACGGCGGCCGTGGCGGCCACGACCGTGAAGACCAGCACCGAGCGGTGGAACGGGTGCCGGGCGCAGAGGTGGGCGAGGGCCGGCCCGGCGAGCAGCCCGGTCACGGTCATCACGGTGAGCAGGCCCGCGGCCGCGGTGGGCGTGAGGCCCTGTCCCTGGACCAGGAACGGGTAGCCCCAGAGCAGGGCGAAGACGGCGCCGGAGAACTGGGTGACGAAGTGCGTCCAGAGCCCCAGCCGGGTGCCGGGCTCGGCCCACGCGTCGGCCAGGTCCCGGCGTACGGCGGCGGGGCGGGGCGGCGGGCCCGCGAGGGTCCCCCGGTGCGGGGTGTCCCGCACCGCCACGAGCACCAGGAGCACGGCTGTCGCGCCGGCCGCCGCGGCCACGAGGAACGCGGGGGTCCAGCCGAGGTGGTGCAGCAGGGCCACCAGGGGCACGGCGCCGAGGATCGCGCCGAGCTGCCCGAGCGTGCCGGTGAGCTGCACGATCAACGGGTTGGCCCGACCGGGGAACCAGAACGTCACGATGCGCAGCACGCTGATGAAGGTCATGGCGTCGCCCAGCCCGACGAGGACGCGGGCCGTCACGGCGAGCGGTACGTCGGTGGCGAGGGCGAAGCAGAGTTGGCCGGCGACCATGAGCGCGCCACCGGCGGCGAGGAGCCGGCGCGAGCCGAACCGGTCGAGCAGCACGCCGACCGGGACCTGCATGGCGGCGTACACGGCGAGCTGGGCGACGGAGAACGTGGCGAGCGCCGAGGCGTTGATGTCGAAGCGGTGCGTGGCGTCGACCCCGGTGACGCCGAGCGAGCTGCGGTGGAAGACGGCGACCACGTACGCGGTGAGCGCCACGCCCCACACGAGGGCGGCGGAGCGGCGGGGCGCGACGGTGGTGGTGACGGCGGCGCTCACCGCAGGGTCCGCAGCGCGGTCGCCGCGTTGTCGATGTGCGCGGCCACCGCGGCGAGCCAGCGGGCAGGATCGTCGTCGTCGAGCGCGGCGAGCTGCGCGGCGTGCTCGGTGAGGGCCGCCTCGGCCCAGCGGGGTGACAGGCGGAAGGTGGCCTCGCCCATGCGCAGCTGCCGGTCGCGCAGCCGCTGGTACAGCTCGGCGAGGATCTCGTTGCCGGCGGCGTCGACCACGGTGGCGTGGAAGGCCCGGTCGGCGGCCATGAGGGCGGTCAGGTCGCCGGCGGCGTGGGCCGTACGCATCTCGGCGAGCCACCGGTCGAGTTCGGGCTTCAGCGCGGCGCGGCGGTCCCACACGCGTTCGGCGGCGTGCAGCTCGACGAGCCGGCGGGCCTCGATCACGTCGGTGATCTCGCGGGCCGAGACGGGCCGGATCAGCGCGCCGCGCTTCGGGTACAGCCTGACGAGCCCCTCGGTCTCCAGCCGGAGCAGCGCCTCCCGCACCGGGGTACGGGAGACCCCGGTCGCCTCGGCGATCTCCCCCTCGCTCACGAGGAGCCCGCCCGGGTAGACCTGCTCGAGGATCGCGCGCTTGAGGTGCCGGTACGCGCGTTCGGCGGCGGAGGGCGCCGCCGACCGGGCCGGAGCGGAGGGATGCGTCATGTATCTATGGTGCGGCCCGTTCGTCGGGGCGCGTGACGTGGTCGCCGCGAACGTGGCGTGGCCCACGGCGGACACGACGACGGGGCAGCCCGGAGGCTGCCCCGTCGTCGCGCGTCCCGGTCGGCCCGGAGGTCGACCCGAAGGCGGTGGCGCTCAGAAGCCGAGGACGGCACGCCCCCCGACCACCGGCAGGCGCAGCTCGCTGTCGTTCGGGGCGACGCGCAGCTTCGTGCCGCCCAGCGGGAGCAGCGTGTACTCCTGGTCGCTGGAGAAGACCACCACGCCGATCCGGTGGCCGGCCGGGAACACGTAGTCCTTCGGCTCGAGCGTCCACCGGTAGTCGTACAGCTTGCCCTGCTTCACCGGCTCGGTGCGGGCCGCGCTCTTGCGGTTCTGCGGGTCCATCCAACCCCGGGTCACCACGGTCGGCGCGGCGGTGGAGCCGGCCGGGCCGTAGTCGACGAGGTAGACGGTGAGGTTGGCGTCCGGCTTGTTGTCGATCGCCATCCGCAGCCGCATCTCGGGACGCCCGGAGATGCGGACGTCCTGCGCGAGCGCCGGGGAACGGTACGCGAGCCGGTTGGCGCTCGCCGTGTCCGGGTCGGCCACGAGCGTGTCCGGGTGGAGGGTGCGGCCCTCGTCGACGAAGCTCTGCTCGACCCTGCCCTTCGGAGCCTTGCCCGAGGTGAGCGTCCCCGGGTCGGTGGCGTTGGTGGCGGCCAGCCGCACGGGCACCTCCCGGGCGGCCGGGTCGGGCCAGTTGGCGTACGTGGTGTAGACCCGGTCCTCGCGCTGCAGCACCGCCGTGGGCTCGTCCATGATCCCGTTGGGCACGTTCCACAGCCAGTAGTCGAACCAGCGGTTCTCGGTCTGCTTGTACGTCCACGTGCGCCCGTCGGGCAGAGTCACCGACGCGTTGTTGCCCGGGCCGCCGTGCCCGCCCTGGTGCAGCCAGATCTTGCGCGGGACGTGGCGCTTCGCGAGCTCGTCCCACCAGCCGGCGAAGTGCTCGGTCTTCACGTTCCAGTCGTTGAGGCCGTGCACCACGAAGACGCTCGCCTCGACCCGGCGGGCGTCGAGGTAGTCACGGTCGGCCCAGTACTTCGAGTAGTCGCCGGTGACCCGGTCCTGCTCCTCGGTGAGCGCCGCGATCTCGTCGGCGCAGCGGCCCTGCGCGCGCGCCTGGCCGGCCGTGAACTGGGCCAGGATGTCGGTGTCCTCACCCTGGTAGGTGCCGGGCGCGACGACGAGGCCGTTGGCCCGGTAGTAGTCGTACCAGCTGCTGATCGCCGACACCGGCACGATGGTCTTGAGACCCTCCACGCCGGTCGTGGCCACCTGGTTGGGCAGCGTCCCGTTGTAGGAGACGCCGGTCATGCCGACCGCGCCGGTGGTCCAGCCGGCGGTGACCGGCGCGCCGGCCGCGTCGTACCCCTTCGCCCGGCCGTTCAGCCAGTCGATGACGGCCTTGGTGCCGAGCGTCTCGGCCTGGTCGCCGCTCGTCGGGCAGCCGTCGGAGTCGGCGGTGCCGACGCTCTGGCCGAGCACCACCGCGTAGCCGCGCGGCACGTAGTAGTCGTCGAGCGAGCCGGGCAGGTTGGCCTTCGCCTCGGCGCGCTGGACGCCCATGTCGGCGGCGCGCAGGCCGGAGCGGCGCGTCACGCCGTTCTGCGGCAGGTCGTCCACCAGCACGCTCGGGTACGGCACGTCGCCCCAGGTGTCCTTGCGGTACGGGCTGTGCTCGAAGATGACGGGCACCTTGAGGCCCTGGGTGGCGGTCTCCCGGGGGCGGGAGATGTCGATGGCCACCCGGTCGAGGCGGCCGTCGTGGTCGGTGTCCACCGGGGTCTGGACGTACACCCGCTCCTCGACCGCGTCGGCGAGCGAGAAGACCGGCTGCGTCATGCCGTCACGGACCACGATGCCCGGTGGTGGGGCGGCCGCGGGCGGCGCCGCCGCCGACGCGGGGGCGGCGTTCAGGAGCAGTGCGCCGGACACGCCGACGCCGAGTAGTGCCAGAGGGGGGAGTCGACGCACGCGCGTCTCCCTTCGGTCGGGCTGGTGGCCGTGGCGGCCAGGGGTGGACCCGAAGATCCATTCGCCCACATGCTATGTCCGGTCGGCGGGTCGCGTCGATGACCCGGACGTCGATTCGTCCACGGTGGCCGGCCGCGCCGCGGCCTGGTCAGCCCGGCACGGTGGACGCCACCCGGGTCAGCAGACCATCGGCGTCCACCTCGAACCGTTCCCCGAGCCGACCGAGCCGGTCCGCGAGCCACCGGGCCTCGGCGACCCCGGCCCGCTCCAGGCGCATCCGCCGGGTCCGCAGCGGCGCCGCCCGCAGCGCGCGCAGCTCCCCCGTCGCGGCGTCCAGGGTGGGCAGCCAGAGCAACCGCAGCTCCGGGCGGTACGCGTCGTGCCCGCTGATCCCCTCGTAGTCGTCGACGAGGTCGCCGCAGCCGTACAGGACGAGCCGGTCGCGGTACACCTCGACGGGCCGGGGGTGGTGCGACGAGTGCCCGTGCACCACGTCGACACCGGCGTCCAGCAGCCGGTGCGCGAACGCCACGTGCTCCGGCGGGACGTCGTACCCCCAGTTCGACCCCCAGTGCACGGACAACAGGACCCGGTCCCCCCGCCCGGCCCACCCGGCGATCCGGTCGACGATCGCGTCCGCCGCGGCGGCGGAGGGCTCCGGCAGGTACGCCACCCCGGGCCGGTCGGCGGTGGCCGCCCAGTGCGGCGGCACCCCGCTGGACGGGCTGGCCAGCGAGAAGACGAGCAGCCGGCGTCCGCCGGGGAGCGGCACGGCGGCCGGGCGGCGGGCCTCGTCGGCGTCGCGGCCCGCGCCGGCGTACGCGATCCCCGCGCCGGACAGCGTGTCGAGGGTGTCGGTGAGACCCGTCGGCCCGAAGTCGAGCACGTGGTTGTTGGCCAGGGCGCAGACGTCGAGCCGGGCCGCCGTGAGGCAGGCGACGTTGTCCGGGTGCATGCGGTAGTGGATCCCCTTGCCCGGCTCGTGGGCGCCGCGTCCGGTCACAGCCGTCTCGAGGTTCACGATCCGCACGTCCGGGCGCAGGTCGTCGAGCAGCGGCAGGGCCGCGCCCCACGGCCACTGCGGCGGCACGGGACGCGGCACCGGCCCGCCGACCCGCTCGGCCAGCCGGACGTAGTCGCGCGCGTCGTGGACCAGGTCCTCCCGCAGGTCGGGCGGGCCCGGGTGCGGCAGCACGGCGTCCACGCCCCGGCCGGTCATCACGTCGCCGGCGAGGAAGAGGGTCAGCGTGTCGTCGGCCATGCGGGCACTCTGCCATCCGTCGCGTCGGGGCACGGCCGGATCCGCGACGGCGCACGCGTCCCGCGTGGGCTCGGGCGCCGCCGGCCCGCCGGTCCCGCCGTGGCGGGATCCGGCCCGCGCCGGCACGGCCGCTGGCTATCGTGTGGGCGACGGCGGCCCGAGGAGCGTGCGTGACCCAGACCCGATCCGTGCGGCCGTGGTACCGCCGGATGAGCCCTCGTCACCCGGACGAACCGCACCGCAGCGCCACCCCGCTGGAACTCTTCTTCGACCTCTGTTTCGTGGTGGCGGTGGCGCAGGCGGCCGGCAACCTGCACCACGCGGTGGCCGAGGGGCACGTCGGCCACGCGGTCGGCAGCTACCTCATGGTGTTCTTCGCGATCTGGTGGGCCTGGATGAACTTCACCTGGTTCGCGTCCGCGTACGACACCGACGACGACGTCTACCGGATCACCACCCTCGTGGAGATCGCCGGCGCCCTGATCCTGGCCGCGGGCGTGCCGCGCGCCTTCACCGAGGCGGACTTCGCCACCATCACCGCCGGGTACGTGGTGATGCGACTGGCCGCCGTCGTGCACTGGACACGCGCCGCCGCCGGCGACCCGACCCACCGCGCCGCCACGAGCCGGTACGCCGTCGGGGTCGTGCTCGTGCAGGTCGGCTGGCTGGTCCGGCTGGCCCTTCCGGGCGACTGGGGGGTGGCCTCCTTCGCGCTGCTCGTGATCGCCGAGCTGCTGGTCCCGGCGCTGGCCGAGCGGCCGGGAATGACGCCCTGGCACCCCCGGCACATCGTCGAGCGGTACGGCCTGTTCACCCTCATCGTGCTCGGCGAGGTGGTGCTCGCGACGTCGCTGGCGGTCCAGACCGGCGTGGACGCGGGCGACCGGCACCTGTGGTCGCTCGCCGCGGCCGGCGCGGTGATCGTGTTCGCGCTCTGGTGGCTCTACTTCGACCGCCCCGTGGAGGTGTCCACCCGGCTGCGGCTCGCGCTGTTCTGGGGGTACGGCCACTACCTGGTCTTCGCCTCGGTCGCCGCGGTGGGCGCCGGCCTGGCCGTCGTGGTGGACCACGAACGCGGCGGCGCGCACATCCCCGGGAGCACCGCCGGATACGCGGTGGCCGTGCCGATCGCCGTGTACCTGCTCACGCTCTGGGCGCTGCACGTACGCCGCCAGCAGCGTCCGGCGCTGGCCGCCGCCTTTCCCGCCGCGGCCGTCCTCGTGCTGCTCACCCCCTGGGGGCCGATGCCCGCGCACCTCGTGGCGGTCGTGATGTTCCTGCTGGTGGCCGTCACGGTGCTGGACCGGCGTCGGGCCGCCGTGCCCGAGCGGGCCGACGCGACCACCGAGGGCGGCACCGGACCGGTTTAGTGAACGCGACCCCCCGTACCCATCCGGTATGGGGCACGGCGGGCCGGAAGTGGGCAGAATTGGACCATGTCTCCCCGCCGATGGCTGCTGGCCGACCAGCTCGGGCCGCACTTCCTCGACGATCCCGACCAGCCGGTGCTGCTCATCGAGGCACGGGAGCTGTTCCGGCGGCGGCCGATGCACCGGCAGAAGGCACACCTGATCCTGTCCGCGCTGCGCCACCGCGCCGCGGAACTGGGCGACCGGGCGCTGCTGCTGCGCACCGGCACGTTCCGGGAGGCGCTCGACCGGGTGGGTGGGCAGGTGGAGGTGTGCCACCCGCACTCGCGGGCGGCCCTGCGCTTCGTCCGTTCCGTGCCCGGCCTCGCGGTGCTGCCGCCGCGCGGGTTCATCACCGACCGGGCCGACTTCGCGACCTGGGCCGACCGGCAGCCGGGTCCACTGCGGATGCCGGACTTCTTCCGGTACGCGCTGCGCCGGCACGGCGTCCTCACCGCCCCCGACCCGAACGCTGCCCCCGGGGGCGATCCGGCCCGGTGCCGGCCCCGCTCCGCCGCCTCCGCGCAGCCGGTGCCGCCGCCACCACCGGTCGTCGAGGACGACATCGACGGACAGGTGCGCCGTGACCTCGACCGGTGGGCGGCCGACGGGGTGCGGTTCGTCGGCCGGGACGGGCCGCGACGGTTCCCGGCCACGCACGCGGAGGCGCAGGCCCGGCTCACGCACTTCGTGCGGCACCGCCTGCCCGAGTACGACCGCTACGCCGACGTGATGAGCGTGCACGACCCGCTGCTCACCCACAGCGGGCTCTCCTCGTCGTTCAACCTCGGGCTGCTCGACCCGGCGCCGGCCGTACGCGCTGCGGAGGCCGCCTGGCGCGACGGGCTGGCGCCCCGGGCCGCGGTGGAGCCGTTCGTCCGGGGGCTGCTCGGCTGGCGGGAGTTCCTGTGGCAGCTCTACTGGTACGTCGAGCCCCGGCAGCAGGGCGCCCGCTGGCTGACCGCGACCGAGCCGCTGCCGCAGTGGTTCGCCGAGCTGGACGCCGACGCCGTCGAGGCGCGCTGCCTCGCCGACGTGCTGGCCGCCGTGCGGGACCGGGCGTTCACCCACCACGTGCCGCGGCTGCTGGTGCTCAACAACTACGCGCTGCAGCGCGGCTGGCGCTCCGCCGAGCTGGTCGACTGGTTCCAGCGCTCGTTCGTGGACGGCGCCGACTGGGTGATGAACGCGACGGTGCTCGGCATGAGCCACCACGCCGACACGCCCCGGGTCGAGACCCGCCCGTACGCGGTGGACGGCACCGACATCGACGAGATCAGCGACTACTGCGCGGGCTGCCGGTACACCCCCGAGCGGGCGCTCGGCGACCTGGCGTGCCCGTACACCGGCGGGTTCGAGACGTTCCTGCACCGCAACCGGGAGCGCCTCGTCGACGACCCGCGGCTCGCGGCCGAGCTGCTGCGCCGCGACGACCCGGAGCACCGCGAGGCGGTGCTCGTCCAGGAGGAGAAGCGGGGCAGCACCCCACCCTGACCGGTCACCCGGCCTCGGTCGCGGGTCGGCGTCGCGCCGCCCCGTCCTCCTCGCGGGGGTCGGCGATGGTGGCCGTGAGCACGCCCTGCGTGGCCGGTGCGGCCCAGAAGTCGAGCAGCAGCCGGTGGAACTCCTCGGCCCGCTCGACCTGCGGCAGGTGCCCGCAGTCGCGGAACAGGTGGGTGCGGGCGCGGGGCAGCAGGGCGCGGGCGGCGTCCAGGTGGGCCGCCGGGAGGATGAGGTCCCGGTCGCCCCAGACGACCAGCGTCGGCACGTCCAGGGCTGCCACCCGGGCCACCAGGTCCTCGCGCCACGGTGCCCGCACACCGCGGAAGCCGCCGAGGCTCCGGGCGGTCTCCAGCATCACGCGTGCGGTGTACGGCTGTCGGGCGGTCTCCAGGGCGTGGGCGATGCGCTCGGCCGTGGCGAACGCCGGGTCGTGGAAGAGGGCCAGCTCGGTGCGGCGGGCCAGCGCGCGGCTCGGGCGCAGCAGCAGCCGGCCCAGCGGGCGCAGCGCGAGCAGCCGCAGCGCGATCGTCACCTCCCGGCCGAAGCCGGCGCTGTTGACCAGCGCGAGGCTGGCCACCCGGGCCGGCTCGGCGACGGCGAGCTGCATGGCGACCGCGCCGCCGAGGGAGTTGCCGACCAGGTGCGCGGGGCGGTCGACGCCGACCACGTCGAGGTACCGGCCGACGAACCGGGCCAGCGCGTCCAGGGTGTACGGCTCGGTCATGGGCAGGGACCCGCCGTAGCCGGGCAGGTCGACGCTGTGCACCCGGAACCGCTGAGCGAGCAGGTCGTGCTGCTCGGTGAAGTCGCGCAGGGTCCGGCCGATGCCGTGCAGCAGCACCACCGGCGGCCCGTCGCCGTCGACGCGGTGGCGCACCCGCCGGCCGGCGACCGTCACGTGCCGGGGTCGCTCCGCCGCGCTCATGCCGCCTCTCCCGCACGCTCGGCCGTCGGCTGGCCGGCGCCGCGCTGGGCGGGCACGCCCGGTGGGGGCGCCGCGGCCGGGACGGCCCTGGGTGTGCGCAGGCCGAGGGCGAGGACCCGCCCGTACGACGCGGGCGCGACCCGGCCCAGCAGGTCCGGCAGCTTCGCCGACCAGCCGATCAGCACGCGGCCCCGCCGACGCGCGACGCCGCGCAGGATCACCTCGGCGGCCCGCGCCGGTGGGATGCTGAGCAGCTTCTCGAACTGCCGCCGGCCCTGCGCGTACTCCTCCGGGGAGACGCCGCTGCCGACGCGGGCGTTCGTCGCGATCCGGGTGTTGATCCCGCCGGGGTGCACGCAGGTGACGCCGATTCCGTCGTCGACCAGCTCGTGGCGCAGGGCCTCGGTGAACCCGCGCACCGCGAACTTGCTGGCCGCGTAGGCGGCCTGCCCGGCGGGGGCGATCAGGCCGAAGAGGCTCGAGAGGTTCACGAGGTGCGCCCCGGGCTCGGCCTTGAGCGCGGGCAGCAGCGCGTGGGTCAGCTGCGCCACGGCGCGGAAGTTGATGTCGACGACCCAGCTGAACTCCGCGAAGGTGACCTGGTCGAACCGGCCGCCGAGGGCCACCCCGGCGTTGTTGACGAGCAGCCGGATCCGCGGGTGCCGCTGCCGGATCTCCTCGGCGACGCGGGCGGTCGCCGCGGCGTCGGCGAGGTCGACCAGGTACGTGGTGACCGGCAGGTCCGGGTGTCCGTCGCGCAGCGCCGAGACCACCCCGTCGAGGCGGTCGGCGTCCCGGTCGAGCAGGACGAGGTGGCTGCCGCGCCGGGCCAGCCCGTACGCGAGGGCCTCGCCGATGCCGCTCGCGGCGCCGGTCACCACGGCCGTGCCGCCGGTGAAGTCGAAGTTACGCACGCTGCGCGCTCCTCTCCGGGCTGCCCGCGCGGGAGAAGCGCACGCCCTCGTCGGTGAGCCGGCCGTGCCGCATGAGCAGCACGTCCCGCGGATAGTTCTGGTACAGCCGCCAGGGCGCGGAGCGCCCCTGCTTGGGGAGTGCGTCCAGGCTACGTAGGACGTACCCGGACCGGAGGTCGATCAGCGGCACCCGGCCGTCGTCCGGCGGCGGCTGGGGGGTGACGATCTGCTGGCCGGTGCGGTCCAGGTGCCGCAGCAGCCGGCAGACGTACGTGGCGACCAGATCGGCCTTCAACGTCCACGAGGCGTTGGTGTAGCCGATGGTCATGGCGAGGTTCGGCACCCCGGAGAGCATCATGCCCTTGTACGCGACGGTCCGGGCGAGGTCGACCTCGGCGCCGTCGACGCGCAGCGTCATGCCGCCGAGCGCGAGCAGGTTCAGCCCGGTGGCGGTCACCACGACGTCGGCGGGCAGTTCCTCGCCGGAGGCCAGCCGGATGCCGTGCGCCGTGAACGTGTCGATGGTGTCGGTGACCACCGAGGCGCGCCCGGACTGCACCGCAGCGAAGAGGTCGCCGTCGGGGGCGATGCAGAGCCGCTGGTCCCAGGGGTCGTAGCGGGGCGAGAAGTGCCGGTCGACGTCGTAGCCGGCCGGCAGCCGCGCGCTGGCGGCCCGCCGCAGCAGCTTCTTGACGAGGCCGGGGGCGCGCCGGCTGAGCTGGAAGTTGGCCGTGGCGAGCAGGACGTTCTTCCACCGCACCACGGGGTAGAGGGCCTTCGCCGGCAGCCAGCGCCGCAGCGCGTCGGCGAGGGAGTCGCGCGAGGGCAGCGCCAGCACGTACGTGGGTGAGCGCTGGAGCATGGTCACGTGCGCGGCCTGCTCCGCCATGGCGGGGACCAGCGTGACGGCCGTGGCGCCACTGCCGATCACCACCACCCGCTTGCCCGTGTGGTCGAGGTCGGCCGGCCAGTGCTGCGGGTGGACCAGCCGCCCGGCGTACCGGTCGACGCCGGGCAGGGGTGGGATGTAGCCGGCGTCGTAGCGGTAGTAGCCGGCGCAGACGTAGAGGAATCCGCAGGTCAGCTCCACGGTCTCGGCGGTGTCGTCGCGGTGCGCCCGCACGGTCCAGCGGGCCGTGGCGCTGTCCCAGTCGGCGCTCACCACCCGGTGCCGGAAGCGGATGTGCCGGTCGACGTCGTACTCGCGGGCGGTCTCGCGCACGTAGTCGCGGATCGAGTCGCCGTCGGCGATCGCCTTCGGGTTCGTCCAGGGCTTGAAGACGTAGCCGAGGGTGAACATGTCCGAGTCGGAGCGTACGCCGGGGTAGCGGAACAGGTCCCACGTGCCACCGATGGCGTCCCGGGCCTCCAGCAGCGCGTACGTCTTGTCGGGGCAGCTGCGGCGCAGGTGGCAGGCGGCGCCGACGCCGGACAGCCCGGCACCGACGATGATCACGTCGACGTGGTCGGAGGCCATGGCAACTCCCTGGATGACAGTGGACGGACCCTATCCACGACCGTCGACGGCGGTCAACACCCTGTCGAGTTTCTCGACACGGTGTCGAGGCGGGGTAGGATCGACGGCCATGACGTCCGCCCGTACCGCCGCCGGAAGCGCGACCCCGCGCGGGCGGCGGGCCGCCCGGTCCGCCGGCGACCACCGCGAGATGGCGATCCTCGCCACCGCGGAGCGGCTGTTGGAGCGCCGGTCGTTCGCCGACATCTCGATCGACGACCTGGCCCGCGGCGCCGGCATCTCCCGGCCGACGTTCTACTTCTACTTCCCCTCCAAGGACGCGGTGCTGCTCACCCTGCTGGACCGGGTCACCGAGGAGGCCGACGCGGCCGCGGGCGACGTCCTGGACCGGGTGTCCGAGGACCCGCGGGCGCGGTGGCGGGAGCTGATCAGCCGGTTCCACGACACGTTCCGCGCGCACAAGGCGGTCGCGTTGGCCTGCGCCCAGGTACGCGGCACCAACGCGGAGGTGCGCCAGCTCTGGGCCGCGGTGATGCAACGGTGGGTGCAGGCCACCGAGACCGCCATCGCGGCCGAACGCCGGCGCGGCGCGGCCCCGGGCGGGTCACCCGCCCGGGACCTGGCCATCGCGCTGAACTCGATGAACGAGCGGGTCATGTACGCGACGTTCGCCGCCGACGGGCCCGCCGTGGCCGAGCCGGACGTGGTGGACGTCCTGCTCGACGTGTGGCTGTCGGCGATCTACCGCAACACCGCTCCCCCGCGGGCCTGACCCGCCTCCCGGCGGCGGGCCCGGGACGGGCCGCGACCGTGCTTCCCCGGCCCGACCAGATGCACCTGTGAGCGTGATGACTGAGAGGCATATTTATGCCTCTCAGTCATCACGCTGGCCGGGGAGGCGGGCCCCGAGCGGACCGGCGCCCCTCGGGGCGCCACGGCCGCCTCGCCGTCGGGTCGCGAAAGCGCTCCACAGTGGAGGGGCTGAGGGCATCGATTGTCGGCACGATGTGCCACCCTGGGACGGGTCGACGAGGTCACCGGAGGTGAGGACCACGCTACGCCTGCACGCTCTCGTCGCCGCGCCCGGCACCGGGCCGGTCACGCTCGACGTGCCCGCCGGGCGGACGGCCGCCCTGGTCGCCCCGCCCGGGCTGGGCACGGCGGTCGCCCGCGTCCTCGCCGGGCTGGCCGCGCCGCTGGCCGGCCGGGTGCTCGTCGGCGACCGCGACGTCACCGACCTGCCGCCGCCGCGCCGCCAGATCGGCTACGTGCCGGCCGGCGGGGCGCTGCTGCCGCAGCTGACCGTGCGCCGCAACATCGAGTACGGGCAACGCAAGCGCGAGCGGGTCCGCGACGTGGCCGCCGACTGGACGGCGACCGTCGTCGAGCGGTTGGAGCTGGCGCCCACCCTCGCGCTGCTGCCGCACCTGCTCTCCGACGCCCAGCGGTTCCGGGTCGCGCTGGCCCGCGCCGCCGCCTGCCTGCCCGAGGTGCTCGTGGTCGACCTGCCCTCCGGCATGGCCGGCGGCGGCCGCCTCGGCGACCTGCTCCCCCGGCTCTCGCCGCCCGACGCGCCGGGCGTGGCCGTGCTCGTCTGCACCGCCGACGCCGGCACGCTGGACGAGATCCCCACCCGGGTCGCCCTCGTCACCGAGGCGGAGGCCCGGTGACGGCGCCCCTGCGGCTGCGCCGCCGCACCCTGCTGCGCGCCGTCGCCGCCGGCGCCGCGGCGGCCACGGCCGGCTGCGCCGGCGACGGGCGGGCGGTGCAGGTCGCGGTGGTGTGGAGCGGCGCGGAGCTGGCGCGCTTCCGTGAGGTGGTGGCCGGGTACGACGGGCCGGTGCAGGTCATCAGCGCCGGCAACGACATCGACGCGTTCCTGCGGGCCCGCCACCTGGCCGGCACCAGTCCCGACGTGGCCATCCTGCCCCGGCCCGGCCTCGTCACCGAGTACGCGAAACGGAAGTGGCTCGTCGCGCTGCCCGACCCGCCGAGCGACACGGTTGCCGGCGGCATCGGCGACCTGCTCGTGCTCGACGACGGCCGCCGCTACGGCGTCTGGGTGAAGGCGGCGCACAAGTCGCTGTTCTGGCACCTGCCGTCGGCGCTGCCGGAGCAGCCGTCGACCTGGGACGAACTGGTCGCGCTGACCCGGCGGCTCGGCGCGCGGGCCCGCCGGGGCGACGGTCCGGCCCCGCTCGCCATCGGCGCGGCCGACGGGTGGGTGCTCACCGACTGGTTCGAGAACGTGCTGGCCGACGTGACGCCCGAGGGCTACGACGCCCTCGCCGGCTCGCACGCCGACTGGCAGGGCCGCCCGGTACGCGACGCGCTCGACCGGCTCGCCGAGATCTGGAGCGTCGAGGGCGCGTTCCCCGGCGGGGCGCGCCGCGCGCTGCTCACCCAGTTCGAGGAGTCGGTGATCCAGGTGGTGCGCTCCCGCCGGGCGGTCATGGTCTTCGAGGGCGACTTCACCGACGACGTGGTCCACCGCTTCCAGCGCGGCCCGGAGGCGCCGGTCACGTTCCGATTTCCCGGCAACCGGCCGGCCGGCGGCCCGCTCATCGTGGGCGGTGACGCGGCCGTGGCCTTCGCGCCGTCCGGGGTGGACCTGGTCGGCTGGCTCACCGACGCGGCCGCCTTCGGTCCGTGGCTGCGCGCCGGCGGTTACCTCTCGCCGAGTGTCACCGTCCCGCTCGACGACTACACCGACCCGGTCCGCCGCCGGCTGGCCGGCGAGATGCGCACCGCGGGCACGCTGCGTTTCGATCTCTCCGACCGGCTGCCCGGGCCGTTCACCGGCACCGACGGGGTCGGCATCTGGCGGATCATGCAGGACTTCTTCGCCGACGTGACCGGCGGCGTCCGTGCCGCCGAGGCGATCCGCCGTGCCACCGGCCAGCTCGCCGCGGCGGCACGCAGCGCGGGAGGTGGCCGGTGACCCGCCTGCCCGTGCTCGGCGAACCGGCCGTGCTCGACGACGTGGGGCCGCCGCGGCGTGGTCGGGCGTACCCGGCGGCAGGTGCCACCTCGGCGCTGCTGCTGCCGGCGGCGCTGCTGCTCGGCGGTCTGGTGCTCTGGCCCGTGCTGCGCACCCTGCACGCGAGCGTCACGATCGGCGGGCACTGGGTCGGCGCCGCGCACTTCCGCGAGGCGCTCGCCGCGCCCGGCACCACGGCGGTGGTCGGCCGTACGGTGCTGTGGGCGCTGCTCGTGCCCGCCGTGGTGACCGCGCTGGGTTACCTGCTGGCCGCGTCATCCCGCCGTTCGCAGGAGGGTGGCCTGGTCCGGCTGATCCTGGTCGTGCCGATCGCCCTGCCGCTGGTGGTCACCGGTGTCACGTTCCGGCTCATGTACGACCCGGACCCGTCCCGGGGGCTGGCCACGCTCGTCGCCGCGCGGCTGACCGGCCGTTCCGGCGACGCGGTGCCGCAACTGCTCGGCCCGCGCCTGATCACCGTGGCTCTCATGTCGGCATTCGTCTGGGCCTGGGTCGGTCTGGCCGTGCTCGTGTTCCGCGCGGCGCTCGACCGGCTCCCGTCGAGCCTCGCCGACGCGGTCCGCGCCTACGGCGGCACCCGGCGGCACGTGCTCTGGGACGCCCAGTTCCGGCCGCTGCTGCTGCGCACGGTGGCGGTGGTCTTCGCGCTGGTGGCGCTCGGCACGAGCCGGACCTTCGACCTCATCCTCGTGATGGCGCCCGGCTCGGTACGCGACGAGGCGGCGGTGCTCGCGCTGCGCGTGTGGCAGACCTCCGGCGGCACCACCACCGGCGAGGGCGCGGCACTCGGCGTGATCTGGCTGGTGGCGGTCGCCGCCGGCATGCTCGTGGCGGCGCTGTTCGTCCGGCAGGCGTGGCCTCCCCCGCGACCCGACGAGCCGTCGGTCCCCGCCCCGGAGGCGGCCCCGCCGCCGCGGAAGCTGACCCGGCTGCTCGCCGTGGGCTCCGCGGTGGCCTGGCTGGTGCCCCTGGCCGTCCTCGCGGCGACGTCGCTGCACGGGCCCGTGGACGCGGCCGCCGAGGGCTGGTGGTCGGCGCCGCCCAGCCTGGCCTCCTACCGCGACCTGCTCACCGGCTCCGAGCTGTGGCGGGCTCTCGCGTTCACGCTGGTGCTGGCCACGGTGGTCACGGCCACCGTGCTGGTCGTCGCGGTGCTCGCCGCGTACCCGCTGGCCTGGCTCACCGGACCGCCCGCGCAGCTCACCGGGCTGCTGCTGATGACCGCGGTCGTCGTGCCGGTGCAGGTGATCGCCGGGCCCGTCAACGAGGTGCTCGGGGTGGCGCTGTCCTCCGGCACCGCCCGCGGCCTCGCCCTCGTGCACATGGCCCTCGGCGTGCCGTTCGCGGTGCTGGTGCTGCGCAACGCGTTCGCCGACCTGCCCGCCGATCAGGTACGCGCCGCCCGGCTCACCGGGCGGCACTGGTGGGGCACGCTTCGCCGGCTGGCCCGGCACAACCGCCCGGCGCTCATCGCCGTGTCGGTGCTGGAGTTCGTGCAGGTCTGGAACGACCTGGTGGTCGGGCTGCTGTTCAGCGGCTCGGACGCGGCGCCGCTGGGGCTCTTCCTGGCCGAACAGAGCCGCGGCTTCGTGGCCAACAGCGGCGCGCTCGCCGCCGGCTCGGTGATCGCGTCCGTGCTGCCGGTGGTGCTCGTGGTGCTCGCCCGGCGGCATCTCGTGGCCGGCCTCGTCTCCGGCGGTGTCCGGTGACCGCGCCCGCGGGTTCCGGCCGGCCACCCCGCTGGCCGGTGCTGGTCGCGGTCGGCACGCTGGTCAGCGGCGTGGCCGGCAACCTCGCGAGCAACCTGCTCTCCGAACTCGCCGGCAGCGTGCTCGGGCCGGCCAGCATCGCCCTCGCCGTCACCGGCGGGATCGGCTGGGTGGTGTTCGAGGTCCGCCGCCGCCGGGCCGACCGGCAGGTCGTCGCCGAACCGACCGACGTGGTGGCGGCACCGGCGACCGGTGCGCCGACGCTGCCCTACCCCGCCGGTTTCACGGGGCGGGAGGCGCACGTGGCAGCCGTCGTCGACCTGCTCGGGCGGGAGCACGCGGTGGCCGTGCTGGGCCGCCGCGGCGTGGGCACCTCGGCCTGCGCCGTGCAGGCCGCGAACCTGTGCCGCGACGACTTTCCCGACGGGCACTACTACCTCGACCTGCGCCGCGGGGGCCGTCCTCGCTCCGCCCGACAGGTCCTCACCGCGCTGGCGCGCATCCTCGGCACGCCCCCGCCCTCCTCCGGCCGGGCCGACGCGCTGGCCGAGGCCGCCGACGCGCTGCGCCGCCAGCTCGACGGTCGCAAGATCCTGCTGGTGCTGGACAACGTGGACCGGCCCGAGCAGGTGCGGCCGCTGCTGCCGCCGACGGCCCGCAGCTGCCGGCTGCTGCTCGCCGGGGGGCCCGCGCTGAACGGCCTCGACGGCGTGGTGGCGTACTGGATCGCGGAGCCCGGCCCGGCCGAGGCGGTCGAGCTGTTCGCCGCCGCCGGCCAGGCCGCGCCCGCGGCCCGGGCCCGCCGCGCCGACCCGCGCGCCGACCCGACCGTCGGGTCGATCGTCGACCTGTGCGGGCGGCAGCCACGGACCGTCCGCGCGCTGGGCTACCGCACCGCGCAGCACGGCTGGCGGCACGTCGACGTGCTCGACGCCCTACGCCGCGCGGTCGAGACGCCCCCGCACCAGCGGATCACCGTCTCCCCCGCGGCCCGGCTGGTCACCGAGCGGGACACCGCGTACCACGCGCTGTCGGCCGAGGCCCGGCGGCTCTACCGGCTGATGTCGCTCAGCCCCGCCCCGGTGGACCGGCCGACCATCGCGGCGCTCGCCGGCCGGCGGCCCGAGCGGGTGGCCGTGCTCCTCGACGAGCTGGCCGCGGCGGCGTTCGTCGCCGGCGCGCCCGGCGACCGGTACGAGATCCGTCCGCTGCTCGTCGGGTACGCCCGCCTGCACCTGCGCGACGCCGAACCCGTCCGCCGGCGCGTCGCCGCGCAGGCGCGGCTCACGCGGCACCTCGCGAAGTGGGCCGAGCGGCACGCCGCCAACCTGGCCGCGCTCGGGTCGCCACCGGACCGGGAGTGGTCGCTACCGCTGGACGACGACCCGTACGGCTGGTTCGACCTGCACCAGGAGCTGCTGCTGGCGGTCGTGCGGGTGCCGGCCGGCGCCGCGGAGACGCTGCCCCGCCGCGTGCGCCGCTGGTGGTTCCGCCTGGCCGTGGCGCTGTGCGGGTGGCTGGCGTACGCCGACCGGCTCGACGAGTGGGAGGGCGTGTGCCGCACGGTGCTGGCCACGCCCACCGCCGACGACCGGCCGGAGATCGCCGGCTGGGCGCACAACGAGCTGGGCGTGCTGCGGCGGCGGCGGCACGACCCGCAGGGCGCGGCGGCCGCGCTCACCCTGGCCGTGGCCGAACGCGGCCGGCGCGGCACCGCCCAGGCGCGCATGAACCTCGGCCTGGCCCTGCTCGACCTCGGCCAGCTCGACGACGCGGTGGAGCACCTGGAGTTGTCCCGGCGGCACCGCTCCGGCGCCGACCGGGCCGGGCACGCGCTCACCGACCTGGGGCTGGGCGCCGCCCGGCTGGCCCGCGGCGAACTGGAGTCGGCCCACCACCACCTCGTCCGGGCGGCCAACACGTTCCGGGACCTCGGCGACGCGCGCGGCTACGCGGCCGCGCTCACCAACCTGGTGCTGGTGCACGCCGGCCTCGGCGAGCACCTCGACGCGGCGCAGGCGTGGCGGGCGGCGCTGCGCGAGTACGAGTCGGTCAACGACCGCACCGGCCGCGCCGCCGCGCTGCTCAACGCCGGCGCCACGCTGCTCACCACAGGCCCGGGGCAGGCACGGCAGGCGTACGAGATGCTCGCGGAGAGCCGGCGGCTGCGCGAGAGCAGCCGGCCGACCACGGGCCTCGGCCGTACCCTGCTCTACCTGGGTGACGCGGCGGCGGCCCTCGGCGACGCGGACGAGGCGCGCCGGCACTGGGTGGACGCGGCGGCGGTCGCCGAGGCGGTGGGCGACGCCGCCGGGCAGGCCGAGGCCGACGCCCGGCTGACTCGCGGGGACGACCCCGCGCCGGCCGAGACCCCGCTGAACGCCTGACCCGCCCCGGTCACCGTTCCATCCGCGCCCGAGCCCGCACCGAGCCGCGCCCGGGCGAGCCGCGGCGGGCCGCCGCGGGCCCGGCCGCCGCGCCGCGCTGAGCCGCCGGGCCGCGCTGCGCCGCGCCGCGTTGATCCGCCGGGCCGCGCTGCGCCGCGCCGTGTTGAGCTGCGCCGCGTTGAGCTGCCCCAAGATCCGGACAACTTCGGGGAAAGTGTGGCCTCGCACGCCGTCGAGGCCACACTTTCCGGGAAAGAGCGCGCATCTCGAGCCCCGGTCGGGCGGGCGTTACCGGGGCTCGAGATGGAGTGCGATGTCAGTCGGGCCGGCGGGCCGGCGCCGGCTCGACGGTCGCCAGGTAGGTGTCGAGGCGGTCGAGGCTCGTGCGGAACCCGGCCTGCGCCTCGGCGGTCAGGTAGGCGGCGGGGACGTTGGTCTGGTGGGTGATCACCTCGGTGCGCCCGTCGCCGAGGTCGGCGAAGGTGACCGTCGTCTTCATGCCGCCCTCGACGTCACGCTCGACCCAGACCAGCCGGTCGGGACGCCGCACCTCGACGTAGACGGCACGCATCGTGTAGGTGCTGCCGTCGGCGTCGTTGACCATCGTGGTCTCGAACGCCCCGCCGGGGCGCAGGTCCACCACGATGCCGTCGACCGGCGTGGTGGTGCCGACCGGGCCCCAGAAGTGGGTGAGGTGCTCGGGCCGGGTCATGCAGTCGAACAACAGCTCCGGTGAACCGCGGTGCACCCGTCGGAAGGTTGCCTCGCCGATCTCGGTCATGTGCCGGTCTCCTCGTCGTTGTGGTCGGCACGCAGCGCAGCCAGGTGCTCCGCGAGCCGGTCGTGGCGGTCGGCCCACATCCGCCGGTGCCGGGCCATCCAGCCGGCGGCCTCGTCGAGGCGTGCCGCGTCGAGCACGCAGGGCCGGGACTGCCCGGTGCGGGTGCGGGTGATGAGCCGGGCCCGCTCCAGCACCTTGAGGTGCTTGGAGATCGCCTGCTGGGTCATGGCGAAGGGCTCGGCGAGCTGGTTGACGGTCGCCTCCCCCTCGACGAGCCGCTCGACGATGGCGCGCCGGGTGGGATCGGCGAGCGCCGCGAAGACCAGGCTGAGGTCGTCCTCGACAACGGGCATGGGCTCACCCTATTCACAACCAGACGTTTGCACAACCGTTTGGTTGTGAAGTGGGAAGAGCGTCGGGCTCCGCGCTAGGAATGACGCCGTGATCACGACGATCCGGGACCGGCAACCGACGGACGTGCCGGCGTGCGTCGACGTGCTGGCCGAGGTGCACCGTCTCGACGGCTACCCGCTGAACTGGCCCGCCGACCCGAAGGGATGGCTGCGGCCGGCCGAGCTGCTGCGCGCGTGGGTCGCCGAGGACGAGGAAGGGACCGTCGTCGGTCACGTCGCGCTGCACCGCACCGACGGGCCGCCCACGGAACGCACCGACGGGCCACCGCTCGAGAACGCCGGCGAGCCGCCGACGTTCCGGCCGGCGCTGGAGCACGAGTCGGCGGCGGAGGTCGCGCGCCTGTTCGTGGCGCCTCGCGCCCGAGGCCACCACGTCGCCAGGCGGCTGCTCGAGCGGGTACGGCAGTGGGCCGCCGGCCGTGGCCTCGCCCTCACGCTGGAAGTCGTCGACGGCCCGGGCTCGGCCGCCGTCGCTCTCTACGAGCGCAGCGGTTGGCGTCACACCGGAACGACCACGGCGGACTGGACCGATCCGGCCGGCAGCCCCGTCACGATGCGCCACTACTCCCTCCCCCGGGACGCCCGCCCGCACTGACGTCACGCGCCGGCCGGCCGGGGCCGGAGCGGTGGACGGGCGGGCCGAGCCGGCCGTGGCGGCTCACCAGCCGGACCCGCCCGGCGTTGACCTGCGTAAATCCGGCTAAGATCGGCTGATTTGTCGCGTCGGCCGGCGGGCTCGACGATCCCGACGCCCCATGGGAGACGAGATGAGCAATGCGCAGCGGCGGTTCTTCGGCGGTCTCGCCGCCGACAGTCACGGCGTGGACGACGACCGGCCGCCACTGGTGCTGGTGCACGGGCTGACGTACGACCGGAGCCAGTGGGCGCCGACCCTGCGCGAGTTGGCCACTCTCGACCCCGACCGGCGGGTGCTGGCCCTCGACCTGCCCGGGCACGGCGAGTCTCCGGGGCGCGACTCCTACGGCGCGGGGGAGGTCACGGAGGCCATCCACGCGGCGGTGACGGACGCCGGGCTGGACCGGCCGGTGCTGGTCGGCCACTCGCTCGGCGGAGCGTTGGCGACGAGCTACGCCGCCCGCTACCCGACCCGCGGGGTGGCGAACGTGGACCAGCCGCTGCTGCTGGGCCCGTTCGGCGCGATGCTGCGCCGCAGCGAGCCGGTCCTGCGGGGCCCCGAGTATCTGCAGCTCTGGGGCTCACTGCTGGCCGGGATGGGGATCGACCAGCTGCCGCCGGACGCGCAGGATCTGGTGCGTACGGCCACCACCCCGCGGCAGGACCTGCTCCTCGGGTACTGGAACGACATCCTGGTGACCGCGGACGAGGCGTTCACCGAGCAGCGGGTGCGGGACCTGGAGCGAATCCGGTCGCTCGGCATCCCGTACCACTATGTGACGGGCGGCGAACCGGCCCCGGCCTACCGGGAGTGGTTGGAGTCGATGCTTCCCGACGTGACCATCGACGTGCTGCCGGGCGGCGGCGGTCACTTCCCGCACCTGGCCGAGCCGGCCGCGTTCGCCCGGATCATCGCCCGGATCGGCACCGGCCACCGCTGATCCGCACGGCGGCCGGGAAAAGCGGACGGCGACCGCCGCACCCGGGTGACGGGGTCATCCGGGTGCGGCGGCGACCGCCTCAGCAGGTGGCGGTCAGGCCGGCCCAGTCGGCGCGGTCGTTGTAGCCGCCGTCGCCCGCGTCGCCGACCACGAGGTCGAGCACCCGGACCCCGGTGAGGTCGACGTCCACCGGCTGGACGGCGTCGCGGGTCACGACGCCGCTGTCGTACAGAACCTTGCCGTCGCCGACGACCTGGAAGGTGGACGTGCCGCCCTCCGGGCCGACGTTGCGGACCGCGTCGTCGATGCCGACGACGGCGGTGAGCCGGCTGCACCGGTCGCCCACGTAGTAGCGGACCGTGGACGGCGAGGCGACACCGAGGCCGGTCGCGTACACCTGGCCGAGCATGCTGATCGGCGAACCGCCGCCGACGCTCTGGTCGACGGTCGGGCTCATCCACCCGCTGGTGGCGCTGATCCACGCGTGGTGCGACAGGACGGCCTCGCCGTCCGGCGGCGTCGGCGCGACGACCAGGGTGGACGCCGTCCGCTGGCGGACGGTCCCGTGGCCGAGGACGTCGTACGAGGTGGTGGCGGTCAGGGTGGCGGTGCCGGCGGTCGCGGAGGGCGGCAGGGCCACCGCGAAGGCCACGGAGGTGGCGCCGCCGGGGGCGAGCAGCTTCGGCGCCGGGCCGAGCGGACGGGCCGTCCAGCCCTCGGGCGTCGTCAGCGTGACCTGCGGCGCGAGAACGGGCAGCAGACCGTCGTTGCGGACGGCGACCTCGACCCGCGCCTCGTCACCGCCCGCGAGCACCGGCGCGGAGCCGGCCGGCAGCGCGTCGCCGCCGACGTGCGTGACCTGCGGGAGGCTGGCCGTCACGTGCGGAACGCCCGGCAGGCCGCTCGCGGCGCCGACGCGCAGCAGCGCCGCGCCGTGGGCCGGGACGGCCGCGCTGATGGTGCCGGCGCTCTCGGTGACCTGGTCGGTCCAGGCGTTGCGGACGGTGAACCGGTGGCCGGACAGGCCGACCGTGGACGCCTTCGTGGTGAGCACGGCCGGGGTCTCGCCCCGGTTGAGCAGCACCACGGCGCGGTCGCCGTCGGCGAGGCGCTTCACCCACGTCTCCGTGGTGCCGGCGGGGCCGACCCGGACGGCCTGCACGGCCGCGCGGTCCTGGTTGATGGCGAGCATGTCGGGGTCGGTGAGGATGCCGACGGACGTGTCGCTGAGCTTGCGGACGTCGCTGCCGATGACCAGCGGCGCGGCGGCCACGGCCCACAGCGTCATCTGCGTACGGAACTCCTCGTCGCTCATGCCGAGTTCCGGGGCGAGGTAGTCCGGGTCGTTGTAGCGGCCCGGGCCGGCGACCTCGGGGTGCCGCGCGTTCGCGTCGTAGTTGCGCAGCACGTCCTTGAACTTGATGTCACCGACGAAGCCCACGTCGGTGTACGTGCGCCACGACTGCGCGATCTCCGGCGCGTAGGTCCAGGAGTACGTGGACTGCTGCTCCTCCGGGTAGGTGCCCCAGTCGGGCGAGGTCACCGGGTTGCAGAGGTTGAAGATGATCGGGCGGCCGCTGGCGTTGTTCCGCAGGGCCTGCGCGAACTCGGTGTAGACGGTCTTCGGGTCGAGGTTCGCGGCGATCCCGCACAGGAAGTCGACCTTCACGGCGTCGAACTCCCAGGCCGCGAACTGGTCGGCGTCGCGCTGGTAGTGGCCGCCGCTGCCGAGCCCGCACTTGCCCGGGATGTAGGGGCCCGCGTCGGTGTAGATGCCGGCCCGCAGGCCCTTGGCGTGGATGTAGTCGACCAGGGGCTTGAGGCCCTTCGGGAAGCGGGTGCGGTCGGCCTGGAGGTCGCCGGCGGCGGTGCGGGGCTCCGGGTCCTGCCAGCCGCCGTCGAGCCAGACGATGTCGTACCCCGCCTTGGCGAGGCCGCGGGACACGAGGGCGTCGGCGACCTCCCGTACGGACTGCTCGGAGAAGTTGCCGCCGAGTCCGAAGTAGGTGTTCCAGCCCTGGTAGGGGGTGGGGCTGAGCACCTGCTGCGAGGCCGGCCGGGCGTCGGGGGCCGGCGCGGCCTGGGCCGGCGCGGGCACGACCAGCAGGCCTGCCGCGAGGGCGAGCAGGCCTGTGAGGGCTTGACGTTTCACATCGGATTCCTTTGCTCCCGGGGTGGGCGGACGCCCCGAGATCGTGCATCCGGTGACGAAGACGTGTCAATAATATTTCGTAAATTACGAGTTCTAGGGTTGGTCGACGCTCGCCCCGTGGTCGTCGTTCCGACCGTGCCGCCCGGGGGCTCCAGCCCCTCTCACGTCACGCGCGCTCGCCCGCGCCACGCCGCTTCCGGGCGGCGTACGCCCGCCGCATCTTCACGTAGTTGCCGCAGCCGGCCATCGAGCACCAGCGGCGCGCCTGGTTGCGGGAGGCGTCGTAGTAGGCCCAGCGGCAGGTCTCCCGGTCGCACACCTTGAGCCGCGCCCAGGTGCCGTCCTCGGCGCACCGCCGGACCGCGTCGACCAACGCGGCCAACGCCTTCTCGACCGCGCCGTCGCCGGCGGCCACGAGACGCGGGTGACCGCCGGTGAACGTGAGCCGCACGGGCACCCGCGCGAGGGCGTGGTCGAGGTGGTCGAGGGCGGCCGGGTCGCCGGGATGACCGGCGTGCCCGAGCAGGACCGACCGGAGGCCCTCGCGGATGGTGACGGCCACCGCGAGGTCCGTCGGCCCCAACCGCGCGTCGGGCGCGATCAGGTGCCGGGCCGCGAACCAGTCCCGCAGCCGGTCGGGTGTGGTCAGCTCCTCCTCGTCGACCTGCGGCTCGAGGGTGTTGACGAAGTCCCGCACCAGCCGGACGGCGGGTGGCACCGCGGCGTCGTCCTCCACCGGCGACCTCCTCGATCTCTACACCACCGTAACGCCTTGACAGGTGTGACGGCTTCTGCGAGCGTCCTATGTACACCAACGAAGCCGTTTCGCCGGTGTAGCAGGACGACGATCGTCCCGGAAGGAGGCGTCGTGGCCGCCACCCTCCGGGACGTCGCCCGCCTCGCCGGCGTGTCGGTCAAGACGGTGTCCAACGTCGTGAACGGGTACGCCCACGTCAGCGACGGGGTGCGCCGCCGCGTCCTGGAGGCCGTCGAGCAGATCGACTACCGCCCCAACCTCGCCGCCCGGCACCTGCGCACCGGCCGCACCGGGCTGCTCGCGCTCGTCCTCAGCGGTGTGCCGTGCGCGGACGAGTTGGCCCACGCCGTCATCCGCGTCGCGGCGGACCGGGGCTACCGGGTCGTCGTCGAGCAGGTCGGGTCCGACCGGCGGCCCGGCGCGCCGCCACGCGGTGTTCCGGCCGACGGGATCCTGCTGGGCGCGGACGTGGTGCCCCGGGATCTGGTCGAGGCGCAGGTGGCCGCCGGCACGCCGCTCGTCCTGCTCGGCGAGGGCCGCGACGAGCGCTGCGACCGGGTCGCCCTCGACACCGCGCGTGCCGCCCGGGACGCCACCGACCACCTGCTGCGCACGGGACGCCGGAGGATCGCCGCCATCGGCGCTAATCCGCGCGAGTCCCCCGCCGCGCCGCGTCCCCGGACCGCCGGCTACCGGGAGGCGCTGCGCCGTGCCGGCGTCACCGTGCCGCGCGCCTACCTGCGCGCCACCCCGCACCACCACCGCCGTGACGGTTACCAGGCCGCCCGGTCGCTCCTCGCGCAGAAGCGACCCCCCGACGCGATCTTCTGCTACTCGGATCCCCTGGCGATCGGCGCGATCCGCGCCGCGGCCGACGTCGGGCTGCGCGTGCCCGACGACGTGGCGGTCATCGGCCTGGGCGGCAGCGAGGAGGGCCGGTACTCCCGGCCGTCGTTGAGCACCGTGTCCGTCGACGTCGACGCCATCGCCCGGACGGCGCTCACCCGGATCGTCACCCGGATCACCTGCCCGGAGGTCGCGCCCGTCGAGGTCACCGCGCCGCACACCCTCCTGGCGCGGGAGAGCGCGCCGCTCGGCTGACCCTCGCGGGTCACCGGGCCCGCAGGCGCCGCAGCGCGGCGGCCACCGTGGCGACGCCCTCCTCGATGTCGGTCGCGGTGTTGGCGGCGTACCCGAGGACCAGACCGGGCCGGTGCGTCCGCTGGCAGTGCCACGACAGGGGCTGCACCTTCACCCCGCGCTCCAGCGTGGCGGCCGCCAGCGCCGCGTCCGCCACGTCGTCGTCCACCGTGACCATCAGGTGCAGCCCGGCGGCCGCGCCGTGCACCGTCGCGCCCGGCAGGTGGCGGCCGATGGCTGCGACCATCGCGTCCCGGCGGCGGACGTGGCGGCGCCGGAGCAGCCGGAGCTGCCGCTCCAGGGCGCCGGAGGTCATCAGCTCCGCCAGCACCACCTGCGGGAGCACGGAGGTGCCGAGGTCGGCGTTGCGCTTGGCCGCCACCACGGCGTCGCGGTGGCGCCGGGGCACGAGGAGCCAGCCGACCCGCAGCGCGGGCGCGAGCAGTTTGGAGACGCTGCCGGCGTAGCAGACGTGCTCCGGCAGCAGGGCCCGCAGCGCCGGCACGGGTGCGCGGTCGTAGCGGTGCTCGGCGTCGTAGTCGTCCTCGATCACCAGGCCGCCCTCGCGCGCCCAGTCGACGAGCCGGCGACGCCGGTCGCCGTCGAGCACCACGCCGGTCGGGAACTGGTGGGCCGGGGTGAGCATCACGGCACGGGCGCCGGTGGCGGCCAACTCGTCGACGCGCAGACCGGCGGCGTCCACGGCGACCGGCGGGGTGGCCACTCCCCAGTTGTTCAGGTGCTGCCGTACGCCGAGCGACCCCGGCTCCTCCACGGCGATCCGGTCGATGTCGTCGCGGCGCAGCGCCTGGGCGAGCAGGCCGAGCGCCTGGGAGACACCCGCCGTCACGATCACGTCCGCGGGGTCGGCCGCGATGCCCCGGTTGCGGGCGAGCCAGGCGGCGACCGCGGCACGGAGCGCGGGCGCGCCGCGCGGGTCGCCGTAGCCGAGGTCGGCCGCCGCGAGGCGCCGCAGCACGGTCCGCTCGGCGCGCAGCCAGTCCGCGCGGGGGAAGGCGGCCAGGTCGGGTACGCCCGGGGTCAGGTCGATGCGCGCGGGCGCCGCGCGTACGGCGTCGAAGATGTCGCTGCCCGGGGCGGACGGGAAGAGCGTGGCCGGCGTCGGCGCGGCGGCCGCCGGCGGGGCGGGCGGCGCCGGCGGCGCGGCGACGACCACGGTGCCGGCCCGCCCGCGACCCGCGATCCGGCCCTCCTCCCCCAGCCGCTGGTACGCCTCGGTGACGACGCCCCGGGAGACGCCGAGGTCGGCGGCGAGCACCCGGGACGCGGGCAGCCGGTCGCCCACGGCGATCCGCCCGTCGGCGATGGCGTCCCGCAGCCGGGCGGCGAGCCAGGCCGCCCGCCCACCGTTCGGCGCCTCGGCGACGTCCAGGTGCAGGAAATCCGATCCGGCCCTTATGGACCCCTCGACCGACCCGGTTTTGGCCCTGCTCATCGGACCATCCTGGCAGCAGGGTGGGAAGGGCGGCATCCGTGGGTGCCGCGGGCCACCGCACGGAGGGATCCTCGTGAGCATCGCGTTCCTGGTCACCACGCTGGTCGTGGTCGTCACCCCGGGCACCGGCGTGATCTACACGCTGTCGGCCGGCCTGTCCCGGGGCGCCCGGGCCGGCCTCGTCGCCGCCGTCGGCTGCACGCTCGGCACCGTGCCGCACCTGCTCGCGGCGGTCACCGGGCTGGCCGCGCTGCTGTCGGCCAGCCCCCCGGCGTTCCACGCCATGAAGTACGCGGGCGTCGCCTACCTGCTGTACGTCGCCTGGTCGACGATCCGCGACCGCGACGCGTTCACCCCGGCGGCGGATCCGACGCCCCGCCCGGCACTGCGGGTGATCGTCACCGCGGTGCTCGTGAACCTGCTCAACCCGAAGCCGACGCTGTTCTTCGTAGCGTTCCTGCCGCAGTTCGTCGATCCGTCCGGCCCCGGCGCCACCCGCGGGATGCTCGCGGCCGGCGGGGTGTTCATGCTGCTCACCCTCGTGGTGTTCAGCGGCTACGGGATCGCCGCAGCCGCCGTGCGGGACCGGGTGCTCGCCCGGCCGCGGGTCACGACCTGGCTGCGCCGCACCGTGGCCGGCACGTTCGTGGCGCTCGGCGTCTCCCTCGTCCTCGCCGACCGGTAGGAGGTCCTCCATGCGCTTCCAGCATTCCGCGCCCGTCCGGGCGGCGTTCCCGGACCTCGTCGCCGGTGTCGTCGTGGCCACCGGCATCACCCCGGACGTCGCCACCGGCGTCCGCGTCGGGGAACTCGCCGACCGTGCCCGGGCCCGCCTCGGCGGCGGCACGGAGGCCGGCCTGGCCGAGATCCAGGCGTGGCGGCGGGCGTTCGCCGCGATGGGCCTCAAGCCCACGCAGTACCGGTGCGCCTCCGAGGCGCTGCTGCGACGGCTACGGATCGACGGGAAGCTGCCCCGGCTGCACCCTCTCGTGGACCTCTGCAACGCGGCCTCGGTCGCGTACGGCGTGCCGGTCGCCGTGCTCGACCTGGACCGGATCTCCGGCGACCTGACCGTGCGGCACGCCCGCGGCGACGAGGAGTACGTGACGTTCGGCGGGAGCGTCGAGTGCCCGGAGCCCGGCGAGGTCATCTTCGCCGACGCGGCGGGACGGGCCCACGCGCGGCGCTGGACCAACCGGCAGAGCGGCTGGTCGGCCGTGCGCGCGGAGACGTCGCGGGTGCTCGTGGTGGCGGAGGGGCTGCACGCCACGGCCGCCGCCGACGTCGCCGCCCTGGTCGACACGCTCCGGGCCGACGTGGCCGCGTTCTGGTCACCGCCGGACGCGCACGCCGTGCTGACCGCGTCGGCGCCGGAACTCGACGTGCCAGCGCCGGAACTCGACGTGCCGGCGCCGGCCGGCGGTCAGGCGGACTCGCCCGGGGCCAGGTGCCGGTAGCCGGGGACGGTCTCGGAGAACCAGCCGGTCACGCTGGCCAGGCCGCGCTCGTTGAGCTGCGCGTCGTGGATGGTGTACGCCGCCCGCGCGCCCACCTCCCGCGCGAACGCGATCGCCTCGCCCAGCCGCATCCACGACGCCTGACCCGGCAGGAGCAGCGTCTCCACCGGCTCGTCGGGCACGTGCAGCGAGTCGCCCGGGTGGTAGAGGCCGTCGCCCACGACGTAGCCGAGGTTGGCGCAGTCGGGCATGCCGCCGTGGATCGCGGCGTGCCGGCCGCCCACCGCGGTCACCGGGAAACCGGCCGCCGTGAACCGCTGCCCGGCCCGCACCCGGGTGACCGTCAGCGGCGCCAGGTCGGGCAGGCGGGCGCCCTCCGGGGCGTACACGGGCACGCCGAGGCCGGCCAGCCGCAGCACGTCGACATGGTCGGTGTGCTCGTGGGTGAGCAGGACGGCGTCCGCGCCCGCCAGCGCGGACGGTTCGCTCCACACACCCGGATCGAGGACCAGCACCGCGCCGTCGTGCTCGAGGCGTACGCAGGCGTGGGTGAACTTGGTGAGACGCACCAGGCGATCCTCCCCGATCCGCTGGGATGATCGGGGGCATGGAGCAGCCAGCGCGGCGGGGGCACCGGTGCGTGCCGCACACCGCCGACGTACGGATCGAGGCGTGGGCGCCCACCCGCGAGGCGTGCGTGGCCGAGGCGGTGACCGCGCTCGTCGAGACGTTCACCGACCCGGCCGGCGCCCTACCCGGCCCGGAGCGGGAGTTCCACGCACCGGCCGCCGCCGACGCCGACCTGCTGGTCACCGTCCTCGACGAGGTGGTCTTCCGCATGGACGCGGCGGACGAGCTGCCGCTGACCACCGAGGTGACCGACGACGGGGCCGGGGGCCTGCTGGTGCGTTGGCGGGTGACCGCCACCGACGCGGTCGAGCTGGTGGGCGCGGTCCCGAAGGCGATCTCCCTGCACGAGCTGCGCTTCGGCCGCGACGGCGACCGGTGGTCGTGCGCGGTGACCCTCGACGTGTGACCGCGCCCGCGGTCAGCCCTTCACCACCCCGATCGGCACGAGCCGGGCCACCTTGCGGCACAGCCCCGCGCCCTCGGCCGACTCCACCACCGCCGACACGTCCTTGTACGCCGCCGGCATCTCCTCGGCCAGCCCGCGCCGGGACACCCCGCGCACCGCGACGCCCTCAGTCTCCAGCTGCCGGCGCGGATCGGCGCCCTTCTCCGCCTTGACGGCCTGCTTGCGGCTCTGCACCCGCCCCGCGCCGTGACACGTCGACGCGAACGCGGGCGAGCCGGGTACGCCGGTGAGCACGTACGAGCCGGTGCCCATCGAGCCCGGGATGAGCACCGGCTGCCCCACCCCGCGCAGGTCGGCGGGCAGGTCCTCGTGCCCCGGCGGCAGGGCGCGGGTGGCGCCCTTGCGGTGCACGCAGAGGCTGCGCCGGGCGCCGTCGACCTCGTGGCTCTCGATCTTGGCCAGGTTGTGCGAGATGTCGTAGACCAGATCCAGACCGTCGCCCGTCTCGCGGGTGAAGACCCTGCGGGCGGCGTCGGTCAGCAGCTGACGGTTGGCCCGCGCGTAGTTGGCGGCGGCCGCCATGGCCCCCAGGTAGGCGCGGCCCTCGTGGGAGGAGACCGGCGCGCAGGCGAGCTGGCGGTCCGGAACGTCGATGCCGTAGCGGGCCATCACCTTCTCCATGCCCCGCAGGTGGTCGGTGCAGATCTGGTGGCCCAGCCCGCGGGACCCGGAGTGGATCATCACGCAGACCTGGCCGGCGTGCAGGCCGAACGCGGTGGCCGCGGCCTCGTCGTACACCTCCTCGACGACCTGCACCTCGAGGAAGTGGTTGCCGGAGCCGAGGCTGCCGACCTGGCGCGCGCCGCGCTCCACCGCCCGCGCGCTCACCTCGCCCGGGTTCGCGTCGTCCACCGCGCCGTAGTCCTCGCAGCGTTCCAGGTCCCGCTCGACGCCGAAACCGCGCTCCACCGCGTACCGGGAGCCGCCGCGCAGCACACCGTCGAGTTCTGCCGGATCGGTCAGGTGCCAGACGGCGCCCTTGCCCATGCCACGCGGCGTGGCCTCGGCGAGCCCGTCCATCACGGCGTCGAGCCGGGGAGCCAGCTCGGCTCGGTCGAGCCCGGCCGCGAGCAGGCGGACCCCGCAGGAGATGTCGAAACCCACGCCGCCGGGCGAGACGACACCGCCGTGCGCCACGTCGGTGGCGGCCACCCCGCCGATCGGGAAGCCGTAGCCCCAGTGCACGTCGGGCATGGCGTACGACGCGTCGACGATGCCCGGGAGGGTGGCCACGTTCGCCACCTGGTCCAGCGACCTGTCCGCTCCGGCGTCGGGCAGCAGCGGCCGGGTCGCGAAGACCACGCCGGGCACCCGCATCGGGTCGTGCCGGTCGATCCGGAACCGGTACGGCGACTCCTCCACCAGCTCCATGGCACCCGGGCTACCCGGGCGCGCCGCGCTTACACGCCCCGGCCGGCGGCGCACCGCCACTCATGTGTCGCCGCGCCGACGCCCGGGTACTGCGCCCGACATGCCCGCACGTTTCGAGGACTACCCCCGCATCGCCATCGTCACCGGAGCGGACTCCGGCATCGGCAAGGCCTGCGCCGTGGCGCTCGCCGAGGCCGGCTTCGACATCGGCATCACCTGGTACGGCGACCCCGACGGCGCGGAACGCACCGCCGCTGAGGTGCGCGGCGCCGGGCGCCGCTGCGAGGTCGCCGAGATGGACCTGACCCGACTTCCGGACGCCGCCGGCGTGGTCGACGAGCTGGCCGACCGGCTCGGTGGCGTCGGCGTCCTCGTGAACAACGCGGGCACCGGGGCGTCCGTGCCGTTCGTCGACACCGGGTGGAGCCAGTGGCGGGAGGTGCTCTCGGTCGACCTCGACGGCCCGTTCCTCTGCGGGCAGCGGGCCGCCCGGCGGATGCGCGCGGCCGGCGCCGGAGGGCGGATCATCAACATCACCAGCGTGCACGAACACGCGCCGCGCGTCGGGTCGGCCGCGTACTGCGCGGCGAAGGGCGGCCTCGGGCTGCTCACCAAGGTGATGGCGCAGGAGCTGGCCGCGGACGGGATCACCGTCAACGCCGTGGCGCCCGGCGAGATCTCGACCCCCATGACCGGGCAGGAGGACGTCGACCCGTTCACCCAGGAGCGGCCCGGGGTGCCGGTGGGGCGGCCGGGCCACGCCCGGGAGATCGCCGCGGTGGTCACGCTGCTGGCCTCGCCCGCCGCCGCGTACGTCACGGGCGCGTCCTGGCCGGTCGACGGCGGCATGTTGATGATGGGGCCGCAGGCCAACGCCCTCACCACGCACGACTGGCGGCGGGTCGAGCCGTCGTGACCCGGGCCGCTACCCCGGTCGGTCGACGACCGACGCGCGGTTGACGTAGGCCACCTCGGCGGCGAAGGCCGCCAGCGCGACCACGGCGCCGACGCCGATGGCGTACGTCGGCGACAGCCCCGCGAGCGAGGTCAGCAGGGTGACGCCGAGGCCCCCGATCAGCGCGTTCACAGCGCCCACCATCGCCGCCGTGGTGAGCAGCATCTGCGGCCAGCCGGGCCGGCTGCCGACCGCCGCCCAGGTGGCCCGTGCCGGCTCGCCGCCCGACACCGCGTCGGCGAAGAAGTCCTGGTCGCCGGCGAGCCGCCGGTGGTAGTACGCCCGGATGCGCTGCATCCGGACGAGATCCACCTCGTTCTCCACCATGTTCTGCACGAGGCGCAGGAACGTGAGCAGGCCGGTGACCAGCAGGGTCGGCAGCACCGCCCCGAGGTACGGCGGGACGAGCGCTGCGGTGCTGGAGACGAATCCGAGCCCGACGAGCGAGGCCGACAGCAGCGTGAGGAACACCGTGGCCCGGCCGACCGACTCGTTGACCGTCGCGGTACGCGAGGTCTGGAGCACGAAGTGCTCGGTGGTGAGGGCCGTGAGCAGCGCCTGCTCGCGTTGCGCGTCGTCCATTCCTCCCACCGTCCCCGTCGACGGGCGCGTCACCGTCACCCTACGAGCCCCAGGGCTCGCCGACCGGGCTCGTCACGAACGGGACAGCGATCGGCAAAGCGGGCACGTATCCTCGGCCGTCAGAGCTGATCACCGGCGCCGCACCGGCGGCCGGGCCGGAAGGGGGCCGGGATGCGGCGGCCGGGCGGCTGGCGGAGGGGGCGCACGCCCCGGCAACGGCGGGCGTTCGCCGTCGGCGGAGGGCTGCTCGGCGCGGCCACGGTGATGCTGCTGGCCGCCTGGCGCAGCACCGGCTTCCTCAGTGACCTGCTGCTCAACCTGGGCGCCAGCGTGGTGCTCGCGGCCATCTCGTACGTCATCTTCGACCCGCTGTTCGAGGAGGCCCGCAAGGCCCGGGTGCAGGAGCACCTAAGCTTCGACCAGCAGGCGTTCGTGGCCCGGTTGCACCGCAGCGGTCGGCGGGTCCGCATCCTCGACACCTGGACGATCCTGCTGGAGCAACGGCACCGGGAGACGACCCTCGACGCGGTCCGGGCGGCCCTGCGCAACGGCGCCCAGGTGCAACTGCTGCTGCTCGACCCGGACTGCACGGCCGCGCAGCAGCGCTCCGAGGAGTTGGAGCGGCAGCGGGTCGACGTGCCCCGCCAGATCCGGGCCAACCTGCGGCACCTCGCGGCCTTCCACCGGTCGCTGGAGCCCGCGCTGAAACCCCGCCTCCAGGTGCGCATCTACGACGCGTCGCCGTCGATCCAGCTCTACCAGTGGGACGGCCAGGCCCTCATCTCGTTCTTCCCCATCGGCAAACTGTCGTTCAACGTCCCCCAACTCGAGGTCGACATGGACAGCCCGTGGGGCGGGTTCGTGCACGCCCGGTTCGAGGAGTTGTGGAAGCACCAGCAGGCCACCCTGCCGCTGGAGCGCTACTGGTCGATCACAGTGACGCTGCACGACGGCGACTCCGACGTGGCCGAGGTGCAGGTGCCGTACGTCCTGGTGGACGGGCGACACTACATCGACTGCCGCGCCTTCCGGCTCAGCCGGCCGCTCACCGCCCGGGCACAGTTGCCGGCGCGTACGCCCGGACCGGCGCGGGTGTTCGCGCTCGTCGACCCGGCGGACGGCGACCCGGTTCCGGTGGCGTCGGTGGCCCGGCACTTCGACCAGAAGTACGGCCCCGGCGACGGCGAACGGACCATCCTGCGGCTGGTCCCGCAGCGGGCCGCCGAGGCCCGTACCCCCGCTCCGCGCTCCCCCGCGGCAGCCGACCCGCCGGCGCGCTGACCCCGGTCGGCCGGTGCGCTCCCGGGCGGCGGGACAATGGTGGGGCGCCGGCGCGTCCCCGCCGGTGCGGGCCCACGAGCAATCGGCAGGAGAACGGTCACCGTGTCGGATGTCCCCCGCTCGGCGCCCCCAGCGCGAGACGAACTCCGCGCCGACTGCGCCCGCTGCTTCGGGCTCTGCTGCGTGGCCCCCGCCTTCGCCGCCTCGGCCGACTTCGCCATCGACAAGCCCGCGGGGCAGCCCTGCCCCAACCTCCGCCCGGACCACCGCTGCGGCATCCACGCCGAGCTGCGCGGCCGCGGGTTCCCCGGCTGCACGGTGTTCGACTGCTTCGGCGCCGGCCAGCGGGTCGCCCAGGTGACCTTCGGCGGTCGCGGCTGGCAGGAGGCCCCGGAGACCGCACGCGCCATGTTCGACGTCTTCGCGGTGGTGCGGCCGCTGCACGAGCTGCTCTGGTACCTGACCGAGGCGCTCGCGCTGCGCCCACCGGCCGCGCTGCGCGAGGACCTCGAACGGGCACGCGCGGAGACCGTACGGCTCACCGCCGGCAGCGCCCAGGAGCTGCTCGCGCTGGACGTCGACGCGTACCGGGACCGGGTCAACCCGCTGCTGTCGCGGGCGGGGGACGCGGCGCGGAGCCGGGGCGGGCGGCCCGGCCCCGACCACCGGGGCGCCACGCTGTTCGGTGCGGACCTGCGCGGCGCCGACCTGCGCGGGGCCAACCTGCGGGGGGCCGTTCTCATCGGGGCCGACCTGCGCGGCGTCGACCTGCACCTCGCCGACCTCACCGGCGCGGACCTGCGGGGCACGGACCTGCGCGGCGCCGACCTGCGGGGCGCGCTGTTCCTGCACCAGGCACAGCTCGATGCGGCGCGCGGCGACGCCCGGACCGCGCTGCCCGCCCGGCTCACCCGGCCGGCGCACTGGACCGCGCTGCCGGTGGTCCCGGTGCGCCGAACGCCCCGACCCCACCCGTCACGATCCGCGCGCCGGCGCTGAGGTCGTCGTCCCCGCGGATCCGCACCCCCCTGCGTCGTTGCGAATCCAGGCCTGGGCCGGGTTGATCCACCCAACTTCCGGGATGTCGTCCCCTCCCCGAGCGCCAGAGGCCACTAGATCCCTGATGTTGCGCAGATCTTGGCGCGGCGAGCGGGCCGGCGCCGCGCACAGCGCGGGCGGCGCGCACCGCGCCGCCGCCGAAGGACCGCGGCTTGATCCACGCAACTTCCGGGATGTTGTCCTCTCCCCGAGCACCGGACCCCACTAAATCCCTGAAGTTGCGCGGATCTTGGGTGCGCGACGAGCGGGCCGGCGGCTCGCACTGCTCGGGCCGGCGGCTCGCGCCGCCCGGGGGCCGCGACAGCGTCGCCGCCGAGGCGACGCGGCTTGATCCACGCAACATCCCGGAACTTGTCCCCTCCCCAAGCGCCAGAGGCCACTACATCCCTGATGTTGCGCGGATCTTGGACGCGGGCAGGCGGCCCGGCCGGCTCGCGGCGCGGCCGGCGCCGCTGCCGCCCGGGGCCGCCGGCACGAGGCGGCCCGCACGAGGCGGCCGGCACGAGGCGGCACGCACGAGGCGGCATGGGGCGGTAGTCCCGGCCACCGCCGCGGCGGGGCCGTCGACGCGCGCGGAACGGTTTACGACTCGTCTTCGGTGGCGCGCAGCCCCGCGTACACCGGGCACGCCGGGCAGCGTCCGCGGTCGCAGAGCCGGCAGAGGTGTGCCAGGCTGCGGGCGTCGGTGACCTCGTGGCGCAGCAGGGTCCGGGCGGCTTCGGCGAGGTGTGTCCGCTGCTCCGCGCTGAGCGGCGCCAGCAGCTCGGCGAGGGCCTCCTCGCGGGCCCGCAGGACGTCGCCCGCCGCGGCGGCGCCGGCCGGGGTCAGGTGCAGGGCGCGGCTACGGGCGTCCGCGCCGGGTCGCCGCTCGACCCAGCCCTGTTCCCGCAGCCGGCGGACGAGGTGCGCGGCCCCCGGCTGGGTGAGCCCCAGCACCTGACGCAGCCACTCGGCGGTCACGCCAGGTTGGTCCTTCAGCACGACGAGCGCCTCGGCCAGGACGCCGCCCGCTCCCGCCGGCCCCGTCACGGCGGTCCGCATCCGGGAACTGACGAGCAGGGCCAGCGCGCCGAGGAGGTTCGGAGCACCGTCGTCGGGTAGATACATAAGTCATGAATGTACCGCGTCGCGCCGTGGCCCTCATCGTCCTGATGAACCTCGCGTACCTGCCGGTGGCGATGCGGCAACTGCTCGTCGTCCTGCTCGGTCACCACCACACCGGCAGTTTCGCCAACGCCGGGATCGCGAGCGCGGCCTGCGGCGTCGGGTTGGCGCTCACCGCACCACTGGCCGGGCGGCTGCTGGGACGGCTCGGCGACCGGCCGGTCCTCCTCGCCACCGGCGCCGGGCATCTGGCCGCCCTGCTCGGTCTCGCCGTCGTCACCCACCCGGTGGGGTTCGTGGCGCTGGCCGCCGTGGCCGGCCTCAGCAGCCCGCCGGTGATGGGCAGCGGACGCGCCCGGATCGCCACCCTCGTCCCCGCGCCGGCACTCGGCCGCGCCTACGCCGTCAACGCGGTGGGGCAGGAGCTGCTCTACGTGGGTGGCCCCCTCGCCGTGACGCTGAGCCTCGCCGTGACCGGCCCGGCCGGCGCGCTCCTGGGCTTCGCCATCGTGGGCAGTATCGCGCTGGTCGCCACGGCAGCCGTGCTGCCCCGCGCGCGGCGCGACGGCCACACCGCGACGACCGCGACGCCGCCCACCGGCCGGGCCACCCTCCGGACCCTGCTCGGCACGCACGTCGCGTACACCACCTGCATGGGCGCCATGTGGGTGCTCGTTCCGGCGTTCGCCGCCGCCGTCGGGCAGCCCGACCAGGCCGGGCTGCTCGTCACCGTCTGGTCGGCCGGCAGCCTGGCCGGGGGCCTGCTGCTCGCGCGCCGCGGGCGGCCGGGCAGCCCGGCCCGGGCGTACGTCGGGCTCCTCGGCGTCCTCACCGTCACCTCGCTCGCCCTGCCACTGCCCCGCACGGTCGTGCAGATGGCCGTCGCGCTGGCCGTCTTCGGGCTCGCGCTCGCCCCGTGGCTGGCCGTCACCGACGAGATCCTGGCCCTGGCCACGCCCGCGCCCCGGCTCGCCGAGGCGTACGGCTGGCTGCTGACCGCCGGGCAACTCGGCGTCTCGCTCGGCTCGGCGACCAGCGGCGCCGTCAACGACCGGTTCGGAAACGCCGCCGCGTTCCTGGTGGTCGGCGGGGCGCTGACCCTCGCCCTCGCCACGGCCGTCGTGCGACGCCGCACCCTGCGCGCACCCCACCCGGCCGGCGCGACCGAGACCCAGCCGCCCCAGCCGGTGGCACCGGGTGGGGCGGTGAGCTGACGTTTCGCCGGTTTGCCCCCGGGTAGCCAACGCCGAGCGGGAACGGCACCGACAGGAGGCGACCGTGGGCTTTCGAACGCGGCAAAGCGAGCAGCCGGTCGATCCGGAGCACGCCGAGGACGAGGCCGGCCAGGCCCGGCTCGTCCAGGTCGAGGCGGACACCGACGTCCCGCCGCCGGACGACACCGATGTGCGGCCGGACATCGTCACCGAGGACGACGGGTCGGGAGTCGCGGGCGGGTCCTCCGGCAGCAGCGGCGGCGGCTCCGGCATGCCGGGACACCCGGACGCGACCCGCTGACCGTCGCCGCAGTCCGCGGGCTCGCGGTCCCGGTGCTCGGCCCGGTTTCGCGTCCCACAGGACGGGGCAGGAGACCCGCATGACCGACGAACGCCTCGACCGCAGCGACACCGACGAGCCCGATGGCACCACCGCGTTCCAGGCCTCGCTGCGGCAGCCCGGCGAGTCCCTGCCCGGGGCCGCCACCGGCGACGACTTCGCCGACCTGCCCGCCGAGGACGCCCGGCCCGCGCGCGAGACCAGCCGCGCGGGCTACGACGTGGACGACGTCTCCGGCGCCCTCGACCCGAACCGCTGACGGCCCCGGGCGCGCGTCGGGCCCCGCGCCCGACGCATGCGTCGGAACATGATCGACTCCGTCTCGCCGATCTGGCGGTATCCCCCGCACCGGAACCCCGCCACTTCGCCGATACGGAGTCGATCAAGCCCGGCCGGACGGCGACGAGGGCCCGAGAGGCGCGGTCAGCGGACGCCGACGGCCGCGCGCGCCTCGGTCATGCCCCGGTTGGCCAGCGCGTCGGCGCGCTCGTTCTCCGGATGGCCGTTGTGTCCCTTCACCCACAGCCAGGTGACCCGGTGGCGGGCGCAGGCCGCCTCCAGCCGCTGCCACAGGTCGGCGTTCTTGACGGGCTGCTTCGCGGCGGTCCGCCAGCCGTTGCGCTTCCACGACGCCAGCCAGCTGGTGATGCCGTTGCGCACGTACGTGCTGTCGGTGGTCAGCTCGACGGCGACCGGCCGGGTCAGACTCTCCAGCGCCTGGATGGCGGCCATCAACTCCATGCGGTTGTTGGTGGTGGGGCTCGCCTCGCCGCCGCACAGCTCCCGCTCGTGGTCGCCGTAGCGCAGCAGCGCGCCCCATCCGCCCGGCCCCGGGTTGCCGCTGCACGCACCGTCGGTCCAGATCCGCACCACTCTGCCGGCGTCCACCATGCCGGCAACCTACCCGCCACCCCGGTCGCCGCCGGGCACCGGGCCGCCAGCCTCAGAGCGTGTCGATGTCCGGGGCCAGGCGGCGCACCAGCCGGAAACGCTTGGCCACCACGGGCGTGTCGTCGTCCACGGTGAACTCGGGATCGCCGAGCTCGGCGCGCACCTCCGGGCTGTGCCAGAACGCCTCGTGCCCCGCCCGCCATTCGGCCACCGATTCGTCGCCCTCCCCCTCGTCGAGCACGTGCCGCAGGTCCACGTCCACGAGCCGGACCACCCGCACCTCGGTCGTCTCGATCACGGCCACCGGTCGCCGCGCGGAGTCCACCACCACCGAGCGCGCCCCGACGGAGGGCAGCGGCTCGCCCGCGCGCTCGTAACCCAGCGCCAGGGCCGTCGTCGTGGTCTTCGCCCCGGAGAGGATGGCGGTCACCAGCTTGTCGCGCAGCGGGCCGGGAAACGCGAACTCGGCGCGGGGAAGATGATCGAGGTCCATTCGGCCCAGGGTAGCGGCGCTCGGCTAAGGTCCGGTCCGTGGAACGGCACATCACCTTCGATCGTCTGCACAACTTCCGGGACCTCGGCGGATACCGGGCCGCCGACGGGCGCGCCGTGCGGTGGGGGCTCGTCTACCGGTCCGACTCCCTCGGCAAGCTGACCGGTGCCGACCTGGCGCGCTTCCAGGAGCTGGGCGTGCGTACGGTGATCGACCTCCGCTACCCGTGGGAGATCGCGGCGCGTGGCCGGGTGCCGGAGCTGGACGGGCTGGCCTGGCACAACCTCAGCGTCGAGCACCGCCCGTACGACCAGGCGACCATCGACCCGGCACTGGACCCGTGGCGCTACCTCGCGGACCGGTACGCGGAGGTCGCCGCCGACGGCGCCGAGGAGCTGCGCCGGGCGCTGGAGGTGATCGCGGACGCCGATGCGCCGCTCGTCTTCCACTGCGCCTCGGGCAAGGACCGCACGGGCCTGTTGGCCGCGGTGCTGCTCGCCCTGCTCGGTGTGGACGACGACCAGATCGCCGCGGACTTCGCGCTGACCGAACGCGCCACCGAACGGCTGGTCGCCGACTGGCACGCCCTGCACCCGGACCGGACGCTGGTCTGGCCCGCCTACGGGCGGGCACCCGAGGAGATCATCCGGCTCTTCCTGGCCGACCTGGCCGCCGCGTACGGCTCGGTCCGCGCCTACGCGACCGACCGGCTCGGCGTGGACGACGACCTCGTGGCCCGGCTGCGCGACCGGCTGCTCGACGCCTGACCCCTTCGGGACGGGCGCCGCGCCGGCGGGTCCGAGTGCGGCTAGGTGGCGGTCAGCAGGGGTACGCCCTCCACCACGGCCCGGATGCGGTAGTGCCGGGCGAGGATGCGGCTCACCTCGCCGGACGCATCCACCTTCGCCGGGTCGCTGTTGAGCACGACCAGCGCGGGCCGGTCCGGGCCGTCGAGCATGGCCCGCAGCCGGGGCAACGCGCCAGGAATCTTCTCGATGGGTCTGCCCCACAGGTACGGATAATCGGTCGCCCGTTGCGCCAGGAAGTAGATGTTGCTCTGGGAGACGAGCACGAAGATCCGGTCGTCCGGGGCGGTCGCGGCGCGGACCACCGCCGCAATCCGTTCGTCCCGCCGGGCGAGGCCGTAGTACGGAATCCGGTCCTGCCGTTCGGCAGTGGAGGCCGGCACCAGCGCGCCGAGCCAGACCAGCTGGGGCAGCAGGGCGATCGCGGCAGCGGCGAGCCGCAGCCCCGGCCGCGGGACGGCGGTGATCGCGACGCCGGCCAGCACCGTGAGCGGCGGCAGCAGCTGGACGTAGTAGTGCGGCCAGTACGAGCCGCCGAGGTTGACGCCGAGGGCGGCGGCGCCGAGCCAGGCGAGCAGGATCCACCTCGCGAACCGGGAGCCGCGCAGCAGCCGAACGCCGACGCCGGCTACCGCGGCCAGCACGGCCAGGTCCTGTGCCACCGTGCCAAGGCTGCCGGTGAAGTCCGCCCAGCGCGCACCAGGGCCGGTGGCTGGGCCGTTGAGCGCGGCGACCTGGTAGCCCACGAGGGCCGTCCAGTAGTCGCGCCAGCCGACGTGCCAGCCATGCACTGCCGACAACGCGACCGGCACGGCGGAGGCGGCCAGGAAGGGCGCCACCGGCGGGCCGGCCACCGGGCGGTGCCGCGCCGGGACGAGGAGCACCGCCAGACCGACGGCGATCCCGTCCACGCCGGACGGCTTCATGGTGACGGCGATCCCGGCCGCGAGACCGGCGGTCACGAGCCAACCCGCCGACGGGTACCGCCGCCAGAGCAGTGACGCGGCCACGGCGAGCGTCGCCGGCGCGCTGGCGAGCAGTTCACCGTTGAGGGTGAAGCCCTCGATGTGCGGGGCGACGCCCGCCACGGCGTACACGCCGGCCGCGACGACGCCCGCCCGAGGATTGACGAGGAGCCAGGCGATCAGCCCGACGAGCACCGTGATGGCGAGCCCCGCCGCCACGGCGCCGAGCCGGATGGTCCAGCCGGCGTCGTCGATCCACAGCAGGAAGCGGTACGTCAGCAGCAATCCCTGCGGCCGGTCCAGCCATGCCTCCCCGTACAGCCGGGCGCCCCGCGACCACTGCTGGACGACGTGCGCGTAGCCTCCCTCGTCCATGCCGAGCCCGGTCCCGACGAAGGGCAGGCGGAGCAGGGCGGCGGCCAGCGCGCACGCGAGGATCGCTCCGGCGGTCCGGCGGGTGGCGGGCCGGGATTGGTCAGGGCCGATCTGGTCTCATCCTCTCCTCCTCGGTCGGCGCGACGGGAGTGGCGATCAGGGAGCGGCGCTTACCCGTTCCGGTCCTCGTCACGCCTCGGAGCGCTCGGGCCGCGCGAGCGGCGTATGCCAGCGACCGGGACGAGCCGCCAGCCCGCCGGCCGCGCCCAACGATCCGCGCAACATCAGGGATGTGGTGGCCTCCGGCGTCGCGGAGGGCACAAGTTCCGGGATGCTGCGCGGATCAAGCCGCGTCGCCTCCTCGGCCGCTCTGGCAGGCTTGACCACCGTGAACGCTGACGGGTACGGGCCCCGCGCCGGGGCGCGGAAGACGATCGACGAGCCGGTGGCCGCCGGCCGGCAGCCGGAGGTGCGCGACGGCGCCCACCTCGGCGGGCGGGCGGTCCGCGTGGCGCAGGCGCCGGCCCCGGAGGCACACGCGCCGACCCGGGAACCGCACGCGCCGACTGTGGAGGTCCGGTGATCGACGAGGCGCGCGGCCAGGCGGTGATCCGACCGGCCGAGCCGGACGACGTGCCGGTGCTGCACCGGTTCATCGTCGAGCTGGCCGAGGCCGAGGACTTCCCCGGCGAGGTCACCGCCGAGGCGCGGGACGTGGCCGAGGCCCTGTTCGGGGCGCGGCCGGTGGCCGAGGCCGTGGTCGCGACGGTCGACGGGGAGCCCGTCGGGTTCGCGCTCTTCTACCCCACCTACAGCACCATCCTGGGCCGGCCGGGCATCCACCTGGAGGATCTGTACGTACGGCCCGAGTGGCGCGGTGGCGGGCTCGGGCAAAAGCTGCTCGCTCACCTCGCGGAGCTGGCCGTGCGCCGCGGCGGCGCCCGCCTGGAGTGGTGGGTGCTGCGGACGAACGACCCGGCGCTGCGTTTCTACCGGCGGCTGCACGCCCGCGCGCTCGACGAGATCGAGGTGCTGCGCCTCGACGGTGACGCGCTGCGGCGGCTCGCCGGCGACGAACCGGCCGGGTGAGTCACCCGGCGATGTGCTCGGGCGGGGCCGGGGCGGCGCCGCCGCGCACCGGGGCCGAACCGGAGGCGTCGCCCCCCTGTGGTCCCGGGGCGGCGCCGTCGCGCACCGCGGCCGGCACGGGCGGCGCCGGTCGCCGCGGGCCGAGCCGGTCGCGCAGCCGGTGCAGCGCGTCCCCGGCGGTGGCGGCGACCATCGGCAGCGGTCGGGTCGACCGCATCACGGCGAGGTCCTCGGCGGCCGTCGTGGTGCCGTCGAGGAACCGCAGCACCCGCTCGGCGGGGTTGCGGTCGAAGAGGCGGTCGAAGAACTCGGGGCCGCCGACCCGGCCCCGGTCCAGCGCCCGCAGCGCCACCGCGTCCATCCAGCGGTGCCGGCGAGGGTACGCGGGCGCCGGCACCGGCGGCCGGCCGGCGGCGAGGGCCGACGCGATCTGCTCGGCCTGGCGGCGCATGGCGGAGAACGTGAACCCGGTGGAGGGCCGGGTCGCGCCGCCGGCCGTGCCGAGGCGGACCACCCGGGGCGACGGCCGGGTCACGAACGGGCCGTCGGTCATGGGGATCACCCCGTTCTCGACCTCCCGGACGGTCAGCCGGGCGCAGTCGAGGCCCAGCAGGTCCCGGTACGCGGAGAGGGCGGCGTCGTAGCCGGCGCCGGTGAGCAGGGTGGGTGAGAACTCGGTGTACTCGACCAGCGCGTACCGGTCGCTGACGGGCAGCAGGTAGCCGAAGGACACGCCCCGGGCCGGTTGCGGGGTACGGAAGTCCATGAGCACCGCGCGCCCCGGGTCGAACACGGGGGTTTCCGCGGCCAGCCACCAGCCGCGGAAATGTTGCAGCCAGTGGGTGCGCCCGGGCCGCGCGGGCGGGCGCGGCCGCGAGTCGAGCACCCACCCGGCCCGCACCGTGGGGCCGCCCCCGGCCGTGCGGACCAGCACCCGCTCCCCGTCGTCGTCGACCCGGTCGACGGGAGCGAGCACCCGGGTCACACCGAGACGCCGCTCCGCCTCGGCCGCCCGCTCGTAGAGCGGCCCGGAGCGCAGCATGGCGTACCGCAGCGGGGCGAGGTCGAGGACCCGGCGCGCGGCGGGCGTGACCACCTCCGCCTGTCGCCAGCTCGCGCTGAGCAGCGGGTCGAGGTCGCCGCCGGGCTGGTCCCAGAACGCCCACGTCCGGTCCTGGCCGCGCCGACGCACCGGGTCGACGACGGCCACCCGCAGCCCCCGGATGCCGTGCCGGTCGAGCGCGGTGAGGACCAGGGTGGCGGCGCCGCCGCCCCCGACCAGGGCGAGGTCCACGTCGACCGGTGCGGTGTCGCGCATCCGTCCACGCTGCCACACGGCGCCCTCGCCACGGTCGCCGGTCGGCCGGTCGGCGGCCTCGCGGGCGGTCGGGGCGCGGGCGAGGCGGTCAGGAGAGCCAGCAGACGACGGCGTCACCGTTCTTCGCCGCCGCGGTGAAGTAGTCGCGCACGTACGGCAGGAAGTGTGCCACCCACTCCAGCTCCCCCGGGCGGTCCCAGGCCTGCGGGTAGATCTCGGCCCGCGCCAGCTCGGCCGGGTCGACCCCGCCGATCAGGTCCTCAGCGGTGAGGTCGGCGAGCGCGGCGGCCGCCTCGGCGACCTGCTCGGGGGTGAGGTAGCGGGGTGGCCCGTAGCCCCAGTCGGTCTCCGGGTCGGACAGGACCTCCTGGGCTGCCTCCCCGTCGTCGGGAAGTTTCACGAACCACTCCTCCCCGGCCACGATCGACACGGGGAAGCCCCGCCGGTCGAGCAGGAAGTCCAGGGCGTGCCAGGCCTTGTCGGTGCCGGAGCGACGGGGATCGGCCGGAGCCTCCGCCTCCTCCGCGGCCTCGATCCGCTCCGCCAGGTCGTACGCCCAGTCGAGGTCCTCCTTCGCCCGCGCCAGCTCCGCCGCCGAGACCCGCAGCCAACTCCCGTGCATGCCCATGGCCGCGACCCTAGACGGCCCGTCCGACATCGAGATCATCGCGTGAGCGCGGGCGCGTCGGCGTCGGGCGCGGGTGGGTCGGCGTAGGCGCGGGCCACGGTGGCCCGGTCGAACACCCGCCAGGTGGCGGCGGAGACGGCGACCGCCACCACGAAGCCCACCCAGTACGGCGCCGTCAGCCCGAACGTGTTCGCGACGACCCCGCCGAGCAGGGCGCCGAGGCAGTTGCCGCCCGCGGCCACGAAGAGCGTGGTGCTGGCGACCCGCCCCTGCAGCGGTTCCGGGGTCAGCCGCTGGCGCAGCGAGTTGGCCACGATGTTCCACAGCGCGCTGTGCGCGCCGAAGGCGAGCAACGCGACGCCGATCAGCGCCGCGCTGCGGGACGCCGCCAGCGCGAGGTGCAGACCGGCCTCGACCAGCAGGCCGACGCGGACGGTCCACGTGGCGCCGACACGGGCGATGAGCCGGTCGCCCACCACGGCGCCGAGCACACCGCCGGCAGCCATGCACGTGAAGAGCGCCCCGTAGCCCACCGAGTCGAGCCCGAGCCGGCGGGTGGCGAGCAGCACGAGCACCGCCGTGGCCGCCGTCAACGTGACGTTCAGCAGGCCGATGAGGACGGCCATCGTCCGCAGGAGCCGCTGCCCGGCGAGCCAGCGGAACCCCTCGAGGATCTCCGCCCGCACGGACCGCCGGCGCGGCCCGCCGGCCGGGTCGGTGCTCGCCGGGGCGCGGTAGCGGCCGCCCACGAGGGCGATGAGGACGGCGCTCAGGGCGTACGTGGCGGCGTTGACCAGGAAGGGGCTGCTGGCCGCGAGGGCGAAGAGGAAGCCGCCGAGCGGGCCGGCCAGCATCCCGTGCATCAGCGTGGTGCCGCCGTTCAGCCAACCGTTGGCGCGTTCCAGCCGGGCCCGGGGCACCACGGCGGGCAGCAGCGCCTGACTCCCGGCCCGGAACACGATCTCGCCGGTGTTGACGGCGAACAGCACGGCGTAGAGCAGCGCCACGCCCGCCCGGTTGGTCACGATCGCGACGGCCAGGACCGCCAGCGCGGCGACGCGTACCCAGTCGATGACGACCAGGAGCCGCCGCCGGTCGACCCGGTCGACCAGGACACCGCCGGGCAGCGCGAACAGCAGCCACGGCAGCCACGCCACGGCCGACGCCGCGGCCACCACGAGCGGGTCGTCGCTGCGCGACGCCACGAACAGCGGGGCCGCGACCGTCGCCAGCCCGCTGCCGAAGGCCGACAGGGTGCTCGCCGCCCAGATCTTCGCGAACCTCGGCCCGAGCCGCTCCCCCGTCCGTCCCGTCACGGCGAGCGAACCTACCAGCGTGGGGCGACACCCGGCCGGGTCGGCACGGGCCGCCCGCAAGCGGTCAGCGGGGGCGGGACGGGCCGGCCGGAGCGCGTGAACCGACCGGAACGTGCCGGCGTTTCCGCAGCTCCCTCCCCTGCCGGGTGGACACGTGACGGCAAAGAGGATTTCTCATTTTCACCGGATCGAGGGGCCAACCGCCCTAGTGTTGGGCACACCGGTGCTTGTTGCGGAGTTGGCCACCCGAACGACGTCCCAGTGCTCAGCGGACGAAAAGTGAGGGAAGACGCGTATGAAACCGAAGACAGTCCTCGTGTCGGCGGCGGTCGGCGTAGGGCTCGGCACTCTCCTGCTGCCGGGCGCCGCCCTCGCCGAGACGATCGTGTCACCGGCCAGCACTCCGGTGGGCGGCACGGTCGTGCTCACCGCGACAACCTGCAATCCCAAGTCGGGAGACGCGATCTTCCGCGTCACCGGCCCCAACCGCGACGAGAACGTACGCTCCACCACCGCCGCGCCCGGCGGTGGGCTGAGCGCCGAACTGTTCACCGCCGGCTTCACGCTCGGCACCTACACGGTCACCGCGACCTGCGGTGACGGCAGCGCCGCCGGCAGCGCGACCTTCACCGTCACGCCGATCGGCGGTGCCCCCGCCGGTACCGGCGGCAGCGGCGACGGCACGGGCGCCCTCGCCGCGGGCGGCACCCTCCTCGGCGCGGCCGCGGCCGGCGCCGTCCTGCTGCTGCGCCGCCGGCGCCCCACGTCCACCATCGCCTGACAGACGCCCACCATCCCTGGGTACGGGTGCCCGCACCGGCGACGCCGGTGCGGGCGCCCCCACGGACGGATACGGAGGTGCACCCGTGTGGCGAACACGTGCGGACGGACAGCCGACGGCTCTCGCCGTCGCGACCGTCGCCCTCGTGGCCGTGACCGGCGCCGGACTGGTCACCGCCGGGCTGAGCGCCGACCCGCCTCGCCCTCCGCAGCCGGTGGCCACCACGCCGGCGCCCTCCCGACCCGCGCCCGACCTGTCCCCGTTGCCCTCGTCGGCGCCGACGCTCGTGCGGATCCCGGCGATCGGCGTACGGGCGGAGGTCGTCCCGGTCGGCGTGGACGGCACGGGCGTGGTGGAGGTGCCACCGGCCGACCGGCCCGGAGTCGCCGGCTGGTACCGGTACGGGGTCACCCCCGGCGAGACGGGCAACGCCGTGCTCGTGGGGCACGTCGACTCGCGGGCCGGCCCGGCGGTCTTCTTCAATCTCGGCCGGCTGCGGCCCGGCCACACCGTCCGGGTCGCCCGCGCCGACGGGAGCGTCGCGACGTTCACCGTGGACCGGGTGGCCGCGTACCCGAAGGACCACTTCCCCCACGACATCGTCTACGGGCCCGCGACCACGGCGGGGCTGCGCCTCGTCACCTGCGGCGGCCGGTTCGACGAGGGCTCGGGCAACTACACCGACAACATCGTCGTGTTCGCCACCCGCACCGGGTGAGCGCCGCCGCGCACCCCACCCTCCGCCGCGAGCCGGGCGCGCCCCCACCATCGCGATCCGCGTACGGTAGGCCGGCAGTCGGCGACGCGGAGGTGAGCGGTGGATCAGCGGCCGGTACGGACCCGTCCCGGTCTGGGGCTGCACGCCCTCCTCGACCGGCTGCTCGGTCGCGACCCCGACGCGGAGGCCCCTGTCCGGCCCCAGTCCAACCCGGACGCCGTCGTCGACTGCGCGGTCTACGTGCGGGGCCGGCGCGAGCCCGGCCGCCCGCACTACGCCGACGCGTACGCCCGCAGCCGGCGCGGCCGGGACGCGTTCGTCTGGCTCGGGCTGCACGAGCCGGGGCCGGCCGTCATGGCCGCCGTGGGCCGGGTCTTCGGCCTCGACGAGCTCACCGTCGAGCAGGCGCTCGTCGACGGGCACCGCCCGACGGTGCAGCGGCACGGCGACGTGACCCTGCTGGTGCTGCGCACGGCGGGGTACGTGGAGCACGACGAGCTGACCGAGGACTCCGAGGTCATCGACACCGGCGACGTCATGATGTTCCTCGGCGACCGCTTCGTGATCACCGTCCGGCACGGCGCGGCGGGGGCGCTGACCCCGGTGCGCGCCGACATCGAACGGCGCCCGGCGCTGCTCGCCGAGGGCCCCTGGGCGGTGGCGTACACGGTCTGCGCCCGGATGGTGGACCTCTACCTGGAGGTCGCCGGCCACGTCGAGCGGGACCTCGAACGGGTGGAGGAGAGCGTCTTCGCGCGCGAGCGCGGCGCGGACATCCAGCAGCTCTACCAGCTCAAGCGCGAGGTGGTGGAGTTCAAGCGGGCGGTGTTGCCGCTGCAGACCCCGCTGCGGACGCTCCTCGACCAGCACCCCGCCAACCCACCGCGCACGCTGCACCGCTGGTTCGCCGACGTGGACACCCGGCTGGCGCGGGCCGTGGACCGGGTCGCCGCGTACGACGACCTGCTCACCTCGATCGTGCAGTCCCGCCTGGCTCAGCTCGCCGTCGAGCAGAACAACGACATGCGCAAGATCGCCGCCTGGGCGGCCATCGCCGCGGCCCAGACCGGCATCGCGGGCATCTACGGCATGAACTTCACCCACATGCCGGAGCTGGGCTGGCGCTACGGCTACTGGGGGGCGCTCGCCCTCATGGCGCTGGCCGCCGCCGCGCTCTACCGGCTCTTCCGCCGCTCCGGCTGGCTCTGAGAGGCACTTGCGACGGCGGGGTCGCTCAGGGGTGGTGGCGACGCAGGAAGGCGCGGACCTGGTCCCGGGCGTTGTCGGCGATCTCGGGGCCGTGCGTGAAGGCCGCCAGGTCGTACTCCAGCTCCCCGAGGACGTGCGCGGTCTCCTGCGTCATCCGGAAGTCGGTGCACAGGAGCTTCACCGGCCACCGGATGCCGGCCACGTTGAACAGCGCGTCACCGGTGATCAGCACCCGGGTGGGTTGGTGCAGCAGGGAGACGTGCCCCGGGGAGTGGCCGGGCGTGTGCACCACGCGCAGGCCGCCCGCGACCGGCAGCAGGTCGCCGTCGGCGAGCGGCTCGGCCACCTCGACGGCGGGAAAGCGGCCGCCGGAGAGCCGGCTGAACAGTCGGCCCCCGGACACCGTGGGATCCCGGAGCGGCGACTGGCCGGCCCGCGCGTACTCGACGTCGGCGGCGTGGGCGACGACGGGCGCGCCGGTGTGGCGGGCCACCTCCGCCGCGCCGCCGGCGTGGTCCGGGTGGGCGTGGGTGAGGACGATCCGGACGACGTCCGCCGGGGTCTTGCCGATCGCGGCCAGCCCGCGCACGATCCGTGCCGGCGCCCGCTTCAGGCCGCAGTCGACCAGCGTGACGCTGCCGTCGTCGTCGACGAGGGCGTACGAGTTGACCATCGCCCGTCCGGCGGTCGGGATGCGCCAGACGCCGGGGGCGAGCGGAACCGCGGGGGTACGCGCCATGCCGGCGAGCGTACGGGACATCGGCAACGGTGCCCGGCCCCGCACACCCCCGCGACGCGGTCGGACGCACGCCGCTAGCCTCGCGAGGTGATGTGGAAGCGGTACGTGGCGATCGGCGACAGCACCACCGAGGGGCTCGACGACCCGGACGGCGCCGGCGGCTACCGGGGCTGGGCCGACCGGTTCGCCCTCGCGGTGGCCCGGGCCCAGGGCGGGTTGGAGTACGCGAACCTGGCGATCCGGGGCCGGACGACGGGCCGGATCCGCGCCGAGCAACTGCCGGTCGCCCTCGACCTCGCTCCCGACCTGGCCACCGTGGTGGCCGGGATGAACGACGTGCTGCGGCCGTCGTTCGACGTGGACGTGGTCGCGGCGGACGTCGCCGCCATGCAGCGGGCGCTCGTCGCGCAGGGCGCCACCGTGCTCACCTTCACCCTTCCCGACCCGGTGCCGGTGATGCCGATCGCCCGCCCGCTGCGCGGCCGGGTGCTGGCCCTCAACGCGGCGCTGCGCCGGGTCACCGCGCAGACCGGGGCCACGCTGCTGGACCTCGGCGCCCACCCCGTGGCGTCCGACCCGAGGCTGTGGAGCGACGACCGGCTCCACGCCAACACCGCGGGCCACGAACGGATCGCGGCGGCGCTGTCGTTCACGGTGGGATTGCCGGGGGCCGACGACTCGTGGTCCCGGCCGCTGGCCGCCGCTCCGCGTCGCCGCCGGCCCGAGGTGATCCGTGCCGAGCTGGCGTGGACCCGCCGGCACCTGCTGCCCTGGCTGGCGCGGCACCTGGGCGGTCGTTCCTCAGGGGACGACCGGGTGGCCAAGCGGCCCGTGCCGCTGCCGGTCGACCTGGACTGAGCCCCGGCCGACCGGCAGCGGTCCCCCGCTCAGTCCAGGTCGGTGCAGACGTTGTGCGTGGTGCCGTGCACCATCGTGACGGTCTTCTCGAGCGTGGGCGCGAACTCGACGACGTAGACGCCGTCGATGATCCAGATCCCCCGCGGCAGGGTGCCGCCGTTCTCCCGGAAGCCGAACAGCACCGGCCCGGTGACGTACCAGGTCATCGAGCCGTCCGTGCCGTACTCGACGAGCGAGGTGCCGCTCGCGTCGACCTCGGTGGTGGCGCCGGTCTCCAGGTTCGTCACCTCGCTGATCAACGCACCCGTGTAGAGCTCCCGACGCGGTGAGCCGTCGGGGTACTCGTCCAGCACGAGCTTGCGCACCTCGTCCACCACCGGTTCGACCCGGACGGCGAAGTCGCACCGCGCCCCCGCCGGCTGCTCGAACGGCTCCTGCGGGGCGGGAACCCAACCGCCGTGCCCGGTGCCGCGATCGACCGTTCCGGCGGACGCGGCGCCGGGCACGGCCACGGCGAGCACTGCCGCCGCGAGCACCGCTCCGAGGCTCCTTCTCCAACGCATGGTGACTCCATCACTTGTTCGGTCGGTAGGACCGCACCAGGATTCCCCGCACGTCTCACCGCCGGCTCACCGCGCGGTACGGCCGACGCCTGTCGGAACGGCCTCCGGCGGCCGGCCCGGGCGACCTTCTCACCACCGGCTCACCGCCGTCCGTCCTCGATCCCTTTGACAACCGTCCACGGGTGTCGGAGCGTCACACCCCTATGGAATTCCGACTGCTCGGACCGTTCGAGGCGTATCAGGACGGCCACCGGGTCGACCTCGGTTGCCGCCGGCAGGAGCGGTGCATCCTCGCCGTCCTCCTGCTCGACACCGGTCACCTGGTCCCCACCGACCGCCTCATCGACCTGCTCTGGGACGGCCGCCCACCCGCGTCGGCGCGCCGGGCCGTGCACACCTACATCGGCCGGCTCCGGGCGTCGCTCGAGCCGTACGGGGTGCGGATCCGCACGGGCGGCGACGGCTACCTGGTGGAACCGGGCGCCCACCGGGTCGACGTCGACGAGTTCCGCGCGCTCGCGCACCGGGCGAGCGGCGCCACCGACCCGGCGGAGCGACTGCGCCTGCTCGACCGGGCGTTGGCTCTGTGGCGGGGGCCGCTGCTCGCCGGAACGGCCGACGGGGTGCTGCGGGAACGCCTGCACGGCCCGCTCGAGGAACTCCGGCTCACCGGGCTCGAACTGCGGGCCGAGGCGCAACTGGCTCTCGGCCGGCACGCCCGCGCCATCAGCGAGCTGACCCCGCTCGTGGCGCTGCACCCGACGCGGGAGCAGCTCGCCGCGACTCTCATGACCGCCCTGTACCGGGGCGGGCGGCAGGCCGACGCGCTGGGGCTCTACCGGACGATCCGGCAGACGCTGGTGGAGGAGCTCGGGATCGAGCCCGGCCTGCGCCTGCGTGAGGTGCACCGACGGATCCTCCGCGACGACCACCGGCTCGACCGGCCCGGCCGCCCGGTGTACGAGGTGCGGGTCCGCGACGAGGACCTGCCGTGGAGCGTCGGCGGGCATCCGGCGCTGGAGTTCTGCAACACGTTCGCCGGATGGGGGCACGAGCCACCGCTGCCCGGCTCCGAGTGGCTCCGCGCGTACCGCACCCTTGCCGTCTGGACGGGGCACGTGGGGCTGACCGACGACGCCGCGGTGAACCGCCTGATCGAGCTCGCCCGGCGCGACCCCGAGGCGGCCGCGGCGGAACTCGACGCGGCGCGGGCCCTGCGCACCCACCTGTACGCCTGCCTCACCGACCCGGACGACCGGCCGGCGTTCGACGCCGTGGCCCGGTACGCGGAGGCCGCCGCGCGGACGCTGACGTTCCGGCGCGAGGCCGACGGTCGCGGCCGGTGGTGGCCCGACCTGTCGGCCGGTCTGCGGCTGCCGGTGCACGCGGCCGCCTGGAGCGCCGCCGAGCTGTTGGCGGACCCGCGCCGGTTCACCATCCGCGTGTGCCCGGACCCGCGATGCGGCTGGCTGTTCGCCGACGAGAGCGGCATGCGGCGGTGGTGCAGTCTCGCCACCTGCGGCCGACCCGCCGTCGACGCGCCCTGTCAGGTCGCCTGACCGACTCCGGACGCCCGGCCGGCGGCCACGAGCGGTCCGTGACCCGTCGGTCAGCGCCCGATCGGCGGCCGGCCGCGGGCGTGCGCAAGGATGGGACCGTGGCGAAGCGTGGCGGCCGGCGGAGAACGGCGGGTGAGCGGCAGCCGGCCTGCCCCTGCGGGTCCGGCCGCCCGTACGGCGACTGTTGCGGCCCGCTGCACCGCGGCGAGATCGACGCGGCCACCGCCGAGGCGTTGATGCGCTCCCGGTTCAGCGCCTTCGCCATGGGGGACGTCGGGTACCTGCTGCGGACCTGGCACGAGAGCACCCGCCCGGCCCGGCTCGACCTCGACCCGGGGCGGCGGTGGATCCGGCTGGAGATCGACGACACGGCCGGAGGCGGGCTCCTCGACAACGCCGGGACCGTCGCGTTCCGTGCCCACCACCGGGACGCCGGCGGCGCCGGCACGCTCGCCGAGCGGAGCCGGTTCGTCCGCGTCGACGGTCGCTGGGTCTACCTCGACGGCGAGCACGACTGACCCCGTGTCGGACCCCACCGGCCGGCCGCCGGGGGTTATGCTGACACCGGCGCCGTTCCGCGCCTCACCTCCCTCCCGGCGCTCACGCCGCCGGCCCGCGGAGGCAAAGGGGGCCCGAGCCCTCGGGACGCGGCACCACATGCCCCATTCCGGCGGGGTCGACGGGAGCGTGAGTCCCTGCGATCGCGCCGTCGTCAGGGAGCATGTGATGACCAGTCAGAAATCGTTCAAGGCCCGGGTACGCGCCCGCATGGACAAGACCGGCGAGAGCTACACCACCGCCCGTCGGCAGTTGCTCGCCCGGGTTCCCGCCACGAGCGACCCAATCACGGGCAAGCCGCCGACCGCGGCCGCTCCGCCACCGCCCGCCGACGCGGGAACGCCCACTCCGGAGACGCACACCCCGGAGACGCCCACCGCGGACCAGACCGATCGGATCGCCGACGCGCTGCTGCGCGAGCGCACCGGCCGCGGCTGGCAGGAGTGGTTCCGCCTGCTCGACGCGGAGGACGCGACCCGACGCACCCACACCGAGATCGCCCGGTGGCTCGTCACCGCCCACGAGGTGCCGGGCTGGTGGGCGCAGACGGTGACGGTGGGGTATGAGCAGGCCCGCGGGCTGCGCCGGCCCGGCCAGCGACGCGACGGCGGCTACAGCGTGACCGGCAGCCGGACGGTGGCCGTGCCGGTGGAGCGGCTCTTCGCGGCCTTCGCCGACGAGACGCTGCGCGCCCGCTGGCTGCCCGACGTTGCCGTGCGGCTGCGGACGGCGACCCCGCCACGGTCCTTCCGTGCGGACTGGGCCGGCGGCCCGACACGGATCGTGGTCGGATTCGAGGCGATTGGCGAGACCCGGTCGCGGGTCGCCCTGCAACACGAGAAGCTGACCGGTGCGGGGCAGGCGGCGGAGCTGAAGGCGTACTGGCGGGACCGGCTGGCCGCGCTCAAGCAGCTCCTCGAGGCGGACGGAGACCAGCGGTGACCATCACGACCTTCATCAACCTGCCGGTACGCGACCTGAGCACGGCCGCCGAGTTCTTCCGGTCGATCGGCTTCACGGGCGAACACCCGTCGGCGGACGCCACCGGCCTCCAGCTGAGCCTCAACGACACCACCCAGCTCATGCTGCACATCGCGTCGGCCTTCGCGGAGTTCACCGGGGTGGCGGTCACCGACACGTCCACCAGCCGAGAGGTGATCGTGGGGCTGGTCGTCGACAGCCGGGAGCGGGTCGACGACCTGGTCGACCGGGCGGTCGCGGCCGGCGGGGAGGCGCTCGGCCCGGGCCAGGACACCGGCCCGCTCTACATGCGCGGCTTCCGCGACCTCGACGGCCACCAGTGGTCGTTCCTGCACCTGACCGGCTGACCGGCGGGACGGGCGGCGCGGGTCAGCCGAAGCTGACCCGCGCCAGCCGGAACTCCCACAGCTCCCGGTCGCCGAGCACCTGCACGGCGCCCGCGGCGGGCAGCAGCAACGCGTGCGACCGTGGCCCGAGAAGCTCCCGTCGCTCGGGCTTGACCGCTAGCCAGCACCCCCGACACCGGCGCCCGTCCGAGGCGCGTCCGATGCCACGCGGCCGGGGGACGCGCGACCCCGGATCCGGCCGCCCGCCAGGAGCAGCGCCGCCACGACGAGGTACGGCGCGGCGGCCACCGCGAACGCGACCGCGTTGCCGGCCGCGGTGGCGAGCAGGCCGTAGCCGGCGTACACCGCGATGATCGTGACGTCGGTGGCCATGCCCGCCAGGGACGTGACGGTGGCCCGGCTCGGGCCGGTGATCCGGGCCTGCAACCGGGCGTCGGCCAGCACCGTGGCGAGTTGCCAGGCCCCGAACGCGACGGCGATCAGCACGAAGCCGGCGGGGTGGCGGGTCAGCGCGCCGGCCGCGAGGGTGACCGCGCCGAGGCCCAGCAGGGTCGCGTACCCGCGTGTCGTCAGCCGCTCCCCCAGCGGGGCGAGCAGCCCGCCCACGGTCACCCCGACCCAGACGGGCAGGAGCAGCAGCGGCACGCTCCGGGCGTCGGCGACGGTGTCCCGGGCCAGCAGCGGGGTGTACTCGTCGAGGGCGCCCCACACCGCGGCCACCACCGCGACCAGGCCGACGGCGGCGCGTACCGGGGCCACGGTGCGGGCCTCGGCGAGCCCGAGGCGCAGGCTCGCCGCCCAGCCCACGCCGTCGTCGCCCGGCGGTCCGTCCGCGGCGGCGCCCCTCCCCGCCCGGCGGTCCGGCGGGAAGAGCAGCGCGACGGCGGCGGCGAGCAGGCAGGCGAGGACGCTCGCCGCGCCGACGGCGAGATAGCCGCCGGCCGCCAGCACCGGCCCGGCCAGCACGATGGAGGTGAGCGCACCGACGACGCCGGCGGTCTTCGCGCGCCCGGTCACCCGGGCGTACCGGCCGGCCGCGCCCCGGCTGTCGAGTTCGGTGAAGACCAGCGCCTCCAGCGCGCCGGAGCCGAGTGCGGCGCCCGCGCCCCAGAGCACGAAGCCGACGGCGAACGCCGGGTACGACGGCAGCAGCACCCACACGGCGAAGCCGGCCGCGGTGACCAGCGGCGCCAGGCAGAGAAGCAGCCGCCGGGAGACGGCGTCGGCCCAGGCGCCCGAGGGCACCTCGAGGAGGATGGCGCTGGCCGACCAGAGGACGAAGAGCGAGGAGATCTGCCCGACCGACAGGCCGGTGTCGGCGAACAGCAGCGTGTAGACCGGGTAGAGCAGGACGAGGTCGCCGAGGAACGCGTACGCGTAGAGGGTCGCCGCCAGGCGGCGGGTGCCGCGGCCGGGCGCGAGTGCGGTGGTCACCGAGGTGGGGCCTTCCCGTGAGGACGATCCGGACGCCGAAGGTGCGGCGGCCGGGGCGGCCCACGGGAGGATCTTTCAGCGGTGCGTCAACATCGCCACGTCATGTCGCCGATGCTAGCTGGCGGACGGGCGGTCGTCGGCCCCAAACGCGCGGCGGGCCGGGAACGCGCACGCTCCGGCCCGCCAGCGCTCGTGACGGGTCAGCGCCCCGACCGTGGGTCGAACGGCGGGATGACCACGGTGGCCTCGCTGTCGTCCGCCGCACGCGGGCCGGGCACGGCGGTACCGGCGCCCGGGGTGCCCTCTCGGGACACCACCTGCGTCGTGTCCTCGTCGGCGGGCCGGCTCGTCACCTGCGTCGTGTCGTCACCGTCGGGCCGGGACACCACCTGCGTGGTGTCCGTGTCGGCGGGCCGGGTCACCACCTGCGTCGTGTCGAGGTCGGCCGTGCGGGGGACCGTCTGCGTCGCGTCCGGAACGGCCAGCGGGGTGACCACCTGCGTCTGCTCCGGGTCGGTCGCCCCTGTCACCTGGGTGGTGTCGGCGTCGTCGCCGGACGGTCGGGACGACGCGGTGGCCTCCTCCCGCTCCTGCCGCTCCGCCCGGTAGGCACGGGCGGAGGTGGCGATGACCGTCGACTCCTGCTCGGCGCGGGACAGCCAGGACTCCCACCGGTTCTGCATCGGACGGACGAGCCCGCCGCCCACGCCGACCACGAGGATCCCACCGGCGGTGGCCAGCACGGCGATCAGCACGGGGGTGGTGACGGTGGTCGCCACGCCGATCTGGTTGAGCGCCGCGATGACGCCCAGGCCGAGGAGGAAGACGTACGCGATGGTCGCCAGCAGCCGGCCGTACGAGAGGCCGCCCAGCGCGCCGCCGATGATGTCCTTGACGGCGCTGGCGATCGCCGCCGCGACGACCACGATGACGATCGCGACGAACGCCCGCGGCAGCCAGCCGATCACGGCGGCGAGCAGGTCGGAGATCGGGTTCGGTCCCCAGATGCCGAAGGCGAGCTGGAGGGTGACCAGCAGCAGCCCGTAGTAGACGAGCTTGGCGACGATGTCGCTGGCGTCGTACCGCGAGCGGCTCAGGGCGCGGCGGACGCCGCCGCGTTCGACGGCGCGGTCGAAACCGACCCGTTCCAGCACCCTGTCCGCGATCTTCCGCGCGGCCTTGGCGATCAGCCATCCGGCCACCAGGATCGCGAGGAAGGCGACGGCCTTCGGCACGAAGAGCATCACCGAGCGGAGGGCGTCGCCCACCGCGTCGCCGACGTTGTTCCGCATACAGGTCCTCCACAGCGGGATGGGTCGCAGATGTCCGTGCCGACCTACCCGACCTGTACCGGACTTCAAACGCCGAACGGGACGCCGCCTGAGGTTTTCACGGCGCGGGCGTCTGCCCCCGGCCGTCACCCTCGGCGGCGCCCGCCACGTTCCCGGTGACCGGGCCCAGGTCCGGTGGCTGGGCGGCGGGCTGGAGGTTCGGCTCGGCGGTGGCCGGCCCGCCCGGCGACCGGGCGATCTGGTCGAAGAAGCGCAACAGCTCGACGGGGAACGGCATCACGAGGGTGCTGTTCTTCTCGGCGGCCACGTCCACGACCGTCTGCAACAGTCGCAGCTGATAGGCGCCGGGCGTGGCGGCCATCGCCCGGGACGCGTCGGCGAGGCGGCGGGACGCCTGGAACTCGCCGTCGGCGGCGATGACCCGCGCCCGCCGCTCCCGCTCGGCCTCGGCCTGGCGGGACATCGAGCGCTTCATACCCTCCGGCAGGGAGACGTCCTTGACCTCGACCCGCTCGATGAGCAGGCCCCACGGCTTCTCGGTCGGCGCGTCGATGACCGACTTCAACTCGGCGTTGATCCGGTCCCGGTCGCCGAGCAGCGTGTCCAGATCGGCCTTGCCGATCACCGAGCGCAGCGCGGTCTGCGCCACCTGGAGCACGGCCGAGGGGTAGTCCCGCACGTTGACCAGCGCCTTCACCGGGTCCACGACCCGGTAGTAGACGACCGCGTCGACGGTGAGCGTGACGTTGTCCCGGGTGATGGCGCCCTGCGCCGGCACCCCGATGACGGTGGTCTGCATGCTGACGCGGACCATGCGGTCCGCGATGGGCACGATCAGGTGCAGGCCGGGCTGCCGGACGCCCTCGAGCACCCGCCCGAACCGGAAGACGATGCCGCGCTGGTACTGCTGCACCATGCGAAGGCTCAGCGCGAGCGCGATCACCAGGATCACGACCACGATGACGATGGCGACCACCACGGCGCCTCCCATGGCACCCCCGATCCGTACGACGGCCGTGTTGCGCGACGGCGCATACCCGCTGCTGCGCCGGACAGTCCTGCCGGCGACGACGGGGCGCGCGGGCCGCGGACCCTGGATTGGATCTCGTTCCGGCGGCCGTCGGTCTCCCTACGATGGCGTCCCGCCGGCCCCTGGAGGACGTCATGCTGGAGCGTTTCGCCGACCTGACCACGCCGCTGATCGCGGACGCGTGCGTACGCCTGGGGCTGCCGCCGCGCGCGGCGCCGCCCGGAATCCGGCCGGTGACGCCGGGCTCGCGGCTCGCGGGGCGGGTGCTGCCGGCGCGGCACTACGGGAGCGTCGACGTGTTCCTGGAGGCGTTCGGGCAGGCGGCGCCGGGCGACGTGCTGGTGGTCGACAACGGCGGCCGGACGGACGAGGCGTGCGTCGGTGACCTCGCGGTGCTGGAGGCCGCCGCGTCGGGCGTGGCCGGCCTCGTGGTGTGGGGGCTGCACCGGGACACCGCCGAGCTGGCGGAGATCGGTGTGCCGGTGTTCAGCTACGGCAGCTACCCGCCGGGGCCGGTACGCGTCGACGAGCGCGAACGGGAGGCCCTCGTCAGCGCCCGCGTGGGCGTTCACGAGGTGACCCGGGACGACCTGGTGTTCGGCGACGACGACGGGGTGCTCTTCGTGGCCGCGGACACCGCGGGCGAGGTGCTCGCGACCGCGGCCGGGATCCGGGAGGTCGAGCGCGCGCAGGCCGTGCGGATCCGGGCGGGCGACACGCTGCGCCGGCAGACGGCCTTCGACGACTACCTGGCCCGGCGCGCCGCCGACCCCGCGTACACGTTCCGCCGGCACCTGCGCCGGATCGGCGGGGCCATCGAGGAGTGACCACAGCGGCGGCCGGTTTGACACCGATCGACCTCTAGCGCGCAGAGGAGCATGGCAATATCCTCCACATCACGCGCGGCCTCTGGAGCTACTTTTCACACCCCCGCCCGGCCGCAGAGGAGCTGTCATGCACGTCGACCATTCCGAACTGGACCGTCGCACCCTGCTGCGGGCCGGCCTCGGCGCCGCCACCGTCGCGGTCGTCGGGAGCGAACTCGCCTTCCCGGCCGCCGCCCAGGCGGCCCCCGGCGCGGACCTGGACTGGATCATCAGCTGTGACGAGTGGGGGGCGCGCCCGCCGGCGGACCCTCTGTCGATCAGCGCGATCGCGACCAACAAGATCATCGTGCACCACATGGCGTTCCCCAACGTCACCGACTACTCCGAGGCGCAGGCCGTCAAGCTGGCTCGCGACTGCCAGAACCTGCACATGGACGGCAACGGCTGGTCGGACACCGGGCAGCACTTCACGGTGAGCCGGGGCGGCTACGTGCTGGAGGGCCGCCGGGGCAGCCTGGAGCGCCTCCAGGCGGGCGACCGGCAGATGATCTCGGCGCACTGCCCGGGCGAGAACGGGCGCGCAATCGGGATCGAGAACGAGGGCACGTACGTCACCGAGACGCCGCCGCAGGCGCTGCTCGACTCGCTCGTCAAGCTCTGCGTGACCGTCTGCCAGCAGTACGGGCTGCACGCGCACGACATCTTCGGCCACTGGGACTTCCGCAACACGCAGTGCCCCGGCGCGGCGTTCTACCGGCAGTTCCCCGCGCTGCGCCGCCGCGTGTTCGAGGCGCTGGACACCGACCTCGCCGACGTGCCGGCCCGCCGCTGGCCCGACCTGTGGCGTTTCGTCAGCTCCCCCGCCGTGCAGGTGGCGCAGTACCTGCTCGCGTACCGCGGCTACACCGTCCCCGTCAACAGCGTCTTCGACGCGGCCACCGTGGCCGCCGTGCAGGACTGGCAGTACCGCAACGGCATCCCGGTGGACGTCGACGCCACGCTCACCCCGCAGACGTGGGAGACCCTCGCCCCCGAGCTGGACAAGGACGCGACCGGGCTGCCGGTCAGCGCCGTGCAGTTCATCCTCAACATCAAGGGCTACACCGACGTCACCGTCACCGGCGAGTACGACCACGCGACCCGGCAGGCCGTCCAGGACCTCCAGGGTCTGCACGGCCTGCCCCGCAACGGCAAGGTGAGCACCAGCACCTGGTGCGCGATCGTCGGCGGCGTGGTGAAGCAGTCCTTCAAGCGCCACTGAACCACCGCGGGTGCGCGGGGGACGGCCGACCCGGCCGCTCCCCCGCGCGCCGTCGTCGCCACGCACACCAGCAGCGGAAACACCCTCGCGCCTCGTTGTCCCGCGCTCCCGGGTCTGTCACGATGACGCAGGTCACGACCAAGGAGGGTGCTGTGGCTTCGCGACTCAACCCGTATCTCAACTTCCCCGGCGACGCCCGGGACGCCATGGAGTTCTACCAGCGGGTCTTCGGCGGCTCGCTGCGGATGAACACGTTCGGCGAGTTCGGCAGCCAGGATCCGGCGACCGCCGACCAGATCATGCACGCCATGCTGGAGACCGACCGCGGCTTCACGCTCATGGCGTCCGACCTCCCGCCCGGCATGGAACACCAACCGGGCACGAGCGTCAGCATCAGCCTCAGCGGCGACGACGCCGACGAGCTGCGCGGCTACTGGGAGCAGCTCAGCGAGGGCGGCATCGTCACGATGCCGCTGGAGAAGCAGATGTGGGGCGACGAGTTCGGCATGTGCACGGACCGCTTCGGCGTCCAGTGGATGGTGGACATCACCCCGCCCCAGGGCTGATCCCCGCGCTCGGGCGCCGCGACGGCGGGCCGGGCGGTTTGCCGCACGGTGATCGCGGAAAGAGTGCGGGACATGACGTGGGCACGGCGAGTCGTACCCGCCGCGGCGGCCGCCGTCGCGGCCCTCGCGGCGCGGGACCTGTTCCAGCGCGATCACGCGCTGCTGCGCAACTTCCCGGTCCTCGGCCGGGCCCGGTACCTGCTGGAGGGCATCGGCCCGGAGCTGCGCCAGTACATCGTGGCCGGCAACAACGAGGAGCGGCCGTTCACCCGGGACCAGCGCCGCTGGGTGTACGCGTCGGCGAAGCAGGAGAACAACTACTTCGGCTTCGGCACGGACAACGACATCGAGTACACCCCCGGCTACCCAATCATCAAGCACCGCACGTTCGGCCGGGCGGTGCCGCCGTCGGCCCCGGGCGCCGGGCACGACGTGCGGTTGCCGTGCGCCAAGGTGCTCGGCGCCGCGCGCGGCCGGGCCGGCGCCTTCCGCCCCGAATCGGTCGTGAACATCTCGGGGATGAGCTTCGGGTCGCTCTCCCGCAACGCCGTCGAGGCGTTGAACCGCGGCGCGGCACTGGCCGGCTGTCTCCAGAACACCGGTGAGGGCGGGCTGTCGCCGTACCACCGCAACGGCGGTGACCTGGTGTTCCAGATCGGCACCGCGTACTTCGGCTGCCGGGACGAGCGGGGGCGGTTCAGCCTGGAGCGGCTCAAGGACCTGGTCGCCGGCGCGCCCGTCCGGGCGCTGGAGATCAAGCTCAGCCAGGGCGCCAAGCCCAGTCTCGGTGGCCTGCTTCCGGCGGCCAAGGTGTCCGCGGAGATCGCGGCGACCCGCGGCATCCCCGCGGGGCGGGACTGCGTGAGCCCGTCCCGGCACGCCGAGTTCTCCGACTGCGACAGCCTCCTCGACTGGGTGGAGCTGCTCGCCGCCGAGACCGGCCTGCCGGTAGGCATCAAGTCGGCCGTCGGCGACCTCGGGTTCTGGCGGGACCTGACCGACCTCATGCGTGACACCGGCCGCGGCGTCGACTTCGTGACCGTCGACGGCGGCGAGGGCGGCACGGGCGCGGCGCCGCTGATCTTCACCGACTCCGTCTCGCTCCCCTTCCAGCAGGGCTTTCCCCGGGTCTACAAGCTCTTCGCCGAGCGGGGGCTGCACGAGCGGGTGGTCTTCGTGGGCGGCGGCAAGCTCGGCCTCCCCGACAACGCCGTGGTGGCGTTCGCGCTCGGCTGCGACATGGTGAACGTCGGCCGGGAGGCGATGCTCGCCATCGGCTGCATCCAGGCGCAGAAGTGTCACACCGACACCTGCCCCACCGGGGTCGCCACGCAGAACCCGTGGCTGGCCCGGGGTCTCGACCCCGCGCGCAAGTCGGTGCGGGCCGCCAACTACCTCCGGACGCTGCGCCGCGACCTCATGAAGGTGGCCGAGGCCTGCGGGGTCGAGCACCCCGGCCTGATCGACACCGACGCGGTCGAGTTCCTGGACGGCCGCACCGGCTCCACGCCGCTGCACGAGGTGTACGGCTACCGCCCCGGGTGGGGGCTCCCGTCGGCCGAGGACCGGGCGGAGATCATCCGTCTGATGGCCGGCGAGGCCCCGCAGGGCGGGAGTGCGCCACCGTCGTCCACTGCGGTGGGCTGAACCGCCGGGCCACGGATAAATCGGGGGCAGCCCGGCATCCGCTGTCCCTATCGTCGGCCGATGTTGATCAGACGCGAGACCCCCGCCGACGTCGACGCCGTCCGCGCGGTGCACACCGCCGCCTTCGCGGCGTCGGACGCGCCGGACACCGTTCCCGTCGAGGCCACCCTCGTGGACGCGCTGCGGACGGACGACGCGTGGCTGCCCGCGCTGTCGCTGGTGGCCACCGATCCGGACGGCGAGGTGGTGGGGCACGTCGTGTGCACGCGCGGGTGGGTGGCCGGCCGGCCCGTCGCCCTCGGGCTCGGGCCCCTCGGCGTACGGCCGGACCGGCAGCGCGCCGGGGTCGGCTCGGCGCTGATGCACGCGGTGCTCGGCGCGGCGGACGCCCGCGACGAGCCGCTCGTCGTGCTGCTCGGCCACCCCGACTACTATCCGCGCTTCGGGTTCCGGCCCGCCGTGGACCACGGCGTCACCCCGCCCGTGACCGAGTGGGGGCCGCGGTACTTCATGGCCCGCCCGCTCACCGCCTGGGATCCGTCGATCCGGGGCGAATTCGCGTACGCGGAACCGTTCCGCCGTCTCTGACCTTTCCGACCGTGACCGGACTGTTGCATTCTGGTTGCCATGGGAGAGGTGCTGCCGATGCCCAGCCTCGGTGACCTGTTCGCCGACACGCGGGGCGAGGACCGGACGATGCGGGTGAGCTACCACCCGGAACGGGAGGCGGTCGTGCTCTCCCTGTGGAGCGGCGGTGTGTGCCGCGGCTCCTTCCGGATGCCCACGGGCGACGTGCCGCGCCTGCTGGCCCTGCTGAGCAATGTCGTCGCGGGCGGCGCGCCGCCGGCCCTCGCCCCGCCCGACCGGACGGACCCACGGACCGCCGTGCTGGACCGGGCCGCGGCGCCCCGGCCGGCCGCCGGCGACGACGGCGCCGCCCACCGCGACGCGCTGCCCGTCGTCCCGGCGCCGCGGGTCGCCTGACTCCCGGGGCACACGTTCCGGCAGGTCACTGCCGCGATCACGGCGGCCGTGCGAACATATGTTCGTGTCGACCGGGGCCACCATCCTGCACGCCGACCTCGACGCGTTCTACGCCTCTGTCGAGCAACGGGACGACCCGCGGCTGCGCGGCCGGCCGGTGATCGTCGGCGGCGGCGTCGTGCTGGCCGCCAGTTACGAGGCGAAGGCGCGCGGCGTCCGCAGCGCCATGGGCGGCCGCCTGGCACGCCGGCTCTGCCCGGACGCCGTCGTCGTGCCGCCCCGGATGTCGGCGTACACGGCGGCGAGCCGGGCGGTGTTCGAGATCTTCCGACGTACGACGCCGCTCGTGGAGGGCCTCTCGGTCGACGAGGCGTTCCTCGACGTGGGCGGCCTGCGCCGGCTGTCCGGGCCGCCGGCCGCCATCGCGGCCCGGTTGCGCCGCGAGGTCCGCGACGGCGTCGGCCTGCCCATCACGGTGGGCGTGGCCCGCACGAAATTCCTCGCGAAGGTCGCCAGCGGGGTGGCCAAGCCGGACGGCCTGCTCGTCGTCCCGCCGGCCGGGGAGCTGGCGTTCCTGCACCCGCTGCCGGTCGAACGGCTGTGGGGCGTCGGGCCGGTGACGGCCGCGAAGCTGCGGGAGCGGCGGATCCGCACCGTCGGCGAGGTGGCCCGCCTCGGCGAGGCCGCCCTCGTGTCGCTGCTCGGCGCGGGCGCCGGCCGTCACCTGCACGCCCTGGCGCACAACCGCGACCCGCGTCCCGTGCAGCTCGGTCGCCGGCGCGGCTCGATGGGGGCGCAGCACGCGCTGGGGCGCGGGCCCCACGCGCCCGCCGACCTCGACGCGATCCTCGCCGGCCTGGTCGACCGGGTGGCGCGGCGGTTGCGGGCGGCCGGCCGCAGCGGCCGCACGGTCGTGCTGCGGCTACGCTTCGCCGACTACACCCGGGCCACCCGGTCGCACACCCTCGGCAAGGCGACCGACGACACCCGAGTCGTGCGCGACGCCGTCCGGGCCCTACTGCGGGCGGCGCTGCCCGAGATCGGCCGTCGGGGCGTGACGCTGGTCGGCGTCGCGGTCGCCAACCTGGACGACGCCCCGGTGCAGCCGCCGCTGCCGTTCGCGCGCGACCCCGGCGCCGATCTCGATGCCGCCGTCGACGCCGTGCGGGACCGGTTCGGAGCCGGGGCGCTCACCCGGGCGGTGCTGCTCGGTCGGGACGCCGGCCCGGAGATGCCGCGCCTGCCGGACTGACCCGACCGCACCGTCCGGAAGGGATCGCGCGCCAGGGGGATGGCGGCGTTTCGGCGGACGCCGGCGCGGGTGACCGAAGCCGATCAGGGCGGCGGAAAAAGTGCCGGACGCGGGGGCGCGATCGCCGCAGAAACCGGTTACAGTGCTCGGACCGAACCATGCGACACACCAGGAGGTGCCTCCGTGACGAGCACCAGCGACCACCCGCCGGCCGACGCCCGATCCGACTGGGAGTCGCGGATCTCGCTGCGCAGCGACGAGGAGGGCACGACGGACGGCACACCCGTCCTCGCTCCGCCGGACGGCGTGACGGCGGTGGCGGGCATCGGCCACGTCCGCCTCTCCTGGGCGCCGGTGCCGGGTGCGGTCGGCTACCTGGTGCACCGCGCACCGGTCCGCGACGGCGCCGTCGAGGGTGAGCTGACGCCGGTCGACCACCTCGGCGGGGACGTCCTCTCCGTGCCCGACACCTGGTACGTCGACACCACGGGCGAGCCGGGCCAGCCGTACGCGTACGCCGTGGCCGCCGTTCCCGAGGTCACCGTCACCGGGCCGCTCGGCACGCTGGTGACCTGCGCGTCGCTGCCCACGCCGGGGACCGTCCCCACCGTCGACCTGGTCGTCGACGCGGCCGCGGCGGGCACGCCCCTGGCCCGGCCCTGGCAGCCCATGATCGGCAGCGAGCGGCTCTCGCAGCTGCTCTGCACCGACCTCTCGGGCGGCCGCGAGATCGGCGTGGAACTGCTCGCCGCGCTGCGCCGCGTGCGGGACGAGATCGGCGTCGAAACCGTCCGCGCGCACTCGATCCTGCACGACGACCTGGGCGTCTACCGCGAGGTCGACGGCGCGCCGGTGATCGACTTCAGCGGCGTCGACCGCGTCTACGACCTGCTGCTCTCCACCGGGCTGCGGCCGGTCGTCGAGATCGGTTTCATGCCCCGCGACCTGGCGAGCGACCCCGAACGGACGGTCTTCCAGTACCGCGGCGTCATCTCCCCGCCCAAGGACTGGGACCGCTGGGCCGACCTGGTCCGCGCCCTGGTCGCGCACCTGCTCGACCGGTACGGCGAGGAGGTGCTGACCTGGGACTTCGAGGTGTGGAACGAGGCCAACCTGGAGGTGTTCTGGTCGGGCACCCGCGACGAGTGGATGCGGCTCTACGACGTGACGGCACGCGCGGTCAAGGACGTCGACGCGCGCATCCCCGTGGGCGGGCCGTCGTCGGCCGCCGCCGGCTGGGTGGACGCCCTGCTCGCACACGCCCGCCGCTCCGGCGCGCCAATCGACTTCGTCTCCACCCACACCTACGGCAGCCCGCCGTTGGACCTGCGCCCCACCCTCGCCCGGTTCGGGTTCGGCGACGCCCGGATCCTGTGGACCGAGTGGGGTGTGACCCCCACCCACTTCCACCCCGTCAACGACGGCACGTCCGCCGCCACGTTCCTGCTCACCGGCATGCGCTCGGCGGCCGGCCGGGTCGACGCGCTCTCGTACTGGGTGGCGAGCGACCACTTCGAGGAGCTGGGCCGGCCGCCGCGGCTGCTGCACGGCGGCTTCGGCCTTCTCACCGTGGGCGGGATCGCCAAGCCCCGCTACCACGCGCTGCGCCTGCTCAGCCAGCTCGGCGAGACCGAGCTGCCGGTGCGCGCGACCGGCGACGGCGCCGACGGGCTGGTGCAGACGTGGGCCAGCCGGCGGGCGGACGGCGGCCTCGCCATCCTCGTGTGGGCCGCCACCCTCGACCAGTCCAAGCGCGACGGCGACCCCGCGCTGGCCCGGCGGATCCGCCTCGCCGTCGACGGCGCGGCCGGTCGGACCGTGACGCTGACCCGTCTCGACCGGGAGCACGGCGACATCACCACCCTCGCCGAGCGCCTCGGCGTCGGCGACTGGCCGGTGGGCGAGCAGTGGGACGCGCTGCGCGCGGTCGACGCGCTGGTGGCGGAGAAGGCCGAGACCGTCGCCGAGGGCGACGCCGCCGTCGTGGAGGTGCACCTGCCGCAGCCGGGCGCGGTCCTCGTCGAGGTCGCCGGGAGCTGAGCGGTGACCACCACCGGGCCCAGGGCGGCCGCCGACGGCCACGGGCGCACGCCAACGGCCAGCGGGATCCGGGTACGGGCCGGGCGCGGCCAGGTCGACGTCGACTGGGACCCGGTGCCCGGCGCCGCCGGCTACCTCGTGCACCGGGCCGACGGCGACGGCCCGTACCGGGTCGTCGACCACCGCGGCGGTGACCTCCTCGCGGTGCCCGGCCCCCCGTACGCCGACACCACCGTCGAGCCCGGACGGACGGTGCGTTACGCCGTGCGCCCGGTGCACGATCCGGACCGGCCCGACGGCGACCCGCTCGGGCCGGCGTCGGCGCCCGTCGCGGCGCGCGCCGACGGCGACGCCTTCGTCGAGGTCGACGTGGACGCGGCGAGCCCGGCGGGGCCGCTGCACCGACCGTGGCGGGACATGGTGGGCTCCGAGCACCTGAGCCTGCTGCTCAGCCCCGACCGGGTGGGCGGCGAGCCGATGGGCGCCGGCCTCGCCGCCGCGCTGGGCCGGGTGCACCGCGAGCTGGGCGTCCGGCGGGTCCGCGCGCACGGCATCCTCGGCGACGACCTCGGCGTCTACCGGGAGGTCGACGGCCGCCCCGTGCACGACTTCACCGGCGTCGACGCGGTGCTCGACGCGCTCGCCCCCACCGGCCTTCGGCCGGTGCTGGAACTGTCGTTCATGCCCCGGGCGCTGGCCCGGGACCCGTCCCGGGTGGTCACGGCGGCCGGCGTGTCCAGCCCACCGAAGGACTGGGACCGGTGGGCGGCGCTCGTCGGCGACCTCGTCCGGCACCTGCGCGCCCGCGTGGGCGACGCCGAGCTGCGCCAGTGGGCCGTCGAGGTGTGGAACGAGCCGGACCTGGACTGCTTCTGGACCGGCAGCCGCGAGGACTACCTGCGGATGTACGACGTGACCGCCCGCGCGGTCCGCGCGGCGTGTCCCGGGCTGCCGGTGGGTGGCCCGGCGACGGCCGCCACGAAGTGGATCGAGCCCTTCCTCGACCACGTCGACGCCTCCGGCGCGCCGCTGGACTTCCTCTCCACCCACGTCTACGGCAGCCCGCCACTGGACCTGCGCGCGGCGCTGTCCCGGCACGGGCGGGACGGCACCCCGCTGCTGTGGACGGAGTGGGGTCCCTCCCCCACCCACTTCGCGCCGGTCAACGACTCGGTGCTCTCGGCCGCGTTCGTGGCCACCGGGATGCGGGAGGCCGCGGACCGTGTGGACGCGCTCGCCTGCTGGGTGGCGAGCGACCACTTCGAAGAGCTGGGCCGGCCGCCCGCGCTGCTGCACGGGGGCTTCGGCCTGCTGTCGGTCGGCGCGCTCGGCAAGCCCCGGTTCTGGGCGCTGTGGATGCTGGAGCGGCTCGGGCCGGTGCAGCTGCCCGTCCGGCTGGCCGGTGACGGCGCCGGCACCCTCGTACGCGCCTGGCCCTCGCTCGACCCGGAGACCGGGCGGGTGGCGGTGGTGCTGTGGAACGGCACCCTCGACCAGGGAGTCCTCGACCGGCCCGCGCAGCGCCGCCGGCTGGGCCGCGCCGTGCGACTGCGGCTGGGCGGGCTGGGCTCCGGGCCGTACGAGGTGCGGCACCGACGGCTGGACGACGAGACGTCCAACCTGGCCGCCACGGCGCGGCGGCTCGGCGTGGACGGCTGGCCCACCGACGAGCAGTGGGCCGGGCTGCGCGCCGCCGACACGCTCGCCGACGCGGCCCCGCGCGCGACCGTCACCCCGGACGACGGCCGGCTCAGCCTGCCGATCGCCCTGCCCCTGCCCGCGTTGTCCCTCGTGGAGTTGACCCCCCGATGACCGCACCCTGGTGGCGCGAGGCCGTCACCTACGAGGTGTACGTGCGCTCCTTCGCCGACGCCGACGGCGACGGGCTCGGCGACCTGCCGGGCCTGCGCGCGCGCCTGCCGTACCTGGCCGCGCTCGGCGTGGACGCGGTCTGGGTGACGCCGTTCTATCCCAGCCCCGACCACGACGCCGGCTACGACGTCACCGACCACCGCGCGGTCGACCCGCGACTCGGCACCCTCGCCGACGTGGACGGCCTGGTCGCCGACGCGCACCGGCTCGGCCTTCGGGTGGTGGTCGACCTGGTGCTCAACCACGTGTCGTCCGCGCACCCGTGGTTCGCGGCCGCGCGCGCCGCCGGTCCCGGCTCGCCGGAGCGCGCCCGGTTCCACGTCCGGCCCGGCCGCGGACCCGACCGCGGGCAGCCGCCCAGCAACTGGCCGTCGATCTTCGGCGGGCCCGCGTGGACGCCCTTCGGCGACGGCGAGTGGTACCTGCACCTGTTCGACGCCGAGCAGCCGGACCTGCGACACGAGCATCCGGAGGTGGCCGCCGACACGCTGGCGACCCTGCGGTTCTGGCTGGACCGCGGCGTGGACGGGGTGCGCTTCGACGCCGCCGGCTCGCTGTCGAAGGACCCCGGCTACCCGGACCTGCCGGACGGCTGGCGGCCCGGCGACGCGGCGCCGTTCAGCGACCGGGAGGACGTGCACGAGATCTACCGGCGCTGGGCGCGGGTGCTGGCGGCGTACCCGGGCGACCGGCTCGGGGTGGCCGAGACCTGGGGCGGGCCCGAGGTGCTCGCGCCGTACGTGCGGCCCGACGAGCTGGGCCAGGCGTTCGCCATGGACCCGCTCTACTGGCCGCTGCGGGCGGACCCGTGGCGCGACGGCGTCGAGGCGCTGCTCGCCGCCACGGGGCGGCACGGGCGGCTGCCGGCCTGGGTGCACGGCAGCCACGACGTGCGGCGGGCCGCCGACCGGTGGGGACCGGACGGGGCGCGGGCGGTGCTGCTCACCATGCTCGCCCTGCCGGGCGCGGTCTACCTGTACGCCGGGGACGAGCTGGGCCTGCCGGAGGTGGCGCTCGCCGACGACGCGATCCGGGATCCGGTGTTCCGCCGCTCCGGCGGGGCCGACCGGGGTCGCGACGGCGCCCGGGTGCCGCTGCCGTGGACCGGCGGCCCCGCGCCGTACGGCTTCGGGCCGGCGGGGTCGGACCCGTGGCTGCCCCAGCCCGAGGGGTGGGGCGGGCGGTCGGTGGCGCGGCAGCGGCACGACCGGGGCTCCCCGCTGGCGCTGACCCGCGTGGCGCTGGCCCTGCGCGGCACCTGGTGGCGGGGCCGTCCGGCGGAGCTGACCTGGCGGGACGCGCCCGCCGAGTGCCTGGCGTTCCAGCGTGGACGCGGCGGCCCGACGTGCCTCGTGAACCTGGGCGACGCGCCGGTCGACTGGCGTCCGTACGGGGAGCGGCTGGTGCTCGCCAGCTCCCCGGCCGACGACAAGCTGCCCGCCCGCGCGACCGCCTGGCTGGCCTGACCGCTCCGGAGCCGGCCCGGGGCGCCGTCCCCCGGGCCGGCCCCGCGTCAGCTCGACGGTGTGGCCTCGCGGCCGCCGGCCGTCGCGAACGGGTTGGGGATCGAGTCGAGCAGCAGCCTCGTGTAGTCGTCGCGGGCCGCCCCGATCACCTCCCGGGTCGGGCCGCGCTCCACGAGCGTGCCCTGGTGGAGCACCAGCACCTCGTCGGCGAGCAGCCGCGCGCTGAGCAGGTCGTGGGTGATGTAGAGCATCGCGAGCCGGCGGTCGCGGACCAGGTCACCGAGCAACTCCAGGATCTCGGCGCGGATCGACACGTCGAGCATGGAGATCGGCTCGTCGGCGATCAGCACCTGCGGGTCGGGCGCGAGCGCCCGCGCCGTCACCACCCGCTGCCGCTGCCCGCCGGAGAGCTGGTGCGGCAGCTTGTCGAGGAACTGCCCGGCGGGGGCCAGCCCGACGCTCTCCAGCAGCACTGCGGCGCGCTCGCGGGCCGCCGCGCCACGCAGGCCGGCGAAGTTGGCCAGCGGGCGGGACAGGGCGTACGCGACGGTGCGGGTCGGGTTCAGCGCGCTGAACGGGTCCTGGAAGACCATCTGCACGTGCCGCCGGTAGTCGCGCAGGGCGCGCCCGCGCAGCCGGTCCACCCGGATCTCGCCGCCGTCGCCTCCGGTGAACCGGACCTCGCCGGCGCTCGGGCGCTCCACACCGGTGACGATCCTGGCGAGGGTGGACTTGCCGCTGCCGCTCTGCCCGACGAGGGCCGTGACCGCGCCGGGGCGCAGCGCCAGGGACACGTCGCGGACGGCGTCGACGGTGCTGCGGCGCCGGCCGCGCCGGGTCGTGTAGCGCTTGCTCACGCCCTCGACGCGGAGCACCGGCTCGGTGGCGTCGGCCGGCGCCGTGCGCGGGCCCGACGTGCCGGCCGCCGGGAAGTGGCTGGCGAGGCTGGCGGTCGCGTCGGCGCCGCCGAGGGTCACGGCCGGCAGCCGGTCCTCCTGGGCGACCAGGCAGCGGACGAGGCCGTGCCGGTCCGGGAGCAGATCGGGGTGCGTGGCCCGGCAGGCGTCCTCGGCGTGCGGGCAGCGGGGTGTGAAGAGGCAGCCGGCGTGCGGCCGGGACAGGTCCGGCGGCCGGCCCGGGATGTAGCTGACCCGCACGTCGGGAAGCCGCGGGTCGGCGTACGAGCCGAGCAGCCCGCGGGTGTACGGATGCCGGGGCTCGCGCAGCATGTCGGCGGCGGGACGGTCCTCGACGATCTCACCGCCGTACATCACCATGACCCGGTCGGCCATCTCCAGCACGGTGCCCAGGTCGTGGCTGATGAACAGCACCGCGAAGCCGAGTTCCCGGCGCAGTTCGGCCAGCCGGGTGAGGATGGCGCGCTGCACCACGACGTCGAGCCCGGTGGTCGGCTCGTCGAGCAGCACCAGCTTGGGACGCAGCGCGAGCGCCAGCGCGAGTGCGACCCGCTGCTTCATGCCGCCGGAGAGCTCGTGCGGGTACGCCCGCAGCACCCGGCGGTCGAGGGCGACCAGGTCGAGCAGGTCGCCGGCCCGCTGGGTCACGTCGCCGGGCACCCGGTGCGCGGCGAAGGTGTCGGCGAACTGGGCCTCGACCCGGATCACCGGGTTGAGCGAGTTCATGCTGCTCTGGAAGACGGTGGCGAGGTCCACCCAGCGCAGCCGGCGCAGCTCCTCCTCACCGGCGGTGGTCAGGTCGACGCCGTCGAAGGTGACCCGGCCGCCGGTGATGTGCGCCGGCGGCGAGAGCAGCCGCAGGACGGCGTTGCCGAGCGTCGACTTCCCGCAGCCCGACTCGCCGAGCAGGCCGACGAACTCGCCCTCGGCGATCCGGAACGAGACGTCGTGCACGGCCCGGTTGGCCGGCAGGTCGCGCGGCGTGTACGTGACGGAGAGGTGGTCCACCTCGAGCAGAGCCATGTCAGTCCTCCCGCAGGTGGGGGTTGCTCAGCGCGTCGATGCCGAAGTTGATCAGCGTGAACGAGGTGATCAGCAGGGAGAGGGCCAGGCCGGGGGCGATCAGCCAGGCCCACTGCCCGGTGAGCATGGCGCCGCCGACGCTGGCCTGGTTGAGCATGGTGCCCCAGCTCACGGTGAGCGGGTCGCCGAGCCCGAGGAAGGCGAGGCCCGCCTCGCCGCCGATGGCGCCGAGCGCCGCGCCCATGAAGCCGACCACGATCAGCGAGGTCATGTTCGGCACGATCTCCCGGGCGATGATCCGGGCCGTGCCGTCCCCCGCGAAGCGGGCCGCCGTGATGTAGTCGCGGGTGCGCAGCGTGATGATCTGCGAGCGCTTGATGCGGGCGCCGTACGCCCACCCGGTCACGCTGATCACGATGACGATGAGCCACAGGCCGCGGACCGGCGCGTACGCCGCTAGGGTCACCATGAGCGGCAGCGCCGGCACGACGAGGCCGAGGTTGATGAGGAACGACAGCACCTCGTCGACCCAGCCGCCCAGGTAGCCGGCCGTGAGGCCGACGACCAGCGCGATCAACGTGGAGAGCACCCCGGCCGCGAGGCCGACCACGAGGGAGGTGCGGGCGCCCACGACCAGTTGGCTGAGGACGTCCTCGCCCTGGGCCGTGGTGCCCAGCCAGTGGCTGCCGGTGGGGCCGAGCGACGTGGGGAAGGCGTCGTCGCGCGGGTCGTAGGGCGTGATCAGCGGCGCGAAGACCGCGACCAGGACGAACGCGGCGAGCATCAGCAGCCCGGCGCGGCACTTGCGGTTGCGCCAGAGGATGACGAACCAGCCGGGCAGACGGGTGCCGCGGGCCACCGCGCTGGCGGCGGCCTGGACGCCCTCGGTGTCGGGGCGGGGCGCGGGTACGGCGGGGGCGGGGGTGCTCACGCGGCCCCACCCCGCTCGACGTGGACGGTTCTCATACCGACTCCACCTTTCGGACCCGGGGGTCGAGGAACCCGTAGAGCAGATCGGCCAGGAAGTTCGCCACCAGGACGCCGATCGTCGTGAACAGGAACAGGGCCTGCATGAGCGGGTAGTCGCGGCTGGACACCGACTCGAGCAGCAGCCGGCCCATGCCGGGGTAGTTGAAGACCGTCTCCACGAGCACCGTGCCGCCGAGAATGCTGCCGAGCGCGATGGCGAACCCGGTGACGTTGGGGAGGATCGCGATGCGGGCGCCGTAGGTGATGGCGACGCGACGCCGGGGCAGGCCGCGCGCGACGGCGAGCCGGGTGTGGTCCTCGCCGAGGCTCTGGACCATGTTGTTGCGCATGCCGATGATCCAGCCGATGGGCCCGGTGATGAGCAGCGCCACCGCGGGCAGCACGCTGTGCTGGAAGGCGTCGGAGACGAACAGCCAGTTCCAGCCGGGCGAGCTGCCGCCGCCGTAGCCGCCGCGCTCCGGAAACCAGCGCAGGGTGATCGCGAAGACGTAGACCAGCAGCAGGGCCAGCCAGAAGAACGGCAGCGTGCCGAGGAACGTGGAGCCGAGGGTGATGACGGAGTCGACGCGGCTGTTGCGGCGGTACGCGGCCCACGTGCCGAGCAGGGTGCCCACCACGAACGAGATGATCTGGGTGACGCCGACGAGGATGACCGTCCACGGCAGCGCCTGCCCGATCATGTGCGTGACGCTGTACGGGAAGTACGTGTACGAGATCCCGAAGTCGCCGTGCAGCACCGCGCCGAGGTACTGGACGTACTGGTCGAAGAGGTTGCCGTCGGGGGTGCCCAGCATGACCCGGATCGCCTGCACCTGGGCCGGGTCGATGCTCTCGCTCTGGCCGGCCAGCCGCGACACGATGGCCTCGGCCGGGTCGCCGGGCTGCAACCGGGGTATCAGGAAGTTGAGCGTGACGGCGGCCCAGAGGGTGGCCAGGAAGAACAGGAAACGTCTGGCGAAGTAGGCCACGGGAGCCATCCCTTCTCCTCCGAGGGGCCGGCCGGCGCCGCTCGCGCCGGCCGGCCCCTCGGCTACTTGGCGTCGGCCCCGGCGGGCTTGAGGTTCGTGATGATCAGCAGGTTGTCGCTGGGCGCCGCGTACGGGTTCTCCTCGTTCGGCCAGCCCACGGCCTTCGTGGTGCGGTACTGGAACCACTTGGCGCCGTACCAGAGCGGGATCACCGGCACCTGCTCGGTCATGACCTTCGTGAGGTCGGCGACGGCGGCCTTCTGCGCGGCCTCGTCGGTGGCGGTGCGCAGCGTGTCGATGAGCTGGTCGGTGTGCGGGTCGTTCCAGCGGACAAAGTTGCTGACCGCCTTCTTGCCGACCGGCGCCGACTGGTCGCTGGCGAGCGGCTCCTGGAAGTTGCGGAACATGTTGCAGCTTCCGCCGTGCACACCGAGCACCATGTCGTAGTTGCCGATGGCCCGGTCGTTCTCGTACGCCTCGGGGGTCGGGGTCTCGGCCCGGACGGTGAAGCCGAGCGCCGTCAGGTTGGCCACGATGATCCGCTGCGCCTGCACCCAGTCGGTCCAGGAGCCGGGCACCCGGAAGCTGAACGAGATCGGCTTGCCGTCCTTGCCGACACGCTTGCCGTCACCGTTGCGGGGGTAGCCGGCGGCCGTGAGGTCGGCGTCGGCCTTCGCGGCGTCGTACCCGGCCACGCCCTGGTTCGGAATGTCCTTGGGCAGCCAGTCGGCCTGCCCCGGCACGACGAGGCCGGTCTGGCTCGCCGGCTTGACGTAGCCGAGCTGCGCCTTGTCGACGATCTCCTGCCGGTTGAACGCCGGCACGAGAGCTTTGCGGAAGGCGGTGTCGTTGAACGGCGCCTTCGTGAGGTTCATGTAGACGCTGATGGTGCCGCCCGAGGGGTACCAGTACCTGTTGTGCTCCGGGTCCCGGTCGACGTACGCCTTCTTGATGTCCGGCACGAACATGGCGTTGGTGTCGTACTCGCCGCGACTGAGCTTGAGCTGGTCGATCTGCCCGCCGCCGTCGGCCTTGTGGAACCGCAGCTCGTCGACCTTGACTTTGTCGGCCTGCCAGTAGTCGGGGTTGCGGCCCAGCGTGAGCTGCTGCGGGTTGAACGCCTTCACGGTGAAGGGGCCGGTGCCCACGGGCTTGTCGGCGTTGACGAACGTCACCGGGTCGGCCACCGTGGACCAGACGTGCTTCGGCACGATCTTGATCTCGCTGAACAGCGTGAACGCGGACGCGCCGGGCTGCGTGAACCGCATGGTGACGGTCTGCGGGTCGGTCGCCTCGACGGCGCTCAGGTAGCGCCAGATCCCCTTGACGTCGAGCGCCTTGTGCCGCTTGAGCATGTCGTAGGTGAAGGCCACGTCGTCGGCCGAGAACGGCTTGCCGTCGTTCCACCGCACGCCCGAGCGCAGCTTCCACACCAGCGTCCGCGGGTCGGTCCAGGTCCACTCGGTGGCGAGCCACGGCTTGGCCTGGCACCCGTAGTTGTCGTAGGTGATGAGCTGCTCGAAGAGGTACTCGGTGGCGCCGAGGCGGGTGGCGTCCAGGTACGGGTTGTAGTTGGCCTGCGGGTTGCTGCCGCCGCCGAAGTCGCCGTAGTCGAGGAACGCGATGCGGCCGTCGGTGCCCGGGCCGGACGCCTGTTCGGTTCCGGTGCAGCCGGCGGCGGCCAGGACGACGGCCGTCGCCACCGCGGCGATCCGGACGAGTCTCGTTCGTTTCACTTGCCGGTACCTCCAGTGGGGGGTTCCGCCGGGCAGCCGCAGCTGCGGCGCACGACGAACTGGGTGGGGAGGACGATGCTGTTGGGTGCCGCCGCGCCCGGGGCGTCGACGGCGTGGAGGATCAGCCGGGCGGCCTCGGCGGCCAGGTCCCGGATCGGCTGACGCACGGTGGTCAGCGGCGGCGAGACGAGCGCCGCCATGGGCGCGTCGTCGAAGCCGGTGATGACGAGGTCCTCGGGCACGCGGAGGCCGCGGCCGAGCGCACCCACGAGGACGCCGAGGGCGATCTCGTCGTTGGCGCAGACCACCGCCTGCGGGGCGGGGTCGGGCCCGGTGAGCAGCCGCTCGGCGGCGAGCACGCCGTCGGGCTGCTGCATGGCGACCCGCACCGGCTCGGGTGGCGGGTTGCGGTCCAACTCCCGGTAGGCGTCCTGGAAGCCGGCCCACCGGTCACTCACGTCGGGCGACCCGTCCGGGTTGCCGACGAAGACCACGTCGCGCAGGCCGTGGTCGACCAGCAGGTGCCGGGTCAGCCGGGTCACGGCCGGAGCGTTGTCGACGCTCACCGACGGCACCGTCTCGGGGCCGCGCCCGGCCAGCACCACGACGGGGACCATCTCCGCCAGCCGCAGCAGCGCGGGGTCGGAGATCGTGCCGCCGACGACGGCGACGCCGTCGACGCGGCGGGCCATCTCCAGCACCTGGTCGTCGGAATCCTCGCGCAGGTGCGTGCAGAGGATGTGCACACTGGCCCGCGCCGGCACGGCCTCGGAGTCGAAGCCCTGGATCAGCTCGGTGAAGTAGGGGCCGGACAGGCCGGGGAAGACCAGGCCGAGCGCGCCGTGCCGGCGGGCGGCGAGGGCGCGGCCGAGGTGGTCCGGCCGGTAGCCGTGTTTCTCGATCGCCTCGAGGACCCGCCGGCGCATGTCCTCCGACACCTGGCCGGTGCCGTTGGAGACCCGGGACACCGTGGCGACCGAGACGCCGGCCAGCCGGGCGATCTCCCGAACCGTGACCCGACTGTTGCCCATGGCTCCCTCGATCCGTAACGTGCGGTTAACAGAAACCGGTTTCAGGCACCATAAGCAGGCGTCCGCCGGAGCACAAGAGGGCCGCCTGAAGATCGCGCCGAGAGGAAGAGTCAGACCCCATGTCGCGAGTGCTTCTCCACGACCGCAGGATCGTCGTCGACGGTCGCCCCCGCCTGCTGCTCGCCGGCGAGGTGCACTACTTCCGGTTGCCCCGCGCCGCGTGGGCGGACCGGCTGGACCGGCTCCGCGAGTGCGGTGGCGACACCGTGGCGACGTACGTCCCCTGGCTGTGGCACGAACTGCCCGACGGCCGCGTCGACCTCACGGGGCGAACGCACGAGCAGCGGGACCTGGCCGGCTTCCTCGACCTGGCGCACGAGCGCGGCCTGTACGCGGTCGTCCGGCCCGGCCCGTTCATCATGGCCGAGGTCAAGAACGAGGGCATCCCCTACCGCGTGTACGACGAGCACCCGCACCTGCTGCCGACCACCTGGGACGGCCGGCCCATCACCACCCGCACCGTCGACTACCTGGCCCCGGAGTTCCTGGCCGCCGCCGACGGCTGGTACGCCGAGGTCATGCCCGTGATCGCCGAACGGCTGGCCGACCGCGGCGGCCCCGTGATCGCCGTCCAGCTCGACAACGAGATCGGAATGCTCTCCTGGGTCACCAACTCCCCCGACCTCACCGACGGCGTCTGCGAGGACGTGCGCCGTTGGGCCGTCGACCGGTACGGCAAGGACGGCGCGGCCGAGCGGATCGGCGCCGACCCCGGCGACCCCCTCGCCTGGGCGGCCGCGCTGCGCACGCCCGCCGAACCGAGGTCCCTCACCCTGCACGACGACCTGGGCCGCTACATGCGCGACCGGTACCGGCGGTACGTCGCCACGCTGCGTGACTCCGCGGAGCGGCACGGGGTGCGCGGCGTCCCGTTCCTCATCAACGTGCACGGCACCGGCGGCGGCCGCGGCCGCACCTTCCCCATCGGGATCAGCCAGCTCTTCGAGGCGTACCGGGGGCAGCCCCAGGTCACGTCCGGCTCGGACTACTACCTCGGCGACCTGACCGTCACCAACGTCGCCGACCTCTACGTGGGCAACGCCTTCCTGGCCGCCGTGCACGACGCACACCAGCCGCCGACCTCGCTCGAGTTCGAGGCCGGCAACGGCGACTACGGGCAGGACCTGTCGACGCTCTACCCGCCCGAGGCCGTCGAGCTGAAGGCCCGGCTCTGCGTGGCACAGGGCAACCGGCTGCTCAACCTGTACCTGTTCGCCGGCGGTTACAACCCGCCACTCGCGCAGCCCGTGGGCGACGGCAACGACCGGATCGCCTTCACGGGCGAACGGCACGGTTTCGCCGCGCCCGTCGACCCCGAGGGGCGGCTCAACCCCACCTTCGACGCGGCCCGGCGGGCGCTGCACGCCGTACGTGGCGTCGCCGACGTGCTCGCCGACTCCGACGAGGAGAACGACGGCGTGGCCCTCGGTTTCGTGCCCGACCACTACCTCACCGAGTACCACCACCCCGCCTCGGCGTCCCGCGCCGCGCAGATCGCCGACCTGGAACGGTTCCGCGGCATGGGTCCCCGCGACGTGCTGGCCCGAGCGCTGCTGCTCGCCGGCTTCTCGTTCCCCGCCGTCGACCTCCAGTCACCCCTGCCGACGGACACCCCGCCGGTGATCGCGCTCGGCTGCGCCGCCACGCTGGGCCGCGAGGTGCAGCAGCGGCTCGTCGACCACCTGCGCGGCGGCGGGCGGTTGCTGCTGCACGGCGTCCTGCCCGAACGCGACCACGACGGGACCCCCTGCACCCTGCTCGCCGACGCGCTCGGGCTCACCGTGGCCGGGCGGGTCGAGGACGGGCCACAGTGCTTCCCGTCGGTGGTCGGGCACGGCTGGGCGGCCGGCCGCGCCGAGGCGCGCGTCGGCTACGCCCAGCGGCTGGCTGGCGCGATCGGCGAGCCGGTGTTCACGGAGGTGGGCTCCGGCGAGCCCTGCGCCGTCGAGGTGTCGGTGGGCGCCGGGCGCGCCCTCGTGATCGCCGCCGACGTCCCGTGCGACCTGGACTTCTGGCGGGCCGCGCTGGAACGGCTCGGCGCGCGCCCCCGGCTCGCTCCCGCGGCCGACGGCCCCGGGCTCGTGCTCACCTCGACAGTCGACCGCGCCGGTCAGCGGCTGCTGCACCTCGTCAACGTCGCGCCGTCGGCGGTCACCGTGACGCTCGGCTGGCACGGCGCCCCGGTGCTCGCCGGACGCCGGCTGCGGGTGCCCGCCCGCACCGGGCTGATCCTGCCGTACGGGATCCGGTCGGCGCGGCCACGCTCGTGGAGACGACCTGCGAGCTGGTCTCCCGGGACGGTGACACGGTGCTGCTGCGCCCCACCCAGGGCGACGACGAGGTGGTGCTCGCGACCGACCGACCGGTCACGGCCAGCCGCGGCACCGTGCACACCGCCGACGGCCGGGTCACCGTTCACCTGCCCGGCGCCCCGCACAACGAACCCGTCCGCCTCAAGATCGGCTGACCCCCCGGCCGCTTCTCCCCCGCGCCCCGCCCCGGTGATCATGAAGTTATTGCCGATCGACACGGCGTGTCGCGGCAATAACTTCATGATCACCAGCGGGGGCGGGGGCGGGGCGCGCGCGGAGTCGGCGCGGTCGGGGGGTCAGGCTCGTGGGGTGATCTCGGTGAGGACGCGGCGTTGGAAGGCGCGGGCCTGCGCTCCCGTCGGTGGGGTGCCGCCGCGGCGGGCGGCGATGGACCGCTCGATCACCGGTGCGTCGACGTCGCCGTCGGCCAGCAGCCGCTCGCCCGCCGCCGTCTTGGCCAGCCAGGTGCCGTGGCGGAACCGGACGAGCGACCGGCAGGCGCCGAGCACCGCGTCCTCGGCGCCGGCCGCCGGCTCGTCGCCGGGCGGGGTCGGCAGCGCGAGCCACCAGCTCAGCGCCTCGACGAGGAGGCGGCGCAGATCCGCGGCGCTGACGTCGGCGAACACCTCGGCGGCCGGCGGGCCGAGGAGCGCCTGCCCGTGCTCGTGGAGGATGCTGCGGTCCAGCGCGTACCAGAAGTGCCCGTCCGCCGCCGGCCGGTCCCCCGGCGCGTACGTTGCGCGGAACGGCATCCGCGCGCCGGTGTTCAGCTCGACCTCGAAGCCGGGCTCGGCCGTGCCCGACGCGGCGACGGCTCGGCGGTAGGCGACCAGTTCCAGCCCCCGGGCCGGGCAGGGCAGCGCCTCGTGGCGCAGGCCGGCCACGAGGGCGCGCTTGTCCTCCTCGGGCAGGGGGTCGGCGCAGACGAGCGCCACGTCGATGTCGCTGCGGCCGGGCTGGTACGCGCCGAGCCCGACCGAGCCCGCCGCGTACGCGCCCACGAGGTTGTCGCCCAGCACCTTGGACGCCACCGCCACGAGGTCGGCGAGGTAGCGTCGAACGTCCGTTTCCATGCCGGCCATCTGACCCGATCGACGGCGGTCGACCTCACCCGGGCGGGCGCGCGGGCCCGGAGGCCGTGTCGCGCACCCGCGCGGGCGCCGAATTACTTGATCTTGCGCGTGGTCCGGACCACGATGTCCTCGTACTCCGGGTGCTTCTCGAGCCAGCCGGCCAGGAACGGGCAGATCGGCACGACCGTCCGGCCCTTCGCCCGCGCGTCGTCCATGACCGCCCGGGCCAGGGTCGACCCGAGCCCCCGGCCCTCGAACGCGGGATCGACCTCGGTGTGGGTGTAGGCGATGATCGTGCCGGTCAGCTGGTAGGTGACGAGGCCGGCGAGGGCGCCCTTCTCGTCCCGCGCCTCGAAGCGGTCGCGCTCGGGCACGTCTGTCACGGTGAACTGCATGCCGGAAAGTGTCGCAGGCCGCCGGCCGCGCCGCCCACGTGACGGGCCTCGCAGCGCGTCCCGCGCCTCAGGCGCGGCGGGCGCGCGGCCTGCCCACCTGCGCGCGCGTCGATGCCCGGTAAGGCACCCGGAGGGCACGCGCCGATTACGCGCCGGTGCTACGGTCGGCGGCCGTGGAGCATCGTCGTCTCGGCCGGAGCGGCCTTCAGGTCAGTGAGATCACGTACGGCAACTGGCTCACCCACGGCGAGCTGGTGGCCCGGGAGGCCGCGCTCGCGTGCGTCCGCGCCGCGCTGGACGCCGGCATCACCACCTTCGACACGGCCGACGTCTACGCCCTGGGCGCCGCCGAGTCGGTGCTGGGCGAGGCCCTGCGCACCGTGCGCCGGGAGTCGGTGGAGATCGCGACGAAGGTCTGCCTGCCCACCGGCGACGGGCCGAACGACCGGGGGCTGTCCCGCAAGCACGTCCTGGAGTCGTGCCACGCCTCGCTGCGCCGGCTCGGGACCGACTACGTGGACGTCTACCAGGCGCACCGCTTCGACGGGACGACGCCGCTGGAGGAGACGCTCGTGGCGTTCGACGACCTCGTCCGCCAGGGCAAGGTGCGGTACCTGGGCGTGTCGGAGTGGACGGCGGGGCAGATCACGGCGGCGCTCGACCTGGCCGACCAGCTCGGCCTGCGCAGCCGGATCGTGTCGAACCAGCCGCAGTACAACATGCTGTGGCGGGTGATCGAGGCCGAGGTGCTGCCGTTGTGCCGGCGCGAGGGCATCGGCCAGCTCGTCTTCCAGCCGTTGGCCCAGGGGGTGCTGACCGGCAAGTACCGTCCCGGCGAGCAGGCCCCGCCCGGTTCCCGGGCGACGAGCGGCGGACGCGCCCCCCGGTTCATCGGCCGGGTGCTCGGTGACGCCCTCCTCGAGCGGGTGCAGCTGCTGCGGCCGGTCGCCGAGGAGGTCGGGGTGTCGATGGCCCAGCTGGCGATCGCGTGGACGCTGCGGCAGGACGGCGTCAGCTCGGCGATCATCGGCGCGTCGCGGCCGGAGCAGGTGGCCGAGAACGCGGGCGCGGCCGGGATCCGGCTGGACGCGGGCGCGCTGGCACGCGTCGACGAGGTGCTGGGCGACCTCGTCGACCGCGATCCGGCCAAGACCGCGCAGATGATGGCCGTGAAGCCGGAGTGGGCGCGGACGTCCGCGTGACCCGCGCCGCGGGGCTGACGCAGTCCCGGCGTTCCCGACCGGAACACCGGGACCCGACCGCCCCGTCACGCCGCCGGTTGCTCCCGGTCGGCGGCGCGGCCCAGCGCCACCATGCGCAGCGTCTCCTCCCGGCGACGCACCAGCAGGGCGCCGGCCAGGAAGGTCACCGGCGGCACGAGGACGAGCACCGCCCACTGCACGGGAGCCAGGGGCACGGGGTGTCCCATGTGCATGTTCGAGTAGTTCCACCCGGCGAGGGTGGCGTCGATCACCAGGGCGAGCACCGCCACCGGCAGCAGCATGACGGCGATCCGCCGGCGTACCGGAGGCGGGAGGGTGACCAGCGCCAGGCCGACGGCCAGGCCGGCGGCGGCGAACCCGGCGACGTAAAGCCAGAGCGTGGTGGAGCTGGCGGCCTCCAGCCCGTAGAGGACGTGGAAGCTGCCGCTCCCGGCGTCGCGGGTCGGGCTCAGCGTGCGGTTGATCTCGAGCAGCGCGGCCGCGGTGACCGGCGCGAGCAGCAGCGGCAGCGCCCGGCGTACGCCGAGCACGGCCCACGCCCGGCGGCGTGGGGCCGGCACGGTGAGCGCGCCGGCCGCCACGACGGCGAGCAGGAGCTGGGGCAGCGTGTCCACCACGTAGGTCGGCTCGTCGACGGTCCGCGGGGCCACCAGCACCCACCAGGCGACGACGCCGGCCCACGCCAGACCGGCGGCGGCCCACCGCAACCCGGAGAGCGCGGCGGCGCACACCCCGCACCAGCCGGCCACCCGCAGCCAGTCGGCCGCGCTGGGACCCCGCCCCGGCCCGCCGAGGACCGCTGTGGCGGCGGAGGCGAGCAGGAGCATGACGGCGAGCAGGCCGGTCACGGCCGCCGCGTCGGCCCAGGCCGGTGCGGTGAACCCCCGTGCGCCCACCCGCAACCGGGCCCGCAGGCCGGCGCCCACCAGGTCGCGCACCTCACCGGCGGCCGGGCGACGCTGCCCGGGCCGCGCGCCGGCGAGGAGCACGGCCACCATCTCGTCCTCGTAGACCCGGCGGTGCTCCCAGGGGTACGCGGCCAGCAGCCGGCGGTAGCGGCGTTCCAGCTCGTCGGCGCTCACGCCGCTCCCCCTTCCGGAAGCAGTCCGGCGCGGCGCAGCCGGAGACGGGCGGCGTCGGCGTTGCGGCGCAGCCGGGCGGCCTCGTCGGCGAGCCGGCGGGCGCCCAGCGCGGTGAGCCGGTAGTAGCGGCGCAGCCTGGACTGCACCACCTCCTCGCGGTCGACCTCGATGAAACCGTCGGCGCGGAGCCGGTCGAGGACGGCGTACAGGGTGCCGGCGCGCAGCCGCACCCGGCCGTCGGATATGCGCAGCACGTCCTCGATGACGGCGTAACCGTGGCGCGGAGCGTCGGCCAGCGCGGTGAGGATCAGGAACGTCGGCTCCCGGACCGGGCTCTCGGACATGGCGGCAGCATATAACGGCTGCCGGCATATGACGTCCTTGTGGACTGCCGCATTTACATTTAACAACCTTAACGATAGCCTCCGCTCCATCGATGAGGAGGCATGTCATGCGAGTTCCCGGTAGGACGATGGCGCTGCTCGCGGGCGCGACGCTGGTCGCCGCGCTCGCCGCGACGCCCGTCAGCCACGGCTTCGCCACCACCACCGCCGCCAACGCCGCACCCGCGGCCTGCTCGGCCCCGGAGTGGACGGAGGGCGTCGCCTACCCGGCGGGCAGCCGGGTGACGTACGCGGGCCGGACCTACCAGGCCCTGGTCACCCACACCCCGCCGGCCGGATCGGGCTGGACCCCGGCGGCGACGCCCGCCCTCTGGACCGACCTCGGCGCGTGCGCCGGCACGCCGTCGCCCACGCCCACCGCCACGCCGTCCCCCACACCGAGGCCCACGCCGACCGCGACGCCCACCCCGACCCCGACGCCCACCACGCCGGGCTCGGCCACGTGCGCCATCAAGCCGAGACCCACGGGCAAGGTGCTCCAGGGTTACTGGGAGAACTGGGACGGCGCGGCGAACGGCGTCCACCCACCCCTGGGCTGGATCCCGCTCACCGACGCGCGGATTCCCGCGCACGGCTACAACGTGGTCAACGCGGCGTTCCCGGTGATCCGCGCCGACGGCACGGTGCTCTGGGAGGACGGTATGGACGCCACCGTGAAGGTGCCGACCCCCACCGAGATGTGCCAGGCCAAGGCCGCCGGGCTGACCGTCCTCATGTCGATCGGCGGGGCCACCGCCGGCATCGACCTCAGCTCCACGGCCGTCGCCGACCGGTTCGTGGCGACCATCGTCCCGATCCTCAAGCGGTACAACTTCGACGGCATCGACATCGACATCGAAACCGGCCTCACCGGCAGCGGGAACATCAACCAGCTCTCCCCCTCCCAGGCCAACCTCATCCGCATCATCGACGGTGTGCTCGCGCAGATGCCGCCGGCCTTCGGGCTCACCATGGCGCCGGAGACCGCGTACGTGACCGGGGGCAGCGTCACCTACGGGTCGATCTGGGGCGCGTACCTGCCGGTCATCAAGCGGTACGTCGACAACGGCCGGCTCTGGTGGCTGAACATGCAGTACTACAACGGCAGCATGTACGGCTGCTCCGGCGACTCCTACCCGGCCGGCACCGTGCAGGGCTTCACGCGGCAGACCGACTGCCTCGACGCCGGCCTCGTCATCCAGGGCACCACCATCCGGGTCCCCTACGACAAGCAGGTCCCGGGGCTGCCCGCCCAGCAGGGCGCGGGCGGCGGCTACCTGACCCCGGCCTCGGTGGCCCAGGCGTGGAACACCTACCACGGTGGCCTGAAGGGCCTCATGACCTGGTCGCTGAACTGGGACGGCAGCCGCGGCTGGACCTTCGGGGACAACGTCCGGGCGCTTCAGGGCCGCTGAGCCGGCGGGTGTTCGACGGCGACGCGCACCGGCCCCACCCGCAGGACGCCGTCGGTGAGCGGCGTGCACCGCACGCCGCCCCGGCGGCGCAGCGCCTTCCACGCGCCGGGGCCGATCGCCACGTCCATCCAGGCGCACGGGTTGGCCGGCCGGTTGACCCGCAACCGGACCGGCCCCGCACCAGAGTCCAGCACCAGCACGGCGCCGACCAGTTCGTCCACGGCGATGCCGGCGGTGAGGATGTTGCGCCGGACCTGCCGCAGGTCGGCTCCCGGCGGCAAGGACTCCTGGGCGATCAGCGTGACGCTCGCCTCCCGGTGCGCGGGGCGGCCGAAGTAGCGGTCGCCCACGATGCCGAGGCCCGCCCGGACCCGGATCTCGTCGACCAGCTCACCCTCGGGGGCCGGCGCCGGCCCGTCGGCGGGCCGGCCAACGTACCGGTGTACGGGCGAGGCCAGCAGTTGCACGACCCGCGGCTCGGGAGACCGCGTCACGATCCACGCACCTGGCGGAAGGTGATCGAGTAACGCAGGCGCGGCACCGGCGGGATGCTGTGCTGCCAGCTCGACCGGGCCGCACCGGCCAGCACGTACGCCGAGCGCGGCGCCAGCTCCACCTCGTACACCCGGCGCTCGTCGCCTCTGCCGCGCTGGAAGCGCAACAGGCACTCGGCGCCCAGGGAGAGGCCGACCACGGTGGGGCCGAAGGCGGGCGCGTCCCGGTGCCAGCCGATGACGGCGCCGGGCGGGTAGCGGGTCACCAGTGCCTGCGCGAGGCCGTCGACCGGCACACCGGCGAGCCGGGCGCAGCGCTCGCGCACCTCGTGCAGCTCCACCGGCAACGCCTCCGTCTCGGTGAGCTGGAACGAGCCGTAGTCGTAGTCGTAGCCGAAGTGACGCACCGTCCGGCGGGCGATCTGGCCGTGCATCCGGACCTCGCCGAACTCGTAGGCGCCCAGGGCGGTCAGCAGTGACCGTTCCTCGTCCGGGTCCACGAGATCCGGCTGGTACGCGAGCCCCACCGGCCGCTCGTGTACACCGCGCATCCGCCCCACCCGCCCGACGCTAGCCGGCCCGCCCGCCCCGCGGGTCGGAACCACGACAGCGCCGCGGATCACACCGTAGACCACAGTGGACGCCACGGTGGTAGGAAATAGGCGAACCTCACCATGGGAGATCATCATGACCCGTCCGTCCCTGACCCGCCGGTCGCTGCTGGCCACCGGCGGCGCCGCCGTCGTCGCCGTCGGAGCGGGCGCGGCCGCCCGGCCGGCCGTCGCCGCGCCCGCCGAGTCCTCGCGCGAGGGCGACCCGCCCACCCCGGCCGAGGCGCTGCGCCGCCTGTTGCGGGGCAACCACCGGTTCGTGACCGGCCACAGTCGGCACCCCCACCAGAGCCTCGACGACCTGCACGAGCTGGCCGCCGGCCAGCACCCGTTCGCCGTCACCATCGGCTGCGCCGACTCGCGCGTCGCCCCCGAGCTGCTGTTCGACCAGGGGCTGGGCGACCTGTTCGACAACCGGGTCGCCGGGAACATCGTCGACGACCTGCTGCTGGGCAGCGTCGAGTTCGCGGTCGAGGAGTTCGGCAGTCCCCTGATCGTCGTCCTGGGCCACGAGCGGTGCGGGGCGGTCACCGCGACCATCGAGGCGATCCACTCCGGGGGCACGGCGCCCGGCCACATCGGCACGATCGTCGACAGCCTCCGCCCGGTGGTCGAGCCGGTGCTCGACGAGCCGGGCGACGCCGTCGAGAACGGGGTCCGGGCGAACGTGCGGGCGCAGGTCCGGTCGTTGCTCGAGCGCAGCCCGATCGTCGCCGCGAAGGTGCACGAGGGCGCGCTCGCGGTGGTCGGCGCCCGCTACGACCTCGACAACGGCCGGGTCACCCTGGTGTCCTGACCCCGGCTCGTCCACCGGTCGCGGGCCCCCCAACCCGGGTGGGCCCGCGATCCACTCCGTTCCGGCGATGTGGCGGCATCCCCCGGTGCTGGATACCGCCACATCGGCGGACTGTAGTCGATCAAGGACTGCGGAACGGTGATGCGCTAGCCGCCCTTGACGTGGGGAGCGCGGCGGGCCAGCATCACGACCGCCAGGATCACCACCACGAGCGCGAGCGCCTCGCCGAAGGCGGCCGCGGGATCACCCCGGATCGACTCGTCCAGCCAGACGAGGCCCACCACGATCGCCACCAGCGGGTCGGTGACCGTGATCGCGGCGAGGGCGGGGGCGCCCAGCGGGCCGGCCTGGTACGCGTTCTGGCTCAGCAGCACGCCGAACGGGCCGAGCACGAGGATGGCGTACGCCTGCCACTGGGTGAACACCTGCAACGGGCTCTCCGTGAGGTGGAACGCCAGGCTGCTGATGAGCCCCGCGGTGACGCCGTAACAGACGCCCGCGGCGAGGGCCAGCGGCATGGGGCGCCAGCGCCGGTCGAGCTTCACCGCGGCGAGCAGGCAGAGACCCACCGAGGCCACCACGGCCACGCCGAGCAGCAGCGCCGACCAGAACGACTCGAGGCCCCGCCCCTGGCCCCGTCCCGGCTCGGCGATCACCAGGAACGCCGCGAGCCCGAACAGGCAGAGGGTCGACTCGAGCAGGATGGTGCGGTCGGGGCGGTCGTGCGCGAACGCCGCGAAGAGCAGGACGTACCAGACGAGCCCGGTCACCAGCAGCGGCTGCACCAGGATGAGCGGGATCAGGCTGAGCGCCGCGACCTGGAAGGCGAACGCGGCGGCAGCGAGCACCACCGACCAGCGCCAGGCGCGTACGTGCACCAGGTGGGCCAGGAGGGTGGGCCGCCCGGCCGGTTCCTCGGGCACCTGCCGGCCGGCGCGGAACTGGAGCACGCCGGACGCCCCGAACGCCGCGGCGGCAGCCAGGGCGATCGGTATGCCGGCAACCAGCTCTCCCGTCGCGTTCACCGCACGCCAACCGGCCCGGTCACAGGGACTCCTCACCGTGGTCGTCCGCGTTGCCGCCACCGGCTCCGACACCAGGCGCCCGCCACGGGCGACCCGCGTCCGGCGGGCCTCGCGAGGCACCTGCGGTGGCTCGCCGCGCCTTCCCGACATAGCCCGGGATAAACGCGGGCGCCGGCCGCCCACCGGCCGGACGCAGTGCGGTCAATCACCGCAAGAATACGCAAATGGTGATTAAGCTGATGATTGTTCCGAGGAGGTGCCGTCGCGCACCTCCGAGCCGCGAGCCGCCTGGGAGCACTGACATGTCACCCATCGCCCCCACGTTGCTGCCCCTCGCAGTCGTCCGGCCCCGGGCTCGGATGCTGCGGATGCGCGTGCCGGGCGAGGGCTACGGCGCCGCTCACGGCCAGCGCGAACCCCAGGATCGCCACGGGCAGGAAGCCGGGGCGCACGCGGTCGCCGAGCAGCAGCCAGCCGGCCGCCGCGGGCGCCAGGGTCTGCCCCACGATGGACGAGGCGGAGGCGACGGTCACCGAGCCCCGCTGGAGCGCGGCCGCGTAGAGCAGCACGCCGGTCAGGCCGGCGAGCACCACCGCGTACGTGGCCGGGCTGCTGACCAGGGCGCCCACGGTGTCCGCGCGGCCGAGCAGTCGGGCGCCCAGCGCCGCCGAGCCGAACGACAGGCCGGCCAGCAGACCGGGCACGGCGGGGCCGCACATCCTCGGACTGCCGAAGTAGGCCCCGACGGCCACCACGACGACCGCCACGAGCAGCCACCAGCCGGCGCTCGTGGGCACCCGCTCGGGGGGCGTCGCCATCGCGGAGAGCACCAGCAGCACCAGACCGGTGATCACCCCGCCGATGGCGGCCCAGTCCCGCGCGCTCAGCCGCACGTGCAGGACGCACATGGCGATGAGCGCCACCATGCCGAGGTTCGCGGCGCCGACCGCCTGCACCGCGAAGATCGGCAGGGTCCGCAGCGCGGTGAACGTCAGCAGGGAGGACGCCGCGTCCAGCACCAGGCCCACGACGTACGGGCCGTTGCGGACCAGCCGCAACAGCAGCCGCGGGTCCACGTGCGGTGTGGCGGCCAACCGGCGTGCCCCGATCGACTGCACGATCGCAGCGGTGGCGCTGCACAGCGCGGCGATGATCGCCAGCACGAAGCCCACAGCCATGTCACGATCCCGAAGTCGACGGCGCCGGACGCGGCCGGCGAAGGCACCTGCGCATACCCGTCTGCGGCCAGGTATCGCACGAACCGGGCGGGTGACCTGTGACGGCTCCCCACGACGCGGCCGGGCCGACGCCGGCCGAACCGGTCGCCCGACGCGTGCTGGTCGTCTCCGCCGACATCGGCGGCGGGCACGACGCCACGGGCCGGGCGCTGGAGGAGCGCGTCCACGCCCTCTGGCCGGGCAGCCGGGTGGGCTGGGTGGACACCCTCGAGGTCATGGGGCCGGGCGTCGGGCCCGGTTTCCGTCGCACGTACGTCACCAACGTCGCCCTGACCCCGTGGTTGTACGAGTTCTTCTGGGCCGCGCTCTGGCGCCACCGGTGGTTCGCCGGCACCGCCAAGTGGTTCACCGGCTCCTGGGCCGGGCGGCGGCTCGCCCCGGTGGTCGAGGCGTTCGACCCCGACGTGATCGTCTCGACCTACCCGCTCGGCAGCGCCGGTCTCGCCTGGCTGCGCCGGCACCGCGGCCTCGGCGTTCCCGTCGGCGCCTGGGTGTCCGACTTCGCGCCCCACCCGTTCTGGGTGTACCCGGAACTGGACCTCAACGTGGTGGTCCACCCGGCCGCGCTGCCGGTGGCCGCGGTCGCGGCGCCCGGCGCGCCACTGGGGGTCTGCGCGCCGCCGGTCGTCGACACCTTCCGCCCCGGCGACCGGGCCGACGCCACGCGCCGCTGCGACCTCGACCCGGCGCGGGCGGCGGTGGTGGTGGCCTGCGGGTCGTACGGCTTCGGGGCCGTGGAGGAGGCGATCCGCGCGCTGGTCGACATCGGCGAGGGGATCCAGGTGGTGGCCGTGTGCGGGCGCAACGAACCCCTCGCCGCGCGGCTCGCGAGCCTCGACGTCCCGCCCGGACGGCTGCTCGTGCGGGGCTGGGTCGACGACATGCCGACCCTGCTGCAGGCCGCCCGGCTGCTGGTGACCAACGCGGGCGGGGCCACCGCGCTCGAGGCGCTCGCCACCGGCACGCCGATCGTCATGTACCGGCCGATCGCCGCGCACGGCGCGGCCAACGCCGCCCTCATGGCCGCCGCCGGGCTCGCCGAGACGGCGCACAGCCCGGAGACGCTCGTGGCCGGCGTCCGCACCCGGCTCGACCGGCCGGCCCACACCGTCGAGGTCCCGTCCGACGCGCGGCTGCCCGACCTCGGGCTTCCGGCGGTGGCGGAGTCCCGCCCTACGGCGGCCGGCGCGCGGGGCCCGGGCCGCCGGCGGGCGCGGCCGGCGAGCTGGCCGCTGCGCGCGCAGGACGCGTTCTTCCTGCACGTCGAGACGCCCACCGAGGCGCAGCAGGTCGGCACCGTCATGGAGCTGGGTCCGCGCCCCGACGGGCGGCCGGTGACCGGAGCCGACGTGATCGCCCTGCTGGCCCGGCGGCTGCCGGCCATCACCACGCTGCGCCGCCGCCTGGTGGATCGGGGCCGCTGGCGCCGCCCCGGCTGGGTGGTCGACCCGTCGGTGGACCCCGCGGCCCACGTCGACGAGGTCCGGGCCTCCGCCGGTGACGACGGCGGCGCGCTGGTGGACCGGTTCTGGTCCGAGCCGCTGCGCACCGACCGGCCGCCCTGGCGGATGCTGCTCGTGGGCGGGCTGCCGGACGGGCGTACCCGGCTCGCCGTCAAGCTGCACCACAGCCTCGGCGACGGGCTCTCGGTGATCGCCGTGCTGCAACGGCTGCTCGACCGGGCCGACGAGGCTCCGGCCCGGACCGGCCCCCCGGGCCGGGGCCGACCGGCCGCCGTCGCGCCGCCGGCCGGCGACCGGACCGGCGTCGGACACGCCCGCGAGGCGGCCCGCCAGGTCGGAAGGACCGTCCGCGGCCTGGCCCGGCTGGCCGCCCAGGGCCCCGCTCCCCGTACGCCGCTCAACCGGCGACTCGACTCGCCGCGGCGGCGCCTGCTCACGGCCACCCTGCCGGCCGCCGACGTGCTCCGGGCGGCGCGCGCCTGCCGGGCGCACCCGAGCGAGCTCATGCTCGCCCTCACCGCGGCGGCCCTCGGCGCGGCGCACCCGGCCCCCGCGCCCCCGCGGCTGCGGGCCATGTTCCCCGTCTCCCGGGACGCCCGGCGGCGTGCGCCCACCCACGGCAACTGGACCGGCGCCGTCACCCTCGACCTCCCGCTCGCGCCGGCCCCCGCGCGGGACCGGATCGCCGGTGTACGCCAGGCGCTGCGCGCCGCCCTGGGCAGCGGGGAGGCCGAGGCGGCCGGGCTCGTGATGCGGGCGATGGGCACCCTTCCCGCGCCGCTGCACGGTGCGCTGGCCCGGCGCGTCTACACCAGCCGCCGGCTCAACGTGGTGGTCTCCTACGTCCCGGCGCACTTCCACCCGCGGCTGCTCGCGGGCGCGCCCGTCCGGGCCGCCACGCCGGTCGTGGCCCTGGCCGAGGGGGTCCACCTCGGCATCTGCGTGCTCCGCTGCAACTCGACCTTCGACGTCGGCGTGATCCTCAACGAGGCCCTCGCCGACGTCGGCGAGGGCGTCGTGGCCGCCCTGCGGGCCGGCCTCGCGGACCTGCTCGCCGAGGCCGGCGCCGGACGCGACGACGGGGCCGCGACCGGCGCCCGCTCCCCGGCCGGCGGCACGGGCGGCTCGGCCGGAAACGGGACGGGCGGACCGGTCCGGCGCGACGTGGGCCCGCCCGCCGAGCCCGGCACGGCGGCGGGCGACCCGTCGGGGCGGCGGATGCCGGGCGCGGCTCCGCCCGGAGTTCCGCGATGCGCCTGACCGGCGCCGTGGTGCTGGTCACCGGTGCGTCGTCGGGCATCGGAGCGGCGGTCGTCCGGCGGCTCGCCCGGGCCGGGAGCCAGGTCGTGGCGAGCGGCCGGGACGAGTCCCGGCTGGCCCGGCTCGCGGCCGAGACCGGCGCCGCCACGCTGCCGACCGACCTCAGCCGCCCCCACGCGGGGCGGGAGCTGGCGGAGCGGACGCTGGCCCGCTACACGCGCGTCGACGTGCTCGTGAACAACGCGGGCGTCGGGTGGGCCGGCCCGTTCGGCGGGATGGCCGACGCGCTCGCCGACGACCTGCTCGCCGTAAACCTGCGCGCCCCGATCGAACTGACCCGCGCGCTGCTGCCGGGCATGTGCCACCGGGGCGGCCACCTGGTCTTCGTGACCTCGATCGCCGGCCGGTTGGGCGTCAACGGCGAGGCCGTCTACGCGGCCAGCAAGGCGGGTCTGGACGCGTTCGCGCAGAGCCTGCGGCTGGAGCTGGCCGGCCGGCGGGTGGCGGTGAGCACCGTGGTGCCCGGCGTGGTGGACACGCCGTTCTTCGCCCGCCGGGGGCAGCCGTACCGGCGGCGACGCCCCCGCCCGCTGCCCCCGGACCGGGTCGCCGACGCGATCGCCGACGCCGTGGCCGGGGACCTGGCCGAGGTGTACGTGCCCCGCTGGCTGCGCCTGCCGGTGGCCGTACGCGGCGTGCTGCCGGCCGTGTACCGCCGCCTCGCGTCCCGGTTCGGCTGAGCCGGCTCAGGTGGTGGCCCGCATGGCGCGCAGCGACTCGCGCAGCGAGGACATGGTGGCCATCACCGCCGTCGGCTCGTACCCGCAGTGCGCCATGCAGTTCGCGCAGCGCGGGTCCCGGCCCCGCCCGTAGCTGTCCCAGTCGGTCGACTCCAGCAGGTCGCGGTAGCTCGACGCGTAGCCGTCGCCCATGAGGTAGCAGGGGCGCTGCCAGCCGAGAAGGGAGTACGACGGGATGGCCCACGCCGTGCACGGGAAGTCGACCTTGCCCTCGAGGAAGTCGAGGAACAGCGGCGAGTGGTTCAGCCGCCAGCGGGCGCGGCGGCCGCCGGAGAAGGCCTTGCGGAACAGCTCCCGCGTCTCCGTGACGCCCAGGAAGTGCTCCTGGTCCGGCGCCTTCTCGTACGCGTACGCCGGGGAGAGCATCATCTCGTCGACCTTCAGGTCGTCGTTGAGGTAGTCGAGCACCTCGATGACGGTCTGCGGCGTGTCGGTGTTGAAGAACGTTGTGTTGGTGGTGACGCGAAACCCCCGCCGCTTCGCGTCACGTACGGCCTCCACGGCGGCGTCGAACACGCCGTCCTTGCACACGGCCGCGTCGTGCCGCTCCCGCAGGCCGTCGATGTGGACGGTGAACGCGAAGTACGGCGACGGGCGGAACTTCTCGATCTTCTTAGGCAGCAGGACGGCGTTGGTGCAGAGGAAGACGAACTTCTTGCGCCGCACCAGTTCGGCGACCATCTTGTCGATCTCGGGGTGCATGAGCGGCTCCCCACCGGCGATGGAGACCATGGGCGCGCCGCACTCCTCCACGGCGGCGACCGCCTGCTCCACCGGCATCCGGCGCTTGAGCAGGCTCGCCGGCTGTTGGATCTTGCCGCACCCCGCGCACTTCAGGTTGCAGGCGAACAGCGGCTCCAGCTCCAGCAGCAGCGGGAACCGCTTCTGCCGGCGAATCTTCTGTCCGGCCAGGTATCTCGCGATACGCAGGCTTTGACGCAAGGGCATACTCACGGCTGGCGTACCTCCTTCGGCAGGGTGAAAACCACGTCCTCCACGGCAGCGGTGTGCTCGCTCACCTCCTCCGCCCCGAGCGCGGTGAGCGCGGCGACCACCTCGTCGACGAGCCCCGGCGGCGCCGAGGCGCCCGCGGTGACGCCCACCGTCCCGGCGGCGGCGAGCCACCGCAGGTCGATGCCGCTCACGTCGTCGATCAGGTGTGCCGGCGCGCCGGCGCGCTCGGCGACCTCGACGAGTCGCCGGGAGTTCGAGGAGTTCGTCGAGCCGATCACGAGGACGAGGTCGGCCCGGGCGGCGACGGCCGTGATGGCCCGTTGCCGGTTGGTCGTGGCGTAGCAGATGTCGTCGGAGCCGGGGCCGGCGAGTGCCGGGAAGCGGCGGCGCAGCGTGTCGAGGATCCCCGCCGCCTCGTCCACCGCGAGCGTGGTCTGCACCAGGTAGGACACCCGTTGCGGGTCGTCGACCTGCACCGACTCGGCCGCGGCCGGGTCGGGCACCAGCCGGATCCGGTCGGGCGCCTCCCCCAGGGTGCCGTCGGTCTCCTCGTGGCCGGCGTGCCCGATGAGCAGCACCGTGTCGCCCCGGCCGGCGAACCGGCGGGCCTCGGCGTGCACCTTCGTGACGAGCGGGCACGTGGCGTCGATGACCGGCAGCCGCCGGTCGGCGGCCTCCTGCCGCACGGCGGGCGCCACGCCGTGCGCGGAGAACACCGTGAGCGCCCCGTCGGGCACCTCGTCCAGCTCCTCCACGAAGATCGCGCCCCGGGCGCGCAGGTCGGCCACCACCCGGGCGTTGTGCACGATCTGCTTGCGGACGTAGACGGGCGGGCCGTGCCGGTCGAGCGCCTGCTCCACGGCGGCTATCGCCCGCTCCACCCCGGCGCAGAACGACCGGGGCGAGGCCAGCAGCAGCCGGCGCACGCTGCCGGCCGCCGCGGCCCACTCGGTGAGCGCGGCCGCCACCACCGGAAGGACCCGCAGCGCGGCGCGTACCCGTCCCAGGGTCGCCGGGGAGTAGAGCGACCCGCCCGCGGTGTCGGCGACCACCCGGACGCACACGGCCGGCCGGTCGGCGCAGCCGGCCAGCAGCCAGGCGGACTCCAGGTCGGCCACCAACGCGCCGGACACGGCCAACCGCTCCCGGTCGGCGCCGTCGACGAGCCGGTGGGTGCTGACCACCGGTCCCACGTGCACCCGCAGCCCGCGGCGGCGCAGCGCGGCGGCGAGCAGGTCGGCTCCCGGCAACCGCACCTCGCCCGCCGGCGCGTCGGGCGCCAGCGGGTCGGCCCGCACCACGTCGGCCACCACCACGTCGCCGGTGGCCAGACCGGGTGCGAGCGCCCCGCCGATGCCGGCCACCGCGACCGGGGCCTGCCCGGCCGGACGGCGGGCCGCCACCGAACGGGCCCGGCGCGGACCGATGCCGGTTCGGCAGAGGGTGAGCCGCCCGTGCGGGTCGGGGCCGCCCAGCCCGCGCCGCAACGCCGACACCTCGGGCCGCATGGGCGCGTACAGCGTCCACGCGGGAGCCTCGGTGGGACCGGGCCGGGTCACCGCGTCACCGTGGTCTCGGAGCCGCCGGTCCGGGTGTCCAGGATCCGGCCGAGCGCGCTGATGGGGAAGACCAGCCGGTACAGCCCGTAGTTGATGTAGAAGTCGCCGGGAAAGCCGGTGCCGGTGTACTGCGGCTCGTCCCAGCCGCCGTCGGGGCGCTGGCGGTCGACCAGCCAGCGCACCGCCCGCAGGGCGGCCTCGCCGGTGCCGTGACCGGCCGCGTGCAGCGCGAGCAGCGCCCAGGCGGTCTGCGACGCGGTGGAATCTCCTCGCCCGATCCAGGACCGGTCCCGGTAGGAGCGCAGGTCCTCGCCCCAGCCGCCGTCGGCGTTCTGGTGCGCCCGCAGCCAGTTCACGGCCCGGCCGATGGCCGGGTGGGTGCGCGGCACGCCGGCCGCCACCAACGCGGGCACCACGGCACCGGTGCCGTACACGTGGTTGGCGCCCCACCGGCCGAACCAGGACCCGTCGGGCTCCTGGTGGCGCAGCAGCCAGTGCACCCCGCGACGCACCGGCATGGTGCCCGCGAAGTTCTCGGCCGCGAGCGCCTCCACGACGTGCGCCGTCACGTCCGCGCTGGGCGGGTCGATGACCTCGCCGAAGTCGCAGAACGGCAGGTCGCCGAGGATGGCCCGGGTGTTGTCGGCGTCGAACGCGGCCCAGCCGCCGTCGCGGCACTGCATGCCGAGCAGCCAACGGGTGGCGCGCAGGATGGGAGCCTCCGCCGGCACGCCGGTCCGCCGCAGGGCCATGATGACCTCGGCGGTGTCGTCGGTGTCGGCGTACCCGTCGTTGTCGAACTCGAAGGCCCAGCCGCCCACCGGCGTCCGGGGGCGGCGTACGGCCCAGTCGCCGCGGACCCGGATCTCCTCGTCCCGCAGCCACCGGCCGGCCCGGTCGAGAGCGGGATGCTCGGCCGGCAGCCCGGCGTCGGAGAGCGCCGTCACGGCGAGCGCGGTGTCCCAGACCGGCGACTGGCACGCCTCCAGCCAACGCACCGGTCCCTCCGGGGTCTCCGTGCGCACGGTGAAGCGGTCCAGGCCGGCCAGCCCGGCGCGCAGCACCGGGTGGTCCAGCGGGTAGCCGAGCAGGTGCAGCGCCATCAGCGAGTACACCCAGGGCGGCTGGATGCCGCCCCACGAGCCGTCGGCCTCCTGCCGGGCCACGATCCACTCGGCGGCGCGGCGCAGGGCGTGCCGCCGCACCGGGCCCCGGGCGACCCGCTCGTACCCGCCGGCGAGGCGGTCCAGCCGGTACAGCAGCCCGGGCCGGGTGGTCAGCCGGGGCGGGCGCGGTGGCGTCGTGGCCGTGCGCAGCTCGTCGACGCCGAAGCCCAGCGAACGCACGGGGCGCAGCGCGCGGACGATCGAGAGCGGGACGATGGTCTGCCGCGCCCAGCAGGCGAAGTCGTAGACGTTGAACGGCACCCACGACGGCAGGAGCACCAGCTCCGGCGGGACGGCGGGCAGCCGGGACCACGGCCAGTGACCGAACAGGGCCAGCCAGAAGCGGGTGAACACGCGGCTCGCCGCGAGGCCGCCGTGCGCCCGGACGTACGCGGCGGCGGCCGCCATGTGCGGCGCCTCCACCGTGTCGCCGGCCAGCCGGAGGGCCACGTACGCCTCGATGGTGGTGGACAGGTCGCCCGGCCCGCCGTGGAAGGTCGCCCAGGAGCCGTCCGGGAGCTGCTGGGAGCGGATCCAGCGGGCCGACTCCGCGGTCTGCTCGGCGGTCCGGATGCCGAGGAACTGCCGCAGCATCAGGTCCTCGGCGTCCATCGTGACGTTGGTGGCGAGGTCGCCCTTCCACCAGCCGGCCTCGTCCTGCAACCCGAGCAGGTGCTCGCGGGCGCGGCGCAGCGCCTCGCGGGCGTCGTCGAGCGGGTCGGCGCCGGTGGGCCGGTCCGCCCCGGCGGTGGCGGTCTTCGGGGTGAGCAGCTCGGTCATCAGTGGTCCCGTCCCGTGATGAAGTCGGCCACGTCGGCGAGTTCGCCGCGTACGTCCTCCGGCAGGTCCAGCGCGTCGAGCTCGGCGCGGGCCTGCTCGGTCTCCCGCCACGCCCGCTGCTGCGTCCACTCGCGGGCGCCGGTCGCCTCGACCAGTTCGCTGGCCCGGGCCACGTCCTCGTCGGTGAGCGGCGCGGGCGCGCGGTACAGCTCGGCGAGCGCCACGCCCGCGGGATCGCCGCCGGTGAGGGCCCGTACGACGGGGATGCTGCGCTTGCGGGCGCGCAGGTCCGACCCGACCGGCTTGCCGGTGCGCCGGGGATCGCCCCAGATGCCGAGCACGTCGTCGACGAGCTGGAAGGCCAGCCCCAGGTGGAACCCGAAGCGGGACAGCCCGTCGACGAGCGTGGCCGGCCCCCCGCAGAGCAGCGCGCCGAGCGCGCACGACCCGGCCAGCAGGGCGGCCGTCTTGTTGCCGGCCATCGCGAGGCACTCGTCGAGCGTCACGTCGTCGCGCCGCTCGAAGTCCAGGTCCGCCATCTGGCCGGCGATCAGGGCCCGCACGTCCCGGGCGAGCCGGCGCGCGGCCGGCTCGCCGCCGGGCACCTCGACCAGCGCCTCGTACGCCAGCCCGATGAGCGCGTCACCGGCGAGGATCGCGGGGCCGACGCCGAACACGGTCCACGCGGTCGGCCGGTGGCGGCGTTCGGTGTCGCCGTCCATCACGTCGTCGTGCAGCAGCGAGAAGTTGTGCGCCAGCTCGACGGCCGCCGCCGCCGGCGCGCCCGCCTCCGGGGCGGCGCCCGCGGCCCGCGCCGACAGCAGTGCCAGCGCCGGACGCAGCCCCTTGCCCTGGGAGGCGGCCGGTGACCCGTCGGCGTCCCAGTAGCCGAGCTGGTAGCCGGCCACCAGCCGGTTGCCGGCGTCCAGGCGGTCCAGCAGGGCCCGGATGGCCGGCTCGACGTACGTCTGGATCTGGTCCGTGCTGCGGCTGCGTACAACGGTCATCGTGCGGCCTCCGTGTGGTGTCGGGGCCGGGACACGAGACGGCGGGCGAGGATGTCGGCGGCCTCGTGGCCGCTGCGCACCGCGCCCTCCATCGTGTCCGGCCATCCGGTGTCGGTCCAAGCGCCGGCGAGCACCAGCCCGGGCAGCCGGGTGGCGGACGCCGGCCGGTACGCGCGGGTGCCGGGCCCCTGCCGGAAGGTGGCCCGCGGCTCCCGGGTGACGAACGCGTCGCGTACCGGGGTGCGCCGCGCGGCGGGGAACAGCTCGCCGAGCGCGCGGCGCTGGGTCGCCACCAGGTCGGCGGCCGGGCGGTCGATCTCGGCGTCGGCGGCGGAGAGGGAGACCACGAGGTGCTGCTCGTCCCCGGCGTCCGGCCCGGACCGGTCGAAGATCCACTGTGCCGGGGACTCGACGGCGGCGGCCATGGTGAGCGGGGCGACCCGGCGCGCGTACCGCAGGTGCACGTTGACGATGGGCGACGCGCCGAGGCGGGCCCACCCGGCCGCCCCGGGCGCGGCCGCCGGCGGCACGAGCGCGGCCGCGGCCTGGTGCGGCACGGCAAGCACCACGCCGTCCGCGGCCAGTTCCGCGCCGTCCACGCCGATCCGGAAGCCGGTCGGTTCCGGGTGGATCCACCGCACCCGGGAGCGCAGGCGCACCCGGGCGCCGAGCCGGTCGAGGACCCGCCGGGCGGCGACCCCGTGCAGCTCGGTCAGCGGCACCAGGGGTCGGCCGATGTCGCCGCCGTCCGCGGTCTCCAGCAACCCGGTGCGGAACACGCGGGCGGCCAACGCCAGGGACGCCTGCGCGCTCGACACGTTGAGGGCGGCCACGGTGACGAGGTCCCAGAGCCGGCGCACGGCGCGCGGGCTCTGGCCGTGCGCGGCGAGCCACTCCCCGAAACCGAGCCGGTCGGTGCCGGGGGCGTCCGGGTCGACGTGGCGCAGCGCGGCGCACGCCCGCGCGGCGGCGAGCCGCTCGGCCGGGCCGAGCAGCCGGTAGCCGGCCAGCGCGGGCAGCAGGTGCGCCGGGGCGGGCAGCCCGCGGCGGGTCAACACGTGCGGAGCACGTCCCGGCAGCAGCACCGGCACCGCGAAGCGCGGTTGCAGTTCCGTCCCGGCCGTGGTGCCGAGCCGCTCCAGCAGCCCCCGGTACGCGTGGTAGCAGCGCAGGAAGACGTGCTGGCCGGTGTCCACGGTGCGGCCGTCGCGGCGGAACGAGTAGGTGGCCCCGCCGAGTTCGGGGCGGCTCTCCAGCAACGTCACCGGCAGGCCGAGGTCGGCGAGCCGGATGGCGGCCGCGATCCCCGCGAGCCCGCCCCCGACGACGCACACCCCGCCGCCGCCGGGCGACGTCCGGGCCGGGCCGGTCATGCGGAACGCCCGACGAGCGCGCGTGCCGCGACCCAGGCCTTCTCGCGCCCGGGCAGGGAGACCCGGCTGCGGGTGACAGCGAGGGGGTCGGCCGCGATGCGGGCGAGCAGCCGCCGGTAGATGCCCGCCATGGCGGCGGTGCAGGCCGCGCTGCGCCGGTCCAGCAGCGGCAGCAACCGCAGTCCGGTGTCGTACCAGCGGGCCGCCCGGGCGGCCTCGAAGCGGACCAGCGCGGCCAGCCGCTCCGGCGCGTCGGTGAACCCGGCGCCGCCCGGCTCCAACGCGCACCCGAACCGATCGAGGTCCTCCGCCGGCAGGTAGATCCGCCCGTCGGCCCGGTCCTCCACGAGGTCCCGCAGGATGTTGGTCAGTTGCAGCGCCACGCCCAACGCGTCGGCCAGCGGGGCGGCCGGCCCCGGCGCGGTCGTGCCGAACACGCCGAGGGAGAGCCGGCCGATGGACCCGGCCACGCAGCGGCAGTACCAGACGAGGTCGTCGAAGGTGTCGTACCGGCGGCCCGTGACGTCGGCGGCGCACCCGTCGATCAGCTCGTCGAAGGCCGCGAGGGGAATGGGCATGCGGGCCGCCGCGTGCCCGAGGGCGCTGAGCACCTCGTCGCCGCCGTCGTCGGCGGGCAGGCGGTGCAGCGCGGCCCGGGTCTCGGCGAGCCGGTAGAGCTTCTCGTCCGGCGGCAGGTCGCCGTCGCCGATGTCGTCGATGCGCCGGGCGGTCGCGTAGATGGCCGACAGCGCGCGACGCTTGGCCGGCGGCAGCAGCCGGATGCCGTACGCGAAGTTGGCGGCCTGGCTGCGGGTGATGTCCTCGCAGCGGCGGTAGGCGGCCTGGACGCCCGCGGTCGTGGTCATCCGGCGCTCCGGACGGTCGCGCCCAGGAACCGGCGCAGCACCCGCTCGCGGCGGGGCCGTACGGCGACGCGCAGCGGGTCGTGGCCGGCCTCCGCGAGCGCGTCGAGGGTGGCCCGGCCGCCGGCCAGGTATCCGCCGACCGCGAGCCGCGCCCAGCCATGCAGCGCCGACACGAGCGGGGCGCCGGCGTCGAGCCAGGCCCGGGCGCGTTCGGCCTCGAAGGCGACCAGTTCGCGCAGCGGCCGGGTCGCCGAGGGCCGGGACAGGTCCTTTTCCGTGACCCCGAACCGGTCCATGTCCTCGGCCGGCAGGTAGATCCGGCCGCGCCGGTGGTCCTCGGCCACGTCCTGAAGGTGTTCGACGAGCTGCAACGCGGTGCAGATCCGGTCGGACAGCTGCCGTCGCGCGGGCCCGACCTGCCCGAACACGTGCAGCACCAGCTCGCCGACGGGGTTCGCGGACAGGGCGCAGTAGTCGACGAGCTGCGCGAAGGTCTCGTACCGGGTGATCCGCTGGTCGACCCGGTTGGCCTCGACGAGGCGGATCAGCGCGTCGACGGGCAGCCCGCACTCGGCCACCGTGGGCGCGAGGGCGCGCACGACGGGGTGGCGCACCGGCCGGCCGGTGCGCAGGACGTGCAGCTCCGCCTCGATCCGGTCCAGTTCGGCGACCCGGTCGACGGCCGGGGCCTGCGGCTCGTCGCCGAGGTCGTCGACGTGGCGGGCGTACGCGTAGACGGCCAGGAGGTGGCGGCGGTACCGCTCGGGCAGCGCCCGCAGCGCGACCGGGAAGTTCTCCTCCGCCCGGGCCTGGGCGAGCCGGTGCACCGCGGGCACGACGGTCTGCTGGCTCATCCCTGGTCTCCTTCCTCTCGGGCGCGTGTTCGACGGCGGTGGCTCATCCGGGCAGCGGGGTCAGCCGCGTCTGGATCCGGTTGCGCACCCACAGGTCGAACTGGGCCGGGAGGGTGGACACCTGGTGCAGGACGGCGGCGCAGATGCCCGGCGGGTCCAGCCCGTGCTCGGCGAGCAGGCCGGCACGCTCGCCGTGCGGGATGAACGCCGTCGGCAGTCCGAGGGCCCGGACCGGCGCTCCGGCGGACGCGTCGGCGAGCGCCTGCGCCACGGCGGTGCCGATCCCGCCGTCGCGGATGCCGTCCTCCACGGTGACGACGAGCGCGTGCTCCCCGGCCAGGGTGGCGAGCGCGGGGTCCACCGGGCGGACCCAGCGCGGGTCCACCACGGTGCACTCCACGCCGGCGTCGGCGAGCAGGTCGGCGGCCCGCAGCGTGGCCGCGGCCATGGCGCCCACGGCGACCAGGAGCACGGGCGCCGCGCTCGCGGTACGCAGGACGTCGACGCCGCCGGTGCGGTACAGCGCGGGGATCTCGTCGCCGACCCGCGCCTTGGGAAAGCGCAGCACGGTCGGCCCGTCCTCGTGGGCGACGGCCTCGCGCAGCTCCTCGCGCAGCGTGGCCTCGTCGCGGGGCGCGGCCACCCGCAGGCCGGGTACGGCGCCGAGCAGCGCGAGGTCCCACATGCCGTGGTGACTGGGGCCGTCCGGGCCGGTGATGCCCGCCCGGTCGAGCACGAGCGTGACCGGTAGGCGGTGCAGCGCCACGTCGAGCAGCACCTGGTCGACGGCCCGGTTGAGGAAGGTGGCGTAGACGGCCACCACGGGGTGTTTGCCGCCGAAGGCGAGCCCGGCCGCCGAGGTGACCGCGTGCTGCTCGGCGATGCCGACGTCGACGGTCCGGTCGGGGTAGCGGGCCCCGAAGCCGGCCAGGCCGGTGGGACCGAGCATCGCGGCGGAGACCGCGACGACGTCGGGGCGGTCCCCGCCGATGGCGAGCAGCTCGTCGGAGAGCGCGTCGGTCCAGGTCCGGGCGGGTGTGCCGGTGGGCTGCCCGGTGAGCGGGTCGACCACGCCCACGGCGTGCAGCCGGTCGGCCTCGTCGGTCTCGCTCGGTTCGTGCCCGTACCCCTTGCGGGTGACGCAGTGGACGACGACCGACCGGTCGGCGGCGCGGGCCTTCTGGAGCGCCGCCTCGACCTCGGCGACGTCGTGGCCGTCGACCGGGCCCAGGTAGGCGAGCCCCAGGGCCTCGAACACCGTGGTGCCGGCGTCGGCCGCGCCGCCGTGCCGGGCGGCAAGGTGCGCGGCCAGGCCGCCGACGGTCGGGGCGTACGACCGGCCGTTGTCGTTGAGCACGATCACCACGCGGCCCGGGGACGTCGCCAGGTTGTTGAGCGCCTCCCAGGCGAGCCCGCCGGTGAGCGCGCCGTCGCCGATCACCGCGACCACCCCGCGGTCGGAACGGTCGAGGGCGTAGGCGCGGGCGAGGCCGTCGGCGTAGGAGAGGGCGGTCGAGGCGTGGGAGTTCTCGACGAGGTCGTGGGGGGACTCGGCCCGCCGGGGGTAGCCGGAGAGGCCGCCGCGCCCGCGCAGCCCCGCGAAGCGGTTCCGGCGGCCGGTGAGCAGCTTGTGCACGTACGCCTGGTGACCGGTGTCGAAGATGATCCGGTCGTCGGGTGAGCGGAACACCCGGTGCAGCGCCAGCGTCAGCTCGACCATGCCGAGGTTGGGCCCGAGGTGGCCGCCCCGCCGGCAGACCGCGTCCACGAGGAAGGCCCGGATCTCGGTGGCGAGCAGCGCGAGCTGGTCGCCGGTGAGCCGGTCGAGGTCTGCGGGCTCGTTGACATCGTCAAGCAGGGACATCATCTCTCCGTCCGGGCACGCGCGACTCCGCGGCGACACCGTGTGGTTCACCGGCCGGCGGGGTGGCCGCCGGCGTGGGTCGTGCTGCGACGCTCGTTCACCGCACGCTGCGGGTGCGATGGCCCGCGCCGCGTGTGCTGCGGGTAGGGCCGGGGACAACGGGCCGCTTGGAACCTGCGCAAAATCACCTTAACCCTACGGATCTCTCCAACCGCCTGAAATCGGTTCGAATACCTCCGGCAGGCGGGCCGAGCGGGCGTTAGGTGCGCTGGTCGTCCTCGAGGGCACGGGTGACCACCGTCAGGTCCTCGCCGCCGAGGCCCCGATCGACCGCCCGCTGCCACTGCGTGGCGAGGCTCCCGGCCACGGGGAACCGGTCCGGGTCGACCTCGCGCAGCGCGAGGTTCACGTCCTTGAGGGCCAGCGTGAGCGGATACTGCGGGGTGTAGTCGTCACGGCCGACCCGCTCGAGCTTCTCGGCGGCCCACGACGACACGAGGGGGCTGCCCTGCAACGCGCCGAGCACCGCCGAACGGTCGAGCCCGAGCGCCCGGCCCAGCGCGATGGACTCGGCGATCCCCTCGTTGACGAACGCCAGCAGGAGGTTGTTGGCCAGCTTGACCCGGGAGCCGGCCCCGGTGGGCCCGACCCAGACGGTGCGCTGCCCGACCGCCTCGAAGACCGGGGCGACCCGCTCCCGGACCTCCTCGGGCCCGGAGGCGAGGACGACCAGTTTCCGCTGCTCGGCGGGGCCCCGGCTGCCCGCCACGGGCGCGTCCACGAGGACGACGTCCGGGCGCTGCTCCGCCACCGTCCGAGCCAGTCGCTCGGTGGCCGTCACCCCGATGGTGCTCATCTGGGCCCAGACCGCGCCGTCGCGCATCGCCGCCAGCATGCCCCGGTCGGTGGCGATCGAGGTCACCGCGTCGGCGTCGGTCACCATGGTGATCACGACGTCCGCCCGGCCGACCGCGTCCGCCGGGCTGTCGGCCACCTGCGCGCCCTGCTCGCCCAGCCGGCGCGCCGGGTCCGGGCTGCGGTTCCAGACGACCGTGGGCAGGCCGGCGCGCAGGATGTTGCCGGCCATCGCCCGCCCCATGCCGCCGAGCCCCAGTACCGCCACCCGCTGCTGTCCCGCCATCGGCACCCCTCCTTCCCGGCAGCGTACGGTCGGTGACGGGCCGTCACGGCGGGAACGACGACGCCGGGTGGTCTCTTCCGTCCGCGGATCCCCGGGCCCTACCCTCGGCCGCATGACCGCCACCCCGAAGCGCCGCCGATCCTCCTCCCCGCTGTTCCAGACGGTGGGGCCGCTGCTCGTGGCGCTGCTGTCGGCGGCGTCCTGGTACGCGTGGCTCGGGTGGGACGACGAGTACCGGGTGGACCCGGTGACCGGGGCGGTGAGCGGCCCGTACGCGGTGTGGCAGGTGCTCGGGTGCGCCCTCACCCTGCTCGCCGTCTTCGTCGCGGCGCTGCTCGTCGGAGTCCGGCCGGTGCCGGCCGGCGCCGCGCTCACGCTCGCGTTCTCCGCCGCCGCCGCCGTGACCTGGGCACGCCGCGACGACAGTGGGCTCTACGTGATCGGGGTCGGGCTGCTGCTGGTCGGTCTGGCGGCGGGCACCGCGGTCGTGTCGGTCCTCGTACGCGCGCTGCGGCGCACCAGCGCCGTGGACGCGCGATAGGCGCGATGCCGCGGAGGCATCCGGCCCGCCGGGTGCCGCCGGGCGTGGGCCGAGGCCGACCGGATCCGCGGCCGGTGACCGACGCCCGCCACGCTCGCTTCGGCCGGTCACCGGGTCCACTGCGGATAGGGTCGGTCTGGTGCGGACCAAACAGGACCTGGGCGAGGCGATCCGGCGCGACCGGCGGGCGGTCCTGGTCGTCAACGCCCACTCGCGCCGGGGCCGCCACCTCTACGACCGGGCCTGCGCGCTGTTGGCGACGGCCGGTTTCCACCTGCTCGGGAACTACCCGGTCGAGCGGGTGCAGGAGCTCGAGTCCACCCTCGCGGCGGCCGCCGACCTCGAGCCGGACCTGCTCATCGCGGGCGGCGGCGACGGCACCCTGAGCGCCGCGGCCCGCCTGCTCGCCCACCGCGACATGGCGCTCGGGCTGCTGCCCCTGGGCACCACCAACAACTTCGCCCGCACGGTCGGCGTCCCGCTCCGGCTCGACGAGGCCGTCGCCGTCCTGACCGACGGCACGGTGGTCGACGTCGACCTGGGGCTCGCCGGCGACACGCCGTTCACGAACCACGTCGGCGTCGGCCTGTCCGCCGACGTCATGCTCACCACGCCGCCGCGCCTGAAACGCGTCACGGGCCGGGTCGCGTACCCGCTCACGGCCCTGGCCCTGCTGACCCGGCACCGTCCGCTGCGGGCCACGATCCGCGCCGCGGGCGCGGAGCACACGTACGTCACCCGCCAGTTGTACGTGGCCAACGGGGGCTTCCACGCGGGACGGCCGATCGCGGCGGACGCGGACGCCGACGACCGGCTGCTCGTCGCGTACCCGGTCGGTGGCGCCACCCGTCGGGGCCTGCTGCGCGACACGGTCCGCAACGCGACGACCGGCCATCGCCGGACGCTTCACGAGGAGCCCTTCCTCGCCGTCGGCGAGCTGTGGCTGGAGACCGACCGCCCGGCGCCCGTGGAGGTCGACGGGGAGCTGCGCGGGCGTACGCCGATCCGCGTCGGCCTCGCGGCCAACGCGCTGCGGGTGATGGCGCCCGCCGGCACCGTCGACCGCTGACACCGCGCCGACCGCCCACGTATTGCTTGTTGCCAATGCGTCGGGGGGCGTACGACGATTGTCGAGGGGGCCATTCCCATAAGGAGGTTCTCCATGACAGACGTTACCGAGGCCCCGGACGTCCGCACCTATCCGCTGGGAAAGAGTCGCCCTCCGCTCGCCGTCGCCGACCTGCCCGAGCCGGAGGAGGTGTTCGGCGTACGCCGGCTCGGCCTCCCGCAGTTGTTCAAGTACGCCCTCGGCCCCAGCCTCATCGCCCTCGGCATCTCGATCGGCAGCGGTGAGTGGCTGCTCGGGCCGCAGGCGGTCGGGCAGTTCGGGTTCGTCGGGGTCGGCTGGGTCATCCTCGTCTCGGCCGTCCTCCAGACGTTCTACAACGTCGAGTCCTCCCGGTACGTGATGGCCACGGGCGAGGCCCCGGTCGTCGGGTGGGGGCGCGTGCCGCCCGGCTACCTGCTGTGGGTGCCGGTCGCGGTGTTCCTCGTCATCTTCGCGTTCATCGCCGGCGGCTGGGCCGCGTCCGCCGGCCAGGGGCTGTACGCGCTCATCCACGGCGAGGTGCCGCCGACCGGCGCCGAGGAGCCGCGGCTGTGGGCCATCGCGCTGCTGGTGGTGGTCTTCCTCATGACGGCGGCGGCCCGCCGGATCAGCCGCACCCTGGAGCTCGCCAACTGGGTGATGGTGGGCGTCATCCTCGTCGCGCTGCTGTTCATCACGCTTCTCGTGGTGCCGGGCAGCCTGTGGTGGGAGGGCATCCGCGGGTTCGTCACCCCGGCGGCCCCGCCGGAGGGCATCACGGCGACGCAGCTCGGCGGTCTGGCCGGGTTCACGGCCCTCGCCTCCGGCCTCAACTGGTACGTGATGGGCCACTACCGGGACAAGGGCTACGGCATGGGCTACCGCACCGGCTACATCTCCGGCCTGCGCGGTGACCGGCGGGAGCTGCTGTCCAGCGGCGTCACGTTCCCCGACGACGCGGCGAACGCCGCCCGCTGGAAGCGGTGGTACCGGCTGCTGCTCACCGACATGTGGGGCATCTTCTTCGTCGGCGCCATGCTCGGGATGCTGCTGCCCACCATCCTCATGGCCCAGGCGGTGCAGCTCTCCGGCGAGGCGCCCACCACGGCCACCGTGCCCACGTTCGTGGCGGCCGCGCTCGAGCCGGAGTACGGCAGGGTCATGTTCTACGGGATGCTGGTCATCGGTGTGCTGATCCTGTTCAGCACGCAGCTCGGCATCTTCGAGGGCATGGTGCGGGTGACGACCGACGCCGCGCACGCCACCAGCCCGCGGCTGCGCCGCCTCATCGAGGGTGACCCGCGGCGGTTCTACTACCCGTTCATGCTCCTGCTGCTCGTCATCATCGCGGTCGTGCTGCACCTCGCGCTGCCGGTCAGCCTCGTGCAGTGGTCGGCGAACATGTCGAACCTCGGCGCGCTGATCTTCCCGTTCATGCTGATCTACCTGAACCGCCGCCTGCCACGCGCCGCCCGCCCGAGGTCGTGGCACTACGTACTGCTCATCGTCAACGTGCTCTTCTTCGGGTTCTTCTTCGTCAACTTCATCGCGGACTTCGTCGGCGACCCGCTGGTCACCTTCTGACCCCACGGCTCCCCTCCTGGCGGACACGGCAGGAGGGGGGCCGCTCAGCGGACGAGGTCGCTCACCGGGCGGGCACGCAGGGACGCGTCGAGGACCTGGGCGGTGTGTGCCACGGCGAGGGTGGCGCCCAGCCGCTGCGCGGCGGCGGTGATCTGCAGAAGGCAGCCGGGATTGGCGGTGACGAGAAGGTCGGCGCCGGTGGCGAGCACGTCGCGGGCCTTGCGCTCGCCCAGTTGCGCGGCGGGCTCCGGATTCAGCACGTTCCACACGCCGGCGGATCCGCAGCAGATCTCCGGGTCGGCGATCTCGCGCAGGTCCAGCCCGGGGATGCCGCGCAGCAGCTCACGCGGTTGCGCCCGGACGCCCTGGGCGTGCGCCAGGTGGCAGGCGTCGTGGTAGGCCACCGTGACCGGCAGCGGGTGGCGCGGCGCCACCGGCCCCAGCTCCACGAGCAGTTCGGACAGGTCGCGCACCGAGTCGGCGAAGGCGGCGGCCCGGCCGGCGTACGCGGGGTCGTCGGCGAGCAGCTCGCCGTACTCCTTGAGCGAGGATCCGCAGCCGGCCGCGTTGACGACGAACCGGTCGATGCCGGCGCCGTCGAAGACGTCGACGAGCGCCCGGGCGAAGCGCCGCGCCTCGGCCCGCCGCCCGTTGTGGACGCTGAGGGCGCCGCAGCAGCCCTGGCGGTCCGGCAGGATCAGCACGTCGCAGCCTTCGGCGGCGAGGATCCGCGCGGTGGCGGCGTTCACCTCGGGGAAGAACGCCCGTTGCACGCAGCCGGTGAGCATGCCGACCGTGGCCCGCCGCGGGCCGCGGGCCGGGATTCGCCGGGGCAGGCGGGTGGACCGCCCGATCCGGGGGGCCAGCGAGTCCAGCGCGGCGAGCGTCGGGGCGAGGCGCAGCAGGCCGGTACGCCGTACGAGCCCGCGCAGGCCGCTCGCCTGGTACGCGCGCAGCGGGCCGCGCAGCAGGCGTAGCCGCCGCGGGTACGGGAACAGCCCGAACACGGCGCCGCGCAGCGCCCGCTCCCGCGGCGGGCGGGGATGCCGGCGCTCCACCTGCTGGCGGGTGTCCTCGATGAGCCGGTCGTAGCGGACGCCCGACGGGCACGCGGTGACGCAGGCCATGCAGCCGAGGCAGCGGTCGACGTGGGCCACCATCGACGGGGTCAGCGGCTCGCCGTCGAGCCCCTGCCGCATCAGGTGGATGCGCCCGCGGGGCGAGTCCATCTCTTCGCCCCACAGCACGTAGGTGGGACAGGTGGGCAGGCAGAACCCGCAGTGCACGCAGTCGTCGACCAGGTCCCGCCGCGGCGGGTGGTCGTCGTCGAACGCCGGCCCGCCCGGCGCGGCCGCGACCGGCCCCGTCGGGTGCGGTCGGTGGCCGTCGTCCGCGCCGGCGACCGGCCCGAGCACGTCGCGGGGCACACCGTCCGGTCGCCCGGCGCGGCGCGGGGCGGGAACGTCGCTCACGTCAGATCCCTCCCACGAAGCGGCCCGGTGCGAAGCGCGCGTCCGGGTCGAACTGCGCCTTGACCCGGCGCATCAGCTCGAACCCGCCGACCGGCCCCCACAGGTCGACGCGGTCCCGCACCGGCCCGGGGGCCGTCAGCACGACGGTGTGCCCGCCGACGGCCGCGGTGGCGGCGCGCAGGTCCGCCACGATCGCGGCGACGGCGTCGGGCGGGGCGGTGGCGGGCAGGCCGCCGTAGAGGACCCCGGTGCCGGCCGAGCCCCGCACGGCCAGGGGGACGCCGTGCCGCCGGTCCGCCTCGGTGGCGGCGGCGAGCAGCGCCGGGACGCCGGAGAGTGCGGCCGTGAGCTTGAGCCCGACGCCCCCCTTCCGCCAGGGGTACGCGGGCCACCACTCCGGCGGCTCGTCGGAGACGGCGGCGTTCCCGAGCAGCCGCCGGGTCGCGTCGGCCCGCTCCCCCACGCCGCGCGGTGTGCCCTCCAGCAGCACGGCGACCTCGACGCCGCCGCCGGGCGTCGCGTCGACCTCGAGCGCGCTGGGCGCGACCTGCGCGGCGAGGACGGCGGCGGTGAGACGGCCCGCCTCCGCGGCGTCGCCGGCCCGCCGGCGCAGGAAGGCGCGCGCCACGGGGAGCGGGTGCAGCCGGAACGCGCACTCGGTGACGAGCCCCAGGGTGCCGTACGCCCCGGTGAGGAGCTTGCCGAGGTCGTAGCCGGCGACGTTCTTCACCACCTTGCCGCCGGCCCGGGCCACCGTCCCGTCCGGACGGACCATGGTGACGCCGATCAGCAGGTCGCGTACGGTGCCGTAGCGCATGCGCCGGGGGCCGCTGGTGTTCGTGGCGACGACGCCGCCCACGGTGGCCGCCGCGCCGGGCGGCAGCGGCGCGTCGAGGGCGAGTTGCTGACCGGCGGGGGCGAGCTTGGCCTGGAGCTCGGCCAGCGGGGTGCCGGCACGGACCACGACGATGAGGTCGCCGGCCGCGTGTTCCACCACGCCCGTGAGCCGGCCGGTGTGCAGCAGCAGGTCCAGCCGGCGCGGCGGATCGCCCCAGTCCTGCTTGCCGCCGCCGCCGGTGACCGTCACCGCCAGGTCGCGGGCGGCGGCGACCCGCAGCAGCGCGGACGCCTCCGCCGGGGATCCGGGCGTCGCCACGTACCGGGGCGCGACGCCCGCCACGGCGTCGCCGGGCCCGGCCGGCCGGACGAGGTCGGCGCCGGCGGTACCGGCGGTACCGGCGTCGACGGCGGCACGGAGGGCGTCGAGCACGTCGTCGGGCATCAGAACACCTCCGCGAGGCCGGCCTCCTGCAACGGGTGCACGCCCCGGCGACGGCCGGGCGCCTCACCGCAGAGCCGCGGTGTGGGGAACACCTTCCCCGGGTTGGCGAGGCCGCGCGGGTCGAAGGCGCACCGGAGCAACTGCATGGTGTCGAGGTCGTCGTCGGTGAACATCCGCGGCATGTAGCCCACCTTGTCCATGCCGACGCCGTGCTCGCCGGTGATCGAGCCGCCGTGCGCGACGCAGATGTCGAGGATCGCGCCGGAGACCTCCTCCGCCCGCTCGGCCTGCCCGGGCACGCCGTCGTCGAAGAGGACCAGCGGGTGCAGGTTGCCGTCGCCGGCGTGGAAGACGTTGGCCACGCGTACGCCGCGCTCGGCGGAGATCTCCGCGATGCGGCGCAGCACCTCGGGCAGGGCGGTGCGGGGGATCACGCCGTCCTGGACGATATAGTCGGGGCTGATCCGGCCGACCGCCGCGAACGCCGACTTGCGGCCCTTCCAGATCAGCGCCCGCTCGGCGTCGTCGGCGGCGATCCGGATCTCGGCGGCGCCGTGGTCTCGGCAGAGGCGCTCGACGTCGACGAACTGGGCGTCGACCTCGGCGGCCGGGCCGTCGAGCTCGACGATCAGGACGGCGCCGGCCCCGGCGGGATAGCCGCACCGTACGGCCGCCTCCGCCGCCTCGATGGCGAGCGCGTCCATCATCTCGACAGCGGCGGGGACCACGCCGGCGCCGATGATCGCCGAGGTGGCGGCGCCGGCGGCGTCCGTGCTCGCGAAGGCGGCGAGCAGCGTGCGCACCGACTCCGGCGAGCGGGTGAGCCGCACGGTGACCTCGGTGGCGATGCCGAGCGTCCCCTCCGAACCGACGAACGCGCCGAGCAGGTCGTAGCCGGGCGCGTCGGGCGCGCGACCGCCGAGGCGTACGAGGTCGCCGTCGGGGGTGACGACCTCCAGCCCGGTGACGTGGTTGGTGGTGAAGCCGTACTTCAAGCAGTGGGCGCCGCCGGAGTTCTCGGCGACGTTGCCCCCGATGGAGCAGACCTGCTGGCTCGACGGGTCCGGCGCGTAGTGGTAACCGTAGGGGGCGGCGGCCCGGGTGACGTGCAGGTTGATGACCCCCGGTTCGACCACGGCCCGTTCGTCGAGCGGGGCGACCTCGCGGATCGCGCGCATCTGCGAGGTGACGATCAGCACCCCGTCGGCGTGTGGCAGCGCGCCGCCGGACAGGCCGGTGCCCGAGCCGCGCGCCACGAAGGGCACGCCGGCGTCGACGCAGGCCCGGACGGTCGCGGCGCACTGCTCGGCGGTGCGCGGGATGGCCACGAGGGCGGGAACGACCCGGTACTGGGCCAGCCCGTCGCACTCGTAGGTGCGCAGCTCCTGCCGGTCGCTGATCACCTGGGCGTCGCCGAGGTGGGCCCGCAGCGTCGCGGCGAGGGTCGTGACGTCCGTCGTGGTCATCGTCGGCCTCCCGTCGCCGCCTGGAGGTGTCAGGGCATCCGCTCGTACGCCGGCAGGGTCAGGAAGTCCACGAAGTCGTCCGCCACGGCGACCTCCATGAACAGGGACCGGGCGGGCGCGTAGTCGGCCGGGTCGCCGGGCAGTTTCGCCAGTTCCTCGTCGGCGAGACGCTCGACGAGCTCCCGGTCGACCTTCTCGCCGGTGTCGTCGAGGGTGATGCCGGCGTGCAGCCACTGCCAGACCTGCGAGCGGGAGATCTCGGCCGTGGCGGCGTCCTCCATGAGGTTGAAGACGGCGACGGCCCCGGTGCCGCGCAGCCAGCTCGCGAGGTACTGGATCCCGACGCTGATGTCGTTGCGCAGGCCCGCCTCCGTGCGCCGGCCCGGTGTGCTCCGCACGTCGAGCAGGTGGGCCGCGGTGACGTGCACGTCGTCGCGGGTCCGGTCGAGCTGGTGCGGCCGGTCGCCGAGCACGGCGTCGAAGACCTCGCGGCAGACCGACACGAGGTCGGGGTGGGCGACCCACGAGCCGTCGAAGCCGTCGCCCGCCTCGCGGGTCTTGTCGTCGCGGACCTTGGCCAGCGCCGTCTCGTTGACCCGCGGGTCCCGCCGGCTCGGGATGAACGCGGCCATGCCGCCGATGGCGTGCGCGCCGCGCCGGTGGCACGTGCGGACGAGCAGCTCGGTATACGCGCGCATGAACGGCGCGGTCATGGTCACGGCGTTGCGGTCGGGCAGGAGGAAGTCGGCGCCCCGGGTGCGGAACTTCTTGATGACGCTGAACATGAAGTCCCACCGCCCCGCGTTGAGGCCTGCGGAATGGTCGCGGAGCTCGTAGAGGATCTCCTCCATCTCGAACGCGGCCGGGTACGTCTCGATGAGCACGGTGGCGCGGATCGTGCCGTGCGGGATGCCGAGGCGGTCCTGGGCGAGCAGGAAGACGTCGTTCCAGAGCCGGGCCTCGAGGTGGCTCTCCATCTTGGGCAGGTAGAAGTAGGGGCCGCTGCCACGGTCGAGCTGCCGTCGGGCGCAGTGGAAGAGGTAGAGGCCGAAGTCGACGAGGCTGCCCGAGGTGCGTTCGCCGTCGACGAGGATGTGCTTCTCACCGAGGTGCCAACCGCGCGGTCGGACCACGATGGTCGCCAGCTCCCCGTCGTCCAGGCGGTAGTGGCGGCCGTCGGGCGCGGTGAAGGCCAGGGTCCGGTCGATCGCGTCGCGCAGGGTGAGCTGGCCGCCGATCACGTTCTCCCACAGCGGGGTGTTGGCGTCCTCGAGGTCGGCGAGCCACACCTTGGCGCCCGAGGTGAGGGCGTTGATCGTCATCTTCGGGTCGGTCGGGCCGGTGATCTCCACCCGCCGGTCGAGGAGGCCCGGCGCGGGCGGGGCGACCCGCCAGTCACCGTCGCGGACGTGCCGGGTGTCGGGCAGGAAATCCAGCGACTCCCCCGCCGCCAGGGCGGCCTCGCGCTCGGCGCGCCGGGCCAGGAGGTCACGGCGGCGGGCGTCGAAGGCGCGGTGCAGCTCGGCGAGGAAGCCGAGCGCCTGCGGGGTGAGGATCTCCTCGTAGCGGTCGTGCCGGGGACCGGTGACCTCGACGCCGTCGGGAAGCTGCATGAGGGGCTCCTCGCCGTGGGATGACCCGGTCCAATAGATCCACGGGAATTGCTGCCGTCGACTCTAGTGGCCGGGACGCCGTACCGCGAGGGGCGCGGTCCATCCCCGAGGGACTTTCGTGTAGCAAACCTTCTTGACGATTCATAGATGTGTAGCTAAGTTTCAGCCATCCCGGCTGAGAGGCAGTCGTCTATGAAGACCCGTCTCGTGACCGCTTCCGTCCTGCTGGCGGCCCTGGGCGTCACCGCCGCGCCGCTCCCGGTCCACGCCTGGCCCCCGCCCACGCCGGCCCCCGCCGGCGAGCACGGCTGGGTGACCTCGACCCTGCGGCACATGAGCCTGGAGCAGAAGGTCGGCCAGCTCTTCGCCACCTACGTCTACGGCGGCGACGCGACCGAACCCAGCGCCGCCGACCGGGCCGCCAACCGCGCGGCCTTCGGTGTCGAGACCCCGGCCGAGGTGATCGAGCGGTACTCCCTCGGCGGCGTCTGCTACTTCTCCTGGTCGCACAACCTGGACAGCCCGCGCCAGATCGCCACCCTCTCGAACGGCCTGCAACGCGCCGCCCTCGGCGACGGCCGCAAGGGACGGGTGCCCCTGCTCCTCTCCACCGACCAGGAGCAGGGCGTGGTGCTGCGCATGCCGCCGCCCGCCGCGCAGTTCCCGGGGGCCATGGCGCTGGGCGCGGCCCGCTCGGCCGAGGCGGCGCGGACGGCGGCCGTCGTCACCGGGCGGGAGCTCGCGGCCGTCGGCATCCGGCAGCCGTACGCGCCGATCGCCGACGTCAACGTCGACCCGGCCAACCCGGTGATCGGCGTCCGGTCCTTCGGGGCCGACCCCAACCTCGTGGCCGGGCTGACCGTCGCGCAGGTCGCCGGTTTCCAGCGCGGCGCCGGCGTGACCGCCGTGGCGAAGCACTTCCCCGGGCACGGCGACACCGGCACCGACAGCCACACCAACCTGCCGGTGATCGACCACACCCGCGAGGAGTGGGACCGGATCGACGCGCCGCCGTTCCGGCGGGCGATCGCCGCCGGCGTCGACTCGATCATGACGGCGCACATCGTGGTGCCCGCCCTCGACCCGTCCGGCGACCCGGCCACGCTGTCGCCCCGGATCCTCACCGGTGTGCTCCGCGGCGAGCTGGGCTTCCGCGGGGTCATCGTCACCGACGCGCTGAACATGGCCGCCGTGCGGCAGCGGTACGGCGACGACCGGGTTCCCGTCCTGGCGCTGAAGGCGGGGGCCGACCAGCTCCTCATGCCGCCCGACCTGCGACTGGCCCGGGACGCGGTGCTGCGGGCCGTGGCCACCGGCGAGCTGACCGAGCGGCGCGTCGACGAGTCGGTCCGCCGCATCCTCGCCATGAAGTACCGGCAGGGCCTCTCCCGGCCGCCGTTCGTGGACGTCGACCGGGCGGTCCGCACCGTCGGGGCGCCCGCGCACCAGGCCGCCGTCGCCCGGGTCACCGACCCGACCCTCACCGCGGTCCGCAACGACGCCGGGCTGCTGCCGCTTTCCCGTGCCGACCGGTCGGTCCTGGTCACCGGCTGGAACACCGCCGCCTTCGCCCCGATCGAGACGGTCGCCGCCGGGTTCACGGCCCGGGGCGCCCGCGCCACCGCCCGACCCGCGACCCTGCCGTCGGACCAGGTGATCGCCGCGACCGCCGCCGAGGCGGCCGCGCACGACCTCACCGTCGTGCTCGTGAACAAGGCGTGGGACACCACGGTCACCGACCCGCGGGCCAGCCAGCAGCGGCTCGTCGCGGCGCTGCGCGCCACCGGGAAGCCGGTCGTCGTGGTGGCGGTGCGGGACCCGTACGACATCGCGTACCTGCCCGGCGTGAGCACCTACCTGGCGACGTACTCGTACACCAGGGCCGCGATGGACGCCCTGGTGCGCGCGCTGCACGGCGAGCTGTCGCCGCGCGGCCGGCTGCCCGTCACCATCCCGACGGCCGACCGCGGGGACGTGCTCTACCCGTACGGCCACGGCCTGACCTGGTAGGAGGGACCATGCCACGCAGGAGCCGCCGACCCGCCGCCGTCCGCACCGGGCCGCTACGGGCCGCCACGCTCGGCCTCACGGTGGTCGTGCTGGGCGCCACAATGCCCGCGACCGGCGCGACCGCCGCGCCCGGCACCGACCGGCCGGCCCGCGGCACGGCCGCCGCCACGCGCCCTCCGGTCACGTCGGGCCCACCGACGGTGACGCCGGCCGACATCCGGTTCCGGCACGACACGCTGCGCCGCGGCGCGGCACGCCAGGTGGGGCTGCTTCCCGAGCAGGTGGACCGCATGCCCGCCGACCTGGCCGCGTACCTGGAGCCGACCCCGGACCACCCGGGGCACCCGACGTACGCCGGCGCCGTCGTGCTCGCCGCCAAGGACGGCGTCGTCGTGCAACACGCGGCCGTGGGCACGGCCGTGCGGTACGCCGAGGTGGGGCCGGCGCCCGACCTGACCGGTGTGGAGCTTCCCGCGGACCAGCAGATCCCCATGCGGCCCGACACCATCTTCGACCTGGCCTCGGTGTCCAAGCTGTTCACCACGATCGTGGTGATGCAGCAGGTCGAGCGTGGGCGGATCGACCTGGACGCGCCCGTGGCCCGGTACCTGCCCGAGTTCGCCGCCGGCGGGAAGGAGGCGGTGACCGTACGGATGCTGCTCACCCACTCCTCCGGGCTGCCGGCCTTCACGGCCCTGTGGAGCAGGTACCCGACGCCCGCCGAGCGGTTCGCCGCGGCACTCGCCACGCCGCTGGCGGCCGGGGCGACGCCCGGCGGCCAGTACGTGTACTCCGACCTCGGGTTGATCGCCCTGGGCGTGCTCGTGGAGCGGGTGACCGGCCGGCCGCTGGCCGATCTGGTCCGCGACGGCGTCACGGCCCCGCTGGGCATGACCGACACCGGCTACAACCCGGGACCGGAGCGGCGGGCCCGCATCGCCGCCACGGAGTACCAGCCGTACGCCGGCCGGGGCATGGTCTGGGGTGAGGTCCACGACGAGAACGCCTGGTCGCTCGGGGGCGTGGCCGGGCACGCGGGAGTCTTCTCGACGGCCACGGACCTGGCGGTGCTCTGCCAGTCACTGCTCAACGGCGGCGAGTACCGCGGGCGGCGGATCCTGCGTCCGGACACGGTGCGGGCGATGCTCGTCAACTACAACGCCACGCTGGAGCAGGCGTACCCGGAGAGCGACCGTGGGCTCGGCTTCGAGCTGAACAAGCACTGGTACATGATGGGTCTCTCCTCCCCCGTCGCGTTCGGGCACACCGGTTTCACCGGTACGTCGCTGGTGGTCGACCCGCTGTCCCACTCGTTCGTGATCCTGCTCAGCAACCGCGTGCACCCCGACCGCAACTGGGGCAGCAACAACGTCGCCCGGCGGGCCGTGGCGCGGGACCTCGCCGAGGCGATGCCGGTGCGCCCCCGCTCGTCGGCGGCCTGGCGGGCCGATCCGCGGGACGCCGCCACGGTCACGCTCACCGCGCCGCTGCGCCGGGCGGCCCGCGACGCCACCGCGAGCTTCCTGCTCTGGTACGACACCGAGCCGCGCTTCGACACCGCGCGGGTCGAGGTCTCCACCGACGGCGGCGCCACCTGGACGCCGACACCGATGGTGCTGCGCGAGGGAGACCGGCGGTGGCGCAGCGACGGCACCCTCACCGGCCACGGTGGCCGGGTGTGGTGGCAGGTGTCGGTGGACGTGCCGGACGGGGCGACCCACCTACGCTGGAGCAGCAGCACGGACGTGTCGAGCCAGGGCCGGGGCGTCTACGTCGACCGGATCGTCGTTGCGGGCCGGGACGGTCTGCTCTTCCAGGGCGAGGGCGCGGACGCGCCGCGGCTGGTCGCCGACGGGTGGTCGCTGGCGCGCACCTGAGCGGGGGCGCTGCGGGCGCCGGAGGCGGGCCGACGCCCGCACCGGCGCCCGTGCCGGTGCCGTAGGACCGGCGACCAGGATCATGGCGATCCCTTCGCCTGCTGTGGTCCGAGCAGGCGATGCGAGCTGCGTCCTGCTCCTCCGTCAGGGCTGAAGGTCGACGACGCCCCTACCGCTCGCGATGTCGAGCGGTACCGACACCTGGTCGTGGGTGATCAACCAGACACCGTCGATCTTCTGGAAGCCGTAGGTGATCCTGACCCACATGCCGTCCGTCGCCGTCCCGTTCCGCAAGGTGCCGCTGGTGCGGGCGTAGGCGTAGCCGAACGCCACGTCGTCGCCCACGACGACGGTCAGGTCGCGGACCTCGTAGGCCAGACGGTCGAAGAACTCGAACACGCGCGTCCAGGCCGCGAGTTTCGCCGCTGTCCCGACGTGCCGCAGCGGCGGCTCGATGTCGAAGGACACGACGTCTGGCGCGTAGAGCTGCTTCAGGCCCTCGACGTCCTTGGCCGTGACCCGTTCGACAACCGTTTCGATCTGCCGGCGGATCCCGGCTTCGTCATGCTTTCCCATGCCGCTGACACTATGACGTGGGAGTTATCTTGCCTAAGACCGATATTGCTATGGCGTTATAGACGGGGAAGCATGATGGAGCTGAACTCTCTCCGGCAGTTCCTGGTGGTGGCCCGGCTGGAGCACCTGAGCCGGGCTGCCGACGAGCTGCGCGTCGCCCAGCCGTCGCTGAGCCGCACCATCGCCCGCCTGGAAGGCGAACTCGGGGTGCCGTTGTTCGACCGGGGCGGACGGCTGCGGCTGAACGACACCGGCCGGCTCTTCCGCGATCACGTCGAACGCGCCCTCGGCGAACTCGACGCGGGACGGCGTGCCGTCGCCGAGGCCGCGAGTCAGGGCCTGGGCACCGTGAGACTGGCGTCCGAGACCTTCCTCACCCTCACCGGGCCGCTGGCGGCCTTCAAACGCGCCCATCCCACCATCGAGGTGGAACTCCACTGGTCGCCGTCGGAGGACATGGGCCGCCGCCTGCGCGCCCAGGACGTCGATCTGTGCATCGCCTCGCAGCCGATCCACGCCGACGGACTCCAGTCGGCGCACCTGTTCGACGAAGCGGTGGCGGTGGTCGTACCCCTCGGTCACCCGCTGGCGGACCGCACGACGGTGACCCTCGACGAACTCGCCGACCAGCCCTTCATCACCGCCCGCAGGGGACATTGGCTACGCCGGCTGCTCGACCGCCTCTTCGCCGCCCGAGGCCTCACTCCGAAGATCGTCTGCGAGAGCGACGAACACAGCGCCATCGCCAGCCTGATCAGCGCCGGGCTCGGCATCGGTCTGGTCCCCGCCTTCGCCCGCCGCAGCGCCCCCGACGCCCCGGTCGCCTGGATCACCGTCGACAGCGCCGACTGCCGACGCACGGTCACCCTCTACTGGGGCGCCGACAGCCACCTGTCAGCCGCCGCCCGCCTCATACGCACCACGATCACCCGCTGGGACTGGGCAACGGGCGCGCCGCATCCCGAACAACCTCGGATAGCACGCCTCGCGTGATCCACTTCCGGCCCGGACAGCGCCTTCTCGGGCCCGGGCCGGTCACCTTGGGGTCGACCGCGGCAAGCCTGGAGGACGACGCCCGTGCCGGAGGGCCGGCGCGTCCGCCCCCCCCCGGAATCCGCGCGGCCTTCGGAATCGGCGTGCCTGGTCACGGACGGAACAACGGTATTGGGATCCCGGATGGTCGGCGCCCCGCGGGGGACGGCGCCGAAATACCGCGGAACGGAGGGCCCGACCGGCGGCGGGCATTGTCCGCAAATACCCGATCAATTGATGCGGCCTCGCGCGGGCAGGCCGAGGGCCGAATCCCCTTCCATTTACCGTCCGGCGCGGCGTCGCCCTTCCGGCGGCATGGGAGCGGCCGCGAGCAGGACTCCTGCACCGACGCGACCCGACCGTCGAACAATCCGGTCAAACAGCTAAAACGCCTCGCGTCCGGTCCGGTCACGGTGTCATGAACACGCCAACCCCCTGGCCCGTCCTCCCTGGACGAGCCATTCATGGGTGCCGCAGCGCAAATGTTGTTTACCGGAGCGATATAAAGGCCCACTAGGGTCGGTTCGCAGATCGACCAACGTCATCGACATTCCATCCCGGTGCAAGTGGGGAACCGGAAGAGGTGGACAATGCGGGGGATCCCGGTCGCATCCATGGTCATCGGCATCGCGTCGTCGCCCGCCGCGCGCCGCCGTCTCGCGCAGTTGCTCGGCGGCACCGAGGCGTTCCTCATCGTCTCCAGCGTCGCGCAGGCGCGGGAGTTCCTCGGCGTGGCCGAGGCGCCGCCCGTCGCGGCGGCGGCGCCACCGGCGCCCGTGGCGGCCGCCGACGTCACGGCGGATGCCGAGCCGGCCACGTCGCCGCCGGCCCTGGTCGTCGACTCCGACCGGCGGGTGGTGCGCTGGGAGGACCGTGAGATCGAGCTGACGCGCCTGGAGCACGACCTCCTGCTGTGCCTCCTGGGCGCGCCGGGGCAGATCTGGACGTACGAGCGGCTGCACCTCACGGTCTGGGGCAACGAGCATCTGGGCCGCGGTTCCGACATCCACTCGCTGGTACGCCGGATCCGGCGCAAGCTGGCCACGCTGAATGCCTCGGCGACGATCGACGCGGTCCGCGGGGTGGGCTTCCGCCTCGCCTCGGTCTGAGCGGTCCGCACCGCCCGGCGCGCGCCGGTCCGGGCGTCACGCGACAGGGTCCGGCCCGCCTGGTCGAGACCAGGCGGGCCGGGTCGTGCGTCAGGTGTCAGGCGTCAGCACCGGATCGGCGACAACGCGAAGTCCTCCACCGTGGGCGTCGTGACGTTGATCTTCGTCTGACGGGTCTGGGGCTTCCAGCCGTCCTTGGCGACGATCATCGTCATGGGGTTGTTGCGGCGGTCCATCCAGTACGCGTACTTCCCCTGCGCGTCGGTGGCGAAGGTCCACGACATCGCCCACGAGTCGATCTGGACGACCGCACCGGGCAGCGGCGCGCCGCCGCCCTGGCAGCTCGTCCCGGTGACCGTACCCATCAGCTTGCCCCAGGTCTTCGGCGCCTGCACGTTCATCGTCACGGTCACCGGAGCCACGGTGTAGGGCGTGTTCTCCCGGATGGTGACCTCACCGCTGTACGTGCCCGGCTGGTCCACGTTCGCCGTCATCCCGACAGTGGCGGTGACCTTCTCGCCCGGCGCGAGCGTGACCTCGGACTTGTCGATCGTCATCCAGCTCACGTCGGCCGCGTCCTCGGCGCACCCCTCGAAGCCGGGGAGCACCTCGCTGTCGGGCGTCGAGGCGAAGCCTCCGGACGAGCCACCGACCTTGTAGAAGCCGCACGCCGCGCCACCGCGGTACCGCGGGGTGTTGGCGTTCGGCAGGGTCGACCACGAGTCGGTGGCCGGGTCGTAGGCGAAGCCCGCGTTGGTGATGGCGCCACCCTGCGACCCGCCGACGACCAGGAGCTTGCCGCTCGCCACCGCGAACGCGCTGGCCCAGTTGTCGGCCGGGGCGTCGGCGATCGGGCTCCAGGAGTTGGCGCCCGGGTCGAACACGTAGCCGGACTTCTGCGCGGCGGCGCCGTCGTTGCCGCCGGTGCAGTAGACCCGCCCGTCGATGCCGCCGCACGAGGGGAACGCCACCGACTTCGGGTAGTTGGGCAGCGTCTCCCAGCTGTCGCTGCCCGGGTCGTACCGGACCACGCTGTTCGACATCGGCGTGCAGGCGGAGGTGGTGCACCCGCCGACGGCGTAGAGCTTTCCGTCGACGACCGCCTGGCCGGCCGCGGAACGCGGCGCGGGGTTGTCGGCCACCTCGGTCCAGCTGTTGGCCCCCGGATCGTACGACCAGGTGGTGCCGTCGGGGCCGGCCGCCGCCCAGCCACCGGTCGCGATGATCTTCCCGTCCACGACGCCCACCGTCATGGCGTTGCGCGCGTCGGGCAGATCGGCGATCTGCGACCAGGTCTGGGCGACCGGGTCGTAGGCGTAGTTCTTCGTGGTGGACGCGGACCCGTCGCCACCGCCGATGGAGTAGACCTTGCCGTCCAGGTTCACCACCCGGTTGTCCATGATGTTCGCCGGGTAGTCGGCGATGTCCGTCCACGGGGCGGCCTGGGGGCCGACGGCGGCGGACGCCGCCTGCGAGGACTTGTCCGACGCCTTCGCGGCGAACGACGTCGCCGCCTGGAGCCGCTGCTCCGGGGCGCCGGTGGACCCGAGCATCTGCTGCCGGCTCACCCGGGACCCGTCGGCCCGGAGGATTTCGAATCCGGCGTCGCGCTCGCCGAACGCGACCTCGACCGGCGCCCCACCGGTGTTGGTCACCGTGAAGCTCTTGGTGACCTTGCCGGACGGCATCTGGACGGTCCCGCTCAGCGACGTCGGCGCGACCGACAACCGGCCGGCCGCCAACTGGAAGTTCGCGGCGGTCGCCCAGTCGGCCTGGACGTCGACGTTCTTGCTCTGGCTGACGTAGTTGCCGGCCGTCGCGGTGAACTTGTGCGTCCCGGTGAGGGAGGAGAACATCCAGTAGAAGCCGTCCTCGAGCCCCGGGTCGTCCGGCGTCGCCACCGTGGTGGCCTTCTCCGCCGGGCGATCGGCGCTGGTGACGGTGGCGCCGTTGACGTAGCCGTTGGTGTTCTTGTCACGGACGTGGCCGAGCACCAGGCCGCCGTCGACCGGCTCGCAGGTGACCGTGCTGCCGATCAGCACGTTGTCGACCTCCCACCACCACTCGTACGAGGCGTCGTAGTAGTGGAACCGCACCTGCACCTGGGACTTGCCGGCCGCCTGCGGGATCGGGATCTCGGTGACCCGCGGCCCGGACGCGTCCGTCGTCTGCTGGAGCACGCTCGTCCAGGTGGCACCGCCGTCGACGCTGAGGTCGACGTCGGCGCGATCCGGGCCCAGCCAGTTGAAGTCCTGGTTGAACCGGATCACCGGGGCCGTCACGGCGGTGAGGTCGACGACCGGGCTCACGAGGGACGTGTCCTGCTGCCCGCCCGAGCCGTAGTGGTCGCTGTCGACGATGGCGAAGCCGCCGGTGCCGCCGGTCAGGTTGCCCCGGTTGCCGTCGTCGGTGAACTTCCACACCTGGCCGGAGTTCGCGTGGTCCACGACGGACCAGCCGGCCGGCGTGGTGTCGCCGTCGAAGGTCTCGTAGACCCCGTCGGAGCCGTAGCCGTAGCCGGGCGCCAGGGAGCAGGAGTCCGACTTCGCCGGCACGGCCACGTTGGCGGTGACGTTGCGCGAGGCGACGACGACCTCCTTCGTCACCGTCTCGTAGCCCGGGTACTGCGACTCGACCTTCAGGATGTACGTCGCACCGGCCGGGACGGTGAGGCTGTACCGGCCGTTGGCGGGCGTGGTGTAGTCGGACAGGCCGCCGGGGCCCACGACCGTCACCTTGGCGTAGAGCGGCCACCCGTGCCCGGAGCCGTCCGTGACCGATCCGCTGACCGTCACGCTCGGCACCGCGCTCAGCGCGACGTTGAGCGCGGTGGTCGCGTTGGGCGTCACCGTCGCCGGGGTGGTCTTGCTGGCGTACCCGAACGCCGACACGGTGACCTGGTAGTCGCCGGCCGGGAGCAGCGAGGTGTACGTGCCGTCCGCCCCGGTGGTCAGCTGGCGGTCGGCCGGGCCGGTGAGGCTGACGGTGGCGCCGGCGATCGGGGCGCCCGTGCCCGCGTCGGTGACCTTGCCGGCCAGGGTGCCGGTGTCGCCGATCGGCGCCGCGTTGAGCAGCGCGAGCGCGTCGAGGCGGCCCTCACCGAACACGTTGTTGTCGTCGGCCGTGCCTCCGCACTGGTCGTCGGCCGAGTCGACCGCCGAGTTGTCGAGCAGCCCACGGGTGCCGTCGACGTCGCCGACGAGGCCCGGCGCCGCCGACCACAGCAGCGCGATCGCGCCCGCGAGGTGCGGGGCCGCCATCGAGGTGCCGCTGATGCTGGCGTAACCGTTGCCCGGGACGCTCGAACGCACGTTCACGCCGGGCGCCGAGACGTTCGGCTTGATCTCGCCGTTCTGGCCGGCACCCCGGCTGGAGAAGCTGGCGATGTTGTTGTTCACGTCGTACGCGCCGGCCGAGTAGTTGCTCGCCAGGCTGCCCGGGGAGCCGCTGGTCTGGCAGGCGGGCCCGCTGTTGCCGTTGGAGAAGACGCCGAAGATGCCGGACGCCTTCCAGGCCAGCGTCACGTCCTCCATGAACGGGTCGTTGGACGGCAGGCGGGTGCCCCACGAGTTGTTGATGATGTTCGGCCGCTTGGTGACGTCCCCGTTCTGGCCGTTCAGGTCGGTCGGCTCCAGCATCCACTGGCCGGAGTTCACCAGCGCGGCGTCGCTCGGGCAGCAGCCGTTCGCGGCGATCCACTTGACACCGGGAGCGACACCGACCTGGTTCGCGCCGCCGTCGGAGCCGGCCATCGTGCCCATGGTGTGGGTGCCGTGGCCGTCACCGTCGCAGGGGGTGGCGCAGGTCCCGGCGGCGTTGAACCAGTTGTAGTTGTGGTCGAACGTGCCGTCGCCGTTGTTGCCCCGGTAGGAGTTGACCAGCGCCGGGTGGTCGAACTGGACGCCGGTGTCGATGTTGGCGATGGTGATGCCCTCGCCCTTGACGCCGTACTGCGACCAGACGTCGTCGGCGTTGATGTTGGCGACGCCCCACTCGAGGGCGTTGACCACCTTCTCGTTGTCGCCCTTGGTGGTCTTGGGCACCTCGTACGCGACGGGCGCGTAGAGGGCCTCCACCTCGGCGTGGGCGGCGAACTTCTGGGCCATCGGCAGCGAGCCGCCGCTCACCCGGATCGCGTTGGTGGCCCAGAAGGTCTGGTACTTCGCGCCGGAGCCGTCGAGTTCGGCCTTGACCTTCGCCTGGCTGTCGGCGGCGGTCTTCTTGAGCGCCTCGACGACCGCGGCCCCGCGGGCGTTCCAGTCCTTGATCTGGCTGGCCTTGCTCAGGTCCGCCTTGTTCGTGAAACGGATCCAGAAGTCGCTCTCGCTCTTGCCCTCGAGCTGCCGGGTGAGTTCCGGTCGGATCTTGTCCGCCGGCGAGGGCGCGCCGGCGCCGAAACCGCCTGACGCGGCCTGGGCGCCGGAGCCGGTGGCCGCCAGTGCCGTGGCGACGAGGACCGTCGCCGCACCGGCGCTCACCAGCGATCTGGCTGCGCGCCTCCAGTGTGGACGTCTGAACATTCGGTGCTGCCTCCTTCAGAACGACCCAGGGGGTGAATTGGGCCATGGTGAAGGTGCAGGGGTCCGCCTCCGCTGTGGACGAATGTCGGTACGGACGAACCCCTCCATGCCCCCCCCATGCACCGCGCGGGTCACGCCGGTTGCCCGGTTGGACACTATGATCGAGAAAAAGGACGATCAAGAACGTGCCGTAAGCAAGTTGTCACTAACCGTTTGCCGACCGGCTCGCCGGTCTGACAACAACTGTCAGCATCATGTTGGAACCGGGCAGGCTGGCTGCCCTCGTCTCCGGGTGGGTGCGATGGCCGAAGACGACGACACGACGGCACCGGGTCGGCCCGATCCGGCGGACGACCTGTTTCCCCTGGTCATCGCCGTGACCCCGTCGCCGGCCGAGCGACTGCGGCTCGCGGAGCGCCTCGACGGGGCGGCGCCGCTGCTGCTCGTCGCCGACCTCGACGAGCTGCGTCGGCTGATCGCCGCCCCCGGGCGGTTTCCCCGGCCCGCGTCTCCGCCGGCCGCGACCACCGGCGAGAACGGTCTTCTCATCGACTCCACGCGCTCCACCGCCCGCTGCGGCGACCGCGAGATCCCCCTCACCCGGCTCGAGCACGATCTGCTGGCGTGCCTCATCACGGCGCCCGTACGGGTCTGGAGCTACGCCGAGCTGCACCGCGCGGTCTGGCACGACGAGGGCCTGGTGCGGAGGGCCGACGTGCAGTCGCTGGTCAAACGGCTGCGGCGCAAGCTCACCGAGCTGCACACCGGGATCACCATCGACGCGGTGCGCGGCGTCGGCCTCCGGTTGACCGACCATCGCCAGCCACGGGTGGGGGGCGGCTGAGGCTGCCCATTGTGGGCAGGGCTGCCCGGGAGCGTTCCCGTCGCCGTGACGCGATCAGATGAGGCCGGCGCGCCGCCACAGCGCCCGACCCGGCCCGGCCACCAGGTCGAGGCTCGCGAGGTGGTCGTACACCCGGGCGGCGGACCAGCGCAGGGTGGCGCGCCAGTGCGGGTTGGCGCGGGCGGCGGCACGGCCGACCCCGGGCGGGATGCCCACGGCGGCGTACGCGGCCGGGTGGACGAGCCGGTTGCTGATCGAGTAGGCGGCGCGACCGATCAGCAGCCGGGCGTACGCCATCGCCACCGGGCCGGCCGCCGCGACCTGGCGCGCGACCTCCTCCCGGGCGAACCGCACGTGCCGCGCCTCCTCGACCACGTGGATGCGCGACACCATCCGGATGAGCGGCTGGAGGGACTCGTCGGCCATGATCTCCCGTTGGAACGCGTCGAGCACCTCCTCGGCGATGAGGATCGCCGCGTACATCTGCGGGCCGGTGGCCGTGGTCTTGAGGAAGCGCCCGAGCGCCTGGTCCCACCGGCCGGCCCGGTAGACCGGGCAGCCCATCGCCTCGATGAGCCGGCCGAACATGACCGAGTGGCGGCACTCGTCGGCGACCTCGGTGAGCGCGTACTGGGCGTGCCGGCTGGTCGGGTCGGCGTCGTAGTAGTGCCGGATGAGCATCTGCATGAGGATGGTCTCGAACCAGACCCCGGCGCTGGCCGCGCTGGCCACCTCGTGCCGGGTGAGGGTGACCCGCTGCTCCTCGGTCATCCCGTCCCACAGACGGGTGCCGTAGAGGCTGCTGCGGTGCGGTGGAAGCCAGTAGGCGCCCGGCACGTGCGGTGCGGCCCAGTCGATCTCGACGGTGGGGTCGTAACTCGTCCGCAGCGAGGACGCGAGCAGGCGGTCGGCGGTGGCCTCGCGCTCGGGTCCGGCGGGTGTGGCCGCCATGACGCCTCCACATTGACGTGACGCGCGGTAACTGTTACGAGTAGTAGCATGCAATCGGGCTCGACCGATGTCAATGGACCCGGCCCCTCCGACGGCACTGCAGCGAGTGCGGCGACCGACCGCCGCCGGGCCCGGTGGGCCGACCACCGCGAGCAGCGGCGCCAGGACCTCGTGGCGGCCGCCGTACGGGCTCTGCTGCGGCACGGGCCGCAGGTCGACATGGACCAGGTGGCGGCCACGGCGGGTGTCAGCAAGCCGGTGCTCTACCGCTACTTCGCCGACAAGTCGCAGCTCTGGCTGGCCGTGAGCGAGGTCGTGGCCGCGCGGGTGGTCGAGGCCGTCGCGCCCGCGATCGAGCAGGTCCGCGAGGAACGCGACCTCGTCCGGGCCACGATTGACGCCTACCTCGGAGTGCTCGAGTCGGAGCCGGCCCTGTACCGCTTCCTCATGCACCAGTCCGGCCATCCGGGCGTCCACCAGGTGATCGCCGGCTCCGGTCGGCGGGTGGCCGCCGGGCTCGCGCGGGTGATCGGCGACCGGCTGCGCGCGCTCGGCCTCGACGCCGGGCCGGCCGAGCCGTGGGCATACGGCCTCGTCGGGTTCGTGCAGGCGGTCGGTGACTGGTGGACCAGCCACGGCCAGCCCATCCGGCGGGAGGCGCTCACCGACTACCTCACCACCCTGCTGTGGAGCGGGATCGAGGGAGTACGCCGCAGCGCGGACCTGCCACGCGAGCTCACCCGGGCGCACGAGCGGATCACACCGTGAGCTACCACGGTCCCGCCGACGTGGCGGGCCACCCGGTGCGGGTGCACCTGACCGGCCGCCTCGAGCCGGTCGACGGCCGTTTCCACTGGAGCGGCCGGGTCGAGCCCGATCCGCACGTGGCGGGGCTGCTGCGGGCCGGCCGGCGCGACGTGGAGCTGCGGATCGCCCAGCGGGTGACGGCGGCCCGGCTCGCCGAGGTGGACCCCTGGGGTGGCGTACGGGTCACCGGCGTGGGCGCCCCGCCGTGGCCGCCCGAGGCTACGCCGAGCCACTGACCGGGGCGGCGCCCTCGCCGGACCATGACATTGATATCGGTATCTTCGCATGTAACAATTAACAGACTTAACAATTGCTCCGCCGTACGGCAGAGCGTTCGCCGCCGACCGGTCCGCCCTCCCCCACGGCACCGCCCGTGACGAGCGCGTCCGTCGCCGGCGGATTTGCCCCAGGATCTACCGCTTCGGGCGGCGGGAAAGGATCATGACATGGTGCGACGACGGATCGGGAGCCTCTCCCGCCGACCCCATCTCCGGCTCGCCGCCGCGTTCGCCGCGGTCACGCTAGCCGTGCCGGCCGGCCTCGTGGTCGGCGCGTCCACGGCGTCCGCGGCCGCCGTCGGCGCCATCACGGGGTACGGCGGAAAGTGCGTCGACGTCGCGGGCGCGAGCCCCGCGAACGGCGCGGCCGTCCAGCTCTACGGCTGCAACGGCACCGCCGCCCAGCAGTGGACGGTCGGCGACGACGGGACGATCCGGGCGCTCGGGAAGTGCCTGGACGTGGCGGCCGCCGGCACCGCCAACGGCTCCCGCGTGCAGATCTACGACTGCAACGGCACCGCGGCCCAGCGATGGTCGGCCACCGGCGGGCAGCTAATCAACGCCGGCTCGGGCAAGTGCCTCGACGCGACCGGCCCCAGCTCCGCCGACGGCACCCCGTTGCAGATCTGGACCTGCACCGGCGCCGCCAACCAGACCTGGACGCTGCCCACCGGCGGCGACACCACCCCTCCCCCGACTGGCGGGTTCACGCACCCCGGTGTGCTCGTGAGTCGCGGCCAGCTCGACTTCGTGCGCGGCCGGGTGCAGGCCGGCGCCCAGCCTTGGACGTCGGCCTTCAACCAGATGATGAGCAGCAGGTACGCGTCCCTGTCGCGGACGCCCGCGCCCCGCGCCGTCGTCGAGTGCGGCTCCTACTCCAACCCCAACTACGGCTGCACCGACGAGCGGGAGGACGCCATCGCCGCGTACACCGACGCGCTCGCCTGGTACCTCACCGGCGACGCCCGGTACGCACAGAAGGCCATCCAGATCATGGACGCCTGGTCGGCCACGATCACCTCGCACACGGGCAGCAACGCGCCGTTGCAGACCGGCTGGGCGGGCTCGGTCTGGCCCCGCGCCGCGGAGATCATCCGCTACACGTACAGCAGCTGGCCCAACGCCACCCGGTTCGCCACCATGCTGCGCACCGTGTACCTGCCGGTGGTCCGCAACGGCTCGAACAGCAACGGCAACTGGGAGCTGACCATGATGGAGGCCGCGACCGGCATCGCGGTGTTCCTGAACGACCGGGCCGGCTACGACGCGGCGGTCACCCGCTTCTTGAACCGGACCCGCGCGTTCATCTACCTGCCCAGCGACGGCGCACTGCCGTACACGGTGCCGGGCAGCGGCCTCGACACCAGCGCCGAGATCATCAACTACTGGCAGGGCCAGTCCACGTTCGTGGCCGGCCTCGCCCAGGAGACGTGCCGGGACTTCACCCACACCGGCTACGGAATCTCGGCGATCTCGCACGTCGCGGAGACCTCCCGGATCCAGGGTCAGGACCTGTACCCGCAGGTCGGCGAGCGGTTGCGGCAGGCGCTCGGCTTCCACTCCCGGTACCAGCTCGGCGAGGCGCCGCCGTCGTGGCTCTGCCGCGGCAGCCTGACCCGCGGCCTGGGGCCGATCACGGAGGTCGGCTACAACGCCCTGGCCAACCGTCTCGGCAACGCGATGACGAACACGCAGACGCTCACGCTCCAGCAGCGGCCGGCCGGCAGCAACAACCTCTTCGTGGCCTGGGAGACCCTGACCCACGCCGACAACCCCAGCTGACCCACGGCGCCGCCCCCGGGTGGGATCTTGCGCCGGAACGCCCCTCCGGGCACGTTTCCGGCCAAGATCCCGCCCGCTCCGGGCGGTGTGTGATCCTGGGCGGCGTGGAACTGAGGCACCTGGAGTACTTCGTCACGGTGGCCGCGGAACGCAGCTTCACCCGGGCGGCGAACCGGCTGCACGTGGTGCAGTCCGCGGTGTCCGCCGCGATCGCGGCCCTGGAACGGGAGCTGGACGCCACCCTGTTCGACCGCAGCGCGCAACGGGTGTCGCTGACCGAGGCCGGCGAGGCGCTGCTGCCCCAGGCGCGGGCCACCCTCGACGCCGCCGAGGCGGCCCGGGAAGCGGTGCACGACGTCGGCCGGGAGCTGCGCGGCACGGTGGTGGTCGGGTGCCTGACCGGCGTGGGCGGCATCGACTTCGCCGGCCTGCTCGGCGAGTTCCGCACCCGTCACCCCCGGGTCGGCCTGCGGTTGCGCGCCGCCACCTGGAACGGCTCGGCCGGCCTGGCCCGCTCGCTGGTCGACGGAGAGATCGACGTGGCGTTCCTCGGGGTGAGTCGCCGGCCGTTTCCGAACCTGCGGACCCGGATGCTCGTGCCGGTTCCCCAGGTGCTCGCGGTGCCGGCCGGGCATCCGCTCGCCGGACGCGAGACGGTGACGCTCGCGGAGGTGGCCGACGAGACCTTCATCGACTGCCCCGCCGGCTACGCCAACCGCACCACCAACGACCAGGCGTTCGGCGCGGCCGGTCTGACCCGGCAGATCGCCATGGAGGTGGCCGACGTCACGGTCGCCGCGGAGTTCGTGCGGCACGGGCTCGGCGTGGCCATCCTGCCCGTACGCAGCGTGCCGCCGGGGCCGGACGTGACGGCGCTGCGGGTCACCGACCAGTCGCTGGACTGGGCGCTGCACGCCGCCACCGCCACGGGCCGCCGGGTCAGCGCGGCGGCGTCCGCCCTGCTCACGATGGTCGACGGCCACCTGCTGCCCTGATTCGGGGCCGACGGACCGGCGGTGTGGGCGGCGGGCACGGGCGCGACGGATACTCGGTCCCGGTGTGACCTGCTCCTTCACCGGTCGATCTTGATAGCTCGGATGTGGCATCGTGGCGAGGATGGAGCCGCAGGTGGACGCCCGCAGGCGCCACCGGCTGCCCGAACCGGTGCGCGTGGGCCTGCGGGTGCTGCGCGGCTACCGGCCCACGGTCGCGCGCGTACGCGCCCTCGTGCGCAGCATGGCGACCTCGTTCGTGGTGCTCGCCACGACGCTCTGGCTGCTGCCCGGGGTCACCGCGAGCGGCCTCGTCGCGATGCTGTGGCTGGTCGCCCTCGTCACCGTGGTCGGCGCCGTCCTGCGCCCGCTGCTGCTCGCGCTGGCCACCGCACTCGGCGGGCTCGGGGCGCTAGCCATCGGCGTGGGCGTGCAGGCCGTCGTCATGTACGTGGCACTGCGGCTCGACCCGAAGGCGCACGTCGCCGGGTTCGCCGTCGCGTTCCTCGCGGCGTGGGTCGCCGTGGCGCTCGCCAACGTCGTGAACTGGCTCGCCGACGCCGGCACCGACGACACGTTCGTGAGCGAGACGCTGCGCCTGATGACCCGGGTGCGGCGGGCGACACACCGCCGCCGGCGGCCGTCGCGGCGCGACCGGAGCGTGGCGGACCCGCCGACCGACGTGCCCCAGGGCGAGGGTCTGCTCGTCATCCAGCTCGACGGAGTGGCGGCCCCGCTGGTGCAGTGGGCCGTCCGCGCCGGGAACCTGCCCACCATCGGGCGGTGGCTGCGCTCCCACAGCCACCGGATGACCCGCTGGCACACCGGGCTGCCGGCCACCACCCCGGCCGCACAGGCCGGCCTGCTCCACGGCGACGTCCGTCACGTGCCGGCCTACCGGTGGTACGAGAAGGCGACGGCCGAGCAGCCGACGGGTCGTCTCGTGGTGACCAGCCGTCCCCGGGACGCCGCCGACGTGGAACGGCGCCTCGCCACCGGGAACGGGCTGCTGCGCGACGGCGGGGTGAGCATCAGCACGGCGTTCTCCGGCGACGCCCCGACCAGCCTGCTCACGGTGAGCCGTGCCGGGCTGCCCGGCCGCTCCACCCCGGGCTACGCGGCGTTCATGACCAGCCCGTACGGCTTCGCCCGCGCCGTCGTGCTCAGCGCCGGGCAGGTGCTGCGCGAGCTGCACGAGGCGCGCCGGCAGCGCCGGCGGGACGTCCAGCCGCGCGGCGAGCGGGGTGGCTCGTACCTGGCCCTGCGCCCGCTGGCCAGCCTCCTGAACGACCTCAACGTGTCGCTCATCGCCGAGCAGATGGCCCGCGGCGCGCCCGTGATCTTCTGCGACTTCGTCGACTACGACGAGGTCGCCCACCACGCCGGGCCGGCGCGCCCGGAGGCGATGGCCGCGCTCGAGGCGCTCGACCACACGCTCGGCATCCTGGAGCGGTTGGCGGCCGAGGCCGCGCGGCGCTACCACATCGTGGTGCTCAGCGACCACGGGCAGAGCCAGGGCGCCACGTTCCGTCAGCGCTACGGCGAGTCGCTCGCCCAGGTCGTGTCCCGGCTCGCGGCGCCATCCACCTCCGACGACCCGACAGCGCCGGCCGTCACCACGACCAGCGCCGAGGCCGCCGGCCGGGTGGAGCAGTGGGTGCGGGTCAACACGCTGCTCACCGAGGTGGCCGGGCGGGGCGGGATGACCGCCGCGGCGACGCGGGTGGCCGCCCGGCCGGGGCACGACGGCGAGGTCAGCCTGGGCCCGGCCGACGGCGAGGAGGCGGCGACGCGTACCGACCCGGAGACCGTGGTCGTGGCCTCCGGCAACCTGGCGATGATCTACCTGACCCGCCACCCGGGCCGGCTTGCCCGGGAGCGCATCGACGCCGTGGCGCCGCGGCTCGTCGAGGGCCTGGCCGCGCACCCCGGCATCGGGCTGGTCGTGGTCGACTCCGCGGTGGGGCCCGTGGCCATCGGCCCGCGGGGGTCGCACCGGCTGCGCGACGGGCACGTCGACGGCGACGACCCGCTGGCCCCGTACGGGCCGAAGGCGCGCCGGGACCTGCTGCGCCACCAGACGATGGCGCACGTGGGCGACCTCGTGGTGATCAGCGCCATCGACCCGAGCCTGGAGGAGGTCGCGGCGTTCGAGGAGCTGGTCGGGTGCCACGGCGGGCTGGGTGGCTGGCAGACCGAGGCCCTGCTCGTGCACCCGGCCGAGTGGGCGCAGGACGGCGAGCTGGTCGGCCCGGACGCCGTGCACCGGCAGCTGCTCGCGTGGCTGCGCCGGCTCGGCCTCCGCCGGCCCGACGACCCGGCCGGCGGGATCGCGCCGGAGGGCGGATCGGCCGCCGACCCGGCAGCAGTTCCCGAGCCGGCCGCCGTGCCGCTCGCGGTCACGGCGTCGCCGGTGGTGGAGCCGGCGCCGTCCGCCGCCGGCTCCACCAGCTCAGTCCCTGGCTGACAAGCAGCACGAGGACGATCGCGGCGAGCACGCTCTGCCACGGCTCGGGAAACACGGCCCGGCCGACGACGCCGATCGCGGCGTACAGGACCGACCACGTGAGGCTCGCCGGGGCGTTCGCGACGGCGAAGCGCCGCCAGGTCAGGCCCGACACCGCGCCGGCGAGCAGGACCGGGACCCGGCCACCCGGGATCAGCCGGGACACGAGGAGCATCGACACTCGCCCCTCGCGCACCCGCGCGGACATCCGCTCGAACCGCTCCGGATCACGCAGCCACCGCAGCCGGCGGGCGATACGCTCGCCGCCCCAGGCCAGCACGACGTAGGTGGCCAGGTCACCGGCGTACGCCCCGAGCGCGCCGGCGGCCACCACGAGGACCACGGTGAGCGGATGCTGGTGGGCGGCGAGCGCGGCGGCGCCGCTGACCGCCGCCCCGGTGGGGACCACGGGGACGACGGATCCGAACAGCACCACGACGATCAGCCAGGCGAGCGCACCGAGCGTCGCCGTCATGAGCGGGCCACGGCGAGGGACTGGCCGGGACGCAGCACGCGGACGTGGGTGCCCGGCGAGATGGTCCCGGCGTGGCGGGCGAACTCCTCCCCGGGTGGGAGGAACCGGTCCGGCCGGACGCGCTCACAGCCGACCGGCCAGAAGGTGCCGAAGTGGATGGGAACGGCCGACGCCGCGGACGCCCGCCGCACCGCCTCCGCGGCGCCCGCCGGGTCGAGGTGACCGTGGCCGAGGGTGGGGCCCCAGCCGCCGACCGGGATCAGCGCCAGGTCGAGCGGCCCGAGCTTGCCCATCTCGTCGAACAGGCCGGTGTCACCGGCGAACCAGGTGCGGGCCTCGCCGTGCACCACGTAGCCCACGGCGGCCGCCCGGTGCCGCGACCAGGGGCCGCGAGCGTCGTCGTGGGCCGCCGGCACGGCCGCCACCGTGACGTCGCCGACCGTCGTCGTGTCGCCGGGTGCCAACTCGACGCAGGGGCCGGCGGCCGCGCCGAGCGCCCGGCGCACCAGGCGGGCCGCGCCCCGCGGCACCACGAGCGGGGTGCCGGCGGGCAGTCGGCGCAGCGACGGGAAATCCAGGTGGTCGGCGTGCAGGTGCGACACGAGGACGGCGTCCGGGGCCGCTGGCAGGCGCGGTGTCGGGCCGCGGCGGCGGCGCAGGTGGGCGAGCCGGTCCCGCAGCAGCGGATCGGTCAGCAGCCGGGTGCCGGAGTCCTCGATCCACAGCGTGCTGTGGCCGTACCAGGTCACCCGTGCCGCCTCGGTCACGCCTGCCACCGTATCGGACCTGGCCGGGCCGCCTGAACTACGGTCGGAGGCCGGGCCGGGCACACTTCCCGCATCTTTTCGGCTGGCATGTCGAAAGCGGCCGGGGCCCGTTCGACAACCGGGTGACGACGCCGGCGGGAAGCGCGGGCGGCACGAGAGAGGAGGACCCCGTGAAGGTCATGGTGTTGATCAAGTTCGCCGGTGCGGACGAGGACCGGCTCACCCCCACCCGCGAGGTGGTCGAGGCGATGGCGGCGTACAACGAGCGGCTGGTCAAGGCTGGGATCATGCTCGACGGCGGTGGGCTCCGGCCCAGCGCCGAGGGCATCCAGGTGGTCTTCGAGGGCGGCACCACGTCGGTGGTCGACGGGCCGTTCACCGAGTCCAAGGAGGTCGTCGGCGGCTACTGGCTCTGGCAGGTCGACTCGGTCGAGGAGGCCGTCGAGTGGGCGCGGCAGTGTCCCGACTCGCCGGACACCGGCGTGCGGTCGGTGCTGGAGATCCGCCCGCACGTCGAGCCGGAGGACTTCGCCGCCGAGTACACGCCGGAGAGGCGCGGGCGGGAGACGCGGATGACCGCGGCGGTTCCTGCCCGGCACGGGCGGGGCTGACGGCGCGGGTCGGGTGGAGGAGGCGGAATGGACGCGCGGCGTACGGTCGAGGCGGTGTGGCGCATGCACTCCGCGCGCCTGGTCGCCTCCCTCACCCGGCTCGTGCGGGACGTCGGGCTGGCCGAGGACCTCGCCCAGGAGGCGTTCCTGTGCGCGCTCGACCAGTGGCCGCGCGAGGGCGTACCGGCGGAACCGGCCGCCTGGCTGGCGACCGTCGCCCGGCGCCGGGCCGTCGACCTGATCCGGCGGGAGCGGATGCGCGACGACCGGTACGCGCGGCTCGCCGCGGACCTGCGGAACGGGCCACCGGACGGCACGGCGAGCGACGAGGAGCTGCTCACGCTGGTCTTCGTGGCGTGCCATCCGGTCCTGTCCCGAGAGTCGCGGGCCGTGCTGACCCTGCGCATGGTGGGCGGGCTCGCCACCGAGGAGGTCGCCCGCGCCTTTCTCACGCCCACCGCCACCGTCGCCCAGCGCATCTCGCGGGCCAAGCGCACCCTCGCCGAGGCGGAGGTGCCGTTCGCGCTGCCCGACGCCGACGACCTGCCGAAACGGCTGGCCGCCGTCCTGGAGGTCGTCTACCTGATCTTCAATGAGGGGTACGCGGCCACCTCCGGCGACCGGTGGATACGCCGGGACCTCGCCGAGCAGGGCATCCGCCTCGGCCGGGTCCTCGCCGGGCTGATGCCCCGCGAGCCCGAGGTGCACGGCCTCGTGGCGCTCATGGAACTGCAGGCCTCGCGGTTCGCGGCCCGGACCGGCCCCGACGGCCAGCCGGTGCTGCTCGCCGACCAGGACCGTTCCCGGTGGGACCGGACGCTCGTGACGCACGGCCTGGCGGCGCTGGGCCGCGCCCGGGCACTGGGCAAGCCGCTCGGCCCATACACCGTGCAGGCCGCGATCGCCGCCTGCCACGCCCGCGCCCACACGTTCGACGACACCGACTGGGACGCGGTCCTCGCCCTCTACGACGCGCTCGTCCAGATCGCGCCGTCGCCCGTGACCGCGCTCAACCGCGCGGTGGCGGTGCTCCACGTGGACGGGCCGCACGTCGCCCTCGAAGCCGTCGAGGCGCTCCGCGCGGACCCGAGGATGGCCCGCTACCACCTGCTCGGCGCCGTACGCGGCGACCTCCTGCTGCGCCTCGGCCGGCACGCCGAGGCCGCCGAGGAGCTGGAGCGGGCCGCGGAGCTGGCGCCCACCCGGCACGAACGGGCGATGCTCATGGCGCGCGCGGCCGCGGCGACGCCGGCCTGACCCGGCGCCCCTCCCCTCGTCCCGCGACAGCCCGTCCGAGGCTCCCGTGTGACCGGCGCCACAGCGTCCAGGTGTCGGCCCACGACTGTCGGCTCCGACCGACGGGTGCGGCGGCACCGAAGGCGGTGCCGCCACGGAACGGACGAGGAGTGACGCGATGACCAAGGTGACGGCACAGATGTCGGTGTCGCTGGACGGTTTCTACGCCGGTCCCCGGCACACGGGCGACGGCGACTGGATGGCGTCCGCCGAAAGCGCCGGGTTCTTCCGGATCACCCGGTGGGTGACCGAGGGGCTCGCGTGGCGCGAGCGGCAGGGCTTCGCCGGCGGCGAGCGGGACACGAACTCCGACGTGATCGCCGAGACGTTCGAGGCGGCCGGCGCGTACGTGATGGGCCGGCGCATGGCCGACGGCGGCGAGGTGCCCTGGGGCGAGGAGCCGCCCTTCCGGGCGCCGGTCTTCGTCGTCACGCACCGCCCGCGCCCCCGTCTGGACCGCCGGGGCGGCACCAGCTTCACGTACGTCACCGACGGGGTGGCCGCCGCCGTCGAGCAGGCGCGCGCCGCTGCGGGCGGCAAGGACGTGGCGGTGGCCGGCGGGGGCAGCCTCGTCCGGCAGGTGCTGCGGGCCGGCCTGCTCGACGAACTGGAGCTGCACGTCGTGCCCGTCGTGCTGGGCACGGGTCTGCGGCTCCTCGACGCCGACCTGGACCTGGGCGAGAAGGAGGCGATCGAGCTGACCCCGACGCGTGTGATCCACGATCCGCAGGTCACCCACATCCGGTACGCGGTGCGGGGCCGCGCTCCCCTCGTGCTCGACGACCGTGGCAGCGGCGGGGGGCCCACCCGCGTCACCGGCTGACCGCCCCACATGGCACGAGCCCGGACGGCGCGCGCGGAACCGATCAGCAGAGCGGGCGGAGTACTTCCTCGAAACGGGCCTTGTCCCGCGAACAGCCGATTACCGTACGTAAGCGTGACGACCATTCGGGTTACCTCCGCGGCGCTCGGCGCCCTGCTGACCCTGCCCGCCGTCGCGGCGACACCGCCGAAGGCCGCGCCCGCCGCCCCGTCGCGGGCGGCGGGCGCGGCCTCGGCGCGGGCGGCGGCTGCGTCGGACGTTCCCTGCCCGGCCGTGAAGCCGCCGGTGCCGCCGCCCGCCCTGCCGTCCCCGCCACCGGTCGACGCGGCCCAGCGCGCCGTCGGCGGTCCGGCCCTGGCGACGGCGGGGCTCGCGAGCCCGCCGGGCGCGCCCAGACCGCCGGCGGTCACGGCAACCGCCTGGCTGGTGGCGGACCTCAAGACCGGTGAGGTGCTGGGCGGGTGCGGGCCGCACGAGCACCGCACGCCCGCCAGCGTCCAGAAGCTGCTGTTGGCCGCGGCGCTCATGCCGCGCCTCGATCCCGCGCAGACGGTGGAGGTGACCCGGGCGGACCTGCGTGACCTCGATCCGGCCAGTTCGCTCATGGGCGTGGTGCCCGGCGGCCGGTACTCGGTCGAGAGCCTGTGGCTGGGGCTCCTGCTCCGGTCGGGCAACGACGCGGCAAACGTGCTGGCCCGCCTCGGTGGGGGCGCGGCCGGCCGGCAGGGCGGGGTCGACGCCATGAACGAGGAGGCCCACCGGCTGCACGCGAACCAGACCCACGCCGCCACCCCCTCCGGGTTGGACGGCCCCGGCCAGTACACGAGCGCGTACGACCTCGCGCTCATCGCGCGCGCCACGTTCGCCCGTGAGGACTTCCGGCGGTACGCCGCCACGACCCAGGCGGAGATCCCCGCGGGGCCGGCGAATCCCGGGTTCGTCATCACGCACGACAACACGCTGCTCGGCCACTATCCCGGCACGCTGGGCGGCAAGACGGGGTTCACGGACCTGGCGCGGCAGACGTACGTCGGCGTGGCCGAGCGTGACGGCCGCCGGCTCGCGGTCACCCTGCTCGGCGCGGAGACCGCGCCGCTGGGCAGCCTCGGCGAGTCGGCCGCCCTGCTGAACTGGGGTTTCGCACTTCCGCGCGGCACGTCCGTCGGCCACCTGGTGGCGCCCGACGAGAAGAAGTACGAGCAGCCCGTCGTCCCGGTCAAGGGCGAGCGGGAGGAGACGACCGGTGGGCACTCGTCCCGGTCGCTGACGGTCGGGCTCGGTCTCGGCGGCGCCGCCGTGGTGACCCTGCTGCTCCTGGCCGTTCCCTGGTGGCGCCGGAACGCCCGGCGAGGCGCGGGAGGCTGACCGGCGCGCCGGGCCGGGTGGACGCCGAACGACCGCGCGCTGCGGTCACGGGCGTACCGGTCCGCGGCCGCCGCCCGAGGTCACCCTGCGTCAGGTGACAGGCAGTCACTTCCGGCGCGGGGGTCGCACCACCGCCGCGGACGCTTTGCTCTGCACCCACCGATGCACCACGTCGCTGGCCTGGGGAAACCCGGAAGCGGACGATGGCATCGCCCAGCGCCGCGGTGACGGACCGTCACTGGTGCGTATGGGGGTGCAGAGCAAAGGATCCGCGGGTGGGCGGTGGGGGCCTGGCAATCGGTCACGTCAGGTCACCACGTCCCGGCCGTCCCCGGCCACCAGCTCGGAGCGGCCCGAGGCGGCCGGGACGGCCCGAGGCGGCCAGGACGGCCGGGACGGCCCGGGAATCACCGGCTGCCGGGGCGGACCCGCCGTCGGGGCCGCCCCGACGTTCCGGGACCGGCGGGCCCGTGTGAGGATCCCGCGCATGCGTGCGGTGGTCTTCGACGAGTTCGGCGCCCGACCCGAGGTCCGCGACGTCCCGGATCCGGTGCCGCCGGCCGGTGGAGCGGTCATCCGCGTCGAGGCCACCGGGTTGTGCCGCAGCGACTGGCACGGCTGGCAGGGGCACGACCCCGACATCCGGCCGCCGCACGTTCCCGGCCACGAGTTCGCCGGCGTGGTGTCGGCGGTGGGCGCCGGTGTACGCGGCTGGCAACCCGGCGACCGGGTCACCGCGCCCTTCGTCTGCGCGTGCGGGCGGTGCCCGGCCTGCCTGGCGGGCGACCAGCAGGTGTGCGAGCGGCAGACCCAACCCGGGTTCACCCACTGGGGGTCGTTCGCCGAGTACGTGGCCGTGCACGACGCCGACGTCAACCTGGTCCGGCTCCCCGACGAACTGGACCACCCGGCGGCCGCGGCGCTCGGCTGCCGCTTCGCCACGGCGTTCCGGGCCGTGGTCGGCCAGGGGCGCGTCGCGGCGGGCGAGTGGGTGGCGGTGCACGGCTGCGGCGGTGTCGGCCTTTCCGCCGTGATGATCGCGGCGGCGTCCGGCGCCCGCGTGGTGGCCGTCGACATCGCTCCCGGGGCGCTCGACCTGGCCCGACGCTTCGGCGCCACGGTCTGCCTCGACGGCACCACCCTCACCGGCCCGGGCGCGGTGGCCGCCGCTGTCCGGCAGGCGACCGGGGGCGGCGCGCACCTCTCGCTCGACGCGCTCGGCAGTCACGCCACCTGCGCCGCCTCCATCGAGAGCCTGCGCCGGCGCGGCCGGCACGTCCAGGTCGGACTCCTGCCCGCCGCGCAGGGCCGCCCCGCGCTGCCCATGGACCTCGTCATCGCGTACGAGCTGGAGCTGCGCGGCAGCCACGGCATGCCCGCGCACGCGTACCCGGAACTGCTGCGCCTCGTCACGGCGGGCGTGCTGCGTCCCGCCGACCTGGTCACCCGGACCATCGGGCTGGCCGACGTGCCCGACGCGCTGGCCACGATGGACGGACCGGCCGCCGGCGGCATGTGCCTCGTCCGTCCCTGACCGAACGGTCAGCGCGCGGGGCCTCCCGCTGACGGTCATCTGTGCGATATTCGGGTCGCAGGCCGGTGTCCCCGACCACCGGCCGGATTGGCCGCACCGCACATGACGACCGAGGAACTCGCGTCACCGACGCGGGCCGGCGCGCGGATCACCGCCGTCGGCCTCCACGAGACCGTGCCCGACGGTCGCCGGATCCTGGACGACGTCTCGCTGACGATCGAGCCCGGTGAGGTGGTGGCCGTCCTCGGCGCCAGCGGCGCCGGGAAGACGACGCTGCTCGAGATCCTCGCCGGCGTCCGGCGGCCGGTAGGGGGCACCGTGGAACACGACGGCGTCGCCCCCACCGGCGCCGTCGGGTTCGTGCCGCAGGACGACATCATCCACCGCGAGTTGCCGCTGGAGCGGACGCTGCGGTACGCGGCGCGGCTGCGGTTGCCCGCCGGGACGGGCCCGGCCGAGGCGGCGCGCCGGGTAAGCGACGCGCTGGCGGGCCTGGGCCTGGACGACCGCGCCGCCGTGCCGGTGGGGCGGCTCAGCGGCGGGGAACGCAAACGGGCCAGCATCGCGGTCGAGCTGCTGACCCGTCCCGGCGTCCTCCTCCTCGACGAACCCACGTCCGGGCTCGACCCGGCGGTCGCCGTGGACCTGCTGCGCGCGCTGCGGTCACTCGCCGACGCCGGGGCCACGGTCGTGCTCAGCACCCACCAGGTCACCGACGTCGACCTGTGCGACCGCGTCGTCGTGCTCACCCGCCAGGGCCGGCTGGCGTTCGCCGGCGCCCCGGCCGCCGCCCGGGAGTTCTTCGGCGTACGGTCGCTCGCCGAGGTCTACCTGCGGCTCGACGAGACCGACGACCCGGCCGCCTGGCCCACCCGGTTCGCGGCCCGGCGCCCCGACCCACCCCCGCCAGCCGTCACGCCCCGCCCCGCCGCGCCGGCCCCGGGACCGGGCCGGCTGCGGCAGTGGCGGGTGCTCGCCGCCCGCAACGCCGAGATCGTCGCCCGCAACCGGCTCACCCTCGCCATCCTGCTCGGCTCGCCCCTGATGGTGCTCGGCATGTTCGCGCTGCTCTTCCGCCCCGGCGCGTTCGACCCCGCTCACCCCGGCCCGACCGTCACCGTGATGATCCTGTTCTGGATCGCGTTCGGCGGCTTCTTCTTCGGTCTGACGTACGGGCTGTTGCAGATCTGCACGGAGGTGCCGATCCTGCGCCGGGAGCGGCTGGCCGGTGTGCGCTTCGCGCCGTACCTGCTGGCCAAGGTGACGGTGCTGCTGCCGCTGCTGGCCCTCGTGGACCTCGCCCTGCTCGGCGTGCTGCGGGCCACCGACCGGCTCCCGCCGGTCGACGGCCCCGACTTCGCGGCCCTGTACGCGACGCTGCTGCTCTCCTCCGCCGCCGCGCTCGCCCTCGGCCTGCTCTGCTCGGCGGCCGTCTCGGACGCCGCCCAGGCGACGCTCATGCTGCCGATGCTCTGCTTCCCGCAGGTCCTCTTCGTGGGGGCGATCCTGCCCGTCCCCGCCATGGCGGCGGGCGGCCGCTGGCTCAGCTACGCGATGTCGAACCGGTGGGCGTTCGAGGGGCTCGGCCACAGCGCCGGTGTGGAGCGGCTCTGGCGCGACGGCGCTTCGCCGCTCGGCCCGCCGCTGCTGGCCACGTACGGCGACAGCTTCTCCCGGCCAGTCTGGGTGAACTGGCTTGTCCTCGGCGGCTTCGCGCTGCTGTTTCTCGCCGCCACCTGGGCGGTGCTGCTGCGCAAGGCGTCCCGCCGTGCGGTCTGACGCCGCCCACCCGGCGCCCGTCACCGCGTCGCTGGCGGCGGACCCCGCGTACGCGGCCACACGCCGGATCGACGCGCTGCGCGCCACGGAGTACCAGCACCTCGACCGGGACGGGCACGTCTACCTCGACTACGCGGGCGCCGGGGTGCCCGCGCGGGCGCAGGTCGTCGCGCACCAGGAACGCCTGCTCGCCGGCCTGTACGGCAACCCGCACTCGGAGAACCCCACCTCGGCGGCCGCCGGTGCGCAGGTCGAGGCGGCGCGCCGCGCGGTGCTGCGGTTCTTCCGCGCCGACCCCGCCGAGTACGCGGTCGTCTTCACCCCGAACGCCACCGGCGCGTGCCGCCTCGTGGGCGAGGCGTACGGGTTCGCGCGGGCCAGCCCGCTGGTGCTGACCTGGGACAACCACAACTCGGTCAACGGCGTCCGGGAGTACGCCCGAGCCGCCGGGGCGCCGGTCCGGTACGTGCCGCTGACCGGCCCCGACCTGCGGGTCGCCGAGGCCGACGTGGTCGCGGCGCTCACCGCCGGTCGAGGCGGCCGGCGCTGGCCGTGGCGCGGGGCGGCCGGCCGCGGTCTGTTCGCGTATCCGGCGCAGAGCAACTTCACCGGGGTGCAACACCCGCTCGGGTGGGTGGAGCTGGCGCAGCGGCACGGGTACGACGTCCTGCTCGACGCCGCCGCGTTCGCCCCCACGAACCGGCTGGACCTCGGCGTCGTACACCCGGAGTTCGTGTGCCTGAGCTGGTACAAGCTGTTCGGCTACCCGACCGGGGTGGGCGCTCTCGTGGCCCGGCGGGATGCGCTCGCGCGGCTGCGCCGGCCCTGGTTCGCGGGTGGCACGATCCGCGCGGTCAGCGTGCAGGGCGACTGGCACCGGCCCCTGGACGACGAGTCCGGGTTCGAGGACGGCACGCTGAACTTCCTCGGCATCCCCGACGTGGCGTTCGGCCTCGACTGGCTCGACGGGATCGGCGTCGACCTCGTCCACACCCGGGTCGGCCTGCTCACCGGTTGGCTGCTGGAGCGTCTGGCCGCGCTACGGCACGGCAACGGCCGGCCGCTGGTCCAGCTCTACGGCCCGGCCACGGCCGACGGGCGCGGCGGGACCGTGGCGTTCAACTTCCGCCACCCGGACGGGTCGCTCGTCGACGAGCGGCTGGTCGCGCGGGAGTCGTCGGCGGCGGGCTTCTCCGTGCGGACCGGCTGCTTCTGCAATCCGGGCGCGGGCGAGGGCGCGTTCGGGATCGGCCGCGGCTCGCTGCGCCGGACGCTGCTCGCGCGCGTCGAAACGATCGACCAGTACCTCGCCGCGCTACGGCTGCCCACCGGTGGGGCCGTGCGTGTCTCGTTCGGCCTGGCCTCGAACGCCCGCGACGCCGAGCGGTTCGTCGCCTTCGCCGAGTCCACCTACCTCGACCGGGAGCGCCCCGCCGACGCGGCGCTCGCACCCCGGACCCGCTGCTGAAGACGACGGCCCGCCCGTCACCGGGGGAAAGATTCGGGTAGCGACCCGAGCCGTCAGAGAGTCGAGTAGCTTCGGGTTTGGGCCGAGTGCTGATCACATTCGGACGGGCGTCCCGCATCGGGAACAGCGATCCCGGCCCTCGACCTCCGGCGTGATTCCCGGGGAGGCTCCGCGGTCGACCGGGCACCGGTGGAACGCCAGGTTGTCAACGGAGCAGGATGCGAGGGCGTCGACATGCGGGGCAGGCAGACCGGAACGACCGAGGCGGCGCAGGGCGGAGACGTCCGGCACGGCGGGCACCTCTACCTGCAGACGAACGAGACACGCAACGCCGTCATCCACTATCTGCGTTCCGCCGACGGCATGATCACCGAGGTGGAGCGTGTTCCCACCGGCGGCGCCGGCTCCGGCACCTTCAAACCCATCAGCGGGCAGGAGAGCGCGCCGAACGCGTTCGAGGGCGCCGGCAGCGTCATCCTCAGCCCGGATCTGCGGTTCCTGTTCGCCACGAACGGCGGCGACAACACGGTCTCCAGCTTCGGCGTCGGCGACGACGGCCGACTTACGCTGGTCGACGTCAAGCCGACCGGGAACCCGGTGACCGGCCGCAGCGGCACGGCGAAGTCATTGGCGTACGCCCCGTCGATCGGCACGCTCTTCGTGCTGCACTCGTTCGGGCCGGATCACGTCCGCCTGATGTCGGTCGACGGCGCGGGGAAACTCTCGCTCCGCCTCCCCCGTTACACGGCGAACACGCCGGACAAGCCGAACCGCGTGGCCACCATGGTGACGCTCTCGCCGGACCAGCGGTTCCTCTTCGTCGGCACCACGTTCGACCAGCCGCCCACCGCGAATCCGGACGGGTCGGCGATCCTCTGGGTCCGTGGGCCGGACGGCCAGCTGAAGTCCATCGCCTCGAACGAGCCCGATCCTGACGGCCTCATCGTCTTCCCCGTACTGCCGGACGGCAGCCTCGGCCAGCCCTCGCTCTACGACGCCCACGGCGGCTCACCCTTCTACATCGCCTTCCTGCACAACCGACCCGACACCTTCGTCGTCGGCCAGGCCGTGGGCGACGGCATCGTGATGGGCACCATCGACGGCGAGGGCCGGGTCGACATCGGCCGGCTCGTACAGATCGACACGAGCGCGGGCAAGCCCTCCGAACTGTGCTGGATGTCGGTCTCCCCCGACGATCGGTGGGTGTTCACCACGAACTTCGGCTACAGCGGCATCAGCACCTTCCGCATCGACGGCCCCGAACCCGTGGTGGCCCAGGACCCCGCCTGTCCGAGGGTGCCCGGCGACGGCACGTTCCGGGCGCTCAACGGCACGGTGAGCAGCGGCCCCAGCGACAACTGGCTGACGCCCGACGGCGCGTACCTGTACCAGATCTACGGCAACGCCTCGAAGCTCGTGGGGTACGCCGTCCAGGCGGACGGTTCCCTGCAGGAGATCTGCAGCGCGCCGATCCCGTACAACAGCCCGCAGGGCCTCGCAGGCGTGTGACCGCGCACCCCGGCGGTCCCCCGCGCCGATCGTGACGCGGCTGTTTACCCGTTTGGTCCGCTGTGCCCCATTGACTCTCCTATGGTGTTCACGGACGCCGTCGCGCGACCACTCCCACCGCCCGCGCGGCGTCGACACCAGAGGAACACCACGATGCACCTCACGCCCAAGGAGCTGGAGAAGCTGACCATCCTGTCCCTGGCCCAGATCGCCACCGCGCGTCGCGGCCGTGGGGTGAAGCTCAACCACCCGGAGGCGGTGGCCGTGATCGCCGCGGCGGCGCTCGAAGGCGCGCGCGAGGGCAAGTCGGTGGAGGAGGTGATGCATGACGCCAGTCATGTCCTCACCCGCGCCGACGTGATGGACGGCGTGGCCGACATGGTGCCGATGGTCCAGGTGGAGGCGGTGTTCACCGACGGCAGTCGGCTGGTCACGGTGCACGCGCCGATCCAGTAGGCGCAGGCGGCGGACCAGCGGGCGCCCCGGAGAGCAGACGAAAGGCGAGGAAGCGGTGGCGAAGGACTTCAGCCGGCACCCCGGGCCCACGGCGAAGCACCGGTGGCCCATCGGCGGATACATCCTGGCCGACGAGCCGCTGGAGCTGAACGCCGGCCGGCCGACCATCCGGATCGAGGTGGTGAACACCGGCGACCGCCCGATCCAGGTCGGCTCGCACTTCCACTTCTTCGAGGCGAACCGGAGCCTCGAGTTCGACCGTGCGGCGACCTTCGGGTGGCGGTTGGACATCCCGGCGGCCACGTCCGTCCGGTTCGAGCCGGGCGACCGCAGGACGGTCCAACTCGTGCCGTACGCGGGCCGGCAGCGGGTCTACGGATTCAACGGCCTGGTCAACGGGTGGACCGGCACCGGTCCCGTCCCGGGCTACCAGCCGGACCGGCCGGAGGCCCTGCGGCGGGCCCGCAGCCGGGGATTCCGGTCCACGTCCGCCCAGGACGACACCGCGACCTAGACACAGCCCGACCAGGGCCGCGGAGCGCGGCCGGGAGCGACACGATGAGCCAGATATCCCGGCAGGAGTACGCCGGACTGTACGGGCCGACCACCGGCGACAAGATCCGGCTGGGCGACACGGACCTGTACATCGAGATCGAGCGTGACCTGCGGACACTCGGCGACGAGGCGCTGTACGGCGGTGGGAAGACCCTGCGCGACGGCATGGGCGCCAGCGCCCAGTTCACCAGCGCCAACGGGGTCGTCGACCTGGTCATCACCAACGTGACCGTCCTGGACGCCAACCTCGGCGTGGTGAAGGCGGACGTCGGGATCAAGGACGGCAGGATCGCCGGCGTCGGCAAGGCCGGCAATCCCGACACCATGGCGGGGGTCACGCCGGAGCTCGTGGTCGGCCCGGGCAGCGACGCGATCTCCGGTGAGCACCTCATCCTGACCGCCGGTGGCATCGACACGCACGTGCACCTCGTCGCGCCGCAGCAGGCGTACGCGGCGCTGAGCAACGGCATCACCACCATCTGGGGTGGCGGGACCGGCCCGAGCGACAGCTCCAACGGCGTGAACAGCACACCCGGGCCGTGGAACCTGCACGCCATGATGCGCGCCTTCGAGGGCATTCCCATCAACATCGGGCTGATCGCCAAGGGCAACAGCTCGGGGCTCGGGCCGCTGGAGGAGCAGGCGCTCGCCGGGGCGGCCGGTTACAAGCTGCACGAGGACTGGGGCGCCACGCCGCAGGCGATCCGGTCGGTGCTGACGGCGGCCGAGCGCTTCGACATCCAGGTGGCGGTGCACACCGACACGCTCAACGAGAGCGGCTACATCGAGGACAGCATCGCCGCGTTCGAGGGCCGGACCATCCACACGTACCACACCGAGGGATCCGGCGGCGGCCACGCACCCGACATCATCAAGGTCGCCGGTCAGATCAACTGCCTGCCGAGTTCCACCACCCCCACGAACCCGTACGGCGTCAACAGCCAGGCCGAGCTGTTCGACATGATCATGGTGGCCCACAACTTCAGCCCGAAGGTCCCCTCGGACGTCGCGTTCGTGGAGAGCCGGGTCCGCGCGGAGACCATCGCCGCGGAGGACGTCCTCCATGACCTGGGCATCATCTCGATGATGTCCAGCGACTCCCAGGCGATGGGCCGTATCGGGGAGAACTGGCTGCGGGTCATGCAACTGGCCAGCGTCATGAAAGCCGCCCGGGGCCCGCTGGCCGAGGACGCTCCCGGCAACGACAACTTCCGGGTGCTCCGGTACGTCGCGAAGATAACCATCAACCCCGCGATCACCCAGGGCATCTCGCACCTGCTCGGCTCCGTCGAGCCGGGCAAGATCGCCGACCTGGTGCTGTGGGAGCCGGCGTTCTTCGGCGCCAAGCCCAAGATGGTGATCAAGAACGGGATGATCCTCTGGTCGATCATGGGTGACCCGAACGCCTCGGTGCCCACCCCACAACCGGTGCTCTACCGGCCGATGTTCGGCGCGTACGGCACGGCGCTGAGTGAGAGCTGCGTGACCTTCATGTCTCAGGCGGGTCACGAGGCCGGGGTGGGCGAGAAACTCGGCCTCCGCCGACAGGTCCTGCCGGTACGCGGAACCCGCGGGCTGACCAAACGCCACATGGTACGCAACGACGTGCTGCCACACATCGAGGTGGACCCGGAGACCTTCGCGGTGAAGGTCGACGGCGTGCACGCCACCGTGCCACCGGCTCGGAACCTCCCGCTGACCCAGTTGTACTTCTTCAGCTGACCGGCGCCGGAGCCGACGGGCACCGGCGCCCACCGACCGGGGCGGCGGCCGGTCCCACGACCGGCCCCGCAACGGACACCACCATCGCCACAATCAGTCAATCGGGAGCGAAGGACGACGAGATGCTTGTCGAATCGGTGCTGGGCAACGCCAACGAGCCCACCTGGGAGACCCGGCTCGGCGCGGTCCGGGTGGATCGCCTCATGCTCGACCAGTGGGAGGCGCAGAAGAACCGGCTGCGCAAGCACACGGTGGACGGTGTCGAGGTGGCGCTGTCGCTGGGACGGGGCAACCGGTTGCGTGACGGCGACGTCCTGCACTGGGACGAGGCCCGGGCGACCGCCATCGTCGCGCACGTCGAACTGGGCGAGGTGATGGTCGTCGACCTCGGTCGCCTCGCCAAGGAGCCGGCCGAGCTGGGCCTGCGGTCGGCCGTCGAGCTGGGTCACGCCATCGGCAACCAGCACTGGCCTGCGGTCGTCAAGGGCACCCGCATGTACGTGCCGCTCACCGTGGACCGGAAGGTGATGGACTCGGTCATGCGGACGCACGACCTGAGCGGCATCTCGCACAGCTTCGTGCCCGGCACCGAGGTCATCGCGTACCTCGCGCCGCACGAGTCCCGTCGGCTGTTCGGCGGCGCCGACTCGACGCCGCACACGCACCTGCCCGAGCCCGTCGACTGATGACGGCATCCGGGTCGACGATTCCGGCGACGATGCGGCTCCTGCAGTTCGGCGACTCCATGTTCCCGGTCGGCGCCTTCTCCTTCTCCGGCGGACTGGAGATGGCGGTGCAGGCCGGTGTCGTCCGGGATCGGGAGGAGCTCGCGGAGTTCGTCCGTACCGTGACGCACGTGGCGGCGACCGGGGACGGCGTGGCGCTGCTGCACGGGCACCGCGGCGCGCTCGCCGCGGATCTGGGCCTGGTACGCCGGGCGGACGAGGCCGTCCACCTCCGCAAGCTGTCCGAGGAGGCCCGGACGATGACGCTGCGGATGGGTCGCAAGCTCGCCGAGGCGGCCGCGCAGATCATCGGGGACTCGATGCTCGACAGGCGGTTCCGGGACGCCGAGACGGACGGCGTCCCGGTCACCTACCCCGTTGCGCTCGGTGCGCTCTTCGCCAGCGTCGGGCTCACCGAGCAGGACGCCTTCGCCGTGCACCAGTACGGCGTCGCGGTCACCGTGCTCGGCGCCGCGCTGCGGCTCATGCGGGTCGACCACCTGGACACCCAGTCGATCCTCTACCGGGTCAACGCGACGGCCGCCGAGGAGTACCGGCGCGCCGCGGTCGCGGGTCTCGACGACATGGCCGCCTTCGCGCCCATGGTGGACGTGCTGGCAGCGGCCCACGTCCACGCGCACGTCCGCATGTTCATGAATTGACGGCACAGTTTTCGGGAGTGGTGATGAGATCAGTCAGTCGGATCGGCGTCGGAGGACCGGTCGGAAGCGGCAAGACGGCGATCATCGAGGCGGTCGTACCCCGCCTGGTGGACAGTGGGCTCCGGGTGCTCGTGGTCACCAACGACGTGGTGACCACCGAGGACGCCACCCACGTCCGACGGGCGTTGACGGGGGTCCTCGTGGCGGAACGGATCATCGGAGTGGAGACCGGCGCCTGCCCCCACACCGCGGTGCGGGAGGACCCGAGCATGAACCTCGCCGCCGTGGAGGACATGGAGGCGCGCTTCCCCGACAGCGACCTGGTGCTGATCGAGAGCGGTGGCGACAACCTCACGCTCACGTTCAGCCCCGCGCTGGTCGACTACTTCGTCTACGTGATCGACGTGGCCGCCGGCGACAAGATCCCCCGCAAGAACGGGCCGGGGATCTCGCAGTCGGACATCCTCGTGATCAACAAGATCGACCTCGCCCCACACGTCGACGCGGACCTCGAGGTCATGGCGGCCGACGCGACCCGGATGCGTGGCGGGAAACCGTTCGTGTTCACGAACTGCAAGACCGGCGTCGGCATCGACGACCTCATCTCACTGATCCGGTACCACGCGCTGTTCGACCTGCCGCAGGCGGCCGACCCCGGCCGGGCGCCCGCCGACCGACAGCCGGAGGCGGGGCGGGTCCCGGCGTGATCCCGCTGGACGCCGCACCGGAGCTGGCGCCGTACCTCGACGAGCCGGCCCAGCTGCCCGGCGGCGCTCCGGGCAAGGTCGGGCTGCTGCGACTGGCGTTCGAGCAGCGTGGCGGCCGGACGGTGCTCGCGGACCTGTTCCGCCAGGCGCCGCTTCTCGTCCAGCGGGCCCTCCACTGGGATGCGGCGATGCCCGAGATGGCTTGCGTCTTCGTCATCTCCACCTCGGGCGGGACGCTCCAGGGAGACCGGTACCGGATCGACGTATCGCTCGGTGCGGGGGCATGGGCACACGTCACCACTCAGGCGGCCAACAAGATCCAGGCCATGGACGCGAACTACGCCACACAGCTCCAGCGCATATCCCTCGCCGAGGACGCGTACCTGGAATTCCTTCCCGAACCGACCATCCCCTACCGGCACAGCCGCTTCGTCAGCCACACCGCGGTCTCTCTGCCCACGTCGGCGACGGTCCTGTACGCGGACATCCTGCTGCCCGGCCGCAAGCACCACCGCGACGGCGAGGTCTTCCGGTACGACCTCTACTCCTGCACCGTCCGAGCGGCGCGGCCCGGCGGACCCGGGCTGTTCGTCGAGAAGTACGTCGTCGAGCCGGCGCGGTTCGGTGTCGACCGCCGCGGGGTGCTCGACGACCTCCACGTCTTCGGCAACGCCGTGCTGCTGACCTCGGCCGCGCGGGCCCGCCGGGTGGCAGAGCAGGTGCCGCCCGTCTGGGACCCCGACGTTCCGCTCGTCGCCGGTGTCAGTCGGCTACCGAACGACGCCGGTCTGAGCTACAAGGTGCTGGGGCGGGAGACCGAGCCGGTCCGAGCCCGGATCCAGGAGTTCTGTGCCGTCGCCCGGGCGGTCACCGTCGGCCGGGGTGCGCCCTCCGTCTTCGCCTGGCGATGAACACCGCAGGCGGCCTCGCGGTGGCCGTCTTCAGGCTGGCGCCTCCGACACCTGCTCGGCGGCCCGGCGGACGTCGTCGAGCAGCACCTCCATGTCGCGGCGGGTGGTGCGGTAGTTCACCACACAGCCGCGCAGCGCGAAGCGCCCGTCGACGCTCGCGTTGGACAGGTACGAGCTGCCGCCCTGCTGGAGTACGGTCAGGATCCGCTCGTTGAGGCGGTCGAGCGCCTCCTCGTCGGCGGCGGTCCGGGCCGCGGTCCGGGCCGCGGGCGGCAGGTAACGGAAGCAGAAGATGGACAGCTCGACGGGGGCGAGCAGCTCGAAGTCGTCGCTGGCGGCCACGAGGTCGGCCAGGTGGCGGGCGCAGTCGAGGTTGCTCTCGATCGCCTCGCCGAGGGCCCGCGTGCCGGCGTACGCCATGAGCATCCAGAGCTTCAGCGCCCGGAACCGTCGGGACAGGTCGGGGCCGTAGTCCCAGAACGCGAACGCCTCGGCGGGCTGGGTCTGGGTGATCCGGACGTAGTCGGCGTCGTCGAGGGCGAAGGCGGCGCGCGCCGCCTCGGGGTCGCGGTAGATGAGGCAGCCGCAGTCGGCGGGCAGGTAGAGCCACTTGTGCGGGTCGAGCGAGATGGAGTCGGCCTCGGACAGGCCGTCGAACAGCGGGCGGGCCGAGGGAGCGAGCCGCGCGAACCCGCCGTAACAGGCGTCGACGTGCAGCCACAGGCCGTACCGCCGGGCGACCGCCGCGATCTCGCGCAGCGGGTCGACGGCGCCGGTGACCACCGTGCCCGCGGTGGCCACCACGCAGAACGGCTCCGCCCCCGCGGCCAGGTCCTCCTCGATCCGGCGTACGAGGTCGTCGACGTCCATCCGGAAGCGGTCGTCGACAGCGATCTCCCGGACGTTCGCGCGGCCGATGCCGAGCAGCGCGGCCGCCTTGTGGACCGAGTGGTGGCTCTTGGTGGAGACGTAGACGCGCAGCGGCGCGGGATGCGCGCCGGCCCCCTGTGCGGCCACCGCGTCGCCGCAGTGGCGGTGCCGCGCCGCGGCGAGCGCCGTGAAATTGGCCATCGAGCCGCCGCTCATGAGCAGGCCGTCGGCGCCCGGGTCGCAGCCCAGAGCCTCCTTGATCCAGTCGATGACCACGTGCTCGAGTTCGGTGGGGGCTGGCGCCGACCGCCACGCGGGAAGGTTCGCGTTCAACGCCGACGCGAGGAGGTCGGCCACCGACGCCACGGCGGTGCCCGGCGCCGAGATGTAGCCGAAGAAGCGGGGGTGCCCGCTGTGCCGGCTGCCGGGCGCGACGACCTCGCGGAAGACCTCCAGCAGGTCGGCGAAGTCGCGGCCCTCGACGGGCAGCGGCTCGGCGAGCTGCTTTCGCAGCTCTGCGGCGGTCGCGCGGGGGGCGATGGGCAGGTCCCGGACGGCGTCCTGGTAGGCGGCGACCCACTCCAGGGCGGCCGCACCCATGTCGCGGACGGTGGCCGGTGACGGGTCCAGGGCGGTGTCCGGGCGCGCCGGGGGGTTGGCGGTCATGGCCGGAGGATAGTTCGCCTTCCGCCCGTCCGCGGCACCCGCGCGTGCCCCTTTTCGCGGGCTGCGGGGCAGCGTCCCGAAACGCGTATCGGATATCCGACTCGGCACGGATGCGAATGTGATCGATGCTGTGAGGGAGGCTCGGGATCGTCGGGGCCGGCGGCCGTGACGCGCCGCCGGACGCGCACCGGAGGGCGGAGCATGATGCACGGCCAGGACTGGCCCATCCACGACGCCGTCCACGGCGTGATCGACTTCGACGACCCGGCGCTGTTCGCCCGGCGCGACCTCCTCCAGTTGCTCCTCGAGTCGCCACCGCTGCAACGCCTGCGCCGGCTGCAGCAACTGCCCTTCGGCGATCACGCCTTCCTGTCCTCCACCCACAACCGGTTCTCGCACGCCGTGGGCACCGCGCACATCGCGCTGCGGCTGCTCCAGCGTCTGCACCGGACCGGCTTCTTCACCGCAGCCGCCGTCGCCGACCTGCGGAAGTCCCTGCCCCGGCTGGCCGCCGGGGCCGACGACGCCACCTTCGTCCGCCGGGTGGGCGAGCACGTGGTGTTCGCCGGTCTGCTCCAGGACATCGGCGAGCTGCCGCACAAGCCATCGGTGGGCCTGTTCCTGTACCCGCACGCCACCATCGCGACCCGGGTCGCAGGCGACCTCGAGGTGTCCACGTACGGGATGTCGGACAAGGAACTCTTCACCCTCAACGGCGTCGTCGACCTGTTCCAGGCGCACGAGCCGCTACGGTCCGGGCTGGACGTCGGGGTGCTCGGCTACCTGATCGCCGGCCAGCCGACGCCGGACATCCACGTGACCGACACGCTGGCGGCCGTCCGGCAGATCGTGGACGGCGTCGTCGACGCGGACCGCCTGGACTACGTGCACCGGGACTCGCACCACTCCATCAACAGCGGCCTCTCGGTGGCCGACCACGTCATCGACTCACTGGTCACGTACGACCGGGACGGCCCGATCTTCAACTCGACCGGCCCCGTCGCCAACTTCCTAATGCTGCGCGCCGTCCTGCGCTCCCAGGTCTACTCGGCGCCGGCGGTGCGGTTCCGGGTCACCCTGCTCGCCGTCGTCATGTCCGAACTGCTCCGGCGGCACCCCGACTGGATGACGAAGTACTTCGACGCCGGCTACGGCACGCTCAGCGGCGAGGCGTTCCTGCGCCTCGACGACACGTCCCTGTTCGCGAACCTGCACCGACTGCGCGTCGACCGCGAGGCCGAGGTGCTGGACCGTCACGTGGCCCGGGCCGCCGACGTGCTGCTGCACGGGGGCACCCCCTACGAGTACCACTGGCTGGACCGTCCGGCCACCACCGAGGAGCCGACCCCGGTCGCGCTGCGGCCCGACATCTTCGTCGACGCCTACTGGGACTACGAGACGCATCGGCTGTACCGCCCGGCGTCGGTGCGGGTCTGCGGGGCGCCGCACGCCGACCCCACCGAGACGGTGCCGCTGGAGCGGACCGCCGGCCACGTCAGCGAGTTCCTGCAGATGATGTGGGACGCCCCGCCGGTGCAGAACAACGTGCTGTTCTTCGTACCGCCGCACCGCAGCGAGTGGTTCCGGTCGACGGCGGCGCTGGGCGAGGCGGAGCGGCGGGGCCTCTACCAGGCGGCCATCACGCGCGACGCCGAGGTGCGACTCTCCGTCGTGGACGACACCCGGGACGAGGCGACGCACACCGGCCCGGCCATCTTCGTGTCGTTCTGCTGGGAGGACATCGACTCCATGCGCGCGGTCCTGCGCCTGCTCTACGAGCGCCGCCGCCGCTACTACGCGTTCGTCGAGGACTACCACGGTCTGGGCGGCAACACCAGGAAGAACGGGTCGCGGTACGCGGCGCAGGCCGACGCCGCGATCATCCTGCTCTCCCCTGCGTACGCGAGGCGCGCCACGGACGCGAAGGGCAACATCTACCCGGAGCTGATCGCGCTCGGCCGGAAGGTTCCGGCCCAGCGGATCGTCCCCATCACCCTCGACGTGAAGGCCGTCTACCGGGAGGAGCTGGACAACTTTCCCTGGGCGCTCATCGGGTACGAGGAGGCGCCGTTCCTCGGCGCACCCATCCGCAACGCCACCACCAGCCAGATCGCCCGTGCCCTGGACACCGCGCTCAGCGTGATCGACACCTCGTGGAAGGACCCGGCGGACGCGACACGTCGATGAGTCGACGATGACCGGTGCCCCATCCCCTACGCTGCACGCATCCACCCACATCCCCACTCGACGAAGGTGCATGACCGCGATGAGCATCGCAACCGACCGCAACGCCGCCGTACTGGCCCTCGACGTGGACGGGGTGCTCGTGCATCCGAGTGCACGCTTCGACGGCGGACCGTGGGACAGCCAGATCCAGGACGAGCTGGGAATCGAGCCGCGGGCGCTGGGCCAGCGGTTCTTCAAGGTCTACTGGCCCGAGATCATCGTGGGTAAGCGTGATCTGCGCGAGACGCTGGAGAGCGTCCTGCCGGAGCTCAACCCCGACGTGTCGGTCGACGACTTCCTGCGCTACTGGTTCGTGAACGACGCGCGCGTGGACGAGGACGTCGCCGCGGAGGTGCGTACGTGGCGGGAGCGCACCGGCGGGCGGTGCATCGCCGTGACGAACCAGGAGAAGTACCGGGTCGCCTACCTGACGGAGGAGGTCGGCCTCGGCGAGCTGTTCGACCACATCGTCTGGTCCGGCGAGCTCGGATTGACCAAGAGCAACCTCGGCTTCTACCTGGCGGCGCAGGCCACGGTCGGCTGCGACGACCCGCGCCGCATGTGGTTCTTCGACGACGACGAGGCGAACGTCGCCGTGGCGACCGAGGCGGGCTGGCGGGCCCACTACTTCGTGGGGCTGCCCGAGATGCGGCAGGTGCTGGCGGAGACGTACCGGTAGCGGCGCGTCGGCCGCCGGGGGTGCCTCAGACCGCGGCGGCCACCACGAGCCCGAGCAGGGTCAGGTAGGCCACGGCGAACACGACGGGCACCCACTGTTCGAGGTACGCCAGCGGCCAGTAGAGCGACCTGTCCCGGCCCGAGCCCAGGCCCTTCCACTCCGCCCGCCAGTACGGCGACGCCGGCAGCCGCTCCTCGATCATGCCCACCACCCGGTACTTCGCGGACGCGAGCTGCCGGTAGGAACGCAGGATCCACAGCCACGCGCCACACTGCACGACCAGCATCGCCACCGGCAGGACGAACGCGGCCGGTGGTATCCGCACGCCCTGCGCCCACACCACGTTCACGGCCGTGAACACGGCGGTGTTCACCGTCAGGAAGAAGGTGTTGGCGGCGCCGCGACGGGCGCTCACGCGATCGGCCATCTCCACGTAGAGCTTGTACTGCTCGAGGATCGCGGCCTGGTAGCCGTCTCCCGCCTCGGCGTACGACCGGGCGTCGACGCCGGGCGTCCACAGGGCCGCGCGGATGGCGTCGACGTCCACCTGGCCGCGCCCCAGATACCGGCGCGCCGCACCCGTCAGCATCGCCTGATTATCGGTGTCCTGCCGCGTGCGGGCCAGGGGCCACCGGCCTGAGACGGGTGCGGCGGTCCGCTCGCCATTGCGGCCCCATCGGCCCTTGTGCCCGGAGCGGGGAAACCATAGTGTCCATTCACATCCAGTGACCGTCGTCACTACGGTCGGCGACCGGACGGCGGTGCATCCACCGAGAGGGGTGCGACATGGCCGAGAGTGTCGCGAGCGACCTGGCCATCGCTCGGCTCATCCAGCGGCTCGGCGGTAGCAAGCGCCGGAGTGCCCTGGACGAGCGGGCCCACGACACGTCGGAGCGGAGGACGGACACGCCCGCCCGACCCGACGATTCCGACGAGCCGAAGCCGGCGTGAGCCGATCTTGGAAAGTCGATGGCGCGACCTCGTCGTGCTCGACTACGAGGTCGACTTTCCCACCGCGTCCCGCCTCGAACTCGCGCTCTACAGCACCGGAGCCGCACTGGCTCCCGGCGCGCTGCTCGGTGAGCGGCAGCGGTGGGGCGTCCATCGGCACCCGGGGCTCCTCGAGGTTCCCGCGAGCCACTACGACCGGGTGCTGGACGAGTTCGGCGTCCGCTGCGCGGACCCGCGGTTCGTCCGAGGCCTGGGCGAGCGGCTGGCCGCCTGCGTCGGTCGGCTCGCCCGGGCCACCGCCGACCTGGCCGGAGCGGAGCCGCCGGACACGACCACGATCCGCGGGGTCGTCGACGCGCTGACCGAGCTCATGGCCTTCCACGTCCTCAACTGGGCGCTGCCGCTTCCGGAAATCGAGGGCTGGCTCGCGCGCTTCACCGAGGACGGGGATGCGGCCCGGGCGCTCCTCATGCGCCTGCTGGTCCCGACCACTCCGGCTCACCTCGTGGACGTCGCCGCCCTCACCGCGGCCGCCCACCGCGACATCCACGCCGGCGCGTGGTCACCCGGGCGGGCCGCCGACCTGTCCGCCCGCATCGGCCACCTCCAGGCCCCGGGCCTCGCGGTGCGGCCTTTCGAGGATCCCGCGACGCTCGAGGCGTACGTACGATCCCTCGACGCCGGCGACGTGGACCACCTCGGCGCCATGCGAAGGTCACGGAACGCGGCGCAGGACCGGCTGGCCCGGGACACGAGCATGCTGCTGCTCGCGACCGGCGGCGAACCCGCCGACGTCGACCGGGCGTGGGCCTACACGGCGGTGTGCCGCCTGGCCGCCGAGGAGGAGGAGCAACGCCGGCGCTGGCAGGGCGCCTCGCTCCGGGCGATCCGGATCGCCGCGGAGCGCGCCGGTGTCCGACCCGACGCGATCCTGCCCAGCGCCTGTGACGCCGACGGCGCGGCACCAGAGCACACGACGCCGGTGCTCGACCCGTCGGACGAGGCGTGGGCATGGCTGCGCTCCTGACCGACCTCACCCGCGCCGGGCCCACCTCCGCCGGCGCGAACGCCACGGCCGCGGAGATCGGCGGTAAGGCGGCGGGCCTACGCCTCGCGCAGGCCCTCGGATGGCGGGTGCCGCCGACGGCCGTGATCGCCGCGAGCGGTGTGCCGCAGGGCGACGACCCGGTGGACCCGGCGTGGCTGCGACAGGCGTCCGCGGAAATCGTGGCGTGGGCGCGGTCCCGGAGCGTGGGGCACCTCGTCGTACGCTCGTCGGCCACGGTGGAGGATCAGGCCAGGCACAGCTACGCGGGCGTGTTCTCGTCGGCGTTCAGCCCCCTCGACGGCGACGGCCTGGCCGCGGCGCTCGGGTCCGTGCTCGCCTCCGCTTCCTCCCCCGTGCGGTCGGCCTACGAGGAGGCCGCCGGCCTTCCCCGCGCGGCCGGCCGGCTCGCGATCCTCGTGCAGGCCACCGTGCCGGCTCGAAGCAGCGGCGTGGCGTTCGGCTGGCAAGGCCCGGGCGGCCGCCGGGCGATCATCGAGGGCACCTGGGGTCTGGCGTTGAACCTGGTCGCCGGAGTGAGCGTCGGTGACTCCCACCGGGAGGGCGCCGGGGCGAGCCACCAGGTCCGGCCGAAGCCGCTCGCCGTCTATCCGGTCGCGGGCCGCCGTCTGCGTCCCGGCGACGCGGTCGCCGCCCATCCCGGTGCTGCGGCGAGCGGCAAGGTGGTGTTCGTCGACGAACGGGCGGGCCTCGCGTACCTGCGCATGCCACCCGGCCTCGCCGACCGGGACTGCCTGCACCCGCGGCTCCTCGACGACCTCCGGTCCGTGCTGGGCTGTCCGGTCCCCGGATACGACACCGGCATGGACGTCGAGTGGGTCGAGGACGTGCGCGGCACGGTGTGGGTGGTGCAGCTACGCCCGTTGACCGCCGCGCCGCCGGACCCCGGCGACGGGCCGGCTCCGTCGTCGGCGGACGGGCCGCTGAGGGGCGAGCCGGGGGCGCCCGGGGTCTGGCGCGGCCCCGTCTCCCACGCCGGCCGCCTCGGGGCGTACGCGGCGGAGGACGGGCGGGTCCTCGTCTGTGGTGCGGCCCGGCCGGAGTTGCTGCCCGCCATCTCCCGCGCCGCGGCCATCGTGAGCTCCGACGGCGGGCTGCTCTGCCACATCGCCATCGTCGCCCGCGAACTGGGCAAGCCCTGCGTGATCGGTCTGCCGCAGGCCGAGACCGCGCTCGTCGAGGACGAGGTCGTCGTCGTGGACGGCACCGCCGGCACCGTACGCCCCGCCCCGGCCGCCACCGACGCGCCGCGCGCCGAGGGCTCGGGCAGCGGCGACACCGCTCTGCGTTTCCTGCCGCCCGACGAGGCCCCCGCCCCGGACGACCCGGTGGTGGCCGCCGCCGAGGTGGCCGTCCTAGTGCTCACCCCGCACGCCCGGGTCACACCCGACATGCTGGCGGCCACCTCCGGAAACCTCGTCGTCGTCGCCACCGGCAGCCTCGCGCGGGACCTGGGTCGCGACCCCGACTGGCGGGCGTGCCACCTCGCCGGCCGGTGGTCGTTGCTGGCGCGGGGCACGACCGACTCGCGCGCGCTGGATCGGGTGGCCGACCTGCTGTCGAGGGCGGGAGCGCCCCGATGAGCCGGACGTTCGACGTGTTCGAGGGCCGGTTCGGCGACGCGCCGACCCGCGGCGTCCGGTTCCTGGTGGGCGCCGAGTTCCTCGGCCCGCTCCTGGCTTCACCCCTGCGGGACCGGCTCGCCCGGGTCGCACGGCTGCCGCACGTCGTCGGTCCGGTCGTCGCCCACCCGGACGTCACCGCCAAGCCCTTCGGCTTCCCCGCCGGCGTCGCGCTGACCACGGCGAGCGGATGGCTGTACCCGCTCTCGGCACCCGACATGGGCTGCGGCTACCTCGTCGTCGACTCCGGCATCACCATCGACCCCGACGGCCACGACACCGCCAAACTCGCCGCGGCCTACGACGCCATGACCTCCCGCATCGGCGTCGACTCGCCCGAGCGACCCGACGTGTCCGTCGACGTCCGGGCCGTCCTCACGGCGGGCCTGTCGGCGGTCGGGCCGCCACGCACGTTCGACGCGGCGAAGGCCGGGGCCGAGGAGAACAACAGCTGGCCCGCCGACGTCACCCTCCTCGACGCGGGTTTCATCGACGCCGCGCTCCGCCGGAGCCTCGGCAGCGCGGCCGGTCACTTCCTCGCCTGCTACGTCGTGCAGCGGCCACTGCTGCCGTCCGCGCCGCCCGCCGGGCGGATCGTCGTCGTGGTGCACGTCGGCGCCGCGCCGATCCGCGACCACCTCAACCGTCGCGGCGTCTTCCTCGAGCTGGCCGAGGAGGCCGTACGCCGGGGCATCTCCACCGAGCGGGACGCCGCCGACGGCCTGTTCGGCGTCGACCTCGAGACCGAACGGGGCCGGGCCCTGCTCGGCGCCGCGATGGCGGCACGTAACTTCGGGTACGCCAACCGTCAGCTCGTCGCCGACCGGGTCGTCGCGGCGCTCGCCGAGGCCCTGCCGGCCTGCGTCGTGGCGCCCGCCGTCCAGCTGCGGCACGTCGACCACACCGCGTTCGAGCGGACCGAGGGCGGGATCCGGTCCCGCCGTGGCCTGCAACCGGTGCACGCGGACCGGCCGCTGTTCGTCACCGGCGGCGAGCACACCCACGCCTACCTCTGCGCCACCGGCGGCAACCCGGCGATCGGCGACGGGGTGTGCTGCCACGGGGCACCCGTCCGCGACACACCGACCGTCCCACCCTCGGTCTGGGACCGGCCCGACCTCGACGTGCCACCCGCCACGCTCCGCGGGTGGGTGGCCGCCATGGTCGCCAACACCCGCTTCGACGAGGAGCGGTTCTGGACCGACGTGGCCAACCTCGAGGGGGTGGTCGGCCAGCTCGCCGCCCTGGACCTCGCCCAACCGGCCGCACGCCTGCGGCAACTCATGAACTACCGGGAGACCGGGCTGTGACCGCGTGGTGGGCCGGCGAGGCGAGGGACGCCGACGAGCAGCGCCGACACCTGCTCGACGGCTACGCCGCCCGGGTAGCCGACGACCTGACCGCCCCTCTGCTGGCGCTGCGGGCCCCCGTCTCGGTGATCGGCGCGGACGGGGACACGGTGCGGGGCGCCGACGGCAGCGCGTACGTCGACCTGCGGTGCGGGGCGGGCTCGGCGGCCCTCGGGCACCGGCCGCCACCGGTCGTCGCCGCGCTGCACGACGCCCTGGGCAGCACGGACATCGGCGACCAGCAGCTCCCGAGCACGCTGCGCGTCGACCTCGCCACGGCGCTCGGCGCCACTCTGCCGCACGGCCCGTGGCGGTGGCAGTTCTGCGGCAGCGGCAGCGAAGCCGCCGAGTTCGCCCTGCGTACGGCGATGGCGGTGACCGGACGCAGCCGGCTCGTCGCGCTCGAGGACGGCTACCACGGCCGGACCGGCCTCGCCGCGGCGGTGACGGACCCCCGGCACCTGCCCGGCCCCTACCCTCGCCTCGCCGTCGAGCCCGTCCGCATCCCGCCTGAGGGCGAGGCGGGCCTGTCCCGCGTCGACGACGGCGTGGCGGCCGTGATCGTGGAGCCCGTCCAGTTGACCGACCGGGTCCGCCCACTGGATCCGGAGTGGCTGCGCGCCCTGCGCCGGCGCTGCGACCGGGCCGGCGCGATCCTCGTCCTCGACGAGGTGAAGTCGGGTCTGGGCCGGTGCGGGCCGGTGTGGGCGCACGAGGCCAGCGGCGTCGTGCCGGACATGCTCCTCGTGGGCAAGGCCTTGTCGGGCGGCCTCTACCCGGTGGCCGCGTACGGGCTGCGCGACGACGGGCCGCTGCGCGGGTGGCGCAGCCCGCTGCGTTCGTCCTACGGGGGCAGCCTGCTCGGCATGGCGGTCGGCACGGCGGCGCTCGCCCAGCTCGTCGACCCCGCCAACCGCCGGCGGCACCGGCGCACGGCCGAGGCGCTCGAACGCCGGTTGCGCCGCCACCTGTCCCACCTCGGGGCCTCGGCGCCGCGGCTCACCCGGCACGGCGCGGCGTTCGCGCTGACCTTCGACGAGCCCGACACCGCGCTCTTCGTGGCCGCGGACCTGCTGCACCGCCGCGTGCTGGTGCCGATGCCGGCCGGCGACACGATCGTCCTGCTTCCGCCGCTCACCATCTCGACGGCCACCGCCGAGACGGCGTGCGCGCGCATCGCCGCCGCCGTGACGGCCGCCGCCACGGCACTACGACCCGGGCAGGGGGCGACGGCATGCTGATCTCCGCCGACTCGCACATCCTCGACCCGCCACACCTGTGGCGGCAGTGGCTGCCGGCCCGCTACCGGGATCGGGGCCCGCAGCTCGTGGAGGACGCCGACGGCGGGCACGCCTGGCGCTACGCGGGCGCTCGCGATCCGGAGCCCATCGGGCTGGCCGGCCTTCCGGGCCGGCCGGCGGACGAGCTGCGGCCCAGCGGAGTCCGCTACGACGAGATCCGCCCCGGCACCTTCGACGGCGCCGCGAGGGTCGCCGACCAGGACGCCGACGGCGTCGCCGCCGAGGTCATCTTTCCCAGCGCCCGCCCCCTGGGGCACTTCCTCGACGATCCCGACCGCGACCTCGTGCTGGCCGGTGTGGACGCGTACAACCGGTTCATCGTCGAGGAGTTCTGCGCGGCCGCGCCGGACCGGCTCTTTCCCGTGGCCCAGCTGCCCACCACCGGTGTCGACGACTGCGTCCGTACGCTGCGGGTCAGCGCCGAGCGGGGCTTCGTGGCGGCGGTGCTGCCGTGCTGGCCCACCGGTGGCGACCATCTCGACGCCGACAGCGCCGCCTTCTGGAGCTGCGCCGAGGACCTCGGCCTGCCCATCTGCATGCACGTCGGGTTCCGCTCCCGGCAGGAGCGGCTCCTGCTGCGCGAGCTGCACGAGCGCCGCCTCGACGACGAGCTGACGAGCGTCCGGTTCCACCCGTACGGCCCGGACCACGCGCCGCGTCCGCTGACGTACCACCACCGCGCGCCGAACTTCGGGGTGAGCCTGGGCCGGGCCGCCGCGGTGCTGAGCGACCTGCTGCTGTCGGGGTTGTTCGACGCCTACCCGCGGTTGCGGATCGGCCTCATCGAGACCTGGGTCGGGTGGATTCCCCGGGCCCTGGAGGCCGTGGACGACATCTGGGCCCGCAACCGTTTCCTGCGCCACGTCCCGCTGCGGCGGCCGCCGTCGACGTACTGGCACACCAACATGACCGCCTCCTTTCTCGACGACCGTGCCGGTGTCGCGGCGCGGCACGTCATCGGCCTCGGCAACCTCATGTGGTCCACGGACTATCCGCACTTCGGCACGTTCTGGCCCCGGTCCCGGGAGGTCGTCGACGCGAGCCTCGCGGGGGTGCCGCCCGACGAGCGCCACCGCATCCTCGCCGGCAACGCCATGCGCTTCTACGGGCTCACGAACCGGGTCCGTCCGGCGTGACAGCCCGCGTGCTGCCGCACTGGGTCACCGTCGGCGCGGCTCTCGACCGGCTCGCCCTGCTCGATCTCAAGCGCCGGCTCCTCCGGCTGGAGGGGCACCGTCGCACGGCTGTCGACGAGCACGGTCGGCTCCGGGCGGCCTGGCTCGCGGCCGGCCTGCCCCCACCGGAGACGACGGCGCCCTATCCGCTGCTGTCGTCCGTGCACCGGACGCTGTGGCGGCTGGAGAACGCGGTGCGGGACGCGGAGCGGCGGCGGGCGTTCGGGCCGGAGTTCGTAGCCCTGTTCGCGCGGATCCAGCGGTCGAACGCGGATCGGGCCGGGCACCGGCGGCTCGCCGATGCCGCCCTCGCGGCCGGCGGCGGGGCGGGTCTGCTGGAGGTCCCCGCCGGGCTGGACACCTACGCCGACCAGATCGCCATCGACGAGGTACGTCATGGGCGCGACCCGGCCCACCCCTTGACCCTCGCGAAGGTCCTACGCGACGTCTGGCTGTCCGACGGTCTGCCGGACCTCTTCGACGGGGCGGACTACCGGCGGTTGCGACTGGCCAACGACCGGCTCTGGAGCGTCAAGGACGATCTGGACGCCGGGCTGGCGGGCAGCGGCCCGGCGGTGGCCACCTGCCGCAGCCTCTACCTGGTCAACGACGCCCGGAGCCGGGTCAAGCGGCGTATCGCGGTGGCGCTCGGGTCGGCGCTGCGCGACGTCAAGGAGTACGCGGCCTATCCGCTGCCCGCCTCGTGGGATCCGGCGCGCCTCGACTGGCGGGTCGGCTGACCCGGCCGGCTACGGCGCGCCCGGCGCCTCGACGGCCGGTTCCTGCGGCATCCGCGCGGACACGGCGATGACCGACACCAGGGGGACGAGCAGCAGCACCGGCGCCCAGCCCGTGAGGTGCACGGCGACCAGCGCGCCGACGGCCGCGCCGGTCATGAGTGCCAGCAGGATCTGGATCTTGGGTCGCAGGGTGTGCCAGGGGCTGCGTGCGGCGACCCCGCCGATGAGGCTCGTGAGGGTGCCCGTCAGGTAGGTCGACGAGAGCCCGGGCACGCCGAAGCGTTGGATCGCGCTGCTCTGCACGCCGAGCGCCGCCGCCGACAGCATGAGGAGCACGAGGTCGACGTTGTCCGAGTGTTCCGGGAGGTTGACCTCCCAGACGACGAGGAAGACCAGGAACACGCCGAGTTCCAGCAGGAGCGCCCGGGTGACGGGACGCGGCCACACGGGGTCGCCGGGGCGGGCGGCGCCGGCGACCCGGGCGCCCGCGAGGACGCCGACGACGAAGCTGACGATGGCGCTGCCCGAGGTGACGGCGAGTTCGGCGTTCTCCCGGCCCGCGGACATGCCGAGCAGGACCATGTTGCCCGTCATGACGCTGGAGAAGGCACCGCCCAGGGCGAGGAAGCCGACGGCGTCGGCGCACCCCGTCAGGAAGGTGAGGACGACGACGAGGGTGTGCCGGCGGCGCAGGAGGCCGTCCGGTCCGTTCGTCGTGGTACGGGGCCGTACGTCTGGCTCTGTTCTCGCCACTGTCGGTTGCCCTTCACAGATTGTTCTTCGTATACACTTTGCCGAACGGTTTCACGGAGAGGCGGTCAGGTTGGCTGAAGACCTGCGGGACAAGCTCGGCGCTCAACACCTGCCGCTACGCGACCAGGTCCTCGCCGCACTACGGACCGCCATCATCGACGGTGACTACCTTCCCGGGGAGCGGCTGACCGAGGACCGGCTGGCCCAGGACTTCGGGGTCTCCCGCAACCCGGTGCGGGAGGCGCTGCGGGTCGCCGAGGCGGAGGGCTTCGTGGTGATCCTGCCGCGGCGCGGTGCGGTGGTCGCCTCCCCCAGCAGCGGGACGATCGCGGACATGTTCGCCGTCCGGGAGCGCCTCGAGGCACTGGCCGCCCGGCTGGCGGCCGAGCGGGCCACGGCGGCCGACGTGGCGGCCCTGCGGACCCTGCTGGAGCAGGGCCGGGAGGCCACCGAGCGGCGAGACCTGCGCCGCGTCGCCGAGCTGAACAGCGCCCTGCACCTGCGGATCCTCCAGATCAGCGGCAACCCCTGGCTGTCCTCGATCGCCAAGGCGCTGTACCTGCATGTGCAGTGGGTGTTCCGGCTGGGCGCCGCCGAGCGCGCGCCGCACTCCTGGGCCGAGCACATCCAGCTGGTCGACGCCATCGAGTCCGGCGACGGCGACCGGGCGGAGCGCGCCGCGCTCACCCACCTCGACGCCGCGTCGGCCGCGGCCTACGAGAACGCCGAGGGTGGGTACGGCGTGGCCGGTGGTCACCGGCCGCAGGCGTAGCCCTGCATGCCACGCGGGTTCGCTCCGGCCGCCAGCACGCCCGTCCGCGGGTCGCGGGTCACGGCGCACATCCGGCCGAGGCTCCACGGGTCGGAAAGCCGCACCTCGTGCCCCCGCGCGCGCAGCGCCTCGACCACGTCGGCGTCGAGCCGGTCCTCCACCACGAGGACACCGGGCTCGATGCCGCGCGGGTAGAACGAGGCCGGGAGGCTCGCGGTGTGCCACATGGGGGCGTCGATGGCCTCCTGGAGGGACCGGCCGCCGGCCAGGTGCCGCAGGAGGAACAGCAGCTGCCACTGGTCCTGCTGGTCGCCGCCCGGCGTGCCGCACGCCAGGACGGGTTCGCCGTCACGGTGGACCATGGTCGGGCTCAGGGTGGTCCGCGGCCGGCGTCCCGGTGCCAGCGACGAGGCGAGCCCCTCCTCCAGCCAGAACATCTGGAGCCGGCTGCCCAGGGGGAAGCCGAGTTCCGGGATGGTGGGCGAGCTCTGGAGCCAGCCCCCGCTCGGGGTCGCCGAGATCATGTTGCCCCAGCGGTCGACCACGTCGACGTGGCAGGTGTCGCCGCGGGTCACACCGTCGGCCTTGACGGTGGGCTCGCCCGTGGTGGCGTCGAGTTCGTCGCCGCGGCGCCGGGCGCCGCCGCGCACCTGGGCCGGCAGGTGGGGCTCGGAGCCGTCGGGGCGGCCCGGTCGCAGATCCGCCGACGCCCGGTCGCCCACGAGGGCGGCGCGCTCGCGCGCGTACTCCCGGGACAGGAGCGTCTTGGCGGGCACGTCGCCGTCGCCGTACCAGGCCTCGCGGTCGGCGAAGGCGAGCTTGAGGGCCTCGGCCTGGGCGTGGATGCCGGCGGCGGTCGAGGGGTCGTACACCGCCGCGTCGTCGAGCGCCTCGAGGACCGACAGGGTCTGCAGCAGCACCGGCCCCTGGCCCCAGAACCCGGTCTTCGCCACCGAGTAGCCGTTCCAGTCGAGCGTGACCGGCTCCTCCCAGGTGGCCGAGAAGGCGGCCAGGTCGGCGCCGGTCACGAGGCCGGCGTGCGGGCTTCCACTGGAGTCCTGGAACGGGCGCCGGCTGAACCGGTCGATCGCCTCGGCCACGAACCCCTCGCGCCAGGCCCGGCGCGCGGCCTCGATCTGCGCCTCCCGGTCGCCGCCCGCCGCCGCGGCCGCGTCGACGAGGCCGCTGAGGGTGCGGGCGTACGCCGGGTTGGCGAACAGCTCGCCCGCCGCGGGCGGGCGGCCGCCGCGCAGCCACAGCTCGGCGGACGTGGGCCAGTGCTCCTCGAAAAGCGACCGCACGGCCGCCACGGTGTCGCCGACGCGGGCCACGAGGGGGTGCCCGGCGCCCGCGTACCCGATGGCCGGCTCGAGCACGTCGGCCAGGGGCAACGTGCCGTGGTCACGCAGCAGCAGGAGCCAGGCGTCCACGGCACCGGGCACGGCCGCCGCGAGCGGACCGGACCCGGGAATGAGGTCCATCCCGAGCGACCGGAAGTGGTCGATGGTGGCGCCGGCCGGCGCCGGCCCCTGCCCGCAGAGCACCCGCGGCGTCGGGTCCTCGGCCGTCACCACGATGGCGGGCACCTCGCCGCCGGGCCCGTTGAGGTGGGGTTCGACGACGTGCAGGACGAAGCCGGCCGTGACGGCGGCGTCGAAGGCGTTGCCGCCGCGTTCGAGGATGCCCATGGCCGCCTGGCTGGCGAGCCAGTGCGTCGACGACACCATCCCGAACGTGCCCTGCAGCGTCGGCCTGGTGGTGAACGTCATGACAACACCTCATTCGTCTCGGTGGCCCGAACGTCGGGCCGGGTTCCGTCCGGCTGGACCAGGTGGCAGGCGGCCATGCCGTCGCCGTACGGGATCTGCGCCGGCACCTCTGTGGCGCACCGGTCGAACGCGAGCGGGCACCGGGTGCGGAAGCGGCAGCCGGACGGGGGGTCCAGCGCCGAGGGCAGGTCGTCGCCGAGCAGCACCTGCTGGCGCTGCCGCTGCCGCTCGGGGTCGGCCACCGGGGCCGCCGACAGCAGGGCCTGCGTGTAGGGGTGGGCGGGTCGCGTGAAGATCTGCTCGCGGGAGCCCTTCTCGACGAGCTGGCCGAGGTACATGACGGCGATGTCGTCGGCGAGGTACTCCACGGCCGACAGGTCGTGGGTGATGAACAGGCAGGCGAACCCGATGTCCCGCTGGAGGTCGGCGAGCAGGTTGAGCACGGAGGCCTGCACGGACACGTCGAGCGCGCTCGTCGGTTCGTCCGCGATGAGCAGCATCGGCTCGGAGATCAGCGCCCGCGCGATGCTGACCCGCTGGCGCTGCCCGCCCGAGAGTTCGTGCGGATAGCGGCGGGCGACCTCGGCGCGCAGGCCCACCCGCCCGAGTTCCGTGGCGACGCGGGCGTCCCGGTCGCGCCGGGAGATCCGCCGGCCGGCCAGGCGCAGCGGCTCGGCCACGATGTCGCCCACGAGCATGCGCGGGTCCAGCGAGCCGGCCGGGTCCTGGAAGACGATCGACACGTCGCTGCGGTGCCGGCGCAGCTGCCGCCGGGACAGGTGCGTGACGTCCGCGCCGGCGATCCGGACGGCGCCCGCCGTGGGCTCGACGAGCCGCACCACGCATCGGCCCACCGTCGACTTCCCGGAGCCGCTCTCCCCCACGAGGGCCGTGACGCGGCCGCGGGGGATGGTGAGGGAGACCCCGTCCACGGCCCGGACGGGGCCGAAGTGCATGACGAGGTCGTCGAGTTCGAGGGCCTTCTCCGGCGGCGTCATGCGGTCGCCTCCTCAGGGTGCGTCCGAGGGGTCGGGCAGGGATGCCAGCAGGCCGCGAGGTGGTCGGCGACCGCCGGCCGGACCGCCTCCAACGGGGGCGCGGCCTGCCGGCACCGCGTGTCGGCCGCCGGGCAGCGGTCGGCGAACGTGCAGGCGTCCGGCTGGGTGGACAGGACCGGCACGAGACCGGGGATCTCCTGCAACCGTTGCGTGCCGGCGTGCACGCCGGGCGTCGGCGAGGCCGACAGCAGCCCGGCCGTGTACCGGTGGTACGGGAACGCGAACAGGTCGGTGACGGGCGCCCGCTCCACGACCCGCCCGGCGTACATGACGACGACGCGGTCGGCCACGTCGGCGATGACGCCGAGGTCGTGGGTGATGATGAGGATGGTCGTGCCGAGCCGGTCGCGCAGGTCGCGCAGCACCTGGAGGATGCCCGCCTGGACGGTGACGTCCAGGGCCGTGGTCGGCTCGTCGGCCACCAGCACCTTGGGGCCGCAGGCCACCGCCATGGCGATCATCACCCGCTGGCGCATGCCGCCGGAGAGCTGGTGCGGGTAGTTGTCGACGCGGGTGGCGGCCGACGGGATGCCGACGAGGGAGAGCAGCTCGACGGCGCGTGCCCGGGCCGCCCGGCGGGACGTCCGCTCGTGGACCTGGAGCACCTCGGCGATCTGGCGTCCGACCGTGAGCACCGGGTTCAGCGAGGTCATCGGCTCCTGGAAGATGTACGCGATCTCCTTGCCGCGTACGCGCCGCAGCACCGACTCCCGCCTGCCCACCAGCTCGGTGCCCTGTAGTCGCACGGAGCCCGTGACGCGGGCGCTGTCGGGCAGCAGGCCCGCGATGCTCATCGCCGTGACGCTCTTGCCGCAGCCCGACTCGCCCACCATCCCCACGATCTCTCCGGGGGCGAGGTCGAGGTTCACCCGGTCGACCGCCGAGACGCTGCCGCTCTCGGTGCGGAAGGCGACCGACAGGTCGCGTACCTCCAGGACGGGCGTGCCGAGCGCGGCCGGGGCGGCGCCGGCACGTTCGACGGTGGTCATCGCCGGTCTCCCTTCGGGTCGAGGGCGTCGCGCAGGGCGTCACCGAAGACGTTGAACGCCAGCGCCAAGCCCATGATCACGACACCGGGAAGGACGGCCGCCCACGGCGCGCGGGCCGCAAACTGCTGGGCGGTGGCGAGCATGGTCCCGAGGCTGGGGGCGGGCGGCTGGATGCCGAGACCCAGGAACGAGAGCACGGCCTCACCCAGGATGGCGGCCGGGATGGCGACCGTGGCCTGCACGAGGATGACCGACGTGGCGTTGGGCAGGATGTGCCGGGCGAGCACCCACAGGTCGCTCGCGCCGTCCACGACGGCCGCCGCCACGAAGTCGAGCGACTTGAGCCGCAGCGTGTCCGAGCGCACCACGCGGATGACACCCGGGATCTGCGCGATCCCGACGGCCACGGCGGCGTTGGTGAGGCTGGCGCCCCGGATGGCCGCCAACCCGACCGCCATGATCAGGAACGGGAACGCGAGGAGCAGGTCGGTGAAGCGCGAGATGACGGCGTCCCAGGCCCGGAAGTAGCCGGCGGCCAGTCCGAGCGGGACGCCCACGACGAGCGACGTGGCCACCGCGAGCAGCGCCACCTGCAGCGACGCCCGCGCCCCGAGCATGATGCGGGACAGGACGTCCCGGCCCAGGTCGTCGGTGCCCAGCACGTGCCCGGCGGTGCCGGGCGGGGCGAAGGTGTGGGCGAAGTCGGTCTGTTCCACGGCGTACGGGGCGAGCCACGGGGACAGCACGGCGACGAGCGCCGCGAGCGCGAGCACCGCGAAGCTCACCACGGCGAGCGGGTTCCGTCGCAGCCGGCGGAGGATCCGGGTGCGGCGGGTGACGCTGGCGGGGCCGGCCTCCGCCATCGGCACACTGAGGACGGTCATGCCGGGTCTCCCGTCACGCGGATGCGCGGGTCGATGACGGAGTAGAGCAGGTCCACGAGGAAGTTGATGACGATGTACGCGGTGGCCGTGAGCAGGACGACCGCCTGGATCACCGGGTAGTCCCGCTGGAACACCGCGTCGATGGTCATCTTGCCGAAGCCCGGCAGCCCGAAGATCTGCTCGGTGACGACCGCCCCCGAGATGAGGCCGCCGAGTTGGAGGCCCACGATCGTCACCACGACGATGAGGCTGTTGCGCAGGGCGTGCCGGGTGATGACGGCGCGCGGGCGCAGGCCCTTGGCCTTGGCGGTACGGACGTAGTCCGAGGAGAGTGAGTCCAACATGGCCGACCGGGTCTGCCGCATGATGATGGCGGCGAGGCCGGTGCCGAGGATCACGGCCGGCAGGACGATGTGGTGCAGGTTGTCCACCGGGTTCTCCAGCACCGGCACGAACCCGGACGCCGGGAAGAGCCCCGTCGCCACGGAGAGGTAGAGGATCGCCAGCAGTCCGAGCCAGAAGTGCGGCACGGACAGGCCCACCAGCGCGAGCCCGTTGGCGAGCCACTCCGCGGGGTGCCCGCGGCGTACCGCCGCGAGCACCCCGGCGCCGACGCCCAGCGCCGCCGCGAGAAGGATCGCCAGGAGGGCGAGTTCGACGGTGACGGGCAGGGCGGTGGCCAGCATCGAGGAGACCGGGATCCCGGTCCGGATCGACTCGCCGAAGTCGCCCTGCACCAGCCGCCCGACGTACTGCGCGAACTGCACCGGCAGCGGCTGGTCCAGCCCGTAGTGGTGCCGGATGGCTTCCAACGCCTCCGGGGAGCGGTCCTCGCCCGCGAGGGCGAGGGCCGGGTCCCCCGGAAGAGCGCGTACGCCGAGGAACACCACGATCGTCGACATCAGCAGGGTCAGCGCCGACTGCCAGGCGCGTGTGATCAGATACCGGGCCACGGGGAACCTACTTGCTGAACCCGGCGAAGGCCGCGCGGATCACGCCGTCGGGGAACACCTGCAGGCCCTGGATCTTCTTCGAGAAGGCGGTGAGGTTCCGCTGCCGGTACAGGTAGATGAGCGCGTCGTCCTGCTGGAGGATCGTCACGGCCTGCCCGTACAGCTTCTTGCGCTCCTCGAGGTCGTTCGACTGGCGGGCCTTCGTCAGCACGTCGTCGAGCTGCGGGTTGCTGTAGCCGGCGACGTTCTGGCCGCCGCCGGTGCCCACGAAGTTCGTGATGTTGGCGTCCGGGTCGATCCGGCCGCTCCAGCCAAGCTGCAACAGCTCGAAGTTGCCGCGGTCCTGTTCGTCGAGGAGGGAGGAGTACTCGACCGGGTTGATCTTGAGGTCGAAGCCGCCGTCCTTGACCATGGCCTGCAACGCCTGCGCGAGGCGCAGCGTGTCGGGCGTGTTCGACACCAGCATCGTCACCGGGTACGGCGTCTGGACGCCGGCCTCGCCGAGCAGTTGCTTGGCCTTCGCGGGGTCGTGCGCGGGGCACGCCTGCGCCTCGGGTGACGAGAACGGGCTCGCCGGCGAGATCGGTGAGCAGGCGACGGCGGGGATGCCGTTGAAGACCGCCTGGACGAGGGCCTTGCGGTCGATCGCGTGCTCGAAGGCCTGGCGGACCTTGGCGTTCTGGGCGGTGGGGCGGTTGATCGGCTTCGGGGTGGTGCGCACGCCGTCCACGTTGCCGATGTTGAACGTGAGCCCCTGGTAGCCGAGGGACTGCGACTGGAGCACGGTGAGCGCGGAGTCCTGCTGGAGGGCCGCCACGTCCTGGGTGGAGACGCTGTCGGCGACCTGGGCATCGCCGGAGCGCAGGTTGGCGGCGCGGATGCTCGCGTCGGTGAGGATCCGCCAGGAGATCCCGTCCAGGTGCACCTTGCTCGCGTCGTAGAAGTTGGGGTCCTTCACGACGTCGATGGAGTTCTGCGGCACCCGCTTGGCGAACTTGAACGGGCCGACGCAGACCGGGGCGCTCGCGAAGTTGTCGCCGAGGCTCTGGACCGCCTTCGGGCTCATGATCATGCCGGCGCGGTCGGCGAGAGCGCCGACCAGCGGCGCGAAGGGCTGCTTGAGCCGGATGACGACGGTGTGCGCGTCCGGCGTGTCGACGGCCTCGATGGGGCCGAGCTCGCTCTTGCGCGCCGAACGCGCGTCGGCGAGGTGCCGCTCCAGCGTGGTCTTCACCGCGGCGGCGTCGAACTGCGTGCCGTCGGCGAACTTCGCGTCCTGTCGCAGCGGGATGGTCACCGTCTTCCCGTCGCTGCTGGTCGTGGGAAGGGCGGTCGCCAGCTGCGGTACGACCTGCGCCCGCTCGTCGACGTCGTAGAGCTTCTGGCACATGGCCTGGAAGACGTAGCGCGAGTAGAGGCTGCGCGACAGGGTCGGGTCGAGCGCGTCGGGCTCGGCGGAGAGCGCGATGACGAGCGTCCCGCCGTCCTTCACGGCGGCCGGGTCGGCCGGGGTGCCGAAGGAGTCCTGGCCGGCCGACTGGCTGTCCCCGGACGAGGTGCCGCCCTCGTCGTCGGACACCGGCGAGCAGGCCACGACGGTGCAGGCAACGGCGACGGCCGCCACGGCGGCCCGGAGTGGACGGAGTCTGCGCGCGCGCGTTTCGCTGGAGAAGAAGTTCGTCATGGGGAGCTCCTCGAATGGGCGATTCGGGGAGCGTATGTTGTATACGATGATGCCGCAAGACCCCTGTGGCTCCCCCTGCGACTGGCGGAAATCGCCGGCCCGCGAGGCGGTCGCGCGCTTGTCACCGTGCGGAAGAATCGCGGTCAGGACACGGCGGCCGGGCCGCCCGGCGGCGACGCCGGGCGCGGCGGGGAAGGCGGGCCTCGTATGGCGAAACCGGATCGGCAGCAGCGACTGCGCGGCTACTGGGACCGGCACGCCGAGTCGTACGACCGGCAGATGGACTTCGCCGAGCGGCGCCTCTTCCGCGACACGCGCGACTGGATCTGCGCACGGGCGTCCGGCGACGTGCTCGAGGTGGCGGTCGGCACCGGCCTCAACCTGCCGCACTATCCCCCGCAGGTGCGGCTGACCGGGGTGGAGTGGAGCCCGCGAATGTTGGCGATCGCCCGGCGCCGGGCCGCCGAGTTGGGACGTGACGTGGACCTGCGGCCCGGGGACGCGCAGGCCCTCGACCTGGCGGACGCGTCGTTCGACACGGTGGTGTGCACGTTCTCGTTGTGCGCGATCCCCGACGAGCGGCGCGCGCTCGACGAGATGCGGCGGGTGCTGCGACCGGGCGGCCTGCTCCTGCTGGCCGACCACGTCCGCGCCGCCGCGTGGCCGGTGCGCCTCGCGCAGCGGCTCGTCGAACTGGTGAGCGTGCCGGTGGGTGGGGAGCACTTCCTCCGCCGTCCGGCCGACCAGGTGCGGAGCTGGGGCTGGCCGGTGGAGGCGCAGGACCGGTTCGCCCTCGGCATCGTCGAGCGGCTCGCCGCCCGCAGACCGCCGGCCTGAGCCCGGGCGGGCGGGACCGCCCACGCGGGCGGGCTAGCCGTCGTCGTCCCGCGTCCAGCGGCGCGAGCGTTCCCGGAGCTCGTCGAGACGCGCCCAGTGGTTGTCGACCGCCTGGCGGCCGGACGCGGTGAGGCGGATCCAGGTCTGCGTACGCTTGCCCAGGAACTGCTTGTCAATCTCGATGAGGCCGCCCGACTCGAGCTTGCCGAGATGGGCCGACAGGTTGCCCTTGGACAGGCCGGTGAGCCGCTGCAGGAACAGGAAGTCCGCCTGCTCACACGCCGCGAGCGCCGTGGTGATCGACAGCCGGGCCGGTTCGTGGACCAGTTTGTCCAGCCCGGCGAGCTCCTCGAACGGACCGGTCACGAACGTTCGGCCGGGACGGGACCGAGCGTGCGTCGGAGCAGCAGATGGCTCCACGCCGCGAGGACGGCGGCACCGGCGCACGAGGCGAAGATCCAGCCTTCGGTGTCGGACAGCGGGTGCGTGCCCGACGGGCCGGACAGCGGCGTCAGGCTCAGGGCCGCGCCGGCGATGCCGATCACCAGGAATGCCGGCGCCAACGGACGCTCGCGCCACGCGCCGGCGAGCGCCCCGACGGACAGGACGAGCCCCTGCGGACTGACGGGCACCTGCGGCCCGAGCGCGTCCACGAAACCCACCACGGTGAACAGGCCGACGACCGGCCAGAGCAGGAAGGTGTCGTGGGTCTTGTCCCGGTGCGGCCGGACCTGGCCGTAGCGGCGGCGGTAGTGGGCGACCGCCGCGACCGTCGCCGGCACGGCCAGCACGGCGGCGACCAGCACCACCCAACCCCGCACCCACCCGTTGGCCCAGGCCATGGCGAGGGCGCACCAGGTGATCAGCGGCAGGACGGCGAGGCCCTGGAGGACCTCGAAGTGCGCGGTGACATATCGCAGGTTTCGCCACTCAGCTCGGTCGACCATCACGCCCTCCCCGGTCGCCGTCGGTCGGACACCGTCCAGAGTAAAGCGTCACAGACCGGTTTGCAACGCAGACCGGGTGCCGAGCGGTGGGCGGTGACGTGCCGCCGGCGACGTCCGGTGGGACGTCGCCGGCGGCACGCGGCTCGCCTGCCCGGCGCTCAGGGGCCGGTGACCTCGTTGTGCGGTCGCGGCCGGCCCGGCTGGGTGGGCAGGCGCGTGATGGGCGGCAGGATCAGGCCGACGAGGGCGACGATCGCGATGACGGTGAACGGCAGGGTGTAGCTGTTGCCGCTCGCCTCGAAGAGCACGGCCGTGACCAGCGGCCCGACGACTCCCCCGATGCTCCACGCCACGATCATCGCGCCGTAGATGGCGCCGGCGTTCGGGGTGCCGAAGTAGTCGGCGGCGGTCGCGGGCATCGTCCCGAAGCCACCGCCGTACGCCAGGTAGACCAGGGCGGCGAGCACCGCGAAGAGCCAGAACGCTGCCGCGTGCGGCAGGATGAAGAAGCAGATCGCCTGCAACAGCAGCATCCCGAGGAACGCGGTCATCCGGCCGATGCGGTCCGACAGCCACGCCCAGGCCACCCGGCCGCCGCCGTTGAACAGGCCCAGGATGCCGACCAGGGTGGCGGCGCTCGCCGCGGTCGCCCCCGTAACGGACTCGATCGCGTCGGACGCCTGCGAGATCAGGGCGATGCCGCAGGCCACGTTGATGGTGAGGATCGCCGTCAGCAGGTACCACTGCCGCGTACGCAGCGCCTCGCCCAGGCTGTAGACGCGGGTGCCGGCGACCGCCCGCCCGCCGGCCTTCGGCGTGAACCCGGGGACCTGGTAGCCGGGCGGCGGGTTGCGGAACACGGACGCCCCGAGCAGGACCGCGATGAGGTACGCGATTCCGAGCGGCAGGAACACGCTGGGCTTGTCGTCGGTCGAGTTGAGCAGCGACTTCGCCACGGGCGCCACGATCACGGCGCCGAAGCCGAACCCGGCCACGGCGATGCCGGTGATCAGGCCCCGCCGGTCCGGGAACCACTTGGCGAGCATGGCGATCGGCGTGATGTAGACGGCGCCCAGACCGATGCCGCCCAGCACGCCGTACGTAACCACGAGCAGCCAGAGCTGGTCGCTCGACGAGGTGAGCGAGGCCAGGATGTTGCCGATCCCGTAGAGCAGGCCGCCGCCGAGGGCCACCGGTCGCGGCCCCCGACGGTCCTGGATGCGGCCGCCGATGAGGCTGCCGATGAAGATGGTGCCGATCGCCACCTCGAACGGCAGCACGGCCTCGGTCTTGCTCCAGCCGAACTGCTCCTGGAGCGGCTTGTTGAACACGCTCCACGCGTAGACCGCGCCGAGCGCGAGTTGGACGAGCACGGCGGCGGCGACGAGCCACCAGCGGCCGGCCGTCGGTCTGCTGGTCCCCGGTTCACGTGCGGTGTGGGCCATGAGCGATGTCCCCCCGTGTGTCGACTCATGGGCTGCCGCCTGCGCGCCGCTGTCGTCGACGAGCGGCGCCGGCGCGCCCCGATCTGGGTGCGCAGACCATGGCGTACGAGGTGAAACGCGAGCAAGTCTGACAATAGACGGCGAACCGGCGCCGTGCGGCGGGTTACGCGATCACGCCACCGCCGACGCGGGGCCCGTCCCGCCGCGCGTCACGGTCGAGCCGTCGACCCGCGCAGGTTGTCGATGGCGAGGTCGAGGACGGCCTCGAGATGGCCGGTCTCGCCGGTCGAGAGCAACAGGAGGACGCCGCCCTGGATGCCGGCCAGCAGCGCGGCCGCCGTACGGTCGGCGTCGACCTCCGCGGCAATGTCCCCGGTCGACTGCATGTGCCGGATACCGTCCGCGATCGCGGTCTCCCAGCGCAGCATGAGCCCGGTGATCACGGCCCGGGCCGCCGGGGCGCGGCGGCCGGTCGGGCCGAGCAGCCCTCCCAGCGGGCACCGGTCGCCCTGCTCGCGGTAGCGGACGACCAGCCGGTCCCGCCACGCCTCCCAGGCCGCCCAGGACGTGAGGTCGCCGAGCATCGGCTGCTGGTCGGCGAGCACCTGGTCGGCCTCGTGCTGGGCCACCGCCAGCAGGAGCTCCTCCTTGCCGCCCGGGAAGTAGTGGAAGAGCTGGCTCTTGCTGGTCGCGGTGCGGGCCATCACGTCTTCGAGCCGGGTCTCGTCGACGCCGCGCTCGCGCACCTCGTCGGCCGCGCCCGCGACGATCCGCCGTCGGGTCGCCGCACCCTTGCGGGTCAGCGTCTGCGCCATGGGGCCTCCCACTGTCGGTGCCGTCCAACGTTAACGGGACGCCGGGCGCCGGCCGCCGGGAAAGGGGCGGGCGCCCGGCCGTCAGGCAGTCGCCCGCGTCGCCCCGTTGAAGACCGGAGGGGCGTATCCGGCCGGCTTGTCGCCGATGCCGAGCCCAGGGTTGACGATCCACGACTGGTACTCGGGCGTGAACATCGAGTACGGCGCGGCTGGCGGCTCGGCGCTGGCCGCGTCGAGCCGCTCGCGCAGCTCCCCCGGGATCTCGAAGTCGAGCGCGGCCAGGTTGCCGTCCACCTGTTCCGGGCTGCTCGCGCCGATGATCACCGATCCGACTGCCGGCTGGGTGGCCACCCAGTTGATGGCCACCTGGGCCATGCTCCGACCCAGTTCGGCGGCGACCCCCTCCAGCGCGTCGATCACCCGCCAGTCCCGGTCGCTGACGGGGCGTCCGGTGGCGCCCGCCGCACCGAGCCGGCCCGCGCCGGCCACACCGTCGGCCGTCCGCCGGTACTTGCCGCTGAGCAGCCCGCCACCGATCGGGCTCCAGGCCGTGAGCCCGAGCCCCAGGGACTGCGCCATCGGCACGAACTCCGGCTCGATGCCGCGGGTGAGCAGCGAGTACGGCACCTGCAGGTTGATCATCGGTGTCAGCGCGTGCGCCTCGGCGTAGGTCTGGGCCCGGGCCGCGTACCAGGCCGGCACGTCGGACAGGCCCGCGTACCGGATCTTGCCGACGCGGACGAGGTCGTCGAAGGTCCGTACGACCTCCTCCGGTGGGGTGATCCGGTCCCAGGTGTGCAGCAGGTACAGGTCGAGGTGGTCGGTGCCGAGCCGGCGCAGCGACGCCTCCAGGGCACGGATCATGTGCTTGCGGCCGTTGCCGCTGGCGTTCGGATCCGCCGGGTCGGTGCTGTTGGTGAACTTGCTGGTGAGCACGAGCCGGTCGCGCGCCCCGGCGGAGGCGATCAACCGACCGAGGATCCGCTCGCTCTCCCCCGCCGTGTAGAAGTCCGCCGTGTCGACGAGGTTGCCGCCCGCGTCCAGGTAGCGCCGGAAGATCGGTTCGGCCTCCTTCTCGGTCTTGCCGTACGCGGCGTGGAAGCCGTCGGTGCCGAAGTTCATGGTGCCGAGCGCCAGGCGGCTCACCCGCAGACCGGACCGCCCGAGCAGGTAGTAGTCGCGCATCACGTGTCTCTCCAGACTGCCTGTCCGCCACTGTCGTGGCCGGCCCGCGGCGGGCCGCCCGTCGAACTGTTGCGCGGCAGAAATGGACCCGCAAGTCCAGAACGTGCGGGTGTCGACAGGGCGAAGTCGCATGGCCCACGGGTCCGGGGGTAGGACCCGGAGCGGACGAGGACCGTCGGTGAGGAGAACGAGCGTGACGACCGTGCCCAGCCCCTCGAACGTGTCCATCGGGCTCCGGCGGGCGGCCCACGTGGGGATCGCCGTCCGCGACCTGGACCGCTCGGTGGCGTTCTACCAGGCACTTCTCGGTGTGGAGCCCGGCGGGCACCCCGCTTGCCGGAGCTGTGGACCGGTCGGAAGCCGGCTGACCGCACGTCCGGTACGGCGCCAGCCAAGCGCCCCATCCGGAACCGGCGCGCGATCTCGCCGGCCGGGTCAACGCCACCACGGCCGTCCCGCCGCTGCCGTCGCGCGGCCCACCGGCCCGACCAGCTCGTCGCTGATCTCGTCGGCGCTGCGGATCCACTCGGCCGTGAACACCAGTAGCAGCGCCGGCCCGGCCTCCGCCCCGTCCCGGCGCCGGCGATCCAGACACGCCAGCACCGCCGCTTCCGCGTCGGGCCCCTCACCAGACGGGCGCGGCGAATCGGCGGCTCGCCCGCCCAGCCGGTCCGCCAGTCGCTCCAGCCGGCCCAGCACGGCCTGCCGCGCCGACCGTACCGGCTCCACCACGTCCGCACACCCGTCCGTTCGCTGGCCGAACTCGACGACCGCGCTCTCCAGCAGGTTGGCCGCCATGGCCAGGTAGTTGGCCGCGACCACCAGGGCCAGCGCGCTGCTGGGATCGAGGGGTGCGCTCGGCCGCTCGGACAGGTAGTCGCCGAGCGCCAGTTCCGCCCTCATCCGTCGGCCCACGGACGGGGTGGGCCGCCGGTCGACGGTGCCGCCGGTCAGTGCCCGGTCGAGTGCGTGCCGGAGCTGCCCGGTCGCGGCTCGTTGATAGGCGGCGGCGGTACGGACCAGTTGCCGACGTGCGCCGTGCGGCCACAGCAGCAGGCTGAGCGCGACGCTGAGGGCCACCCCGATGCCGACGTCCACGAGCCGGATCAGACCGAGTCGCCAGCCCACCGGGGCGAGGAGGTTGAAGATGATCAGCAGGTCGACCGTGAAGGCGGCCTGGCTGAGCAGGAGGCGCTGGGAGCCGGACGTGTACGCGGCCAGGAACACCGCGGGCGGAAGCAGCGCCCACAGCAGATCCGGGCGGTCGGCGGTCACCACGATCAGGGCCGAGCCGACAGCCACGCCCACGACGTTCCCGGCGACGGCCCGGGCCACCGAGCGGGCGGTGCCCAGGGCACTGCTGCGCAGCACCTGCAAGGTGCCCAGCACCACCCAGAACGCGTGCGGCAGACCCAGCCGCCCGGCGATCCACACCGACAGGGCCAGGCCCACACCGGTGCGCAGACTGTTCTGCAGGGCCGTCGAGGCCGGTGCCGCCGACGCGGCCAGCCACTCCACGTGCCGGTGCCGGGCCCGCCGGTCGTCCGGCTCCTCATGCCCCGGCCCGCCGGGGCGCCAGCTCGTGCGGTTGGCTGTCACGCCGATGTTGCCCGCCACGGCACCCGCGAGGTACGCGAGCACGCGCACCGTGTGGTCGACGGCCAGGGCGTCGACGATCTGCCGGGTCGGCGTCGACCGTGCCAGTAGCTCGCTCACCCGCCGCTCCATCGCGTACCGGTGTGCGGTGCGTTCCCGCTCGAGGACGCGGACCTCGGGTGGCTCGCCGGCCGTGTCCAGCGCGGCCGCGCCGGCCCGCAGGGTGCCCGACACCGCCGCCACCAGGCGCTCTTCCGTACCGGTGCCCCGCCGGGACCGCCCCGTCCGGTACAGCGGGTGACCGGCGACACCCACGAGCAGCTGCAGGTCACCGATGAGTTCCGCGTACGCGCGTCGCCGGCGTCGCGACCCGATGGTGCGGCTCGCCGTCGCGGCGAACCGGGTGCGCGTCTCGGCGACCGCCCGGGCGGCCGCGTCCCGGCACTCCCCCAGCCGGTGCGGATCACGCCCCAGCGCGTCCACCAGGTCCGCAGCGGCGCGGCAGGCCGTCGCGGCGGCCCGATTCAACACCGACGGACCGCCTCTGGGCAGCACCAGAAGGCCCGCGAGCGTCGCCGCGACCCCGGCGAACACCCATCCCCCCACCCGGGCGGGGATCTGTGTGGTCGCGGGCGGCAGCGTGACCGACAGGACGAACGCGAGCAGCAGACCCAGCCGTGCGCTGGCGACATGGCCGCCCACCACGGCGGCGAGCAGCGTGATCACGACGGCGACCACGAACATCGTCGCCGCCGCGGCCACCGCCGTACCGGAGGCGAGCGTGCCCAGAGCCACCAGGACAGCCCCGCACGCCGTGGCGAGCAGGTAGGAACGAAGCCGTTCCCGGGCCGTCCCGCCGAAATCGGTCATGATCAGGAGAGCGAAGCCGCCGAAGACGGCGAACGTGGCGAACGACGGTTCGCCCACCACGTACCGCCCGACCGCGAACAGTCCTGGCAGGACGAGGGCGGCGCGGACCGCGCCGCGCGCCGCGGTCCGCTCGGGATCGCCCAGTGCGGCCACCACACGGCGTACGCCCCGGTCGAGACGGCCTCGCGCGCTCACCATGCCCACCTGATCCACGGCCGACGGGCGGTCGGGCGACCCGCCAAGGGCCGGCTGCTGCCGCCCGTCGACCTCCCGGCTGGGCCGTCCGCCGCCGTCCCGGCGCGCACCGCCCGGGCGCGGTCCCGCCCGCGCCTCATGCTGCCACTCAGGCCCGCGGCACCGTCACGAGGCGCTCGCGGGGTGGTACGACGAGTCCCGCGCCGCTCGACGCCCCTCTCGCGTACGCGGTGTCGCGGAAGCACCCTGTCACGGCCGCAGCTCGTTGATTTTGTCGCGCGCCACGGTGGCCAGGGTGGCGATCTTGTTGGGCTGGCCGCGGAGGAACGCCTCCGTGAAGTGCTTCGCCTGCTCGTAGCGGACCTTGCCGGGCATCGGCGGCTCGTCCGGGTTGACGTCGCAGTCGACGAGGGCCGGGCCGGGGTGCGCGAGGGCCTCGCGGACCCCGGCCCGCAGTTCCCTCGGATCGGAGATCTTGACGCCGAACGCGCCGCACCCGCGCGCCCACGCCGCGAAGTCGGCCTCCGGCGGCCGGTGGCGGACGGCGTACTCCGGGTAGCCCAGGATGATCTGCTCCCACAGGATCTGTCCGTACGAGTTGTTGTTGTTGATGATGACCTTGACGGGCAGTTGGTGCCGCACGGCGGTGAGGAACTCGGCCATCAGCATGGCGAACCCGCCGTCCCCGATGAACGCGATGACCTGGCGCCCGGGGTACGCGTGCTGGATGGCGATCGCGTACGGCAGGCCGGGCGCCATCGTGGCCAGGTTGCCGGAGAGGTAGTACTCGCGGTCCCCCCGGATCGTCCAGTGTCGCGCCGACCAGGTGGCGATGGTGCCGGAGTCGCAGGTCAGGATCGCGTCGTCGGCCGCGGCGTCGTCGACGCAGGCCATGAGGTACTGCGGAGCGATCGGGTGCCGCTGCGGGTCCTCCAGGGTCGCCATGTCGGAGAGCCACGTGTCCCGCTCCCGCTGGTACTTCGTGAGGAACGACCGGTCGGTGCGGGCCCGCAGCATCGGCAGCAGCTGCCGCAGCGCGAGCCGCGCGTCGGCGGTGACGGCCGCGTCGAGCGGCAGTCGCATGCCCATGAGGCTCGGGTCGACGTCGATCTGCACCACCCGCGCCTGCCCCGACGAGGGCAGGTAGTTGGCGTACGGGAAGGAGGTGCCGACCATCAGCAACGTGTCGCACTCCTCCATCAGCTCCTCGCTGGGGCGGGTGCCCAGCAGGCCGAGGCCGCCGGTGGTGAGCGGGTCGTCGTCGGGCACGACCATCTTGCCCGGCAGCGTCTTCACGATGGGGCTGGCCAGCGCGTCGGCCACGGCGAGCACCTCCGCCCGCGCGCCCCGGGCGCCCACGCCCACCAGCATGGCGACCTTCGTCCCGGCGTTGAGCACCTCCGCCGCCCGATCGAGGTCGGCCGGCGCGGCCGGCAGCGGCGGCTGCGACACCACGGGGCTGCTCTTCGGCGGCTTCCCCGGGCTCACGTGCCGGTACGGATCCTGCGTCGCGGCCGCCACCTGCAGGTCGTTGGGGAAGGTCAGGTGCGCCACGGTGCGCTTCGTCAGGGCGTTGCGGATGGCGATGTCCAGCACGCCGGGCATCTGCTGCGGATTGGTGACCATCAGGTTGTAGGCGGCGACGTCCTGGTAGAGGTGGGTCGTGTGCACCTCCTGCTGGTAGTGCGAGCCGAGCACCGACGTCTCCTGCATGCCGGTGATCGCCAGCACCGGCACGTGGTCGAGCTTCGCGTCGTACAGCCCGTTGAGCAGGTGGATGGCGCCCGGCCCGGAGGTGGCGGCGCAGACACCGAGCCGGCCGGTGGCCTTCGCGTACCCGGTGGCCATGAAGGCCGCGGCCTCCTCGTGGTGCACCAGGACGAACCGGAGTCTGTCCCGGTGCCGGCGGAAGCCCTCCATGAGCCCGTTGATGCCGTCGCCCGGCAGGCCGAAGACGGTGTCGACCCCCCACTCGACGAGCCGCCGGGCCAGGCACTCCCCCACGATCTCCTGCACGTCGCCCTCCTCGTTCCGGGTCGCTGCGATCCGCCTCGGCGGCCGAAGCAGCGCCGACCCGGACACCGTCCGCCAAGGGGGACGTGCGGGCGGCTACCCGTTGCGTCGGGCCACAAACCCCGAACCGGCACGGGTTGGATCCGTTCCCGTGCCGGTGGACGTGTCGGCGGGACGGTCCGGACCGCGGCGGGCGCGGGCCGCCAGATATCCGAGGACGACACCGGCCGCGAGGACGAGTCCGGTCCGGGCGGACCGGGCCGAGCGGAGCTGTTTGAGTCCCTGCCGGGGATCGACGACGCTGCCCGCCACGTCGCCGGCCGTGCCCACGACCACGTCACCGAAGCGACCCAGGTTCACGCCGTCCACCACCCTTCGTCACGTGCCGCCAGGCCGGTACCCGTGCCGCCACCGCCGAAACCGCCACCCACGAGGGCCGCCGCCGTCCTACAGCTCGATGTGGGACCCCATGATCACTGCTCGCGGGGCAGGCAGAAGTGCTCGGCGGCGTCGGCGGTGATGAAGGAGGTGGTGAGGAACAGTCGTTTGCGCCAGCGCGGCATCGTCCGCCGGTCACCGGGCCGCAGCTCGATCTTCGAGAGGAAGTACGACGCCTCCTCGACCTGGAGCTGCCCCTCGGTCGCGTCCGGGCTGAGCCTCCGCAGCACCTCGGGGACGTCCGGTGTCTCCATGTAGCCGAACCGGGCGCTCACGTGGGTGATCCCGTCGTCGGCGTACCCGAGGTCGTCCACGACGATCTGCTGCTCCGGCGGTACGCGGGGCACCGGCTGTGTGTCGATCGAGAGGATCAGCACGTGGTCGTGGCGTACGTGGTTGTGCTCGACGTTGGCGCGCATGGCGAGCGGCGCCGTCTGCTTGCCCCGGTTGAGGAAGACGGCCGTGCCGGGGACGCGTCGGGTCAGCGTGCCGTCCCGCCGCAACTGGTCGACGAACTCACGCAGGGAGCCTTCGCGACGTTGGCGTTCGGCCGTGATGATCTCGCGGCCCCGCGCCCAGGTGGTCATGACGGTGAACGCGGCCAGGCCGATGAGCAGCGGCAGCCACGCGCCGTGGAACAGCTTGGTGCCGTTGGCCGCGACGAACAGCACGTCCACCGCCAGCAGCGGGATCGCGCCCAGGGCGAGCACCCACAGCGGGGCCTTCCACCGCCACCGGCCCACGTAGAAGAACATGAGCGTGGTGATCGCGATCGTGCCGGTCACCGCCATCCCGTACGTGAAGGCCAGGGCCGTCGAGCTGCGGAAGGCGAAGACCAGCGTGAGCACGGCGACCAGCAGCAGCCAGTTGACCCACGGCACGTAGACCTGCCCGAACGTGGACTCCGAGGTGTGCTGGATCCGCAGCCGGGGCAGGTAGCCCAGCTCGGCCGCCTGCGACGCTACGGAGAACGCGCCCGTGATCACGGCCTGGGAGGCGATGACCGTCGCGGCGGTGGCCAGCAGGACCAGCGGCAGGCGTCCCCAGTCGGGCACGAGCAGGAAGAAAGGACTGGAGATGTTGGCCGGGTCGTCGAGGATCACCGCGCCCTGGCCCAGGTAGCTCAGCGCGCACGCGGGAAACACGAGGACGAGCCACGCCCGGGTGATCGACCGGCGGCCGAAGTGGCCCATGTCGGCGTACAACGCCTCGGCGCCGGTGACGGCCAGCACGATCGCCGCGAGCGCGAAGAACGCGACGTCGAAGCGGCCGGCCAGGAAGCCCAGGGCGTACGTCGGTGACAACGCGCGCAGGATGTCGGGGTGGGCCACGACGCCGTTCACACCGCACGCCGCGACCGTCACGAACCAGACGATCATGATGGGCCCGAAGAGGCGGCCCACCGCGCCGCTCCCCCGGCTCTGCAGCAGGAACAGCACCAGGATGATCACCCCGGTGATGGGTAGCACGAGCTCGTGCAGCGACGGTTCGACGACCCGGAGTCCCTCGACGGCGGACAGCACCGAGATGGCCGGCGTGATCATGCTGTCGCCGAAGAACAGCGCGGCGCCGAAGATCCCGAGCCCGGCCAGCAGGGTGGTCGTTCGCGTCGCGCCACGCTTGGCCCCCCGCCGGAGCAGGGTGATGAGCGCCATGATGCCGCCCTCGCCCTCGTTGTCGGCGCGCATGGCGAGCAGCACGTACGTGACGGTCACGATGATCATCACGGACCAGAACACCACCGACACGACGCCGAACACGTTCTCCGTGCTGACCGGCACGGGATGCGGGTCGCCGGGATTGAACACCGTCTGCATGGTGTAGATGGGGCTCGTGCCAATGTCGCCGAACACGACGCCCAACGCCCCGACGACCAGCGCGAGGCGGACGGTGTCGCGCGCGTACGGGCTCGTGGCGCCCAGGGAGCGGGACGCCGGCCCGCTGGCCGGCGTGCCCGGTTGCTCCCGCTCGCTCACGGCGGTCCTCCCTGCGGCGAACGGCCGCGCCCGCCTGACGCCCCGGGCACCCCCGGGCCCGGTGTCACCACACTGCGGACATTACCGGCAGCGTCCCGCGTCGCGTGGCAGGTCCGCCAGCCACGGGCCCGATCGCACGACCGTCCCGCCCGGCTCGGCCGGGCGGGACGGCGTCGTATCTTTCGGTGGCGCGTCGGCGGCGTCAGCCGCCGAGGCTCGCGGCGGCGGACGCGATGGCCGAGGCGAAGTAGCTCACCTGCGTGTAGACGCCCGGGTAGTTGGGCCGGGCGCAGCCGTTGCCCCAGCTCACGATGCCCACCTGGATCCAGGCGTTGGTCGCGTCGCGGCGGAACATGGGGCCGCCCGAGTCACCCTGGCAGGTGTCCACACCGCCGCTCGGGTAGCCGGCGCAGATCTCCTCGGCGGGGATGACGTCGCCACCGTAGGAGGCGGCGCAACTGGAGTCGCTGACGAACGGGACGGTCGCCTTGAGGAGGTACCGCTGCTGAGGGCCGCCCTCTCGCGCGGCGCCCCAGCCGGCCACGGTGAAGGTGCCGTTGTCGTACGCGGTCGTGTTGGCGATCTTCAACGTGCTCAGGCCGGTCACCGGGGTGGCGAGCCGGATCAGGGCCCAGTCCTTGCCGTTGCCGTTGTAGCCGGGCGCCCGGTAGACGTAGTTCGACCGGACGGTGATCCGGCTGGACGACTGGAGGTCGACCACGCCGAGGGTCGCCGTGATGCTGGTGTTGGCGCCGGTCGCGCCCACGCAGTGGGCCGCCGTGAGGACGAGCCGCGGGCTGTACAGGGCACCGCCGCAGCCCATCGAGAGTCGCACCATGAACGGGAACTCGCCCTGGGCGGCGCGGGTGCCGCCGACGACGTACGGCGTCATCGTTCCGTCGGCCGCCGCGGCGGGTGCCGCGACGGTGAGGCTGCCCGCGGTCACCGCGGTCAGCGCGGCGGCCACCAGGCCGGTGAAGGTGCGCCAGCGAACCATGATTCCTCCGCATCAGGACGGCACGCCTCGGAAGCGCACCTGATTCACGAATGCGGACATCATATTGAGATCAATGAATAGCACCGCACATACCGTTCGGGTCGTATCCCGGGGTTATGGCGCGCGGGCCGCCGGGCACGAGACCGGCCGGCGCGGGGTCACCGATTTCACCTGCCGGCGGCAGGAGAGGTTGCAACAGTGGTCGGGTGACCAGCGGAGAGGAGGAGGTGGCCGGGCACGGGACGCGCGGCCGGCGCGCCCGGGTCGCGACGCACGGCGGGGTGACGCGGGCCGAGCTCTTCCTCGACCTGGTGTTCGTCTTCGCCTTCATCAACGTCGCAGGCCTCATGGCCGAGCGCTCGACTCTCGACGCGCTGGTCCAGGGCGGGCTCGTGCTCCTGCTGCTGTGGCGCAGTTGGGCCGGGTACGCCTGGGTCGGGAACCTCGTCCGGCTCGACCGCGGGGTCCTGCCGATCGTCATGTTCACGGTGGCGACCGTGCTCCTGCTGGTCGCCGTCGCGATGCCGGAGGTGTTCGTCGACCGGCACGACGGGCACTCCGCGCCCCTCGTCTTCGTCGTCGGCTTCCTGACCATCCGAGCCGTGTCGCTGCTGATCATCACCCTGTGCCAACGAGGCTCGACGCGGCCGTCGTCCCCGCCCGCCCGGCGGGCCTGGCTGCCCCTGGCCGCCAGCGCCGTCCTGCTGCTGTGCGGGGCGCTGCTGCCCGGCCACCTCGCGCCCGGACAAAGCCGCGCGCCGCTGCAGATCCTGCTCTTCGCCGCGGCGACCGCCGTCGACTACGTCGGGCTGCGCGCCGCGGGCGCCGGCAGTTGGCACCTCACGTCGGTGCGGCACTGGGCGGAGCGGCACAACCTGATCATGCTGGTCGCGCTCGGCGAGACGATCATCTCGATCGGCACGAGCCGGGGGTTCGCCGGCACGCCGCCGATCACCTGGTCGGTGCTCGGCGGTTCCGGGCTCGCCCTCCTCGTCGTGGCGTTCCTCTGGTGGGCGTACTTCGACATCGCGGCACTCGACGCGGAGCAGGCGCTGGAGTCGACGCCACCCCGGGCCCGGTCCCGGCTGGCCCGCGACGCCTACACCGTCCTGCACCTGCCGATGATCGCCGGGCTCATCCTGGTGTCGTCCGGGCTCAAGCACGCGCTGGGCGCCACCGAGGTCGACACCGCGAAGAAGTGGGACACCGCCGGCCTGTTCAGCCTCTACGGCGGGGTCGTCCTGTACCTGCTCGGGATCGTGGCGTTCGAGTGGCGCATGGTCCGGCGCATCGGTCGGGGCCCGCTGCTCGGCATCGCCCTCGTCGCGCTGCTGGCGCCCGGGGCCCTCCAGGTGGGGGCCGTGCCGTCGCTCGGTATCCTCGCCGGCGCCCTGGTCTGCGTGGTGCTCGCGCACGTGACGGTGCTGCGGGAACGCCACCGCCACCTGCACCGGGCCATTGCCATGATGGCCGGCCGCGAGGTCGAGGTCACCCCGGAGGATCTGTTCCTCGACCTCGTGTTCGTGTACGCGTTCATCCAGGTCACCGTCCTCATGACCCGGCAGCCGGGGGCCACCGGCGTACTCCAGGGACTGGCCGTCCTCGCGCTGCTGTGGTGGTCCTGGATCAACCACACCTGGTTCACCACGATGGTGCGCGGGTCGGCGAACATCCGGCGGTTGCTCGTGCTCACGGAGGTGGCCCTCACCCTGACGCTCGGGATCGCCACGCCGCAGGCGTTCGGCCACGTGCCCGGTGGGCTGTCCGGTCCCGCGATCGTCGTCGTCTCGTACGCGGCGGTGCGCGTCCTGCAGCTGGCCGCGCTCTGGGTCTCGCTCCGGCGGGACGCCGCGCTCCGCACCCCGGTGCTGCGGGCCGCCGCGCCGACGTGCGTCGCCGCCGCGCTGCTCGTGGGCGCCGTGCTGGCCGCCGGGGCCACCGGCGACCCGGTGACGCCGCCGACCATGGCGCTCTGGGTGGCCGGCATCGCCGTCGACCTGAGCGGCGGCTACCTCATCGGGTCCCGGAACTGGCAGCTCGGGCCCGGGCCCGTGAGCCGGTGGATGGGCCGCTACAACCTGATCATCCTCATCGCGCTCGGCCAGGCCGTGATCTCCACCGGGATGGCCGCCGCCGGCTCGCCCTCCTCCGGATCCGCGCTCCTGGGCGTCGCGCTCGGCGCCCTCCTGCTGTCCACCCTCTGGTGGACCTACGTGGGCACCGACGTCGTCGTCGGCCAATGCTTCGCCGAGCTGACCACGCCGTGGCAACGGGGCGCCCTGGCCCGGGACGCCTACACGTACCTGCACCTGTTCCTGGTCGTCGGCCTCGCCCTTGTCGCCTTCGGGTTGCGGACGGCGTTGGCCCCGCCCGGGCAGCTCCGCCCGGGCGCGCCGTCCGGGCAGGTCGTCCTCGTGTGCGGGCTGATCGTCTTCCTCCTGGCCGACCACCTCGTGTGGCGGCGCGCGCGCCGTACGGTGGGCCGCCGGCGGGCTCTCAGCCTGCTGGTGGCCGCGCTGGCTCCGCTGACCGTGCTGCTGCCGGCGCGGGAGGCGTTGGTCGTGCTCATCGTGGCCCTGTCTGTCGTGCACCTGCTCGCGCGTACGGCCACTCCGCGGCTGGACAGGGAGCTCGACGGCGCCGCCTGAGCCCGTTGTGCGTCGCACGGCGGGCACCGCCGACCGTCCCCACCGGACCGTGGCGCTTCCGGACGGGTGCCGCGCTGTTCATCGCGCGTTCCGGCCGGTGTCACATCCGGCGGGTGGGATGAGCGAGATCAACAGCACATCCCACCGCTGTCCGGAAGGCATCCCCATGTCAGAGTCCCCCCTGATGCTGCCCCGTCGCCGTTTCCTCGCCCTCGGCGGTGTCGCCGCGGGAGCGGCGTTCCTCGCCGCCGAGCCCGCCTCGGCGTCCGCTCCGGACGACCGGATCACCCTGCCGGGCTACCCGTTCACGCTCGGCGTCGCCTCCGGAGACCCGACCCCGGACGGTGTCGTGCTGTGGACCCGCCTCGCGCCGGACCCGCTCGCCGTCGACGGTCTCGGCGGCATGCCCCGCCGCGCCGTGACCGTGCGCTGGGAGATGGCCGAGGACGAGCACTTCCGCCGGGTGGTGCGCCGTGGCGTGGAGCGGGCCACGCCCGAGTGGGCGCACTCGGTGCACGCCGAGGTGCACGGCCTGCGCCCGGACCGCGTGTACTGGTACCGGTTCCGGATCGCGGACGAGGTCAGCCCCGTGGGCCGCACCCGCACGGCGCCGCGTGCCGGTGCCACCCTCGACTCGATGTCCTTCGCCTTCGCGAGTTGCCAGGCCTACACCGACGGCTACTTCACGGCGTACGAGCACATGTCCCGTGAGGACCCGGACCTCGTCGTTCACCTCGGTGACTACATCTACGAGGGCGGCGGGGCCGGGTCCATCGGCCGGGCGCACCTGCCGGCCGCGGAGACGTTCTCCCTCACCGACTACCGGATCCGGTACTCCCAGTACAAGCTCGACCCGGCCCTCCAGGCGGCGCACGCGGCCGCGCCGTGGGTCGTCGCCCCGGACGACCACGACGTGGAGAACAACTGGGCCGGCGACCACTCCCAGCCGGACACCGAGCCGGACCAGGACCCGGCCGTCTTCCGGCTCCGCAGGGCCGCCGCCTACCAGGCGTACTACGAGAACCTGCCGCTGCGCGCCTCGTCCATGCCCCACGGCCCCGAGATGCAGGTCTACCGGCGCCTGCGGTTCGGCGACCTCCTGCAGCTCGACGTGCTCGACACCCGGCGGTTCCGCGACCAGCAGCTCACCGACCAGTCGCTGCGCTGGGACACCAACCGGCAGATGCTCGGCGCCCGGCAGGAGGCGTGGCTGCTCGCCGGCCTGGGCGCCTCCACCGCCCGCTGGAACGTGCTCGGCAACCAGGTCTTCGCCATGGAGGCCGACCACACCGACGGCGCGGCCGAGACGTTCGGCATGGACACCTGGGACGGGTACGCGGCAGCGCGCCAACGGCTCTTCGACGGCGTGGCACGGCGCCGTGTCGACAACTTCCTCATCGTCACCGGCGACGCCCACCGCAGCGTGGCCGCCGACCTCAAGCTCGACTTCTCCGACCCGGGCTCGCGCACCATCGGCACCGAGTTCCTCGGCACCTCGATCAGCTCCGGCGGAAACGGCGTCGACACGGACGCGCTCGGGGTGACGTGGCTCGCCGAGAACCCGCACATGAGGTTCCACAACTCGCAGCGCGGATACCAGGTGTGCCACCTGGGCCGCCGGGAGATGCGTACGGACTACCGGGTGGTGCCGTTCGTCGACGCCCCGGGCGCCCCGGTGGTGACGCGGGCCAGCGTCCACGTCGAGAGCGGGCGGGCCGGCGTCGCGCACGTCTCCGCGTAGGCGGTCGACGGCGGCGCAGCGGCCGGTCTCCACCCGGTCCCGCTCCGCCGCCGTCGAACCTCCGTCGTGGTCGCCGGCGTCGGTGCGTCAGGCGTCCAGCGGGGCGGGCAGCGCCTTCGCGTGGAGGACGACCAGGCCGGCGACCGCTCGTGTGAGCGCCACGTACAGCCGGTTCAGGCCGCGGGGTTCGGCGGCCACGATGTCGGCGGGCTCCACCACGATGACGTGGTCGTACTCCAGTCCCTTCACGAGGCTGGCCGGCACCACCACGACGTCGGGCGCGTCGACGAGCGGGGCGAGCTCCTTCGCCGCCTCGTCGGTGGCGATGACCGCGGCGGTCGTGTCGCGCGGCACCCGCCGGACCGCCTCCCGTACCGCGGCGGGCAGGTCGTCGACGTGCCGTACGGACACCGTGCCGCCGGGCCGGTACGAGCGTGTCGGCGCGACGCCGGGAGCGAGGACCCGTGCCGCGTAGTCGGCGATGACCTCGGGCAGCCGGTATCCGGTGGGCAGGTCCAACATCCGGGTCTCACACTTGCCGAGCCGGGCGAGCAGGTGCGGCCACGAGCCGGCCGCCAGCGGGTGCGTCGCCTGCCCGAGGTCGCCGACGACGGTCATCGACGCGTACTCGGCCCGGCGTGCGATCATCCGGCACTCCATCGGTGACAGGTCCTGGGCCTCGTCGACGATCACGTGCAGGTAGGGATCCTCGGTGGGCGGGTCGTCGTCGGGCTCGGCGACCGATAGCGGCCGATCGAGCACGGGCACGTAACCCTCCTCGCCGTGCGGGTCGAAGCCGTCGGTCCACCCGACGACCCGGTGACCCTCGCGGAGGATGACGGATTCGGCCCAGCGCTGGGCCGCGGTGATCGCGTCGTTGTCGATCGTCGGTCCCGCGAGGGCGATCGGCGTCGGGTGTCCGGGCGCGTACAGCTCCCACCCGTCGCGCAGACCGCAGCTGAGGACGAACGTCGCCACGTGTCGGGTGCCGGTGGTCAGCTCACGCAGCTGCCACTCGGGCTCGGGCGCCCTCGGCGCGGCGGGCGGGTCGCCGAGCAGCACGGTCAGCTCGTCGAGCAGCGGCACGTCGTCCACCGACCAGTCGGACCTGCCGCGGTACGAGCCGGCGAGTGTCTCGGCGGCTCCGGCGTCCAGACCGACCACCCGCGCGCTGTCGGCGAGCCACGACAGCACGGTCGTCGGGGTCAGCACGGGCCACCACGCCCGCAGGAACCGGCGGAACTCGGGGCGGTCGGCGAGGTCCTCGGTGACCAGGCTCCGGTCGAAGTGCGCGCCGTCCACCCTGGCCCACAACGCGTCCAGGAGGGTCGCGGCGGCGACCGGGCGGGCGGCGTTGGGCGCGGTGCCGGCCGCCTCACAGCCGTCCCGTGTGCGGCGGCGCACACCCGCCAGGTCGTCCGCTCCGAGCGTGAGCACCTGCCCCGCGTACACGAGCCGCAGCCGGTCCGGCGCCGTCGGCGGCGACTGCCACATGAGCTCGACCAGCACCCGCCGCATGCCGTCGCCGCCCTTGATCTGGGCGACCTCCGGCGGGTCGCGGCGGGTCGCGGTCACCCCGTCGACCAGTTCGCCGAGCGACCGCAGGTGCACGCTGTCCTCGCCGAGCGAGGGAAGGACCCGGCTGATGTAGGTGGTGAAGACGGTCGAGGGGCCGACCACCAGGATGCGACCGCCGGCGAACCGGGCGCGGTCGGTGTAGAGCAGGTACGCCGCACGATGCAGGGCGACCTGGGTCTTGCCGGTCCCCGGCCCGCCGGTGATGACGGTGACGCCCCGGGCCGGCGCGCGGATGGCCGCGTCCTGCTCACGTTGGATGGTCGTCACGATGTCGCGCATCCGCGGGCCGCGGGACCGGCAGAGCGCGGCCAGGAGCGCCCCCTCCCCGAGTACACGCAGGCCGTCGACGTCGTCGGGGGACAACACGTCGTCGTCGAGGTCGACGACCGTGGAGCCCCGGCAGATGATGACCCGGCGACGCACCACGCCGAGTGGCTCTCCCGGGGTGGCCCGGTAGAAGGGTTCGGCGGCGGGCGCCCGCCAGTCGACCAACAGTGGTTCCCGGTCCTCACGCACGCCCAGCCGCCCGATGTGGTACGTCTCGCCGTCGTCGAAGTCGAGCCGGCCGAACACCAGGCCTTCCGCTTCCGCGTCGAGCGCCCGCAACCGCGCGGCGGCGCGGTAAACCAACGCGTCACGTTCCACCAGTCCGGCGATCGAGCCGGCCGCCGCCCTCCGGTGCCCCTCGCGGGCGAGTTCGTCGGCCTGCGCCCGCATCCCGTCGAGCCGCGCGTAGACGCGGTCGACCACCTGCTGCTCGGCGGCGATTTCCTGTCTCCTGACGTCGGGCACGGCGCTCCCGGGTGAGTGCGGGCTGGGGCTCGACGAGCGTACGTGCAGGTCACGGGGCAGAAATCAGCATTCGGGCCGATCCGGACAGGCGGTCGCGTCGGTACAATGGAAGGGCGACAGGATGTGTCGCGGCCGGTGCCGGCACCGTGCGAGATTGGCCCGTCCTCACCATCACCGGGTCACAGCGGGCGGGCGGAAACCGGTGGCGGTCGTCGATAGGGTGCCAACTGTGCGACGACGACTCACTGCTGTGCTCTCGATAACCCTTGCCGCCCTCCTCGCCGGATGCGGCAGCAACTCCGGTGGCTCCGCCACGCCCTCACCCACGACCTCCCCCACCCCCGCCGACCCGGTTACCGCCATCAAGCAGGCCATGGACCGCACCCTCTCGGGGCCGGTCACCATGGACGCCTCCGTCAAGGCCGGGCCCGCGTCGGTGACGCTCACCGGCAAGGTCGACCCGGCCGCCCGGCTCCTGCTCATCACGGGCACCACGCCCGAGCCCATGGAGGCCCGGCTCATCGGCGACGCCGCGTACATCAAGACGGAGTCCTCCGACGGCGACAAGCCGTGGATGAAGCTCGACCTCACGAAGCTCCGGCCGAACAGCTCGCTGCGCCAGTCCTTCGACTTCCAGTCGCAGACCGGCATCGTGGGCGGTGTCGTGTCCGCGGAGGCGCTGGGCGAGGGCCGCTACCGCGGCACCGCCGACCTCGACAAGGCGGCCGAGGTCGCGAGCACCAACGCCGGAATGCGCGACGGCATCCAGTCGTCCGCGAAGCTCGCCAAGGATCCGAAGGCGATCCCGTTCGAGGCGACGGTCGACGGCGAGGGGCGGATGACCGCCCTGTCCTACACGGTGGCCACGAAGACCATGGGTGACATCGTGACCGAGATGAAGATGAGCGGTTTCGGCGAGCGGCTGGCGGTGACCGCGCCGCCGGCCGGCGACACCGAGGAGGCGTCCGAGGAGATGTACGCGTTCCTTTGACCGGCACGCCACCGACTCGGGTCGGTGTCTCGACGAGCGTGGGCTGCGGTGCTTCCGCGGCCCACGCTGCGTCGTATCCCCGGGAAATTCGATTGCCGGACGTCGTCCACGCGACGAGGGTGTGTCCATGACGTTCTGACGGACAGTCCCCGGTCTGCATCCACCGCTCCGGCACCCGATCGGGTGCCGCGCTGACGTCCGTCTACACCCTTCCCGTGAGAAGTGAGCGTCGTTGTCCTCACCCCACTCCCCTTCGGAGTTCCGGTCACCGTCCCCCGCCGCCACCGTCACCGTCTTCGCCTCCCCCACGAGCTGGATCGAGTCCGAGGCCCTCGCGCAGTGCCACCAGGTGGCCGCCCTCGACGGCATGATCCATGTCGCCGGCATGCCGGACCTGCACCCCGGCAAGGGCGCACCGATCGGCGCCGCCATGACGTCGCGCCTGCTCTATCCGCTCCTCGTGGGCTCCGACATCGGATGCGGCATCGCCGTGTTCCCCGTGCGGCTCCGGCGGGCCGTACCCGAACGGCTCGCCGCCCGGTTCCCGGACCTCGACCGGCCGCTGGACCCGGAGCGCGACGCCGCCGACCCCTCCTGGACGGTCGTGGCGGGCGACGTTCCGGCCGGTCACGTCGACGGGCTCGGGACGGTCGGTCGGGGCAACCACTTCGTCGAGCTGGCCCGGATCGGGGCCGTCCTCGACCCGGACCACGCGAGCCGTCTCGGGCTCGACGCGGGCGATCTCGTGCTCGTGGTCCACAGTGGCTCCCGCGGGCTCGGCGAGCGCATCCTGCGAGCCCACACCGAGGTCCACGGTGCCGGTCCCGCGCCCGATCCCGCCGCCTACCTGGAGCTGCACGACGCCGCCGTGCGGTGGGGGTCGCTCAACCGGCGGCTACTCGCCGCGCGGGTCGCCCACGCCCTCGGCTTCGCGCCCACCGAACCGATCGTCGACCAGTGCCACAACCTGGTCGAGGTCCGCGACGGCGGCTACCTGCACCGCAAGGGAGCGGCGCCGGGTGACGGCCGTGACGTGCTCGTCGCCGGCACCCGCGGCACCCCGTCCTACCTGGTGGCCGCCCACGCCGGGCCGGACGCCAACCACTCGGTCGCGCACGGCGCGGGCCGCAAGATGTCCCGCGCCGACGCCCTGCGCCGGGGTCGCGCCAAGCACACCGTCGAGGAGCTGCGCCGGACGCCAATGGGGTCGGTGGTGGTGTGCGGCGACCGCCAGTTGCTCTTCGAGGAAGCGCCCTCGGCGTACAAGCGCATCGAGCACGTGATCACCGATCTCGTCGACCACGGTCTCGCCACCCCCGTGGCCACCACGGTGCCGCTGGTCACCTACAAGACGCCCGACGCCGGCCCGGCGCACCGGGCGGACCGGCGGGCCGGCCGCCGCGGCGGGGGCCGGCGGTGAGCGTCCACCTGTTCCTGTCCGCCGGGCACGGCCCGCGCGAGTGCGCCTGGGCGCTGGCCCGGTTGCTGCACCGCCTGGAGGCCGACGCCGCCCGTCGGGGCCTGGCGGTCTCCCGGGTCGAGACGGTTGCCGCCGGGCTAGGGTCGGCCGAGCTGCGCGACGTGCGTCGGGTCGAGGACCCGGGAGAGGAACGAGCGGGTGCGCTCGTGCTGCGGCGCGCCGAGCACGTCCTGCGGCGGGCCCTGCTCGACGACCACGCCGCCGTCCATGAAGACGACCCGGTCGGCGACGTCGCGGGCGAACGCCATCTCGTGGGTCACGACCAGCATCGTCATGCCGTCCTCGGCCAGCGTGCGCATGACCGTGAGGACGTCGCCGACGAGTTCCGGGTCCAGCGCGGACGTCGGCTCGTCGAAGAGCATGAGCTTCGGGTCCATCGACAGCGACCGGGCGATCGCCACGCGCTGCTGCTGCCCGCCGGAGAGCTGCGCGGGGTACGCGGCGGCCTTGTCGGTGAGACCGACCCGCTCCAGGTTCTCCCGCGCGGTCCGCTCGGCCTCGGCGCGGCCGCGCCGCAGCACCCGGCGCTGGGCGATGGTGAGGTTGTCGAGCACGGTCAGGTGCGGGAAGAGGTTGAACGACTGGAAGACCATGCCGATGCCCCGGCGTACGGAGTCGATCTCCACGTCGGGGTCGGTCATCTCGACACCGTTGACCCAGATCCGGCCGGCCGTCGGCTCCTCGAGCAGGTTGACGCACCGCAGCAGGGTGGACTTGCCGGAGCCGGACGGCCCGATGACGCACACCACCTCGCCGTGGCCCACCTCGAAGTCGATGCCCTTGAGCACCTCGAGCGGCCCGAAGGACTTGTGCAGGTCGCGGATCTCGACGGCGGGCCGGGGTTGCGTGGTCGTCATGTGGGTCACCGAGCCTTGGCGTAGCGGAGTTCGAGGCGTCGTACCACCTGGGAGAGGGGCAGGGTGATGATCAGGTAGGTGAAGCCGGCCACCAGCAGCGGAGTGGCGTTCACCCGGTCGTTCAGGGTGTCCCGGCCGAACTTGGTGACCTCGATGGTCTGTGCCGTGACGCCCAGCACGTACGCGAGCGACGAGTCCTTGGTGAGCAGGATCAGCTCGTTGGTCAGCGGCGGGATCACGATCCGGAACGCCTGCGGGATGATGATCGTGCGCATCGCCGTGAAGTGGGACATGCCCAGCGTGCGCGCGGCCTCCATCTGCCCCTTCGGCACGGCCTGGATGCCGGCGCGGATGGTCTCGGCCATGTACGCGGCGGCGGTCAGCCCGAGGCCGATGGCGATCGACCCGAACACGCCGCCGGGGATCTCCCGCTCCGGGAACGCGATGGGGATGCCGTACCCGACGAGGAACAGCACGAGCAGCGCGGGCAGGCCCCGGAACAGCTCGATGTACGCCGTCGCCACCCAGCGGTACGGCGCCACGCGGGACAGCCGCATCAGCGCGAGGATGGTGCCGAACACGAGGCCGAAGGCGAACGCGCCGAGCGTGTAGAGGATCGTGTTGCGCAGCGCGACGGTGATGACCGTCGGGAACATCGACTCGATGATGTCGACGCGGAAGAACGCCTCGCGCAGCCGGCCCCAGTCGGCGGCGACGAGCACCGCGACGACGATGACGACGAAGGCCAGGTACTGGAGCCAGAGGGACAGCCGCTCTCGTTGGCGGCGTCGCAGCTTCACGGTTCGACGCTCCTTGAACTGTGCGGGGTGGCCGACGCGGAGGGCGCGCGTCGTGGCGCGCGCCCTCGGCGTCCAGGTGTCAGATCAGGAGTTCGGCAGCTTGCCGATCCACTTCTCGTAGATCTTGTCGTACGTGCCGTCCTGCTTGGCCTTGGCCAGCACCTCGTTGATCTTCTTGAGCAGCTCGGGGTTGCCGTCCTTCTTCACCGAGAACCCGTACTGCTCGCCGGTGTCGAACTCGGCCGTGACCTCGAAGCCGCCCGGGTGCTCCTTGATGTACTCGGTCCAGACCGGCAGGTCGTTGACGGCCGCCTCGATCTGGCCGTTGGCGAGGGCCTGCTGCTCGGCGGCGAGGTCCTCGAACTCGACGAGCTGCAGGCCCTTCTCCGCCTCGTGCTTGCGGGCGTAGTCGCGGCCGGTGGTGGCCGCCTGGACGCCGAGCTTCTTGCCCCGGAGGTCGTCGAGGGACTTGTACGGCTTGCCGGTCTTCACCAGCAACGCCTGGGTGGCGTCGAAGTACGGGTCGGAGAAGTCCATGACCTTCTGCCGTTCCTCGGTGATGGTCATGCCGGCGGCGGCCGCGTCGCACTTGCCGGTGTTCAGGTCCTGGCCGGACTTGATGCCCTCGAACGGCGTGTCGATGATCTTCTGCTCGACGCCCAGCTCCTTGGCGACCAGGTCCATCACGTCGACGTCGAACCCGACCACCGTGCCGCCGGCGTCCTTGGACTGGAACGGCGCGTACGGCAGGTGGGTGCAGACGGTCAACTTGCCCTTCTCGACGAGCTTCACGCCGCCCGCCTGGACCTCGCCCTCGTCCTTCTTGGCGCACCCCGCGGTGACCGCGAGGGCGGTGATCGCCACGAGCAAGCCAGCCTTGCGGACCGCGCTTGGGAAAGTCACGGCGTGTCCCTCCGATTCGGCGCCCTGCCAGGGCCGCCAGTTGATGCGAAGACGGTGTGACAGGGGACGGTACCTGATGCGAAGACCTGTTCACAGATGGCGTCCGGCGTTGAGTCGATCCTGCAACCCGTGACGCTCGGTGAAACCCGGCATCGGGGGGACAACGGGACGTCACGCGTGCCGCTGTCCGCCCCGGATCAGGCGAGGATGGCGTCCACGACCTCGGTGGCGCGCCACTCGTGCTGCGCGTACAGCCACCCGAACGCCGACACCTGCACGGCCTGGGCCGCGTCGGTCAGCGGGAGGTCCTGCCAGCCGGGGATCTGCTCGAGGGCGGCGAGGAACTGGCGGGTGGCGAACTCCGGCTTCATGAGGTCCCGCACGCTGCCCCAGCCGGAGCTGGGCCGCTGCTGGAAGAGGCCGACGGAGTCGTGGTCCCAGCCGATGGCCTGGTGCGGGTAGTTCTGGGACTCGGGCAGCACGCCGCTGGCGTAGTTGTAGAGGTTGCTCTCCTGCATCGCGGTGGCCACCGCGATCACCATGGCGCGGCGCGGCACGTCCATCTTCTGGGCGGTGCGGACGATCGCCTTGGCGTTGTCCATCTGGGCCTGGTCCAGGCCGGCGACCGGCCTGATCCGGCGCGGCTTCGGCTTCGCGCTCACCTTCCGGGTGGGGGTGGGCTTGGCCGTGGTCGACGGGGAGTGTTCCGGGGTGGGGCTTCCGGTGGCCGGCGTGCCGGGCTCGGGCTGCCGGGCCATTCCGCGGGAGGCGGCGTCGGCCTCCGCGCGCTGGGCGATCTCGGCGCGCTGGTCGGGGGCCGGCGAGTCGTGCCCGGTGTCCGCGCCGATCACGCTGACGCCGACCAGGCCGAGGCAGCACACGGCGCCGGTGGCCACGGCCACCCGGGCCCGGCGGGGTCGCGCGGCGAGCGTGTCGCCGCGGCGGGCGATGCGGGTGAGCAACGAGCCGACCGTTGCGAGTCGGGACTGCGGGACGCTGGTTGACCGATCGGCGGAAGGGGTATCGTCCGAACGGTCAGCCGGGCCACCAGGGCCGTGTGGGTCGTCGAGGGTGCCGTCGTTACGCATCCGACGAGGCTAGGCAGGCATTTACGCCAGGACCCGCGCTGATCACGTGGCAGTTTTCACAATCCGAGCCCCGAAAACCGGAGGGCCGGGGGCGGCGCGGCGGCGCCGGGGAGGACCCTCGCGATCAGGGCAAACCTCCGTTACGGGCGAGGCCGGCAAGGGTCGGGGACGAAGGACGCGTAACACCGACCCCCGTCTCGTGATCCACTAACTCGTCCCTTCGGGTGATGTCGGATTCGGCCGTTGGCGGGAGTCCGGTCCCACCTCGACCCGGTTCGGGATGATCCACACCGGTTCGTCGACGCGGCGGTGTCCCGGGCACAGGGACACCGCCACATCGACGCGACGGAGTCGGTCGATCCGACTACCGGAGCCGGAACAGCGCCGTGAGGGTCGTCCCGTCGTCGGCCGTGGCCGTGGCCGCCCAGCAGGTGCCGGGCGCACGGGGCGTCTTCCAGTCGTAGACGAACCATCCGTTCCGGGTGTCGTAGCGCAGACGGGCGCCGCCGCCCGAGGTCCCGGCCTCGGCGTCCGCGCCGGCGGAGTCGGCACAGCTGATCCGCCGGACGCCCACGCTCACGGCGTCGGTGTCGGTGATCTCCTGCGCGGCGAACAGCTCGAACTTCAGCGGCACGGTGCTACCGCCCTTGACCGTGTTGACCACGCCGCCCATGTCGACCGGCGGGTGGAAGCCCTTCGCCGTCCACGGCAGCACCGTGTACGTCTGGCTGGCCGTCCCCACGTTGCCCGCCGCGTCGGTGGCCGTCGCCGTGAGGGTGTGCGTGCCGACGGCGGTGCGGTAGCCGCTCACCACGCAGTTCCTCGGACCGGAGGTGGCGTCGCTCGCGGTGCAGGTGGGCGCGGGCGGGACGGCGCCGAAGTACGCGATGCCGACCGTGGCGTCGAACCGGGCGGCCGGTGCGACCGTGTCGACCCTGACCGTGGCCGTCTTCGCCGCCTCGACGTTTCCGCCGGAGTCCACCGAGCGGAACTCGACCCGGTGGGCGCCCTGCTGGTCGACCGTCACGGGCCGACCCGGATACGCCGTCCACTCCCCCTCGTCGAGCCGGTACTCGGTGCGGTCCACGCCGAACGGGTCCTCCGCCCAGAGGGTGAAGGACGGGGCGGTCCGGTACCACCCGGCGTCGCCGTCCGGCGCCGCGGGCGACCACGTGACCGTCGTCTCCGGAGGCACCGAGTCGTCACCCACCGTGAGGACCAGGGTGGTCCGCGTGGTGCCGGCCTCGCTCACGTACTCGGGAAGTATCAGGTCGCCGACCACCGTGTGACGGCCGGGAGTCGCCAGGACGCTCTCGTCGAAGTGCCACCGCACCCCGATGGTCTGGTTGTCCCGCGAGCCGTCGTTGTACGAGACCTCCACCCGGTCGGGCAGCCACGGACGCTGGCCCACCTCGACGGTCTGCGCGAACGTCTCGGCGCCCTGGATCGAGATGCCGTCCGGGGGCGTCTCGGGACGGACGTAGACCCGCGCCTCGGCGATCAGGCCGTAGAGGTCGTTCGTGCCGTGGACCACGAACGGCTCCACGTTCGTCTCGGCCACCATCTCCGGCGTGATCTCCTGCCAGTCGAACCCGATCCGGCCTCGGGCGCCGCTCGCGTAGACGGCGTCGAGCGTGTCCGGAAGCGTCGGGACCTGCCCCACCGTGGTCCGCAGGAGCACGGGCTGGCGTACGGAGTCGACCGTCTCGCCGTTCGCCCGCCAGCGCAGGACGCCGGTGCCGGCGCCGGCACCCATCAGGCCCCAGACGCGGATGCGCAGCCGACTCGTGCTGATCGGCGCGAAGTCGAGGTGGTTGGACGCGTTGACGGCCAGCGCGTCCGCGTACGTCGACCCGTTGGTGAGCGTGACCGGCGTCCAGGTGGTGCCGTCCTCGGAGGTCTCCACGGCGTAGGTCGTGGCCGTGGGCCGCCGGGTGCCGCCGTTGTCGTCGTACCAGTAGATGTCGGTCGACGACAGCCGCACCGGCGAGTCCCAGGTGTACTGGATCCATGCTGCCCGCTCCACGCTGGTGCCGTTGCGCTGCTGGCCCCAGTTGCCCCAGCCGTTGCCCGCGCCGGGGCTCGAACTGCTCGGGTCGCCGGGGTCGTTGACCCGGTCGTGGTTCTCCCACGGGGAGGTGCCGCTGGTCGTGACGCTCGCCGACGCGCCGAACTCCGCGACGATCTCCCGCTCGGTGAGCGTCACCGGCAGGGTCGTCTCCGTACGCCGGTCCCCGTCGTCGGCGAAGAACCGGAACACGTAGTCACCGGCGACGGTGCCGGTCACCCGGGTGGTCAGCGCGTGCTGGTCGGCGTAGACGACGCTCGCCCCCGGCGGCGCGGAGACGGTCTCCCACCCCACGGCGAGCTCGTGGTCGTAGGGGACGCCGTCGTCGGCGGCCGTCGCCACCAGGCGGGTGGACAGGTTGCCGTCGGCGGAGCCGTCCCGGACGGCCGTGACGACGGGCGCCTGGTTCGCGACGGGCGGCACCTCCCGGCCCGAGTCGAACACCTGGATCTCGGCGATCGCCGTGAAGAAGGTCGGGCTGTTCGTGAACGCGACGCGCACCCGGTCCGCCGTGACGGTCCGGAACAGCGCCTCGTTGAACTTGGCCGCCGGCACAGCCGGGTTCTTGAACTGGTCCGGGACCGCCGACCAGCCGCCGTGGCCGTCCGGGACCTGCACCCACCAGCGGGCGGGCTCGCGGTAGCCGCCGGGCTGCCGGTCGCTCACGAAGGTCACCTTGACGTTGTCGAAGGACCGGGCCGACCCCAGGTCCAGCTCGACGTAGCCGTTCTTCTCGGTGGTGCCGTGGTTGCCCCAGTACGGCTCGTTGGCGGTGTTGCCGTCGGTGACCGCGCTGAGCGACACCGGCCGCTCGGTCTCGGCGATCGCGCCCGGGGTGTGGTTCATCGAGGTGCTGCTCCAGCCGGGGGTGTGGAACTGCCGCCACGGCGTCGGCCGGGCGCCCTGCTGGGTGTACGACGAGCGCAGGGTCGCGCCGGCGGCGAGGTTCGGCGCGTCCTCGGTGAGGTCGATGCCGGCCGTCTTCAGGTACGCGACCACCCGGTCGTCGGAGATGGCGGTGTCCACGGCCGTCGGGAACTCGTGGCCGGTCGTGGCCGTGAACGTCACGGTGAGCCCCGGCTCCGCGTCGACGCGGTTGGTGTTCGGGTCGTAGGTGAGCTTGCCGAGCCTGTCGGTGCTGACCTTCCTCTCGCCGTCGACGAAGAGGCTGTAGCCGGCGCCGAGGCCGTACCTGCTGCCGTCGGGGTCCCAGACGACCGTGAGGTCGTGGCCGTGGTACCGCACGTTGTTGACCATGAAGTGGTCGTAGCCGAAGCGGATCGGCCAGAGTTCGATCTTGTCGTCGGAGCGCGGCTGGAGACCGGCCATGTCCTCGACGAAGATGTAGTTCATGTTCCCGAGCATCACGTGGTTCGGGTTGTTGCGGTTGTACGTCTTCGTCGTGGGGTTCCAGTTGGAGTAGTACTCCGCCTGGTTCGGGGCGCGCAGGTCCGCGTTCGGGTAGATGCTCCAGGCCATCCAGTCCAGCAGCCGCTTGGCGTACGCCGGGGTGAGGTACTTCTGCTCGGGGTCGTAGTGGCGCAGGGCGGACCGGACATCGCGGTACTGGACGGTGAAGTTGATGTTCGAGAAGTTGTTGGAGCCGCCGATCCCGTAGGCCGCCCGGTCGTACTGGTTGGCGGTGTAGAACGGGAAGATCGGGAAGTTGTCGCCGTAGGTCAGGAAGCGGAACCCGTCCACGTACCGCTGCCACTGGTCGAACGGTATGAGGTTCTGCGCGTAGACGTCGTAGAGGTTCGACTCCTTGGCCGGCACCAGGTCCCGGGCGTCCGCCGGCAGGGGGTTGGGCCGGCCGTTGGAGCTGGCCGCCGAGGTGGCGCCGTGCGACGTGCCGGCGAGGAACATCCGCATGTCGGGGCTCCACAGCCGGCCGAGGATCGCCTGGCGGACGGCGTCGGCCCGGGCGGCCGTGGCGTCGACCGTCGCCCGGTCCGCGCCGGAGATCTGGTAGAGCTGCCGGGCGGCGTCGAACGCGCCCCAGACGTACGCCGACTCGGGCCGCTCGATGGTCCGTGCGCCCGGCGCCCCGGCGTTGGCCTTGGGGAACCCGAAGCTGATGGCGTCCGCGTCGTTGCCGGGCATGTAGTTGGTGTCGTAGGCGATGAGGTTGTCGTGGTTGCCGTCGTAGTGCTCGAGTTGCCCCACGCCGTCGCCGGCGAAGTAGTCGGCGAACCGGCGGGCGATCTCCGTGCCGCCGCCGTGCACGTTGTACGCCTCGAGCCCCGCCGTGCCGAGGTACTGCGAGTAGTGGTTGTTCCAGCTGGTGTGGCCGGGGCTGTCCAGGAACGCCGAGGAGCCGGACAGCTCGCCGATGTTGAGGATCTGCCCGTACGGCAGGTACGGCGTGCGCAGCCACTTCGTGTCCTGCAGGTGCATGGGCTGCGTCAGCGCGACCGCGTTCTGGTAGAGGTTCGACCCCTCGACCGTGGTCGGGTACTGGTAGACGTAGCCCGGCGCGTTGGCGTCCAGGCTGTTGTAGCGCTCGCCCCACCAGCGGTAGACGATCGCCTTCTCCAGCGCGGGGTCCGGCACGTCGATGTAGGGGACGTCCTGCGCCCAGCGGCGGTGGAACGCGGTGATGCCGGTGCGCACGGCCTCGGCGGGCGCCATGGCGGCGTACTCACGGTAGCTCCGCACGGTCTCGGGCAGCGTGGCGGAGGAGACTGCGCCGACGACCGACAGCGACACCGAGCCCCCCGCGGGCACCGTGACCTCGCGGTCGAGGTTGGTGCCGGTACGGGCGAAGCCGGCGCCGGTGAGGTCGACGGTCACGGTGTTCCACGCGGTGTCGGCGAGCCCGTTGTTGGCGCCGCTCGTGATGGTCCGGGTGCCGGTCAGCTCGGCGTCGCCGGCGCCGGGCTGCGTGGCGAGCGGCGACGCGGCGCGGACGGTGAGCGTCACCGGGGCGCCGCCGGCGTTACGGAAGTCGATGGCGGTGACCGCCACGTTGTCGTAGGTGATGAGCTTCGTGAGCTCCGCGGTGACCCCGGTGGCGCCGATCGTGTACCGGCCCCGGGCGTGGCTCGGGGCGTTGAAACGCTCGGCGGCGACCTCGGTGACGGTCTGCCCCGGCACGGTCACCGTGTAAAGGTTGCCGAGGTTGTTGGGGCCGCCCACGTACGTGTTGCCGGCGAAGCCCATGACCGCGAACGCGTTCGCGTTGGCGCCCCGCAGGTACAGGGAGCGGCCGCGGGTCATGAGCACGGCCGCGCCGAGTGGCCCACGGACGCCGAGGACCCGGTCCACGTAGTAGTCCGTACCGCCGGCGGCCAGGTCCTTCTCGAAGATCGACTGGTGCATGCTCCGCGCCGTGAACGGCACGCCCGGCTGCAACTGCGCGGCGACCTCGCCGACGTTGCCGTAGACCGGGTCGCCGATCTCCATCGAGTGGTGCAGGCCGTCGGTGTAGACGCCGACGTCGCCCTCGTTGCCGGGCAGGATCGGGGGGTCCGCGTGGGCCGCGGACGGCAGGCCGACCACTCCGCCCAGCACCAGCGCGGCCACGGCGGCCCAGGTGGGCAGCCTCCGCGCGCGTCTCCTGGCCATGTCTACCTCCGTGTGTGGGGGCGGGTTCACCCCTTGATGGCGCCCGAGGTGAAGCCGCGTACGTAGCTGCGCTGCATGAAGGCGAAGAGGACGAGACACGGCACGGCCATGAAGACCACGCCGGCCTCCAGCGCGGCGTAGTCGATCGACCCGTGGCTCGCGGTGCGCATGTTGACCACGGCGAGCGTGGTCGTGAACTTCTCCGTCGAGTTGAGCAGGATCAGCGGCGCGAAGAACTCGCTCCACGAGGTGAGGAACGCGAACAGCCCGACCGTCACGAGGCCGGGACGCACGGCCGGCAGCAGGACGCGGACCAGGGTGCCGAAGCTGGCGCAGCCATCCATCTGCGCGGACTCCTCCAGCTCGTGCGGCACCGCCTCGAACGAGTTGCGCATCATGAAGATCGAGAACGGGAGCTGGAACAGGATGAGCACGAGGCTGAGCCCGACGAGCGTGTCCTCCAGGCCGAGCCAGCCGAGCAGGACGTAGAGGGCGATCAGGATCGTCGCGTACGGCACCATGAGGATCGCCAGGGTGAGCAGGAAGAGCACGTCGCGGCCGGGAAAGCGGAAGCGGCCGAAGGCGTACCCGCCGAGGGTCGCGACCACGAGCGTGCCGCCGACCGTGAGAGCGCTCACCACGATGCTGTTGAGCACGTGGTGCGGCCGGATGCCGTTGTCGGAGGTGAACAGCCGGTCGTAGTTCTCGAGACCGAAGTCGGAACCGGTGCGCACCGACGCCCATCCGCTCCACAGCAGCGGGAACAGGAACAGGATCGCCAGGGCGGCGCCGGTGACCGAGTAGCCCCACCGGGAGCGGGCGCGGGAGTCGGGCATGGCGGCCTCCTCAGTGGGACCGGCGGCGCAGGACGCCGAGCTGGACGACGTTGAAGACGACGAGGACCGCGAGCAGCACGACCGAGATGGCGGCGGCCGACCCGAGGTCGAGACGGATGAACGCCTCCCGGTAGATCACCATGACGAGCGAGGTGGTGCTGTTGTCGGGGCCGCCGCGGGTCAGGATCCAGAACTGGTCGAACGCCAGCAGCGACCCGGTCACCATGAGCGTGAGGACCAGCGCGATGGTGGGCCGCAGGAGCGGCAGGGTGATGCGGCGGAAGGTCTGCCACCGGCCGGCGCCATCGACGCGGGCCGCCTCGTAGATCTCGGGCGGGATCGCCTGGAGGCCGGTCAGCAGGATCAGCATGTTGAACCCGGCGAAGCGCCAGAGCACGAGCACGACCGCGGAGGTGAGCGCCGAGTTCGCGCTGCCGCTGGTCCAGGAGACGTACCCGTCGACCAGCCCGAGCCGGCCGAGCAGGTCGTTGACGGGACCGATCTCGTCACTGAGCAGGCCGAGGAAGAGCAACGAGGCGCTCGCGAAACCGACGGCCATGGGCAGCAGGAACGCCGTGCGGAACAGGCCGACGCCCGGCCGGCGGTGCTGGACGAGCAGCGCCAGACCGAGCGAGATCGCGAACAGCAGGACGGTGATGACCAGGGTGTACTTCACCGTGAACCAGGTCGCCGAGCGGACGAGGTCGTCGTCGGCGAGGCCGGTGAAGTTGTCCGGCGCGTTGAGGGTGGGCGGTGCGAGCAGCGGCCACCGGTGCAGCGACATCCACCCGACCAGCACCAGCGGGACGAGGAAGAACAGGACCACCATCACCGCCGTGGGGCTGGCGTACGCGATGCCCAGCCAGGCACGACGGGCCCGGCGTCGGCGCAGCGGGCGGCTGACCGGCGTCGTCGATCCCGGCTCGGCCGTCCGTTCCCGGGCCGGATTGGTCATGGTGGTCATCGTGTCCTCCGTGGACGGGCGGGACCGGGCCGGACGGTCCGGCCCGCCCTGGCCGGCTCAGCTCTGTTGCAGGGACTTGGTGATGTCGGTGTTGCCCTTGCTCAGCGCGGCGGCGGCGTCACCGAAGAGCGCGCCACGGACGGTCTGCAGCCACGGGCTCTGCGGGTCGTTGAAGGACGCGTTGAAGTTGCGGGCGTACGGCGTCCTGCCCTTGGCCATCAGCGAGTTGATCAGCACGATCCGCTCGTCGGCCTGGGAGTACTTGTTCGAGGCGAGGTCCGTGCGGGTGGGCACGCCCTTGTTCTTCGCGACCACCTCGACCTGGGCCTCGTCGGACATGGTCCAGGCCAGGAAGTCCCAGGCCTGCGCCGCCTTGCCGCTGGTGGCGCCGATGCCGATGGCGTCGCCGCCCACGAAGGTCGACTCGCCGCCGTCGGGCCCGCTGATCGGCGCGACGCCCATCTTCACACCCTTCTCCTCGATGAGGCCGAGCCACACCGACGGGCCGGGCGCGATGCCGATCTTGCCGTTCTGGAGCGCCCCGAGCCAGGTCGGGCCGGCCTCGTCGCGGGAGGCCGGGGCGGCGACGCCCTCCTCGTAAAGGGACCGGTAGAGGGCGAAGACCTCCGCCATCTCCGCGGAGTCGACCCGGGCGCTGGTGCCCTTGTCGTCGAGCACGTCACCACCGGCGGCCCACACCGACGGCCAGAAGGTGAACTCGACGCAGCCGCCGCAGTTGCCCCCGAAGTACGTGCCGTTGACGTCGCCGCCCAGCTTGTCGACCGCGCGCGCCTGCTCGGCGAACTCCTTGAGCGTGGTGGGCGGCTTCTCGGGATCGAGGCCGGCCCGGGCGTAGAGGTCCTTGTTGTACAGCAGCACCGACATGTCGATGGTGTGCGGCACGGCGTAGACGCGGTCCTCCCAGGTGCCGGCTCGTACGTGCGCCGGGGCCACCTTGTCCTTGACGTCGAGCCCGCCGAACCGGTCGGTCACGTCGAGCCACAGGCCCTGCGACGCGTACTGCGGCGCGAAGACCACGTCGGCGGCGAACAGGTCGGGCAGCGCCTTCGCGCCGGCCGCGGACGCGAGCTTCGCCGGGTACTCCTCGTTGGGGTACGCCGTGACCTGCACCTTGTTCTTGTGCGTGGCGTTGTACGCCTCCGCGTACGCCTTGCTCATCGCCTCGGTGGCCGCGCGGGTCCACAGGGTGAGGGTGGCGCCGTCGTCGACGGCCGCCTCGCCGCCGCCGGTCGCGTCGTCGCCGCACGCGGTGGCCACGGTCATCAAAAGCGTGGCGGCCACGAGGGCGGCCGCCCGTCGGGCACGGAATCTGGCCATTCGTACTCCTTCGACGAGTGGGCTAGCGGGCGTCGGTGGTCGTGGGCAGCCAGACCCGCATGGTGGCGGGTCCGCGGCGGGCCCAGCGGTGGTAGGGCAGGAGACGGACGGGCGCGAGCGGCGTCTCGTCCGTGGCCGGAGCGGTCACGCCGTACGGCCAGGCCCGCTGCACGGGCGCGGCGAGACGCGCCCACACGGCGACGCGGTCGGCGTCGTCGCGGGGCGCGCGTCCGGGGTCGACACGGAGCAGGTCGAGGTCGCCGACGGGGTCGCCACTCGTGGATTCCGCACAGTAGACGACGGGGCCGCGCTCGACCGCCACGCAGCCGCGGACCGCGTCGATCCGTGGGTCCGGGACCGTGAAGCGCGGCGCCATCGGCAGGTGGAGCCGGATCTCGTCGCCGGCCGCGAAGTCGCGCCGCAGGGTCAGCCGGCCCGCGGGGGCGGGCGCCGACACGCCGTCCACCTCGACCGTCGCCCCCTCTGCCCAGGCGGGCACCCGCAGGGTGAGGGGCCAGGGGCCGCCGTCGGTGGCGTCGACGCGGACCGTCACGGTACCGCCGTCCGGGTAGTCGGTGCGCACGTCGAGGGCCACCCGACGCCCGTCGGCGAGGCGGGTGTCGATGCGGGCGTCCGCGTACTGCAGCACGCGCAGCCCGTCGCCGTCGGCGGCCACGAGGTACGTGCCGAGGCTCGCGAGCAGCCGCGCCACGTTGGGCAGGCAGCACGAGACCTCGAACCAGGGCGCGCGGGGACCGCCGCCGAAGCCGAGTTGCTCCTCGTCGTCGGGCAGGGCCCGGGTGGGGGTCCGCTGGTGCAGGGTGTGGGCGTAGAAGAACGCACGTCCGTCGTCCTCGACCGCGGTGGCGACCACGTTGTAGAGGATCCGCTCGATCACGTCCGCGTACCGGTCCTCCCCCGTGGCCAGCAGGAGACGCCAGGCCAGCATCACCGCGGCGACGCCCGCACAGCTCTCCGAGTACGCCCGGTCGGCCGGCAGAACGAAGTCGTCGCCGAACGCCTCGTCCGCGTACCGCGAGCCCATCCCGCCCGTGAGGTAGGTGCGCCGGGCGAGGGTCCGGTCGAACTGCCCGGCCACTGCCCGCAGCAGCTCGTCGTCGCCGGTCTCCACCGCCACGTCGACCGCGCCGCAGGCGAGGTAGAGGGCGCGGACCGCATGGCCACGCAGGACGGTGGCCTCGCGGACCGGGACGTCGTCGCCGTAGTACGACCAGCCGAACTGGTGCGGCGGGAGGCTCTGGCGCCCCCGCCGGTCGACGAAGAGCGCCGCCTGGTCGAGGTAGCGCCGTTCGCCGGTGAGGCGGAACAGCTCGACGAGCGCGGTCTCGATCTCGGGATGGCCGCAGACGCCGGGGTTGCGCCCTGGTCCGAAGGTGGCGCACACGTGGTCGGCGACGCGGCGGGCGATCCCCAGCAGCGCACCGGGGCCGTGCACCCGCGTGTGCGCCACGGCGGCCTGGAGGAGGTGGCCCGCGCAGTACAGCTCGTGGCCCGAGGCGAGGTCGCTGTAGCGCGGTGGCTGGCCGGGACGGCCGAAGGCCGTGTTGAGGTAGCCGTCGGGCTCCTGGGCGGCGCCGATCGTCGCCACCAGCTCGTCGATCTCGCGGGTCCGCGCCGGGTCGCCGCGGCGGCCGGTCTCCCAGGACATTGCCTCGATCAGCTTGTAGACCTCGGAGTCGGCGAACTCCCGCCCGCGCCGCTCGACCGGCCCGGCGGCGTGGCCCAGCGCGAAGTTGCCGATCCAGCCCACCTTGTCCATCCAGGCGCGGGCATGGTCCAGGGTGGCCTCGCCGTTGACGCGCTGCCGGTGGGCCCAGAACCCGCCGGTGACGCGCGACTCGGCGAGGCCGAGCGGACGCAGGGCGCCGCGGGAGGGATCCGCCGGCCGGCCGCCGGTCGGGTCGGAAGCTGACATCCGCTACCTCCTGGCTCGGGTGACCGGGGTCACTCTGGCGCCCACCCTCGCGCACGAAAACCTTTTCGGCAAGACGGTCCGCCGGTAACGAATTGGCGACACAGGCCCCGTACTCTCACGCTCTAAACTCGGCTTTCCGCCGAAACACCACGTCGAAAGGTTTTTCGATGGGCAGGCACCGCACGCAGGCCGTGACGCTGACCGACGTCGCGCGCAGGGCCGGCGTCTCCGTCGCCACCGCCTCGAAGGCGCTCAACGACCGCGCCGAGGTCGCACCGGCGACACGGGAGCGCGTGCTCCGGGCCGCGAGCGAGCTGTCGTTCCACCCCAACGCGCTCGCGCGCGGTCTGATCTCGGGCCGCACCCGCACGATCGGCCTGCTCACCGACGAACTCGGCGGCCGCTTCTCGATTCCGATCCTGCTCGGCGCGGAGAACGCGCTCGGCAACGAGCAGATGTCCGTCCTGCTCTGCGACGCCCGCGGCGACGCGATCCGCCGCCAGCACTACATTCGTACGCTGCTCGCCCGCCGCGTCGACGGCTTCATCGTCCTGGGCGACAGCAACGACGTCCGACCGTCCCTGACCCGTGACATCCCCGTTCCGGTCGTCTACGTCTACGGCGAGTCCGCCGACCCCGACGACGTCTCGCTGCTGGCCGACGACGAGGGCGGCGCCCGCCTCGCCGTCGAGCACCTCGTCGCGCTGGGGCGACGGCGGATCGCCCACGTCACCGGTCCGCACAGTTACCGCGCCGCCCGCGACCGTGTCACCGGGCTGCGCGCCGTGCTCGACGAGCACGGGCTGACCCTGGCCGGCCGGGAGCCGCTGTACGGCGAGTGGTCGCAGCGCTGGGGCCGGCACGCCGCGCACATGCTCCTCAGCGCCGACCCGGGCATCGACGCGGTCTTCTGCGGCAACGACCAGATCGCGACCGGTGTCGCGCAGACGCTGCTCGACCTCGGCCGGCGCATCCCCGACGACGTGGCCATCGTGGGCTACGACAACTGGGAGGACTTCGCGACCGACTGCCGCCCTCCGCTCACCACCGTCGACCTGAACCTCGAGCGGCTCGGCGCGAGCGCGGTGCTGCACCTGTTCTCGGCCCTCGACGGGAAGCCCTCGCACGGCGTCCTGCGCCAGCCCTGCCGGCTCGTGGTCCGTGAGTCCACCGGCCCGTCGGGGCCGCCCAGCCAGCGGCGCCCGGGGCCGCCGAACTGACCCGCCGCTCCGAGCCGAACGCCGGAGGACGGACGCGCTCCCATCGGGGCTACAGTGATCGATGACGTCGAGCAGAAGGCGGTAACAGGTGCCACGGGGAGGAGCAGCGGGCCCGGCGGGGACCGGCAACGTGGGCCGGCCGCGCGCCACGGTCATGCGGGACGTGGCACGGCTCGCCGGGGTCTCCCACCAGACCGTCTCGCGGGTGCTGAACAACCATCCGAACGTGCGGCAGGAGACCCGCGACCGGGTCGTCCAGGCGATGGAGGCACTGAACTACCGCCGCAACCTCGCCGCCCGCACCCTGGTCACGCGGCGCTCGGGCACGCTGGGCATCGTCGGGTTCGAGAGCACCCTGTTCGGTCCGGCCTCGATGTTGTACGCCATCGAGGACGCGGCCCGCGCCGCCGGCTACTTCGTCACCGTGGCCACCGTGCGACGCCTCGACCGACAGTCGGTGCTCGACGCGGTGGACCGCCTCGCGCAACAGTCGGTGGAGGGCATCATCGCGATCTCGCCGAAGCCGGCCGTCACCAACGCGCTGGTCCAGGTGGCGTCGGTGCTCGCCTGCGTGGGCGTGGGCGCCGCAGGCGACGACGCCGTCCCCACGGTCCGGGTGGACAACCGCGCCGGGGCGGCCCTCGCCACCCGTCACCTCCTGGACCTCGGGCACGCGACGGTGCACCACGTGGCGGGCCCGCCGGACTGGCCGGAGGCGGTGGAGCGGGTCGAGGGCTGGCGCGACACCCTCTACGCGGCGGGCGCGGTCGTGCCACCGATCCGGCCCGAGGAGTGGAGCGCCAGGTCGGGCTACGAGCAGGGCCAGAAGCTGGCCGCCGACCCGAGCGTCACCGCCATCTTCTGCGCCAACGACCAGATCGCGCTGGGTGTGCTGCGGGCGCTCCACGAGGCCGGCCGGCGGGTGCCGGAGGACGTGAGCGTCGTCGGGTTCGACGGCATGCCCGACTCCGAGTATTTCCTGCCGCCGCTGACGACAGTGCGTCAGGACTTCGCGGAACTCGGCCGGCGGAGCATCGGCATGTTGCTGCGGAAGATCGAGTCGACCGGGCAGCCGGCCGAGCACATGCTCCTCGAACCCGAGCTCGTCCTACGCGACAGCTCGGGGCGGCCGCGGAGCTGACTTCCCACCCGACGGCCGAGGTCGGTGGGTGGCGCCTCCACCCGCCCCGGCAAGCGGGGCCGGGCAGGTCGGCGACCGGGAGCGGGGTCGAGTTGGTCGCGCGGTCGAGGGCGGCCACCCGCGGTCGTCACGCCGCATCCGCCCTACGGTGTGTGAGCACCACGGAGAGTCACCCGCTCGCGGCGAACGCCTCCCCCGCGTGGACGCTTTGCTCTGCACCTGTATGTGCACCACCGGCTCTGAGCTGGCGAATCAGGTAGCGGGCGTCCGGGTGGGGTCCTACGGACAGTAACTGGTGCATCGGTGGGTGCAGAGCAAAGGATCGGAGGTGGTGCCGCGGAGGAGGCGGCGAAACCACGGCCCGTGACGACCCGCCGCAGAGGCACAGCGGCGCAGAGGCACAGCGGCGCAAAGGCACAGCGGCGCAAAGGCACAGCGGCGCAGCGGCGCAAAGGCACAGCGGCGGGGCGCCCACTCAGACCCGCAGCGGCAAGCGGTCCTGGTGCAGGCGGAAGCCGTCGAGGTCGCGTGTGTCGCCCGCGAGGCGCAGGCCGGGAAGGCCCTGTGCGATCCGCTCGAACATGATCCGGCTCTCCAGTCGCGCCAGGTGGGCGCCCAGGCAGAAGTGGATCCCGTACCCGAAGGCGATGTGCCGCCGCACGTCGGTGCGGTGGATGTCGAACCGGTGCGGCTGGTCGAACACCGCGGGATCCCGGTTGGCGCCCCACAGCGACAGCCCGACGCGGTCGAACGCCGGGATCCGCCCGCCGCCGATCTCGACGTCCTCGAACGCGAACCGCGGCGGCACGATCTCGACCGGTCCCCGGAACCGCAGCGTCTCCTCGACCACTGCGGCCGCCAGCGTCGGGTCCTCCCGCAGCGCCCGCCACTGGTCCGGATGGGTGAGCAGGAGCCGGATGCCGTTGACGATCAGGTCGACGGTCGTCTCCTGACCCGCGATGAGCAGCAACTGCACGAGGGCCACCAGCTCGTCGCGATCCAGCCGGTCGCCCAGGTTCTCCCGGGCCACCAGCTCGGACATCAGGTCGTCCGCCGGCTCCGCTCGGCGCCGCGCGGCCAGCTCGTCGAGATAGGCCGCGAACTCGACCGTGGCCACGGGGGCGTCCGCGCTGGCCGACACGATGGCGGCGGACCAGGCCCGGAACCGCGGCCGGTCCGGCTCCGGGACGCCGACCAGCTCCGCGATGACGTTGACGGGTACGGGATCGGCGAGGTGGGTGACCGCGTCGAGGTGGCCCGCCCGGCGCGCGTCGGTCACCAGGCGGTCGGCGAGGTCGGCGATCCACGTCTCCAGCCGGGCCACCGCTCGGGCCGTGAAGCCGCCGCTCACCAGCCCGCGGAGTCTGGTGTGGTCCGGCGGATCGAGGCTGATGAGCTGTCGGGCCTCGATCCGCGCCACCTCGTCACGGTGGTGACCGACCGGTTCGTGCGCGGCGGCCGGGCAGTGGCGGTGGATTTCGTGCCCGATCGCCGGATGGCGCAGTGCCGCCAGCACGTCGGCGTGCCCGGCAACCACCCAGAACCGGTTGCCCGCGGGGTCGATCTGGAGCACCGGACGCCCGGCGGCGCGCACCCGGTCGTAGAACCCGTGCGGGTCGCGGCGGACCGCCGGGTCCCACAACTCCGCGGGGCCGAACGCCGGGACCACGCCGCCTCCTCGGTCGGGGACCGCTTCCCCGGAAGTTGAGCGCTAACATAGATACGTTTCCGCAGCGTGTCAAACACCTCGTCCTACTTGTACGTAGGGATTGACGGTCGCGTTAGTTAACGTTCACACTTCCGGGCACAGGCGGTCCCGTCCGTCGATGGCGCAGCCGCGCCGGCAGCGCGGCACCGGCTTCCCTGGACCCGCCCGTCAGGCAGCGCGACGTGAACGCGATTCCGATGTGGAAGGACGAACCTCAGTGGCCCCATCCGACAAGCTCTCCGTCAACCGACGTCAACTTCTCCAGGCATCGGCGGCCGGCGTGGCCGCGGCGGCCGGCGCCACCGCGCTCCCGGCGGCGGCGCAGGCGGCGGAGGAGACCGGCGCGGCGACCGCCCCCACGACGACCGGCCCGGTCGCGGCGGATCCCGGCCCCGGCGGAACCGCGCCGGTGCGGCCCTTCTCGCTCCGCGACGTGAAGCTGGGCGACGGCCTGCTCCAGGAGAAGCGCGACCGTATCAAGAACTTCCTCCGGCAGTACGACGAGCGGCGCTTCCTCGTGCTGTTCAACAACCAGGCCGGTCGCCCCAACCCGCCCGGGGTCTCGGTGCCCGGCGGCTGGGAGGACGGCGGGCTGCTGAGCGGCCACTGGGCCGGCCACTTCATGACGGCGCTGGCTCAGGCGTACGCCGACCAACGCGAGCCGATCTTCAAGACGAAGCTCGACTGGATGGTCGGCGAACTCGCCGCGTGCCAGGCCGCGATCACCGCCCGGATGGGCGACGGCGACGGCCCGGGCGGCGACGACCCGCAGGAACCGCAGATCGGCCGCGTGTCGGGCAGGTTCGGCAACGGGCTCCGGCTCAACGGCTCCAGCCCGGCCCAGTACGTGGACCTCCCGCAGGAGGCAATCAGCCAGCTCGCCGACTTCACGATCGCCACCTGGGTGAACCTCGCGTCGGCGCAGAGCTGGAGCCGGGTGTTCGACTTCGGTCAGAACACCACGGTCAACATGTTCCTGACGGCGCGCGCCGGGGTCACCGGCAACGTGCCGCGATTCGCGATCACGGTCGGCGGCGCCGGCGGAGAGCAGCAGATCAACGGCGATGCGGCCGTGCCGACGAACGAGTGGGTGCACCTGGCCGTCACGCTGTCGCAGAACACCGGCACGCTGTACGTCAACGGTCGACCGGCCGGCACGAACACGAGCATGACCCTCAACCCGTCGCACCTCGGCAACCCGGGCAACCGGTGGATCGGCCGGTCGCAGTACGGCGACGCGCCCCTCGACGCGACGATCGACGAGTTCCACATCTTCGACCGGGCGTTGAGCCAGCAGGAGGTCCAGTCCCTGCTGGACTCGCCGGCGGGCTCCACGGGCGGCGGGACCATCGCCTGGTACCGGTTCGACGAGGACGGCGGGTCCACCCTCAGGGACTCCTCGCCCAACGGCCGGGACGCCGGAGCGGTGGCGGCACCGAGCGGCACCGACCTGTGGGTGCCGACCCACCCCGGCTACCTGGGCGCCATCCCCGAGGACGCGGTGCTTCGCCTCGGCCCGCCGAGGTGGGCGGTCTACGGCGGGAACAAGGACACCAACACCTGGGCGCCCTGGTACACGCAACACAAGATCATCCGTGGCCTGCTCGACGCCTACTACCACACGGACAACGCCACGGCGCTCGACGTGGTCGTCAAGATGGCCGACTGGGCGCATCTCGCGCTGACCGTCGGGGACAAGAACCACCCGGCGTACACGGGGCCGATCACCCGGGACAACCTGAACTACATGTGGGACCTGTACATCGGCGGCGAGTTCGGCGGTGCCAACGAGGTGTTCCCCGAGATCTACGCGCTCACCGGCGACGCGCGGCACCTGGAGACCGCCAAGTGCTTCGACAACCGTGAGTCGCTGTTCGGCGCCTGTGTCGAGAACCGGGACATCCTCGTCGTGACGCCCGAGAACCGTCCCGGCCGGCGCCGGCCCGACCGGCTGCACGCCAACACGCACGTGCCGCAGTTCATCGGGTACCTGCGCGTCTACGAGCACAGCGGCGACCGGGAGTACTTCCAGGCCGCGAAGAACTTCTTCGGCATGGTGGTCCCCCACCGCATGTTCGTGAACGGCGGGACGAGCGGCAACTACCCCGGTTCCAACAACAACATCGAGCTGTTCCAGAACCGCGACAACATCGCGAACGCGATCGCCCAGGGCGGGGCCGAGACCTGCACCACGTACAACCTCATCAAGCTCGCCCGCAACCTGTTCCTCCACGAGCACGACCCGGCGTACATGGACTACTACGAGCGGGGCCTGCTCAACCAGATCACCGGCTCGCGGGCCGACACGGCGAGCGTGAGCAACCCGCAGGTCACGTACTTCCAGCCGTTGACCCCGGGCGCCAACCGCAGCTACGGCAACACGGGCACCTGCTGCGGCGGGACGGGCTTGGAGAACCACACCAAGTACCAGGAGACGATCTACTTCAAGTCGGCCGACGGTCGGACCCTGTGGGTCAACCTGTACGCGCCGTCCACCCTGACCTGGGCCGAGAAGGGCTTCACCGTCACGCAGGAGACGAGCTACCCCCGGAACGACCGCACGAGGCTGGTCGTGAACGGCCGGGGTCGGCTCGACATCAAGCTGCGGGTGCCGGGCTGGACGGAGAAGGGCTTCTTCGTCACGATCAACGGCGTGGCCCAGAAGGTCCACGCGAAGCCGGGCAGCTACCTGACGTTGAGCCGGACCTGGAAGCCCGGCGACACGATCGACGTCCGGATGCCGTTCAGCATCCGCATCGAGCGGGCGCTGGACCGCCCCGACACGCAGGCCGTCTTCTGGGGTCCGCTCCTCCTGCAGATCCTCGGCAACCCGGGCAACGGCAGCTACCGCGAGCTGTCGCTCTACCGCCACCTCAAGCGGGACGGCGACTACGCCCGTTCGGCCATCACCCACGCCGGGACCACCCCGGCCGGTGACATGCTCTTCACCACCCACGGGTTCACCCTGCGGCCGTACCACATCAGCGACACCCAGCCCGTCTCCTCGTACTTCCGCCGGGTCGAGCCGACGATCGTGTTCGGCTCGATCGACACCGGGGTGCCGAACCGCAAGCGCAACGACGGCCTGCCGCACTACGACGTGCCCGTGACGGGGATCCCCTCGCCCGGCACGGATGGCCCGACGTTCCTCGACCTGGTGTGGGACCAGGCGCCCTTCGCCAACCACGGCCAGTTCGTCTCGGCCGTCGCGCGCACGGCGGAGGCGTTCCTCCAGGCGGGGACCTTCAGCGAGGCCGAGAAGGATCTCGTGGTCTCGCACGCCGCGCGGGCGGACAAGGAACTCGCCCCGTAGGCACCCGGCGGCGGGCGCGGCGCGTGCCCGCCGGGCGGCGGCCCGGTCCTCGGACCGGGCCGCCGGACGACCGACAGTGTGAGCGCTAACAGGAAAGCCGGACGGACACGCAGGTCAATGGCCTGCGTGTCCGTCCGTCTGCGCTCGCGCACGGCATCGACGTCCGCTCCACGATCCACAACAGGGCTACACGCCGGACCGCATCACTCCACGAACGACGGCCAGAGCGTTACGAGCCTGTTTCCAACACGGTCTTGACGCCTTCGATGTGAGCGCTAACACTATGGCCAGCAGGCGAGCGGAGGATGTCATGAGCGTTTCGGCCGAGCCGGACGACCGGTTCGTCATCGGCGTCGACTTCGGAACGTTGTCGGGGCGGGCCCTGGTGGTGCGCGTCCGCGACGGCGCCGAACTGGGCACCGCGGTGCACGCCTATCGCAGCGGTGTCATGGACTCGGCGCTGGCCGCCGACGGGCAGCCCCTGCCGGCGGACTGGGCCCTGCAGGACCCCGACGACTACCGCGACGTGCTGCGGCACGCCGTGCCCGCCGCGCTCGCCGCGAGCGGTGTCGCGCCGGACCGGGTCGTCGGCATCGGGATCGACTTCACGGCCTGCACCGTGCTGCCCACCCTGGCCGACGGCACCCCGCTGTGCGAGCTGCCCGACCTGCGCGCCCGCCCGCACGCGTACGTGAAGCTGTGGAAGCACCACGCCGCCCAGCCGCAGGCCGACCGCATCAACGCCCTCGCCCACGAGCGCCGCGAGCCCTGGATCGGCCGCTACGGCGGCAAGATCTCGGCCGAGTGGCAGTACGCGAAGGCGTTGCAGCTCCTCGAGGAGGATCCCGAGGTCTACGGCCGGGCGGACCGGTGGATCGAGGCCGCCGACTGGATCGTGTGGCAGTTGTGCGGCGTCGAGACGCGCAACGTGTGCACCGCGGGATACAAGGGCATCCACCAGGACGGCCGCTACCCGTCCCGGGACTACCTGGCCGCCCTCAACCCGGAGTTCGCCGACTTCGTGGCGAAGATCGACGGCCCGCTGGCGCCGCTGGGCGGGCGTGCCGGCGGCCTGACCGCCCAGGCCGCGGCGTGGACGGGCCTCCCGGAGGGCATCGCCGTGGCGGTGGGCAACGTGGACGCCCACGTGACCGTCGCCGCCGCGCAGGCGCTCGACCCGGGCCGGCTGGTCGCCATCATGGGCACCTCCACCTGCCACGTGGTCAACAGCACCGAGCTGGCCGAGGTCGCCGGCATGTGCGGCGTGGTCGACGGCGGCATCAGCGCGGGGCTCTGGGGGTACGAGGCGGGTCAGAGCGGTGTCGGCGACATCTTCGGCTGGTACGTCGACCACGCGGCTCCCGACGGGTACGCCTCGCACGAGCTGCTCACCGAGCAGGCCGCAGCGCAGCCCGTGGGCGCGCACGGGCTGGTGGCGTTGGACTGGTGGAACGGCAACCGCTCGCTGCTGGTCAACCACGACCTGAGCGGGGTGATCGTGGGTCTGACCCTGGCCACGCGCCCGCCGGACATCTATCGGGCGCTGCTGGAGTCCACGGCGTACGGCACCCGGATGATCATCGAGGCGTTCGCCGAGGCCGGCGTGCCGGTCGACGAGCTGATCGTGGCGGGCGGTCTCACCGGCAATCCGCTGCTCATGCAGATCTACGCCGACGTCACGAACCGGCCGCTCGGCATCATCGGCTCCGCCCAGGGGCCGGCGCTCGGGTCGGCCATCCACGCGGCGGTCGCGGCGGGGGCCCATCCCGACGTGCCGGCGGCATCGGCGGCGATGGGCCGGGTCGACCGCGACGCGTACCTGCCGGATCCGGAGCGGGTCCGCGCCTACGACGCGCTGTACGCCGAGTACCGGCGGCTGCACGACCACTTCGGGCGGGGCGGCGACGACGTGCTCCTGCGCCTGCGCGCCATCCGCAACGCCGCCCGATCGGCGTCCGTTCCCACGCCGGCCGGCGAGGCCGCGCTCCCCGAGAAGGTGATGGCATGAGCGACGAGGTGGCCCGGCTGCGCGAGACGGTGGCCGGTCTGCACGCCGAGCTGGTCCGGTACAACCTGGTGGCCTGGACCTCCGGCAACGTGTCGGCCCGGGTGCCGGGCCGGGACCTCATGGTGATCAAGCCGAGCGGCGTGTCGTACGACGACCTGCGGCCCGACAACATGGTCGTTTGCGATCTCGACGGTGTCGTGGTGGAGGGTGACCTCGCGCCGTCGAGCGACACGGCGGCGCACGCGTACGTCTACCGGGCGATGCCCGACGTCGGCGGCGTGGTGCACACCCACAGTGGCTACGCGACCGCCTGGGCCGCGTGCGGGCAGGCCATTCCGTGCCACCTCACCGCCCAGGCCGACGAGTTCGGGGGCGAGATCCCTCTCGGCCCGTTCGCCCTCATCGGCGGCGACGACATCGGCAAGGGCATCGTGGCCACCCTGTCCGGGCACCGCTCGCCGGCGGTCCTGATGCGCAACCACGGTGTCTTCACCATCGGCCGGACGGCGAAGGCCGCGGTCAAGGCCGCGGTGATGTGCGAGGACGTCGCCCGCACCGCGTACCTGGCCCGGACGCTGGGCGAACCGGCGCCGATCGCCGCCGAGCACGTCGACTCCCTCCACGCGCGCTACCAGAACGTCTACGGGCAGCCCACCGTCCCGTCGGCGCGCCGGTAGCGCTGCCCGTACCCCGGTCGACCCGCCGCGCGGATCGGCTGGTCATCCGCACCCTGGCACCACGACCGCCCGGGCGTCCCGCGCGCCGGCACGGCCGGGCACCGCAGGTACCCCACCTCACCGCCAAAGGAGTCAGCACATGAGGATCACCGGCAATCCCCTCACCCGCCGACGGTTCGGCGCCATCCTGGCGGCCGGGCTGCTCGCCACCGGCCTCGGCGCCTGCGCCAACAGCGACACCGGCAGCAGCGGTGGTGGTGGCGACGACGACGGCAAGCTCGTACTCGGGTTCTCGCAGGTCGGCGCGGAGAGCGGCTGGCGCACCGCGAACACCACCTCGATCAAGGAGGCCGCGGCCGCGGCCGGCATCGAGCTGAAGTTCGACGACGCGCAGCAGAAGCAGGAAAACCAGATCAAGGCGATCCGGAACTTCATCCAGCAGAAGGTCGACGTCATCGCCTTCTCGCCGGTGGTGGAGTCCGGGTGGGACACCGTCCTCAAGGAGGCCAAGGACGCGAAGATCCCGGTGATCCTGACCGACCGCGCGGTCGACTCGGCCGACAAGACCCTCTACAAGACCTTCCTCGGCTCGGACTTCATCAAGGAGGGCCGGCTCTCCGGGGAGTGGCTGCTCGAGGAGACGAAGTCCGCGACGGGCCCGGTGAACATCGTGGAGCTGCAGGGCACGACCGGCTCGGCGCCGGCCAACGACCGGAAGAAGGGTTTCGCGGAGGCCATCGCCGCCAACCCCAACCTGAAGATCATCGCGTCGCAGAGCGGCGACTTCACCCGCGCCGGCGGCAAGGCCGTCATGGAGCAGTTCCTCAAGGCCAACCCGAAGATCGACGTGCTCTTCGCGCACAACGACGACATGGGCCTGGGCGCACTGGAGGCCATTACGGCGGCCGGCAAGGTCCCCGGCAAGGACATCAAGATCATCACCATCGACGCCGTCAAGGACGGCATGCAGGCCCTGGCCGACGGCAAGTTCAACTTCATCGCCGAGTGCAGCCCGCTGCTCGGGCCCCAGCTCATGGACCTGGCGAAGAAGGTGAAGGCCGGCGAGGAGATCCCCGCGCGTATCGAGACCGAGGAGACCACCTTCACGCAGCAGTCGGCCAAGGAGGCCCTGCCGACCCGCAAGTACTGATCGACCGCGGCCTGCCCGCGGGCGGTCGGGCCGGCGGTGTGGACCACACCGCCGGCCCGGCCCCTCTCCCCCGTCGCCCCGGGTCGGGGCGCCACGGTCGCGCACTCGACGACAATCACGAAAGGTCTGGTGGGATGTCGGACAGGCATCCGGTCCTGACGATGACCGGGATCAGCAAGCTCTTCCCGGGGGTCCGTGCGCTCGACGGCGTCGACTTCCGGATGTTCCCCGGCGAGGTGCACGCCCTCATGGGCGAGAACGGTGCCGGCAAGTCCACCCTCATCAAGGTGTTGACCGGCGTGTACGGCGCGGACGCCGGCACCGTCACCCTGGACGACGCTCCGGTCTCCTTCTCGGGCCCGATGCAGGCCACGGCGGCCGGCGTGAGCACCGTCTACCAGGAGGTCAACCTCTGCCCGAACCTGTCGGTGGCGGAGAACATCTTCATCGGGCGCCAGCCGCGCCGGCTCGGCTCGGTGAGCTGGCGCGAGATGCGCCGCCGCGCCGCGGCTCTGCTGGCCCGCCTCGACCTGGACATCGACGTCGGCGAGCTGCTCGGGAACTACTCCCTGGCCGTCCAGCAGATGGTGGCGATCGCCCGGGCCGTCGACGTCCGGGCGCGGGTGCTGATCCTCGACGAGCCGACGTCCAGCCTGGACACCGACGAGGTGGCGCAGCTCATGCGCATCATGCGGCAACTGCGGGACGAGGGCATCGCGATCCTGTTCGTCACGCACTTCCTCGACCAGGTGTACGAGATCGCCGACCGGATCACCGTCCTGCGCAACGGCCGGCTCGTCGGTGAGTACCCGACCGCGGAGCTGCCCCAGTTCGCCCTGGTCGAGAAGATGATCGGCAAGGAACTGGACACGTTGGAACGCCTCGACGAGCAGGCCGGGCAGGATCGGGCCGCCGTCGAGGCGGGCACGCCTGTCGTCGAGGCCACCGACCTCGGGCGCAAGGGGTCGGTCGCGCCGTTCAGTCTCACCATCCACCGGGGCGAGGTGGTCGGCATGGCCGGGCTGCTCGGCTCGGGGCGTACCGAGGTGGCCCGGTTGTTCTTCGGCGCCGACCGGGCCGACCAGGGAAAGCTCGCCGTGGACGGCCGGCCGGTCGCGATCCGCGGGCCGGTCGCGGCCATCGAACGCGACATCGCGTTCTGCTCCGAGAACCGGCGCACCGAGGGCCTGGTGGGCGAGTTGTCGGTGCGGGAGAACATCATCCTGGCGTTGCAGGCCGCCCGCGGGTGGTTGCGGCCGGTGCCGCGACGCCGGCAGGACGAGCTGGTGCGGCGCTACATCGAGACGCTGAGCATCCGCCCCGCCGACCCGGACATGCCGGTGCGCAACCTGTCCGGGGGGAACCAGCAGAAGGTGGTCCTCGCCCGGTGGTTGATCACCGAGCCGCGCCTGCTGATCCTCGACGAGCCGACGCGAGGCATCGACATCGGCGCCAAGACGGAGATCCAGCGCCTGGTGGTGCAGCTCTCCGACGGCGGCATGGCGGTGCTGTTCATCTCCGCCGAGCTGGAGGAGGTGCTGCGCCTCAGTCACAAGGTCGCCGTGATGCGCGACCGGCAGCTGGTCACGGAGCTGACCAACGACGACAGCCTCGACGCCGAACGCGTCATGCGCGTCATCGCCAGCGGCACGGAGCAGAGGGGACGGGACGAGGCATGAGTACGGGCAGAAGCGACTGGCGGACACGGCTGCCGGCCGTGACCGGTCACCGGCTGTTCTGGCCGGTCGTGGTGCTGGTGCTGCTCCTCGTGGCGAACGCGGTCTACCGGCCGAGTTTCCTCGCCGTCGAGGTCAAGAACGGGCACCTGTACGGCAGCCTCGTCGACATCGTGCGGCTCAGCGCCCCGCTCATCCTGGTCGCCCTGGGCATGACCCTGGTGATCGCCACCGGCGGGATCGACCTGTCCGTCGGGTCGGTGGTCGCCGTGAGCGGCGCCGTGGCCTGCCTCTACATCAGTGAGCAGCCGGACCAGAACAGCGTCGGCAGTGTGCTGGTGGCCCTGGCCATCGCGTTCGGCATCGCCCTGCTGCTCGGCCTCTGGAACGGGGCGCTGGTCGCCGTGATCGGCATCCAACCGATCATCGCCACCCTGATCCTCATGGTCGCGGGGCGGGGGCTCGCCCAGCTCATCACCTCCGGGCAGATCATCACCGTCAACAGTGATCCCTACCGGATGATCGGCGTCGGGCACGTGCTGACCCTGCCGTTCGCGATCGTCATCGCGCTGGCGGTGACGCTGCTCGTGGCGGTGCTGACCCGGCGTACGGCGCTCGGGATGATCATCGAGGCGGTCGGTGGGAACGCCGAGGCCAGCCGGTTGGCGGGCATCCGCGCACGGCGGATCACGATCCTGGTGTACGTGGCGAGTGCCGCCTGCGCCGCCGTGGGGGGGTTCATGATGACCGCGAACGTGTCCAGCGCCGACGGCAACGCGGCCGGGCTGTGGGTCGAACTCGACGCGATCCTCGCCGTGGTCATCGGGGGCACCTCGTTGGCCGGCGGCCGGTTCTACCTGGGTGGCACCGTCGTCGGCGCTCTCCTCATCCAGACCCTGACCACCTCGGTCTACGCCATGAACATCGACCCGCAGACCTCGCTGCTGTTCAAGGCCATGGTGGTCATCGCGGTCTGCCTCATCCAGGCGCCCGCCTTCCGCGCCCGGTTCCGCCGCCGGCGGTCCCGGGGCGCGGCGCCCACGGCTCCGGTCGGCGAGACCAGGAAGGAACAGGTTCCGGCATGAGCACCACCTCACTCACCGGGCGGCTGGCCCGGCCCGCGTCGTGGCGGGTGCCCCGCCGGCAGGTGCCGGTGCTGGTCAGCCTCGCGCTGCTCCTCGTCATGTACGGCATCGGTGTCTCGCAGTACCGCGCCTTCTCCAACATCCAGGTCATCTTCAACGTCTTCATCGACAGCGGGTTCCTGCTCGTCGTCGCGGTCGGCATGACGTTCGTGATCCTCACCGGCGGCATCGACCTGTCGGTCGGCTCGGTGGTGGCCATGACCGCCATGGTGTCGGCCGCCCTGCTGCGCGAGGGCACGCCGTCCGCGCTGGTCTTGCTCATCGCGCTGCTCATCGGCCCGACGCTCGGGTTCCTCATGGGCTGCGTCATCCACTTCTTCGAGATCCAGCCGTTCATCGTCACGCTCGCCGGCATGTTCTTCGCGCGCGGGCTGTGCACCTGGATCAGCTCGGTGTCGATCCCCATCACGGACGGCTTCTGGACGGGCGCGGCGCAGGAGCGGATCCACATCGGCGAGAACTTCGTGACGGTCAGCGTCCTCGTCACGGTCGCCGTGGTGGCGGTGGCCGCGTACACGCTCGCGTACACGCGGCTCGGGCGCAACGTGTACGCGATCGGCGGCAACCCGCAGTCGGCGCTGCTCATGGGCCTGCCGGTGGGTCGTACGCGGATCGCCGTCTACACCATCAGCGGGCTCTGCTCGGCCATCGGCGGCATCCTCCTGTCCTTCTACACCCTGTCGGGGGCGCCGCTGATCGCCGTGGGCATGGAGTTGGACGCGATCGCCGCGGTGGTCATCGGCGGAACCCTGCTCACCGGCGGCGCGGGCTACGTCCTCGGCACCGTGCTGGGCGTGCTGGTACTCGGCGTGATCCAGACCCTCATCACCTTCGACGGCACCCTCAACTCCTGGTGGACCAAGATCGTGATCGGCGGCCTGCTGTTCGCGTTCATCGTGCTCCAGCGCCTCATCGGCTTCCGCAAGAAGTAGTCCTCCCCGCGATGATCGGAAGGCAGACCCCCATGACCCACCCATCTACGGCCCCCGAGGTCTGGTTCCTCACCGGCAGCCAGGGCCTCTACGGCCCGGAGACCCTGCGTCAGGTGGCCACCCAGTCGCAGCAGATCGCCGCGCACCTCGACGCCGACCCCGCCATTCCCGCCCGGGTGGTCTGGAAGCCCGTGCTCACCTCCAGCGCGGAGATCCTGGCCGTCTGCCGCGATGCCGCCGCGCAGGGGGCCGTCGGCGTCATCGCGTGGATGCACACGTTCTCGCCCGCGAAGATGTGGATCTCCGGGCTGGACGCGCTGCGTACGCCGCTGCTGCACCTGCACACCCAGGCGAACGTGGCCCTGCCCTGGTCCGAGATCGACATGGACTTCATGAACCTCAACCAGGCGGCCCACGGTGACCGGGAGTTCGGGTACGTGCAGACGCGGCTCGGCGTCGCCCGCAAGACGGTCGCCGGGCACGTGAGCAACCCGCAGGTCGTCGCGCGGATCGCGGCGTGGACCCGGGCCGCCGTCGGGTACGCCGCCATGCGGTCGCTGCGGCTCGTCCGCTTCGGCGACAACATGCGCGACGTGGCCGTGACCGAGGGTGACAAGGTCGAGGCGGAGCTGAGGTTCGGCGTCTCCGTCAACACGTACGGGGTGAACGACCTGGTGGCCGCCGTCGACGCGGTGCCCGACGCGCGCATCGACGTCCTGGTCAAGGAGTACGACGACGCGTACCGGCTGGACCCGGTGCTGCGGCCCGGCGGTGAGCGGCACGACTCGCTGCGGTACGCCGCGCGGATCGAGGCGGGGCTGCGGGACTTCCTCACGGCCGGCGGCTACGGCGCCTTCACGACGAACTTCGAGGACCTCGGCGGGCTGCGGCAGCTGCCCGGCATCGCGGTGCAGCGGCTCATGGCCGACGGGTACGGCTTCGGCGGCGAGGGCGACTGGAAGACGTCGGTGCTCGTGCACACGCTGAAGGCGATGTCGGTCGGAACGAGCGGCGGCACGTCCTTCATGGAGGACTACACCTACGACCTCACGCCGGGTCAGGAGGTCGTGCTCGGCGCGCACATGCTGGAGGTCTGCCCGAGCATCGCCGCCGCCACGCCGACCGTGGAGATCCACCCGTTGGGCATCGGCGGTCGCGAGGACCCGGTGCGGCTGGTGTTCGACGCCCGGCCCGGTCCGGCCGTGGTCCTCGGGCTGGCCGACATGGGCGAACGCTTCCGTCTGGTCGCCAACGAGATCGACGTGGTCGCTCCGCCGCAGCCGCTGCCGAAGCTGCCCGTGGCCCGGGCGGTGTGGCGGCCGCGTCCGAACCTCGCCACGTCGGCGGAGGCATGGCTCACCGCGGGCGCGCCGCACCACACCGTGCTGTCGCAGGCCGTCGGCGTCGAGGAGCTGCACGACCTCGCCGAGATGAACGGCACGGAGCTGGTGGTCATCGACGCGGAGACGACGCCGCGACGCCTGGCCGACGAGATCCGCTGGAACCAGGCGTACTACCGGCTGGCCCGGGGGTTCTGAGCCGATCCGACCGCGTCGATCGGCCGTCGGTGCGCTCCCGTCCCGGGAGCGCACCGGCGCTCCGCCCCTGGTGGGAGGCCGGTTCCGGCCGGGGCGGCGGGGCTACGATGACCATGAGGGGGACCTGATCATGCACCAGCAGCCGGCCGCGCGCGCCGCAGTCATGAGCGACGTCGCACGGCTCGCCGGCGTCTCGCACCAGACCGTGTCCCGGGTGCTCAACAACCACCCGAGCGTCCGCCAGGAGACCCGGGAGCGGGTCCTGCGCGCCGTGCACCAGCTCAACTACCGTCCCAACGCCCTGGCCCGCGGGCTGGCGGCGCGACGGTCGAAGGTCATCGGCGTGGTCAGCTTCGACACCATCCTCTACGGCCCGGCCGCCACCCTGCTCGGCATCGAACGCGCGGCCCGCGCCGCCGGCTACGGGATCAGCATCGTCACCCTGGAACGCCTCGACCGGTCGGGGGTGGCCGCCGCCATCAACGCCCTGAGCGAACAGTCGGTGGCCGGTGTCGTGCTCATCGCACCCATGGTCAGCGCCGCGGTCGCCGTACACGGCCTGCCCACCGGGGTGCCCGCGGTGGTGGTCGAGCCCGGCGGCGACGGTGAGCTGCCCAGCGTGGCGGTGGACCAGGTGGCGGGCGCCCGCCTGGCCGTCGAGCACCTCCTCGCGCTCGGGCACGAGACCGTCGTGCATGTCGCCGGGCCCCGGGACTGGCTGGAGGCCCGCGACCGGGTCGAGGGGTGGCGGTTGGCCCTGGAGGCGGCCGACCGCCGGGTGCCGCCGGTCATCACGGGCGACTGGAGCCCCCGGGCGGGCTACGAGATCGGGCAGTCCCTCGCCGAGCGCCGGGACGTCAGCGCGGTCTTCTGCGCCAACGACCACCAGGCGCTCGGGCTGCTTCGCGCACTGCACCAGCGGGGCGTACGGGTGCCCGAGGACGTCAGCGTGGTCGGGTTCGACGACATCCCGGAGGCGGAGTACCTGTCCCCTCCCCTGACCACCGTCCGCCAGGACTTCGACGAGGTGGGCCGCCGCTGCGTGGCGGCTCTCCTGGACCTGCTGGACGCCGGTCCGTCGCCGGCGCGGACACACCCGTCCCCGGTCGAGCCGACGCTCGTGGTCCGCTCCAGCAGCGGCGGCCGGCCGTCCTGAACGAGGGTGCGCGGCCGGTGCGCCGTGTCCGGGATCACCCCGCGTCTCCGCGGGTTTCTGCTTGATCAGCTTCGGGTACCTCCGTGGCCCGCACGTCCCCCACGGCGTGCGGAACGACGGAAGGGCAGCGCCGACGCGGGCGGCGCACGCGGGGCGAAAGGCAGGTCACTCGGTGGTGAATTCGTCCGTGAGGCCGACGAGGTCGAGGATGCCGCGGATGATCCGGGACGGCTCCCGCACCACGAGCATGCAGCCGGCCGAGGCGGCGCGCTGGCGCGCCGTGAACAGCGCCGTGACGCCCGCGGCGCAGAAGAACGTCACTCCGCTCAGGTCGAGCACCAGCACGGCAGGCGCGTGGCGGGTCAGCACCGTGTCCACGAGGTCGGTCAGCAGGGGCGCGCTCGCCATGTCGACCTCCCCCCGGGCCTCGACCAGCGCCGCGGGGCCCTCCCGGCTGAGCACGAGGGTCAGGATCGGATGGCGGACGATTTCCAGCGCTGCCGTCGACGGCAGGGCGTGATGCACGGACATGAACCGCTCCTCGGTGAGGACGTCGGGACCGGGGTGGTGCCCGTGCCCGGCGTGGGCGGGCGGCACTGGTCCTGGGCTCATGTCCGAACCCACTCCGACCCTAGCCGCCGACCGCCCGATCCGCACCCTGCTCCTCGGGGAGGCGCGGGCCGGGCGACGGTACGATGCCGGCCGGCTCGCCTTGGCACGCGAACCGGGACGGTGGCGTCACCGTCGGTGGAACTGAACGGACACATGTGACGAGGAGGTAGCGGTGGTGTCCGGTGCTGCTGAATCACACCTGGCGTCGGCGTACGGTCGGCTGTTGACCCTGCTCGCCGATTCGCCCCATGTCGACGGGTTCCTCGACCAGGTCGTCCGGGTCGCGCCGGAGGTCGTGCCGCCCGCCGTGGCCTGCGGGCTGACGATGCGCCGCGACGGCGGCGCGCTCACCGTCGCGAGCAGCGACGACCTCGCGTCCCGGGCCGACGAGATCCAGTACGGCGCCGACGAGGGCCCCTGTCTGGAGGCTCTGCGCCGCGGACGGGTCGTGGAGGTTGTCGACCTGCGGGAGGACGGGCGCTGGCCCCGGTACCGGGAGCACGCGCTCCGGCTCGGCATTCTCGGCTCGCTGTCGCTGCCCATGACGGTCGACGGCGAGACCGTCGGAGCGCTCAACCTCTACGCCACCCGGCCCGCGGCCTTCACCGACACAGCACGCCGCCAGGCCGTGGCGTTCAGCGAGCAGGCGACCGCCGCGCTGAGCGTCATCCTCCGCCAGGCCGACCAGACTCTCCTGCACCAGCAGCTCACCGACGCGATGGCCTCCCGGAGCGTCATCGACCAGGCGTTGGGTGTGCTGATGGGTCAGCAGCGGTGCACCGCAACGGAGGCGTTCTCCCTGCTGCGGGAGGCGTCGCAGCACCGCAACCGCAAGCTGCGGGACGTCGCCGCGGAGATCATCACCCAGGTCACCGGCGAGTCCCCGCAGTCGGCGCCCCAGTTCGTGTCGCCCCGCCGGAACTCCTGAGCCGGCGGGCCGGGCGCGGCGGCGTCCAGCAAGCGTTCCGCTCGCTCCGAGCAACCTCTCAGCTTCGCCGATTACGGTCCGTGATGACCCGAGGCCGAATGAGGGCCTCGACCGGTGAGCGAAGGACGAGGCTGTGCGACGACGACACCGGCGCATCCTGATCGGCGTGCTGGCGGTGCTGCTGGTGCTGGCCGGCGCAGGGATGATCGCCGTCACCACCTACGGCCGATCGCTCAACGGCAACCTCGCGCGCACCGACGCGTTCGCCGGCCTCCCCGAGAGCGCCCGGCCCACACCGAGGGTGACCGGCGCCATGAACGTGCTGCTGCTCGGCAGCGACTCGCGCGACCCCGACCGGACCGCGGACTCCCGGACCGACACCATCATGCTGCTGCACCTCGACGCCGACCACCGGAAGGCGGAGGTGATCTCGATCCCCCGGGACACCTGGGTCTTCGTGCCCGAATCGGGCGACGGTCGGCACGGGAACACGTCGGCGAAGATCAATTCCGCGTACGCCTGGGGCGGCACCCCGCTCATCGTGCAGACCGTGGAGTCCTTCACCGGCGTGCACATCGACCACGTGGCCCTCGTGGACTTCGCCGGCTTCGCGCAGGTCGTGGACGCGCTCGGCGGCGTCGACCTGACCATCGAGAAGACGATCACCTCGATCCACGCGCCGCACCGCACGTTCCAGAAGGGCATCCGGCACCTCGACGGCGCCGCGGCCCTGGACTACGTGCGCCAGCGCTACCAGTTCCCGGACGGCGACTTCAGCCGGGAACGGCACCAGCGTGAGTTCCTCCAGGCGCTGCTCGACCGGGCGGCCGGCATCGGCACGCTGTCGAACCCCGTCAAACTCAACGCGTTCCTCCAGGCCGTCACCCGGTCGGTCACCGTCGACGAGGACTTCGACCTGGTCGACGTCGCCCTGGAGTTGCGGGACCTGCGCAGCGACGACCTCACGTTCCTCGCCAGCCCGAGCGCGGGCACCGGGATGCGGAGCGGCCAGAGCGTGGTCCTAGCGGACACCGCCGGAGCCCGGGCGCTGTACCAGGCGGTCGCCACCGACACGGTCCAGGAGTACCTGGGCGGCGCCGCGGCGCCGTCCCCGTCCGGCGCCGCGGTCCCCCGCCACTGAGCGCCGGCGGCGCGGCCGACCCCGCCGCCGGGCGGCGGGGGGCTTCCCGTCACACGTGGTCCCGCCACGAGTGCCGGGGCTCGTAGCCCAGCACCCGTCGCGCCTTGTCGATGCTGAGCAGCGTCTCGTGCTCGCCCAACTCCTTCCGGATCTCGACATCCGGGTAGACCTCGGCCATGAGGCTCGCGCTGGACCTGGTCATGACGGTGTCGGCGTTGGCGATGACGAACACGTCCGCGCCGGGCCGGTCGTGGGCGAGCGCACGCTCGACCGCCTGGGCGCCGTCGCGGGCGTCGATGTAGCCCCACAGGTTCCAGCGCCGCAGGCGCGGGTCGGCGTCGAAGGACGGGAACGCGGCGTAGTCCTCGACGTCCATGACGTTGGAGAACCGCAGGCCCACCATGACCAGCTCCGGATCCCAGCGGCAGAAGTGCCGGGCCATCTCCTCCTCGAGCGCCTTGTTCAGCGAGTACGTCGACTCCGGGCGCGGCGCGTACTCCTCGTCCACCGGGGCGTACGGCGGGGGCGTGTCGAACGGCAGGCCGAGCACCGTCTCGCTCGACGCCCACACCACCCGCCGGATCCCCGCCGCCCGGGCCGCCGCGAACACGTTGTAGGTCGCCGCCGAGTTGTTCGCGAAGGTGGCCGCGTTGGTCAGCAGGCCCGGGGCCGGGACCGCCGCCAGGTGGACGACGGCCTCGATCCGACCCGCGTGCTCGTCGACGCCACCGGTGAACGCCTCCACGACCTGCCCGTAGTCGGTGAGATCGGCCACGAGGAACTCGCCGTCGACGTCGCGCGGGTCGCGCCCGGCGGCGCGGTCCACCGCCAGCACGTCGACGCCCACGTCGCGCAGGTGCGCCACCACGGCGCGGCCGAGCTTGCCGGCGGCGCCGGTGACGACGACGCGCCGCGGAAGTGCGGATTCACGGACAGGTTCGGTCATGGCCCCATCCTGTCGTGCGGCGCGCCGCGCCCCGCGCCGGGGGCCCGCCGGAGCGCGGCCACTCAGTCGAGGCAGAACTCGTTGCCCTCGACGTCCTGCATGGCGAGGCACGACTCGTTCTCGCCGTCGGCGCGCAGCAGTTGCACGCGTGTCGCGCCGAGCGCGACCAGTCGTGCGCATTCGGCCTCGAGCACGGTCAGCCGCTCCTCACCCACGAGCCCGGTGCCGACCCGCACGTCAAGATGCACGCGGTTCTTGACGACCTTGCCTTCGGGAACGCGCTGGAAGTACAGCCGCGGGCCCACACCCGAGGGGTCGACGCAGGCGAAGGCCGAACCCTGGCGCTCCGGCGGCAGCGCCCGATCGAAGTCCGCCCACGTGGCGAACCCCTCGGGTGGGGGCGGCACGACGTACCCCAACACCTCGCACCAGAAGCGAGCGACGCGCTCGGGTTCCGCGCAGTCGAAGGTGACCTGGACCTGCCTGACCGATGCCATCGGTCCACCCTAGAGGGGGGTCCTGCGTCGTCGCGACGGCACCCAGCCGCGACGGGCCCCACCGGCTCGGAACGCGGACGTCCGCGCGCGGCCGGCCAGCGCCGGCCGCGCGCGGGTCGAGCCGGTCAGGACCGGCAGGGGAAGCTGCTCTTCGAGCAGGTGACGCCGGTGTTGTACGCGTCGTTGAAGTGCGTGTAGTAGGCGTCGTAGAGGGGGTGGGCGGTGCCCGTCTCCGGGGCCATCTTCACGAAGATCTCGTCGTTCTCGCCGAGCGCGTCCTGCGTCCAGTTCTGCGAGCCCGTGTAGACGCGGTACTGCAGGGCGGTGCCGTACCGCCCGTACGTCGCGAAGTACTTGTCGTGCACCTTGTCCTTGCGGTGGATGGCCACACCGGCGTCGAGAAGCTCGTTGTAGACGGACTGGCTCATGGCGATACCGCCGTCGGCGTTCGTACCCACGACCATCCAGACCTTGCACCCGGCGGCGCGGAACCGGGTGACGAGGCTGACGAGCTGCGGACGCCCGGTGGTGACCGACGCCATGCCGACGCGCAGTCGGCAGTCGGCGTCCGGGGTCAGGTCGTTGAGCCGGGTGACGATCGTGTCGGTCTGCCCCGCGCCCTCCGGGGAGGCGTAGGCGTCGGCGGCTGCGGCCTGGTAGTAGCCCCGGCCGGAGGCGGAGTCGTAGTAGTCGTTGCCGCTGTAGTGCCGGCGGTTCCACATGTCGGTGAAGTTGGCGTTGAGGCCCGCGGCGAGCGCGGCGTCACCGTAGACCGTGACGGCGTTGTTGAACGCGTCCGGGCCGGTGGCGTACGTGAGGTTGCTCGACCCGAACCAGACGACGTTGCCGCGGGCCACGCCGTTCGGGTCGGTGGTGCTCGTGAACGTGAACATCTTCGTGTGCATGTCGCCGTCGGCGCTGGTGCTGATGCAGCCGTGACCGCCGCTGCTGTTGAGGCAGAACTGGTGGTTGGTGAGCTGCTTGATCGTCGCGATGCCCGGGTCCGTCGAGGTGGCGTTCTTGCCGTCGAGGACCACCATCACGGTGACGCCACGGTTCTGGGCGCGCAGCAACGCGTCGGCCACCGAGTCCACGCTGAGGGAGTGGATGGTGCCCCGGACGGTCGCGCCCGCGGGAGCGGCGTCGATCAGCCGTTGCAGCTCGTTGACGATGGTGTAGTCACGTCCGGCGGTCGGGTCGGTGAAGTGTGCCCACACCGGATAGCCGGCCAGGGTGGCGGACGCGGCGGAGACGCTCGCCGTCTGGGGCGCGGCCGACGCGGCCCCGGTCGGCGACAGCACGCACAGCGCGGCGAGGGTGCAGACCAGCGTACGGCGGAACACTCCGCCCACACGATTCATGATCATAGCTACGAATGATCATGAATAGATTCCTCGCTGTCAATGTAGGAGCGTCGAACTTCCCGTGAACGGCGGCGGTCAGCCCTGCGTGCGGTCGTCGATCTCGGTGCCGGACTCCCCCGGCTGCGCCCCGATCGCCTCCTCGGCGGCACGCCCGCCGGTGCTCTCGTCACCCAGGTCCAGACCGCTGTGGGGCAGGCCCGACAACCCGGCCGGGTCACGGTCCTCCCCCTGCACGCCCCGCGCGTCCTGGGCGCGGTCCTCGATCACGGACTCGCCTCGCCGGGCGCCGACCGCCTCCTCGGCGGCACGACCGCCGGTGCTCTCGTCGCCCAGGCCCAGACCGCTGCGGGGCAGGCCAGACAACCCGGCCGGGTCCTCCGTCGGCTGGTCGACGGCGGCGGCCGTCTGCGCGCCCGGTCCGCCGGCCGACTCGCGGCGCCCGACGCCCTCACCGTGGTAGGTGCCCGAGGTCGGGGCCCCGCCCTGCTCGGCCAGGTTCGTGTCGACCGGCCGGCCGTCCGGCTCGGCCAGTCCGGCCCGGCGCAACATCTCGACCAGTTCGTCGTGCGGCATCCGGTCCGTGTCCGGTATGCCCGCGCCGCGCGCGATCGACCGCAGGGTCGTCAGGTCCTGATCCGCGAAGGTCTCGGCCATGCCCGCTGGCTTCCCCCGCGCCGGGCGCGGAAACCTCGATCAGGCCCGTGCCGCCGATGTCACTCCTCGTCCTGCTTGTCCATTCCACCGGTGGCCTCGTAGTGCCAACCGTCGTCGGCGCGGTGGACCTTGCGGTACTCCACGTACCAGGTGCCGTCGCGCGCCTCGTGGGTGAATTCCACGCGGTCGCCGGGGCCGTCGGGCAGCTCCCGCTGCGCACCGTCGAGCGGGCCCCCGTGCAGATGAGCGACTGAAGCCTCCATGCCCCGCGGCTACCCGCGCGGCCGCCGACCATGCCCGACGTCGTGGGTTTCACCCCCGAGGCGACCACCGGAGCCCATCCGTCGACAGTCATCTGTCTTTTCTTCGCCGGGCCGACACCCGCCCGGCGTCCGGGAGCACGATGATCCATCGCGGTCAATCCCTCCGGACGCAGGAGCACACCATGCGCGACAGGAACAGCAAGGCCGGCCAGGCCCGGGTGGCGAGAACGCTGGCGGCGGTGGGCGTCGCGGTGACGCTCGCGGTGACACCGCTCGCCACGCCGACACCCGCGAGCGCCGCCGTGAGCCGGGCCGAACTCGCCCTCCGTTGGGCGCCGATCCACTACCAGGACGTCGACGCCACCGGCAGCCACGCCCTCGCCGGCCAGGCCGACTACATCGCCCGGGTGGACTTCGACGGTGACCTGGACGGGCGCAACAACTGGGACCGGGCGGGGCAGGCCGGCACGTCGCTGGCCGCGCACGCGTACTACTCCGTCCTCGAGACGAGCACCCACTGGTACATCACGTACTTCTTCTTCCACCCTCGGGACTGGACGGACCACCCGTTCTTCGAGACGGAGCACGAGAACGACGGCGAGGGCGTCCTGTTCGCGGTCGAGCGCGACGGCTCCCCGTACGGCGTGCTGCGCGCGGCCGTCACCGTGGCGCACAGCGACTTCTTCTCGTACACGCCGACCGGCAGCACCTGGACGAGCGGCCGCGAGAGCGTCGACGGCACGCTGCAGTTCCAGACCTCGCCGCACGACGCGTTCCCGCACCCCGTAACGGCGCAGGAGGCGCAGGGGCACGGCCTGAAGGCGTACCCCCAGTACACGATCAACGGCGACGGCCTCGTCTACTACCCGTCGACCGTCGCCGAGACGCCGAGCAACGGCAACGACCGTGACGTGCGGTACCAGCTGATCGACATCTTCGCCGCGGACGGCCTGTGGGCGCAGCGGTCCACCGCGAGCCTGTTCGCGAGCCTCGGCACGTTCGCCGGCGACGTCTCCGGCGACTGCGGATCCGGCACCTGGAGCTGCTCGACCAACTCGGCCAACGCCCCCTGGGGCTGGGACGACGGCAACGACCTGCCGGCCCGCGGCGAGATAGCGAGCGACCCGGCGAAGCTGTCCACCGAGTACTTCACGATCCCGGGCGGGGCGAGCCGCACCTACACCGTCAACCCGTACGCGGCCGCGGCCGCGGCCCTCGCCGAGGTCGCCAGGACGGCGCCGCCGACCGTCGACTGACCGGTGCCGCCGTGCGCGGTCGGCCGTCCCGGGCCGGCCGCGCCTCCCGGTGCCACAGCCGCCGTCCCGCTAGCATGGCCGGATGTCGGTCGACCTGTTCGCGGGCATCCCCGTCCGGGACTACGCCGCGGCGCTGGCCTGGTACGAGACCCTGCTCGGGGCCCCGCCGGCGTTCTTCCCGAACGACGTCGAGGCCGTGTGGGAGCTGGCCGAGCACCGGTTCCTGTACATCGAACACCTCCCCGACCGTGCCGGCCACGCCCTGCACACCGTCTTCGTCGACGACTTCGACACGCGGACGGCCGCGATCGCCGAGCGGGGGCTGGAGCCGGCGAAGCGCGAGACGTACGACAACGGCGTGCGGAAGGCCACCTACGTCGACCCCGACGGCAACGAGATCGGGTTCGGCGGCGGCCCCGCCTGACCCGTGCCGGCCCGAGGACGTCCGGAGCGTAGTCGCGGGCCGCTCTAGACGGGCAGGTCGACGGCCGTGGCGCCGACCACGGCCCTGTCGTCGTCGTTCTGCACGTAGGCGATCACCGAGGCCCGCCGCGCGTCGAGATCCGGCGGCACCTCGAGGTCCACCTGCCCGCCGTCGGCGTCCAGCCGTGCCGCGGTGAAGGCACGCACGACGTTGTCCTGCCGCAGCGTCCGTCCGGCGTTCTCGCCCCGTGCGACCTCGCTCTCCAGGCCGCGCTCCACGACCGCCACGTTCACCACCGCCCGCTCCGACGACCGCCCGGCCCGGTAATCCACCCGCAACCGGCCCCCGCCGGCGTCGGCGACCGCCAGCGCGAGCGGCGCCGTGGGCGCCTCCGTCAGGGCGGACGCGATCGCGGCCGCCGCCCGCCGACCGTCGGAGCCGACGAACTCGACGCTTCCGTTGACGACCATCTGCGGCGTGTAGAGCCGCCCCGAGCCGAAGGCCCGCGCGTACGCCTGCTGGCGCGCGGTGTACGCCGCGTCGGCGAACGGGTCGGGCCAGCCCAGGTAGTCCCAGTAGTCGACGTGGAATCCGAGGGCGAAGACCGCCCGTCCGCGCTCCCGCGAGTCGCGCTCGATCTCGCTCAGCAGGTCCTCCGCGGGCGGGCAGCTCGAGCAGCCCTGGGACGTGAACAACTCCACGACGGCGAAGCCGCCGCCCGTCGGCACCACGTCCCCCTGCGGCGACGAAGCCGCCGGGCCGGCGCGTCCCGACCCGTCGCGCGACGAATTCGTCATGGCGTTCCTCCCCCGCGGGTCCTCATGGCAGCCCTGCGGTTCCCGCCGGTGCCGGGACCATGCCCGATCGGGGCGTCCGCGTCCCAAGATCATTGGCAAGCTGACGTTCCCCTCGTCGTGACGTCCTGTTGATCACCGTGGCACGCGCGACTGACACGGTCAGGTCCGCGATCGATGGCGCCGGCCCCGGGCGTCCTCGGTCGAACACCAGCAATGGCCGGTGGGTCCGGACGCCGTGACGGCGCAGCCCGGCCCATCAGGCGAACCGACGCCACCGCGACGGCGCCGACACCTTCGCCACGACACACCCGGTCGACCAGGACGAGAGGATGCCGACGCAGATGAGTTCCCCCGATGCCGCACACCCCACGACCGGTCGGTTGAACCGACGACACCTCCTGGCCCTCGGAGGCCTCGGGACCGCGGCGGCGATCGTCGGCGGCGCGACCGCGGCGCCCGGGCGGGCGGCCGCCGCTCCACCCTTCTTCGACAACCCGTTCAGCCTCGGGGTGGCGTCCGGCGATCCCCTGCCGGACGGCGTCGTCCTCTGGACGCGCCTCGCCCCCGAACCGCTGGCGGAGGACGGCAGCGGCGGGATGCCCGCGGAGTCGTTCGGTGTCCGCTACGAGGTGGCCGAGGACGAGAGGTTCACCCGGATCGTCCGCCGTGGCGCGGTCGAGGCCACGCCGGAACTCGGTCACTCGGTGCACGTCGAGCTGTCCGGTCTCGCGCCTGCGCGGGAGTACTTCTACCGCTTCCGTTTCGGTCCCGTGATCAGCCCGGTCGGTCGGACGAAGACGGCGCCGGCCGCCGACGCGTCGCTCGCGCGGCTGAAGCTCGCGGTCACCAGTTGCCAGAACTACCCCGCCGGATACTTCGTCGCCTACCGGGACATCGTGGCCCAGGACCTGGACCTGGTGGTGCACCTGGGCGACTACATCTACGACGGCCCGTCCGCCGGCAACCCCGCGCTCAACCGGGCCCACGTCCCGCCCAAGGACATCATGACGCTGGCGGAGTACCGGGTCCGGCACGCGCAGTACAAGACCGATCGTGACCTTCAGGCCGCCCACAGCATGCTGCCGTTCCTCGTCATCCCCGACGACCACGAGGTGGTGAACAACTACGCCGACGACATCGGCGGCGGCAGTTCCGGCGAGGCTTTCCTCGCGCGCCGCGCGGCGGCGTACCAGGCCTACTACGAGAACATGCCGCTCCGACGGTCGTCGCTGCCACACGGTCCGGACATCCAGCTGTACCGGCGGGTGCGCTACGGGAACCTCGCCCAGTTCCACCTGCTCGACACCCGGCAGTACCGCTCCGACCAGGCGCCGTGGAGCGCGGGAACAGCCGTCGACGGCTACTCGCCCGGCTCGCTGGACCCGAACCGGACGATCCTCGGCGACGCGCAGGAGCAGTGGCTCCAGGAGGGCCTCGCGACGTCGACCGCCCGGTGGAACATCATCGGGAACCAGACGAAGTTCGCGCCCATGGACCGCAAGGTCGGGGCGGGTGTCGAGTACGCGAGCCAGGACAGCTGGGGCGAGGGCTATGTCGCCGACCGCGACCAACTCCTCCGGTTCATCGCCGCGCACCGGCCGTCCAACCCGGTCATCATCACCGGCGACGCGCACCGCAACTGGGTGTTCGACCTGAAGGCCGACTTCGGTGACCCGAACTCGGAGACGCTGGCCACCGAGTACCTGGGCACGTCCATCAGCAGTGGCGGCGACGGCAACCGCAACACCGTGTACGGACCCACGGCCGACAACCCGCACATGATGTTCCAGAACCAGCAGCGCGGCTACATCCGGGTCGAGGTCACACCCGAGCAGTGGCGGGCCGACTTCCGGGTGACCGACAGCGTCTCGGTCCCCGACGCTCCGCTGTACACCCTGGCCACGTTCGTCACCGACGACGGCAAGCCGGGCGCACGGCGCGTCTGACACGCCGCGCACCACCGCCCACGGGCCACCGCCGCGACCTGGCGGACCCGTGGGCGGTGGTCCCGGCGCCGGGCACGGCGCGCCCGGCCCTTCCCTTCGGTCGGCGCGGCGGCTACGGTCGCTCTCAACGTTCTCCCCACCGGTCACCCAGGTCGTCCACTTCGGTCGCAGCGCCGTAACCGCGGAAGGGGTCACCGTCATGACGATCAGCCACAGGAGCGACGCCGACGCCGGCCCGGTGAGCGTCGGTCGCGGGCCCCGGAAGGTGCTGGCCCTGCACGGGTGGTTCGGGTCGGCCCGGGGCTGGGGCTGGTTGCCCGAGCTGGTCGACAGGGACCGTTACACCTGGGCGTTCCTCGACTACCGGGGCTACGGCGCTCGCGCCGGGGTGGAGGGCGACCACACCATCGCCGAGATCGGGCGGGACGCGCTGGACCTCGCCGACGCGCTCGGCTGGGAGACGTTCTCGGTGGTCGGGCACTCCATGGGCGGCATCGCCGCCCAGCGGGTGCTCGCCGACGCGCCCGGGCGGGTGGACCGCCTCGTCGGCATCAGCCCGGTCCCGGCCGGCGGGGTGCCGTTCGACCTGCAGAGCTGGGCGCTGTTCGACGGTGCGGCGGTCGACCCGGGGAACCGGCGCACCATCATCGACCTCACCACCGGCAACCGGTTGTCCGGCCGCTGGGTCGACGAGATGGTCCGGTTCTCCCTCGACCAGTCCACGCGCGAGGCGTTCGGCGCGTACCTCGCCGCGTGGGCGCGCACCGACCTCACCGACGAGGTGAAGGGCAATCCGGTGCCGGCGCTGGCCGTCGTCGGCGAGCACGACCCGGCGCTCGGCGCCGACACGATCCGCGAGACGTGGATGCGTCACTACCCCAACGCCCAGCTCGAGGTGCTGGCCAACGCGGGCCACTACGCCATGTACGAGACTCCGGTCCGGCTCGTCACGGTGATCGAGGAGTTCCTCGGGCAGTGACGCTGGACCCGGCGCCCCTGGTCGATCCCCGCACGTTCGTCGACGGCGTCCCGTACGACCTGCTCGCCGCACTGCGCGAGGCCACCCCCGTGGTGTGGGTCGACGAGCCGCCACTGCTCGGGCTGCCCGGCGGGCCCGGCTTCTGGCTGGTGCTCCGGCACGCGGACGTGACCGACGTCCTCAGGCAGCCACGGCTGTTCTCGTCCTGGCTCGGCGCCACGCAGATCCGCGACCCGGCCACCGAGGACGACCTGGGTTACGTGCGGCGGATGATGCTCAACATGGACCCGCCGGAGCACGGCCGGCTGCGGCGGCCCGTCGCCCGGTCGTTCACGCCGCGGGCGGTCGCCGCCCTCGAGGCGTCGATCCGCGCGAACGCGACCCGGCTCGTCGAGCGGGCGCTCGGCGAGGCCGACGAGGGCGTCTGCGACTTCGCCCGCGACCTCGCGGCCGACCTGCCTCTGCTGACCCTCGCCGACGTGCTCGGGGTGCCGGAGTCCGACCGCTGGTTGCTGTACGACTGGTCGAACCGGGTGATCGGCTTCCAGGACCCGGACCGTGCCGTGTCCGCGGCGTTCGACCCACGCTCCGGCACCGCGGCGGCCCGCGAGGCGCTCCGGCACCGGCCGGCCCCGGACGCCGACGGCCGGATGCCGGACCCGCGCACCCGCGCCGGGATGGCGGACCTCTACGCGTACGCGCACCTGCTGGCGGAGGCGAAGCGCCGGGAGCCGGGACCGGACGTCATGTCCATCCTGCTGGCGCGTGACGGCGACGACCGGCTCTCGGTCGAGGAGTTCGAGAACATGTTCTGGCTGTTCGCGGTGGCCGGCAACGAGACCATCCGCAACGGCCTGCCCGGCGCGATGATCGCCCTGCTGGAGCACCCGGCACAGATGGCGCGGCTGCGCCGCGACCCGAGCCTGTTCGACACGGCCGTCGACGAACTGCTGCGCTGGTGGACGCCGGTGATGGTGTTCCGGCGTACCGCCACGTCGGACACCGCGATCGCCGGTGTGCCGGTGCGGGCCGGCGACAAGGTGGTGGTGTCCTTCGCGTCGGCCAACCGCGACGAGCGGGTCTTCGCCGACCCGGACCGGCTCGACCTCGGCCGCCACCCCAACCCGCACCTCGTCTTCGGCCACGGACCGCACTTCTGCCTCGGCGCGCACCTCGCCCGGTGCCAGCTGCGCGCGCTGTTCGACGCGCTGCTCGCGCGCACCACGCGCATCACGTACGCGGGGACGCCCACGTACCTGCGGTCGACCTTCCAGCGCGGCGTGAAACGCCTGCCGATCCACTGGCGTCGCCAGGCTCCGCATACTCCACAAGGGTTCTTGTAGGGTTCCTCCAACTCCCGGGCGCCGATGTTGAGGGGCGAAGGGGTCGCCCGGGCATGCTTAGACCGAGAGCATGATCGGCATGGGGATTCTCGACGAACTCGCCGGACGCGTCCTCGCGGGCGGACGGGCCACCCGCGACGAGGCACGTGCCGTGCTCGGCACCGGCGACGACGACGTGCTCGACGTGGTCGCCGCCGCGGCGCGGGTGCGCCAGCGTTACTTCGGCAACCGGGTCAAACTCAACTACCTGGTCAACCTCAAGAGCGGGCGTTGCCCCGAGGACTGCGGATACTGCTCACAGCGGCTCGGCGCCGAGTCCGGCGCGCTCTCCTACACCTGGCTGACTCCGGAGCAGGCCGCCGCGGCTGCTGACGCCGGGGTCGCCGGCGGCGCCAAGCGGGTCTGCCTCGTGGCGAGCGGTCGCGGCCCCACCGACCGCGACATCGACCGGGTGGCCCGGACCATCGCGGCGATCCGGGAGCGGCACGCCGGCCTCGAGGTGTGCGCCTGTCTGGGTCTGCTCGGCGCCGGGCAGGCCGCACGGCTCCGCGATGCCGGCGCCGACGCCTACAACCACAACCTGAACACGGCCGGCGAGCGCTACGCGGACATCTGCACCACCCACACGTACGCCGACCGGGTGTCCACCGTGACCCAGGCGCGGCTGGGCGGCCTGTCGGCCTGCTCGGGGCTGATCGCGGGGCTCGGTGAGAGCGACGAGGACCTGGTGGACGTGGTGTTCGCGCTGGCCGACCTGGCGCCCGACTCGGTGCCGGTGAACTTCCTGATCCCGTTCGAGGGCACCCCGATGGCCGGCCGCTGGCACCTCACTCCGCAACGCTGCCTGCGGATCCTGGCCATGGTGCGTTTCGTCTTCCCCGACGTGGAGGTACGGCTCGCCGGCGGCCGGGAGATACACCTGCGCACGCTGCAACCGCTGGCTCTGCACATCGCCAACGCGATGTTCCTCGGCGACTACCTGACCAGCGAGGGCCAGGCCGGCCGCGCCGACCTTGAGATGATCAGCGACGCCGGGTTCGTCGTCGAGGCCGCCGGGGAACCGACCCTGCCCGCAGCACGATCCGCCGCCGGGCTGCCGGTGGGCACCGCCGCCGAGGTCGCTCCGGCCCGGACGGACCTGGTGCGGCTCCGACGCCGAGGCGCCGGCACCGACCTGCCGCCGAACGCCTGAACGCCCTTCCTGCGGGCGCACCAAGCCGTGACCCGCGACGGCGTGGACCCGCTCATCCAGGTCCGCCACCAAGCGGGCCTTGGTCGACACCGTTTCGCCGATATGGCGGTATCGCGGAGCAGTGGATACCGCCATATCGGCGATCTGGTGCGGACCAGCCTGGGCCGCCTCCCGCCTACCCGCGTCCCCAGCGGCCGACCACGGCCGCCGCGCCGCCGCCCCGGCGCACCGGCTCGGCCGCGGCGAGCATCCGCCCGTCGCGGAGGAACTCGATGCCGGTCGCGGCGCCGATCTCCGCCGTCTCCGAGAACGCGTGGCCACGTGGAAGCTTGCCCGCGTACGCGGCGATGAACGCGGGCTCGGCCTGCGTGGTGCCGTTGCGCTGCGACGCGCGCGGCGCCGCGAGGGCCTGCGGCAGGTCCATCCGAAGGTCGATCCGGTTGACGAGCATCTGGAGGACCGTCGTGATGATCGTCGCGCCGCCGGGCGTGCCGACGGCCAGGAACGGCCGCCCGTCGGCCAGCACGATGGTGGGCGACATCGAGCTGCGCGGCCGCTTGCCCGGTCCCGGCAGGTTCGGGTCGGGCGCACTGCCCTGGGTCGGCGCGAAGTTGAAGTCGGTCAGCTCGTTGTTGAGCAGGAAGCCCCGACCCGGCACGACCATCCCGTTGCCGCCGGTCGCCTCGATGGTGAGCGTGTACTCCACGACGTTGCCCCACCTGTCGGCCACCGTGAGGTTGGTGGTGCTCTTGCGGTCGTCGCGGGTGTCGGCGGCCGGCGCCGCCGAGCAGCCGCCGTAGGCGCCGTCGGGAACACCGGGCGCGACCGGCTTGGGCAGCGCCGCCGAGGCGTCGATGCGGCAGGCGCGTTCCTTGGCGTACGCGTCGCTGAGCAGCTCCCGGACCACCTGAGGGGAGCTGTGGTCGCCGACGTACCGGTTGCGGTCGGCGAACGCCAGCGCGCTCGCCTCGAGGTAGTGGTGCATGGCCTGCTCCGGGGTCATCGACCGCAGGTCGTACCGCTCGAGGATGTTGAGGGCCTCGCCCACCGCGATGCCGCCGCTCGACGGGGTGGACATGCCGTAGACCTGGAGGCCGCGGTAGTCGGACCGGGTCGGCTCGGGGAAGCGGGTGCGGTAGGCCGCGAGGTCGGCTGTCGTCATCCCGGCCGGGCGGATCGGGTACGGCCAGGCGCCGACGGGCTTCGCCGCCAGCGGCGGATGCTGCACGGTGGCCACGAGGTCACGGCCGACCTCGCCCCGGTAGAACACGTCGGTGCCGCGCCGGGCGATCAGTCGGTACGTCTCGGCGAGGTCGGGGTTGCGGAAGGTGCTGCCGACCGCCGGTGGCCGGCCGCCGGGCAGGTACAGCGCGCCCGTCGAGCTGAACTGCCCGAACGCGGCCTGGTTGGCGGCGATCTGGCTGGCGAACGTCTCGTCGACGGCGAAGCCCTTCTCGGCGACCCGGGCGGCGGGGGCGAGCATCTGCGCCAGCGACCGGGTGCCCCAGCGGCGCAGGGCGTCCTGCCAGGTGAGCAGCGTGCCGGGGACGCCGGCCGACAGTCCGCTGATTCGCGCCTCGTCGAACTCGTACGGCCGGCCGGTGGACGGGTTGACGAGGCTCGTCTCGGTCATCGACGCGGGCGCGGCCTCGCGGCCGTCGATCGTGTGCACCTTCCGGGTCCTGGCGTCGTAGTAGACGAAGAAGCCGCCGCCGCCGATGCCGGCCGAGAAGGGCTCGGTCACGCCGAGCGTCGCCGCCGCGGCGACCGCCGCGTCGACCGCGGTGCCGCCGCGCCGCAGCACGTCGAGCCCGACCGCGGTGGCCGTGGGATCCACCGTGGAGACGGCGCCGCCGTAACCGCGGGCCACCGGTGTCTTCGGTGGCTCGGCCGGCCCGGCCGGCTTCGCGTGGGCGGGACCGGCCACGCCGGCGACGAGCGTGGTCAGCGCGATGGTCGCGGTGATGAGGGCCCGAGGTCTCATGTAGCCTCCGCAGATCGACACGGGTGGACCTTCTGCCTACTCCCCCGGCGGGGAGCAGGCAACCCGGACGGGCCGATCAGCACGGAAACCGCCCACGGAATAATTCCGCGGCATGCGGAGGCGATTCACCACGGTGGCGCGGTGGTCCAGGCAGCACCGGAAGCTCGTCCGCCGTACGCTCGCCGCCGTGGTCGTCGCCGCGGTGCTCGCGGGCGGCGGCACGGCGGCCAGCGTGGTCTGGATCCGTAGCGGCGCGGACGGCCACCTCTACCGGGAGGCCGACGTGCCGGAGGCGCCCGTCGCCCTCGTGCTGGGGACGAAGGTGGACGCGGACGGTACGCCGTCTCCGTTCCTCGCCGCGCGGTTGGAGATCGCGCGGCGGCTCTTCGAGGCGGGCCGGGTGCGGGCGATCCTGGTGTCCGGCGACAACCGGAGCGCCGACTACGACGAGCCGGGCGCGATGCGGCGCTGGCTGGTCGACCGGGGCGTGCCGGCGCGGAAGGTCGTGGTGGACGACGCCGGCCTCGACACGTACGACTCGTGCGCGCGGGCCAAACGGATCTTCGGCGTGGACCGGGCGACCGTGGTGACCCAGTCCTTCCACCTTCCCCGGGCCGTGTCGCTGTGTCGGCGTCTCGGCGTGGACGCGAGCGGCGTGGGCGACGAGAGCGCCCGGCGGTACGCCCAACGGTGGTGGGTCAGTTCCACGAGGGAGTACGGCGCCTGCGTGAAGGCGGTGTCGGATCTGCTCTCCGGACGGGATCCGGCGCATCTCGGCCGGCGCGAGACCGCTGTCGACGACGCGGTCCGGGACCGGTGACGGCGGCGGCCGGGTCGAATCCACGGACGTCGACCCGACGGCTGATGTTAGCGATAACATCGGGCGTCAGCGGGCCGACCCGGCCCGGCGCTTGTTGTACACGTCGAAGGCGACGGCCACGAGCAGGACGAGCCCCTTCACCACCGACTGCATCGACTGGTCGACGCCCATGAGCTGCATCCCGTTGCTCATCACGGCCATGATGAGACCGCCCACCATGGCGCCCACCACGGTGCCCACACCGCCCGTGACCGCCGCGCCCCCGATGAACGCCGCGGCGATCGCGTCGAGCTCGAACATGTTCCCGGCCGCCGGTTGCGCCCCGTTGGACCGGGAGGAGTAGATGACGCCGGCCACCGCGGCCAGGAAACCCATGTTGACGAACATCCAGAAGTTGACGGTGCGGACCTTCACGCCGGACAACGTCGCGGCGGACAGGTTGCCGCCGATCGCGTAGACCCGGCGGCCGAAGACCGTGCGGCGGGTCACCAGCCCGTAGACGAGCACGAGGACCGCGAGGACGATCAGGACGATGGGCAGGCCCCGCGCGTGCGCGAGCTGCCAGGCGAAGTACATGATGACCGCGCCCACCAGCAGCACCCGGGCCACGAACAGCGGGAACGACTCGACGGGCTGCTGGTAGCGGATGCGCGCGAGTCGCGTCCGGAAGACGCTGACCGCGTAGCCGGCCACCGCCACCGCGCCGATGAGCAGCGTGAAGGCGTCGTAGCCCTGCCCGCCGATGAGGCCGTTGAGGAAACCCGCCGCCACGCGCTGGTACTCGGCCGGGAACGGCGACAGGGAGATGTTGTCGAGCACCCGCAGGGTCAGCCCGCGGAACAGGAGCATGCCGGCCAGGGTCACGATGAACGCCGGGATCCCCGCGTACGCCACCCAGAAGCCGTGCCAGGCGCCGACCGCGACGCCGACGGCGAGCGCCGCGAGGATGCCGACCCACCAGGGCTGGCCCTGCCGGATGACGAGCACCGCGGAGACGGCGCCGGTGAGCGCCACCACCGACCCCACCGACAGGTCGATGTGACCGCCGATGATCACGATGACCATGCCGATCGCGAGCACCAGGATGTAGGAGTACTGCAGCACGATGTTCGTGATGTTCCCCGGGCTCAGCGAGACACCGTCGGTGAGGATCGCGAAGAGGGCGACGATCACGACGAGGGCGATGTAGATCCCGCTCTGGCGCAGGTTGCCGAGGATCAGGGCGCGCGGATCGCTGGTCCCGGTGTGCAGGGCGGCGGCGGCTCCGTCGCCGGACGGCGTGCGCTGCGGGGCCGCCGGCGGCTTGGTGGTGGTCATCGGACGGGCTCCCTGTCCTTCGTCATGAGTTCCATGAGGCTCTCCTGGGTGGCCTCCGCGACCGGCGTCTCACCGGTGATCCGACCGGCCGCGAGGGTGTAGATCCGGTCGCACATCCCGAGCAGTTCGGGCAGTTCGGAGGAGATGAGAACGACGGCCTTGCCGTCGGCCACCAGCCGGTTGACGATCGTGTAGATCTCGAACTTCGCACCGACGTCGATGCCGCGCGTCGGCTCGTCGAGGATGAGCACGTCCGGGTCGGTGAACAGCCACTTCGACAGGACGACCTTCTGCTGGTTGCCGCCGGAGAGCTTGCCGACCACCGCCATGACGCTCGGCGCCTTGATGTTCATGTCGCGCCGACCGTCCTCGGCGACCTTGATCTCCTCGTTGCCGTTGACCCAGCCGAGCCGGGCGAGCTTGCCGAGCGCGGCCGCCGAGATGTTGCGGCGCAGGTCGTCGATCAGGTTGAGCCCGAAGCGCTTGCGGTCCTCGGTGGCGTACGCGATCCCGTTCTCGATCGCCTCGGCGACCGTACGCGCCCGGACCTCCCGGCCGCGCACGAACAGCCGTCCGGTGATGTTGCGGCCGTACGACCGCCCGAACACGCTCATCGCGAGCTCGGTCCGTCCGGCGCCCATGAGCCCCGCGATCCCGACGACCTCGCCCGCGCGGACGTTCAGGGTCACACCGTCGACCACGAGGCGGTCCTGGGTCGGGTGCCGGACGCTCCAGTCCTCGATGCGGAGCACCTCGTCGCCCGGCGACGACACCCGCTCGGGGTAGAAGGCCGACAGGTCACGGCCGACCATGCCGCGGATGATCCGCTCCTGGGTGGCCTCGGCGGAGCTCATGTCGAGGGTCTCGACCGTCCGCCCGTCCCGGATCACCGTGGTGGAGTCGGCGATCGCGGTGATCTCGCCGAGCTTGTGGGAGATCATGATGCAGGTGACGCCGTCGTCGCGGAGCCGCCGGATGAGGTCGAGCAGGTGCGCCGAGTCGATGTCGTTGAGGGCGGCGGTCGGCTCGTCGAGTATGAGCAGCCGCACCTTCTTCGACAGCGCCTTGGCGATCTCGACGAGCTGTTGCTTGCCGACGCCGAGCTGGTGGATCGGGGTGACCGGGTTCTCGTGCAGGCCCACGGAGGCGAGCAGCTCGGCCGCGTCGGCGTTGGTGCGGTTCCAGTCGATCAGACCGCCGGCCCCACGGCGCTCGTTGCCGAGGTAGATGTTCTCGGCGACCGAGAGGTGGGGCACGAGCGCGAGTTCCTGGTGGATGATGACGATGCCGCGGGCCTCGCTGTCACGGATGCCGCGGAAGTGCACCGGCGCGCCGTCGAAGACGATCTCACCGTCGTACGACCCCGTGGGATGGACGCCCGAGAGCACCTTCATGAGCGTGGACTTGCCCGCGCCGTTCTCTCCGCAGATGGCGTGGATCTCGCCGCGCCGGACCGCGAGCGAGACGTCCTGGAGCGCGGTCACGCCCGGGAACGTCTTCGTGATGTGACGCATCTCGAGGATGTTGTCGGCCATGGTCACCGTCCTGGTCGTACCCGTCGTGTGTGGTCCCGTGGGGCCCGGCGCGGCGTGGCCGGCGCCGGGCCCCGCGGACGGTTCAGCCCTTGGCCTGACCGCTGGCGACCTCCTCGGCCGTCCAGTAGCCGGAGTCGATGAGGGCGGTCTTGATGTCGTCCTTGTAGACGGTCTGGACCGGCAGGAGGTACGACGGGACGACCTTGACGCCGTTGTCGTAGGTCTTGGTGTCGTTCGCCTGCGGCTCCTTGTCCTGAAGGAACGCCTCGGCGGCGATGACCGCCTGGTCGGCCAGCAGCCGGGTGTCCTTGAAGATCGTCGAGCTCTGGACGCCGTCGTTGATGAGCTTCACCGAGGCGATCTCGGCGTCCTGGCCGGTCACCACGGGCATCTTGGCGCCCGACGCGCCGTAGCCGGCGTTCTGCAGGGCGGTGATGATGCCGCGGGAGAGCCCGTCGTACGGCGACAGGACGCCCTGGACCTTCGAGCCGTCGTTGTAGCTCGACGTGAGCAGGTCCTCCATCCGCTTCTGCGCGGTCTCCTGCTGCCACCGGAGGATCGCCACCTGCTCGATGGCGGTCTGGCCCGACTTCACCCGCAGCGACTTGTCGTCGATGAACGGCTTGAGCGTGTCCATGGCGCCGTCGAAGAAGAAGTGGGCGTTGTTGTCGTCGAGCGAGCCGGCGAACAGCTCGATGTTGAACGGCCCCTTCGCGGTGCCCTTCGAGCCGTCCTTGTTCTGCAGCCCGAGGCCCACGAGCAGCGCGGTGGCCTGGGCGACGCCGACCTTGTAGTTGTCGAAGCTCACGTAGAAGTTGACGTTCGGGCTGTCGCGGATGAGCCGGTCGTACGCGATGACGGGGATCTTCGCGTCGGCCGCGGCCTGCAACTGGCCACTGAGGGCCGTGCCGTCGATCGCCGCGATGACCAGCACGTCCGCGCCCTGGGTGATCATCTGGTCGACCTGCTGCGACTGGGTGGGGATGTCGTCCCCCGCGTACTGGAGGTCGACCTTGTAGCCCTTGGCCTCCAGCTTCTGCTTCACCGCGTTGCCGTCGGCGATCCACCGCTCGGAGGTCTGCGTCGGCATGGAGACGCCGATGGTCAGGTCTGCGGGCTTCTCCCCGCTCGTGTCGCCGCCGCCACCTGCTCCCTCACCACCGCAGGCCGCCAGGCCGAGCGCCAGCACCGTGCCGCTGAGAACGGCTAGAAATCGTTTGCCCACAACCTGTCTCTCCTCTCCGGACTCGCCGGATCCACGGGTGACACTGCCGTAGTGTTAGCGCTCACATAGAAGGCGTCAACACCCCTACTCGACATACGGGTGTCACGGTCTCGTAACGGTGTCGAATGGACACGTGCAACGGCGCGACAGCCGCTACGGGGACTGCCCGACGTCACTCCGGTGCGTGACCGGCGTCAATTCCGGCCGGCGCCGGCCGGGCGATCCCCCACCCGCATGATCGACGCGACGTCCAGGCGCGACGGCCGGGAAGGCGCGGTGTCGACCACGAGGGGACACCGCGACACCACAGAAACCGGGTCGATCGAGGACGGCCCGCCGCACACGGAAACGGTCGGCCGGCAACGGACCTTTCGTCCGCCAGCCGGCCGACCGTGGGCACGAACGAGCGCGGGCGTGCGGCCGGAGCCGCGCCCGGTCTCGGTCAGATGGTGCGGACGCCGTCGACCGTACGGGGAAGGTGGAGCGGGTTCTCCTCGCGCAGCTCGACGGGGAGCAGGGGGTCGGGCACGTTCTGGTAGCAGACCGGGCGCAGCCAGCGCTCGACGGCGGTGCTGCCCACCGACGTGGACGTGCTCGTCGACGCCGGGTACGGGCCGCCGTGCTGCATGGCGGGGGCGACCGTCACGCCGGTGGGCCAGCCGTCCACCACGACCCGGCCGGCGATCTCGCTGAGCGCGGCGACCAGGGCCGCCGCCGCCTCGTCGCGCTCGTCGGCCGCGAGGTGCACGGTCGCGGTGAGGTTGCCGGGCAGGGCGCCGAGCACGGCGTCCCGCTCGGTCGTCGAGCCGTAGCGCACCACCACGGTCACGGGGCCGAAGCACTCCTCCAGCAACTCCTCGTACGGTCCGCCGTCGACGAGCCGGGAGGCCGCGACGGTCAGCACGCCCGGCCGCACGGCCAGCGGCGTCCCGTCGTCGCCGGCCGCATCCGCAGCCAGGGGCTCCGCCACGCCGGGCAGGGCGGCGCGGGACCGCACGCCGGCGAGGAACGCCTCGCGCATGCGCGGGTCGAGCATCGGCCCGGACGGAACGGCCGCCGTGACGACGGCCTGGACGACGGCGTCGCCGGCCGGCCCCTCGGGCAGCAGGACGAGGCCCGGCTTGACGCAGAACTGGCCCATGCCCAGGGTGTAGGAGGCGGCGAGGCCCGCGGCGATCTCGTCCGCCCTGGTCTCGGCCGCGCGGGTGCTCACCACGACGGGGTTGAGGCTGCCCAGTTCGCCGTGGAACGGGATCGGTCGCGGCCGGGAGGAGGCGATGTCGAACAGCGCCCGGCCGCCGCGCACCGAGCCGGTGAACCCCACGGCCGCGACGAGCGGGTGGCGTACGAGTTCCGGACCCGCCTCGAAGCCGTGGACCAGGCCGACGACGTCCTCGGGAAGCCCGACCTCGACCGCCGCCGACCGGAGGATCCCGGCGCACAGGGCGGAGGTGGCGGGGTGGTCCGGGTGCGCCTTGACCACGACCGGGCAGCCGGCGGCCAGGGCGCTCGCCGTGTCGCCGCCCGGCACGCTGAACGCCAGCGGGAAGTTGCTGGCCGCGAAGACCGCCACCACGCCCAGGGGAACCTTGTAGCGCCGCAGGTCGGGGCGGGGCGCGGGCTGCGCCGCCGGGTCGGCGTGGTCGATGATGATGTCGAGGTAGGTGCCGGCGTCGACCACGTCCGCGAACGCGCGGAGCTGGTAGCACGTGCGGGCGAGTTCGCCGGTGAGCCGCACCGCGCCGAGCGCCGATTCCGCGTCGGCGGTGGCGACGATCTCCTCGCCGCTCTTCTCCAGCAGCGCGGCGGCCGTCCGCAGCAGGTCCGCGCGCCGGCCGCGGTCGTGCAGCGCGGGGGCGGCCGCCGCGGCGGCGCGTACCACCCGGTCCACGTCTCCGGCCGTGGCCTCCGTGGCGACGCGGCCGCGCTGCCGTCCGGTACGCGGGTCGATGCTCCACACGTCAGTCACCGTCTCGTCCTCCTTCTCCCACCGGCACGGTCGCCGGCTCGGCGGGGGTCGTCTCCTCGGTCAGGGCGGCGAGTTCGCCCAGGGGCACCGGCACGGCGAGGCTGCGAGTGGCAAGCGGGCGCAGGTCGTCCGGCGTGGTCTCGCGTCCGCTCAGGTGCGCGGCGATTTCGGCCGTGGCGAGACCGCACACCCGGCCCTGACACCAGCCCATTCCCGGCCGGGCCAGCATCTTCAGCGTCCGCGCGTCCTCGGCGCCGAGGTCGTCGTGCGCGCGGCGCAGGTCGCCGTAGGAGACCTCCTCGCAGCGGCACACCAGCGTCGTCTCCGACAGCCACTCCGGCCAGGCGGGCGGCAGCGGATAGGTGCGGTGCATGGCCGTGGCGAACCGACGTCCCCGCCGGACGGCGTTGCGCAGCCGTCCGATCGCCGCCGGATCGGCCGTGCGGCCGCGTGCGGCGGCGAGGGAGAGCGCGGCCAGCCGACCCTCGTGGAGGGCCAGCGCCGCGCCGCCCACTCCGGTCGCCTCGCCGGCGACGTACAGCCCCTCCACGCTGCTGCGCTGGGAGTCGTCGACGGCCACGACGAGGGACCCGTCGGTGTCCTTCCCCGTCGCGACGCCGAGCATGAGCGGCAGTTCGAGGGACGGGGTGAAGCCCCACCCGAGCGCCACGACGTCGGCCGCGATCTCCTCGTCCGGCCCGGTCGGACGCCCGTCACGGTCCACCCGGGCGACCCGTACCGCCTCCACCCGGTCCGTCCCGAGGATCTCGCGGACCATGGTCCCCGTCCGGTACGGGATGCGGTGGCGGGCCATCAGCGCCGCGTACCCCAGGGCCTCGAATCCCTTGCCCGGCGCGGACAGCGCGCCCGCCGGGTCGCGCAGCCAGCCCCGCGTTCGGTTGGCCTCGACGACGGCCGCGACGGTGACGCCGGCCCGGGCGAGACCGGTGGCCACGGGGAGCAGGAACGGGCCGGTGCCGGCCACCACGGCGCGCCGGCCCGCCGGTGTGCGGTGGCCCTTGAGCAGCGCCTGTGCTCCCCCGGCGGTCAGCACGCCGGGAAGGTCCCAGCCGGGCACGGGCAGCTGCCGGTCGTACCCTCCGGGGCACAGGACGAGCGCCGGGGCGGAGAGGGTCTGGTGCGGATCGTGTGGCGAGCCCGCGGCGGCCGGGGACGTGGCGGCCGTCGTCCGGAGCGTGAACGTGCCGGTCGCCTCGCGGGTGGCGAGCCAGACCTGGCGACCCGGGAGGTAGGAGATCCGGCGCTCGGCCCGCAGGGCGTCGAGGCGGTCGCGCAGCCGGGTGAACACCCGCCAGCCGTGGTGGCCGGCGCGGTCGTCGGGGCGCGCGTGGGCGCGGTCGTAGTGTCGCCAGAACTGCCCGCCGGGCTGCGTCGCGGTGTCCACGAGGACGACGGCCAGTCCGGCGCCGGCGGCCTCGACGGCCGCCGCGAGACCGGCCGGGCCGGCGCCGACCACGACCACGTCAGGCCTGTGCATCGCTGTCCCCCCGGTCCGTGGTGTCGTCCGGGCCGCCCGTCCCGTCCTCGCCGAGGGTCATGCCGTCGGCCGCGGCCACGAGGCAGGCGCGCTGGTCGGGGACGCCGTCGACGGTGATGAGGCAGTCGAAGCACACACCGATGCCGCAGAACACCCCCCGCGGTCTGCCGCCTGTGCGGGTGGTGCGCCAGGCCGGGATGCCGGCGGCGATCAGCGCGGCGGCGACGCTCTGGCCGGGTTCGGCCGCGACGGGGACACCGCGGAAGGTCATGCGGTGGGTCATGCGGCCGCCTCCCGGTCCGCGAACCGGTCCGGGGCGAACGGCGCGAGGTCGAGGTCCGTTCCCGCCCCCGTGAGCGCCTGGCTGATGAGCTTGCCGGTTCCCACGGACAGGCCGATGCCGGCACCCTCGTGGCCGCAGGCGTGCCAGAGGCCGGGCGCACGCGGGTCGGGGCCGATGACGGGCAGGTGGTCGGGGCAGTACGGGCGGAAGCCGAGGTAGGTGCGCATGGCGCGGACGTCGCGCAACATCGGGAACAGGGCGATCGCCTTGGCCGCGAGCGTGGCGACGGCGGTGACGGACACGGTCCGGTCGAACCCGACCCGTTCGCGGGAGGCGCCGATGAGGATGGTGCCGGCGGCGGTCCCCTCGACCACGGGCGAGGTCTGGAGGGCGGCGTCCGAGCTGGCCACGTCGCCCACGTACTCGGCGGCGTACACCTTGTGCCGGATCGTCCGGGGCGGCATCGGCTGGGTGACCAGGATGAAGCCGCGCCGGGGCAGCACGGGTACGCGCACGCCGGCGAGGCCGGCCACGTCACCGGCCCACGTGCCGGCGGCGTTGAGCACGGCGGCGGCCGGGATGTCACCGGCGGGGGTGCGCACACCGGTGACCTGGGTGCCGTGGCGCAGGAAGCCGGTCACCTCGGTCCGCGTGCGCACCCGCGCGCCCCGCTCGCGGGCGAGCCGCAGCAGGTGGGCGGCCACCAACATGGGCTGCACCTGGGCGTCCTGCGGGTAGAAGGCGCCTCCCGCGAGCCGCGGCGAGAGGTGCGGCTCCAGGTCGCGCAGCTCGGCCCGGGCGACGTCGTGGACCTCGACACCGCATCGGCGCTGGTGGGTGGCGAGTGCGCGCAGCGACGCGGCGCCGCGTTCCGACGCCGCGACGACCAGGCCGCCCTTGGACTCGAACTCCCACAGCTCGCCGTGCTCGGCGAGGTCCTCACGCCAGATCCGTTGCGAGTAGAGCGCCAGGTCGAGCTCGGGGCCGGCCTCCTTGTCGGACACCAGGATGTTGCCCTCCCCCGCGCTGGACGTGCCACCGGCGATGGCGCCGCGCTCGACGACGGTCACCCGGAGCCCCGCCAGCGTGGCGAAGTAGGCGCTCGCCGCGCCCACCACTCCGGCGCCCACCACCACGAGGTCCACGCTCACGCCGGGTCCCTGCCGCCCGCCCACAGGCCCCGCACGTGACCGATGTGGCGGCGCATCAGCAGTTCGGCGCCGGACGGGTCGCGGGCCTCGACGAAGTCGAGGATCTCGTGGTGCTCCGCGGCCGAGCGGCCCAGCCGTCCGCTCTCCAGCAGCGGGGTGAGCCCCAGCAGCCGGGTGCGCGACCGCAGGTCGGCCACGACGTCCACGAGGAAGCGGTTGCCGCTGTAGCCCAGCAGGGTCAGGTGGAACACGTGGTCGGCCTCGATGTAGCCGACCAGGTCGCCGCGCTCCGCCGCGTCGACGATGGCCTGCGCGAGCGTCCGCAGCTCGTCGAAGTCCTCCTTCGGGATGACCGGCACGACGGTCCGCACGGTGGGCGGCTCGATGAGCAGCCGTACGGCGGCCAGGTGGTCGAGGTCCTCCTCGGACACCTCGGTGATCCGGAAGCCCTTGTTCGGGTGTGCCACGACGAGGCCGCTCTTCACGAGGTCGAGCATGGCCTCGCGGACGGGCGTGGGCGAGACGCCGAGGCGCGCGCCCAGCGCGGGAGCCGAGTAGACGACGCCGGGCTCCAGCTTGCCCGAGATGATCGCGGCGCGCAGGGCGTCCCGGATGCGGTCGCGGAGGTTCTCCCGGCGACCGACGCCCGGCAGGTCCGGCACGGGCAGTTGGCTCACAACAGGAACCCCGCGGGGAACGGGTCGGTGGGGTCGAGGTGGAACTGCGACGTCGCGGTGATCCAGGCGCGGCCGGTGATGGACGGCACCACCGCGGGAACCGATCCGACGGTCGTCTCGGCGAGCAGCCGGCCGGTGAAGCGGGTGCCGATGAAGGACTCGTTGACGAAGTCCTCGCCGATGCCGAGTTCGCCGCGCGCGTGCAGTTGCGCCATCCGGGCGCTGGTGCCCGTGCCGCAGGGGGACCTGTCGAACCAGCCGGGGTGGATGGCCATGGCGTGCCGCGACAGCCTGGCGGTCGATCCGGGCGCCTTGAGGTAGACGTGGTGACAGCCGTCGATGTCGGCGCGCTCGGGGTGGACCGGCCGGTCCTGCTCGTTCACCGCGTCCATGATGGCGAGGCCGGCGGCCAGCAGGTCACCGGCGCGGGAGCGCTCGAAGGGCAGCTTCAGGTCGGCCAGGTCGACGATGGCGTAGAAGTTGCCGCCGAACGCCATGTCGTACGCGACCGCGCCGAAGCCCGGCACCTCGACCGTCCGGTCCAGCGCGTGCACGAACGAGGGGACGTTCTCGATGGTGACCGACTCGGCCGCGCCGTCGCGTACCCGGACCGACGCGACCACCAGCCCGGCCGGGGTGTCGAGCCGGATCGTGGTAACCGGTTCGACGACGGGCACCATCCCGGTCTCGACGAGGACCGTGGCCACGCCGATCGTGCCGTGGCCGCACATCGGGAGCAGACCGGAGACCTCGATGAAGAGCACGCCGTAGTCGGCGTCGGGGCGGGTGGGCGGCTGGAGGATGGCGCCGCTCATGGCGGCGTGGCCGCGTGGCTCGTACATCAGCAGGGTGCGGACGTCGTCGCTGTTCGCCATGAACCAGAGCCGGCGTTCGGCCATGGTCGCCCCGGGTATCGTGCCCACGCCGCCGACGACGACCCGGGTGGGCATCCCCTCGGTGTGCGAGTCGACGGCGTGGAACGTGCGGCGGGATCTCACTTGTAGCCCTTGCCGAGGACGGCCTCGGTGTCGGCGGTGATCCGGGCGGCCACCTCGGCCGGCAGCGGCAGGCGCGGCGGGCGGCAGGCGCCGCCCTTGCGGCCGGCGATGTCCATCGACAGTTTGATCGACTGGACGAACTCGGTGCGGGAGTCCCAGCGCAGCAGCGGGTGCAGGTCGCGGTAGATCGGCAGCGCCTTGGCGATGTCGGCCGCGTCGCCCGAGGTGACCAGCCGGTAGAGCTCCACGGTGCTCTCCGGGATCGCGTTCGGGTAGCCGGCGATCCAGCCGACGGCTCCGGCGACGCCGAGTTCGAGAAGCACGTCGTCGGCGCCGACCAGGAGGTCGAGGTCGGGGGCCAGCTCGGCGATCTCGTACGCCCGGCGGACGTCGCCGCTGAACTCCTTCACACCGACGACGAGGCCCTCGCCGGACAGTTCGGCGAGCAGGTCGGGCGTCAGGTCGACCTTGGTGTCGATCGGGTTGTTGTAGGCGACCACCGGGATGCCGACCCGCGCGACCTCGCGGTAGTGGGCGACGACCGCCGCCCGGTCGGCGCGGTAGGCGTTCGGCGGCAGCAGCAGGACGGACGTGGCGCCGGCCTCGGCGGCCTGCTCGGCCCAGCGGCGGGCCTCGAGGGCGCCGTAGGCGGCGACGCCGGGCATGACGCCGAATCCGGCGGGGGCGGCCTCGACGGCCGTCTCCACTACGCGCGCCCGCTCCTCGGGGGTCAGCGTCTGGTACTCGCCGAGCGAGCCGTTGGGGGTCACGCCGTCGCAGCCGCCGGCCGCGAGGAACCGGACGTGCTCGCCGTACGCGTCGTAGTCGACGGACAGGTCGTCGTGCAGGGGCAGCGCCGTCGCGACGTGGACGCCGCGCCACGGCTGTGCGGGAGTGGTCATGGGGCTCTCCTCAGGGGTGCGGGGAAACTTTAGTGCAATGTCACACGGCTTGAGCGGCGGCCATCCACTTCTCCAGACCGTCGGCCTCCAGCGGCAACGCGCGGGACAGCACCTCGTGGCCGTCCGGGGTGACGAGGAGGTCGTCCTCGATGCGGACGCCGATACCGCGCAGCTCCGGCGGCACGGTCAGGTCGTGCGCGTGGAAGTACAGCCCGGGTTCGACCGTGAGCACCATGCCCGGCGCCATGGCCGCGCCGTGGTACGCCTCCTCCGCGGCCCGGCCGCAGTCGTGCACGTCGAGCCCCAGGTGGTGACCGATGCCGCACACCAGGTAGCGCCGGTGGTGCTGCCCGGTGTCGGCCAGCGCCTCGTCGACGGAGACGGGCAGCAGGCCCCAGTCCGCGAGCCCCTGCGCGATGACTTCCATGGCCGCATGGTGGAACTCGGGAAACCGGCGGCCCGGGCCCACCGCCGCGAGCCCCGCCCGGTGGGCGCTCTCCACCAGGTCGTGCACCTGACGTTGCGCCGGCGAGAACCGCCCCGAGGCGGGGAACGTGCGGGTGACGTCGGCCGTGTAGTGGCTGCGCACCTCGACACCCATGTCGAGCAGGAGCACCTCGTCGGGCAGCACCGGGCCGTCGCAGCGCACCCAGTGCAGGGTCGGCGCGTGCCGGCCGCTGCCTACGATCGTGGCGTAGCCGGGGCCGTTGCCGTACGCACGGGCGTACCTGTCGAAGGTGCCCTGGAGCCATCGCTCCCCCGGTCCCGCGACGGCGGTGGGGATCTCGCGGACCACCTCGGCGAAGCCCTCGACCGTGCGGTCCACCGCCTCCCGGAGCTGGCCGACCTCCCATTCGTCCTTGTGCATGCGCAGTTCGGCGAGGGTGCGGCCGACCTCCTCGTCCCGCGTCACGGCCTCGGTCAGCTCGGCGAGCGGCCGGACGTCGACGCCGAGCGCCCGCGCCCAGTCGGCGAGCCCGGGCGCGGCGCCGACCCACAGCTCGCCGTGGCGGGCGTCGGCGAAGAATCCGGGGTCGCCGGGCTGGACGGGCGGCGGGAGGTAGAGGGTGGCGTCGCCGCCGCGCAGCACCACCACGGCGTTCTCCGCCGCGCAGCCGGTCGTCCAGAAGAAGTCGCTGTCCGGGCGGAAGTCGTACGTCGTGTCGTTGCTGCGTACGGGCGCCTCCCCCGCCGCGAGCACGATCGTCCGGCCGGGCAGGGCCTCGGCCAGCCGCGCGCGGTGGGCCGCGGCCGCCTCGGCGGCGCCGGGCACCACCGGCGGGGTGCGGTCGGGCACGTCCCAGCCGGTCGTCATGTACTCGCCGAACGCGGCGACCTCGGACAGCCTCGGCGGCCTGCCGTCAGGCATCGGACCCTCCCTCCCGCCGGAGACCCGCGGGCTCCCCGGTGTCGGTGACTCCCCCGCCCTGCTCGCGGACCATGGCGGCCAGCCGGGCGAAGACCCGCTCGTCCTCGCGGACGCCGTCGTGCTCGTACTCGTTGGTGATCCAGGTCCGGACGTTGCCCACGCGGGCCGCGGTGTCCAGTTGCAGGCCCGCGTCGACGTACATGTCGTCGTAGTAGACGGCGGCGGCCACCGGAACCTCGTTGGCGGCCAGCCGGTCCGGGTCGTAGAGCGGCGGCCACTCCTCCCGGGCGGCGAGCACCTCGACGGCGCCGCGGAACGGGCGCAGCTCGGCGATCTCCTCGAACATCCAGGGATAGATCATCTCGCCGGTGAACAGCAACGGCCGGGCGTCCTCGGCGAACTGCGGGTGCCGGGCGCGTTCGGCCTGCGCCGCCCAGCCGGTGGCGCCGGCGCCGTGGCCGTAGATGCTCTCCTGCATCACCGCGAACAGCGGGTTGTCGGCGTACGACGTCCTCGCGAGCACCTGGTGCAGGAAGGTGGCCGAGAGCTCGTCCCCGGCGAACGCCTCGTCGAGCAGCCAGTGCAGGCGCTCGTAGCCGGGCTTCATGCCGAGGTCGAGTCCGAGCGACTGGAAGCGCCGGACGCTCAGCACGTCCCCGTCGGGCAACCGCACGTCGCCGGCGGCCAGCCGGTCGGCGATCCGGCCCACCTGGGCGACCTGGTGCGGGTACCGCCTGTGGAACTCCCGGTTCTTTGCCTCGACGCGCGGGTAGGTGCGCCGGTAGACCTCCGCGGCCGACGGGTCGAGCGCGGGCAGGCCGCCCGTGACGTAGCAGGCGGCCAGCGCCGCCGGGGCGTTCGACAGGTACGTGAGCGTGAGGAAGCCGCCGTACGACTGCCCCAGGGTGGACCAGCGTCGGCCTCCGAAGACGGTCTTTCGCAGGTGTTCGTGGTCGGCCACGATCGAGTCGGCGCGGAAACACGCGAGGAAGTCGGCGGCCGCCTCGGCCGTGGGGAACGTGTCGATCGTCCGGCCGTCGACGCGGGTGCTGCGGCCGGTGCCGCGCTGGTCGACGAGAACGACGCGGTGGTCGCGCAGCGCCAGGCCGAGCCAGCCGGACCGGTCGAGCGGCCGGGGACCCTTCCCGCCGGGCCCGCCCTGAAGGTAGACCAGGCACGGGAGGTCCTCGCCGGCCCGGACCGGGTCGACGATCTCGCGGGCGAAGAGCCGGATGCTGCCGCGCGACGGGTCGGACCAGTCCAGGGGCACGTCGGTGACGTGGTCCCGCACGCGCATGCCGGGAATCGTGTAGGTGGCGGCGACGGTCACGGGCGGCACCCGCACGCCGTGGCCGGCACGCCGCCGAGCCCTCCAGTAAGGTGTGCCATTGCACTGATCCTAGGTCCGGGATCTCGACCTGCCAAGACCCGAATACCGCTCGGATCGCGACGACCGACGGGCGGGTCCACAGTGCTACCGTCGACGGTGGTCAATGTCTTTCCGACCGCACGGGGGCACCGATGACAGTTCGCCGGCGTACGACCTCGCTTCGCGTCACCTCCGCCGTGATCACCGTGGGCGCCCTGCTCGCGGCCACCGTTCCGGCGCCTGCGACGGCCGTCGCGGCCCCCGCCACCAATCCCGTGATCGCCTGGGACCTCCACGCGCAGACCGCGATCTGGGACGTCGCGGCCCAGCAGCCCAACGAGCAGGTCCGCAGCTTCGCGATGGTGAACGGCGCCGTCTACGACGCCGTGAACGCGATCGCCGGAACCCCGTACCAGCCGCACCTCGGCGCACCGGCGGCCACCGGGCGGGAGTCGGTGCCCGCGGCGGTCGCGACCGCGGCCCACGGCGTGCTCACCAGTCTCTTCCCCGACCAGCGGGCGCGGCTGCGGGCGCAGTACGACGAGGCGCTCGACACCATCCCGGACGGGCCGTCGAAACGGGGTGGCGTCACGGTCGGCGCGCGGGCCGCGACCGCCATGGTGGAGGCGCGGCAGGACGACGGCGCGTTCGGCGACCAGCAGTGGGTGACCGGAACCCGGCCCGGCGAGTGGCGTCCGACCCCGCCGCTGTTCCTCTCCCAGGGGGCGTGGACCGGGCACATGCGACCCTTTCTCCTGCCCGCCGCGGCGCTGTTCCGCGCACCCGGGCCACCGCCGCTCACCAGCGCCGCATACGCCCGCGACCTCAACGAGGTCAAGACGGTCGGCTCGGCGTCGAGCCCGGTCCGCACCCGCGACCAGACCGAGGCCGCGTTGTGGTGGCACGACCGGCGCTCCGCCTCCTGGGAGATCAAGCGCCAGCTCGCCACGACCCAGCGGTTGAGCGTCCTGCAGACCGCGCGCTTCTTCGCGATGACCGACCTGATCGTGGCCGACGCGGGCGTGGCCTGCTTCAGCCAGAAGGAGTTCTGGAGCTACTGGCGTCCGGTCACCGCCATCCCGCTGGCCGGCGCCGACGGCAACCCCGGGACGGCGGCCGACCCCGACTGGACGCCGTTGCTGGTCACGCCGCCCTTCCCCGAGTACCCGTCCGGCCACGCCTGCGGCACCGGCTCCCGGATGGCGCTGTACCGCCACTTCTTCGGCCGGGACGACGTGCCGTTCAGCGGGTCCAGCGTCGACTCCGGCACGACCCGGCACTTCACCAGCTTCAGCCAGGCCCTCGACGAGTTGATCGGCGCGCGGGTGTGGGGCGGCGTCCACTTCCGCAGCGCCGACGTCGACGGGGCCGAGCTCGGCGAGGCCGTCTTCCGCTACGCGGTCCGGCACCACTTCCGCCCCCGCGGATGACCCGGTCGGCGTCCGTGTTCCGGACGTCAGGGCGATAACCAGCGGTGACCGTACGCATACAATGCGTCCGGCCCACCCGCCCTGCCGACCCTGGAGGCGCGCCATGTCCGAGACGGCGACCACGGACGGGCCGCGTACCCCGACTCAGCCGACGGGCCCGGCGCGGGCGGAGTCGGTGCTGCCCGAGCTGCGGGAGATGTGGTGGGAGGCTGGGGTCCGGGCCCGCGCGCAGGCCGGCGTGTTCGCCGTGTTCGCGGAGTTGCCGCAGCTGGTCCGGGCCGCGCTGGCGGTCAGCTGGCGGGCCGACCGGATCCGCACCTCGGTCGTGGCGGCGGCGACGCTGGGCGCCGCCGTGATGGCGGCGTTCGGGCTCCTCGCCACGCAGCGGGTGCTCGTGGAGCTGTTCGCGGGCGGCCCGACGCCGGAGCGGGTGGTCGCGGCGCTGCCCGCGCTGCTCGCTCTCACCGCCGCCACGGCGTTGCGCGCCGGCATGGCCACCGCCATGGGGTACGCCCAGAACGGCCTCACCCCGAAGGTGGACCGGGAGGTGCAGCGCGGCCTGTTCGAGGTGACCACCGCGGTGCGGCTCGAGGCGTTCGACGCGGACGCCTTCGCCGACGACATGGAACGCGCCTCCCGGGGCGCGGACGAGACGACGCGGCTGGTGCAGGCGTCGATGAACCTTCTCGCCGGCCTCACGGGAGTGCTCGCCGTGGCCGTCGCCGTCGTGGTCATCCACCCGCTGCTGCTGGCGGCGCTGCTGGTGGCCACGGTGCCCAAGGCCTGGGCGTCCCTGCGCGCCGGACACCTGCGCTACCGGACCTACGCCGCCGGCTCGGTACGCCGTCGCCGGATGTGGCTGCTGCACAAGCTGATGGCCGAACGCGACTCCGCGCCCGAGCTGCGGTCCTACGGCCTCCGCCGGTTCCTGCTCGACCAGTACGACCGGGTCATGGGCGTGGAGGCGGACATCCAGCTCGCGCTCGCCCGGCGGGTCACCACGACCACCACGATCGGGTCGTCGATCGCCGGCCTCGCGACCGCCACCGTCTACGTCCTGCTCGGGCTGCTGCTCGTCGACGGGCAGATCCCCCTCGCCGCGGCGGCGACCTGCGTCCTGGCGGTGCAGGCCGCGCAGCGTTCCCTGTCGATCGTCACCTACCAGGTGGACGAGGTCTACACCGAGGGGCAGCACTTCCGCGACTACACCGGCTTCATGACCCGCGCCGCCGCCTACCTGCCGACGCAGGCGCGCGACGGGCGGCAGGAGGCGCCCGCGCCGGGCCCGCTGCGGGAGCTGGCGGTCGACGCCGTGAGCCTGCGCTATCCGGACCGGGACACACCGGCCGTGCACCGGGTGAGCCTCACCATCGAGGTGGGGCAGACGGTCGCGTTCGTCGGGGAGAACGGCTCGGGCAAGTCGACGCTCGCCGCGATGATCGCCGGCCTGCGCACGCCAACCGAGGGGGTCATCCGCTGGAACGGCCGCCCGCTCGCCGACTGGCGCCACGACGCCGTCCAGAGCCGCATCGCGGTCGTCACGCAGGAATACCACAAGTGGCCGTTCACGGCGGCCACGAACATCGCCATCGGGGACGTCGAGACCGAGCCGCGGCGGGAGCGTATCGAGGCCGCAGCCGCCCGCGCGGTCGCCCACGACATGATCGAGGAGCTGCCCCACGGATACGAGACGCTGCTCGACCGCACCTTCGCCAACGGTCAGGACCTCTCCGGCGGGCAGTGGCAGCGGATCACCGCCGCCCGCGGCTTCCTCCGCGACGCCGAACTCCTCGTCATGGACGAGCCGTCCTCGGCCCTCGACCCGCGGGCGGAGCACGCGCTGTTCCAGGCCATCCGGGACCGGCAGGGCCGCGCCACCACCATCCTCATCACCCACCGGCTGGCCAACGTCCGGCACGCCGACCGGATATTCGTGCTGCACGAGGGCGAGCTGGTCGAGGCCGGCAGTCACGACGACCTCATGGCCGCGGGCGGCCGCTACGCCGAACTGTTCACCCTCCAGGCCGCCGGCTACGACAGCACCCCGCCCGCGCCGCGCCGACCCGCGTCCGGCTGACGGTCGGCCCCGAAGCCCGGCCCGATCCCCGGAGCGCGGCCGGATCCCCGGAGCCCGGCCGGATCCCCCGTGGCGCCGGCCGGGCCGACCAGCCCGGATCAGTCGAGGTCCACCCAGGGCCGGTTCAGGTGGGCGGTGGCCAGCACCGCCCCGCGGCGTCGCGCGTCGTCGAGGAGTCGCCGTCGCGTCCGGCGGGCCACCTCGGCGTCCACCTCGAACCGGTAGGCCACCGCGGGGTCGACCAGTTGGACCGCGTGCACCAGGACGTCGCCGGTGACGATGACCTGCTCGGCGCCGCCGTCGACGACGACGGACTGGTGACCGGGTGTGTGCCCGGGCGTCGGCACGACGCGTACCGAGTCGCTCGAGCGGCCTGCGGCGAAAAGGCGCGCGGAACCGTCCACCTCGTGCAGTTGCCCGCTCGCGCGCAACGGTTCGACCACGTACGCGAGCGCCGCGTCGCCCTCGGGCAGCGCCGCCGTCTCCCGCCGCTGGACGACGTAGCGCGCGTTGGGGAACATCGGTGCCCCGTCCCGTCCCACCGACCAGCCGACATGGTCCTCGTGCAGGTGGGTGAGCACCACGGTGTCGACGTGCACGGGGTCGATGCCGGCGCGCTGGAGCCCGGCCGGGAGCGTGCCGGGCGTGGGCGCCCAGGCCGCCGCCGGACTGCCGTCGGGCCCCACACCGGCGTCGACCAGCATCACCCGGTCGCCGGGACCGCGAATCGCGAAGCAACGGAAGTCGAGCTGCCAGGTCTCCCCCGGCCCGAACGCGTCCGGGTCGAGGAGGCGGGCGCGATCCCAGTCGGAGGAGGTCGCCTCGGGGAAGGCTTCCCGCCGGTCGAGGAAGAACGGCCCGGCGGCGTCGAGCAGCGGCGTCACCGTGAACGGGCCGACCGCGCGCGACGGGACCGCCCGCCGCCCCCGGGGCGTCGCGGCCTCGGCCCGGTCCGGCGTGCCCACGGCCCCGGTCGTCCCCGCCGTCGCGGCGGCGGCCGGGACGGTCCGTCGTCCGAGCGCTCCGGTTGTGTCACCCACGGCGTTGCCTCCCACAGCGTGGTGCCTGACCTGATGGGCCGGCCGGTCGTGGCCGCCCCCGGGTCACGCTAGGGCCGACCGCGGCCCGCGGTGACGCGGTCGAGGCCCGGCTGACCGGATCCTGTCGACACGTGACCGGAGAGCGCCGCCGTCGCGAACGCTTCGGCATCCGTTCAGGTCGCGGTGTAGCCGCCGTCGACGGTCAGCACCGAGCCGGTGACATAGCTGGCGCCGGCGGACGCCAGGAAGACGTAGGGGGCGGCGATCTCGTCGACGGTCGCACGGCGGCCGAATGGGGTGAACGTTCCGATGCGTCGGTCCGAGGCGGGGTCGTCGTGGACGGTCACGCTGTCCATGATGTTCTCCACGTAGCCGGGAGCGACCGCGTTGACGCGGATGTGGTGGGGTGCCCATTCGGCGGCGAGGGTACGCACGAGCTGGTTGACGCCACCTTTGCTTGCCGCGTACGGCGCCAGCCCGGGGATGCCCACGACGCCGGCGATGGAGGATGTCAGGGTGATCGAGCCGCCTCGGCCCCGCGCGATCCAATGGCGGGCGGCGGCCTGGGCCGGCAGGAACGCGCCGCGCAGGTTGACGGCCAGGATCCGGTCCCACTCGGCGGGGCTGTAGTCCACCGCGGCTCTTATGATGTCGACGCCGGCGTTGCAGACCAGATGGTCGATTTGGCCGAACGCCGTCAGGCCGTACTCGACCAGATCCTGGGCGACGGTCTCGTCCGAGATGTCGCCGGGCAGACGCGCCACGCGGGGTGAGCCGTCGACGAGGGGCGGAAACCGCTGGTTCAACGCGTGGAAGGTCCGTTCGGTCTCGTCGGCGGCGTGGCCGTTGATGAGCACGCGGGCGTTCTGCTCGAGCAACGTGCGGGCGATGGCCAGGCCGATGCCGCGGCTCGAACCGGTGACGACGGCGGTGGTTCCGGTGAGATCGAACAGTCTGCTCACCTGTCTCCTCGGTGATCCGCGGTTCTCCGGGGTTGGGCGCCATCCCGGTGGCTACGAGGACGCGTGCTCGGGACGCCGAGCGGTGACGACGCGCAGTCCCCGCGGTCCGGATACGGGTGGTGCGACGACGAAGCCGGCCTCGTGTAGCAGGTCGCGGACCCAGGTGGTGGGCAGGCGGAGTTTGCGGTAGCTGCTCTTGTCGAACTGCCAGGTCCCGTCCGCGTCTCTGGTGTGGACGAGGTCGTGGACGCGTACCGCGTCGCCCTCGTCCTCGAGGAAGCACGTCATGATGCGTTCCGGGTCGGTGCGTACCTGGATGAAGCGGTCGAGCCCGCTCAACGGTGTGGTGAGGTCGCGGAAGGTGAGAACGAAGGCTCCTCCGGGGACGAGCGCGTCGAAGACGTCCTCGACAAGGCGGCGTACGGCTGTGGTGTCCGGTAGGTGCGGCAGGGTGTCACCCATGCACACGACCGTGGTGACCGACTGCGGCGCGACGATGCTGTCCAAGCCCGAACAGAGATCGGCGTGGACGGGCCGTACTGCTGGGTACGCCGTGGTCCGTGCCGTCATCTCGGCGAGGAGTGTCGGGCTCACGTCGACGCCGACGACGGTGTCGTGCCCGAGTTGCGCCAGCGCGATCGACTGGATGCCCGACCCGCAGCCGAGATCGAGGGCCGTGCGGTTCGGCTTCCCGAACGCTCGGATGTCCAGCGAGTCGAGCAGCTGGCGCTGCTCCGCGACGAGCTCGTCGAAATCCCCGCCCAGCATCCAGGTGTAATGCCGCGCCAGCAGGCTCTCGTAGTGTGTGGCTACCTCGGACATGTCGTCCCTTCCGTTGAGCGACCGCGAGCGCGGCTCAGGCAGTCATGATGTCTTTGAGCGCGGTGATTCGGCTCGGGCGTAGGTCGTACGCGGCAGCGAGGAAGCTGTCGAACGATCCGTACTGGTGATCGATGGTCGCCCATAGAGTGGTCAGGTACTCGGGGCGGAGCTTGATGGCGTCGTAGAGGTGGTGCGGAGTCTCGCCGAGAGTGGCGGCGACCTTCGCGAACGTGTGGTTGCGCGGGGGCTGGACGTAGACGTTGGAGAAGGTGAATCGCTGGTACGAGGTGCTGTTCGGGTCGTGCCGGTCCGGTTGCAGGAGAAGGTTCGATGCGAGGTAGTTGGCTCGGATCGTGGTGTCGGAGACGCCGAGCGCCCTGAGCAGGATTGCCGTGGCGATGCCGGTGCGGTCCCGTCCGCCGGTGCAGTGGATGAGGATCGCGCCTTCCCGCGCCGGGTGGAGGAGCTGGTCGAACATCGCCTTGTAGGCGCCGAGTCTGCGGAGGAAGTCGGCATCGCCGTAGCCGTTGACCAGAGTGAGCATCCGGTAGAACGGGCCGTACTCCTCGACCTTGGCCCGGTCGTGCATCTGGTCGGAGAACCCGTGCCGGTGCAGTAGCGATCTGATCTTGGCGAAGTCCAGGTCGTCCTGGTCGACCGGCGCGGCTGATCGTGACCGCTCCGGCCGGCAGACGATCGGGGGCCTTTGCTTGTTCCTTGCGGCCGCGGAAGTCGATGACCGTGCGGATGCCCAGTCGTTCCAGGGTGACGAGGTCGCGATCGGTGAGATACGACAAGGCGGAGCTGCGGTACAGGATGCCGGGCTTGACCCGCCTCCCGTCGGCAGTGCGGAAGCCGGCGACGGCACGAGTGTTGAGTGCGCCGTCCAGCGGGACCACGTGACCCGCGCCTTCGATGGTCGACGGAACTGACGGCACGGACGCCGGCCAGGGTGAGCGGATCCGGACTGGATGCCGCTCAGCGAGCCGTGCGGTGAGCAGGGCGCGGCGCTCGGGCCATTCCTCGGCCACGATGGAGTACATCGCTGAGTCCCGGAGTCGTCCGGCCTCGCCGGGCGCCCAGGATCGCGACCAGCGGCGCAGCACACCCTCGAACGTCCCACCCACGCTTTCGATCGCGGCGCGGGAGCGGAGGTTGCGTGCGTCGGTCTTCAGGTCGACCCGGGCCACGCCGAACGCGGTGAAGGCGTGGTCGAAGAGCAGTAGCTTGGCCTCGGTGTTGATGCCGCTGCCCTGCGCCGTCGCGGCCAGCCAGCTGAAGCCGACCTCGACGGCGCAGAGATTGCTACCGTCGGGCCACGGCCGGGGATCCCAGTAGGCCGTCGATCCGACCGCACGGCCTGACGCCTTGTCGACCACGGCGTACGGAGCCAACTTTCCGGTCTCGGCGCGGGCGAGCTGGGTGTCGATGTAGTCGTCGACCTCGTCCGGGTGAGGCACCCAGGTGAACGCGTAGGAGCTACGGTCCTCGCTGCACGCCGCGGCGAGGTCGGCGGCATGCTGGTGGCCCAGCGGTTCGAGTCTCACGAGACGCCCCTCCAACAGGGGGCACGTGAACGAGTCAGACATCCAACGCCTTCTCGTCCGTGACCGGTTCCGTGCTCGAGAAGTACTGCGCCAGGCAGAATTCGTTCCCCTCCGGGTCGGCCATCACGACGACCACACCCTCGTCGTAGTCGTGGCGCTCGCCGGTGAACGATCCGCCGAGGGACACGACCTCCGCCATGCCGGCGGCGATGTCGTCCACCGAGACGTCCAGGTGGATCCGGGTCTTTCCCCGCTTGGGTTCCGGGACGGGTTGGAAGACCAGGCGCGGAAGCATGTCGGTGCGGTCACCGAGGTAGACCCACCCGGGCTCCGTGGGCCCTTCCTCACGGCCCAGCAACGTGCTCCAGAACCGGGCCAGTCGTCGTGGGTCGGCACAGTCGATGGTGATTCCGCTCCATCGGTTCGGCACGGTCGCATTCTCCTTCCATCGGCTCATGAGACGCGGCGGAGCCTGGCGGTTGCGAGCGCCTCCACCTCGTCGACGATGAGGTTCGCGGGTTCGATGGCCGTGGCCATCCGTCGAGCCGCCTCGCGATAGCCCGGCTCGTTGAGCACGTGGTCGATCGCTGAACGCACGGTCTCCACATCGGCATCCGGTCCGATGCGGACGCCGAGGCCGTGGCGGGTGACGCGGGCAGCGACCGCCGGCTGGTCGCGCCCCATCGGCACACACACCAGCGGTACGCCGGCGCTGACGGCGGCCATCACGGTGCCGTGGCCGGCATGGGTGACGACCAGACTGGCGTGGGGCAGCACGGACTCATGCGGTACGAACCGTTCCAGCACCGCGTTGGCCGGTGGATCGAGCTGGTCGGCGTCCACCGAGTTGCCGAGCGTGACCAACGCGCGTACCGGCAACAGCGCGATTCCGGCCAGCAGACGCTTGAGCACGTCGAGCTGGCCCTGGTCGGTGGTGCTCAGGCTCACCAGGACCAGCGGTTCGTCACCGTCGGGCAGCCGTACCGCGGGCGGCCGACGCCGCTTGGGCAGTTGCGGGCCGACGTAGCGGACGTGGTCAGGTGGTCGGACGTCGGGCAGCTCGAAGCTGCGGCTGGAAAGGACGAGCAGCCGGTCCACGTCGAGGATCTGCTCGGTGAGCGAGGCGACGGGGGGCAGTTCGAGTGCCTCCCGGGCGTGGTTGAGACCGTCCAGCGCGCTGGCCCAGTCGCCCCGCACGTGGTCGGCTCTCGCGCGTAGGGCGCCGGCGACGTACACCGTCGGCATGAGAGCCGCGGACGGAACGTCGCTGGTCCTGGCGGCCATCAGCGCGCCGAACACGGCGCAGTCGGCGACGACGAGGTCCACACCGTCGTCGAATCGGGGTGCCAGCTGGCGTGCCCACGCATCACTCGCGTCGATCATCCGCGGAACCAGGTCCTCCGTCGACCGGGTTGCAACCTGCGGCGGCCAGGCGAGCTGTTCCAGGTGGAACCCGCGGTCGTGCGCCTGTTCGCGTACTTCTGGCGGGCCGAGGAGCGTCACCCGGTGGCCGCGGTCCCTGAGCTTGCCCGCGACGGTCAGTTCGACGGACGCGGTGCCGCCGCCATCGCGGATGACCTGCGCCACGTGCAGAGGTCGGCTGGCCACTCGCGCCTCATCAGTCGTGATGGACATGATCCCGAGTCTGCGGCTTAATGTCGACATGAAGTCAAGCGCCGCGTCGTTCGCTATCGGCGAGATGGCGCAACGGTTCGGGCTGGCCACCCATGTCCTGCGGCACTGGGAGTCGATGGGGCTGATCACGCCGGCACGGGTCGGAGGGCAGCGCCGCTACACCGACGACGACGCCTACCGGGTGGCCGCCATCCTGCGCGGCAAACAGGCCGGTCTCAGCCTCGACCAGATCCAACAGATGATCACGACGGCCGACCCTGCGCCGAGGACCGCGATCCTACGGCGGCACCGCAAAGAGTTGGAGGATCGCATCGCCGCCACCCAGGCAGCGTTGGATCTCATCAACTCCGTCCTTGGCTGTCACCACGCCGATTTCACCCAGTGCCCCAGATTCCGAGAAGTGATCACACATGAGAGCGGTGCGCCCGGGCAGTCCCACGACGGGCCTGGCGGAAGCTGAACGGGAAACATCGTGCTCCTGGCCCACGCAACCGGAGAGGGCGGCGCTCGTACCACCTGGCTGATCCCCCCACGGTCGCACCCTGCGCCCCGCCACCCGGCTCTAGCATGTGTCGCGGAAAGGCCGGCGGGGCCGCCCAGCCCGGCGTCGCCGCCCCTCCCCGGGGCGCGGTTGCAGGAGGTGCGCGATGCCGCTCGACGGGCCCGCCGTGGCGATGCTGGCCTACCCGGGTGCCGGCAGCTTCGACTACGTCACGGTGAACGAGATCTTCGGCGTCGACCACTCGAAGCGGTTCGGGACGTGGTACCGCAGTCGGACCTGCGCTCCCACGCCGGGACAGGTCGACCTCGACGGTGGAGTGAGCGTCCACGCGCCGTACGGGCTCGACGAGACCGAAGGCGCGGAGCTGCTGATCGTGCCCGGCTGGACCCGCGAGCGGGAGGTTCCGCCACGACCGCTGCTGGCGGCGCTGCGGCGCGCCCACCGGCGAGGGGCGCGGATCATGTCGGTCTGCACGGGCGCGTTCGTGCTCGGCCACGCCGGTCTCCTCGACCATCGCCGGGTGACGACGCACTGGTCGGCGGCGCGGCTGCTGGCCTCGCTCTTCCCCGCCGCGACAGTGGACCCGCGTGCCCTGTTCGTGGACGACCGCGGCGTCCTCACGGCGGCCGGCATGTCGGCCGGCGTCGACCTCGCGCTGCACGTGGTGCGGGGAGACTTCGGCGCCGACGCCGCGGCCGCGCTCGCCCGCCGGATGGTGCTCGCCGGCTATCGCGGCGGCAGCCAGGCCCAGTTCGTCGACGTCCCGCTCGCGCCGGATCCCGGCGACCCGCTGCCGGAGCTGCTCGACTGGGTACGCCAACACCTCGACCAGCGGTGGTCGCTGGGTTCGCTCGGGGAGCGGGTCCACATGAGCCCCCGTACGCTGGCCCGGCACTTCCACCGGCTCACCGGGACGAGCCCGCACCGGTGGCTCACCCGGGAGCGGGTGCTCGCCGCGCAGCGGCTGCTGGAGATCGGCGACGAGCCGATGGACCGCGTGGCGGCCCGCACCGGCCTCGGCTCGGTCACCAACCTCCGGCAGACCTTCCGCCGCGAGTTGGGCGTGTCGCCCCGGGCGTACCGCGCGAGGTTCCGTTCGCGGGCCGCGACACGGACCGCGTAGCCGACGTCGGCCCCGCGGCACGGGCCGCCGGTCGGACCGGTCGCCGTTCCCGCGGGACGCGGGACGGCGGACGGCGGACGGCGGATCCTCGGGCTATCGCGCCAGCAGGACGACCGCCGTGGCGAGGCACGCGATGAGCAGCGTCACCGCGGCGAACACGGCGTACGGCCACCGTTCCCCGGCGCGCCGGGGTTGCGGACGTAGGCGCTGGGTCGGCAGGTTCCAGGCCGGCGACGCGGTCCCGTCGTCGGGACGGCCGGGCCAGGGCGGTGGCACGTTCCGCGGGGGCGAGTTGCGCGGTGCCGGTTCGGTCATGGGAGCACTCCACAGGGCGGTGGCGGTATGCTGTTCGGACTCGTTGCGGCGGGGAACCCCCGACCCGTTCGTCAGGTCGCACACCCGACCTTCCACCGTTTCCCGGCGTCGCCCGTCCCGTTGGTGTTACATCGCGGCCCGCCAGGTCAAAGCATCAGCCCACCGGTGGCCCGGACGTTCTGCCCCGTGATCCACCGCGCGTCCGGCCCGACGAGGAACGCGACGACGTCGGCGATGTCCTCGGGCCGGCCGAGCCGTCCCAGCGCGGTCAGCTCCGGCACCCGGCGCAGCGCCTCGGGCGGGTTGCTGTCGCGCAGCATGTCGGTGTCGGTGGCGCCCGGCGAGACCGTGTTGACCGTGATGCCGCGGCTGCCCAGCTCGCGCGCTGCCACCGCCGCGACGTGCTCCAGGGCCGCCTTGCTGGCGCCGTACAGCGAGTGGCCCGGCGCCGGCACCACCGTGTTGAGCGTGGAGATGCCGACGATCCGGCCGTGGTCACGCATGATGTCGACGGCGCGACGCATGGCCAGCAGCGGGTACTTCACGTTGACCGTCATGACGCGGTCGAAGTCGTCGCCGGTCATGTCGGCCACCGGCACCCGGGGGTTGATCGCCGCGTTGCTCACGAGGATGTCCAGGCCGTCGGGCACCGCCGCGAACAGATTGTCGAGGCTGCTCACGTCGGCCTGGTCGGCGCGCACCGCGGTGGCAGCGCCCAGCTCGGCGGCCAGCGCCTCGGCGGCGGCCCGGTTCTCCCGGTAGCTGAACACCACGCGCGCCCCGTCGCGCGCGAGGCGCCGCACGATCGCGCGGCCGATGCCACGGGAGCCTCCGGTCACGATCGCCGTCTTTCCGCTCAACGTCATGCCCCGGCACGTTAGCGAGGCGGCCGCCGCAGGTCTTGAAGGAATGCGAACAGCTCACCCGGTGTGACGCCGGCCATGGCCCGCACCTCCCGGCTGAAGTGCGGCTGGTCGGCGTACCCGCAGTCGGTGGCCCGGGCGAGGGCCGCGCCGGGCCGACCCAGCCGGTGCACCGCGCGCTGGAAGCGGGCCACCCGCGCCACCGTCTTGGGTGGCATCCCGACACGGCGGCGGAATCCCAGCTCGAGGCCGCGGCGGCTGATGCCCAGGCCGGCGGCCACCTCGCCCACCGTCCACCCCGGCTGCTGGAGGCGCCACCACGCGCGCGTCACCACGTCGTCGGGCGCCCGGTCGGGCCGCAGCCAGGTGGGGAGCAGGCCGTCCAGCAGCGCGAAGCGGGCCGGCCAGTCGGGCGCCGAGCCGAGGCGGTCGGCCAGCTCCGCCGCACGACGGCCGAGAAGCGCCTCCGGGCTCACGGTCGCGTCCACCAGCTCGGGCGCGGGGACGCCGAGCAGCGCGCTCACCCCGGCCGGCGTCAACCCGATCGCCACGCCGTGTCGCCAGTCGGCCAACTCGTGCACGACGTGGCCGCCGCGCGGGCCGGTGACCCAGCCGCCCGGACCGGCGAACTCCACGATCACCGTGGTGACGGTGAGCGGGAGGATCCGGCGCCGCAGGTAGCCGTCGACGAGCGTGCGGAAGCCGGCGTAACCGAGCACGTACGGGCGCAGGTCGGCGCGGGCCAGCCGGCTCGTCGCCTCGCCGCAGCCGGGGACGGGCTCGGCCGGCAGGGAGTGCAGCAGTGGCAGCACGCCCTCCATCATGCCGCCCGCGCGGAGGGCCGGACGTGACGTCGCCACGAGACGGCCGGTGGGGACGGGCTCCCGTGACCTCTCAGTCGGCATGGTGGTAGCGGTGCACGACGGCGTGTCCCCGGCCCCGCGAGATCATCCACCGGTTGATCGGTGTCGTGACCAGGAACGCCACGACCAGGGAGAACGCCAGCGCCGCCCAGAACAGCACGGTCGTCACCCCCGCGTCCATCGCCCCGGGCATGGCGACGATGACGGCGTTGTCGAGCAGCTCCATCACCGCGATCGAGACGGTGTCCGCCGCGAGGGCCACCCTCAGCGCGGCCCGGAAGCCCACGCCGGCGCGCAGCACGCCGCGCATGGTCAGGGCGTAGCCGAACACGAAGGCGAGGGCTATCGAGAGCACGATGGTCCCGACGTCGTGCAGCCCGGTCGCCGTGCCGACGACCATGCCCAGCACCTCGCCGATGGCGCAGCCGGTCAGGCAGTGCAGCGTCGCCGCCACGGCGACGGCCCAGGTCGCCGGCGTCGCCACGGGGTGACCGGCGTGGCCGGCGGCCGTGCCCGGGTGGTGGTCCGGGCCCATGACTACCTCCTCGCGCAGGGGTCGGGATCGCTCCTGTCGTGGTGTTGAATGTAGACATCAACGCCGCTGGAGGTGCCGTGTCCGAACTCACCCTGCTCATCGAACCGACCGTGGCGCTTCCGCCCGACCGGGTCGACGCGCTCAGCGCCGGGCTCGCCGACGACCTGCGCACCGTCCGCGGCCTGCGGGTCGCGCACGCCGAGCGGCCGGCAAAGGGGCACGGGAAGTCGCCGCAGGCGTGGGAGCTGGGCATGCTGGTCGTCGGCGGCCTCTTCTCGGCCACCACCATGCGGGCCGTCGCCCAGATCGCCATCGCCTACGCCGACCGGGTCAAGGCGCGCTCGATCCGGCTGCGCAGCGGCGACAACGAGCTGGTCATCACCGGCGCCACCCGGGTCGACGCGCAGCTCGTCGAGCAGGTGGCGCGGCTGCTCGGCCCGGGCTCGGCGACGGGCGACCCGGGCACCGCGGCGCTGCCCGCCACCGCGTCCCGTCCGGGCGGGAGCGCCCCCACCGGGAGCTGACGATGGGCCAGCGTCGCGCACTGCTGATCGCCAACGACCGCTACCTCGACGAGTCCCTGTCCGACCTGTACGCGCCGCGCGAGGAGGCCCGGGACCTGCTCAGCCTGCTCGCCGACGCGGACGTCGGCGCGTTCGACCAGACGGTGCTGCTCGAGAACGAGTCGAAGAGCTCCATCGAGCGGGCCATGGAGTCGATGCTGCGGGCCGCGGGGCCGGAGGACCTCGTCCTGCTCTACTTCTCCGGGCACGGCGTCCGCAGCAGCAAGCGGGGCCGGTTGCACCTCGCGGTGGCCAACACCGAGGTAACGCACCTCTCCTCCACCGCGATCTCCGCCTCGTTCGTCCGGGAGCTGCTGGACGAGTGCGACGCGGCGAGCACGCTCATCCTGCTCGACTGCTGCTACAGCGGGGCGTTCGAGGGGCTCGGGCTGAAGACCACCGACGACCTGGCCATCGACGGCGAGCTGAAGACCGGGCAGGGCCGCTACGTCATCACGGCGACGAACTCGGTGGAGCGGGCCGACGACGGCCGGCCGGCGTCGGAGACCGAGCCGCGGCAGCGCTCGGCCTTCACCGAGACCGTCATCCAGGGAATCAGCACCGGCGCCGCGGACATCTCCGGTCAGGGCCGCATCACCCCCGACGACCTGTGGCGGTACGTGCACCTGGAGCTGCCGAAGCGGTCGGCGCAGACGCCGTGTCACTTCGGCAGCGCGAGCGACGAGATCCACATCGCGCTCTCGCGGGAGGGCCAGCAGCGGCACCGGCGGCAGCGCGACCAGCGGGATCCCCGCCTCGGCGACCTGCTGGGCCCACTGGAACCGGCCGAGGACGTGAAGCTGCAGGCGACCGAGTGGCGCCGGCGCGGTCTGCTCAAGGTTCCCGTCGGTCGGGTCCAGCGGATCGACCAACCGGTCGGCGAGCCGATCTGGCTGGACCTGGCGTCCTCGGACGGCCACCTGCTCGTCGTGGGGCGCGCCGGGACCGGCAAGACGACCCTGCTGCGGACCATCATCGGCGGGCTCGCCCTCACCCACTCCGACGACGAGGTGGCCGTCCACTGCCTGGAGTCGGGCGGCAACCGGCTGGGCCCCATGCGACGCCTGCCGCACGTCCACGCGGTCCTCGGCGACGACGAGGTCGGCGAGGTCGACAAGCTGCTCGATCGTCTGGAACAGGACGTCCTCGCCCGCAAGCAGCTCTTCCGCCGGCACGAGCTGGAGTCGCCCACCAGCCTGCGGGCCCGGCGGGCCGACCTCAAGACCGGCCCGTGCCCGGACGTCTTCCTGGTGGTCGACCGCTGGCACGACTTCGCCACCCTGCTGCCCGACTTCACCACGCGGGTGGTCGACCTCGCCAACAAGGGCCTCGGGTACGGCATCCACGTGGTCGTCGTCGAGCGCAGCTGGCGCGTCATCCCGGAGGAGCTGCGGGAGCTGCCGCAGATCCGGATCGAGACGCGGCTGTCGCAACCACACGAGTCGCTGATCAATCCCGATCAGGCGGCCCGCCTGCCGGCCAACCTGCCCGGCTGGGCCATCCACGGTCGGCGGACCTTCCGGATCGCGCTGCCCGACCTGGCGGCCGGCGCCGCCGACGGCGAGGCGGACGCCGAGGCCGAGACGCTCGAGGGCGCCGGCGCGTTGGTGTCGACCATCGCCCAGGCGTGGGAGTCGGCGTCGACGGGTGGCTGGGCGGGGCGGGAACCCGCCTCGACCAGCGAGCGGCCCGACGAGGCGCTCCTCGTCCTCGGGGTGCGCGACCGCGCGACGCTGTGGCGGTTCCAGGGGCGGCGGACGGGCCCCGGGCCGGACTACCTGAGGGTGCCCGTCGGCCTCGGCGAGGACAACCAGCCGGTGCTGCTCGACCTCAAGGAGGCGGCGCAGGACGGCATGGGCCCGCACGGGCTCCTCGTCGGGGCGACCGGGTCCGGCAAGAGTGAGCTGCTGCGGACGCTCGTCGTGGCGCTCGCCGCGCGGCACACCTCCGACCAGCTCAACCTCGTCCTGATCGATTTCAAGGGCGGCGCGGCCTTCCGCCCCCTCGCCGGGCTGCCCCACGTCAGCGCCCTGATCACCAACCTCGCCGACGATCTCACCCTCGTCGACCGGCTGGCGGACGCCCTCGCCGGCGAGCTGCTGCGTCGGCAGAAGGTGCTGCGGGCCGCCGGCAACCACGCCAACCGGTGGGACCACGAGCGTGCCCGGGAGGCCGGCGCACCGCTGGCGCCGCTGCCCAGCCTGGTGGTCATCTGCGACGAGTTCATGGAGCTGCTGTCCGCCAAGCCCGACTTCATCGACGTCTTCGTGCAGATCGCGCGGCTGGGCCGTTCCCTCGGCGTGCACCTCCTGCTCGCGAGCCAACGGCTGGAGGAGGGACGGCTGCGCGGCCTCGAGAGCTACCTGTCGTACCGGGTCGTCCTGCGCACCTTCTCGGCCGTCGAGAGCCGGGCCGCGCTCGGCGTGCCGGACGCGTACGAGCTGCCGCAAGCACCCGGGCACGGATACCTCAAGGCGGGGTCGGCCATGCAGGCCTTCCGGGCCTCGTACGTCTCCGGCCCGGTCGCCGACCCGGACGGGCAGGCGCCACCGGAGCTGCTCGACCGCAGCCTGCTGGAGATCCTCGTCGAACGGCTGCGCGGCCGCGACGCCGCCGCGCACCAGGTCTGGCTGCCGCCGCTCGTCGAGCCTCCCAGCCTGGACGAGCTGATGCCTCCCCTGCTCCGGCACGCCACCCGGGGCCTCACGTCCTCACGGGACGCCGGTTCGCTGCGCGTACCGGTCGGCGTCGTCGACGTGCCGGTCGAGCAGGCCCGGCAGACGCTGTGGCTGGAGCTGCACGGCAGCGCCGGCAACGTCGCCGTGGTGGGTGGCCCGCAGTCGGGAAAGACCACGGTGGCGCGCGCCATCGTGGCGTCGCTGGCGCTGACCCACACGCCCCGGGAGGTCCAGCTCTTCTGCCTCGACTTCGGCGGCGGGGCGCTGCGGGCACTCGAGGGGCTGCCGCACGTCTCCGGCGTCGCTGGCCGGCGGGAGAGCGAGGCCGTACGGCGCACGGTGGCCGAGGTCATCACGGTCCTCGACGCGCGGGAGGCGTTCTTCCTCCGGCACGACATCCCGTCCATGGCGGCCTATCGGGCAGGCCGTGCCGCCGGGAAGTTCGCCGACGATCCGTTCGGTGACGTCTTCCTCGTGGTGGACGGCTGGAGCACCCTGCGCAACGAGTACGAGGAACTCGAGCAGATGGTGACCGACATAGCCCAGCGGGGGCTCGGTTTCGGCGTGCACGTGGTGGTTACGGCCTCGCGGTGGACGGAGCTCCGCCTGACCCTCCGCGACCTGCTCGGCACTCGGCTGGAGCTGCGTCTGGGCGACCCGTCGGAGTCCGAGTTCGACCGCCGGATCGCCCGGAACGTGCCCGACCGCGCGCCGGGCCGCGGGCTGCTGCCCGACAAGCTGCACTTCCTCACGGCGCTGACCCGCATCGACGGCAGGCACGACGTGGGCGACCTCGCCACGGCCACGGCGCAGCTCGTGAAGACGGTCGCCGAGGCGTGGCCCGGCGAGCCCGCGCCGCCGGTGCGGCTGCTGCCGCGCCGGCTCACGGCCGAGGACCTCAACGCGCTGGCCGGCCCGGCCGGGCGCGGGGTGCCCGTCGCGGTCGACGAGTCGTCGCTCGCACCGGTCACCCTCGACCTGGACCGGGACCCGCACCTGATCGTCTTCGGTGACGGGGAGTGCGGTAAGAGCAACCTGCTCCGGCTCGTGGCGCGGCAGATCGCCGCCCGGCGCGCTCCCGCCGAGGCCCGGCTGATGATCGTGGACTACCGGCGCAGCCTGTTGGGCGCGGTCGAGGGCGAGCACCTGATCCACTACGCTCACAGCCAGCAGAGCCTCACCGGAGGGCTGGCCGACGTGCGCGAGGCGATGACGAACCGGCTGCCCGGCCCGGACGTCACCGCCGAACAGCTCCGCGCGCGCAGCTGGTGGACAGGCCCGGACCTCTACATCCTGGTCGACGACTACGACCTGGTCGCGTCCGCCGGCAACAACCCGTTCAGCGACATATACGAGCTGCTGCCACAGGCCCGTGACATCGGCCTGCACATGATCGTCGCCCGCCGCGCCGGCGGCGCCGCCCGGGCGCTCTACGAGCCCGTGCTGCAACGCCTGCGCGAGCAGGAGTCGCCGGTGCTGCTCATGTCCGGCAACCGGGACGAGGGCGCGCTCGTCGGCGGTCTGCGGCCGCAGCCGCTGCCGCCCGGCCGGGGCACCCTGGTACGCCGCCGTGAGGGCGCGATGGTCGTCCAGACCGCGTGGTCGGAGCCCTGACGCGGCCGGCGCGGCGGCAGGACGCGGTGGCACCCCTTGCCGGTGGTTCCGTCCCGGCGTAGGAAGAACTTCTGCCCCGGGCCCACCACCGTCGGCCGCCCGACCGTCCACTGTCCACCGTCGAAGGAGATGCGTGTGACCATCCCCAGCCGGCTCCGACTCGCCGTGTCCGTCCTGGTGACCGCCGCCGCGGTCCTGTTCGGCACGGCGGCCGCCGCGGCGCCGTCCGCGGCCGCACGTCCGCCGACCGCCCCCGGCGCCTGCGACCCGATCGACCCGACGGCGTGCCTGCTGCCGTTCCCGAACGACTACTTCACGGTGCCCGACCCGGCCAGCCCCACCGGCAAGCGGGTGCGGCTGGCGGCCTCGGCGATGCCGGCCAACGCGCACGGCACCCCCATCGACCCGACGGAGTGGAACCGGCAGGACGGGTTCAGCCCCGGCTCGCCGATCGTCGTGCACGTGCCCCGCCTCGACGCCGCGGCCACCGGGATCGCGCCGGTGACCGACATAGGCCGCTCGCTGGCCAGGGACGCGCCCATCGTGCTGCTGAACACCGCCACCGGCGAGCGCACGCCGTACTGGGCGGAGCTGGACGCGCACGCGGCCGGCCGCCCGGACCGGCAGGTGCTCGTCATCCGGCCCGCGGTCGCACTGGCCGAGGGCACCCGGTACGTCGTGGGTCTGCGCGGCATGCGCGACGGGAGCCGGAGGCTCATCCCGGCTCCGGCGGCCTTCCGGTCGTACGTCACGGGCAACGGCCTCGGTCCCCGGGACGGCCGGGCCCCGCAGATGAAGCGGATCCTCGCCAACCTGAGCGCGGCCGGGGTCAAGCGCCACGACCTCTACCTGGCCTGGGACTTCACGGTGGCGAGCCGGCACGGCCTCACCGGCCGGATGCTCGCGATCCGCGACGGCGCGTTCGCCCGCCTCGGCGCGGCGGCGCCGCCGTTCACCGTCACCCAGGTCACCGACTACACACCGCAGCAGGATCCGCGCATCGCCCGGCAGGTCACCGGCACCGTCGCCGTGCCGTCCTACCTGACCGGCGCCGGCGGACCGGGTTCCCGGCTGCACTACGGGCCGGCCGGCGGCGACGGCACCGCGCGCACGCCGTACGCCCTGCCCACGCCGTCCGGCGCGACCCTGCGGGCCGACTTCGTCTGCAACATCCCGCGCAGTGCGTCCGCCGCCGAGCCGGCGCACCTCTCGCTCTACGGCCACGGCCTGCTCGGCAAACCAACCGAGATCAACGCGGGCAACGTCAAGGCGATGTCGGCCACGCACCGCTTCACCTTCTGCGCGACGAGCTGGATCGGCATGGCCGACGCCGACGTCCCGTACGTGGCCGGCACCTTCGACGACCTGAGCGCCTTCCCCGCCGTGGTGGACCGGCTCCAGCAGAGCTTCCTGAACTTCCTCTTCCTGGGCCGCACGATGGTCCACCCGCGCGGGTTCGCGGCCGACCCGGCGTTCCAGGACGCCCGCGGGCGACCGCTCGTCGACACGGCGGGCGGGCTGCACTACGACGGCAACAGCCAGGGTGGCATCAACGGCGGCGCCCTCACCGCCATCGCGCAGGACTGGACCCGGTCGGTGCTCGGTGTGCCGGGGATGAACTACTCGACCCTGCTGCAGCGGAGCGTCGACTTCGCCCCGTTCCAGGAGATCATGGACGCCTCCTACCCGGACCCGGTCGACCAGCAGCTGATCTTCGCGCTGCTGCAGATGCTGTGGGACCGGTCCGAGGCGAACGGGTACGCCCAGCACATGACCGACGACCCGCTGCCCCGCACCCCGGCGCACCAGGTGCTCATGCACGTGGCCTTCGGCGACCACCAGGTCTCCCCCGCGGCGGCCGAGGTCGAGGCGCGCACCATCGGCGCCCGGCTGCACATCCCGGCCGTCGCCGACGGCTGGTCACTCGACGTGCGGCCGTACTGGGGCATCGAGCCGATCCGGTCCTATCCGTACACCGGGTCGGCGATCGTCATCTGGAACAGCGGCGAGGCCGCCGCACCGCCGGCCACGAACCTGGCCCCGGCCGGCCCGGAGTACGGCACGGACCCGCACGAGTTCCCGCGCGCCCAGGCCGGTGCGCAGCAGCAGAAGGCGACGTTCCTGCTCACCGGCCGGGTCGTCGACGTCTGCGCGGGCAAGCCCTGTCCCTGACGTCGGGCACGGCGTGCCGCGTCGGCCGGTCCGGCCGGCGCGGCACGCGCAGCGGGCGCCGGCCGGCGCGGCACGCGGAGCGGGCGCCGGCCGGCGCCTGCAAACGCTCTCAGACGGCGAACACCTGGGAGTCGTCGGCGAACGCCTTGAACTCCAGGGCGTTGCCGGCGGGATCGTGCAGGAACATGGTCCACTGCTCCCCGGGCTGCCCGGCGAAGCGCAGGTACGGCTCGATGACGAACACCGTGCCGGCGGCCCGCAGCCGCTCGGCCAACTCGTGGAACTCGGGCACGGTGAGCAGGAGACCGAAGTGCGGGACCGGGACGTCGTGGCCGTCGACCTCGTTGTGCGCCGCGGTTCGGCGCCCGGCGACGAGGTGGGTCACGAACTGGTGGCCGCGCAGGTCCCAGTCGATCCAGGTGTCCGCGCTGCGTCCCTGGTCGCAGCCGATGAGCTGTCCGTAGAAGTGCCGGGCGGCGTCGAGGTCGTCGACGGGCACGGCGAGGTGGAACCGCGGGATGGACGCGTGGGGGGTGTGCACGGCACTGGTCCTCTCTTCCATGACTCGTTCCCGGCGTCCTATCACACGTCGGCGCGGACGCCCAACACTCGCTGCCGGGGTGCGGCGGGGACCGGCGGATGTTGCCGTCGTCGCCTCCCTCAGCCTTGATCGACTCCATTCCGGCGATATGGCGGCATCTCGGGCCGCCGGATACCGCCACATCGGCGACATGGTGTCGATCAAGCGCCTACGGGACCGTGATCGGGTCGCGTTCCCTGAAGTCCGGGCGTTTCAGGGGCGTGATCGACTCGTGTTGCGTGATGTCGCGGTGTCCGGGACGTCTCGACCGCCCGCCTTCGAGGAAGCCGGGTCGAACGACTGTTCCGGCCCGTGAGGTCCGCCCCGGACCCGCCTGCGCCGAACGTCCCCGACGCCCCCCGGCGCCCCCATCCCCGGCTCGTGAGGCCGTTCCCGCCGGCGGGGGCACGTGCGGGATCGCGCGTATGGCCTCCGGGCATGGTGAATGGCGTTCTAGGCTCGGCTTGGACGGATGGCGGCAGCGCACGCCCCTGCCGCGGTCGCACGCACACCGTGCGCCTCGTCCCGAGCCCTCGCGAAGGCCGAAGCCAGGCCGGCTGCCGTCATCGGGCCGGGCGAGGCCCAGGAGGCTGACCTTGTCGCGGCAGGCGGGCGCGGAGCGCCCGCTCGACCTCCAGCGCACGCTCACCGACAGGAGGACCACGTGGCCGTCAAGACCGAAGCGCGGACGCGCGTCGCCGACATCCGGCCGTTCCGGGTCGAGATCCCCGAGGCGGAACTCGAGGCGCTGCGAGCCCGCATCGCGGCCACCCGCTGGCCGGAGAAGGAGACCGTCGCGGACCAGTCGCAGGGTGTGCCGCTGGCGACGAGCCAGGCCCTCGCCCGTTACTGGAAGGACGAGTACGACTGGCGCAGGGTCGAGGCGAGACTGAACAGCTTTCCGCAGTTCATCACCGAGATCGACGGGCTGGACATCCACTTCCTCCACGTCCGTTCGAAGCACGAGGACGCCCTGCCGCTCATCGTCACGCACGGCTGGCCCGGCTCGGTGATCGAGCAACTGAAGATCATCGAGCCGCTCACCGATCCCACGGCCCACGGCGGGGACGCCTCCGACGCCTTCCACCTGGTGATCCCGTCGATGCCCGGCTACGGGTTCTCGGGCAAGCCCACCACGAGCGACTGGGGGCCGGAGCACATCGCGGCCGCCTGGACGGAACTGATGAGGCGCCTCGGCTACACGCGGTTCGTGGCGCAGGGCGGCGACTGGGGCGCGCTCATCACCGACATGATGGGCCTGCAGGCGCCGCCGGAGCTGCTTGGCATCCACAGCAACATGCCGGGTGTGTTCCCACCCGAGATCGACAAGCTGTTCCAGTCCGACATCACGGGGGTCAACGACTCGCTCGGCTCGTTGCCGTCCGACCTCTCGGCCGAGGAGATGCGCGCGTGCGAGCAGGCGGACTTCTTCTGGAAGCACGCCGCCTACGCCCTCATCATGGGAACGCGCCCGGAGACGCTGACCGCGCTCGCGGACTCGCCCGTCGGTCTGGCGTCGTTCATGATCGACCACGACGCGAAGAGCCTGGACCTGATCATCCGGGCCTTCGCGGGGCAGCCGGGAGGCCTGTCGCGTGACGACGTCCTCGACAACATCACGCTCTTCTGGCTCACGAACACCGGAGTCTCCGCGGCGCGCCTCTACGCGGTGAATCCGCTCTCCTTCTTCGCCGCCAAGGGCGTCACCGTCCCGGCCGCCGTGAGCGTCTTTCCCGACGAGCTCTTCCAGGCGCCGCGGAGCTGGGCCGAGCAGGCGTACCCGAACCTCATCCACTACAACCGGCTCGACCGGGGCGGCCACTTCGCGGCCTGGGAGCAGCCGCAGCTCTTCACGCAGGAGATGCGCGACAGCTTCCGGTCGCTTCGCTAGACGACCACGCGTCCGCGGGTGAGGCCGCCACCGGGGCGGGCCGGATGACCGGCCCGCCCCGGTGGCGGTGCTACCGCCGGCTCAGTTGGAGCGGGTCACCGTGAAGGGCAGCGCGACCCGCGCGCCCGATGCGGCGCCCGCCAGCGTGATGCTGGTGGAGCCCGCCTTCGCCGCGCCGGGAACGCTCACCGTCACGCCGGAGACGACGCCGTCGCCGTTCGCGCGTACGGTGCTCGAGGCGAGGCCGTCGCCGAAGCGGATGGTGATCGCCTCGTTCGGCGCGAACCCGGAACCGTCGACCGTGATCGGCGTCTCGCGCGCGCCCGACGTGGTCGACAGCGCCACCCGCGGCCGGTACGCCGGCGCGGCCGGCTTCCCGGTGACCTGGACGGTTGCCGTCGCCGGCGCCCGCGAGGACGCTCCCGTGGCGGTCACGGCGTACCGGCCGGGCCGGGTGTCCCCGGGCGTGGTGATCGAGGCGCGGATCGCGCCGGCCGGGGAGGCCGCGACCGTCACGGTGCGCGCCGGGCCGGCGCCCAGCGTCACGGTCACCTGCTCGCCGGCGGCGAACCCGGTGCCCTCGACGGTGAGCGTGTCGCCGGCGGCGACGCTGCTGGAGGCGGACACCGCCGGCTGCGCTCCGCCACTGGCCACCGTCACGGTGAACGTCGCGGTCCGGCTCGTCGTGCGGTCCCACACGGTGACGTGCACCGTGTACGTGCCCTCCTGGGCGTAGGTGTGCCGGCCGCTCATGGCGCCGGACGCGTCGACGGTGACGTCCTCCGGAACCGTGCCGTCACCCCACTGGACGCGTGCCCGGTAGCCGCCCGTGCCGGGAACGCCGCCGGTCACCGTGCCGAGGTCGGCCGCGAGGGCCTGCCCGGCGGTGGCCGTCTGGTTCCCCGGTGTGGTGGACGCCAGCGCGGGCGCCGGCGTGCCGTCGTCGGCGATGGCGAACACGTGGATCCGGCCCGTCGCGCCGGGGTCGCCGGTCTGCGTCGGCAGGGTCACCGAGACGAGCGTCTTGCCGGCCGGGATCTGGTACGGCGTGGTGGCGAACAGGAACGGCTGGGCGGCGTCCCGGCTCGTGCCGCTCAGCCGGTACGCGGCCTTCGCGACGACGATGTTGCCGTACGACGGGGTGCCGTTGGCGTTGCCGCCCAGCGTCCAGTCGCTCATCTGGATCGGGATGCTCGCGGTGCTGCCGTCGCTGAACGTCGCCGTGCCGGTCGTGCTCTGGTTGCCCTGCGTGCCGGCGCCGATGAACGAGAGGCTCTTCGCGTCGGTCGGCAGGTCGAGGACGATCGTCTCGCCGTTGCCGCTGGCGTTGTCCGGCTGGCCGGCCGGGATTTCCGGCAGCGTGAAGTGCAGGCCGGTCCCGGGCACGGCGTGCGGCTGGCCCTGGGTCACGCCGGCCGCCGCGAGAGCCGCCCGCGAGTACGCCCACGACTTGGCGTCGCAGTCGGCCGCGAGCACGCCCTCGTCACCGATGCAGAGGGTGTCGAAGGCCGCCGTGAGGCCGGTGGCCGGCGCGTACGCCACGTCGACGCCGACCGTCACCGAGCCCTGGCCGGCGCCGTCGGTCACCGTGACGCTCGCCTGGTGGAAGCCGGGCGTGGCGTAGGTGTGCGAGCCGCTGACGGCCCACACGGCACGCGAGCTGGGCGTGACGGTGCCCTCGGTGACCGGCGAGCCGTCGCCCCAGTCGATGGTGGCCTCGTAGCCGGCGGCGTTGCCGCCGGTGACGGTGGCCAGCGGCACCGACACGGGTACGCCGGATGTCGCGTGCACGCCGTTCGCGGCCGTCACGGTGACGGCGCCGCCCACGAGCTGGAGGTCACCGCCGGCGAGCAGCTCGATCTCGGCGAGGTTCGGCTGCGCGGCCCCGACGGTCTTCGTCACGGCGAGGCGGAACTGTGCGAACCGCCCCGGCTTGTCAATCTTGAACGGGCGCGTCTGGTTGCGCCACGCGAACGCCTCGCCCTGCCGCGAGTCGAGGGTGGTCCAGGTGACGCCGTCGTTGGAGCCCTGGAGGCGCCAGTCGGCGGGATCGCCGGCGTTCGCCCCCGAGGTGAGGGTGTAGTACATCGGGGTCTGCCGGACGTCGCGAGACGCCCAGGTGACCTGCGGCGCCGTGGACGCGAAGGTCATCTGCGTGGTCGACGAGTCGTCGAACAACGCCGACGCGTCCCGGCCGTCGGTCGCGGTCGCGCTGCCGAGACCGGGGCCCGTGGTGTCCTGCAACGGCTTGGGCACGGCGTCGCCCCTGGTGAGCGACGGCGGCGCGTCGTTGCGGCCGGTGCCCCAGGACGACGGCCGGGGGCCCATCTGGAAGTCGATGGTGCCGCCGTGGGCCAGCACGGACGAGTCGATGGAGACCCCGCGCTGCGTCTTCCCGTTGACCCTGACGCCCTGCACGTAGATGTTGCTCGTGCTGTTGGCGGGCGCGTTGACGACGATGTCGCCGCCGCTGCGGTGGACGGTCATCCGGGTGAACTGCGGCGATCCGATGGTCCAGTTGGACGAGCCGACCTGCAGCGGGTAGAGGCCCAGCGAGCTGAGGACGTACCAGGCGGACATCTCGCCGTTGTCCTCGTCACCGGGGTAGCCCTGGCCGATCTCGCTGCCCACGTAGAGGCGCTGGAGGATCTCCCGGACGATCGCCTGGGTCTTGGCGGGAGCGCCGGCGTAGACGTACATGTACGGGATGTGGTGCGACGGCTGGTTGCTCATGCCGAGCTGGCCCATCCGCACGGCCTGCGCCTCGAGCATCTCGTGGATCGTGTTGCCGTACCCGCCGGGGCGGTCGGCGTTCTCCGGGGTGGCGAAGAACTCGTCGAGCTTCTGCTGGAGCGCCTTCTGCCCTCCGTACAGGTTGGCCAGGCCCTGGCCGTCGTGCTGCGCCGTGAACGCGAAGTTCCACCCGTTGGTCTCGGTGTAGACCCCGCCCCAGTCCCGCGGGTCGCCGGTGCGGAAGGTGCCGTTGGCGTCGCGGCCCTGGAAGAAGTCCTGCTTCTCGTCGAACAGGTTGACGTAGTTGCGGGCGCGCTGGAGGAAGTACTCCGACTCCTCCTTGAGCCGGTCGCGCTCCGCCTTCGGCGTGGCCTTGTCCTTGGCCAGGGCCGCGGCCATGTTGCCGATGCCGTAGTCGTTGATGAAACCTTCCAGCGCCCACGACACCGACTGGTCCGTGGACGTCGGCGTGTAGCCCAGGAACAGCGAGGTCTCGATGCCCTTGCGGCCGACCTCGCCGCGACCGGACGCGACGGTGGCGTCCTTGACGGCCGAGTCGTACGCGGCGCGTGCGTCGGGCAGCTCGACGCCGTTGAGGTACGCCTCGGCCAGCGCGACGTTCGCGCTCGTGCCGGTCATGAGGTCGGCGTAGCCGGGCGAGGACCAGCGGGCGACCCAGCCGCCGTCACGGTACTGCTGGACGAACCCGTCGGCGATCCGGGCCGCGACGTCCGGGTAGAGCAGCGAGTACGCCGGCCACACGGTGCGGTAGGTGTCCCAGAAGCCGTTGTTGACGTAGATCTGCCCATCGACGATCTTCGCGCCCGTGTGGGTGGCCGTCGACGCGCCGGTGGGCGCCGACACCGGGCTCGCGTACTGCCAGCGGGGGGCGGACGCGGTGCCGGTGTTCTCCGACTGGGAGTTCGGGTAGAGGTTCAGCCGGTACAGGTTCGAGTACAGGGTGACGAGCTGCGTCTCGGTGGCGTCCCGTACCTCGATCCGGCCGAGCCGGTCCTGCCACGCGGCGGTGGCCGCGGCGCGGATCTGGTCGAAGCTGCGCCCGGTGACCTCCAGGTCGAGGTTCTTCCGCGCCTGGTCGACCGAGAGGAACGAGGTGGCGAGGCTCAGCGTGACCTGGCGCTGCGTGGACGTGTCGAAAGTGGCGGACGTCGCCGACGACGCCGTCGGCGCCCGGTCGAACGTGCCGGACACGAACATCCGGCTGCGGCCGGCCGAGAAGCCGCTTCCGTTGTCGACCCAGCCGGTGAAGGTGCCGTCCGTGCCGATGGTGAACGTGCCGTTGTAGAGGACGAGGCTTCCCGTGGCCTGCCCGGTCGGGAAGGTGAACGTCATGATGCCGCCGTGGTCGGTGGGCGACATCTGGGCGACCAGACCGTTCTGCAGCGTGACCTGGTAGAAGTCCGGCCGCGCGATCTCGTCGTCGTGGCTGAAGGCGACGGCGCGGCTGCTGGGCGCTCCGGTGAGGGAGCCACCGGCCGGCACCGGCATGACGGACATCTGGTTACGGTCACCCATCCACGGGCTGGGCTCGTGCGAGATCGCGAGCCCCTCGAGCGTGGGCAGGTTCGCCGCGTTGTTGAACCGCTGGTAGTCGTACTCCCAGGTGTCCGAGGTGGCGTTGGTGACCGGGGTGAAGAAGTTGAAGCCGTTCGGCACCGCCGAGATCGGCAGGTTGTTGCCGCGTGAGAACGAGCCGGACGCGTTCGTACCGCGCCGGGTGTCGACGAAGTTGGTGAGGCGGGAGCCGTCGACCGAGGTCGCCGCGCCCGCGATCGTGACGTCGTCGAGCCAGCCCTGGAAATGGGTCTCGGCGGTCCCCTGCGGGTTGTCGTACGCGAGCAGGATGCGGTCGATCGTCTTGCCGTTCGCGACGGCGCCGATGTCGGACTGCACCGCGTTCCACTGGTCGGCGTAGAGCACCCTGGACGCGCCCTGCCCCGCTGCGGTGAGCGGGTAGCCGTGCTGGTCCACCGGCGCCCGTTGGCTGAGGTAGCTGCCGTCGGTGAAGTGCAGGTCGAGGGCCGCCCAGGTGGACGGGTACCGGGTGTCCTTGCCGGTGAACTCCGGGAAGATCCGGTACGACAGGCGGGTCTTCGGCCCGACCGCGATGTCGACGTCGAAGAGCTTGTTCGTGGCGTACGAGCGCCCGTCGGCCTCGGCGCCGCCGGAGTACCGCAGTGACGCGAGCCCGGTGAATCCGGCGCGCGGCTTCATGTTGTGGCCGCTGACCGGGCCGGTGCCCACGACGCTGACCATCGGGGTGGCCGGCGGGCGGACGTCCGAGCCGTCGCTGATGTCCCAGTCGGCGAGCTGGAGGAGCGCGTCACCGGAGTTCGCGGAGACGTTCAGCCGGTAGTACGCGTAGGCGGTCGTGTTGGTGACGCTGTAGGTCTTCGTGGTGAAGCGGCCGCCGAAGGTCTGCCCGGTCTGCCGGTCGAGGTCGGTCCAGGCCGTGCCGTCGACCGACCCCTGGAGGGTGAAGTCCTTCGGGTCACGGGTGGGGGCGTCGTTCGCGGAGGTCAGCGCGTACCGCACGACGGCCGAGGGCTTGGCCAGCCGGTAGGTCACCCAGCCGGTCGGGTTGAACGCGAGCCACTTGCTCGACGGATTGCCGTCGGCGAGGTTCGCGGCGGTCTCGTTCGGCGCGTTCTCGGCGCTCGCGGTCACGGCGTCCACCTGGGCGAGCAGGCTGCCGGGCAGGCCGGCATGGCTCGCCCCGCTCAGGTTTCCCTGGACCGGCTTACCGCTCGCGTCCACCTCGACGGTGCTCGCCGAAGGTTGCGGATCGGCCGACTCGAAGGACGAGCGGAAGTTGCCGGGCGGCGCCGTGGTGGGTGCGGCGACCGCCGGTGGCGCGGCGACGAGCAGTCCCGCCGCCAGCAGGGCCGCGGCTGTCCCGGCGATCGGCCGGGAGGATCTGGCGCGCGGAAGGGAACGCAGTGACATGGGGGTGGGGGCCTTTCGACTCGACACGGATCGAGTGCTGGTCATCGGTGGAGCGGCGTACGCCTACCGGCAGGTGTGGACGGTCGCACCCGGGATGCCGGGTCCGCCGGTGGGCGCCATGCGAGTCTCCTTCGCGGTCGCGGCCTGACATCGTTGTCAGAGGAACTCGTGACGGACGACGGCACGCATGTGGACTGCGGCTGATGGTTCCGGGGAGACCACGGCCGTGTCAATAAGTTCATCGGCGCGAAACGTCCCGGCCGCGGCGACGACGGCGAGACAGATCGGCCCCGCGTCAGCCGGATCGGCGAATGGCGCGGTGACGAAGTCGTCCAGGTCCACGAGGTGGCACGCGCGCAGCCGTGACCACCGTCGGGAGCGTCGGGGGGTCAGCCGGGCGACATCCGCGTGGCCCGGCGCAGGCCGAGCAGGGCGACCACGGCGAGCAGGATGACGGCCACGGAGTACTCGTCGACGGTCCGGGGCAGGCCACCGGCGTAGACCACGAGGAAACCCGCGATGACGGTGGGCAGGCCGAGGCCGACGTAGGAGATGATGTACAGCAGGGACAGCACGCTCGCCCGCTCGTGCGCCTCGATCAGCGGCATGATCGTCTTGAGGCTGCCCTGGAAGCCGCCCCCGAAGCCGACGCCCCCGAGCGCGAGGCCCACGAAGAAGCCCATGAGCGAACCGGCCATGACCGACACCAGCGTGACGATCATGCCGAGGATGAGGGCGCCGATCCCGATGAGCATCACCGTCCGTGCGGGGGTGTTGCGCATCAGCAGGACGGCGATCGACCCGACGACGGCGAAGACGAAGAGGACCAGGCCGGCCACGATGATCGAGGTTTCCATGAAGGCGCGGACGAGCGCCGGGCCGAGCGCGCCGAAGAAGCCGGCCAGCGCCCAGACGGAGAAGACCACCGGAAGGACCACGAGGATCGGCGCGCGTACGGCCCGGGGCAGTTTGATCTCGGGTCGCAGACTCCGCAGCGCTCCGGTTGTCGGTGTGACCGTCTCCGGCATCAGCACGATCCCGATGCCCTGGATCAGCAGGACGACGAGCAGGACGACGTACACCAGTCGGGTCGGGGCGGGCAGGAACTGGATGAGCAGCGCCGAGAGCAGGGCGCCACCGCCCGTGCCGATGCCGGGCGCGATCGAGTTCGCGAGGGTGCCGCGGGCGCGGTTGATGTCGAGCATGCCGGCGCCGATGGCCCCGGTGGCGGCGCCGGTGGCGAGTCCCTGGACGACGCGGGCGGCCAGCAGCATGGGCACGCCGTTGGCGAGGACGAAGATGACGAGTGAGGCCATCTGGACGGCGATGGCGACGAGCAGGACCGGCCGCCGCCCGACGTGGTCGGAGAGCTTGCCGAACGTGAGCAGCGAGGCCAGCACGGCGACGGCGTAGACGGCGAACACCACGGTGGTCGTGACCGGCGAGAAGTGCCACCGTTGCTGGTAGATCCCGTACAGGGGGGTCGGGGCGGACGACGAGGCCAGGAACGACACGAGGATCGAGGCGAGCAGCACCAGGGAGACCCCCGGCGACAGGCGCCCGTGTCCGGCGTTGCTCATATCGCGTGCTCCTCCGGTGAGCGGCGTTCGGCTGCGCCCGGGCGGTCGCGCGGCCGCCGAACGGGCGCACCGGAGTACCCCCGTTGGTGCCGGGCACGCGCCGGCCCGGTGGCCGGCGACGGGCGGCGCGCGCGGTGGTCGGGAGAGGCGCTCCCAACTCGCCGTTCCCGACTCGCCGGCACCATCACACGGCTAGGCTGGGCGTGACGTGGCAGGAAGGACGTGGAGGCCCCATGTCGACGGCGGACGTCGTACGCCCGTGATGATCGATGAGCCCGTGCGGCTTCCGGCGTTCACCGTCGAGCGGTGGGTGAACTCGCCGCCGCTGGATCCCGATGCGTTGCGCGGCCGGGTGGTGCTCGTCGACGTGTGGGAGTACACCTGCATCAACTGGATCCGCACCGCCCCCTTCGTGAAGGCCTGGCACCGCGCCTACGCCGACCGGGGGCTCGCCGTCATCGGCCTGCACGCGCCGGAGTTCGCGTTCGGCCGGTACGCGGAGAACATCGACCGGGGCATCCGTGACCACGGGCTCACCTACCCCGTCGCGATCGACAACGACTTCCGCGTCTGGGAGTCGCTCGGCAACATCGCGTGGCCGGCGCGCTACCTCTTCGACGTGAACGGGCAGCTCGTCCAGCGGTGGATCGGCGAGGGCGACTACGACCGCACGGAGGCGCAGATCCGCCAGCTTCTCGTCGCCGGGACGCCGGACGTCGAGCTGCCCCCGGTCACCCCGGAGGCGGCGAGGTTCGCGGCCACCGAGCAGCCCTCCTACGCCGGGGTGACCGAGGAGACGTACATCGGCGCCGACCGGCGGTTGCCCGGCGCGTTCACGCTGACCGGAGACTGGCGCAGCAGCGGCGACCACGTCGAACTGGGCGAGGGCGGCGGCGAGATCGTCCTGCCCTTCAACGCCGGCGAGGTCAACGTCGTGGTCGATCCGGGACCGTCCGGGCAGGTCCCGGTGCGGGTCCTGCTCGACGGGCGACCCGTCGGCGACGAGCGCGGCGCCGGCGTCGGCCCGGACGGGGTGGCGCACGTCGACCGGGCGGGCATGGTCCGGCTCGTCGCCGGCGCCTCACGCGACGACCACGTGCTGACCCTCGCGGCCGACCGGCCGGGCTTCCGCGCGTACGTCTTCACCTTCGGTCCCTAGGTGTTCTGTCCGGAGAGGTTGGGGACGCGGCTGGCGGGTGGGCCGCCGAGTGCGGTGTGGCTGCGGTGATTGTTGTAGTGGTGTAGCCATGCGGGCAAGGCGGCTCGTCGGGCTGTTTCTGAGGAGTACGGCTTGGCGTAGGCCCACTCGTCGGCGAGTGTGCGGTGGAACCGCTCGACCTTGCCGTTGGTTTGGGGCCGGTAGGGGCGGGTCTTCTTCACGCTGATCCCGGCGTTGGTCAGGGTGTCGCGCCAGAGCCGGGAGCGGTAGCAGCTGCCGTTGTCGGTGATGATGCGTCGCACGGTGATGCCCTGGGCGGTGAACCAGGCTTGTGCTCGCTGCCAGAAGGCGGTGGCGGTCTGGCGGGTCTCGTCGGTGAGGATTTCGGTATAGGCCAGCCGGGAGTGATCGTCCAGGGCGGTGTGTAGATAGGCGTATCCGAGCCGGGCGCCGCCCCACCGGTCGGTGGTGTGCCCGGGCGTGGCGGTGCGGTTGAGTTTGCCTCGTCGCCGGCCCTGGGTGCGCCAGCCGCCGCCGTCGGGGATGTTGCCGAGTTTCTTGACGTCGACATGGACCAGGTCGCCGGGGCTGGCGTGTTCGTAGCGGCGGACCGGGCGGCCGGTGCCGCGGTCGAGGTGAGCCAGGCGGGCGACCCCGGCACGGCGCAGGATCGCGTGGCACGTCGACGCCGCCATGTCGAGCCGGCCGGCGATCCGCGCTGGCCCCCACCGCTTCTTCACCCGCAGGTGCAGCACCTTGCGCTCGGCTGGCGGGCGGGTGCGGTTCGGGGACCGGTGCGGGCGACTGGACCGATCGGACATGCCAGCGACTCCTTCGGCCCGGTACCGGTCGGCCCACCGCTTCGCCGTATTCACGCTGACCTGGAACCGTTCCGCGGCCCGCCGCAACGGCCAACGATCGTCAACCACGCAGCGCGCCAGGCGCAGCCTGCCTCGCTCAGTCAAGGGTGCGTTAGCGTGGGGCACGAGGACCTCCCGGGTGGTGCGGAACCTTCGACAAGCTCCACCTCACCCGGAGGTCCTCACCCATTTCAAGATCCCAGCCCTGTCACCAACGTCCATGGACAGAACACCTAGGGCCTGTCTCGAAGTCCCTGGCCGGCCTGCGGCGGGCCAGGCAACGACCGGCGGCGTTGGAGATTGGTCCGGATACAACACCGGTATCCGAACCAATCTCCGCCTTGCCGGATCGCCGCCTGGACTCCGCCTCGGCTCGACCGAGGACTTCGAGACAGACCCTAGACGGCCGCCGACGCCGAGGCGGCCCGACCGCTTGGCCGGCCCGGCACGCCTCGGCGTCGACGTCCTGACTACTCCTCGCCCGGCTGGTAGCGCCGCTCGACGTGGCCCTTGAGGTCCTCCGGGTAGAAGTAGACGGGCCGGAGGTCGCCGTTCGCGTAGCGCTCGACCTGGTCGTCGAAGTGCGGCGACTCCGGGTGACCGCTCGCGCCGCCCGCCGTCACGGCCCAGGCGCGCACCTTCGGCCCGAACTCCACGACGGCCACGAAGCTGTTGCCGCTGGTGCCGTAGTAGCGCTTCGTCCCCGGGTAGCGTCGCGCCCCGAACGAGGCGAGAGAGCCCCACTGCGCCGACGTGAACGGCACCGGGAAGCTCGGCTTGCTGTCGTCGAACGTCTGGGTGATCGCCCCGTCGTTGCGCTGGAAGCGGTTGATCTCGCCCCAGGGCACCTGCCAGCCGCCGAAGTCCTGCGTGAGCCGCTGCACCGCCGCGTCGAGCGCCGCGAGCCGCTGCGGGTCGGTGGCGCGCTCGGCCAGGTAGTCCCACATCGACATGCCCGCGTCGCGTGCCGCCTGGGACAGCGGCGCCCAGAGCGCCTCGCCCCAGAACACGGCCAGCGAGGTCGCGGTGGATTCCGCCGCCCAGCGGAAGTCCCAGGCGCGCAGCAGGCCGACCGGGTCGGCGAGCCGCGCCTTCTGCGGGTCGCCCGCGGGCAGCTTGTCCCACGCGGCGACGAGCTGCGGAACGAGCCGGGCGAAGGCGGTGAGGTAGCGGTCGAAGGCGGCCTCGATGAGCGTCTGCGGGGTGAACTTGTCGCGGGCGCTGAGCACGCGGATGGCCTGCGGGCCGCGCGGGTTCTCGCCGGCCTGGTCGAAGTAGCGCGGGTAGTCGGAGGCCTTCGGGCTGTCCGCGCCGGCCGCGGTCCAGGGCCAGTTGTTCGAGTTGTACGTCCAGCCGTTCCTCGGGTTCACCACCTGCGGCATGCTCCGGAGGCTGTGCAGGCCGTGCCAGTCGGTGGCCGGGTCGCTGCCGTCGACGGGCTTGCGGTAGTCGAAGCGGTCCTGGCGGACCGGCATGAACTGCGGCATCAGGAAGGCGATCTCGCCCTTGGAGTCCGCGAAGAGCGTGTTGTTGGAGCTGTTGGCCTTGAGGCCGGCGACCTGGATGAAGTCCTCGTAGTCGCGCGTCTTGGTGCGCAGGAAGCTCTGCTGGAGCGCCTCGACGGGCTTGTTCATGAGCGCGAACGCGATCCACTTGCCGTCCGCCTCGCGCACGATCGGGCCGTGGTGGGTGGCGAGGGTGGTGAAGCGGCGCCGCGCGAGCCCACCGTCCTCCGTGCGGTAGGACAGGGTGATCGCCTTCGTCGTCACGGGTCGCAGGTCACGGCCGTAGCGGTAGTAGTGCCGCCCGTCCGCGCGGGTCACGATCGTCTCGGCGAACTCGTCGACGTTGTCGACGCCGCTGGACGTGTGCATCCAGCCCGTCCGGGCGTTGAAGCCCTGGTAGATGAAGAACTGGCCCCAGGTCGCGGCGCCGTACACGTCGAGCCCCTCACGGCTCGTCACGTGCTGCTCGGACCGGAAGAAGAAGCTGGTGTGCGGGTTGATCAGCAGCAGGGCGTGACCGTCGCGGGTGTGGCTCGGGGCGATGGCGATGCCGTTCGACCCGCTGGGCTCGCGGAACAGCAGCCCGCGTTCCTCGTCGGTCATCGGGATCTCGCGCTGGGAGTAGAACGCCTCGAGCTGGGTGAGCGGCACCCGCTCGATGTCGCCGCCGATGCTGCCCTCGGAGAAGCTCAGCGCCATCCACGGCTCGAACCGCCGGATCACGCGCGGCCGCACCTCGGGGTGGGTGGCGAGGTAGTAGTTCAACCCGTCGGCCCACGCCTGCATCAGCTTGCGCAGCCAGGACGGGCTCCGCAGGTAGTCCCGCTTCAGCTCCTCGGGGTCGATGTACAGCCGCTGGCGCAGGTCCTGCCAGATCGCGGTCTCGCCCTCGGCCTCGGCGAGGCGGCCGAGGCTCACCAGGTAGTTGCGCTCGATCCGGTTGAAGTCGTCCTCGGCCTGCGCGTACATCATCCCGAAGACCGCGTCGGCGTCGGTCCTGCCGACCACGTGCGGGATGCCCCAGTCGTCGCGGGTGATCGTCACGTGCTCGGCCTGCCGGCGCCAGCGGGCGAGGTCGGGTGCGTGCGTCGCGGGCGCGGCGGACGCGCTGGCCGGAATTCCCGTCGCGACGGCCGCCGCGCCGGCGGCCAGCCCGGCCGCTCCGCCCAGGATGCGGCGGCGGCTCAGCCCTTCGTGCTGCGTGTGGGTCATGGGGTGGTTCACCTTTCTTGGGGGGCTGTGATCGCGCGGGGTGGACCGGAGGGTGAGCGCCGCACGGTGTGCGGGCGGCGCTCACCCTCGGGCGTCAACTCAGGCGCGCGGACGCGGAGTCCAGGCCGCCGCGGACGCTGACGGCCTGCACCGTGATCCGGTCGCTGTCGGTCCTGGCCACGCGCAGCTTGACCTTCTGGTCGTCGCCGCCGTCCAGGTAGAACTGCGGCGCGGCGCCGACGGCGCGGGCGCCGTCGACCCGTACGGTGTCCGGAGCCACGATCTTGATTTCCTTCGCCTGCTCCAGGGCCGTGGGGATGCGGCCCGTGTTGCGGACCGTCGCCGTGATCTCGTGGGTCGCCCCGTCGCTCTGGGCGCCCTTGAGCTTCTTGACCTGCACCCGGTCGAGGGCCACCTGCGGCAGCGACTCGGTCAGGTAGAGGTTGAACTTCGCCTGGTTGGCGGCCCACTGACCGACGAGGTCGGCCGACGGGTTCTGCGACCAGAACTTGGGGTTGATGCCGCCGACCTCGACGGCCCCCAGCTTGGGGTGCTCCGCCTTCGTCCACGGCAGGAAGCAGTTCGTGCGGCCGTTCTCGACGCACCACCGCGACCGTTCCCAGTCCGCGTACCGGCCGTCCTTGTCGTAGTCGGTGTAGTCACCGCCGTTCCAGATCTCGTCGCCGTACCAGACGGCGCCGTACTGGAAGTAGCCGAAGTCCGGGCCGTGCCCGAACAGGGCCTCCGGATCGCCGCCGTTGCGGGTGGCGTAGTCGACGTAGACGCTGCCCGCGTTGCGGTACCCGGTGAACGACTGGCCGGCCTTGTCGAAGCGCTCGTAGAGCTTGCGGTCGCTCGTGTACATGCACTCCTCGGGCACGCAGGTCGAGGGGCCCCGCAGGTGCATGGGCACGCGGGTGTCCATGCTGTTCACCGCGCCGATGTTGGTGTGCGACATCAGCCAGGTGTAGACGTGGCGGGTCTCCGGCTCCGACAACGGGTACTCGCCGGCGCCGCCCTGGGTCAGGTTGCGGCCCGTGGCGTCGTCCTCCGGCATGACGTGCCAGTTGTACGGGTAGTTGCGGTGCAGGTCGAGGCCGCCGACGCCGTCCTCGTTGTAGCGGCCGTCGCCGTCGTTGTCCGTGCCCTCGGAGAAGATGAGGTAGTCGCCGTTGCCCGCGCCGACGCTCAGCATGGCGTTGCGGGCGGGGTCCCGCGCGTCCACGACGTGGGTGCCCTTGCCGGCGCCCACGTACTGGCGCATCTGGCCGAGGTAGCCGTCGCCGTTGAGGTCCTCGCCCGGGTCCTCGTCGCGCTTGCCGTCGCCGTCGTTGTCGTACGGCCGCACCGTCGACCGGTTCGTCTGCGCCGTGTACAGGTACATGTCGTGGCCGTCGGGGTTGTTGACCGGACGGATGTAGACCGTCTTGTCGTCGAGCAGACGGTCGACGGCGCGGTCCTTGCCGGCCTGGGTGATGAGGTGGTGCGCGAGCCACAGCGAGCTCTCGGCCGAGGAGGTCTCGCCGGAGTGCCGGTTCCCCTCGAAGTACGCGGCCGGCTTGTCGGTGTCCTTGCCGGTGGACTTGTCGGTGATGGTCAGCTGGTAGATGGGCTGGCCGCTGAAGCTCTCCCCCACGATGTACAGGTCGACGATGTCGGGCCGCTCGTGCGCCCACTTCCGCAGCCACCACTGGATCTCGATGCCGGTGTGGAAGTGGTCGAAGTCCATCTGCCCCGGGACCTTCGGCTGCACCTGGTCGTACCTGACGACCGGAAACGTGCTCTCGCCGTCCCGTTGGCCGGCGATCGTGATGGTGGGCGAGGTGGGCGTCACGCTCCCGGGGAACGGGCCGGGATCCTGCGGTGGCTGGAGGCCGACCGTGTAGGTGGGCGCCGCGGACAGGGCCGCGTCGTCGAGCGGATCGGCTCCGCCGTGCCCCCACAGCGGCGCGCTCCCGATGGCGAGGGCGCCGGCCGTCAGGACGGCCAGCAGGGTGTACGGGCGCTGGCGGTGCTTGCGTCCCGGCTCCTGCGGGACCACGGCGTCGAGGTGGGTGGTGTGTGCCTGACCGGATGAGCGTTGTGGAACGTCAGAGTCCACGGCGAATCTCCCAGTGTCACATCGGCGGTTGCCCACGACCAACAGGCAGGGCGATGACTCGTGTCGGGCGGCCACCCAATGGGAACTCGAGCTCCGATCACCGTAATCGGCCGTATCGCTTATGTAAATATCTATCGGCCTTTTGGTCCTTACGCGCAAGGGCGGGCGGATGCGGTACGCAGGCGTGTCGCCGCTGCGTACCGCACCGCCGGCGCGGCCGGGGGTGGTGGGCCGGACGCCCCCGGCCCACCACCGTCGCACCGCTGCGTCACAGGGCCACGCAGTCGCCGCCCCTGGGTCCGTTCACCGTGTTGGGCGCGCCGAAGTCCTTGACCGGGGCGCTGTTGCCGGCGCAGGCGAGCGGTCCGTTGACCCGGCTGCCGACCAGGACGGGCCCGTAGGCGCCGGCCAGCCGGCTGTACCGCTCGTTGGCGCTCACCTGGACGTTCTGCGACAGGGTGAGCGGGCCGTTGACGGTGGCGCCGGCGATCGTCACGTCCCGCGTGGTCCCGGTGATCCGGGCGGGCCCGTTCACCGTGGTGCCGAACATCTGCACCGCCTGGGCGCCGGTGGCCGTGACCCCGCCGTTGATCGCGCTGTCCCGGACGACGAGGGACGCGCCGGCCCGTACCGTCACCCCGCCGGCGACCTGGGCGCCGGTCAGGCAGGTCACGCCCTCGGTGGCCACGACGCGCGACTGCCGGCCGGTCAGGGTCGTCGTGCACTCCGGCGACGAGCCGGGCAGCACGGTGGCCTGGTAGCTGCTCGACCGGCCGACGTTGCCGGCCGCGTCGATGGCCCGGTGCTCGACGAGGTGCGTGCCGAAGCCCGGCACGAACCCGCCGCCGGGGTGGTCGTCGGGCAGCGTCTGCTCGAACGCCGCCTTCGACAGGCCGCCCGTGCCGAGGTTGCCGTACGTCAGGGCCTTGACGTCCGTGCCGGAGTGGCGGAACTGGAACGGCGACGAGGGCATGGGCTGCTCGGGGAACCCGAAGTAGTTGTACCAGCCGTCCTTGTCCAACCGGAGCTGGCCCACGACGTAGCGCTCCTCGTCGTACCCGGTGTGGTCGTCCTGCGGGTCCAGCCACATGTCCCAGCCGTTGAAGTACACCGGGTGGTCGGTGCCGCCGGCGAGCCGGGTGAGCGGCTCCGACAGTCGGCGGGGTGCCGTGGGCAGCGCGTTGTCGACGGTCCACTCGACCCGGTCGGAGACGCCACCCGGATCCGCCGGGTCGGTCACCGTGGCGGCGAGCTTGTGGGTGCCGGGCGACAGCTTCAGCGCCGCGAGATCGAGGTTGCGGCTGTTGTACGGGTTCGGCAGCGGATTGCCGTCGAGCGACCACGCCACGTCGGGGATCCGGTCGTCCGGGTGGTTGGTCCGCACGTACACGACCTCGTCGCCGGCGACCGGCTGGGTGTTCAGGGTGTGGCCGGTGACCGTGGCGGCCGCCGGCGACGGGGTGGCCTTCGTGTCGCCCACCGTCCACTGCCGGGTCTGCACGAACCGGGGGCCGTTGTAGCCGGAGTTCGTGGCCGTGTTGCCGGTGGACGGGTTGCGGACCCAGTCGGTGCCGTCGGGCCCCACCGGGTCGCGCACCTCGACGTGCACCACGGTCCCGGCCGGCAGGTCGAGCGGCGCGAGGTCGAGGTCGCGGCTGTTGTGCGTGTCGAGCACGCGGCCCTCGGGGCCGCCGACCCGCCAGGTCACCTGCAGCTCGTGGTAGCGCGGCTGCCCGGTCTCGACCCACAGCACGCCGTCGGACGGCACGGTGCCGAGCGGGGTGTGCCGTACGTTCATCTGCCCCGAGTTCCGCATGCCGGTCACCCGGGCGACCATGTGCTCGAGGCCGATCTGGTCGAAGTCGAACCCGATCCAGCGCATCATCGAGTGCTCGCTCGGCCGGCGCTGCCCGCACGGGTAGCTGCCGCCGCCCTCGTGCAGCCCGATCGTGCCGCCGGACAGGCTCTCCTCACCGATCCAGCGCCACCACTTGTGCTGGTCCTCCACCATCTTCTGCGGGTCGGTGTAGGTGGTGTGGTGGAAGCTGTTGGGTTCCCCGCCCGTGTAGCAGGGCCGCACCACGTCGCGGGAGGAGTACGGATACTCGTCGGCCAGGGTGCCCAGCGAGTGGCCGATCTCGTGCAGCGAGATCAGCGGGCCCTGCGGGGAGCCGCCCGAGGTGGTGGCATTGGTGCCGCCGATCCCGCCGTACGTGAAGGTGTTGAAGATGGCCAGGGTCTGCACGTTCTGCGCGGTACGCGGGATCCCCAGCACCGGTGCCACGTAGGTGTCCATGATCCGGTTGTGCGCCTGGTTGCCGGTCTCGCAGGGGTTGACCCCGGCGGGGTAGTACGCGGCGTAGCTCGCGCAGTCCACCGGCGCGCCGCCGTAGACGGTGCCGCGGGACAGGGGGTCGTTGCAGCCGTTCTGGTAGATCATCCGCAGCGCGGTGTTCTTGCCGTCGATCGGGCCCTCGCGCTGACCGGTGTCGCGGATCGTCCCGTCCGGATGGCGTACCCGTCCGTCCGGGTCGCACCGGACGCCGTAGTCGATCGAGGCGATCTCCACGGCGTACACGTTGATGTAGTCGCGGTAGGTCCGGAACGGCTCGGTGGCCCACATGACCGCCAGGTTGCGGTCGACGTCGGCCAGGAAGAGCTGCTGCTGGTCCCGCTGGTAGCCGTCACCCATGATGATCAGGTTCAGCCGCTCGGCCGCCGGGCCGGTGACCTGGATGGGATGCACCTTCGGCTCGGGCAGTGGCGTCGGTGGGCCGTCCGCCGGGGCGCCGCTCGCCGGGCCGACGCCGCTCAGCAGGCTCACCGCCAGGGCTGCCGCCGCGAGGATCGCGACCTTGAGTCTCACTGGTTGTCCCCCTCACCTTCGTCCGCCGGTTGGGTCTCCGGCCACCCGAAGTTAGTTGGGCATCGATGCGGGAATCACCAGACACCTGACGGAACTTCCGTGGCCGCCGGCCCTTCGGCTGAAGGGCCGGCGGCCACCGCTCGGCTCGCGGTCGGGGCCGCGCCGGTGGCCCCGGCGGCCCAGCGGCGGCCTCCCGGTGCCCGGTTCCCGACAGCACGGGCGGGGGCGGGGGCATACCCTCGCACCGTCGAGCCGGAAGGGGATGCGGATGAGTTTCCTGCAGCCTGCCGCACAGTCGGCGGACACCGAGCGGATGTTCGACGCGGACACGACGGCGATGGGCTACCTGCCGAACTTCACGCGGCTCTTCGCCCACAGTCCCGCCGCGTACGCCACGTGGCAGCAGCTCAACGCGGCCGTGAAGGCCGGGATGGACCTGCGCCGCTACGAGTTGGCGACGCTGGCCGCGGCCCGGGCGCTGAAGTCGTCGTACTGCGGGCTCGCGCACGGGAAGGTGCTGCGGGACAGGTTCTTCGACGCCCGGACGGTCGCCGCCATCGCCTCGGACCACGGCAGCGCCGGCCTGTCCCCTCAGGAGGTCGCCGTCGTCGACTTCGCGGGGAAGGTGGCGGCCGATGCCAGCTCGGTCACCGAGGCCGATGTGGCGAGCCTGCGCGGCCACGGTCTCGACGACACGGAGATCTTCCACGTGATCCTCGCCGCCGCCGCCCGGTGCTTCTTCAGCACCGTGCTCAGCGCCGCGGGGGCGAAACCAGACCCGCAGTACGACGACGTTCTCGACCCCGAGTTGCGGCGGGTGCTGAGTTTCGGGGGCTAGGTGAGGCTCGGGATGCCGACACGCTGCACCGCCTCACACCCCCGTACCTATTGACATTCGATAGGTGCTGGGTGAAAGTCGATAGGTGATCTGCTCGCTCCGCCGCGCGGCACCGCCGGCGGTCCGGTCGTCGGCCATCGGCACGTCGATGGTGGTCGGGCGATGATCGTCGACGTGCTGGTCGTCGGGGCCGGCCTGGCCGGGCTGCACACGGCCACGCTGCTCGCACGGCAGGGCCACGACGTGCTGCTGGCCGAACGCCGACCCACGCCGACCGGCGCGATCCGCACGACCGGGATCTTCGTCCGACGTACGCTCGACGACTTCGCCCTGCCTCCCGCGTCCCTCGGGCCGCCCATCCGACGGGTCGTGCTCTACCCTCCCGGGCTGCGCCGCCCGGTGGCCCTCGTCAGCACCCGCGACGAGTACCGGGTGGCCGACATGGCGTCGCTGTACACGGCGGCGGCCCGCGCCGCGGCGGACGCCGGCGTACAGATGGCCTGGGGCACCCGCTACGCCGGCCGACGAGGCGACTCCTTCCTCCTCGACGGCCGTGACGGGCCGGTCACCGTCCGGGCGCGGTTCGTCGTCGGCGCCGACGGCGCCCGCTCGCGGGTCGCCCGGGACCTCGGCCTGGGCCGCAACCACCACCTGCTGGTCGGCGCCGAGGAGGTCTTCACCATCCCCGCCGGTCACGAGCCGCCGACCTTCCACTGCGTGTTGGATCCGTCGCTCGCGCCCGGCTACCTGGCGTGGGTCGTCAACGACGGGCGGCACGCCCACGTCGGCGTGGCGGGCTACGCCGACCGCTTCCCCGACGGCCTGCGCCGCGCGCTGGAGCGGTTCGCCGCCACGGCGCCCGGGCTGCCAACCGGCGACCGCGAACCGGACGCGGTCGAGCGGCGCGGCGGCCCGATCCCCGTGGGCGGGGTGCTGCGCCGCATCAGCTGCCCCGACGGCCTCCTCGTGGGCGACGCGGCGGGAGCGGTGTCGCCGCTCACCGCCGGCGGCCTCGATCCGTGCCTGCGGTTGTCGGCGCTGGCCGCCGGCACCCTGCACGAGGCCCTCCGGACGGGCCGGCCCGACGCGTTGACCCGCTACGACGGCGCCGCCCTGCGTGCGCGCTTCCGGGGCCGGCTGATGCTGCGCCGGGGGCTGGCCCAGGTGCGTACGCCCACTCTCGCGGCGGCGGCGTTCACGCTGCTGCGTACGCCGCTCGGCCGGGCCGCGGCGAGCCGCATCCTGTTCGGCGACGGATCCTTTCCCGGCCCCGGCCCCGGCCCCGGCCCCGGTCCTGGTTCCGGCCCGGACGGCTGGTGAGAGGCGGGCGCTCGCGTCAGCGCAGCCGGCGGGCGGCGAACCTCGTGGGCGGGTCGGCGATCGCGTCCTGGGCGGCGACCAGCTGGATCTCCCGGGTGCCCGCGGCGAGGGTCGCCTCCAGGACGGCGAAGACGGAGGCGATGGTGCGTTCCAGCGCCGTCGCGGGCGAGCCCGTCGTCCACAGGTGCGCGAGATACAGGGCCGCCGTGACGTCACCGCCCCCGTTCGGGTTGATCGGCAGCAGCGGCGTGGTCACCGCCCAGGCGCCCTCGTCCGAGACGGCCACCACCTCGAGCGACCCCTCCGGCAGGTCGCCGTGCAGCACGCTGGTGACCAGCACGTGTCGCGGTCCCGCCGCGCGCACCACGTCGACGGCCTCCAGCACCTCGGTGAATGAGGTGGTCGTACGGCCGGCGAGGAAGTCGAGCTCGAAGTGGTTCGGGGTGATGATGTCGGCACGTGGCACGACGACGTCCCGCATGTACTCCGGAATGCCCGGGCGGACGAACATCCCGCGGCCCGCGTCGCCCATCACCGGGTCGCAGCAGTACACCGCGTCCGGGTTGGCCGCCTTGACCGTCTCCACCGCGTCGAGGATCACGGCGCCCATCGCCGGATCGCCCTGGTAGCCCGACAACACGGCGTCGGCGGTGCCGAGCACACCCCGGTCCCGGATGCCCGCGATCACCTCAGCCACGTCGGCCGGCGCCAGCAGCGGTCCGCGCCACGCGCCGTATCCCGTGTGGTTGGAGAAGTGGACCGTCAGCACCGGCCACACCTCGTGCCCCAGGCGCTGCAGCGGGAAGGTGGCCGCCGAGTTGCCGACGTAGCCGTAGGCGACCGATGACTGGATCGACAGGATCTTCACGGGCCCATCATGGCGGTTCCCACCCGCGCCACCCGCACGGCCCGCCGTTTTCTGTCGGCTGGCCCACTCGGGCCCCTGCCTGCTCCCCGGCGCTCCTGCGCTGGTCGCGGAGCGGGGCGGGGCGGTGAAGTCACCATGGCGACACATCCCTCTCCATCGCGGGCCACGGCCGCGAACACTCCAGGCATGGCGAACACCGAGCGTGAGCGCAGCGACGACCGCTTCGACAAGGCGGCCGAGGAGACCTCCGAGGCGTGAAGGCCGTCGCCCTGGTTTGGAGGGGCCACCACCGGGCAGACGGGCCACGCATCGGAGGCGTCCGGGTCGTACGCGGGCGCGGCGACGGTGAGGAGGAGCGTCATGCGGTCACGGTGGGGTCGACGCCTGCTCGTCGCCAGCGCCGCGGCGATGACGCTGGTCCCCTGGCTGGCCGACTGGAACCGCCGCCACACGTTCGGTCCCGGGTACGGGCCGCACGCCCGATGGCACGGCACCGCCGAGGTGATCGGCGCGAGCGGCTCCGGCGTGGTGATGCTGTGGCTGCTCACCCGCGGTGTGCGGGAGGACCGGCGGCTGGCGACCTGGGTGGCGGCGACGCTGCCGCTGCTGCGCTACGGCCCCTTCAACCTGACGCTGGCCGTGCCCGGAACGTCCCCGTACGAGGAGGGCGGCCCGCCGATCCGGCTGCTCGGGCTGCCCGCCTCGTTGCTCACCCAGGACGCCCTGATCGCGCTCGCGCTCGGCGGCTACGTGCTGGAGCGGCGGGCCGGTCGACGGTGAGATGGCGTGTCACCGCTGGTGGAGGACGCCGCTGAACAGGAGGATGCCCGGGGGCATCAGGGGGATCGTCCGGCTGCCGGAGCGGGTCTCCAGGCCGAGAGTGCGCTGCTCGGTCAGCTGGAGGCGGACGTCCAGGTCACCCGGGCAGCCGCTCATCGTGCCGTCATCGTCGCCCGCGCCCACGTAACGACTCCGCTCGACGTGGAGCTCGAGCAGGGCGTCGTCGGCGGTCTCCAGCGTCCAGGACGATTCGCACAACGGCTCGCCGCCGGACTCGGACCTGCTGGTCACCACGGCCTCACCGGTCTGTCCGCGGCTGATCGTCAGCGTCAGCGCGTACTCCTGCTGGTGGCAGGTGAACACCGCCATGCTGTGGCAGGTCTCCGCGCCCGTCCACCGGCCGAGGAAGTCATTGGGCACGTCGTTGCAGCCGACCGCGCGGTCGCGCGTCACGTCGCAGACCCACGACCCGGGCTCGGGTAGCAGCCACGCTCCGATGGCCACCAGGAGGGCGACCACCGTCCCGGTGACCGCCACGACCCGCTGCCAGGTGGGCCGGCTCCGGTCGTCGGTGCGGGACGCGGGGTCACGGTTGTCCGGCATCGGGTCCACCAGTCCTTCCGCGAAGCCGCCGCCATCGATCGATCGGCATCCATCCTAGTTCCGCGACGCCACATCCATCCCTCCCGAACGGTCGCCTCAAGGAATGCTCAAATCCGCCCGGCGAGCCCCGTCGATGCGATGAATGCACATACGCTCACCGCACCCAGCTCGCGCACGGGCGGCCCGGTCCTTCGCACGCCGGCGACCGTCGTACCCGGCCTCACCGTGCGTGAGCTAGGACGACCGTCCCGGGTGGACCCGTTCGGACCGCGCGCGCGTTGGTCACGACAGCATCCACAGGCTGCAATGCAGAAGGAGGGGGAATGCGACGCACACAGCTGCGCATCGCACTTCTCACGTTGACCGCCATGGCGGGGAGCGTCCTCGTGGCGACCGCGCCCGCGGGCGCGCATGCCGGGGAGCCGACAGCCACGGCCGGCGCCGGGCGGTCCCACCTCGAGGACTCGGAGCCGGTACGCCACGTCCGCATCCACCTGGACGGCGCCGCCCTGCTGGACAAGGTGGTCGCCGCGGGCTTCGATCTCGAGCACGGCCTCAAGCGCGTGCCCACCGGCATCGAGGGCGAGGCGGTGGTGACCGCCGAGCAGGTCACCGAACTCGAGGCGTTGGGCGTCGAGATCCTCGGCGAGAACGAGGGCTTCGCGTGGAACCAGGAGGCCGACGGAGGGCTCCGCGCGTTCGCCGCGAACACCGTCCAGCCGGCCACCCACACGGCGACCGTACGGGTCGTCCGCGCCGACTGGTTCACCACGAAGGGCCAGGGGTTCCTCTACGTCGAGGCCCGGACCACCGAGGGGCAGCAGACCGACCCGGTCGTCACGATGCAGCTCGAGAACGACGCGGGCCGGGGCACGTCGTTCGGCTTCCCGCGGACGATGAGCCGCTTCGTCGACTCCGGGCAGTACATGTTCCACCGGAACCTGTTCAAGCTGGACAGGCGCCCCGACCAGATCCGGGTCACGAGCTCCACCGGCGGCGTCGCGGTCGGCACCGTGTCCAACTGGTTGGAGGACGCCCCGCCGCCGCTGACGGCGAACCCGGCCTACAAGTGGGACTTCGTCGACGGCTACCGGCACCCCCAGCAGCTCTACAGCCGCGCCGAGGAAATCGCCCGCCAGTACCCGGACATCGCCGAGATCGTCTACCTGCCGAACAAGACCAACGGCTACCAGCGCAAGGCGCAGGCCACGATCGGCGGCACCGGGCAGGAGGCGGTCGTCGTGAGTTCGGCCGCGTGGGGCCACGAGGGCGGCAACGACATCACCGTCGAGTTCGTGGACCGGCCCGGGGCGAACCTCCCGCTCGCGGTGAAGGTGGCCGGCAAGGCCATCCGCGTCCTCCTCGCGAAGAACGCCTCCGGCGCGCTCGCGAGCACGGCCGCCGAGGTGGCGACGGCGCTGGAGACCCGGTCGCAGGGCCTCGTCGACCGGGCACACCCGTACCGCACCAACGCCGGCACCGGCATCGTCGCGGCGACGCCCGGTCCCGTGGCGCTCACCGACTTCCTCGACCAGAAGCGTGCCGGCGCGCCGGAGGGCGACGTGCCGCGCGGTCCGGCAACGATCCCCGTCCTGCGCATCGGCAAGCACCGCGACGGCCGCAACCCCGGTGTGCTGATCCAGGCGCAGGACCACGCGCGTGAGTGGGTGCCCGCGACGACCACGCTGGAGACGGCCGAGCGCCTCGTGCACAACTACACGTCGGACCGGGAGACGAAGAAGATCGTCGAGAACACCGACATCTTCCTCATCCTGTCCAACAATCCCGACGGGGCGAACTACAGCTTCTACAACTTCGCCTCCCAGCGCCGGAACATGACGAACCACTGCCCGGACGAGAACGCCGATCCGGGCCGGCGCAACTCCTGGGGCGTCGACCTCAACCGCAACTACCGGGTCGGGTCGGGCCACGACGGCTACGCGGGCGCGTCGACGAGCTGCGTCAGCGACACGTTCCAGGGCCCGGCGGAGCTGTCCGAGCCGGAGTCGAAGAACATCATCTGGCTGGTCGAGCGGTACCGGAACATCAAGTTCATGATGTCCGTGCACTCCAACGGCGGCCAGCTGTTCTGGCAGCCGGGCGCCTACATCGCCGACGGGCGGATCACCACGCCGCGCCCGCCGCTGGGCGACGAGGCGTTCTACTGGCAGTCGGCGTCCAGGATCCTGTCGCAGGTCAAGGCGCACCGGGAGACCGTCGTGACGCCGGAGAACGTCGGCGGCTCGTCGGACGTCCTCTACTCCTCGGCGGGCAACGTCCGCGAGGACCTGTACTACACCTACGGGATCTACGCCTTCGGCTGGGAGGTCGGCGGGTCGGTCTACAACCCGGCCACCGGCAACTGGCAGGGCGGCTCGTTCCAGCCGGAGTGGGTCGGCAACCCGGACCTCGTGAGCGGCCACTCCGAGACGATGGAGTACGCCAACGGGATCATGGAGATGTTCCGGATCGCGGCGGAGTGGGGCAAGGACAAGAAGGACCCGAGGTCCACGCTCGTTCCGGGCGGCGGAAAGTACCGCGGGCCCGTCGACGTGCGCTTCGAGACCAACGAGCCGGCGACCATCTACTACACGACGGACGGCAGCCGGCCCACGATGGAGTCACCGCGGTACGCGGCGACCGACTTCCGCGAGCCCGGCCAGGTGTTCCACGTGACCGAGACGACGACGTTCCAGTGGTTCTCGGTCGACGCCGCCGGCAACATCGAGAACAACTACGACCCGACGAAGAAGGACAGGCGCAACAACTACCGCAAGGCGACCATCACGATCAAGAAGTAGACGCCTCGCTGGTCATCGCCTCGTCGGTGCGGTCTGTCCGCACCGGCGGGGCGATGCGCTGCTGTGCACGTACCCTCGCTCGCCGACGCGGCCCCGCCGGCTCCTGCGCGTGCCGGTCGGGATGCTCGTGCCGCGCCACCCGGGGGTGACGCCCCCGGGCACCGGGCGGGTCGCGATCCGCGTGCTCCTCCCCCGAACGCCGCGCGCTCAGGCGCGGGCGAAGTCGCGCAGCGCGGCGGCGAGCACGTCGGCGGGGGCGCTGTGCTGCTCGCCCTCGACGGCCCGCAGCGTGGCGGTGGGCAGCAGCTCGGCGAGCGCCCGGGTGCCGGCGACGATGAACGGGAAGGTCCCGGTGCCGTGCATCACGAGCGTGGGCACGGTGACCGACGCCCAGCGGTCCCGCGGCAGGGGCGCGCCCGACATCGTGGTCCCCATGATCCGGCCGTCGTAGGCGATGGTCGGCGCCACCGCTTCCATGATCGGCCAGAACTCGCTCTGCCGGATGCCGCCGACGGCCTCGGCGGGCATGCCGGCCGCGGCCGTGAGGAACAGCTCCGCGGCATCGCCCGGACGACCGTCGGCCACGGCGGCGTCGAGGCGCTGCACGTAGTCGGCCGGCAACGGCGGGCGGCTGTCGTCGACGACGAACGGCGGCTCGAACAGCGCGAGACGCCGGATCGGGAGGCCGGCCGCCGCGGCGTCGAGCGCCAGGACGGCGCCGGACGACCAACCGAACAGGGTCACCGGCTCACCGGCCACCTTGATAAGCGCGGCGAGGTCCTCGATTTCGCGCTCCACGGCGTACGGCCCGGTGTCCGTGCTCTCGCCGCGTCCGCGGCGGTCGTAGGCGTAGGTGCGGAACTCGTCGCCCAGCAGCCGCCCGATCTCGGAGTTCGTGGGGTTGATGGCGGGGTACGCCGTGGCGCCGTCGATGATGATGAGCGGCTCGCCCCGGCCGAACGCGGTGAAGGCGATCACGGTGCCGTCGGCGGACACGGCGGCCGCGTTCACGTTCTCGGTCATTCTGGTTACCTCTCTGCTGGCGGTGCGGGATGTCCCGGCGGCGGGGTGCCGCGTCGCAGCAAGGCTATGGACCGTCGGCGTCGCCGATCTTGTACAGAAGCGACAGGGGCTCGGCCGCGTCCCGGCGGCGGAGCTCGCCGGCGGTACGACCGATGAACCGCTGGAGCGAGCGGGCGAGGTGCGGCTGGTCGTAGTACCCGAGCCGGTCGACCACGGCGAGCGGTGCGACGCCCTCGCCGAGCAGGATCGCGGCCTGCCGGGCGCGCTCGATCTGCCGGATGCCGCCCTGCGTGAGCCCGGTGGCCGCGGCGACGCGGCGCTGCACGGTGCGCGTGCCGATCTCCGGCGTCGCGCCGGCCACGACCTCGTCGACGAGCGGGTCCCGTACGACGACGCCCTCGCGTACGAGCCGGGCCACGAACTGCTCGGCGCTGTCGAAGTCGGGGACGAGCCACTCCTGCCCGCGCAACAGGAACGTCCGGGCGGTGGCGTGCGGGCTCTCCAGCGCGGAGTCGACCAGGCGCGCGGCGGGCAGGTGCGGCATCGACGTGCCGTGGGCGAACGTGATGCCGAACGACGCCGACCCGTCCGGCACCTCCGCGCTCGACGCCGTGGTCTCCGGACCCCGTACGGCGGCGTGCATGCCACCGTCGTGTTCCCAGAACACGAGTTCCCAGTTCGAGGTCGCTATCGAGGTCATCCGGGCGACGCCGGACGCGTGGCTGCGCCAGACCCGGTGGATGTAGGGCGAGTCCGACGCGCGGTCCTCGTTCTCGAGCGGCATCCCGGCCCTCCTCCGCTGGATTCGCGCGCTCATTTTCGCAGGTGGCCGGCCCGTCGCGCACCGGCACCGGATCATCGACGGCGCTCGGTGCGGCTCCTCCCGCAGGCGTCGGCGGGGCATTCCCCGCTGGGCGAAGTGGCGGGAGGCGCGGCACGCGACGCGGTGTGAAGCGCCCCGACCTGCGGGGCGACGTCGGTGCGGCGTGGCATCATCGCGTACGTGTCCAGCAGCAGCTCCGCCGAGGCCCAGTACCTGCGCGACCTCGTCCTGCTGCGCCGGGTCCGCGACCGGATGGACCGGGAGTACGCGCAGCCGCTGGACGTCGAGGCGCTCGCCCGCGGCGTGAACATGTCGGCCGGGCATCTCAGCCGCCAGTTCCGGCGCGCCTACGGCGAGTCGCCGTACGCCTATCTCATGACCCGGCGCATCGAACGCGCCATGGCGCTGTTGCGCCGCGGCGACCTCAGCGTCACCGATGTCTGTTTCGCGGTCGGCTGCGCGTCGCTCGGCACCTTCAGCACCCGCTTCACGGAGCTGGTCGGCGAGTCGCCCAGCGCGTATCGCGCCCGCACGGCTCCCGCGTCGGCGGAGACGCCCTCGTGCATCACGAAGCAGGTCACCAGACCGATCAGGAATCGAGAAGCACGGGGCACCGGGCCGCAGCTAGCGTGAGCGGCATGGAGACCGGGCGCCACCGAGAAGAAGGATGAGCATGGCCACCAGGACGGGCAGCCAGTCCCCCGCGCCGCACGTTGCCGACAACCACGATCTGATCCGGGTGCACGGCGCTCGTGAGAACAACCTCAAGGACGTCAAGATCGAGATTCCGAAGCGCCGGCTGACGGTGTTCACCGGGGTCTCGGGCTCGGGCAAGAGCTCGCTGGTGTTCGACACGATCGCCGCCGAGTCGCAGCGGCTCATCAACGAGACCTACAGCGCGTTCGTGCAGGGCTTCATGCCGACGCTGGCCCGGCCCGAGGTCGACGTGCTCGAGGGGCTGACGACCGCGATCATCGTCGACCAGGAGCGGATGGGCGCCGACCCCCGCTCCACGGTCGGCACCGCCACCGACGCCAACGCGATGCTGCGCATCCTGTTCAGCCGGCTCGGCAAGCCGCACATCGGTTCGCCCCAGGCGTTCTCCTTCAACGTCGCCTCGATCAGCGGAGCCGGCGCCGTCACCATGGAACGCGCCGGGCGCACCGTGAAGGAGCGTCGCAGCTTCCGCGTCACGGGCGGCATGTGCCCGCGGTGCGAGGGTCGGGGCCAGGTCAACGACATCGACCTCTCCCAGCTCTACGACGAGGGCAAGTCGCTCAACGAGGGCGCCGTCACGATCCCCGGCTACAGCATGGACGGCTGGTACGGGCGCATCTTCCGCGGCTGCGGCTTCTTCGACCCGGACAAGCCGATCCGCGCCTTCACGAAGAAGCAGCTGGACGACCTGCTCTACAAGGAGCCCACCAAGATCAAGGTCGACGGCATCAACCTCACGTACATGGGTCTGGTCCCGGCGATCCAGAAGTCGTTCCTGTCCAAGGACGTCGAGGCGATGCAGCCGCACATCCGCGCGTTCGTGGAGCGGGTGGTGACGTTCACGACCTGCCCCGAGTGCGACGGCACCCGGCTCAGCGAGGCGGCGCGTTCGTCGAAGATCGACGGGATCAGCATCGCCGACGCCTGCGCCATGCAGATCAGCGACCTCGCGCGGTGGGTCAAGGAGCTCGACGAACCGTCGGTGGCGCCGCTGCTCGCGGCCCTGCGGCACACCCTCGACTCGTTCGTCGAGATCGGGCTCGGCTACCTCAGCCTCGACCGCCGGTCCGGCACCCTCTCCGGCGGCGAGGCGCAGCGCACCAAGATGATCCGTCACCTGGGGTCGTCGCTCACCGACGTGACCTACGTGTTCGACGAGCCGACGGTCGGGCTGCACCCGCACGACATCCAGCGGATGAACGGCCTGCTGCTGCGGCTGCGCGACAAGGGCAACACCGTGCTGGTCGTGGAGCACAAGCCGGAGACGATCGCCATCGCCGACCACGTCGTCGACCTCGGGCCCGGCGCCGGGACAGCCGGCGGCGAGGTGGTGTTCGAGGGCACCGTGGCGGGCCTGCGGGCCAGCGGCACCCTCACCGGCCGGCACCTGGACGACCGCGCCTCCCTCAAGCCGTCGGTGCGGACGCCGTCCGGGGTCCTGGAGGTGCGCGGCGCCCGCGCCCACAACCTGCGCGACGTCGACGTCGACATCCCGCTCGGCGTGCTGGTCGTCGTCACCGGTGTGGCGGGCTCGGGCAAGAGCTCCCTGATCCACGGCTCGGTGTCCGGGCGCGACGGTGTGGTGTCGGTCGACCAGACCGCCATCCGCGGCTCGCGGCGGAGCAACCCGGCGACGTACACGGGGCTGCTCGACCCGATCCGCAAGGCGTTCGCGAAGGCCAACGGCGTGAAGCCCGCCCTGTTCAGCGCCAACTCCGAGGGCGCCTGCCCCGCCTGCAACGGCGCCGGTGTCATCTACACGGACCTGGGGATGATGGCCGGGGTCACGACCACCTGCGAGGAGTGCGAGGGGCGGCGGTTCCAGGCTTCGGTGCTGGAATACCGCCTCGGCGGCCGCGACATCAGCGAGGTGCTCGCGATGTCGGTGGCCGAGGCCGAGGCGTTCTTCGGCGCCGGCGAGGCCGCCACGCCGGCCGCGCACCGGATCCTCGACCGGCTCGACGACGTCGGCCTCGGCTATCTCAGCCTCGGCCAGCCGCTCACCACGCTGTCCGGCGGCGAGCGGCAGCGGCTCAAGCTCGCCGCCCGCATGGCCGAGAAGGGTGGCGTCTACGTTCTCGACGAGCCGACCAGCGGCCTGCACCTCGCCGACGTCGAGCACCTGCTCGGCCTGCTCGACCGGCTCGTGGACACCGGCAACTCGGTCATCGTCATCGAGCACCACCAGGCGGTCATGGCGCACGCCGACTGGATCATCGACCTCGGGCCCGGCGCCGGCCACGACGGTGGGCGGATCGTGTTCGAGGGCACGCCCGCCGACCTCGTCGCCGCCCGCTCCACGCTCACCGGCGAGCACCTCGCGGCCTACGTGGGCGCCTGACGCGGCGCCTCGTCGTCGACGGTGCGGGTGCGGCACCAGGCCCCGCCACGACACCCGACCGGCGTCGGCCGACGACCGGCCACGGCACCGGACCCGCGTCGGCCGACGACCGGCCGCGGTACCCGACCGGCATCGGCCGACGACCGGCCACGACACCGGACCCGCATCGGCCGACGACCGGCCGCCACGAAAGGCCCGCCGGGGAGCAGCCGCTCCGGCGCGGCCCTGACGCAAGCTTGATCCACACCACTTCGCCGATCTGGCGGCATCCGACACGGTGGGACACCGCCACTTCGGCGAACTGGAGTCGATCAAGGCACCGCCCGCGGTCGCTGCGGTCGAGGCACCGCCTCTCGTTCGCCGCGATCAAGGCACCGCCCGCGGTCGCCGCGATCAAGGCACCGCCCGCGGTCGCCGCGATCAAGGCACCGCCCGCGGTCGCCGCGGTCGAGGCACCGCCCGCGGTCGCTGCGATCAAGGCGCCGCCCGCGGTCAATGCGCCCGCGCCGGACCCGGCGTGGGGCTTGCGCTCGTCCGAAACGCGGCATGCGCCGACTTCGTCCTCGATAGGGTCGGGCAGACCGCACTCCGCCGCGAGCGCGGCACGGCGGCCGGCCCGGATCCCGGCCGGCTGGATTCCTGGAGCCGGGGGCCGCATGCGACCGACGCGTCACCTGACGAGCGGGTGTTCCGGCACGCGGACGCGCCGGACGCACCCGCGCCGCGGTGACCGCCGGCTCCGGACACCGGGCGTCCCGTCGGGCGGGACACCACGGCGGCGGCGCGCCGGATCCGTGACCACCGCTACGACGCCGCCGACTTCGACGATCGGCGGGTCATGACCGGCCCGGCGGAGGGCGACGAGGGCGCCGGGCCGCCCGCGCGGGTCGCGTACCGGAACACGCCGCCGCTCGCTGACCGGCCGCCGCTCACCTCCCCCGCGCCCCCTCCTCCGCCCCACGGCGAGCCGGCCCGGCCCGCGCCGCCGCCGACCCGACCCGCCGGTCCGAGCGCTCCGCCGCCGACCCAGCCGACCGTGGGGCTCGCCGGGCTGACCTTCGTGGTGCCGCTGTTCTTCGTGCTCGCCTTCGGCGCCGGCGACGCGGAGTCGTCGTTGCTGGTGCTCGGCCCGCTCACCACGTTCGCCCTCCCGGTGATCGCCATGATCGCCTTCTGGTGGCAGGACTGGCCGGGCAGCGCCCTCCGCGCCGGCTGGAGCGGGTTCACCGACACCGTCCTCGCCGCCGCGGGCGGGGTGGCGCTCACCGTCGCGGCGCAGGCCGTCGTCGGCCGCGTGGACCTGCGCGGTGTCTTCTTCGCGCACGCCGGCCCCGCACACTCGGCGACCTTCCCGGTCACGCTGTCGTTGGGCGCCGGGGCGTTCGTGGCGATCCTCCAGCTCACCCTGGTGTCCGAGGGGTGGCCGCTGCGCCGGTTCGGCCGGATCGGTTCGGGCGTGGCGGCGCTCGCGCTGTGCTGGGCGGTCGCCGTGGCCGCGTACCTGCTGCTGGTGAACCTGGACGAGGTGCCGGCGGCCGTCCGCGGCGCGGGCCACCTGCGCAACCCCGGCGGGCCTCTTCCGGCCGCCGCCTACGGCGCCCTGCTGATCGTCCTCGGCGTCTGGCAGGTGATCCTCTTCGTGGCGCTGCGCGGCTGGCCGTTCTCGCGGATCTCCCGCCGCGGCCCGCGGTTGCTTGCCGGGAACGCCGCCGTGCTCGCCGGCACGGCGGTGACCTTCCTGCTGCTGCGCGAGGCCACCGGGTGGCGACCGAACCAGATCAGCGCCGCGGGCGGCACGGTCATCGCCGCCACCCTGCTGGTCGCCATGCTGTTCGAGGGCTGGCCCGGGACCCGGCTCGGCCCCGGACCGGGCCGCCTCTGCGTCGTGCTCCTCGCCGGCCTGGTCGCGGCAGCGCTGTACGCGGTGCTGGCGTGGTACGCGGGGCGGATCACCTTCGCGCGGGCCACCGCCGAGGACTGGATCGCGCTCGCCGCCCTCAACTTCCTCGCCACGGGGGTGGTGCTGCACGTCGCGGTATGGCGCCGCTGGCCGGTCGTGGCCACGACGACGACGCGGCCCTGACCACACCCGCACCGGCCGGCCGCCGGCACCCACCCGAGCCGCGCTACGGTCGGCAACTGCCGATCAAGGTATGGCCGGTGGAAGGAAAAGGGGCGCATGAGCACGTCGATCGTCGTCGGAGGAAGCACCGGACTGGGACGGGTGATCGCCCAGCATCTCGCGGATCGCGGCGACACGGTCGTCGTCACGAGTCGGGACAAGGCACGGGCCGAGGCGGTGGCCGCCGAGATCGGCGGCACGACCCGGGGGCTGGGCGTCGACCTCTCCCAGCCGGAAACCATCGCCTCGGCGTTGAGCGAGATCAGCGAGGTCGACAACCTCGTCATCACCGCCACCAGCCAGACGCCGAACACCCTCGGCGGGCTCGACCTCGACGCCGCCGTCACCGCGGTGACGATCAAGCTGGTCGGGTACGCCGAGACGGTGCGGGTCCTGCGTGACCGCTTCCGCCCCGGCGCGTCGGTGGTCCTCTTCGGCGGTCTCGCCAAGGAACGCCCGTACCCCGGGTCGACCATCGTGACGACGCACAACGCCGGCCTCACGGGCCTGGCCAAGACCCTGGCCGTCGAGATCGCACCGCACCGGGTCAACGTCCTGCACCCGGGCATCGTCGGCGACAGCCCCAAGTGGCGCCACATGACCGACCACCCGCACGTCGCCCGGACCCCGATCGGGCGGCTCGTGACGATGGCGGAGATCGTCGACGCGACGGACTTCCTCCTGCGCAACAGCGGCGTCAACGGCCAGGAGCTGTTCGTCGAGGGCGGGCTGCTGGCGAACTGACGCCCCCCGGCCCTGGCAGGCCGGTGGCCGTCGCCGCGGCGGAGGCCCGCCGCGGCGACGGCCGGGTGAGGCGGAGTCCGCCTCACCCGGTGCCTCTTTCAGGAGGCGTACAGCTCGGCGACCTCGGCCGCGGACAACGCCCGGTCGTAGACCCGCACCTGGTCGATCGCGCCGCGCCAGAAGTCGACCGGGCCCCCGTTGAACCGGGCCCGACCGATGACGGTCGGCCCGCTGGACGCCTCGCCCAGGCAGGAGCTGGCCGTTCCGGCCGGCTGCCCGTCGACGTACAGCGTCAGCGTGCCGGCCGCGGCGTCGCGCACACCCACCAGGTGGTACCAGCGGCCGGTCTCCGGTGCGGTCGGCGCGAGCGCGCGGACGCCCGCGAAGCTGAACGCGAAGCGGTTGTCGGCCCCGGAGTACTGCAGGAAGAAGGCGCTGTGGTCGGCGCCGTCCTGGCTCACCGCGGTGGCGAAGCCACCGAGACTGTCCAGCCGGACCCAGGCCGACGCCGTGTAGTTGCCCGTGGTGTCGAGGATCGGGGCGCCGGTGTCGACGTACTGGTCCACCCCGTCGAGCTGCACGGCGCCGCCGGTGTGACCCGTCGTCCAGGTGGCGCCGCCCTGCAGGGTGCCGTCGTGGTCGCCGGCCCGGTCGTCGGTCACCGTGCCGCTGCCCTCGTCCAGCGGCCACCAGCCCACGCCGGTGAGCCCGGGCGTGCCCGGCGGCAGCGGCGGCAGGTTCGCGCCCGTGCCGTCGACGGATCGGACGATGGCCCGGTTGACGTCGCGGACCTGGTCGAAGTCCATCTTCTTCACCTGGCGGTCGTAGGTGTAGAAGCCGTTGACCTCGTGCTCCACGTCGGTGGTCTGGGTGTAGACGCCGCCGGAGAGGCCACACCGGGTGGCCACCGTCAGCAGGTCACGCTGGTTCTCCACGTACCGCCTTGTGAGGGTGGCGCTGTCCGGCGTCATCTCGTAGCCGTGCCCCTCGCCGAACCACATGTGCCCGGGCACCTCGAGCCCGAGCCCGCCGTGCTCGCCGTCCACGGCCACGCGGTCTCCGCTCGGGACCGGGGACGCCGGGCCGAGGTACTGGTGGAAGTCGATGATGTCGCCGCGCCCCGAGTCGCCCTTGGAGTTGCAGCAGTTCACCCCGCTGTGCGCGTTGACCATCCGGCTCGGGTCCTGGGCGCGCAGCTCGTCGGCGATCCGACCGGTCGCCGTGCGGTCCCATTCGCCCCAGCCCTCGTTGAACGGCACCCACACCGTGATCGACGTCCAGCTCTGGTGCTCGGTGACGATCTCCTTGAGCTGGCGCTCGAACTCCTGCTGGGCGTCGGCCGGGGGGATCCCGCCGGTACGCATGGACGGCATGTCCTGCCACACCATGAGGCCCAGCTTGTCGGCCCAGTAGTACCAGCGGTCGGGCTCCACCTTGATGTGCTTGCGGATGGTGTTGAAGCCGAGCCGCTTGGTCTCGGCGATGTCGAAGCGCAGTGCCTCGTCGGTGGGGGCCGTGTAGATGCCGTCCGGCCAGAAGCCCTGGTCCAGGGTGGACATGTTGAACAGGATCTTGCCGTTGAGGGCCAGGTGGAGCTTGCCGTCGGCGCCCCGGACCTTGCCCACCTCGCGCATGCCGAAGTAGGAGTCCACCTGGTCCACGACCTTGCGGCCGTCACGCACCCGCACGGTGAGGTCGTAGAGGTACGGCGAGTCGGGCGACCACAGCTTCGGGTTCGGCACGGGTACGCGCAGCTCCCGGCCGGCCGGCCCGGACGCGCGCCCCACGACCCGGTGGCCGGCGTACGCGACGACCTCGACGGTACGGCCGCTGCCGGCCGCCACCTGCGGGGTGATCCGGAGGCTGGCGTCGTCGACGTCCGGCGTCATGGCCAGCCGCTCGACGTGGCTCGCCGACACCGGCTCCATCCACACGCTCTGCCAGATGCCCGACGACGAGGTGTAGAAGATGCCCCGGTCCGGCACGTTGCGCTGCTTGCCGACGGGCTGCCAGGTCTGGTTGGTGCGGTCCTCGACCCCGACCACCAGCTCCTGGGCGCGGCGGCCGCGGAGGGCGTCGGTGACGTCGACGCTGAAGCTGTCGTAGCCACCGCGGTGGGTGGCGACCTTGACGCCGTTGACCCAGACCGTGGCGTCGTAGTCGACGGCGCCGAAGTTGAGCCGCAGCCGCTCGCCGCCGCCGACCCGCCAGTTGGCCGGCACGTCGAACGTGCGCCGGTACCACATCCGGTCCTCGTGGCGTTGGATGCCCGACAGCGCGGACTCGATCGGGTACGGCACGAGGACCCGTTCGCTGAGCTGCTCGCCGATCGGTGGCGCCTCGCCCTCCTGCGCCCCCGCGAACTGCCACACCCCGTTGAGGCTCTGCCACCTGGAGCGGGCCAACTGGGGGCGCGGATAGTCGGGCAGCGCGTTGTCCGGCGACACCTCGTCGGTCCACGGTGTGGCGATCGGCGGCGTCCCCGGTTGCCAGGTCGGCTCGGCCCGCGCGACTCCGGGCACGCCGGCGACCACGCAGACCGCGGCGATCAACGCGGTGACTGCTTTCCTCATCGTTCAGGGTCCCTTTCTGACAGACGGCATCGCCTTCGAGGCGCGCCTCGATGGATTCGGTGGGCGACTCCCGGGCATGGGCGAAGCGGCAGACTTCGAGGTGCACGTCCGCGCGGACGACCTCGCCATGGACGGACTCGGTCCCGTCGGCGGCCCGGCGGGACGCGGCGCGTCCCGGTGTCACGACGGGATCGTCGCGGGGCTACCGACGGGCCCGGCCGTCACCGAGGAAAGCGTCCGGCGGCTGTTCGCCACTGCCTTAACCGCACCCGGGGTGGGGTGTGGTGTCGGGGTGGGCCCCGGCACCACACCCGGACGCCGGTGCTACTCCAGCGGAGGCAGGTTGGACGGCGGAAGCTCGGGGCCGAGGCTCGGGGCGGTCTCGGTCGACACGATCCGCCGGGGCGGCCACGTGACGCCACGGGGCGGCCAGGACTGCCGGGTGCGCTGCAGGAACCACTTCGGCGGCTCGTAGAGCGGCAGCTGGTAGTCGTCCGGCAGCATGCTCTTCCATGTGATCTTGGAAGTGCGCCGGGCGAACTCCTCCTTCATCTCGTTCAGGACGGTCGGCTGCGTCAGCAGGTCGACGGTGGTGGCGGCCAGGTACTTCGCGGCGGCCAGCATGGACACGTGGCCGGCGTGTGAGGCGGCCGTCGCGGTGTGGTGCCACGAGTGGTTCTTCGTGCCGCCGGGCTGGTGCGCGGTGCCCATGGAGATGGTCGGCACCTGCCAGCTGATGTCGGCGACGTCGGTGGAGCCACCGCCCATGAAGACCGGCGCCGGGGGCCGCAGCTCGCTGATCCGGTCGGAGAATCCGGTCTCCGCCGAGCCGTTGGACTTCTGCAGCGCCCTGCCGAAGCGCTGGTCGGCCTCGGAGAACGTCGGCGCGCCGATCTGGGTCATGTTGGCGTGCATCAGTTCGGCGCCACGCTTGTTGCCGAGCGTGTTCCAGACGCCGCTCATGATGCGGTATTCCATCCGGGTGCTGGTGGCGAGGGCGGCGGCCTCGGCGCACTTGACGATCTTGTCCATCAGGATCTTCGAGCGGGCCGGGCTGCCCTCACGCGCGTAGTACCAGATGCTCGACAGCGTCGGGAAGACGTTCGGCGCCTGCCCCGTCTGCCGGATGGCGTGGTGCATGCGGGCGGTGTGGGCCATGTCGCTCTCCCGCAGGAACTCGGTCAGCATGGCCATCGCGGTGACGGCGTCCTGCGTGGACCTGGTGCTCAGCGGGGAGCCGCCGTGGCCGTCGGTGCCCAGGAAGTGGAAGGCCACGCTGTACATGGCGTTGCCCGAGCCCCAGCTGGTGCTGTTGCCCGTGGCCGGGTGCCAGTCGACGAAGGCGTCGAGCCCCCGGTAGACGCCCGCCTTCACCGCCACCGACTTGCCGACCAGCTGCTCCTCGGCGGTCGAGCCGAAGAACTTGATGGTGCCGTCGACGTTGCGGGCCTTCATGGCCGCGGCCGTCGCGGCCGCCGCCCCGGCGGCCGCGGCACCCAGGGCGCAGTGGCCGCAGCCGTGTCCGTAGCCGTAGGTGGGCGCGTACGGGTCGTGGTGGTAGACCAGCGGCGAGTGGGTGGAGTTGCCCTTCTCCTGGGACAGGCCGGGCAGCGCGTCGTACTCGCCGCTGAACCCGATCACCGGCTTGCCGGTGCCGTGGCTGAACGTGGCCACGAACGCGGTGGGCATGCCGCCCGCGCCCCACTCGATCGTGAACCCGTTGGCAGCGAGGAACTGCGCCTCGGCCCACGAGGAGTTCCACTCCGCGAGCGAGGGCTCCGCGTACTCCCAGATCCGGTCGTTGAGGCCGCTGATGCGGTCCGCCTGGCGGTCGATCCACGAGATCGCCGCGTCCTTGGCCGGCGAGTCGGCGGCGAGGTTGGTCGGCGCCTCGTAGTTCGCCGGATCGGCCGGCATTGTCTTGGGGTCGAGCGCGAGGTCGGACGCGGCGGCGAGGGCCGGGTCCGCCGTCAGCGCGGGGGCGACCGCGAGTCCGGCGCCAGCCATGCCGAGGAGGCCCAGAAGGTCGCGGCGGCTGTACCCCGATTCGAGATGATCGGTTTCGCACATGGTGCACTCTCCTCGATTGAGAGCTGATCAACCGGACGCCGTCAGCGCGGCGTCGGCCATGCCCGGACATGCGGGCCTCGATCGATCCGAGAAAAGATTCGCGTTGGGGCGGAAGGGTCGGGGGTCGACGGATCGAGGGCGTGGCGTGTGAGCCGGTTGACCATTGGACGCGGCGGGCGTCCTCCGTCCCCACTGTCTGTGTACCTGAGAGCGTCGCCGGCCTTCCGCCGGCTTTCCCCTTCGGTGAGCGGCACGCGCCGCTGCTCTCCAGTGGCGCCTCGGGGCTGCAGTACTTGGGCCTGTGAGTTTCCGGGGAGGTTGCTCCTTCGGCGCCTCTCCTGGCCAGGGGGAGGACTCTCCTACAGCTCCTCAAACGGCTGATTTGATCCAACGCAGAAGGCGACCAGATGTCAACCCTCATCTCAATCTTGACGGAGAAAGGATCTCGTATGCGCCTATGTTCCGTGTCGCCGCCCGCCCCGGGGGAAGTGCGGGAAAAGACCACTCGGAAAGCACCCGCCACCCCGCGAATCGCCCGGAACGAACGGCGTCCGTGTGATCGGCGACGAGGTGGGTAGAGCCGGACATGCTGACACGCGCGCTATGGCAGGGCACGCTCGCCGGCCTGGCCGGCACCGCGGTGATGACGGTGGCCGAGAAGGCCGAGCAGCGGTTGTCGGGCCGACCGGACTCCTACGTCCCGGCCCGGGTGCTCGAGCGGCTGTTGCGCCTGCCCGAGAAGCCCACGACCCAGCCGCGGTCGCTGAACCTCGCCATGCACTACGGGCAGGGCGCCCTCGTCGGTGTGCTCCGCGCGATCATGGCCAACGCCGGACTTCGAGGGCCCTGGGCGTCGGCGATGTTCACCGTGGTCCGGCTGACCACCGACCAGGTCCTGGAGAACGCCACGGGCGTCGGGGCGCCGCCGCAGACCTGGCCCCGTCGCGAACTCGCGGTGGACCTCCTCCACAAGGCGGTCTACGGTTTCGCGGTCGGCCTGGTCGCCGACGCGTTGGCCGCCCGCAGCGGGCCCGGCCCCGGGCAGCTCCACGCGGCGAAGCTGCCCGGCCGCCACCACGACGTCGGCCCCCTTCCCCGCTCGGCGGCGGCGTGGGGCCGCCGCGGCTGACGGCCAGGCGTCATCAGTTTTGTTGATGCTGGCGATCGGAATGATTCGTTTGATCTGATGCTGGCGCGGAGCGAAGCTTGATCCTGCAACGACAAGAACCCGGTCAACGGAGGCTTCCATGAGCACAGGACAGCGCGTAGCGATCGTCACCGGCGGTTCGCGTGGCATCGGCCGCCAGGTCGTGCAGCGGCTGGCCGAGGAGGGCTACGCGGTGGTCGTCAACTACGCCGGCAACAAGGCCGACGCGGACGCCACCATGGCGACCCTCACGGACCAGGGCGCCACGGCGATCGCCGTCCAGGCCGACGTCGGCGACGAGAAGGCGGTCACCGCCATGTTCGACACGGCGGAGCGGGAGTTCGGCGGAATCGACGTGGTGGTGAACGTGGCCGGCATCATGCCGGTGGGCCCGCTCGTCGACTTCGACCTCGACACCTTCGACCGGCTGGTCCGCACGAACCTGCGCGGCGCCTTCCTGGTCACCCAGCAGGCCGCTCGCCGGGTCCGCGCCGGTGGCGCGATCATCAACACCTCGAGCTCGATCACCAAGTTCAGCCGCCCGGGGTACGCCGCCTACGCCGCCACGAAGAACGGCGTCGAGGCGATGACCCTCATCCTCGCCCGCGAGCTGCGCGGTCGCGACATCACGGTCAACACGGTCGCGCCCGGGCCGGTCAACACCGAACTGTTCCTGCGCGGCAAGGACGAGGAGACGATCGCCCGGATCGCCGCCGAGCCGCCGCTGGGCCGGATGGGCACCCCGGAGGACATCGCCGAGATCGTGGCCTTCCTCGCCGGCCCCGGTCGCTGGATCAACGGCCAGGTGCTGTACGCCAACGGCGGCGCGATCTGACCAGCCGGGCAGAACGCATCCCCTCCCCCTCCCCCCTCGCACAAAGGTGTTCGCCATGAGCAAGATCATCCTTATCAGCGGCGCGTCCAGTGGATTCGGCGCTCTCGCCGCCCGGGCGCTGGCCCGTGCCGGCCACACCGTGTACGCCGGCATGCGGGACCGGGCCGGGCGCAACGCCCCCGCCGTCACCGACGCCGGGGAGTACGCCACCGCACACGGCGTCGACCTGCGCACCGTGGAACTCGACGTGACGTCCCAGCCGTCGGTGGACGCGGCCGTCGCCTCGGTGCTGGCCGAGCACGGCCGGCTGGACGTCCTGATCCACAACGCCGGTCACATGGTCACCGGTCCGGCCGAGGCGTTCACGCCAGAGGAACTGGCCGCGGTCTACGACACGAACGTGCTCGGCACCCAGCGCCTCAACCGGGCCGCCCTCCCGCACCTGCGGGCCCAGCGCAGCGGCCTGGTGGTCTGGGTCGGCAGCTCCAGCACCCGCGGCGGCACGCCGCCCTACCTCGCGCCGTACTTCGCCGCGAAGGCCGGCATGGACGCGCTCGCGATCAGCTACGCGGCCGAACTCGCCCGCTTCGGTATCGAGACCTCGATCATCGTTCCCGGCGCCTTCACCAAGGGCACGAACCATTTCGCCAACGGCGGCCATCCCGCCGACCAGGCCACCGTTGCCGCGTACGACGAGCTGTACCCCGGGCTCGTGGAGCAGGTCGGCCGGCGGCTGGCCGAGATCGAACCGCCGGACGCGGACGTCAACGCGGTCGCCGAGGCGATCGTCAGGGTGGTGGACACGCCGGCGGGCCGGCGCCCGTTCCGCGTCCACATCGACCCCTCCGACGACGGGTCCGAGGTGGTCAACGCGGTCGCCGACCGGGTACGGGCCGAGTTGCTCACCCGCATCGGGCTGGGCGACCTGCTCAGGCCGCGCCTCGCCCACTGAGCCGGTCGGTGACTCCGGTCGCCGGGCGTCGCGGGACGCCCCGGCGACCGGAGTCCCGCCGTTCTTCCCGTTCCGCGCGCGCATCGGCAGGTTGGCGACTACCTTCGAGGCGTTCACACCGCGGCGCGTTCCGGTGGCCGCCCTTCCGCGGCGAGATCCCGTGACCTGCCCGTGGCGCGGCAAGAGAATGGGAGTCGGACGTGCAGAGACGCACCCTCGGACGCAATGGCCCGCAGGTGTCCGCGATCGGTCTCGGCGCGATGGGCATGTCCGACCTCTACGGCCCGGCCGACGAGGCCGAGAGCCTGGCCACCATCCACGCCGCGCTGGACGCCGGGATCGACCTGATCGACACCGGCGACTTCTACGGCATGGGGCACAACGAGATGCTGATCGGCCGGGCGCTGCGCGGTCGGGATCGGGACCAGGTCACGATCAGCGTCAAGTTCGGCGCCCTGCGCGACGCGGCCGGCGGTTGGCACGGCACGGACGGCCGGCCCAGGGCGGTGGCCAACTTCCTCGCCTACACCCTGCGCCGTCTCGACACCGACCACGTCGACATCTACCGCCTCAGCCGGCTCGACCACGAGGTGCCGATCGAGGAGACCGTCGGGGCGATCGCCGAGCAGGTGCAGGCCGGCCGCGTACGCCACATCGGCCTCTCCGAGGTGGGCGCCGAGACCATCCGACGGGCCCACGCGGTGCACCCGATCAGCGACCTGCAGATCGAGTACTCGCTGCTCTCCCGCGGCATCGAGGCGGAGATCCTGCCCACCCTGCGCGAGCTCGGCATCGGTCTCACCGCCTACGGCGTCCTCTCCCGTGGCCTGCTCAGCGGCCGGTGGACGGCCGACCGACCGCTGACCCCCGGCGACTTCCGCGGCTTCAGTCCCCGGTTCCAGGGTGACAACCTGATGGCGAACCTGGGTCTGGTCGAAGCGCTGCGGACGATCGCCGACGCGCGGGGGGCTACGGTCGCGCAGATCGCCATCGCCTGGGTCCTCGGCCGCGGCGACGACATCGTCCCCCTGGTCGGCGCGCGGCGCCCGGATCGGTTGACCGAATCGCTCGGCGCGCTCGACCTGACGCTGACCGACGATGATCTGGCCGCCATCGAGCTGGCGGTTCCGCCCGGCGCGGCGGCCGGTGAGCGGTACGCGGCTCCCGCCATGGCGGAACTGGACAGCGAACGGTGAGGGCCGGTTGACCGGCGCCGGGCGGACGAAATCACCAGCGGGTACGGAACTGCCGGCGCGTGCGGTACACCGGTTGCCCGTAGTGCGGGACGAAGGCGATCAGGGCCATCCCGGCGGTCGTGGCGGCGGCGACCGCGAGCGGCGGCAGCCCCCGCAGCGCCGGCGCAGCCAGTGAGAGGGCGACGACGCCGAGCGGCAGCCGCCACAGGATCGCCCGGAACACCACCACCGCGTACAGGGTGCGGCCGGCGAGGAACACCACCGGACCGGCGACCACGATGGCCAACTCCGTGGTGGTGGTCTCCCCCAGGGGGCGCCGGGCCACGATGTCACCGCCGGCGGCGATCAGCACCACGCCGGACACCATGACCAGGTGCGCCCACGCCGCGACAAGCGCGAGCCGGCCGGGATTGGTCGCCTTGTCGATGCCGGTGGCGAGGTGGTCGGCGACGTAGACGGTGTAGATCCGCCACATGGTCACGGTGATGACGAACAGCAGGATCACCCCCGCTGTCTCGAACGACGCGAACGGCGGGTCGCCGTAGCGCCGCACCCCGACCAGGATGATCTCGCCCAGGGTGACGATGAACATCTGCCGGTAGCGTTCGGCGAGGTGCTCGCCCCCTACCCGCAGTTCCTCGGTGCCGGAGCGGCCTAGCCGCGGCACCGGATACCCGAAGAAGCCGATCGTGAAGTCGGTCGCGACCGCGATCCCCCAGAACACCAGCCGGACCCCGCTGGGCAGGAACGCGCCGACCACCCACAGGACACCGGTCAGGCCGAACCAGGTGAGCACCCGCATCGGGCGCACCCGCAGCGCGTGGCCGCGCAGGGCGGTGACGAGGATGAGCCCGCGACACAGGTGCAGGCCCACGTACGCGCCGGCGAAGGCGATCCCGCTGGGTCCCTCGAAGGCGCTGCTGACGGCCAGCGACATCAGCAGTCCACCGAACAACACGACGAGGACGATCACCTGCACCAGCGGCTGGCGGGGGTCGTACCAGTCGGTGGTGTACGCGGTGACCGTCCAGACCCACCAGATGGCGGCGAGCAGGACCACGGTCTCCACCGCGTGGTTCCAGCTGAGGTTGCCGGTCAGCCGGTCGGACAGCCGGGTGAGTGCGACGATGAGGCCTAGGTCGAACAGGAGTTCCAGGTAGGAGATCCGGCGGGGCTTGTCCTGACCGCGAAGGATCCACCCCGGTCCCGCCCGCGCCACGCCTCCCCGATCCTCCGGACATTCCCGCCCAAATTCGTACCACGCCGGGGCCGGCGGGGGCGGGAGGTTGCCCGTACGACGTCCGTCGCCATACAGGGACGGACGAGGCCCCCGGCGGCGGTGACGCCGACCGGGGGCCTCGTGACACGACCGACCGAGGTCAGCCGTCGGACTCCGGCGACGGGATGTAGGCGCCCGGCACGTCCTCCGGCGCGAAGACCTTGTCCTCACCCGGGTACGGCGTGGTCCACCCGTGCGTCTGGTACCACGTGAAGTGGTTCATCTGCGCGGGGTTCGCGAAGTCGGGCCGGGCGTCGGACCCGGTCAGCCGCTGGTGCGACTTCCACTCCTCCCACTGCCCGGCCACCTGCTTCTTGTCCGCCGGCACCGTCGCCGACGGCGCGGCCGCGGCGAGGGGGTTCTGCGGCGCGGGGGTGTCCAGGCCGCAGGGCGGCGGGGTCTTCAGACCGTCGGTCAGCGAGGTCCGGTTGGGCAGCGCCGTGAACGGCGTGAAGTCCGGCTTCTTGGTGAACGCCTCCCGCATCGGGGTGGCGGCGCTGTCCTTCTGGTTCATCGGGTGGATCCCGAGGATCTGCTCGATGGTCCGGATCATCGTGATCTGCGTGTAGTAGTGGCTGTCGACGACGCCACGGCGGGCCCACGGGCTGATGATCTGGATCGGGGCACGGTGGCCGTCGACGTGGTCGAGACCGGCCTGGGAGTCGTCCTCGACCACGAAGATCGCCGAGTCCTTCCAGTACGGGCTGTGCGAGATCGTGTCGACGATCTTGCCGACCGCGAGGTCGTTGTCGGCGACCTGGGCGGCCGCGTTCGCCGGACCGCCCGTGTGGTCGCTGGAGAGCCAGAACATGTTCAGGTTCGCCGGCCCGTTCTCCGCGAAGTCACGCTTCCAGATCTCGTACCGGTAGATGTCCGGGACGGCGGTGTCGAACTTCGGGAAGGCGGGCACCGACACGCTGTTGAGCGACGGGATCGGCGAGGACGAGACCAGGTTGTAGGCGGTGTCCTGCCCGGTCGCGGCCATGTTCCTGGTGTCGCAGTACAGGTTCTGCCAGCTCGCGTCGGCCGGCTTGGTGAGGAACTGGTGGAACTCGCCGAAGTTCCGGACGGTCTTGTCGGCCGCCTGCGCACCCGTCCAGATGAAGCCGGTCCGCTGGTGGCCGAGGGCGTCGTCCTCGGTGTCGTAGCTGCGGAGGTACTCGCCGGCCGTGGACTCGGTGTACTCCGGGTTGTCGGCCTGCATCAGCCAGTTGTGGCCCTCGGCCGAGTTGGTGCCGATGTCGTAGGTGTTGTCGTAGAGCCCGAACTGCTTGGCCATCGCGTGCTGGTTCGGCGTCACGTTCTCGCCGAACTGCGCCAGCGCCGGGTCGCCGTTGCCCCGCGGGTCGTCGCCCAGGACCTGGTCGTACGTCCGGTTCTCCTTGACGATCAGGAACACGTGCTTGATCGTCGAGGGGTCGCCGAGCCGCTGCGGCACCGGCTCCGCCTTGGCCTTGTTGCCCTTGGCCAGCTTGACCGAGCCGTTGGTCCAGCCGTTCTGGTTGAAGACCTTGGCGGTCTGGGACTTGATGACCTTGTCGCTCGGCAGGGTGAAGCGCTGCAGGCTCGACGTCGTGTCGTGGGTGCCGTGGCCGGCGCTGGCCGTGGGACGGCGGGCGTCGATGCCACGGGTGTTGGAGACGAGCACGTCCTTGCCGACCGTGGTGATCTCCGCCGGGAAGTAGTCGGTCGGAAGCAGGCCGACGTAGCTGACCGGCTCGATCGGGGTCGTGTACCGGTAGACGGCGACCGCGTTGGCGCGGCCGAGCGTGACCAGCAGGTGGCCGTCGTCGGTGAGCGTCACGGCGTCGGGCTCGTAGCCGACCGATGCCTCCGGCCACGGCCGGGTGGCGATCGTCTGGACGACCTTGTCGCGCCAGGTGTCGATGACCGACACGTCATTGGTCGCGGTGTTGGTGACGAACAGGGCCCCGTTCTTGGCGTACAGGGCGGTCGGGTGCAGGCCGACGTCGATGCTTCCGACGGCGGCGTCCGGCTTCGCCACGTCGATGACGCTGACGGTGCCGGTGGTGGTGGCGGCGGTCACCGGGTCGGCCGGCACCTGCGTGTTGTACGAGTTGATCGTGCTCTCGCCGGGCCTCGCCGGACGACCGCCCTCGTTGCTGACGTAGAGCTTGCCGCCGACCAACGCCAGGTCACGCGGGGCGTTGCCCACGGCCCAGCTGTGCCGGATGGCGCCGGTCGCCGTGTCGATGGCGACCACGCGGTTCTGGCCGTTGACAGCGGAGTACACGGTGGCGCCGTCGGGCGAGAACACGGCCTCGGCCACGAGCGCCTGCCTCGGCCCGTCCTTGGCGATCCCGACGGTCGTCGGGTTGGCGAGCGTGCCGTCGGGGTTCACGGTGAACTTCGTGTAGCCGTCGGGCTGGCCCAGCCAGAGCTGCGAACCGTCGGGCGAGTAGGTGGGGCCTTCCTGGCCCACGTTGTTGCCGCTGATGCGCAGGTTCGCCGCCGCGTTGTTGCCGACGAGCTGCTGCACCTTCCAGCTCTTCAGGTCGATGATGGCCAGCGCCATCCCACCGTCGGTGACCGAGGCCGCCAGGTGGGTGCCGTCCGGGCTGACCGACGACGACATGATCTTGCCGTTGTTGACGACGAGACGCTCGCCGATCGGGTCGACGTACTGGGCGTCGGACACGACCAGACCCTTGTCGGTCGTCTGGCCGACCTGGTCGGTGCCGAACTGCTGCGTCTGGGCGAAAGCGATGCCGGTGCCGGCGGCGACGACGACAGCGGTGGTGCCTGCCGTCGCCAGGGGTAGCCGGCGGCCGATTCGTTGACGGAAAAGACCGGATTGGTCCTTCCCGACACGCCGACGGCGGCGTGTTACCTGCATGGGGTCATCCCTTCGTGGTGTGGAGCAGTTCGACGTTGCCGTCGAACTGCCAGAGCGGGTTCGGCGCGTCCCCCTGAGGGGTGCGCACCAGGAAGTAGCCGTTCACTTCCTTCGGTCCGTCGCCGTCGGCCACGAACCGCCCGTCTGGGGTGACGTCGAGCTGGTAGATGGCCGTACCCACGGCCTCGACGTCGGGGAGGTGCCAGGAGACGACGCAGCGCCAGTCGTTGCCCGGCCCTTCGGCGGCGAGCTTGCCGCCACCCTTGTTGCACGTCGCCGCCGCCTTCAGCTGGGCTTCGGTGACGTCGGGCCGGTTGAGCTGCCCGGTCTGGATGCGGTAGAGGTGGGCGAACGCCGTCGCGACCGAGCGCTGCACCTTGTCCTGCTCGATCCCGGAGCCCGTGGCCGGAGTGGCCACGGCCATGACCCCGACCGTCACGGCGAGCAGCCCGGCGAGCGGCAGGGCGCCGACGGCGACCGCGCGGCCCGCCGAGCCGTCGGCGGTCAGGTTGGTGAAGTCACGGCGCAGGAACAGCAGGTACGCGAGCGCCGCGGCGGTAACCGCCCACACGAGGCTGACCGCGACGCCGATCAGGAGCGGGCCGATCTGCGCCGGGCTGGTGAACAGACCGTTCCAGGCGATGAAGGCGTAGCCGGGCAGCGCGAGGCGCACCGCCACGGGCAGGGGCAGCATCTGGGCGAGCTGCATGGCGAGTGCGACGACCGCGGGCAGCAGCAGCCCCATCGGGGAGCGCCCCAGGGCCACGGACCCGAGGAGCCCGATGGCGGCGAGGGCCAGGGTCGGCGCGAGCACGCAGAGCCACGCGAGCAGGGTCCTCGCCGCGGCGTCCCCCGCCGTGAGCAGGTGCCCGTCGAGGCCGACGAGCGGTTCGTTGCCGACCGCCACGACGCCGCCGGCCGCGCTGGAAACGGCCAGCCCGGCCACGAGCAGCAGGATGACGGTGAGGCTGGACAGCGCCTTCGCCGCGAAGATGCGCCGGGGCGACCGGACCGCCACGAGCAGGTGACGCCAGGTGCCGAGCCGGTCCTCGGAGGCGAACACGTCGCCGGCGACCACCGAGGTCAGCAGCGGGAGCGCCCAGGTGCCGGCGAAACCGAGCGTCACGAGCGGTCCGGCCCAGCCCGTGGCGTGCATCCAGCGGCCGAAGAGGGTGTCGACGGGCAGTGAGCTCTGCTGGCTCACGGCCGCGACGAAGAGGGCCGGCGCGATCCAGCACGCGAGGACCAGCAGCCGGATCCGCCACTGCGAGACGAGCTTCACCAGTTCGAAGCGGTAGCCGCGGGCCACCGAGACGCGGCGGGCACCGACGGCGCGGTCGGCGGCGATGGTCGCGGTCATGCGACGGTCTCCTGCTGTTCGGTGAGGGCGAGGAACGCGGCCTCGAGCGGCGAGACCACGGGGGCGAGCTCGCGTACCGCGATGCCGGCGTTCACGAGCCGCACCACGAGTTCGTCGAGGGCGGGCACCAGCGCGCGCACGACGAGCACGTCGGTGTCCCGCGGCCCGGCGTCGTCGTCGACGTGGACCCCGGTCGTGTCGGCGGCCAGCCGGCGGGCGGCCTGCGGGTCGGAGGTGCGCAGCCGGTAGTCCAGCTCACGGTTCTCGGCGGCCAGCTTGCCGAGCGGGCCCGAGAAGACGACCCGCCCGGTGGCGAGGATCGTGACCTCGGAGCACAGTGCCTCGAGGTCGTCCATGCGGTGGCTGGAAAGCACGACGCTGGTGCCGTCCGCCGCGAGCCGGGTGAGGACGCGGTGGACGTGCTTCTTGCCGGCCGGGTCGAGGCCGTTGGACGGTTCGTCAAGCACGAGCAGCCGGGGCCTGGTGAGCAGCGCGGCGGCCAGCCCCAGTCGCTGGCGCATGCCGAGAGAGAAGCCGCTCGCCCGGTCCTCGGCGACGTCGGTGAGGCCGACCTGGTCGAGCACGTCGTCGATCACCGCCGCCCGCGTGTCCTGGCCGCGGAGGGCGGCGAGGGCCGCGAGGTTCTGCCGGGCGGTGAGCGAGGGGTAGAGGCCGGGTCCGTCGACGAACCCGGCGACGCCGTCGGGTGCGGCGAGTGCCCGCGCGATCGGCGTACCCAGGATCTCGAGGGTGCCCCTGTCGGCGACGGCCAGGCCCAGCAGCAGACCGAGCAACGTGGTCTTGCCGGCGCCGTTCGGCCCGGCCAAACCGTGGATCTGCCCCTGGGTGACGTCCAGGTCGATGCCGTCGAGCGCGACGACGTCGCCGAAACACTTGGTGATACCGCGAGCCCGGATGGCGAGGAGTGCGTCCATGAGCCCCTTCTTTCGTAGCCTCAAGCAACCTAGGGGCGGCACTCGACGCAAGCAGGGACGCGCATCTGAACGTTCGTGGAACGGAGGACGACCGGCATGTCCGCGACGCGCGCGGCTGTCGGTCCGGGTTGGAGCCCGGCGCCGGCGGCCGTCCGAAGTGGTGGACGGCCGCCGGCGTGCTCAGTGGGCCGGCGGTGCCGCCGGCGGCACGCCCCGCGTCACCTTCTGACCTGCGGCCTTAGGCGACGGCTGGTCGCCGCTCGTGCCGACGAGCCGGCCGCGCAGGACTCCGACGCCCACGCCGACGAGCCAGACCGCCGCGAGAAGCCGGAACGCCGGTTCCGGCCGGACCAACGGTGGCAGCACGGCCGACAGGGCGGAGGCCGCCACCAGCGGGCCCGCGACGCGCCCGTAGCCGAACACCCACCTCGGCCGCCGACGCGAACGCCACGCGGCCACCGAGGCCGCCGCGATCAGCAGGCCCGAGCCGAGCAGGTGTACGGCGCCGCCGAGCACCAGCGTCGCCCTGCCGAGGCCACTCACGGTCGTGTCACCGGCCGACGGCGCGACCAGCAGGAGGGCCAGCGCGCACAGCACCGAGGCGAGCATCGCCCCGGCACCGACCACCGTCCCCCAGACCGTCACGGCGCCGGCACGGGTGCCCTCGGCCGACAGGGCAGCGCGCAACCGGAAACCGAACCGGTACAGGGCGACCGCCGCCAAGGCCTGCAACGCGGACTGGACGAGCACCGCCGTGTCGCTGCCGCCGTAGAAGTCCCGTAGCTGCGCGACCGACGCGTCCGGCAGGTACAGGCTCTCCCCCGCCTGCAGTGCGTTGCCGGCGGCGATGCTCGCGACGAAGGCGACCACGAAGGTGATGCCCCACCAGCCCCAGCGCCGGCCGCCCGCACCGGCCCCCCGCGGGCTGCGCGCCGGTACGCCGCCGGCCGGCGGTGTGGCGGCGAGCCGCTCCGTCGTACGATCCGCGGGCGCTGCGCCGCCCGCCCTGCTGACCCGGTCCTCCATCGTTCACCCTTCCCCTCGTGGGCAGACGCGATCGGGTCGTCACGCTGCCAGGGAACGGGCGCCGTGCCATCCGCCGGCGCGCGGCTGTCGACGTACGACGGAGCGGGTACGGCCGTACGCTCCACGGCGTAGCGACCGACCCGCCTCCCCGGGACGTCGGCCGCCGGCTCAGGTCACGTTGACCGTGTACTCCGCCGTGTGCACCGCCCCGTCGACCTGGAAGTCGAAGTACGCGCGGTACCGGCCCGCGCTCGGCACGGTCAGCCAGAACTTCACGGTGCCGTCGACCAGTTCCGGTTCCGGGTGGACGTGCACGTAGCCGAGGTCGCCCTCGCGGACGACGACGAGGTGCCCGTACGCGCCCAGATAGCGCTCCAGCCGGGGCGGCGCGTCCGCCCCGGTGCGGGCGACCCGGAAGACCATGGGCACGGTCACCCCCACCGTCGGGGTGCCCTCCATCGACACCGCGAACGGCCCGGCTGTGGCCTGCGGCTGTGCGGGCGGCAGCGGCGCCGGGGCGTGCGCGCCGGGCACGTCGTGGTCGACGCCCAGGACCAGGGGCAGGTTGGTGCCGTCGGTGTTGGTCACCGCGAAGTCGGCGTAGACGCGATATGGGCCGGCCCGGCCCAACCGCAGGGCCACGCTCCAGGTGCCGTCGGGCGCCATCGTGGGGTGCAGGTGCTGGTATCCGCTCAGGTCGCGACCCACGACGATCAGGTGCAGGGGCTTGTCGTGGACGACCGCGAAGCGCGTCGCCGGCTTCCGGTCCGTCCCGACGATCCGGAACCGGTAGTCGACGCTGACGCCGGCGGGCTGCGATCGTTCCATCGGCTGCAGGGTGTACCCGCCGGCGCTGACCGTCGTCCCGGTCGCCTGCCCGCCGCCGGCACCGCCGTCGCCCGCGTGCGTGTGCGCCCCGGTGCCCGGCGGATGCTGGTGTCCGTCCTCCGCCGACGCGGGCCCGACCGCCGAGACCGGTCCGGCGGGCACGTCCGCCCGGTCGCCGGGTGTGCGCTCGCCGCCCGCGCCGACGCGTCCCAGCCCGAAACCGGCCAGGAGGGCCACCACGAGCCCACCCACGAGCAGCGCGAGACGGGTGGTGCCCGGTCGGGTCTGCGGCGGGGCAGCCGGCCCGCCGGACGTGTCCACCGCGCCGGCGGACCCGGTTCGGGCTGCGCCGCCGGTGGTACGGCCGCGGCCGGCCGCTCCCCGCGCGCTGCGCGGCCCGGGCCCGGTGCTCCGCCGGCGGGGTGCCGCCCCCGGGACGGGACCGCGGCCGGGACGCCGGGCCGCGGGGGCCGGCCGCCGGCGCCAGGCCACGAAGCCGGCCACCGCGACCACGATCGCGAGCGCCACGCCGGTCCACACCATCCACGCGGCGCCGTCCTCGTCGCCCGAGGCGGTCGACGGGGCGGCCCCCGCCGGCGGGGCCGGTGACACGGGCGGCGCGGCCGGGGTGGGCGACGACGCCGCGCCGTGCTGCTCGGTGGCCGCCAGCAGCGCCGGGTCCGGCTGGTTCGCCGGCGGGGTCCATCCCGGCGGCGGCGCCGTCACCCGTCCGGAGTACCGGAAACTCATGGTCCCCCGGACGGTCTCGCCGTCGGAGGCCACGGACAGGTAGCTCACCGAGTACTGCCCCACCGCCGGCAGGTGCGCGACCGTCACCACCGCCGGAAACCCCGTGGTGAACTCGCGGGGCTCGAACTTGCCGTTGACCAGGAAGTACTCCCGTACCGGCTTGTCCAGCGGCCGCGGAGACCCGTACGTCCAACCCTGGTCGACCCGGCCGCCGCCGGGCGCCGTGACGGTGAAGTACGCGTTGGCGGCGACCTTCTCCGTGAAGTAGAGCTCCACCGCCGCCAACGGCTCGCGCACCACGGCGCCCGAGGCCGGCATGGACATCGCCAGGGTGCCGTGCGCCGCCGCGGGCGCGGCCGGCGTCAGGATCGCGACCGCGGCGAGCAGGACGAGCGCGAGCAGGCTGGAGAGCGCCCGCCCGGGGCGTGGAGGGTGACGACGCATCAGAACATGCTCACCATCGTCGGACGTCGATCAAGCGTTGACGATCTTTTTCCGCACATGGCAAAAGTTCTGCCCCGTCCGGGCACTGGCCCGGCCCGACCGGTCGAGAACGCGGGTCCCGACCGGTCGCGGGACCGCCATCGGAGTATTGATGCCGGTTCCGCCGCCTGTCGGTGGCGTCGGTGTCACCATGGACGCCGTGCAAACTGCGAGAACTTCCATGCCCGTGATATCGCCGCTCGCCGGCGAGCCGATCAAGCGTGCCGACGCCGAGCGGCTCGCCGGAGTGCTGAAGGCGATCGCCGACCCGGCCCGCCTGCGGCTGCTGAGCCTCATCCAGTCGGCTCCCGAGGGTGAGGCGTCGGTGACCGACCTCACCGCGCCGCTCGATCTCTCCCAGCCGACCGTGAGTCACCATCTTCGGATCCTCACCGAGGCCGGCCTCATCGAGCGCGAGAAGCGCGGCGTCTGGGCGTACTACCGGCTGGTGCCGTCGGCGATCGCGGCGATTGCCGACCTGCTCACGCCGCCCCGCAAGAGAGCGACGAAGCGGACCCGCTGACCCCTGCCGGGCTCCCCGGTCACGCCGCTACGGTGCGGCCGGGCCGTCCGGCGGCGGGACGACGACGCCGTGCAGGAGGAGGCCGACGAGGCGGGTCGCGAGATCCCGCTGGTCCTCCTCGCCGGCGATCATCGCGATGCCGCCGATGCCCATGAGCAGGTCCTCCGGGTCGATCCCGGGACGTATGGTGCCGGCGGACTGGCCCGCGTCGAGCAGGGTGGCGATCGCGCCGCTGAGCAGCCCGCGCGTCCGTACGCGGTCCTCCTCGGACAGGAGCACGCCGCGCAGGACGTCCGCCATGCCGCGCTTGGTCGCCATGAAGTCGACGAACCTCTCCGTCCAGGCGGTCAGCGCCGCGGCGGGTGGCAGCGTCTCCAGAAGCTCCCGGGCGGCGTCGCAGAGGCGGGTGACCTCGTTGCGGTAGACGGCGTCGACGAGCGTCTCCCTGGTCGGGAAGCGCCGGTACAGCGTGCCGATGCCCACGCCGGCCTTCTGGGCGATGGCCTTCAGCGACGTCTGGGTGCCCTCACGGGCGAAGGCCTCGGCGGCAACCGTCAGCAGACGGTCGTAGTTGCTCCGCGCGTCCGCGCGGAGCGGTCGCTCGTTCACGGCCTTCGCCCTCCCGTTCGCCGACGTGACCCACATCTCTGGTAAGCGGAGCCGCGTCCGCTTACTGTTCCTCTTAGCGGAGCCGAGTCCGGTTCCAGCTTAGCCAGCGACCGGGCCGTCCGGCCACCGTGCGCCGCGAGGCGAGCCCGCCGCGGGCGCGCGAACCGCGCCCACCGCGGGTCGCGCGCCGGTCAGCAGAGAGAAAAGGGACGAAAATGGCACGTCAGCCTGTCACCACCCCGTTCGACGCTCACTCCACGGCCGCCGAGGTCGTCGCCGGCGTCGACCTGTCCGGCCGTCGGGCCGTGGTCACCGGGGCCTCCTCCGGCATCGGCGTGGAGACCGCCCGGGCGCTCGCCCGCGCGGGCGCCGAGGTCACCCTCGCCGTGCGCGACGTCGAGGCGGGCCGACGCGTCGCGGAGGAGATCTCCGCCGGTACCGGCACCGGCCCGATCCTGGTCGCCCCGCTCGACCTGGCCGACCTCGACTCGGTGGCGGCGTTCGTCGCCAACTGGCGGGGCCCACTGCACATCCTCGTCAACAACGCGGGCGTGATGGCGCCGCCGCTGACGCGCACCCCGCGGGGCTGGGAACTCCAGTTCGCCACCAACCACCTCGGGCACTTCGCGCTCGCCACGGGCCTGCACGGCGCGCTGGCGGCGGCCGGCGACGCCCGCGTGGTCTCGCTCAGCTCCCGCGGCCACCTGCGGGCCCCCGTCGACTTCGACGACATCAACTTCGAACGGCGCCCGTACGACGCGTGGGTCGCGTACGGGCAGTCGAAGACGGCCAACGTGCTCTTCGCCGTCGAGGCGGACCGCCGCTGGTCCGGCGACGGGATCCGGGTCAACGCCGTGCACCCCGGCGCGATCCTCGATTCGAACCTGAAGCGGTACATGAGCCCGGCGGAGATCGACGCGGCCACGGCGTCGGGCGAGGAGTTCAAGTCACCGGAGCAGGGTGCGGCCACGAGCGTCCTCGTGGCGGCCCGGCCCGAGCTGGCCGGTGTCGGCGGGCGGTACTTCGAGGACTGCAACGAGGCCGCGCCGAGCGAGCCGGGCACGAACCGCGGCGTGGCCGCGTACGCGCTCGACCCGGAGGCGGCCGAGCGACTGTGGCGGGTGTCGCTGGACCTGCTCGGCGCCGCGGAATAGAGACCCCCCGCCCAACCCGACCGGTGATCCGCCCGACCCGCCCCGATCCATCCGGTGATCATGAAGTTATCGGCACGACACGCCGACGCGAGCGCCGATAACTTCATGATCACGCGCAGCCGGCGGCGAGGGGTGGGGGCGTTTGGGGGCTTTGGGGCCTCCGCGGCGGGACTCCCGGGAGCTTCGCCGGCATTTCGCGGACTGCCTGCGCCGGTTCGTGGAATCACAGCGGGGCGCGCTGTCACGGACCGCGCGGCTGTCCGGTCTTTCGACGGAGGGCTTTTCCTCTCCGCGAAACCAGAAAGGTCCACAACATGAAGATCGCTGTCATGGGCGGTACGGGGCTCATCGGATCGCAGGTCGTCCGGATCCTGAACGCGGCCGGGCACGAGGCGGTGCCGCACTCCCCGTCCACCGGCGTCGACCTGCTCAGCGGGAAGGGGCTGCAGGAGGCGCTCGCGGGAGCGGACGTGGTGGTCAACCTCACGAACTCGCCGACCTTCGACGAGGCCTCGCCCGCCTTCTTCCAGACGAGCATGGACAACATGCTCGCGGCCGCCGAGACCGCCGGCGTCGGCCACGCCGTCATCCTCTCGATCGTGGGCGCCGATGAGGTGCCGGACCTCGTCTACTACCGCGCCAAGGTGCTCCAGGAGGACATCCTCAAGGCCGGTCCCGTGCCGTACTCGATCGTCCGCGCCACGCAGTTCTTCGAGTTCGTCGACGCGGTGCTGTCCTGGACCGCCGACGAGAACACCGTGCGCCTGCCCGCCACCCTCGTCCAGCCGATGGCGGCGGCCGACGTCGCCCAGGCGGTGGCCGACGTCAGCGTCGGCGCCCCGTTGCAGGGCACCCGCAACGTCGCCGGACCCGACGTCTTCCGGCTCGACGAGCTGGGCAAGATCACCCTCGCCGCGCACGGCGACCAGCGCACCGTCGTCACCGACGACACCGCCGGCATGTTCGCCGCCGCCTCGGGTGACGCTCTCATCGCCAAGGACGGCGCCGTGATCGCCAAGACCTCCTACCGCGACTGGCTCGCCCGCTGATACCGGCCGGGCCCGCACCACGCGGCCGGTGCGGGCCCGGCCCGGCGTCGCATCCAGGCATCGGAACGACAGGGGGCGGTGGCGGTGAGAACCGGTCGAGTGGAGGCGTTCAGCGACGGCGTACTCGCCATCATCATCACGATCATGGTGCTCGAGTTGCGGGTGCCGGAGGGCCACCATCTTTCCGACCTCTTCCGCACGGCCGGCGTCGGGCTGCTGACGTACCTTCTGACCTTCATCTACGTCGGCATCTACTGGAACAACCACCACCACCTGTTCCACCTGGTCCAGCGCGTCAGCGGCGGAGTGCTGTGGGCCAATCTGGGACTGCTGTTCGCTCTGTCGCTCTTCCCGTTCACGACCGCCTGGGTGGACGACTCGAGGTTCGAGCGGACCCCGGTCGTCATCTACGGGCTGAACCTGCTCTGCGCGGCCGTCGCGCACCTGGTGCTCCTGAAAGTCATCACGCGCCGGGAAGGGCCGGAGTCGCTGCTGCGCCGGGCCATCGGCAAGGATCTCAAGGGCAAGATCTCGCCCGCGGTCTACCTCGCCGGGATGGTCAGCGCCCTGACGATCGACCGGGACGGGAAGATCGGCGTGTGGGTCGCCCTGGCCTGGTACGTCGCCGCGGCGATCATCTGGATCGTGCCCGACCCCCGCATCGGCCGGGCCGTCGAGGAGTACGGCACGCCCGACTGAGGGCACGGGCTCGTGTCAGCGGGGGTGGACAACGGCGTCCTCCGTGGTGGCCAGGACCAGCCCGAGCAGGTCCTCGTCGAGCGGCTCCTGCTGCGCGGACATGTACACCGTGATGACGGTGTACCCGGCCACCAGCATCACGTAGGCGTTCGCGCCGCTCAGGGTGAAGCTGCCGACCGTGCTGCTCATCGTGCTGTCGTACCGCCAGCTCAGCTCGCCGACCCCGGGCGCAGGGGCGGCCCGGGTCTGAAACCGCAATGCAACCGACGACTGGACGAGGCTGAACGACGGGCACGCCTGCCGGGCGTCGCGGGCGGCGACCAGCAGCGCCTCGCCCACCGCGGCGTCGTAGGAGTACACGGTGACGGTCAGGTCGGTGTACGTGAGCCCGTCGCTCCCGGGATCGCTCGTGAAGGTGCGCTTGCCCGTGGCCCGCAGGTGCGGCTTGCCGGGTGTCAGGAAGCCCTCCCGGACCAGCGGCTCACACGCCGGGTCGGACACGGTCACGCTACGCGACACGATGCCCTGGCCCGGCGGACCGGATTCGGGAACGTTCCAGGTCGGCGGGATCACCAGCACACTCGACTGGGCCACCCGGTCGGCCTGCTGCGGCGTCAGAGCCCGCCGCGCCGGCGCGTACCGCTCGTCGAGCGACGCGAGGTGGCGCTGGAGCGCGTTCATGGCGACGCCGCCGGGCACGCCGGCGCCGACGACGGCGAACGCCACGGCGGCGGCTGCCACCGCCGTCCCGGCCGGGACCAGCCGGCCGACCCACGCCGGCGGCGTGCGACCGCGAAGCCCGGCGCCCAGGGGTACGAGCACCGCCGCGAGCGGCACGATGGCGCAACCGAGCCAGACGGGTGCGACCGCCGCGTCCCACGCGAACAGGTCCGGCTCGGGCGGCCGGTCCGTCAGCCACCCGTAGCCGTAGTGCACGCCGGTGGCGACGGCCGTGGTCGCGGTGGCGGCCAGCACGCCCTGCGCCCAGCCGTACGGCCACGGCGTCGCCAGCGTGACCACGACGAGCACCACGACGCCGGCCCCGAGGCAGATCCACCACCGCTGCTGCTGCGCCCGCAGCTGGTCGGTGACCCCGGACGTCGCGGGCTCCACGAGAATCGCCGCGGTGCCGGCGACCGCCGCCGCGCCGAGCGACGCCAGCCAGGGCAGGCGCCGCCGCGGGGCCCGCCGCGATGCCAGCAGCGCGTAGACCGGCAGCAGCGCGAGGGTCAGGGTCGGCCAAGGGAGACGGGACAACCCGTAGCTGAGGAAGATCCGCAGGTCGTCGGCGTTGTGCAGCACCGCGGCCGACGATCCGACCAGCCACAGGCCGGCGACGGCGGCCAGGCCGGTCACGCCGACCGCGAGGCGGGTGAGGACGGGTCGGTCGGCCCGTGCCGCCAGCTCCGCCACGGCGACGGCGAGCCCGACCACGCCGGCGACGGCCAGGGCGAGCACGGCCACCGCTAGCGCCCTGCGGGCGAGGCTGCCCGGCCACACGAGCGGGTAGAGCTGCTTCGACAGGGACACCGCCGGCATGACCAGCGCGCCGAGGACGACCCCGCCGCCGGCGCCCACCAGGGCCCGCCACCACTGGGGACGCGGAAGCCGCGCCCGCGCCCGGCGGACCAACGACGGGAACAACAGCGCGAGCACGGCCGCGCCCGTCGCGGCGGGGATCGCCGTGCCACCCCACCCGTACAGCCGCACGTTCCAGCCCTCGTCCAGCATCACGACCGTGGACATGGCGATGACGGCCACGAAGCCGACCGCGGCCGCCTGCGCGAACCCACCCTCGTAGGGACGTGCGGTGTGCCGCAGGGCGAACGCCCGGTCCGTCGGCGCGGGATGCCGTGCCAGCACCCGGCCGACCCGGGCCGCCGGCCCCGGGCGCGGCGCCGGCGTCGTCCGAGAGAACAGCGCCACGAGCGCGGACTCCGCGCCCGCCCCCGCGGCGTAGCGGTCCGCCTCGTGTTCGCGCAGCCGCAGCAGCGCGGCCGCGAGCACCGCCACGGTCGCCGCGAGCAGCGTGACCCCGACCAGCGCGGCGATCATCTTCGGCGTGGGCCCGATCTGGCCGACCATGGGCACGCTCGCCAGCGCGAAGACGGGCACGAACAACCACGCGGGGCCCCGCAGCGTCGAGACCCAGGTGACGTCGCGGGCCAGCACGTGCGCGATCTCGTGGGTGACCACGGCGTCGAACCGGTCGCCGGGGCCGAGCGCCAGGCGCGCCGGAACCACGACGGTCGGCCGCCGGCCCGGAAGCGCCGTGGTGAACGCCTGCCGCACCGCGGGCCCGGCCACCCACAGCCGGGGCGCACGGCGCCCCGACAGGCCGTGCCGCCGGCACAGCTCGGCGAACCGCTCCCGCGCCGCTGGCGCGTCGAGCCGGCCGAGTCGGCGCAGGTGGCGCAGGTCGCGCAGCGGGACGGCCACGGCCAGGACCAGGGTGCCCGCGAGCAGGAGGAGCGCGGCGGCCGCGACCGTCGACGCCTGGAGCCGGGACTGCTCGGCCATGCAGGCGTTCATCGCGTCGAACGCATCCCGGTGCAGGGCCCGGCACCGCTCGACGCTGATCGCGTACGGGACGGCGCGTGACCAGGGGCCGAAGAAGAACACGTTGCCGACGGCCACGCCGACGCCGACCAGGGAGACCGCGGTCAGGCCGTACAGCCACAGCAGGGGCTGTGGCCGGCCGTCAGGAGTGGCCATCGGTGGGCGCGGTCTCGGGCACGTGGACGGCCCCGACCACGGCGTCGGCGAGGAGGTCGGCGGCGGAGTCGTCGAGGCCGAGGGTCCGCGCGTGCCGCCGTGACACCTCCCGCAGCCGAACGGCCTGGGCTTCCGTGAGGACGATCCGGCCGTCGACCGCCGGCAGCACGGCGTCGGCCACCGCACGGCCGGAGGAGCCGGGGCGGCCACGGGCACGCCACCGTCGCCACCAGGACCGTCCTGCGGCCGTCCCGAGGGCCAGGACCTCCGCGACCGACGCGGCGATCACCTCGACGACGATCGCGCTCACCAGCGCGTCCTCGATGCCGAAGCCCACCGAGCCGCCCGGCGCCCGGCGCTGCGCCACCCCGGCGCGCCACGCCGCGGCGACGTCGTCGAAGACGGCCGACTCCTCCGGGGCCAGCCGCCCGCTGATCTCCCGTGCCAGCCGGACCACGAACTCCGAGGCACGAACGGCCCCCGGTGGACGGGCCCTTTCCATCGACAACGCTGACCTCCCGAGCGCGCGGAACGAGGACGACGGTTCGATGACAGGCTATCCACCACCGGCGACCGTCGGGGTGCCCGACCGATCGCCTTGTCAGAGCTTTCGTTGGCTTCCTGGACGGTCGCGGCAGTACCGCCCAGGACATTTGTCATCGCAGCCCGGGTACCGGTGGTTCTGCCGGCGCCGTCCGCGCCTCCATAGCGTCATCTGGCATGTGCGACTTCGTTGTACGCCTCACCCGTACCCCACGGATCGGGACCGGCCGAATGAGCCGCGGGCTCCGGCACGGCGCCGCCCTGGTTCTGGCCCTGGTGCTCACGGCGCAGACGGCCCCGGTGGCGGCTGCTCCGGCGCCCGCCGGACCCGTTGTCCGGACCGACCGCGGGCTGATCCGCGGCCTGACCGGCGACGGCTTCCGGACGTTCCAGGCGGTGCCGTTCGCGGCGCCCCCGACCGGCGACCGCCGCTGGCGAGCCCCGCAGCCGGTGACCCCGTGGTCCGGGATCCGCGACGCGACCCGACCGCACGAGGAGTGCGCGCAGAACCCGATCTTCGGCCCGCCGGCCGGGACCGAGGACTGCCTCTACCTGAACGTCACCGCGCCGACCGCGCCCGGCCCACACCCGGTGCTGGTGTTCGTGCACGGCGGCAGCTTCCAGAACGGCTCTGGCGCCGAATACGACCCGGCCCGGCTCGTCACCCAGGGCGGCCTGGTGGTGGTGACCATCAACTACCGGCTCGGAGTCTTCGGCTACCTGGGACTTCCCGGACTCGCCGGCTCCGGCACGTTCGGCCTTCAGGACCAGCAGGCGGCGCTGCGCTGGGTGCGGCGCAACGCGGCCGCGTTCGGCGGTGACGCGGGGAATGTCACTCTCGCCGGTGAGTCGGCGGGCGCGGAGAGCGTCTGCGCCCAGCTCACGTCGCCATCGGCACGCGGCCTGTTCGACAAGGCGATCCTGCAGTCCGGGTCGTGCCTGACCGACTGGCCGGACGCGCTGTTCCTCCCGAAGATCGAGGCCGGATCGCCGTTCAGCCCGCGCGGGACGGTCGAGCGGACCGGCTCGGCTCTCGCCGCCACGCTCGGCTGCCCCGCCGAGCACGCGCTCGCCTGCCTGCGGGGCAAGGACCCCATCGCGCTGCTGAACGCGACGACCGGGACCGGCGTCGAGGCGTTCGTCACCCCGGCGTACGGCACGGCGCTGCTGCCCGTCTCGCCCGCGGCAGCGTTGCGCGCCGGGAAGGCGCAGCGGGTCCCGGTGCTGGCCGGCAACAACCACGACGAGCATCGGGCCATCATCGGGGTCATCGAGATCACGCAGGGCGCGTACAGCGCGGCCGACTACGAGACGATGCTGGCGGCGGCGTTCGGCGACGAGGCCGCGCGGGTGGCCGCCCACTACCCGGTCGAGGAGTACGGGACGCCGGGCCTGGCGTGGGCAGCGGCCGCGACCGACCGGATCTGGGCCTGTCCCACCCTCACCACCCAGCGCCTGCTCGCCCGGCACGCGCCGACCTACGCCTACGAGTTCGCCGAGGCGCACGGGCCGGCGCTCACCGCGGACTACCCGTGGGGCGCCGCGCACGGGTACGAACTGCCGTACCTCTTCGACGTCGCCGGGTTCCTGACGGTCGGCACGGTGCAACCTCGGCTGGCCGCCGACATGATCGGCTCGTGGGCGCACTTCGCGGCCACGGGGCAGGCGCCGTGGCCGGCCGTACGCCCGACCGGGGCGGCGCCGTACCACCGGGTGTTCGCGGCGGGCCGCGACGGGCGCGTCGACCTGGCCGCCGAGCATCAGTGCGCCTTCTGGGACGCGATCGCCGCGGACGGCTGATCGGGCTCGGGTCCGGCGCCGCCCGCCGCGGCGCCGGACCCGATGCGGTCCGCCAGCGTCGCGGCGAGGGACCGGATCGTGGCCTCGTCGCCCGGATCGGGAAGGTTCAGTGTGGAGACGACGTCACCGCGCCGCACCGAGATGAAGTACGACACCTGGGCCGGCAGGGCCGCATGGTCGATCTGGCCACGGACCACGAGCCCGGCCGCGCCCAGGTCGGCGGCCTCGACGATCCGGAACGAGAGCTGCGATCCGAGGACGGGGTAGTTCGCGCATCGCCGCAGCACCTCGCGCACGTCGTCCAGAGCACGGTCCGCCCACCCCGGCTCGTACCGCTCGACGACCTGATGGGCGGTCACCGCGGTGTCGTCCCGATGGAAGAACCGCTGTACGGCGTCGCGGCGGTGCGACTGGGCGAGGTAGTCCCCGTCCCGGTAGGAAGGGCAGTCCTCCTGGACCCACGGCCACGACGGCGGCGCGGGGGCGGCGACGCTCTCCCGCCAGCCGGATCCCAGCTCGTGCGATCGCAGCAGGGGCGACGCGCCGGGTGCGCCCGCGGCCTGCCCGCCCGGTTCGACCCGGGACCCACCGCGTTGGCAACCGGCCCCGCCGAGGGCCAGCACCAGCAGCACCACAGCGAGGAGTCGGCACCTCCCGCCGCCTCGGACCATGTCCCGCTCCCTCCGACGTCCGGATGACGGAAGGAGGCGCCCGAAGGGTTGCACCGACGGGACGTGCCGGACCCGCGTCGTCGCCGAGCCGGCGGTCAGGGTGCCGAGCGGTCAGCTCCGCAGGAACGCCAGCAGGTCCCTGTTGACCTCGTCCTGCATCGTCGACGTGAGGCCGTGCGGTGCGCCCGGGTAGTAGATCTCCTGCACGTTCGCGACCAGCTGGGCGGTCTTGTGCGCCGAGTCCTTCACGGGGACGATCTGGTCGTCCTCCCCGTGGAGCACGAGCGTCGGGACGTCGAACTTCGCCAGGTCGTCACGGAAGTCCGTCTCGGAGAACGCCCTGATGCTCTCGTACGCGTTGAGCAGCCCGGCCTGCATGCTCCACAGCCAGAACTGGTCGAGGATGCCCTTCGAGACCTTCGCGCCCGGCCGGTTGGCGCCGTAGAACATCTGCGCGAGGTCCTGGTAGAACTGCGACCGGTCGGCGAACAGCTTGGCGCGCAGCTCGTCGAAGACGTCGATGGGCAGGCCCTCCGGGTTGTCCGGGCTCTGCACCATGATCGGGGGTACGGCCGAGACGAGGACGGCCTTCGCGACGCGGCCCGTGCCGTGGCGGCCGATGTACCGGGCGACCTCGCCACCCCCGGTCGAGTGGCCCACGAGGGTGACGTCGCGCAGGTCGAGCGCCTCGATGACCGCGGCGAGGTCGTCGGCGTACCCGTCCATGTCGTTGCGGCTGCGGGCCTGGCTCGACCGGCCGTGACCGCGGCGGTCGTGCGCGACCACCCGGAACCCGTTCTGGGCGAGGAAGAACATCTGCCCGTCCCAGGCGTCCGCGTTCAGCGGCCAGCCGTGGGAGAACGTCACGACGGGGCCGTCGCCCCAGTCCTTGTAGTAGATGTCGGTGCCGTCGTCGGTGGTGATGAAGCTCATGGCGTTGCTCCCCCGTGTGTCGAGCGCGTCGCGCGTCGCTCGTCCCGATGCTAGGCGCGGGTGCGGGGCCGGAGGGCCGCTTCACCGGACTCCCGCGCAGATCCCCGGTGGGCGGGGTCCGGCACCGCGGTGACGGCGGGCACACGTCTGTCACGGATTCCAGGGCTGCGTTGTCGGCCCCGGTGGAGAACACAAAAATCCACCAGGAGAACGCCATGCCCAACCGGAAGCCGACCGTCGTCCTCGTACACGGCGTCTTCGCCGAATCCGCGAGCTGGTCCGGGATCGTCGAGCTGTTGCCGACCCGGTCCGCCGAGGCCGTGGGCGCGGTCGCGTGAGGACCGGCCGCCTGGAGGCGTTCAGCGACGGGGTGCTCGCCATCATCATCACGATCATGGTGCTGGAGCTGAGGGCGCCGGAGGGCCACGACCTCTCCGACCTGGTCCACTCGACCGGCGTCGGGCTCCTGGCCTATCTGCTCAGCTTCGTGTACGTGGGCATCTACTGGAACGCCCATCACCACATGTTCCACCTGGTCCGGCGGGTCAACGGCGGTGTGCTGTGGGCGAATCTGGCGCTGCTGTTCTGCCTGTCGCTGGTGCCGCTCACGACGGCGTGGATGTCCCAGTCGAGGTTCGAGCGGATCCCGGTCGTCGTCTACGGGCTGAACCTCCTCGTCGCGGCTGTCGCCTACCTCGTGCTCCAGTCGGTGATCATCCGGCAGGAGGGGCCGGAGTCGTCGCTGGGCCGGGCCGTCGGCAGGGACCTCAAGGGCAAGATGTCCGTGACCTTCGACGTCGTCGGGGTGCTCAGCGCCCTGACGATCGACCGGAGCGGGCGGGTCGGGGTGTGGATCGCCCTGGCGTGCTTCGTCCTCATCGTGATCACGTGGGTCGTGCCCGATCGCCGCATCGCCCGGGCGGTCCGCGAGTACGGGACTGCGGCCTGACGGGCCCGGGGTGTCACAGGTCGGGGTGCTTGCCGGTCGTAACGACAGCCGGACGGCAACCGCTGCCCCGGCCAGGAGAAAGGTCAGTCATGAAAATCGTTGTGATCGGCGGGACCGGCCTCATCGGGTCGAAGCTCGTGAGGAAGCTCGGCGAGCAGGGCCACGAGGCGGTGCCGGCGTCGCCGAACACCGGCGTCGACACCCTCACCGGCGAGGGCCTGGCCGAGGTGCTGGTCGGGGCGGACGTGGTGGTCGACGTCTCGAACTCTCCCTCCTGGGAGGACGACGCCGTCATGGAGTTCTTCGGGACCTCCACGCGCAACCTGCTCGCGGCGGAGGCCGAGGCGGGCGTGGGTCACCACGTGGCGCTGTCGATCGTGGGGACCGAGCGGCTGCCCGAGAACGGCTACTTCCGGGCGAAGATCGCGCAGGAGGGGCTGATCGAGGCGTCGTCGATCCCGTTCTCGCTCGTACACGCGACGCAGTTCTTCGAATTCGTCAAGGGCATCGCCGACTCCGCCGCGGACGGTGACACCGTCCGGATCGCACCGGTGCTCTTCCAGCCCATCGCGGGCGACGAGGTGGCCCAGGCCCTCGCTCGGGTGGCCACGGGGGCGCCGCTCAACGGGCGTGTCGAGGTCGCTGGGCCGGAGCGGCTCCGGATGGACGACTTCTTCCGCAGCGCACTCACCGCCCTGGGCGACCCGCGCGAGGTGGTCACCGACCCGCACGCGCACTACTTCGGGTCCGAGTTGTGCCAGCGGAGCCTGGTGCCGGACGACGGGGCGGTCCTCGGCAAGGTCGGGTACGCCGACTGGCTGCGCGCGACCGGATCCGGCAGGTAGGGGAGACGATGGCCGCTCCGCTGGGCGACGACGCACTGCACAGGCTCGAGACCGAGGTCGAGGCGGAACTCGCCATGGCCGCGTCGAGCCGCCCCGAGGAGGCCGCCGAGGTACCGGTGGCCGAGTGGCTCTTCGATCCGGCCGACGCCCCGCGCGAGGCCGTCGAGATGCGCAGTCTTCTGGGCGCCGTCGAGGCGCTGGAAGGCGATCCCCGTTTCACCCACCCGACGGATGGGCTCGCCTGAGCCACACTCGGCGGTCCCTGCACCGGCACCCCTCAGCGCGCGGCCGCGGCCCGATGCTGAGGGGTGCACCCCTTGACCGTCCGGTCAGGACGGTCCGATCCGGCGCCGAAAGCAGCGTGTCGGTCAGCCGGGACAGCTCCATCAGCCGGGTCAGGTCGGCGTTGGAACGGCCAGCCGGGACAGATGCTAGCTGGTGATCTTCGCGGCCGGGTTCATCGGCGGCGCACCCGCCGTCGCCTGGTTCGCCGCCGACCGGCGGCTATTCGACGAGCTTTCCGACGGTCGACACGTCCTCCATCAGCTCGGCGATCTCGGCGGGGACCGGCGGGATCTCCTCGCGGACGATGCCCGCGGTCGGCGACCAGACGAGGTTGACCTGGAGGGCGGGATCGAGGTCCGGGTAGTCGCTGCGGTTGTGGCAGCCGCGGGTCTCGCGCCGCTCCAGCGCGGCCTCCATGGTGGCCCGCGCCGCGAGCGCCGACGCCTTGAGGTCGAAGGCGTGCGCGAGGTCCTGGTAACCGGCGATGTCGGGGTGGATGCCCGTGTCGCCCATGCGGCCCTCGATGGCGTCCAGCTCGGCCAGCCCGGTGCGCAGCCCCTGCTCGTCGCGGACCACGCCGGCGTACTCGGTCATCGTGTCGCGGATCGCGCGCTGCAAGGCGCGCACGTTCTCGCGGCCGTCCGCGGCGAGCAGCCCGTCGACCTCGGCACGGGCCTCGGCGACCGCGTCCGGCGAGCGCCGCTGGGCGTCCAGCCCGGCGGCGTACTCCGCGGCGGCAGCGCCGACGAGGCGGCCGTAGACGAGTAGCTCGATGAGCGAGTTGCCGCCCAGGCGATTGGCGCCGTGCAGACCGCTGGCGGCCTCGCCGATCGCGTACAGGCCGGCGACGTCGGTGCCGTGGTCCTCGGGGCGGACCCAGACCCCGCCCATGGAGTAGTGCGCCGTCGGCGCGATCTCGATCGGGCTGCTCGTGATGTCGCGCATCTGCAGCTCGAGCATCATCTGGTAGACGCGCGGGAGCCGGTTCATGATGGTCTCGCGCGGCAGGTGCGACACGTCGAGCCAGACACCGCCCTTGGGCGTCCCCCGGCCCTCCTTGATCTCGGTGTACGCGGCGAGCGCTACCCGGTCGCGGGTCGACAGCTCCATCCGCTCGGGGTCGTAGCGCTCCATGAAGCGCTCCCCCAGCGCGTTGCGGAGAATGCCGCCCTCGCCGCGCGCGGCCTCGGAGACGAGGGTTCCGGCCGCGTTCTCGGGTTCGAGGATGCCGGACGGGTGGAACTGGACCAGTTCGGGGTCGCGCAGGCGGGCGCCGGCGAGGACCGCGAGGCGGAAGGAGTCGCCGGTGTTCTCGTCGCGCCGGGAGGACGTCCGTCGCCAGATCCGGGTGTGCCCGCCCGCGGCGAGGATCACCGCGTCGGCGTGCACGAGGTAGCGGGTGCCGTCGTTGAGGTCGAAGCCGTACGCGCCGAACACGGTGTTGTCGCGGACGAGGATCCGGGTGACGTAGACGGTGTCGAGGACGGGGATGGCGAGTTCGGTGGCGCGCCGGACGAGGGTGCGTTGGATCTCCAGGCCGGTGTAGTCGCCCGCGAACGCGGTCCGGCGGTACTTGTGGGCGCCGAAGAACCGCTGCGAGATGCGGCCGTCCGCCTCGCGCGCGAACGACATCCCGTAGCGTTCGAGGTCGTGGATGCCGCGGGCGGCGCCCTGGGTCACGATCTGCACGGTGTGCGGGTTGGCGAGCAGGTAGCTCTCCTTGATGGTGTCCGCGGCATGCTGCTGCCAACTGTCGTCGGCGTCCATCGTGCCGAGCGCCGCGTTGATCCCGCCCGCCGCCAGCGACGTGTGGGCGTCCTGCCGGGGCCGCTTGCCGACCACGAGGACGTCGACGCCCCGCTCGGCGAGTTCGATGGCCGCCCGTAGACCGGACCCGCCGGTGCCGATCACGAGTACCGAGGTCGACAGGCGCCGTTCAAAGTTGCTCATGGTGCTTCCGTTCTGCGGTGAGGTGCGGCCGCCCCCCTGTGCGGTCAGGGGGGCGGCCCGGTGAGGTCACGACCACTGCGGACTGCCCGCCGTGTCGTGACCTCCTCGCGCCCGCGCCAGGGGTTTCGCGGGCTCACCAGCTCGACCGGAGCGCGCCTTCATTCGTGACAACGCTGCCGGTCGGCTGCTCAGTGGTCGTCGGCGATCCCGTAGCGCCGGCGGGCCTCGCGTACCGTCTCTGGTTTGACCTCGCCGCGGCGGGCCAGGGCGGCGAGCGCCGCGACCACGACCGACTGCGGGTCGACCCCGAAGTGGCGGCGGACGGCCTCCCGGGTGTCGGAGAGACCGAAGCCGTCCGTGCCGATCGAGTGCCAGTCCTGCGGCACCCACTGGCTGATCTGGTCCGGGACCGCGCGCATCCAGTCGCTGACGGCGAGCACCGGGCCGGGGGCGCCGTCGAGGGCCCGGGTGACGTACGGGACGCGGTCCTCGCCCCGCAGGTGCGCGGCGTCGCACGCCAGCGCGTCGCGGCGCAGTTCGCTCCAGGAGGTGGCGGACCACACGTCGGCCGCCACGCCCCAGTCGCCGGCGAGGAGCCGCTGCGCCTCCAGGGCCCAGTGGATGGCGGTGCCGGAGGCGAGGAGTTGCAGCCGCGGCGCGTCCGTCGGCAGCTCCCGGGTGTCGGCCTCGCGGAACCGGTAGAGGCCCCGGCGGATGCCCTCCTCGACGTCGGTGCCCGGCGGCATGGGCGGCTGGACCTTCGGCTCGTTGTAGACCGTCAGGTAGTAGAAGACGTTCTCGGCGTCCGGCCCGTACATCCGCCGCAGGCCGTCCCGGACGATCACGGCGATCTCGTAGGCGAAGGCCGGGTCGTACGCGATCGCCGCGGGGTTGGTGGAGGCGATCAGGTGGGAGTGACCGTCGGCGTGTTGCAGGCCCTCGCCCGTCATGGTCGTGCGACCGGCGGTGGCGCCGATGAGGAACCCGCGGCCGAGTTGGTCGGCGAGGGCCCACATCTGGTCGGCCGTCCGCTGCCAGCCGAACATGGCGTAGAAGATGTAGAACGGGATCATCGGTTCGCCGTGGGTGGCGTACGAGGTGGCGGCCGCCGTGAAGTCGGCCATCGACCCGGCCTCGGTGATGCCCTCGTGGAGGATCTGGCCGTTGGTGGCTTCCTTGTAGAACAGGAGCGTGTCGCGGTCGACGGGATCGTAGGTCTGGCCGTGCGGCGAGTAGATCCCCGCGGTGGGGAACAGCGACTCCATGCCGAAGGTGCGCGCCTCGTCGGGGACGATGGGCACCCACCGCCTGCCGGTCGTCGGGTCCCGCATGAGGTCCTTGACCAGGCGGACGAAGGCCGTCGTCGTCGCGATCTCCTGGTTGCCGGACCCCTTGGCGACGGCCTCGAAGGGCTTGCCGGGCGGTTCGGGCAGCACCACGGGGTGGACCCGGCGCGCCGGGGCGGGACCGCCCAGCGCGGCCCGGCGCTCGTGCAGGTAGCGGACCTCGGGCGAGTCGGGGCCCGGGTGGGCGTACGGCATCAGCTCGTCGGTCAGGTGGCTGTCCGGGATCGGGAGGTCGAGCAGGTCGCGCAGCGCGCGGAACTCGGCGCCGGTGAGCTTCTTCATCTGGTGGTTGGCGTTGCGTGAGGCGAAGGCGGGACCGAGCGTGTGGCCCTTGACCGTCTGGGCGAGGATCACGGTCGGCGCGCCCCGGTGCTCGACGGCGGCGCGGTAGGCGGCGTGGACCTTGCGCGGCTCGTGGCCCGCACGTGAGGAGTGGAAGCACTCGGCGATCTGCGCGTCGGTCAGCACCTTCGCCATCTCGACGAGCGCCGGGTCGGCGGCGAAGAAGTGGTCGCGGATGTAGCTGACGTCTCGCGCCGCGTACGTCTGGAACTGCCCGTCGGGCACCTCGCGTAGCCGCCGCACGAGCGCGCCGGTGGTGTCGAGCGCGAACAGGTCGTCCCAGGCCGTGCCCCACAGGGCCTTCACGACGTTCCAGCCCGCCGCGTGGAACTGGGCCTCCAGCTCCTGGACGATCTTGAGGTTGGAACGCACCGGCCCGTCGAGCCGCTGCAGGTTGCAGTTGATGACGAAGGTGAGGTTGTCGAGGTGTTCACGGCCGGCGAGGGCGAGCGCGGCGGTCGACTCGGGCTCGTCCATCTCGCCGTCGCCGAGGAACGCCCACACCCGGGAGCCGGAGGTGTCCTTGATGCCGCGGTGCTGCAGGTAGCGGTTGAACCGCGCCTGGTAGATGGCCGACAGCGGGCCCAGGCCCATCGACACGGTGGGGAACTCCCACAGCCAGGGCAGCCGCCGCGGATGCGGGTAGGAGGGCAGGCCGTCGCCGCGGGCCTCCTGCCGGAACCGGTCGAGGTGGGCCTCGGTGAGCCGTCCGTCGAGGAAGGCACGGGCGTAGATGCCCGGGGAGGCGTGGCCCTGGATGTAGAGCTGGTCGCCGGAACCGTCGGCGTCCTTACCGCGGAAGAAGTGCTGGAAGCCGATCTCGTACAGCCAGGCGGCGGAGGCGAACGTGGCGATGTGGCCGCCGAGGCCGTAGCGGCTGCCGCGGGTCACCATGGCGGCGGCGTTCCAGCGGTTCCAGGCGGTGATGCGCCGCTCCATCTCCTCGTCCCCGGGGAACTCCGGCTCCGCGGCGGTGGGGATGGTGTTGAGGTAGTCGGTCTCCAGCAGCTTCGGCAGCTCCAGGCCGGAGCGCTCGGCGTGTTCGAGCGTGCGGCGCAGGAGGTACGAGGCACGCCGCGGCCCGGCCGCCGCGGTGACGGCGTCGAGGGAGGCGGCCCACTCGGCGGTCTCCTCGGGGTCGCGGTCGGCGATCTGGTCGAGTGGGCTCGGCTGCTTTCGCCCGATGTCGGTCATGATGGCCGCCTTCCGACGGTTCTGGACTTTCCACCAGCACGACCAGATGACCCACGGATTCGTGACGCGGTGTCACGTCGTTCCGCTCGGGTAGTTCGTGACATGGGGCACGGACGGATCGCGGAGCACGGTTTCCTGGCCGACGGCCGCAGCGCGGCGCTGGTCGACCGCGACGGCTCGGTGAACTGGTGGTGCCCGGCGCGGTTCGACTCTCCGTCGGTGTTCGCCCGCCTACTCGACGACGACGCCGGGCACTGGTCGATCCGCCCCGAGGGCGAGTTCCGCACCGAACGTGCCTATCTGACCGACACGCTCGTCCTGCGTACCGTTTTCACCACCGCGACCGGCAGCGTGGCCGTGACCGACGCGCTGGCCCTCGAACCGGGGGCACGCGGCCACGATGTCGGCCTGCACTCGCCGAGGGTGCTGGCCCGGCTGGTGCGGGGGCTCTCCGGCGAGGTGCCGCTGCGGTTGCACTACCGGCCACGGTTCGAGTACGGCCGGATGGTCCCCCAGATCATGCGGCAGGACGACACGCTGGTCGCCAGTGCCGCGTCCGCCCGGCTGGACCTGCGCGCGCCCATCCCCCTGGCCACCGAGGTCGGGGAGGCGTTCGGGTCGTTCACCGTGCGGGCCGGCGAGACGCGGGGCTTCACCCTGGCGTACGCCCCGGCGTACGACGCCGGCCCGCCGGCCGTGCTCGACGCCGAGCAGGCCGTCGACAACGCCGCGGCGGGTTGGCGCTCCTGGATGGGTCTGCACGAGTACCACGGCCTCTACCCCGAGCAGGTACGACGCAGCGCGCTGGTGGTGCAGGGCATGACGTACCGGCCCAGCGGCGCCGTGGTGGCCGCTCCCACGATGGCGCTGCCAGAGGAGTTGGGTGGTGTTCGCAACTACGACTACCGGTACGCGTGGGTGCGCGACTTCAGCTTCACCCTCGAGGCGCTCTGGCGCGTGACGTGCTCCGACGAACTCGACCTGCACGTCGGGTGGTTGAGCCGGTCGATGGGCCTGAACCAGGGCATCGTGCCGATCATGTACGGGGTGGAGGGGGAACGGGACCTCACCGAGCACCACCTCGAGCACCTGGCCGGCTACGCCGACAGCCGTCCCGTGCTGGTGGGCAACGACGCCTGGCGACAGCGGCAGAACGACGTGCACGGCGAGCCGCTCAGCGCCGCCTGGCTGATGCGGGGGTTCCTCGACCCGATGCCGCCGGACATCCACCAGTTGCTCACCGGGATGACCGAGCGGGCTGCCCGGGACTGGCACCTGCCGGACGCCGGGATGTGGGAGGTACGCGGCGCCGAACGCCACTACGTGTCGTCGAAGGTGCAGTGCTGGACGGCGTTGGACCGGGCCGTACGCTTCGGGTCCCGACTGGGGTCCGACGCGGACGTCGCCCGGTGGGCGGCGGCGCGCGACGAGGTGCGCCGGGCTGTGCTGACCCGGGGCTGGAGCGACCGGCTGATGGCCTACACCGCGGCCTTCGACACCGACGAACTGGACGCGTCGGTGCTGCTGATGCCGCTGGTCGGCTTCCTTCCCGCCGACGACCCGAGGATGCGCTCGACCATCCGTACGATCGAGGACCGGTTGTCCCACAACGGCCTGCTGCGCCGCTGGGACGGCGACCCCGCCGGCTTCCTGATCTGCTCCTTCTGGCTGGTGAGCTGCCTGGCGCTCGCCGGCGAGCGGGAGCGGGCCGGGCAGCTCTTCGAGGGTCTCGCCGCCCGGGTCAACGACCTGGGCCTGTTCGCCGAGCAGATCGACCCGTACAGCGGGGAGGCCCTGGGCAACTTTCCCCAGGCGTTCTCGCACGTCGGCCTCATCAACGCCGCCGGAGACCTCACCGACCTGGACGCGGGGCGCCGCGCCGTCCCACCGGCGCCGGAGCGGCGCTTTCCCGGTTAGGACGCCTCGTCCGGGCAGTACATCGACGCCGGTCTTGCGGTAACGTCGAAGGCCGTGGCCGTCGTGGAACTGGGGATGACCCGCAGGCAGGTCCGACGCCTCCTCGGCAACCCGAACCAGTTGATGAACGACCGGCGGTACCGGCGCCTGTATTCCCGCAGCGGTCTGGTGCTCGGCGGGTGGCGACGCGGCCGATCGGAGGCATGGTTGTACGTCGACGTGCCGCAGGCGGGGCGGCTGACCTTCGTCCACTTCGACCGGGGACGGGTCGCCAAGGTGTTCACTCAGCGGTCGGCGGAGGGTGACAGCGGTGACCGCGAACGGGCGTGACCGGACGACGAGGACGTCTGGCAGGCCCGTCCGGTGTGCGGGCCGCCGCGATACTCGGCTGCGGCTGACACCGCTCGGTCCTAGGCTCCCGGTCGAGACGGCGCTCCGCGCTCGGGCGGCGGGCCGGCGGATCGGGGATGGGCAGAGCCATGACGTGTCAGCTGTTCGCGGTGAGCTTCGACGCGACCCAGCCTCTGGGTCTCGCACGATTCTGGTCCGGGCTCCTGGGCTGGGGATCGCCGAGGACCCGCACGACGGTGTCGTGCTGCTGCCCCACGACGACACCGGGTTCCGCCTGCGCTTCCTTCCCACGCAGCGGCCGAAGGTCGACCAGAACCGGATCCACTTCGACCTGACGAGCGAGTCCCTGGAGCACCAGCGGCAGACCGTGGCCAGGGCCCTGGAACTCGGCGGACGTCACATCGACGTGGGCCAACGCCCGGACGAGGGTCACATGGTGCTCGCCGACCCCGACGGCAACGAGTTCTGCGTCGTCGAGGCCGGCAACAACTTCCTCGCCGACTGCGGGTTCCTGGGCGCGCTGTCCTGCGATGGTTCACAGGAGGTCGGATACTTCTGGAGCGAGGCGCTCGCGTGGCCGCTGGTGTGGGACCAGGACCAGGAGACCGCCATCCGCTCGCCCCACGGCGGCCCCAAGATCGCGTGGGGGGGGTCCGCCGCTGATGCCCGGGAGGGGCAGGCAACGGCTGCACTTCGACGTCGCTCCCCCTGCCCACGGCGATCAGCAGGCCGAGGTCGACCGCCTGCTCTCCCTCGGGGCGACCCGGATCGACATGGGCCCGGGCGACGCCGACCGGGTGGTGCTGGCCGACCCGGACGGCAACGAGTTCTGTGTGCTGACGCCGAGGTAGCGGCTGCCGACCCCGGACGCGGCGCGTCACGACGACAGGCGCGCCGCGTACACGACAACCGGATCCCCGGTCTGTGAGGTGGCCTTCCGCTCGAAGCGGAGACCGATCTTCTCAGCGACCCGCTGCGACGGCGTGTTGTCCGGATGGATGATCGCGATCACGCGCTTGACTCCCAACAGGTCGCGCGCGTGGTCGCGGCAGGCGGCCGCGGCCTCCGTGGCGTATCCGTTGCCCTGCAGATCGGCCCGGACGTGGTAACCGACCTCGACGTCGACGACCCCGTCGACCTCCTGGGGCGTCAGACCGCAGTCCCCGACGAACTCGCCGGTGTCGCGCAACCTGATGATCCACAGGCCGAAACCCTCCTGCCGGTACAGGCCCTGGTTCCACCTGATCCAGCTCATCGCCTCGCCGCGATCCTTCGTACGCGGGTAGTAGCGCATGACGTCCGGGTCGCCCAGAACCGCGGCCATGTCGTCCAGGTCGTCGACGGTCATCTCGGCGAAGGTCAGCCGCTCGGTGTCCGCGGGCGGACGGCGACGCGGATCCACAACGCCTCCTCGGTCCCGTGACAGGCCCAGTCGGCCGTCGCGTTACACAACGTACGTCACCTCGGCTGGCACCGCCGGCCACGGCCCGAGTCGCCGCGCTTGTCGGCTGGTCCGCGTGATCTTCCTGCCAGGTACACGTACACCGTCCGATCCGGACAGGGTGCCTCGACGCGGATCGGCTCGTCCCCGTGATGCCTCACCGTCATAAATATGCCTCTGAGGCATCACGCTCGTTCGGGATCACGCCCGAGCCGCGCGGCCCGCGCCGACCGGCACGGCGTCCGTCATTCCGTCGTGGGCAGGATGACCCGCTCCAGCACCGTGAGCGGAGTCCGCCACTGGTCGGGGTCGTCGTAGTTGCCGGCGGTGACAGCCACGGTGAGGTCCAGGTCGGGCAGGACGAACAGGCGCTGACCGCCGTTGCCCATCCCGGCCACCAGCCGATGGCCCTCGATGGATTCGATGTACCACTGGTAGCCGTACCGGGCGCCCCAGCCGGTCTTCAGGCGAGGCTGGAGCGTCGCACGGACCCAGTCAGCGGGAACGATCCGCTGACCGTTCCAGGCGCCCTCGCCGAGCACCAGCTCGCCGAGCCTGGCCAGGTCGCGAGGCGCGAGTCGCAGCCCGGACGCGGCGGATGGCACCCCGTCCGCGCCGGTCATCCACTCGAAGCGGCCGATGCCCAGCGGCGCGAACAGGACGTCCTGCCCGTACTGCGGCAGCGACTGCCCGGTGCCGTCGGCGATCAGTCGGCCGAGCAGAGCCGTGGCACCGCCGCAGTAGGCCCATCGGGTGCCGGGCGGATCGAGGATCGGCCGCTCCAGGATGTACCGGTACCGGTCCGGCGCCATCTCCATCGCGATCTCGGCGTTGGCGGGACTGTTGTACGGGAGATCTTCGCGCCATTCCACCCCCAGCGACATCGTCAGCGCGTGCTCGACGGTGAGCCGGGCACGCTGGGGGTCGGTCGCCAGGTCGGGATACTGCGGAAACTGCCGCAGCAGCGGCTCCGCAGGCGGCGGGACCAGCCCGTCACCGAGGGCGATGCCGTACAGGAGCGCGGTCACACTCTTGGTGACTGATCGGATGTCGTGCAGCGTCTCGGGCCCGAACTCGACGACGCCCAGCGAGTCGCCCCAGGCAAAGTCCTCGCCGGCCCCGTAGTACTCCAGCAGGCTCTGGCCACCGCGAACCGCTGCGACGGCATGCAGGCCGTCGACCTGGCCAGCTCGGAGCAGTTCGTCCAGACGGTCGCGCACTAGCACGTGGCGAGCCTCTCCAGCAGGGCGGTGCTCCGGGCCAGCAACGTCCGCTCCTCATCCGTGAGCTCGGCCTCGATGGCCTGCGCGAGCCAACCGGCCCTGCGGCCGCGCTCCGCTTCGAGCGCGGCCCGGCCCGCGTCCGACAGCTCGACCAGCGACTTGCGGCGGTCCGTGGGGTGCGCCCGGCGGGTGACCAGGTTCTGTTCCAGGAGCAGTCCCACGGCCCGGGCCATCGACTGGGGACGTACGCGCTGATCGGCGGCGAGGTCGCTGGTGGTCATGGCGCCGTCGCGGTCGAGGGCACCGAGCACGGCGACCTGGCCCAGCGGGATGCGGTCCGCGTGTTTGACGCGTCGGGTGAGCTTGCCCATGGCGGTGCGCAGGTCGGCGGCGATGGCGGCGGCTTCGGGGGTGGGCATAGGACACTCTACCCCATTGGGCAGCAAAACTGTGCACCTGACCTGCACAGCAAGACTGAGCAGCATTGCTGTAGGGTTTGCCGCTGTCGGGCTCAGCGCCAGCGTTGTCGCAGCCGGGGCCCCGGCCACGACAACGGGGAGGAACTCCCATGCCCGCAAAGGCAGTCGGAACAGTCGACACTGCCATCGAGACCGTCGCCGCCCGCCGGATCATCGACAGCCGGGGCAACCCCACGGTCGAGGTCGACGTCGTCCTGACGGACGGATCCCTGGGGCGCGCGGCTGTCCCCTCCGGCGCCTCCACCGGTGCCCGCGAGGCCGTGGAACTGCGCGACGGGGACCCCGCGCGCTGGCACGGCAAGGGCGTCGACCGTGCGGTCGCCCACGTCAACGGGGAGATCGCGGCGTCCGTGCGTGGTCGGGACGCGGCGGACCAGGCGGGTCTCGACGCCGCGCTGGTCACCCTCGACGGCACCGCCACGAAGTCCCGGCTCGGCGCCAACGCGATCCTCGGCGTCTCCCTCGCCGCCGCCAAGGCCGCCGCGGCGGCCCACCGCCAGCCCCTCTACTGCTACCTCGGCGGCGCCGACGCCCACCTCCTGCCGCTGCCGATGATGAACATCGTCAACGGCGGCGCCCACGCCGACAATCCGCTGGATTTCCAGGAGTTCATGATCGCGCCCGTGGGCGCGGACACCTTCGCCGACGCCGTCCGCATGGGCAGCGAGGTCTTCCACACGCTGCGCCGCGACCTGCTGGCCGCCGGGCACTCCACGGGCGTCGGCGACGAGGGTGGCTTCGCGCCCGCCCTGCGTACGGCTGAGGAGGCGCTCGACTTCGTGATGAACGCCATCGAGCGCACCGGCTACCGCCCCGGCACGGACATCGGCCTGGTCATGGACCCGGCGTCGTCGGAGTTCTTCCGCGACGGGATGTACGACTACGCGGGCGAGGGTGTGCGCCGCACCCCCTCCGAGCACGCCGACTACCTGGTCAAGCTCATCGACGCCTACCCGGTCGTCTCCATCGAGGACCCGATGGCGGAGAACGACCTGGACGGCTGGCGCGAGCTGACCACCCGCGTCGGCGACCGCTGTCAGCTCACCGGCGACGACGTGTTCTGCACCAACGAGACCTTGCTGCGCGAAGGCATCCGCACCGGCGTCGGCAACTCTGTCCTGGTCAAGGTCAATCAGATCGGAACCCTGACCGAGGCGCTGGCCGCGGTGGCAACGGCCCATCAGGCGGGCTGGACGGTTGTCATGTCGCACCGGTCGGGCGAGACGGAGGACACCACCATCGCGGATCTGGCGGTGGCAACCGGCTGCGGTCAGATCAAGACCGGCTCGCTGTCCCGCTCCGACCGCACGGCGAAGTACAACCAACTGATCCGGATCGAGGAGGAGTTGGGCGACTCGGCGCGTTTCGCGGGCGGTTCCGGACTGCGTCGGGCGTGAACGGCAGGTACAGGTAGCGACCACGCGGGCCCCCCATCACGACCGGGGGGCCCGCTCGCGCCGCATCGTCGATGATGGGTGGATGACGTCGGTGGGCGGCCAGCGTACGAGGAATGCGGACGGTCTGTCGCACTGTCCCGCCGAGCGGCGACTCATCGAGTCCGTGGCCCGCGGCGAGGTGCTCGATCTGGCCGGGGACGGCCCGGTCGGCGCACAGGCGATGCGCTCCTGGGGCGATGACCGGACGATCGCGGCGTCGGTCATCCGTGACCTCGTCCGCGCCCGACTGGTCGACGACCCCGACCCGCACGGCCTTCGGCTGCGCGGAGCCCGGATCGCCGGCCGGCTCGACCTGGAGAACATCACCAGTGACCTGGCGCTGGAGTTGCACGACTGCTTCCTGCCCGACGGCGTGAATCTCCGCAACGCCCAGCTGTTGACGCTGGCCGTGACCGGATGCCGGATCGAGCAGGCGCCGGGTTCGGCGGACGCGCCACTCGACGCTGCACGCTTCGCCGCGCGGGTGTTCTCGCTCCAGCGGAGCACGGTCACGGCCAATGCCGCCGCCGGCGCCGTACGCCTCGCGGCCTCCCGCGTCGGCACACTGGACTGCCGGGGTGCGCGGTTGGAGAGCTCAAGTGGGCCGGCGCTGGACGCCGACGGCCTCCAGGCCGAGCAGAGCGTGTTCCTGCACGACGGATTCACCGCCACCAGCACCAGCGCGCGAGGCACCGTCCGGCTGCTCGGTGCCCGCATCGGGGGGCAGCTCAACTGCGGCGGGGCACGACTGGCGAACACGGCCGGACCGGCGCTCAACGGTGACAATCTCCAGGTCAGCCAAGGCGTGCTCCTGTGGAGGGGGTTCACCGCCACCAGCGCGGGCGAGCAGGGCACGATCCGGCTGCTCAACGCCCACGTCGGCTCCCTGGACTGCGGCGGCGCGCGCCTCACGAACACCGTCGGCCCGGCTTTCGAGGCCGACGGCTCCACCGTCGACGGGGACGCGGCCCTGAACGACGGGTTCACCGCCACGAGCGCCAGCGAGCTGGGCACGGTGGGGTTGGCCGGCGCCCGCATCGCCGGACTCCTGGCGTGTGACGGGGCGCGGCTGGAGAACGTCACCGGCCCCGCCCTCGACGTCAACGGCGTCCAGGTCGCCCAGGACGTGCTCCTCGACGACGGGTTCACCGCCACCAGCGCCGGCGACCAGGTGGTGCTCGTGTTGGCCGGAGCGAGGATAGGAGGGACGCTTCGTCTGGACACCGGTTCGGTCACCCGGGCGGCGCCGGGCGAGGCATCGCTCGTCGAGTTGCAGGGGCTCACCTACAGCGGGCTGCCCCGGCCCGCGTCGCTGCCACGCTGGCTGGCCCTGCTGGGTGAGCACACCCCCCGGTACAGCGCCCAGCCGTACCAGCACCTCGCGGGCGCCTACCGCGCCGCCGGCCACGACCGCGACGCCCGCACCGTCCTCATGGCCCAACGTCGTGACCAGATCCGGCGCGCCGGGTTGACCGCCTCCGAACGCCTCTGGGGTCGGCTCACCGGCATCACCCTGGGCTACGGCTACCAACCCTGGCGGGCCCTGCTCCTGCTCCTCGTCACGCTCGGGGCGGCGGTCGCGCTGAGCGTCACGGGCGGCCACCACGGCGGCCTCGCCCAGAAGCCGGCGACCGGTGGCACCGTCGCCGCCACCGGCTGCGCCACGATCGACCAGATCGGGGTCGGCCTCGACCTCGGCACCCCACTGATCAGGACGGGCGCTGGCGACCGCTGCCAACCCACCGACACGAGCGTCGGCCAGACCCTCACGATCGCCGGCTGGATCCTGCAACTGCTCGCCTGGACCTTCGCCACTCTCTTCATCGCGGGCTTCACGAGCGCGGTCCGCAGGACCTGAGCGCCGCCGAGACCGTAGGGCGGGGCTGGGCGCCGCGTGCCAGGTGCCCGAAGCGCTGCCTACCCGAGGTGCTGTCGGTGCTCGTGCTCACCGGCGACGACTTTCTGGTCGTCGGATCCCGCGGTTCGCTCATTCACCAGCACGCCCGCAACCAGGTCCCCGCTCCCCTGCCAGGGAGCGAAACGCCGCGCGGGGGTCGCCGAGCGACGGGCGCGCCATCCGTCCACGCCCCGGATCAGCAACCGCCGTCGCATCTCACCATCGGCGGCGGTGACGGCGGCCAGCGCCGCCGCCGGGTTGGTCGCCCCGGCATCGGACCGTGCCGCGACGGGCGGGCGGAGAAGCGCCGCCCGGGGTCGGCGGGCCAGCAGCACGATCGAGCCGAGCAGGGCCAGGGCGGCCACGGCGTCGAGCCAGTAGTGGTTGCCCGTGACCACCACGACGGTGAGGGTGAGCACCGGGTGCAGCAGCCAGAGCCAGCGCCACCGGGTGCGGCCCGCCGCGATGAGGACGATGGCGACCACCGTGGCCCAGCCGACGTGCAGCGAGGGCATCGCGGCGTACTGGTTGGAGAGGGTGTCGGTGGCGGGGTCGCCGTAGGCTCTCGGTCCCACCATCTGTCCGGTGTCCAGCACGCCGGTCGCGGACAGCAGCCGCGGTGGCGCCATGGGCAGGAGCGCCTGAATGGCGAACCCCACCCCGGACAGCGCCGCGAGGAGCGTGCGCCCCCACCGGTACAGGTCGGGACGGAAGAGGTACGTGAACAGCAGCAGCGCCCCGGTGGCCGGGAAGTGGACCGAGGCGTAGTACGTGTTCGCGAGCCGGACCAGGCCGTGGTGCGACAGGACGCTCTGCTGCAGCGACGCCTCGTCGGGCAGCCCCAACGCGCGTTCGACGGACCAGACGTGGGTGGCGCTGGCGTACGCCGTGGACAGGTCCCCCACCGTGAGCAGCCGCCCGGCCTTGTACGCGAGGAACAGCGCGGCGACGATCAGCAGTTCCCGGATGGGGTGGGGTCGGGTCCTGCGGTGGTCGGCGCCCACGGCGTTCCTTTCGGTGACAGGGTCGGGCAGGGTGGTGCGGCCGTCGGGTGCGGCGGCGAACCTGGACAGGGCCGTCCCGGGCCGGGGCGCTCCGCGGCGCCGCGGCGGGGACCGGCCTACGTCTCGGGCGCGGCGCGGCCGAGGGGAAGGCCCTCCCGCAGCTGGGCGATGCTTCTCCGGACGAGGTCGGGGAGGCTGGCGTCGGTGGCGCCGTCGGCCCAGAACGTGAGGACCGCCCGCATCGTGGCTCCGGGGACGGCGGCCAGCAGGTGCGGGGCGAGGTCACGGTCGAGGTCGGCGCCGGTCCGCTCGGCGATGACCTCGGCGAGGAGCCGTTCGACGCGGGCGAACGCCGTCAGTTGCCGTGCCAGCATCTCCGGGTTCTCGGCGGAGACGCGGACCAGGGCGGCGATGTCGGTTTCCCGCTCGCCGAGCACCTTCATGATCGCGCCGGGCAGGACGTGGGCGAGGGAGTCCCACACCGGCTCGCCGGCGGGCCGGGCGCGCAGCGCGTCCACGAGCCCGCTCGCGCGCTGCACGATCCCGTCGAGGACCGCCTCTTCCCGGCTCGCGAAGTAGTTGCGGAAGGTGCGGGGTGAGACGTCCACCGTCGCGGCGACCGACTCGGCGGTCACGGCGTCGATCCCGCGTTCGACCATGAGTGACCACGCCGCGTGGCTCAACGCCGCGCGGGTCGCCCGCTTCTTGCGCTCGCGCAGGCCAACGTCCGAGGTCACGGCACAACTATCCGCGCGGCCTTCCCACCCGGCAAAATTTCCATGTCGGAAAAGTCGTGGAATGAGTCACACGATCCAGCCACGGCGATGTTCAGGCAGTCGCCACCCGGACCACGGTCTTGCCGGCGCCCGGGGACGTCTGGTTGGCGACCATCCGCGGCACGTCCTCGAAGTCGTACACCCTGCCCACCGGCGTCGTGATCGCGCCACGGGCCGCCAGGTCGGCGAGGCGCTCCCAGACGGCGGCCTCGGCCTGCGGGTCGTCCTGCGGAATCGAGAGCACGCCGACCGCAGTCTGGTTGCGCAGCATCAGGTCCATGGAGTTCAGCGCCACGGGAGCGCCGGCGGCCAGCCCGATGAGGGCGATGCGGCCGTTGCGGGCCAGGCTGTTCATGGCCGTGGCCGCCGTCTCGCCGCCGACCGGGTCGTAGATGACGTCCACGCCCCGCCCGTTCGTGATCTCGACGACCCGGGCGGGAAGATCATCGGTGCGGTAGTTGATGCCGTGATCCGCGCCGTAGCGAGCACAGAACTCCAACTTCTCCGCACTGCCCGCCACGGCGATCACCGTCGCGCCGAGCGCCTTGCCCAGCTGGATGGCGGTCGCCCCGCTGCTGCCGGCCGCGCCCAGGATCAGCAGCGTCTGCCCGGCCTCCACCGGGGCGCGCTCGACGAGGCCCGCGTACGCCGTGCGGAACCCGATGGGGAAGCCGCCGGCCTGCTCGTCGGTCATGTCCGCCGGGATGCGGATGGTGGACACCTCCCCCAGGTACGCGTACTCGGCGTACCCGCCCCAGCCCTCCAGGAAGGCGGTGATGCCCGTGACCTGGTCGCCCACCGCGAACCGGGAGCCCGGCGGCACGGCCACCACCTCCCCCGCGGCCTCCTCCCCCAGGCCGAACGGAGGCTCGCCGAGCAGCGGGAACTGCCCCGCCGTCATCATGGCGTCCGGGTATCCGGCGCCGGCGGTCCGCACCTTGACGAGCACCTGGCCCGGGGCCGGGTCGGGCCAGGTGATCTCTTGCAGCTCGATGGCGGTCTCGGGGGCCCCGAAACGCGCCACGCGCCACGCACGACCAGAGACCATCGCGCCCTTCCTCGATCGCTCGTCGCCGGCCGGGGCGCCGCTGCGACGGACACGCCGATTCTTCCGGCCGGGCAGGGCGACCGCCGTGACTCCGGTCGAACGTCCACCAACGGGTACGGCCCCGGGTCACCGGCGCAGGCGACGCGCGCACTCCCCGTCGTGGTCGGCGCGGAGCAGGCAGCGCCGGCCGCCAGGCAGCAGCAGGTCGCAGAAGACGCGATGGCGCAGGAACTGCTGGTCCTCCTCGGAGACGGTCATCTCCCCCGGGTCCATCATCGGCAGGACCGTCATCCACCGGCCGACCACGCGGGCCAGGCGCTGTGCGGACGGCAGGTCCGCGGCGACCACCGGCAGGTGGATGACGTACCGCTCACCTGTGTGGGCTGCTGGCTGACCCATCCGGTGACCGCCTCTCCTCGTCCGTTGGATGGGGTGGCGCCGGCCGCTCTCCCCGCGCGACCGGCCCCACCCCGCCGTGCCACCGCAGCCTTCTTTCAGCGGTACGGCGGCACAGCTCCTGGTGCTCAGCTTGGGACAGCGAACAGGCTGAATGCAACATTCCACCGCGGATTTTCGCCGTTGTGTATTGACTTTCTTTACTGCAACCTGTACGAGTTGCAGAGCGACGTCAGCCAATGTTGCAGGACGGAACCAGGGAGTGCGCGAATGGCCGAGGACATCGGGTCGACAGTGCCGCGCCGGCAGCTCGGCCGACTGCTGCGCCAGTACCGCACCGAGGCCGGCGTCACCCTCGACGCCGCCGCCGAAGCCCTCGAATACAGCCGCCAGAAGATCTGGCGCATCGAGTGCGGTCTGGGCGCCGTCCGGGTGCTCGACGTCAAGGCGATGTGCGAACTGTACGGCGTCTCGGACGAGATGACCGACGCCATGAAGGGCCTGGCCGCCGAGACGAAATCCAAGGGCTGGTGGCACGCGTACGGGGACGCCGTCCCGAGCTGGTTCGAGCTGTACGTGGGCCTGGAGTCCGCCGCCGCTCACTTGCGACGGTACGACGAGTCCCTGATTCCAGGCCTGTTTCAGACCCGGCAATACGCGCAGGCCATCTATCGGCTCGATCGCCCGCAGGCTGGCGAGGAGGATCGGGAGCGAGCGGTCGAAGTGCGGCTGCAGCGGCAGGCTCTGCTGACGCGTCGGCTCCCGGAGGCCCCACGGGTGGTGCAGGTGCTGTCCGAGGTTGTTCTCAGACGCACCGTCGGCGGCGCGGGGGCGATGCAGGCCCAGCTCGACCACCTCATCAGGCTGTCCGACCTGCCGAACGTCACCATCAAAGTGCTTCCGTTGGCTGCGGGCCCGCAGCCCGGCGCGGTGGCCGGATCGTTCGTGATTTTGGACTTCCCGCCGACCAAGGGCGGCCGCGCAGCGCCCGAACCCTCGATCGTGTACAGCGAGTCGCTAACGGGCGCGCTCTACCTCGACAAGGCCGACGAACTGACGGCGTATGAGCGCGTCTGGAAGGGACTGGATGCGCTCGCCCTGAGCGAGGCAGAATCGAGCGACATGATCAAGAGGATCCTCGGGGAGACGCGGCATGACTGACCTGACCGGCGCCGTCTGGCGCAAGAGCTCCCGCAGCGGCGGCAACGGCGGAGACTGTGTCGAAGTCGCCAACAACCTTCCTGGCATCGTGGCCGTCCGCGACTCAAAGGACCCAGAAGGCCCCGTCCTGAAATTCGATCCCGCCACCTGGCGTCGGTTCGTCACGCACACCTGGTACGACTCGTAGGATCCCCACAACCGCCAATGGCCGTCGACGGACGCTGTCGGCGAGTAGGGTCCGCTGACGCCAGCGGGCGATGGTCCACCCGATGGATGACTACGCAGGCGGGGATCATCCATCAGCGCCACGATCCGAGCTCGAGAATCGATCGCTGATCCAACCTATGAGGACTACTCGACCTTGGAGGCTAGGCCATGGGAATGATGGTGGCCGCCCGGCGGATCGGAAGCGCAGCAGACGCGGTGCGGTACGAGTTCGGTTTCGAGGACCGGTTCGACAGGGTCTTGTCGATCAATCCAACGACTCTCGAGGCGCAGGTCGAAGACGGCGATTTCAACACCGCCGCTAGCGCAATCGCGGCGAAGATCGTCAACGCTTGGCGATCGAGCGGCGGGTTCCCCATGAGAATCGTGTTCGCCAGTTGAGCGAGCGGTGGTGATATCTCCCGCTCCGCCGAACAGGTCGGCAGGATCGAGGCGTCTGCGCCTCGCGTAGTGACCGTTTGATGCTCTCCCAAGATGGATGACAGGTGGAGTTGTACGACGTGCTTGAGCTCAGGGAAGACATCCCGAGCGAACGACTGCCTGCCGGTGCAGCGGGAACCGTCGTGCACATCTTCAGTGGCCCCTCTGCGGCGTACGAGGTCGAGTTCGCCGATGACGATGGCCGTACCGTCACAATCGTCACGCTCCGGGCGGACCAGGTGCGCCACCACGAGGAATAGACCATCGCGACACCCACACCAGCCACTTACCAGGCGCTTCGGCCAGCGAAACTCGCTGAAGCCCGTTGCCTGGGGTGGTGCGGCTGAGTTGGCGACCCCGTCAGCCGAGGGTGAGGCCTCCACGGTGAAGTCGGATAGGCCGCGCGACGTGCGGACCTCGTGGCCGCGGTCACGCAACGCCGAGGCCACCTTGTCGCGGATGCGGCTGGAAGTCGGACCGGGCGTTCCTCACAGAATGGTCTCTGCGCCTGCCGTCCCTTGTAGATCGTCGACTTCAGGCCGGCGACTCGTACTCATATCAAGGTGGTCGCCTGGCCGGAGGGCATCGATGGAGGTCTTGCAGGAGCCTTCGTATACAACATACGCTCCCCAGAGTCGCCAACTCGAGGAGCTGGGCACCTTGGTTCGTCACCGGCTTCGGGTTCTTCGGCGCTGGCTGCCCCGCCGGAAAGCCGCCTGCTTCAGCGACGGTCGGTGGCCCCGGCACGTCACGCCCATGCCCTACTCACCCAAGGAGCTGATCATGCAGAACCACCTGGATCGACAGCGACGATCACGACCACGAAGCTGGCTGCCCGGCGCCGCGGCGCTCGCGCTCGTGGCCTCCCTCGGGTTCGCCGGCCCGGCCGCCGCCGCCGAGGAGCAGCCGACCGGGCAGCGTCCGGTGTTCGAGAACGGCCGGGCCCAGCCGGTGTACGCCGGTGAAGAAATCATCACCCAGAACGTCTGGGTCGAGGTCGACGGCATGGACACCGACCGGGACGGCGCCAACGACCGCATCCGGGTGCAGATCCGGCGGCCGGCGTCGACCGACAAGGGCGTCCAACTGCCGATCATCATGCAGGCGAGCCCCTACTGGGGCACCGGCGGGGAGTTCCTGAACAACGAGGTCCACGTCCCGCTCTACGCCCCGGAGCGGCCGGGCTACGCGCCGCCGCCAGATCCCGGCCCGTTCCCGTACTTCCCGCTGCCGGACAAGCCGTACGACGGCACCGAGCCGCCGCACCAGACGATCAACGGCGGGACGTACCAGAACGAGTTCCTGCAACGCGGCTTCATCTTCGCCCACGCGCAGATGCTCGGCACGGGCAGCTCGACCGGGTGCACCACCGGGGGCGGTCCCGAGGAGCACGAGTCGCTCAAGGCGGTCATCGACTGGTTCAACGGCCGGGCCGACGCCTACGACATCGACGGCAAGCCGGTCGAGGCCAACTGGACCACCGGTCTGGTCGGGATGATCGGCACCTCCTACGACGGCACGCTGCCGATCGGGGTGGCCACGACCGGTGTGAAGGAGCTGCGGGCGATCGTGCCCATCTCGGCGATCTCCAGCTACTACGACTACCGCCGGATGAATGGCACGCCGATCTCGACCAACACCAACCTCGGGGGCGACCAGAACTCCAACCACAACTCCAACATCTCGCGGAAGTACCCCGAGGTGTGTGACTACACCAAGGAAGAGGTCCGGCGGGGTCAGGACCGGCTCACCGGTGAGTACAACGACTGGTGGCACGAGCGCAACTACCTGCCGAACGTCGGCAAGATCGCCGGCGGCGTCCTGGTGCAGCACGGCCTGAACGACCAGAACGTGAAGCTTCGGAACGCCGCCCAGCTCATCGACGCGCTCGAGGAGAACGGCATCCCCCACAAGGTGTGGCTGCACCAGGGCGGCCACGGGGACCGGGCGCTCTCGAACAACCGGGCAGCCTGGCTGGACCTGCTCAACCGCTGGTGGACGTACTGGCTGCACGGGGTGGACAACGACGTGCTGGACGAGCCCGCAGCGGTGGTCGAGCGCGAGGACGGCACCTGGACGCCGTACGACAGCTGGCCGGCGCCCGGCTCCGCCGCCACACCTCTCTTCCTGGGAGCGAGTGGCGACAACACCACCGGCACGCTCACGCTGACCCGCAACGCCAAGGACCGGCCGGTCACCGAGACCTTCGTGGACGACATGAGGATCGACGCGACGTCCTTCGCCCGCGCGGAACAGTCGCCGAACCGCCTCGCCTACCGCACCGCGCCGCTCACCAAGCCCGTGCACCTCAGCGGGACGGTGCACCTGTCGACCCGGATGTCGATCGACGCCCGGGCCGCGATCGTGAGCGCGATGCTGGTCGAGTACCCGAAGTCGGGTGAGCCAAAGATTATCGCGCGGGGCTGGTCGGACCCACTGAAGCGGTTCGGCTTGGATCGCAGCTTCGGCATCCAGCCGGGAGCCCCGTTCAGTCACGACTTCGACCTGCAGCCGCACGACTACGTGTTCGACGAAGGTAGCCAGATCGGGCTCGTCGTGTACTCCAGCGACCGGGTCTTCACCCTCCGGCCGCCGCCCGGCACGGAGCTGAGCCTGTACACGCACCACAGCCACACCAGAGTCGACCTCCCGATCGTCGGGGGCGCGTCCGCACTCGCGTCCGCCCTCGGCCGCGAGTAGGAGCACCCGGCCGCGAGTAGGACCACCTGGCCGCGAGTAGGACCAGTTGCTTCGGCCCGGTCCCTGGAAGGGGACCGGGCCTGCTCGCTGCCACCGGCTCGCGGCCTACTTCGGCACGTAGATGTGGACGACGATCCCGGAGTCGAACCGTTCCACGTCGGCCAGCTTCAGGTGAGTGGTGTCGAAGCCGGCGCCCTCGAACAGGTGCTTGCCGGCGCCGACGATGACCGGGAAGTACCAGAAGTGGAACTCGTCGACCAGACCGTGCTGCACGAGCGTGCGATCCAGCTCGCCGGTGCCCCACTTCAGGATGGTCTCGCCCGGCTGCTCCTTCAGCTTCGCGACCTCCTCGGCCACGTCGCCCTCGATGAGGGTCGCGTTCCACGTGGTCTCGGTGAGGGTCCGCGACGCCACGTACTTGGGCATGCTGTTCATCCGGTCGGCCTCCGGGTCGCCGGCCCGGGCCGACCATGCCGGCGCGAACCCCTCGTACGTCACCCGTCCCAGCAGCAGGGCGTCCGCCGAGTTCATCAGCTTCCCGGCGTAGCCGGCGTGGCTCTCGTCCCAGTACGGGTGGCCCCAGTGCTGCGGCTCCGCCCGGGACGCCGTGGAGGGGCGGGTGTCGTCGATGATCCCGTCCAGCGACACGAACGTCGACTCGATGAGCTTTCGCATCGTTACTCCCTTCAATCGTGCTGGCGCAGCGGCCTCGTACCGCCTGCCCGATGGTCACAACCTGCCGAGCGTCCTCACGACTTGCGAGGTCCGCCCGTCCCGCGGGCCCGCGCCCCTTGCGCACGGGCCCGCACGGAACTGGAGCCGCCGACCCCCGTTTCGTGCCCCGCCGGCGGCCGGTCGGTGTCAGCCGCCGTTGGTCGGCCGGTACACGCGCGGTCGGTGGACACGTGCCGCGGCGCCGGTCACCCCACTCACCGCCGACAGGAACGCCGGGCCCATGGCCGCCCGGGCCTGCACGGCCGGATGGGTGGCGCCGAAGTTGTCGGGGTCGGCCTGGCCGGCGGCGAACAGGGCGTACGTCAGCACCGGGGCGCCGGCCGGGTTGAAGATGATCCCGGCCTCGTGCCGCGCGTCGGCGAACCATCCCGCCTTGGTCGCGACCCGGGCCCGGTCGGTCGACGACATGGTGCGGCGGATTCCGTCGTTGAACGCGATCGGAGCGCGCAGCAGGTTGATCAGGAAGGTGGTCGAGGCGGGTGCGAGCAGGGCGCCGCCGGCCAGCGCCCGCAGCAGGTCGTGGGTCTCCCGGGGGGTGCTGGTGCCGAGGAAGAAGCGGTTCGGGTTGGCGACCGGCTCGACCTGGGTGTTCGGGAAGCCCTTGTCGACCAGGATCTGGTTGATCTCGGCCGCCGGGCAGACCAGCCCGCAGAGGCGGACGGCCGTGTCGTCCGAGATGGTCAGCAGCGCGGCGAGCGCGTGCCCCAGCGTCACCGAGCTGGGGTAGGCGTTGTCGAGGCTGAAGATCCCGTCACCGCCGGGCACCACGATCGCCGCGGTCACGTCCAGCCGCTGATCCAGGGTGAGCAGGCCCCGGTCGACCTTGTCCAGCACGGCGGTGGCCACCGCGATCTTGTTCACGCTGTACGCCTCGACCACCGTGTCGGCGTTCTCCGCCACCGCGACCTGCGGTGCACCGCCGGAGCCGGCCACGCTGGCGTACGAGTACCAGCTTCCGCCGGCCGTCGTCCGCTCCCGCCGGTACGCCACGGCCACCCTGTCCCGAGGCGATCCCACCGGCTCGTCCGGATCGTCCGGAGGCCCGGCATGCGGTGCCGCGGTGGCGGGACCGGCCATCCCGAGCACCGCACCCGCCGCCGTCACCGTGCCGATGCCCAGCACGGTCCTGCGATTCGCCCTGCTCGCCACGTCGCAACTCTCCCGTCGAAGGATCGGTCCACGGATCGCGTCCGCGGCGGCACTTCGCCTGCCAGACGAATTCGCGGACCAGGGGTTGGCAGTACGGTGCCGTCGATCGGCCGGCCGGACAAGAGGTCTGAACGAGGCCGAACGAACTCGAACACCTGCGTCGTCTCGGAGTCGGATGGGCCGTTCTTCGGCGGCGCCGCGCCGCCGTGTCCCGTTTGAGCGGTCACGTCGACCGCGGGCGAAGGGCTACCATCGTTCGACGCGGTGCCTGATCGCGCCGGCACGTGCCTCGAGGCCGGGCACGCGGACCGAAGCTCGCCTGGGCGACGAGTGGGGGGTTGGACCGTGACCGTGCCGCGGCCTGAGCAGGCGCGTACGCCAGCCGAGTTCGTGGCGAGTCTTCGGGCGCTCAAGGAGTGGTCGGGACTCTCCTACCGGGTCATCGAACGGCGGGCCCGCGAAGCCGGGGACCACCTGCCCGCCAGCACCGTGGCCACCATGCTCGGCCGGAAGTCGCTCCCGAGGCTGGACCTGCTGTCGGCGTTGGTCAGAGCCTGCGGCACCGACCCGGAGGACGTACGGAGGTGGATCGAGGCCCGCCGGCGGTTGGCTCAGCAACACGAGGCGACGCCGGCCGCCGGGGCGGGGCCCGGGTCGGGCGGCACGGCGCATCTGCCCGCTCCTCGTCAACTTCCGTTGGACGTGCCGACCTTCGTCGGCCGCAGGTCGGACCTCGCGGAGTTGGTCGGGGTGCTCGCTGCGCCCGGCCCCGATCGCCCAGGCCCGGTCGTCGTCCTGCACGGCATCCCGGGCGTCGGCAAGTCCGCGTTGGCGGTCCGGGTGGCCCATCTGACGCGGCGTGCCTTTCCGGACGGTCAGCTCTACGTCAACCTGCGCGGGGCGACTCCGGCGGTCACACCGGTGACGCCCGTCGAGGCGCTGAGTCGGTTCCTGCGTGCACTGGGCCTGGATCCCGCGGTCATGCCACACGAGTTGGAGGAACGTGCGGCGCTGTACCGCTCGATGGTGGCCGACCGGCGGATGCTGATCCTGCTCGACGACGCGGCCTCCGAGGCGCAGTTGCGCCCGCTGTTGCCCGGCGGCCACGGGATCGCGACAGTGGTCACCAGCCGGAGTCGACTGGCCGGTCTGGAGGGTGCCGTACACCGCAACGTCGGGCCCCTGGATCGCCGGGACGTGCACTCGATGTTCAGGGCCACCATCGGCGAAGAGCGCACGAACGCCGATCCCGCTGCCGTCGGCCGGCTCGCCGAGCTCTGTGGTCACCTGCCGCTGGGGCTGCACGTGGCCGCGTCCCGGCTCAAGACACGGCCCACCTGGCGCGTGGCCGATCTCGTGGACCGACTGTCGGACGAGCGGCGCCGGCTCGGCGAGCTGAGGGCCGGGGACGTGGCGGTGCAGAGCAGCATCGGCGTGAGCATCGCGGCGTTGGCCAACAGCGACGAGCCGATCGACCGGTCGGCGGCGGAAGCATTTGCGCTGTTCGGGGCGCTGCCCGTGGCCGAGATCGATCCCGGGCTGAGCAGCGTCCTGCTCGACACGTCCCGGGCTGAGGCAGATCGCGTCGCGGAGCGGCTGGGCGACGCGCACCTGCTGGAGACGATGGCCCCGGGTCACTACCGCATGCACGACCTGGTCCGGCTCGTGGCGCGGGAGCACGCCGAACGGACGGCGCCGGCAAGAATGGCCGCGGCGCTGACCCGGGTGCTCGGCTACTACCTGGCGACTGTCCGCCACGCCAGCCGCCTGGCGTACCCACACCGCGTCCCCTACCCGACACCGGACCCGCCGCCGAGCGGCAACGCCGAGCACGAGCCGTTGCGCGATCCGGGACAGGCCCGGCGATGGCTGGAGGAGAACCGCAGCAACATCCTGCTCGTCGCCGGTCACGCGCTCGACGGCTCCGACGAGCACGCCCGGCTGGGCCTTGGACTCGCCCTCGCGCTGCACTGGTCCCTGGTTCACGCCTTCTACCCGTACGACGCGATCCGGCTCGCCGAGCGGGCGGTCCGCGTGGCGGAGCGGCTCGGGGACGAGGCGGCCGCCGGGTACGCCCACGGAATGCTGGGCTGTCATCTGAGCACCGTTGAACGACTGGACGAGGCGCACCGAGCCCTCACGGCGGAACTCGCCATCTTCGAGCGGCTCGGCGACCGGTTCGCGCAACAGCGCGCGCTCGGCAATCTCGGAAGGCTCGAGACCATGCGCGGCCGGCCCGCGGCAGCCGTGCCGATGCTCGAACGGCAGCGTTACCTCGCCCGTAGCATCGGCGCCGAGATCGGCGAGATCTTCGCCGCCAACCAGCTCGGCCTGGCGTACGTTCGGCTGGGCCGCCACGCCGAGGCGGCCGAACTGCTGGGCGTGGCCCTGGAGTGGGCTGAGCGGCGTGGGGACGGCTACCATGCCGCCCACTCCCTCCAGTGGCTCGCAAAGGTCCACGTCGAACTGGGCGAGCTGGATGAGGCCGCGATGGCACTGGAACGCTCGATCGAGCACGCCCGCCGGGTCGGCAACTCGAACGACATGGCGCTGCTGCTGACCGAGCTGGCTGCGGTCTGGCGTCTGATGGGCGCTCCAGACCGGGCGGCGGACTGCGTCCGGGCCGCCCTCGCGCTCACCGCCACGAACAACGATGCCGGCGTGCTCTCGAAGCCGTAGCAGTTGCCCGCCCCTGCCCACGGGGGCTCCGAGTTCCGCTCGACCCGTGCGGAACCGCCGCACCTCCTTCCAGAGCCGCAGCCTGTAGGACGCCCGCCGTCGCCGTTGCGGTACTGGGCCGGGCTGGTAGGCGACGGTCGGTGCGTGATTTCAGCATGATGCCCGACGGGTGGCGGATGATGTCAGGGGCGACGCCCGGGACGATGGTCGTCATGGATCCTGAGCTGGAAGCATTCATTCCGTTGTTTCCCCGGGCGGATCTGACCGACCCGGTCGCCAACCGTAAGAGTCTGGCCGAGTTGGCCGCCGGGGTCCCGGCGCCCGACATCGTGGACATGAAAATCGAGGACCGCACGGTGCCCGCTGCCGTCGAGGTGCGGGTGCGGATCTATCGCCCCCACCAGGCGCAGGGCACCATCGTCTGGCTGCACGGCGGCGGATGGGTCATGGGCGACCTGGACACCGAGCACCCATGGGCGACCCGGCTCGCGGACGGCTCCGGCGCGGTGGTGATCTCGGTGGCCTACCGCCTGGCTCCCGAACATCGGTTCCCGGCCGCCCTTGACGACGCCTACGCCGTGCTGACCTGGACGGCCGAGCACGCGGCCGACCTTGAGATCGATCCGGAACGGATCGCGGTCGGCGGACACAGTTCCGGCGCAGGGCTCGCGGCCGCGGTGGCGCTGCGGGCGCGCGACCAGCAGGGGCCGCCGATCTGTTTCCAGCTGCTCAACCAGCCCAGCCTCGATGACCGGCAGGAGACGTGGTCGGCGCGCCACTTCACCGATACGCCCTGGCTGACTCGAGACAAGCTCGCCGCCGCGTGGCGGCACTACCTGGGCTCCGCGCCTGCCACGCCGTACGCCGCCCCCGCCCGGGCCGCCGATCTGTCCGGCCTGCCACCCGCCTACATCGCCACGGCGGAGTTCGATCCGAACCGCGACGAGTGCATCGGCTACGCGCTTCGCCTGCTGCAGGCGGGCGTCTCCGTCGAGCTGCACCAATGGCCCGGCACCTTTCACGGATCGCAGGCGATCCTCTCCGCCGAGGTGTCACAACGGCAGATCGCCGAACTCGGCGCGGCGCTGCGCCGCGCGCTGGCCGACTGAGGCCGGCACTCCGCGCACGGAAGGTCTTCGTCGCGCCTATCGATGATGGAAGGACCGATGTCGTGAAGATTCGACTGGTGGCAGGGGTGGGTGTCGCCGTACTGAGTATCAGTGCGGGCATGGCGATCGCACGTCCCGCATCCAACGCGCCCGCAGCCGTGCTGGCTGCCCACACATCGCCGTCGACCAGCCTCGACCCTACGGCGCTGAGAAAAGCACTTGACGATGTCCACCGCGCGGGGATGCCGGGCGTCTACGCCGAGGTACGCGACGCCAGCCAGGTATGGCGCGGTGCCTCCGGCGTCGCCGACATCCAGACCGGCCGTCCCGTGAGGCCCGACCTGCGGCAGCGCGTCGGCAGCATCACCAAGACCTTCACCGCCGCCGCGATCCTTCAGCAGGTCGAGAAGGGCCGAATCGAGCTCGATGCGCCGATCGGCCGCTACCTGCCGCGGTTGGTGCCGGGAGAGCGCGGCAGGAAGATCACGGTTCGGATGCTGCTCAACCACACCAGCGGCATTCCCGAGTATCTCCCCTACGCGTTTCCGTCGCTCAAGGAGTGGCCATCGCTGCGGGACATGTCGCCGGAGAGCCTGGACGACAACCGGTTCAGGCAGTTCCGCACGACTGAGCTGATCGAGATGGGACTGGCAGCCCCCGCCGCCGGCGAGCCGGGTGCCACCCCGGGCGTGTACTCCAACACCAACTACCTGCTCCTCGGCGAGCTCCTGGAGCGGGTAACCGGCACCACGGCGGAGAATTACATCACCCGGAACGTCATCGATCGTGCCGGGCTCCGGCACACCGAGTTCCCGGCCGGGCCACGTATCAACGGGCCGCACTCGCGGATGTACGAGGCGCTGTTCGGCCTGATCGACCCACCGCGCGACTACAGCGTCTACAACATGTCCTGGGTGATGACCGGGGCGGGCCTGGTCTCGACGATGGAAGATCTCAACCGCTTCTACGACAGGCTGCTCGGCGGCAAGATCGTCAGCCGGTCGTCGCTGGCACAGATGCAGCGCACGGTTTCGGTCATCAGCCACGAAGGGCAGCAGATCGAGTACGGCCTCGGTCTGCACAAGCTCACGGTTCCCGGATGCGGCACCTTCTGGGGCCACGACGGCACGGCCTGGGGAGCGATGACGACGTCCTGGACCCGCGCCGACGGCAAGCGGCAGACATCCATCGCGTTGAACCTCACCCGGTGGAACAAGGCCGACTCGTCGGGGAACCCGCAACCCCACCCCATCGACGACGCGCTGGCGGCTCTCCACCGGCAAGCGATGTGCGGGTAACAAAGACGCACGGGCATCGGTGGGAGGAATGACCATACCGACCTTGTTCAGGCAAGGTCGGTATGGGAGTGCCTGAAGCAAGGCCATCACGGAAAGGGCCAGGCGTGATCGCACGGACATGGCGAGGATGGGCCTCGCCAGCAGCAGCGGACGAGTACCAGCGCCACTACGAGACCGAGGTAGCGGCGCATCTCCAGCAGGTTCCGGGCTTCCGCGGCGCCCGCCTGCTACGACGCAACGACGGCGACGAGGTGGCGTTCACCTCAATCACGTTTTTCAGCAGCATGGACGATGTTCGCGCATTCGCCGGCGACGATCCCGAACAGGCCGTGATCGAGGAGAATGCCCGGCGCGCTCTCAGTCGGTGGGACGAGCGCGTCACCCACCACCACGTCGCCGCCGATCTCGCACCAGGACCAGCTGCGATCCCCAGGTCGTGCCGGGGCGGATCTTCCTCAGTCGTCGAGTAGTCGCCATGCGGTGAGGGCGAGCCTTGCCCGTATCAGTCCAGTGGGCTCGGCGAGGTCGATGCCCAGGGCTTTTCCGAGCTGTTCGAGTCGGCGGGAGACGCTGCTGTGGTGGAGGTGGAGAAGGTCCGCGGCCCGGCGCTGTGAGCCGGTGGCGCAGTACACCTCCAACGTGTCCAGATTCGCTGGGTCATCGGCCACACGAGCGATCGCGGCCACGTCGGCGTTGTGTCGCGCGACGTCGTGGGGTACCTGTGCGAGCAGCGCCAACGCTCCCAGGTCGCTGTAGTGGACGATCGGCTTGCGTGAGGTGGTGAAGCGGAGCGCCGTGCGGGCTTCCCCCCAGGAACGGTCGGGGCTCCCCGCGGCGCCCATGCCTGCGCGTACACCTGCCGGAAACCGAGCCGGGTCCACGGTGGTGGCCAGGATGACGCCGACGTCGGCGAGCGACGCCGCCTTCGCCGGACGGGCCGGGCAGACCACGGCGGCGACTCGGTCGAGGGAGAGCTGCGAGCGTACGGCGATGACGCGGACCGGCAGGTCGGTGGCGAAACCCAGGAGCCGTAGCGCCCGGTTCCTTGCCGCGTCATCGCTGTCGGAGCTGATCGCGAGTTCTACGAGGGCGGGGTCGGCCATGGTGGTGCGGGCCGGGCCGTATCTCTCGACCACCGCCGCTGCGGCGATGGCGAGCCGGTCCAGCAACAGTTCGTCGAGCGGGCCGGGCGTGGCGAGACGCTCCAGCCACACCGTGCCGATTTCTTCGTCATCGAGGGTGATCGGCGCCGTTGTGGACGCGGGCGGCGGCGGAACGCTCGCTTCTCTGCCCTCGGGCGACATGCGGGTCACCCGCCCCGTGCCGTGAAGCCGAATCCCGGCCACGCACTCGGCGAGGCTCGCCGAGGCTCGGGCGAGCGCGGGGAGATCCACCCGTCGGCGCATCAACGTGTCATAGAACATGACGACGCGGATCGCACCTTCGGCGTGTGCATCCAGGTGCGACAGCCGCAGGGCCAGTGCCTCCATGACAGGAGGATAGGTCGCCGATCGGGCGTCACGTAGGCCCGCGCCGGGCGCCGCTTCCGATGTCGACCGACCAAGCCGCGCATCCAAAGTGGTTGTATGGCCGAACCATCAGGTTGTAACGTCGAACCATGGTCGACGGCGATGACGTAGGTACGGCGCAGGACGCCCTTATGCGGTTCATCCGCAACTTCGGCCTCCACCAGCCCGATCGCACCCCGTGCGGGCAGCCGCTGCCCGTCTCGGAGGCGCATGCCTTGGCAGAAATCGCTCGGGACGGCCACCTGCGGCAGGCCGAACTGACCCGGCGCCTACGGCTCGAGAAGAGCACGATCAGCCGCCTGGTCACCAACCTCGAACGACGCGGCTGGATAACCCGCCAGGCCGCCAGCGAGGACGGACGAGGAGTCCTGCTCCAACTCACAGAAGCCGGAGTCACCGCCGCGGCACGACAAGCCGAGGCGCGCCGAACGAAATTCACCACTCTCCTGGCCCGTATACCTGACGAACAGCGCGCGTCCGTCGTACATGCGCTGCAGACCCTGGCGGAGGCCGCCGATGAGAAGCTCTGACCGTTCCCGCAGCCGCCGCTACGCCCTCGCCGTGAGCGTCGCCCTGGCGACACTGAGCGGCGCCTGCCGACGGCAACCGCGAACCGACGACGTCCGCAACGAGGCCCGATCGGCAGGCGCAAGTCGCCGAGCGGGGCGAATCGGTCATGCCCTTCGACCTCGACCGCACCACCCACCACTTCACGAAGACCGACAGCGGGGGCGTTCAGACCGTCGTCGCCGACGATCCCCGGGACGTCAACCAGGTGGCCCTCATCCGACACCACCTGCAGCAGGAGGTCGAACGGTTCCGCCGGGGCGACTTCACCGACCCCGCCGCCATTCACGGCAACGGCATGCCCGGGCTCGCCGTGTTACGCGACAGCGCCGGCAAGATCGAGATCGGATACGAGACGACGGCTGACGGCGCGCGCATCACCTACGCCAGCAGTGCCGTCGAGATCGTCTCGGCCCTGCACGCCTGGTTCGACGCACAGGTGCGGGATCACGGCACGCACGCCACTCACGGTGCACCCCCGTCGGCAAAGTGACCCTGCGCCCATCGGCGCCACTTGCGCCGTTACCGAGATCCAGGCGCCAGCAGCCGTCGACCGTGGCTTTCCGCGGCGCCGGACGGCGACCTGATGTATCCGGCGGTTGGTGGAGATGTCCAGGTCCGCTGGCGACCTTGTAGCATCCGGCGGACGACGGGCGGCACCGGAGCGCGGCTCTGATACGTACGACTCGGCGGGCGACCCTGCCGGGTCGGGTGGCCGCGGCGCGCCGGCCCGGCCGGGGCCGAAGTGAGAGAGGAACCTGCTCAGCGTGTTCCAGGAACCGGATCGGACCCGGATGGTTGGCAGAAACGACATCGGCGGGCAGGGCGCCACCGGCCCGGCGCCGGGCGCCGACCCGGCGGCGTCGGACGCGGAGTTGGCCAAGGCGGTACGGCAGGTCGCCGTGCTGCGCACCGGGTTCTACGTCGTCGTGCTGCTGATCGCGCTCGGCGGCCAGGTGTCCGGGGCGATGGAGCGGCTCGGCATGCCCTGGTACGTGGCCCTTCCCGCCGTCGGTGCGCTGGAGCTGGGTGGCGTCGTGGTGCTGGCGAACGCCGACGTACGCCGTCGACTGGGCGAACCGGCGCTCCTGTCCCGCGTGCTGTCGGCGGGCATCGCGGCCGCCGCCGTCGCCTTCAACTGGCTGGCGCACGGCAACCACCTCGAAGGCGGCTTCTACGCCGGCATGTCTCTGCTCGGTTATCTGGTGTGGCTCATGAGCACCGAGAACCAGCGGCGGGACCGGTTGCGCGCCCGGCGGCAGTTGCCGCCCACGACGCCGGCGTACGAACCGGTCGGGCACTGGCTGCGGCACCCGTGGCTCACTCGCCGTGCCCGCTCCCTGGCCAAGGGCGAGCCCGGTCTCGGGCTCTACGGCTCGCTCGACGCGGCCCGCGCGCAGATCCGGGCCGAGCGCCGACAGGCGGCGCTCACCAAGGTGTTGCACCGCAAGATCCGCAGAGCGCTCGACGGCACGACCGCGGACATCGCCGTGGCGGTGTACGACCTCGACGAGATCGCCCGGAGGCTGGCCGCGCAGGCGGACTACGACGGGCTCACCGCGCTGATCGCCGCCGACCTCGCACCTGCGCGCGTGCTGGCCGGGAACCTGCCGGCGGGCGGCCGCGGCCGGCGGTGGCGTCGGTCCGGTCGACCGGATCCCGTGGCACTGGCCTCGGCCGCGCGGCTGCTCGCCGACACCCCGGAGCGGCTGCTCGCTGACGCTCCCGAGCCGCCCACGGTCACCGCCCCCGCGCCCCAGGCAGCCGCCGCGGCAGACGCGCCCGCGGTAGCCCCCGCGGCCGACGCGGCCTCCGGCGGCTCGGAGCGGCCAGGGTCGGCCGGGGACGACGTACGGCAGGCCGACACCACCGAGCGGACGGGAGACGGTCCGGAGCGTCCGGGGCCGGAAGGGTCCCGTTCGGCCACGCCGGAACGCACCAGCCGCCAGTCGGAACGCTCGGCAAGCGCCGACCCGGCCACCCCGGCCACGGATCAACCCGACCCGAGCCGCGCCTCCGGCTGGGCAGCGCTGCACGCGGAACTCGCCCCGCTCCTGCCCGCAGCCGCACCGCGCCGGACAGCGCGCACCACATCGGACCGGTCGGCCAACAGCCGGGCGGAGGCGATGTCGGCGAAGGAGGCACCCGGCTCCCCCGCGGAGCCGGCCGACACCGCACCGCCTGCGACGACCCGCGCCACGGCACCGGCGCCGCGAGCGGCGACGGGACGGGCACGCGTGTCCCGAGTTGCCGATCCCACGCGAGAGCTGCCACTTGTGGTCGGGCGGGACCTGCCGGACCTGGTCGATGCCGCTGCTAGCCGTGTCACACCGCCGGCCGCGGTCGCCGACGCCACCGAGGAGTCCGCCGAGCAACGATCGGCGTCGCGCCCTCGGCAGCGCCGGCGGGACGACGCGGACGGACGGCCGAGCTCGGAGACCACCCGGCGGCGGTCGAACACGCAGTCGGCCGAAGCCGGTCGGCCCTGACCAGAAGAGCCCGACGAGGACCTGCTCTTCGAAGAAGGCCTCGACGGCATCCTCCTGGCAGCGGCACGGACGGCCGCGTCGAGCAGCTGATGCCGCGCGGCCGGCTCGGTCCGGGCGCCGCAGAAGCCGCGCCGTCCTATCGGTCCGCTCCGCGCCGTCCCGTACAGACAGCGTTCCGGCGCCGGCCACGCCTGGTTGATCGCGTGGTCGGCTCCGCTTCGTACGGTCCCGGCCATGACTGTCCTTTCCCCATCCTCGCTACCCGGCCGCGCCACGACGGGGCTCGTCGCCACGCGGGCCCGGGCGGCCGCCGTCGTGGCCGCGCTCGCCGTCACCGGTGCCGCCGCCGCGGTGGCCGTCGCGACCTCGTCGCCGGCCGCCGCCAAGCCGGGTGACGTCGTCGTCTCGGAGAGCTTCTCCTCCGGGTCGCTGCCCGCGGGCTGGAACGCGGTCGACGGCACCTGGAAGGTCCAGAACGGGCGGCTGTACGGGACGTCGGCCAGCTCCAGCGCGAACAACAAGATCACTTTCGGGCGGCACCTCAACGACTTCCGGTTCGAGGCGACCATGCGGTTCGAGTCGGTGTCCGCGGCGACCCGCTGGGCCTCGCTCGGTGTCGACGTGCCGGCCGACGGCGCCACCCCCTGGTGGATCGCCACCATGCGCAGCGGCACCACCGCGGCGAACGGTCTCGAGTTCGCCCAGCGCACCACCGGAAACGCGTGGGTCGTGACGAACACCGCCGCGGCGCCGTACGCCGCGGGCACGGGCCGGGACATCCGCGTCGCCGTCGAAGTGCACGGCAGCCAGGCCCGCTGGATCTTCGACGGACGCGAGATGATGCGTACGACCAGCCTCCAGCGTTCCGCCAACGGCGTCCAGGCGCTCTTCGTCAACGGCGCCACCATCTCCTACGACGACGTCGTCGTCACCGAGCTGCCGCCGAACGGCTACATCCGCCCCTCGGGGAGCCCGCTCACCGTGATCGCGCACCGCGGCGCGTCCGCCGCCGCGCCGGAGAACACCCTGGTGGCGCAGGAGATCGCCCGCAGGGGCGGCGCCGACTGGATCGAGAACGACGTCCAGCCGAGCAAGGACGGCATCCCGTTCGTGTTGCACGACAGCACCGTCGACCGGACCACCGACGGGACCGGCGCCGTCCGGAACCTGACCGCCGCGCAGATCAAGGCACTCGATGCCGGCTCGTGGTTCGCCCCGCAGTACGTCGGCGAGCGGGTGCCGACGCTGGCCGAGCAGCTCGCCGACCTGCGGACCCGGGGCGGCAAGTTGCTGCTGGAGATCAAGGGCAGGCACACCAGGGACGAGGTCGCCCGGATCATCCAGGTGATCCGGGACGAGCAGATGATGGGCCGCGTCTTCGTCCAGAGCTTCGAGGTCGACGCGCTCCGCTACACCTACGAGCTCGCCCCCGAGCTGCCGCTCGGCCTGCTCCGCAGCAGCCTCGACGCCGATCCGGTGGCGATCTCCCGGGACCTGCACCTCACCGCGTACAACCCGGACGGCAACGCCCTGCTGGCCAAGCCGGAGATCGTCGCCCCGCTGCACGCGGCCGGTGTCGCGGTGATGGCGTGGACGATGGACTCGGCCAGCCTCTGGCAGCGGCTGGAACGGATCGGCACCGACGGGGTCATCACCAACCGCCCCTCCGAGCTGGTCGGCTGGAACTCCGCGTTCACGCAGCGACCGACCGCCGAGCCGACGGTGGCGATCACGTCGCCGGTCGACGGCGCACGGCTCGACCGTGCCCAGTCCCCCGTCGTCGCGGTCGCCGCGACCGACGCGGACACCGTCACCGTCACGCTCGACGGCGAGAAGGTCGAGACCGGGCACGCGCTCGACCTGCGCGCGCTGGCCGCGGGCACGCACACCGTCCGCGCCGACGTGACCGGTCCCGAGGGCACCGCCACCGCCACCAGCACCTTCACGCTGACGGCGAGCCAGGCCGGGCTCGGCTACCTGGTCCTCACCTCCGGCGCCCGCCAGTCCGCGATCAACACCATGACGGTCAAGCTGGCACACGCCGACTACGCCCAGCTCGCCACGTACGTGGACCAGCAGGCCGGCAAGCTGGTGCCGGCCCGGGCCGCCGGCCTCATCGCCACCGACGCCCGGGCCCTCGTCACGGAGTAGCCCGCCGCACCGCGCGTCCCCGCCGTCGCCCGCGACGGCGGGGACTTTCGTTTCCCGCGAAAGACCTCGATGTGCCGCCGCCATATGTCGGCGCCCTCCGAGGACATCTCACGCACGTGTTACGGCTCCCGAGCCGATGCGATCCCCCGGGAACTGCTAGCGTTGCTGCTCACCCGTGGCTGCCGCTGGTGGTACTTCCCCCTCCAAGAAAGCCCCACCAATCCAGGGAGATACCGATGCCGGAGCCCGAGCCCGTCGACGAGGCCCACACCGAGGACGCGGACACGCCACCCACGGCCGAGACCGAGACGGACGAGCCTGCCGTCTACGCAAATCGTGCTGCCCGACGGGGGAAGGGCAAGGCCGCCTCGCCTCAGCCGTACGCAAAGGGTCAGCGCCTCGGCGGTCGGGGCTCGGTGCAGAGCCCGCGTCAGTGGGGTAACCGCCGAAGCGGTTGATCCGTTGGTGGAGCGCCGCCTTGGCTGTGGCGGCCGTCGCGCCCGTTGGCGAGCTACCCTTCCACCGCTCGCTTGAGCGCATGACAGGGGCCGCGGTCCACCGCCGGGGCACCGGTGCAGAGTCGGAGAGGCCATCACGATGAGCAAGCCCATCGATTACGACGCACCGCGCCGACCCGCAGTCGACGTGGAAGACGACAGCCTTGAGGAGCTCAAGGCCCGCAGCGCGGCGCCGCAGTCGGCAACAGTCGACGTCGACGAGGCCGAGGCTGCCGAGAATTTCGAGCTGCCCGGCGCGGACCTGTCCGGCGAGGAACTGACCGTGGCGGTCGTGCCGATGCAGCCGGACGAGTTTCGATGCGCGCGCTGCTACCTGGTGCACCACCGCAGCCAGCTCGCCGCGCAGCTCGACGGCCGGGAGATCTGCCGGGAGTGCTCCTGACCTCCGGGTCAGGCCCCCATTTCCCGCCACCCCGAACGACCACCCAGCCACGCGCCGGCGAGGATCTCCGCGGACGCCCGACTCGGACAGGGGTGCAGCTTCGACCGACCCGAGATGCCGCCGGTCTGCGCCTCCACCTCCCATCGCTGGCCGTCGGTGCGGATGTAGACGTCGCGGCGCCCCCGCGGGCTCCGGTCCCCGTTCCACCAGTGACGCTCGATTCTCACCTGCTGACCCTATAGCACCAGCCGGAAAGACGAACAATATTGATCTTGGGGAGACGGTCGGCGTGATCCGGAAACCCACGAATGGTGGACGAAAGGGGGGATCCGGCCGGGCCGGCACCGAACGTCGGTTCTGCGACGTCTCCGGATTCGTCTCGCTCGGCCCCCAGGGACCCTGACCCAGAAGAGCCAATCGTGTACGGCCTGGAAGGGGTGCGGGTAGACTGATCAACCAGTCCGTCGGTTTCCGGCCGCGGCCTGCGTCTGTTGTCGACCACCACGCGCCGCGACCGCCCGGTCAGCGCCGTGCAGGGCGACCCCTTCCACGTTCGGAGACACCCATGGCGGCACGCCGCCCCCACAAGACACCCCTTGTCACACCCACCTCCTTCGCCGATCTTGGCGTGCCCGGCCGCCTGGTCGCCGCGCTCGAGCAGGCGGGCATCAGCACACCGTTCCCGATCCAGGCGGCGACGCTCCCGGATTCACTCGCCGGACGCGACGTGCTCGGTCGCGGCAGGACGGGATCCGGCAAGACCTACGCCTTCGCGCTGCCGGTCCTCGCCCGGCTCTCGGCCGCCGCGTCTCCGCGGCTGCCCGGCCGCCCGCGCTCGCTCATCCTGGCGCCCACTCGCGAGCTGGCGACCCAGATCGAAGCGACGGTCGCACCGCTGGCCACCGCGCTGTCGCTGCGGACCCTCACGATCTTCGGTGGGGTGGGCGTGCGACCACAGGTCGACGCCCTGCGCGCCGGGGTCGACATCCTCATCGCCTGCCCCGGCCGGCTCGCCGACCACGTCTCGAACGGCCACGCGAGCCTCGACGCCGTCGAGGTCACCGTGCTCGACGAGGCGGACCACATGGCCGACCTGGGCTTTCTGCCGGTCGTACGGCGACTTCTCGACAAGACACCGCCCCGCTCCCAGCGGCTGCTGTTCTCGGCGACGCTCGATGCGGGCGTCGACGTCCTCGTGCGGCGGTATCTCTCCAACCCCGTCACCCACAGCGTCGACTCGGCGACGTCCCCGGTCGCCGCGATGACCCACCACGTGCTGCGGGTGCGTCACGACGACCGGCTCCCCGTCCTGGTCGACCTGACGGCCGCGCCGGGACGGACGCTCGTGTTCACCCGCACGAAGCGGGGCGCCAAGAAACTGACCAGTCAACTGGTCGCTTCGGGGGTGCCCGCCGTGGAGCTGCACGGCAACCTGGCGCAGAACGCCCGTACCCGCAATCTGGCGGCGTTCTCTGCCGGCGACGCCCGCACGCTCGTCGCGACCGACATCGCGGCGCGCGGTATCCACGTCGATGATGTGACTCTCGTGATCCACGCCGACCCGCCCGCGGAGCACAAGGCATACCTGCACCGTTCGGGACGGACCGCGCGTGCCGGAGCGAGCGGCACCGTGGTCACCCTGATGACCGACGACCAGGTGGCCGACGTACGCGACCTCACGCGGCAGGCCGGCATCAAACCGACGGTCACCCGGCTCGGGCCCGGTGACTCGCTGCTCAGCGAACTCGCCCCCGGCGAGCGCCGCTTCGTGACGCCTCCCGTGGCGACGACGCCGCCGCCACGTCACGGACGGGGCCACAGCGCCACGCGCGGCACGAGTGCGCGCACCGCGACGAGCGGATCGACCGCCAGCGCCACGCGCGGGCGAGGGTCGGAAAGCCGTCGGACGAGTGCGGCGGAGACCACGTCCACGCCACGGGGCGCGGCGGCGTTTTCCGCCGGCACGCGGGTCGGCAGTCGGCGCGGTCGGCGCTGACAGCGAAGACACCGCTAGGCGACGTGCTAGCCTCAGCGGGTTGCAACCTTTGGTTCGCCGCATACTTTGCCAGCGCCTGGTGGGTATTTCATCCACCAGGCGCTTTTTGTTCTGCCGGTTCTTCCCGACCAGCAGTGTCAGCAACCGAAGGCTCTACGCATCCGCTACTCAAGGAGAAGACATGGCATTCGGCACAGTCAAGTGGTTCAACGCGGACAAGGGCTTCGGCTTCATCGCGCAGGATGGTGGGGGCGCTGACGTCTTCGCCCATTTCTCGGCCATCTCGTCGAGCGGGTTCCGCAGCCTGGAGGAGAACCAGCGGGTCGAGTTCGACGTCGAGCAGGGCCAGAAGGGCCTTCAGGCTGCCAACATCCGTCTGGTCTGACGTTGGCTCCGCCAAGCCGTGGCGACGAGGCACTGGCCGTCGCCACGGCGGTGGGTGAGACCACGGATCGGCGAATGCCGGCCGGTTCGGACACCGCAGTTCTTCCCGGCCTCGCACCGCTGGTGTTGCACGCGCTGTCCGCCCCCGAGAGCGCGGCCGGGACGGACAGCATGGACCGGCTCCGGGTGGCACCGGTCCCGCTGGTGCCGGAGGTGCGACTGCTCATGGCCGAGGACGCGATCGTCCTCTGGGCACGCCTCGAAGCCGAGGCTGGGCACGCCCTCCCGCCGCCGTTCTGGGCGTCGGCCTGGACCGGCGGGCAGGGTCTCGCGCGTTACATCCTCGATCACCCGGGCACCGTGGCCGGTCGCCACGTCCTCGACGTCGCATCCGGTTCCGGGCTGGTCGCGATCGCCGCGGCGATCGCCGGCGCCGCTACGGTCACCGCCAACGACATCGACCCGTACTCGATCGCGGCAATCGACGCCAACGCTCACGTCAACGGCGTCGAGGTGACCCTGTCGTCGAGTGACCTGCTCGACGGCGACGTCGACGGCGTGGACGTGGTGTTGGCCGGTGACGCGCTCTACCACCCGGCTGTGGCGGCCCGGATGCTGCCGTTCCTCACCCGCGCCGTGGCGAGGGGCGCTCGGGTGCTTGTCGGCGATCCGGATCGGGGCCACCTGGCCCACGACTGGCTGGAGCGGCTCGCGACGTACGAGGTGCCGGCGAGCGGCGCTCCGGAGGACGCGCAGCTTCACCTGACGAGCGTGCTCGCGCCACGACGCGACACCGTGGACGACCGGCGGGGCCGCGCCACACGGGTGCGGAGTGAATCCCACCATTGCCGCACCCGCGAGTAAGCCGGAGGCTGGTGCCGGCGTCGGCGGTGCCGGTCATTCATCGTCGGCCGGCGTCGGCCACGCCACGGTCAGTTCGACGTGGCCGACGCGGGCGGGTGTCAGGCGTCGGGCCTGCCGCCGACCGGCGTCGCGGACGGTACGCGGCCGGCGTCGGACGGCACGGAACCTCCCGACCGGCCCCACAACCCCAACTCACGTGCACCGAGGTAGAGGAACGGCAGCAACAGCACGATGTCGGCGATGTGCGCGATCGACACCTCACGGGTGATCCGGCTCAACGGGAAGGCGATCGCACCCAGGCAGAGCAGTACGCCGACCGGCAGCGGCGCGGTGCGGGTCCAGCAGAGCACGACGCCCAGCGCGAACAGCGTGAGCGGGAACAGCGGACCGGCGATCCAGAAGAGGGTCGTGGCGAAGGGGTACTCGTTGAGCAGCTCGATCGTCCGGGCATGTGAGACGTCGAAGAGGCCCTCGTGGATGCTCTGTACGCCGAACGCCACCCCGCCGACGACCGCGAAGACCGTCACGGGCAGTGCGACGGCCACGTACCGCGGGGCCGTGGCGCGTAGCCGGTCGTACAGCCCGATCAGACCGACCAGCCAGCAGAAGCAGGAGAGCGCGACGAGCGTACCGGCGGTCACGCCCTGCGAGTCGGGCCCCCAGAAGAAGGAGGCGAGCAGGTTCAGGGTTGATCCCAGGATGAGAAACATGGACCAGACGCTATGGACGACGGACCGGCGCTGGATCCACTCCGCGTGGGCGGCGCACTACCGCGGGCGTCGTATCCCGGCCAGCCCGCCGCGGTAGGCGAAGACCACGAGTTGGGCCCGGTCCCGGGCACCGAGCTTGGCCATCGCCCGGTTGGCATGGGTCTTCGCGGTGGCGGTGCTCATGCCGAGCCGTACCCCGATCTCCGCGTTGGAGAGCCCGTCCGCGACCAGCGTCACCACCTCGCGCTCGCGCGCGGTCAACGTGTGCAGGCCGGGCACCTCCGGCCCCCTGGCGTACGCCGCGATCAGGCGACGGGTCACCTCCGGCGCCAACAACGCGTCTCCGGCAGCGACCACCCGGACCGCCCGGCGCAGCTCGTCCGGTTCCAGGTTCTTGAGCAGGAAACCGCTCGCGCCGGCATGCAGCGCCGCGTAGACGTACTCGTCGAGTTCGAAGGTAGTCAGCACGACCACCCGTACCCCGGGCAGCCGGTCGTCGGCGAGGATCCGCCGGGTCGCGGTCAACCCGTCGGCGCCGGGCATCCGGATGTCCATCAGCACGACGTCGGGCCGGTGCGCGCGGGTCAGCCCGATCGCCTCGTCCCCGTCGGCGGCCTCGGCGACGACCTCGATGTCCGGTGCCCGCTCCAGCAGCACCCGGAAACCGGCCCGGACCAGCGTCTGGTCGTCGGCCAGCAGTACCCGGATCGTCATCCTGGCAGCCACCCCCGCACCTGGAAGCCTCCGCCCTCGGCCGGGCCCGCCCGGAGCCAACCGCCCAGGCCGGTCGCCCGTTCTGCCATGCCCCGCAGGCCGTTGCCCGGCGGTCCGCTGGCGCCGCGCCCGTCGTCCTGGATGGTCAGCGTCAGTCCGTCCGGACGGTAGCCGAGCCGTACCTCGATCCGGCGGGCGTCGGCGTGCCGCACCGCGTTCGCCACCGCTTCCTGGACGATCCGGTACGCCGTCGCCTCCACGGCCCGGGGCATGGGCCGGGGCTCGCCGTCGTGGAGCAGCACGGCACCGGTCCCGGCGGCCAGTGCGGGGAGCCGATCGAGCGCGGGTGCCGGCGGCGCAGGGCTGGGTTCGTCCGTCGGGTCGCGGAGACTGCCCAGCCTCCCGTCGAGGCCGGTTGGTCGGTCCCGGCCTCCCGGCTCCCGGTCGCGGCGGCCGTCTCGGAGCACGCCGACGGCGGCGCGTAGCTCCACCATCGCCTCCCGGCTCGCCTGCCGTACCACGTCGAGCGCGGCGCGTGCCTGGCCCGGGTCGTCCTCCAGCACCTCCGCGGCGACGCCGGCCTGCACACCGACCACCGCCAGGGTGTGCGCCGTGACGTCGTGCAACTCCCGGGCGATCCGGATCCGCTCCTCGACGACCCGCTGCTCCGCCACGCGGTCCCGCTCGGCGGCCATCAACGTCAGCCGGATCCGCCGGCCTCGGACCGCCTCGCCGAGCAGCAGCGCCGCCCCGAACACCACCGTCGAGCTGTCCAGGGTCGCGTCCAGCGGCTCCACACCCTCCACCATCATCCGCCCGTGCAGGTCCAGCAGCATGAAGACGCCCGCCACGACCAGACCGGACCGACGCCGGGACGCGACCGCCACCGAGTACATCGCCACCCAGAGCGGCGCGGCGGGGGCGCCGCCGGGATACCGGGACATGTGGTACGCCAGGAACAGGGCGCCCACCGTGGCCAGCGTCGCGGCCGGCCAGCGTCGTCGGGTCAGCAGGGCCAGCGCCATCGCCAGCCCGAGGCCGTACGCCCAGGCGTCCGGCGCGCGGTCGGCGGGCTCCACCGCCGCCATCCCGATCCGGTACACCGTCACCGCGCCGGCAACCGCCACGATGCCGGCCTCGGTCATCCATCGCCGCACAGTGCAACAGTACGTATCCGACCGGCCGCTCACATACCACGAATGCGGTAGCCGGTGGCCGCAGCAACGGCCGTCTCGCCTGCTCAGCGACCTGCGCTCGCGGTGCGACGCGGTAGCGCCCCGCGCGACCGGCCGCGATCGGCTACGGTCAGCCGAATGCAGATCATGCGGAACAGGGTTGTTCGCCTGGGGGCACGGTCTGATGCTCACGGTCGGCAGGAGACGCCGATGTGGCCACATGAGACGGAGCCGTTCGTCGCACTCGGCGCGCCGCCCATGATGCTGCTTCAAATGGCGTACGAGGCGGCGGTGCGCCGCCGCGCCGACAGCGTCGGCACCCTCGACGTGCTGGCCCACCTGGCGACCGGCGACAAGCCGAGACCGCAGTGGCTGTTCGCGGATTCGCGGGCCGGGCTCGCGCGCATGGTCGCCGAGCCGCACCGGATGCCGACGAGACGAGCGGCCGGAGAACTCAGGCCCGGGCCAGGCACCGATCTCGACTCCGAGGTGCAGGCCGTTGCGCGTGAGGTCGAGTGGCGGGCACGCCGCATGGCGGGACGCCCGATGATGCTCCGACAATCAGACGTGGAGCACTGGGAGGCACGGCCCCGCTGGAGCGCTGGCGTTCAGGCAATGCTCGCCGGGACGCTGACGGCCGCTCGCGAGCACGCTGTACCGTTCGCCGACCGGAACCACCTGTTACTCGGCATGCTGCGCCTGCCGGACTGCGACGGAACCCGCTACGCCTTCCCCTACGAACACGCGCGGATGGCTGCACTGGAGCGCCTGAGCCGGGAACCGGATCTGCGGCGGCCCGCCGCGCCCCATCCCACCCTCGACCTCGCAACGATGGAGGCGAACCAGGCGTCCCTGCCCAATCGCCTCGCGAAGTGGCTCTTCACACCGTTCTTCCGGCTTGCCCGTGTCGGCCCGCTGCTCGGGGACATCCGAGGGGAGGCGAGACGGCAGGCGGTTCGCTCGGGCCACAATCTGATCGATCCGGCGCACGTCCTGCTCGCGATGCTCACGGCCGATGCCACGTTGGAGGCGACCGGAACGCGGATGCCTGCCGAGCACACGCGCCACAACCGGGGCGGGGCCATCCTGCGAGCCCACCGTGTCGATGCCAGTCGGCTGCGCGAGGTGATCGCGTCCCGCGGCCAACCGCACGAGCCGCCGGCCGAGGTGCTCGCCGAGCAGCTGAACCATGTACGCCCGGGTGACCCGTTCGAGGGGACAGAGGTCACTGCCGCCTGGCATCGAGCCATGAAGATCTCACTCGCCTACCGGCACCGCGACACGGGCACGAGCCATCTCCTGCTCGCGCTCGTCGAGGACGGCGCCGGCGAGGCCGCCTCGATCCTGCGCGCCGTCGGCGCCGACGTGACCACGGTCCGCGAGCGGGTCCAGCAGGACCTGACTTCCGGCGCCGCCGCCTGAGCGCCGCGTACTTGGGTGGCTGGGAAGTTGTCGCTGGAGCCGGTGACCGCCGTCGGCATGCTGCTGCGGGCTTTGGCACGGCGTGACAATCCTGAGTTCGAGTACTGGCGCAGGCAGATGAACCACGACGAGCGGGAGAAGGAACGCCTCTTTCCGTTGCTCTACGAAGTGTTCCGCGGGGCCGTGGAGTTGCGGTTCGCGATCGAGGGCAATCCTGCGCAGATCAAACCGTTCCTCGAGCAACCTCGGCTGTTGCTCTGGCCTGACCACGGTTTCGCCGTCGACAAGGCTGAGGCGCTGATGAGGTCGGCGCTCGGCGAACCTGCGTCGGTGGCTGGGTTCGAGACCGGTGACGTGGTGGTGATCCGGATGCAGATCCTGACCTATCTTGTCGAGGACCTGGAATTGAACGACCGGGACCTGAACACGCTGATAATTCAATCCGAGCGATGGGTGGCCGAGAACGGCCCCTAGGTGCTTGTCCTGACAAGGGTCAAGCGGGCACGGCGGGAGCGCACAACGGCTCACCCGTGGCGGGGTCCTCGCACAGGTAACGGTCGCCTTCGTGCATCCATCCCCACAACCCCTCGTGAAACAGGGGCTGCCCACAGTTCCGGCAGGTGGCGGTTCGCCGTTCCTCCGGCGCCGGCGACGGGACCTCGGCGTCCTTCTTGGCAACAGTGTCCGTCATGATCTCCCCTTGGTCGACGGCTCCGGCGCATGACCGGCGGTCGAGCATGGCGACGGCCGACCTCTATGAAGAGGCGTCGAGGACCGTCGTGCTGTTACAGGGATCCGCACTCGTCACCGAGGACGTGGCGGAAAGACCAGGTGCCGGAGCACGCGTGGCGTGCCCCGGCACCGGTCGGGAGCCGGCCGGCACCGGCTCGCCGTCTTCCCTTACAGGTGGGTTCGCAGGTAGGCGCCGGCGGCCACCAACTGGGTGCGGGCCTGCTCGTCGGCGACGGTGCGGGCGGTGGCCGTGAACACGTCCAGCGCCGCCCTGGCCTGCACCGTCCGGCCGGCGTCCGCAAGGTGCCGAGCCGCCTCGAGCTGGGCCTTGAGGACGGCCGCGCGGGCGGTCGGGAGCACCCGCTCCGCGCGGTACCGGTCGACGAGCGCCCGGGTGGTCGCGAACGTCGCGACCACCTCGAACGATGCCGTCGACTCGGTCACGTTGCCGGCCTTGTCGGTGGCCACCGCGGTCACCCTGTGGGTGCCCGCCGTCGGCGCGACCGCCCCCGTGACCGGCGCGCCGTCGAGCCGTACGACGACCGACGCCACGCCGGACGCCGGATCCTTCGCCGACGCGGTGATCGGCAACGCCTTGCCCAGCTCGTAGGAGCCGCCCTCGGCGACGCCGCCGAACGTCACCACGGGTTTCGTCGAGTCGACCGACACCGACACGGCCTGTTCCGGTGCGGTGTTGCCGGCCGCGTCGACCACCCGGAACCGCAGGTCGTGCCTGCCGTCCCCGGTCAGCCGCACCGGTTCCCGGTAGTCGACCCACGCACCGTCGCCGAGGGCGTAGGAGATGCGCACCGGGTCGGTGCGGTCGTCCGTCGCCGTGGCCGACACGGTGACCGGTGCGACGTACCAGCCGTTGGCACCGTTCGGCGTGGCCGGGTCGACGGCCACCGACATGGTCGGCGGCGTCGTGTCGACCAGCCGGAAGTAGTCGAACGCCACCGTCACCGGGGACACCTGCTCGGGGCCGATCGCCATGAGACCGAACGACGTCATGGCGGCGTCGTTGGTCACCGGGTCACCCAGCGGCGTCCAGGTGACCCCGCCGTCGCTGATCTCGGCCGAGTAGGTGTTGCCGGTCCGCTTGAGCCGCAGGTCGTACCAGCCGCTCTCGGTCGCCTCCGCGACGTCGATCGACCGGTTGCCGCCGTTGCCGAACTCCCCGTTCCGCTCGGACACCAGTTCCGCCCGCAGGTCGGTCGGTGATCCGCTGGCGTTGGTGGCCACCACGTCGAACTTCACGTAGTTGTCGTCGTCGCCGTAGACCAGCAACCCGGCGAGCTGCCAGCGGTGCAGCATCGTCGGCGTCAGCCGGGTCTGGATCGTCCAGTCCCCGTCGGGCAGGTCCTGGAGCAGGAAGTTGCGCGGCGCGACCGGGTTGCCGCCGTTGATGTCGCCCGGCTGCGTCTGCACCCGCAGCTGGCCGTCGGTCACGGCGACCTTCGACGAGTCGTAGCGCACCACGGCGTCCCACCGGCAGCCGTCGAGCGCGTCGCCGTCGAACTCGTCGCCCGGGGCGCGCACGCCGTCGTCCGTGGAGTCCGGCGTGACGGTGAAGTGGTCGAACACGGCGTCGACCTGGTGAGCCGCCGTGTCGCCGGCGGCCATCAACCCGACGGTGGCGCCCGGGATCACCGTGGCCTCGCCGGCCAGCGCCGTCCAGGCGGTGCCGTCGACGGAGTACGCGGCCGTCAGCGTCGACCCGTCGCTCACCAGCCGCAGGTGGACGGCCGACGGGAAGTCCGCCGGCAGCTCCACGGTGGCGTGCCACCTCCGCGTGCCGTCCGCCTCCGTCTGGAACTCGAGGATCCGGCCGCCTGTGAAGTTGCGGGTGAACGCCAGCTTCACGTAGTCGTCGTCGCTGCCGTGCACGAGCAACCCGGCGTGCTGCCACTCCCGGCTGTGCGGGATCGACACGCTCGTCTCGGCCGTCCACGCGCCGGAGCGCGCACGTTGGCCGACGTAGCTGATCGGGCCGGTCGCGGTCTCGTTGATGTCGCCGTTGGTCACCGGCAGCGCCAGCGCGCCGCCGGCTACCCGCACCGGCAGGTCCGGCGCGTGGCGCACCACCGTCCAGCGGGTCGTGTCGAGCGCAGCGCCGTCGAAGGTGTCCGAGCCCTTGACGACGCAGCCCGGGCCCGGCTCGGGCTCGGGATCCGGCCCGGGATGGATGACCTCATCCACGAGACTGAACCCGGAGAACTCCGCCTCGCTCGTGGCCGACGTGCTGTGCGCGGTCACCGCGAGCCCGATGTCCTGCGGGGTCACCGCGCCGGGCAGCGTCACCGGGTCACCGACCCGCGTGAAGGTCACCCCGTCCTTGCTCCAGTAGCCGAAGTACTGGTCGCCGTCGCGCACGATCCGCACCCAGGCGGGGTAGCTCGTCGTGCTGGCGCCGGTGCTCGCGTCGAGCTGCCCGTTGCCGTCGGTGTCGCGCAGCCACTCGAAGCCGAGCCCTGCCCGCATGGTCATGGCCGCGTAACCGGGCGAGGTGCCGGGCTGGGTGATGTCGTTGCGGACGATCAGGCCGGCCTTCGCGGACGGGTTCGAGTTGCTCTGCCGTTCGATCTTCACGGTGGCGGTCCACCGGTCGCCCGCGGCGGCCGGACGGTAGACCGCGCCGTACTGGTCGGTGCCCTGCCACATGTTCGCGCCGCCGGAGTTGACCACCCAGGTGTCGGTGTCCGGCCGGTCGACGGTGGCGTCGGTGATGCTGAACGTCTGCCAGTCGCCGTACAGGTCGCCGACCTCCACCTCGACGATGCGCGAGGTGGTGCTCGCGCCCTTGTCGTTGGTGGCGACGGCGGTCAGCCGGTAGCGCTGCTCGGTCGTGGCGTTCCAGGTCACGGCGTACGGCGCCGTGGTGTCGACGCCGATCGAGGTGTCGCCCACGAAGAACTCGACCTTGCTGATCGTGTTCTCCGCGTCGCTGGCGTCGGCGGTGACCTGGATCGCGCCGGGCTGAAGGTCGTCATCGGGGGTCGGGGCGGTCACCGCGACCCTCGGCTTGCTCGTGGGCGAGACGCCCTTGCCGTCGGCCTCGACGAAGTTGAGCCGCCGCTCCCCCGCGCCGGGGAACACCGCGTACAGGGTGAACGTCTGGCCCGGGTCGGTGACGTCGACCGGTACGTCCACGTAGCGGTTGGCGCCCGTGGCCGGGACCTGCGCGGTGCCCAGCAGTGCGCCGTCCGGCGCCCCGCGGCGCAACTCGATGGTGCCCGCTCCGGCGGCGCTGACACGCAGGACCAGCCGGTCCACGCCGCGCAGATTCACCGGGTCGTACGACGCCCAGGCGCCGTTCTGCCCGGTGATGGCGTTGTTGTGACCCTCGACGTCCCGCGCGGGACCGACGGTGACGCCCTGCGAGGCGTCGAAGAACTCCGCCTCCCGCTGCTTGGGGAACAGCAGCGTGGTGTCCGACCCGGTGAGCGGCGGGATGCCGCCGGGGCCGCCGGAGTCGGTGTAGCGGCCGTCGAGGGCGTAGAAGACGTTCATGTCGTCGCTGTGCCCGCCACCCAATGAGGTGGTCACCGTGCCGGTGCGCCCGTGCAGCGGCTCGGCCGGGTGGGCGTGCTCGTCGTGGCCGAGCGCCGGTTGGATCACCACGTCGGCGTCGTCGATTTGGGTGTCCTCGGCGTCGGTGACCGACAGGTTCCAGCTGATCTGGTCGCCGAAGTCGAAGAACGCCCCGGTCGGCGGCAGGTCGAAGCGCACCTGCGGCCGGGAGTTGCCGACCGTGACGGGCACGGTCGTGGTGCCGGTCTTGCCGTGCGGGTCGGTCACCGTGAGGCGCGGGTTGTAGACGCCGTTGGCGGTGTACGTGTGGGTCGGCGCCCGCTCGGTCGAGTCGACCGTGCCGTTGCCGTCGAAGTCCCACGCGTACGTCAGCGGCTCGCCCTCCGGGTCCGACGACGGCGCGCCGTCGAAGCGGACCTCGAGCGGCGCGTGCCCCGAGTCGGGTGTGGCGGTGGCCTTCGCCTCCGGGGAGCGCGAGCCGGAGATGTAGTCGATGCGGTACAGGCCCGAGTTGGGGTTGTCGCGGCCGAAGCCGCCACCCCAGTCGAGCACGTACAGGGAGCCCTCGGGGCCGAATGTTGAGTCGATCGGGGCGAGGAACTGTTCCTGCGGCAGGAACGGGTTGACCTTCTCCACGTTCCCGTCGGCGGCCGGAATGATCGAGTACATCTTGTTGCGGGACCACTCGTAGAAGAACGGCTTGCCGTCGTAGTACGCCGGGAACTTCGTGTCCGACTCCAGGTCGGGGTCGTACTGGTAGAACGGGCCGCCCATCGGCGCGAGGCCGCCGCCCTGCGGGATGACCGACGGCACCGAGGACCGCTTGTAGCCGTACCACATCTTCGCGGGCTTGGCGGCCGGCAGGTCGGTGAGGCCGGTGTTGCGGATCGAGTCGTTGACCGGGTTGGCGCAGTCGAAGTACGCGCCGACGGTCACCGGGTTGGTGCGGTAGTCGACGTCGCGGAACGGCTCGTTGTTGCCCATGCACAGCGGCCAGCCGTAGAAGCCGGGTTCGGTGATGAGGTTCCACTCGGCGATGCCCGCGGGGCCGCGGTCGGGGTTGTCGTTGCCGTTGTCCGGCGAGTAGTCGGCCATGCCCAAGGCGCCGGTCTTCGGGTCGACGGAGAACCGGAACGGGTTGCGGAAGCCCATGGCGTAGATCTCCGGGCGGGTCTTCGCGGTGCCCGGCGGGAACATGTTGCCCTCGGGGATGGTGTACGTGCCGTCGGCTTCCGGGTGGATGCGCAGGATCTTGCCGCGCAGGTCGTTGGTGTTGGCCGAGGTGGCCCGCGCGTCGTGGAACGTGCCGTCCCGCTCGGACAGGGGCGCGTAGCCGCCGGACGGCTCGGAGTGCGGGTTCACGTCGTCGCCGACGCCGAGGTAGAGGTTGCCGTCGAGGCCGAAGGTCAGGCCGCCGCCGGTGTGCCCGGGCTCGTCGGGCAGCCGCCGCGCGGGCACCTCCAGCAGCACCTTCTCACTGGCCCGGTCGATCTGGGAGCCCTCGCCGACGGTCAGCCGGGACAGCCGGTTGACGAAGGTGGCCGGGTCGGTGTCGTCGCCGCTCGCCGGCGAGTAGTAGACGTACAGGTGGCCGTTGCTCGCGAAGTCGGGGTCGAGGGCGATGCCGAGCAGGCCGTCCTCGCCGCCGGAGTACACGGGGATGGTGACGGCCGTGGACGTGGTGCGGGTGCGCGGGTCGTACACGCGGATCTCACCACGCACGAGTTCGGTGTAGAACACGCGGCCGTCGGGGGCGACGTCCATGGCGTACGGCGCGCTGGTGTTCTGGTCCAGTGGCACGCGCTCGAACTTGTCCCAGGTGGTGCCGCCGCAGTCGCCCTCGACCAGGCCGGCGGCCCACTTCACGCCGCCGACGATGTGCTGCACGAGCTGCGGCTCGCCGGTGTAGTGCGCGCCGAAGTGGCCCATGCCGGTCATCCAGGCGCGGCCGCCGTCGTACGGCTTGCACCAGGAGATCGGGTGGTCGTAGCCCATGGCGTTGCCGCCCGGGTCGTAGGTCGTCTCGTCCATCGTGGCGAGCACGTGGGCGTTGCCGCGGACGTTGAGCGCGTAGTTGTACCACTCGTCGGCGCGCTGCCACCGCTGTGGCAGGTGGCTGGTCGACGGGTGGGTGCGGTCCTCGACGCGGACGGTGCCCGGCAGGCCGGGGCTGCTGCCGGTGGCGGCGTGGCCGGGCATCAGCGTGCCGATCATGTTGTCCCACCATGCGTAGTTGCCGCGCATGTCGGTGGCGTTGTGGATGGCCACGATGCCGTGGCCGGCCTCCATGTACCGCTCCATGGCCGCCTTCTGGTCGGCGGTCCACGGGTCGCCGGAGGCCTGGAACATGACGAGCGCGTCGAAGTGGGCGAGGTCCTCGTCGTTGAAGACCGACGAGTCCTCGGTGTGCTCGGAGGTGATGCCGGCGTCGGCGAAGGCGGCCTGGAGCACGGGGACGCCCTGCTCGATCGCCTCGGTGTGCCGGAACTGGGTGGTCTTCGTGAAGATGAGGACGTGGGCGTCGCCGTGCGCGCCGGGGTGGGCGGCGGCCGGCGCTGGGCTGATCATGGACATCGCGAGTGCGGCGGCGACCGGCATCGCGAGCAGCCGTCCCCACCGGGGACGCCGGGTCACGTTCATGGGTGCGGAACCTCCTGGGCGCGAGGAACTGGTGCTGTCGTGACCGTGCGGCGTGCCGGCGCCGTCGGACGAGTGTGCGGTTGTGCTGGGGTCAGGGCATCACCGTCCTCAGGAATTTCAGGCCGTCGACGGCGATCGCGTCCTGGGTCTCGGCGAGTGGACGCCAGATGGAGGCGGCGGTGGCGATCGTCGCGTTCGCCGCCGTGAACGACTCGATGCACAGCGGGCCCGTGTAGCCCGTCTCGTCGACCGCGGCGAGGATGGCCGGCCAGTCCAGGTGGTCGGCGCCGGGCGTGCCCCGGTCGTTGCCGCAGACCTGGACGTGCGCCACCCGGCCGGCGGCCGCGCGGATCGCCGCCGGGATGTCGGTCTCCTCGATGTTCTGGTGGTAGAGGTCGAGCGCGACCCCGCAGTGCGGCAGGTCGCCGATCGCCTCGAGGGTCTGGCCGACGGTGTTGAGCAGGCTCGTCTCGTAGCGGTTGAGCGGCTCGACGGCGACCGTGACACCGGCCGCGCTCGCGTGCGCGACGACGGGCGCGAGGTTCTCCCGCAGCTGCGCGTACGCCGCGGCCCGCTCGGCCGGTGACAGCCGCCAGGTGCGGCCCACCGAGGCGTACGCGGGGCCCGCGATCACGGCGGAGCCGACCGTCTGGGCCGCGTCGACCACGGTACGCAGGTAGTCCTGCGTGGATCGGACGGTGGCCGCGTCGGCCGCGACGAGTTCGCGGCCGGGTGGCATCACGAGGCACACGGTGGCGCCGAGGCCGTGGTCGGCGAGCACCCGGGCGGCCCGGCCCGGGTCCCAGTCGCCCGGTGTCTCGACGGGGAGTTCGAGCACGTCGAAGCCCCACCCGGCGGCCCTGGCCGCGAGGGCGGCCAGGGTCGCGTCGGTCAGCGGCGAGGTCCACACCCAGGTGTTGACCCCGATCGCGTGTCGGGTCACTTCCACGGCCCCGGGTAGCCCGGCATGTTCTCGCAGCCGCACATGGCGTAGTGCAGCGGCGGCATGTCCTGCTTCACGTACTCCCGGACGGTGTCGCTGGTGATCCGCGGCTGCGGCAGCACCCACTCCTTCGGGACCGGCTCGCCCTTGAGGATCTTCACGGCGGCGATGACGGGGGTGCGCCACTGGTAGGTGGGGTAGGTCGGCGCCACGGCGTTGAGGCCCTCGTCGACCCAGAGCCGCAGGAAGTCCTGCTGGTCCTCGCCGACGATGGCGGGCACGTCGACGCCGGCGTCCTGGAACGCCTCGACCGCGGCGACGGCGGTGGCGCCCGCGTCCATCCAGACGCCGTCGATCGTGCCCTCGCGCTGGATGTAGTCGGCCACGATGCTCTTGGTCTTGGCCGCGTCGCCGTCGGTGAACTCCACGCCGACGACGTCGAGTTCGCTGCCGCCGAAGATCTCGTTGGCCGCCGCCCACCGCTGCTCCAGCACGTCCACGCCGGGCAGGATGCGCAGGGCGAGGACCTTGCCGCCCGGCTTGACCTTCTCCTTGAGGAACTCGGCGCCGTTGGCGCCGAACGCGAAGCCGCCGATGGGGTGGATGAAGGTGACGGGGCAGGTGGTGTTGACGCCCCGGTCGAACACGATCACCGGTACGCCGGTGGCGCAGGCCTGCTCGACGGCCGGCGTGAGCGTGGCCGTGGTGTTCGGTGAGATGACGATGGCGGAGCAGTCGCGCCCGGCCAGCGACTGGATGTCGCTGATCTGCTTGTCGTCCTTGGCCTCGGCGTCCAGGACGACGAAGTCGGTGATCTCGGGGTGCAGCTTCACCTCCTGCTGCATGGTCTTGAAGCCCACCTGCCGCCACGGGTTGTCGACGGCGGCGTTGGAGAAGCAGAGCCGGTACTTCCCGCCCGGCTTGGCGAACTTCGAGGTGTCGAACATCTGCGGCTCGAGCATCTGCTCCCACGGCTTGTCGGCCGGGCCCTGGGGGGTGGCGTTGCGGAACGCGAGCTGGCGGTCGTACTGGGCCTGGTCGAAGAACTCGGACTTGCGGCTGTCGGAGCCGGGCGACCCGGTGCCCGAGGGCTCGTCGGCGGGCAGATCACTGGAACATCCGGCGAGGGCGAGCGCGCCCGCCACGGCCATCACGGCCCATCTTCTCGTCATATCGGTGTCTCCTTAACTGGCCGAGGGGGACGTCAGGAGGGAGCGGGTTGCACGCTGTTGCGCTTCGGCCGCAGCCGCAGCCGTTGTCGCAGACCGCCGCCGAGGGACGCGTAGGCGACGGCCGCGATGATGATCACGCCCTGGACGGCCGATTCGAGGGCGCCGCTCACGCCGAGCAGGTTCAGCAGCGTGAACAGGGCCTCCAGGGACAGCGCGCCCGCGGCGGCCGCCACGACCGATCCCCGCCCGCCGCCGAGGAGCACGCCGCCGAGCACCACGGCGGTGATCGCGCGGAACTCCAGGCCGTTGCCGACCTGCGCGGAGACGCCGGCGAACCCGCCGAGCAGGATCGCGGCGACCGCGGCGAGCAGCCCGGACAGCACGAACGCGAGCAGCCGGAGCCGGTCGACCTGCCCGCCGGAGAGCCGTACGGCGGATTCGTTGTCGCCGACCGCCACGAGTGCCCGGCCGGTGCCGCTGCGCATGAACAGCGCCGCGGCGACGAGGATCGCCAGCAGGATGAGCACCGACCACGGGAGCGCGCCGAGCACCGGGACGTCGAGGGCGCCACGCCCGAACGTCCGGAACCCGGGCGACAGCGCGCCGCGGGGCGCGCCGTCGGTCCACAGGAAGGTCGCGCCGTCGAGCACGAGGAGCATGCCGAGCGTGACGATGAACGACGGGACCAGCAGCTTCGTCGTGACCAGCCCGTTGACCAGGCCGACGAGCAGGCCGAACCCGAGCACGACGAGGATCACCCACGTCGTGGCGGACTCGTTGCCGTCGATGAGCCGGGCCGCGATGACCACGCCGGCGGTGACCAGGGCGCCCACGGACAGGTCGAACCCGCCCGAGACGATGACGAAGTACTGCCCGATCGCGAGGATCATCAGCGGCGCGGCGCGTTTGAGCAGCGCCAGGTAGCCGGACGGCTCGTCGTAGGCGGGGCCGGCGATCGCGAGGCCGACGAGCAGCAGGAGCAGGACGACGAGCACCGGCGCGGTGCCCTCGGCGAGGCGTGGCCGCCAGGTCATGCCACCCTCCCCCGGGCGCGGTCGGTCATCATGCGGCGGGCGTAGAGCGCGACCGCGGTCACGAGGACGACACCGCGCACCACGTCCTTGAAGAACGGGTCGACCTCGAGGTCGTCGAAGATCGTGTCCAGGGTGGCCAGGATGAGGACGCCGCCGAGGGTGCCCACGACGCCGCCGCGACCGCCGGCGAGCAGCGTCCCGCCGAGGACGACGGCCGCGATCGACTCCAGGTCGTAGCCGGCGTCGGTGCCGACGTACGGGGCGCCGGACCCGAGCCGGCTCGCGAGGTAGATGCCGGTGAGGCCGGCGGCGACCGAACACAGGACGTGCGCGGTGACGACGACGCGTCGGGTCGGCACCCCGGACAGCCGAGCCACCTCGAGGTCGCCGCCCACCGCGTACATGTGGTAGCCGGGTCGGGTGCGCGTGAGGTACCACCAGGCCAGTGCGGCGACGGCCAGCAGGAGCAGCGCCGCGACGGGCACCGGGCCGATCCGGTCGTAGCCGAGGTGCTGGAAGCCGCGCGGGACGGCGCCGGCCGGCCCGGTGTAGGTGTTCTCGAGGTAGCCGCGCAGGATGAGCGCGACGCCGAGCGTGGCGATGAACGCGTTGGCCCGCAGGACGGTGATGACGAGCCCGTTGACCAGGCCGACGCCGGCGGCGACGGCGAGCGCGAGCAGCACGCCGGGCAGCACCATGCCCTCCCGGCCGGCCATGGTCTCGGCGGCGACCAGCGAGGTGAGGCCGATGAGGTACGCCACCGACAGGTCGAGGGACCCGGTGAGGATCACCATCGTCTGGCCCACGGCGACGAGGCCGAGCGCCGTGGCGCGGGTGAGGATGTTGAGGATGCCGGCCTGGTCGAGCAGGACCTCGCCGCGCAGCCCGACGAGCACGCTGCCGACCACGAGCAGGGCGACGAGCGCCAGGTAGACGATGACGACGGGGGTGAGCCGCCGGCGCACCGCCGGCCGGGGGGCGGGCCGCCGGGCCGGTGCGAGCTTCTCCTGCAGGGTGCTCATGCGGCCTCCCCCGACCGGTGGCCCGTGGCGAGCGCCATGACGGCGCTCTCGCTCGCCCCGGCGGGCAGCTCGCCGGCGAGCGCGCCGTCGTGCATGACGAGGATCCGGTCGCTCATGCCGATCAGCTCGGGAAGCTCCGAGGAGATCATCAGCACGGCCACGCCCCGCCGCGCGAGGTCGCGCAGCAGCTCGTGCACGGCCCGTTTGGCGCCGACGTCGATGCCGCGCGTCGGCTCGTCGACGACCAGCACCCGCGGCGCGACCGCCAGCCACTTGGCGAGGACGACCTTCTGCTGGTTGCCCCCGGACAGGAAGCGCACCTCCTGGTGCTCGCCCCGGGCCACGACGGTCACCATCTGAAGCAGCGCCGGCAGGTCCGACCGGGCGCGGGAGCGCGCGCCCCGCAGCGCGGCGCGGCGCACCAGCAGGGCGTTGTCGCGTACGGACTGGCGCAGCGCCAGCCCGTCGCCCTTGCGGTCCTCGGTGACCAGCGCGATCCCGAAGCGGACGGCGGTGCGGGGGCGGGTGACCCGCCGCGGCGTGCCGTCGACCTCCACCGTGCCGCGGGTGAACGGTTCGACCCCGAACACCGCGCGCGCGACCGCCGAACGACCGGAGCCCTGCAACCCGGCCAGCCCCACGATCTCCCCGGCGCGCACGTCGAGGGTCAGGTCGCGTACGCGGGCGTTCCCGGCGCCGCGCAACGCGAGGCGGACCGGCCCGAGGTCGTCGGGGGCCGCCCGGTCCGGGTAGTACTCGCCGAGATCGCGGCCGACCATGTGCCGGACGAGGTCCTCCGGGGTCAGCTCGCCGGTCGGGGCGCAGGTGACGAACCGGCCGTCCTTGAGCACGGTGATCCGGTCGGAGAGGTCGAACACCTCCCGCATGCGGTGCGAGACGTAGAGGATGGCGATGCCGCGCTCGCGCAGCCGGCGCACGAGGTCGTAGAGCAGCTCGACCTCGTGGTCGGCGAGCGCGGCGGTCGGCTCGTCCATGCCGAGCACGCGGGCGTTCGTCGACAGCGCCTTGACGATCTCGACGACCTGCCGCTGGGCGACCGACAGCGAGGAGACGGTGTCGGTGGGGTCGATGCCGTCCTCGCCGAGCCAGTCGAGCAACTCGCGGGTGTCGGCCACCATGCGCCGCCGGTCGACCTGCATCCGCCGGACGGGCTCGCGGCCGAGGTAGACGTTCTCGGCGACGCTGCGGTGCGGCAGCAGCGTGAACTCCTGGTGGATGATCGCGATGCCGGCGCGCTGCGCGTCGGTGGGGCCGGCGAAGGACACCGGGGCCCCGTCGACCTCGATGGTGCCGCCGTCGGGCCGGTGCACGCCGGCCAGCACCTTGAGCAGTGTGGACTTGCCCGCGCCGTTCTCGCCCATCACGGCGTGCACCTCGCCGCCGCGCAGCTCCAGGTCCACCCCGTGCAGCACCGGCACGCCGAGGAACGACTTGGTGATGCCGGTCAGCCGTACCGTCGTCGTGGTGTCGGGCTTCGCGGCGTCGGGCGTGGCGGTGTCGGCCGTCATGCCGGCGCCTCGGGTCGCGCGCCGTCCGCGCGAGCCGTTTGAGGGGATCCGAGCCTACCGGGCGTCACTGCCAGATCGGCCATAGACATGCGTCGACCGTAGCGGCGACTTCTGTCTTGGTCAACGAAAAGTCATGCTGCTATCGCGAATAGTTAGATAGGTGGTGGCAAAAGTCTGGCCTTCCCGGGCGTAATTCACGCCGTTACGGCGATGTGGCGGGATCCCGAGGCGCGGGATACCGCCACATCGCCGACGTGGTGTGGATCAAGCCCGAGCGCGGCGCTTGCCGCGGAAGGGGCTCAGAGGTCGCCGTACGCGCCGACCTGCCGCCCGCCGACCCACGTCTGAAGGACGCCGGTCTGCCACATCGCCCGGCTCGCGGGCAGGTGGAACGGGTCCAGGTCGGTGATGACGAAGTCGGCCCACTTGCCCGGTTCGAGGCTGCCGATGACCCGCTCCTGGTGCCCCGCGTACGCGGCGTCCAGGGTGAACGACCGCAGCGCCTCGACCGGTGTCATGGCCTCCTCGGAGTACCAGCCACCGGCCGGCCGGCCCTCGCGGTCGGTGCGGGTCACGGCGGCGTGCATGCCCTCGAAGGGCAGGGCGGAGGACACCGGGAAGTCCGAGCCGGAGGCGACGACCGTGCCCTGGTCGAGCATCTTGCGCCAGGCGTACGCGCCCTTGATGCGCTCCGGCCCCACCCGGTCCTCGGCCATGTTCATGTCGTCGGTGGCGTGCACCGGCTGCATCGACGCGATGAGGTCCAGCTTCCGGAACCGGGGGATGTCGTCGAGCGCCACGACCTGGGCGTGCTCGACGCGGTGCCGCAGGCCCTGGTCGCCGACCCGGCGGAAGGCCCGTTCGTACGTGTCGAGGACGGCGCGGTTGCCCCGGTCGCCGATGGCGTGGACTGCGGCCTGGTAGCCCCCGCGCAGGATGGCCGTGACGCGCCGGGACAGCTCGTCGAGCTCGATGCGCAGCAGCCCGGTGTTGCCCGGGTCGTCGCTGTACGGCTCGAGCAGCGCCGCGCCCCTGCTGCCCAGCGCACCGTCGACGTAGAGCTTCACGGTGCGTACGCGCAGCATGTCGGCCGCGAACGAGTCGGTGCGGACGTCGGCGCCGATCTCGGCGAACGCGTCCCAGCTCAGGAACGCGTTCACGCGCATGGTCAGGGTGCCCGCGGCGGCCAGTTCGCGCAGGACGACGTAGCCGGCGGCGTCGGTGCCGGCGTCGGAGACGGAGGTGATGCCGACGGCGTTGAGCTTCTCCTGTGCGGTCAGCGCGCGCCGCCGGACGTCCTCCATGGTCGGCGCGGGAAGCTTGGACGAGACGAGCCCCATCGCGTTGTCGATCAGCGTCCCGGTCGGGTTGCCGTCGGCGTCACGGATGATCTGCCCGCCCGCGGGGTCCGGAGTGTCCCGCGTGACGCCGGCGAGAGCCAGCGCGGCGGTGTTGGCCACGCCCGCGTGGCCGTCCACCCGCACCAGCCACACGGGACGGTCGCTCACGACCGCGTCGAGGTCGGCCGCCGTCGGGAACCGCCCCAGCCCCCAGATGACCTGGTTCCATCCCCGGCCGGTGAGCCAGGCCAGGCCGGGGTTGGCCGTGGCGTACGCGGCGAGGGCCGCCTGCGCCTCGGCGAGGGACCGGGTGCCGCTGAGGTCGAGTTCCGAGGCCAGCGCGCCGTAGCTCCAGAGGTGGCCGTGGGCGTCGTGCATGCCGGGAAGGAGGACGCGGCCCCTGCCGTCGACGCGTCGTACGCCCCGACCGGCGTGGGCGTCGAGCCCGGCGACCTTGCCGTTGGAGGCGATAAGGATGCTGGAGAACCGGTGCAACCGGCCCTTGCGGGTGAGCGTGTAGCCGCGGACGTTGTCCACGAGCACCGGCCCTCGGCCCGTGCCGTGCGGCGTGGCGGCCTGGGCGGCGGTGCCGGCGAGGGTCGGGAGCACGGCGGCGCCGACGCCGACGCCGAGCAGCTTCAGGACCTGGGCGCGGGTGAGCATCGGAGCGGCGGGCGGGGTGGCGCAGGCCTCACACACGGGGACTCCTCGGCGATCGTGAGCGGCGTGGTCGTCCACGCGACGGGCGGGCGACGCGGGCCCGGCGAAAGGTGCGTCCCGTCGACGGGCTCCTTACCGGCGACGCTATCAGCGGCCCGAATCAACGGTCAAGATCGATGTAAGGCGCTGGGCCGCCCAGGAGGCCGGACCGGGCGCCGGTCAGCCCGCGATGGCCTTGGCCATGGCTGTCAGATCCTCGCCGAGCGGTCCGAGGCGGCGCAGGGCGGCGAGGTAGCGGGCCCGGTTCCGCTGCCCGATGGCGAGGTCGCACTCCGCGCCGATCTCGTTCGCTCGCGTCAGCAGCGCCTCCCAGGCCGCCTGCCCCTCCGGCTTCGGATGGGTGAAGTACCGACGGGCGGAGGCGACGCGCTCGGTGACCGCCACGCAGCGCGGGCGCATCTCCCTGTCGATGACCGTCCAGTCGGTCAGCACGCGTCCCGAGGACTCGGGGTCGGGGTCGTTGAGCGGCTCGGCCAGCTCCGCCAGGCTCTCGGCGATCCGCACGGTCAGGTCGCTCCCACCGAGGACGAGCCAGGCGTTCACCTGCGCCGCACGCACGGTGGGCGACGTCACGAGGCCGGAAAAGACGGGGCTGAGCTCGCCGGCGGCGCCGCGGGCCGCGGCCTGCGATCGGAGGTGCACGACGGTCGTGGCCGCGGTGACGCCGGTCGCCGCCAGACACAGCCCGATCGCCGCCACGGTGGTCCGCCACGCCGGGCGCCCCGTCACCCGCTGGCCATCGTCGGCCCGCACGCCCGCGGCCGCGCGCCCGGGACGGAAGCGGCGCAGACCCGCGCGCGCCACGACGCCGACGGCGGCCGCGGCGACGCCGAGGAACAGCCCCAGGCCGAGCACGGTGGGTGCCAGCAGCCGGACGAGCCGCTCCCCTTCCGGGAAGTTCGGGTGACAGGACGACCGCAGGATCGCGAGCGGAGGGACACACCCGTCGACGGCGAGCAGCACCCCCGCCGTGGCGAGCCCGGCCAGCCCGGCGGTGGCCGCCACGACGAGGGCGCGCAGCAGCGGAAGGTTCCGGGCGACCGCCGCGGTGACGCCGGCCGCCAACCACATGACCGCGGACACGACGGCCATGACACACATCAGGTACGAGATGAGGTGCGTCTGGCCCCGGCCGTCGACCACCGGGGACCACACCCGCAGCGACACGGTGAGCGCCACGACCACCACCACCGCGCCCAGACCGCCCACGCCTGCCCCGTACAGCATCGGCCGGTCCGGTCCGGCTGCGACCCTCGAACGCCGGAGGCCGGTCAGGAGCGGGAGGAGCCAGAGCGCTCCGGCCGTCCACAGCAGCTCCGGACGGCCGGTCAGCGCGAGCAGAACCGCCAGGCCGGGGGCGAGGTCCCGCAGCGGACCCTCGTAACCCTGGCCGTTCGTGAGGGCCTGCTCGTGCTGCCCGGCCACGGCGTCGGCGAAGAAGCCCAGCATCCCGCCCGCCTCGATGAAGCCCTCGGCCTCCCACCAGTGCCACCACAGCGCGAGGACGAGGCAGCCGATGCCGAATCCCAGCCACGGGGACCACCGCGCCCGCGCCCCGGAGGGCGTGACGGCCGACAGCCGGGCGTACTCGGCCATCCACCAGGTGACCGTGAACGCGGTCAGCGCGTGCAGCAGCAGGAAGGCGGGCTGCTCCGGGAGCAGGTCCCAGACGCTGCCGGCGCGGCCGACCGCCATCTCGCCGAGGACCAGGCCGACGCCGAGCCACCCGCCGGCGCGCAGCCCGGACGGACCGTAGGCGAGCGCGGCGTTCGTCGCCGCCGGCCACAGGAGCAAGCCGGCGATGGACGTGACCAGCACCGCCACGGTCACCGCGACGACCCAGTTCTGCCAGCTCGGCGGGACGTCGAGCACCGACAGCAGCGTCGGAAGGCGACTGGCGGTGATCTCGGCGGTGGCGCCGGTCAGGAAGAACGGCAGTGCCCCGGCCGCGAACAACGCCCCCGGGTCGGCGAGCGACCGTAGCCGCTGCCGCCAGGTCGGGTGGGTGTGCCAGAGCGACGTCGCCCACACCACGAGCCGCCCCACCGGGCGGCCCCGCGTGGGGGGTTGGCCGGCGGCGGCCTCCCAGAGACGGACGTCCGCACCCCACCGTCTCGCCGTCAGGTCGGCGTGGAACTCGCGGGTGCGCAGGATGTCCGCTCGCACGAGGTAGACCAGGACGACGGTGACGGCCAGCATCGCCAGGTGGTGCGCGACGCGGGACTGCTCCCGCGTCGCCATGTAGCTGCCGGCCGTGCCGGGCAGGCTCACGGCGGCGATGTACGCCAGGTCGAGCGGAAGCACGACGCAGAGCAGGATCCGCCACAGGGCCACGGTGGCGTACGTGATGTCGACGTCGCCGTTGCGCAGGTGCGCCAGCTCGTGCAGCACCACGGCGCGGAAGCCCTCCTCGTCGGTGCGCCGGCGGGCGAGGAGACCGCCGTCGAGGCGGACGGTGTACCGGCGGAACCGGCCGAAGACGACCGCCCCGCCGGTCGGGGTGGCGGGGGCGAGAACGAACCGGGGCGGACGGCGCAGGCCGGCGACGGCCACCAACTCGGCGAGGCTCTCGCGCAGCGCCGCGTGCCCCGCCACCTCCTCGACCGGCACCACACGGCTTCGCCGGCCCTTCCACAGCGGCAGGACCCAGTACAGCGCCGCGGCGGCGAGCAGCACGAGGAGCAGCGCGCCCGGCTTCCACCACCACGGCTGCGCCGGGACGAAACGGTCCACGCAGTCGTCGTACGCGGACGCCTGGTGGGCTATCCGGACGACCACGTCGAGATCGCTGAGACCCGGGTCGCCACCGGCGGCCAACCCGCAACCCACGCGCATGCCGTTCGGGTCGGCCCGCGCGTCGAGCACGCTCACGGTGACCGTCGCCGCGACGCCGACGAAGAGGGCCAGCAGGAGGACGAAGCGCGGAAGGGAACCCGCCCGCAGCGCGCGCCGGTAGTCGGGGGACGTGGCCGGCGGGGTGGCCGCCTCGGTCGTGACCGACACCCCGGCGCTACCGCTGGTCGTCGTGCGAGCCGGACGGCGCCGACCCCTCGACGCTGTCCGGGTGGGACCGTGCCGGTCCATCGGCTCTGTCCGAACCGGACGGCATCGGACCGTCGGCCCCGCCCCGGCCGGACGGCGCCGGCTCGTCGGCTCTCCCCCGGCCGGACGGCGCCGGCTCGTCGGTCCTCCCCCGGCCGGACGGCGCCGGCTCGTCGGCCGTGGCCAGCGCCAGCCGGGCCACCACCCGATCCGCCAGCAGGGCCGCCGCCTCCGGCGTGAGGTCGGCCGCCACGCCAAGCTCGCGCACCCGGTCCTGGACGGCACGCAACTGCTCGGCGGTGAGCGCCGGCATCGGTCGGGGCGGCGCCGGGCGGCCGAGTCGGGCGCGCAACCAGCCGCGCAGCCCCGTGCCGGCCTTCGCCATCCCGGCGCCGACGGCGGTGCGGACGACCTCGTCGAGGGCGATCCACACCAGGGCGGTGACGAGGACCGTGGCCTCGCCCAGCCCGAAGCCGAGCAGGTCGCGGGAGCGGCGCGCGCGGGAGAGGCGGCGCACGGCGGTGTCGTCGTCGTGACGCCGGAGCGCGTCGACGAGAACCAGCTCGTCGGGGGCCACCTCACCGACGACGTCCCGCACGGCGTCGCGTACCAGCCGGGGCGCGTCCTCGGCCCGCCCGCTCTCGTGTCGCGTCATCGGCTCCACGCCCGACCCCCGTACCGTCGCCTGCCCGCCGAGGCGATGCTATCGACAAACGCCACGGCGATGCGCCGCCGAAAACGTGCGCCGTGGACGGTGCCGCGGGCGCCGGAGAACCGGCCCCGACGGGCGGTTCCCCTCCGAGGCCGGCCGGCGATCAGCCGGAATCGGCGGAACACCACGCGCAACGTATTGACCGACAGAAATGGTTTTCGTAGGGTGAGGAGCTGGAAAGCGCTTTCCTACTCCCGTCCCCCTTTGAGGAGCGCGTGTATGAGACGCCGCCGCCCGCTACTTCTCGCCCTGCTCACGGCCGTCGCCCTCGTGTTCACGGGCACGCCGGCCACCGCGTCGACCGCCGCCCCGACCTTCCGGGTGCTGGTGTTCTCCAAGGTCACGAACTACTCCCACGACTCCATCCGCGCGGGCGTGGCCGCCGTCCAGCGACTGGGCGGAAAGCACGGCTTCGCCGTCGAGGCGACCACCGACGCGGCCGCGTTCACCGACGCGAACCTGGCCCGCTTCGACGCCCTCGTGTTCAACAACACCAACTCGACTCCGGCCTCCGGCGACCTCCTCGACGCGGCGCAACGGGCCGCCCTGCAGAAGTTCATCCGCGACGGCGGTGGCTGGGTCGGGCTGCACGCGGCGTCGGCGAGCGAGCGCGACTGGGCCTGGTACGAGGGCCTCGTGGGGGCCATCTTCGACAACCACCCGGACTTCTCCGCCACCGGCGGCACCTTCCCGGGCCGGATCAAGGTCCTCGACCACGCCCACCCCTCCACGAAGAACCTGCCGGAGCTGTGGGAACGCAGCGAGGAGTGGTACAACTGGCGGACCAACCCCACGGGCAAGGTGCACACGCTCGCCCAGATCAAGGTCGGCGACGGCATCCCGGGGCTCGACGAGGGCGTCGACCACCCGTACTCGTGGTGCCAGAACTACGACGGCGGCCGCTCCTGGTACACCGCGGGCGGGCACAGCGCCTCGTCGTTCCGGGAGCCCGCGTTCCTCCAGCACCTGCTCGGTGGCATCCGGTGGGCGGCGGGCGCCGTCCCCGGTGACTGCGGCGCCACCAGGACCACCAACTTCGAGCGGATCCCCCTGGTCGACCAGGACCTCTCCGACCCGTTCGAACTGGCGGTGGCGCCGGACCGCCGGGTGTTCTACATCGAGCGCACGGGCGCGCTGAAGGTCATCAACCAGGACACCCTCGCCGTCACCACCCTGCTGGACTTCGACTACACGCCGGAGCAGACCAGCCAGTCCGACGGGCTGCTCGGCATGACGCTGGACCGGCAGTTCGACCGGAACAACTGGATCTACCTGCTCTGGTCCGACCGGGTCGAGAAACGGCTGAACCTGTCCCGGTTCACCGTCGCCGGCGACAGCGTCAGCCTCGACTCCGAGAAGCGCCTGCTCACCATCCCGACGTGGCGCGGTGAGGCCCGCGCCAACTCGCACATGGGCGGCTCGCTGACGATGGACCGGCAGGGCAACCTGTACGCGGCCATCGGCGACAACACCGACCCGTTCGAGTCCAGCGGCTTCACCCCCATCGACGAGCGGCCCGGCCGCCGCGCGTACGACGCGCAGGGCACCGCCGGCAACACCAACGACCTGCGGGGCAAGATCCTGCGGATCAAGCCCCGCGCCGACGGGACGTACGCCATCCCGCCGGGCAACCTGTTCGCCCCGGGCACGCCGAAGACGAAGCCGGAGATCTACGCGATGGGTCTGCGGAACCCGTTCCGCATCACCGTCGACTCGAAGACCCACGCGCTGCTGCTGGCCGACTACGGTCCCGACGCCCGCTCCGCCAACCCGTCGCGCGGCCCGGAGGGCACCGTCGAGTTCAACCGGATCACCCGCGCCGGCAACTACGGTTGGCCGTACTGCATCGGCAACAACACCCCGTTCAACGACTACGACTTCGCCACCTCGACGTCGGGGCCGACGTTCGACTGCGCCGCGCCGGTCAACGACTCCCCCAACAACACGGGCCTGACCAACCTGCCCCCGACCCGGCCGGCCCTGGTCTGGTACGCCTACTCGGCCTCCCCGCAGTTCCCCGAACTCGGCACGGGCGGCGGCGGCCCCATGAGCGGCCCGGTCTACGACTACGACCCGGCCAACAAGCGGCTCACCAAGTTTCCCCAGTACTACGAGGACAAGTGGATCGTCTACGAGCTGACCCGCCGCTGGTTCAAGACGCTGTCGATCCACGAGACCAACCAGACCTACGCGGACCCGCGCTTCGCGCCCACCCAGCCCGGTGACCTGCAGTCCATCAACGGGATCCTCGGCGACATGTCGTGGATCCAGCCGTTCGACGCGGAGTTCGGCCCCGACGGCTCCCTCTACGTCATCGACTTCGGCGAGGGCAGCGGCAGTGGTCGCGGCGGCAGCAACGAGGGCGCCGGCATCTACCGCATCGACTACGTCGCCAACAGCCGTCCCCCGGTGGCCCGGCTCACCGTCGACAAGGACAGCGGGCCCGCGCCGCTGACCGTCGCCTTCTCCAGCGCCGGCTCCGCCGGACCGGACGGCACGGCCATCCAGTACGCGTGGGACTTCGACGGCAACGGCAGCGTCGACTCCACCGACGCCAACCCGACCCACACGTACGCCACGGCAGGCCGCTTCACCGCCCGGCTCACCGTGACCGCCACCAACGGGCAGACCGCCGTGGCCGTACACGAGATCACCGCCGGCAACACGCGTCCCACGGTGACCCTCAGCGTCCCCGACGGCGCGTTCTTCGACTTCGGTGACCGCATCCCGTACACGGTGACGGTCAGCGATCCCGAGGAGGGCGCCATCGACTGCTCCAAGGTGGTCGTGCAGACGCAGCTCGGCCACGACTCGCACACCCATCCGCTGGACAACTACATCGGGTGCAGCGGGGTGGCCATCACCGAGAGCGGCGGCGGTGACGGGCACGGCCCCGGCCAGAACCTCTACACCGTGCTCACCGCCCAGTACACCGACGGCGGGGCGGCCGGCGCGCCGGAGCTGGTCGGTTCGACCCGCGCGGAGCTGCAGACCAGGAGCAAGGAAGCCGAACACTTCGACGGTCAGAGCGGCATCCAGGTCCTCGACCGGCCCACGGCCAGCGCGGGCAAGCGCATCGGTGACATCGACGACGGCGAGTGGATCAGCTTCGGGCCCGTCAACCTCCGCAACATCGACTCGGTCACCTTCGGTGTCGCGTCGGGCAGCACCGGCGGCGACATCGAGCTGCGCGCCGACTCCCCCACCGGTGAGCTGCTCGGCCGGGCCACCATCGGCGGCACGGGCGGCTGGGACAACGTCGTCTCACCGACCGTGGACGTCACCGATCCGGGCCGGACGTGCACGCTCTACCTGGTCTTCGTGAACCCGAACCAGACCGGCGGCACCCCGGACCTCATGGCGCTGGACTGGCTGCGCTTCGACGGCCCCGGCGTGCGGGAACAGACCGACGCCACGGTGTCGGCCACCGCTACGCCCACCACCGGCACCGCGCCGCTGCCGGTGGCGTTCACCGCGACGGCGTCCCCGGCGAGCGGACGCACCATCACCGACCACGTGTGGGACTTCGGGGACAACACGCCGGTCGCGCACGGGGCGGAGGCCGCTCACACGTACGCCCGCAGGGGCACCTACACGGCGCGGCTGACCGTCACCGACAACCTCGGGGCCACGCTGTCCTCGATCGTCGTCGTCACGGTGAGCTGACCTTCCCCGGTGGTGGCGAGGCGAAACCACCGCCCCGCCACCACCGGCCCCCGCTCCACCACCTGTCCACGTCCACCCTGGGAGAGATCATGGAGCTGACCTCCGCCCGCCCGTCCGGCCGCCGGTCGAGACGGACACGTCATCTGCTCGCCGCGTCGCTAGCCGCCGCGCTCCTGCCGCTGGCACCGGCTCCGGCGTCGGCCGCCACCGCCGGCACCGACGCCTGCCCGTGGGGTTACACCACGTCGTCCACGGTCTTCTTCGGGCAGGGACGCGCCGACTCCGGCATACCGAACTACGACCTCGGCGACGGCTGCACGCTCATGGACACGATCTGGGCCGAGGCGCCGTTCCTCGACCACGGCAGCTTCGTTCGTACGGTCAGCGGGATCGTCACCACGCTCAAGCGCGACGGCGTCCTCACCGGCTACGAGAGCCGCACCATCGTCCGGGCTGCGGCACGCTCCTCGGTGGGCGAGCCGCAGCCGACGCCCGGCACCCGCGCGGTGCCCGACGGGCGGATCGGTCTCGTCCTCTACACGGTGCGGGCCACCATGCCCTCCGCGCCGGAGGCCACCCTGGCCGCCCTGGCCGGCTGCGGCTACCGCAACGCGGAACCGTCCGGCGGGGTGGACAACTTCTACGGCAAGACGGCGACGGCGCTGGCGCCGGTGGTGGCCGGCGCGGGCCTGTCGGTGCCGTCCATCGGGATCGGGCTCGGCGACCTGGAGAACAACATCGACGGGGTCATCGCCAACGCCCGCGCGTTCGGCGCCCGGTACGTCCGCATCTCCGGCTCCGGCTCGTGGGGGCTCGACGACTACTCCGAGGTGGCCGCGACCCTCAACACCGCCGGCGCCGAACTCAAGAAGGCGGGCATCACCGTCGCCTACCACAACCACGGCTTCGAGTTCACACCCCAAAACGGCGTACGCGGCTACGACGTGCTGCTGCGCGAGACCGACCCGAACCTGGTGGCGATGGAGCTGGACCTGTACTGGGCCTCCAGCGTGGGCGCGGACCCGGTCGAGCTCATCAAGCAGTACCCGGGCCGGTTCCCGCTGTTCCACGTCAAGGACATGGCCGCCGACGGGTCGTTCGCCGACGTCGGCGAGGGCACCATCGACTTCGCACGGATCTTCGCCTACAGCGCGATGGCGGGCGTGCGGTACTACCTGACCGAGAACGACAGCCCACGCCCGGACGGCGTCTCGTCGGCCTGCGACAGCTACGCCAACCTCCGCGCGCTGCGCTACTGACCGGTCTCGCCGGCCCGCGACACCCGCGGGCCGGCGAGATCCGTCCGCCGACCCTGGCCGTACGACGACGCATGGTCGGCCTGGTCGGTGTCCGGAACGGACACGAAGCCCTCGGTCCACTCGTCCCGATCCAGCGTGTACCGGCTGACGTAGGAAGACGTCCGGTCGGACGTTACGCGTCACGCTCGTCGCCGTAGTGCCGGACGATCCCGCGCCAGAAGGCGACGTGTTCGGTTCCGGGACCGGTGAGGTTTACGTAGAATATTGCCAGACTTATCGTCTTGGATGTAACTTGCCGCCAAGGCCGATTGAGGAGTGGCGATGGTTTGGCGGCGTGGTGCGATCCGGTCCGTTCTTGCGTTGGCTGTGGTGATGGCCGTGGCCGTCCTGAGCGCGCCGACGCCGGCCAGGGCGTGGGGGTACGGCGTCAACCGGGTGCAAACCGCGGCTGAGGACTCGTGGGCACAGACCGGCATGGGCCCCGGGTGGGTGCTGCTCAGCTACAAGGCCAACGGGCCGATGGTGGGCTACCTGTTCGCCCGTGACTTCGTCTTCGCCGACGGCGTCGCCAAGTCCAGCTTCGACCACATGGACATCCGCGACACCGGCGACGCCAGCGCCGGCAACACCGAGGGCATCACCCGGTGGCCCTGGGGCTATGCCGGCGGCAGCTTCGACGGCTGCGCCTACGCCTACGGCACCCGGAAGTTCGCCATCGAGCGCACCGGCTTCAGTTCCTCAAGCTGCGCCGGAGGCCCCAGCGTGGTCGGCTCCAGCAACGCGGACGGGTCTCCCGACCAGCTGCGCTGGTGGCATTCCGAGCGGGTCTTCTGCACCGCCAACGACGTCGACCCACTGTGTAGCCCGTACGGCGTCTGGAGCGAGAACAAGGGTGGTGGGCTCAAGACCACCACTGCCCGCTCGACCTGCCCCGCCTACGGCAACATCGGTGCCGCGGGGGCGTACGGGTCCGGACCGGCGGTTGCGGTCCATCCGCTCGGCGCCGCGCCGGCTGGAGCGCGCATCGACATCCGTTATGTCACCAAGGACCGTCAGTGGATCATGGCGAAGTGGAACGGGAACCGCTTCGTCGCCGGGATCGCGTGGGCCTTCATGCCTCGGTCCTGCGTCGGATAACTCGCTGCGCGGCAGGGCGGGATGGCAGCAGGTGAACAGCAGCCGTAGCCGGTCGTCCGGGGCGGGCTGGGTGCGCCCTCTCACCAGGCGCGGAGTGCGGCAGCCAGCTGCGCCAAGGCGACGTGGGCGGCGTCGAACAGGGCCAGCTTCCGCGGGAAGTTGTGGATGAGCCCCTGGTACCGCGCCGCGGTGACCGGTACGCCGGCCGCCAGCAGCGCGGCCCCGTACCGTTCCCCCTCGGCGGACAGCAGGTCCAGCTCGGCGGTGATGATCACGGCGGGTGGCAGGCCGGTGAGATCGGCCCGCAGCGGGTCCAGGTCCGGCTGGGTGCGGTCCACTGCCGGCGGGGCGAACGCGTCCCAGAAGAACCGCATCTCGTCCCGGTCGAGGCCGTAGTCGTCGAGGGCCGGGTAGTCGGCCGCGGGGTCGACGACCGGGCAGACGAGGAGCTGTCCCGCGAGCCGGATCCCCTCGTCGCGGGCCCGCCGAGCCGTCACGGCCGCGAGGTGCCCTCCCGCAGAGTCACCGGCCACCGCGATCCGGCCCGGGTCGAGGCCGTGCTGCGCCGCGCCGGGCCCGCGCAGCCAGGCGAGCGCGTGCGCCATGTCGTCCAGCGCGGCCGGGTACGGGTGCTCGGGGGCGAGCCGGTAGTCCACGGAGAGCACGGCCCACCCGGACGCGGCCGCCAGTTGCCGGCACAGGCCGTCGTGGGTGTCGACGCTGCCCATCACCCAGCCGCCGCCGTGGGCGTAGAGGACCACCGGCGCGGCGTCGTGATCGCCGTCGCGATAGAGGCGGGCGGGCACACCGCCGGCGTCGACCGCGGTCACCGACCGGATCGCCGGGCCGCTGCCCACCTCGTCCCGGGTCGCCCGGACCATGCTGAGCCGCGCCGCGGGCAGGGTCGCCCGGGTGAGCGGGACGCGCTGCTGGACCTGCATCGCCGCCCGGGCCTGCGGGTGCAGCCGGCTCCGATCCACCCGCCCAGTATCGCCCGCACGGCGAGCGTCCACATGCCCGCTCGGCGGTGCCGGCTCGGCGGAGGGGCGATTACCGTGTGGACGTGGACGAGCTTCTGCCGGCGCTGCCGGAGGACTGGGAGCGCTGCCTCGCGGTGGCCGCGCACCCGGACGACATCGAGTACGGCGCGGCCTCGGCGATCGCCCGCTGGACCGGACAGGGCAAGCAGGTCACCTACCTGCTCGTCACCCGGGGCGAAGCCGGGATCGACGCCATGCACCCGGATCAGGTCGCGCCGTTGCGCGAGGAGGAGGAGCGCGCCGGGGCCCGCGAGGTCGGCGTGGACGTCGTCGAGTTCCTCGACCACCGCGACGGGGTCGTCGAGTACGGTCGTGACCTGCGCCGCGACATCGTACGGTCGATCCGCCGGCACCGGCCGCAGGTCATCGTCTCGGGCGCCTTCACGGTCCGCATGGCGGGAGGACTGACCAACCAGGCCGACCACCGGGCGGTGGGGCTGGCCACGTTGGACGCCGCCCGGGACGCGGGCAACCGGTGGATCTTCCCGGAGCTGGTGGACGAGGGGTTCCCGCCCTGGGGTGGGGTGCGCTATGTCTGCTTCGCGGGCGCCGAGCACCCCACCCACGGAGTGGACGTCACCGGCGAGCCGCTGCAGCGCGGCATCGCCTCGCTGGCCGCGCACGCCGAGTACACCAGGGGGCTGGGCATGGACGGCCCCGAACCGGGGCCGTTCCTCACGTGGGCCGCCCGCCAGGGCGGACCGGCGCTCGGCGTGGAGGCGGCGGTCCTGTTCGACGTGCACGCCCTGACCTTCGAGGGCCCACCACCCTGGCTCTGAGCCAGGTCGAAACCCGCTGCGCCTGGGACTACCCGCAGGGGCGGTGCCGGCCGCGAACCGCCGGTCCACGTCGCGAGTCGACCGCACGCTCGCCGCCGCCATCGGGGCAGCCGCCAGCAGGGGCGGGTCGTCATCTGTGATCAAGGCCGCCGCCAAACGGATCGAGCATCCGCGAAACCGAGTCTCCTGCTGTGCACAGCACGATAATTTCGCGATATGGGCATCACCGGGGGGATAGCATGCTTCTTTTTGATCGTCGTCCTTGTGGCGATCATCGTGTTCTGGCTGGTGCGTTACGGGTTCAGCCCGAGGCAACCACCACCGCCACCACCGGACGATGCCACGCCGCCGCAGCACCCGCGCGACCATCACTGACGGGCGACCGACCGGTCGTGGCGCGCCAGGTCAGGAAACGGGCCGATGGGGCAGCGCGAGCGCGAGGACGGCGGCGACCAGGAAGCGCGGCCGGGTCAAGCCCCACGGACCACACCCGCCTGGTCGACACCGGCTCGACGCCTCGCTGAGCGTGGAGACCCCATGCGCCGTCCCAGGGACGCGCCCAGCGCGCTCCCGTGAGCGATGTCCCCCGCGAGGGCGGGCAAGGGCCGGGGCGTCCGGGCACACAACCGGGCGTCTGCTCGGTCAGCCGCTGCCCGGTTGCCTGTTCACGCCGGGGCGAGCTCAAGCGGCACGCCGTTCTCCCGTACGTTGCGTAGCACGAGGTCGTCCACGTACTCCACCACGTCGGGCTGGCTGGTCGTGCCGAAGTCGACGTCGGTGAGGGTCACTCCGTGGATGTGCGCATCCGGATAGCCGCGGAGGTTGAGCGCCCGGCCGGCCGAGCGCACCGTGAGGTCCCGGACGTCGATGTCGCCGACGAACGGGTTGAACCCGTAGCCGGGGCCCTCCTCGTAGTAGAAGTTGATGTCGATCACCGCGCCGGCGACCTCGCCGATGCGGATGTCGCGGGCGTGGAAGCCGGTGATGAACCCGCCGCGAACCGAGTTCGTCTTGAACCGCAGTGCGATGTCCAGGTTGGGGCTGGACATCTCGCAGTCGTCGACGAAGACGTTGCGGACGCCGCCGGACATCTCGCTGCCGATGGTCACGCCGCCGTGGCCGTCGCGCATCAGGCACCCTTCGACGAGGATGTCCTCGCTGGGCACGGCGACCCGGCGCCCGTCGGCGTTGCGCCCGGACTTGATCGCGATGCAGTCGTCCCCGGTGTCGAAGGTGCAGTCCCGGATGACGACCAGCCGGCTGGACTCCGGGTCGCAGCCGTCGTTGTTCGGGCCGTGCGAGTCGACCGTGACGCCCTGGACGAGGACGTTCGTCGACAGTGTCGGGTGGATCTCCCACATCGGGGAGCGGACGATCGTGACGCCCTCGATGAGCACGTTGCGGCACCGGTACGGCTCGATGAACGACGACCGCAGGTAGTCACCCTCACCGAAGACCCGCTGAGCGACCGGCACCCCCTGTTCGGCCATCGCGAACAGCCGAGCCCGGGCGTCGTCCTGCTTGGGGTCGCCGGGCTTCCAGCCGTACTCCGGCTTGCCCTTCCACGGCCACCAGTGCGCGTTGTCCGCCTGGCCGTCCAGCACCCCGGCGCCGGTGACGCCGATGTTCTCCTGGCCGTAGGCGTAGATCAGCGGCGAGTAGTTGTAGAGCTCGACGCCCTCGAACCGGGTCAGCACGGCGGGTAGGTAGTCGGCCGGGTTCTGGCTGAACAGCACCACGGCGTCGGAGGTGACGTGCAGGTCGACGTTGCTGAGCAGGTGGATGGGGCCGGTCACGAAGCGGCCGGCCGGCACCAGCACGTGGCCGCCCCCGGCGGCGTGGCAGGCCGCGACGGCCCGCCGGATGGCCGCCGTGCAGTCGGTGGCGCCGTCACCCACCGCACCGTACCGCGTGACGTTGAACCAGCGGTCCGGGAAGTGCGGGCGCCGCACCTTGGCGCTGATGTACCGGGCCCGGGCCCAGGGGTTGCCGCCAGGCGTCGGAGCGGCCTGCGCGGCGGGGCTGCCGATCATCGGCGTCAGGGCGGCGGCGGTCCCCGTCGCCGCCGCCCAGCGGAGAACGTTGCGCCTGCTGTGTTCCGTGGTCATTGCACTCTCCCGAGCGTCGGCTGGCACAGGATCCGTACGGGGGGCCGGTCCCGCCGGGGCGGGACCGGCCGTTGCTCAGTGCGAGAAGGTGACGATCTGCGCCGTGCCTGGCGCCACGGTCACCGTGGCCGACCGGTGGTCGACCGGAACGGCGACCGCCTGCGGCGTGCCGCTGGCGACGCCCGTGGGCGCCACGGTCTGGTTACCCAGAGAGATCCGACCGGCGTCCAGCGAGGCGAGCCCCTCCGGCGCCGCGCTGCGCAGCGTCACCTGGCTCCCGGTGCGGTATGCGGCGGGCAGGTTCAGCGTCACCGCGTCCTGCGTGCTCTCCGCCCGGGCCGGGTCCTGGACGTTGATGAGCACCACGGTCAGCGCCCCGCCCTTCCCCTTGACGGCGTAGGCGCGGAGCTTGTCCAGGTGCTCGTCGGCGACGTCGAGGTCGACGAACCGGCCCTGCGGCACCTGCCGGAACGCCCAGATGCCGTAGTAGAGCGGGTTCGCGGAGAGCTCGTCCGCGTCGAGTGCCGCCTGGTCGGCGGCGCAGAACGCGCCGTAGTACCGGTAGGAGATCGGGTAGTCGGCGGAGTCACGCGGCTTGAAGTCGCCGCAGACGCCGGTGGTGTTGGTGTGGAACTGCAACCGGTCGACGCCGCTCTGCGCCGCCTGGAGCAGGTAGTCCAGCGACCACAGTGCGGTCGCGTACGAGTTGCTGACCTCCGGCATGCCGCTGCACGAGGCGCTGTTCGACTCGTTGACGGTCACCGGGACCGTGCCGCCCAGCTGGTCGTCCACCGCCATGATGCCGGCCAGCTTGCTGCGGGTGTTGGTGTACGTGAGCGGGGACATCAGCTGCTCGATGGTCACCCGGGACGAGCCGCAGTGGCTCCACGGATACCAGTGCGAGGCCAGCTCGGCCAGCACCTGCTTCGGCTCGGTGGAGGTGTCGGCGAGCGCGGCGGAGACGAACCCCTCCAGCCGCGAGTTGGTCTTCGCGGTGTTCGCCGACGGACCGATCACCTTCAGGTTCGCGTGCGGGAGCGCCTGGTCGATGGCGGCCCGGTACTGCTTCGCCGTCTCCCACAGCTCCGCTTCGGTGAGGGTGGTGACGTTGTCGTACTCGTTGCCCAGCTCGACCCCGAGCAGGTCGTCGCCCAGGGTTTCGTGCGCGGCCTTCACTTCCGCGACCACCTGTTCCAGGCTGACGTCGGGCGACGGGTCCCGGGTCGGGTTTTTGATCTTGGACGGGTCGATGACCGTCTTGAGCGGCGCGCCGAGCGTCACCTTCCAGCCCGTGGCGTCGAGCAGCTCCTTGAGGTGGTCCAGGTCGCTCTGGTCGACCGTGCCGCCGATCGCCTCGGGCGGGGCCGGGATGTCGGTCCACTCGCCGAACGCGGGCCACACCAGGTCCATCGAGTAGCCCCCGAGCCGGATGACGCCCTGAGGGCCGAGCGTCCGCAGCCGCTCGGCCATCCGTTCCCGGGTCAGGTAGCCGTGGGCGAAGTCCGCCGACTCGACCGAGAAGCCCTGGAACTCGCCGCTGAGCACGGCGTTGCGTCCGTCCACGGTGGCGGTGAGGGTGAGGCTCGTCGCGGCGGCGGTGTCGGCCGTGGCGGGCAGGGCACCGGCCGCCACGAGCCCGGTCGCCAGCGCGCCGGCGAGCAGTGACCGGCACAGGAAGCGGGGCCGTACGCGATCGGATGTCGTGGCGCGCGGCGACCGTTTTTTCACGTTGTTGTGCGGATTCATCGACTCTCCTTGCGGTGGTGGCCGGTCTGCCGCGTCACGGGGCCAGACCAGATCCAGCGAGCTCAGGCGCCCGGAAGCTGGTGCCGCCCGCGTTGGGCGAGGTAGAGGTCCTCGACGGACGGTGCCGACCCAAGGTCGGCGAGCAGTGATTCCAGGTCGCCGGAGAAGTCGCGGGGCAGGCCGCTGCGGGTGTCCTCGACGCCCTGCACGCCGACCGTCACGCTCCGTGGTGCTACGTCGGCGATCGTGATCGCGTACGGCCGGCCGTTGGTGATGCGCACGTTCCAGTGCGCCATCCGCGCGCCGAACAGCGGGCCGGACGCGGCGGATCCGCCCACCCGCCCGTTGTTCTCCAGCGTGATGTCGGTCCGGACGTTCTCGAACGGCAGCGCCCGGTGGGTGTCGAACGTGCCTTCCGCCATGCGCCCGCCGCGGTAGACGTTGCCGGCCGAGAGTCCCTCCACGTTGAGGCCGTGGTGGATCGCGTCGGAGGGAACCGGAACGGTGAACGGTTCGATCTCGAAGTCCTCCACCAGGTTGTCGTTCGACTGCATCCGACAGGCGAAGCTGTGGTGGGCGGCCCGCCCGCCGACGGTCACCCCGGTGATGGTGACCGCCTTTGCGGTGGTGAGCCCGAACCCGAGGTCGCAGTTCTCCACGCGGACGTCCCGCGCCCAGCAGTCGTGGACCGCCTGGAAGCACACCCCGTTCGAGCCCGGGTGCCGGTTGTGCGCGGTTTGCGGGACGAGTTCGTTCCGGACGGTGAGGTGCTCGACGCCGGCGTCGTGGACGGTGGGGCCGATCGCGCGAAGCCGGGCCGGCCAGCCGGGCCGGAGGTCGTACTTGAGGGGCTGCGCCAGACGGACCGTCCGGTCGCCGAGCACCGCCGCCACCCGCACCGGCCACTGCAGGGTCGCGTACTGCACGTACTGCCCGCCGGAGCCGGTGACGAGTTGCGGCGCGGAGCGCGGCCAGTCGTAGTCCCGGGTGCCGGGCACGTCACCGGCGAGGTGGCGGAGCAGGCTCGCGTCCGACGGGTTCTGGCACTCGAGCACGACCATGTCGCCGGGGGTCAGCCGGCCGGTGCCGGAGACCACCAGGGTCCGCTGGCCGCGGGAGGCGCTGCCGACCTCGGCGAGCACGTCACCGAGCAGCCACCCCTCGGTGCCCGCGTAATCCTCGGCCTCGGAGCGGGCACGCCGCTCGGGCGCGACGAACCAGATCTGGCCCCCGGTCCACGACCAGCGGCTGTTGCCGTTGGACTGGCGGTTCGGCCGGTATCCGTCGTCGAGGGTGCGCGTGCAGTGAAGCACGGTGGCGTCCCGGCCGGCCCCGCGCAGCACCACCCCCGACCAGTGCATCCAGACCGGCCCGGAGAGCGTCCAGGTCCCGGGCGGCACCAGCACCACTCCCCCGCCGTGCTCGCCGGCGTGGCGGACGGCCGCGTTGAACGCCGCGGTGCAGTCCGTTCCGTCCGGCCGGGCGCCGAAGTCGGTGACCTTCGTGGTGACCGGAGGCCGCGGCGGCCGCTGGCCGAGCCGGTATCCGGCGGTCGAGACGTCCGGCAGCAGCGGGTGGCTGCTCGGCGCCTCCCGCCACTGGCGCAGGAGTTCCGCGGCGGCGTCGCCGGGCGGGGCGTGGTCATCCGGCACCGCCGCCCGCGCGGGGTCGGCGACGCCGGCGAGCGTCGTGGCGGCGGTGGCGGCGGCCCCCAGACCGAACAGCCCGCGTCGGGTGATGGCGGGATCCGTCATCGGCGCCATGGCCTCTCCTCCGAACCTCGTCGGGGACCGCGCGGACCTGAAATCGTTTGCGGTCCGACGTTCACGACACCAAACAGTTGGCCACTGGTCAATGCGTCACGAGCCTGAAACTTGTTTCAGAATCGATCTTCGTCCTCGGCGATCGCTGTCGGGCGGGTGAGTGAAGCGCCCGGTGAGCCGCGAACCGGCTGGACCACGATGGCGTCTGAAACTTGTTTCATCCCCTCGGGCGCATTGACGAGCGCCCCCGCCGTTTGTTGCCATCAGGTGACCGCAAACGGTTTCAGAATGCTGCGGCGCCCGGCGGCCACGCACCTGGCCGGGCCGCGAGACCGCCCGTCCGTCACACCCGCGAGGACGATGTCATGAGGATCCGTCTTCCCAGACCGATGGTGGCCTGCCTGTCCGCCAGCCTCGTCGCGCTGGCGTCGGTGCTGGTCGCACCCGCCGGCGGCGCCCGCGCTGCCGAACCGGCTCTCCGATTCACCGCACCGGTCGGCCGCCAGCTCAGCGGCACCGTGGACCTCGAGGTCGAAGCGCCGCCGGGGACCACCGCCGTACGGTTCTACCTGGACGACGTGCAGCTCTCCGAGCTGACCGACGTCTACGCCAGACAGACGAAGACTCCGCCGGTCTGGGCCACCGCGACGGACGCCACCTGGTTCCCGAACGGCGCGCACGACCTGCGCGCCGAGGCGGACACCCCGCAGGGCACCCGCACCGTGACCAAGCCGGTTGTCACCGTATCGCCGCCGCCCGGGCCCGGCATCCAGCGTCTGACCGGCGGATGGCGGTTCACCGCCGCCGCCGACCTGCCCGCCGGGGCGCTGGACGGTGCCGTCCCCCCGGCGGTCCGCCCCGAACACGCCTCCGGCGACTGGCCGCTCATCGTCGTGCCGGACTCGTTCGGCGCCGTGCGGGCGCAGTGGAACGACGACAACGGCGTACTCGGGGTCTACCGCCGGACGGTCGACCTCGACGCGCCCGAGCCCGGCGAGCAGACCGCCCTGGTCTTCGAATCCTGCTTCTGGACCTGCCGGTACTTCGTCAACGGTGTCGACGTCGGCACCAGCACCGGGGGCTACCTTCCCACCCGGCTCGACGTGACCGGGGCGGTTCGACCCGGCACGAACACCATCGCCGTCGTGGTGGACAACCGGGTCGCCACCATGGGCGAGTACGCGCGCCCGGTCCAGGGCCTGTACTGGAACTGGGGCGGCCTGCTCCAGGACGTCCGTCTCGAACGCACCCCCGCGGTCGCGTTGACCGAGACCCGGGCCGAGGGCACCGCAGCCGGCCGGCTGACCGTACGCCCGACCGGAGTGAACGCGACGGCGTCGCCGCACCAGGTGGCGGCGACGCTGACAGTCGACGGACCCGACGGCCGGCGCGTGCTCGGCCCGACGACCGTGACCACCACCGTGCCCGCCGGCGGAGGCGCCGCCACGCCGGTCACACTCGACGTCCCCGCTCCCGCACTCTGGGACCTGGACCACCCGAACCTCTACACCGTGCACCTGCGCCCGCTCGGCGACGCCGCGTGGCGGGAACTCGTCGAGCGGACCGGCTTCCGCACCGTCTCCGTCGACGGCCTCGACCTGCTGCTCAACGGCGAGCCGATCCAGGACCTGCCCGGCTTCAACCGGCACGCGGACTACCCCGGCCTGGGCCGTACCCAGCCGGACGGGCTGGCCGACCGCGAGATCAAGAAGCTGCGCGACAAGGGCTTCCGCCTCTTCCGGCCGGCGCACTACCCGACCACGCCGGCCGAACTGGACGCCGCCGACCGGTACGGCCTGCTGGTCATCGAGGAGATCAACAACATCAGCTCGCAGCCGGGGACCTTCCTCGGCCGCTCCGACGTGCAGGAGTTCGGCAAACGGACGCTGGGCCGGATGATCGCCCGCGATCGCAGTCACCCCAGCCTCTTCGCCTGGTCGGTGGGGAACGAGAACGCGACCGAGACGGACGGCGCGGTGGACTACGTGCGCAACGTCATCGCCCACGGGCGCGGCCTCGACCCGAACCGGCTCTACACCCAGGTCTCCCACCGGCACGGCCGCGACCGGGCCTACCCCTACCAGGACTTCTTCGCCACCAACTACTACGCCGGCTGGTACTCCACGCTGGAGAGCCTGACCTCGCATCTCGACGCCCTGCAGCAGATGACCGGCCAGCCCATCCTGCTCAGCGAGTACGGCGCGGAGGCCGTCCACCAGCGCCCCGGCCTGGACCGCGGAACCGAGTACTACCAGGCTCTCGTCGTCGACGAGCACAACCGGCTGCTGAACAACCGCCCGCACCTCATCGGCAAGATGTACTGGACCTCCACCGAGTTCTGGTGCACCCCCACCTGGGGTTCCGGCCAGAACCCGGAACCCGTCCCGCCCTTCCACACCAAAGGGCTCGACACCTACTTCCGGGACCACAAGCTCGGCTGGCGGGTGATGTTCTCACCGGTGCGGATCGCGCGGGCCAGCGTGCTCGCGGCGCCCCTGGACCGGCCGGCGTCGCTGCGCCAGCGGGTGACGATCGTGGACGCGCTCGGCCACGGCGGCCGGGGCACACTGGTGGTCGAGCCGCCGCCGGGCTTCACCGCCGAGCCCGTGCCGTTCACCGTGCCCACCGGTGGCGAGACCACCGTCGAGGTCACGCTCACCGGCACGCTCACCGCCGACCACGTCTCCTCGACCGGATTCGTGCGGGCCGTCGTCGATGCCGACACCGAGGCTCTGCCGGTGCCCTTCACCATCCGCAGCAGCGACAGCGTCACCAGCCCGGCCGCGGACGACTTCGACTCCGGCGCCCTGGACCCGGGCTGGCAGATCGTCCGTCCCGACGACTCCGGGTGGAGCCTGCAGGACCGGCCGGGCGCCCTACGGCTGTCGACGCTGGCCGGTGGCGAGACGGGAGCCGGCGGCGACGGGCGGAACGTGTTCGTGCGTACCGACACGCCGCAGTCCGACTTCACCGCCGCCGCCACGTTCGAGGCACCTGACCTCGCCGCCGACTTTCAACAGGTCGGGCTCTACGCGTACCTCGACGACGACAACTACGTAAAGGCCGACCTCGGCTGGGTCGACGGGCGCCGGGCGCTGGAGTTCCTCGCCGAGTCGGGCGGGAAGGTCGGCGCCCGGTCGTCGGTGCCGTACGACGGCCGGTCGGCGCAGCTGCGCCTGGTGCGTCGGGACACCGACGTCGCCGCGGAGTACTCCAGCGACGGCCGGTACTGGTATCCGCTCGGCACGGCGAGCCTCGCCGGATCGCCAAAGGTGGCGGTGCAGGCTGTCGGCGGCGGCAACGCTCCGCCCGTCGTCCCGACGTACGTCGACGATCTGACCGTGCTCGCCTCCGGCCACGTCTCGGTGCGGGACCTGACCGTCCCCGGCCAGCCGCTGTTCACCGGCGAGGCGGGGCAGGCCGTGATGACCGTGGCCAACGGCACCGACCGAGCGGTGTCCGTCGACGCGCGGCTGGCCGTACCAGAGGGCTGGACCTCGGAGACGACCGCGCGCGAGGTGCCGGCGTTCGCCACGGTCAGCATCCCCGTTCCCGTGACCCCGGCGGCATCGCCACAGGTGGCCACGCTCGCCGCGGTGGTGACGGCACCGGGCACGCCGCTCCACGGCCGGCCGCAGGCGACGGTGGTGACCGCGCCACGCGGCGACGCCGTCCGGCTCGCGCTCGACGCCGGCACCGCCACCAGCCGGCTCCTGCCGACCTACCGCCGGTTGTCGCCCGCCGAAACCTGGGATCCGGCCCGGGGGTACGGCTGGATCGGCACCGCGCCGCAGTCCCGCGATCGGGGTGGCCCGGACGACCTGCGCCGCGACATCGTGACCGGACAGGCCCCCGCCACACTCCGGCTCGACGTACCGGCCGGCACACACGAGGTCGCCCTGCTCGTGGGCGACGCCAGCTTCGCCACCGACGCGATGACCGTGTCCGTTCAGGGGCGCACGCTCGCCCACCTGGCCAGCCCGGCGCCCACCGGGCAGTTCGCGTGGCTGACCTTCCCGGTCGACGGAGGCGCGGACGGGCGCGCCGTCGACCTCGACTTCACCGCCGACAACACCGGCCAGTACTGGCGTTTCGCCGCGCTCGTCCTGTCCTGAATCCCGACCGGAAGGGGCAACTTTTCATGAAGAGACATCCCGCCCGCGGCGCCGCCGCGGTCGTCGCCCTGGCCCTACTCGCCTACCCCGGCGTGAGCGCCGCCGCCACCGCCGAACCCGCCGAGTCCCACGCCTCGGTGCGGCTGGACCCGCGGCGCATGGTGGGCGGTGGATCCGTCCCCGCACACTTCGTCGGGTTCAGCGTCGAGTGGTCGCTGATCGAGCGGTACATGGGCCCGAACGCCCGGCCCGCCTTCGTCAACCTGCTGCGCAACCTGGACACCGGTGTGCTGCGTATCGGCGGCTCGTCGCAGGACGTGATGCGGTTCGACGCGAGCGCGGCGAACACCAACGAAGTGATCACGCCCGAGGATCTCGCGGACATCCGGGCCACCCTCGACGCCGCGAACGCCGGCGGCGGCGCCACCCCGCGCTGGGCGGTGACCCTGGGCACCGCCATGGCGCCGGCCACCGCCGGACGGTCCTGGCGCGGCCCGGAGCACGCCAAGACCTTCGTCACGCAGGGGGTCCAGCCGGCGTTCGCGGGTGCCGACGAGTACGTCGCGGCGGTGTCACTCGGCAACGAGCCGGACCTCTCCTACGGCTACGACCTACCGGAGTACCTGGGCGACGTGGCCGCCTACACGGGCGCGGACGTCACCGGGCCCTACCCGCTCGTCACGCCGAACACCAGCGAGCCCATCGCGCCCTGGCAGAGCATCGCCGACCGCAGCGTGGCCACGCGCTTCTTCTGGGACTGGCCGGCCATCCTCGACGCCACCGCCGGTGCGACGAAGACGAAGGCGGGCGGCTTCGGCCCGTGGGCCGCCGACCACTTCTACCCGCTGGCCCGCACCTGTGCCAGCGATCCGTACCGCTGCCCGACCATCCCGGCGCTGCTCTCCGACGAACGGCTGGACAACTTCACCTACCAGGTCCACACCCACGCCGCCGAGGCGGCCCGCCACGGCCTCGCCTACCGGGTCGAGGAGCTCAACACCGCCGCCGGACGCGGCGCCCCCGGCGTCAGCGACGTCGCGGCCAGCGCCCTCTGGGCGCTCGACGCGATGTTCAACGCGGCCTGCCCCCAGCCGCCGCACGCCCCGTCGGTCAACGCCGAGTGCGGCACCGGCGCGATCGGGGTGAACTTCCACAACGCCGAGGTACGGGCCTTCTTCCACCCCGAGGAGGGCAACGGGTACTACAACGCGATCGACTTCGACCCGTCCCCGGCCATGGGATCGCCGACCCCGGCCCCGGAGTACTACGCGCTGCTGCTGTTCTCCCGGTTCGCGCAGGGCACCACCGGGCTGCGGCCGGTGACCGTCAACGCCGCCCAGGGCGGGCAGGTCAAGGCCTGGCGCGTCGACGGCGCGGCGTCGGAGCGACGGCTGTTCCTGATCAACAAGGGTGACCAGCAGGTATCGGTCGACGTGGCGGCACCCGGCAAGACGTACGAGCTCGACCGGATGACCCCCGACGACCGGAGCGGCGCGGGCCGCACCCTCGACGCGCCGGGCGTACGCATCGACGGCCGGGCCGTCGCCCCGGACGGCAGCTGGCCCGGATTCCAGCCGACCGTGGGCACCACCACCGCCGGACACGCCCGGATCACGCTGGGCGCCGGCGAGGCCGTCGTCCTCACGATGCACGGCCACGACGCCTGACCGTCCGTCGACGGGACGGTGTCATGCGGCTACGGCGCGAACGAAAGGCACCTCGATCACCGTCGAAGCCGGCGGCCAGGCTCCGTGATCAATGGCGACGGCACTTCCGCACGGAAGTAGTCCGGGCACAGAGTCCCGCCGTCAGGGAGGCAAGAAGTGATGCTCCAGAAATTCCGACGCCGTGACCTGCTCGCCGCGGCCGGTCTCGTGCTCGCCGCCGGTGCGGCGGACGTCGTGCGCCCCCACCCGGCCTCGGCCGCCCCGGCGGCGGCCGAGGCCGACCGGGCCTGGGACGGGGCCGCCGCGATCCTGCAGCGAGTGAAACCACCGACGTTCCCCGACCGGGACGTCGACATCACCGCCTTCGGGGCCGTCGGCGACGGCCTGACCGACTGCACGGCCGCGATCCGCGCCGCGATCGTCGCGTGCCACGACACGGGCGGCGGCCGGGTGGTGGTCCCCGCCGGCCGGTTCGCCACGGGCGCGGTCCACCTGCTCAGCGACGTCAACCTGCACCTCACCGCCGACGCCACGCTCGAGTTCAGCCGGGACCCGTCCGCCTACCTGCCCGTCGTGCACACCCGCTACGAGGGTGTGGAGCTGCTGAACTACTCACCCTTTCTCTACGCCTACGGGCAGCGCAACGTCGCCGTGACCGGTGCCGGCGTGATCGACGGCCGCGCCGACGCCGCCCACTGGTGGGACTGGACCGGCGGCCCGCCGCCGAACGAGGCGCCGGACAAGACGCTGCTCACCCAGCTGGCCGAGGCCGGCGTGCCGGTCGCGGAGCGGGTCTTCGGGTCCGGTCACTTCCTGCGGCCCAACCTGCTCCAGCTCTACTCGTGCGAGAACGTGCTGATCGAGGGCGTCACCGTCCGCGACTCACCGATGTGGAACATCCACCCCGTGCTGTGCCGCAACGTGACCATCCGGTCGGTCACCGTGGACAGCCCGCACGGCCCGAACAACGACGGCATCGACCCCGAGTCCTGCACCGACGTGGTGATCGAGAACTGTCGGATCAGCACCGGGGACGACTGCGTCGCACTGAAGGCGGGGAAGGACGCCGACGGGCGGCGGGTCGACGTGCCCTGCCAGAACGTCGTGATCCTGGACTGCGAGATGGCCGACGGCAACGGTGGCGTGACCATCGGCAGCGAGACCAGTGGCGGTATCCGCAACGTCTTCGTCCGTGACTGCCGGATGAGCAGTCCCCGGCTGGAGCGGGCGATCCGGATCAAGAGCAACCCCCAGCGTGGCGGATTCATCGAGAACGTCTACGTCCATCGCGTCGAGGTCGGAACGGCCGCCGACGCCGTCGTGGAGATGGTGCTCAACTACGCGAACGTCACGACCGGTGACCACCACCCCGACGTGCACGGGATCGTGTTGAGCCAGCTCCACGCCGCCGTGGCGCCGCGCGCGCTCAACCTGATCGGCAACGACGGTCACCCGATCCGCGACATCCGACTGCACGCCTGCCGCTTCGACCAGGTCGAGGAGGCGGACGTGATCCGCAACGTCGAGGGCCTGACGCTCGACCAGGTCTGGATCAACGGCATACGCGCGGACCACCCCACAGGCTGAAGGGGTCAACACCGCACGTGTCGGCTGGCTCACCTCGACGAGGGGGTGAGCCAGCCGGTTCGTTTCAGGCGGTGAGCCGGGCCACGTGGTCGACCAGGACGCCCCGGAACCCCTCGTGCTCGGGAAGGTCCGTACCGAAGACCGCCTCAACGTGCAACAACGAGTCGACCAGCCCCTTCGGGTCGCCCGCACCGACGGCCGCGGCCGCGCGCAGCCGGTCGGCCAGCGGGTCGTCGAGCGGAAGTTCCCGTCCCCGGGCGTCCCGGCCCTTCGCCACGTACACCATCCAGGCCGCGACGGCGAGCGCGGCCTGCCGCGGCACGGCCCCGGCGGCCAGGCGGTCCCGGACCGTGCCGAGCAGCCGTACGGGCAGCTTCTGCGACCCGTCCATGGCGACCTGCACGGTCCGGTGCCGCAGCGCCGGGTTGGCGAACCGTTCCAGCACCTGCCGCCGGTAGCCGGTTAGGTCCAGGCCGTCCGGTACCCGCAGGGTCGGCGCCACGTCCTCGACCATCAGCGCCTCCGCGGCGGCGGCGAGCGCGTCGTCGGCGAGCGCGGCCGCGATCGTGTCGTGACCGCGCAGGGCCCCCAGGTACGCGAGCAGCGAATGGGTGGCGTTGAGCATGCGCAGCTTCACCGACTCCCAGGCGGCGACGTCGTCGGTGAGCACCGCGCCGGCGCGGTCCCAGGCGGGCCGGTCGGCGGCGAAGTCGTCTTCGATCACCCACTGGCGGAACGGTTCGGCCACCACGACGCCCTGGTCCTCCAGCCCCAGCACCGCCCGGACGTTCGCGCGGTCGTCGTCGCTCGTGGCCGGCACGATGCGGTCGACCATGCAGGACGGGAAGCGCGCGGACGTCGCGATCCAGTCCGCGACCTGGCCCGCCTCGGCGTCCGGTAACGCGTCCAGGAAGTCGTGCACCAGCCCGCGCAGGACCTCGCCGTTGCCCACGAGGTTGTCGCAGGAGAGGACGGTGACCGGCCCGGCGGCGCCGGCCGCACGTCGCTGCAACCCGCGGACGAGCTGCCCGACGACCGTCCGCGGGGACCGTCCCGCGAGGTCGGCGGCCACCTCCGGATCCGACCGGTCCAGCCGGCCGGCGCCGTCGCGGCGGTAGCCCTTCTCGGTCACGGTGAGCGTGACGAGGCGTACGGCGGGGTCCGCGATGCGGTCGACGACGGCTGCCGGGTCGCCCGCCCCGAAGAGCACCTCGCGGACGCTGCCGACGACGCGCAGGGGCGCCGCGCCGCGGCCCCTCTCCAGCACCGTGTAGAGCCCGTCCTGCGGCGTCAGCTGGTCGCGTACGGTCGCCGACCGCTGGGTGACCCCCGCTATGCCCCAGTCGTCGCGGCCGGCCGCCGCCGCCGCCATTTCGGTGAAGACGGCCTGGTGCGCCCGGTGGAACGCGCCGATGCCGAGGTGCACGACGCCGACCCGCAGCGCGCGCGGATCCACCGCCGGTGGGTTGAACGTTCCGCCGGGCCCGAGCCGGGCCAGCGTGTCGAGGTTCAGCCGGGACAGCGCCTGGCTCACAGCACGGCCCCGAGCTGCCACGGGACGATCTCCTCACCGCCGAGGCCGAGTTCCTCGCTCGCGCTGCGGCGGCCCGACGCCACGTCCAGCAGCAGGTCGTAGACCCGCCGGCCCATCTCCTCGAGGGGGACGCCCTGCTCGACGACCGGCGAGCAGTCCAGGTCGATGTCGCCGGTCATCCGGCTGGCCAGTTCGGCGTTCGTGCCGAGCTTGACGGTCGGGACCGGGCGGCTGCCGAAGACCGAGCCGCGCCCGGTGGTGAAGCAGATGAGGTTCGCCCCGCCCGCGACCATCCCGGTCACCGACACGGGGTCGTAGCCGGGTGTGTCCATGAAGACCAGCCCGGGCCGCGGAATCGGCTCCGCGTAGTGGCGCACCGCGACGAGCGGGCTCCGCCCGGCCTTCGCCACCGCGCCCAGCGACTTCTCCAGGATGGTGGTGATACCGCCCGCCTTGTTGCCCGGGGACGGGTTGGCGTCCATCGTCGTGCCCTGCCGTCCGGTGTACTCCTCCCACCACCGGATCCGCTCCATCAACGCCTCGGCCGTCGCCGGGCTCGTCGCCCGGGCCGCCAGCAGGTGTTCGGCGCCGTAGACTTCCGGCGTCTCGCCGAGCACGGACGTCGCGCCAGCCGCCACCAGCAGGTCCGAGGCGACGCCGAGGGCCGGGTTCGCGGTCAGTCCGGACCAGCCGTCGGACCCGCCGCACTGCAGGCCGAGCACGAGTTCCTCGACCCCCACCTCGGTGCGTGTCGCGCCGGCGAGGTCCCGCATCATGCCTCGGACCTGCTCGACGCCGCGGGCCACCGCGGCGGAGGTGCCACCCAGCTCCTGGATGGTGTACGAGGACACCGGCACGTGCTCGGCCACCCCGAGGTCGGCCATGAGCCCGGCCACCGCGTTCACCTCGCAGCCGAGCCCGACCACGACCAGGCCACCGATGTTCGGGTTGCGGGCGTAGCCGGCGAGGGTACGGCGCAGCACGTCCCACCCTTCGCCCCGGTCGGCCATTCCGCACCCCGTGCCGTGGGTCAGCGCGACGACGCCGTCGACGCCGTCCAGCCCCTCCGCGTCGTCCTCGGTGACCCGGGCGATCTTCCGGGCGACCGTGGCCGAGCAGTTGACGCTGGTCAGGACGCCGACGTAGTTGCGGGTGGCGACCCGACCGTCCGGGCGGCGGTAGCCGTGGAAGGTGCGGCGCAGGTCGGCGGGGAGCTGCGGGGCGGGCCCGCCGTCCCCACCGGCCACCCGGGCGGCCGCGTCCCGCGGCATCCCCAGATTGTGCACGTGAACGTGCTCACCCGCGCGGATGTCGGCCAGCGCCTGCCCGATCACCTGGCCGTACTTGCGTACCGGCGACCCGGCGGGAAGGTCGCGCAGGGCGACCTTGTGCCCGGCGGGCACGTCGTCGCGCAGCGTCACGCCCGGCACCTCTGGCAGTGCCAACGGCTCCCCCGCTGTCATCGGCGTCGTCGCCACCGCGACGTCGTCGCTGTCGTACAGGACCACCACGCTCATTGGTTCGCCTCCCTCACCACGTCCTCACGGCTCCGGTTCCTCCTTGACCCGGGCGACGAGCTGGGTCGGGTTGACGTACCGGAGGGCGATGACGAGCAGCACCAGCATCATCGCGGTGTACATGACCGCCATCGCGTCCACCGACTGCTGGGCGCGGATGCCGGCCGCGGACATCGAGTAGTAGAGCGCGACGACGAGGGTCTGCGAGTCCGGGCCGGCGGTGAGGAAGGTGAGCTCGAACATGCCGACGGTCCGGACCAGGACGAGGATCGCCGAGGCGAGCATCCCGGGCAGCAGCAGGGGCGCCAGCACGTGCAGGAAGACCGACCGCGTGCCGGCCCCGCACATCCGGGCCGCGCTCTCGATCCGCGGGTCGATCTGCTCGATGAACGGCGTCATGGTCAGGATCACGAACGGCACCGACGGGACGAGGTTCGCCAGCACGACGCCGGAGAGGTGGCCGGCGAGGCCGAACTTGTAGAGCACGGTCGCCAGGGGGATGCCGTAGGTGATCGGCGGCATCAGGATCGGGAGCAGGAAGAGCAGGTAGATGGCCCGCTTCCCGGGGAAGCTCCGGCGCGCCAGCACGTACGCCGCCGGGACGCCGATCACCAGCGACAGTCCCACGACGAGCAGGGAGACCTCCAGGGTCACCTTGACCACCTGGAGCAGTGCGAACTCGGTCCACGCGTCGCCGTACCACCGGAGGGTGTAGCCGTCCGGGAGCCAGGTGTTGAACCAGCGCTGGCCGAACGAGCTGACCAGCACGGATCCGACGACGCCCAGCAGGTTGAGGAAGAAGAAGATGACCGCGCCCCAGACCAGCCAGGCGGCGGGACGGGCGACGATCCGCCGTCGCGCGCCGACGGGGGCCGCGCCGGTTTCCGCGGTGGTGGTGACCATCAGCCCTTACCTCCCGTGGAACCGGTGTAGAAGCGCGTCCGGGCGAGCAGCACCACCGCGATGACCACCAGCTCGATCAGGCCCATGATCATCGCGATTGCCGACGCGTACGGGTAGTCGTACTGCTCGTACGCCGCCTGGTAGGCGGCGATCGAGATGACCCGCGTCTCGCCCGCCGGGTTGCCGACCAGGACCGCCGACGGGAACACGCTGAACGCGAGGACGAACGTGAGACAGAACGTGGTGGCCAGCCCGGGCATGAGCAGCGGCAGAGTGACCATGCGGAACCGCTGCCACCAGCCCGCGCCAAGGGTCGCCGCGGCGCGCTCGAGCGTCGGGTCGATGCCGGACAGGTATGACAGGACGAGCAGGAACGCGAAGGGGAACCCGGTGATGATGAGCGAGAAGAAGACGCCCCAGTAGTTGTGGACGAGCCGGATCGGCTCGTCGGTGAGGTGCAGCGCGGTCAGTACCCGGTTGAACCATCCGGTGGGGCCGAGGAAGTTCAACAGGCCCTGGGCCGTGAGCACGGTGCCGAGGGTGATGGGCACCACCAGCAGGATCGTGACGAGCCGCTTGCCGCGAAAACGGCCCCGCATCCGGTAGGCGATCGGCACCGAGGCGATCACGTTGAGCAGCGCGGCCGGCAGCGACAGGCCGAGGGTGGTCCAGATCGTCCCGCGCTGGTAGGCGTCGCTGAAGAAGCGCGCGTAGTCGCTGAACGGGCCCCCGTCGGTGGGCTGGAACGACAGGCCCAGCCCGTAGAAGAAGGGGTAGAGGAAGAGCAGCACGACGAAGAGCAGCGCCGGGGTGAGCAGCCACAGTTGACGGTCGACGCCGCGCTCGGCGAGGCGGTGCTGCCAGTGGGCCCGCGCGGGCGGCGGCGGCCCGGCGGACTTCGCCGTGGGGGTGGGGGTCGTGACGCTCATCCGACCAGCCCTGGTTCCTCGACCACGGCTGCCGCCCCGTCGGCGGGCCGCGTGGCGGCCGCGTCGCCGGGGAACACGAGCAGCCGCTGCGGGTCGATGCTCAGGGTGACCCGGTCGCCGGGCGCCACCCGCTGGTCGGTACGCACATGGACCCGGGGACCGGCGGCGGTGACCGCCTCCGCCGCCAGTTCCCGGCCCTGGTACTCGACCACCTCGATCTCCGCCGGCACCGCGTTGATCGTCGCGTCGGCCCGATCGACCCGGACGTCCTCGGGGCGCACCGCGACGATCACCTCGTCGCCCGGCCCCACCGCGCCGACCGGGTCGCCGACAAGCCGCAGGCCGTCCAGCTCGACGGCGACCGTGTCGTCCACCGCCTCCCGCACCCGCATCGTCCAGAGGTTGCGGTAGCCCATGAAGTCGGCGACGTGCCAGTTGCGCGGGCGGGTGTGCAGCTCCTCCGGAGACCCGATCTGCTGCACGCGGCCCTCCCGCAGGACGACGAGCCGGTCGGCGAGCGAGAGTGCTTCTTCCTGGTCGTGCGTGACGTAGACCGTCGTCAGCCCCAGCGACTGGTGCAGCCGGCGAATCTCCGTACGCATCTCGAGGCGCAGTTTGGCGTCGAGGTTGCTCAGCGGCTCGTCCATGAGCACCAGCGACGGCTCCAGGACGACCGCACGGGCGATGGCCACCCGTTGCTGCTGGCCGCCGGAGAGCTGGCCGGGCAGCTTGTCCGCGTGTTGCTCGAGGCGTACCAGGCGGATCGCCTCGTCGGTGCGGCGGCGGATCTCGTCCCTGGGCAGCCGCCGCATCCGCAGGCCGAACGCGATGTTGGCGCGTACGGACATGTGCGGGAACAGCGCGTAGTTCTGGAAGACCATCCCGAAGCCGCGGCGTTCCGGAGGCAGGGTGTCGATGCGCCGCTCGTCCTGCCAGACGCTGCCAGCGGTCAGGGGCAGCAGGCCGGCGAGGCAGTTCAGGGCGGTGGACTTGCCGCAACCCGAGGGGCCGAGGAGAGCGACGAACTCGCCGGCCTCGATCGTCAGGTCGAGGTCGCGCAGCGCGTCGTGTCCGCCGAAGCGGCGCGACACGCCCTCGAGTCGCAGCTGGGAGAAGGCTTGGGTGCCGGACGTCATCCCTTGACCTTCCCGCTACCGATCTCGCGGTCCCACCGGTCGAACGCCGCCACAAGCGCCTTCGCGTCCAGCGGCACCTCCGTCGGGTTGTTCGCGATGAGCGACTCGTACTCCGGCCGACCGTAGTCCCGGATGGCGTCCTGGCTCTTCTGCGGCGCGTCCGAGAGTTGGACGCCCTGCACCGCCGGGCCGGGGTAGAAGTAGCCGTCGTCGTACGCCTTGGCCTGCTGCTGCGGCGTGAGCATGAACGCCAGCAGGGCCAGCACCGCGGCCTGGGTGTCCGTCGACACCCCCTTCGGAACCACCGCGTAGTGCGCGTCGGTCACCCAGTGGAACCCTTGCAGCGAGGCGACCTTGGCCTCCTTCGGCACGGTGCCGAGCACGCGGGGGTTGATGTCCCAGCCGGTCGTCGAGGCGATGATGTGCGCCGATCCGTTGGCCAGGTTCTTCATCGTCTCGGCGGTGCCGGACGGGTAGTAGTCGACGTACTGGTTGAGCTCCTTGAGGTAGGCCCAGGTCTTCTCCCACCCGTTCACCGGGTCCTTCGGGTCCTTGTCGCCGAGGATGTAGGGCAACCCCATGAGGAAGGTCCGCCCCGGACCCGAGTTCGACGGGCGGGCGTACTGGACCTTGCCGGGATGGGCCTTGGCATACGAGAGAAGTTGGTCCGCGCTGGTCGGCGGGGTCCCCACGGTCCCCGGCAGGTACTCCAGCAGCGGACCGGACGGGTAGTAGGTGACGGTGACGCCCGCGTTGCCGGCGAGCTTCTGCATGGCGGCGGCCGGCGCGAGATAGCTGTTCATGCCGGTCAGCCGGCTCTGAAACTTCGGCAGCAGGTCGAGCCACAGGCCCTGGTCGATGCCCGCCGCGAGCCCGTCGACACCGGTGAGCACCAGGCCGATGTCCACCCGGTTGGCGTTCTGCTGCGCCTTGATCTTGCCAGCCAGCTCTGGCGCGGGCGACTTGGAGTAGGTCACCCGGGAGATGACGTCCGAGTTGTTCTTGACGAACTCGTCGATCATTCCCTGGGTCAGTTGCAGGTTGCCCGCCACGTCGAGGACGTTCAGCGTCACGGCCTTCTTCGGCTTGTCGGGAACCTCGCCGTCGCTGTTGCCACCGGAGCCGCCGGAATTGTCCGGGGCGCCACAGGCGGCGGTAGCGGTCAGCAGGGACGATGCTGCGGCGATCAGGGCGCTCCGCCGGGTGATGCCCATGAAATTTCCCTCTCTCGGTCGTCAGTCACGGTGGTGATGGCTTGGGACACGGCCTTCCGGCCGAGATGTCAGTCGGTCGGCGCGACCCCGGTCGAGCCGCGAACCAGCAGCTGGGTGGGAAGCTCGCGGCGGGGCTTGCGCACGCCGTCGGGCTGCTCCAGCAGCGACAGCAGCAGGTCGACGGCGGCACGGCCGGCCTGCTCCTTGGTGAGCGAAACGGTGGTGAGCGAGGGCGACGACATCGACGACATCTGGATGTCGTCGATGCCGATCACGCTGATGTCCTGCGGTACGCGCAATCCCCGGTCCCGGAGCCGGCCGAGCAGGCCGAGCGCCATGACGTCGTTGTAGGCGATGACGGACGTGACGCCGGAGGCGATGATGAGATCCGCCGCGGCGATCCCGCCCTCGAACTGGGGCGGGAAGTGACCCGCCACGTACAGGTCCATCCCGGCCGCGTCGGTCGCGGCGCGCAGCGCCCGGATCCGGTCGCGGTTGGACCAGGAGGTACGCGGCCCACCGACCCAGGCCACCCGATGGTGGCCGAGCGCCTGCAGGTGCGCGACGGCCTGCCGGATCCCGTCCGAGTTGTCGAAGACGACGGACGGCACCCGACCGAAGCGCCGGTTGACCATGACCAGGGTCGTGGTCGCGGCGAGCGTGAGGATGTCCTCCTCACGCCCGCGCGGAGAGCAGAGGATGAGTCCGTCGACCTGCTTGGCGAGGACCCGTACCAGATCGCTCTCGGCGGCCGGGTCCTCGTCGGAGTCGGCCAGGAAGACGGCGTAGTCCGCCTCCCGGGCCCTGGCCTGCACGCCCTTCACCAGGCTGGGGAAGAACGGGTTGGCCAGGTCCGGCACGATCAACCCCAGGTTGCCGGTGCGGCCCGTGATGAGACCGCGCGCGGCCCGGTTGGGCTCGTAACCCAACCGCTGGGCCGCGCGCAGCACCCGTTCCCGGGTCACGGCGTTGACCAGCCCGGGCATCGACAGGGCTCGGGACACGGTGGACGGTGAGACGCCGGCCTCCCGGGCCACCTCGCGGATCGTCACGCGCAACGGTTCACCTCCTCGACCGTGGAACCGTCACGTCCGAAGTCTGAAAGCGATTGCAGAAGTCTGTCAATACCGTCGCCCACGAATGTTCTCTTGCTCTGCTGAGGCCCGCCCTTGTGGCGTAAGCCCGTCGATGCAATCCTTTGCAGAGCCAGTTCCATCAAAGCCGCAGAGGAGAAGTTGGTGGCACAGCTGCGTCCGCATCCCGACCGCGCGCTACCGGCCGGCGACGACATCCGCGCCGTCGCCCGGCGGATCTACCACTCCACGCGGGAGCTGCCGCTGCTCTGCATGCACGGGCACGTGGACGCCGCCGTCCTCGCCGACGACGAGCGGTTCTCCGACCCGGCTCACCTGCTGGTCGTGCCGGACCACTACGTGACCCGCATGCTCGTCTCGCAGGGCGTCACGCCCGACCAGCTCGGCGTCCCCCGCCTCGACGGGACGACGGTGGAGACCGACCCCCGCGCCATCTGGCGGCTCTTCTGTTCTCACTGGCACCTGTTTCGCGGCACCCCCAGCCGCTACTGGTTGGAGCACGAGATCGCCGAGGTGCTCAAGCTCGACCTCACGCCCGGGCCCGACACCGCGGACGAGCTCTACGACCTCATCGACGCACGGCTGTCCGAGCCGGGCTTCCGGCCGCGTACCCTGCTCGACGCGTTCAACATCGAGCTGATGGCCACCACGGACTCCGCGACCTCGCCACTGCACGACCACGCCCGGCTCCGCGGGGCGGGGCTCGGCGAACGGGTGGTGCCGACCTTCCGGCCGGACGCCCTGACCCATGTCGGCCACCCCAGCTGGACCCGCCACATCGAGCGGCTTCAGGAGCTGACCGGCGTCGACACCGGCGACTACGACGGTTACCTCGCGGCCCTGCGCGTCCGGCGGGCGGCATTCGTCGCGGCCGGCGCCCGAGCCACCGACCACGGGCACCTCACCGCCGCCGCCGAGCCCCTGGGCCCCGCCGAGGCCCGGCGGATCTACAGCGAGGCGCGCCACGGCACGGTCAGCCCCGACGCGACGGAGGCGTTCGCCGGTCACATGCTCTACGAGATGGCCCGGATGTCCTGCGACGACGACCTGGTCATGCAGATCCATCCCGGCGTGCTCCGCGACCACGATCCCGAGATCCACGCCGCTTTCGGCTCCGACCGCGGCTTCGACATCCCGGTCGCGGCCGAGTTCACCCGCTCGCTCCGGCCGATGCTCAACGCCTTCGGCCGCGACCCGAGGTTCCGGGTGGTGCTCTTCACGGTCGACGAGACGGTCTACTCCCGAGAGCTCGCCCCGCTCGCCGGCGTCTATCCCGCCGTACGCCTCGGTGCGCCGTGGTGGTTCCTGGACAGCCCCGACGGGATGCGCCGCTTCCGCGAGCTGGTGACCGAGACGGCCGGCTTCTACAACACGAGCGGCTTCGTCGACGACACACGGGCGTTCCTGTCGATCCCGGCCCGGCACGACCTCGCCCGGCGCATCGACGCCGGCTACCTGGCCCGCCTCGTCGTGGAACACCGACTGACCGAGGACGAGGCGATCGAGACGGCTGGTGACCTGGCCTACCGCCTTCCCCGAGAGGCTTACGCCCGGCGGAGCGGGTGAGGGCGTCCGGACGAAGCATCGGATCACCGCCTGACCTCGCTGTCACACCCCTAAGGCACCGTCCAGGCATGGGTCAGAACGAGACAAGACCGCTGCGCGGCCAGGCAGAGCTGCGGAAGATCCTGTCCACGGTCCTCGACCTGATCGATCCGGACGCCACAGGACTCGACTACCGGCTGGTCGGCACCAGCGCCGCCCTGTTACAGGGCGTCGAACTTCCCGCAGGTGACATCGACATCCTGGTCGCCCGACGAGCCGACGTCGACAGCATCGCAGCCGCACTGTCCCGATTCCCCTGCCTGCATCCGCCGGTTTGGCTCCGGGACGCGCGGCAGTACTTCGCGGACTATCGGGTCGATGACATCGGTGTCGGAGCAAGCACCGTCGAGCGGCCGGCCGACACCGACGCGCACGAGTGCATCGGGACCGGCCCGTGGCAGCACTACGTCCACGTCCACTGCGGCACGTACCTGGTTCCCGCAGTCCGGCTGGAGTTGCGGTTGGTCTCCGAGCTCCATCGGGACCGCCCGGACCGCTACATGCCGCTGATCGATCACATGCGGGTCCACGGCGCTGATCTTCAACTCGTGCAGAGAGGAATGGGCGAACGCGGGGTGCAACCCACGCTGCAGGCCCGAGTGCTTGATCTGCTTCGCCAACCTTGACAGACCATCAAGACATCCGGACTCGGCTCGACGGGGGCTGAGGGCGGCACCGAGAGGCTGGAACTGAGCCCTGAGGCCAGGTTGCCGGCAGCCCGCCGTCGCCGTCTGCCGAGCGTCCGCCGGGGGCAGGGCGGGTAGACGCGGTACGACGTACCCGACGGCGATTCGAGCCGAGGTGATCACATGTGGCGTGCCCACGGTGCCGGCCGCGCCGGACCTGATCCTGTCGGCGCCGGGGCTGGCCAGCCTGACGAACGAAGTGCTGACCGTGACGCTCTTCGCGCTCCTCACCGGGCGGCGGCCACCGCTGCCGGTGGCGGCGGCACTGGTCGGGGCCGGGGGCATACTGGTCGCCGACGCCCCGATGGCGGCGCTCGGGGTGGCCAGCCCGCGCCGCTGGGGTAGGCAGGGCTGGTTCGAGGACGGCCCGCCCGTCGCCTACGGCCTGGGCGCGGTCGCCGCGCTGGACTGGCTGGAGCGGGGCTCCGGGCGGCCTGCCGTTGGGGCGTCGTTGTCGCGAGTGAGGAGTTCGGCGAGGTGGACGCCCCGGCGGCCGGCGAGATGCTCGGCCTGGGTACGGCAGGAGAAACCGTCCGCGAGATAGACGGTGTCCGGCCCGCCATCGCGCAGCGCGGGCAGCAGGGCGTTCTCGGCGACCGCGACGGACGTGTCGTAGTGGCCGGCCTCCATGCCGAAGTTGCCGGCCAGACCGCAGCAGCCGGCCAGCCGTGTCACGGACGCGCCCGCCCGGGCGAGGAGGCCGGCGTCGGCTTCCCAGCCCATCACCGAGTGGTGGTGGCAGTGCGGCTGCGCGACGACGTCGACGCCCGCCAGCGACGGCGGGGTCCAGCCGGGACCGGGGCCCAGCGGCGCGGGGGCGGTGAGCAGCTCGGCGAGGGTGTAGGTGCCGGCTGCGAGTGTCGAGGCGCGGGGGTCGTCCGGGAGGAGGTCGACCATGTCTGCCCGCAGCACGGCGGTGCACGAGGGCTCGACGCCCACGACGGGGATCCCGTCGGTGGCGTAGGGCGCCAGGACGGAGAGCAGGTGGGTCAGGCGCTTCTTCGCCCCGTCGAGCTGGCCGGTGGAGATCCAGGTCAGTCCGCAGCAGGCGGACCCCTCGGGCACGATCACGGTGTACCCGGCCTCCTGCAGCACGGCGGCCGTGGCCCGCGCCGCAGTCGGGTCCATCGTGTCGGAGAACGTGTCCGCCCACAGCACGACGGGCCGCGGCCGCGAGGACGACGCGGGCCGGACGCTCTCGGGCACGGTGGTCCCGCCGCGCTTTCTGAACCACGCGGAGAAGCGTTCCTCGGCGAAGCTGACCATCTGCCGGCGAGGGTCCATCCCGCCGGCGGCGAGCACCGCCCTCGCGATGGGGCGGATCCTGAGCACCCTGTTGGCCAACCTGGCCAGGGTCGGGATCTTGGTGACCAGGGAGGACCAGCGGGGCAGCTGGCCGAGTACGTAGTGGTTGCGCGGGCGCAGTCTGCCCGCGTAGGCGCGGTGGAGGACCTCGGACTTGTAGCGGGCCATGTCGGTGCCGGTGGGGCAGTCCGTCGCGCACGCCTTGCACGACAGGCACAGGTCGAGGGACTCGAGCACCGCCGGGGAGCCCCAGTCGGTGACCAACGAGCCGTTGGTCAGCTCCTGCAGCACCCGCGCACGTCCGCGGGTGACGTCCTTCTCGTCCCGGGTGGCCTGGTAGCTCGGGCACATGAACCCACCCGCGCCGGAGTTGTCGGCCCGACACTTGCCCACCCCCGTGCAGCGGTGGACCGCGGTGGTGAAGTCCCCGCCGTCCTCGGCGAAGGCGAACCCGTGCCGGGACGAGGTCGGGCGCGCGGCGGGTCGGCGCAGGTCCGCGTCCAGCGGACGCGGGTCCACCACGACGCCCGGGTTCAGCGTGTTCTCCGGGTCGAACAGCGCTTTCACCTGGCCGAACAGGCTGATCACCTCGGGGGCGTACATGCGGGTCAGCAGCTCCGAACGGGCCCGCCCGTCGCCGTGCTCGCCGGAGAGCGACCCGCCGTAGGAGGCGACGAGGTCCGCGGACGCTTCGAGGAAGGCCCGGGAAGGCCCTACCCCCGCGGGCGTCTCCAGGGGTAGGTCCAGGCGAACGTGCACGCAGCCATCCCCGAAATGCCCGTACAGCAGCCCGTCCACGCCACGGTCCGCCATGAGGGCGGTGAAGTCGCGCAGGTAGTCCCCCAGCCGATCAGGCGGGACGGCAGCGTCCTCCCAGCCCGGCCACGCCGGTGCCCCGCTCGGGGTCCGCCCGCCCAGACCGGCGCCGTCGGCCCTGATGCGCCACAGCGCCGTCGCCTCGGCGCCCGCGGGGACCACCCGCACCGCGTCGGTGCCGGCGTCGGCGGCCAGCGCGTACGCCCGGGTCAGCACGTCGTCGACGCCCTCACCAGCCTCGGCGCCGACTTCGACGAGCAGCCATCCGCCACCGGCGGGCAGCTGTGGCACCGCACCCGCTCCGCGGTGGCGGCGCACGACCTCGACGAGGCGGGCGTCCATGCCCTCGATCGCCAGGGGCCGGTGGGCCAGAAGCGCGGGGACGGCGTCGGCGGCCGTTGGCATGTCCGGGTATCCCAGTGCGACGACGACCGGGGCGGCCGGCACGGGCACGAGGTTCACCGTGGCCTGTAGGACCGTGACCAGGGTGCCCTCGGTACCCACGAGCATCTTGGCCAGGTCGCGGCCGTTCTCGGGAAGCAGGTGCTCGAGAGAGTAGCCGGAGACCTGCCGGCCGAAGCGGCCCAGCTCGGTGCGGATCGTCGCCAGGTTCGCGCGCACCAGGGCGTCCAGGCCCGTGACCGCGTCCAGCGCGCCGACGCCGGCGCCGGCGTCGAATCGCCGCCCGGCACCATCGACGACATCGAGCGAGACGACGTTGTCGGCCGTGCGCCCGTAGGCGACAGCATGCGGGCCGCACGCGTTGTTCCCGATCATCCCGCCCAGCGTCGCCCGGCTCTGCGTCGATGGGTCCGGGCCGAAGCGAAGCCCGTGGGGAGCGGCCGCGGCCTGCAGGGAGGACATCACCACACCCGGCTGGACCACGGCGACGCGGGCATCGGGCTCGAGCGCGACGATCCGGTTCATGTACCGCGAGAAGTCCAGCACCATCCCGGTGCCGACCGCGTTGCCCGCCACCGACGTCCCCGCGCCGCGGGCCGTGACCGGCACTCCGAGGCGGCGGGCCACGTCCAGGGCCGCCAGCACGTCGTCGTTGTCGCGCGGGGCGACCACCACCCGCGGGGGCACCCGGTAGTTCGACGCGTCCGTGGAGTACTCGGCCCGGCGGCGTTCGGAGTCGTCGACATCCCCGTCGACCGCTTCCCGAAGGGCCGCAACGAGGTCATCGCCGCGCCCCGGTGCACGCACCGGTTTCATTGCTGCCTCCCTCGTTGACCTGCGGGCGGTGCGGCACCAGTCGTTGCGCTGTACCGACCGGACCCGTCGCACGGGGTCCGGTCGACACGAAGGCCTGTGCTGCTTCTCAGCCCTTGATCGCGGTCGCGATCCACTCCGACGGAACGATGTCGGCGAACGGGGGCGTGGTGGGCACCAGGCCGGTCTGCCGGTGGAAGTCCGCCGAGACGTTGTAGGCGGCCTCGCTGGGTGTCGGAGCGTCCGGGATCTCCGCCTGCAGGACCGGCACGAGCGCCTGCACCGTCTGGGCGTTCATCGTCTTCTGGTACTGCTGCAGCAGTTCGGTGGCCTTTGCCGGGTCGCCGGTGATGGTCTGCTCAGCCTTGGCGATGGCGCGCAGGAACGCGCCGACCGCCTTGCCCTTGCGGTCGATGACGTTCTGGGTGGTGAAGACGACACCGTGGATGGCGTCCTTGAGAGCAGGGACGTCACCGCGAGCGGGCGAGATGTAGATGCGGCCGACTCCGGTGGCCACGGCCTGCTGCCCGATCGGCTGGAAGAACGACAGGGCGTCGACCCGGCCGGCCTTCAGCGCACCGATCGCGGCGGACGCGTCGGCGCCGAGGTTGACCAGCGTCGCATCCTTCTTGGGGTCCAGGTTCGCCTGCTTGAACAGGTAGTTCACCAGCGCCTCGGTGCCGCTCCCCGGCCCGGTCATGCCGATCTTCTTGCCGCGCAGGGCCTGGATCCGCTCGGCCAGCGGCGCGGAGTCACCGGCGCTCGGGATCTTCGATCCGGCGATGATGTCGACGTAGTAGGCATCGACGAGGGAGCCGACCACACGCGCCTTGTCGTTGGTCTTGTACAGGTTGAACGCGTCGGTCATCACACCGCCGGCGACGTCGATGCTGCCGGACTGGACCGCCGCGGCGAGCTTGGCGCCGGTACCGAGCCGGGGCCGCTCCCCCAGGGTGAGCCCTTCGGCCTTGAAGTAGCCCTCGTGTTCGGCGACGAACAGCGGGAAGAACGCGACGGAGTCGCTGATCTGCCCGACGTTGAGGCGCATGGCGTCGGCGCCGGTGGCCGGCTCGCTGCTGCCGCCCTTGTTGGCACAGCCGGCGGCGAGCAGCGCTGCCGAGACGGCGACGATGGCTCCGAGGCGGCGCAGTACGGATGTTCTAGTACGGGACATGGTGGACTCTTTCGGCTAGTGGACGGGTGAGGAGCTGCTGACCGGGCACCGACTGTCAGACCTCGGCGTCCAGGGGCTTCCAGCGGTTGGCCCGCTTGCCCAGGAGATTGACGATGGCGTTCAGGACGGCCGCGATGGCGCTGAGCACGACGAGGGTGGCGAACACGCCGTCGGTGTCGAACTTCGCGGACGAATCGCTGATCAGATACCCGAGGCCGCGGTTGGATGCCACGAGCTCACCGATGACCGCGCCGATCAGCGCGTACGGGATGGAGACCCGCAGTCCGGTCAGCAGACCGGTCATCGAGGCGGGCAGGACGACCTTGAAGGCGATGTCCCGGCGGGTGCCGTTCATCAGCCGTACGGCGTCGACCAGCGCGCGGTCCACTTCGTGTACGCCGGCTGCCGTGTTCAGGAAGACCAGGAAGAACACGGTGACGGCGGCGAGCAGCACCTTCATGTCGGTGCCGATGCCGAACCACACGATGAACAGCGGCGCGAGGGCGACCTTCGGGATGGCGTAGAGCGCCATCAGGAACGGGTCCAGGATGTCCCAGACCACTCGGACGGAGGCGATCAGGTAGGCCAGGACGGCGCCGGACAGCGCGCCGACCAGGAAACCGAGCACGATCTCCTGCACGGTGATCCAGGTGTTCGACCACAGCGTGCCGTCGGCGACCCAGTCGCCGAGCCGGGTGGCGATGCCCTTCGGGCTGCTGACGAACTGCGGGTCGAGGACGGGACCGGACAGCGCCTGCCAGACCACCAGCAGGACGACGAGCAGACCGATGCGCCAACCCCAGATCAGAGTCTTGCGGCCGTGCCGCTGGCGCCAGGTGCGCCGGGACGTCTCCCGCAGGGGGCCCGCAGGCCTGGTGGCCGAGCCCACGTGCGGGGTCGTGGTAGCGCTCATCGCGCTCCCTCCTTCAGCGCCGTAGACAGGCTCCGGTGCAGTTCGACGAAGTGTGGATCGACCCGGATGTCGTCGGGGTCGCGCGGCCGGGGCAGGTCCACCGGCTGGTCGAGCAGGATCGTTCCGACCGGCCCGAGCACCACGACGCGGTCGGCGAGGATGAGCGCCTCCTCGATGTCGTGGGTGACGAAGACGACGGTGCGTCCGCTGCCGGACCACAGCCGCAGCAGTTCGCCCTGCAGTTCGGTGCGCAGTTGCGCGTCGAGCGCGCCGAACGGCTCGTCGAGCAGCAGCGTCTCCGGGTCGGCGCAGAGCATCCGGGCCAGGCTGGCCCGTCGGCGCATGCCACCGGACAGCTCGCGTGGGTAGTGCCGCTCGAAGCCGTCCAGGCCGACGAGCTTGATCAGCTCGGCGGCTGCCGCAGCCCGTTCCTTCTTGCTCTCGCCCCGCAGCTCGCGGGGCATCTGCACGTTGCGGGCGACGTCACGCCACGGCATCAGCGTGTCGTGTTGGGTCAGGTAGCCGACCTGCGTGTTGGGTCCGCGCATCGGCTTGCCGTCGTACGTGATGTGTCCGCTGGTCGGCGGGGTCAGCCCGGCGAGGAGGTTGAGCAGGGTCGACTTGCCGCAGCCGCTGCGCCCCAGCAGCACCAGGAACGACCCCTGTTCGACGGTCAGGTCGACGCCGCGGAGCGCGATCAGTTCCTCGTCGTCCTTGCGGAAGTGCTTGGACAGTCCCCGCACCTCGATGACGGCGGCGCTCATGCCGTCACCGCCGACGGCGCCGCCGCGACGCGGCGCGTGTTCGTCACTGCCATCACGTGTACCTCGTCCTCGGTGAACCCGGCCTCCAGCAGACGGTCGGCCAGCAGCGCGAGGCCGTCCTCGACGGGTGGGTTGAACGGCTGGCCGAGGTCGGAGGAGAGCAGCGAGTGTTCGGGGCCGACCTGGCGGATGTGGTCGAACAGCGTGTCCCAGCTGACCTTGCCGGTGTACGGGGTGGTGAAGCAGCGTTCCAGCAGCGCGCCCCGCTCGGCCAGGTGCCGCTGCACCTGGACCGACAGTCGCTGGGAGGTGAACTCCGGGTGGGTGACGACGATGCGCCGCACCCCGAGGTCGGCGGCCGCGTCGACGACGGTGGTGATCTCGTCACCGGACAGGTGCCCGGTCGCCAACACCATGTCGTGCTTCGCGATGAGGCTCAGCACCTCTCGTAGCGCCGGAACGATCGCGCCGTCGGAGTCGACGACGTCGATCGCCGGGGCCATGATGCCCTGCTCGGCCAGGTCGGCCTGCAGTTGCGCCCACATCGGCGGGGTGGCCCCCTCCGGCTCGCAGGCCTGGCACTCGCGCTGGTTGGCGCAGTCGACGGTGGGCAGCCAGACGATCCGCGCGCCCTGCCGGCCCGCGATCTCCACGGCGACCGGGTTGAGGCCGCCGACCGAGCCGTTGAGCGTGATGGCGCCGAGCACGTCCACGCCGGGTACGGCGTTGCGCACCACTTCGGCCCGCTCGGCGGTGGGCACGTAGTGGGATTTCAGGACGAAGCCCGCCAGGCCGACCTCGGCGAACCGGCGCGCCAGCGAGACGTCGTCGATGCGCCGGCGCATCACGTCCGGCGCGACGTGGATGTGCGTGTCGTACGCCCCGGCGACGAGTTCGCGAGCTCGGGCCGAGGGGGTGGGGTGGTCACTCACGGAGCCTCCAAGGGGAATCGGGACAGCGCCCCGCGACGTGGCACCGCGGTGGCCGGTCGAGCTGTGTGTGGTGGATTCACGATTCAGAAGTGGACGAGGTCGGACGGAGAGGCGCGGGGGGACGTCATCTCGCGGAGGGTGTCGGCGACGTGGGAGAGGTGGTAGCGCATCGCGGCCTCGGCGGCGGCCGGGTCAGCCGCCTGGATGGCGTCGACGATCCGGGTGTGCTCGACGAGGGACCGGGCGGACCGTCCGGGCACGAGCACGGTGCGGTACTGGAAGCGCACCATCTGTGCCTTGAGCCCGGCGATGAGCCGAGTGGCCGTCTGGTGCCGGGACGCCTCGATGATTTTCGCGTGCATCCGAGCGTTGCCGTCCGAGTACGCCAGCAGGTCGCCCGCCTTCAGGCAGGCCGACATCTGCGCGAGCGTCTCGCGCAGGAACGCGACCTCCGCCGGCGTGGCGTGCAGGGCGGCCTCGCGGGCCGCGAGTGCCTCGAGCGCGCCGCGCGCCTGGGTGATCTCCAGAGCCTCGGCCTCGGTCACCATCCGCACCCGGGCCCCGCGGTTCGGCTCGTGGACCACGAGCCCTTCCTGTTCGAGTCGGGCGAGCACGGTGCGGACCGCGGTGCGGCCCACCCCGAGCGTGAGGGACAGGTCGACCTCGACCAGGCGCTGGTTGGGCATCAGCCGTCCCCTGACGATGTCCTCGCGCAGTCTCGTGTACGCCTCGTCGGCGGCCATCCGCCCGCGGACGTTGCGGCCGGCGGTCGTCCGCACCGACTGCTGCGGTGGCACGGCGTCCACGACGGCTCCTTCCGTGAGCTTCGGGATCGAGTTGAAATCCAAGGCTATCAATGGTTTCTGGCCTTCAGTGCCGCGTCCAGTCGCGGGTAGACCCGGCGGGCGTTGCGCTCGTAGACCTTGTCGCGGTCGTCCGGCGTCAGGCGCAGCGCGTCGACGTACCGCAGGGTGTCGTCGAAGTGGTGGCCGGTCTGCGGATCGATGCCCCGGACCGCGCCGACCATCTCGGAGCCGAACAGGATGTTGTCGACGCCGATGACGCGGAAGAGCAGGTCGATGCCGGGCTGGTGGTACACGCAGGTGTCGAAGAAGACGTTGTCCATGACCGACTCGTCGAGCGCGGGACGGCCGAGCATGTCCGCGAGCCCGCGGAAGCGGCCCCAGTGGTAGGGCACCGCTCCCCCGCCGTGCGGAATGACGAAGCGCAGGTCCGGGAAGTCCTTGAACAGGTCCGACTGCAGGAACTGCATGAACGCGCTGGTGTCGGCGTTGAGGTAGTGCGATCCGGTCGCGTGGAAGTTCGGGTTGGTCACCGCCGACACGTGCACCATCGCCGGCACCTGCAGCTCCACCATCGCCTCGTAGAAGGGATACCAGCTGCGGTCGGTCAGCGGCGGGGAGGTCCAGTGGCCACCGCTGGGATCGGGGTTTAGGTTGCATCCCACGAACCCGAGCTCCAGCACGCAGCGTCGCAGCTCCGCGACCGAGTGCGAGATGGGGACTCCGGGTGACTGCGGGAGCTGGCAGACTCCGATGAAGTTGTCCGGATACAGGGCGACCACGCGTGCGACGAGGTCGTTGGAGACCTCCGCCCAGCGGCTGCTGACCGCCTCGTCACCGATGTGGTGGCCCATGGCCGAGGCGCGCGGCGAGAAGATGGTCAGGTCGATCCCGCGCTCGGCCATCAGCCGTAGCTGGCTTCCCTCGATCGTCTCGCGGATCTCGTCGTCCGAGATGGCGGGGTAGGCCGGCGGTTCTTCGCCGGCCCTGAAGGCCGCCTGCTGCGCCTCTCGCCACGACGTGTGCGCCTGCGGCGCAGTCGTGTAGTGGCCGTGGCAGTCGATGATCACGTGTTCCAGGGCTCCTCGGGATCGGCTGATCGGCAGAACCAGCTCCGTTCACCGGCAGGCGATGCGATGCGGAGCCTCATGGCCTCCCGCGTCACGGCTCGCGTATGCCGCTCGGCAACTGTGACCGTAACCACCACGCAACATTGTCGCAATAGATGTCGAGCGGATTGTCGACAATTTTTTCACCATGGCCTCCACTGAGGCCATATACTCATCCGCGACTGAGGAGGTCCGGTTTGGCCAAGACGCCCCGTGAGGGTGCCGCCGCCACGAGGCTGGCGGCCGACGCACTACGCGCCGCGCTGATGAACGGCGATCTCGCGCCCGGACAGCGGCTGGTGGAGGCAGAGCTCGCCGAGTCGTTCAGCGTCAGCCGCGCCAGTCTCCGCACGGCGCTCTTCGATCTGGCCGCCGAGGGACTGGTCGAGCGCATCCCGAACCGCGGCGCCCGCGTGCGGGTCGTGTCCGTGGCCGAGGCGGTGGCGATCACCGAGTGCCGCATGGTCCTCGAGGGCCTGTGTGCCGCCAAGGCAGCGGAACGGGTCACCGACGAGCAGATCACCGTACTGACCGATCTCGGCGACCGGATGCAGCGTGCGGTCGCCGACGGCGATCCGATGAAGTACTCAGCGCTCAACCGGGAACTCCACCGCCTCGTACGCGAGTACGCGGCGCAACCGGTGGCCTCGGGGCTGCTCGACCGGCTCAACGGTCAGTTGGTTCGCCACCAGTTCCGGCTCGCGCTGCGCGCCGGTCGCCCGCAGGTATCCCTCCGCGAGCACCTTGCGATCATCGATGGGATCGCACGCCGCGAGCCCGCCGACGCCGAGATCGCCACGCGCGCGCACCTGAGCAGCGTCATCACGGCGCTGCAGGAGGCCGACGCCGAGTAGCGCCGGGCGGGCCCCGGCCAGTGTTCGCCTGGCCGGCGCCGGCGGGCTATCGGCCACCGTTGTCGCGCAGGTCGATGAGCAGATCGCGCGTCGCCGCACTGATCCGCGGCGGGACCCCCAGTTCCTCGAGCTGCTCGGCGGCAGCGGTCATCTCGTCCGCGCGCCTGCGGGCGTGCCGGTGGGTCCCGTCGATCAGCCTGTCGAGGGTGCGCTGGTCGAAGCCGACCAACTCGGTGCTGATGTTGTCTCGCAGCCAGTCGGCGCAGCCTGCCGCCTCCGCGGCGGCCATCGCTTCCACCACCGCCGCGGCCAGCCCCTTGTAGAAGACGCTGCGGAGCAGCTTGCGGGAGATGGCCGCGCCCGCCGGCCCCGGCTGAATCGCCACCTCGGCGCCGAAGCCGGACAGGATGGCGGCGTACCGGTCGGCGGCCGCGCCGGACACCAACATGGGAGTACGCAGCCCCTTTCCCGGTACCGGCGCCATGAGCGCGACGTCGACGACCGGGATGGGAGCTCCGGCCGCCTCCGCGAGCGCCGCCTTGAGTCCCGGCGAAGCGGTGTTGAGGTCGGCCCAGATCGTGCCCGGCCGGACGGAGGGCAACGCGTTACGCAGCGCATCCATCGCGTCGTGGGAGCTGTTGACGCTGAGCACCAGATGGGCGTCGCGCACGGCGTCGGCCTCGTCGCTCCGCGGGGCGACGCCGTCGGCGGCCGGCACCCTCGGGTCGTAGCCCCGGACGTCGGCGCCGGCCGCTACCAGGTCGCGGGCGATTTCCGAGCCGGCCTCCCCGAGCCCGAGGACGGCGACGCGGACGGCCGTGCGGGCCTCGGGGCGATCGGTCTTCTGCAGCGGGGGCATGCTGTCTCCACATCGTCGATGAACGCACGGATCACTGGTGGGCACCGTCAGCGGGGGAAGGCGATGCCCTCGAAGAGCTTGCGGGCAGTGCGTACGACACCCGAGCGGACGACTCGCGGTGGCGAGACCGCGGCGTCGACGGTCACGTCCACCAGCAGGTGGCCGGTCGGGTGCTCCACGTCGACCTGCGAGCGGTCGGCCGGCCAGTCCGCGGTGAGGTCGTGACCCACGGCGCCCGGCAGCAGCATGCCGGTGACCACGCTGACCGCGGCCAGCACCCCGATCGAGGTGTGCGGCTGGACGGGGATGAACGACCGGGTGCAGACCTGGCCGCCGTCGCGTGCGGCGGCGACCAGCGCCGTCTTCGGTACCGAGGACCGGCTCACGTCCCCGAGACCCATGAGGGCACCGGCCTTGACACGGGTGGCGTCGATGCGCTCGAGCAGCGCGGCGTCGGCCGCCAACTGCTCGTGCGTCTCGTAGCCGGTCAGGCCGAACGACTCCGCCCGCGCCACGACCACCGGCATGCCGTTGTCGACGCAGGTCACGTCGACGCCGTCGATCGAGTCCCGGACCCTGCCGGTCGGCAGCAGGCTGCCCGTCGCGGAGCCCGCCGTGTCGCTGAAGGCGAGAACGATCGGCGCGGCGGTGCCGGGAACCCCGGCGATGGCAACGTCGCCGCGGTACTCCGGACGGCCGTCCGGGGTCGGGAAGGTGGCCACCGCGACGCTGTCGGAGTTGACCATCCGGATCCGTACGCTGGTCTCGCGCGGCCCGGCCGGAACCAGTCCGCGTTCGACGGCGAAGGGCCCCACGCCGGCCAGGATGTTGCCGCAGTTCTGGCGGTCGCTGACCGTCGCGGTATCGACGCCGAGCTGGAGGAACAGGTAGTCGACGTCCACGTCCGGGTCAGCCGATCGGCTCACGACGGCGACCTTGCTGGTGAGCGAGGTGCTGCCGCCGAGGCCGTCGATCTGGCGCGGATCGGGGCTGCCCATCAGCCGCAGCAGCAGGTCGTCCCGCTCGGCCGCGTCGCTCGGCAGATCGGCAGCCTCGAAGTACAGACCACGGGAGGTGCCGCCGCGCATCATGGCGCAGCGGACCCCGGTGTCGTCGTAGCTCACCGCTCACCCTTGACGTACTCGTCGTAGGAGACGTACTCGATGCCGAACTCGTGGAGCTTGTCGCGGAGCCCGTAGCGGTCCAGGCCCAGCTGGCCCTGCTCGAAAGCGGCGCGGCTGGCGGTCTCCTTGTCCGTCCGGGCCTGCGCGGCCGTCAGCGCCCGGGGCACGTCGGCCCTGGGTACGACCATGACGCCGTCGTCGTCGGCGACGATCACGTCACCGGGGTGCACGGTCTGTCCGCCGAGGACGATCGGTACGTTCACCGACCCGGCCGTGGCCTTGACCGAGCCCTGCGCGCTGACCGCCCGCGACCACGCCGGGAACCCCATCTCGCGCAACTCGGCGACGTCGCGTACCCCGCTGGCGAGCACCACGCCACGGACACCGCGCTTGGTCAGGGCGGTGGCGAACAGCTCACCGAACAGTCCGTCGGTGGAGGGCGAGTTGGTCGCGACCACCAGGACGTCACCGGGCCGGCACTGCTCCACCGCGACGTGGATCATCAGGTTGTCCCCGGGCCAGCACAAGGCGGTGACGGCGGTGCCGCCGATGCGCGCGCCCGGCCACGCGGGCCGGAACTCGGGGCCCAGGTAGCCGACGCGGCCGAGCGCCTCGTGCACGGTGGCGACACCGTATCCGCCGAGACGCTCCGCATCGCCGACGTCGGCGCGCGGTGGATCGGTGACGACGACAGTCCTCATGCGGGGAGTCTCCTTCTAGTAGGAAGGTCAGGCGCGCGCCGCGATCAGACCGTCAAGCGCCGTACGGCCACCGCGGGTGATCGCTTCGCGCGACCACACCTGGTCTGCCGGCCGGCCACCTCGCCGCTGGCGGTCCTCTCCATGGCTCTCTCCCAACAGATCTTGCGCCGACGCTAGGTCGCTGGCGACAAGATTGTCAACACTTCTGTTGAAAAACGCTGGGGCCGGCATCAACGCCACGCCGCCGAACGGAACCCGGATCGGCTGGCCAGAACCGATGAGCATCCGTCGGCGTCAGCGGCCCGCGGAGGCCGTTCGTACGGCCGCGCGTAGGCCTCCGGGCCGCACTGCCCGCGACCACGACCCGCGGGCGAAGAGGGGACGGCCGTACTGGTGGTGGTGATCCGCAGCGCGAAGAACGTGGTGCAGACCGTTGACGGCACCCGCACCGACGACGAGCCGGCCAACCGGCGTCTGCCGCGACCCGGGCACCGTCCACATGCTCACCAACATGGGCAGCACCACGTACACGGCGCCTCGTCCATAACCGCCGACACGGCGGTCCGACGTGGAATTCAGCATTCTGGTGCAAATCGGAACAGTCAGTGCGTAACGTGCCGGACATGGTCTTTCGCACGTGGCGTAACCTTCTGCTCACAGCGCTCGGGATGGGCGTGCTCGCCGGTGCCGGTCAGCTCGGCATCGCGTTCGCCTTCGGCATCGTCCAGCTCACCGGCACCTCCACCGGCGCCACCGTCAACCAGTGGCCCGCCCAACTCGTCTGGGTGGGTTGGTTCGCGGCACACGCCGCCGTACTCGGCACCGTCGTCACGACACGCCTGGCCCGCCGCTACGCGGTGCTGGGGACGGGCAGAATGGTGGCCGTCGCCGCTGCCGCCGCGTTGGGCGCCATCGTCGTGGCGCCGCTCTGCGTCCGGCCGGCCCAGGCCGCCGAGCGCTTCTCTGTGGACCCGATCTGGGCCGTCGGCATCTACGCGACCCTCGGCGCGCTGGTCGGCGCGGGTGCCGCGATCGCCGCACTGGTGAAGCCGCCGCTGGGCTGGAACATGGCGGCGGTGGGCGGCGTGGTCTGGCTGCTGGCGCTCCTCTCGGTCGTCCCGTCGCTCGCCAACGCCGGGCCGTTGCCCGCCGTACGGCTCGGCGTGCTGGAGCCGACCTGGCTCGGCGCCGACGCGGCACATCGGCAGGCGATCCTGATTCTGCCGGCGGTGGCCCTGCTCATCGGCGCGGTGACCGGCGGGCTGGCTCGCTGGCGCGGGCACCCGCCGCTGGTCAACGGCGTGACCGGCACGGCCGGCATGCTGCTGGTCGCGTTCGCCTACCTGACCGCCGGCCCCGGTAACGCCGTCGACCGGTACCAGATCACGCCGTACTACAGCGCGCTGCTCGCCGTCGCCGCCGGTGTGCTCGGTTCCGCGGCGGTCGCGTCGTTCCGCTGGCCGCTCCTGCGGCGCACCGACGACGCGCCGGTCGTCGAGGCGACCGACGTCCTCGGGTCGCCGTCCGCCGATCCGGCCGTCACACAGGCCGTGATGCCGGTCGCTGGTGACACGACCGACGAGCCGGAGCCCGTCGCCCTGGTCGGCACCGGGTCGGCCGCCGGCCCTCCCGCAGCCGGGCCGCGGGACTTCGGTGCATCGGCTGGCGACCGGGACGCCGGCGCCGTATCGGCCGACGCCGTGACGCCGACCGCCGTACCGGCCGACGCCGTGCGGACCGCCGTACCGGCCGACGCCGCGACGCGGACCGCCCTACCGGCCGACGCCGTGACGCCGACCGCCGTACCGGCCGACGCCGTGACGCGGACCGCCGTACCGACCATTCCCGCCGCACCGGCCGCCACGGCCGACCTCCCCGCGCCGGCCGACCTGGACGACACCCGGGTGACATCGGAACCGGCCCCCGTGACGGCGGGCCACCTTGGCGCGGGACGCGACGGGGACCGCTCCGGGGCGGCGGAGGCGGGAGCGGACGACACCGAACCCGACGGGATGCCATCCGACGGGGTGCGCGCCGCCCCCGGCACCCGACGGATGTACCAGCCGCCCAAGATCGACCGGACGCCGGTTCAGGCGACCTGGCCGCTCGTGCCGGCGCGACGGGTGCCGCCCTCGGTCGAGCCCGCTCCGGGTGGCGAGGCGACCCACCCGGTCACCCCGCCAGAGGGGCCCGAAGCGCCGCGCCCACCGCGGCACCGGCCGCCCCTGCCCGATCTGAACCGCGCCGCGAGCTGGGACGCCCTCGCGACCGCCCGGCGCGCCGTGCCGCCGCCCACGACCGCCCCCGCGCCGGCCGGTCCCGCTGCGACCGATCCGGTCGCCGCGGTCCCCGCGCCGGCCGCCCCGGCAGCCGCCGTCGAGGCGGGACAGGCCGGCGGACGGGCCGGCGGCCGGCTCGGCCTGTTCCGGCGCAACAAGTCCCGGGCGGACGGGAGCGGCGCGGGCAGCCCGGACGGCGAGCCGCTGCCGAGGCAGGACGAGGAGTTCGTCGACTGGGTCACCCGGCTGGGCAAGCCGGTGGCGAGCAACGCGCCGGATCCGGAGGGCGGTCGCCAGTCGATCCGCTCCACCGGCCGCCACCCCGGCCCCTGAGCCACCGTCCGGCGCGCCGCCGCACCAGAGGCCCGATCGCGCTCGGTCCGGAATTGACCGGACGCGGGCCGCGGGTGTCACACGGTCTGCGTGATGGGGCTCCGGCTCGGCACCGAGCCGGAGCCCGATCCACCACCGCTGATCGCGGCGGGCGCGGCGCGACGGCCAGTGGATCCGGTGCCGATCCGGTTCAGGCGGCGACTCGTCGCCGGGAACGACGACCCACGTACCACCACCAGAGCTGCTGCACGGCGAGGGTGAGCAGCCCGGCCACCACGATCGCGCACACGTTGATGACCAGTTGCAGCGCGGAGCCGCCCGCCTCGTCCCAGACGCCGTACGCCCCGGCGACCGCGACGTTCGCGGCCGCCGGCACCGTCGTGACGGAGATCAGCACCCCGACGAGGCTGCCGGACTTCTTCGAGGTGAGCGAAAGCATGCCGGCGACCCCGGCCAGCAGCCCGACCACCCAGGAGAGCGCGTCCGGGCGCCAGATGAAATCGGTCAGCGGACGCTCGGCCAGCAGCATCCCCCGGTCGACCAGACCCACGGCGTCCAGCGCCCAGGTGCTCAGGACCGTGGCCACCATGGCGGCGAGGAAACCCACCACGAGGGCCTGAAGGGACCGCCACACGGTGTCGAACCGGCGGCGGAACAGCCCCACGCAGATCGCCGCGAGCGGCCCGAACTCGGGGCCGACCACCATCGCGCCGACGATGAGGATCGGCTGGTCGAGCAGCACACCGATCCCGGCGATCATGGTGGCCACGATGATCAGGACCAGGTACGTACCGCTAAGTTCCGTCTGCTCCCCGGTCTTCGCCGCGATCTCGTCCCAGACCACCGCGTCGGCCCCACTGCCGGGCGCGTCCCGCGCCGCCCGGTCGGCCGACGCCGATATGGCCAGCTCGACGTCGTCGGCCGCGATGCCGCCCTGCGCCTCCACGCCCAGCCGTCGCAGGCCCTGCAACACGCCGTCCGCGCTCTCCCGCACCACGTCGCAGGTGATGAGGTCACCGGCGGGCTGACGGGCGGCGCCCGGAAGCACCACCAGATGCGTCACGCCGCGTTCGGCGGCCAGCAGATCGGCGACCGCCGCCGACTGATCCGGCGTCGCGATCACCCTCAGGTGCAGCACACTCTCCCCCTCGACCGACTGGCCGGTCCTCCCACGCCCGTCCAAGCCGTCGCGACTCTACCGCCGGTCGGAGGAGACGGCGTTCGCCGGAATCAGAGGGTGATGGGGATGCCGATCCTGTGGTCGCGTCGTCCGGAGAGCAGGTCGAGCCAGAACACCAGCCGGGCGATGGGGTGTGCTACGGCAACCTCGGCGGTCTCGGCCGTGCCCGTGATCATCTCGAGCATGCGCAGGACCTGAACCGCGCGCGGCGACGGTGGGAAGGAACACGCCGACGTCTATCGCCGGCCGGCGGGGTGGACGAAGCCGTTCCAACCGGAAGCACTGCCGCGCATCCGCGCTCGACGACGCCGCCGTGTGGTACGAACTACCGAAAGTTGAACAAAACAGCGGACGGGCGAGCAAATGAGGAGTGGGGCAGCCGGGCTCCTGCGGCGACCCGAGGAACCACGAGCGACGTACCTGGAACTGTTCTTCGACCTGGTGCTCGTCTTCGCGCTCGCACGGCTCTCGCAGGATTTGCTGGAGCATCTGAACTGGGGCGGCGCGTTCCGGACGCTGGTGTTGATGCTCGCCCTGTGGGCGGTCTGGGCCAACACGGCGAGGCTCACGGACAGGCTGAGCCCGCACCAGCCGCTGATCCAGCTGCTGGTGATCGCGACCATGCTCGGCACGCTACTGATGGCCGCCGCAGCGCCAGAGGCGTTCGGCGAGCAAGGCCTGGCCTTCGCAGGCCTGTACGTCGCCACCCAGATCGGTCGCAACGCCGGTGCGGTGCTCCTGCTGCGGGGGCACAAGGTGCAGCGGGCCTTCGCCCGGCAACTCTTCTGGTTCGGCGTGTCCGCATCACCGTGGATCGCGGGTGCTGTCACGCACGGCACGGCCCGTGCGGTCCTGTGGGCGCTGGCGGTGGCCGTGGAGTACGTGTCCGTCTCACTCGGTTTGCCCACACCGCGGCTGGGTCGCGCATCCCCGCGTAGCGCCGAACTCGGGATCTACGGCGAGCACGCCGCCGAACGCTTTCGACTGCTCTTCATCATTGGGCTCGGCGAGCTCATCCTGGTCACCGGGCTGACTTTCAGCCGCGGCGGGTTCGAGCCTGACCGGATTGCGGCGGTCGTGGTCGCGTTCGCTACCACGGTGTTGATGTGGCGGATCTACATCTACCGCGCCGGGGGCCTGCTGGGGGAGGTCATCGCCGCCAACCCCGACCCACACCGCGCGGTCATCCCGGCGATATACGCCCACCTGTTCATGGTCGCCGGCATCGTCGTCATCGCAGTCGGCGACGAGCTCGTCATCGAGCATCCGCTCGGGGACACACCACCGGCCTGGATCATCATCATCCTCGGCGGACCCGCGCTGTTCCTCGCCGGGCGGGGCATGTTCGAGTACGAGGTGTTCGCCCGCGTCTCCCGATCCCGACCGATCGGCGTCGGCGTACTCGCCGCCATATCCGCCGGCGGCGTTCTTCCTGCCGCCACTGCTGGTCGCCCTGGCACCTACCCTCGTCCTGGCCGGAATAGCCGTATCCGACGCAGCCCGCGCCCGCGGACACCCACCCGAGCCTCCCTCACCACCCGGCTAGAACGTGCCCTGTCCATCCGCCTCGCCGTCGACCGGGCGCAGAAGCCTGTTGTCGATCCAGCTCACCAGGAATTCGCTCTCCGGTCGCCGGTCAGACGGCGACGCGTCCGCCGTCGACCGGCAGGACCGCGCCGTGGATGAAACTCGCCCGGTCGCTGACCAGGAAGATGATCGCTTCGGTGATCTCCTCGACGGAGCCGGGACGTCCGGCAGGGCCGCCCCTGGCCAGCTGATCGAGGGCATCACCCATGGACGCGGTGCCCTCGGTTCGGGTCGGTCCAGGACTGACGGCGTTGACCCGCACGCCGCTCGGGCCGTACTCGGCCGCCCAGGACTTGGTCAAGAGCACCATCGCGGCCTTGCTCGACCCGTACAGGGAGAACCCCGCAGCGCCGAACTCGGCAACCATCGTGGTCACGTTGACGATCGCGCCCCGGCCACGCATGGCCATTTCCGGCGCGAGCTCCGCCACGAGGAAGTACGGCGCCTTGACGTTGAGGGAGTACACCGCGTCGAACTGTTCCTCGGCGATCTGCTCGGTGGGACCGAACGGGTAGATGCCCGCGGTGTTGACCAGCACATCCACCTGTCCGAGCTGCTCCTTCGCGGCCCGGGCCAGCGCGCGCGCAGTGGCCGCGTCATGAAGATCGGTGGCCACGAACCACGCCTGGCCACCAGCCGATCGGATTTCCTCCACAACCTGGTTGCCCCGGTTCTCGTCGCGGCCGGACACGACCACGTGCGCACCGAGCCCGGCCAGCTCCATGGCGGTGGCTCTCCCGATGCCGCTGGTTGCACCAGTCACCAGAGCCTTGGTGCCCGCAAGCTCTGACGTCATGATCTGCTCACCGCCCCGGATGTCGATTGGGCTGGAAGGGGTCTTGCAGAACGGCTTGGTGTGGTTGGTGTACGCGACGAGTGACCTGCGTTCGTCCCGGCCGTCAGGCCTCTCGTGGCGGTGACGCTATCCACGACTCTGCCTCAGCCGAGGTCGGCGGAGGTGGGAATCGCCGGATGACACGTATCCCCGTGGCGTCTCTGCTGCACCGCTAGGATTCCGGCCGCGTCCAGCACGCCGAGCCGAAGGCGCTGGCCCGGGGCCCATCTCTCCCCGGGGCCAGCGCATGAGTTCAGACCCTCTGGCCCTGTTGGGCGTCCTCGAGTTCGCGGGCGAGGCTTGTCGCGACGTCCTTGGCGTCGCCGAAGAGCATGAGCGTCTTCTCAAGGTGGTACAGCTCGTTCTCCACTCCGGCGAAGCCGGCGTTCATGCCACGCTTGACGACCATGACCGTACGAGCGGCAGCAACGTCGAGGATGGGCATGCCGTAGATGGGGCTGTCGGGCTGGGTGCGTGCGGCGGGGTTGGTGACGTCGTTGGCTCCCACCACCAGCGCGACATCTGCCTGTGCGAAGTCGCTGTTGATGTCGTCCATGTCGAGGATGCGGTCGTACGGTACGTCCGCTTCGGCCAGGAGGACGTTCATGTGACCTGGCATGCGACCGGCGACAGGGTGAATGGCATAGCGAACGCGGGTCCCGTTTCGCTCGAGGATTTCGCCGACCTCTCTGATCCGGTGCTGAGCCTGAGCGACGGCGAGTCCGTAGCCGGGTACCACGATCACATCCCGTGCGGCGGCGAGCAGCATGGCTGCCTCGTCGATGGACGCGCTGCGGACAGGGCGTTCCTCCGCCGATCTTCCGTCCTGCACGGCGGTGGCGTCGACCTGCCCGAAGGCACCGAAGAGCACGTTGCGGAAGGACCGGTTCATGGCGCGGCTCATGATGAGCGAAAGCAGGAAACCGGATGCGCCGTCGAGGGCGCCGGCGATGATGAGGGCCTTGTTGTCCAGGACGAGTCCCATAGCGGCGCCGGAGAGCCCGGCGTAGGAGTTGAGAAGCGAGATCACGGTGGGCATGTCGGCGCCGCCGATGGGCACGACGAGGAGAATTCCGAACAGGGCAGCCAGCGTGACGAGGACGGGGAACAGAGCCGCTGTCGATGGTGCGGCCACCAGCCAGACTGCGACGGCGACAGTCGCGGTGAACAGGACGGCGTTCAGGAGCTGTTGGCCGGGGAACACGGTGGGACGGCCGGGCAGGATTCCCTTGAGCTTGCCGAACGCCATCAGGCTGCCGGTGAAGGTGACGAATCCCAGTACGACCTCGAACATCAGTGCCGCGGCGAGGAAGGCGTTGAGGGATTCGAAGTGCTCGTAGTATTCGGCGGCGCCGACCAGGCCCGCAGCCAGAGCGCCGAACGCGTGGGACAGTGCGATGCGTTCCGGCATCGCCGTCATCGGCATGTACTTGGCCATGGCGCCGCCGACGAGGGATCCGACGACAGCGGCGATGAGGATCCACCGGTAGGTGACGACGTCCTGGTGGATCAGGGTGCCGACGATCGCGGCAGCCATGCCGAGCACGGCGGCCAGCAAGCCCCGGCGGGCGGTGCGGGGGTGGGTGATGCCTCGTAGGCCGACGATGAACAGGGTGCCGGCGGCCAGGTAGAGCAGAGGCATGGCGATCGTGTCACGCATTCGTCTGGGTCTTTCCGGGGTTGGTGCGGCGCCGGCCGTCGCTGGTGCGGAACATGCGGAGCATCCGATTGGTGATCATGAAGCCGCCGACGACGTTGATGCTCGAGGCGGCTACCGCGACCGCGCCGAGAGTCGTGATGAACGGTCCCCGATCGGATCCGGCGAGCAGGATGCTCCCGACCAGCGAGATGCCGGCGACGGCGTTGGTGAGGGACATCAGAGGGGTGTGGAGGAGCGTCGGCACTCGGCGGATCACCTCGATGCCGATGACGGACCCGAGTACCAGGACGTACAGTCCGGCTTCGATGCTGGGAGACATGGTCACTTCCCTTCCGGCGTGGCGGCCAGGAGCAGCTCCCGTACCTGCGGGTGGACGACGTCGCCGTCCCGTGTGAGGAGCGTGTCGCGAATGATCGGGTCGTCGGCGTCGAGTCGCAGGCCACCGTCACCGATGAGGTGGCGGGTGAAGTTGGCGATGTTCCGCGCGTACAGGCGGCTCGCGTGGGCCGCCGCGCCCGAGGGGAGGTTGGTGGGCGCCAGCACCGTCACCCCCGACACGTCGATGGTCTCGTCGGCAACGGAGACGGCGCAGTTGCCGCCCTGCGCCGCCGCGGCGTCGACGACGACCGAGCCCGGCCGCATCGCGCGAACCATGTCCTCGGTGAGGAGAATCGGGGCGGGCTTGCCCGGTACCTGCGCGGTGGCGATCACGATGTCGCTGCCGGCGACGGCAGCCGCGAGCACCTCGCGCTGGCGCGCGTAGAACTCTTCCGCCTGTGCCTGCGCATAACCGCCGGTCGTCTCGGAGGCCGAGGTGTCGAGCGGAAGGTCGACGAACTGTCCCCCGACACTCTCCACCTGTTCCCTGGCGGCGGGACGGATGTCGTAGGCGTGGACGACGGCACCGAGTCGGCGGGCGGTGGCGATCGCCTGCAGCCCGGCCACGCCCGCGCCGAGCACCAGGACTCGTGCGGGAGGGAGGCTTCCCGCGGCGGTCGTCATCATGGGCAGGATGCGGTTGGCGTGAGCGGCGGCGACGAGCGTCGCACGGTATCCCGCGATCGCGGACTGCGAGGAGAGCACGTCCATGGCCTGCGCGCGGGTGATGCGTGGCAGGAGGTCGAGGGAGAAGGCGGTGACGCCGCGTTCGGCGAGCCGACCGACCGGGTCGGGGTGGCTGAGCGGGTTGGCGAGGCCGATCAGGGTGGTACCCGGCCGCAGCAGCGTCAGGTCCGGCGACTCGCGGACTTCCTCGCCGCCACCGCCGGAACCGACGAGGCGTACCTGGAGGACGATGTCCGCGGCGAAGGCGAGCGGTCTTGCGACGGTACGGGCACCTGCTTTCACGTACTCCTCGTCCGGGTGCCCGGCCGCCACACCGGCACCATGTTCGATCACGATTTCGTGTCCTCGGTCGACGAGCAGCCGAACTTCGTCCGGGGTGAGAGCCACTCGCGTTTCTCCTGCGGTGGCTTCCCGGGGGACGCCGATGCGCATTGGTTCGTCCTTTACGTATGGAACGGGGAATCGTGCCGAGATTCGAGCCGGCCGGGTGTGGCGCAGGCTCGCCTGTCGGCGCTTGGATTCCGCGGCGGTGGCGGTGGCGGTGCGGCGGGGTCCCCCGCCGCACCGCGTTGCGGTCGGGATTATTCGAGGCCGAGAGCCATGAATCCGCCGTCGACGGGGAGTGTGGCGCCGGTGATGTAGCTGGCCTTCGGCGAGGCGAGGAAGACGACGGCTTCGGCGATTTCCTTCGCGGCGGCCAGCCGGCCGAGCGGGACCCGCGCGCCGAGCGCCTCGAAGGTTTCGTCGCCCATCATTTCCACGACGTTGTCGGTCCTCGTGTGGCCGGGCGCCACCGCGTTGACCCGGACGCCGCTGCGACCGAACTCGACCGCCCAGGTACGGGTCAGGGAGTCGACCGCGGCCTTGGTGGCGCCGTAGACGGACGTCCCGGCCATACCGCTGAGGCCAGCGATCGTCGTGATGTTCACGATGCTGCCCGTGCCCTTGGCCGCCATCTTCCGCACGAGGGCGGCCGTCAGGAAGTAGGTCCCGCGCAGGTTGGTGTCGACCAGCGTCGTGAACGTCTCCAGGCCCTGCTCCAGCGTCGGGGCGAACGGGAACGCGCCAGCATTGTTGACCAGGATGTCGACCTCTCCTGCCGCGTCGACGAGATGGCCAACCGACTCCAGGTCGCTCAGGTCGGCGGCCACGAACCTGGCCTCACCGCCCGCAGCTTCGATTGCTGCGACCGTGCTCGCACCCTTGGCTGCATTGCGGCCCGAAACGATGACGAAGGCGCCCTCCGCCGCCAGCAGGAGGGCGGTTTCGCGACCGATGCCGGACGTGCTGCCGGTGACGAGCGCGGTCTTGTTCTGCAGCTGCATGGGAGCCCTTTCTTGGCGCGTCGACAACTCGGCGCGCTGTTGTTCAGCTGTTATCCGGTCCTCGGCAATCACGTGCCGACGGTGTCCGCTCGAAGGCGGCGACAGCAGCAAGTAACTGGGAGAGCGGGAAATTTCCGAGGCGACAGTGGTCGGTCTTATGGCCGCGATAAGAAGCGCTTGGGCCGATTGGGTCACACAATTTGTGGCGTATCCGAATGCGGTTCAGCTATGACCGGCAGCCGGCAGCGCCGGGAGTGCCGCCCTATCCCCTGCCGTGCCCCGAGCACCGCCCGCGGCTCACCTCGGGCTTACTCGCGTCGCCGACGGCCTCCACCACGCGTCCTCTCTGACGCACCGTGGGCTGCACGTCCGGCCCCACTCGGTCCAGCCCGGCCGAGCGGGCAAGGTCCGCGACGCCCGCGGGCGGAGGTCCACGCCCCATGTTGATCTTCAGCCCTGGTGACGCGTGCCACATCCAGCGACGCGAAAAAGTCGATGCGCGTGACTTGACCTCTCGGAGGAGCCGTGCGTAGCGTCCGCTTATGCGCATAAGCAGATCGGGGCGAGGCGCCCGGTCGCGGGTCTCCCAGGCCGACATCGCGCGGCAGGCGGGCGTCACGCAGGCAGCGGTGTCGATGATTCTGCGTGACCGTGCCGACGGCATCCCCGAGGCCACCCGCCAGCGAGTCCTCGCGATCGCACGGGAACTCGGCTACCGCGCAGACCCACTCGCGCGCCGGCTCGCCAACGGCCGTAGTCAGATCATCGGCGTCTTCACCTACGAGAAGGTGTTCCCCGTCGCGCATCGCACCTTCTACCACCGCTTCCTCCTCGGGATCGAGGAGGCGGCGGAGGCACACGACCAGGATCTCCTGCTGTTCACGAGCGCCGCCGGGCGACGCAGCGGCACGAGCGGCGCAGTGCGCACCATCTATGCCTCGGGAGAGAACAAGCTGCGGTTGGCCGACGCGGCTGTGCTGCTCGGCCGAGACGAGATCCCGGCCGAACTGGAGCAGCTGTGCGACGACGAATACCCGTTCGTCTTCATCGGCCGCCGGTTCCTCGCCGACGGCCGTGAGGTCCCGAGCGTCGCCCCCGACTACGCCGCGGCCACGCGCACGCTGACGCAGCGCTTCGCCGCCCTCGGCCACCGGAAGATCGCCTATCTGGGCGCGGACCCGAACCTGCCCGCCTCGGTCGACCGGCTCTCGGCGTTCACCACCAGCAACCTGGACGTACAGCTGCAATTCTCGCCCGTCACCGAGGTCGACGAAGCGCTGCTCCACCACCTGCTCGACACCGGGGTGACCGGACTGATGCTGGAAAGCAGCGAGTACGCCGAACTCGTCGGTGGGCTCGCCGCCAAGGTGGGCGCGGACAGGAACACCCACCTGTCCCTCGCCGTCGCCGGCCTGACGGAGGAGGACAGCAGCACCACCCCCTGGTCCGGCTTCACCGTCCCCGGCTACCGCATCGGCCACCTCGCGGTGGAGGACCTCCTTGCCCAACTGGAGGGCGACCCACCGGGCTGCCGACTCGTGCCCTGCCCCGAGGCGCCCGGCCGAACCCTCACCGCCGTTCCTGAATAGGGGCGGCGATCCCGACACCCACCGCATACCCCGCGTCTTTTGAGTTCCCCCATCCCCTCGGCATCAGGAGGTTGATCAGCATGCCACGACTCCGGGCCTCCCTGCTCGGCGCCGCTGTGGCAACCACCCTCGCCCTCACCGCCTGCGGTGTCGGCGGCGGCGACAGCGGCAGCAGCTCAGAGAACCTGACCATGACCGTCTGGACCACCAACCCCGACCAGCTGAAGCTGCTCAACGACCTCAGCGCCGAGTTCACCAAGACCCACGGCGGTGGCAAGGTCGAGATCCAGTCGATCCCCCAGGCGGACTACCTCACCAAGATCTCCATCAGGCTCTCCGGCGGTACCCCGCCCGACCTCGGTTGGATGGGCGCCCCGGACGCGGTCGGTATGGCGAAGAACGGCCAACTCGTCGACCTCGGGCCGGAGCTCAAGAAGGACGCCTCGTACCAGTTCGACGACTTCGTACCGGCGTCGTTCACCAACTGGCAGAGCGGCGACCAGGTGTGGGGCGTGCCGTTCTCGACCAGCCCGTTCTTCACCATCTACAACAAGGATCTGCTCGCCAAGGCCGGCGCGCCGGATCCCGCGAAGCTCGCTGCCAGCGGCGACTGGACCTGGCAGGCCCTGAGTGACCTCGGGCGCGAGGTGCAGCCCACCCTTCCCACGGGGAGCTACGCCTTCCAGAGCAACGACGGCGGCATCTACGGGAAGCTCGTCTGGACCACCCTGGAACCCTTGATCCGCGCGTACGGTGGCAAGGTCTTCGACCCCGACACGGGGCAGTGCCAGCTCAACTCGGCTCAGTCGGTGGAGGCGATCCAGGCGTACCGGGCGATGGCGTTCACCGACAAGACCGCGGTGCCGCCGGGCAACGAGGCTGACTTCTTCGCCGGCAAGGCCGCCGTCACGTTCACCCAGACCTCGCGGCTCAGCCAGCTCAAGGGCGCGGGCTTCGACTGGGGAGTCGCCCCGCTGCCCGGCGGGCCGGGTGGCCCGGTCAACTTCACCGGGCAGGCCGGCCTGGTCGCCTTCAAGGGTGGCAAGCACGAGAAGCTCGCCACCGACCTGGTGAAGTTCATCAGCAGCAAGGAGGGCGCCCAGAAACTCGCGTCGTTCTTCCCGCCAGCGCGCAAGTCGGTGCTCGACCAGGCAGAGCAGATCTACGCCCAGGGCCCGCTGCCCAAGGACGCCATCGACCCGGTCCTGGTGTCGAGCATCGAGAAGGGTTACCCGTTCCGCTACCCGGCCACGTGGCCGGAGGTCCTGCAGACGTCGGCGCCGGTGTTCGACAAGCTGTGGGTGCAGAACGCGAACGTGCAGGACGTCATGGACAACCTGTGCCAGCAGCTCGATCCGCTGCTGAAGCGCGACGGCACAGGGTCCTGACGCCATGACGGTCAAGTCCGCGACGGCGCCGCCGTCGCCATACGGGGCCGCGTCGGGGCGCACACCAGCAGATGCGGGAGCACGGGCCGGGCTTTCCGCGAGGCGTACGAGGCGTGTCCGTGAAGCGCTCACCGCATACCTGCTGATCACCCCGCAGATGCTCGGCTTCCTCGTCGTCGTCCTGATCCCGCTGGTCGCGGTGCTGCTGCTCAGCTTCACCGACAGCAACCTTCTCGCTCAGGACGTCCAACCCGTCGGTCTGGACAACTACCAGACCATGGCCACCGAGGACCCGGCATTCTGGCGAGCCGTCGTCACCACCGGCATCTTCGCGATCGGTCTGGTGGTGATCAACGTCGCGCTGTCGCTGTTCCTGGCGCTTGTGCTGCACCGCAAGCTCCGCGGCGCGCAACTGTTCCTGGCACTTGCCTTCCTGCCCGTGGTGACGTCCCAGGCGGCGTGGGCCATCGTGTGGCGGTTCCTGCTCCAGGGTGAGGGTGGGACCATCAACAGTCTGCTCAGCGCGGTGTCGATCATCGGGCCGAACTGGCTGTTCGAGGCGAAACCGGCGCTGGCCGCGGTGATCGTCGTCGCCGCCTTGAAGACCGTCGGGCTGAAGGCCGTCATCTTCCTGGCAGCGCTGCGAAACATCCCGAAGGAGGCGATCGAGGCGGCACGCCTCGACGGAGCCGGCGAATGGCAGATGTACCGGCGGGTGATCCTTCCGCTGCTCGCCCCCACCACCCTCGTGGTCGTCATCATCACGTTCATCGGCTCGTTCCAGGTCTTCGACTACATCCTGCTGATGACCAACGGCGGCCCGTCGCACGCCACCACCGTGCTCGCCTTCGCCATCTACCAGCAGGGCTTCGAACTCATGCGGACCGGCTACGCCAGTGCGCTCGCGGTGGTGCTGTTCGCCATCACGCTGGCCCTCGTCGCCGTGCAGTGGTGGGCGCGCAAGAAGTGGGTGCACAGTGAGTGAGCGAACATCCGGTAGGTGGACACGGCTTCGGCCCCTGGCGCTGCGCGCCCTGTTGTACGTCCTGCTCATCGTCGCCGTCGCGCCGCTGGTCTTCCCGTTCCTGTGGATGGTTTCCAGCGCGCTGAAGCCGCCGGCGGAGATCTTCTCGTATCCGCCTCGGCTGATCCCGCAGCATGTGGCGTGGGAGAACCTGAGCGAGGTCTTCCGTCTCCAGCCGTTCGCCCTGCAGATCTGGAACAGCGTCTACATCGCGGCGGCCGTCACCGCACTGACCTGCGCGCTGTCGCTGCTGTCCGGGTACGCGTTCGCGCGGCTGCGCTTCCCCGGTCGTAACCTGCTGTTCTTCCTGCTGCTCAGCGCCTTGATGCTGCCGGCGGAGGTCACCCTCATCCCGCTGTTCAAGATGCTGCGCCTGGTCAATCTCGTCGACACCCACGTGCCGCTGATCATCCTGCCGGTGTTCGGCGCCACCGGTGTGATGGCCACGTTCCTCATCCGCCAGTTCTTCCAGTCGCTGCCACCCGAGGTGGAAGAGGCGGCCCAGCTCGACGGGCTGGGCCGGCTCGGCATCATCTGGCACATCGCGATGCCGCTGGCCCGGCCGATGCTCGGCGCGGTCGCGATCATCGCGTTCCTCGCCAGCTGGAACTCCTTCCTCGAGCCGCTGGTCTTCCTCAACCGGGTGGAGCTGTTCACCGTGCCGGTCGCGATCACCGGATACACCGACGCGACGGGGCATCCCCTGTGGAACGTGCAGATGGCGGCGACCGCCATTTCCACGCTGCCCGTGCTTCTGGCGTACCTGCTGGCGCGGCGCCAGATCACCGAGAGCCTCGCACACGGCAGCTCCCGCTAGTCCCCCCGAGCGAAAGAACCTCATGGAACTCGACTGCGACGTCCTCGTCGTGGGCGCGGGCTGTGGCGGCGTGGCCGCCGCCCAGTCGGCGGCCCGACTTGGGCAAACCGTCATCCTGACCGAATCGACCGACTGGATCGGTGGGCAGCTCACCGCCCAGGCGGTCCCGCCCGACGAGCATCCCTGGGTGGAGCACACCGGTGTCACCGCCACCTACCGCCAGATGCGCGACGCGGTACGCGAGGCGTACCGGCGCACCCGCCCGCTGACCCCCGCCGCCCGGTCCGCAGCACACCTGAACCCGGGCGAGGCGTGGGTCAGCAACCTGGCCGCCGAGCCGACCGTCGTCCACGGTGTCCTGCACGACATGCTGCAACCGATGCTCAGTCTGGGTCAGGTGCGCCTGCTCACCCGGCACGAGCCGATCTCGGCAGACGTCACCTTCGACCGGATCGACGCCGTCACCTTCACCGACACCCGCGACGGCGAGACGGTCCGGATCACCGCCCGCTACGTCCTCGACGCCACCGAAGAGGGCGACCTGCTGCCGCTCACCGGGGCCGAGCACGTCCTCGGAGCGGAGAGCACGGCGGAGACCGGCGAACCGCACGCGCTGGCGGGCCCCGCCGATCCGCACGACCAGCAGGCCATCACCTGGTGCGTCGCGCTCGAACTTCGCCCAGGAGAGGACCACACGATCGACCGGCCGGAGGAGTACTCCTTCTGGAGGGACTACCGCGCCTCCCACTGGCCCGGCCCCCAGCTCGGGTGGGTGACCGAGGAGCCGGAGACCGGCAAGCCGCTGAAGCGTCCCCTCTTCGGCGCCCCCGGTGAACGCGACCTCTGGACGTTCCGCCGTATCCGTTACGGCCAGCACGTCAGCCCTGCAGTTCCCGACATCACGCTCGTGAACTGGCCGCAGATCGACTACTGGCTCTCCCCCATCACCGGAGTTCCCGCGGCGGAGCGCACCGCGGGTCTCGAGCGGGCGCGGCAGCTCACCCTCTCCTTCGTGCACTGGCTGCAGACCGAGGCGCCACGCCCGGACGGCGGCGTCGGGTATCCGATGCTGCGTCCGCGCGGTGATGTGCTGGGCACAGCGGACGGGCTCGCCGCCGCCCCGTACATCCGGGAGGCACGACGTATCCGGGCCGAATTCACGGTCCTCGAACAACACGTGGGCGTCGAGGCCCGGCCGGGAGCCACCAGCGCGGAGACGTTCGGCGACAGCGTCGGCGTGGGCTGCTACCGCATCGACCTGCACCCGAGCACGTCGGGCCGCGGTTACCTCGACATCGCGACCTACCCCTTCCAGATCCCACTCGGCGCCCTGGTGCCGGTTCGGCTCGAGAATCTCGTCGCCGCGGGCAAGAGCCTCGGCGTCACACACATCACCAACGGCTGCTACCGGCTGCACCCCGTGGAGTGGAATGTCGGCGAGGCCGCCGGAGCGCTGGCGGCGTTCAGCATCAAACGAGGCGTACCGCCCCGTGCCGTCCGCTCGAAGCCCGAGCTGTGTGCCGAATTCCAGGCGACACTGACCGACCTGGGCGTCCAACTGCAGTGGCCGGACGACATCCGCGTGCAGACCCGCTGACCGGCACCGCCCTCGGGCGGCCGCCGCGGCACCGTCGGCCGTGAGCCGTCCGGCGGCTCGCCGTCAGCACGTGATGATGCAGGCGGCGAGGGTGCGGAGGCTTCGTGGACGTCGTGGCGGTCGTCGCCCGTCCGGCGACCACCGGCCGATACCGGTCGGTGGTCGCCCGCAAGCCGGGGGCCGGACCGGCGCTGCGACGTTGCCCTCCGTGCGCGCCCGGTAGGCCGGGCTTCGTGTGGTGCCCGCGGTCAGGGTTCGTGGTAGCCGGCCCAGGAGCCGCGGACGTGGCCGATGTGGCGTCGCATCAGAGCCGCCACCCCCGGCGCGTCGCCAGCTATCACCAGGTCGACGATCTGCTCGTGCTCGGCGGCCGAACGTCCCAGCTCGCCGCGCTCGGCGAGCCCTTGCAGGCCGTACAGCCGGCTGCGGGCTCGCAGGTTCCCCACCACGTCGATGAGATGCCGGTTGCCGGCCAGGGCGAGCAACGCGAGATGGAAACGCCGGTCGACCTCGACATAGCCGATGAGGTCCCCGGTTTCGGCGAGCCGCTCCACGTCCCTCGCCAAGGGACGCAACTCCTCGACCGCCGCCCGCGTGGGCTCGTTGATGGTCCGGGCGATCTCGGCCACCGTGGGTACCTCGATCAGTGCGCGTAGCGAGGTGATCTCATCCAGGTCCCGGTCGCTGAGCTCCCTGACTCGGAAGCCCTTGTTCCGGACGATCGTGACCAGTTCCTCGTTGGCGAGGTCGAGCATCGCTTCGCGCACCGGCGTGGCGGAGACACCGAACTGCTCGGCGAGGGTCGGCGCGGAGTAGAGCACGCCGGGTCGCATCTGTCCCGTGATGATCGCACCCCGCAGGGAGTGGGCGATCTCCTGTCGAAGGTTGGGCCGGCCCCCGAACTGCGGCAGAGAGAGCGCGCCCGGGGCCGAGCGCCCGGTCGCGATGTCACCCCTTGTCTCCTTCATCGCAGCGCAAATCCCAGTCCGACGGGGTCGTTGGCTTCAAAAACGAAAAGGTGTTCGCCGGTTCGGTAGGCCATCCCCCGCACCTCCGAAACGTAGGCCGGGTGGCCTTCTGCTTCCAGCTCCTCCACGACGCGGCCCAGGAACCGCGTCCCGACCACCGAGTCATGTGTCAGCACCTGGTCAGGGGCGAGTTGCCCCGACGATGCTAACAGCGCGATCCGCGCGGAGGTGCCGGACCCACACGGCGAGCGGTCGACCTCACCGTCCGCGAAGACGGTGATGTTGCGCTGGTGCGGGCCGTCGGAGCGACGGCCGAGATCCTCGAACAGAATTGTGCCGTAAATGCCGTCGAGCCGCGGCTCGCTCGGATGCCGGGCCCATTCGGTCTCGTTGAGAATCCATTTGATTTCGCGGCCGAGCGCCAGCAGGTCACCGTAGTGCTCGGGCTCGACCGACAGCCCGAACTCCGAGGCGTCGACCGAGGCGTAGATCGCGCCTCCGTAGCTGATGTCCGCGCGCGCCGGGCCCCGGCTCGTGTTCACGGTGATGCCGCGACCCAGCACGTACGCGGGCACGTTGCGGAAGCTGACGTCGCGGACCTCGCCGGCCACGCAGGAGACGGTGGCCGTGACGCGACCTGATGGCACGTCGATGACCACGTCGGTCTCCCCGTCCGGGGCGGCGTCCACGAGCCCGCTCCGGACGGCCCACACGCCCAGCGCGATGGTGCCGTGCCCGCACGCCGTCGAGTAGCCGTCCTTGTGCCAGAACAGCACTCCGAAGTGGGCGCCCTCGTCGTCAGGTGGCACGACGAAACAGCCGTACATGTCGGCGTGGCCACGAGGTTCGTTGACCAGGAGCTGGCGCACCGCGTCGACCTGTTCGTCGCGCTGGGCGTGTTCGCGCCGTTCCAGCACGGTGGTGCCCGGAATCTCCGGGACGCCTTCGGTGACGATGCGGAACGGCTCTCCCGCCGTGTGGTAGTCGGTGGCGCGAACGTCCTGCATCGCGTCAGGCCCCCAGATATGCCTCGACCACGCGGGAGTCGCGCGCGAGCTCGCGAGCCGCTCCCTGCAGGGTGATCACACCGTTCTCCAGGACGTACGCGCGATGAGCGATCTTGAGCGCGGCACGGGCGTTCTGCTCGACGAGCAGCACCGAGGTGCCGTCGGCGTTGATCTGGCGGATCAGGTTCATGATCTGGGCCACCACGAGTGGTGCGAGCCCCATCGAGGGCTCGTCCAGCATCAGCAGTTTGGGCCCCGCGACCAGCGCGCGACCCACCGCGAGCATCTGCTGCTCGCCGCCGGACAGGTTCCCGCCCTGCTGGTTGCGGCGCTCGGCGAGCCGCGGCAGCAGGGCGTAGACCTCGTCGATCCGGCGGCTGACCACGGCCTTGTCGGTCACCAGGTAGCCGCCGAGTTGGAGGTTCTCGTGCACGGTCAGTCGGGGGAAGATGCGGCGTCCCTCCGGCACGTGCACCACCCCGGAGCCGACGATCTCCCAGGGCTTGGCCTTGGTGATGTCCCTGCCGAACGCGCGCACGGTGCCGCCGGTGGACCGCACCACTCCGGAAACGGTGGCGAGGGTGCTTGTCTTGCCCGCGCCGTTGTTGCCGAGCAGGGTGATGATCTCGCCCTCGCCGACGGTCAGGGTCACCCCCCGGAGGGCGTGGATGCGGCCATAGTGGACGTCAAGACCGTCGATCTCCAGTGCACAGCGGCCGGCGGCGTCATTCATGGCTCGTCATCTCCTCGCTCGTGGCCTCCTCGTCGTCGTCCCTGCCGAGGTACGCTTCGACCACGGCCGGATCGCGGCGTACCTCATCGGGAGTGCCGTCGGCGATCTCCCGGCCGAAGTTCAGCACGACGACCCGGCGCGACACCTGCATGACGAGATCCATGTCGTGCTCGATGAGCACGATGGCGACGCCGAGCGCGCTGATGCGGTGCAGCAGATCGAGCAGCTCGCCCTTCTCGCCGTAGTTGAGGCCGGCGGCGGGCTCGTCCAGCAGGAGCACCTTGGGCCCGCAGGCGAGGGCGCGGGCGATCTCGACGCGCCGCTGCTCGCCGTACGGAAGGTTCCGCGCCAGACCACCGCGGTCGCCGCGCAGGCCCACGAAGTCGAGCCACCGGTTCGCCTCATCGGTCGCCTCACGTTCCGAGCGCCGGAACCGCGGCGTGTGCAGCAGCGCGTCGAGGGCGTTCTGCCGCAGCCGGAGGTGCATCCCGGCGCGGACGTTGTCGAGCACCGTCAGCTCACCGAACAGGCGCAGGTTCTGGAAGGTGCGCGACATCCCCCGGGCCGCGATGGCGGACGGCCGCAGGCCGGTGATGTTCGCGCCGTGCAGCGTGATCGAGCCGCCGGTGGGCTTGTAGAAGCCCGTGACGCAGTTGAACGCGCTGGTCTTGCCGGCACCGTTGGGTCCGACGAGGGAGAGGACGTCGCCTTCGTTGACGTGGAAGGTCAGCCCGTCGACGGCCTTCACGCCGCCGAAGTCCAGGTGCAGATCCTGCACCCGCAGGAGCGGTACGGGTTCTGGCGTGCTCACGGCACCACCTCCTCGGCCTCGCGCACGTCATGCTCCTCGGCCTTGCGCTGGTCGCGCCGGGACTGCCGTTCCACGGCCCGCGCCGGCCACAGTCCCTGCCGACGGAAGATCATCACGATGATGAGCAGGATCCCGAACACGAAGTACCGGTAGTCCGCCGCGTCCCGGAGAAGCTCGGGCAGCACGCTGATGACGATGGCGCCGAGCACGACGCCCGGCGTCGAGCCCATGCCACCGAGCACGACGGCCATCAGGATGAGGGCCGACCACAGGAAGGTGAAGCTCGGTGGGGAGATGGCGGACAGCTGGGCGCCGAACAGGATGCCGGCGAGGCCACCCCAGATGGCGCCGCCGATGTAGGCGGCGAGCTTCACCCGGTACGTGTTGATGCCCATCGCCTCGGCCGCGTCCTCGTCCTCGCGGATGAACCGCCAGGCGCGTCCGAGCCGGCTGCGGCCGAGCCGCGCCGCGCCGAGGACGGCCAGGGCGACGACGACCACGCAGGTGTAGTAGAGGCCGACCGGGCCGCTCAGGTCGACCCCGAGCAGCATGATGCCGGGGATCCCGTAGATGCCGGACGGCCCACCGGTGATGGTGAGGTTGTTCGCCGTGACCCGGATGATCTCCCCGAAGCCGAGCGTCACGATCGCCAGGTAGTCGCTGCGCAGCCGCAGGGTGGGCCCACCGATCACGATGCCCGCGACCACCGCCGCGACGATGACGACGGGCACCGTGGCGAGCAGCGGCCAGCCGTACCGGGTGGCGAGGATTCCGCTGACGTAGGCGCCGATCGCGAAGAACGCGGCGTACCCGAGGTCGAGCAGGCCGCAGTAGCCGACGACGATGTTGAGGCCGACCGCGAGCATCACGAAGAGCAGTGCGGAGGTCATGACCGACAGGGCGTAGTTGGTCGCGGTGATGAACGGCGCCAACAACGCGACGGCCAGTCCGATCAGGCCGACGTAGCGGTTCTGCTGGATGCGGTCGAAGAGCGCACGGGCGCGGGCGGGTGACGTGGCGAGGTTGGTGGTCATCAGACACGCTCCGTAACACGCTCGCCGAGGATGCCGGTCGGGCGGAGCGTGAGGAAGACGATGAGGAAGCCGAAGGCGAAGACATCGCGCCACTGCCCGCCCATCCAGGCGGTGCCGATCGACTCGAGCAGGCCGAGCGTCAGGCCGCCCAGCATGGCGCCCTTGATGTTGCCGATGCCGCCGATGACGGCCGCGGTGAACGCCTTGAGCCCGATGATGAACCCCATCAGGAAGTCGATCTTGCCGTAGTAACCGCCGGCCATCACGCCGGCGGCGCCGGCGAGGGCGGAGCCGATGAAGAAGGTACGCGCGATGACGGCGTCGACGTTGATGCCCATGTACAGGGCTGCCGTCGGGTCCTGGGAGATGGCGCGCATGGCCCGCCCTGTCTCGGTGCCCATGACGAGCCACTGGAGGCCGGCCATCAGCAGGATCGCAATCAGGATGAGACCCACCTGCTGGATGGTGATGCGGGCGCCGAACAGGTTGACCGAGTCGCCCGCCAGCCGCACCGGGTAGACCTCCGGGTTGGGCCCGGCCACCAGCCGCATCCCGTACTCGAGCGCGAACGAGGCGCCCACCGCGGTGATCAGTACGGAGAGCCGGGGCGCGCCGCGCAGGGGACGGTAGGCGATCCGCTCGAGCAGCAGGCCGGCCGTTCCGGTCACGAGCATCGCGATGACCAGGACGATGAGCAGTGCCACGAAGCCGAGGCCGGTCGCCAGCCCGCCGGCGACGCTCAGGACGCCGAAACCGACGAACGCGCCGAGCATGTACAGGTCGCCGTGGGCGAAGTTGAGGAGCCTGATGATGCCGTACACCATGGTGTAGCCCAAGGCGACCAGGGCGTAGAACGATCCGACGAAGAGACCGTTCCAGATGAGCTGGGTCATGGGAGTCCTTCGGGGAGCGCCCCGGCGGCGCGCTCCTGGGAGTGCGCCGCCGGGAGCGTGCGACCTACTGCAGGGTGTCCTTGAGGACGATCTTGCCCTTCTCCACCGTGAGGATCTGGAAGCCGCCGCTGGAGAGCGTGTGGTCGGGCGTGAACTTCAGCGGCCCGGAGAACAGCTGAAAACCGTCGATTCCCTCGAGCGCCTTGATGATGGCGTCGCCGTCGGTCGAGCCGGCCTTCGCGACCGCCTCGGCGGCCACCCGGACCGCGTCGTATGCCTGGGTGGAGTACGGACCCGGGGCCGCGCCGAACTTGCCCTTGTAGTCCGCGATCCACTTGTCGGCGCCCTGGATCGTGTCCGGGGTCTGCGTCATGGTGGCGAAGGCGCCTTCGGCAGCCTCGGGGCCGGCGATGTCCACCAGCTTCTGGTCGACCGACCCGTCGGCGACCATGATCTTGCCGTTGTAGCCCGCCTGCCGCAGCTGACGGATGATGAGGCCACCCTCCTGGTAGTAGCCGGTCCAGTAGATGAAGTCCGGCTGGCCCTTCAGGATGGCGTTGACGTTGGCGCTGTAGTCGCTCTCACCCGCGGTGACCGATTCGCGTCCGGCGAGCGCCGGCGAGCCGGTCAGCAGCTTGGCGGTGGTGTCGGCGATGTCCTTGGAGTAGCTGGTGTTGTCGTCCATGAGGGCGACCTTGGTGGCACCCACCTTCTTCATGAACTCCAGCGCGGCGTCGGACTGCTGCGCGCCGGTGCCGTTGATCAGGAAGACGTTCTTCTTGTGCTGCGCGACCAACTCGTTCGAGTTGGCGGCCGGGATGAGCATGGGCACGTCGGCCTTCTCGAAGATCGGCAGCGTGGGAAGCGTCGCACTGGAGCAGTAGCCGCCGACCGAGATCTTCACACCCGCGGTGACCAGCTTGTTGGCGCCCGCCGTGGCGCTCTTGGCGTCGCACGCCTCGTCCTCGACCTTGAGTTCGAGTTTGCGCCCGTTGACGCCGCCCTTGCCGTTGATCTCGTCGACGGCGAGTTGCGCGCCGTTCTTCATGTACGGGCCGATGGCCGAGCTGCTGCCGGACAGCGGAGCCAGCATGCCGAGGACGATCGGCCCGTTGTCCGCCTTCTCGCCCCCTCCCGAGGCGAGCCCGTTACCACAGGCGGAGAGCATCATGGCCGCTACGGCCGCGCCGCCCACGAGGGCGACTCGTGACAGCCGTCGGGTTAGGTATGACGTCATTGTCCACACTCACTTCCCTCGAGGACCGACACACGTGGACGGTCAGGTAGCGATTGGTAGCACTGCTGTGTGACGTAGCACCGCACTATGGCACACGACACAACGTTGCTCCAGAGCTGCTTGTGGGGGTGTTACGGACGTGTGACTTGAGCCCATCGGACCGCTGTGTAATATTTTACTGGCCGTCACGAAAGGGCTTCCCGACATGACTGCCTCCCCCGCTGGCCGCACCCGCACCTGGCACGGCGTGCTCGTCGCAGCCGCACCGTCCTACCGCGACGACCTGTCCGTCGACCTCGACGCCTACGTGACGCCGACCCCCGGCGAAGGAGCCTGATGCCCGGCGACGACGGCCTGGTCCTCACGGCCGAGGAACAGTCGATGCTGGCCGGAGAGCAGGGCCCGGCCACCGCGATGTGCATGCGGCTGATCGTCGGGGTCGCGCGCGCGAACGGCGCCGAACGACTGGTGCCGATCGAGTCGGCGCACGCCGATGGCTGCCTGTACCACGGCGTGGCAGGGCTGGAGTTCACCGAACGGCTGGTCTCCCTCGGCGCCCGGGTGCGGGTGCGCACGACGCTCAACGTCGGCTCGCTCGATCTGCTGCATCCCGAGCTGGTACGCGCCGACCCCGAGGTGGCCGAGAACGGCCGGCGCCTGATGGACGCGCACACGGCCCTCGGCTGCGAGCCGATCTGGTCGTGCGCGCCGTACCAGTCCGGCCACCGGCCGGCGAGAGGCAGCCACGTAGCGTGGGCGGAGTCGAACGCCATCGCCTTCGTCAACTCGGTACTCGGGGCGCGCACGGACCGGTACGGCGACTTCATCGACATCGCCGCCGGCGTTGCCGGCCGGGTCCCCTACTCCGGTCTGCACCTGGAGCGAAACCGCGCCGCCGCGCTGGTGCTCGACTTCTCAGCGGTCCCCGCCGCGATGCTGGACGACGACGTCACCTGGCCCGCGATCGGGGCGCTGCTCGGCGAACTCGCCGGAACCCGGGTCGCGGCGCTCACCGGCCTGCCCGGCGACCTGAACGACGGCGGGGTCACCGAGGACCGGGCCAAGGCGCTCGGCGCGACCGCCGCGTCCGCGGGCGGCGTCGCGCTGTTCCACCTTGTGGGGATAACCCCGGAGGCGCCGACGCTGGACGCGGTGCTCGGGCCTGCGGCCACCACCGTGCCGGTGACGGCACACGACCTCAGGCGAGCGCGCGAGCGGCTGAGCACCGCCGCCACGACGTCACTCGACGCCGTCAGCCTCGGCACACCGCACTTCTCGCTGTCCGAGTTCGCGGCCCTGGCGCGCGAGTTGCGGGGCGGCCCGCCGTTCAGCTCGTCGGTCGACGTGTTCGTGTCGACCAGCCGGACCGTGCTGGCCGAGGCGGAGGCACGCGGGTACGCCGACGCCGTGCGCGACGCGGGTGGCCGCATCCTCACCGACACCTGCACCTACGTGACGCCCGTGCTGCGCGACGGGATCCGCACCGTGATGACGAACTCGGGCAAGTGGGCCTGGTACGCGCCGGCCAACCTCGGAATCGACACCGTACTGGGAAGCCTGGCCGAGTGTGTCGCCTCGGCGAGAGCCGGGAGGGTGGTACGCGATGAGCGGCTGTGGGGATGACCAGGTGACGCTGTCAGGCCGCTCCCTGCATCCGGGACAGGCGAGCGGTGTCGTACTCGCGCTCGACGAACCGCTCTCGTTCTGGGGCGGGGTCGACCCCTGCGGAGTGATCGTCGACGCCCACCATCCGCAATGCGGCGCCACGATCGCCGGGCAGGTCCTCGCGATGCAGGCCGGGCGCGGCTCCAGCTCCTCCACGGCCGTGCTCGCGGAGCTGATCCGGTCGGGGCACGCGCCGGCGGCCCTTCTCCTGGCCGAGCGCGACGCGATCCTGGTGATCGGGGCCCTTGTCGCCGCCGAGATCTACGGCATCACGCTGCCCATCGTGCAGCTCGCCCACAACGATCTGGCACGAATGCACACCGGCACCCAGGCCACCGTCCTTGCCCACACCGCCCCGCTGGCGGCGACCGTGACGGCGGGGAGCCGATGAGCGCGACACTGCCGTACCTCCACGAGGCTGACGTCATCGGCCTGGTGCCGTTCGCCGATGCCGTCACCGCACTGGCGAAGGCACTGTCCCGCGGGCTCGATCCGCAGGCGTCCCTGCAGCGCTCCATTCACGACGTGGCGCACGGTCAGCTGCTGCTGATGCCCGCCGAGACCGCGGCCGCCGTGGGCGTGAAGCTGAGCACGGTGGCTCCGGGCAACCCCGACCGTGGGCTCCCACGCGTCCAGGCGCTGTACGTGCTCTACGACCGGGTCACGCTGACGCCGGTGGCGCTGCTGGACGGCACGGCCCTGACGACGTTGCGAACCCCTGCTGTCTCCGCGGTCGCGGTGGACCACCTCGCCGCGCCCGAGGCGCGACACCTGGTCGTGCTCGGCTCCGGCCCACAGGCGTGGGGGCATGTGGAGGCGCTGCGCGCCATCCGCCCCCTCGGCACCGTCACGGTGGTGGGCCGGGACCCCGACCGCGCGGCGGCCCTGGTGGCCAGGGTCCGGGACAGCGGTCTGGACGCGCGCGTGGGCAGCCGCGACGACATCGCGGATGCGGACGTGGTGGTCTGCGCCACCACGGCCCGCCAGCCGCTCTTCGACGGCCGCCGGTTGCGCCCGGGGACCTGTGTAGTCGCGGTGGGCTCCCACGAGCCGGACGCCCGTGAACTCGACGACGCGACGATCGGCGCCGCCGAACGGGTGGTGGTCGAGGCCCGCGGCGTCGCCCTGCGCGAAGCTGGTGACATCATCCAGGCCGTACGCGCCGGCGTCGTCCGCGAGGACGATCTCATCGAGATTCGCGATGCGGTACGCCTGACGCCCACCACCGGTTCATCGGTCTTCAAGAGCGTCGGCATGGGCTGGCAGGACCTTGTGGTGGCCGAGATGGCCTACCAGCGGTGGACGGAAAACCGGCAGGGCTTACGGCCGCAGCCGTAAGCCCCGCCGATTACAGGGATCGCCGTCAGTAGACGGTCACGCCGTACGCGTTGGCCGCCTCGCGCACGGGCTGGTAGAAGGTGGTGCCACCGGTCGTGCAGTCACCGCTGCCACCCGAGGTCAGGCCGAGCGCCTTCGACCCGTCGTAGAGCGGGCCACCCGAGTCGCCGTGATCGGCGCACACGTTGGTCTGGATCATGCCGCTCACGGTGCCCCCACCCTTCCCCGAGTAGCGAACCGAGACGTTGAGCGCGGTGACGGTTCCGCTGTGGGTGCCGGTGGTCGACCCGGTCCGCTTGACCGATTCCCCGACGTACGCGTCCGCCACGGTGAACCCGCCGGGGTGGCTCTGCGCGGCGTTGTCGTAGCGGACCAGCGCGTAGTCGTTGCCCGGGAAGCTGGAGTTGACGGTCGGCCCGATCAGGGTGCTCTGGGTGGCATTGCTGTACCAGGTGTTGGCCACGTTTCCGCAGTGCCCGGCCGTGAGGAAGTAGTAGGTGGACCCGCTCACGACGTTGAAGCCGAGCGAGCAACGATATCCGCCGCCGTAGATGGCGTCACCGGCGGACAACAGCGGGCTGAAGACCCCGGACGCACGCTCGACGCGGATCGCGCCCGCCTTGGTGCCGGCGGTCTGCTTGATCGTGGCGATCTCGGCGCGGGAGACGGTGTCATCGGCGGTCACGACGACACGACCGGATGCGGGGTCAACGTGCCAGGCGATGCCCTCGACGCCCGAGCGTTGCACCGCGTCGCCGACCTCGGCGAGTTGGCTGGCACTGAAGTCCTGAGGGGACGCCGATGCGGCGGCCGGCAGCGCGAAGGCGGTGGTGGCGACCACACCGACGGCTGCGGCGAGCATCCTGGCGGATCCGGCGAACGGACTGAGCTTGATTCTCACTGGCTCCTCCTTGGGAGTGACCGGGCCCGTTGAGTCGTGGCCCCGTGGGCGCGATCGGGAGCCTGATCGACCAGTGTCTTCCGAGGGCGCTCTCAGCGAGTATCGTCATGCATCAATCAGTTTGCAAGATGCAACTTTCGCTTCGCCGCGTTTGGGGGCGGGACGCGACGCCGCGCAGTCCGGGAGGCGAGATGGCCTGCAGACCTTGACGCCTGAGCGCTCCGTGCGGATGGATAGGGCGTAGACGTCCGCTGGCAGCGCTGCCACGGCGGTCCGATGGAGAGGATTCACATGACAATCCCACGCCTGCAGGGTGCCGCGCTGGCCACGGTCGTCCTGGTGGCTGTCGGCTCGGTGGCGGCGCCGACCGCGGCAGGCGCCGCACCTGGCGCCCCTGGAGCTGCCCGCTACTCGGCCGGTGCGGCGAGCGTCGGCGACCCGTACTTCCCCGACCAGGGCAACGGCGGGTACGACGTCCAGCACTACGACCTCACCTTCTCCTACGACCCGGCGACCCGGTTCATGGACGCCACCGCCACCATCACCGCGGTCGCCACCCAGGACCTCGACCGGTTCAACCTGGACTTCCGCGGTCCGAAGGTCTCCACGGTGACGGTCAACGGGCATGCGCACGGCTTCACCCGACGCGGCCAGGAGCTGATCGTCACCCCGCGTCCGAAGCTCAAGGCCGGACACACGTTCACCGTGGTGGTGAAGTACGCCGGCGTACCGGGCCCGATCACCGACCCCGACGGGTCCATCGAAGGCTGGGTGCCTACCGACGACGGCGCGTTCGTCGCCGGGGAGCCCCAGGGCGCGCCCGCCTGGCTGCCCACCAACGACCACCCGACCGACAAGGCCACCTTCCGGTTCACGGCGAGAGTCCCGGCGGGGCTCACGGCCGTCGGCAACGGCCAGCTCCTGTCTCAGAAGACCCGGGACGGCTGGACCACCTTCACGTGGGACTCGACCGAGCCGATGGCCACCTACCTGGCGACGATCACCATCGGCAACTTCCAGGTCACCGAGTCGACCACGCCCAGCGGGATCCCGGTGTACGTCGCGATCGACCCACGGCTGGTCGCCGGGTCCGCCGCCGCGGTGGCACAGATCCCGCAGATGATCGACTTCTTCTCCGCGACGTTCGGTCCGTACCCCTTCGCCTCTACCGGGGCGATTATCGATCGGGCCCCCGACGTGGGCTACGCCCTGGAGACCCAGACCAAGCCGATCTTCTCCAGCGCCGCGGGCGTCGGCACGATGGCCCACGAGCTGGCCCACCAGTGGTACGGCGACAGCGTCTCCCCCGAACGCTGGTCGGACATCTGGCTCAACGAGGGCTTCGCCACCTACGCCCAGTGGATGTACACCGAGCACACCGGCGGCGCGTCGGTCAGCCAGACCTTCAACAGCAGCAGCAACTACGGTCGGGCCGCGTCCTCGCCGTTCTGGCAGACCGTCCTCGCCGACCCGGGCCCCGAGGAGATGTTCAGCAACATCCCGTACAACCGGGGCGCCATGACACTGCACGCGCTGCGCGAAAAGATCGGCGACGGCGCCTTCTTCCGCATCCTGCGCGCGTGGGCGGCCAACCACCGGTACAACCACGCCGCAACGGCCGACTTCATCGCCCTCTCCGAGCGGGAGTCCGGGCAGAAGCTCACCGCCTTCTTCGACGTGTGGCTGTTCCAGAAGGGCAAGCCCACGACCTGGTGACGTGGGGGGCCGGCGTCCGTCCGGTCGCTGGCCCCACCCGCGCCGCACGGTGTGACCGATCGCCGGTGGTCACGGGTCAGCCGTTCTTCCCCGCCGCTGCTTCACTGTGCTCGGCCACGCACGGTCCGGACATCGACGGGACGCCAGATGGATCTGATCTTCGGCAGCATCGAGCGGGCCTTCGATCTGCTCCGACGACACGTTCCCTGGCTCGCGCTGCTGGTCGCGGCGCTCGGATGGCTGGCGGCGACAGCCGCTTTCATCTGGCTGACCCGGTTGGACTCGGACGGTGTGGCTTCGCAGTCCGTGCAGTGGTCGTCGGTCGCCTTCCTCGTCCTTCCGCCACTCCTGCTGCTGCTGATCGTCGGCATCCGCGGAATCGCCGGGGTGCCCCCGGTGGCCTGGCCGCTCGGCTTCGCGTCCGTGGTGATGGCCAGCGCCTTCATCGGGGTCACCTACGCCGGCAGCCGCCACAGCGAGGGGTACGGCTGGGTGGTCTCGTTGTGGAGCTTCCTGTACGCCCAGATGTTCGTGGTCATCGTGACCAGCGTCGACGAGCTGGCGCGGCGGCGACGCCACGGCCCCGGCGGCTACCGGCACCCCGACGACGAACGCCGCACCCGCCGTCGCCTGCTCCAGGTGAAGACGCTGATCACCGGGGTCAGCCTGGTGACCGTCCTCCTCGGCCTCGGGGCCGACGGCTTTCTGGACAGACTCGGCGAAACTGGCGATCTCCGGTTGGGTGGCCCCGGCACTCGGGTAGCCAGCATCGCCATCCTGCTCGTTCCGCTGCTGATGCTGGCCCTGTTCGTCCGCCACCGATGGACGGCCCGGGTGGCCGCCCTCGCCACCGGCCTCACGGTCGGGCTTGCCCTGTTCGCACTCCCCGCGCAACAGCGTGCCGACACCGCCCTCCAATACGGGTGGCTGGTCATCACGGTCCTCTACCTGCTGCTCAAGGCCGCCAACCGGACGTACTGGCCGGCGTGGCCTCGCCCGGCATCCGCCACTCCCACGCCCGTACACCCAGGACAATGGCGCCCGACGGGAGGCGCACCGCCCCTGCCGCCTTCCGTCCCCCTGCCGAACCCGCGGCCGACCGTCGCCGGCAACCACACCGCCGACATGGGGTGGATCGTGGTCTCCGTCCTGACCTACGTCGTCTCCTGCTGCGGTGGCGGCCTCCTCTACCCCGACCGGGGGTAGCGGAGAGGGTTCGCCCTGGGCGCTGGACCTGCCCGTGACCGGTCCCGGGGCGGTCCCCGCACCGCCCCCAGCCCGGCCGGGCCTGCCATGGCACAGGGCCTGGGCATCACCCGCCGGCTATCGCGGTGGGAGGCGTCGGGGTCGGCTCTGCGAGAGTCGCACGTGCCTGTTCCTCGGTGATGTGCCCGCTGTCCTGCAGGAGCTTGAGCGACTCACGCCAGTGCACTCGGGCTCCCTGAACGTCGTTCAGCTCGTAGAGCGTCTGCCCGAGCCACCACAGGTGATCTGCCTCGCCCAGCCGGCCCCCGCACTGCCGCAGTTCCCGCAGGGCCTCTGCGAAGACGTCGACTGCTGTCTGGTGCCGACCGGTGAGCCGCAGGATGTTGGCGATACGGCCGAGGGTCATGCCGAGCAGATGCTGATCACCCACTTCCCGAAAAATCTCAGCAGCGTTCTGATAGGTGGACGCTGCCCGCTCGTGGTCGCCGGCGACCTGGTAGACGAGTCCGAGGTTTCCCATCGCCTGGCCTTGCCCTCTACGGTCGCCGCCGTCGCGGAACAGCTCCAGGCAACGTTCGTGGTAGTCGATGGCCGCCGCCAACTCGTTCCGCTGACGCGCGAGAATGCCGAAGTTGTTCAGTACACCGCCGATGGTGCGACGGTCTCCCGACTGCTCCGCGTAGCGAAGCGCCGATTGGAACTCGCGGGTGGCGGCGTCGTGGCTGCCGAGAATCCCGTGACCGATACCGAGGATGTTGTGGGCACGTCCCGCCAGAAACGCGTCGCCGAGGTCGCGGGCAATGTGAACGGCGACGGTGTTCAAGCGCACGATCTCCGGAGCGCGATCGCGGATCATCAGCGCGGAATACGCCGCCAGGGCAAGCCGCGCGGCGTCGGAGGCGAGCTCCGGCACGGCGGCGAGTTCGGCGGCGACGGTTGTCAGCTCGGCGGCGTTGGCGTCGATCCACTCTATCGCTGCCTGCCGGTCATCCAGCCGGTGGCCAGCGGGATGGTCGATCGGTGGGCCGCCCAACGGAGGGAGATCGTGCGGGTCCAGCAGCGCGCTCGCCTGCCCGGCAAGGGCCAGATAGTGCGCGAGCGCTCCCCGACGTGCCGCGTGCCGCTCACCTGCGGAGATTTCCGCAGCGCTCCGCTCGCGAGCGTAGAGCCGTACCACGTCATGCATGAGGTAGCGGTCTGGCTGGGGACAGTCGACCATCCGGGCGTCGACCAGTCGGTCCAGCGTTGCCTCGGCGTCATTGAGGGTCGTTCCGGCCAGTGATGCGGCGAGGGGCAGATCGATGGCTGGCACGCGGAGCGTCGCGAGCAACGCGAACATCCGGGTTGCCGCAGGTCCCACATCCCGGAGGCCGACCGACAAGCCCGCTCGGACGCTGAACTCGCCGATCTGCAGCTCGTCGAGTCGGCGGCGTTCGTCCGCCAGGCGGTCTGCGAAGGCGCGGACGGGCCAGTCAGGCCGTGCTGCCATCCGGGCGGCGATGATCCGTATCAACAGCGGCAAGCGTTCACACAGGCCCACGATGCGCCGGGCGGCGGGCAGGTCCGTCTGTATCCGCTGGCGGCCCGCGAGTGTACTGAGCAGCTCCACGCCAGCCGTCGAGTCCAAGGGTTCGATTCTGACGAAGGCCGCGCCGTCGAGGGTGGATAGGACTGACCGGCTGGTGATGATGGTTGCGCAAGCGGGATCGGCGGGCATGAGGGGACGGACCTGGTCCACCGACATCGCGTTGTCGAGGACGACGAGAATTCGTTTCCCGGCTATCGTGTCGCGCCAGGCGGCGGCGGCCCCGCTCAGGTCGGCAGGAACCGCGCCGCCCGAGACGCCGAACAGGCGCAGCCACCGAACCAGCAGCTCGTACGGTTTGACGGGGTCCAAGCCGGCGGCCGAGCCCTGCAGATCTGCGAAGATCTGACCGTCGGGGAATCGTTCGGCCACGAGGTGCGCCAGCCGCATGGCGATGGCCGACTTGCCGACTCCTGGCACGCCGTCCAAGGCGATCAACCGCTTGGTGCACAGCAGGTTCACCAACTGAGCCAGTTCGGTGTCCCGGGCGGTGAAGGTAACCGGCGCCGCCGGCACCTCGTGGACTGGCGGCCGAGGCGAAGCCGGGACATCGGAGCCTGGACCGGGGCTACCGGTGGGCCGGACCTGCTCGGGAGCCGTCAGCCGTGAATCCGCGGCGAGGATCTGTCGGTGCAGCCGCTGCAACGCTGGGCCGGGGTCCGTGCCGAGCTCCTCGGCCAGCTGCGACCGGGCCCGCTCGTAGCGAAGTAGCGCGTCGGCCGCCCGCCCGCACCGGTACAGCGCCAGCATCAGCTGCCCGGTGATCCGCTCGTCGAGCGGGTACGCATCGGCCCGCTCGGACAGCTCGGTGAGCAGCTCAGCGTGATGCCCACAGCGCAGGGCAACATCAGCCCGGTCAAGTTCGGCGCCGAGGCGCTGGTCCTCCAGCCGCCGCCGGAGCCTGTCGAGCCAAGGGCTGTCGAGCCCGGCCAGCGGGATACCGCGCCACAAACCAAGCGCGGCGTCGAACCGCTCCAGTGCTGTGTCGTCATTCCGCGCATCGCGTGCCTGGCGCAGGAGCAGCTCGAACTTGTGAAGGTCGACGACACCGGGATCGGCCGCGAGCAGATATCCGGCCGAGTGCCGGGCGATCCTGACATCAGGGGTGCCAGCAAAAGCCTGGCGTAGCCGGGAAAGGTAGCTGTAGAGGGTTTCGCGTGCCCTGCGCGGTGCTGCGGCACCCCATATCCGCGCGATCAGCTCGTCGATCTGGACGGGCCGTGGCATGTCGACCAGCATCGCCACGAAAACCGCCCGCTGCCGGGCGTGGCCAAGGTCCACCGGCTGATCGTCGATGTGCGCCTCGACGGCGCCGAGGAGCCGGATGCGCACTGCCATCCCACGATCAGCCAATCTATCCAGGGCCTCGCTGATGCCCCACACGTGACAACGAGCAGTTGCGAGGATAGTGCCTTTTCGATGTTGGCCGACGCTGCAACGCTCGCCCGCAGGGAGGGCCCCGCCGCTCCTCGGCTACACGGTTCCTGAGCTGAGGGCCCCGGTGGCGTAGGCCTTCAAGTTTCGCTCAAGGTTCGTCCAATGCGGAACGTCGATGGTGGGGTCTCCACCTCCGGTCCGTCACGGACCGCCGGCTTCGAGGAGAGTCATGAAAACGATCACCCGGATCGGCGACGCGCTGCTGAACCGTCTCGCCCCCCGCATGCAGGCCGACGCCGCATGCATCTTCTCCGGCTGGGCCGGGCCCTGCGTCGTCGGAACCTCCGGCTGCCGGGTCCAGTGCCTGGCCAACTACGACAACTGCCCCAGCAGGTGGGTCTGCCGCTGAACCGACTGGCGGGGTGGCCCGGTCTGCCGACCGGGCCACCCGGCCTCGTCCTGGCCACCCCTGATCGTCGAACGACTGGAGCCGCCATGTCCCTCACCGCAGCCGCCGTGCTCGTCGCGGCCGTCATCGGCCTGCTCAACCTCGTCCTCGCCCTCGGCATGGTCCGGCGGCTGCGGGACCACGAGACGAGGCTGGCCGGCCTCGAGCCGCGCTACTCAGCGTCGCTGGGAAGCCGGATCGGAGCGTTTTCGGCCACCTCCACCCGGGGTGTCCCGCTCAGCGCCGAGTCGCTTCCCGCACGCGCCACGATCGGTGTCTTCGCCCCCGGTTGCGAACCGTGCCACCGCCAACTGCCGGACTTCGTGGCGTACGCCCGGCAGCTCGACGACCCGGTGGCGGTGGTGCTGACCGGCGGCGGGGATCACGCCGAGCTGGTGGCCCGGCTGGAAGAGGCCTGCCACGTCGTCCTCGAGCCGCTCGGCGGGCCGGTCAGCACTGCACTCCAGGTGGTGGCCACCCCGACGCTGATGCGCGTGGAGGACGGCGTGGTCACCGCGGTCGAGTCGGTCGTCACCAAGTTGCGGGCGAGCGAGGCGGTGGCACCAGCATGACTCGTAGGCCCTCGACCCGCCGGTGGCGGAGGCCCGGCGGGGTCCGGGCAGCCCTCACGATGGCGTGGCGGGCGGCTCCCGGACCGTTGGTCCTGCTGGGCCTGGTCACGCTCGTCGCGTCCGTCGTTCCCGTCTGCTCCGCCTGGCTGCTGAAGAGTCTGCTCGACCGGATCGTGACCGGAGCGGCAGGACTGACCACGTTCGGCGTCGGCCTCTGCCTGCTCGGGCTCGTCCTTGGTGTCCTGCCGGAGGCCACCAACTACCTGCGGGCCGAGTTGAGCCGGGCAACCGGCCTGGCGGCGAGCGACCGGCTGTACTCGGCGCTCAACCGCTTGCCGGGCCTCGCCCGGTTCGAGGACCCCACGTTCATGGATCGGCTCCGCATCGCCAGTCAGTCCAGCGCGACCACACCGCCGGCGGTGGTCCAGGGCGCCATCGCACTGGTCGGCAGCGCGGTGACGATTGGCGGCTTCCTCGGCACGTTGATCACCATCAGCCCATGGATGGCCCTGGTCGTTCTGGCCGGCGCGGTCCCGGCGCTCCTGGCCGAAATCGCCCTGGCCCGGCGAACGGCCACCATGTTGTGGAGGATCGGGCCGACCGAACGGCGCGAGTTCTTCTACGCCGATCTGATGGCCAACCTCGACGCGGCGAAGGAGCTGCGGCTGTTCGGCCTCGGCGGCTTCCTGCGCAACCGGATGTTGACCGAGCGCCGGCGGGCCGACGACGAACGCCGCCGGCTCGACCGCCGGGGCCTTCGGGTTCAGGCGGCCCTGGGGCTGCTCTACGCCGTCATCAACGGTGGCGGGATCGTCTGGGCCGTCTCCACCGTGCGCGGCGGAACGATCGGGGTCGGCGACATCGCGATCTTCCTCGCCGCCGTCGCGGGCGTGCAGGCCGGTACCGCCTCGCTGGTCAACCAGGTCGCCTCGACTCACCAGCACCTGCTGCTGTTCCAGCACTTCCGGGACGTCGAACGCACGCCGCCCGACCTTGTCGTCCGACCCCGCCCCACCCCCGTCCCGACCTTGGACACGGGCATCGAGCTGCGGGACGTGTGGTTCCGGTACGGGCCGGACTCGCCCTGGGTGCTCCGCGGGGTCGACCTGTCCATCCCGTGCGGACAATCCCTCGGCCTCGTGGGCCGCAACGGGTCGGGAAAGAGCACGCTGGTGAAGTTGCTCTGCCGTTTCTACGACCCGCAGCGCGGCAGCATCCGCTGGGACGGGGTGGACCTGCGGGACATGGATCCGGCGCAGCTACGGGAGCGGATCGGCGCGTTGTTCCAGGACTACATGGCCTACGACCTGTCCGCCGCGGAAAACATCGGGCTCGGCGATCTGGCCCGGCTCGCGAACCGGCCGGCGATCCGGCAGGCCGCCCAAGGCGCCGGTGTCGACGAGACGCTGGCCGCGCTTCCTCGGGGGTACGACACCCTGTTGAGCCGCAGCTTCTTCGACATGGACGGCGACGAGCCCGCCGACGGCGCCCCGCTCTCGGGCGGCCAGTGGCAACGGGTGGCGCTGGCCCGCGCGGTGTTGCGCGGCGAACGCGACCTGCTGATCATGGACGAGCCCAGCGCCAGCCTCGATCCGGAGGCCGAGTACGACATCCACCGCCGGCTGAAGCGACACCGTGCCGGCCGGACAAGCCTGCTCATCTCCCACCGGCTGGGTGCCCTCTGGGACGCGGACCTGCTGGCGGTGCTGGACGAGGGACGGATCGTCGAGCAAGGTACGCACGACGATCTGATCGATCGGGGCGGCTGTTACGCGCGCCTGTTCAACATCCAGTCGTCGGGCTACCACCGGGGACGGATCGAGGTGGCCACATGAGCCTGTGCCTCATGGTCGTACCTCCGCTGGCGCTGCTGCTCGGCGCAATCGGATGGATCCGTCGGCGGCTCATCGTCACCGAGGTGCACGGACCGAGCATGCTTCCCACCTATCGTGACGGCGACCGGTTGCTCACCCGGCGGCGTGCCGGGAGAGAGCGCCTGTCGACCGGACAGGTCGTGGTGCTGCGCAATCCGCGCCCGCCGGGTCTGCCCGGTTCGTCTACCGGTCCCTGGCTCGTCAAACGCATCGTCGCCGTCGCCGGAGACCGACTGCCCCCCGGAATGCCGGGAGGACACGTGCCGGACGGGTACGTGCTGGTGCTCGGTGACAACCTCGCGCAGAGCCTGGACTCCCGACATCTCGGGCCGATCCCGACCCGCGCCATCCTGGGCACCGTCGTACGCCGAATGGGTGGCCGGCGCCCGGCGGCGGGCCGTGGCACCGCAGACGGTGAGCCGGGTCGGTCGGACGCCGCCACCCCGGAACGTTCCGTCGCCCGGTGGGACCTCGTCGAAGGAGTGGACATCGGTGGACCACCTGTTTGATTTCGGCCGGATCTTCCTTGGTCTGGTGTTCGTCTTCTCGGTCGCGGGAAAGGTGCACCGCCCTGTTGCCTTCCGCGCGTTCCGACAGTCGGTGATCTCGCTGGCGCCACCACTGCGCGGCGCGGCGACGCCCGCGGCGGCACTGGTCGTCGTTGCGGAGACATCGTCAGCGCTCACGTTGGCACTTCCCGCGACCGCTCCGGTGGGCTTCGCGCTCTCCGTCCTGCTGGTGAACGCGTTCACCGCAGCCCTGGTCGTGGCGCTGCGAAGGAAGACCGCAACCACCTGCGGCTGCTTCGGCGACAGCGGCAGTCCGGTCGCGCCTCGGCACGTCGCCCGGAACGCGGTCCTGCTCCTGGTCGCGGGAGGGGGCCTGTTCGGGTGGGCCGCCGGAGGCGGTCAGGGTCGGCCCTCGGCCGGCCTGGTTCTCGTCAGCGGACTCGCTGCCGTCCTCGCCATCGTGACGGCAACGCTCGACGACATCGTCGCCCTGTTCGCCACGGTTCCGGGGGCGGCGACCCACCGTCGCGCGCACGCGCGGCAGTGACCGCCCGGGCCAGGTGGGTAACGGCGGGCAGAGCGGCGCCGTCGACCAGCGGAATCCGACCACTCCGGGACGGACGGGTCTGCTGCACCGATAGGTGTGGTGGGAGCGAGCGCATGAGGTACCGGCTGCGGCTCGATGTAGAGCGGAGGCGGTGGAGCGCCGGATGGCAGGGCGGGACGACTAGCCCGTCAGAAGATTGACGAGGACACCTGCGGGAATGGACGCGGCTACACCAGCGAGGAACCACCACAGTTGGGCACGCTGCCCACGCCGGTCAGCTCTCGCTAGCAGCCGCTCCAGGTCTGTGTAGTAGTCGTCGGGAGCTTCGACGTGCCCAAGGAATCTCAAGGGGGACTCAGGGGACCGTTCGCCTTGTGCCTCTTCCGCGCGTTTCGATGCCGTCAGTTGGGCTCCCCGCTGTCGCCGTACACGACTTGTACGCGACCAGGCGTGCGCAGCCGAGGATCGGCGCCATCCGCGCTTGGGCCAGGGGCCACCTCCCCCATCGCCGTCTTCGCGGGGGGCGGGGAGGGGCCTTTCGAGCTTTTCCCACAAGTCATGGGCGTCGAAGTCGTCTGGCTCCTGGTCTTCGTCCGGCCGACTAGAAGACTCTGCTCCCACGAAGGGCGGGGGCCGGAACTCGTCTGCGAACGGACGGACCGGATAGTCCGAGAGCGTGGGGCGCCCACGGTGGCCGCCGGTTGCCCACCAGTACAGTCCGGAGAAGCCGATCAACACCAGGTCGGCAATCGCTGCGACCGCCGACCAGGGGTGCGGAAGGGCATACGCAACGCCACCTGTCACGGCCGCTGCCACGATGAACGCCTTCGACGCGGTCCTCATGACCACCATTGAAACGTCTCTACGGCCGCCCGTGTGACCCCCAGGAGAGGATTAACGGCGGCGTGCGGCCGCGAGATCCGCGACCACCTGCCGCCAGGGCTCCCGACGGCCAACGAACGGTGCGTCGTGCTGGAAGCACCGCCTACCAGTCCGTGCGGGCGGGACAGACCACCACTGTCGACATCGGCGTCGTGGCCACCGGCACCACGTCGTGACCTGATCGGCGAGACACCGCCCGCGGACACCAGCAGCCGGTGGGTCGTGTGCGACCCGACCGGCGACGCGGTGATCCAGCACAAGGCGGCGTCTCGCCGGTCCGGCACGGTTGGTCAGCTGACCGACCCGGGGTCAGAGCGCGGCGGCGCCGAGCACCCACGGTCTGGTCTGGGCGATGAAGTCGACCGGGAATCCGAGACTGAACCCGGTAGCCGCCTCGAGGCGCACGACCAGGTCCGGCGGCAGCGTGACCCCGGTGCAGCCCAGGTTGTCCCGCAGTTGCTCGACGGTCCGGGCACCGATGATCGGCAGCACGCCACTGCGTTGGCGGGTCCAGGCGAGGGCCACCTGCGCCGGGGTGACACCCAGCTCGCCGGCGGTCTCCTCGACGACCCGGGCCACCCCGAGGTCGCGTTCATCGATGGTGTGCCGGCCGAGCCGCGCCCTCCCATCGGGGCGGCCGGGGTTGTACTTTCCGGACAGCACACCACCGCCGAGCGGGCTCCAGGCCGTCACGGTGAGGCCGGACGCCTCGGCCATCGGCAGCAGCTCCCGCTCGGCGTCGCGGTTGATCAGGCTGTACGGCACCTGAAGACCGGCGAAAGGGGTCCAGCCACGCCAGTCGGCCAGCGTGTTCGCGCGCGAGACCACCCAGGCCGGAGTGTCCGACACGCCGACGTAGAGCACCTTGCCGGCGGTGACCGCGTCGTCGAGTGCGCGCATGGTCTCTTCGATCGGCGTGTGCCGGTCCCAGATGTGCACCCAGTAGACGTCGACGTGGTCGGTGCGCAGCCGGCGCAGACTGGTCTCCAGCGAGAGTCGCAGGTTCTTGCGGTGGTTGCCGCCGCCGTTGGGGTCCGCTGGGTCACGTGTCACCGTGTACTTCGTGGCCACCACGAACCGGTCGCGCCGTCCGGCCAGCAACTCGCCCAGGATCTCCTCGCTGGCACCGCCGCGATAGTTGATCGCGGTATCGACGACGTTTCCGCCGGCCTCGGTGTAGGCGTCGAGGATGCGTCGGCACTCCTCGATCGGCGCGCCGACGCCGCCCTGTTCACCGAACGTCATCGCGCCGAGCACCAGCTCGGACACCCGCAAGCCGGTCCGCCCGAACGTCGTGTACCTCATGCGAACATCGCCGCCACGTGCTCGGCCAGCTCGTCGGCGGGGACGTCGCGCAGGTGCCGGCCGACCGCCCAGCGGTGCCCGGACGGGTCGAGGAACTGCGCGGTCCGCTCGCCCCAGAACGCGTCGTGCGGCGGCTCGAACGCGGTGGCCCCCGCGGCGATCGCGCGATCATAGGCGGCGTCGACGTCGGGCACCGGCAGATGGAACGCGGCCGGGGTGCCGCTCAGCGCCGCCGGAGTGCGCAGGCCGCGGTCCGGCCATTCCCCGGCAACGGCCAGCACGGTGGCGCCCACGCGCAGCTCGACCGTGAGCGGACGGCCGTCAGGCAGCGGAACGCGACGTGTTTCCTGGGCGCCGAGCACCTCGCCGTACCACGCGGCCGCAGCGTCGGGATCCTCCACCACGAGATGGATGGCAATCTGTGTCATGACACGACCATACGGGTTGTCTGGTTACTCTGTCTAGACGACCGGTACGGTAGGCTGTGACTTGTGATGGCCCGACGTGACGAACCCCCACGAAACGACGCCGAGCTGCGCGAACGCATCCTCGACGCACTGCGCGAGCTGCTGCGTGAGCGCACCTTCGACACGCTCAGCGTGGCCGAGATCATTGCCGCCGCAGGGATCTCCCGCGCCAGCTTCTACTTCTATTTCGCGGGCAAGCAGGCGGCGCTGGCCGAGCTGGTGCGTCGCGCGGTCAGCGCCGGCCACGAGGCCGCGCAGCCATGGGTGCAGGCGACGGCGGGCCCGCGCGAAACCCTGCGGGCGGGTGTCGACGCCGGGGCCGGACTGTGGCTCGCCAACGCGCCCGTGCTGCGCGCGATAGTGGAGAGCTGGGCGTCCGACCCGCAGTTGCGCGAGCTGTGGCTGGCCCAGATGGCGACGTTCACCGAAGCCGCGATCACCCGCATCGAAGCGGACCGGCGCGCTGACCCCGCTGTCGCGGCCCGCCTTGAGGGCGTCGACGTGCCGGCGCTCGCCGCATCGCTGACCTGGACCGGCGAACGGCTGTACTACCTCGCCGCGAGCGGAGTGCCGCCGTTCGACGACCGGACGGTGCTGGTCGAGACACTGACCCACCTGTGGGTGTCCGCGCTGTACGACTAGGCACCCTCGTGCTTCCCCCGATTAGGCAGCGACCGCGCGAGATCCGGATCACTTGACGGCGGCCGGTCGAACCGGCCCGGGTTCGCGTCACGTGGGTCCGGTGACGCGCTGTACGCACTGGTGACGGAGGACGGCCAACATGCCCAACCAGATCACGAGGACCCTCGCCGGCATCCTGTCCGGTCGAGGTGCACGCACCGCCGCTGGCGCGGTCCTGGTCGCCGACGGGCTGGTCGGAATCGACGTCCCCGGCGGACGCAAGCGGGCCGGCATCCTCGGATCCCTCGTGGTGCTGGCAGTCGGCCTCTTGTTCGTCGGTCTCGGCTGGTGGTGGCATGGCCAGCACCAGCCCTACGAGGCCGGAACGTCGACGACCGCCACCGTCACCAGGATCACGAGCTCCCGCGACAGCGAGGGCCGCACACTGTACTCGCGGGTCCTGACCTTCACGACGTCGGACAACCGGCCGGTGGAGTTCACCGAGCAGGAGCAGAGCACCAAGCGGGCGGCAATAGGTTCCACCGTCACCGTCTCGTACCTGCCGCAGGACCCTGGGTCCGCGCGCATCATTTCGGAGACGGACTGGGTTCCGTACAGCGTCATCGCCATGGGAGCACTGGCCGTGCTTCTCGGAGCGGTGATCTTCCTCGTACGTCTGGTCAGCCTCATCACGGGTCTCTACCTGCTGGCCAGTGCCGCTCGGCGCCGAGGACGGTAGTCGAGATTGAGGCCGACGTCGCGTTCGGACACCAGCGATGGCGGCACAGGGTCCGCCTGACACGGTCCAGGCCGGACATGTCGGGGTACGACGTACCGCTGTTGCTCGGTGAGGAGGAGGGCTACTACGGCGAGGCGTAGTCAGCCCGTACACGCTCGCCCGGCAGGCCCCTCACAGGCGCAGTCGGGGACCCTCGGTCGCCCGGCCCGGTACGACTTCCTGCCCCTGGCGTATGGATGATCCGGGCATGCTGTCGCCGGGTCGGGTGGTGTCGGCGGACCGCTGGTAGTGCAACCTCGAGTGGAGCCGAGCTGAATCGAACCGCTGACTTTCGCAGTGCGAATGCGACGCTCTGCGCTACGAGCCCCGTTGCCACTCTTCGCTGTCGGCTGACGCCCCGGAGACCCCGGGACGCTCTGATCGCACCCTGATCGTGGTGCCCATGGCTCGGGGCCTCTCTCGGCTTCAGGCGGCGCGCCACCGGAGACGGCTATCGGCGCCTGACGTTTTACAGACCATCAGCTTCCCGGTGCTCGTGAGCCCGAAGGCGCCTGCGGGTTTGCAGTAGGCACCGGGGCGCACACCCGTGCGAATGGCCGGTTCGGTGGGCGCGGTGGTTCGTGGCGCGCTCGTGGTGCGTTGCGGGGTTGGCTTCGGGCTGGTGCGGGTTGGCGTGGGTTTCGGCGCAACGGTCCGCGTGGGCTTCGGCGTCACGGTCCGCGTCGGCCTCCGGGTTACGGTCGGCGTCTGTTCTGTTGAGCTGGCAGCCGGTGTAGTCGGCTCTGCCGGGGCAGAATAATCGGTCACGCTCTGGGCGGGGGTAGCCGCCGCACCAGGTCGCTTGTCGCCGGTATCAGTCAAGAGCGCAGCGCCGATGCCGCTTCCACAACAGCACAGCATGAGTAGCCCGGTCAGACCCACGAGGGCTTTCTTGCCGCCGGTGATTGGCTGCTTCGGGCCCGTCCGTCCGCCGGGTGCGACCCGGGGTCCGACGGGCGGCGGCTGCACCGGGAGCTGCTGCGTCGGGGCGGCGTAGGACGGCGGCGGCGGCCGCATGGGGTATTGCTGGCCCGGCGGGTGAAACGGCTGCTGGCCCTGCTGCCAGGGGTCCTGCGGCGGCGGGTAGGTCACCGGGGTGAGTTTGCCGGCCGCGTCCATACCCGTCAATCGGCTGGTCACGTAGGACCCTTTACGACGAGCGATCACCCTATCGGGTTGCCTGTTGCCAGTGCGGTCGGCCGCACTGCCGGCCGCCCGTCTGTTCGGCGGGTTGCACACCGCAGCACGCCAGGATCCCCTGGCACCGCCTTCCTGCCTATCCCGGGCGGCGCGGCGCAGACCGCTCGGTTGGTCAGGAGCTGCAAGTGTTGAGCATGCTTTGCAGGGCGGTCTTTTCCCACGGTTGCAGGGTGCGGACGGGCGAGGTCGTTGGCGAAGCTCTGCCGACGGTTGGTGGTCCAGGAGTTGGCCCCGGAGCGCCAGGCCCCGGCCAGGGGCACCACGCAGTCGATGTCGACGTTGGAGGCGGCCGTCCATGTTGCTCCGTAGTAGGAGCTGTACCAGCGGCCCGATGTTGCGGCGCACGGGCTGTCGACGACTACGGAGGTGCCGTCACGCTTGAGGACTTGCTCGCGGGTATTGCAGCTACCGCTGATAGTGATCCAGTGCGGGGACAGGTCCCGTGAGTAGCCGGTGCGTTCCTTGGGTCGCGACCCGCAGCGCGTCCGGGTGTGACTGCGCTGTCGCCTTCGACGGGATGCCGGGCGGAGTCGCCGATGCCGGGCTGGCATCGAGACTGACAACGCCTATTGCGGCTGTCATCGCGATCGCGGCGGCCGCTGCGCGGCTGTGTCGCAGCAGGCGGTGATCGATGACTGCCACGCCGGCCAACGAAACCGACGGGACGCTCCCCGTACCACCCGGTGGTTTCTCGGCGGTCCGGTCGACGGCCGCATCACTCACATTGAGGTCGACGAGTTCGGGCTGCTGCTTGAAGAGATTGTGTTACCTCAGACTGGGGTGTACATCGGCTCCGGCGACGATCCAGCCCCGGTAGGCCATTACCGTTACGTCCGCCATGGCGACGACAGCGACCCGCCAACGTTCCGCTAGGCAGGGCGGGTCGGCCACGACGTGTGACCGCGTGGCACCCTCCGGTGTGGCACGGCCTTGCCGAACAGCCAGCGATGGTCCGACGGCGGCATCGGGGCCGACGACTTCGAACTCCTCAATCCGCCGGACGCCGTTGGTGCCGTCCAGCAGTCAGCCGGTGCCCGCCGGCCGGCGCCGGCTCGGCGACGGCGGGTCATCGGCTGCACGGCATCCGGGGTTGACTGCCTGGGGCCTGGTGGTTCTGATCAGCGCACGGTCACCGGAACGGAGGTGAGGTCGTTGTTGGCCGGAACCGCGTCGCGGTGGTTGAGGATCGTGGCGGTGGCCTTCAACGTGATCCGTTCGGCCGCGGCGTCCTGGCTGGTGATGGTGTAGGCGAAGGAGAATCGGGTGCCGGGTCCGCTGGTGGTGACGGTGACGTCCCTGGTCGATGAGCTCACCTGGCGGTAGCCGTCCGGGGTGCTTCGGGACAGGTCGATTTGGACCTGCTCGGGGTAGCGGTAGCTCTTGACGTAGACAGAGACGTCGATCGTCTGCCCCACGCGGGCGCCGCCCGGAACGGTGAGGCGGGTGATCGCCACATCGTGCGTGGACACGTGGAGAGTCTCCGAGGCCGTGCTGACCCGGCCGTCCACGGTCGTCATCGTCAGCCGAACCTGGTAGTCGCCGTCGGTGGCGTACTGATGCCACGGTCGCTGCTCGGTCGAGGTGGTGCCGTCGCCGAACTCCCACAGCCAGGAGGCGAAGCCGATGAAGAGTGGGTCGTAGGACTGGTCCTGGAAGAGGATGTTGTCGGAGGTGTTGAGGTCGGTGCAGCCCCAGCCGCATCCGGAGTAGATGAACGTCGACTCCGGTTGGGGCGCCACGTCCAAGCCGAAGCGGAAGGTCCCGGTGCCGTACACGCCGGAGGCCTGGAAGTAGTACGTTTGTCCGGCCTGGGCGTGGAACGTTGCCGGCCGGTAGTAAGCCTGGATGCTGCATCCGACCTGGGTGAGGTTCGCCGGGCTGTCACCCGTGTACACGGCTATGCCCACGTAGGATTCGTTCGCCGTGGCCATCAGCCACTGGTCGGCCGTGGCCGTGTACGAGTACCAGATCGAGTTGTCCGCGGTGAAGCAGGTGGTCGGCTCGCCCTGTTCGGTGCCGGTGCCGCCGAGGTTCTGGATGTCGGAGTACGGCACGGCGGTGACCGGTGTGGCGGCAGCGAAGGCGTCGTTCGGGGTGGGCGGGGTCAGTGAGACGGAAAACGTCAGGGTGGCGCCCCCGGACAGGTCATAGCCACAGCAGACGGCGACCATGAAGTGGTACGTCGTCCCGGCGGTTGCCGCGACGCTGACCTGTGATTGCCAGGTGCCGGCGGAGTCGTCCCTGCACGCCAGCATCGTGAGCGAACCCTCGGTCCCGGTCCATCCGGACAGCACCGTGTCGTAACTGCTGCCGAATGTGTCGGCGATGATGATGCCGTCCGTGGCGGGCGTGTAGCTGAACCAGACCGACGCGGTGCTGGCGCAGTCGGCCGGGTCGCTGTCGGCGCGGGTGGCGGTCGAAACATCCTGCGTGGTGGTATACGGAACGCTGGCGATCACCGTGGCGCCGGAAAAGTCGTCGTTGGCGGCGGCTGCGTAGGCGGCCGTCGGTCCGACGACGGCCGCAGCGGCGGCCAGCACTATGACGGCCAGCCGTCGGATATGACGTGTCACCCTGCCTCCGCGGAATGTCCACCGTGAGCATCCGGAGATGCAGATCCCCCGATGTGTGGGCCTGACGATATCGCCGATGCTCGAGGCGCGCATAGGAAGCAGCCTCGTAACACGCGCCCCGGTTACCGTCCGGCGCGAATACCGACATCCGCCCGAAAAAACAAAAAACGCCTGCTCCAGGCTGACGAATGGGTCGAGCGGTGTACCGCGACCGGCGCCCTGCGGCCGCACCCTGAGCAGGGCAGAGTCGGGGCTGTGGAGGCTCCCCTGTCACTCCCCCACAATCTTCAGGCACGCACATCTCTGCAGGTCAGGAAGCCGTCGGGGGCCGCCGTGCGATCGGTCATGCGATTAGCTCCGCATCGTGACGTGTCGGGGCAGCCGTGACATCACCGTGCGCGACAAGTTCCGTAAAGCATTGGCGATCTCCGGGTCACGCCCGTCGACAGCGTGCAGATACCGGCGAGCTGCCGTCATGGACGAGTGCCCGAGTCGCCTCATCAGGTCAGCCAGGGTCGTGCCGGTCTGGCGGCGAGGGTCTGTCCGGTGTGCCGCAGGTCGTGGCAGGTGAGTCACCGAGGCCGACTTGCTTCCGCGCCCGGACGAACGCTTGATACAAGGCGTTGCCCCGCACCAGCAGCACCTGGCCGCCATCCTCATCCTCGCAATCAACCCGCAGGCAGGATCAGCCGGACCACTTGCGGGCCTCGATTTAGCCACATGGCTCGGCACGGGTGCCGACAATGAGAAAATGACAGCGCAGAGGTATCTGAAGAGGCAACCAGCCGTTCCTCTTCGTCGTGCTCCTAAGAGGCAACAAGCCGTGAAGCGTCGTCGTATGCCATGGCCACTGATGGCGGGGCTGCTTGCGGCGGGAGGTGCGGCGGGAGCGGCCGGAGCCGAGGCGGTGCGGCGCCTCAGAGGCGCGAGGCGCACCAGACCCGGCGGAGCCGGGGCGACGGGTGACGTCTTCCAGCCCAGTCCGTCCGTCGATGCTGCCCGGACCGTCAACCCCGAAGGAGCTACCCAGCGCTGGCCCCAGGGAAGGTGAAGCAGAGTCTCCCCTCCGGCGTCGAACCGGGAGCCTTCCCGATTTTCAATCGGCGATTTGCGTCCGCCACTTGCACCAGCCGCGCCAGCCCGGCTCATACCGCCGCCCAATGGCCGTGACCAGCAAGCTCTGACAGCCGCCCTAGTTCCACCGCAGCGCGCCGCCTTCGACGATCTCAGTCCGCCTCGGGTCGTCGAGCTGGTCGGCGGTATCGGCGAGCATGGCTGCTGTCCCGGCCCAGTCCGTCTCGACATAGCCTTCCTCCGCCCACCACGCCATGATGCAGCCATGGCGCGCACCATCGCGGAGGTCGACCACGAGCACGTCACCGGCTAGGTCCCGGCAGATCGGGACGGTGGCGGTGCAGAACCCGACCGAGGGCTCGCCGGCCGCTGTGGCATGAGCACCGCCCGGGCCGCAGCAGTCCTGGTCGGCGAACCGTGAGAGGCTGGCGAACCATTCGCGTACCTCGGCTACGGACAGCGGCAGGTGATGCGAGGGGATTGGGAACCCGGCCGCGTAGTTGGCGTCGGCGATGCCGTCCATCAGCCGCCACCAGGCGAGCAGGTCAGCCGGCAGGAAACGACCCACAGCCTCTTGGGTGCGGCGGACCTCCGCAGCGCCCGCGGGTGGGCGGATCGCCGCCGCGGTCACCGGCGCGTGCCGCGACAACCAGGTAATGATCCGCCGCCACGATCTCTCGACCGGTATATGCATTCCGCGCACGATAGTTCCTGCCATGGAGCTACGAAGCCATCGCCAACGTCGCCGGAGCCAGCCGGCAGCCCACGGGGTTCGCGCAGGCGGTAGCGGACCGCCAAGCCCACCTGGCAGCCGCCGATCACCACCACGTCACGGGTCGCCGCCCGCATGTGGTGGCAAGGACGTCTCCTGCCACCACATGCCTACGGTTCAGCGATGATCACCGCTTTCGAGTCGGTGGCTGCGAAGCACGCGCACGGTGGTGCTGAGTATGATCGGCGCGTCGTCGGGGCCTCTGAGAAAGGGGCTGATGTAGACGGGTCGGCGTAGTGATCTGCCCGGCCCGTACGGCTGGTTGCGCCAATGCCCGGAGACCCAGAACCGGCTGCGGTAGCCACTTTCCGGGTCGTCGGCAGTCGGTTCGGTCCGCGGTGGCGTGCGGGTGGCCTGGTGGGCGCGGATGCGGACGATCCGCACCTCTTGCGCAGGCCGGTTGGTGCGGGCGTAGCGCTTGCGGAGGGCTTTGCCGACGTCTGCTTCGGTGATGTCGGCGGCCTTCTGTGCGACGAGCAACCAGGTGGCCACCAGTGCCGCCGCGGGATGGCCACCACTGGGCAGCGTCTGCGTCTCGTGTACGTGGGCAGCGCGTATGGGGGCGAGCCAGCCGACCTGTTCGCGCAGGCGCTGCAGGGGTGTCGCGTCGAGGCCGCCGCCGATCGTGCGGTATTTCACGAGCTGCCAACCGTCGTCGCTGCTGGTCCAGGAGACCGCCGTTATCTGCTGCGGTGTGATCGGCCGGGACCAGACCACCAAGCCGTCCGTCGCCGGTATGAGGTCGCGGCTGATGGTGACGTCGGGGAGGTGCGCTGCGGCGTGTTCGGCAAGGTCGGTGAAGTGGCTCTCGATCCAGAACAGGCAGGCTCGGTCGAGCCCTGCGGCGATCTTCGGCCGGGCGTCGCCGAGAGCGAGGGCCGTGGGGGGAGGCATCCGCGGGCCCTCGACCGCTCCCCCGCCCACCGCGCAGCGCCGTGTAAGGCGACGGCGAGTAGAGCGGGACCACCGTCACATCCTCACGGATTCGTCCGTGCGGCAGCGTCTGCAGTGCCACGAGCTCGTCCAGCGTCGTGTTCGGATGGGCGGGTGGCAACGGCAGGAAGTCCGCCATCCAGGGGGACGAGATCATGCGCGCCACGACGGTCGCAGTCACTCTGTTGAGATAGCGGTGGGCCGACGGACGAGCCGTCGTGCGCCAGGCTCGTGCGTCACGTCGGGGCCTTCCGTGACGGCTGCCGGCGGATCGGCGTACGGCCGGGTCCTCTACCGGCACGAGCTGCCGGACGCCACGTCGGCTCGTCCCTGTCCGACCGACGTGGCGCGTCTACAGGCCACCGGAGACGTCGCGGTGTTCAACTGCGATCGCCGCTGATGGCCAAGGCGCGGTGCAGCGCCACGGCTGCTGCGCGATCACCGCGCAACTCGACCCATGACCCGGCTACGGCCTGTGTCGAAGTCGGTCAGAGCCATCCGTCGATGGCGGCGACGCGCGCAGTCCGGCGAGGATGAGGTCGGCGAGCTTGCCGATCACTTGGGCGCTTGTCGTCGGGGGCAGTCGCCGTAGTGAAGCGATGGCGATGTGCTCGAGCTGACCGGCGGCCCGGCAGCCGTGGTGAGCCTGGCCGATTCCACCGCCCCCGAGCACGGCGTCCGCCTGTCGATGGGACAACTGGCCCGCTGAGCCCGACGGCCGGCACGGCCTGCCTACCGCAGCCGAGCTGTTCACTCAGGGCCGGTTCACGGTGCGGATCGAGGCCGTCTTTCCGGTCCAGAAGGCGACCGACGCGCACGAGACGGCCGAGCACGGATCCCACCGCGGGAAGATCGTCCTGAGCGTCAACGACGCGCAGGACGTCTAGGGGCTGTGCCCGTTTGCGTTTCCCACCAAAACGTCGCCATGATCAAACATCACCGTCGTCATCGTCATCGGGTGCTTCCGGGTGCCCGTGCTGCCGATGTCCTCAGGTAACCCGATGGCTCGAGCAGATCGACCATCAAACGCATCGTCCCGGTGGGCTAACAACTCCTGACCCTTTCACCGTCAAAGTCGGCGTCAAGAGCTGATGGCGCGGGTCATGGCCTTGGTGCGTAACTGCCGGCGATAGCAGTCGGTAAGCCGCCCGGCGGCGCGGAGTTTGCCGAGCAGGACCTCATGCAGTCGTTGCCACACGCCGGCGTCGTTCCTGTCCCGCAGCCTGTGCCCAGCGGGTCATCCCCTGAGCCAGCCGAAGGGCAGGCGCGCGAGCAGTCTCACCATCGGCATTCAGATCAGATAAGGATCGAACTGTCAATGAAGAATCACGATGGGGTGAGGCCACAATCGACCCGGAACGGCAAGGAATTGAGATGCCCATCTCTGCCGACGGAGTTCCTGGGCGACGAGGGGAAATCGCCTCTATGCTTGCCGCCGCTGCGGCTCATCCGGGCCAGCGGAAACACCGATACAGGGGCTTGCGAATGCGCCGGAATTCTGCTCTGAACGACGGCACTGGTGACGTCAGCGACGTAACACCGGGCGGCGAACCGTCGACCTCCACCGCAGAGGACGTCGCGCGCCGATCCGCGGTCGCCGAGGAACAGGAGTTTCTCGACGTGGCCACGGCCCGGCGCGACAGACTGATCGACCACCTAGAGGCCGAGCTTTCGTCGAAGGCCCTGGACTCGTTGGAACGGGCCCGGCAGCGCATGCTCCGCCAGCAGTACGAGGAGCTCCGGCGAGCACGGGAAGGGCTGGTCTTCGGCCGCCTCGACGGCCTCGATGGCACCGTGCGACACGTGGGCCGTGTCGGTCTCCGCGACGACGGCGAGGACAGCGAGCCACTGCTGGTGGACTGGCGCGCGCCCGCAGCGCGACCGTTCTACACCGCGACGGCCGTCGACCCACAAGGTCAGGCACGGAGGCGTCACATACGCACGGCGGGGTCGGTCGTCGTCGGCGTGGACGACGAGCCACTGGACGGGACCATAACGGCGGAACTCGTCGGTGAAGGCGCCCTCCTGGCCGCCCTGGACCAGCGGCGCACCGGCCGCATGTCGACGGCGATCTCCACGCTGCAACGCGAACAGGACGACATCATCCGGGCCGAGGCGACCGGCCCGTTGATCGTTCAGGGCGGTCCCGGCACCGGCAAGACCGTCGTTGCCCTGCACCGCGTCGCCTACCTGCTGTTCGCCCACCCGAAGATGGCCGACCAGGCGGTCCTCGTCCTCGGCCCCTCGCCGCGGTTCCTCCAGTACATCGCCCAGGTGCTGCCCGCGCTCGGTGAGACCGCCGTCGTCTCGGCGACCTGCGACACCCTGCTGCCCGGGATCCGCGTGGGCCGCGACGAGAGCCGGCTCGTCGCCGAGATCAAGGGCCGCGCCCTCTGGCAAACCGCGCTCGAAAACTACGTCACGTCGCTGCTCCCCCGCCCCCGTGAGCTGAAGCTGCGCTGGGAGGGCGAGTTCTACGTCATCGCAGCCGCAACGGTGGCACAGGCACTCGCCTCGGCGGTGCAGGGACGCCCGTACCACCGCGCCCGCGCGGCGTTCGCCGAGCAGCTGCACCACCTCCTTGCCGAAGCCGTCGTCGAGCAGCGCGAGGCCCTCATGAACGAGATGGAGGAGGGGTTCGAGGACATCCTCGCCCGCGTCGACAGGAGCATGCAGCATGACCACCACCTCGACAGGAGGTCCACCGGCAGTGACGTCGACGGGTTGCTCTCCGAGGAGGAGATAGAGAGCCTCCGTTCTCGCATAGCCGGGAACGCCAGCATCGCCCGGTTCGTCGAGGCATGGTGGCCCACCCTCGACGCCGAGACCCTGCTGTGTGATCTCCTGACCGACCGCACCCTGCTGGCCCGGTTCGCCCCGCAGATGTCCCCGGAGGAGATCACCGCCGTCTCGGCCGAGGCCGCCCCGTGGGCATCGAGCGACATCCCCCTGCTCGACGCCCTCGCCGACCTGCTGGGCGAGGTCGAAGCCCCGCAACCACAGGGCGAGTTCGTCGCCGACCACGCCCGCCGGCAGCGCGGCTGGGTGTACGGCCACGTCGTCATCGACGAGGCACAGGAGCTGTCCGAGATGCAGTGGCAGATGGTCCTGCGCCGCTGTCCCAGTCGCTCCATCACGGCGGTCGGCGACATCGACCAGGCGGAGGCAGCGCACCGGCACACCAGCTGGGCACAGGCGGTGCACGCTGCTTTCGGAGACCGCTGGACCGCCGCGGAACTGACCATCTGCTACCGGACCCCGCGTGAGGTCATGGACCTCACCGAATCGGTCTTGCAGAAAGCTGGCAGCCACAACGCGCCGCCGCGGGCGGTACGCTCCTCCGGCATCGCCCCCTGGGCGCTCACGACCACACCCGGCGAGCTCGCCGGCGCCGCCGTCCAAGCCGTGCGACAGCTGCAGCAACGCTGGCAGGGCGGCACGGTCGGCGTCATCGCCCCCGCAGCCCGCATCGCCGAGCTCCGAGCCGCGCTGGACGACGTGTCGGTGCTCACCGCGACCCAGTCCAAGGGACTGGAGTGGGACGCGACGCTGCTCATCGACCCCCACGGCATCGCGGCCGAACCGCGCGGCTGGAACGGCCTCTACGTCGCGCTCACCCGGTGCACCCAGGAACTCAGACAGCTGATACTCGAACAGCAGTCGCCACACGGAAGGACAGGATCTCCGGGCCGCCCGGCGGGAGACGGGGGCTGGATCGCGGTTTAGCGTCTCGACATCGCACGTCCGCAACCCGCATCAGGGGTGGTTGGCACCGCGACGCTTGGTCGCGCTGCTCAGGAGGGCCAGGGCCGCCTCCCGGGCGTCGTCGGCGGCGCCGGCGCCTCCATGGTGGTCGGCGACCACGATCGCGCCTTCCAGGAGCAGGAGGAGCTGCCGCCCCAGAGCGGCGGGGTCCGCGGCTCCGGCTCGGGTGGCGATCCCGGTGAGCATGTCCAGGTGGCGGCCGAGATGGCGGGCCGCGATGGTGCTGGCCGGAGTGGTGTGGTGCTGGGTGGCGGCGTTGACGATCGCGCAGCCACGGAAGCCGGGCTCGTTGAACCAGACAGCGAGGGCGTCGAAGACGGCGGCGAGTTGGGCGGCCGGCTCGTCGCCCGCGTCGGCGGCAGCCCGGGCCAGCCAGCGCGTGACGCGGTCACTGCGGGCTTCCAGGACGGCACGAACGAGCCCGTCCTTCGACCCGAAGTGGCGGTACAGCGTCTCCTTGGAGATGCCCGCCTCGGCGCACAGCTCCGCGATGCCCACGCCGTCGAGACCGCGCGCATAGAGGACGCTCTCCGCGGTGCGCAGGACCGCCGCGCGGGTGCGGTCCGGATCGAGGCTGCTGCCTTTGGGAACGGGCACGGATAAATGGTACCAGTCGGTTCGATGTCCTGCTAACCTCCCGATCGAACCGGTCGGTTCTATCTGAGGAGTAGTCTGTGTCGGATCCCCTCGTCACCGATCCCGTCCCTGCACAGGGACCTGCCGCGCGCACAGTGCCCGTGACCTTTCGGAGCGCGGGCACCACGCTGCTGGGCGTCCTGCACCTGCCGCCGGGCCCCGGCCCGCACCCCGTCGTCGTCCTGCTGCACGGCTTCCCCGGAAACGAGCGGAACTTCGACCTCGCGCAGGCGTTGCGTCGGGCCGGATACGCGACGCTCGTGTTCCACTACCGCGGCTCATGGGGGATGGACGGCTCCTGGTCGTGGGCGCACATGCTGGAGGACTCCGCTCGCGTGGTCGCCCGCCTGCGCGAGCCGGAGGCAGTCACCGCCCACGCTCTCGACCCGCGCCGGCTGGCCGTCATCGGCCACAGCGCGGGCGGCTTCGCCGCGCTGATGACCGCGGCCGCCGATCCGGGCGTGGCCGCGGTCGGTTCGGTGGCCGGCTTCGACTTCGGGACGGCCGCCGCCGCCTGCCGGAGCGACCCGGCCGTGCGGGACGCCTACCTCGAAGACTGGGCGGGCGAACTGCTCCCCCTGCGCGGCACCAGCGCGCCGGCGCTCGTCACCGAGATGGAGGCGGCAGGGGACTCGTGGAGCCTCGCCCGTCTCGCGCCGCGGCTGGCCACCCGCCCCGTGCTGCTGATCGGCACCGACCGCGACACCGTCACCCCCGCCGGCATCCACCACCGGCCACTGGTGGACGCCTACCTCGCCCACCCCGTTGCGGACCTCGAGCACCACGTCTTCCACACCGACCACGCCCTGTCCGACCATCGGGTCGCCCTCGCCCGTACGGTCCTCGCCTTCCTGGACAGGCACCTGAGAGACGCCTCCCGATGAACCGGATCCCGATCCCTGCGGAGGCGGGTTCTGGCGTCCGGCAGGCTCCCGGGTACCGGTGGACCGCCGTACGACTGGCCCTCGGAACCGCGTCGGCCCTGGGGATCTCCCGCTTCGCCTACGGCCTGCTCCTGCCGGCCATGCGAACCGATCTGCACTGGAGCCTTGCGCAAGCCGGTGCGCTCACGACCGCCAACAGCGCCGGATACCTTCTGGGTGCGGCGCTTGCCGGCATCGCGGCGCGGCGATGGAGGCCGACAGTCACCTTCCGCCTGGGCATGGTGATCACCGCCCTGGCCCTGGCCGCCACCGCGGTGAGCAGCGCATACCTGGCGCTGCTCACCGCACGTACGGCGGCAGGCATCGGCGGCGCCCTGGTCTTCGTAGCGGGAGGTGTGATCGCTTCGCGCCGCGCCGCCGCCGTGCGCTCGCCGGCCCCGATCACGATCTACTTCTCCGGCGCCGGGCTGGGCGTCGCCGTCAGTGGCGCATCCCTTCCAGGCCTGATGGCGCACGCCCCGCACGACTGGCCGATGGCCTGGATCGGCCTGGCCGCCTTCGCCGTCCTGGCCACCGCCGCCAGCTGGACCGCCGCAGACGTCGACGGACCCGAGCTCCAGGCGTCCGCGGGCCGACGCAGGGTACGGCGCCTGTGGCGCACCGCCGTCGCCTACCTGCTCTTCGCAGGCGGCTACATCGCCTACGTCACCTTCCTCTCAGCCGCCCTGAGTCAGGAACACACGCCCACCTGGCAGATCAGCATGCTGTGGACCCTGCTGGGGATCAGCGCCATGGCCGCACCGCGCGTGTGGGACCCTCTGATCGGCAGCTGGCCCCCGGCCCGCGTCCTCACCGCGCTGTTGGCTCTCCTCGCCGCCGCGAGCATCCTCCCCCTCGTCAGTTCGTCAAAAGCCGTCCTCGCCGTCTCGGTCCTGACCTACGGCGCCACCTTCATGACCGTTCCGGCCGCCGTCACCACTACCATCCGCGGCGCGACGCGCCCCGAGGACTGGACACCCACCCTCTCCGCATTCACCACGGTCTTCGCCGCCGGCCAGACCGTCGGCCCGTGGGCGGCCGGGGCCATCGCCGACCACACCTCGGCCGGCGCCACGCTTGCCTGGACCGCTGCCCTGTGCGCCTCAGCCGCACTCGTCGCGGCAACCCAGCGGCCGAGAACCCCTGCGCTGGACAACTCCACCACCCGCACGACAGGCGTGGATCAATGACAAGGCCGGACCGGAGTGCGATCCCGGTCCGGAACACCCACGACAACCACCACCGTCCGCACGCGGACAGCGGACTGGTCGGAACCCCTTGACGCTCCTGCTGGGATCGCTTCAAGATCAACCCAGCGGCCCACAGCACCGGTGGGGCAGTCCGAGTCGATGTGGTGGACAGTGCTGAGCGCATTCGGTTTGACCGAGCTGGAAGAGAAGATCTACCTGGCCCTGGTCGGCGGCCGCCCGAGCACCACGACGGAACTCGCGAAACGCTTCGCCACCGATGCCGACGACCCGGTGGCGGCGCTCGACTCGCTCGCTCGCTGCGGCCTCGTACGCGTGGTCGCCGACCAGGCGTGGGCGACGCCGCCCGACCTGGCCATCGACTCCCTGCTGACCCAGCGCATCCGCGAGCTTCAGGAGGCGCGGATCGACCTGCGGGAGTGGCTGCGGCAGCAGCGCGCGGCGGAGCCGACGGACCCGGGCGTCCAGATGGTCGTGGGTGTGACGGCGATACTGCAGACGTTCGACCAGTTCCTGCGCGGCGCTGAGGAGGAGGTGCTCGGTTTCGAGCGTCCGCCGTACGCTGCCGACTTCTCGGACAACCCGGCGGAGCTGGAACTGCTGGGTCGGGGCGTACGCTTCCGCGTGGTCTACGACCGGCGCGGCCTGGAGCGGCCGGGTGCCTCGACCCACATCGGCCGGTTCATCGCCGCGGGCGAGCAGGCCCGCGTCGCGACCGACCTACCCGCGAAGCTGGCGGTGGCCGACCGGCGGATGGCGCTGCTCTCCTTCCCGTCCCGGGACGACACCGTCGAGCCCTGGGCGCTGGTGGTACGCGGCGCTACCTGGGTCGAGGTGCTCGTGGCGCTCTTCACCGAGATCTGGGAGCGGGCCACGCCGCTGCGCCTCGCCCCGGCCACCACGGTGCTCGACGACGCCGGCCGCTGGACGGTGCCGACGCCGACCGACCGGCAGATCCTGTCCCTGCTGATGACGGGGCTGCCGGACAAGGCGGTCGCCTCCCAGTTGGGCATCTCGATGCGTACCGTGCAACGGCGACTGCGGCAGCTCATGGATGTCAGCGGCAGCGCCACCCGCATGCAGCTCGGCTGGTTCGTCGCCCGCAACAACTGGCTCTGACACCGGGCCTCGAACCGTCCCGCCGCGGGTCGGCGGGACGGTTCTCGACGTCCGGGTTCGGGCCCCGCTTCCCGGCGAGCGTCCAGCGGGGCCCGGTGGTCACCCGGTGACCGTTACCGAGACGGTGACCGGCGTGGCCGACTTCTTCGCACCGTTGTTGCTGATCAGCAGCGTGGCAACGTACGTCCCCGGGGCCAGGCCGGTGGTGTCGACCGTGACGGTCACCTCGGCCTTCTCCCCCGGCGCCACCGCACCGGCGGTCCCGGCGGTCAGCCACGGCACGTCGCTGTACGCGGGCAGCGAGCCGTCGACGTGGTAGACCGTGCTGCTGAAGGGCTGGTTCCGGTAGGCCACCGTCCAGAGGTTGCCCTGTTCGTCGATGTCGAGCCCGGCGCCGCTGATTGGGTTCGGGTCGGGGTCGGGCACCGAGGCGAGCGCCCGGCAGGTGTCCGGTTCCATCGCCCAGATCGACTCGTCACGGTCCTGGTTGATGCCCCACAACACGTTGTGTTCCTCGTTGAGCGCCAGCCCGGTCATCCACGGGACGGGTGGGGTGCACTCCCCGAGCACGGCACCGGGCTGCGGGTGCGACAGGCCGGCGATGTGCCGGATGGCCCCGTCGCCGCTGAGGTAGAAGGTGTCGTCCGAGGCGCGGTAGGCCAGCCCGTAGTAGAGCTTGCCGGCCCACGGCCCGGTGATCGTCTCCTTGACCTCCAGCGTGTCCGGGTCGAAGCAGACGATCGGCAGGTCCCCGATGAACGACATCTTCGGCGCGCACATGAGGTCACGCGTGGCCACGTACGCCATGTCCGAGGGCCAGCCACCGATGTCCAGCACACCCTTGCCCTGCGACGTGCCGTCGACGGAGAAGCGCTGCAGCTGCCCGAACAGGTACGAGTTCGACACGATCAGCTCCCCGTTGCGGTAGCCGACGCCGAAGGCGTAGTAGAGGTCCTTGACGGGGAAGGAGCTGAGTACCTTGCCGGGCACGCCGGCCGGCGGTTTCGGCGAGTCGATCTCCCGGGCCAGCCAGGTGGCCGGCAGGTCACCCCTGTTGGTGAGGGTCACCGTCGCGGTCCGGGTCTGTCCCGGGCGGGCGCTCACCGACACCTTGCTCTTGTTGGCGAGCAGCAGCGGCGTACGCAGCGCGGCGTCGTGCGTGACCACCCTGCGCTCGACCACGGTGACGGTGGCCGGCGGCAGGTCGTAATCGGGCTGCAACGCGGTCACGGTGACGGGCCCGGCCGGCGCCTCCAGCTGGTAGAAACCGTTCTCGTCGGTGGTCGAGGTGATCGGCTGCCGCGCGTCCGGCGACTCGACCCGCACGGTCGCGCCCGCCAGGGGCTGGCGGTCGTTGGCGTCGCGTACCGTGCCGCGCAGCAGACCCCGGCCCGGCACCTGGAACACGATCGAGGTGTCCTCGTCGAGCACCGCCTCGTCCCGCGAGTACGTCAACGCGTTGGTGCCGCTGGCGTCCTCGATGCCGACCGTCGCCGAGCCGCCGGCCGCAGCCGAACCGGTGCCGAGCCTGCGGTACCGGATGGCGACGGCGCCGTTCTCGCCGAGCCGCACCTGGAGGTCGACCCGGGCCTTCGGGTCGCTCTTCAGCGCGGCCCGGGTCCAGCTCACCACGAACTGCCGGTTCGTCCCCGACCCGGTGGCCTTCGTCCGCACGGTCGAGGCGTGGTCGAGGACCAGGTCGTCCCAGAACGCGTAGACCGCCGGCGCCGACACGGCCGGAGCGGGCAGCGGGCCGTTGGCGCCGACCGAGGTGCCGGCGTCGGAGCCGAAGGTCAGGTAGCCGTCTGTGTGCACGGTGATCCGGTCGTACGTGGTGCCGTAGAACGTCATCGGGAACGGCAGGTCGAGGCCCTTGCTCGCGGTGTCGCCGGTGAGGGCGAGCACGCTGCCGCCGTTGTCCCACGTGGCGGCGGCGACGCCGGCGGCGTAGCCGTGCCGGTCGGTCTTGGCGGCGAGCGCCACGTCCACCGTCTCCGGACCGTCGACCGTCAGCGCGACCGTCTCCGGGGCCAGCCACCGCCCGTACTCGACCAGCAGGACGTAGTCGGCCTCGGGCAGCATCCCCGAGTAACGCCCCTCGGCGTCGGTGACGAACCCGGGGAAGGACTCGTCGGCGAGCGTCAAGCGGGCGCCGCCGACCGGCTTGCCGGTCGGGTCGGTGACCCTGCCCTGCACCGGCTGCCACGGCGCGGCCTCGGAGAGGTCCAGGGTCAGGTTCACCGTGCCGCTCTGCGACACGGTGATCGTCCGCCGCTGGGTCCGCTGCCCGAAGTAGATCGCCGTCAGCGTGTACTCACCGGCCGGGACCCGGCCGAGCTGTACGGCGCCTCGTGCGTCGGTGCGGGCGGTCCGGGTGACCAGGTCGGACGTCAGGGTGACCCGCGACCCGGCCAGCGGGTGACCGTCGCGCTCGGCGTGCACCACGACGCCGCCGAGCTGCGCCGCCGACGCCTGCGTCACCAGGTCGTACGCGTCCAGCCGACCCTCGCCGTAGACGTTGTTGTCGGCCGCGGTGCCGCCGCACTGTGGGTCGTCGACGTCGTGCGCGGTGCGGTCCAGCAGTTCGCGGGTGGTCACCACGTCGCGGCGCAGGTTCGGCACCGCCGACCAGGCCAGCGCGACCGCGCCCGCGACGTGCGGCGCGGCCATCGACGTGCCGTCCATGTAGCCGTACTCGCCGCCGGGCAGGGTGGAGATGATCTGCTCGCCGGGGGCGGTGATGTCCGGCCGGACCGCGCCGTCCCGTCCCGGCCCGCGGCTGGAGAACTCGGTGATCAGGCCGTCCGGGCCGGTCGCGCCGACCGCGTACGTCTGCGGGTTGGTGGCGGGGTGGCCCGCCGAGCCGCACGGCTCCGGTGCCTGCTCCGCCTCGTTGCCGACCGCGAAGACCGGGAAGATGCCGGCGGCCACCCAGGAGTCGACGATCGTGTCGTACATGTGCGGGTCACCGCCGGTGCCGCCCCAGGAGTTGTTCACGATGTCCGGCGACAGCTCCGGACGCGGGTTCTCGCCGTTGTGGTCGGTCGGCGCGAGCATCCACTGGCCGGCCGCCAGCAGCGACGTGTCGGTGCAGTAGGTGAGTTCGCAGCCCTTCGCCGCGATCCAGCGAGCACCCGGCGCCACGCCGGTGACGTGCCCGGCGCCGTCGTCGCCGACCATCGAGCCGACGGTGTGCGTGCCGTGCCCGGCGTTGTCGCAGGGCTCCTCGGACATGCAGAACCCGGTCGGGTCGTACCAGTTGTAGTCGTGGGTGAAGGTGCCGTCACCGTTGTTGCCCCGGTACTGGCGAACCAGCGACGGGTGGTCGTACTGCACCCCGGAGTCGACGCTGCCCACGACGACGCCCTCGCCGCGGGTGCCGTACTCGCGCCACACCTTGTCGGCACCGACCGCGGCGAGGTTCCACGGCAGCGGCGTCTCGGCGTCCGCGCCGGCCGTCTTGACCGGCTCCTCCAACGTCGTCACACCCACCGCGGTGATCCGGGCGACGTCCGATCGGCCGGCCAGCTCGGTGAGCAGATCCAGATCACCGGTCACCTCGATGACGTTCGCGATCCAGAACGGGGTGAAGTCGGCGTGCCGGTCCCGCAGGAGCGTGCGCAGGCCGCGCTGCGTCTGTTCCGCGTGCGCGACCTTGGTCTGGTAGACCCGGGTGGTCCGCGCCACCCGTCCGGCCCGGCCACCGGCCGCGCGCTCGACACGGTCGAGTTCCGCGGCGTCCAGTTCGGCCTCGTCGGCCAGATCGACGATGAAGCTGGTGGGGGTCCCGGCGCGGACGGTGGCGAGCACCTGCGGGTCCACCTTGCGCAGCGGCTGCACGGTGCCGCCCGTGGGCGTCGGCGCGGCCGCGGCGGCGCCGGGGGGCAGTGCGAACAACGCCACCATCGCCGCGGCAATCGCGGTCGTCGCGCGGCGTGTTCCGTATTTCGATCTGCGCATGTATTCCTCCTCCGGCGGCCACCGGGGAAAGATCGGCAGCGCCGTCGGAGATTCTGGGGCGATCGAAGGTCGGTTGGACGGCATGATCACTGGCGGAGCTCGGACATGGCGGAACCCCGCCATGTCCGGATGGCCCGCGACACCAACGCAGGGGTGACGGTTACCGTCGGTTGAAGAGCTGACCGCGTACGGCGCCGCCGGGCAGGTCGGCGGTGTGCAGGTTGGCGTAGTAGTCGGACGAATGCTTGGCGATGTCCTTGACCAGCGCGGAGTCGAGGCCGGTGGCGGTACCGGAGATGGCCACGATCGTGGCGGGGACCGCGGTGCCGAACAGCGGGACGACCACCGGGCCGTTGGTGCCGAACCGCCCCTTGTGAAGGTGGCCGAGAGTCGGCGTGATGGCCACCCAGGCGAACGAGTAGTCGACCTGGGTGTTGCGGGCCTTCACGAAGGCGACCGCTCGTCCCGTCGCATCGCCGACGGCGGGCCCGTCGGCGACCGGGACCTCCTGGTCACCGGAGAGGAACGCCTTCTCCATCGCCCCGTTCTTCAGCAGACCGAGCAGGTCGGTGGGCCGGGCAAGCCTGCTCAGCTGGCCGCGTACCGCGCCGGCGGGGAACTCCTCGGTGTGCAGGTTGAGGTAGAAGTTGCCGGGATCGGCGCGGATCGCGTCGGCGGTGGCCGGGTCGTCGACGGTCAGGACGCCGGAGGCCGCGGTCGCCGTGTCCGGCATCGGGGTGGCGAACAGCGACACCTTGACCGGGCCGTTGACCTCGGCGCTCCCCTCGTGGATGTGACCCACCGTCGGCGCGCTGATGTCCTTCCAGGAGAGAGCGAACGTGACCCGGTCGCCCTGCACCCGGACGAGGCCGGTGGCGCGGCCGTCGAGGTCGCCGACGATCCGCCCCGCCCCCGCCGGCTGCCCCGGTACCTGCACCGCGTTGCGGCCGTTCATCTCGGCAGCGAAGTAGACCGGCTTGAGCCTGGCTCGTTGGATGGCGGCCGACCTGTCCGGCGCGGCGGCCGGCGCGCCGTGCCCCATGCCGGCCATGTCATGGCCCATCGGTGACGTCGCGGTGCTCGGGTGCGTGCCAGCCGACGGTGTGCCAGCCGACGGTGTGGCCGCCGTCGCCTGGCTGCCCGCCACCGCGGCGAGAGCCACACCGAGCGCCAGGCTCGACACGGCGCGAAGCAGAGCTCGCATGGGCGCGTCCTTTCGACAAGTAGGTGCCGTGCGGGTCTGCGTGGCACGACTCATCGCGGACACGAGCCGACGAGGGATTCGGTTCACGATCAATTTCGACGTGCGAGGTGAACCGCGGGAGGCGATCACTCGTGTAGACGGCGACTCCACGTCGACGGCTCGAAGGAGACTCCCGTGCGTACTCCGATGATCATCTTCGGAGTGGCTCTGATCGCCACCACCGCCGCCTGCGGCAGCACATCCGGACCCGCCGACCAGGGCGCGCCAGCCACCACGGACAGCCGGAGCGCCCAGGCCCAGAACGCGGTACGTGTCCAGGTGGAGAAGTCGAGCCTCGGGCCCATCCTGACCGACCAGAACGGCCGGACCCTGTACGCGTTCCTCAACGACAAGGGCGTCGCCAGCAGCTGCGTCGACGATTGCATCGCCACCTGGCCAGCTCTGGTCAGCCGCGAGCCCGCCACGACGGGGACGGGCGCCAGCCGGGAGCTGCTCTCGCAGACGGATCGGGCGGAGGGAACCGTCCAGGCCACGTACGCCGGCTGGCCCCTCTACTACTACGTCGGGGACGTCGGCCCCGGGGACGTCGACGGGCAGGGCGTCGACGACGTGTGGTTCGCCGTCGGCCCCGACGGGAAGCTCGTCAAGACGACGCCCTGAGGGCGCGACGGCGACGGGCCGCCCGGCACCCGCTCGACGGCGGGCACCGGGCAGCCCCTCGGTCAGCCGTGCCGGGAGAGCCGCAGCGGGAAGGTGCCGCGGCCGACGTCGCTGAGCGTGGTGGTGTTCGCCGCCAGGTACGAGTCCAGGTACGGCGAGCGGTCACCGTGGGTCGGCACGTCGTACCGCGGGTTCTGCACGTCCAGGTTGAGCCGGGCGTCGGAGACCTTGATCGTGTGGCCCGAGGGCACGTCCCGCCACCTGTTGGAGTCGATGGTCCCGATCTGGACCCCGAGCTGGTGCCCACGCTTGAAGGTCCAGTCGGTCGACTTCAGGTCGAAGGAGAGCCGTCCGCCGCGTTCGATCAGCGCGACGTTCTCGTCGAACATGGTCGCCGTGCCGTCCGGAGCGACGTCCCACAGGCGCACCATCACGTTTCCGCTCGTGCTCGCGCGGAGCGTGATGCTCGGCGTACCGGTGATCCGCAGCGTCTGCGAGGCGGGCGTCGACCAGGTCCAGAAGCTGGACGTGGCGGCGGCGCCCTGCGTGGCGGCGTCCTTCTCGGCACGCGAGAGCGCCTCGGTCCGCGGCGCCCGCTCCATGTCCCACCGGCCCTGGTCCACCGCGGTGCGCTCCGCGGTCGCCGCGGCGGCGGCACCGCCGTCGTCGACGTACCGACCGCTGGAGAGCCGAGCGTCGTACGACGTCGCGACCAGCGGCCAGGTCTTCTGCGCGCGCCAGTTGCCGAGGTTGTCCTCGACGACGTACGCCGGATCGGTCACCGACGGGTGGGCGCCGCGGAGGTACGTGTCGTAGAACCGCATCACCTCGTCGAACCAACCCGCGCGACCCATCTGCAACCGGCCGTCGCCGTCGGTGTCGTTGCCCCGCACGTGGTCCCACTGGCCGAGCCAACCGCGCTCCGGGCCACGGTGGTTGGCCAGGTACTCGTCCATGTCCTCGGGCTTGGTGTTGGACTCGATGAAGCCCTGGGTCACGAACAACGGCGTGCGGGTGCCGGCGGCGTCCCGCGCGAGGTTCCTGGCCCTCCAGTACGCGGAACCGGCGTCGGGGTTGGTGTTGTTGGTGATGTTGTCGCTCAAGCACTCCGGGTGGCTCGTCTCGTAGAGCGCGTTCGCCCGGTACCGGTCGCTGTCGTCGGCCATCGGAGGCAGCGTCGCGATCGAGTTGTACGCCGCCGGCGTGCCCGTGACGTTGGGGCGCGGCACCCTGTTGCTGAACAGGTAGTTGTACATGTCCCAGACGGGCTCCTGGGCGACGACGGCCTTCAGGGCGCTCATCCGGAGGTTGTTGCCCACCAGGCCCGTGACGGCGTCGTAGGACTTGCCGTACATGCCGACCCTGCCGTTGGACCACGGCTGGCTGGCCGACCACGCGATCGCCGCTCGGACGTCGGCCTGTTCGCCGGGGCCGACCCAGTCCAGGCACCCGGTGCTGCCGCCGAAGCCGCGCAGGTCGACCATCACGAAGGTGTAGCCCCGCGCCATCAGGTCGGCGCCGTCGACGAAGTCCTGGAAACGCGCCGACGGCCCGACCCGGTCCCACCCCTCCGGACCGGTCTGCCCGGCGTGCGCGAAGTAGGGGCCTATCGAGAGGATCACCGGCGTCCTCACGTTCGCCGGCAGGTGTGCCGGGCGCAGCACGTCGGCGTGCAGCTCGACGCCGCTGCCGTCCGAGGACGGGAAGTACGCCTCCGTCCACGCGGCCCCCTCGGGGACCCGCGGGTTGTCCTCGTGGGTGATCGGATCGCCAGCTGTCGCGGCCACCGTCCCGGCTGCCTGTGCCGCCGCGGGCAGTCCGCCGGCGGTAAGGGTCGTGATGATGGCCAGTGCGCCGGCCGCCGTAACGGCCGACACCTTCCTGCCAAGGTTCATCCCTGCTCCCCTGAGATCAGATCCAGGCGACGCTCCGCCTGGTTGCCTAGCCGAGCGTAATGACGATGGTCGTTCTTGTCTCCCCTCGACACTCGCCCCTCGACCGCCACGCCCTCATCGACCGCGGTGCCCGACCAGCGCCAACACACTCAGACCGAACATCAGGACGCCCAGGGGAAGATGGACCGACGGGACGTGCGCGATGCCGAGCACCACCTGGATCGAGGCGAGGACGAGGAATCCCGACGCATGCCAGACCGGGCGGGCAGAGCCACCGCCCGGCTTCCACGCCAGCACCGCCGCGAGCACGTACAGCATCGACGCCCCGTACATCACGCGGGCTCCGACACTGTGCAGCGTCTCGCCGTAGGACGAGGTCAGCAGCAGTCCGGCGGAGACCGCCTGGAGGAAGATGGTCAGCGTCTGCAGGACGATCGCGATCTGCAGGAACGAGGAGCCGCGCCGTCCGTCCGCCGTCGCCGTCGTCGCCGTCACCTGAGTGGCCATGTCACAGTCCCCTTGCGTAGGTCGTTAAGGTCTCACCAGCCCGACGACGTGGGGTTGCGAAAGGTAAGGCGAGGGGCGGCCGGAGGCATGGGAACTGTCCAGACCAGCCCGGACGAGATCGCCGGCGAGCGACGCCAACTGGTCAACGTCGCCTACCGGTTGCTCGGCTCGGTGACCGAGGCCGAGGACGCCGTACAGGAGGCGTACGCGCGCTGGTACGGACTGCCTCGGTGCCGGCAGGAGGAGATCCGGTCCCCGGGCGCCTGGTTGACGACGGTCACCAGCCGTATCTGCCTGGACCTGCTCACCTCGGCGCGGGTCCGCCGCGAACGCTATGTGGGCGCGTGGCTGCCCGAGCCGCTGCCCGACCGCGGCGAGTGGAACCACGCCGACGGCGTCCGCCCCACCGGCCCTGTGGACCCCGCCGACCAGATCGTCCTGGACGAGTCGGTGGGCATGGCCTTCCTTGTCGTGCTGGAGTCGATGACGCCCGCCGAGCGGGTGGCGTACGTCCTGCACGACGTCTTCCGGTACCCGTTCGCGGAGGTCGCCGACGTCCTCGCCCGGACCCCCGCGGCCTGCAAGCAACTGGCGGCCTCCGCCCGGCGGCGGGTGAGCCTCCCGCGCGGTCCGGTGACGACGACCGGACAGGCCGCCGTGGTGCGGCGCATCAGAGCGGCTTGGGAGAGCAAGGACATCGGGGCCCTCGTCGGGCTCCTCGACCCGGCCGCCGTGATGACCGCCGACGGCGGCGGCATGGCCGGAACCGTCCTGCGCCCGATCGAGGGCGGCGAGCGCATCGCCCAGTACATGGTCGCCATCGCCGACAGGGCCCCGGGGATGGAACTCCTGGAGCGGTCGGTCAACGGTGCGCCGGGCCTGGTGGCCCAGCGCGGCGGCGTCGTCATGACGGTGGCGTCCTTCGACGTCTCGGACGGGCGAGTCGCCCGGATCTGGGTGGTCCGCAACCCGGAGAAGCTGCGGCCGTGGGTGCGGGAGAGCTAGGCGGTCCTCTCGATCTTGGAGTGGTTGATCGTTGGCGATGCGCCGGTGGTGCGTCGTGCTGAGTTGGCCGATGAAGCGTGGGCGGTGATCGCGCTGCTACCAGAGCGGGGCGGTGCGCGGGCTGGCAATCCGTTAGACCAAACGGGCATCCCTCTACCGATCCGGCCTTATCCGCGTCGCCGCCATCATCCGGCTCCGATGACGGCCACCGCGGCCGCTAGTCCACGCTCTTACCGAGGGACAGACCGGCGTGGGTGTAGCCGTACCGGCTATAGAAGCGCACTGCATCGACGTTGCGGTGGTAGATGCCAGCCGACAGGTACGTGATCCCCCGCTCGCCTGCCCACCGTTCGGCCGCCGCCAGCAACGCTGATCCCACCCCGAGCCCTCTGGCACCGGGCAGCACGACCGTGTGGACCTGGGCAGAGGGTTCAGGACGCAGGATCTGATGGTCCGGCGGATCGGAATGCCGCAGCACTTCGACCATCCCGACCACCTGGCCGTCATGCCTCTCAGCGACGAGGACGGCATCCCGCCCGGCCTCGTCGGCCAGCACGGCCGCGAAGTGGCGCACTACCGCGTCACGCTGTGGAACGCGGTAGGTGGCAGCGTCGAGAGCAAGGTGCGCCTCAGCATTGGCCAGGCGCAACTCCACCAACGAACCGACATCCGCCAAGCTCGCTGGCCGAACCGTCAGCCGTGTCTCCTGCATCATCCCGATCCTAGGGTCGAGGCAGCCACTCGAGCACCCCGACCATCATCGACAGGACAGGCCTGGGCACTGTCTCTTCGGCCGGCCGCTGCTGCGTGTTATCGGTTGCCGCCGGCCAGCCGGGTCGGGTAGGAAGCTCGCATGCTACGAGGCAACACGATCGGGCTGCGGGCCCGGCACGCGGACGACATCCCGGTCCTGCTCGCCGAGCTCTACGACGACGTGGTCAACTCGTCGCGGGCCGAGAGCCGGCCGTGGCGGCCGATCACGCCCGGCTCGAAGGACCCGCGGCTCGTGGTGGACGACACGGAGCAGGGGCACGTCCCGTTCTCCGTGGTGGAGTTGGACGGCGGCACGCTGGTCGGCACGGCGACGCTGTGGGGCATCGACAGCCACCACCGGTCCGCGCACATCGGGCTGGGGCTGCGGCCGTCGTTCCGGGGCAAGGGCTACGGGACGGACGTGGTCGCGGTGCTGTGTTACTACGGTTTCGTCGTACGCGGCCTGCAGCGGCTGCAGATCGAGACGCTGGCGGACAACACCGCCATGCTGCGCTCCGCCGAGCGTAACGGCTTCGTCCGCGAGGGTGTGCTGCGCTCCTCGGCCTGGGTCCTGGGCGAGTTCATGGACGAGGTGCTGCTCGGGCTCCTCGTCCAGGACTGGAAGGGGGACCCGAGGAGCTAGCGGTGCGGGCAGCGCGGCTGGGGCCTGGGTGTCCGGGGGCCTCGTCGCGGCGGATCGGATGGCCCACTGCATGGACAATTCGCTGCTGACCGCGCACGATAGGCCGGTGCCGCTCCAGGAGGGATTTCGCGGGCAGCGGATAGCCTCGGTGCCCCGTCCGCTCGTCGCCGAGGCGCTGCGGCGCCCGATCACCGGTCGACTCCTCGTGACCGATGCCGGGTACTACCCGGATGCGGCCGACCACCGGATGCACCGCCCCCGGGGCACGCCCGAGGTGGTCCTCATCGTGTGCGCCTCGGGCCTGGGCTGGGCGCGCGTCGGGTCGGGCATGCATCGGATCGGCGCCTGGCAGGCGCTGGTCATCCCCCGCGGCGTCGCCCACGAGTACGGCGCCGACGAGCGCGATCCCTGGACGATCTGGTGGGCGCATCTCATGGGGTCGGACGTGTCGAAGCTCGCGGAGTGCATGGAGGCCACGACCGAGCGCCCCGTGGTGCCGGTCCGGGGTGTCGGTCGGGCGGTGGCGCTGCTGGACGAGATCGTCACCTGTCTCGAGCGTGACCAGTCGCCCATCCGCCTGCTGGGCGCGGCGGGGACCGCGTGGAAGCTGCTCACGCAGATCGGCGTCGACCGGTTGCTTCCCGAACCGGGGGATCCCCTACAGCGCGCCATGAGCTACCTGGCCGAACGGCTCGACGGGAAGGTGACGGTGCCCGAGCTGGCCCGGCTGGTGGGGGTGTCGCCGTCGCATCTGAGCACCCTCTTCCGCCGGGCGACCGGGGGCGGGGTGTTGGCTCACCACACGGCGCTGCGGATGGCGAGGGCACGGCAGCTGCTCGACACGACGGGCGCGACGGTCACCGAGATCGCGTCCGAGATCGGCTTCGACGACGCCTTCTACTTCTCACGGGTCTTCCGGAAGCACCACGGGATGAGCCCGAGCGGTTTCCGCCGCCGCCATGCCGGCTACCCGGTCGCCGATGCCGCCTTCGAGGCCTGACCGCACGTAGTCGTGGGATTGCGGGCGGAGGCGCCTGCTCGGTTCGCCCGGATACCGGTGTGGTGTCCGGGCGAACCGGCGAGGCCGCGCCGATGTCTGGCACGGCCCGGCGACGATTCAGCCCTTCAGGCCGCTGCTGGCGATGCCGGAGAAGAACTGTCGCTGCAACACCAGGAAGATGAGGATGAGCGGCAGCGACGCCACGAGGGCACCGGCCATGAGGGTCGGGTAGTCGGTCCCGAACTGCCCCTGGAGGCCGGCCAGGCCGACGGTGACGGGCCGCTTGTCACCGCGCGGGGTCACGATGAGCGGCCAGAGCAGGTCGTTCCAGGAGTACAGCGAGGTGAGGACGGCCAGCGCCGCCATGGTGGGGCGGGCCATGGGGAGCATGACGTACCAGAACGTCCGCAGGGGCCCGGCGCCATCGAGGCGGGCGGCCTCCTCGAACCCGACGGGGATCGACATGAACGCCTGCCGCATCAGGAAGATCCCGAACGCCGAGAACATGCCGGGGATCGCCAGGGCGGGAACGGTGTCGAGCATCTGGAAGTCACGGATGATCTCGAACTGCCCGATGAGGAAGAGCTGGCTGGGCACCATGAGCATGGCGATGAACAGCCCGAACAGGATTCTGCGTCCGGGGAAGCGGAGCCGGGCGAACGCGTAGCCCGCGAGCGCGGAGACGGTGAGCTGCCCGATCACGCGGAGCACGAGCGCGGACACCGACACGGTGAGCTGCGCCCAGAACGGCACCGACCCGAAGAACGTGGCGAACGCGCCGGTCGTCGGGTCGTCGGGCAGGAGCGTCGGCGGCACCTGCGACGCTTCACGGTTGGACTTGAAGATGGTGAGCAGCTGCCACACGAACGGCGCCACCATGACCACCGCCGCGGCGGCGAGGGCCAGGTGGATGACCCACTCGCCGTGGCGGGACGCCTTCGACCCGGCTGGCGCTCGCTCGCTGCGCCTGCTTTGCAGGATCTGATCAGTCATAGAACACCCACCGGCGTTGCAGGCGGAACTGGATGATCGTGGCTGCCATGATCACCATGAGCAGCACGATGGCGATGGCCGCCCCGTAGCCCTGGTCGAACTCCACGAACGCCTTCTCGTAGAAGAGGTAGACGATGGTCTTCGAGTCGGCGAGCGCCGTGTTGTTGACGCTGCGGAGCATCACGAAGATCAGGTCGAACATCTGCAGCGCCGAGATCACGGTCAGCACGGTCACGAGGAACACGCTCGGCGACAGCAGCGGCAGGGTGATCCGGAAGAACTGGCGGACCCGTCCCGCCCCGTCGAGCGCGGAGGCCTCGTAGAGGTCGCGCGGGATCGACTGGAGTCCGGCGCCGAGGATGATGAGGTTGATGCCGAGACTCATCCAGATGCCGACGACGCCGACCGCGTAGATCGTGAACGTGGCGTCGGCGACCCAGTACTGCCCTGGGATGCCGACCAGTGACAGGACGTAGTTCAGCAGGCCGAAGTCGCCGTTGTAGATGAAGCGCCAGACCATGCTGACCGCGACCGGCAGGGTCACGACCGGCAGGAAGAACAGGACCCGGTAGAGGGCGCGGCCGCGGCCCACCTGCTCGATGAGCGCCGCGAGCACGATCGCGACGGGTACGCCCAGCAGCAGGATCACCGTGTAGAGCGCGGAGTTGCGCAGCGCCTGCCAGAAGCGTTCGTCGCCGAGCAGCTCGGTGTAGTTGTCGACCCCGGTGAACGTGCCGGGCCCGAAGGCCGGGACGTCCATGAAGCTCTTGCCGAAGGTGGTGAGGAACGGCCAGACGTAGAGGGCCACGAGGCCGATGAGCGCCGGGGCGATCATCAGGTAGCCCCAGCCGGGTGAGGGAAGCAGCCCTCCCCCGCGGCGGCGGGTGCGCTGCCGCGAAGGAGGGCTGCCGACGTCGGTGGTCACTGCGCGAGGACCTCGTTGATCGCTGTGTTGTAGGCGTGGGCGGCGTCGGCGGCGGTCTGCTTGCCCTCCCACGCCGGGCCGAGGTACTGGGTCTCCAGACCGGTCCACTTGGCGGCGTCACCGGCGATCGGCAGCGGCACCGAGTAGGCGACGGCGTCGACGAACACCTTCAGGTTGAACTCGGGCATCGCGTCGAGCCAGCCCTGCTGGGTGTCCTTGTACGCGGGCAGCACGGCGCCGCTCTTCGCCTGGATGACCGCCGCGTCCTTGCCGCTGGCGAAGATGAGGAACTCGGCGAGTTCCTTCGGGTGCTTGGTGCCGGCGTACCCGGCGTTGAGGATGCCGCTGATCATCGTGGCCCGCTGCTTCCCCTTCGGCAGCGGCGCGACGCCGACGTGGGGGCGCAGCGCCTGGTCGCCGTAGAGGCGCTGGGCCCAGAAGGAGCCGGAGAAGTACATGGCCACCTTCTGGTCCATGAACATCTGCACCGCTTCGGTGTCCGAGAGCTGCTTGAGCGTCGGTGAGAGGCCGTCGGCGTGCATCTGGGTCCAGAACTGCAGGCCGGAGATGGCCTCCGGGCTGTCGATGGCGGCCTTGCCGTCGTCGCCGATCACCTTGCCGCCAGCCTGGTAGATGCTGTTGTAGTAGCCGCCCTGGCGGTCGATCGGGGCGGCGATGCCCCACACGCCGGCGGCGGGGTTCGTCAGCTTACGGGCGGCCTCGCGCGCGTCGTCCCAGGTCCAGCTGTCGTCCGGGTAGGCGACGCCGGCCTTGTCGAAGAGGGCCTTGTTGAACCAGATCGCGTTCGTGTCGAAGTCCTTCGGCAGGCCGAAGAGCTTGCCGTCGACGTCGTACAGGTCGAGGACGGCCTTCGGGTACGCGGCCAGGTCGACGCCGGCGGCCTTGACCGCGTCGGTGATGTCGAGCAGCTGGTTGCCCTTGGCGTACGCGGGGAACTGGTCGGCGAGCATCCAGAACGCGTCGGGTGCGGTGCGGCCCGCCGCGCCGACCTGGAGCGTGGACCAGTACTCGGGCCAGGGCAGGACCTGCACCTGGACGTCGATGTCGGGGTGCTTGTCCTCGAAGGCCTTGGCGATCGCCTCCATGGCCGGCTTCTGGTCGTCGCTCCACGTCGCGTAGCTCAGGGCGACCTTGCCGTCTCCCCCGCCGCTGCCGCTGCCGCTGCAGCCGGTCGCGGCGAGGGCGGCCAGCACGGCCGCGGCGGCGATCCATCTCTTGCCGTGTCGCATGGTTTCTCCTTGGTGGGTGGCCGAGCTTCAGTGCTCGGCCGGGGTGGTGGCGGTGTCGTGGTGGCGGTGGAGGCGACCCGATGCCCAGTCGACGTGGGCCGGCTCTGCGTGGTGGGGCAGGGTGTCCGCGTGCAGGCTCAGCGTGGCGACGCCGCGGATGTCGACGTCGATGTCGAGGGGAGGTTCGCCCGAGCGGACGTCGGCGGTGAACAGCTCGGTTCCGTCGCCGTGCACGCTCATCCGGGCGGCGGTGCCGGGGGTCTCGTCGTCGACACCGATGCGGGCGGTGAACCGGTCGGCCGAGCCGCCCGGGTGGAGCGCGATCCGCGACGGCGTGGACGCGCCGAGCCCGTCGTCGAACTCCGTGCCGGCGACACTCATGCGGCGGCCGTCGCCCGGGTTGCCGCCACCGTTGCTCTGGTCGCGTTCGATCGGCCCGCTCTCGTTGTCGAACGCGACCATGGTCAGCGCCGACAGGCGATGGGATCCGGGCGTCAGGGGTCGGAAGAGGCGGGCGTGCGCCACGACCGGGACGCCGTCCTCCCCCGGCGTCTCGACCGTGACCACCCCGGCCCGGCCGGGCGGCAGGGCCGTGGGCGCGGTGACCGTCCAGCGGTCACCGTCGAGGTGTTCCGCCGACCAGCCGGGCGGCAGTCGCAGCCGTCCGTCGGTCCGCAGGACGGCCGTGCCGTCCGGGTCGAGCAGTTGGACGGGCGGGTCCACCCGCGGGGCGGCCTGCTCGGGCCGTTCGACGGCGCGGTGGAGCCGGACACCGCGGGCGGCGACGATGGCGACGAAGCCGCCGTTGTCCGCCACGTCGACGACGAGCTTGTCGTCGACCGTCCGCCGGTGGGAGACCAAGCCGCCCCCGGCGCCGTCGCCGACGATCCACGCGTCGGCCGGCCCGAGCGCCAGCCGGTCGAGCGCGACGGTGAGACGGCGCGCCGGCCCGGTGGCGATGCCGCCGACGAACCAGCGGTCGCCGGATCGGCGAGCGAGAACGGCCTCGTGGTCGGGGTCGCCGGCGAGCAGCACCGTCTCGTCCCACGCGGGCGCCAGTTCGGCGAGGAACCGCGCCGCGTCCGGCCTGGCGAGGTAGGCGTCGACGTCGTCGGCGAAGTGGGTGATGCCGCACTCGAACGCGACGCTGAGCGCCAGCTCGTGGCCGTCGCTCGTGGTCCGCCCCGGCGCGCCGAACGCGACCGGCGTGTAGTCCATGGCGCCCACCACGTTGCGGGTGAACGGCTGGATCACGTTGTGCGCGGCGGTCAGGGGCGTGCCCTGGTAGAAGACGTAGTACTCGCTGCCGCGAACGGCCTCGTAACCGATGACCTGCGGCCAGGTCCGCGCCCACCCGCGCGGGATGACCGAGCCGTGGAAGTTCACGTGCAGACCGAGCCGGGCGGTCTCGGCGAGGACCGTGTCGTACCAGCGGTAGCGTTCCTTCGACTCGGACTCCATGAAGTCGACCTTGATGCCGGCGACCCCCCAGGAGCGCCACAGGGCGAGCTTCGCGAGGTTCTCCGGCCCGTCGAGGTCGTGCCAGACCGCCCACAGGTGCACCTGGATGCCCCGGCGGCTCGCGTAGGCCACGATCTCGGGCACCCACGTCTCGTCCCAGCCGCAGTCGATGAGAAGGTGCTCCCAGCCGAGGCGCGCGGCGACGTCGACGAAGTGCCGCTGCCGGTGCAGCTGGGCGCCGGAGTAGAAGTCCGACCACCACGACCAGGCGGCGCGCCCCGGTCGCACCCAGCGCGCGTCGGTCGACGGGTCGGGCGCGGGCGCCAACTCGTCGACGAAGCGGCTCTCCACGATCGCGGCGAGGTCACCGATCATGAACACCCGCCAGGGAGTCACGGGACCGCGGGTGATCTCGACCGACTCGTCGGCCAGCGCGAACCGCGCCTCGCCCCCGTCGCGGATCTCGACGTGGGCGCCGCTGAAACGGCCGTCGATCGCCGCCTCGGTGAGCAGCAGATACACTCCGGCCCGGGGCGAGCGGACGAGAAGCGGGAGCCCGTAGGCGCCGGGCGGCAGCTCGGCCATGTCGGCGCCGAAGCGGGGCGTCTCGTACCAGGTCTGGTAGTCGAGCGCCCACACCCGGGCGTCGGGTTCGACGGTGAGCCGGGTGCGGTCGGCGTCGAGGCGGCCGTGGCCCTCCAGACGGGCGAGCGCGTAGCGGACGGCCACCCCGTCGACGCTGGCCCTCACGTGGATCTGCCACTCGAGGCCACTCGCGTGGCGCAGCTCGTGGACCGTCTCGCGATGCGCGTACCGGTGGGTTCCCGTCGCCTTGCCGGACCGGGCGGTCCACTCGTCGGTGATCTCGCGGTCGTGGGAGCGCAGGAGGACCGAACCGGCGTCCAGGTCGACGCCGCCGACGCGGATGCCCAGCCGGACCCCGTCGAGGACGGCACGTCCGTCGCGTCGGACACGCAGGACGACGCCGTCGGTTCGCGTCTCCACCTCGGGCTCGACGCGCTCAGGCAGCGCCGTCGGGCCGATTCCGTTGACCACATCTTCTCCGTGCCGTGCGGGGGCCGAGCGGGCGGATCCCTGCACGGCGGGTTCCGACGCTAGGTCCGCGTCAGCCCGCCGGGAATGTTCATTCGGACTCGCGGCCTGGACGATTCGCTTCTTTCTGAGGTGCCCGTGAGGTGGCGAGACGCTGCTACACCGCTTCTTCCACAGGGACGATCAGCGCACGAGGGCCATCCGGCGGCGCTCGCCTGGGCCCCCGTGTCGATGAGGCTGTTCCGACCGACGAGGTCCCCGACGATGTGCCGGTAGCCCGCGTTAGGTGTGCCGGATACGGGGTAGGCAGGCGCGCCACTGTTTCCGTTCCACGAAGATCCGTCAGGGCGTAACCAGGTGAGGTGGTAAGGATGGCCACCACGTGACTCGTCTGCTTCCCACCGACCGGCCCGGGGCGGCGTACGATGCGCGCCAGCCATATTGAGGACTACGGGTACCTGGCCGACGGGCGCTCCGGGGCCCTGGTCGGCCGCGATGGTTCCGTGGACTGGTGGTGCCCGGCTCGGTTCGACGCGCCGTCGGTGTTCGCCCGGCTGCTCGACGACGACGGCGGGCACTGGTCGATTCGGCCCGCCGGGGAGTACGACGTCCAGCGGCACTACCTCGACGACACGTTGGTGCTGCGCACGGTGTTCACCACCGGCGACGGTTCCGTCTCGATCACCGACGCCCTGGCCCTTGACCGCGGCCGAGGACACGACATCGGGCGGAATCCACCCTGTGTTCTCCTACGGCAGGTCGAAGGCCTTTCCGGGCGTGTGCCGATGGTGATGTCCTACGCCCCCCGGTTCGAGTACGGCCGGGTGCGCGCCCACCTCCGCTGGCACGGCGAGACGCTCAGCGCCAGCGCGACGGGCGCCACGCTCGGGATGACCGCGACCGTGCCGGTGGACCGTCACCGGACCGACGCGTCGGCGTCGTTCCTGGTCGAGGCAGGCCAGCGGGAAACCTTCTCGCTGGCCTACTCGTCGACCTACCACCAACCCGAGCCGATGCCGGCCGACGTGCCGGCGGCGCTGAGCGACACGGTCGAGGCGTGGCACTCCTGGGCGGCGACACACAGCTACCCGGGGCTCTACGCGCCGCTGGTGCGCCGGAACGTCCTGATCCTGCAGGGCCTGACCTACCAGCTCGGTGGCCCCGTCGTCGCCGCGGCGACCACCTCCGTACCCGTGCGGCCGGAAGGGAACGACAACTACGACTACCGCTACGTGTGGCTGCGCGATTTCAACCTCACCCTGCGGGCCCTGTCCATCGCGGCCTGCCCGGTCGAGGCCGTCCGGCTCTTCGAGTGGATGGCCGAGGCGATCGGCGACGTCGGGCTGGAACCCGTACCGATCATGGTGGGCGTCGAGGGCGAACGCGACCTGACCGAACGCAGGCTCGACGCCCTGGGCGGACACATCGGATCGGGTCCTGTGCTGCTCGGCAACGACGCCTGGCACCAGCGGCAGCAGGACGTGCTCGGCAAGATCGTGGACGCCGCGTGGCTGCTCCGCAACAATCTCGACCCGCTCTCCGAGGACGTACGGCGGTTGCTGCGGGACCTCGTGGAGCAGGCGATGAACACCTGGCGTCTGCCGGACTCGGGGATCTGGGAGCTGCGGGACGACCTGCGGCACCACCTGACGTCCAAGGTGGGTTGCTGGGTGACGCTGGACCGGGCCGTACGGTTCGGCGAGCGTCTGGGCAGTCCGGCGGAGTTGGAGCGCTGGGCGACGACGCGCGACGAGATCCGCGACGCCATCCTGCGCGACGGGTGGAATCCCCGTGTGGGCGCGTTCACCGGGGCCTTCGGGATCGACCAACTCGACGCCTCGGCACTGGTCCTGCCCCTCGTCGGGTTCCTTCCCGCCACCGATTGGCGGATGCGCGCGACGATCGACCGCGTCGAACGCGACCTCACCACCGACGGGCTGGTCCGGCGCTGGCCCCACGACTCGGCGGGCTTCGTCCTCTGTTCCTTCTGGCTGGTGCAGTGCCTCACGCTCGCGGGCGAGTGGGACCGGGCCGCGACGCTGTTCGAGAGCATCGCGGGTCGGGCCAACGACCTGGGCCTCCTCGCCGAGCAGATCGACCCGCGTACCGGGCGGCAACTGGGGAACTTCCCCCAGGCGTTCTCGCACATCGGGCTGATCTCCGCCGCCTGGCGACTGACCCAGGCGGCGATCGGTCAAAGCGGGTCAACCGGGACCGCCGGCTGATGCGCCAGCCGCACGCTGGTGGTGCTTACCGGGACGCGGTGTCGGCCCGGGCGTTCGCCCGCAGGAAGGGCAGCACCAGCGACACCACCTCGTCGGGGTACTGGACGTGCGGGTAGTGACCCGCGCCCTCGATCACCTCGAGCCGGCCCAGACCGGCGGGCAGCGCGGCCACGATGGCCTCCCCCTCGGCCCGCGGGTCGGCCCAGTCCGGGTCGAGCGAGCCCTCGACGACGAGCACCGGGCAGCGTACGTTCCCCAGTTGTGCCCCGGCGTCGACCGGCGCCGACCCGCCCATCTTCTGCATCGCCCTCATCCGGCCGGGCTCGCGCATCATGGCGTCGATCCGGGCCGTCCGGGCGGTCCAGTCGACCGGCTTCTTTCCCGGGTAGGCGGTGTCGAGATAGCGGAGCCAGAGCGGGACGCTGCCCAGCAGGCCGGCGCCGAGCAGTCGCGCCATGCCCTTGCGGAAGCGGCCGACGCGAAGGTCACTCAGCTTGATCGACTGCTTGCGGGTGAACGGTGACAGTTCGACGATGCCGGTGATCAGGTCGGGCGCCTGGGCGGCCGCCACGGTGGCGGCTCCGCCGGAGATCGAGTGACCGATCAGCACGGCCGGGCCACCGAGGTGCCGGACGAGCGCGAGCAGGTCGCCGGCGATGTCGGTGCGGCTGTAGGAGGGCCAGCCCGTGCTCGACTCGCCGCAGCCCCGCAGGTCGACCGCGGCCACGCGGTAGCCGGCGGCCGCGAGGCGCGGCGCCACGAACCGGTACGCCTCCCGGCTGTCACCCATGCCGTGGGCGAGCACGACGAGTGGTCCGGACGCGCCGGTCACCTCGTACGCGAGGGTGCCGGCGTCGACGGTCAGGTATTCGGTCATGGGCTTCTCCCAAGTTGGCTATCGGTGTTAGCTATAGGCTAATGGCATTAGCCTAAGCGCGCAACACCGGATCGGCAGCGGCGGCGGCGTCGCTCGCCGAAAGATCTTTGGTGTTGTCGAAGGCGCAGGCCAGAGCTACTCTGCTGAACATGTTTGGACAGGTTCTCAAGCTGAAGCACCAGCGGGTCGCCGAGCAGCTCGCCCGGGAGATCCGTGGTGGCCAGCTCGCCCCGGGCACCCAGCTGCCCGGTGAGCACGCTCTCGCGACCCGGTTCGACGTGAGCCGGAACACTGTCCGCCAGGCCCTGACCGACCTCAGCCAGCAGGGGCTTATCGAGACCCGCTCCGGCAAGGGCTCGTTCGTGACCTTCGACGGCCGCGCCATCGACGACCGGCTGGGCTGGTCCCGCGCCCTGGCCGAGCAGGGCGTCCCCACGACGGTACGCATGCTGCGTCTCGAGTTGGTCCAGGAGCCTGAGCTGGCGGAACGGTTCGGTCTGCCCTCGGCCGAGTGTGTGGCGATCGACCGGCTCCGGTCTCTCGACGGAGGCCCGGCGATCTCGATCGAGCGGAGCCGGATTCCCGCTGTCGGCCCGTTGCGCGAGCTGCCCGAACGTGGACTCACCGGGTCCCTGTACGCGGCGCTGCGTTCGGCCGGCCTCGTGCCGGCGCAGGGCGAGGAATGGGTGGAGTTGGCCCGGGTGACGCAGTCGGACGCCCAACTGCTCGGCTGCACCACGGACGACCTCTACCTCCGCACCCGTCGCTTGAGCCGCGACGCGGCCGGCGGATTCGTCGAGCACGTGGAGAGCCTGCTGGACCCGGCCCGGTTCCGGCTGCACCTGCGCTTCGGAGAGGCATCGGAATGAACACTCCCCCGCCCGCCGTCACGATCGGATCGCGAGCGACCGCGGCCCTGACCGGGCTCGCCGTCGGCGACGCGCTCGGCATGCCGACCCAGTCCCTGCCGCGCGAGCGGATCCTCGCCCGCTACGGCCGGTTGTCCGGTTTCGAGCCGGGGCCCGCGGACCAGCCGATCGCGCCCGCGATGCCCGCCGGGTCGGTGACCGACGACACCGAACAGGCGCTGCTGCTCGGACAACTCCTTCTCGACGGCGGCGGCCGCGTCGACGGGCACCGCCTCGCCCGGGCGCTGCTCGCCTGGGAGGACGACATGCGCCGACGCGGCTCGCTCGATCTGCTCGGTCCGTCGACACGAGCCGCGGTCGCCGCCGTGGCCGCCGGCCGCCCGCTCGAGGAGGCCGGCCGGTTCGGGACGACGAACGGCGCCGCCATGCGGATCACCCCGGTCGGGATCGCCGTACCCGCGACCGACCTGGACCTGCTCGTCGACCGGGTCGTCGAGGCGAGCTGGGTCACCCACAACACCGGCGTCGCCCTCGCCGGCGCGGCCGCCGTGGCCGCCGCGGTGAGCGCCGGCCTGGACGGCGCCGACGCCGCGACGGCGACCGCGACCGCCGTACGCGCGGCGCGTCTCGCCTCGGGCCGAGGCAACTGGGTCGCGGCGGCGGACATCGCCACCCGGATCTCCTGGGCCACGGAGCTGGTCGCCGGACGGACGCCGGAGGACGCCGCCGACCTGATCTACCACCTCGTGGGTACGAGCGTGGCGACCCAGGAGTCGGTGCCGGCGGCCTTCGCGGTGCTCGCCGTCCACCCCGACGACCCGTGGCAGGCCTGCCTGCTCGCGGCGAGCCTCGGCGGCGACACCGACACGATCGCCGCCATGGTCGGCGCCATCGCCGGCGCCGGACACGGCGTCGACTCCTTCCCCGGCGCCGCCCGGGAAACGATCGAGAAAGCCAACCATCTCCCACTGACAGACCTGGCGACAGGCCTGCTCGCTCTCCGTCAGCACCGCTGACGGCCGGCACCGCAGGAAAGGCAGGACGACGATGTCCACGACGGACCTGACCGGCACGATCCCGGCCGACGCCAACCGGGTCGGCGCCATCGAGACCAGAGGCATCGAACCGGTGCCTCCCGCCGAGCGCACGGGCGGACCGGGCCAGCTTTTCTGGGTCTGGTTCGCCGCCAACATCTCCATCCTGGGGCTACCGCTCGGCGCCACCCTGGTCGCGCTGCGCGGCATGAACATCTGGCAGGCGCTGCTGGTCGCCGCGGTCGGATCGTTCGGCTCCTTCGCCCTCGTCGGCCTGATCAGCGTGGCCGGCAAGTGGGGCGGCGCGCCCAGCATGACGCTGTCCCGCGCGATCTTCGGACCCCGCGGCAACCACGGGCCGACGGTGATCTCGTGGCTGTCCCGGGTCGGCTGGGAGACGGTCAACACGACGACCGCCGCGTACGCGCTGCTGGCACTGCTGGACATCGCGTTCGGACTCACCGCGAATCCCGTGCTGACGGTGATCTCCCTGCTGGCCTTCGTGGCGCTCACCCTGGTCGTCTCGGGCCTGGGACACGCCACGCTGGTCTGGATCCAGCAGTGGGCGACGTACGTCTTCGGCGGGCTGAACATCCTCGTCGCCGCGTTCCTGATCACCCGGGTCGACTGGCAGGCCGCGCTCGACGCCCCGGCCGCCCCGCTGAGCGTCGTCATCGCCGGAATCGGCGTGATCGCCGCCGGCACCGGGATCGGGTGGGCGAACGCCGGCGCCGACATGGCCCGCTACCAGCACCGGAACGTGCCGGGCGGGCGCATCGTGGCGGCAGCCTCGGCCGGCGCCGGGATCCCGCTGTTCCTGCTCATCGGGTTGGGCGGCCTCCTGTCCGCCGGCGACGGCCGCCTCGCCTCCGCCAGCGACCCCGTCTCGGCGATCCAGGTGATGCTGCCGTCCTGGATGGCGGTGCCGTACCTGCTCGCCGCGTTCGGTGGCCTGCTGCTGTCCAACAACCTCTCGGTCTACTCCGCCGGCCTGACCATGATCACCCTCGGCATCCGGACCCGCCGGGTGATCGCCGTCGGCCTGGACATCGTGCTCACCCTGGCCGGTGGCATCTACTTCATGCTGATCGCCGGCAACTTCTACGGGCCGTTCATCACCTTCATCTCGCTGCTCGCCGTGCCGATCACCGCGTGGGTCGCGGTCTTCCTGGCCGACATGCTCTTCCGGCGGCAGTACGACCCGCGCGGACTGATGGACACCACCCGTACCAGCGTCTACTGGTACCAGGGCGGGTTCCGCTGGAGCGCCGTACTGCCGTGGCTGGCCGGCACGGTCGTCGGTCTGCTGTTCCTCACGGCCTCGACCTCGGCGGACGACGTCTGGTTCAGCGGTCCCCTCGCGGACTCCTGGCTGGGCACGAACGGTCTCGGCTGGGTCGCGGCGTTCGTCGTCGCCGGCGCCCTGTACCTGCTGCTCGGCGCCCGCAGCGCCCGACGCGGTGACACGACGGACCGTTCCGGGCACGTGCTGCCCGAAGGGGACGCGGCCGACGCGACCGCGGGGGCACGGCAGTGACCGCGCGGTCGCCCCGGCTGGTGCACACCGGCAACGTCGTCGTCGACGTGGTGATGTACCTCCCGCACCTGCCGGAGGTGGGCGGTGACGTGCTCGCCTCCGGCAGCCGGATCACCGCCGGGGGCGGGCTCAACGTCATGGTGAGCGCCGCGCGTCAGGGGCTGCCCGTGGCGTACGCCGGGATGCACGGCACCGGACCGTTCGCCGACCTGGCCCGTGAGCACCTGGCCCAGGCCGGCATCGATCTCGTGCAACCGGCGCTACCGGAGATCGACACCGGGTTCAGCGTCGCGTTGGTCGACCCGGAAGGCGAGCGTACGTTCGCCACGAGCGTCGGCGCGGAGGCGCGGCTCGGGCCGGCGGACCTGGCCCGGGTCGACCTGCGCCCCGGCGACGTCGTGTACGTCTCCGGCTACAGCCTCGCCTACCCCTCCAACGGTCCGGCCCTGGCGGCCTGGCTGCCCACGGTCCCGCCGGAGGTCACCGTGGTCGTCGACCCCGGGCCGCTGGTCGCCGAGATACCCGCGTCCGTCCTCACGGCGGCCCGGGAGCGGGCCGACTGGTGGAGTTGCAACGAACGGGAGGCCCGGCTGCTCACCGACCGCAGCGATCCGGAGGCAGCCGCGGTGACCCTGGCGGAGCGCACCGGACGGGTCGGCGTGCTCGTCCGTGTCGGGCCGCAGGGCGCCGTGCTCGCCACGGGCGGGCGGTCCCTGCGCGTGCCGGCCTTCCCGGTGACCGTCGTGGACACCAACGGCGCCGGGGACGCCCACGTAGGGGCGTTCGTCGCGGCTCTCGTGGCCGGTCTCGACCCGGTCCGGGCCGTCCGTCGTGCGAACGCCGCGGCGGCGCTGGCCGTCACGCGGCGCGGGCCCGCCACCGCTCCCACCGCCGCGGAGGTCGACGAGTTGCTGGCCGGCGCCGCGAGCCGGTGACCGCCGGTCCGACCTGCGGGGCACAGTTCGCCCTGCGCCCGGTGCCGGACACACAAGCCCCGACGACGGCGCGGACGGGCCGGCCGCGAGGCATGGCGGGTGTCACATCCGGTAGCTGTCACACCACAGCCGGCCCTCCTGTCGTCAGGGTGTACCTGCCCCGCGGGACTGTCCCAGGAGTGCGACCCGGTGCCGAGGCATCGGCAGCGACCTCCGACGACCTGCGCTTCCTAGGGAGTTCACGATGACCACCCCCGACACCATCGTCCTCGTCCACGGTTTCTGGCTCACTCCGCGCAGCTGGGAGCACTGGGTCACCCACTACGAGCAGCGGGGATTCCGGGTGCTCGCACCCGCGTACCCCGGCCTCGACGTCGAGGTGGAGGCCCTCAACGCCGACCCGACGCCGATCATGGAGCTGACCGTACCCAAGATCGTCGACCACCTCACGGCCGTCATCGACGAGCTGGCCGCGCCGCCGATCATCATGGGCCACTCGGCCGGCGGGACGTTCACCCAACTCCTGCTCGACCGAGGCCTCGGGGCCGCGGGCGTCGCGATGAACTCGGCGCCGACCGAAGGGGTACGGGTCGTACCGCTGTCGCAGGTCAAGTCCACGCTCCCGGTGCTGAGGAGCCCGGCCAACCGGCACAGGGCGGTGGGGCTCTCGTTCGACGAGTGGAAGTACGCGTTCACCAACACGTTCACGGAGGAGGAGTCGCAGGCCCTCTACGAGCGCTATCACGTCCCCGCGAACGGCGGGATCGTGTGGGGCGGCGTGCTGGCCAACTTCCAGCCCGGACACCAGGACACCTGGGTCGACTACCACAACGACGACCGGGCGCCGCTGCTGTTCGTCTCCGGCAGCGAGGACCACGTCATGCCGCCGGCCGTCCAGCAGGCCAACGCCAAGCACTACAGGTCCCACGCCGTCACCGAAGTCAAGGAGTACGACGGCTACGCGCACCTGCTTCCCGCGCAGAAGGGCTGGGAGGAGATCGCCGACTACGCCCTCGACTGGGCCCTGCGGCACGCGCGGGCATGACGGTCCATCATCGCAGCAGCCTCGACGTGCGACGCGAAGGCCTCCTGGCTGCCGGAGCGGTTCCTCGACGGTTCCACTCGACAACCAGGGGCCTTCGTCGTCACGCCTACCTACGCCGTGGCCATTCACCCTCAGGAGCTGGCTAGCCTCACGGCAGGATCTCGACGTACCCGTCGGTGCCGTGCACGCGGATCCGCTGGCCGTCCCGGATGAGCCGGGTGGCATCCACCACGCCGACGACGGCGGGCAGACCGTATTCCCGAGCGATCACCGCGCCGTGGGTCATCAGGCCGCCGACCTCCGTCACCAGGCCGCTGACGGCGACGAACAGGGGCGACCAGCTGGGATCGGTGTAGGCGGTGACCAGGATGTCGCCCGGTTCGAGATCCGCCTGCGCCAGGTCGAGGACGACGCGCGCCCGTCCCTCGACGGTTCCGGCTGAGACCGCCAAGCCGATCAGGGCACCGGCCGGTACGTCGTCGCGCCGGTACGTTCCGGTGACGGCCTCGCCGTCGGACGTGAGCACCCGGGGCGGTGTGAGTGACCGGTACGACCGGAACGCGTCCTTGCGCTGCCGGATGAGTCGGCCGTCCACGCTGTTCGTGCGCACGGCGTCGTGGAGTTCCTGGAAGGTCAGGTAGAAGATGTCCTCCTTCTCGGGGAGCACGCCGGCCTGCACGAGGCGCGCGGCCTCGTCCAGCAGGGCCTGCTTGTAGACGAAGTAGCGGCTGATGATGCTGTACTTCGGGTACTCCCGGTAGCCGATGAAGGTCCGAACCCGGTCGATCATCCGCTTGGTCTCGTCGGCCTTGCGCTCACCGTCCGGCAGGGCCCGCAAGCGTGCGAGCACGTCCTGTTCCTTCTTCTGCGCCTCCTGCCGCCCCTGCTCGAAGCGCCGCCCGGCGGCGCCCGGCTCGAAGTTCCTGACGTTGTCGAGGATCAGGGGCACGAGCGTGCTGGGCCGTTCGCTCCAGCGGGGCCTCGTGATGTCGATCTCGCCGACGCACCGCATCCCGTAACGGTCGAGGTAGGCCTCGATGGCGTCACGCGCCTCCGTCCCGCCCGGGAGTTTCGGCAGCTCGTCGAGGAAGCCCTCGTCCTCGACCTCCTGCAGGAACCGCACCACCTCCGGGTGCGGGCGGATCACGTCGGCGACGTCGAGCAGCGCCAGTCCCATCTCCGAGGTGACGTTGTGGGGAGCGGACAGTGTGAGCGTGTCCGCCGCGTTCTTCTCTCCCAGCCATTCCTGCAACCGGTCGTTGAGCCACCAGGTGGCCTCCATCCCCGCCATGATCGCCTTCATGCTCAGCGGATCACCGAGGACCCGCTTGTGCTCCTGGAAGGCCTCCAGCAGGAAGTCGAACAGCTCCGGGCCGCTCTTCGTCCGGATGTCGCGCCGCAGGGCCGCGATGGACGCCTCACTGCGCTCGATCAGCTCGGTGACGATGGCCGGATCGGTCTCGATCGGGGCGGGCGCGCCGCTGACCGGCGGCCCGGCGGGACCGGCGTCCGGGAGCGCCGGGCCGAAGTCGTGGCGGTCGAGGACGGTCTCCAGGGCGTCCCTGGTCAGCGGATCGGACCTCCCCGCCATCTCCAGGAGGCTCGCGGGCGCCGCCAGGCGCCGGGTGACGTCGACGAACAGCCTTCCGCCCGCCTCCTGCATGGGCGCCATGGCCGTCAGCTGCCACACGGAGATGCCCAGGGGCTTCATGGGGTCGGTCATCATCTGCTGGTGACCGACGGAGAGGTAGACGTGGTACTCCCCGTCGGGGGCCGCGGGAATGGGGAACAGCGTGGTGATCGGCCGGCTCTGCACGATCTGGAAGTCGTCGTCGAGCAGGCACCATTCGATGTCCTGCGGGCGACCGAAGTGCGCCTCGATCCGTCGGCCGAGCTGCACGAGTCGCACGACCTGCGCATCCGTCAGCGCCGGCTGCCCCTGCCGCTGCGGGTCGATCGCCACCTCACGCGTCCCGCCGGCCGGCAGGGGCTGAACGGCACGCTGTTTGGCGGCGACCACCCGGTCGATGATCCTGCCGTCGCGCACCGTGAAGACGTCCGGGTTCACCAGGCCGGAGACCAGGGCCTCGCCGAGTCCGAAGCTGGCGTCCACCGTCGCGACCTTCCGGTTGCCCGTGACGGGATCGGCAGTGAACAGGACGCCGGCCGCATCCGGGAGGACCATCTGCTGCACGACCACCGCCATGTGGACCTTCCGGTGGTCGAAGCCGTTCCGCAGGCGGTAGGTCACGGCGCGCTCGGTGAACAGCGACGCCCAGCACCGGCTCACGTGCTCGAGAATCGCGGCCGGCCCCACGACGTTCAGGTACGTGTCCTGCTGGCCGGCGAAGGACGCGGTCGGCAGGTCCTCCGCCGTCGCGCTCGACCGGACGGCGTAGGCGGCTCGCTCGCCGAACCGGGCGAGCGCGCCGCTGATCGCCGCCGCGAGGTCGTCCGGGACGGCGGTCCCCACGATGCGCCGACGGATCTCCGCGCTGAGCGCGCGGATCGCCTCCCGGTCGTCCGGGCTCAGGCGCGACAGCCGATCGAGCAGGTCGTCGATCGACGGCGCTTCCGCCATGATCCGCCGGAAGGCCGTCGTCGTCACGCAGAACCCGGCCGGTACGCGGACACCGTCGATCCGCGACAGCCCGCCCAGGTGCGCGCCCTTGCCGCCGACGACCGCGACCTGCGTCTCGTCGACATCATGTAGATCCCACACGTACTGCTCGATCACTGCCATACCTCCGAGGCAACCCTGCTCCGTCACACTGCACTGGCCGATCCGGTCACCGGCGCGTCCGCACTGCCGAACCTCGTGCCGGACGCGTCCTCACCCCTGGTTGCCTCCCTCTGCGGAGTCGGCCGGCCGCTCCGCCCGGTCGGACGGCGCGGAACTCCGCTCCGAACCCCTTCGTTTCCGCAGGTTGCGGCCTCGGGCCGACGATTCTGCGGCACCACGGGGGTCTTGCCGCAAGCCCCCCGGTGCGGTATACGTTAGAAGTGGCAGGGAGCGTGTCTTCCTGCCTTTCGCTTTGCCGCCCGCTGGAAATCGACAGGCTTGTCGTGACACCGCGTCCGCGTCGTCGGCTTGGGCAGACTTCTCAGTGGTTCTCCCGGCAGATCGGTCCATCCTCGGCATGTCCTGAAAGCTGTTTCCCGGATGCTGTCGTATCGAGGCGCAGCCGCTCGTGGAACGAGTGTGCGGTGACCGGCCGGGCCGCCGGACGAGGAGTCGGAGAAGCCCTCGTCCGGGGACTGAGAGGAGACGACCAGTGACCGAGTACCGGATCACCTTCAACGACGAGTGGGTGCCCGACCACACGGCGGAGGAGGTACGCGCGAAGGGCGTGGCCGGCCGAGCCGTGATCGAGGAGATGCGGGCCGAGGGTGTCCTGATCTTCAGCAACGGCGGGCTCGACCGGTCCACCGCGGTGTGCAGCGTCGAGGCGGTCGACGGCAAACCCGTCTTCACCGACGGCCCGTACGTCGAGACCAAGGAGCACCTCGGCGGCTTCGCCGTCGTGGACGTGCCCGACGACGCGACGGCCCGATACTGGGCCGGCAGGCTCGCGACCGCACTCGACTGGCCGCAGGAGGTGCACCGGTTCAGAGGGCCCGGAGAGTCCCCGCGTAACGGCTCCGGGGGGAAGTGAACGCGGTGCTGTCCGTCCACGGACCGGCCGCGGTGCGTCCCTTCCGGACCGCGGGACCCGTCCGAACGCTGCTGGCGCCGTGACCGGTCCGACCGTCGAGCAGGCGATCACTCGTGCCCACCAGGAGGAGTGGGCGCGGCTGGTCGCCGGTCTCACGCGCCGCTTCGGCGACCTCGACGTCGCCGAGGAAGCGACGGCCGAGGCGTTCGTAGCGGCCGCGGAGCGGTGGCCACGTGACGGGGTACCGCCCAGCCCCGGCGGTTGGCTCGCCACCACCGCTGCCCGCAAGGCCATCGATCGGCTGCGTCGCGAATCGCAGCGCGACGCCAAGCACCAGGCGGCCTTGATCGTGCGCGACGACACCCCTCCCGACCCGACCGGCCCGGTCGAGGACGACCGGCTCAGACTGATCTTCACCTGCTGCCACCCGGCGCTCGCGTCGGAGGCCCGGGTGGCGCTCACCCTGCGCCTGCTCGGCGGCCTCACGGTCGCCGAGATCGCCCACGCCTTTCTGGTGTCGGAGACCACGATGGCGCGACGGATCACCCGGGCCAAGGCGAAGATCAAGGCCGCACGCATTCCGTACCGGGTGCCCTCGGCCGACGACGTTCGCGAGCGGCTCGCCGGCGTGCTCGCGGTCGTCTACCTCGTCTTCAACGAGGGTTATCTCGCCAGCGAGGGGGACGACGCGGTGCGCGTCGACCTGACCGACGAGGCGATCCGCCTCGGCCGCCTGCTCCGGACTCTCCTGCCGAACCACGGCGAGGTGACCGGCCTGCTTGCCCTCATGCTCCTCACGGACGCCCGGCGGCCGGCGCGCGTGTCCCGCACCGGGGAGTTGGTGACCCTCGACGAGCAGGACCGCGGCGCGTGGGACCGCGCCCTCGTCGCCGAGGGCAGAGCCCTGATCCGCGAACGGGTCGAGGCGGTGGCGGCCGGCGGTGACCCGCCCGGGCGATACCAGATGCAGGCCGCGATCAACGCGGTTCACATGGATGCCCCGTCCGCCCGTGACACCGACTGGTCCACGATCGCCGCGCTCTACGGCCGCCTCGTGCTGCTCGACCCCTCGCCGATCGTGCGGCTCAACCGGGCGGTCGCGGTCGCCGAAGTGGACGGCCCCGGGGTCGGGCTCGCCGAGGTCGACCGGCTCGCCAAGGTCCTCGACGGCTACCACGCCTTCCACGCCGCGCGCGCCGACCTGCTGCGGCGACTCGGGCGCGGCGGCGAGTCGCGGGCGGCGTACGACCGGGCCATCGGTCTCGCCGGTAACCCCGCCGAGCGGGCCTACCTCACCCGCCGCCGCGACCAGCTCGCCGGCTGACCGACGCGGCGAGGCAGCCCGCGCACGGTCGTCCGCGCCCTACTCGTTGACGAGTTGCTCCCGAAGGATGTCCGCGTGCCCGCAGTGCTGGGCGAGCTCCCGCAACACGTGGAGATAAACCCATCGCAGCGGAAGCGGGCCCCGGGGGTGCCCGTGGAGGATGTCGTCCAGACCGAGGGTGGACGTCGCACGGCGTGATGCGTCGCAGGCTTCACGGTGTGCGTGTCGGACGCTGGCGATCGTGTCACCGTCATCGAGGACGAACGACTCCTCCGACGCCGCAGGGATGCCGATCTCCGCGCGCGACCGGCCCGTGACCGCTTGGTCGAACCAGACCTTCTCGACGAACGTCGCGTGCTTCACGAGACCCAGCAGCGTGGTCCGGGACGCCACCAACGACCGGCGCGCCTGTTCCTCTGTGAGCCCGTCCAGGCAGCCGTGGAGCGCGCCGCGGTGCTCGTCGAGGAACGCCTCGAACTGGGCGCGGGCCGGCTGTGCGATGACCCGATCGGCGAAGGTGGGCGGGTAGGAAGGCATGGGCGAAGCATGTCAGACCCCTCGTCGGGCGGGTCGGCACGTAGCCCCTATTCCAGCGCTAGAATAAGGCGTGGAGCTGACGCCCGCCGAGCTGACCGTGTTGGGCTTGATCATCGAACGCCCACAGCACGGCTACGACCTGGAGCAGGTGATTGCGCAACGCGGCATACGGCAGTGGACCGACATCGGCTTCTCCTCGATCTACTACCTGCTCGCCAAGCTGGAGAAGCGCGGCCTGCTGCACGTCGCGCAGGCTCCCACCGCCGCGAAGTCCCGCCGCGTCTTCCACGCCACCACCAGAGGCCGCGAGGTCGCGTCCCGCAACGCGCTGCGCCTCGTCGCCGAGCCACGGCCGATCCCGCAACCGCTGCTGGTCGGCCTCGCCAACCTGTCCCTGCTCTCGGAGCGGGAATACCTGCAGGCGCTGCGTGAGCGACTGGCGCGGATCGAGGCCCGGATCGGCGCGGTCCAGGCGGCGCGAGAGGCGCAGCCGCCTCTCCCGCCGGCGGCGGACGAAGTGTTCTCGTACTCGCTGAGCCTCATGGAGGCGGAGAGGCAGTGGCTCGCCGCCCGAGCCCGGGTGTCCGATGACGAACAAGACTGACTTCAAGAAGACCCTCGACGCCTACCAGGCACAACGGGGCCGCTTCCGGGTCGTTGACGTGCCCGACATGCGATATCTCATGATCGACGGTCACGGCGACCCCAACACCTCGCCCGCCTTCACCGAGGCGGTCGAAGCGCTCTACCCGGTGGCGTACAAGCTGAAGTTCGCCAGCAAGGGCGACCTCGGGCGCGACTACGTGGTCCCGCCCCTGGAGGGCCTGTGGTGGGCCGAGGACATGGCGTCCTTCACGGTGGCGCGGGACAAGTCGCGGTGGGACTGGACGCTGATGCTCATGGTCCCGGACTGGATCGACCGGACCATGGTCCTCACCGCTGTCGAACAGGTCCGGGCGAAGCACCAGCCGGCACGCCTCAAGGACGTCCGTCTGGAGACGCTGTCCGAGGGGCGGTGCGTGCAGACGCTGCACGTCGGCTCCTTCGACGACGAAGCAGACGTGCTCTCGCACTTGCATCACGAGGTCATCCCCGACCACGGCTTCCGCATGGTCGGCACGCACCACGAGATCTACCTCAGTGACTTCCGCAGGGTCGCACCCGACAAGCAGCGGACCATCCTCCGACAGCCGGTCACCACCGACGCCGCAACCGACGTGTAGCAGGCAGCACGCGCAGGTCGGCCACGACGCGCGGTGGTTGCGGCGTCAGCCCTGGCGACGGTTCCAGGGGCCGGTCACGGCGTACGTGATGCCCGGGTTGTAGACGTTGAAGAACATGGTCCGGCCGTCGGCGGAGAACGCCGCGCCGGCCAGCTCCCCGTACGCCGGGTCCTCCGCCGTGCCGACGTTGACCCGGTTACGGGCGAACACGAACACCTCGCCGCCGGCGGTCGTACCCAGGATGTGCTGGTCACCGACCCCGTCCTCGCACATCATCAGGCCACCATACGGAGACATGCAGATGTTGTCCGGGGCGTCGAACGGCGGGTTCTCCGGTGCCGGTGTGGGGCGGGTGAAGATGGTCTCCAGGCGCAGAGTGTTGGCTCGAGGGTCGTACCGCCAGACCTGGCCGTCGTGGTCGCGGGCCGAGCCCAGCTCACGCCGGGCGAACGACGAGACGAAGTAGGCGCAGTGGTCCTTCGCACCCCACCAGGCGCCCTCGAGCTTGTACCCACCCGTGATCGGCTTGGCGTAGTCCTGCGCGCGGACCGACTCCGTCGTCGCCAGCGGGTCCGGCACGTCGAGCCACCGGATGCCGGAGAAGGACGCGCCCGCCTCGGTCACCACGGACAGATCCGGCAGGCCCGGGACATGCAGAGCCTGCAGCACGCCGCCTGCCCGCAGACTGCCGTGACCGCGAAGCGGCCGGTTCGGCAGGAAGCGGTAGAAGCTGCCCAGCGGCGCCACGAACGCGTCCTCGGTCTCGTAGACGATGCCGGTGCGCGGGTCGACCGCGACCGCCTCGTGCTGGAACCGGCCCATCGCGGTCAGCGGTGTCGGACCGGTGTTGCGAGCATCGTCGTACGGGTCGACCTCGAAGATGAAGCCGTGGTCCTTGGTGTACCCGTTGGCGCCCGCCTTGTCCTCGGTCTCCTCACAGGTCAGCCACGTGCCCCAGGGGGTGCGGCCGCCGGAACAGTTGATGGCCGTACCGCCCAGGCTGACGTGCTCCGAGACGGCGCGTCTCGACGCCGTGACGACGATCGTGCTGGTCCCGCCCGCGGCGGCCGGGTCGTACGTGCGGTCCGGCGGAGCCACGACCCTGATCGCCGCGGTCGGCGAGCACTCATGGTTACGGACCAGGCGGGTGCCACGCGCTCTGTCGGCGAAGGCGCCCATACCGTCGAACCGGCTCGGCACGATGCCGCCGTCCGGCCGGACGGCGCCTTCGCGGGACAACACCGTGTAGCGGAAGCCCACCGGCAGGTCGAGCATGCCGGCCGGGTCCGGCACGAGCGGACCGTACCCGGCCTCCGGGCCGGACACCCCCAGCGCGGGCGCCGCGGTGAACAGCGCGTCGACCGAGCCGGCCACGGTCACGGCGAGGCCGGCTCCGGCCGAGCGGGACAGAAACTGGCGGCGAGACAAAGACACGGAGAACCTCCTGGACGTCGCGGCCCGTTGTGGCGGGCCGATATCGACCCGAACCGCTCGATTCACTACGTCACATCCCGCCCCACCCGTCAAGACATCGACCTGTTTTGATCGTCGTGGCTGTCCTCAGGGTCGGTCCGGTGGGTCCTGGCTGACCGTCGCCAGCAAGTGTCTGACCAGGGGATTTCGGTCCGTCCTGCGCCAGGCGACGGCCACTCGCGTGCGGGCGGCGCCGGGCTCGACCCTGCGGAAGGCGACGCCTTCGAGGCGGATACGTCGGATGCTCGCCGGGGCCAGCGAGACGCCCAGACCCGTCCCCACGAGCGCGCACACGGTCTGCCACTCCACCGCGTGCTGGACTATCCGCGGTGTGAAGCCTGCCGCGGTGCACAGGCCGGTGATCTGGTCGTACAGCTGTGGGCCGACCGCACGGGGCAGCAGCACGAACGGCGAGTCCGCCAACCGCGCGAGCGGCACGGCCCGTCGGGCGGCCAGCGGGTGGGTGGCCGGCAGCACCGCCACGAAGGGCTCGCTGAGCACCGTCCGGAATCCGAGTTCCGCCTCGACGGCGGGGGGCTCGCGCAGCAGGCCGACGTCGATGGTCCTGTCGTGCAGGGCGGCGATCTGCGGCGCAGTGGTCATCTCACGGATGTCCAGCTGCACGGCGGGAAACCGCTGCCGGAAGGTGCGCAGCAGGTCGGACAGGACGGTCAGGGCGAGGGAGGCGGCAAAGCCGATCCGGAGGCGGCCGGCCTCGCCGCTGCCGACGGCCCGGGCCGCGGCCAGACCGTCCGCGAGGTCGGCGAGCGCCCGCCGCGCCGCGGGCAGCAGTTCCCGGCCGGCCGGGGTGAGCATGACGCGTCCCGGCTCGCGGCTGAACAACGCGTGGCCGACCTTGTCCTCCAGGCGGCGGATCTGCTGGCTCAGAGGCGGCTGGGCGATGCCCAGGTGGGTGGCCGCGCGGCCGAAGTGGAGTTCCTCGGCGAGCACGACGAACGCGTGCAGCTGCGCGAGGGGAAGTTCGGGGCGCGCCATACGCCTAGAGATATCACGTCATGCCCCAGGCTGTATTGGACGTATCCCCGCTCGTCACTTAGCGTTCCGCTGGTGACAGAGCGACGGATGATCCTCAGCGGCTCCACGTTCGAGGAGCAGATCGGCTATGCCCGGGCCGTGGTGGACGGCGACTGGGTGCACGTGTCCGGCACGACCGGGTTCGACTACACCACCATGACGATTTCCGACGACGTGGTGGAGCAGGCCGAGCAGTGCCTGCGAAACATCGCGGCCGCGCTCGCCGAGGCCGACTGCACCGTCGCCGACGTGGTGCGGGTGCGCTACCTGCTGCCCGACCGCGAGGACTTCGAGCCGTGCTGGCCTGTCCTGCGCCGCTACTTCGGCGACGTCCGGCCGGCCGCCACGATGCTGGTGTGCGGTCTCTCCGACCCGCGGATGAAGATCGAGATAGAGGTGTACGCGCGGCGCCCCACCGCATAGCAACACGAGCTGCTCGCCGCCGCTTCCGGTCGAGGCCTGGCGGTCGTCAGGAAGGAACCCTGTGACAATCCGTGAGATCCGCACCCACCGTCTCGTCGCTCCGCTTCACACGCCGTTCGTGACCGCGCTCGCTCGGCTGACGAGCGTGTCCACCGTCGTGGTCGAGATCGTGGACGATGACGGTCGGTCAGGTTTCGGCGAGGCCCCGGAGGTCTGGACGGTGACCGGGTCCTCGCTGGCCAGCGCCGAGGCGTGCGTGGCCCAGGTCTTCCGACCGCTGCTGGTCGGGCGAGCGGCCGAGGATCTGATCGGGAACTGCCGATCGGTCTCCACGGCGGTGATCGGCAACGAGTCGGCGAAGGCCGCCGTCGACGTCGCCCTGCACGACCTGGCGGCCCGCCGGCTCGGGGTGCCGCTGCCCCACCTGCTCGGTGGTGCCCGCCTCACCGTGCCGACCGACGTGACGGTCTCCGCCGGTGACGCCCGCGGTCTGGCTGATGCCGCCGCGAAGCGGATCCGGGAGGGCTACCGGGTGCTGAAGGTGAAGGTGGGGACCGACGCCGGCGGTGATGTGCCCCGGGTCGCCGCGGTAAGGGCGGCGGTCGGCCCCGATGTCGAGATCCGTCTCGATGCCAACCAGGGGTGGACCCCTCGCGAGGCGGTACGGGTCATCCGCGCGCTGGAGGATTCGGGCACCGGCGTGGCGTTCGTCGAACAGCCCGTGCACCACCGGGACCTCGAGGGGTTGGCGTGGGTCAGCGACCGGGTCGAAACCCCGATCATGGCCGACGAGGCGGTCTTCGGCGTCGCCGATCTGGTCGAGGTGATCCGCCGCCGGGCGGCCGACATGGTGAACGTCAAGCTGGCCAAGTCCGGTGGGCTCCGGCCGGCCCGCACGCTGCTGGAACTCGCCGAAGCCCAGCAGATGGGCACCATGGTCGGCTCCATGCTGGAGACCGAGATCGGCGTCGGCGCGGCCGCCAGTCTCGTTGCGGCGTACGGCACCAGCGTGGTCAGCGACCTGGACGCGGTCTGGTGGCTCGAACGTGGCGCCGTGACCGGGGGCATGCGCTACGAAGGCGCAACGGTCGTGCTGCCTGAGGCTGCGGGCCTGGGGGTGACCAGCCTCGCCCCCGTCGGCGAGCCGGTCCCGTGACGACCGCCGGGCCACGATCCGCAGCGGCCTCTCAACCACTCACCGATCGAGTGCCCGGTCCCGCCGGCGCGCACGCCCGTACCGCCGGTTCGAGCAGCGACAACGTCCGCTGCTGCGCATCGAGGCCGACGCGGATGCCGACCGGCATCGGCAGATTCGGGCCGGCGTGTCCGAACTCGACGTTGCCCAGTACCGGGATGTCGCGGTCACCGAGGACGTCGAGGACTATCTCCGACAGCGTCGGGGACGCGTCGGGCCCTCCGAGCCCGTCGATCGCGTACGGGACGCCCACGACCATGCCGGAGATCCGATCGAGGATGCCGCAGTGCCTCAGCACGTGCAGGTAGCTCCACACGTACGACGCCTGGCCGCCCATCTCCTCCCAGAACAGCACCGCACCGTCGAACCACTCGAGCGGCAGGCCGTAGGGCGTCGCCTGTGCCAGCACGATGCGATTGATCACCCCGCCGAGCAGCCGACCTTCGGCACGACCGGCACGCCAGCACTCCCACGACGGAGTGGCAGGCAGCGCACCGATCGCCTCCGTACCGGTCAGCAACGTTTCGTAGAGCCTTTCGAGTTCCGCTCGGCGCGTCGGCGGCGCAACCTGCCACGCTCCACCGAGCCCGGGCGTGGCCAAGTCGGCATGGAACCCGACGAGACCCGTGCGTGCATGGAGCACCAGATGCAGAAGTGAAATGTCGCTGTAGCCCAGGATCGGCTTGGGATCGGCCACGATCGCGTCCACGTCGATCAGGTCGAGGTAGCCGAGCGCCGTCTGGCCGCCGTCGTGCGCGATGATGGCGCGCACCTCGGGATCACGCAGAAGAGCGTTGAATTCCTCGGCGATCTCCGCCGGCGTGGCCGCGCTCCACCAGCGGTGGCGCCCCGCTTCGAGCAGCGGTGCCCGACGCACACGGAATCCCATCCGCTCGAGCACGGCGATCGCCTGCTCGAGGTCGGGCTCGTACGCCGCGTGGAGCGGCCCGGACAGCGATGCGATCACGACGAGATCGCCGGGCCTCAGGGCGCGAGGTCGAAGCAGCTGCGGCGGTGCAGGATCGGTCACCGACGCAGTGTCCCCACACCATCGACACCGCGCCACACACTTACCGATCGACCGCCTGCGGCGAGTTCGGAGGCTTCGCCTTCTGCGGGTAGATCGTTTCGTGACGGGCCAGCATGGCAACGAACTCGCCGATCTTCCGCTCGCGGGTCTGCGCCCGTTTCACGGCATTGAGGCGATGGATGAGGGCGAACCGGTTGGTCTTGGTGAGGACGTCGAACATGGCCTGGGCGGCGGGGTCGGCGGCGATGGCGGCGAGCAGGTCGGCCGGCACCTCGGCTTCCGACGGCGGGGCGTAGGCCGCCGCCCACCGCCCGTCCGCTTTCGCGGCCTCCACCGCGGCGCGGCCCGGGGGCATCATCCGTCCCTGCGCCTCCAACCGCGCCACGTTGGCGACATTGCGTTGCGACCAGGAACTGCGGGGCCTGCGAGGGGTGAACCGGATCCAGGAGCTTTCCTGATCCCGTTTACGGGTCTGCCCGTCGATCCAGCCGAAACACAGTGCCTCGTCGACCGCCTGCTGCCAGGTCAGGGTGGTGGCGGTGCCGCCTTTCCTGGTCAGAGCGAGCCAGACGCCGGGCGACGTGGCGTGGTTGGCCGACAACCACGCACGCAGCGCCTCGACGTCCGCGACGATCAACTCATCCAGTTCGACGCTCGCCATGACGGCAGGCTAACCCGACTCGCCGGGCGGCCGGCGCGCCGGCTGCCCGGCGGACCGCTGAAGCACGTCAGCCGACTCTCCAAACCCAGGCGCCGACCTTGACGCACCACCCGGACCGCGCTGAGCATCCTCGGGGATTTGCGACCGGCAAGGATGCCACACACCCCGTCTGCGGCTCACCGCATGTCGTCGTATTCCCCAGAACAGCGGTTTCGCCGGGAAGTCCCTACCTGCCGGTTACGGTGGTTGCCGGATCTTGAACTGCTGGTGAGACGGTCGAGGTGACCCCGATGACGACAGGCGGCTCCCGCCGACGCTGGTCCGGTCAGACCGCGTGGGTCGGCCGGGTCGACGCCTCCTTCCGCTCCTTCCTGCGCACCGAGACCGGTAGCGCACGAGTGGTCGTGGTCGGCACGGTGGCCGCGCTCGTCTGGATGAACCTCGTCCCCTCGTCGTACGAGTCGTTCTGGCACACACCGCTCTCGGTACAGCTCGGCGACTGGCAACTTTCCCGTGATCTGCGTAGTTGGGTCAACAGCGGGCTCATGACGTTCTTCTTCCTCGTCGCCGGACTGGAGCTGCGCCGCGACTTCGACATCGGGGAACTGCGGGAGCGTCGCCGGTTGACGTTGCCGCTGCTCGCCGGCCTCAGTGGCATGCTCGTGCCGATCCTGATCTATCTGGGATTCAACGGCGGTACCAGCAACGCAGCCGGTTGGGGCGTGGTGATGGCCACGGACACCGCGCTCGCGCTCGCCGCGATCGCCATCTTCGGACCGCGTTTCTCGGACCGGTTGCGGGGTTTCCTGCTGACAGTCTCCGTCGTCGACGACGTGGTCGCCATCGCGGTGCTGGCGATCGCCTACCCGGAGCATCCGCGGCCCACGGCACTGCTCGTCGCTGCCGGAATCTTCGGGGTCGTCCTGCTCGCCCGGGCTGCCGGCCTACGCTACGGCCCGCTGCACCTGCTGCTGGGCGTGGCCGCCTGGCTCGCGGTCTCGGTCTCCGGCGTCGACCCGGTCGTGGTGGGCCTCGTGATGGGACTGCTCACCTACGCCTACGCCCCCAGTCGCGTCGAACTCCAGCGGACGAGCGACCTGTTCCGCCTCTTCCGCGAGCAGCCCACCCCACAGTTCGCCGACTCGGTACGCGCCGGGCTCGCCGCCGCACTGTCCCCGAACGACCGGTTGCAGCACCTCTACCACCCATGGGCGAGCTACCTGATCGTGCCGCTCTTCGCCCTGGCCAACGCCGGCGTCGTGATCGACGGCGACCTCCTGGCCAGGGCCGTCACCTCCACGGTCACGCTAGGCGTGGTGGTGGCGTACGTCGTCGGCAAGCCAGCCGGGGTCATCCTCACCGCACGCCTGGTGCCCCGCCTCACCCGCAACCGGCTCCGACCGCCCGTCGGCTGGGCCGCCGTGACCGGCGTGGGCACGGTATCCGGGATGGGGTTCACCGTCGCCCTCCTGGTCGCCGCTCACGCGCTCGAGGGTGCCGCCCTGGACGAGGCGAAGCTCGGCATCCTCACCGCGACGGTCGTGTCCGCCGTCGTGACGTGGTCGGTGTTCAAGCTCGCCGCCCGGCTCCCCGAGGCACGGCGCACCCGCGCCCTGTTCGGCACCGTGGAAGAGATCGTCGACCTGCTGGTCCCGGTCGAAGCGGACCGCGATCACATGCGTGGGCCAGCGGACGCGCCGGTAACGGTTGTCGAATACGGTGACTTCGAATGCCCCTACTGCGGGCAGGCCGAACCGGTGGTCCGCGAACTGTTGACCGAATTCGCCAACATCCGGTACGTGTGGCGACACCTGCCTCTCACCGAGGTCCACCCGCACGCCCAACTCGCCGCCGAAGCCGCCGAGGCGGCGGGCGAGCAGGGCGCCTTCTGGCAGATGCACGACCTGCTCTTCAAACACCAGGACGCGCTGGGGAACACCGACGTGCTTCGCTACGCGCAACAGCTCGGCCTGGATCTCGACCGGTTCCGGGAGTACCTCGCCGAGCGGCGGGGCGCCGACCGGATCATGGAGGACATGGACTCCGCCGACCTCAGTGGCGTCTCCGGAACACCAACGTTCTTCATCAACGGCCGGCGCCACCACGGGGCGTACGACATCACCGCGCTCTCCGCGGCCGTGCAGGCAGCGTTCGCCCAGACGAGGCTACGCCGTGACTAGCTCGTGCCGAGAGGTGCAGCAGCAACCCCGACATCGTCCGCGTCGCGACGGTCGAGGCCGCCGGGTAGCACGGCAGATTCGTGGGGTGCGCCGACTGGCGGTACGGGCGGCGTCCGTCGCTGCCCGAATGAAGATCTGTTGCCCGGTCGGTTCGTCCGAGCCGAACAGGAGCAGTACGGCGTCATCGTCGGGGTGGCCGCCGGCCGAATCCTGACCCGCGTGGTCCTGGTACTGGTCGGCGTCACCCTCGTTGCCTCCGGCGCGGCCTTGGTCACGCGGGCCATCGGATCCGCCTGAACCGTGCGACCGGCACCCACCCAGCCGGCCGGAGCCAGTCAACGCCACGGGTTCGGCCTATGCCCGATCACCACGCCGTTGGCAGTGGTCGGGTCCGACCCGGCGGCGGCTGGGGCCTTGGCGGGCGCGACATTGGCCACGACCGGCGGACCCGAGGCGCGACTGCCGAACATGGAGCAATCCAGATGGTGACAAGGTTGGCCGAATTTGTCTCAGGCTAGGGGACGATGCTCATGGTCGTGGCGTTGCCGGTGGCGGGGGTGACGCGGACCTTGGTGGCGTTGGCGGGGAGCAGGGCTGCGTCTCGCCCGGCGTCGTGCCATTTCCCGGCGCCGATCTGATAGCCGAGCGCCGCGCCCTCGGCGGCGACCAGGACGCCCTGCCGGTCCGGCAGCCGCAGCCGCACCGGCAGCGGCGCTGTCCTGTCCGCGAACCCGCTGGCCGCGACCGTGAAGGGGGCGTCGTCGCGGGCGAGCATCACGATCGCACGGGGCGGGTCGTCGTCGTACTGAATGGTCTGGAGCAGTAGGCGTCGGCCGTCCGGGGTGACACCTCGGATGTGCAGAAGGGGGGATCCGTCGTGGGTGTGGACGCCGCCCGCGTCGTAGTAGGCGTCGAGCGCCGGCACCTCAGGGACGTCCTTGTCGCCCCACACCGCCTCCGCACCGGGCAGCGTGTGGTTGAGGGTCGGTTGCGGCGGCCGGTCCTCGCGGTTGGGTTCGAGGATGTCCGTGACGTTGGTGATGTGGACCTGGTTCGCCATGCTCACGGGTGTCCTGGCGAGCGCGACGGTGATCTTGGTGCGCTGCGGTGGCACCGGGAGTACGGCGGCGCCGTCCCGGAAGGCAACCGGCTCGAATGTGCGGTCGATCCTGCCGTCGGCCGTGTACCGCAGTTCCGGTGAGAATTCCACCGGCGCTCCCGCGTCCAGCACGAGCAGCACGTTCCGATCGGGTCCCAGCAGCGCTGCCTGCGAGTTGCCGTGGGTGCCGGCGTCGGTAACCGTCTCCCCCGTCATGACACGTGGCCCGTCGGCGGTGGGCTCGACGAACGCTGCCACCGCGACCATGCGGTCGCCCTGCGGCTCACTTACGACGGGATTGGTGGCGGTGCGTTGGGCAACGTAGGCGGCGGGTCCGACCGGTGTGCTGCCCGCCCAGACCACGTGCGGTTCGCCGCGCAGACCTTCGTCCAGCGCATTCTTTTCGAGGTGGCGCCGCCAGGTCTCCACAACCCGTCGCAGATAGCCCTTGTCGCCAGCCAGGTCTCCACGCGTCGGTTGGTCGAACAGCGGCGAGGCGACCTCGCCCCGATCCCTGGTGCCGGAGAATTCGAGCGCACCCACCACAGGCGCGGCCACGAGAACCGCGACAGCGCTGGCCAGGACGGCCCGGCGGCGCACGACTCGGCGCCGCCCACTCCGGCACACCTCGTCGAGGAGGCCCGGAGGGCCGGCCAGGTGATCCGTCGCGCGGCGCAGGATGGCGCGCACGTCATTGTCTTGCATGGTCATCGCGAACTCCCGAGAGTGTTGGCGAAGGACATGACGAGATCGGATCCGGAGAACGCCTCCCGCAGGCGAGCCAGCCCTCGCGACGCCTGGCTCTTCACGGCACCTTCCGAACACGCGAGCGCGGCGGCGACGTCGGCGACGGACAAATCCTCCAGGTAACGAAGGACGACCGCGGCACGCTGTCGAGGCGGCAGCGTCAGCAACGCCGCAATGACCGCCTCGCGGAGCGCAACATCATCGGCGTGGTCCTGTTCAACGCGGTCCACGTCACGCAGCGCCCGCTCAGGCCGCCGGGAGCGCCGACGCCACCGGTTGGCGGCCCGGTTCACCAACGCGCGCCGGGCATAGCCCTCCGGGGTGGTCCGCACGTGAGGCCAGCGCACGTACAACTGCTCCAGCACCTCCTGAAGCAGGTCTTCCGCCGCGTGCTGATCACCCGTCAGCAGATAGGCAACCCGCAGCAGGGACACCGAACGCGCACGGACGAAATCGTCGAACTCCGTACCACGCGAATCTCGCATCTGCCCTCCCAGCCCCCGTCGGATACCAAGACACCGCACGGGGCTCAACGGTTTACCGATCACCGACAGACTTTCGTCGTGCTGACCGGCCGGCTCGTCCAGCGCCGCGCCTGAGCCCGGACGACCCGCGTGCCGGTCCACCACCCTTTGTGTGGTGGACCGGCCGCGTGTCCACAGCGGGTCAGGAGAGCCAGGTCCAGGAGCGGTCGACGCCGGGACCGGTGCCGAGGACGATCCCCGTCGGGTAGCTCATGACGATCGTGTCGTCCGGGAGCACCCGCGCGATGAAGGCCTCGCCACCATCTCGCCGCCTCCCACCGAGGGCAGGCTCGTCGACGTACCGCCCGTCGACCCAGTAACCGCCGCCGCCGGAGACGCCGGTCACCGCCAACACCCCGTCGTTCGCGGCAACGGCCGCGAAGGTGTCGTCGGGCAGGCCGGGCTGCTCCTGCCAGCGGTCGCCCCTCAACGCCCACACCCGTTTCGGGCCCGCCAATCTGGTCCCGCTCTCCGGATTCATGCTGACCAGCCAGACATCGGTGCCGTCGGGGGAAACCAGCAGGCCCGCAGCGCCCGCCACCGTCGGCAGCTTCCGCCAGGTGACCGCCCCGTCGTCGCTGACCGTGACGGTCATCCGGTTGCCGTTGCGGACCGCCACCCACAGCCGGTCGTCGCCACCCTCGACGAGCGACTTGTCGGCGTTCGCCGCCAGGTCGAGGGGCGGTTGCGCCGGGACCGCCGCCCCGTCGACCCGCATGAGCCGCTGACGGGCGCACGGGATGTGCGACGACAATCGGTCGTCGTCCGGGCAGCGCAACAGGTAACCGCTGCGGCTCGCGGTGGCCAGCCGGGTCACCCGCGGCGGGGCGTCGATCTGGTGTTCGGTGAAGGACGCGCCGCCGTCCGTCGTGACCAGGTACCGGTCGCCGATGGCGACGGTGAGCTGCTGGTCGTCCGTGGGCAGCAGGAGCAGGCTCTCCGGCGTCGTCGTCGGCTCGTTCGCCACCGCCGGAAGCACCATCCGCCGCCACGTGACACCGCCGTCGGTCGTGCGCGCGAGGTCACGCCGGCAGTCAGTCGACCCGACGTCTTCCGGATCGCAGGTGTCGAAGGAGGCCCAGCCGTGCCGAGCATCGACGAACGTAAGCTGCCGCAGTTCGCCGCGGACTCCGGGCACCGTCACCGTCCGCCGCACGGGCCGATCGTCGGGCGGCGACGCGGTGGGGCTCGGTGTCGGGGTCGGCCGGTTGCCGTCACCGCCCCGCCCGGCCAGCGCGTACGCGCCACCGGGGCCGGCCAGCAACAGCGCCACCACGCCGGCCAGCAGGCCGCGGCGGCGGACCCGGCGGTCCCGGACCCGGCGCCCCGCTGCCGCGAGGCCGGGCGGACGGAAGGTTGGCGCGGTCCGTCGCTCGAACTCGGCGAACACGTCGTCCAGGTCGGTCTCACGCACGGTGAACCTCCTGCCGATCGGTGAGGTGGCTGGCCAGCGCCGCCCGGCCGCGGCTGAGCCAGGACCGGACCGTGCCCTCGGGCGCGTCCAGCTGGTCGGCGATCTCGGCGACGCTGAGCTGGGCCAGGTGGTACAGGACGACGGCCTGGCGCTGGTTCGCGGGTAGGGCGGCCAACGCGGCGGTGAGCGCCACCCGGTCAGGTCCCGGGCCGGCCACGTGCTCCTCCCGCTGCCGGGCGAGGTGCCTGACGGCGGTGCGCACCCGGCGCAGCCGGCTGGTGGCCAGGTTCCAGGCGACCCGCCGCACCCAGGCGGCCGGGTCGTCGTACGTGCTGATCCGGTCCCACCGCTCCAGCACCCGGCAGAACGCCTCCTGGGTGAGGTCCTGCGCCTCGGCGTGGTCCCCCAGGTACGCGTAGAGCTGCACCGCGAGGCGGTGGAAGTGCGCTTCGTAGAAGCCGGTGAACTCCAGCGGCGGTGGCGCACCGGGTGCTCCCGGTCGGTGCCCTACGGTCATGTCGGTCCTCGGTGTCGGACGGGTCTCGTCACTGTCACGCGCACGGTGCCCCATCCGCTGCACCCGATCCCGAACCGCCGCAGTGCTCGTAGCGCAGGTCATGGTGGAGGCGGCAGCAAGTTGTGGCTGCCATCGGCGGTGGGGGCTGGACAGTACTGGAACCATGTGGTCATGCAGGGCGGAGTGCATGCTGTGTCCGTTGCGCCGGCCGGGCCGACATGGCGGTGGTGGGGCATGTTGCGGCTCGCCCTGGTCCTGTTGTGGCTCGTTGCGGCAGCCCTCAGCTGGTGGACGGCACCGCGAAAGCAGAGCTACGAGCAGGCGAGGGCGGACATCGCCGCCGGCGACGTGACGGCGTATCAGTGGGGCGGCAGCTGGGGCGACAGCGGTGGCCCGTGGCCGTGGTTCGATGCCTCCGAGTTGCAGACATCCAGCACGCTCGGTCCACTCTTCGCCTGGCGGACGCCCGACGGTCGGGTGCACTGGACCGACACCGACCGATTCGGCCAGGTCACCACCACGGGCGCCGTCGACCCGGCGAGCTACTCCGGGCCCGGTGCCGTCGGTGTAGCGCAGGACCTGCGGGCGGGCGACCTGGAGCGCAGGGCTGGCGTGGTCCGTGCCCCGGGTGTCGCCGTCACCGTGATCGGCCTGGTCCTCGCCGCCGTCTTCCTCGGTGTGGTCGTCGCCGGCCCGGCTCCGGTCCTCGGCACTCGATGGTTCTGGTTCTGGCTGGTCGCCATCGCGCCGTACGGGCTCGGCCTGCTCTTCTGGTTGTCCCGGGAGCGCCCGTGGTCGCGTCCAGCGGCCCCCGCCAGCGATCGGGAGCGTCGCGACCGGGGGCTCTTCGGTATCGGTCTCGGCATCCTCGCGGCGGTCCTGATGAGCCTTCTGCTGCTGGCGCTGAACGCAGCCCTCGGTGACCGGTGGGTGCCTCGGCTCGACGCCTAGAAGATCGAGGAAAACTGCGCGCCAGGACCGCAGCCGTACGTCCTGAAGCGACTGCGGTGTCGCCGGTCGTCACGAGCGGCAGGCGGCGTGACAATCCAGTTTGTCGGTGCGACCGCCGGCTCCTACCATCGCCCGATGGTCGACGTCTCGATCTCGTCCGTACGGCCGGTGGACGTAGGAGAGATCCTCACCCTTCAGCGTGCCGCGTACGTCACCGAGGCCCAGCTCTACGGCGACACCTCGCTGCCCCCTCTGACCCAGACGTACGAAGAGCTGGCCGCCGAACTCGGGTCCGATCTGGCGCTCAAGGCGACGATGGGGCATCGCATCGTCGGCTCGGTCCGCGCTCGCATCAAGGGATCGGCCCTGCACATCGGCCGCCTCATGGTCGCGCCGGATCTCCAGGGCCGCGGCATCGGCACCCGGCTGCTCACCGCCGTCGAGCGCGAGGCAACCGGCAAGGTGGACCGCTACATGCTGTTCACCGGTCATCTGAGCCACGCCAACATCCGACTGTACGAGCGGCACGGCTACACCCCGATCCGTCGCGTACAGGTCACGTCGGACGTGGCACTGGTCCACCTCGAAAAGCGGGCGGACACGTAGCGATCGCAATTCCGCGTAGGGCCGCGCCGTGTCGTACGACCTTGCGGTGTCTTTCATCGGGTCGGGTAGCGGCGGGGCCGACCGGAGTGACCCGGCCGGCCCCTGCCCCGGTCACCGATGGGTCAGGTAGTGACGGGCCGTCTCGCGCAGCCGGACGTGCACCCCGTCGTACCCGGCGACCCCGCCCAGGTAGCGCTTGTCGACCTTCGCCACCATCGTGTAGTTCGTGTCGCACACGTTGCCGACCGGAGCCTCACCGGCCTGGCTCACCAGCTGGTAGGCGTCGAGCTGGTCCAGCCCGACCAGCTCTGCCGTCCAGGTGACCATGTCGTGCTGGCTGATCCGGTAGGCGTCCTCCAGCGGCCGGGCCGAGCCGGTGGACATCAGTGCGTCGTCCGACTCCAGCCGCGGCCACGGGGTGCCGACCCCCTTGACGACGTCCACGACGACCGTGGTGTTCATGGCCGCCTCGATGCCGGTGCCGCAGACCTCGCCATGGCCCTGCCGGCAATGCCCGTCACCGAGGGCGAAGAGCGCTCCCGACACGTTCACCCCGAAGTACGCGGTGACTCCGGCCCGCAGCTCCGGGGTGTCCATGTTGCCGCCGTGCGCGTCCGGTGTGATCGTCATCCGCGCCTCGAAGGCACCCGGCGCCACCCCGGCCGTGCCGTGCATCGGGTCCAGCGGCAGCGCCACGGTGTAGTCGCCCCGGCGAGCCCGGTACGTCGCCGTGCCGGCGGCGACGTCGACGTCGTACCGCCAGACCACCTCCTCCAGCGGGGGTTGCAGGGTCGCCGTGGTGTGGGTGCCGGTGAGCGCGCCGAAGTGCGGGAAGGTGGTGGACACGGCCCAGTCCCGGGCCGGCTCGATGGAGACGAAGTGCACGGCGAGGGTGTCCCCCGGCTCGGCTCCCTCGACGTGGATCGGCCCCGTCACGGGATTGAGGTACGGAAACTGGCAGACCTGCGACGGCAGGTCGTCGGCGCTGCGCACACGCCCGCCGAAGCAGTCCTCGGTGTACAGCTCGAGGATCGTGCCGGGGCGCACCCGGAGCACCGCCTCGCGCCCGCCGAAGGTGTAGGACAGCTCGCCCGGCTCGGGACGGTACTTCACCACGTCGGTCGTCACTGCGGCTCCTTCACCGGCTCGTCGGTGCGGTCGTGGGCGATGTCGACGAGCGCGGCGAGCTCGGGACGCCGACCCGTCAGGTAGAAGGCCAGCAGGACCAGCAGCCCGACGCCCAACCAGACGAAACCGAGCACCTGGGCGGCCACCTTGGCGTTGATCACGACGTAGAGCAGGATCAGGAATCCGACCACCGGCACCACCAGGTGCCGCAACCAGTCCCGGCTGCCGTTGCGGACGACGTAGTGGGTCACGACGGAGACGTGCAGCGCCAGGAACGCCGTCATGGCGCCGAAGTTGACCAGCGTGGACAGCAGCGAGATGCCGTCGTCCCGGCTGGCCATGTAGAGGCCGAGCGCCAGGGAGATGACCGCGACCAGCAGGGTGGCGTTCGCCGGCACCTTGTGTTTCTCGTTGATCCGGGCGAGGAAGCGCGGCATCTGCCGGTCGCGGGCCATCGCGTACAGCAGGCGGGAGGTCGCGGCCTGGGCGACCAGGGAGTTGGCGAAGCCCCAGGCGATCGCGGTGGCCAGGGCGGTCAGCCCGGCCAGCCAGCCCCCGCCGGCCACGCGGGCCGCGTCGTAGAACGCGGTTCCCTCGGGGTCGCCGTTGTCGAGCAGACCGGCCGCGTCCGGCACCAGCAGGGCGGCGACCCACGTCTGTACGACGAACAGGGCGCCGGCCAGCAGCAGTGCCGCGACCATCGCCCGGCCGATCTGCCGCGCCTCCTCGCGGCTCTCCTCGGCCAGCATCGAGATGCCGTCGAAGCCGAGGAAGGAGAGCACGGCGATCGACACCGCGCCGAAGACCAGCGGCCAGGAGAAGGTGCCCGCGTCGAACAGGGGCCGAAGCGAGAAGCCGGCGCCCTTGCCCTGCGCGAGCGCAACCACGCCGACGGCCAGGAAGATCAGAAGGATGACCAGCTCGGCGGCGAGCATCACCCGGTTGACCCGGGCGGTCATCTGGATGCCGAAGTAGTTGACGACGGTGTTGAGCACGACGAAGGCCGCCAGCCACACCCACACCGGCACGCCGGGCACGAGGGAGTGCATGGCCACGCTGGCCACCAGGTAGAGCAGACCGGGCACGAGGACGTAGTCGAGCAGGATCACCCAGCCGGCGAGGAAGCCGACGGGCGGTGCGATGCCGCGACCGGTGTAGCTGTAGACGGAGCCGGCCATGGGGAACGCGCGGACCATCTGCGCGTACGACAGGGCGGTGAACATCATCGCCACCATGCCGATGATGTAGGCCAGCGCCACCATGCCGCCGGAGCCGGCGTACACGCTGCCGAAGATGCCGAACGGGGCGATCGGCACCATGAAGATCAGTCCGTAGATGAGCAGGTCGGTGAAGCTGAGGGTTCGGTTCAGTTCCTGTCGGTAGCCGAACCGTTCGACCTGGGGACCTGTCTCGGGTGGCTCGGGAGGTTGAGTCACGGCACGCCTCCTTGATCTGGTGAGGCCGCACGTTAGTCCAGCCATCGACGGACAGCTAGATCTATGCGCCTGGATTGAGGGCCTCACAAGGTCACGATTCAGATAAGTCACGCTCGACCGTCGGCGACGAGCCCGCGGCCACGACTGTGCGGTCGCGGCGGGGTGGCTCGGATCGCCCGGCACAGTTGATCATTGAGCGGTGACGAACCCTCCCGCCCTGACGGCCGATCCCGGCGCGTTCTCGCTGGCCGTCTCGGCAGCCCCGACGCCGGCGGAACAGGCATGCGTCGCGACCGTGGATCAGCCGGACCCGGGAGTTCTCGACCTGGCAATGTCGCGAGTACGCCCACCTGGACTGCCTCTTCGTGGACGAATCGCATCGGGGCCGCGGGGTCGGCCGGTTGCTGGTGGACGCCGCGGTGCGGCAGGCACGTGCGTGGGGTGTCGGCGAGTTGCAGTCGCCCAAACGCCGCTACGTCCTGGCGAAAGAACCTGCGCCCCACGAACCACGGTGACGCCGTGGGGTGTCGTACCGACCGTCAGCCGGCGGTCGGTCGATTCGCGCGTGCCTGCGCGACACCCAGCCACTCGCCGAGCCGACGACGCACCCGGCCGCGGCGATATCCGCCGTCCGCAGCCCCGCTGGATGGCGGCTCGAACAGCGATCCCGACGAGGGTGCGGCGGCGGTTCGCCTGGTCACGTACGTCGCGCTCCACCGGGCGACCACCGACTCGGTGATACGCGGCGCCACTCGGTGGGCGGTCAGCGCCAGGTGTCCGACCACCCCGGTCGTCACCTGCCGGCGCGGGCGGCGGGCACCGGCGAGGATCCTGGCCGCCAGACGCTCGGGTGCGTACGCGGGCGGGATGGCGCGCAGTTGGCGGCCAGAGTGGTTGGCGGCCCGTTCGAAGAACGGCGTGTCGACCGGCCCCGGTAACACGAGGCAGACCCGTATCCGGCGATGACCGGCGACCGCCTGTTGAAGGTTCAGGGCCAGCCCTCGGATGGCGAACTTGCTCATCGAGTACAGCGGAACCAGCGGGTTCGGGAACACCGACAACAACGATCCGACGAGCACGAGGGTGCCGTCCCCCTGCGCCTGGAAGGTGGTCATCGCGGCGCGGGCGCCCAGCACGCTGCCGAACACGTTGGTGTCCACCAGCCGGCGGATCTCGTCCACCGATTCGGAGCCCAGCGGCCCCGCAATGCCGACGGCCGCCGCTTCGACCCAGACGTCGATCCGCCCGAACCGCTGCACCGCCCGCCGGGCCAGCCGCTCGACGGCCGCCGGATCGGCGATGTCGGTGGGCACCACCAGCGCCTGCCCACCTCGTGCCCGGCACGCGTGCTCCACCTCCGCAAGCGCCTCTTCGCCGCGCGAGGCGAGGACGAGTCTGGCCCCTTCGGCGGCGAACGCCAACGCCGTGGCGCGGCCAATGCCACTCGACGCTCCCGTGACCAGCACCACGGCGTCACGGAACGTTTTGCGCCTGACCATCGCACCTCCCGCAACGCGGCAGAACGGAACCAACCATCTACCCACGGACGTGACAGTCACTCCCACTGGCGGCACGCTGCCTGGCGGGCGGCGGGGCCGCCGGAAGGCTCAGCCGCCGCGGATGATCCAAGCCGTCCGGCCCCGCCGTGGGTCTGACCTGGTTCGGTCAGACCCGGGCGGGGCCGGATGGCCTGCGTACAGCTGTGAGGCTACGGGGGGTGGCCGAAGGTCAGCCGAAGCAGTTGGGGACGGGTTGGACGCTGCCGGCGCAGTTGGTGGGCCGGTTCTTGATGATGCGGGAGTCCTCGTCCACCGTGACCTGGTTGTTGCTGGTGAAGATGCCGCCGGGCGGCAGGGTCGCGACGTTCTGGCTGACCGTGGACCCCGTGAGCTCGACCGTGCCGTTGTTGTAGATTCCACCGGCCTGCGAGTTCGCGCCAACGGCCTTGTTCTGGTCGACGTGGCTCCGCCGCAGCACAACGGTGCCGCTGCCGACGTAGACGCCGCCGCCGTGCTCGTTGCGGACGGCGTTCTCCCTTATCGTGCTGTGCTCGACCACGAACTGGCCGATCTGGTTGAAGATGCCGCCGCCGCGTTGGCCGACCACGTTGCGCTCGACCGTGCTGTGCTCCAGGTGGAAGTCGCCGTCGTTGAAGATTCCGCCGCCTTCGTTGCTGGCCGTGTTGTCGCTGACCTCGGTGTCCTTCACGATGGTGGTCGCGTTGAGTCCGCCCTGGACGCCGCCGCCGCGGAAGTCCGCAGTGTTGTGGTTGACGAGGACACCATCGAGCACGGCAACGCGGCCGTTCGACACCCCGCCACCGTTACCGGTCAGCACAATGCCGCCGGATCCGCGTACGTGGTTGCTGCTCACCCTGGTGTCTTCCACGGTGAGGTAGCCGTTGTTGTGGATGCCCCCGCCGTTGAACACGGCGACGTTGTTGCTGATCTCGCTCTCGTCCCGGTCCTTGCCGTCCCGGTCCCAGCCCGTGCCGGCGTTCTCCGCGGTCGGCGCCGCCACGCCGGCCGAACCTTCCGCCGACCGTGCCGCCGGCTCGTTGTGGTGCGCCTTCTTGCTCGGGTCGGCCGCGTCCTCGGCACGGTTCGCCTTGCCGGTAATCGTGGTGACGCCGAAGTTGGCGATCCCGCCACCGGGGCCGGTGGACTGGTTGTAGACCAGGTTGGTGTGTTCGAGGGTGGCCCTGCCGCCGGCGTCGACGCGGATGCCGCCACCGCCGGTGACGGTCGCCGAACCGCCCTTGATGGTGACGTCGCGGAGCGTCAGGTTTCCGCCGACTCCGACCTCCAGGATCCGGAACGGTTCGGCGTTGGCCGCCCGGACGATGGTGGCGCCATCGCCCTTGATGACGATCGGTCTGGTGATGACCGGCAGGCCGTTGGGGCCGTTGGGCGTGGCCGGTGTGGTGGCCGGCGCGAACGCGGTGAGGGTGTACGTGCACCGCTCGGCGAGCGTGAGCGTTGCCCCGTCGCCCGCGTTGGCGCGCACGAGCGCGGCGATCAACTCGTCGGCGTCACACGGCACGACCCTCCCGTCGTCCTTGCGATCCTTGCGATCCTTGCGATCCTTGCCGTCCTTGCGATCCTCGCCGTCCTTGCCGCCCGGGTCCTGTCCGCCATTGTCGTCGCCGGTTATCCGGCCACCCCCGGCGATCAACTGCTTCGCCGCGTTGCCGAGGCTGCCGCTGATGTCGTCGAGGCCGGAGGCCCCGGTGACTCCCGCGGCGCCGCTCGCGGCGGCCAGGCCGGCCACCCCGGTCACCCCGGCCACGAGCCAGCGTGCCCACCGTCTCCGTCCTGGCGGCCCGGGCTGCGCTGCTGCTGCCTGACCGACAATCTGATTTTCCGGTTGATGCTTGGACATCGACGCCACCTCACCCTTGTCCGTGCACGACAGGTCCGCACCGCCCAATCGGTGCCGATAGCCTCAAATGCGATTTTTAGCTACTAAACGGAACGTAGCAGAGGGTTTCTCACATCGGACGCGAACGCGAAAGGAAGGCATGTTCGGTGCGCACGTCACAGGCGCACCACCGGCAGCAGTCGTTCCGGGAGTTCCCCGTGGGCACGCCTCACGTCGGGGGAACGCCATTGACCTCGGCGCGGAAGGGTCAGCGGGAGCAGCAGATACGGCCGATGGATGACGAGCACGGACCCGACCGGGCCACGGCGTAATCCCAGATCATCGAATCGGGCGACGCTGCTGGAGCTGTTCTTCGACGTCTTCTACGTCGCGATGTTCGCCCAGTTGTCGATGCAGCTCGCCAGGGAACCCAGCTGGGACGGGTTGGGACAGAACGTCCTCCTGCTGCTCGCCACCTGGTGGACGTGGTCGGTCACCGCGACCGAGACCGAGTTCTACGATCCCCGGCTACGGGTGATCCAGGGCGTGATCGCCAGCGCGATGTTCGGCGTGGTCCTGATGGCGGTCGCCGTACCAGGCGCCTACGGTGGGCGCGGTTCCGTCTTCGCCAGCGCGTACGTCGGCCTCCACCTCGTACGGGGGATCATCCTGGTCGTCGCGCTACGCCGGCAACTCGCGCATACCCGGGCCGGGCGTTTCCTGTTCTGGTTCGTCGTCTCCGGAGCCCTGTGGCTCGCGGGCGGATTCGTCGACCCGACCTGGCGCGCCGGGCTGTGGGCCGCCGCGCTCGTGGTCGACTACGTGGCCGCCGCGCTTCGCTATCCGACACCGAGATGGGGTCGGGTGCCACTCGACCAGTACGACCAGTTGAGCGTCCACTTCGGCGAGCGGTACCAGCAGATCGCCATCCTGGTCCTCGGCGAACTGACGCTGACGGCCACGCTGCAGTTCGCCAGCGCGGAGTACAGCCCCGGCCGGCTCGCAGCCTTCCTCGCCGCGGTCACCACCGCGCTGTTGCTCTGGCAGATCTACGTGACCCAGTCCCACCGCTTCGTCGACCGGTCGGCACACCAGCACCACGCGGTGCGGTGCGCCTCGCGCCGTACGTCTACGCCGTCCTGGTGTCCGGGGTGATCGCCACGTCAGCCGGGGTGGACCTCGTCCTCCACCAGCCCGGTGGCACCACCACCCCTGCGACCTGGATCGTCCTCATCGTCGGTGGTCCGGTCCTGTTCGTGGTCGGACGGATGGGCTCGGAGTACGTGCTCCTCGGCCAGATCTCGCGGTCGCGGCTCGGTTGGCTGGCGCTCCTCATCGGCCTGACGCCGACGCTGACCCCGCTGGCCCCGATCCTCGTCCTGATCCTCACCACGGGAGTCGTGCTCGGCATCGCCATCACCGACACCTGGCGCAACCGAGGTAGGCGCGCGACACCGTGACCGCCCTCGTCGGCACACTCAGTCGTTGCTGGTCGTCGCGCCGAGCAGGTCGCGTATGCGGCCCGTGGCGCGCGCGAACGCCGGCTCGGCCATCGTCTCGCCGTAGTCGCGCTCGGTGGGCAGGTCCACCTCGATGAGCTCGGCCACGGTGCCCGGGCGTGGCGTCATCACGACGACCCGGTTGGCGAGGTAGACGGCCTCCGCGATCGAGTGCGTCACGAGCAGCACGGTCGTGCCCGTCTCCCGCCAGATGCGCCGCAGCTCGACGTTCATCTGCTCGCGGGTGAGCGCGTCGAGCGCCCCGAACGGCTCGTCCATGAGCAGGACCGGCGGGCGGTGCAGCAGCGCGCGGCACAGGGCCACGCGCTGCTGCATCCCACCGGAAAGCTCGTTCGGGTACGCGTCCTCGAAGCCGGTGAGGCCGGTCATCGCGATCAGCTCGTCGGCGCGCTCGCGGGCCGCGGCCTTCGGCATGCGCCGCATCTCGGCCTGGAGCAGGATGTTGCGCCGGGCCGAGCGCCAGTCGAGGAGCGCGGCGCGCTGGAAGACGTACCCGATGTCGCGTCGCGGCCCACGGACGTCCTCGCCGTGCAGCCGGACCCGGCCGGACGACGGTGACAGCAGGCCGGACACCAGCTTGAGCAGCGTCGACTTGCCGCAGCCGGAGGCGCCGACGATCGAGACGAACTCGCCGGGCTCGACGCGCAGCGAGACGTCGGTGAGCGCGGTGACGTCCCTCTTCCGGGTCCGGAACCGGACCGTCACGTCCTCGATCTCGACGGCGGCCCCGGTCGCCGTGGCGTCCGCGGACCGCTGGGTGGTGGTGTTGCCGGCCGTCATGGAGGTCATCCCTTCGGGGCGAAGCTCGCGTCCCAGTAGGCCGACGGCGACTCGGCCTTCGTGATCACGCCCGCCTGGGCGAAGACCGCGATCGTCTTGTTCCAGTCGTCCTCGTTGTTCACGCCCGGGGCCTGGCCCTTGGTGGCGTCGGTGTGCAGCAGCTTGAGCGTCTCGCCGAACTGCTCGGCGAGGACCTGCTTGGAGGGCAGCTGCTGGGAGGCGCCCTCCATCGCGTCCACAGCGGCCTGCGGGTTCGCCTCGGCGGCGGTCCACGCCTCGCTGGTGGCCGTGACCATGCGCTGGACGAGGTCCTTCTTCTTGGCGATGGTGTCCTCGGACGCGAGCAGGCCGTTGCTGTAGAAGTTGAGGCCGAGGTCGGCGAACTTCAGGTAGGACACGGGCTTGCCGGCCTTCTCCTGCATCGTCGGGCCCTGGTCGGTGGCGAAGCCGAGCAGCGCGTCGGTCTTGCCGGACATGACGGCGGCCATCTTGCCGGCGGCGTCGGTGTTCTGGAGGGTCACGTCGCTGGCGCTCAGCCCGTTGGCCTTGAGGAACGCCGGGAAGGTCTTGCTGAGCGCGTCGCCGGCGGTGGAGGCGATCGTCTTGCCCTTGAGGTCGGCCGGGGAGGTGATGTTCTTGTCGGTGAAGAACTGCACCGACGACGGGGTCGTCTGCAGGAACACGCCCACGCTCTTGACATTCATGCCCTGACCCACCCCGCTGAGCAGGGCCGGGGTGTCGGCCCAGCCGAAGTCCGTCTGCCCGGCGGCGGTCGCCTGGATCGTCTTCTGGGAGCCCTGGCCCGCCTGGATGGTCAGGTCGATGCCGTGCTTGGTGAAGATGTCCTGCTTCTTGCCGTAGTAGAACGGCGCGTGCTCGCCGTACGGGTACCAGTTGAGCGTGAGGGTGACCTTGTCGTGGCCCTCGGCGTTCTTGCTCTGCTCGCCCGAGTCCGAACCGCAGCCGGTGGCGGCGGTGAGCAGCAGCGCCGGCACGAGCGCGGCGGCGAAGGTGCGCAGCTTCATGGATGACTCCTCTACAGCGACGTCGTGGCGACGTCGGTACGGCGGCTGGCCTGCCAGGGAAGGACGAAGTACTCGATCAGTTCGACGATGACGAACAGGACGACGCCGAGCAGGGACATGATCAGCAGCCCGGCGAACAGCATGGGGGTGTCGAGGTTGCCGTTGGCCTGGAGGATCACGTAGCCGAGACCCTCGTTGGCGCCCACGAACTCGCCGACCACGGCGCCGGTGACGGCCATCGTGGCGGCGACCTTGAGGCCCGCGAACAGGTGCGGCAGGGACGCGGGGAACCGGATCTTCCAGAACGTCTGCCCGGGGCCGGCTCCCATCGTGGCGGACAGTTGCAGCATCTCGGGGTCGATCGACTTCAGGCCGGTGACCGTGGAGATCACGATGGGGAAGAACGCCATGAGGACCGCGACGACGATCTTGGGCGTCAGGCCGAAGCCGAGCCACACGATGAACAGCGGCGCGATCGCGATCTTCGGGATGACCTGCGCGAAGAGCAGGAGCGGGTACAGGCTCTTCTCGACCGTGGGCGAGTAGACCATCACCACCGCGGAGATCACGCCGACGGCGATGGCGATGACGAAGCCGAGGACGGTCTCGTACGTGGTGATCCAGGTGTTGTGGGCGAAGTAGCCGGACTGGGCCGAGATGACGTCCAGCGTCGCGCGCGGCGACGGGACGAGATACGGCTTGATGAGGTTTCCGGCGGTCACCGCCCACCAGGCGACGAAGATCGCGACGAGCACGGCGAACGGCCGCCACGTGCCCCGGAGGAAGCGGACGACGGCGGCCCCGACACCCCCCGGGCGGCGGGCGGCCACCGGTGCGCCGGGAGCGGACCCCGGCCGCTCCAACAGGTCGGTTGGGCTCTGCGCGGCCATGACCCTCCGTTCTCCTGGGCTGTCCTGGTTGCGCAGCCGCTGGACAGGTGGAGGCGACGGGCCGAGGCGGCGCCTTTCGTACCTCGACGCGACGGGCCCCGCGCCTTGAATGCGCTTTCAGTAAGCGCTTTCAAGGTGCTACCGTAACGACGCCGAAATAGACGGTCAAGACTTCCTCGGGGAGACTGGATGCAGCCACGGCCACACGCGACGCTCGAGGACGTGGCCAGGGCTGCCGGCGTCTCGCTCGCGACGGCCTCCCGGGCGCTCAACGGCACCGCACAGGTCCGGCCCCACCTGCGCGACCGGGTGCGCGAGGCCGCCGAACAACTGGCGTACACCCCGAACGCGCACGCCCGCGCCCTGGCCGGCGGCTCCCAGCGCACCGTCGGCGTCATCTGCCACGACGTGAGCGACCCCTACTTCGCGACGGTGGCCGGTGGCGTCATGCGGGTCGCCGACGACAAGGGCCTGCTCGTGATGCTCGCCAGCACGTTCCGCGACCCCGAGCGCGAGCTCGCCTACGTGTCGATTCTGCGCGCCGAACGGGCCGCCGCCATCCTGCTCATCGGCTCCGGGTTCGAGAACCCCGACTGGGAACGCGCACTGCACGCCGAGCTGGAGCCGTACATCAGCGGCGGCGGCCGCGTCGCCGTGGTGAGCCGCCACCGCAGCCTGCGGGTGGACGCCGTCCTGCCGGAGAACCGGGCCGGCGCGGCGGCCATGGCCCGCGCCCTGCTGGACCTGGGCCACCGCCGTTTCGCCGTGCTCTCCGGGCCCCGGACGTTGACCACGGTCGCCGACCGGGTCGGCGGGTTCCGCGACGAGCTGGCGAAGGCGGGGGTGCCCCTGCGCGCCGACGACGTCGTCGAGGGCGCGTTCACCCGCGACGGCGGGTACGCGGCCATGACCGAGGTGCTGTCCCGAGGGCTGTCGGCCACCTGCGTCTTCGCGGTGACCGACGTGATGGCCATCGGCGCGCTCGCCGCGCTGCGCGACCACGGGCTGTCCGTGCCGGCCGACGTGTCGGTCGCCGGCTTCGACGACATCCCGATCGTCCGCGACCTCACTCCCCCGCTCACCACCGTGGCCCTGCCCCTGCAGCAACTCGGCGAGCGGGCCATGGAACTGGCCCTCACCGAGCACCGCGGCCAACGTCGCCGCATCCACCGGATGGCCGGTGAGGTCGTTCTCCGCGCCAGCACCGCGAAGGTCCCGTAGAGAAGGAGGCTCGTGACCCACCCCGCCGCCGCCCTGGCCGGCCTCACGATCGACCGCGTCGAGACGTTCGCCGTCGCGCTACCCACGCTGCGTTCCTTCGGCGTGTCCGGCGGGTCGGTCGCCGTGGCCGGCCAGCCGAGCATCCGGATCCTCGTGAAGGTGAGCGCGGACGGCGTCGCCGGCTGGGGCGAGGCCACACCGATCCCGGCCTGGACCTACGAGACGGCCGAGTCCATCGTCAGCACCATCGACCGCTACCTGGCGCCCGCCGTCCTCGGCCGCCCGTGCTGGGACCTCGACGGCGTGACGACCGCGTTCGACCGGGCCGTCAACCGCGGCTTCACCATCGGCGCGCCTCTGGCGAAGTCCGCTGTGGACGTCGCGCTGCACGACCTGCTCGGCCGGGCGCTCGGCGTGCCCGTCGGGACGCTGTGGGGGCAGCGGCGCCAGGAGACGGTGACGCTGGGCTGGATCGTCTCCGGCCAGACGGCCGGCGAGGTCGCCGACTGCGTGGCCGAGGGGTTCGACCTCGGCTACCACGCCTTCAAGGTCAAGGTCGGGCTGCACAGCGAGGCCGAGGACACGGCCGTGGTGCGCGCGGTCCGGGAAGCGGCGCCGGACGCACCCCTGTGGGTCGACGCCAACCAGGGCTACACCGCGGACGCCGCGTTACGCATGGCGCGCCGCATGGCCGAGCTGGGCGTGAGCGCGTTCGAACAGCCGCTGCCAGCCAACGACGTGGCGGGGCTGCGCCGGCTCCGCGAGGCGTCGCCGGTCCCCGTCGCGCTCGACGAGAGCCTGCGCCACCCGAGCGACCTGGCCACCTTCGTGAAGCTCGGCGCCGTGGACGTGGCGATCGCCAAGGTGCAGCGCAGCGGCGGCCTGACGCTGTCGCGCCGGCTGTGCGCGCTGGCCGAGGACAGCGGCGTACGCCTCATGGGTTCCGGCCTCACCGACTCCGACCTCGGCCTCGCCGCGTCCCTGCACCTGTTCGCGGCGTTCGGCATCGACACGCCCGTCGACCTCAACGGACGCCAGTTCGTGCGGTCGTCGTACGCCACCGGTGCGACCGTCGAGGTGGCCGAGGGCACGGCCCGGGTGCCGACCGGTCCGGGGCTCGGGGTCGACGTCGACGAGGCGGTCGTGCGGGACCTCGCCGTTGACGTGCTCAACCCGTAGGACGGGCACGTCATCGTGCCGTCGCACGTTGAGGACGTCGCGGCCGGCGAGGTCCGCGTCGACCCCGCCGGCCGTGATTGCTCAGTGACCGCGTCGGGGTGTGACCTTGAGAAGCTGACCTGCCCCGCCCGGGAGGATGCCCCGGTTGCTGATGTAGATCGTGCCGTCCTTCGCCACCGCCAAGCCGCCCGGAACCTCGAGACCCGGCACCTGCACCTCGGACTTCTTCCCGTGGCTGACCTTCACCAGCCGGCCGGGGAAGTTGCCACAGACCTCGGCCTCCAGCAGACCGGCGCGCGCGATCTCCAGGACGTACAGGGAGCCGTCCGGCGCGAACGCGATGTCCACGATCGCGCTGAACCCGTCGGCAAACGTCGAGACGTGGCCGGTGCGCGGGTCGACCCGGAACACGCGCGCGGCTCCAGGGGCGAACGGGAAGCCGGTGAGCTGACCGACGTAGAAGGCGCCGTCGGGGCCCACCACGACCGAGGTCGGGACGGCCTGGGACGGTATCGGGGTGCCGACCGGCGGGAAGTCCGGCGGCGCCGGGCAGGACAGAGCGGGCACCGGCCGCACCGCGTCAGGGAATGTCGCAACGGTGTTGATGCGGCCGTTGGCGCCGACCCTCAGTAGGGCGTTGGCTCCGGCGTCGACGACGAGGGTGGCACCCCCGCGCAGCGCTGCCACCGAGTACGGGTTGGAGTCCGGCCCGGCGCCGTCCGGGTCGTTGACGCCCTCGTACGCGGCGAGGTCGGCCATCGTCCGGTCACCGCCGTACGGGCGGACCCGCTTGACCGTGCCGAGTTGCCCCGCGAACGAGATGTCCTGCGCGATCGCGCCGCGGACGTTCGGCGGCGCGCCCAGCCCCATGGCGATGAGCATCGTGTTCGGGTGATCGACCACGACGTCGTGCGGACCGGTGGCCGCGAAGCCGATCGCCGCGGGGTCACAGGTGCCGTTCTCGCTCGCGCCGCTGTAGGACGGAAGCCCTCTGACGACGCGACGCTGGCTTGAGTGCTGGACTCTTGTCACCCCGCCGGTCTTGCCGAAGCACAGAGTCGAGCCGCTCGGCCCGCCGCCCGGCACCTCCGCCGCCGTGGGCCCACCGACGCCGGCCTCGGCGACGTAGACGGCGCCGTCGCGGCTGATCGTCACGCCACGCGGGTTGAGTAGACCGTCGGCGATCACGCGCACCGTCGGAGCGTCGGAATGCGCCAGCGACGGTGTCGCCGGCAGCAGGCTGACGACCACGGCTCCCGCCGTCAGGCCCACCAACGTCGACCGGGCCCTCCTTGATCGAACCATGAGATTTCCCCCCTCGGATCGACGGACGCGGAACACGCCCGTTTACGTCCGATCCTCATGCTGCCGGCCGAGGCAGCCCGGGAGAGCCCTCTGTCCCCGAGACGACAGGACGTGTCCACGTCGGCGACTGCACGTCATCCGCTCCTCGGCTCAAGCGCGTGACCAGCGGAGGAGACGGACCGACGGCCACGCTCGGCGAAGCGGCGGCCCGCGCTGAGGAGCTTCTCGGCCCCGGCGTGGGGCTTGGCGGTCCCGCCGGGACGGCACGAAGCGACCTGTTGTTGACGTGGCCCGGTCGAGCAGACGACGCTATCCACCGGCCATCGCGCCGAGGATGATGAACGGCTCCTTGCCGGCGATCACCTCCTCGGGGAGTGGCGTGTCCGGCGAGTCGTTCGACAGGTCCTGCTCGCAGGCGTAGAACCGGACGAACGCGCGGCGCTTGCCGCTGTGACGGTCGCGGATCGTGCCGAGCAGCATCGGGTATCGCGCCTCGAGAGTGTCCAGGATCAGGCGCTGCGTCGCCGGCCCGGGCACCTCGAGACGTACCTCGCCGCTGACGTGGGCCAGATTCTTCAGGTGGGCCGGGAGGACGACCCGGATCACGGCAGCACCTGGACTTCCACGGAGAGCACGGCCGGCAGGTCCCGTACGATCGACGCCCAACTGTCGCCGCCGTCCGCCGAGTGGTAGACCTGGCCACCCGTGGTGCCGAAGTAGATCCCACACGGGTCGAGGGTGTCGACCGCCATCGCGTCGCGGAGCACGTTGACATAGCAGTCGGACTGCGGCAGGCCCGTCGTCAACGGCTCCCAGTCGTCGCCGCCCGTGCGGCTGCGGTAGACGCGCAGCCTGCCCTCCGGTGGGTAGTGCTCCGAGTCGCTCTTGATCGGGACGACGTAGATCGTCTCCGGCTCGTGCGCGTGCACCGCGATGGGGAACCCGAAGTCCGACGGCAGGTCGCCGCTCACCTCGCGCCAGTTCGCGCCGGCGTCGTCGCTGCGCATGACGTCCCAGTGCTTCTGCATGAACAGCGTGTCGGGACGGGACGGGTGCTGAGTGATGTGGTGGACGCAGTGGCCGACCTCGGAGTCATGGTCGGGGATCTCGCCCGAGCGCAGGCCCTTGTTGATCGGCAGCCATCTCGCTCCGGCGTCATCGCTGCGGAACGCGCCCGCCGCCGAGATGGCGACGTAGATCCGGTCCTTGTGCACCGGGTCCAGGATGATCGTGTGCAGGCACATGCCACCGGCGCCGGGCTGCCACGCCGGCCCGGTCGGGTGGGTGCGAAGCGCGGTGAGCTCCTTCCACTTCAGGCCGCCGTCATTGGACACGTAGAGGGCGGCGTCCTCCGCGCCCGCGTACACCGTGTCGGGGTCGTCGCGTGACGGCTCGAGGTGCCAGATGCGCTTGAACTCCCACGGGCGCGGGGTGCCGTCGTACCACAGGTGCTCGCCGACGTCGCCCGCGTAGGCGAAGTCGTTGCCGACCGTCGTCCAGCTCTTGCCGCCGTCGTCGGACCGTTGGATCAACTGCCCGAACCACCCGCCGGACTGGGATGCGTAGAGCCGGTTCGGGTCGGCCGGCGAACCGGTGAGGTGGTATATCTCCCAGCCGCCGAAATGCGGGCCGTCGACCGTCCAGTCGCCGCGCCTGCCGTCGGACGTCAATGTGAATGCGCCCTTGCGTGTGCCTACCAGCACGCGTACGCCACTCATGCCCTCATCCTCTCGCTTTTCCTCGACGGTACGGCGGGTCAGACCGGCCGTTGCGCCAACACTCATCGGTTTTCGTCAGTCGTACCCTCCGGGTACGACGAATCCGCGGTGCGGCGTCCACCGCCGTAATCGGCGTCCCTTCGGCCGATATGAAGTCCCGGCCCCGCACGGTAGGTTGCCTCGTCGCAAGCTGCTCACCTCAATGGAGCGACTACCCGCCGGATTCTCAGCGGTCGACCAGACGCAGGCCGTCGCCGAGGTGATCGAAGCCCGCATCTGGGGCGGCATCCACACTCGTACAGCCGACACCGAGGGCGCGAAGGTGGGCGCGGCCGTCACCGCGTACATGATCGAAAACTACTTCCGCCCGCGGCCGTAACGCCCCGGCCTGACGTGACGCCCGGCCTGACGTGACGCCCGGCCGGGCGTCACCGGCCGCCGGTACCGGGTGATCAGCGATCCCGAGGGCGCACCGCCTCGGCAGGTGCGAGAGGGTGGTCACGCGGCGGTGGGCCCACCCCGCGCCGCCCGGAAGCGAGGAAGGCGGTTTCCGCATGTTCAACAGCACACGCCTGCAGGTCGTGCTGGAGATCGCCCGGCACGGCACCATCGTCGCCGCCGCGGAGCAGCTGCGGCTGAGCCCCTCCGCCGTCTCGCACCAGCTCGCCACCCTCGAACAGGAGGCCGGGGTGGCGCTGGTGGACCGGGGGCCGCGCAGCCTGCGCCTGACCGTGGCGGGGCAGCGACTCGCCGACTACGCGCAGCAGATCGCCGACCTGATGTCGGCCGCCCGCGACGAGTTGTCCGCCCACGGCGAGGGCCGGCGGGGGCTGCTGCGGATCGGGTTCTTCGCGACGGCCGGCGCCGAGTTGCTGCCGCACGCCCTGTCGCGCTTCACCCGCGACCACCCCCAGGTCGAGCTGGCCCTGATCCTGGGACAGCCACCCGAGCTGCTCACCCGCCTCAACCAGGGCGAGCTGGACCTCGTGGTGGTGTTCGACCACCCGCTGAGTCCCGCGCAGGACGCCGCACCGGCGAAGGTCTCACCGCTGATGGTCGACCCGCAGCTCGTGGTGCTTCCCGCCGGGCATCCGCTCGGCGGCCGGCGGCGGCTGCGGCTCACCGACCTGGCGAACGAACCCTGGATCACCACGCTCGGTGTGCACGGCGAGGTCTCCGTGCTGGAGCTGGCCGCCCGCGCCGAGGGGTTCCAACCACGGATCCGCTGCCGCAGCGACCACTACGAGGTGGTGCTGGGCCTCGTCCGGGCCGGCGTCGGCGTCGCGCTGGTCCCGTCCCTGGGTCTGCGCAACCCCGTCGGCGTGGTGGTCCGGCCTCTCGCGCACGCCCGGCTGCACCGCGACATCGGGGTGGCCCAGCGCCCCGGGAACCCGAACCCGGTCGTCGGCAGCTTCGTCGACCGGTTGACCGACGCCGCGGCGGCACTCAGTCAGGAGCTGGCCGAGCGGTGGCCGGCGACGCCCGCGAGCCGGGCGGCCACCCTCCCCCACCGCCGAAGCTCCACCGTCGCGGCCCGTTCCTCCCCCGGCTCGAACGCGGCGACCACCGCATAGACGACGGTGTGCCGGCCGGCGACGATCCCCGCGTCGGCGCGTACCCCGCTGTCCGTGCCGGTCTTGTTCGCCACCCGGACCCCGTCGGTCGACCACGGGTCGTGCGGGATGGTGTCGGCCACGAGCGCCCGATCGGTGTTGCGGGCCAGCCACCCCGTGAGCAGGCCCGATGCCTGGCTGTCCGGCCACGCGCCGGTCGCCGCACCGGCGAGGAGGGCGCAGAGGTCACGCGCCGTGCCGGTCGCGAACGTCGGCGGTACGCCCGGACCGCGAACCGCCCGGATCCGGTCGTGCAGTCTGGTGTCGCGAAGGCCGCCCCGGCGGGCCAGCTCGTCGACGGCCTCCAGCGTCACCACCCGCAGCAGGGCGTTCGTGGCCGCGTTGTCGCTGACCGCGGCGACCGCGGTGGCGAGGTCGGTGACCGTCCACCGTCGTGGCGAGAGCAGCCCCAGCAGCCCCGTCCCGCCGAGCGTCCGGTCGTCGTCGAGCAGGTCGACCGGCTGGTCGGGTGTGAGACTGCCCTCGGCGAGGCGGCGCGCCACCTCGCCGAGAAGGAGCAGCTTGCCGACGCTGGCGAGCGGCAGGACCTGGTCCGCGGCCCGCGCTGAGACCCGTCCGTCGTCCAGCCGTCGCACCATCGCGCCGATCCGCAACGCGGCGGCCCGACCGCCGGTCACGGCGCCGGCCGCGAGGCGGGCGCGCGGTCCGCCGGCCGCGAGGCGGGCGCGCGGTCCGGTACGGCCAGCACCCGCCCCGGTCGGGCGTCGGTGATCCGATCGCCGTCGACGACCACCCGGCCGCCGACCACCACGGCCCGGACGCCGCGCGGCGGCGCGAGCGGGTCGTCGTAGGTCGCGCCGTCGGCGACCTCGTCGGGATCGAGCACCACCAGGTCGGCGGCGTACCCGTCCGCGAGCCGGCCCCGACCGGTGAGGCCGAACCGGCGCGCGGGCATCCCGGTCATCTTGTGGACGGCCTCGGGGAGGCTCAGCAGGGCCACGTCGCGGACGTAGTGACCGAGCACCCGCGCGAAGCTGCCCGCCCAGCGCGGGTGGGGCCGGCCCGGCTTGGGCACGCCGTCGGAGCAGAGCATCGCGAGCGGGCTGGCGAGCACCCGCCGCACGTCGTCCTCCCGCATCGAGTGGCTGAGGATGGTCACGTTCCCGGCTTCGGCGGCGAGCAGGTCGCAGACATAGTCGACCGGGTCGGCGCCCCGCGCCTCGGCCAGGTCGGCGATCGTGCGTCCCTCGGCGGCCGGGTTGGCCGGCGCGGACGCGACCCGGATCAGGTCCCAGCCGCCGTTGCCGACGGTGTTCTCCCAGCCCGGCAGGCCGGCCGCCAGGTCGGTGCGGATCCGGTCGCGGACCGGAGGCTCGCCGAGCGCGGCGAGCATCGCGGGCACGCCGTCGGCGATGACCCAGGGCGGGAGCATGGCGTGCAGGGCCGTGCTGCCGGCGGTGTACGGGTAGACGTCGCACGAGACGTCGAGGCCTTCCGCCCGCGCCCGCTCCAGGCGGGCCAGGGTGCGGACGGTGGCGCCCCACGACCGCCGCCCGGCCGTCTTGTGGTGCGAGACCTGCAACGCCGCCCCGGCCGCGGCGGCGATCTCGAGGGCCTCCTCGAGCGCCGACTCCACCCGCGACATCTCGTCGCGCAGGTGCGTCACGTACGGCTTGCCGTGCGCCGCCGTCACCCGCGCGAGCGCGATGACCTCGTCGGTGCCGGCGTTGACGCCGGGCGAGTAGATCAGGCCGGTGGAGAGACCGGCCGCGCCGGCGGCGAGCGCCTCGTCGAGCATCCGGCACATTCGCTGGACCTCGTGGCGGGTGGCCCGCCGCTGGGCGAAACCGACCACCGCGGCGCGGAGCGTGCCGTGGCCGACCAGCGCGGCGAGGTGGTTGCGGCGGGCCACGCCCTGGGCCGCCGCGAAATCCCCGAAGGAGGCGAACGTGCGTGCGGGCGGGCCGAACGTGGTGGCGGCCAGGTGCCCGACCGTCTCCTCGCGCCCGGCCGGGACGGGGAAGGGACTGATCCCGCAGTTGCCGCAGATCTCGGTGGTCACTCCCTGCCGCAGCGGGGCGAGCCGTAACGTCTCCCGCTGCTCGTCGGCACCGGCGAGCAGGTCGGAGTGGGTGTGCACGTCGATGAATCCCGGGGTGACGACCAGGCCTGCCGCGTCGATGACCGCCTCGGCGGTGTGGCGGCTGCCGGGCGGCAGCACGAGCAGGCGGCCGTCCCGCACCCCCACGTCCGCGTCACGGGCCGACGAGCCGGTGCCGTCGACGACCGCGCCGCCGGTGACCAGCAGATCCAGCGGGGCCATCACAGCACCCGGGACAGGAACGCGCGGGTCCGCTCGTGCCGCGGCGCGGCGAGAACCTCCCGGGGCGGGCCCTGCTCGACGATCAGGCCGTCGTCCATGAAGACGAGGTGGTCGCCGACCTCGCGGGCGAAGCCCATCTCGTGGGTCACCACGACCATCGTCATGCCGCTGGCGGCGAGGTCCTTCATCACCTCCAGCACCTCGCCCACCAGTTCGGGGTCCAGCGCCGACGTCGGCTCGTCGAACAGCATGAGATTGGGCGACATCGCCAGCGACCGCGCTATCGCCACCCGCTGCTGCTGCCCGCCCGAGAGCTGCGCCGGGTAGTGGTGCGCCCGGTCGGCGAGCCCCACCCGGTCGAGCAGGTCACCGGCCCGCTCGCGGGCGGCCGCCGCCCGTACGCCCTTCACCGCGACGAGGCCCTCCATCACGTTCTCGAGGGCGGTGCGGTGCGGGAAGAGGTGGAAGCGTTGGAACACCATGCCGATCGACTCGCGCTGCCGGCGCAGCCGGGCGTCCGGCAGCGGCCGCAGCCGCCCGCCGCGCTCCTCGTAACCGATGAGCTCGCCGTCGACGTACACCCGCCCGGCCTGCGGCTCCTCCAGGTGGTTGAGGCAGCGCAGCAGGGTGGACTTGCCGGAGCCCGAGGGACCGACCACGCAGACCACCTGGCCGCGCTCGATGACCAGGTCGATGCCGCGGAGCACCTCGAGGCGGCCGAAGCTCTTGCGCAGCTGCCGGCACCGCACCATGGGCGCGGTCATCGCGCGCTCCCGGTGAACCGCAGGTTGCGGCCGATCCGGCCGCGCAGGGTGCCCGGGACGGCGGTGCCGAAGCCCCGGCTGAACCGGCGTTCGAGGAAGTACTGCCCGACGCTGGCGACGGTGGTGAGCACCAGATACCAGATGGACGCCACGATGAGCAGGGCGATCACCTCGAAGTTGGTCAGGTAGAGCCGCTGGGCCACGGTGAGCAGGTCGGCGCCGGCGATCACCGAGACCAGCGAGGTGGTCTTGAGCATGGAGATGAACTGGTTGCCGGTGGGCGGGACGATGATCCGCATGGCCTGGGGAAGCACGACCCTTCGCATGATCTTCGCGCGGGACATGCCCAGCGCCGCCGCGGCCTCCTGCTGACCGGGGTCGACCGCCCGCAGCCCGGCCCGGACGATCTCGCTCATGTAGGCGCCCTCGTTGATGCTGAGCCCGAGCAGCGCGGCGACGAAGCCGGTCACGAGGGTGTTCGTCTCCCAGGTCACCAGCTTGGGGCCGCCGAACGGCACGCCGAGGCCGATCTCCGGGAAGATCAGCGCGATGTTGAACCAGAAGATCAGTTGCACCAGCAGCGGCGTGCCGCGGAAGAACCACACGTAGGCCGCCGCGCCGGTGCGCAGGATCCGGCTGCGGGATATCTGCATGAGGGCGGCCACCACGCCGAGCACCACGCCGATCAGCATCGACGCGACGGTGAGCTGGATGGTCACCCACAGCCCTTCGAGGATGACCCGGTCGAACTGGTAGGCGACGACGATGTCCCAGTGCAGGTTGGGGTTGACGGCGATGGTCCAGCCCAGCCAGACCAGGACCAGGGCGGTCAGCCCGGCGGCCAGCCACCGCCCGGGGCGCACCGGGTGGCTGATCCGGTTCGCCTCCGAGATGTCGGGCCCGTCCGCCGGGTCCGCGGCACGTACCCGCTCGTCGGCCGAGGGGTTCACGGGCGTGCTCACTTCTGGTCGTTGACGGTGGCCGCCGGGACGGCGCTGCCCGTCACGCCCCACTTCTCCAGGATCTTCGTGTACTCGCCGGTGTCGATCAGCTCCTGGAGCGCGCGCTGCACCGCGTCACGCAACTGGCTGTCCTTCTTGTCGACCGCGATGCCCCACGGCCCGGCCTCGTACTGCGCCTCCAGCACGTCGTACTTGCCGCTTTCCGTCGCGAGCAGCTTGGCCACCGGGTAGTCGACGATGGTGGCGACGGCCCGCCCCGCGTCGATCTGCAGCAGGCCGGTGGGAGCGTCCTCGCTCTGGGAGATCGTCATCTTCTTCGCGCACGCGGCGTTCTGCTTCTCGCCGATGGCGAGGTTGGAGCTGCCCTTGGCCAGCACGACGGCCCGGCCGCACAGGTCCGCCAGGTCCTTCACACCGGCGGGGTTGCCCTTGGCCACCATGATGGCGCCGCCGGCCTGGAAGTAGTCGACGAAGTCGACCGCCTTGCGCCGCTCCTCCGTGTCGCTCATGGAGGACATCGCGAGGTCCCAGCGGTCGGCCTGAAGGCCGGGGATGAGGCCGGGGAAGCTCGCGTTGGTCATCTCCAGCCGGAGGCCGAGACGCCCGGCGATCGCCGCGGCAAGATCCGGGTCGACGCCGATCAGCTCCTGGGTGCCCTTCTTGTACATCTCCATGGGCGGGTAGCCCTCGGCCGTGGCCACCCGGAGCACACCCTTGTCCTTGATGGCAGCGGGCACGAGGTCGGCGGCCTTGGCGTCGGCGGCGACCGAGGCGACGCCGGGCTGCGTCGTCTGGCCGCTCGTCGAACGGCCGCATCCCGCTGCGGCGACCGAGAGTGTGAGGAGACCGATGACGAGGGGGAGCGCACGCTTTCTGAGCACCGTGAACCTCCTGGCTGGGCGACTGGCGGGGACCCTATCCGGGATCGGCCAGCGTGAACAGCCAGAGGGCTTTGCATGGTGAGCATCGAACGGATCGGCGCTCGGCGAGGCGGCCGGAAGCCGTACATCTGATTTCCAACTGTTTTCCGTCGCTTCGGAGGCGGACGTCCTGCGAGACTCGGACGGCAGCCGGAACACGGGTTCCATCATGGACGATGATGTTCGGCGAGCCGCACATCGTCGGGTTTCGCTGGGGACGTTACGTTCTCAGGGAATGAGCCGATCTGTCGCGTAGGTAGTGCGTTCCTGGGGAGCCGGCGTGGATGAGACGGTACTGACGGGCCTGCGCGAGCTGGCCGGGCCGGAGCTGTACCGGCGCAACGCGTTCCGGGTCACCGGCCTGCCGGTCGACGTGGACCGGCCGACGGCGCGGCGCCGGCAGCAGCGGTTCACGGCGGCGCTCAAGGTGGGTGCGGACGTCGAGGGTCTGGGCCCGTCCGTCGGCCCCGAGGAGCTGCGGGCCGCGTTCGACGTCGTGTTGGGCGATCCGCGGCGTCGCCTGCTCCACGAGATCTTCGCCCCCTGGGGCACGCCCGACGGCTGTGGGTGCCCGAAGACCACGCACGCCGACCACGACCGCGCGGCGCAGGCGCACGCCGACGCGTTGGGCATGGAGCCGGCCGAGGTGCTGGCGCTGGCCATGGCGGGCCGCGTGGACGAGCGGTGGACGACGGCGGCCGCGGCCTGGACGTCCACCCTGCGGTCCGCCGCGTTCTGGCGCCACCTGCACCACCGCATCGAACGGCTCGACGACCGCCAACTCGACGCGTCGGTCGTGGACGCGCTCCGCGCCGAGCTGCCCGCGGCGCTCGTGCAGCCGCTGCTGCGGATGGCCGCGACCGCGGACTACCCGGCCCCGCTGCGCAGGAGCCTCGCCGACTGGCCCGTCGCGGAGCGGGACCGCGACCGGCTCATCGAGGAGGCCGCCGGCCCGCAGTACGAGAAGCTCGACGAGATCGTGGGCGACCTGCACCGGCTCGTGGACTCCGGCGACGTCGAGGACGCCGTGGCGCGGGTCCACGCGCAGGCGAATCCCGCTCTCGCCCGCCTGGAGGGGCTGGCGCCCGCCGACCGCCACCGCCGTACGAGCACCGTACGCAACCGCATCGCCGTGGTCCTCAACAACTGCGCCGTGGCCCAGCACGCGAGGAGCGGGCGGTACGAGGGCGACGTGCGCACCTGGCTGGCCGAGGCCGAGAAACTCGCAACCGACCCGGAGACCGTGCGGAGGATCCGCGACAACCGCGACGGGTTCGTCGGTGAGGAACGGGCGCTTCGGGAGTTCCGGGCGACGGTGAAGCAGCTGGAGCGGAACCACGGACGGTACGCGGCCGGGCAGTTCCTGCGTACCCTGCTCGCCCGTACCGACGACGAGGCCCTGGCCGCGGTGATCCGGCAGATGCTCGCGGAGCTGAACGCCGGCTCCGGGTCGGGCTACCGGCCGGCGCAGACCCCGTACCGACCGGCGTACGCGGGGCCGCGCCGCCGTCGGGTCTTCGGGGTCGTGGCGGTGTGCGCGTTCCTGGTCCTGTTCTACCTGCTGTACCAGCGGGTCACCGGTCCGTCCGAGCCGCAGCGGGTCAATCCGCACGGCCCGCGTCCGGCCGACAATCCGGCGCTGGTCGCCTGCGTGGCCGACGGTGACGACTGGCGCGACGGCGACGGGGCCGTTGGCGTCGTGGACTGCGCGGAGGAGCACTGGGCCGAGGTGGTGGCGTACGTGCCGCTGGCGACGGGCGCGTCGGCGGACCCGGGCACCGAGGTCGCACGGCTGGCCATGTTCCTGTGCACGGAGAAGGTCATGCAGTCCCGGTTGTCCCCCCACACCTACGCCACCGAGGTGATCTATCCGATGGGAGCGGACTGGAAGGAGGGAGACCCGGAGGCGAACTACGCGACGTGCGCGGCGCGCCGGATCGACGGCACACGGTGGAGCGGCCGGGCCGCCCTGGCGAGCCCGAGCCAGGCCGAGGTCGCCGCGCTGATGCCGTTGACGTCGCGCCAGGGCAGCCTCGAAAATCCTCCGATCGGCTCCTGCGTGCAGATGGCGCAGTCCGGCCGGTGGGACGAGGTCGTGCCCATCGTGCGCTGCGACGAGCCGCACTGGGCGCAGATCCTCGGCTATCCCCAGGTGTCCGGGCCGTGGCCCAGCGAGGACGCGGTGGCGCAGGACGCCGGCCAGGCGTGCCGCAAGCTGGCGGAGGCGCACAGGCTGCCCGGCCGGTACACCGTCACCGCCGCCTGGCCGCCGTGGTGGAGCGAGCCCACACCGCCGGACTACGTGGCCTGCCTGGCGCACCTGCCGGACGACGAGCTCTTCCAGGGAGGGATCTGGCGATGACCGCCACGCCACCGACCAGGATGCTGCGCGTCCGCTCGCCCGAGGGAAGGGTCGCCGGGGTGGAGCTGACGGACGGCCCGGTCACCGTCGGCCGCACCGCACCCGACCACGCGCCCGACGTGACCCTGGAACCGGACCCGCAACGCTGGGTGGGCCGGCTGCACTGCACGCTGGACGTGGTGGACGGCGGGTGGTCGGTGACCGACAACGCGAGCGTCAACGGCACCCTGCTGCGGACGCTCGACGGGCGCACCGAACGCCTGGTCGGGCGCCGGCGCCTACGGCACGGCGACACGCTGCTGGTCCTCGGCGACATGTCGCCGGAGGGCGAGCCGCTCTACTGGGAACTGACGCTGCTCGACCCGCACACCACGCAGCCCGCGCCGTTCGAGCCGCCGCCCGCCGTGCCCGTACGCGGGCCCGCCCTGCGCTACGACTGGGTGGAGGCGCGCGCGTACCGCTGCGACGCCGACGGCGAGACCGCGGTGACCGGCCTGCGGCCACAGGGCCACCAGTTGCTGCGGTACATGGTGGGTCGCAGCAGCAACGGCGCCGCCGTGGCGTGCGGCCACGAGGAGCTGATCACGGCGTTGTGGGGCCCGCCCGAGGAGTGGCCTCCGAGCCGGTCCTACACGCGTGCCGATCTGGCCGGCGTGGTGCGCGCCGTGAGGCGCAGCATCGAGGCCGACCCGTCCGCGCCGCGCATCCTGGAGACGGTCACCGGCATCGGCTACCGGCTCAACGTCCACACGCCGGGCGCGGCGGAGGACGGCCGGTGACCCTGCTCGACAACGGCGACCGGGTGACCGAGACGCTGGTCGTGGACCGGATGCTCGGGGAGGGCGCGTTCGCCGAGGTGCACCGGGTCCGTCACGAGTACCTCGGCTGGCAGGCCATGAAGGTCTTCAAGCGGGTCGCGTCGCTCGACGAGACCCGGACGCTGCTCGAGGAGGCCCGCCTGTTGTCGACGCTGGGGCATCCGAACATCGTCCGCGTGTTCGACGCCGGCACGGTGCGCACGGCCAGAGGTGTCCGCGGCTTCTTCACCATGGAGTACGTCGCGGGCGGCAGCCTGGAACGGCTGGCCCGCGCCCACTCCCCCACCGTCCCCGTCGATCTGGTGGTCAACGTGGTCGAGCAGATCGCCGCCGGCCTGACCGTCGCGCACGACCAGGACCCGCCGATCCTGCACCGGGACGTCACGCCCGCGAACATCCTCGTGGGGTACGACAGCACCGGCATGCGGGTCCGCATCAGCGACTTCGGGCTCGCCAAGCGCGCCGACCCGTTCACGATGCTCGCGAGCGCCCAGGGGACGTTCGCCTTCATGGCGCCCGAGGTGCTGCGCCGGGAGGGCTACTCGCGGGCCAGCGACGTCTGGTCCGTCGGCACCATCGCCTACCTGCTGCTCACGAACCGCCTGCCGTACGACGACGGCGGACCGCTGTCGTCGTACTCGCCGAGCCGGTTCGCGCGGGCGCCGCTGCCGCCCAGCCGCTACAACCCGGACGTGGACGCGGACCTCGACGAGATCGTGCTGGCCACGCTCGGGACCGCTCCGGCGGACCGGCCCGCCTCCGCGGGCGTCCTGGCCGCGGAGCTGCGGGCCCGGCGGCGAAGCGGCGCCGCGCTGGGCGTGAGCGGCGGCGCGGTGGGCGCGAGCGGCGCCGCGTTCGGCCCGAGCGGCGGCGCGGTGGGCGCGGGCGCGGGAGCGTCGGCGCCTCCCCCGCCGAGCGCGCGTGCCCTCCGGCTCGCCGAGGAAGCCCTGGGCCTGTCCCGGCGCGCCGGGCAGCTCGACCGCGCCGCAGACCTCATGGAGGAGGCGGTGAACCTGTCGCCGGAACTCCGTGCGCGCTACCTGCCCATGCTGACCCTGTGGCGACGAGGGGTGACGATGTGACACGGCTGACCCGGCTCCGCGAGGACCTGCGCCAGCGCCGGCACCACCGGGCGTTTCGGATCCCCCCTCCCGTGTTGACGGACGAGCAGTGCCGCCTGGTGGAGCACCTGCTGGCGCAGGCACGGGCGGCCGCTCCCCCGCCGGAACCGGCACCGGCAGCGGCACCGGAGCCGGAGCCGGAGCCGGAGCCGACCACCGAGCCGGCGCCCGACGAGGCCGCGCTCGCGACGGCCGCCACGAACCTGTGGCGCGCCGAGCGCAAGCTCACCCCGACGGGCGAGCGGCCCACCGCCCGCGACCGTCAGGCCGCCCGCTACCTGCGCACCTGCGGCGACGCGCTGGCCGAGGCCGGTCTGGTCGTGCAGGACCACGACGGCGACCCCTTCAACCCCGGCCGGGCGCTCGAGGTGCTCGTCTACCAGGAAAACCCGGACCTGACGGCGGAGACCGTCCTCGAGACCGTACGACCCTCGGTGTACCTGCACGGCCGTCTGATCCAGATGGGCCAGGTCATCGTCGGCACCCCCACCCCGTCCCCCGACCCGAGGAGTGACCATGCGTGACACCATCGACTTCGGCATCGACCTCGGCACCACCAACAGCGCCATCGCGATGGTCGAGGACGATGGCGCCGTCGCCGTCATCAAGAACAACGACGGCTGGGACATCACGCCGTCGGCCGTCTGGATCCGCAAGCCCGGCGTGGTCGACGTCGGCCGGAAGGCGCGGGAACGGGCGGAGAGCGATCCCGACAACGCGGCCGCCGAGTTCAAGCTCGAGATGGGCCTGGCCGACGCCGGCAAGACCTTCGACAAGGGCGGCGTACGGCTCACCCCGCCGCAGCTCTCCGCCGAGGTCCTGAAATCGCTGCGCGCCGACGCGGCGCACCACGCCGGCAGCCCGCCGAGCGCCGCCGTGATCACCGTGCCGGCCGCGTTCTCGCTGAACCAGAACAAGGCGACGCTGGAGGCGGCGACCCTCGCGGGGTTCAGCTCCGCGTGCCCGCTCATCCAGGAGCCCACGGCGGCCGCGTTCGCGTACGGCTTCCACGACGCCGACGACCGGGCGTACTGGCTGGTGTTCGACTTCGGTGGCGGCACCTTCGACGCGGCCGTGGTGAGCAAGCGCGACGGCGACCTGCGGGTGCTCAACCACGCCGGCGACCCGTACCTCGGTGGCAAGCTCATCGACTGGGCGGTCGTCGAGCGGGTCCTCGCCCCGGCGGCCGCGGCCGCGTTCGGGCTGGCCGACTTCCGGCGCGACAACAACGCCTGGCGGGCGAACTTCGCGAAGCTGAAGGGCGCCGCCGAGGACGGCAAGATCCAGCTCTCGCGGCGGGACGCGGTCGACCTCACGGTCGAGCTGACGGTGGGCGACGGCGACACCGAGACGTTCGAGTACACGCTGCGGCGCGACGAACTCGACCGCGTCGCCGAACCGTTCTACGCGCGCGCCGTCAACCTCTGCCGACAGGCGCTCGCCGACGGCGGGCTGCGACCCGACGACATCGACAAGCTGCTGCTCGTCGGCGGCGTCACACTCGCCCCCGGGCTGCGGGAACGTCTCGCCGACCCGCGTGACGGCCTCGGCATCGCGCTGGACACCAGCCTCGACCCGACCACCGTGGTCGCCCGCGGCGCCGCGATCTTCGCGAGCACGGTCCGGCACCCCGAACCGGCGTCGTTCCAGCCGGCCGCCGACGAGTTCGGGCTCGAACTGGCCTACGAGCCGAGCGTCACCACCACGACACCCACGGTCGCCGGGAAGCTGCACGCCGCGACCGCTGTGGACTGGACCGGCTACGGCGTGGTGCTCGACAACCCGAACGGCCAACCGCCGTTCCGGACCGGCCGGATCGCGGTGAACGCCGCGGGCGCGTTCGTGGCCGAGGTCGACATCGACCCGCACCGGGCGTCCCGCTTCACCGTGCAGCTCACCGACCCGACCGGCGCGCCGCGGAAGGTGGTTCCGGACTCGCTGACCATCACCCACCGGGAGGTCGAGTTCGGCGGGGCACGCCTCACGCACTCGCTCGGCATCCAGTTGGCCGACCGGGCCTTCGCGCCGCTGCTTCGCAAGGGGGCGACGCTGCCGGCGCGGGCGCGCGAGGTGTTCCGCACCGCGGGCACCCTGCGCCGGGCCGACGGCGAGGCCGTCGTCCGCATTCCCGTCGTGCAGGGTGAACGTCGCCGCGCCGACCGCAACCGGCAGGTCGGCATGCTGGAGATCCGCCCGGTGGACCTGCGGATCGACCTGCCGGCCGGCACCGAGGTCGAGGTGACGTTCGAGGTGGACTCGTCCAATCTCGTCACCGTGGTCGCGGACGTCCCCCTCATCCAGACCCAGTTCGACGCGGAGATCAACCTCGACGACGTACGCGCGCCCAGGCCGGAGGACCTCGTGAAGACCCTCAGCGAGGTCGAGGGCCGGGTGGACTCCCTGCGCCAGTCGCAGGCCGCGCGGACGCCGGAGGTCCGGGAACGGCTGGACCGGCTGTCGGAGGAGGGCACCCTGACCACGGCGCGTGAGCAGGTGCGCGCGGCCGGCGTCGACGTCGGCGCCGCGGCGACCGCCGAGGACCGGCTGCGCGAGGTGCAGGCCCAGCTCGACGACATCGAGGAGGCCGCCGACCGGCCCGCGCTGGTGCGCGAGCTGCGGGAACTGCTCGCCGAGACGGCGGACCTCGTGGCCCGCACCGGGCAGCCGGCCGACCGGCAGGAGCACGCCGAGTTGGAGCAGCGGGCGGCCGATGCCGTCGACAGCGGCAGCTCGGCGCGTATCCGATCGGAGATCGACCGGGTCACGTCGTACCTCGTCGAGCTGCAACGCCGCCAGCCGGGCTGGTCGGTGCAGGTGTTCTACTGGCTCTGCGAGCAGCAGGGGCGCATGCGCCCGGCCGGCGAGGCGGCGAAACTGGTCCAGGAGGGCCGCGAGGCGCTGGCCGGAAACGACGAGCGGGCGCTCGACGCAGTCAACAGCAGGCTGGTCCGGCTCCTTCCCGACGAGGAGCAGGACAAGGTCATCGGGTTGACGCTCCGATGAGCGCGCCCACCGTCGACACCGACCTGGCGGTGAGCCGGGCCGCCGCCGCGGCACGCCGTGGCGAGTTGGAGGCCGCGGCGAACGTGCTCACCGGGCTGGCCGCCCAGGAGGATCCGGCGGCGCTCGACCTGCTCGCCCGGGTCCGCGCCCAGCAGGGCCGCTGGCACGACGCGGACGAGTGTTGGGCGCGGGTGCAGGCCGTCGACCCGGAGCACGCGGGCGCCGCCGAGGGCCGCCGCGCGGTCGCCGGCATCCTGGCCGGGAAGCGTCGGCCACGACCCGTCGCCCAGCCGGCGCGTGTCGCCGTGCTCGGCGGTGTGCTGGCGGCCGCCGCCCTCGCCGGTGGCGCCGTCGCCGTGGATGGCGGCGACCCGGTGCGGCCGGGGTCGACCGCGCCCGCTGCCGCCGCCCCGTCGCCGGCGGGCATCGACGACGCCGAGCGGCGACGCGCCGAGGAACTGGCCCGCCAGGTGGCCCAGGCCGAGGCCGAGCGGGCGGCCGCCGCCCAGCGGCTGACCGCCCGGCTCGACGGGATCGCCGCGCGCCTCACCATGCCCGGTGTCGTCGTGAAACGCCGGGCCGGCACGGTCGAGGTCTACTTCCGGGAGGGTCTGTTCAGCCGGGACGCCCGCCTCACGGACGACGGCGCCGTGCTCCTCGCGGACGTCGGCCGCCGCCTCGGCCGGCTCGACGACGTGTCGATCACCGTGGTGGGCCACAGCGTTCCCGTCCCGGGCGGACGGACCAGCGGCGGAACCGGGACGGCGTTGAGCCGGGCCCAGGTCGCCGCGCGGGAACTCGCCGAGGCGAGCGACCTGCCGCTCACGGCGTTCACCCTGAGGTCCGCCGACCAGTCGCAGCGTCCGTTCGCGCAGGAGACCCGCAACCGTACGGCCAGCCTCGTCCTGGCCCCGACGTGAGGGCCACGGATCAGACGAGCCGGAGTTCCTGGTCGAGCACGGCGGAGTGGATGCCGACCGACGTCTCACGCAGGTACGCCTTCCGCAGCTCGTGAGCGTTCTTGTAGCTCTCCGAGCGGAGCGCGTCCTGCATCTCCTCCCGCGACTCGAAGCTGATCCGCACGATCGCGTCGATCGGCGGTTCGGCGTCGTCGGTCATCGCGTCGGAGAGGAAGTACTGGACGTACTCCCGGGTCTGGGGCAGGCCGACGTACGTCGGCCCGTACTCGACCTGCATGAAGCGCCGGAAATCCTCGGTGGAGATCTCGGGCTTCTTCCGGATGACGGTCAACATCGTGAACATCGGTCTCCCCGTCGTGTGTGCCCGACCACCGGATCTGGTCGGCTGAGGTCGAACGTACGCCCCATCAGAGGTGGTAACCCCCGGAGACCTCGATGTTCTGGGCCGTGATCCAGCGCCCCTCCTCGGAGGCCAGCGCCGCGATCACCAGGCCGATGTCGTCCGGCTCGCCGATCCGGCCGAGCGCCGTCTGCGCCGCGAGGGCCGGGACCACCTCGGGAAAGCGCGCGAAGGCGTCGTCGGCGATCCGGGTGCGGGTGGAGCCGGGAGCGATCGAGTTGACCCGGATGCCGCGAGGGCTGAACTCCTTGGCCATGTACCGGGTCAGCACCGTGAGGCCGCCCTTCATCGAGCCGTACGCCGAGTAGCCGGCTTCCAGGCCGGAGAACAGCGCCGAGTTGCTGGTGACGTTGACGACGGCGCCGCCGTCGGCGAGCAGCGGCAGCAGGGTCTGGGTGAGGAAGTACGGCCCCTTGAGCAGCACCCGCATGAAGCGGTCGAAGAGTTCCTCGGTGGTGTCCTCGAACATGGCCATCTGGCCGAAGCCGGCGTTGTTCACGAGGATGTCGAAGGTGTCCCGCTGCCAGGTGTCGCGCAGCGCCGCGACGACCGCGTCACGGAAGGCCGGGAAGGTCTCGCTGCGGCCGACGTCCAGCGGCAGCGCGACGGCCGCGCCGCCCTCCTTCTCGATGTCCGCGACCGTGTCCAGCGCACCGGCGCGGTTCCTGCCGTAGGTCAGGATCACGCCCACCCCGCGCTTGGCGATCTGGATGGCGGCGCTCTGCCCGATGCCGGAGCTGGCGCCCGTGACGATTGCGACCCGCATGCTTCGCCTACCTGTCCGTTCGTGGAGCGCCGCGGCGCCCCGGGGGAATTGGTCTTGGCCCAATACCACCACCATGGCTGCGGAACCGGTAGAACGATGCTCTTGCGCCCTTGCACGATCCTCCAAACATTTGGGCTATCGGGCGCGTGGTTCAATTGCTGCCATGCGCCTCGACGAGCTGCGGGACCTGATCAGCCGCCACGCCCGCCCGGACGGCACGACGGCCATCGAGGGCGTCCTGCTGTCGAAGGTCGAGCGGGTCGGCCCGCCCACCGCCTCGATGTCCGGCACGGTCTTCGCGCTCATCGTGCAGGGCGCGAAACGTCTCGCGCTGGGCGAGCGGGTGTACGAGTACCACGGCGGGCAGTACCTCGTGGCGTCTGTCGACCTGCCGGTCACCGGCCACTTCACCGAGGCCAGCCCGCATCGGCCGGCACTGGGGTTCGGCCTGGTGCTGCAACCGGCCGCCGTCGCCGAGCTGCTGTTGCAGGCCGACCCCGCCGATCTGCCACCGGTGGGCGGCACGCCGCCGACCGGCATCGCGGTCAGCGACGCGTCCGACGACCTGCTCGACGCGGTGATCCGGCTGCTGCGACTGCTCGACCGTCCCCGCGACGTCACGGTGCTCGCCCCGCTCATCAGGCGGGAGATCCTGTGGCGGCTCGTGAGCGGCGAGCAGGGCGCCGCGGTCCGCCAGCTCGGCCTCGCCGACAGCAACCTGGCGCACGTCGCCCGCGCGGTCCGGTGGATCCGCGACCACCACACGCGGTCCTTCCGGGTGGAGGACGTGGCGCGGCGGGCCGGCATGAGCGTGTCCGCGTTCTACCGCAACTTCCAGTCGGTCACCGCCATGAGCCCGATCCAGTTCCAGAAGCAGATCCGGCTCCAGGAGGCCCGGCTGCTCCTGGCCACCCATCCGCACGACGTCATGGGCGTGGCCCGCCGGGTCGGCTACGACAGCGCGTCACAGTTCAGCCGCGAATACCGCCGCCAGTTCGGGGCGCCGCCGAGCCAGGACGCGGCGCGACTCCGCGCGTCCGCGCCCGACGCCACCCCAGCCCTGCCGTAGCGGCCGCTCCCCCGGTCACGTCAGTCGGCGACGTGGATGACGACCTTGCCACGGCGTTTGCCGGTCTCGAGCACCTCGTAGCCGGCGCGCGTCTCGGCGAGCGGCAGCACGCGGTCCAGCACCGGCGTCAACTGGCCGCCGTCGACGCGCTCGGCGATGGACCGCAACGCGTTCCGGTCGGGCTCGACGACGAAGAACACCCCGCGCGCGTCGTGTCGGGCCGCCTCCTGCTGGTCGGGAGGCCCCGGAAGGCTGACGAGGACGCCGCCCGGCCTCAGCACCGACCAGGACCGTGACTGCGTGGCCCCGCCGACGAGGTCCACGACGACGTCCGCGTCCCGGACATGGTCCTCGAAGCGGTCGTGCGCATAGTCGATCACCTGCTCAGCGCCCAGGCCCCGCACGAAGTCGAGGTCGTCCGCCCCCGCCGTGGCGCTCACCTGGGCGCCGAGCCCGGCCGCGAGCTGCACCACGTAGCTGCCCACGCCGCCGGCGCCGCCCTGCACGAGCACGCGCTGGCCGGCCTGCAGGTCCGCGTGATCGACCAGTGCCTGCCAGGCGGTCAACGCCGCGAGGGGAAGTGCCGCGGCGTGGTCGTGGTCGACCGTGGCGGGTTTGGTCGCCACGGCGGTCGCGGGCAGGGCGACGTACTCCGCGGCCGCGCCGTCGCGGGTGAACGGGACCAGCCCGTAGACGGCCTCCCCCACGCCCGGGCCGTCCACCCCTTCACCGGTCGCCGCGACGACTCCGGAGAACTCGTGCGACGGGATGATGGGCGTCCGCTCGGGCCCGCTCCCGTCCATGTTGTGCGTCCACGTCGCCCCCCAGGTGAGCTCGTGGGGGGTCACCGAGGCGGCTTTCACGGCCACCAGCACCTCGCCGGCCCCCGGCTCCGGCCGCGGCGCCTCCTCGTAGACGAGCTGCTCGGGCCCTCCCCTGCGGTGCGCCCGCACGGCGCGCATCGTGTCCATCCCGACCGCTGCTCCCTCCCGATCTCCCATCCCGACCCATGGCGGCCCGCCACCCGGTCCGCGCACGTTTCAGGGCGCTGACACCGGCTACCCCGACTACCCGCCCTGCGGGAAAGCGAACGCGAAGAAGGGGAAGGGGTCGGACAATGCGCGGACTCCAGGACAAGGTCGCTGTCATCGCCGGCGCCGCCCCGGGCAACATCGGTGGGGCGTCGGCGAAGCGCCTCGCCGAGGAGGGCATGCGGGTCGTCGCGGCGGACCTCAACGAGGGCGCCGCCCAGGCGGTGGTCGACGAGATCAACGCCGCCGGCGGGACATCCGTGGCCCGCGGCCTCGACATCACCGACGAGAATTCCTACCGGGACCTCGTCACCTTCACCGTCGACCGGTTCGGTGGACTACACGGCCTGTTCAACGTGGCCGCCGACCTCTCGGCGGCGACCATCGGGCGCGACAGCGACGTCACCTCCGTCCCGGTGGACGTCTGGCAGCACACGATCGACGTGACCCTCACCGGTTACATGTACGGGATCCGGCACACCCTGCCGGTCATGATCAGGCAGGGCGGTGGCTCCATCGTCAACACCATGTCGAGCGCGGTGTGGTTGGGCGAAACCGAGCGGGTCGCGTACCAGGCCGCGAAGAGTGGCCTCATCGGGCTGACCCGGCACACCGCCAGCCTCGGCGGTCGGCACGGCGTGCGTGCGAACCTCGTGTCGCCCGGCGTGATCCTCACCGGTGCGGCGCTCAGCACCACGACCGCGCAGTGGCGGGACGAGATGCTCGCGACCGTACGGTCACCGAGGCTGGGAAGGCCGGACGACCTCGCCGCGATGGTGGCCTTCCTCTTCTCCGACGACGGCGCCTACGTCAACGGCCAGTCGCTGCTGGTCGACGGCGGTGCCAGCTTCACCTGACCCGTGGTCGTGGACTGGCCCGCCCGGCCGTACGGGAGGCCGCGGTGGTCGAGGTGCCGGTGGCTGACGAACACGGCGTCGACCCGGTCGGCGCGTCACAGGCTGCTCGAGTTGTTCAACCGATACTCGACCCACGCCACGGAGACCTCCACCCCACCCGGCAGTGTCTGTTGACTCAACTCGGCGCGCCAAGCGTCCTCCAAACTGGTGGAGATGCGAGCACCGAGGACGTCCGCCTTCACGTCCGAGTGCTTGCCGAGGACGTCCCGGGACAGCGTTATCTTGCCTCTCCCACGCAGGGTCGACTCGCCAACGTCACGACACACCAGGTAGTCGAGGTTCGGCGGGTGCTCGCCGCCGTCGTTGGCGTCACGGGACGGGGCGAGTCCGACCGCCTCGAGCGCGTTCATGAAGGCGGTCAGCGGCACGGCCAGACCATCGGGACCGACCGCGCGCCAAGAGAACCAGAGCGGGATCCGGTCGCTGCCTTCACCGAGCCGTATCGGCAGGGCCGGTCCGGTAAGTGTCTGGTAGTCGCCTGCCCGTGAAGCGAGGCTGGCGAGCTTCTTGCCGTCCGAGTTGCTGATGCCGTTGCCGGTCACCAAAGGGAGGATCTTGGGGAGGATCTCCTGCGGACCGTTTGTCCTGCCCTCGGTGTCGCCTCCGTGAGCCGATCGGATCCGCTGCCGCAGTTCCTCGTCGAAGTCCTCGTCGCCGCCGGGCGGCATCTTGTTGATCGCGAGCTGCACATGGATGAAGGCGAGATCGTCAAGGGAGATGATCGAGCACGCCATGACGCCCAGTCCGGGGAACTCCCGGAGATAGGACATGATCGCGCTTGTCGAGCCCACGCGGGCGGGGCCGACGAACGTTACCGGGAGACAGAAGGCAGGTCTGGGAGCAGGGGATCGTCGTCGCATCGCCTGCTTTTCCACCTTCCGGCGTTGGTACGGGCTGACCAGATACCAGTTGCCCTGTCGATAGCCCACGCGGGCGTCGCCGAGCCAGAACCCGTAGCCGCGCTGGTCGGCGAGGTCGGCGAACGTCCGGGCGAGGCCGAGCCGGCGCTTGGTGCCAGCACCGCGAAGTGCCATCGAGAAGCGCAACGCGACGGCGGATGGGACCGGCCAGTCCTGGGTGCCGGCCTCCGTCGGCATCTGAGCCGGGCTCTGCAGGGACAGCAGTGGCGCCTGGTGCTCAGTCGCCGTTCGCGAGATCTCCGCGATCAGCTCGGCGATCGCCCGCGGGTGGAAGCTCGACCAATCGGCAATGTCGTCCTCGATCAGGATCAGACCCTCGAACCTCTGCGCCGACTCGTAGATGAAGGTGGGGTTCGGCCAGGCGGTGCCTTGGAACACCTGACGGTCCGCAGCCAGGTGGTTCACCCTCAACGCCACCGGCAGATCGCTGCCCTGGTGTCGACGCTGCATGATCCGCGGAAGCGCTCCGGCGTACGTCGCGATGACGAGGCCTACGCCGTTGGCGGCTGACGACAGGGTTTCGCGCGGCGCCTCTTCCGGCGACAGCAGCAGCTCGTCGCGGTTCCCCGGTGCTGTCGGGCCGGCATCGGGTCGCGCCGCGCCGACCCTCCGGTCGAACACGTCCCGCAGGTAGCCGGGCGCGTCCCGGACGTGGTGAACCTCGAAGTTGACCTGCATCAGGGACTGCCGGGCCATGAGGAATCCGGCCCGAGCGAGGTCGGCGAGGGCGGCAGGTGACGTGTGTTCCTCAGTCATATCGCGATCCAGACGATTGGAAGACGGCGTCCATGGACACTTCGATGCCGTGCGCTGGCATGAGCCAGCCGGGTGCGGAGAGCCGCACTGGTGCGAGTTCGTGCTGCTTGACAAGTTGCCGGTGAAGCCAGGCCGCGGCTATCAGCGGGACGGCGGTTGCCACGCCGAGCATCCAGTTCAGTGCGGCGGCATGGACGCCAGCGGCGATGGCAGCGGACGCGCCGACCGCCGCGCCGATGGACAGGTGGGCGAGCCACCGCGACAGGCGGCGGAGGTGTCCGAGGATCGTGTGTCGAAGCGGCAGATCCAGTCTCGTGTAGAGAAAGCCGGGCACGAGCAGCAGAACGGCGACGACGGCGTCCGCGTCCCTCGCGCTCGTGCCGGCGGCGCCAAAGGGCCAGACGCTTCCGGTCAACAGGGCGGCGACAAGATAGATGGTGGCCGACACCGCTGCTGCGAACGCGATGACGCTGCCAGGGCGCGCCCCCGTGGCGTCCCGAAGGACGAGCGTGCATTTCACGGAGGTGTTCCCGTTGGTGGACGGGAGGGCCAGGCTACGGCGCCAGTAGGCATGTGCCCGACTGCTCGCCGGATCGTTCTCGACGGAGAAATCGGAGCCCACGTCGTATTCCGTGAGCGCTTCGGCGGCTCGTTCGAGCATGACCGGGTTGAGGGACCTGTCGTTCAGCAACGGTGTCGAGCCCGGGTCCTGCGCGTTGATCAGTGATTCGGCAGCAAGATACCGGTCGACCAGCCGGCGGGTTTCGGGGAAGGCGTCGTCCCCGATGTCCAAGCCCGCCTCGTTGGCATCCCACTGCCGACTGCGGAACAGCTCGGAAAGCCGGCCGAGCGCACCTTGCAGCTCAAGCTCCAGCAGCCGCCTATCGCTTGGCCTCTCCGACTTGTGCTTGCGTAACCGCTGGGCCAGGGACTTCAGATCTGCGCCCAGGTCCTTGGCCCGAGGTGAGTCCACATCGCTGACGAGCGACATCGCCTCGATGTGGACGCCGGCTTCGGTCTCGGCGACGACATGGTACGACCGCAGCCCGGCTGGTATCTGGGCCAGATACTGGACGCAGTACCGCCCGGAGGTGGAACGCGACCAGGCCCGAAGCCAATTTTGGACCGGCGCTCGTTCCCGCAGGTGCACGGGCGCGTCGTAACTCAACAGGTGGTCGTCCTTCGTCACGTCGAGTGCGGCGACGAGCAGGTAGTCGTTGAGCGCCACGTCGAGCAGCTTGAAGTAGGGCTCCAGCTGGGATTCGTATTCACGCAGAAGTGAGAGGACGAGCTCGCGGCTGTCCGGATCATCGGACTTGTCGAACGACGAGAGGGAAAAACTTCGCACGGGGTCGTCGGGCCCATCGTTCAGCGGCCTGCTGCGTTCGGTGAGGAGGGCGATCAGCGCGGCCTGAATAAGCCAACGGGCCCGCTCCTCCCGCAGAAACCGGTTGATCCCGGACTCCCGCCGGGACTCCGGCTGACTGGAGAGAATCCCTTTCAGCAACCGGTAGAGGCCGGACGCGAGCAGCCTCGACGTCTCATACTGGGTAAGTCGGGGAAGCTTGCTTCCCGCCGCGTCGACGACGTCGATCGGCGAGACACTCAGTCGGGAGATCCGCGTGACCGGCACCCAGATGGTCGGCGTCGCTGCCTCCTCTTCCTTCTGGGTGCGACCGCTACGACTGGTGAGCCGTTGGAAGAGGTAGCTTGCCTCGCGTTGACGCGGGTCCAGGAGGCTCAGCCGGACGTCGACCTCGGTGGTTCTGCTCGCCACACCGTGTTCGACGAAGCTGAGACGTTCGGTCAGCCGGCGGATGTGATTCTGGCGCAGGGCCATGTCGAGGAAGGCCAGACCGACGGCACCGCCTTCCCGGGACAACGGTGGCGGAGCCCCCGGGATGGGGACCGTCAGGACGGCCCTCTCCAGCGCCGGCACACGTGGCTCATGCTGGGGCGTGTCGATGGTTGGCGTATCGCCCCTCTGGTGCGGAATTCGCAGTGATCTCTCCGAGGATCCCGGCCGGTTGAATCCGCTTTTTCGTCGGAATATGTCCATCCGTCCCCCTGTTGATGTGCGACGTCGAGGAACGACGTCAATTCGCTGGGCGAGCGGGTCCCGGTTCGCTGGGCATCAACTCGGATATCGGCGAACTGCCTGCGTGGTCAGTCAAACGTAGGCTCAGTGTCGGTTCGTAGCCGCTTTGTTGCACTCCGCTGCGGGGCGTGCAATAAATGCGCGATGGGGACCGAAAATGGACGCCCGGGTCGGCGTGGCCGCCCGCCCGGTTCGCCCCGCCCGACGGCCGTCCGCCGGGGCTGGCCCCCACACCACGATCGCATCGCCTGGTTGTTGCGGGTGAATCGGCTGTACGGCAGAAACAGCAGATGGGCGTCGGCGAACGCGTTCGCCGACGCCTTCCAGGGCGGTTGTTGGCCGGAACGTACCAGCGTCTACCGCATCTCCCGCTGGGAGACCGCCGTGGTGCGGATACCGCACCTGGCCGTCCGTCGCTACGAGCAGCTGCTCGACCTACCACCGGGGTCGCTGGTTGCGCTGCTCGACACCGTCTACCGGTACTTCGCCCCCGCCGTCCCCTCATCGCCCCTACTGGCCAGGCGGCCAACGTCGCCGGAGGCGGACCGCCCGAGCCGAATGGACGAGTTGCTCGATCTCGTGCTTTCGGGCAGCACCGTGACCGGTTCGGACTGGGACGAGCTGACGGCCACACTCGCGGCCGCGCCTCGTCAGGTCATCGCCCCACGAAACGCGTGGCGCATCATGGCCGAGCGCCTGCTTGCCGAGATGATCATCGCCGATGGTCTTCCGTGGATGCAGCGCCACGAGGCGATGCACCGCTTGCTCTCCCACCCGATCGCGCAACAGGCCGCCGTCGCGGCCTGCGCCGACCTGGCCGCTGACGGGACCGGGCAGGTGTTCGTCGAGACGGTCAGCATCCTCGACGGCAGCCCACATCCGGACGCCAGCCGTCACCTGCTCGCACAACTGGTGAATCCCACCAATGACCGGGCGCAGTACGGTGCACTGCTCGGCGCCATCCGGAAGCTGCAGTACGGACACTTCACCAAGCCACAGACCACACAACTCGTATCGATCGCTCACGCGATGCTGATCGACAGCACTCCGAACGTGAGTACCCAGCCGTTGGCGGCCGAACTGCTACGACGGGTGCCCGACGAGTGCGCCGCGACGATGCAGGCCAGACAAGTGCCGGGGAGCCACGCCTCGGCGGCGGGCGCCAACGCCGGCCGCACCGAGAGGGACGAGGCGACCCGCGCGGTCGCGCGGAGAATCGCTCGCGCGACGGTGGCGTGGATGCCCTTCGACGTGCTCAATTTCCGGGATCGTCTGTTACCGGTCGTACTGCACGAGATGCTGTTCAGCCCGGTTTTCGACGTACGGATGTATGCCGCGATGCTGCTCGCGGGCACGCCGTACCGTCGGCCGCTCGCCGCGATACTGGGAACCGAATTGTCGGCCAGCGCCCCGGGCGGCCCGGTGCGTTGGACGCTCACCCTCATCGAGGCGCTCCGGATCATCGGCACAGCGCAGCAGCGGCCGATGATGGAACGACTGACCATCGCGGCCGGACTGCCGCCAGCCATCACGCTGTCCGCTATCCAGGCGATCGGGCATATCGGCGGCGAAAGCGACAACCGCTACTGGCGCGCGGCGATCGCACACCACGTCCTGCGGTGGCGTCAGACCCGCACGGGGACACCTGTCCCGGCGCTGGTCGGGCTGGTCTACGCGCTGGGCATCGCCCGCAACGAACACATGCTGCAACTCGTACGTCGCGACATCGCCAGTCCCGGCGAATGTCGTGCGGCGGCCTCATGGTGGCTCAACCTGCCGACATACATCCTCGACAGCGCCGCACGCTGATCATTGCAGGCTGATGTCGTGGCCCGCGCCCCGCTCCTCCTCCGGCCGGGGCCCGAAGTAGCGGCGGTCGCCCTCGCTGATCTCCACGTCGTTGATGCTGGCCTCGCGACGCCGCATGAGCCCACGGTCGTCGAATTCCCACAGCTCGTTGCCGTAGCTGCGGTACCACCGGCCGCCGGCGTCGTGCCACTCGTACTGGAAGCGCACGGCGATACGGTTCTCCCGGAAGGCCCACAGGCTCTTCCGCAGCACGTAGTCGAGTTCGCGTTCCCACTTCGCGGTGAGGAACTCGACGATCGCCGGCCGGCCCGTGAAGAACCGGTGGCGGTCGCGCCAGGCGGAGTCCTCCGTGTAGGCGAGGCTCACCCGCTGCGGGTCACGGCTGTTCCAGGCGTCCTCGGCGGCCTGCACCTTCGCCGTCGCGCTGTCGAGGTCGAACGGCGGAAACGGCGGGCGGGCGTCGCTCATGGTGGGCCCCTTTCGTTCCACGGTCATCCGCTGCGCCACGCCACAGGCGTGACGAGCGCGGACGCATTCCCCGACACGGCGGGACGAAACGTGCCCACCGCCGCCCGACTCCTCCTCCTTCGGGAGGAGGCCCGCTCGTACCGGGGGCCGCCGGCCGGGACCTCGGGTGGGCGCGGGAGCGCGGCCGCTGCACGAGCGTGGGGGCATGACGTACGCACCGACATCACTGCGCCAAGCCGTCCGCTGGCATCGGCCGCTCATGTTCACCGCCGCCACCATGGCGGCGCTCGCGGTCGTCGCGCTCGTCGGACTGGTCGTGGACGACCGGACCCTCGTCGGCGCCCCGATCTGGCTCAAGCCGTTCAAGTTCGCCGTCTCGTTCTTCGTCTACGTCGTGACCCTGGCCTGGCTGGTCTCGCTGCTGCGGCGCGGCCGGCGGGTCGGCTGGTGGGCCGGCACGGTCGTCGCCGCGGCCGGGCTCCCGGAGGTGGGCCTGATCGTGGCACAGGCGGCCCGGGGGCGGCAGAGCCACTTCAACGTGGCGACCCCGCTGGACACCACCATCTTCCTGCTGATGGCCCTGCTGGTCGCCGTCCTCTACACCGCCACGCTGGTCGTCGCCGTCGTCGTGATGATGCAGCGGCTACCCGACCGGGCGATCGCCTGGACCCTGCGGCTGGGTCTGCTCATCGCGCTGGTCGGGATGGGACTCGGCTACCTCATGGTGATGCCGACGCCGGCGCAGGAGGCCGCCGACCCGGTCACGCTGGTGGGCGCACACAGCGTGGGGGTGCCCGACGGCGGTCCGGGACTGCCGTTGACCGGATGGAGCACGACGGGTGGCGACCTGCGGATCCCGCACTTCGTGGGGATGCACGCCCTGCAGGTGCTGCCGCTGTTCGCGATCGCGCTCGGCGCGCTGGCCGGTCGTCTCCGCCGCCTGCGCGACGGCCGGGTCCGGCTGCGGCTGGTCGTGGTGGCCGCGGCCGCGTACGCCGGTCTGGTCGCGCTCGTGACGTGGCAGGCGCTGCGCGGCCAGGCGCTGATCCACCCGGACGGCGCCACGCTCGCGGCGGCCGGGCTGCTCGCCGCGGCCACCGCCGCCGGCGCGGTGCTGGCGCTGCGCCGACCGGCGCCGGCACCGTCGCGGCAGGACGGTCGGCCCGAGGTGTACGCGTGAACCGCCCGCCGGGGCGGCCTTCCCGTGCTCCCGGAGCGCGTCCGGCCGGCCTACGCTGACATGGTGGTCACACGGTGGGTGGCGCGGCTCTTCGACGACAGGTACGCGTGGGTGCGGCTCACCCTGCTGGCCCTCAGCGGCATCGGTTACCTGCTGCTGCGTCCGCACCCCACAGACCCGTACGCCCCGGTCGACTGGGCCTTCGCCGGTCTCGCCCTCGCGCTCACCCCGTTCGGCGTCCGGTGGCCGCTGCTCACGGCGCTCGGGTCGGCGCTGGTGTTCGGCCTCGCCGGGTGGTGGGGCGAGGCCGAACCCGTCGTGCCCCAGGTCGGCGCGATCTGGGCGGTCCTCGAGCTGACGCTCCGGGTGCCCAGCCGCCAGGTGGCCGCCGGCGTGGCGGCGCTGCTGGCCGCGTACCTCCTCGACGCGCACGACGACCTGCCGGCCGGGCTGCCCACCTGGCTCTACGGCATCGCCGTCACGGTGGGGGTGCCGCTGCTGCTCGGGCTCAACATCCGCGCGAGCCGCCAACTCGCCCGGCAGGCCGAGCAGCGGGTGGCCGTCGAGGCGCGCGCGGCGCGCGGCAGCGAACGCGCCGCCATCGCACGTGAACTGCACGACCTGGTGGCCCACCACGTCGCCTCGATGGTGCTGCGGGTCGGTGTGGCCCGGCACGTCCTGGGCGACACCGACCCCCGCGTCCGCGAGGTCTTCGACGACCTGCACGCCAGCGGCAGCGCCGCGCTGGCCGACCTACGCCGGCTGGTGGCCGTGCTGCGCAACCCCGCCCTCGTGGGGGACGGCACGGGGTACGTGCCGATCGACCCGGGTGCCCTTCCCGGGGCGCTCGCCGAGGCGGTGGACCGCGCCGAGAAGACCGGCCTCACGGTGGACGCCACGATCGATCCGGAGGTGGCGACGCTGGATGCCGTCCGCGGGCTGGCCGTCCTGCGGCTCACCCAGGAGGGGCTGGCCAATGTGGCCCGGCACGCGGGCCCGGCCGCACGGGCCCGCGTATGCGTGCGGATGCGCGACGGCGCGGTGCACTGGGAGGTCAGCGACGACGGCGGCACCTCCCGCCGTGCGGCGCGGCCCGCCGACGCGGGCGTCGATGGTGCGAACGGGCACGGACTGACCGGCATGCGGGAGCGCGTCGAGCTGCTCGGCGGCACGCTCGTCGCCGGCCCGGACGGCTCGGGCTGGCGGTTGCGGACCGTCCTGCCGGCGGCGGTCCGATGATCCGCGTGCTGCTCGTCGACGACCAGCGGCTCGTCCGCGCCGGTTTGCGCATGCTCTGCGACTCCGCGCCCGACATGACGGTGGTCGGGGAGGCGGAGAACGGACAGCAGGCGATCCGGCTTGCTGAGCAGGCGGCGCCGGACGTGGTGCTCATGGACCTGCGGATGCCGCTCGTGGACGGGACGGCCGCGACCGCGCGGATACACGCTCACCGTCCCGCCGTCCGGGTCGTGGTGCTCACCACCTTCGACGACGACGACCATCTCTTCCCCGCGCTCGCCGCCGGGGCCTGCGGATTCCTGGTCAAGGACGCCTCCCCCGACGAGCTGCTGGCGGCGATCCGCACGGCGGCGGCCGGTGAGACCCCGTACAGCCCGGGGGTGCTGCGCCGCCTCGTCGACCAGGCGGTCCGGGCCCGGGTCGGCGAGGCGCCCGTCGCGTCCCTGCCGCGGACGCTGACGGCCCGGGAGCGGGACGTGCTGGCGCTGGTCGGCGCGGGGTTCTCCAACCGGGAGATCGCCGAGCGGCTGCACCTGGGGGTGACCACGGTCAAGACGCACGTCACGAGCCTGCTCGCCAAGACCGGCACGGGAAACCGCATCCGCCTGGCGCTGCTGGCCGCGCAGTCCGGCCTTGTCGTCGAGGAGTGACGTCGGGGCGGATACCCGACGTAGCTGATTGGCGACAGCCCGTATCGCTTCACCCGGACCGTCGGCGGTGACACGCTGCTTCCGTTGTGTCACTGTCGCGATGGGACGGTCGAGGGCATGAGCAGACGTTGGTTGGTCACGGGTTGTTCGAGCGGACTCGGTCGGGCCCTCGCGGCCCGCCTCGCCGCCGAGGGAGAACGGGTGGTGGCGACGGCCCGACGGCCGGAGGCCCTCACCGAGCTGGCGGCCCGCTATCCCGGCACGGTGGTGACCGCGGCGCTGGACGTGACGGACCCGGCCCAGTGTCGGGCCGCCGTCGAACGGGCCGTGGCCGCCTTCGGCGGCATCGACGTCCTCGTCAACAACGCCGCCTACGGCCAGTTCGGCACCTTCGAGGAGGTCACCGACGCGGACCTGGCCGCGCAGTTCGACACCAACGTCTTCGGGCCGTGGCGACTCACGCGCGCCGTGCTCCCGCTGTGGCGCGCCCAGCGCCACGGGCACGCGGTCTTCGTCAGCTCCGTCGCCGGCGTCGTCCCCTTTCCGGGGCTCGCCGCGTACACCGCGAGCAAGTTCGCGGTGGAGGGGGCGGCCGAGTCGCTCGCCGCCGAGGCGGCGCACCTCGGCGTGAAGGTGACCATCCTCCAGCCGGGCGGCTTCGCGACCGGTTACAGCGCCAACCTGGCCATGCCGGAGACCCGGATCGAGGACTACTCCCCGATCAGCGAGGGCATGCTCGGCGCGCTGCGAGGTATGAACGCCAACGCGGAGGTCAATCCTCCCGAGCTCTTCGCCGACGTGGTCTGGCGGCTCGGCGGGATGGAGTCCCCGCCGCTGCGCCTACCCGTGGGCCCCGACTCGGAGGCCTTCCTCGAGCCCGCGTACGACGCCCGGCGCAGCGAGTACGACCAGGTCGTGAAGGCCGGGCACCACACCCTCGCGTGACCGGGTCGGCGGCGTGAGACGGGCGTAACACGTGATCAGCCGGTGTTCCGGGCGAGCCCCGACGTACCGTGAGATCGTGCCGACGAAAGACGTGATCACCAGCGCCGACCTCGCCGAAATCCGCCGCTCGGCGCTCGGGGCGGCCAACCCGCTCGGCGTGGCCGCCGAGCTGGCCGACGCGGTGGAGCAGGGCCGGCTCGCGGAGCCGGGTGACGCCGGGGACGCGCTGACCCTGGCCGCGGAGATCGCCGAGGTCCGGACGCGGCTCGACGCCGCACTGCGGTACGCCGACCGCGCCGTGGCCGCGTACCCGTCCGGGGACGACCCCCGGGCCGGCTTCGCCCGCGCGCTGCGCGCCCGGATCCTGTTCCGCACGGGCGGCCGCGACGACGAGGCGATGGCGGACCTCACGGCGCTCCGGCCGCTGCTGGTCGAACAGCCCGACGCGCCCGCGTACGTGAGCGCGGCGCTGGACGCCGGCGGCCGGTCGGCGACCGCCGAGGAATGGCTGAGCGAGGCCGTCGACACGCTGCTCGGCCAGCGCGAAACGGCCGCCGGGGAGCCGGCGGAGGCGGTGTCCACCGCCGGTCACGAAGCGGTGGAGGTCGGCCCGCCCGAGGCCCCCGGTGTCCTGTTCTTCCTGCTCCAGCAGCGGCACCGGGTCCGGCGCGACCTGAACCTGCCGCACGACCGCACCGACGACCTCGCCGACCGGGTGGAGAGTCAGCTGCTGCGCCGGGCCCAGCAGCAGCAGACCGCCGAACCCGACCTGCTGTTCTTCCCGCAGGCCGAGTTCGACCGGCTGCTCGCCGACCAGGCGGGCCTCACCGAGGCGTACGGGCCGGACTGGGACGCGCACCGCGCCCGGCTGGAGAAGGAGCTGGTGCGCCTCGCGGGAACCGGCCCGGCCGGGCTGCACGTGCTCCGCGCGTCGGTGAACGGGCTGACCGGGTACGCCGGCCGCCAGGGCGGCGACCCCGCCGAGCCGCAGGTCCGGGCCGGGTACGTACGCGAGTTGGAGGCCCGACCCGACGCGCGGGTCGCCTGGCCTCCGGAGCGCAACGACGCGTGCTGGTGCGGCTCGGGCCTCAAGTACAAGAAGTGCTGCCTGCCGCGCTCCCGTAGCTGACGGCCGCCCGGGCCGGTCCGGGCGGCCGTCAGCGGCGGGCCGGCGCACGGCGCTCCCGGGCCGGCTCCAGCAGGCGGCGCAGGTGGGACACGTACGCCTGGAGGGAGGCGATCGCCCGGGGCGGCGCCTCGCCGCGCCACGCGTCGTGGATCATCCGGTCGACGGGCACGACCTCGCCGCGGGCCGACAGCAGCAGCGCGAGCACCGCACGTTGGCGGGGACCGCCCAGGTCGACGGCGGCACCCGTGTCGATCTCGACCTCGAGGGGACCGAGCCCCGCAGCAGCATGACGCGCACGATCGTATCGGTGGCACGCCCTGTCGGGACGCGTTCTCCCAGGTGGCGGTCGTCGACGTCACGGCGGCGCCGCGTCCGGTGGCGAGGACCGTCACGATGCGGCCCGGCCGGGCCGGCCCTGCGGGTAGGGTCACGGGGCCGGCGGCGACCCGACGCCGCCGGGCCGGGCGCCGACCCGGCGACGCGGCCCGGGGGCCGGGCCCCCGGTCGAGGAGAGGCAGACCGACGATGGCGATTCCCAGCCTGACGGCCGCCGACGGCACCGTCCTGCCAGCGATCGGGTTGGGCACGTACCGGCTCAAGGGGTCCGACGGGGTCGACGCGGTCACCCACGCGATCCGGGCCGGCTACCGGTTGCTCGACTCCGCCGTGAACTACGAGAACGAGGGCGCGGTGGGTCGGGCCGCCCGCGCCGAGGGCGGCGTGCGGGACGAACTGGTGGTCACCTCCAAGCTCCCGGGACGCCACCACCGGTACGCCGAGGCGCTCACCACGATCGAGGAGAGCGTCTACCGCACCGGGCTCGAACGGATCGACCTGTACCTGATCCACTGGCCGAACCCGAGGGTCGACCTGTACGTGGAGGCGTGGAAGGCGTTGATCGAGGCGCGGGAGCGTGGCCTCGTCCGGCACATCGGCCTGTCCAACTTCCTGCCCGAGCACGTGGACCGGCTGGTGTCCGAGACCGGTGTCGCACCGGTGGTCAACCAGATCGAGGTGCACCCGTACTTCCCGCAGCAGGAGGCCATCGACTACCACCGCGAGCACGGCATCCTCGTCCAGGGCTGGAGTCCCCTCGGCCGGGGCAACGACCTCCAGGAGAACCCGGTCGTCGCGGAGGTCGCGGCCGCGCACGGCGTCACCCCGGCGCAGGCGATCCTGGCCTGGCACGTGGCCCGCCAGGTGATCCCGCTGCCGAAGGCCGCGTCCCCGCAGCGGCAGCGGGAGAACCTCGACGTCTTCGACATCACGCTCACCGACGCCGAGGTCGATGCCATCACGGCGCTCGGCCGCCCCGACGGGCGCCTGGCGGATCAGGACCCGGCGGTGTACGAGGAGTTCTGAGCGTCCGTGCCGCGCCCTCTCAGGCGGGGCCGGGCGCGGGCTCCGCGCGGAACACGATCGTCACGCTGAACGTGGTGCCGTCGACCTGGTACGCGTAGCAGCCCGGGCCCGCCACCGTCGTGGTGCCCGGCAGGTCGCTGTCGGTGTGGGTCAGGAGCGCGTAGTGCCCGCCGTCGCGCGGCTCGCCCGTGTACGCGAACCGGGCGCTCGCGCTCCCCGGCCCGTCGATCCGCGCCGCACGCACGAGCACCGGCCCCTGGTAGCCCTCGGCGATCCACCGCACCTTCTTCTCGTACGTGCCGTCGCGCTGGCGGTCGGCGTCGCGCAGGCCCAGCACCGCGCCACCTCCGAAGTAGTCGGCCACGGGGTACACGGGCCCGGGGCCGAGCACCCGGACGGCCTGGTCCGGCCGGGACCAGGGACGCGCCTCACTGGTCGGGCAGGCGCCGCCGGCGCCCGCGTCGGGAAGCCGTAGCGGCGGGGCGGCGAACGCGGACGGCGATCCCGGAGCGGCCGCGGGAGGAACGTCGCGCGCCGAGCCGTCGCAGGCGGCCGACACCGGCAGGAGTGCGGCGACGGTGGCCGCCCGGAGCGCTTTCGTCACCGTTCCAGTGTCGACCATCGATGGATGCGCGCGCGACCCCGCTACGGACCGGGTACTGACTGCCTCCGCTGAACGACCCCGCGGGGCGGGCAACCTACACCGTCCTGTCACAGCGGTGCGGTGTGGTACGACTGCGGAAAGGTGGTCGGAACCGGTAGAAACGGGCGGGTCGATGACGAGTGGGGCAGCCGCGGAGCGCCCGCTCTCGTCCTGGCCGGGATCGCGGTGGCCGGCGCCGCGCACTCCCGCGGACGCCCACCGGAGCCGCCCGCGCCCCCGCGCTAGCCGGGACGTGTCGCGGACGACGCGGCCGAGGGTCCAGCGACGGCGCCGGGCACCCACCGGTGGTGGGTGCCCGGACGCACGCTGGTACGCCACCGGCGATCACCGGCGCGAGGTGGATCAGAGGCCGAGGCGCTGCCCCGGGAAGATGAGGCCCGGGTCGTCGCCGACCACGCGCCTGTTGCGCTCGTACAGGGCGTGCCAGCCGCCGGAGACGTCCTGCGCCTCGGCGATCCGCGACAGGGTGTCGCCCGCCTTGACCACGTAGGTGTCGCCGCTGGCCGGTACCGTGGTGCGCCGCTCGGTCCGGGTGGTGGACTTCTCCGTGCGAGCCGTCGACCTGCTGCCGCCGGACGAGCGCTCGCTCCCGCCCGTGGACTTCGACGAGGAGCCGGTCGACTTCGACGAGGAGCCGGTGGACTTCGACGAGGTCGAGCCACCCTTCTTGCCGCAGGTCGGCCAGGCGCCGATGCCCTGGCCGTCGAGCACCTTCTCGGCGATGGCGATCTGCTCGCCGCGGCTCGCGAGGTCGGCGCGGGCGGCGTACCTGGTGCCGCCGTAGCCCTTCCAGGTGCTCTGGGAGAACTGGAGGCCACCGTAGTAGCCGTTGCCGGTGTTGATGTGCCAGTTGCCACCGGACTCGCACTGGGCGATGGCGTCCCAGTTGACCGCGGCCTGGGCGGGCGCCGCCGCGCCGAACACGGCGACGGCGCCGGTTACCGCACCGGCGGCGAGGGTGCCGACGGCGACGCGACGGGTGCTGACGGCACGGTGGCGGGCGTTGTACGAAGATGTCATGGATGTCCTCCACGCCGGCGAGGTGAGCTGTCGGGTTCGGGCTGAGGTGCCCGGCCGCCCTGGGCGGCTTCACCCCGAGGTGCCGCAGCGCGGAATCGCTGGGCGCCGGAGAACGGTGGGTCCCCCGCTCCTGCCTGGGTGACGAGTGCCGGCGACCGGCGGCAGGATTTGGCGTTACCGGTCGCGGTGTCCGCGTTGGCGGACCTGACCGACGTTAGGCACCGTTCGGGGGGATCGCCCACTTCGTGTGAAGTTGTTCACCGGCTCACGCGGGGCGCCCCGGTGTCGAGTTGCGACCGTGGCGGAAGCGTGCGATACGGCGCGCGCGACGGACCGATGTGGACGAAGCGGAGCACACTCGGGCGAGCCTTCTCGCCTGGGCCGGGGCCCCTGTTTCCCCAGCTCGGCGTCCCGACCGACGTGGTCGGCATCGGCCTGGACGGGCTGGATCCGCCCCTGTCGAGCTGCCCCGGTTCTGGGGCGGCACGGACGTCCGTCGGGGCGGCCATTCGGAAGCTTGATCGACTTCCTGTCTCTGAAGCCTGATCGACTCCATATCGCCGATGTGGCGGGGTCCGGGTGAGCGGGATGCCGCCAGCTCGGCGATCTGGTGCGGATCATGTCGACCGGTCGGGGCTCATCGTCCGCAGGGTCACCGTGGGGCACCGGCCGCCGGCACGGCCGCACCCGTGCGCGGCGCGGGGGCGCTCTGGCACCCATCGCCCTCGTGGCGCCGGGCTGGACGGCGGCACCGTCACCCCGCGGCGCCGGACTGGGCGTTCGGCATCGCCACCCGCGCCGCCGGGCTGGACGGCGGGCACCGTCAGCTCCCGCGGCGACCCGGGCGGTCCGACATCGAAATCGGACCGCGGAGGGCGGTCGCGGGAGCGCGGATGACGGCGCCCGCGCTGTGGTGACGACCGTGACACCCGGCCGCACAGCAGGTGAGCCGGGTCGCCCCGTCGGCAAGAATCCAGGACGGGAACTCTCCGACGGCCGATGTCGCCCGGTGGCCGGGGGTTTACCCGGGGGGCACAGCGGTGAAGGTAGGGCGGCACAGGAACCGAGGGGGGAGAACCATGTCCGAAACAGACCGTACCGAGGGCGTCACAGATCGTCCCGAGGGGGTGGCCGACCCGCTGCTGTGGAAGCTCGCGGTGGGAGTGGCCGACGCGCACGAGCCCGACGGCGAGGGGGGCTGCCGGAACCTGCTCTGCGCGGGCGAGCCCTGGCCGTGCACGGCGTGGAACAACGCGCAGCGGGCCCTGCGCGCGGCACAGGGCGAGAGCGCCGATACGCCTCCGGCGCCGGCCGAGCAGTCGACCGGCTGGTCCGGTGCCCCGGTGGTGCCGGCGGCCCGACGCGCCACCGCGCAGCCGGCGCAGCGTGGAACGGGAGCGACCGCGTCCGCGGCGTGACCGCCCGGTAGGACGACACGAGGCCGGGCCGGGCTGCGGACCGATCGGCGACGCCGGAGCTGAGCGGCGCTGACGACCCGTGGCCCGGCCGGGGCGCGCCACGGCAGGCGGAATTCGGCGTGCGCTCACCGGCACGGCCCTCTCCGGCCGGACCGCACGCGGTCCACCCGACGACTACCGTGGACGCCGTCCGGCGCCCCGGTCGGGGGGCGCCCCAGCGGTGTCCGGAGGAACCAGATGATCTTCATTACCGCCAAGTTCCGGGTGCTGCCCGAGCACGCCGACCGGTGGCCGGAGATCGCCGCCGAGTTCACCCGGGCCACCCGGGACGAGCCGGGCTGCCTGTGGTTCGACTGGTCTCGCAGCATCGACGACCCGACGGAGTACGTGCTGGTCGAGGCGTTCCGCGACGGGGACGCCGGCGCGGCGCACGTGCAGTCCGCGCACTTCACCACCGCCCAGCGCACCCTTCCGCAGTACCTGGCCGAGACGCCCCGCATCGTCAACGTGACGGTCCCGCAGGACGACTGGTCGGAGCTGGGCGAGATGGCCGTGCCCGACCGGGGGTAGCCGCCGGGATTGTCCCGAAGCCGTCCCGCGCCCCGCTGCGGGGAGGAAGAATGACCCGGGGATGAGGTGCGTGCGACGGGGGTCCAGCGTGCTCGGAACCGGCCTCCTGGCGTGGGTGCGGCACCGTGACCCGGGGTACGTGGTCCTGCGGCGCGCCGTACGGCTGACCCTCGTCGCCTCGGCCGTCTTCTACGGCGGTCGCTACGGCGTCGGCGACGCGACCCTGGCCACGTACGGGCTCTTCGGCGCGATCGCGATGGGCGCGTTCGCACAGGTGCCGGGCTCCGCCCGCAAGCGTGCCGGAATCCTGGTGGCGGCGCTGCCGGTGGCCTGGTCGCTCGTCGTGGCGGGCACCCTGCTCGCGGGGAACACCTGGGCTGCCACCGCCGGCATGCTCGTCATCGGGTTCGCCGTGGCGTTCGCCGGCGTCGGAGGGCCACGCCTGATCGGCCTGGTCGGCGCTCTGCAGCTCTTCTACATCCTCGCCTGTTTCCCGCCGTACCAGCCGGAGACGCTCCCGCAGCGACTGATCGGCATGACGCTCGGCGTCGTGCTGCTCGCCGCCGCCGAGATGCTGGTGTGGCCCGACCCGCCGCCCGTGCCCTACCGGCAGCGGTTGGCGGACGCCGCGGACCACCTCGCGGTGTTCCTCGACCTGACGGCGGCGACCGTGTGTGGCCAGCGCGATCCGCACGAGTGGGAGGCCGGGCACGCCGCGGCTTCCGAGGCGGTGGCCCGGCTGCGGCTGGCCGACCTGCCGCCGGAGCAGCGGCCGACCGCCGCCGACGTCGAGGACCGGGCGCTGCGCGCGTGCGTGGCGTCGATGCAGGTGCTTCTCATCAAGACCGCACGGCTGGCGGCGAAGACGCCACCACCGGGGCCCAGCCCCGACGTGGCGGCGCGGCTGCTCACGGGCTGCGCCGGCACGACGCGGGCGGCGGGCCGCGCCCTGCGTCACGGCGCACCCGCCGTGACGCTCGACGGCCTGGACGCGCTGATCGCCGCGTCCGAACGGGCCGAGCCCAGAGTTCCGACGGCGCGGGACGGCACCGTCCTCGTACCGCAACTGTGTCTGGACGCGGCCACCCTGAGCGTCGCCGAGCAGGTGCGGATCCTCGCCATCTCCGCGCGGGTGGCCGCCGGGGCGCCGGCCGGGCGCGAAGACGCCGCGGCGGGGGCCTACCAGGACCTGTTCGCCAACCGGCGGCGCGACCCGTGGACGCTGTACTGGCAGCAGTTCCGGGCACATCTGACGATCCGGTCCGCGCCGTTCCAGTCGGCGCTGCGGCTGGCGGTGGCCCTGGCCGTCGCGCGCGCGGTCGCCGGGGCCCTGTCGCTCATGCACGGGTTCTGGGTGCTGCTCGCCACCCTCACCGTCCTGCGCACCTCGGCCGTCGACACCCGCACCGCGCTGCGGCCCGCCGTGCTCGGCACGATCGCCGGCGCCGTCGCCAGCGGCCTGCTGATGCTGTTCGCCAACCGGTCGATCATCTACGTCGTCGCGCTGCCGGTCACCATGGTGCTGGCCTTCACCGTGGGGCGGCTGCTCGGGCCGGCGTGGGCGCAGGCCGCCTTCACGTTGCTGCTCACGTTCGTGTTCGCGCAGCTCGCCCCCGGCGGGTTGCAGCTCGCCGAGGCCCGCTTGGTCAACGTCCTGCTCGGCGGTGCGGTCGGCGTCCTCGCGGGCGTGCTCATGTGGCCGCGCGGCACGCGGCGCGAGCTGCGGCACAACGCCGCCGCGGCGCTCCGGGCCAGCGGCGAGGTGGTCGTGGGCGTCGTCGAGGCGGCGCTCGGGGGTGAGCGACCGGACGGCGCCCTGGAGCGGGGCCGCCGGGCGGTCGTGCTGGCGGACGCCTCCTACGCCCAGTACCACGGCGAACGTCCGGACCCGAGGACCAGCCGGGTCGACTGGCCCTCGGTGCTGGCCGCGGGACACCACGCCCTGCAGGGCGCGGAGTCGACGCTGTACCGGAACCCGCCCGGATGCCTGGCCGGCTGGCCCGAGGCGGCGGCGCAGTTGCGCGGCGTCGTCGGGCGGTTGCGGTCGGCGTACGACCGCGCCGCGGAGCAGGTGGTCCGCGGCGACGTCCCGGAGCCGGGGCTCACGCCCGTGCACTGCGTCGACGAGCTGGGCGCGATCCGTCCGATACTCGGCGAGCGCGGGCGCGGGCCTTCGATGCGGCACCTCGCGGAGATCCAGATGTTCCTCGCGAACTGCACGGACGGCCTCACGCGGCTCCGGCCGCCGGCGCCCCTGCGGCCGGAGGTCGCCCGTCGGGGCAGCGGGCCGTGACGAGCCTCGCGAACAGGTCGGCGGCGTCGTCGAGAAGGTCCCGGTCGCCGGTGACGAGCAGGTCGAGCAGCAGGCCGCGGGTCGCGGCGAGGCCGAGCCGGGCGCGGCGGCGGGCGTCCGCCTCGTCGAACCCGAGCCGCACGAACAGGTCCTCCACGGGGCCGGTCCAGGCGGCGATGACCGATGCCCGGAACGGCTCGGTCCAGGTCCGGTCGAAGAGCGCGTGCGCGTAGATCTCGAAGAAGAGCCGTTCGGCCGCCGCCAACTCCGGATCGGCCAGCCGACGCCAGAACCGCCGGCTCACCTCGACGGGATCGTCGGACACGGCGGCGAGCGACACGAGCGCCGCCCGCTGCTCCTCCTCTACGCGCCGGACGACCTCGGCGAGCAGCCCCTCGCGGCTGCCGAAGTGGTAGATCAGCATCCGGTGGCTGGTGCCGGCGCCCGCGGCGATCTCGCGCAGGCTGCGTTCGCTGAACCCGTTTCCCGCGAGGAAGTCGAGGCACCGGTCGAGCAACGCCGCGCGGGCGTCAGCGGCCACCGGGCGCCGCTCCCGCACCCGGCGTCGGGCTTCCGGCCTCGGCGGCCGCCTTGAGACCGGCCGCCTCCATCCGCACGTACCGCCGGGTCTTCGCCCCGATCAGCAACGCGACCACGCCGGCGAGGACGCCGGTCTGCCGGATGCCGATGCTGATCCGGGTCGTGCCGTCGGCCTCGGCCGTCACCCGGTGGTACCCCACGGTGTGCACCCCCGGGGCGTGGGCCTCCCAGGCGTACGAGTGCCCGTCGTGCAGTTCGCAGACACGCCACACCGTGGGAGGCAGGCCGGGCTGCCGGATGCGGAACCGGTGGCCGACCGCGAGCGCGGGGTCGTCGAGGGGCTGCACCGACGACATGGACGCCGTCCAGCGCGGATAGGTCGTCACGTCGGCGAGCGCGGCCCAGGCCCGGTCGACGCCGGCCGTCGTGGTGATCGTCTCTCCGTACTCCATGTACCGGATGGTACATAGACGTCCGCGACGCTACTCGAAGCGGGAGGTGTCCCCGGCGCCGCGGCGCAGCACCTCCGGCTCGTCCTGCGACAGGTCGACCACGGTCGTCGGCTCCTTGCCGCAGTCGCCCGCGTCGATCACCGCGTCGACCAGGTGGTCCAGCCGCTCCTTGATCTCCCAGCCCTGGGTCATCGGCTCGTCCTCGCCCGGCAGGATCAGGGTGCTCGACACGAGCGGCTCGCCCAGCTCGGCGAGCAGCGCCTGGGTGACCGCGTGATCCGGAACGCGGACGCCGACGGTCCGCTTGCGGGGATGCAGCATCCGGCGCGGCACCTCCTTGGTGGCCGGCAGGATGAACGTGTAGCTGCCCGGGGTGGCCGCCTTCACCAGGCGGAAGACCGCGTTGCTGACCTTCACGAACTGGCCGAGCTGGGCGAAGTCCCGGCACACCAGCGTGAAGTGGTGCCGCTCGTCCAGGCGGCGGATCTCCCGGATGCGGTCCAGCCCGTCCTGGTTGCCGAGCCGGCAGCCGAGGGCGTAGCACGAGTCGGTCGGGTAGGCGATGAGGCCGCCGCCGCGGATCAGGTCGACGACCTGACCGACGGCCCGGGGCTGCGGGTTGTCCGGGTGAACGTCGTAGTACCTCGCCATGGGTCGAGACTAGTGCGGCTCGGCCGACCCGCCGACCGACACGGCACCGCATCCGGATTGCCGGAATCGCACCCCGACCCGCACCGGATCAGCGACCAGAGGGCAGGAGATCCTCACCTCCCGTGCACCTGCCGTTCGCCGACCGCCGCTAGCTTTCCCGCTGGAATCGACACAATCCAACCGGAAAGCCGATCAACATGACCGAAATTCTCGTCGCCGTCGCCGCCGAGGCCCTCGCCGGCGTGGTGCTGGCGCTCCTCGCGGCGCTCGCCCGACGCCTCCTGCGCACGGCCTGACCGGCCCGCGGGCGCGCCCCGCCGGCGGCGCGGGCCGCCGGCGGGCACCCCGCACGCCACCTAGCGGTGCTGTCCAGGGAGGTTGGTCGAGCCGCCCAAGGGCTGGAATCCCGCCAGGCCCCGCATGAAGAACGGCGGCCACGACGACGCCTACGGTTACCTGTGGCGCACGCACCGACCGGCCGGATCACCCACTGACGGTTCTTGAATAATGGGGCCTCGTTTCCCAGGCCCCATTTCCGGCAAGGAGCACTTGTGGCGAAGGACAAGCCACCGTTCGCGATGAAGGCGATGCTCAGGCTGGAACGCGGCACCGCGAACGCCGCCGACACTCTGCGCCGGTACGCTCCGCTTGCCGACGAGATCGGCGCCGACGGGATAGACGTCGACGTCGAACGCGCGGACCTGCTGCTGTCGGGCTACCGCGTTGCCGTTAACGAGGAACGCGCCATGCACGCCATGGCACACCCGCTGCTGCACCGCTTCGGCTGGCGCGAGCAGGACTTCGGCTACTCGCCGAACGTCCGCTACGCCGAGACCAACGTGCCCCCGTCCGGCCCGCCGGCCACCCGCCTGGTCATCGACCGAGCCGACCAGGAGCTGGGCTGGGAGGGCGCGAGCCACGGCACCGGCCTCACCCCCGACCGCACCCTGGAGATCGGGCCGACCGAGGGGGACGTCGTCGCCCGGCTCTTCGTCGCCGTTCCGGCGACGACGATCGCCGGGACCGTGGAGGCGCTGGAACCGTGGCTGTCCCGCGTCGAGCCTGCCGCGGTCGGTGTGGACCCGGGCCGCGCGGCCCTGGTGTTTCTCGCCCGCGCCGACCTGCGGACCGAGGCGGAGAGGCTCGGCCTGGGCCCGGTCGAGACCGGCCGCATCGAGGCGGACGCCGAACACGTCATCGAAACCGCGACGGCCACCGCCGGCACGACCCTCTGGCTGCGCCGCGGTACCGACCCGGTCTCCCGGCTCTGGCCCGGCATCATCGAGATCCGGGAAATGGTGATCGACGACTCCTACCCGGACTAGACGGTATGAGCAGCCCGGGTGACCGGGCTGCTCATACCGTCTAGCTCGTCACGCCGACCTCGCGGGACGCGTACCGGTCCCGCGCCGAACCGATCCCGCAGGCCACCGTGGGCACGCCGAGGACGATCAGCACCGCGAGCGGAAGGGTCCAGCCTCCGGTCATCTCGTGCAGCGCACCGAGGGCGAACGGACCGATGGCGGACAGCACGTACCCGGCGCACTGCGCCATGCTCGACAACTGTGCGGCGTGCCGGGAGTCGGGCGCGCGCAGCACGATGAACAGCACCGACAGGCTCAGGCCGGCGCCCTGTCCCACTCCCATGAGGGCCATCCACAGGTAGGCGCCCGCGGCCGGCGCGACCAGGAGGCCGGCGAAGGCGACCATGGTCAGCAGCGCGCTCAGGAGCACGAGCACCCCGGGGTGCACGCGCCGGGCGGCCAGCATCGGCGTGAACAACGCCCCCACGATGGCGGTCAGGCTGGAGAAGGAGAGCATCCAGCCGGCGACGCCGGACGACATGCCGGCGCCGGTCAGGATGCTGGGCAGCCAGGCTGCCGAGGAGTAGAAGACCAGCGCCTGGGCCGCGAAGTAGAAGGCCACGAGCCATGCCACGGGGTGGGTCCAGAGTCCGCGTACCGGCCGGGTTGCCGCGCCGCCGCGCGACGACCGCGTGGTGGTGGCCCGGGAAGCCGCGGAGCGCCGCACCTGCGGCAGCCACACGAGGGTGGCCAGGAGGGCGAGCAGACCCCACATCGCCAACGCGGGTCGCCATTCGAGGTGCAGGGCGTTCTGGACCGGCAGGGTCAGGCCGGCGGCAAGCGCCGCGCCTCCGAACAGCGACATGCTGTAGACGCCGGACATCAGCCCGACCCGGGCCGGGAACTCCTGCTTGATGACGCCGGGCAGCAGCACGTTGGCGACGGCGATCGCCGCGCCCGCGACGACGGTGCCGATCAGCAACGTGGCCGTCGGGTGCAGCAGTCGCAGGGCCGTGCCGGCGGCCAGCAGGAGCATCGTGAGCAGGAGGACGCCGTTTACATGGAACCGGCGCCCGAGGCGCGGTGCGAGCGGGGCCAGCAGGCCGAAACACAGCACCGGGAGGGTCGTGAGCAGCCCAGCCATCGCGGTGGACATACCGGTGTCGGCGCGGATCGTGTCGAGCAGCGGCGCGACCGCCACCACCCCGGGGCGGAGATTCACCGCCACCAGCACCAGACCGACGGCGAGGAGGACCACCGACCCTCTTGTGGCATGCGGTCGCCCGGGCCGGTCGGTCAGAGCGCGTCCCGGATCGGGCCGGTCGCCGGGCGGCGGCACCGCCGACGGGTGTGGCGCGCGGCGATCCGGCCGGCCGGCCACGGGCGTTTCTGTCGTCATGTCACAGTCTCCTTGGGCCTCCGAATGGAGGCTTGATCGATTAATATCGATGCATTGGCGCGGGACGCCCCACGGGTGGGGCGGCGGGCGTACGCGTCGGCGGTGCGCCAGCGCCTGGGCGTCAGCAGGGCGCCGGCGGCACCCGGAAACGGCGCGCGAAGGGTTCAGCCGGCGTCCGGCGCGCTCGCCCGGAGCAACGCGAGAGCACCACGAACGGCTCGTTCGTAGGGCTCCACCGACTGTTCCGCCCGCGCCAGGGCGTACCCGCCCTGGATGACGGCCGCCAACGTGGAAGCCGTCTCCTCGGCGTCGAGCGCCGGGGCGAACTCGCCGGCCGCCCTGCCCTCCTCGATCACCCGGACCAGAAGTCGGTGCAGGAGGGCGAAGGTCTCCCGGACCGGTTCCCGCAGCTCGTCGCTGACGACGACCTCCGGGTCGGCCACGAGCCGCCCGACCCGGCACCCCCGGAGGGCGTCGCGCTCCCGGAGCAGGTAGGCGGCGATCCGGTCGAGGGCCGAGCCCGGCGCCGTAAGGACGGCCGTGAGCTCCTGCTGCATCAACTCGGCGCTGCGTCGCTCGGCCGCCAGGACGAGGTCGGCCTTGCCCTGGAAGTGGTGGTACATGCTGCCCTGTCCAACTCCGGAGCGCCGCAGGATCGCTGCCGGGCTGACGCCCACGTAGCCGCGTTCCCAGAGCAGCTGGGACGTTCCCTCGATGAGACGCTCACGCGCGTCGTCCTGTCGCTTCGCCACGGCGCAACCATACCTACTAGTACGTATGGCGGCGACGTGACGTGCGTCAACCACGCGCGCAACCCGACCGGCAGCCGATTCGTTGCCGCCACAGAAGCGGACGGGGGCCGACGATGGTGGCGGGACGTGGTGCCGAGCTGCTGCGCCCTGCCACGAGTTCGGGGCGCGCCACATTTTTGGAGCTCTTCTTCGACCTGGCCTTCGTCGTCGCCCTCACGCGAGTCTCGCAACGGTTCGCCGACCTCGGCGGCGAGGCCGGCGGGCCGCTCGTTGCCGGGCTCGGTCGTACGCTGCTGCTGTTCCTCGCGCTCTGGTTGATCTGGTCGCACACCACCTGGATCACCAGTCGCTACGAGCCGGAGCGACCGATCATCCAGGCGGTCGTGGTGGGCACCATGTTCGCCGCCCTGGTGATGGCGGTGACGCTGCCGCGCGCCGTCGAGGAGCGCGCCTTGCCGTTCACGGTCGCGTACCTGATGGTGATGGTGGTGCGGCCACTGGTCGTCGCCGCCGCGCTGCGCGGGCATCCACGTCGGCGCGTGCCGTATCGGCTCGCCGCATGGGCGGCGGCATCCGCGCCGCTCTGGCTGGTCGGCGCGTTGGGCCCGGACCGGCTTCGCCTACCGCTGTGGGCTGCGGCGCTCGCCGTGGACTACCTCGCCTGGGCGCTGGGCTGGCCGCTGCCGCGGCTCGGGGCGGCGGCGGTGCGTGGCTGGCGGATCGCCGGGGAGCATCTGGCCGAACGTCACCAGCAGATGTTCCTCATCGCGCTCGGCGAGTCGATTTCGATCATCGGCATCGTCTTCAGCGGGGCGGGCTACTCCGGGGAGCGCGCCGTCGCCTTCGCGGTCGCGTTCGCCACGAGCGCGCTGCTGTGGCGGATCTACTTTCACCGCGCCGGCCTGCTGCTGACCAGGGCGTTGGGTCGGGCACCCATGCCCGCCCGGTTGGGTACGGCGTCGGAACGGACGCACGCGTTGACCGTGCTCAGCGTGCTCGTCACCTCGGTTGGCTACGATCTGGCGATCGCTCACCCGTTCGGGCCGCTGCGGCCGACCTGGCTCCTGTTCGTGGTGGGCGGTCCGGTGCTCTTCCTCGCCGCCCGGGTGTGGCTGGAGTACGAGGTCTTCGGCCGGCTCTCCCGGTCGCGGCTGATCGCCCTGGCGGTCCTGCTGCTGGTCACGCCGGCGTTGGCCCGCTGGTCGCCAATGGTCGGGCTGAGCGTGGTGGCCGGAGTGCTGGCCCTCGCCGCGCTGTTCGACGGGTTGCAAAACCGGCGGCGGCCGCTGGAGGAGCCCGCTTCGCCGAATGGGCGGGAGACGCCCGGCACTTCAGGCTCCGAGGCGTGATCGTGCGGGTCGCCTGAAGAGCCGCGTCGCTCCGGAACCGCGGCGGGATCAGGCGACCGTCGACTCGGCAGGCGCGGACGCGGCATGGGCGCGCAGCAGTCCCTCGACGCCGTGCAGGAAGGTGTCACAGACCAGCGTCGGGTCGAACAGGCAGCCGGCGGCCATGGCGCCGTCGCGCAGCATGACGAAGTGCCGCGCGGCGAGGTCGGCTCCGGGTTTCCGGATGCTCGCCATCAAGGTGCCGACCGTGTCGAGGAACCACTGCCGATGCGCGAGGACGGCCTGGTGCACGGGGTGGTCGGGATCGGGATATTCGGCCACGGCGTTGAGGAAGGCGCAGCCGCGGAAGCCGGCGGACCGGATGCCCTGGGCGATCGACTCCGCGATGGCCCGGAGGGCGTCGGGTGCCGGCAGGTCGGCGGGGATGGCGTCCACCGGGCCGCGGATGGCCTGATCGGCCGCCCGCAGGTAGGCGAGGACGAGATCCTCCTTGCCGGGAAAGTGCCGGTAGAAGGTGGCCCGTGTCACGTTCGCCTCGGTGATGATCCGGTCGACACCGACCGAGTGGATCCCCTCCCGGTAGAAGATCCCGGTCGCCGTCTGAAGGAGCCGTTGTCGCGCCTCGGACGGTCGGATCTCGCCTTCGCCACGTGCCATGAGCCCATCATAGTGACAGAACGTTCGGTCTTGACAGGTAGGCAAAGCGTCGTCATTCTTTGCGAGACAGAACGTTCGTTCTACAGCGTGGTTGCACCGGCCGTGCCATCGAAAGGCCGCGGTCCCCCTCGGCAACCACCGGAAGGATCACCATGACCACCGTTACCGCGCCCCGCACCTCGACGACGGCGTCCACCCTTCGACGGCTGTACTTCGTCCGCTTCGCGTTCGCCATGGCCTGGGCCCTCGTGACGTTCACGACCGCCAGGCACCTCGGCCCCCTCACCGTGACGCTGCTCGTGCTCTACCCCCTGTTCGACGTGGTCGCCGCCGTCATCGACGCCCGCGCGTCGCGCGCCACCGGCTCGCCCACCCTGCTGTACGTGAACGTCGCGGTCAGCCTGCTCGCCGCGGTCGGCCTGGCCATCGCCGGCGCGTCCGGCATACCGGCGGTCCTGGCCGTGTGGGGTGCCTGGGCGGTCGTGGCCGGGCTCGTGCAGCTGACCGTGGCGGTCACCCGGCGCGGGATGGGTGGCCAGTGGCCGATGATCATCAGCGGTGGTATCTCCGTACTCGCCGGTGGGTCGTTCATCGCCAGCGCCTCCGCGGACGACCCGGTGCTGACCAACGCGATCGGCTACGCCGTCCCCGGCGCCATCTTCTTCCTCATCTCGGCCATCCGCCTCGGCCGCGCCGCCAAGGCGAACTGAGGACCGGGCCCGCCCTGCGGTCAGCCGGCGGCGTACCGCGGGATGGTCGGGGTGTCGTTGATGTCCGGGCCGAAGAACAGGAAGACCACGAGGTCGCCGTCACCGGTGTTCTCCACGGTGTGCGGGGTGGTGGCCACGGCGTGACTCACCAGCAGCTCGTCGGCGTCCGCGTCGCCGCCGCGGACGTCGTGGCCGGCGTACCGGCCGCTGCCCGACCAGACCAGCAGCGAGTAGACGCCGTTCTCCGTCACGGTGTGCCGCGCGCCGGGCGGCACCACGAGCTTCTTCCCGCTGAACTTCGGGGTGTTGTAGAAGATCCACGACTCACGGCCGCCGCCCGGGCCCGTCTCGATGGGTTGCGGCGTGAGGTGGTTGTTCTCGTAGAAGAACGGGTCGCCGTTGAGGTCCCACTCCACGAAGTTCAGCGGGAACCGCTCGCCGTAGGCGTCGCGGTCCTCCGGGCGTACGTCGTGGAAGAGCAGCTCCTTGTCGATGATCCGGCCGGCGTTGAGGGCCTGGAACATGGCGAAGACGTCCGAGTCCTCCTGAAGTTCCACGGTGAGGGCGGTGCCCGGCCCGTGCAGCACGCCCGACGGGACCTGGAAACCCTCGTCGGGCACCTGCAACTCGGCGCGCGAGTGCCGCAGGATGAGGTCACTGTCCCAGTCGACGAGGTACGGCAGCAGCACGTCGTACGCGCGCTCGCGGACGATCCACGGGTGCACGCCGAAGAACGTCTCCGGATGCGGGCCCCTGTCGACGCCCCCGGGGAAGTAGTACGCCTCGTCCTTCGAGCGGCTGCCCACCAGCTCGGCGAAGCGCTGCGGCGGATGGATGTGGTACGGGATGCGGGCACCGTAGTCGAGCAGCTTCGCGAGGCGCCCGAGACCCTGCGGGTGGCTCGCCGCGTACGCCTCGCCCATGATCGCCGCGGGGTCGGCGGCCACGGCGTCCCGGAGCGTCATCCGCGGCCGGCCTCCCGGGTCGACGACGTGGCTGAGCCCCTCGTCGGGCGGGCCGATCCGGTTGTCGGCCTTCGTGGTCGAGCCCAGCCAGCGCTCGCAGAGGTAGCCGCGCTCACCGAGGTCGTACGCGTCCTCGGGCAGGCCGAACCGGCGTCCGGGCGGCACCAGGTCCCGTGCCACGAAGGCCGGCGCGAGGCGGAGCACTCCCCCGCCGTCGTTGAGCAGCTCCTCGACCAGCTGCCGGGGCGATGCGGCCGTCATCCCTTGAGCCCACTCATCGAGATGCCCTGGATGAACCGGCGCTGGAAGACCAGGAACGCGACGATCATGGGAAGCGTGGCCACGACCGAGCCGGCCATCAGCAGGTTCCACGACGTCCGATTCTTGACCACGAACAATGCTAGGCCGAGCGGCGCGGTGTATTTGTCGGAACTGGAGATGACGATCAGCGGCCAGAGGAAGTCCTCCCACGCGTAGGTGAAGGTGAAGATCGCGGTGGCCGCGAGCGCGGGTGTGCACAGCGGCAGCACGACCCGCCAGAAGACCCGGAACTCGCCGGCGCCGTCGATGCGGGCGGCGTCGAGCAGCTCGTCGGGGATCGACATCATGTACTGGCGGAGCAGGAAGATGCCGAACGCGCTCACCGCCCCCGGCAGGATGAGTCCCCAGTACGAGTCGAGCCACCCGTGACCGCCGTTGCCGAGCGCGTCGTTGCCGCCGAAGAACGGGACGTGCTTGAGCACCAGGTAGTTCGGGATGAGTGTCACCTGGGGCGGCACCATCATGGTGGCCAGGAACAGCAGGAAGATGGCGTCCCGGCCGGGGAACCGGCGCTTGGCGAAGGTGTAGGCGGCCAGCGCGTTGAAGAACAGCTGGAGCACCGTGACCGAGGTGGCCACGAAGGCGCTGTTGAGGAACCAACGCCAGGCGCCCTCGCTGCCCTGCGCGTGCTCGCCGGCCTCGCCGATGCCGAAGAAGCCCCGGTACCCGTCGAGCGTGGGATTTTTCGGGATCCACTGCGGCGGCCAGGAGAAGATGTCGCCCATGTGCTGGAACGAGGCGCTCACCAGCCAGGCGAACGGCGCCACGAACAGGATCGCGCCCGGCACGAGGATGGCGTAGCAGGTCGCGAGCCAGACCCGTCGCCGCCAGACGGGGCGGCGGGACCCGGCCGTCGCCGGCGGCGGGGACGCGGGGGGCCGGGTGCGGGTAGCGGTCGACCGGGTCACAGGTCCGCCTTTCGGTACAGCCTCAGCTGGAAAGCAGTGAAGACCAGCAGGAGGACGAACAGGCCGTAGGCGAGCGTGCTCGCGTACCCCATGTCGTAGAACTTGAAGGCCGCCTCGTAGATGTAATAGACCATCGTCGTGGTCCGGTTGACCGGGCCGCCGCTGGTCATCACGTAGATCTGGGTGAACACCTGGAACGAGCCGATGATGCCCATCACGGCGAGGAACAGCGTCGACGGGGCGAGCATGGGCAGCGTGACGTAGCGGAACCGCGCCCAGGCGCCCGCCCCGTCGAGGCGGGCCGACTCGTAGAGCTGTTCCGGGATCGCCTGGAGTGCCGCGAGGTACACCACCATCGAGAACCCGACGCTGGCCCACACGCTCATCAGCACGACGGCCGGCATCGCGAGGTTCTTGTTCGACAGCCAGACCAGCGGCTCGCTGATGAGATGGGTCTTGAGGAGGTAGAAGTTGAACAGCCCGAAGTCGCCGTTGTAGAGCCACTTCCAGACGATGGCCGACACGACGAACGGTGTGATGGTCGGCAGGAAGTAGAGCGTGCGCAGCAGTCCCCGGCCGCGGATCGGCTGGTTCAGCAGGAGGGCGACGCCGAGCCCGACGGCCATGCCCAACGGGACGGAGGCGCCCGTGAAGTAGGCGGTGTTGATGATCGACCGGCGGAAGTCCTCGTCCTGCACCATGTCCCGGTAGTTCTCGAGGCCGACGAACGGCTTCTCGGGTTCCAGGATGTTCCACTCCCGGAAGGTCAGGTAGAACGCGAACAGCAGCGCGAACACCGTGAAGACCGAGAAGACGATCAGGCCGGGCGCGAGGAACGCGTACGCCGACCGTTCGCGCCACATGAGCCGCGCGGTCCCGCGGACGCCCCGCCGTCGGCGCGGTCCGCCTCCGCGGGCGCCGCGGCGCCGGGTTCCGTCTCCCCTGTCCGGCGCCGGGGGCGGCGTCGTCGCCACCGCGGTCATCCCCTCATCACCGACCCACCCGCCTTCCGCACCGGCCCGACCGTCGGCTCACCGGAGGATCTTCTCGGCCTCGGACGCCGCGTTGTCGAGCGCCTCGGCGGCCGTCTGCTCGCCGTAGATGGCCTTGGCGAGCTGCTCGTTGAGCCCTTCCTCGATCTTGGGCCAGTCGGGGTGGACGATCACGTTGCTCACGCCGCACTTCATGGCCTCCGCGAAGCCCTTCAGGATCGGCTTCGTGGACACCAGGTCGGGCGAGTCCAGCAGGCTGTTGATCGGCGGCAAAAGGGTGCCGTCCTTGGACTTGTAGGTCCACTGTGCGACGTTGTCCGGCTTGGACAGGAACTCGACGAACTTCCACGCCGCGTCGGAGTTCTTGCTCTGGCTGAAGATGACCAGCGCGTCACCGGCGATCGTCGTGCCGCAGCCGGCGGAGCCCTCGGGCAGCGGTGCGGTGGCCCACTTGCCGTTGATGGCGGGGAACTCGTCGGTGAGCGTGCCGGCGAACCACGAGCCCGCGACGTACATGCCGACCTGACCGTTGGCGAACGCCTGGCGGCCGTCGTACGAGTTGGAGTTGAGGTAGTCCTTCGGGGCGTACTGGGCCAGCTTCACGTAGAACTCGGCGGCCCTCTTCGCCTCGGCGCTGTTGAACAGCACCTCCTTGCCGTCGTCGGAGAGCACCTTCCCGCCGGCCTGCCAGAGCCAGGGGTACCAGTAGTAGGCGGCCTCGGGCGAGCCGGTGAACATGGCGTGCCCGTAGGTCCGCTTCGCGGGATTAGTCAGCGCCTTCGCGGCCGCCTCGTACTCCTCCCACGTCGTGGGGGGCTTGCTGAGGCCGGCGGCCGCGAACATGTCGGTCCGGTAGTAGAGGGCCGTCGACTCGCCGTCGAACGGCAGCCCGTACATGCTCTTCTCGAACGTGGTGAAGGTCTTGAACGCGGGCACGTAGGCGTCGGCCTTCACGACGTCGCTGCGGCGGATGTAGTTGTCGAGGTTCACGAGGGCCTTGCGGGAGGCGAACGCGGCCACCGTGCTGGCGTCGATGTAGGCGACGTCCGGCGGGTTGCCGCCCGCGACCTGCGCGGTGAGCTTCTCGTTCGCCTCCTCGGCCGGTACGTTCTGCGCCTGGATCTTGATGTTGGGGTGCTCGGATTCGAACTTCTGGATGAGCCCCTTCATCTCCGGAATCTCGCCGACCCAGGAGGCGAACGTGATGGTCACCGGCGCCGTGGGCTCGGGGACCGGGCCCTCGCCGGCACCCTGGCCGGTGGCGGAGGAGCCCCCGGTCGAGCAGGCCGTGAGGGCCACCACGGCGGCCGTCGCCGCCGCCATCGCCAGGAAACCGCGGGAGTGCTTCATCGGATCAGCCCCCAATGTCGTTGCCGGCAGGTGATGCGCGGATCACACGTCGGATGCCCGGTGCAAAACGTTTGGCATGCTGCGGCTAGGGTCTTCCGCCCGCGGTGGCCTTGTCAAGACATCGGCGGTAACGAACGAAACATGCGCGTCATCGAATGTTCTTTTGCGCCGCGCCCGTGACGGCGCCGTCGCCCTGCGTCCGGCCGGCCGACGGGGACTCGCCGAAGCGGCGCCGGTACGCGCGCCCGAAGTGCGACGGGCTGTTGAAGCCCGCCGCGTGACAGATCTCGGTGACCCCGAGCGTGGTGGAGGCCAGCAGCGACCGCGCGAACCGCAGCCGCCGGTGTTGCAGGTACGTCTGGAAGGGCACACCGACCAGGCGGCTGAACCGTTCGCTCAGGTAGTTCGGCGACAGATGCACGTACGCGGCCACCTCGGCGAGGGTCAGTGCCTCCCGGAAGTGCCGCTCGACGTACCGCACGGCGGCCCGGATGTCCGCGGCCGCGTCCCCCGGCACGGGCGGGCCCGGTTCGCGGCCGCCGGGCGCCCCGCACCGCCGGGCCAACTCGACGAGGACGCAGCCGAGCACCGCGTCGGTGAGTGCCGCCGACCCGGGACGGCGGCCGTCGGACTCACGCCAGAGCCGGTCGAAGTCGGGTCCGAGGTCGGCGCAGTCGTCAGCCAGCCACGGCGGCCCCGCCCCCGTGGCCGGGCCCGAACCCACCGCGTCCAGCCACCGCTCCACGACGGCCGGTTCGACGACGACGTTGTAGCAGGTCAACGGCACGTCCGAGGTGAGCGCCAGTTCGTGGAAGTCGGTGGGCGTGAGCAGGAAGGCCGAGCCCCGCGCGAGCGGGCGGGACGCCCCGTTGACGACGTGCCGCGCCGACCCGTCGACCACGTACCCGAGTTCGTAGTAGTCGTGCCAGTGGGCCGGCACGTCGCCCAGGAGCGGGCGCATCACCCGGACGCCGGCCTCCCCCGCCGCCAGACCGTCGATCATGTACCGGTCGAGGAGCCGGGTCATCCGCCCTCCGAGGACGATCTCCGTGGTGAAAACGTTTTGCTACCGTACGAGGTCGGATTGCAGTGGTCAACGGCGTGAGAGGTCGAGGTCGATGTCCGACAAGGGGTCACCGGCACGCGACGAGCCCCGGGTGACGCTGGTCCAGGTGGCCAAACTGGCCGGGGTCAGCCCGACCACCGTCTCGCACGTGCTCTCCGGCAAGCGCTGGGTCGCGGAGGCCACCCAGGAGACCGTCCGCAACGTGATCCGGGAGCTGGGCTACCGGCCCAACAACGTGGCGCGGAGCCTGCGCACCCGACGCTCGCGGATGGTCGCCGTCGTCGTACCGGACATCACCAACACGTTCTACGCCGTGCTGACGCGCGGGCTCGCCGACGCGGTCGACGGCGCGGGCTACGGCACGTACGTCTGCAACACCGACGGCAATCCCGAGCGGGAGGACGCCTTCCTCGCCGACGTGCTCGACCGGGGCGTCGACGGGGTGGTCATGGCCGCCGGACCGGCCGGGAACCAGGTGCGGACGGGTCCGCCCGCGCCGGGCGTGCCCACGGTGTGCGTGGGCGGTTCCCCCGAGGACGCGCCCCGCGTCGACCGGGTGACGCCGGACGACACCGTGGGATCCCACGCCGCCGTCACGCACCTGATCGCGCGCGGGGCGCGCCGGATCGCGATGATCGAAGGGCCGCTGCCGTCCGGCTCGGCCCGCGAGGACGGCTACCGGCAGGCGCTCGCCGAGCACGGCATCCCGTTGGAGCCCGACCTCCTGGCCCGTGGCGACTGGACGCGGCCCGGGGGTCGCAGCGCCATGCACCGGCTCATGGCAGCCGAGCGCCGTCCCGACGCGGTGTTCTGCGCCAACGACCTGACCGCGATCGGGGCCATCGACGCCGTGCACGAGCTGCGGCTGACGGTGCCCGGCGACGTGGCCATCGTCGGCTTCGACGACGTCGACGCGGCCACCATCGTGAACCCTCCGTTGACCACCGTCCGCAACCCCGCGTACGACATCGGCCGCACGGCCGGTGAGCTGCTGCTCAGCCGGATGGACGGCCGGTACGACGGCACCGGGCGCACGGTCGTGCTGCCCTGCCCGCTGGTCGTCCGGGAATCCGCCTGACCGGTGCGTCCGCCGCCCGCACCGGCCGGGCGCTCCCCGTCTCAGTCCACGGTCACCGTCGCCTTCACGAAGCCGGCCGGCTTGTCGCGGGCGGCCCGGAACGCGGCGTCGATCTCGTCGAGGGGGAACCGGTGCGTCACCAGCGTGTCCAGGGACAGCACACCGGAGGCGAGCAGGCGCATGCCCACCGTCATCCCCCGCATGATGACGTCGACGTCCCGGTAGTGGGCGTTCACGATGGCGAACGCCATCCAGTTCCAGTACGCCAGGTTGATGCTCCGCGGCCCGCCCTGGTGGAACCCCACCAGCACGATCTTCCCGCTCATCCGCGTGACGTCGCCCACCGCGTCCAGCGCGGCCTGCCCGCCGGTGCACTCGAACGTGACGTCCGCGCCGCGACCGCCGGTCAGCTCCCCCACCACCTCGGCCAGGGACTCGCCGCGCACGTCGACCACCCGGGTCGCCCCCAGCTCGCGCGCCCGCTGCAATGCGTCCGGCCGGGTGTCGGCCACCACGAGGTGCCGGACGCCGCGCAGGCGCACCAGCTTCTGCACGAGGTTGCCCATGAAGCCCGCGCCGATCAGCACCACGTCGTCGCCGAGCCGGACGTCGGCCTCCTCCACGGCGTTGACCGCGCACGCGAGCGGCTCGGCGAGGGCCTCGTCGAGCGGGACGTCGCCGGCCGGCCGGCAGTGCGCCGCCTTCGCGGCCACGTACTCGGCGAAGCCGTGCGAGGTCACCCACACGCCGACCGGGTCGCCCGGCGCGAACGACGTGACGTCGGCGCCGACCGCGGCGACCGTCCCGCTCACCTCGTGCCCGAGGTGCCGGGGGTACTCGGCCGCCGGCTCGCCGCGCCACGCCGGAAGCTCGGAGGTGCAGACCCCGCAGGCGCGAACCCGGACGAGAACCTCGTCCGGCGCGATCTCGGGTGGCGGCACCTCGGCGATCTCGAACCGCTCCGGCCCGGTGAGTACCGCAATCCTCATCTGACCCCACCCTCCGCTCTCCGCGTGCTCATGCGGCCACCGGACCCGTCCGCGCCGGGGACGCGGAGAACACCACGATGGCGTACGGGCCGAGCGCGTCCAGCGTCACCGTGTGGACCGCGCCGTCGACGCGTACGTCCAGCGCCGTCACCGTGCCGTCGGCGGAGTGCGCGGTAGCCTCCGGTCGGGTCTGCGGGAGCCGGACGCGCAGCTCCAGCCCGGCGAGCGGGCGTACCGCGTCGTCGTCGGCCCGGTAGTCGTAGTTGACGAGGTGGACGGCCACCGAGCCGTCCGCCAGCTGCGCGGTGTTGACGGCGACGTCCGCGGTGCCCGCCTCGGCCGCGAGATCGACCTGCCGGCCGTGCGGCAGCAGCGCCGACAGGTCGGTGGGCTCGGCGAGGCTCACGCCCGGGTGCGCGGACAGCCCGGCCCGCTCGTCGGCGGGGAGGTTGTCGCCGAGCCCGCCGGTGCGCACGATCCGACCGCCCCCGTCGAGGTAGCCACGCAGCGCGGCGACCTGCCCTGACGTGAGGTACGTGCAGGCGGGCAGCAGCACGGTGTCGTACCGGCGCAGGCTCTCGACGGTGACCCGGTCGGGCGCGGTGCGGGGATCAGGAAACAGGACCACGTCGAACGGCACGGCGGCCCCCGCGAGCGCCTCCGTGACCTGCCGGTACGGCACCTGTACGCGGTCGTCGCGGGCATTGCGCAGGTTGTCGCCGACGTCCTGTCGGGAGACCAGCTCACGGTTGCTCTCGACGCTGTAGACCACGGCGACCTCGTTGGCGCTGCGCCGGTCGTAGAGCGTCTCGTGGTCGGCGAGGAACGCCTGGACCTCGGCGGCCACCTCGTGCGGGGCGTAGAACGCGTCCTGGATCGTGGCGCCCATCCACGAGCCGTACGGCACGGCCATGTTGACGCCGAACGCCGCCGCCTCGTAGCAGGACAACCGCAGCAGGTCGTGCCCCCGGCCGGCGCGCAGCAGCTCCACCAGCTCGGGCACCACCCCGCCGTACGGGTTCTCCACGACGATGACGTCCTTGTCGCCGGCGAACCCGGCGACGTACCGGTACCACTCGGGCTGCCGGTAGGTGGTGTTCCGCATCTCCGTCACGATGACGTCGACGTCGTCGGCGAGGCCCAGGTACTGCGGGTCCATGTTGAAGAAGTTGCCCGACACGAGCACCTCGCGGCCCTTCGCGCGGGCGTAGTCGCGAGCGTGCGCCGCCAGCTCGCCGAAGTGCCGCCGGATCGCGGCGCACTGGAACCGGTAGTACTCGGGGTAGAGCGGAATCTCGTGGTGGCCGCCCTTGAAGTCGTGGCCCCGGTCGAGCAGCCACTGCCCGTAGTGGAAGGTGTCCAGGTCGACGTCGGCCAGGTGCGGGCTGCGCTCGTCCGCCGGCAGCTCCCGCAGGTACGCGCGGAAGCCCTTCATGCAGTCCTTGCAGAAGCAGCCGCCGTACTGCAGCGCGCCCAGCGGGAGTTCCGTCTCGTCGAGTTGCACGCCGTCGACGCCCGCGTCGATCTGGATGCGGATGACGGCCTTGAGGTACTCGCGCCAGACCGGGTTGTTGCGGTCCATGTAGTAGCACTGGTGGTCGCGGTCGGGGCACTCGACCCAGCGGGCGTGCAGCGCCGTGGAGTGGATGTCGCGGGCGCAGCACTCCTCGATGAGGTCGGTGACCGGTTCACCGTCGCTGTTGACCAGGCCGCCGGGAAAGTAGTGCTCGAACGGCTTCCACAGCTTCGGGTAGCGGTTCCCGCTGAACTCGCGCAGCCCGATCCAGTCGCGGCGCCCGCCGTCGCGCAGTTCGTTGAGGGCGAGGATCTCGTCCTCGTCGGCGGAGAGCTCCACGGGGAACTCCCAGCCCTGCGCCTCGAACACGATGCCGAAGACCTTGATGCCCCGCTGCTGTGCGGCGGCGATGAACTCGCTGTCGTTGACGAAACCGTAGAAGCGGGACCGGGCGTCGACCGGGCCGAACGCCTCCTGTTCGAGGTAGGGCAGCGAGATCGAACCGCCGCCCAGGGATGCCCAGACCAGGCTCGTCGCGCGGTAGTCGACGAGATCGTCGATCATCCGCAGCCGTCGTGGCGGGAGGCTCGGGTGGTAGCAGTGCTGCCGGGGGAACCAGGCGTCGAAGTACACGCCACGCTGCATGCCTCGGGCTCCTTCTCTCGTCAGGCGACGATCAACGGGCCGAGCGTGCGCCCGGCGACGACCAGACCGTGGCGGACCTTCTCGGGTGAGCCGGACCAGACCGGGTCCTCGTGCTCGACGGAGACGAAACCGTCGTACCCGCCCTCGTAGAGCACGTCGACCAGCCGGCGCCAGTCCACCTCGCCCAGCCCCGGGACGCGGTAGCGCCACCACCCGCTGGACCACGGCTCCCGGCCGATGACCTGGCCGAACACCCCGAACCGGTTCCGGGCGCGCGGGTCGACCTGGGCGTCCTTCGCCTGCACGTGGCGGACCAGGTCGAGGTTCTCCGCGAGCGCCGCCACCGGGTCGATGCCGAGCCACACGAGGTGGGAGGGGTCGAAGTTCAGGTGCAGGCCGAGACCGCCGAGCCACCGCCACAGCTCCGGCGAGTACGCGAGGTTCGCCGGGTAGCCGTCGGGATGCCAGCCCTCCATGGGGCAGTTCTCCACGACCAGCCGTACGCCGCGCTCCTCGGCGTACGCGACGAGCGGCGGAAGGACCTCCTCGGCCAGCCGCAGGTTCGCCGACACCGGAAGCGTCACGTCCCGGCCCACGAAGGTGCCCACGTACCCGCAGCCGAGCAGCGCGGCCGCGTCGACGCAGCGCCGCAGGTGCCGATGGATCCGCTCCCGGGTCTCCGGGTCGGTGTGCAGGTTGTTCTCGTAGTAGGCCACGGCCGAGACGGTGAGGCCGTACCGGTCGAACAGGTCGCGTACGTCCGCGGCGGCCGCCTCGTCGAAGCCGTCCACGTCGAGGTGGCTGGCCTCCCACGGGCGACCGGGGTCGCGGGGCCACGCGGCCACCTCCAGGCCCCGGTATCCGTGGGCGGCCGCCCACCCGGCGATCTCGTCGAGAGACTCGCCGGGCAGGCAGGCCGTCAGGAAACCGAGCTTCACCGCGGGTCCGGCTGGTAGGTGTTGCCGGCGCTGTCGCGGCCGCGGGCCAGCCAGATCTTCCAGCCGTCGTTGGCCGGCACGGGGAGCACCTTCACCGACGCCGGGAAGTACCGCATCGTGTAGCCGGTGCGGCGCAGGTCGCTGGTGTTCGGCTCCGCGCCGTGGATGATCCGCCCGTCGTGCAGCGAGCACTGCCCCCGCTCGAGTTCGAAGTAGACGGCCCTGCTCTCGTCCACGCCCGGGATCTCGGCGTGGAACGTCTGCGTCGTCTTGTCCGTCGGCACGTACTCGGAGAAGCCGTTGTCGTGGGTGCCGGGGATGACCCGCATGCAGCCGTTGCGGCGGTCGCTCGGGCCGAGCGCGAGCCAGACGGTGACGATCCGGTCGTACTCGCTGAGCCGCCCGTTCCAGTACGCGCTGTCCTCGTGCCACGGGGTAGCCCGACCCACCTGCGGGTCCTTCGAGATGAAGTGGCTGGTCCACAGCGCGATGTCGGGCCCCACCAGGGGCTCGACGAGGTCGAGCACCTCGTCGGAGAGCAGGAAGTCGAGCAGCCGCGGGTCCCGGAAGTGCGGGGTGTCCAGCTCGTCGGAGAGCTTGTCGCCCTTGTCGGCGAGGTGCTCGTCGAAGATCTGCTCCAGGGTGTCGAGCTTCTCGGCGGAGAAGAGCTGGTCTCGATGGAGGTAGTAGCCGTTGGTCCGGTAGAAGTCGATGGCCTGTTGGTCCAGCACCTGTGCACCTCCTGTTGCCGTCGCCGCCGCACTCGGCGCGGCGTCGTCGGGCTCGACGCTAGTTGCGGCCCCGCCGCCGCGGCGGCACCTGTCTCCGGCGGGACTCGACGTATCTTCCGGTCCGGCTCAGGCCCGGGCGCCCGGCTGCTTGCCCATGACCCGGATCAGCTCGGCGAACAGGTCGAGGTCCTCGACGAAGTCCTCCGGATCCGTCTTCGGCCGGCCGTTCTGGGTGACGACGCTGTGGAAGTACTCCAGCTCGTGGGTGTACGGGTCCTTCAGGTGGGGGCGGGACACCGTGCGGTGCAGCCCGTCGCCGCGGGTCTCCTCGGTGACGAGCACGGTCGGCAGGTGCCGGATGTACGGGGTGTCGTACTGCACCCGCATCGTGGCGCGCTCCCCGTAGACCTCGATGTGCGCGTCGAAGCGCAACTGCTCGTCGACGCCCGTCTCGTAGGTGACCAGGAAGTCGTCGTACTCGAGCAGGGCGGTGATGAACCGACCGTCGCGCCACTGGCGGGCCGCGGCCACGCCGCGCGGCCGGCCGATCAGCTCCCGCATCGCGGACAGGTCGTGGCTCCCGAGGCCGCAGAGCAGCCGGTAGGCGCCGGCCAGCACATCGGGCACGTCACCGAGCGCGTCCGCGACGAGCGCCCGTCCCTTGGCCCAGCGCGCCTCGATCGCCGACCGGGGCACGTCCGACGGCCGGTCCACGAGGACGGTCTGGTCGATCATGAGCTGGTTACGGCCGATGACGTCGTGCACCCGGACGTAGTTGAGCGGGCCCAGGGCGTCGATCTGCCGGGTGGCCTCGACGAACGCGGGCGCGAAGCGGCGCATGTACCCGACCATCACCGTCGCGCCGGACCGGTCGCGGGCGGCGATGATGGCCTCGGCCTCCCGCGGGCTCAGGCACATGGGCTTCTCCACCAGCACGTGGATGCCCCGGTCCAGCGCGGCGACGACCGCCTCGGCGTGGTACTCGTCGCTGTTGAGCACGAGCACGCAGTCGAGGTCGTTCTCGTCGAGCAGCTCGGTGACGTCCGCGTGCCGGCGCTGGACGCCGTAGGCCCCGCCGACCCGGTCGAGCAGGCCGGGCGAGATGTCGCAGACGGCGGTCACCTGGAAGAGATCGGGGAGCGACCGGAGGGCCGGAAGGTGCACGACCTGCGCCACCTCCCCCAGTCCGATGATGCCCATGGATAGCCGGCTCACGGCGAACCCCCTCGATGCAAAACGTTTGGCAACGGGTTGCGGGCAGCGTAACCGCCGCAAAACGCGAGAGGCAACCATGTCTTGTCGGGCCCAACCGCAGGGTCGTACGCTGCTCGGCAGCGACACGGCAAAACGTTTTGCAATTTCGCGGCCCGTCTATCGAAGGAGGCGGCACCATGAGTGACGTCCACCCCGTGTCCCGCCGGTCCCTGCTGCTCGGCGCGGCCGGCCTGGCCACCGCCGGCGCGCTGGGCATACCCCGTGCGGCGAACGCGGCGCCCCTCGCGGGCACCGGCCCTCTCGCCGGCACCGGGCCGCTCGCCGGCACCGGGCCGCTCGCCGGCACCGGACCCCTCGCCGCGGCCGGAGCCAATCGTCCTCCAATGTGGAGGCTGGCGCGGCCGAACGGCCTCGCCTTCGGCACCTCGGCGGCCACCTGGCAGCTCACCGACGCTCCCTACTCCCAACTGGTCGGCCGCGAGGCCGCCCTGCTCTTCACCGAGGACGACCTGCTCTGGTACCGGCTCAAGCCCACACCGGACGCCGACCTCGACTTCACCTACGCCGACCAGGTCGTCGCGTACGCCGAGGCGCACCAGATGGCCGTCTTCGGCGCCCACCTCGTCTGGGACGAGGGCTTCGGCGAGGGGTGGACCGAGGACGACCTGTGGGGCCTCGGCCGGCAGGAGGCCCGCGACCTGCTCTACGGCACGATCGAGGCGGTCGTACGCCGCTACCGGGGCCGGGTCGGCGCGTGGAGCGTCGCGAACGAGGTCACCAGCCCCGAGGGCCGGCGCGGCTACCGCACGGACGTGCCCTGGTGGGAGACGATCGGCCCCACGTATGTGGCCGAGTCGTTCCGGGTCGCGCACGCCGCCGACCCCCACGCCACCCTCGTGCTCAACGAGTTCGGGTTCGAGACCGTCAACGAGTGGGGCGACGAGGCCGCGCCCCGCCGCCGCGCCACCCTCCAGGTCGTCGACGACCTCCTCCGCGACGACGTGCCGGTGCACGCCCTCGGCGTCCAGGCGCACCTGCTCGCCGACCGGTTTGCCGACCGGTTCGACGCGCGGGCGTACCTCGACTGGTTCTCCGCCGTGGCCGACCGCGGCCTGGACATCCTCATCACCGAGCTGGACGTGCTCGACGACGGCCTGCCCGCCGACATCGCTCCCCGCGACGCCGCCGTGGCCGACGTCTACCGTCGCTACCTCGACGTGGCGCTCTCCCACCCCGCCGTCAAGGCCGTGATGGCCTTCGGCCTCTCCGACCGCTACACCTGGCTGGAGGAGGACTACCCCCGCGAGGACGGCGCCCCGCGGCGACCGCTCGCCTTCGACGACGAACTGGCCCCGAAGCCCGCCTACCGCGCGATCGCCACCGAGCTCGCCGCCGCGCCGCGGCGCGCGCCCCTGCGGAGCCTGCTGCCGTGACCACCGACCGCCACGCGCTCGTCGTCCGGGGTGGTTGGGAAGGCCACCAGCCGGTCGAGGCCACCGACCGGTTCGTGCCCTTCCTCCGCGACAACGGCTTCACCGTCGAGGTGAGCGACGACCTCGCCGTCTACGCCGACACCGACCGCATGACGCGGGCCGACCTCGTCGTGCAGTGCTGGACCATGGGCACCGCCACCGACGAGCAGGTCGACGGGCTCGTCGCGGCGGTACGCGCCGGCACCGGCTTCGCCGGCTGGCACGGCGGCATCGTCGACGCGTTCCGCACCTCGACCCCGTACCTGCAGATGACCGGCGGCCAGTTCGCCGAGCATCCCGGCGGCTTCGTCGACCACGAGATCGAGGTGGTGCCCGAGCGCGCGGACCATCCCGTCGTGCGCGGGCTGCACCGGTGGACCCAGCACACCGAGCAGTACTGGATGCTCACCGACGCTGGCAACGACGTGCTCGCCACCACCCGGTTCCCGGCCACACCCGACACACCCTGGCGGCGGGACGTGGTGTCGCCCGCGGTGTGGACGCGGCAGTGGGGTCACGGCCGCGTCTTCGTCTCGACGATCGGTCACCGCGTCGAGGACCTCGACCGCCCCGAGGTGCGAACGCTCACCGAGCGCGGCCTGCTCTGGGCCAGCCGGTAGCCGAGCCGTTCGGTAGCCGAGCCGGCCGGGCAGCCGGGCCGGCGGGTCGGTCGTCCCCGGGCGCGTCACCGCCGATCCCCTTCCCGACGGGAGTTCCCGGCCGGGCAGGGGTACATCGGTGCCCATGACGAAGACCGCGCGAGCGCCACTGTGGCGCGCCCGGGACTTCCGACTCGTCACCGCCGGGCAGACGGTCACCCAGGTGGGCACCGAGATCAGCGCCATCGCGTTTCCGCTGACCGCCGTGCTCCTGCTGGACGCCACGCCGTTCGAACTCGGCGTGCTGGTGGCCGTCCAGAACGGGGCCTTCCTGGTCGTCGGCCTGCCCACCGGCGTGTGGCTGGACCGGCGGCGTCGCCGTCCCGTGCTGATCGGCACCGACGTCGTCCGGGCGCTGGCGCTCGTGGTGGTCACCGTCGCGGCGGCGACCCACCAGCTCAGCTTCGCCCTGCTGCTCGTCGTCGCCGCGGTGATGAGCGTGATGCGGGTCGTCTTCGAGATCGGATTCCAGACCTACCTTCCGTCGATCGTCCGCACCGAGGACCTCGTCCAGGGCAACTCGACGGTGGAGGCCATCCGGGCGGCCGGCCAGATCGCCGGCCCGGGCGCGGGCGGCTGGCTGGTGCAGATCGTGGGCGCGGCGAACGCTCTCCTCGCCGACGCCCTCAGCTTCCTCGTGAGCGCGCTCTGCCTGTGGCGCGTCAAGACCGAGGAGCAGGCGCCGCCGAGCACCGCGCAGCGAGGGATGTTCCACGAGGCGCGGGAGGGCATCCGCTTCGTGTGGGCCAACCCGGTGCTGCGGGGCATCGCGGCCACGAGCGCCCTGTCCAACCTGCTGTTCACGGCCGCCACCGCGCTCACGGTGCTCTTCCTCGTCGAGACGGTCGGCCTGAGTCCCGGTGCGGCCGGCATCATCTTCTCGATCGGCTCCGCGGCGGCCCTGGTCGCCGCCGCGATCGCCACGAAGCTCGCCCGGTGGATCGGCTCCGCACGGATCATCTGGCTCTCGGTGGCCGTGACCAGCCCCGTCAACCTGCTCATCCCGTTCACGTACGACGACTGGCGGCTCGTCCTCTTCGTACTGGGCATCACCATCGGAGGCGGCGGGCAGCTCGTCTACGCCATCACCCAGCTCAGCTACCGCCAGTCGGTCGTCCCGTCGGCGATCCTCGGGCGGGTCAACGCCAGCATGCGGTTCCTGGTGATGGGCGCGCTGCCCCTCGGTGGCCTGCTCGGCGGAGGCCTCGGCTCACTGGTCGGCGTCCGCGCCACTCTGCTGGTCATCGGCGTCGGCCTGGCCGTGGCCCCGATCTTCGTGGTCCTCTCCCCGCTGCGCCGGGCCCGCGAGGTCGCCGAGCTGCTGCCCGCCTCGCCCTGAGCGCGCCCGGTGATCGCCGGCGCGTCGGCTCCGCCGGCGGCGGTGACCCGTCAGCGCCGGCCCTCCCCGACGATCGCGAAGTAGTGGTCGAGGAAGGCGTCCGGCCGGACGTCGACCGCGATCTCGTGCGGCCCGCCGGCGTCGGCCCGCCACGTCGTCGTGCCAGCGGCCGGCCCCGGGGACCGGTCGACCGTGACCTCCCCCGGCGCGAACTCGCAGAGGGACGGGTCGAACAGCGTCGCGGCGGCCAGCGGGTCGTGGAACGTGACCTCCGGCCGGTCGGCGAACCACGACGCCGCCATGTCGGCGACCGGCCGCAGCAGCGGGCCGGTGCAGCACTCCAGGAAATCGTCGGCCGGCAGGCGCACCCGGGTCGTGACGTCGAGGCCCACCGAGCGGTGCGCCGGCACCCGGGCGGCGTACACACGGGCCGCCGCGTGCGGATCGCAGTGGATGTTCCACTCCGGGCCCGCCGCCGTCGTGAACGCTCCGCCCATGAGGACCAGCGAGCCCAGCAGCGACGGGATCTCCGGGTCGACGGCGAACAGCAGCGCCACGTTCGTCAACGGGCCGATCGCCAGCAGCGTGACCTCGCCGGGGTGGGCGCGGATCGTCCGGCGCAGGAACTCCACGGCCTCCCCGGCCGGGAACCCGGTGTCGTGGTCCCACCGGGCCAGTGCCGCCGCCTGCGGCGGCGGGGCCTGCACCGGCGGGCTCGCCAGCGGCTCGGCCGCGCCGGGAAGGATCGGCAGCGTACGACCGGCCGCGCGGCACAGCACGCTGGCCAGCGCGGCCCGCTGCGCCGGCTCGGCGGTCACCGTGGTGATGCCCAGCAGCTCGCAGCGGGGCTGCGCCAGCAGGTACGCGAGGCAGACGGCGTCATCGATGTCGTTGCCGATGTCGGTGTCCAGCAGGACCAGGCTGCGCTCCATGCCGCTGGATTATCCGACCTCGAGCGCCGACCGGCAGCCCGGCTCGGGCACGTCCTCCTCCCGCCGGGCGGCGCGCGGGCCTACGGGAGGAGGACGGCCTCGGGCGTGCCTCAGACCTCGGCGCAGCAGGAGTGCCGGCCCGCCTCGACGTAGTGCGAGTCGTGCCACCAGTACCGGGCGTTGTCCGGGTGGTCCGGCAGCGGCGGCAGCACCCGGCTCACCGCCGCCGTGGTCCGCGCGTCCGCCGCGGCCGCGAACGGCGCGAGCAGCTCGTCGACGCCGTGCAGCACGCCGTTGACCATGGTCTGCCGGACGTCGGCCGCCGCGTCGATGTCGCGCAGCGGATCCGCGCCGAGGACGACCACGTCGGCGTACATGCCGGGCCGGATCTGCCCGATCGGCTCCTCGAGGAACTCCCCCGGCGCCCGGGTCGCCGTCGTCAGCGCCTCGTACGGGGTGAGGCCGTACGCCACCATGGCCCGCAGGTTGAGGTGCAGGCTCACCGCGTTGAACGCGATCGGCGAGTCGGTGCCGGTGAGCACCCGCCCGCCGCCCCGGATCATCGCGGCGGCCTGGGCCACCTGCCGGGCGAGGTTCTCACGGTTGGCCGTCTGGTCGGTCGTCTGCGCCGTGGTGACCGCCGCCTGCAGAGCCGCGTACTGCCAGGAGGGGTAGAGGGTGCGGACCCGGCGGTCGGTGACCAGCGACGTGTCCTCGCGCAGCAGCGTGTTCGCCCCGAACAGGGTGGGCGTCCGGGCCGCCCGGGAGGTGTTGAAGATGTCGATGACGTCCTGGTAGCCCGCGCCGATGGCGGTGACGGTGCGGGAGTAGCCGAACCGGTTCGTGGCGCCGGTGTGCTCCATGCCGTCGCTGCCGAACGCGAACGCCGGGTAGTGGTAGTGCGAGGTGGAGTGCACGCCGTGCCGGTGCGACCACTGCACCACCGCCCGCTGCCACGCGACCGGCAGCCGCACGTACGCCTTCATGAGGTCGTAGTCGAGGGCGCCGGCCCGCTCCAGCTCCAGCGCGAGCTGCCGCTCGTCGAAGGTGGGGCGCATGAAGTTGTAGTAGATCCGCGGCCCGTCGATCGCCTCACCCGTGCCGAAGTACCGTGGCCCGATCCGGGCGCCGGACTGGATCGACTCCCGTTCCTCCACCATGTGGTACGCGGGGCTTCCCGGCGACCGCGTCGTGGTCACGCCGAGGGAGAGCCAAAGGGCGTTCTGCCGCGCGCCGTAGCCGTACCCCTGCATCTCGCGGTGGTGGTGCATGTCGACGAGGCCGGGGATCACCACGCCGTCGCGGGCGTCGACGATCCGCCCGTCGCGGCCCGGCCGGGACGGCTCGACGGCCACCACCCGGTGCCCCTCGACCACCACGTCGACGTCGTGGCGCAGCTTCGGCGCGGCGCCGTCCCACAGGCGTCCGGCCCGGATGACCGTACGCCCGCGCGGCCGGCTGTTCGTCCATGTGAGACCCACCGGCACGGTGCGCGGCGACCCGCCGTCGGCGGACACCATCCGCAGTCGGCCGTTGTTCAGGTACAGCAGCCGCGCCGAGTCGCCGCTCCAACTCGGCGCGTCGGTGACCTCGCGGGTCACCTGGCGGGGCGCGCCGGCGAAGGTGCCGTCGGGGTGGACGTCCACCACCCAGAGCACGCTGGCCACCACGAACGCCATCCGCCGGCCGTCCGGCGACCACACCGGGCCGTCGTCCCCGCGGGTCTGGATCGACCGGTGTGGCATCGGGTCGACGTAGCGGCCCGCGCCGGTGGTCCGGTCGACCAGCAGGATCTTGCTGAGCCCCTCCCGGTAGCGGGCGGAGTACGGTACGACGGCCGCGAGGGCGATGGTCCGGCCGTCGGGCGACCAGGTGGGACGGCCCGGCTCGAAGGTGGCCGTGAAGACCGGCTGCACGTCGCCCGACGCCACCTCCACCGTGTAGAGCGCGCCGTTCTGGTCGAGGAACGCGAGCCGCTCGCCGTCCGGCGACCAGGTCCCCGACACCGCGGCGGCGTCGGGCAGGTCGGTGAGCTGCCGCTCGGCGCCGGTGCGCAGGTCACGCAGCCAGATGTCCAGCGTCCCGCCCCGGTCGGTGGAGTAGGACAGGTAGCGCCCGTCCGGCGACCAGGCCGGGTCGCACTTCCACCACTGGTCCCGGGTGAGCGGGCGCGGCGGCTGCCCGATCGTCATGAGGTAGATGTCGTTGAGGGCCCGGAACGCCACCTGCCGGCCGTCCGGCGACAGCGTCGGGCTGCCGATGCCGACGACCGGCCGGCGGAGGGTCGAGTCGAAGTCCCGCCGCCGCTTGCGGTACCGCGGAGTGGCGACGGTGACCGGTGCGACGAAGCCGATGTCCGACCGGCGCTGACCGTCGAGGGTGCGGCGCCGGATCCGGCCGTCGGCCGTGTAGACGAACTCCCGGTCGGAGCGCCAGGAGACCCGGAACGGATAGGCGTCCTCGCCGGTGACGAGGGGCGCGTCGGCGCGCCACAGCTCGCTGCGGCCGTCGAGCAGGCGGTGGTAGACCAGGTCGCGGCCGTCCGGCGTCCAGGCCGGGTTGTGCAGGACCGCGCCCGTGGGCGCGGTGACGGCCGTGGTCCGGGCGCCGGTGGCGAGCTCGACGACGTCGATGCGGGTGTTGGCCACCACGAACGCGATCCGGCTGCCGTCCGGCGACCAGGCCGGCTCGTACTCCTCGGCCGTGGTGTCGGCCACGACGCTGGTCGCCCCGCTGGCCAGGTCCAGCACGTGGATGCCGTAGCTGCCCGTCCGGTCGGAGGCGAACGTGATCCGCCGCCCGTCCGGGGCGAAGCGCGGCTCCCGGTGGTCGTACGGGCCCTCGGTGAGCCGGCGCAGGCCGGAGCCGTCCGGGCGGATCAGCCACAGGTTGAAGACCCCGTCCCGGTAGGACTGGAAGACGATCGTCGAGCTGTCCGGCGCCCACTCGGGCTGGGCGATGTCGTACAGGTCGCTCGTGAGGCGGCGGGCCGGCCCGCCGGAGGCGGGCAGCACCCACAGCACACTCACCAGGTCCATCGCGATCAGCCGCCCGTCCGGCGACAGTTGCGCGGCCACGTCGGTGCCCTGCCGCAGGGCGACGCGCCGACTCCGGTCGCCCGGCCCCTGCCGCTCCCCCGCCAGCGCCTGCTCCCCGACGGCGATCCCGCTTCCCGCCAGCGCCGCCGCGCCGGCCGCTCCCGCCAGCAGATCCCGTCTCCGAACGCCCGTCATGATGCCTCCCCGGCGAAGCCACTGATCGAACAACTCCGATCGTTGCCGTCGCCCGACGCCCGGGACAGCTCCCGCCAGCGGGCGAGCGGCCAGCGGACGGGCCGGCGCGGTGACCGGCCGCTTGGGAGCGTCGAGCGGCGCCGCGCGCGCGTCGGCCCTCGCCCAGCGGCGTGATCGACACGAAGATCCCCAGCGTGGCGGCATCCGGCGCGGCGGGATCCCGCCCATCGGCGAAACGGGGCCGATCAGGCGCCGGCCGTAGCGCCGGCGTGAAATCCCGGGCCCCGCGCGTACCGGCCGCGTGAAGATCCTTGTCGCGAGGTGGCCGGGCGCGCTGTGCTGGTCAGGTCGGGCCAGGTGGGGCCCGACTCCCCCCAGGATGGAAGGACGACGGTGGTCCCCTCGATACGGCGCGCCTCGACCGGCACCCCGGTGCCGGAGCCCACGCGGACGGCCGTCGGTGCGGCCCAGACAGCGCACCGATCCGCGCCGCGCCCGGGCGTCGGAGGCCGCTGACCGTCCCTTCCACCCTCCGCGGCAGGTCCCGGCCGGTTCGGTCGGGGCCTGCCGCGCCCCGTTCCGAACAAGGAGCACCGATCATGAACGACCACACCGACGCCAAGCCCGTCACGGCGGCCGACCCCGCCGGGTACGTCGAGGCCACCGTCCGTGCCGACGGACGCCTGGCCGCGCTGCGGATCGATCCCCACGCCATGTACGACCTGACCGCCGCCGAGCTGGCGACCGCCTGCATCGAGGCGATCCAGCGGGCCAGCTCGGCCTGTGCCGGGCCGGCCCGGGCGGCCTGAGCGGGAGATCGGAAACCCGGCGGGTCGGTCATTTCTCTTGCGCAGAATGGTTTGGGATGCAAACCTATTGGCAGTGCAGCATCCACGCCGGACCATGCGGGAGGGCGCCATGTCGAACGAGCCGAACGCCGCGTCACGCCACGAGGACGGCCCGCGGGAGCTGCTGGCCACCGTGACGGCCCTACGCCGCCGCGCCCGCGCCGCCCGGCACGCGTACTGGCTCCCGCTCCTGCTGTTCGGTCTGCTCATGGCCGCGGCCGCGCCGCTGTACGTCGAGTCGCAGGCCCCGCCCGCCGTGCGCGCGACCATCGCCAACCCCCCGCTCACCGGGCTCGGCGGGGATCTCCTGGAGCGCTCGGCGGCCCTCGGTTGGTACTGGCTCGTGGCCCTGATCGGCGGCTACCTACTGAGCCTCGCCTGGTACCGGTGGCACGCCCGGCGGGTGGGCGTTCAGACCTCGACGCGTGCCTACCTCGTCGCCGGGATCGCGGGCACCCTGGTGGCGCTCGTGCTGCCGCTCGTCCTGAGCTTCCTGCTGCGGAACACGGCGACGGGCGTGTCGGAGGCGACGCGGTGGCTGACCTCGCCCCTGCTGGGCGTCGCCGGCCGGGGCATGCTGCCCCACCTGGTCATCGCGCTGGGGTTCGCCGTCCTCGCCCACCTGGAGCGCAGCCGCGTCCTGTGGGCCGTGGTCGTCGTCTACGCCGCCGCGCTGCTGCTCGTGAACCTCTACTTCCACACGGCCGACCTCGGCCCCGGCGACGTGAACCGGCACACCTACATGCTGGCGGCCCTGCTGCCCGCGCCCATCCTCGTCGCGGGCGGCGCCGTCGCCCTCCTCGTCACCCGGAACACCGCGAAGAGAGCAGAGTGAACGCCGAACCCACCCCGCCCGCCGGCGCCGCGCGACACCCCACCAACGGTCTCAGCGACACCGTCCACCAGCGACACCGCCTCGGAATCCTCACCATCGCGGCGGAGACCGAACGGGTCGAGGTGTCCTACCTCCGCACGGCGCTCGAACTCACGGCCGGCAACCTCTCCCGGCACCTCGCCGTGCTCGAGGAGGCGGGCCTGGTCGAGGTGGAACGGGGCTACCACGGCCGCCGGCCCAAGACCTGGATCCGGATCAGCCGCCGGGGACGGCAGGCGCTCGCCGCCGAGATCCACGCGCTCCAGGAACTCCTCCGCCGGCACCAGGCCGCGCCGTCCTGACCGCACCACGGGCCGGGCCCGGTTGCCCACGGGGCCCGACCCGACGACCCTGAGGGCATGGCCGCGGGCGACATCGTGCTGACCGCTCTCCGCGTGGTGCTCGCCGTGGCCGGCCTCGTCCTGATCGTGGCCGGCGTCCGCATCGCCGTGACGCGGCGGCTTCCCCGCCGGTTCCGCATCGGTCGTCCCCCGGCCGACCAGCGGCCGCAGCCGGTCCGCGTCGGCGGTGGCGTCGCGCTCGTCGCCACCGGCCTGCTGATCCAGCAGGTCGCCCAGCTCGTGCCCATGCCCCGGGCGCTCGCGATGGGCCTCATCCTGACCGCGCTGGCCGTCACCCTCGTGGCGGTGGGCTGGTTCGCGCTCCGCCGGGGCTAGCGCCCCCGTTCCCGGTGGGCCGGGCGCACGTGCAGCACGTTGCCGTCCAGTGGCACGGGAAAGGTGCCGAGCAGGAACCGGTCCGGGCGTACGACCGTGGCGGCGGGCCGCCGCGGTGCCCGGAGCACACCGTCGAGGTCCTCGACGACCGTGCAGCCGGCGTCGGCCGTCGCCGGCCGGCCCGGCTCCGCGACGGTCAGGACGACGGCCCGGCGCGCGGCCGCCCACTCGCGGGCTGCCGCGTCCATGTGCGCCCGCGGGTCGACGCCGTACCCGAGAACGCCCCACCGGTCCGCGAGCAGGTCGTCGAGTCGGACCACGTCACCGTCGCGGACGCGCACCCGCGTGTCCGGCAGCAGCCGGCCGGCGTCGGGCCGGGAACCGGCGGCCGGCCGCGCGAGGCGCCGGGCGGGCTGGGCGCGCTGCGCGCGACGGCTCACGAACGTCTCCACACCGGGCACCGCGCCCGCCGTACGCAGCACCGCGCGCAGCAGCGCCGAACCGAAACGGCTGCGGCTCTGCACCACCCGGCCGGCCCGCAGCGCCATGAGCGTGGTGGCCCGCACGTCGGGGCGGCGCTCCCGCTCGTACCCGTCGAGCAGCTCGTCGCCGTCGAGCCCCCGCGCGACCTGCGCGAGCCGCCAGGCCAGGCTCGCGGCGTCGCGGATGCCGCTGCCCAGCCCCTGCCCCACGAACGGGGGCATCGAGTGCGCCGCGTCGCCGGCGAGCAGCACCCGCCCCCGGCGCCATCGCGCCGCCGTCCGGGCGTGGAAGGTGAACACGGCGGCACGCCGTACCCGCACCGTGTCCGGGTCGACCCAGGCGCCGACCAGTGACCGGACGGTCGTCTCCCCGGCGACCCGCTCCGGGTCCTCGCCGGGCAGCAGCATCCACTCCCACCGGTACGCGCCCGGACGGGACATGGTGACCAGCGGCCGGCGCGGATCCAGGACGAAGGACACGGTCGGCGGACCGGGGACCTCCGCGTCCGTCGTGGCGTCGACCACGAGCCAGGGCTGCGGGAAGCTCACCCCCTCGTACGGCACGTCGAGCAGTCGGCGGACCGTGCTGGACGCGCCGTCGCAGCCCACCACCCAGCCCGCGCGGACGCGCGTGCCGTCGTCGAGGGACACCAGGACGCGGTCGTCGCCCTGTTCGAGTTCCACCACCGACCGCCCGGTACGCAGCTCGACCGTCGGCAGGGCGGACAGGCCGGCCCGCAGCGCGACCTCCAGCGCCGGTTGGTCGATGAGCGCCGGCTGCGGCGCGGTTTCCCCGCCGTCGGGGACGTCGACGGTGAACAGCGGCCGGTGATCGGGGGCGAGCACCCGGGACCGGCGCACCGTCGTGGCCCACGAGTCGGGGTCGGCCAGCCCCGGCACACGGCCGAGGATGCGCATCACCTCGGCGTCGAGACTGGCGGCGCGCGGCCGGGGATGCGGCTCGTGCTCGGGATCGACCACCAGCACGCGGACGCCGTGGCCGCCCAGGAGCGCGGCGAGCACGCCACCGACCGGTCCACACCCGACGACGACCACGTCGACGCTGTCGCTGTCACCCATCGCCGCTCCCCCCGTCCAGGCACCGCGCCGTGCAGGTCCATGGTGGCCCGTCGCGGCCGGCGCGTGGGGGCGCCCGCCGGCGGAACGGTCACCGGCGGGCGCCCGCGGGCCTACCGCGCGACGGCGTGGGCCGCCGCGCCGCGCCCCGTTCCCAGCGCGTCGAGCAGCATGGGCAGCGCCCGGTGCAGCTCCCGCTGCCAGTACGGCCAACTGTGGGTGCCCGGACCGTAGAAGTCTGTCTCGACGGTGACACCCACCTCGCGGAGCCGGTCCACGACGTCGACGTTCTCCTGGTAGATGAGCGCCTCCAGGCTGTCGGTCGCGCCCGGCGGGTCGAACGGCCCGCCCGGGGTGCCGTCACCGCTGGCCACGAAGAGCGCCGTGTGCCGCAGTCGCTTCGCGAGATGGTACGGGTCGTGCGCCGCCCAGATCCGCCGCTGCGCCACCGGGTCACCCCAGAGGGCGTACGGGTCGAGCCCGGTGCGCCCGAAGAACGGCAACCAGAACGACGCGTCGCGCAGCGGGTGCAGGACACCGCTGAACGAGGCTGCCGCCCGGAACATCCCCGGGTTGCGGCCCGCGTACGACAGGGCCCCGAACCCGCCCATCGACAGCCCGGCCACGGCCCGCTTCTGGCCGGCGCCGTAGCCCCGCTCGATGATCTGCCGCACCTCGCGGAGGTGGAACGTCTCCCACGCCGGGGCGCCGCCCCGGCCGCCGTTCCACCAGTCGCTGTACCAGCCTGCGGCGCCGGCCTCCGGCATGACGACGAGAACGTCCCGCAGCTCGGGGATGCTCGCCACGTCGGTCGAGCGGGTCCAGCTCACGTACGAGTCGCAGCAGCCGTGCAGCAGGTAGAGCACGGGCCAGCGATCCCCCCGCCGGCGCTGCTCCCACCCGTCGGGGGTGAGCAGCCGCACGTTCGCCGTGCCGCCCAGCGCCGGTGACTGGATCGTGAGGTCGACCAGGCGCGGGCCGACGACGGTCTCCCCGGTCACGTACGCCCCGTCGGAGGCCCGGACGGGCGCGGAGGTGGCCTCGGCCGACGCGGCCGACGCGGGAGCGGAGAGTCCGGCCAGGACGAGCCCGACCACCAGGGCGGCGCGTAGCATCGATGATCTCCTCATGTCCTCGCTCCTCAGCAGATCTCGCGGAGGTCCACGGCGCGGGCCATGGCCGTGAAGCCGGCGTCGCCGGGGTGCAGGTGGTCGCCCGAGTCGTACGCGGGATTCAACCGGCCCGGGTCCGCCGGGTCGCGGGTGACGGCGTCGAGGTCGACCACCGCGTCGAACTCACCGGACGTGCGGATCCACCGGTTGACGGCCTGCCGGTCGGCCTCTCCGGCCTCGCTGTAGTAGCCGGCGCCCCCGTACGGCAGGATCGTGGCACCCACCACGCGGATCCCGGCCTGGTGCGCCCTCGCGATGAACTGCCGGTACACCGCGATGAGCTGCTCCGGCTCGAGCGCGCCGCGGCTGTTGCCGATGTCGTTGATCCCCTCCAGCAGCACGACCGAGCGGACGCCGGCCTGCCCGAGCACGTCGCGGTCGAACCGCGCGAGCGCCGAGTCGCCCGCCGAGCCCGCGTCCGCCAGCAGCCGGTTGCCGCTGATGCCGGCGTTGAGGACGCCGCACCGCCGCGCCTCGGGCCGCTGCGCCAGCCGGTCGGCCACCTGGTCCGGGTAGCGCAGGTTCGCGTCGACGGTCGAGACGACCCCGTCGGTGATCGAGTCACCGAAGAACACCACCGACCCGGCGGCGCGGGAGACGACGTCCACACCGGAGAGGAAGTACCGCGCGGTGTCCAGCGGGGCGAAGGCGCCGCCGGCGTCGGAGGTCGCGTCGCCCGTCGCGCGGAAGGAGGTGGCGTAGCCGACCGGGTGCCAGGTCGTCGGGCCGGTGGGGCCGGGGAGGTACATGCTCACCACGAGATCGGAGTCCGCGGCGACCCGCGCCCGCACGGGGTCGGACAACCACTCGACCCCGGCGGGGATCGTCACGGACCGTTCACCGTCGAACGTCACCGGGCGCAGCGCCCGCGCGTCGACCTGCAGAGTCCCCGTACCGCCGGTGCGCGGGGCCACCGTGACGGCGGCGACGGTCAGCGGCGCGCTGCCGTAGACGTTGCTGATGCGGACGCGCACGCCGTCACCACCGATCGACAGGTGCGCCACCTGCCGCAGGGTCGTGTCGGTGAAGCCCGTGGCCGACGTGCCGGTCGTGCGCGGCTCCGCGACCGCCGCCGACCAGGTGCCGATCCAGTCGTCGCGGCCGTGGGACTGCGCCATGGCGCTCGCGGGCAGGAGGCCGATCGCCGTGGTGAGCGCCGCGGCGGCGGCGAGACGCACTCGTAGACGTTTCGATGTCACACCCAGCTCCTCGTCTCGAGTTCCCGATGGGATGCCCGGCCGGCGGGGTGATGACATCACGTACCGTGATCGATGGACAACACATAGACAGCCATCGGTGGATTCGACACGACGAGCGGGCGGCTGCCTGAGCCGAGCGGCCGCCGCCACCGCGACCAGCGGCTACCGACGAGAATCGATCAAGCGACACCTCGGACCGGCCGGCAATGTCCGGTGACCGCGGCGGTCACCGGCCGGCGGGTCCCGTGAGCCGACGGCGGAGGGCCCGCGGAACATCGCCGCAGGCCCTCCACCGTCGGTGCCGGCCCGTACTGTCCGCCCTGAGCGGACTCAGGGAACCAGCACGATCTTGCCGCCGGCGTGGCCGCCGTCGCTGAGCCGGTGCGCCGCCGCAACCTGCGCGAACGGGAACACCGCGGCGACGGTGGCGATCAGCTCACCGCGGGCGAGCCGGTCGGCCACGGCGGCCAGGTCGGCCGCGGAACGCTGCTCCGGGCCCGCGCTGAACACGACGCCGAACTGCTGCGCCGCGGCGTCGGCGATCGTGACGATCCGGTCGGTGCCGCCGCGCAGTTCGATGGAGTCCGGCAGAGCGCCCTTGCCCGCCGCGTCGAGCACGGCGTCGACGCCGTGGGGAGCGAGGGCGCGCACCCGGTCGACCAGGCCCGGCCCGTAGACGGTGGGGGTGGCGCCGAGCGCACGGACCCGATCCTGGTTCGCCTCGCCGGCGGTGCCGATGACCGTGGCGCCGCGGTCGGCCGCGAGTTGGGCGGCGATCTGGCCGACCGCACCACTGGCGCCATGGATGAGCAGGGTGTCCCCGGCGCCCACCTTGAGCAGGTCGAGGGTGCGGGTCGCGGTCTCCACGGCGACGGGCAACGCCACCGCCGCCGAGAAGTCCAGGCCGTCGGGGAGCCTGCTGTACGTGCTGGCGAGCGCGAACTCCGCGTACGCCCCGGCGGGCGCGTCGGCCCAGCCGACCACCCGGTCGCCGACGGCGACACCGGTGACCCCGTCGCCGAGGGCGTCGACGATCCCGGCCACGTCGACCCCGAGCACGGCGGGCAGCGGCGTCCGGAGAGCCGCCCTCATCGCACCGCTGCGGATCTTGCCGTCGATCGGGTTGACGCCCGCGGCGCGTACCCGCACCCGGATCTGGCCCGGGCCGGGTTCCGGCAGCGGCACCTCGGTGACACGCAGCACCTCGGGCCCGCCGAACTCGTTCAGTGTGATCGCCTTCATCATCAGCTCCTGATTTCCGCAGGGTACGGCCCTGCGGGCTGAATAGCTGTCCAAGACAGGTAAGCGCGCCTCCACTGGCCGATATTTCCTGGCTGGCAGTGACGACGGACACCGCTGACCACGACAGGTAATCTCCCCTCGTGGAGACAGGGAACACCCCGGCCGGGTCCAGCCCGCCGAGCGCCGCCGCAGGTGGCCCGATCAGCTACGCCATCGTGCGGCTCACCCGGATCCACCGGATTCGCGCCGCCCAGCTGCTGCGCGACGTTGGTCTGCACCCCCTGCAGGAGCTGCTGATGATGCGCCTGTGGGAGTCCGGCCCGCAGCGTCAGGTCGACCTCGCCGCCGAGTTCGACACCGACTCGGCCGTCATGACCCGGACCGTCCAGCGTCTCGAACGTGCGGGCTACGTGCGCCGAGTGCCGGATCCCGGCGACCGCCGGGCCACGCGGGTCGAACCGACTCCGGCCAGCCTCGCCCTCCGCAGCCGGGTGGAGCAGGTGTGGGCGGACCTGGAACGCCTCACCGTCGGCGGGATGACCGACGAGCAACAACGCGACGTCCTCGCCGGCATGCGGCGGATGGAGGCGAACCTCCTGGCCGCCTCCACGGGCGAGTAGCACGGACGCCGCCGGCGACGAACTGCCCCGACCGTCAGGGCAACGCCGGACGAGGAGGCGCCGCCGCGAGGAAATCGGTGACGAGGGTGGCGAGCTCCCGGGGGCGTTCGGCGACCATCGCATGGCTCGCGTCGGCGAGGTGGGCGCAGCAGCCGGCTGAGGCCATCGTCGCACGGCACGAGGTTGCGCTCGGAGGCCGCCACCCAGTCGTCCGGCCCGGCGCCATACCGTCGGGCGGCCCGCTGGGCACCCGGGCCGCCGTCACCTGGTCGGCGTAGAGCGAGCGCGTGTCAAGCGCGAGAGCGGGCACGGTCAGGACGAGCCGGCGCGTCTCACCTCCGCCGCTACGCGGTCGTGCAGGGCGGCGAGCGCGGGGCTCACCGCGACGGGCAGCGGCTCCGGATCGGCGAGCCGCCGCGCCCGCGCGGGCAGCCACCGCAGGTCGGCGTCGAACCGGCCCCGGGCTGCGCGCACCGCCTCGGCCGGGTCGGCCGGGTCGAGACGACGGCCGTCGCGCATGACGGGCACGAGCAGCGGTTCCCGTCCGTCGGGCGCCGGCTCGTCGCGCAGGCCCACCACGTCGCCGGTGGCGCCCGTGGGATCCCGGAAGACCTGTTTGGGGCCCGGCAGGGTCGCCTTGCCGGGTGACAGCTTGAGCACCGGACGATCACCGACGGCCACCAGCTTGTACGCGCTGTCCAGGGACGGCGCGTCGTACGAGACGCCCATCTTCGTGCCGACGCCGTACCCGTCGATCGGCGCGCCCGCGGCCACGAGCCCGGCGATGACGTCCTCGTCGAGGCTGCCGCTCGCGATGATCCGCGCGTCGGTGAGCCCGGCGCCGTCGAGGATCGCCCGGGCCTCCCGGGCCAGCGCCGCGAGGTCGCCGGAGTCGAGCCGTACGCCGAGCGGACCCGTGAGACCCAGCTCGGTGGCCACGTCGACGGCGGCCCGCACCCCGGCGGGCGTGTCGTACGTGTCCACCAGGAAGATCGGGTTGGTCGGGAAGTCGGCGGCGAAGGCCCGGAACGCGGACCGTTCGTCGGGAAACGCCTCGACGTACGAGTGGGCCATCGTCCCGGACGGGGCGAGGCCGTAACGACGGGCCGCCTCGACGTCGCTGGTCGCCGCGAAGCCCGCGATGGCCGACGCCCGGGCCACGGCGGCGCCCGCCTCGATGCCGTGGGTACGCCGGAACGCGAAGTCGACCAGCTCGGCGTCGCCCGCGGCGAGCCGGCAGCGGGCCGCCTTGCTGGCGATCGAGGTGTGGAAGGTGATCAGGTTGAGCACGCCGGTCTCGACCAGTTGCGCCTCGGCGATGGGCGCGGTGACCTCCAGCAGCGGCTCGTCGGCGAACACCACCCGCCCCTCGGGCACGGCCCGGACGTCGCCGGTGAACCGGAGCGTCGACAGCGCGGCGAGCGCCGGCTGGTCGAAGCCCACGGCGTCGCGCAGGTAGCGGAGGTCGTCGGCGTCGAACGCGAAGTCCTCCAGGAAGGTGAGCGCCTCGGCCAGCCCGGCGGCCACGAGGAAGCCCCGCCGGGGCGGCAGCCGGCGGGAGAAGAGACTGAACGTCGCCCGCCCGGTCATCCCGCGGCGCAGATAGCTGGCGGCCATCCGCAACTCGTACAGATCGGTCCGCAACCCGGTCATGCCATCACCTCGACCACGGCACCACTGTGGAGGACACGGCGCGGCCGTGTACGGCAAATCGGAAGATCTCGGGCGCCTCGCCGCATGTCGACCCCGCAAACGCCCGATTGCCGGGACGCGAACCCCCTACGGCCCGGTAGGCGGTTGTCCCGGTCGATGCCGACCAGCATGATCGTCTTGTGCGGCCGCCGATCCGCAGGCCCGCGGGGCTTGTGAGGCCGCCCAGGTGGGGTACCTGTCCAGTGGACGCTCCAGGGAGGAGGCGAGCGAAGATCTCATGCAGGACGAGTTGCAACGCCTCGTCGACGCCCTCGCCGCGTACGCGGGCCGGCCCGCGCTGATCGAGGACCGCCGCCAGCGCGTGGTCGTCTACAGCGAGCACACGGGGCTCATGGACGACGTCCGCCGGGCGTCGATCCTGCGCCGGCAGACCACCCCCGAGGTGATGGCCTGGTTCCGCAACACCGGGATCATGGACGCCCGCGAGCCCGTACGCACACCGCCGTCGGAGGAGCTGGACCTGCTGCCACGCGTGTGCGTCCCGATCCGCCACCAGGACCTGCTGCTGGGCTTCGTCTGGTTCATCGACCCCGACGGCACCATGCCGGACGCGGACATCGCCGCCACCGGTCTCATGAGCGAGCTGTCGCTGGCGCTGTACCGCGAGAACCTCCTCGGCGAGCTTGCCTCGCAGCGGGAGATCGAGGCTGCCCGCACCCTGCTCTCCGACAGCGAGGCCACCCGCGACCGGTCGGTGCGGGCCCTGCGCGAGGCCGGCATGATCGCCGACGGGCCGGCCACCGCCCTCGTGGCGCAACTCGTGCCACCCGAGGGCGAGCCGCTCGACGAGGTCGCCCGTCTCGCGCTGGAACAGGCGCTGGTCGCCAGCCGGCGCTGGGTCGGCCCCCGGGAGGCTCTGCACCTGGCTCGGGACGACCACGGCGTGCTTCTGCTGACCGGCGGCCGGGGCGCCGGTCGCCCCTCCCCCGAGGTCGCCGCGAAGCTGCTCGACGACAACCTGCGCCACGCCGTCCGCGGGCTCGGCTCGGTGGAGCGCACGGTCGTCGGCATCGGGCAGACACGGTCCGGGCTCACCGAGGTCTTCGGGTCGTACGGGGAGGCGCTCCAGGCCGCCAAGGTCGGCGTCCGGCTGCCCGCCCTCGGCGGGGTGGTCTCCTGGTCGGGGCTCGGCGTCTACCGGGTGCTGTCCCGCCTCGAGGGCCGGCGTCTCGACATGGCCGACGTGCACCCCGGGCTGGAGCGGCTGCTGCGCGAGCAGCCGAACCCGGTGCTGTTGCAGACTTTGGAGCGCTACCTCGACCTGGCCGGCAACGCCCACGCCACCGCCGAGCAGCTACGGCTGCACCGCACCACCCTCTACTACCGCTTGCAGCGCATCGAGGAGCTGGCCGAGACCGACCTCAAGGACGGCAACGAGCGGCTCTGCCTGCACCTCGCGCTGAAGCTGGGCCGGCTCACCGGCGCGTACCGCCCGGACGACTGAGCGAGACCGGCCCGGGGCTTACACCTCACGCGACGCGAGGACCTAGCGGATCAGCGAGCTGCAACGGCGACGTCACGGGCGCGTGCCCGCGGGCGGGGACGGCGTCGGACGGTCGCGGTGACCCTGGCGCCTGGTCGCGCCGGGAGCTGATGCTCCCGGCGCGACCGAAGCGTCGCCTCAGGCCGCGGAACGCTCGGCGATCGGCCGGCGGCGCAGGCGCACGTCCGAGACGGCCGGCGGTGTGTACACCGCCTGGTTGGGGCCGGCGTCGGTACCGGGCGGGGCGATCTCGTCGATCCGGTCGAGGATCTCGTCGTCCAGGGTGACGTCGGCGCCGGCGAGCAGGTCGTCGAGCTGTTCCATGGTGCGTGGCCCGAGGATCGCCGAGGTCACGCCCGGGTGGGCGATCGCGAACGCCATGGCGAGGTGACTCAGCGGCAGGCCGGCCTTCTCGGCGAGCGGGACGAGTTGTTCGACCACGTCGAGCTTGCGCTCGTCGCTGAAGTACTGCGGCGTATGGCCGGACCGGTGGCTGTCGGTCTGCTTGCCCTTCCGGTGTCGGCCGGTGAGCAGGCCCTGGCCGAGCGGACTCCACACCAGGGTGCCCATCCCGTAGCGCTGAGCGACCGGCAGGACCTCGCGTTCGATGCTCCGGTTGACGATCGAGTACGGCGGCTGCTCGGTGTGGAAGCGCGCGAGGCCGCGCCGCTCGGCGACCCACTGCGCCTCGACGATCTCCGAGGCCGGGAAGGTCGACGTACCGATCGCGCGGACCTTGCCGCTGTGGATCAGGTCGGTCAGCGCCGACAACGTCTCTTCGATGTCGACAGTCGGGTCGGGGCGGTGGATCTGGTAGAGGTCGAGGTGGTCGGTCTGCAGGCGGCGCAGGGAGTTCTCGACCGCGGTCATGATCCAGCGTCGTGAGTTGCCGCGGTTGTTCGGGTCCTCGCCCATCGGGTAGTGCACCTTGCTGGCGAGCACGACGCCGTCGCGGCGGCCCTTGAGTGCCTTGCCGACGATCTCCTCGGATTCGCCGTAGGAGTACACGTCGGCGGTGTCGATGAGGTTGATCCCCGCGTCGAGCGCCCGGTGGATGATCCGGATCGACCCGTCGTGGTCGGGGTTCCCCAGGGCACCGAACATCATGGTGCCGAGGGCGTAGGGGCTGACCTGGATTCCGGTCCGGCCCAGCGAGCGGTATCTCATGGTTCTGTCTCCGTGAAGGGGTGTGTTGAGTGGCCGGCGTTGGCGGACGGCGCGCGGCGGCAGGTTGTGACGGTTTGTGTGAGCCCCGGCTACCCGGTTCGCGCCGAGGACGCTGTCCGCAGGTCCTCGTCGTCGAACACGATCTCGACCAGCGGGCTACGCGCGAACCAGTCGTCGAACTCCTGGCGCCGGGCGACCCGCGCCGCGATCTCGGGCCGGTTCTGGAGGTCGAGGATCGCGGTGATCACTCGCCGTCGCGTCGGCTCGTCGTCGACGGGCACCGCGGTCGCGGGCAGGTCGGCTCTGACCCCGTGCTTGAGATGCACCACGAACCGCGGGTTGGCGCGCAGGTTCGCGTACCAGCTGCGGGGCCCGGGCATGCCGCTCAGGTACCAGCGACCGTCGACGCGGTGGAACCAGATCTCGATGCGGCGCGGGATGCCGGTGCGCGCGCCCCGCGTGGTGATGTCGATGGTGCGCTCAGCCGGGGAGGAGTCCGGGCCGATGGCGAGGGCTCGCGCGACGGCGTCATCCATGGTTTCCGCCGAGCTTCATTCCTTGCCTCCTGTTTTGCCGGCAATGGTCCGGAATCAGGTGCGTTCCGGGTGATTCCAGCAAAACAAAGCCGCGGACCCCGTGCTAGCAGAATCGTCGCGGTTGGTTGCACGATCCTCTTCCGCGCGGGCGATCTCACGGCAACGCCGGCGCGCCGGCAGCGGGGCCGGCTCCGCCGCGGATGCGTGCCGCATCGATGCTGGGCGGAACACCGAACAGGCGCCGATACTCCCGGCTGAACTGGGACGGATTGTCGTATCCGACGCGACTGCCCACACCGGTGACGTCGTGGGGGTTGTTCGCCAGCAGCAGTCTCGCCGACTGCAGGCGGATGTATTTCTGGTACTGGATCGGGCTCATCGCCGTCACCGCGTGGAAGTTCCGGTGGAAGGCGGACACACTCATCCCCGAGAGCCGCGCCAGCTCCTCGACCCGGAACGGCCGGGCGTAGTTCTCCCGGATCCACCGCACGGCCCGCGTGATGTGGCTCAGGCTGCTGTCCACGAGGCCGAGCTGACGGACGAGGTCACCCTGTTCCCCGGTCATCAACCGCCAGAGGATCTCGCGCTTGAACACCGGGGCGAGCGCCTTCCGGTCCCAGGGCCGGTCGAGCAGGCGCAGCAGCCGCACGACAGCGTCGAGCAGCTCGTCCGGGGCGTCACTGACCGCGATTGCCGGCCGCGCGTTACCGGGGGAACCAGGCAGGTCCCCCGGCCCGACCTCGAGCAGCAGCTCCGCGACGGCAGCCGGGTCGAGGGTCATCCCGAAACCGAGTGTCGGGTGGCCCGGACCCGCGTCGACGACGTGCCCCGTCACCGGGAGATCGACCGAGGCCACGAGGTACTGGCCGACGCCGTACTCGTACATCCGGTCCGCCAGCGCGAGGCGCTTGCCGCCCCTCGCGATGATCGCCAGAACGGTGCCCGACATCGAGGTCACCGGCGGAGCGCCGGGGTCGATCTTGCAGATCCGGACGCCGTCGATCGCGGTGGTCAGGTCGGGACGTGCATGCCGTTCCAGCAGGTCGCGCAGCTCGTGCAGGGACATGCCACGAGTGGAACACAGAACTCGCGGCGATCACCCGGCAGGGAGGATCGTGCATGAACGCGTCCCCACGACGGGGTCGGGGTGCTGAGCAGCGCCGCTCTCGCCGGAGCACGACCACGGTCCGTCATGTGGTCACGAGCTTGCGCAGGGCCGCGAGAAGGGCCTTGTCGCTGACCTCGGCGTAGATCTTCTTGTCGGCGTAAACCATGACGACCAAGGGACAGGCGTGGTCGTCGCCCGGCATCGACTTCTCGAGGAGCTTGCGGCCGGTCGCCACCTCGTACACGCGCAGGCGCCAACCCGTCCGAACGAGCGTCGCCGTGTCAGGTTTCGGGTCGTCGTACTTGCAGCGGCGGATCGTTGAGCCGGTGCTGACCCGGTCCAGGCAGGCGACCATCTGCACGTTCCGCGGATCCTCCGACGCCCAGGTCCGCTCGACCCGGTCGGACAGGCCCTGGGAGTAGTAGTAGGTGCCGTTCTGGAAGCGGATGCCCGGCTGGCTCGCCACGAGCAGCACCACCGGATGCGGCGCCTTGCCGGCACGCTTGGGTGACTGCGGGTAGTAGACGTTCTCGTCGCACACCCGGTTCAGGTCCTGGATCTCCGTCGCCGCGTACGCGCTGGCCTCCGGTCCCTGCTGCACCGGCTGCTCGCTGGCGTCCGGCTCCACCGTCGCCGTCCGGCTGCTGCTCGCCGTGGGCACGGCCCGCGCCGCGGACGCCGTAGGCGTCGGGCTGGACGCCGCGGTCTTCGTGGAACGGCCCAGAAGGAAGCCGCCGCCCACGCCGACGCAGGCCGCCAGCAGCACCGCGCCAGCGGCCACGGCGGCGATGACGCCGGTGCGGTTGTGGCCCGGCTGGGCCGGCGTGGGAGGTGGGCTCGACGGCGGCTGCGGCCCGAACGGCGGAAAGGCGGCAGGCGGCCCGGCCGGCAGCGGGGCCTCCAGAGGCGCGTACGCAGAGGGCGGACCGTCGGTCGGGGTCGACGTGGTTCTCGTCGACGGGGCGGCCCACTCGCTACGCGGCTGGGCGCCGGCCTGCGAAGGGGTGGACGGCGACGGTGGCGTGGCAGCCGACGGCGCTGTCTCGCCCGGGGCCGGTGCGGGCTCCGGCGTCGCGCTGTCACCAGGTTCGGCCCCCGTGCCAGTCATGCTGCGTCCCTCTTCCCCGATCATGGCGGAGCGCGACTGTAGCAGAGGCGGGCATCGCGACGGTGCCCGCGAAAGGGCGACGGCGGGCGGGGCGAATCGTCACCCCGCCCGCCGTCGCCGTCGGGCAGACCTGTCGTTACAGGCCGGCCGCCTGGGCGGCCGAGCGACCGCCGACCACCGGCAGCTCGATCCGGCTGCTGTCGAAGTGGACGGTGATCTCGGCCTGGTTCTGCTTGGCCCGGCTGCTGTAGCCGGAGTACGAGCCGAGCAGGACGACACCGATCTGGTGGCCCGCGTCGAAGACGTAGTCCTCGGGGAGCAGCGGCACGTCGACGGCGTTCTTCCTACCCGGCACGAGCGGGGTCGACCGGCTGAGCGACCGGAGGTTCAGCCCGTCCCGGATGCCCTTGGTGACCAGCGCCTGCGGCTCGGTGACCACGTTCTTGGCGGTCTCCCGGTAGCAGGCGTCCTCGGCGTAGCCGCCCCAGGTGGCGCCCTCGCCCCAGCAGTCCTCCTCGGTCAGCGTCCGGATGCCGTCGCCGGCCGTGCCGAACCGCTCCTTGGTGCCGTAGTCCACGAGCAGGCCCGCGAAGCTCGTGTCCTCGCCGTTCACCGAGGCCTTGATCTTCACGACGGGCGTGCCCGAGATGTGCAGCGGCTTCCGCAGCGCCCCGGAGAGGAACACCAGCCGGTTGGCCGTGTTGGCCTGCGGGTCCGACGGGTGCCGGATCGCGTTGGTCTGGCTCATCGAGGGGGTGTCCTGGAACGTCCGGGACTCGCTGCCGTGCGACGGGCGGACCGACAGCGCGCCGGCCGCGCCCTCGGCGCCGGGCCGCAGGAACACCTCGGTCGACCGGGTGCCGGGGATGGGCCAGTCCCGGTGGGTCTCCCAGACGTCCGGCGCCCGCTCGATGTCGACGCGGGGCTCGGACATGATCCCGTTCTTGACGCCGTGCAGCCAGTAGTCGAACCAGCGGTGCAGGGTGTCGACCCACTCGCCGCGCCGGAAGTCGAACGGGTCGACGTGGCCGGTGCCGGTCATCCAGAGCTTGCGCGCCACGCCCTCCTTCGCCAGGGCGTTCCACCCCTTGCTGAAGTGGTCCGGCCGGACGTTGTCGTCGTTGATGCCGTGCACCACGAAGACGCTGGCGCGCACCCGGTCGGCGTGCGGCACGTAGTCCCGCTCCGCCCAGAAGGCGTTGTAGTCGCCGGTGACGTCGTCGCTGTCCACGCCCAACTGGGCGCGTACCGGGGCGCAGTAGTCGCGGCGGTCGGGGTTGGTGACGGTGTTGGAGAGGCTGCCCGAGTAGTTGTTGCCTCGGGTCACCAGGCCGTTGCTCCGCGAGTAGTCGTACCAGCTCGAGATCGCCGAGATGGGCACGATCGTGGTGAGCCCCTTGACGCCGGTGGCGGCCGCCGCGTTGGCGAGCGTTCCGTCGTACGACTTGCCGATCATGCCGGTCTTGCCGTTGTGCCAGTCGGCGACGACCCGCTGGCCCGCGGCGTTCCGGCCGGAGCGGCGGCCGTTGAGCCAGTCGATGGCGGTCGGCGCGCTGATGTTGTCGGCTCGGCCGCCGGTGACCGGGCAGCCGGTCGAGTTGTTCGTGCCGATCATGTCGAGCAGGATCACGGCGTAGCCGCGCGGCACGAAGTAGTTGTCGTAGAACAGGGGCCACTTGTCGTTGAGGCCGTCGCCGTCGGCGTCCTGCTTGCACTCGCTCTCGTTGCCGCGGCACACCGTCGAGTAGTACGGGCTGGCGTCCATGATCACCGGTACCCGCAGCCCCTTGTCGCTGGCCTTGGGCCGGATGATGTCCATGGAGACGACGTCGCGGGCGCCGTCGCCGTCGGTGTCGACGTCGGAGGTGACGAATACGCGCTCGCGGATCGCGTCGGCGTACCCGAACACCGGTTGGGTGACTCCGTTCCTGATGACCGGCTTGAGACGGTCGGCGGCCGGCTGCGCGGTCGCGACGGCCGCCGGCAGGCCCACGACGGCGGCCGTCACGACCACCACCGATGCTCGCCACCAGCTCCTCGTGGTTCGCATGTGCTCCTCCCCTGGTCCGGCACCGGGCCGTGATCCGGCCGTCCCGGGGTGGGGACGGTCGGCCGCCGGTGCGGCAGATGCACCGAACCCTAGGAATCCGATTCCGACGGGTCATCGGACAGGTGCGGGAGGTGATCGCGTTCGTCTCCTACGTCTGTCGTATGAGGGCGGTCCCGTCCCCGCGCCGGGCCGTCACCGGGGGTCACGGACGGACCGTCACGGTACGTCGTCGCAGGCACGACCCTCCCGTACGCCAACCCGGATCCTTGCTCTGCACCCTCATACGCACCACCGGGCCGACCTGGGAACTCCTGCGCGGGCAGCGGCGTCGACGGGGGCCGCTGCCCTCGCGGAGCGTGACTGGTGCATCGGTGGGTGCAGAGCAAAGGATCCGCACGAGGGTGGTGGCCTCCGGGCCGTCCGTCGCGCTGCGTGACCGGCGCGACGGGCGGGGCGCCCGCCCGGTCGGCCTTCGTGCGAGCACCTCCACGCCGCGTGCCGGGAACGGTCGCGGCCCCGGCACGTCGTGCCGGGGCCGCATCCGTTCCTCGACGATCAGCCGGCCTTGTACGCCCGGATCACGGTCTGGTCGATCCCGCTGCCGGCGCTGCCGTCGGCCTTCACGCGCAGGGAGACGGCCTGCCCGTCGGTGACCGTGGGCAGGTCGGCCCGGTAGCTCGAACCGTCACGCGTGACGGGGGCCGCCTTCCAGGTGGCACCGTCGTCGGTGGACGTCCAGACCTGGAACGAGGTCACCTTCTGCGCCGGCACGCCGCGGGCCTGCCGCACCGTGAACTCGCCGCTGCCACCGGTCACGTGGTTGGCGGCGTCCATCGGCAGCGCGTAGTCGACCGCGAGCAGCGGCAACGGCACACTTCCGGTCCCGGTCGGGCCCACCGAGCGGAACGTCCACGCGGTGCTGACCTTCGTCGAGACGGGCAGCACGAGGCCCGTCTCGACGTCGAGGGTCACCCGATAGTCCGCGGCCTGCTGCGGCACCGTGACGTCGGCCCGCGACGCGTCCTGCTCCTCGACCAGCGTGCCGTTCCGGTAGACCGACAGCTTCCGATTGATGCCGATCGACCCGCCCTGGAGGCAGTCCGCGCGCCCGTGCTGATCGGTGAGCATCACCATGTCGAGGTGCAGGTTGCCCCGCGTCCGCGACGGCGCCGTGGCGCACGGGATCGCGTCGCCCGTGGTCACGATCCCGTCGACCCAGTCGGAGTGCAGCGGCTGCCGCGCCCAGATCCGGCTCTGCCGGCTACCGGCCTCGTAGCTGCGCATCTGCTCCTGGGCCGGCAGGCCCCCGTAGACAGCCTCGTCCATGTAGAGGAAGCCCGGCGACAGGTAGGACCTGCGGTTGGTCGGCAGGCCGAACGTGCGCAGCTGCGTGAGGTACAGCCCGTCGGGCGCGAACATGTAACGCCGCAGCGAGGTGAACATCTCCGGCGAGTCCACCTGGTTGAACCGCTCGTCGACGCGCGCCAGGCGGGCCTGCTCGGCCTTGCTCACCCGGTACGACGGGTCGGCCGGAACGCCGCCGGCGTACTCGTGGGCCAGGTCGTAGCTGTAGGGGTCCGCCACGCCCTGCGGCGACTGGAGATAGAAGGCGGCGTACGCCCGCAGCGATCCGATACCGGGCTCGCGCAGCGCCGACACCGAGACCTTCGCGCCGTCACCGAGGCCGGTGACGCTGTTCCACCAGGACAGGCCGTTCTTCGTGGTCTGCTGGAGGACGAACGAGGTGAGGATCGGCGTGGTGGGTGCCCCGTCGACGGTCGCCGTCACGGGTCGGGCGGTCGCCGGGTCGAGCGTGATGCTGCGCGCACCGCTGATCGGGATGTCCGTCTCGGCGACGTACACGCCCGCCTGCGCGTCGGTGAGCGGGTCGTAGGAGCTGTACCCGGCGCTCACCGCGTACCGACCCGCTGCCACCCGCACCGTCACCGTCTCGCCCGCCTGGCCGAACCCGCCGCCCGCGGAGATGTACGGGTCGTCGAGGTTGGTCACCGCGATGCCGACCCAGGTTTCTGCGCCCTCCGGTGCGCCGGTCATCGGCTTCGTCTGCACGGTCAGGTCGAAGCTGCGCGGCTCGACGTAGAACGCGACCGGCGTGGTGGTGACCGCGCGGTGCCCCGCGGCGCGGGCCGTCACGGTGGCCATGTAGTAGCCGGGCCGCGCCGCGAGCGCCGCCCGGTTGATCCGCAGCGTGGTGCCCGCCGTGGAGCCACGCTTGACCCGCACCGTGCTCGAGCTGAGGCTGACGGCGCCGCGCCGGGCGACGGTGCCGTCGTGGTTGACGACCGTGACGTCGAGGTCGAGGGTGACCGTGGCCGGGGTGGTGTCGCCGGTCCAGGTCAGATCCGTCTCGGCGGTCCCGGACTGCGGGTACGCGAACGTGCCCAGGTTGACCACGGGCTGGTCGCCGACCGGACCGGACAGGGCGCGGGCGGCGTTGAGCCGGCCGGCACCCACGGCGTACGGGTCGACGCCGGTCATGGGGTCGGCGGCGCCGACGAGGGCCGCCTTGAGCCGGTCGGCGTTCCAGTCCGGGTGCCGCTGGACCAGCAGCGCGGCGGCGCCCGCCACGTGCGGGGCGGCCATCGACGTGCCCGACATGCCCTCGTAGTACCGGTCGATCGGGTCCTGGAGGTTCGTCCCCGCCGCCCGGCCGGCCACGACATCCACGCCGGGCGCCGTTAGCTCCGGCTTCGCCACGTTGCTGCCCACCAGCGGTCCCCGGCTGGAGAAGTCGGCGAGCCGGCCGTTGCGGTCCACGGCGCCCACGGTCAGGGCGGAGGCGGCCGAGCCGGGCGCGGACGGCGCGCCACCGCTGTTGCCGGAGGAGATGACGAACAGCGCCCCGTGCTCGCGGCTGGCCTGGTCGACGGCCAGCGCCAGCGGGTCGTTGCCGTCGTCCGGCGCCTCGCCGCCGAGGCTCATGTTGACGACGTCGGCCCGCTCGGCGGCCCACTCGACCGCCCGGATGATCTGCGAGTCGTCGCCGAACCCGTTGTCGTCAAGAACCTTGCCGATCACGAGGCGCGCGTCCGGCGCCACACCGCGGCGCTGTCCGTCCGCCGCCGCGCCCGTTCCGGCGATCGTCGACGCGACGTGCGTACCGTGGCCGAAGCGGTCCACGGCGTCCCCGCCGTCCACCGTGAAGTCGGCCTTCTCGACGACCCGTCCGGCGATGTCGGGGTGGGTGAAGTCCGCGCCGCTGTCGAGCACGGCGACCCGGACGCCCCTGCCGGTGTAGCCGGCCTTCCACGCGTCCGGCGCGGAGATCTGGGTGAGGTTCCAGTCGAGGTCACCGCGGGAGCCCTTGTCGGCCCCGGCCGTCCCCGTGCCGGTCGGGCCGGTGGTGCGGGGCGCGGCGGCAGGTAGCCCGGTGGCGCGCACCTTGCGGTCCAGCCACACCTTCTTCGCGCCGGCGAGCAGCGAGTTGGTGGCCAGTTTGGCGGCGGCCTCGCTCTTCTTCGGCACGTGACCCGCCACCGCGTCGATGATCGGCAGGTCGACCACGCCGTCCAGGGCGGCCACCCGGGCCGCCTTCGTGGCGGGCTGCACGATCACCGGTAGGGACGTCGTCTTCTCGTCGTCGTACCCGTCGGCGATCAGCGCGGTCACGTCGAACAGGTCCGGGTCGAGCACCGAACCGATCCGCGACGCCACGCTGGCCGGTACGACGTGCAGGTGTCCGTCCGGGCCGCACGACTGGTGGAACACGGCGTCCGACCGGCTCGGCTGCACCGACGCCTGCGGGCACCCCTTCCCGGCGCTGCGCACCGTCACCACGTCGCCGGTGAGCAGCGTGACCGTGTGCGTCTCCCCGCCGGCCGGGGCGCCGGTCGCGCCCGTGGACGCCGGGCCGCTGGGATCGGCCAGCGCCGGCCCGCCCGGCACGGCCCCGAGAGTTGCGGCCGTGACGGCGATGGCCAACAGCCATCGCGATTTCCTGAGCATGTCGCTCCCTGTTGGACAGACCCGGCCAGCCGGCCGGGTCGCGAAGTTGATCTCACGCTAGTCCGCCGGAGGCGTCCCCGGTATGGCCATCGCGTAGGCGAAGCGGTCACCGGGCGTGAGGCCGCACCACCCCCCGTGCGGATCGGCGGTCGGCGGCCGGAGGGAAGTCGTCGCTGGTCAGGGCCCAGGCGGCCGACGGCCGCGGCGCCGGAGGAGGCGCCGCGGCCGTCGAACAGGAGATGGCGTCAGCTCGTCGGGAGGACCGCCGTGCCCTTGCGGTAGTTCTTGCCGTTGCCGTCCGGCCGGTAGTTCTTCTCGACGTTGCCGGCCGCGTCGACGGCGAACCAGTTGACCGTGGTGCCGACGGGAACGGTCAGCGTCTCGCCGCCCTCCCGCACCCCGGCCGAGCCGTAGAGGGTCGACTCGTACGTCGGCGCGGCACCGTCGAGGGTGTAGAACACCGACGCCGGCTCCGAGACGTCGAAGGTCACGTTCACCATGCCCGCGGTCGAGCTGGGCGCCACGGCGAGCGTGCTCGTGGGCCGTTGACGGTCGGTGTCGAAGTCACGGGCGACCCGCATCAGCTCCACGAGACCGTTGGAGAACTCCATCGTCTCGGCGTGCGCCTCCTCCCAGTCCGGTTGGAAGGACGTGCCGACCTCGAAGTTCCAGGCGTAGATGCCGTACTTGTACCAGAGCATGTCGCCGGAGTTGCCCGCCGCCGAGTAGAGGACGTCGGAGATCGGGCCGGTACGGGCCGGCGTGACGGCCATGTTCCGGTGCTGCTTGATCGCGGTGAGGATCCGCGACGAGGCGCCCCAGAAGAACGACTCCTGGGCCAGGGTCGGCCGCGGCGCCGACGTGCGGTCCGGCAGGGCGTACGCCCCCGGCGACCACATGAAGTAGTTGCCGGAGGAGTGCAGGTTCATCGAGAACTTGATGTTCGGGCGGGACGCCAGCCAGTCGAGGTTCCTGTTCTCCGGTTCCGACAGCTCGCTCGGCCCGGCGTACGTGCCGCTCGTGCAGCTCGACGAGGCGCCCGAGTAGCCGTCGAAGAGGCTGTACTCGGTGTAGTTGCGGTTGTTGTCCACGCCCCAGGAGTCGCGACCGAGGAAGTCTGCGGCCCCGGTCAGCGGGCAGTGGTTGGTCATGTTCTTGCGCTGGGAGTTGAAGTCGTAGAACGAGTAGTGGCCGCCGTCCGGGTTGATCGACGGGGCGATCCAGATGTCGAGGTTGTTGAGCAGCTGCCTGGTCCGACCGTCGTGCCCGTAGTTGCGCAGCAACCGCTCGGCGGTCTCGATGGTCACCAGCGGCGGCACCCATTCCCGCGCGTGCTCCTGGGCGTACGCGAGCACGCCCGGCTTGGACCCGTCGCGGTGCTTGCCGATCCGGATGGCGTACACGGGGTGCGGGTCGCGGGAGACCGTGGCCGGTGCGCTCAGGTCGTCGGTCAGCTGGGTCCGGGCCGCCGGCGCCACGACGCCGGTGCCGGTGCTGCCGCGGTAGGTGTACGCCCGCACGAGCGACCCGGCCCCGCTGTTCAGCGCGGCGACGACCTGGGCGGCGGTGCTCGTCACCGTGCCCGCGCCGTCGGTGGCGAGGTTGACCCGGATGTGCGTGCCGCTGACGCTCACTCCGAGCGCGGCGTTGCCGGCGCCGGGGTTGACCAGCTCGACGGAGATGCCGTTGCCGCCCTCGTGCCCCCAGGCCAGCGAGTCCACGGCGACGCGGCTCGCGTTGGCGGTGCCCAGCACCGCCTGCGCGTGCCGCCGGTAGCCGTTGGTCTTGTACGGCAGCTCGACGATCTCGGCCAGGTCGGGGAACTGGGCGGCGAGCTCGTGGATGCGCGCGTACAGCTCCGTCGGGGTCAGGTAGCTGGTCACGAAGTCCTTCTGGTAGCCCGGGCCCTCGGGGCTTGTCTCCGGGGTGGGCAGCCACTCCCGCACCTTGGCGACCGCCACGTCACCGGTGGGGCTGGTGATCCGGACGTACTCGGGACGGCTGGTCACCGTCGCGGCGCCCCGGTGGTAGAGGTACACGCCGGCGTCGACGAAGCGGGAGATGGTCTGCGTGCCGCCGGAGCCGATGGCGGTGCCGGGCCCGCTGTCCCGCTCCACGGTGAGCGTGTTGGCCGCGGTCTGGCCCTGCGCCCACTTGGCCTCGACCGAAAGGATCTGGCTGGTGCCCGAGGTGTAGTAGTCCGCCCGGATGATCTTGACGTCTGAGACGTCGGGTGCGGTCGGGTCGGCCGCGGCGGCCGCGAACTCCCGGTTCTCCGCGGCGTGCTCGGCGATGGTCGCGTCGCGCTCCGCGACGCGGGCCCGCGCGTCCGCGGGCCGGTAGAGGACCTCGCCGAGGGTGAACCCGGCGGCGGCGAGCCGCCGCGCCTCGCTGGGCGTCACGACGGCGTGCGCCACCACGCCGCTCTCCGTGCGTTCGACGTGGTGATCGAGGTCGACGCCGGTGGCGACCAGCGCGTCCAGCTCGGCGGTGCCGTCGAGCAACACCTGGACGACGTCCGCCTGCTCACCGGCGATCGGGCCGGTATCGGCGGGCGGGGCGACCGGCGTGGTCGCGGTCGCGGGGCTGACCAGCAACATGACGGCTGTGGCGGCGGCCAGCGCGGTCGGAACGGGGAGGCGACGTCGCCACCCGGGGGACAGGGGGTTCGGCATGGGTAGATCTGCCCTTCTGGCGTGGCCGGCCGGCAGGCCGACGGGAATGGCCGAGGGGCACGCCCGGGGTACGCGGCTCCATCCGGTGGGTCGGGTGCGGTCGTTGCGGCAACCGGGCACACGACACGGTGAAGAGGGACAGGTGGTGGGCCTGACCGCCGGGTGGACGCCGCGGCATCGCCGAAGTGCGCAGCATCACTGGTTGGTGATCGTGCGGTGGCGGTCGGTGAACTGGGATCATCCTCAGCGCCGCAATGTCGTCTGTCAATCCTCTGACGACACCGTCAGCCGCCCGGTCACGTTGCGCCGGCCGAGCGGCCAGATCCCCTCGTCGACCGGTCGCGTCAACGGTGCGCGGCGCCGTCGTCCTCGAGGATCCGTGGTCACGGTCGCCCCGACACCGACCCACGCGGCCAGCCCCAGGCCGTCGCCGAGCACGCCGACCACGGCCCAGAGCAACGCCCCCGCGGCGGGCCGGAGACGGCGGCCGCGAGGTCAGACCGGGCCCAGGTGGTTGCGCCGGGTCTTGCGGCCGGCCTCGTACCCGGCGCGGGCGGAACGCGCCGCGTCGGTGGTGGACACCTCGGCGACCGGGACGTCCCACCACGCGCCGCCCTCCGGGCCGGCCTCGAGGCGGTCGGTCTCCACGTGGATGACTGTCGTGTGCGCGGCGGCCCGCGCGGCCGCCAGCGCGTCGCGCAACTCCGCCGTGGTGCCGGCCCGGATCAGCGCGGCGCCGAAACTCGCGGCGTTGGCGCCGAGGTCGACCGGCAGCCGGGCGCCGGACCGGTCGGTGTAGGCGGTGCCGAGCCGCTGGGCGCCGACGCTCTCGGACAGCCGCCCGATGGAGGCGAAGCCCTGGTTGTCGACGAGCACCACGATCAGCTTGACCCCGTCGGCGACCGCGGTGACCAGCTCACTGGGCAGCATGAGGTACGAGCCGTCGCCGACGAGCACGAAGACCTCGCGATCCGGCGCGGCCAGCTTCACCCCGATCCCGCCGGCGATCTCGTAGCCCATGCAGGAGTAGCCGTACTCGACGTGGTAACTCTTCGGGTCCACGGCGCGCCACAGGCGGTGCAGGTCGCCCGGCATCGACCCGGCCGCGCAGACCACCACGTCGCGGGGTCCGGCCGCGTCGTTGACCGCGCCGATGACGGCGGTCTGGCTGGGCCGCGCGTCCGGCGCCGACCGCCGGGCCGCCTCGGCCACGGCCGCCCACCGCCGCGCCAGCCCCGCGATCTCGGTGCGGTACGCCGGCTCCGTCGCCCACCCCGCGCAGGCGGTGTCGAGCGCCGCCAGGCTCTCCCGCGCGTCGCCGACCACCTGCGCTCCGGACAGCTTCGCGGCGTCGAAACCGGTGACGTTCAGGTTGACGAATCGGGCGCCGTCGCCGAAGAGCGTGCCGGAGGCCGTGGTGAAGTCGCTGTACCGGGTGCCCACCCCGATCACCACGTCGGCGCCGGCGGCCACCGCGTTCGCCGCCGTGGTGCCGCTGACGCCGATCGCCCCGAGCGCCAGGGGATGGTCGTACGGCAGGGCGCCCGTGCCCGCCTGCGTCTGCGCCACCGGCACCCCGTGCGCCTCGGCGAAGGCGCCCAGCGCGTCACACGCCCCGCTGTAGATCACCCCACCCCCGGCGACCAGCAGCGGCCGGCGCGCCGCCGTCACGAGCCCGGCGGCCCGGGCCACGGCCGCGTCGTCGGGGCGGGACCGCGGCACGTGCCACACCCGGTCGGCGAACAGCTCGTCGGGCCAGTCGTACGCCTCGGCCTGCACGTCCTGCGGGAGCGCGAGGGTGACGGCGCCCGTCTCCACGGGATCGGTGAGCACCCGCATGGCGGCCAGCAGCGCCGCCGGGAGCTGCTCGGGGCGGTTGATCCGGTCCCAGTACCGGGAGACCGGTCGCAGCGCGTCGGTGACGCTCACGTCGTACGAGCGGGGATCCTCCAGCTCCTGCAACACCGGGTTGGCCACGCGGGTGGCGAAGATGTCGCCGGGCAGCAGCAGCACCGGCAGCTTGTTGATCGTCGCCCCGGCCGCGCCGGTCACCAGGTTGGTGGCGCCCGGCCCGATGGAGGTGGTGCAGGCCAGCGTGCTCAACCGGTCGGTCATCCGGGCGTACGCGGCGGCCGTGTGCACCATGCCCTGCTCGGTGCGGCACAGGTGGTACGGCAGGTCCACGTCGGTGCTGGCGAGCGCCTCGCCGATCCCGGCGACGTTGCCGTGGCCGAAGATGCCGAAGCAGGCGGGGACGAGCCGCCGCCGCGCACCGTCGCGTTCGGACCACTGCCGCGCCAGGAACGTCACCACGGCCTGCGCCACCGTCAGTCTGGGCATCCCGCCTCCCGGGTCGTCGGGCCGGCCAGCGGCAGCCGCGGGTCGACCGGCTGGTCGGTCCAGCTCTCCCGGATCCAGCCGTGCCGCGGGTCGTCCACGCACGCCATCGTCCGGGCCGACCCGGGCCCGGCCAGCACGTTGAGGTAGTACAGGTCGTAGCCGGGAGCGGCCATCGACGGGCCGTGGTAGCCGTACGGGACCAGGACCACGTCCCCGGCGCGCACCTCGGCGAGCACGTCGATCGGCCGGCGGTCGGTGCCGTAGACCCGCTGGTAGCCGACCGGGCCGGCCGGGTCGCCGGGCACCCCGCGCGCCACCTCGAAGTAGTAGATCTCCTCGAGTTCCGCCTCCGCCGTGCCGTCGTCGTGCCGGCGGTCCTCCTCGTGCTTGTGCGGCGGGTACGACGACCAGTTTCCGCCGGGGGTGAGCACCTCGACGGCGAGCAGCCGGTCGCAGTCGAAGGCGTCCGGGGCGCAGAAGTTGTTGACCTGCCGGCTGGCGGGGCCGGCGCCGCGCAGCTCCACGGGCACGTCGCGGGCCGCGCCGTAGCGCGGTGACAGCCGGCGGGTGGCCCGCGCCGACGGCAGCGCGAAGCGGCCCTCCCCCTCGACGGTGACGGTGGCGTCGCGGGGCAGGTAGGCGAAGTCGGTGACGGCGGCGAAGACGGACGGGCGGCCGGCCAGCGCGAAACGCGCGCCGTCGCAGTGGACGGTCGCCGCGCCGGCCAGCGGCAGCACCAGCATCTCCTCGGCGTCGGTGGCGAAGGTGACCGTTCCGCCGGGTGGCAGGGTGAGCACCCGCAGGCCGGCGTAGCGCCAGCCGGCCCGCTCGGGGGTGACCTCGAGCGCCCAGGGCACCCGGGCGGTGCCGCCCCAGGGCAGGTGCGCGTCGGCGGTCCTCACGCGTCCTGCCCGGTGGGCAGCAGGGCGCCGGCGAGGTCCACGGCGGCGGCCACGTCGTCGTCCGGCGGGTAGAGCAGCGCGCGGCCCACCACGAGTCCGCGTACGCCGGGCAGTCGCAGCGCCCGCTCCCAGCGCGCGTACACGACGTCGGGCGCCTCCACCGGGTCGCCGCCGAGCAGCAGCACGGGCAGGGTGGTCGCGGCCAGCACCGGCTCCATGTCGTCGATCGCCGGCAGCTTCAACCAGGTGTACGCGCTGGTGGCGCCGAGGGCCTGGCCGACGCTGACGCCCTTGATGACGGCCTCGGGCCGCAGGTCGGTGTGCACCCGACCGTCGGTACGCGACACCCACAGCGGCTCGACGAGCGCCACGGTGCGGTGCGCCGCGAGGTCGGTGACCGCCCGCGCGCACGCCTGGAGGGTGGACGCGGTGCCGGGGTCGTCCGGGTCGATGCGGCAGAGCATCTTGCCCCCGTCGTAGCGCATGGCGGCGATGCTGTCGGCGTCGTACGCCGTGAACCGGTCGTCCAGCTCGAAGGTCGCGCCGGAGATGCCGCCCCGGTTCATCGACCCGATCGCCAGCCGATCCTCGAGCGCCCCGAGCAGCAGCAGGTCCTCCAGGATGTCGGGCGTGCCGAGCACGCCGTCGACGCCGGGGCGGGACAGTGCCAGGCGCAGCCGGTCGAGCAGCTCGGCGCGCCCGGCCATGGCCATCGGCCGGTCGCGGACCGCGAGGGAACCCCGGGCCGGATGGTCGGCCGCGATGATGAACAGCGGTCGTCCCGGCTCCGGCCACTGCCGGCGGGCGCGGCGTGCGGCCGCCTCGGCGATCGCCTGTGGCCGGTGGGCGCGGGTGCGGGTCAGCGTGTCGTACTCGGTGCTCACCGGTCTTCTCCTCCCCCGGCGCCGGTGCGCGACGCCGGTTCCGGCTCGACGGTCTGGAGCAACGCCAGGGTCTCGGCCTGGTCCGGCATGGCCGCGGAGCACGCCAGCCGGGAGGCCACGATCGCGCCGGCGGCGTTGGCGAAGCGCAGCGTCCGCCGCAGCGGCCAGCCGCGCAGCAGCCCCAGGCAGAGCGCGCCGCCGAACGCGTCGCCGGCGCCGAGCCCGTTGACCACCGGCACCGGCACGGGTGGCACCCGGACGGTCTCGGTGGCGGTGCGGGCCAGCACCCCGCCGGGGCCGAGCTTCACCACGGCGAGCCGGGGTCCCCGGTCGAGCAGCAGCGCGGCCGCCCGCTCGGGGTCGCGGGTGCCGACGGCCACCTCCACCTCGTCGAGGTTTCCCACGGTGACCGTGACCCGCGGCAGCACCTCGGCGATCGCGGCGGTGGCGGCCGCGGCGTCGGGCCAGAACATCGGCCGGTAGTCCAGGTCCAGCACGGTGTGCGGGCGGCCGGCGCGGACGGCCAGCGCGGCGGCGTGCGCGGCCCGGCTCGGCTGCTGGCACAGGCCGGTGCCGGTGAGCCAGAAGACGCGGGCGGCGGCGATCGCGTCGGTGTCCAGCTCCTCGGGGCGGATCTGGAGGTCCGGCGCGGTGGGGGTGCGGTAGAACCAGAGCGGGAAGTCGTCGGGCGGGAAGATCTCGCAGAACGTGACGGGCGTGGGCAGCCCGTCGACGGGCTGCACCTGGCTGTCGTCCACCCCGAACTCGCGCAGCGCCCGGTGCACGTACGCGGCGAAGGCGTCGGCCCCGGTGCGGGTCACGACCCCGGCGCGCAGGCCCTGGCGGCTGGCCGCGACGGCCACGTTGGTGGGGCTGCCACCGAGGAACTTGCCGAACGTCTCCACCTCGGCCAGCGGCCTGCCGACCTGCAGCGGGTAGATGTCCACCCCGACCCGGCCGATCGTGAGCACATCCAGCATGCGGCGTCCTCCGTCCCGGCCGGCACGGCGTGCGCGTCGGCGCTGTCCATTGGTAACAGCGCCGCTGAGTTGTGTCAATGTGTTGTCATGACATCCGTCCCCTGCGGTGGGTGACCGTTTCGGTACAGTGACGTCCGTCGTCGTGCCCCCGATAACCCGCGTTCTGCGAGCGAGGAGATGCCGTGAGCGGCCCCGACATCGCGGTCGACCGGAGCAGCCCGGTCCCGCTCTACTTCCAGGTCGCCGAACAGTTCGCCGCGGCCATCCAGCGCGGCGAGCTGGCCCCCGGCGACCGGCTCGACAGCGAGTTGCAGCTCGCGGACCGGCTCGGCCTGTCCCGGCCCACCGTCCGGCAGGCGATCCAGCACCTCGTCGACAAGGGGCTCATCGTGCGCCGCCGGGGCGTCGGCACGCAGGTGGTGCGGGGCGAGGTACGCCGGGCTGTCGAGCTCACGAGCCTGCACGACGACCTGGTGCGCGCCGGGCAACGGCCGTCCACCTCGGTGCTGGAGCTGGCCACCGTGGCGTGCCCGGCCGCCGTGGCCACCGCCCTCGACGTGCCCACCGGCAGCGAGGTGTGGCACCTGCGACGGCTGCGGTTCTCCGACGGCGATCCCCTCGCCGTGATGGAGAACTGGCTTCCCGCCGATCTCGTCCGGCTCAGCCTCGACGCGCTGCAGGCCCGGGGCCTGTACGCCATCCTGCGCGCGGGCGGCATGCGGATCCGCGGCGCGCACCAGCGGATCGGCGCGCGGGCCGCCACGGCCGCCGAGGCGCAGATGCTCGGCGAGCGGCGGGGCGGCCCGCTGCTCACCATGACCCGCACCGCGTACGACGACCAGGGGCGCTACGTCGAGCACGGCGCGCACATCTACCGGGGCACCCGCTACTCCCTCGAGGTGACCGTCGCGGAGCGGTGACGGTGCTGTTCCGCGTTCAATTCAGTGACAGGTATTTACGTCGTCAGGCTGTCATGACATTGTGGCCGCTAAGCACGCCGGCCTGTGACCTGCGGCCGGCGGGCGACCCGCGAGTCTCTTCGAAGTCTCTCCTTGCGAAGGGAAGCAGCCCATGTCAGCCAAGCCGAGACACGCGGCGGGCGTGCTCGCCGCGTTCACCGCCGTCGCCCTCGCCGCCACGGCGTGCGGCGACTCGTCCGAACCTGCCGGCAAGGACGCCAAGAACATCACCCTCACCATCGCGGCCAACTCCATCGTCGGCGGCAAGAGCTCCGCCGGCGCCGAATGGATCCAGAACTGGGTCATCCCCCGGTTCGTCGAGGCCCAGAAGGCCAAGGGCGTCACCGCGAAGGTCACGTTCGCGCCGAGCGGCGTCGACGACGAGCAGTACAAGACCAAGCAGGCTCTCGACCTGCGCTCCAAGGGCGGCGCCGACGTCATCGCGCTGGACGGCATCTGGGTGGGCGAGTTCGTCCAGGCCGGCTACCTCAAGCCGCTGTCCGACGTGGCCGGCTCCGAGGTGGACTCCTGGGAGGGCTGGTCGCAGATCCCGGAGACGGTGCAGGGCCTCGGCTCGTTCGAGGGCAAGCGCTACGGCATCCCGCTCGGCACCGACGGCCGGGTCCTCTACTACAACAAGAAGCTGTTCACCCAGGCCGGCCTGCCGGCCGAGTGGCAGCCCACGAGCTGGCAGGAGATCCTCGACGCCGGCGTCAAGCTCAAGGCGCTGCCCGGGGTGACCCCCATCCAGATCAACGCCGGGACGGCGATGGGCGAGGCCACCAGCATGCAGGGCGCCCTGCCGCTGCTCGCCGGCGCCGGGGGCGAGATCTACAAGGACAACAAGTGGGCCGGCGCCACCCAGCCGGTCCGGGACATGCTCGACTTCTACACCAAGGTCTACGGCGGCGGCCTCGGCGACCCGAAGCTCCAGCAGGAGGCGAAGGGCCGCGACAAGTCCTTCGCCGAATTCGCGGCCGGCAAGATCGGCATCCTCGCCGAGGGCGACTACTTCTGGCGCAGCGTCGTCAACCCGAAGGGCGGCATCGCCAAGATGGCCGACCGCGACACCACCGTCGGCTACGCGATGATCCCCGCCAAGCAGCCGGGCGCCGGCCTCCGCGGGCAGGACTTCGTGAGCATGTCCGGCGGCGGCGTACGGGTGCTCAACCCGAACTCGAAGTTCCCGTCGCAGGCGTGGGAGCTGCTGTCGTTCATGCACTCGGCGGAGGGCGTGAAGGCCGAACTCGCCGGCGAGAAGCGGATCACCGCACGGACGGACGTCAACAAGGAGGTCCTCGCGGGCGACCCGATGCTGAGCTTCATCACCGACAAGGTGCTGCCCGTCACCGCGTACCGGCCGCCGCTGGCCGTCTACCCGCAGGTGTCCGTGGCGCTCCAGGAGGCCACCGCGGACGCGACGGCCGGCAAGAGCGCCGACGAGGCGGCCGCCGCGTACCAGAAGAAGGTCGAAGGGATCGTCGGTGGCCCAGGCAACGTCACCTCCTGAACCGGTGGTGAAGGGGAGGCGCCCGGTCACGGGCGCCTCCCCGGCCCCCGACGCCGCCGGTCTCGGCCGGGCCCGGGCCACCGGGTTCCTCGTGCCGAGCATGGTGCTGATCCTGCTCTTCCTCGTCATCCCGGCCGCCTGGACGATCTACCTGGGCGTCACCAACTACCGGCTCACCGGCCTGGCCGCCGCCAACCCCGAGATCGTCGGCCTGGACAACTACACCCACGCGCTGGGCGACGAGCGGTTCCGCACCTCACTGCTGCTCACCCTCCAGTTCGTGCTCGGTTCCGCGGTCATCGGGCAGGCCGGCCTCGGCTTCGCCATCGCGTACGCGCTGCGCGACCGCCGCGGCCCGCTGCGCCGGGTGGTCGAGGGGTTCGTCCTGCTCTCCTGGATCCTGCCCAGCTCGGTGGTGGCGTTCCTGTGGATCGCGCTGCTCGACCGCGACGGCGGCACCCTCAACACGCTGCTCGGCATCCCCGGCACCGCGTGGCTGCTCGACCACCCGATGCTGTCGATCATCGTCTTCAACACCTGGCGCGGCACCGCGTTCTCGATGATGCTCTACGCGGCGGCGCTGGAGAACGTGCCCCGCTCCCATCTGGAGACCGCCCGGCTGGCCGGCGCCTCCATGTGGCAGCAACTGCGCGACGTGGTCTTTCCCCGCATCCGCGGGCACGTGCTCACCAACCTGCTCCTGATCAGCCTGTGGACGTTCAACGACTTCGCGCCGTTCCTCATCACGGCGGGCGGACCGGAACAGCGGTCGGAGATCCTGCCGGTCTACGTCTACAAGGTCGCGCTCTCCGGCGGGGAGCTGGGCTTCGGGGCCGCCATCTCGTTCGTGATGCTGCTGATCAACCTGGTCATCGCCCTGGTCTACCTGCGCATGCTCGGCCGGCGGAAGGAGGCCGCGTGAGCACCACCACCGCACCCGCGCCCCACCGGGAGGCACCGGCCGTCGACGGCGGGCACGTCGCCGTCCGCCACGTGCTCGCCCGCATCGGCCGCTACGTCTTCCTCTGCGTCGTGCTCGGGTTCTTCGCGCTGCCGCTGCTCTGGCTGGCCACCGCCCCGTTCGACGAGACGCCCACCATCACCGCGTCGCTGCCGCGGTTCACGCTCGACAACTTCCGGGCGCTGCTCGACAACCCGTACGCGCTCAGCTCGCTGCTCAACTCGGTCTACCTGGCCGCCGGCACGGCCGCGCTCGTGGTGACGTTCGCGGCGCTGGCCGCGTACGCCCTGAGCCGGGTGCGGGTGCCCGGCCGCGACGCGCTGCTCTACGGGCTGCTGCTGCTCTCCTCGATCGTCACCGGCACGGCCACCATGGTGCCCCTGTTCGAGCTGGCCTTCCGGCTCAACCTCATCGACTCCCGGCTCGGCGTCGTCCTGATCCTCAGCGGCGGCCTGTTGCCCGCCGCCATCTTCATCCTCAAGGACTTCATGGACGCCACACCGACGTCCTACGAGGAATCCGCCCGCGTGTTCGGGGCCAGCCCGCTGCAGATCGTGCGGCACATCGTGGTGCCGCTGGTCCGGCCCGGCCTGGCCACCGTCGGCGTGTGGGCCGTCGCCAACGTCTGGGGCAACTTCCTCGTGCCGTTCCTGCTGCTGCGCGGCCCGGAGAAGGCCCCCGCCGCCGTGATCATGTACACCCTCTACACCGAGGGCGGCCAGGCCGACCTGCGGCTGCTCTCGACGTTCTCGCTGCTCTACTCGCTGCCGGTGGCGCTCATGTTCGTCTTCGTCAGCAGCCGGTACGGATTCCGCTTCCACGGAGGGATCAAGCGCTGATGTCCGCCATCACCATGCGCGAGCTGACCAAGGTCTACCCCAACGGGGTACGCGCCCTGGACGCCCTCGACCTGGAGATCGCCGACGGCGAGTTCTTCGCCCTGCTCGGCCCGTCCGGCTGCGGCAAGACCACCCTGCTACGCACCATCGCCGGCCTGGAGCTCGCCTCCGGTGGCAGCGTGCACATCGGCGACCGGAACGTCACCGGTCTGCCGCCCGGGAAACGCGACGTGGCCATGGTCTTCCAGGACTACGCCCTGTTCCCGCACATGACGGTGCGGGACAACATCGCGTACCCGCTGCGGATCAAGAAGGTCGACCGCCGCGGCCGCGGCGAGAAGGCCGCCGAGACCGCCGAGGAGCTGGGCCTGTCCGCGCTGCTGGACCGCCGCCCGGGGCAGCTCTCCGGCGGCCAGCAGCAGCGGGTCGCGCTCGCCCGGGCGATGGCGTGCTACCCGCAGGTCTTCCTGCTCGACGAGCCGTTGTCCAACCTGGACGCCCGGCTCCGACTGGAGGCCCGCACCTTCCTCAAGCGGCTGCAACGCGAACTCGGCGTCACCACCGTGTTCGTCACCCACGACCAGGCCGAGGCGCTCGCCCTCGCCGACCGGATCGCCGTCATGGAGGGCGGCCGGATCCGGCAGGTCGGCACGCCCGCTGACGTGTTCCGCCGGCCCGCCAACACCTTCGTGGCCGGGTTCATCGGTTCGACGCCGATGAACCTCGTCGACGCCGAGGTCCGCGACGGCCACCTCGTGGTGGCCGGCACCCCGCTGCCGGTGCCCGACGACGTTGCGGTCGTCGACGGCGAGAAGCTCGTCTACGGCGTACGACCCGAGTACCTCGACCACAGCGCCGAGCCCACGCCGGGCGCCCTGCACGGGCAGGTGGTCGTCGTGGAGAACCTGGGCAGCTTCTCGCTGGTCTCCCTCGACCTGAACGCCACCGGCGACACCGACGCCCCCACCGTGCAGGTCGTGGTGCCCGAGGGGCGGGAGCCGCAGCCGGGCGACGCCGGCTGGGTGGTGCCCCGGCCCGGCCGGTCACTGCTCTACCGGGACGGCGAACTCGTCACCCCCGCACCGGCACCGGCCGTTCCCGCCGCCCGCGCCGCCTCCGCCGCGGAGCAGTGACCGTGGCCGTGCACCGCGGCCGGTGGACCCTCGCCGACCGCGCCGACGGCGTCCTGCGTGCCCTGCCCGTCACCGTGCCGCCGGGCGCCGCCGCGCTCACCGTACGACTCGCGTACCCGCGCGAGGCCGGTGTGCTCGACCTCGGGTGCGTCGGGCCGGACGGCTTCCGCGGCTGGTCCGGCGGCGCCCGCGACGAGTACACGATCAGCGCCGGCTGGGCCACCCCCGGCTACCTGCCCGGAGAGCTGGAACCCGGGGAGTGGCAGGTGCTGCTGCGGCTGCACCGGATCCCGCCCGGCGGGCTCCCGTACGAGGTGACCGCCACCACCGCCACCAGCGCTCCGCCGGCGCCGCCCGGGCCGGCGGCCCCACCCCGGCCGGAACGACCGCCCCGGCGCGCGCTGCCCGGTGTGGACGGCCGCCGCTGGCTCGCGGGCGACCTGCACGCGCACACCGTCCACAGCGACGGGACGAGCACCATCGACGAGCTGGCCGCGCTCGCCGCCGGTCGGGGCCTGGACTTCCTGGCCGTCACCGACCACAACACGGTGAGCCACCACCCGTGGCTGCCCGCGGCCTCCGCCCGGTACGGCACCACTCTCGTGCCGGGGCAGGAGGTGACCACCGACCGGGGGCACGCCAACGTGTTCGGCCCGGTCGGCTGGGTCGACTTCCGCGAGCCCGCCGACGAGTGGCTCGCCGCCGTCGAACGGGCCGGCGGGCTGATGTCGATCAACCACCCGCTCGGCGGCGACTGCGCCTGGCGGCAGCCACTCACCACCCGCACCCGCCTGGCCGAGGTGTGGCACTCCGGCTGGTGGGACCGCACCTGGGGCGCTCCTCTCGCCTGGGCGCGGGCCTGGCGCCCCGACGTGGTGCCGGTGGGCGGCAGCGACTTCCACCGCCCCGGCGACGACGCGCTCCCCGGCTCCCCCACCACCTGGGTGCTGGCCGACACGGACCGGCCGGTCGAGACCGCGGTGCTCGACGCGCTGCGCGTCGGCCGCACCGCCGTCTCCGCCGGCCCGGACGCGCCGCTGCTGCTCCGCCTCGGCGACGACCTGCTGGCCCTGGACGCGGACGGCGCGCTGCTCGGCTACCCCGACGGACGCCACCGACTGGTCCGCGGCGACCGGTGCCGGTTCCCGGCCGGCGACGGCCTGCACGTCCTGGAGTCCCACCGCATGGAGGTGATCGCACTGTGCAGCTGACCGGACGCACCCGGGTGGCGGGCGCACCCGTCAACCACGGCATCTACCGGCCCGACGAGCCGGAGTTCGGCGCCGAGGATCTGCTGGCGTCCCTGGCCGGGGACGGGTACGACGGCATCGACTCCGGACCGATCGGCTACCTCGGCACCGGCGACACCCTGGCCCGTCGCCTGTCCGCGGCGGGTCTCGGGCTCGCCGGCGGCTGGGTCGACCTGCGTTACGACGACCCGGACGGGTTCGCGGCCGACCTCGCGGGGCTCGACGCGGCGCTCGACGCGTTCACCGCGGTGCCCGTCGACGACTCCCGCTTCGCGCCCCGTCCGACGCTCGCCTGCCCGGGCGACCCGTTCCGGATGGCCCGGCCGGGCGTCCCCCGCGACGCTGGCTCGGGCCTGGCGGCCGACGCCTGGCGGGGCTTCGCCGCCCGCGTCCAGCGGGCCGCCGACCGCTGCCGCGAACGCGGCCTGGAACCCGTCTTCCACTACCACCTCGGCACCGTCGTCGAGAGCGAGGCCGAGGCCGACCGGCTGCTCGACCTCACCGACATCGCCGTCTGCCTGGACACCGGTCACCTCCTGCTGGCCGGCGGCGACCCGGTGTCGGCCGCCCGTCGCTGGGCCGGCCGGATCGGCCAGGTCCACCTCAAGGACGCCGACCTCGCGGTCCACGAACAGGTCCGCGCGGCCGGCGGCGGGCTCACCGACGTGGTGGCCGCCGGCGGGTTTTGCCCGCTCGGCGCCGGCGACGTCGACTTCTCCGGCGTCCTCGCCGCCCTCGACGAGACCGGCTACACCGGCTGGCTGGTCATCGAACAGGACGCGCCGGCGCGGGGCCGCGACCTCGACCGCACCCGCGCCGACCAGGCCGCCAACCTCCGCTGGCTCGACGGGGTACGGCGATGACCGAGGCGGGCAAGCGCATCCGGATCGCCGTGGCCGGGCTGGGCGTCATCAGCCGTACGGTGCACCTGCCGCTGCTGCAACGCCGCGGCGACCTGTTCGACGTCGTGGCCCTCTGCGACCTCTCCCCCACCCGGGCCGCCGAGCTGGGTGGCCGGTACGGCGTCCACCCCACCCGCCGCTACACCGACGCGCCGGCCCTGCTCGCCGACGGCGGGTACGACGCCGTGCTGCTCGCGACCTCCGGCTCCCACGGCGACCTGGCCGCGCAGGCCCTGCGTGCCGGCCTGCCGGTGCTCTGCGAGAAGCCGCTCGCCTACACGCGCGCCGAGGCGGACCGGCTGGCCGAGCTGGGCGGCGGGACGCCCGCGCTGATGGTCGGCTACATGAAGCAGTACGACCCGGCGGTCGCCGAGGCCGCCCGGCTGCTCGACGAGGTCGGCGGCCCCGAGCGGGTGCACGCCGTCGAGGTGACCGTGCTGCACTCCGGCAGCGACCGGCAGCTCGCCTTCGCCAACCTGCCGCCGTTCCCGGGTGACCTGCCGGCCGGTGAGGTCGCCCGTCTGCGCGCGGCCGACGCCGCGCTGCTCGACGCGGCCGTGGGCACGGACCGGAGCGCCCGCACGCTCTACCAGATCCTCATCAACAGCGTCTGCCACGACCTGTCCCTGCTGCGGCTGTTCACGGGCCCGCCGGCCACCGTCGAGCACGTGGCCACCTGGCCCGTACGTCCCGACGGTCCCGCCGAGCCGTCGGTGGAGGTCAGCGGGACGCTCCCCGGTGGGGGCCGGTACGGCATCCGCTGGCTCAACCTGCCCGACTACCCGGCCTACCGGGAGATCGTGACCGTGCACCACGCGCGCGGCTCGCTGGAGCTGGTCTTCCCGTCGCCGTACCTGCTCAACGCGCCGACCGCGCTCACCGTGGTCGACGCGCACGGCGGGGGCGAGCGACGGGCGGTGTTCCGGTCGGTGACGGAGGCGTTCGAGCAGCAGCTGGTCGCGTTCCACGCGATGGTCACGGCGGGCGCGGCCCCGCTCACCGGCGTCGCGGAAGGCGCGGCGGACGTACGGACCAGTCAACAGGTGGTGCGCCGCTACGGTGAGCTGACCGGGGCGGCGATCGGCGGAGAGGCGGCGGGCTCATGACGCGACCGACCGAGATCATCGTGGTGCCGCACACCCACTGGGACCGCGAGTGGTACGAGCCGTTCCAGCGGTTCCGGCTGCGGCTCGTGGCTCTGCTCGACGACGTGTTCGAGCGGATGGCGCACGACGAGCGGCAACGGTTCACCCTCGACGGCCAGCTCGCGGCCGTCGACGACTACCTGGAGGTCCGCCCCGAGCGGCGCGACCAGGTCGTGGCCCTCGTCCGCGCGGGACGGCTGGCCGTCGGCCCGTGGCAGATCCTGCTCGACGAGTTCCTGTGCAGCGGCGAGAACATCGTGCGCAACCTGGAACGCGGCCTGGCCCGCAGCGCCGACCTCGGCGGGGCCATGCCGGTCGGCTACCTGCCCGACATGTTCGGCCACGTCGCGCAGATGCCGCAGATCCTCGCCGGAGCGGGCCTCGCCCACGCCTGCGTGTTCCGCGGTGTCCCGGCCCGGGTGCGGACGCACGCGTTCGCCTGGCAGGCCCCGGACGGCACCGCCATCCGCACCGAGTACCTGCCCGGCGGGTACGGCAACGCGGCGGGGCTCATGGACGACCCCGCCCTGGTCACCCGCCGGGCCACCGACCTGGCCGCGAAACTTGCCGCCTGGCGTCCCGAGGGCGACGGATCGCCGGTCCTCGCCATGTACGGCACGGACCACGCGGCGCCCGCCCCGGACGCGCCCGACCTGCTCGCCGCCGCCGACGTCGACGGGGTCGCGCTGCGGCTCGGCACCCTCGCCGAGTACTTCGCCACCCAGCCCGACACCGTCGACGGCCTCGCCGTCGTGCGCGGTGAGCTGCGCTCGCACGCGCGAGCCAACATCCTGCCCGGCGTCATCTCGGTGCGGGCGCACCTCAAGCAGGCGATGGGCCGCGCCGAGCGCCGCGTCGAGCGGTACGCCGAACCGCTCGCCGCGCTGTTCCACGACCCGTCGGTGCAGCGCTTCCTCGACATGGCGTGGAGCCGGCTCATCGACGCGAGCTGCCACGACTCGGTGACCGGGTGCGGCTGCGACGAGACGGCCGACCAGGTGGCCGCCCGCCTCGCCGAGGCCGACCAGCTCGGCCGGGCGGTCTGCGACCTCGTCGGCGCCCGGCTCGCCGCCACCGTGCCGCACGACGGGTACCTGCTGTTCAACCCGAGCCCGACGCCCCGGCCGGCGCTCGTGCGCCTCGACGTGGAGGCGCACGGCGACGCGGTGGCGCTGGCCACGGCCGACGGCGTGACCGTACCGGCGCAGGTCCTCGACCGGGCCCGGACGCTGCTCGCCGACGATCTCGTGCCGGCCGCCGACCTGCCGGCGGTGCTGACCCGTGTGCACGGCACCGAGCTGTACGGCCAGGAGGTCGCCCGCTGGTCGGTGTCGCCGGCCGACGCCACCCTCACGTTCGAGGTGGCCCGGCACGGCGACCCGACCTTCGACGTGGAGGACGTCCGCCTGGCGCTGGCCGGCGCCGCGCACGTCGACCGGTGGCGGGTCCGCATCGTGGCGGCGCCCCGGGCGACCGTCGCGGCGCGGGTCGACCTGCCCGCGCTCGGTCACACGGCCGTGCGGCCCGTGACCGGTCCGGCGCCGGACCCGGCGGACGCGGTGCGCGTGGTCGACGACCGGGTCCTGGACAACGGGCTGCTCCGCGTGGACGTCGCCGAGGACGGCACCCTGCGACTCACCACCCCGGACGGCGTCCGCGTGGAGGGCGTGGGGCGCATCGTTGACGGCGGCGACGTGGGCGACAGCTACAACTACGCGCCGCCCGCCGCGGACGAGCTGGTCGACAAGCCCCGCGCCGTACGCGTCGTGCCCCGCCGCCGGGGTCCGCTGGTGGCCATCCTCGACGTGGTGCGCGAGTACCGCTGGCCGGTGGCGGCCGACGTGGACGCCGGATCCCGGGCCGTGGACCGGGAGACGATCGTGGTGGGCACCCGGGTCGAGCTGCGCGCCGGCGAGCGGTTCGTGCGGCTGCGGGTCGAGTTCGACAACCGCTGCGACGACCACCGCGTACGCCTGCACCTGCCGCTGCCCTCGCCGGCCTCCGTCTCGTACGCCGAGGGGCAGTTCGCGGTCGTGGAGCGCGGGCTGACCGCGGAGGGCGGCGGCGGTGAGGTGCCGCTGCCGACGTTCCCGGCATCCGGGTTCGTGGCCGCGGGCGGGCCGGACGGGGCCCTCGCGGTGCTGCTCACCCAGCCCACCGAGTACGAGCTGACCGACTCCGGGCGGGAGCTGGCCGTCACCGTGCTGCGGTCGATCGGCATGCTGTCGCGCAACCGGCACGCGCTGCGCGACGAGCCCGCCGGCCCGCAGGTGCCGACCCCGCAGGCGCAGTGCCGTGGGCGGCGCGACGTCGAGCTGGCGGTGCTGCCGTTCCGCGGCGACTGGCACACCGCGGGCGTGATCGAGGCGACCGAGACGTTCCGGCACGAGCCGGTCGCCTTCGCGGGCAGGGCCGCACCGGCCACCGCCCTGCCCGCGCCGGTCACCGGGCTCACCGTGACCGGCACGGGAGTGGCGCTCACGAGCGTCCGGGACCGGGCGGGCCGGATCGAGGTGCGGGTGGTGGCCGAGGCCCCGGAGGCGACCACGGCGGTCATCGGGGCGGGTCGTTCCGTGCGCGCCGCGTGCCGGGCCGACCTGCTGGGCCGGCCCGGCGAGCCGCTGACCGTCGACGCCGACGGCCGGCTCCGGCTGCCGCTGCGCGCCTGGGAGATCGCCACAGTCCAGCTCGACCTGGCCTGACGGCGATCCCGGCGCGGGCGCCCGCTCGTCCGCCGGTCGACCGGTGATCAAGAGCTTTGCGTCGCGCAGGCCGCGATTCCTGACGCAAACCTCTTGATCACGCCACCGGCGGCTCGCCGCGGACCGGCCGGTGGTGGTCGAAGGTGGACTCGAAGATCCCTTCGCCGCGGGTCAGCGCGGGCAGGCGGCGTTCCACGGCGTGCACCTGCCGTGCCGGCACCACCCCCTCCACCACGGCCGACCCGCCCTGGTTGATGGTCGTGTGCGGCACCGCGTCCAGGCGGGCGAGCACGGACAGCACGGCTGCCAGGACGTCCCCGGGCGCCTCCAGCCGGAACCGGTGCACCGGCTCCTCGACCCGGGTGCCGGCCTGCCGCAGCGCCGCCATCAGCACGAGCGGCGTCAGGTTGCGGAAATCGCCCGCCGTGCTCGACATGCTCTTGTCGAACGTGCCGTGGGAGTGGCTCTGCCGCGCCCAGTACCCGGAGTGCGTCATGGTCACCACGCAGTCGAGGACCGGCCAGCCGTACGGCCCCTGGCGCAACGTCTCCCGCACGGTTTCTTCGACCGCCGTGAAGAACGCCGGCGGCATCGAGCCCAGCTCGACGCCGAGCCGGAACGTCGTCCCGCTGCCGGGGTCGCCCGGCGCCACCCGCAGCCCCACGGTCGCGAGGAACGGGTTCGGTGCCACGCCGATCAGCTCGACGGCCGCGCCGGTGCCGACGAGCCGCTCCACGTGGACGGTCGTCGTCTCGCGGAACGTCACCGGAATGCCGTACTCGTCGGCGAGCGTCGCCTCGATGACCTCCTTCTGCACCTCGCCGTAGAGCGACACGGTGATCTCCCCCCGGACGGCGTCGCGCCGGACGTTGATCAGCGGGTCCTGCTCGGCCAGCTCGCTCAGCGCGGTGTAGAGCGCGGCCTGGTCAGCGCCCCGCGCGGGCGCCACGACGGTCTCCAGGCTGGGCGGGGCGAAGTGCCGGGCGGGCGCCCCGGCGCGCGCCGGGCCCACCCGGTCGCCGATCCGGACGTCGCCGAGGCCGCGCAGCAGCGCGATCCACCCGGCGTGGACCGCGTCGACGCGTACGGTCGACCCGCGGTCGAAGACCTCGATTCCCGTGACCGTGGCGACGCGCCCGCCGACGGGAAGCCGGTCGCGGACGCGGACCGTGCCGTCGAACATCCGCACGTACGCGATCTTCTCCCCCGACGGCGCCCGTTCGACCTTGAAGACCGTTCCGCAGGGCGCGCCGCCCGCGCGCTTCGCGGCCACCGGCAGCAGCTCGGGAAGGGCACCGACCAGGGCGTCCACCCCCGCGCCCGTGATCGCCGAACCGGCGAACACCGGGTGCGCCACCGCCCGGCGGGTCTGCGCCGCGAGGGCGGCCCGCAGCCGGGGGCCGGTGAGCCGGCCCGGATCCTCGACGTACGCCGCGAGCAGCGCGTCGTCCCCGGCGGTGAGCAGGTCGAGCAGCCGATTGGTGAACGCCGGGTCGGTGTCGGGATGCGGCAGGAAACGGGCGTCCGCCGTGCCGGCGGCGTGCACGGCGCCGGTCGCCACGACCGCCGGCGTGAGCCGGGCCGCGACCTCGCGCAGCACCCGGTCGGGGTCGGCCCCCGCTCGGTCGATCTTGTTGACGAAGAGCAGGGTCGGCAGCCGCAGGCGCTGGAGCGTCCGCATGAGCACGCGGGTCTGCGCCTGCACGCCCTCGACGGCGGACACCACGAGCACCACGCCGTCGAGCAGGTCGAGAACACGTTCCACCTCGGCGATGAAGTCCGGGTGACCGGGCGTGTCGATGAGGTTGACCGTGACGCCGTCGACGACGAACGACACCACGGCGGAGCGGATCGTGATGCCGCGTCGCCGCTCCAGCGCGAGGCTGTCGGTGCGGGTCGTGCCGTCGTCCACGCTGCCGATCTCGTCGATGACGCCGACGGTGTGCAGCAGGCGTTCGGTCAGGCTGGTCTTTCCGGCGTCAACATGCGCCAGGATCCCGACGTTGAGAGTTTTCACGAAGCGTCATGTCCTTGGGGTAGGTGAGCGTTCCCGGGCGGTTGGACATGAACGCAGCGCGCATCTCTCGTTTCCTCTCGGTCGGTTGCCGTTGCCCATCCAGTTGATCAGCGCGTCCCGGCCGGGACAACTGATTAAGCCCGGCGCTTCAGGGTGCCGGTGCGGGCCGGCCCGCAGTCGAAGGCGGCCGTCGGCCCCCGCTAGCCTCGGTGGCCGGTGAGATCCCCCGATCGCTGGAGGCGCCCGTGGACCGCGTACTCACGCTCGACGAGGTGGCGACCTGGTCCGGGCCGCCGCTGATCCTCTTCGTCGGCATCGACACCGGCGGGTCCCTCGTCCACACCGTCTTCGACCGGTGGGCCGCGGTGCTGGGACGACCGTGGGTCCTGCGCGGCGTCAATCTGCCGCCGGACACCCCCGCCGCGACCTACCGGCGGCTCGTGCACACCATGCGGGACAACCCGGCGGTCCACGGCGCGGTCGTCACCGCGCACAAGCTCCGCCTCCACCGCGCCTGCGCCGCCGACATCGACGTGGCGGACCCGCTCGTGGGCCTCACCCACGAGGTCAACGCCCTCGCGACCGCCGACGGCACGGTCACCGCGTACGCCCAGGACCCCGTGGCCCTGAGCCACGTCCTGCCCGGCCTGCTTCCCGCCGACCGCGCCGGCCTCGACGTCCTCTGCCTCGGCGCCGGGGGCGCCGCCACCGCGCTGCTGCTCACCCTGCACCTCGACGTCACGGGCGGCGGCGCGGCCCGCCTCACTCCGCCCGCCCGGGTCACGTTCACCGACACCCGCCCGGAGGCACTGGCGGACCTGCGTCGGGTCGCGGACCGGGCGGGCGTCGCGGCGTCGCTGTCGTACGTGGCCGTGAGCGACCTCGCGGACAACGACGCCCTGCTCGCCGGTCTGGCCACCCCGGCGCTCGTGGTGAACGCGACAGGGCTCGGCAAGGACGCCCCGGGAAGTCCGCTCACCGACAAGGCGCCGTTCGGGACGGGCATGGTGGCCTGGGACATGAACTACCGCGGCGACCTGGGCTTCCTTCGTCAGGCCGCCGGCACCGGCGCCCGTCCCGTGGACGGCTGGGACTACTTCGTCGCCGGCTGGGCGGCCGCGCTCACGGCCGTCGCGGCGATCCCGCTCACCGGCGACCTGTTGACCCGGCTCGCCGACGCGGCCGCCGAGAGCCGACCGGGTCGCTGAACGCGCGCTGCCGGCGGCGGAACGGCGCGCGCTGGCGGAACGGCGCGCTGCCGGCGGAAGGGGAAGCCGTGCCGCCTGTCGAGCTGCCCCGGATCTGGGGCAGCTCGACAGCCCCTGAGCCCCGCCCCTGATGGCCGCCCGAGGAGGCCCGGACGGGTCCGGCACCCGCACCGTCGCCGCCGAGCGGAGGGCTGGGCGCGCCGAGCGCCCGCGTCAGCCGGCGGTGCGGGCCGCGTCCAGCTCGGCCGCGAGGGAGTCGAGCTGGGTCGCCGTGCCCTGCTCGCGCCAGGCCGGCTGCTCGTGACCGTCCAGGTACGTCCCCTGCTCGGTCAGCACCAGGTGGGTGCCGTCGCCCTCCGGCGCGAACTCGACAGTGGTGATCGACACGGTCGACAGGGTGTCGTCGAACGACAGGGTGGAGCTGAAGACGATCCGCTCCCCGGCGACGATGTCCTGGTAGCGGACCTCGAAGAGCAGCGCCTTGCCGTCGAACCGGCCCCGCACCCGCTCCCGGCCGCCCACCCGGAAGTCGAGCTCGTGCTCGGCGTCCCGACCGGCGTACCAGCGGGCCTTGACGCCCGGGTCGGCCCAGGCGGAGAAGACGGTGGCGGGCGGTGCCGCGTAGTGGCGTTCCAGGGTGAACGTCGAGTGGATGGTTTCGGACTGGGTCATGGTCGGTCCTCTCCGTGTGTCGGTGGATCGCTGGGGCCGTGCCCGGTCAGCACCTCGTCGAGCCGGTCGAGACGCCGCTCCCAGGTGGTGCGCTGGGCGCCGAGCCAGGTCTCGGCCGCGCGCAGCACGGCCGGCTCCAACCGGCAGGTGCGGACCCGGCCGGCCTTCTCGGAGACGACGAGACCGCTGCCCTCGAGCACCTGGAGGTGCTGGAGGACGGCGGGCAACGACATCTCCAGCGGGCGGGCCAGCTCGCTGACGGACGCCGGCCCGCGTACCAGGCGCTCGACGATCCGGCGCCGGGACGGGTCGGCGAGCGCGTGGAACACCCGGTCCAGCGATCCCTGATGGTTAGGCACATCCTTAACTTTCCACGGTCGCCCACGGAAAGTCAAGCGGTTGCTTAACCATTGCCGTCGCGCCCCGACGCGGCGTTTGCCCTTCCGGGTCGTGGGAAGACCGGCCGGACCGAGCCGGCCGCGCCGACGGGACCGCCGCGGCCGGGGTCGGCGGTGCCGGCTGACCGGGGCAGACCTGAGGAGGAGCGAGGATGACCGCAGGCAGGAGCGCCGTCCCGCCGGGCAGCCGCCCGACCGGGGCCCGGAAGGCCACCGGGGCGAAGAAGGCGCCGATGAGCCGGAAGGCGGCCGCGAAGAAGGTCGCCGCCGCCACGAAGCGGGCCACCGGCGCGAGCGCGGCGAAGTCCCCCGGCGAGAAGCCCACGGCGACCAGCACCCGCGTGGCCCGGAAGAAGGACACCTCCGCCACGACCGCCACGCCCACCCGCAGGCCGACGGCGAAGGCGGCCACCGCGAAGAACGCACCGCCGAAGAAGGCGCCGGCCACGCCGGCCGCGGCCAAGAAGGCCGCGAAGAAGGCGCCGGCCCGCGCCCGCACCACCTCCGCCGCCCCGGCGCCCGCGAAGAAGGCGACCACCATGGAGTCGTTCGGCAACCGGCGTACGGCCCGCAAGGCGTGACGAGGCGGACACGGCAGTGCCGGGTACGGAGGGTGGGTCCTCCGTACCCGGCACGCTCTCTTTCGGTTACAGCTCCCGGACCCGCACGTTGCGGAACTCGATCAGGTCGCTGTTGCTGTGGTTCTGCAGGCCTACGTATCCGCTGAGGAACTGGCGCAGATCCGTGGGCGGGTCACCCGCGCGGGACGACGCCTTGCCCGGCGTGTTGTCGAACTCGTTGATCACCACGCCGTTCCGGATGATCGTGTAGTGCTGGCCGACCACCCGCACCTCGTACTCGTTCCACTGACCCTTCGGGGTCACCCGCGCCTGGGCCAGCGTGTTCGGGTCGAAGTTGTAGATCGAACCGGTCTTCTGCGGCTCACCGGTCGGTCCGTCGTAGATCTGGATCTCGTGACCGCAGTAGATGGCCACCCAGGCCGGTGAGCCCGCGGCCGAGCCGACCCTGCCACACTCGGGCCGCTGGTCGACCGGCTGCCTCGGATCGGGGAACCGGGCGAAGACGCCGGTGTTGGCGTACGTGGAGCCGGTGGAGACGTCCCGGAACTGCAGCCGCAGCGAGAAGTCGGCGAACTCCTTCCCCGCGTACCAGAGCATGCCCAGACCACCGGAGCTGCGGATCGAGCCGTCGCTGCGCAAGCCGAACGACCCGCTGGGCGCCTGCCGCCAGTCGGCGAGCGACTGTGCCGTGCCGTCGAAGATGGCCCGGTAGCCGGGGCTGTTGCCCACGTCCGAGTTCCGGGCCGCCCGGTTCAGGCGGTTGGCGTCCTGCTTGTCGATCTCACCGTCGGCGAGCAGCTGCGCCACCACGTCCTCCACGTGCCGGACGAACTCGGTGTGGTTGGCCCAGTCGCGCTCGTCGTCGATCAGGTCGTTGACGGTGCAACCGCCGCCGACCGCGTAGTTCGCCACCTGGGTGTCGGTGTCGAGCATCCGCACGGTCGAGCGGGTGTCGGGCGCGGAGCAGCCGACGGACGCGGGCAGGACCGTGGTCGCCACCTCGCCGTTGGCGTAGGTCACCTTGAGGGTGACCTGGTAGGAGCCGTAGTCCGCGTACCGGTGGAGCGGGTTGGCCTCGCGCGACACGGCGCTGCCGTCGCCGAAGTTCCACTCCCACGCCACACCGCCGGCCCGGGCGCTGGAGAACTGGATCGCCTTGGGGTCGCTCTGCGCGACGGCCCGCACGCCCGCGTCACTCGGGTTCGGCGTGGCCGGCCCGCCGGTGTAGGCGATCCGGATCAGCTTCTGGTTCGGGTGCAGGCTGAAGAACCCGCCGGCGTAGTCGAGCATGTAGAGGGCGCCGTCGGGCCCGAACTTCGCGTCCATCCACGACTGGAGCTGGTTGCCGCCGCTGCCGGAGCGGATGATGGCGCGCAGGTCCTCGGCGAACGCCGGCGGGCCGTGGCTGTCGACCTTGCTCTTGTCGACGGTCACCGCGATCCGGTTGTTGGCGTTCGACTGGTCACCGATGAACCACTTGTCGTCCCAGTACTCCGGCCACGCCACGCCACTCGTGGTGTCGACGTTCTCCCGCTGGTACGTCGGGCCGTCCATGATGGCCTGCCCGCCGCCCTTGAGGTACGGCTCGGTGAAGGTCTCGTCACCGGGCACGTACGTCGGCAGGCCGCTGCCGTCGGCGCGCTCGGGGAAGACCGGCCCGCCACCCTGCGGCGAGTACCAGATCATGTTGTCGCGGATCGGCGGGAGGTTGACCAGACCCGTGTTGCGCGGCGACTCGTTCTTCGGGTGGTCGCAGTCGTACCAGCCGGTCAGCACGGTCGCGTCGGTGTTGCTGCGGTCCCGGTACGGCTGCCGGTTGCCCATGCAGTACGGCCAGCCCTGGTTGCCCGCGGACTTGATGATCGTGGCCGTCTCGTACTTGGCCGGACCGAGCTCCGGGTTCGGGCCGCCCGCGTCCGGGCCCACCCACGCGGCGGTCAGCCAGTCGTTCACCGGGTCCCAGGCGATCCGGGCGATGTTGCGCACGCCCATCACGTAGATCTCCGGGCGGGTCTTGCCGCCGCCCTCCTCCTGGCCGGTGAACAGGTTGCCCTCGGGGATCGTGTACGTCCCGTCGGGCTCCGGGTGGATGCGCAGGATCTTGCCGTTGAGGTCGTTGGTGTTGCCGGCCGTACGACGGGCGTCCTGGAACGAGGTGCCCTTGTACTCCTGCGTCCAGTTGTTGCCCGAGTAGCCGTCCGAGCCGCCGGAGGAGTTGCTGTCACCGGAGCCGATGTAGAGGTTCCCGGACTCGTCGAACGTCATGCCGCCGCCCGCGTGGCAGCAGCTGTGGATCTGGGTGTCCCAGTGCAGCAGGTCCTTGCGGGTGCTCTGGTCGATCGTCTTGTTCGCGGCGTCGTACGTGAACCGCGAGACGGTCCGCTGGCCGATGCGCCGGTCCCGGTCGATCGACTCGTGCGGCATCCAGTAGACGTAGATCCAGCCGTTCTCCGCGAACTTCGGGTCGAGCGTGATGCCGACCAGACCCTCCTCGTTCTTCACCAGCTCGCTGCCACTGCCCCGGTTGCCCATGACGGCGAGGGTGGTGAGCAGCTTGACCTGGTTGGTCTTCGGGTCCCACTGGTGGATGGTGCCGCAGCCGAGGCCGACGTTGGGGTCGTCCCAGCTGGCGATCGGCCCGGTGGCGCAGGCCGCCTTGCCGATGTAGAACACCGTGCCGTTCGGGGCGATGGTGAGGCCGTGCGGCTCACCGATCTGGTCGAGCTGCCCCGGCTGGTTGGTGGTGGTGAGCCGGTCGATCCGGTAGTTAGAGGCGATCGTCGCCTGGCAGTCACCGCGCACCATGCCGGTGGTCCACTTGATGGCGCCCGTCAGGTGCTTCTGGAACTGGGTGTCGTCGGTCCAGCTGACGGCGGTGCGGCCCATGCCGGTGTAGAACGACCGACCACCGTCGTAGTCCTGGCACCAGGAGATCGGGTGGAAGGGGCCGTTGCCGCTCAGGCCGGCGTCGTACGTGCCCTCCTCGACCTGGGCGACGGTGTGCACCCGGCCGGTCGGGCTCGGGTCCCAGTTGATCCACTGGTCGGACCGCTTCACCGTCAGCGGCATCCCCTTGTTGGCCGGGTGCTGGCGGTCGGTGAAGTCGACGACGGCCGGCTGCACGGTGGCCTCCGGTGGCGGGCCGGAGTCCGGCCCGATCAGCCACAGCTCGGCGAGCTGGATCAGCGGCTCCCCGCTGTTGGCCGTGATGTTGAGCCGGTAGTGCTGGTACGCCTTCGTGTTCGTGAAGGTGTACTGCTTGGTCTGGAACCGCTGCGGGAACGTCTCGTCGGTGCGGGTGTCGAGGTCGGTCCAGGTGCTGCCGTCCTCCGAACCCTGCAGCGTCCAGTTCTTCGGGTCCCGGCCCGGGAAGTCGTTGGCCGACGTGAGCGCGTAGCGGCTCACCACGACCGGCTGCGCGAGCTTCGCGGCCAGCCACCCGGTCGTCGTACGGGCGAGCCACTTGGTGCCGGTCGACCCGTCGATCGCCATGGCCGCGGTCTCGTTCGGCGGGTTCTCCCCACTGGCCGTGGCGGAGACCGGCCTCTCGGCGTTCGGCAGGCCGGCCGCCGGGCGGCTGCCGATCAGCCCGGTGAACCACGAGGAGTTCGGCTGGGCGCGCGCCGCGTCGTGGACGCCGACGAATCCGCCGCCGCCCTTGACGTACGCCTGGAAGGCCGCCTCCTGGGCGTCGTCGAGCGTCACCCCGTTGGCGGACAGGAACACGACGCTGCGGTACTGGGCCAGGTTGGCGAAGGTGAACACGCTCGGGTCGGTGGCCACCTCGACGGTGAAGCCGTTCTGCCGACCCAGCCTGGTGATCGCGTTGGCGGCCCGGTTGACCGGGTCGTCCTGCTGCGCGGCGGGACCGTGGAAGACCAGCACCTTCACCGACGCCGCGGCGGCGGCCCCGGCGGCGGGAACGATGGTGGGCGCCGCCGCGGCGGCGGGCACGGCCAGCGAGCCGAGCGCGAGCGCGGCGCCGGTGGCCAGGGTGAGGAGGCGACGGGACACGCCAGCGCGGCGAGGCCCGGTCGGTACGGGGTCGGGGCGGGCTCCGGTCGGGTGGAACCGGAGTCGCCCGAGCCAAGGGGAGAACCGGGAATGGCGCGGATGAGCCATCTCGACTCCTTTTCGGGTTGAGGCGGACCTGGGATGACGAGGGTTGCCGGGGGCGGTGGCCGCTCGTCCGCGAGGGGATTCGCGGCCACCGCTGCCGGGGGTCGGGGCGCGGCGGCGCCGACGGTCACTTGTGCTGGTGCGCTCCCGCGCCGGCCGGCTGTTCCTGCCCGGCGTCCGCCGGGGCCACGGCCTTGGCGGCCGTGGCGTGGTCGTGGCCGCCGGGCGGCATCTGCCCGTTCTCGTCCAGGACGTGCATCGTGGTGTACATCCCGGCGTCGGAGTGGAACTGCATGTGGCAGTGCACCATCCAGTGGCCCGGCCCGACCGAGTCGCCGGCGATGAACTGCACGCCGAACGAGTCACCCGGCCCGAGTGTCTTGTTGTCGATGGTCGGCACCTGGTCGGCCTCGGCGTTGGTGCCGGTCACCACGCCGGTCCGCGTGTCGGCCCACGAGTGCCCGTGCACGTGGAAGGTGTGCATGTCGTTGCCGATGCCCACGACGATGAACTCGACCCGCTCCCCCTTCTTGGCCACGATGCACGTCGGGCCGGGCTGCGGGTTGACGGGGTCGCACGTGTCGGCGGCCGCGCCACGACGCAGGTTGATGCTCTGCTGGTCACCGAAGACGGTCGTGTAGGTGCGGTCCGGCCGCAGGTCACCCGGCCGCCGCACGACCAGGCCGCCGAAGAGCCCGGCACCGATGCCCTTGGTGCCGTGCGGGCCGCCCACCACGTGGTCGTGGTACCACCAGTAACCCGCCGTGCCCGGGGTGCCGGCCGTACGGTCGCGCTTCTTCGCGTACCAGGTGTAGGTGCGCGACTGGCCCGGCGGGACGTACGAGAAGCTCTGCGACGTGCCGTCGGACAGCTGGGTGTACTTGACCCCGTGCACGTGCAGCGAGACGCCCAACGGGTGGGTCGGGTCGGTGCGCAGCTGCTCCAGGGTGGCCGCGGGCACCTGGTTGTGCAGCGTGACGGCGAGGCACTCCCCCTCGGTCATCTCCATGGTGGGGCCGGGGTAGGAGGCCGTCTCCGGCGTGAGGCCGTAGCCGAGCCGGATCTGGGTGCCGTCACGGGGCAGCTCCACGGCGTACAGCTGGATGCTGCGGTCCGGGGTGTCGCAGCCCTCGGGCCGTTCGGGGAGCAGGGCGGCGGCCCCTCCCGCGACCGCGAACCCGCCCGCCCCGACGAGGGTCAGCAGCACGGTCGCGGCCACGACCAGGAAACGGCGGGTCCGGAAGCCGGTGCGGGCCTGCGGCGCCGGTCCCGGTTCCGGTGGAGGACCGTCGTCGGTCAGTCGCCAGGCGCTCACTTGTCCCCCCGAAGGTTGCGCATCCGCCGGTAGCTGCGCGCGGCGGCGCCCAGCGATCCGGGCGGGTTGGGCTGGGCGTTGGGGGCGCTGTCCTGCTCCCACAGGTACTCGAACCGGCCCCGGTCCTTCAGCTCGCCGAAGAACTCGGTGAACGGGATGTTCCCGGCGCCGAACTCCACGTCCAGGTAGGAATTGCCCTGCTGCGGGTCCGGCAGGGGCACGCCGTCCTTGACGTGGAACAGCGGGAACCGCTCCGGGTGGGCGTTGACGTAGTCCACCGGCCGGAAGCCCGGGTACTTGCGGGCCCCGCCGTACGCCCACAGGATGTCCATCTCCAGGTACACGAACCGGGGGTCGGTGAGCTCGAGGAACAGGTCGTACAGCCGGACGTCGGGCCGGTCGGTCGCGAAGCTGAACTCGATCGTGTGGTTGTGCTGGTAGAGCTTGAGGCCGCGGGCCGCAGCGGCGGCGCCCCACGCGTTGAACTCCGCCGCCGCCGCCTTGTAGCCGTCGATCGTGCGGTTGCCGGTGGGTGCCTCGGCGGTGCCGATGCACGGCATGCCGAGGGTCTCGGCGATGTCCAGCTCCTGCTCCAGGTTGTTGCGGAAGTCGCCCAGGCCGCGGTGGCTGCCCACGGCCTTGAGGCCGTTGTCGTCGAGCAGCTTGCGGATCTGCTGCGGGGTGATCGCGCCGACGTTCCCCTGGGTGTAGCCGGCGAACTCGACCTCCCGGTAGCCGATCCGGGACAGCTCGTCGAAGACGTACGAGAACCCGAACTCGGCGATCTTGTCGCGGACACTGTAGAGCTGGATGCCCATGTGCCCCTGGGGGATCAACCGGCCCCGGCCGCCCGCCTCGGCGAAGGCGGGGAGGGCCCCGGTGAGGCTGGCCGCGCCGACCGCGACCGTGGAACCGGCGAGACCGCGCAGCAGCGCCCGACGGTCGATTCTCTGCTTTGCCATGGTGGTGTTCCCTTCGCTCAGTTGCCGGGGGCGGCCGGGGTCAGCGGCGCGATCCGGACGTTGCGGAAGCTGATGACGTCGCCGGCGCTGTGGTTCTGGAGGCCGATGTAGCCGGTGGCGCTCTGCCGCCCGGCGCCGCCCGGGTCGTCCGCACGGGGCGGGTTGAAGACCGCGTCCGCCGGGTTGAGGTACTCGTTGATCAGCTCGCCGTTGCGGAAGATCGACCAGTGCTGGCCGACCACGCGGATCTCGTAGTCGTTCCAGGTGCCCTTGGGCGTGACCTGCGCGCCGGAGAGGTCGACCCGGTCGAAGCCGTACACCGAACCGCTCTTGTACTGGTCGCCGCCGGGCCCGTCGAAGATCTGCAACTCGTGGCCGTACTTGATGGCCACCCACTCCGGTCGGGACTCGTCGGGGTGGTCGTGGACCTGCGGGAACCGGGCGAAGACACCGCTGTTGGCGCGGCCGTCGCCGGGGGCGTCGTCGCGCCACTGCAGCTTCAGGGAGAAGTCCCCGAACGTCTGCTTCGGGAACCAGAGCATGCCCATCCCGTCCACGGCCTTGCTGGTGATCGACCCGTCGGCGTTGCGGACGAACCCGCCCCCACCGACGTGCTCCCACTGCTTGAAGGACGCCGCCGTGGAGTCGAGCAACGGCTGGTAGCCGCTCCTGGCCTCGGGCTTTCCGACGCCCGAGTCGCGGGCGGCCTCGACGAGCCGGTTGCGCTCCCGCTGGCTGAGCACCTCGAGGTGGACCAGCTGGTCGGCGACCACCTTGACGTGGTTCACGAACTCGGCGTGGTCGAGCCAGGTCCGCGGGCCGTCGAAGAGGTTGTTGACGGTGCACTCGCCCTTGACCTGCCGGTTGGGCACGCCGCTGTCCAGCGTGCCGAACCAGACGGTCGGCCGGGTGTCGGGCACGCGGCAGTTCACGCCGGACCCCAACGAGATCACCGTGAACGTGAGCGAGCCGGTGCCGGAGGTGTTGCCGACCTTGTCGGTGGCCCGGAAGCTGAGCGTGTGCTCGCCGGCCTGGTCGACGGTGACCGGCCGGGCGTAGCGGGTGTACTCGGCCCCGTCGAGGGCGTACTCGATCCGGTCGACGCCGGACCCGGCGTCCGAGGCGAACAGCGTCATGGTGGCGCTGCCCAGGTAGGCGCCCTCGTCGTCGACCTGCCCGGACACCGACGCGGTCACGGTGGGCGCCGTGGTGTCGTCCGACGGGGGCGCGACCACGCTGAACGACACGGACTTCACCGTCGAGGTGTTGCCCGCCTTGTCGGTGGCCCGGTAGTTCACCGTGTGCTGGCCGGGCTGGTTCACGGTGACCGGCGCCGAGTAGGCGGCGTACGGCTGCCCGTCGAGTGAGTACTCGATCTTGTCGACGCCCGATCCGGAGTCGCTCGCCGTCACCACCACCGTGGCGCTGCTCACGAAGGCGCCGTCGGCGTTCTTCTGGCCTTGGAGCACGGCGGAGGTGGTCGGCGCCGTGGTGTCCTGCGGCGGAGGCGCCACCACGGTGAACGACACCGACTGCACGGCCGAGGTGTTGCCCGCCTTGTCGGTCGCCCGGTACGTCAGCGTGTGCTGACCGACCGCGTTGACGCTCACCGGCGCGGTGTAGGCGGCGTAGGCGCCACCGTCGAGCGAGTACTCGATCTTGTCCACGCCCGACTCCGTGTCGGTGGCCGACACCGTGACGGTGGCACTGCCCACGTACGCGCCCGTGGCGTCCTGCTGGCCGGTCACCGCCGCGGTGGCGGTGGGCGCCGTGGTGTCGTCGGGCGACGGCTGCGCCACCGTGAACGACACCGACTGCGCGGCCGAGGTGTTGCCCGCCTTGTCGGTGGCCCGGTAGTTCACCGTGTGCTGGCCGGGCTGGTTGACGGCGAACGGCGCCGAGTAGGCCGCGTACGGCTGCCCGTCGAGCGAGTACTCGATCGTGTCGACGCCCGACCCCGAGTCGGTCGCCGACAGCATGACCGTGGCGCCGCCGACGTAGGCGCCGTTCCCGTCCTGCTCGCCGTGCAGCATGGCGGACACCGTGGGCGCCGTGGTGTCGTCGGCCGGAGGCGGGACCACGGTGAAGGACACCGACTGCACGGCCGAGGTGTTGCCCGCCTTGTCGGTCGCCCGGTACGTCAGCGTGTGCTGACCGACCGCGTTGACGCTCACCGGCGCGGTGTAGGCGGCGTAGGCGCCACCGTCGAGCGAGTACTCGATCTTGTCCACACCGGACTCCGTGTCGGTGGCCGACACCGTGACGGTGGCACTGCCCACGTACGCGCCCGTGGCGTCCTGCTGGCCGGTCACCGCCGCGGTGGCGGTGGGCGCCGTGGTGTCGTCGGGCGACGGCTGCGCCACCGTGAACGACACCGACTGCGCGGCCGAGGTGTTGCCCGCCTTGTCGGTCGCCCGGTAGCTGACCGTGTGCTGGCCCGGCTGGCTCACGCTCACCGGCGCCGAGTAGACGCCGTAGGGCCCGCCGTCGAGCGAGTACTCGACCTTGTCGACGCCCGACCCGGAGTCGGTCGCCGCGAGATTCACCGTGGCGCTGCCCACGTACGCGCCGCTGCTGTCCTTCTCACCGGTCACCTCGGCCGTCACGGTCGGGGCCGTGGTGTCCGAGCCTCCGCCGGTCACCACGAGGAGGCCCGTCATCGAGCCGTGGCCGGGAATCGCGCAGAAGTACCGGTAGGTGCCCGGGGAGAGCACCACGTCGACGGTCCACCGGCCACCGTTGGCGTCGTTCGGATCGGCCAGGATGTTCACGTCGACGTCGCTGTTGTACTGCGGGTTGCCGGTGTCGAAGGTCAGCGTGTGCTGCATGCCGGTGGTGTTGCCGGTGGCCGCGCTGTTCTCGAAGACGATCGTCGTCGGCCCCGCGACCGCCGTGGTGGGCGCGGAGCGGTACGCCAGGAAGTCGTTGCCGGCCGTCCAGGTGAGCACCTGGGCCTGGAGCTGGCGCTGCTGCGTGGCGGCGGCCGTGGCCGGGCGCTCCGGGTCGACCGGGCGTGCGCTGGCCGGTGCCGCCATCGGCCCGGCGGCGACCCACATGAGGGCGGCCGTGGCGACGGCCGTGATCGATCTCCGGAGCCGGGCGGCCGGGAGCCGGCCGGGGGGTGAGTACCCGTTCATCAATGCCTCTCTCCCAGGTCGAGGCGCCCACCGCCGGGGCTGGACCTCCCCCGTCGATGTCAGGTCACCTCATGTCCAGATATGTCGCCGATCGGCGGGACCGTGGGCCCCTCCCTGGCCGCACGGAATCACCGGCCGTGGCGGCGCCACGGTCGTGCTGTGTGGTTGGAGTCCGCCCGCCGCGCGGGCGAGCCGGATGGCCCACGTCGCCGGGCAGGTTTCAGCGAGAGCTGACGGGGTTGTGCTGGACCTCGGAGCCGGCCGAGGTGTCATCGGGGACGGGACGGACGTCGGTCACCCACGGCGCTTCTTCAGCACCGGGTCGCTGGGTGCCACCGGCCAGGGGTGCCGTCCCTGGTCGGCCGGTGGCCGCCGGACGTGTCGCGCCGCCTGCGGGCCACCGTTCGAGACTCACCGCGCCGCCGGTTCATCTCGCGGAAACATATCGATGGATCCCGACACTACTAAGTTGGCACGGACGTGTCCAGAGCTTTCGTCTGCCTCGCCTGTACTTTCCTTCAAACAAACGAAAGTCCGTAGCGTCAGGCGCATCCGGCACGTTACGCCGGCTTCCGCGTCCTGTGTAGACGTGGCGAGAGCGGCCGCGTGACCCGCCGGCCGGCCCGGGACGGCGGGGTCGACCCCGACGGTGCGCCCTGCGTGTCGCGGCCCGGCGGGACCACCGCAGCGACCCCGATGCCTCAGAGGCATCGCCCTGGATGTCACATGGGCCACCGGCGGGCTGGGAACGTCGTGCTCCGCCGGCGGTGGCGTGCCCGTGACGTCAGGCCGGCGGCTCGGGGCAGCACACCGTGAGCGCCCCGGGCACCGAGCGCACCTTGAGCTTCCGCACCGCGTCGCGCGCGCCACCGTCGAGCTCGTACGTCCGGGCCGCGGCCAGGCGCACCCGCACCTTCCGCCCCCGGGTGATCCGCACGAACGGGGACTCGTCCGATCGGCCGGCCGCCATCCGGCCCAGCGTGCGGGCCCAGTCGATCGCGCCGCTCGCCGTCGACACCCCCACCTCGAGGTAGCCGTCGTCCGGCCGCGCGTCGTCGAAGGCGGGGATGCCGCCGGTGATCGTGCCGACGTTGCCGAACAGGACGCAGCTCGCCTCGCCCTCGAACCAGGTGGTGCCGTCGACCCGGATCCGGGTGTGCACCAGCTCACCGCGGACGTGCCGCAGGCCCGTCCAGACGTACGCGAGCCGGCCGAACCGGCCCTTCAGGTCCCGGTCCGCCTCGCGGATAAGGTCGCCGTCGAACCCCGCGCCGGCCATCACCGCGAAGTGCTCGCCGTTGATCCGGCCGAGGTCCAGCCGGCGGCGCCGGCCGTGCAGCCCGATCCGCACCGCCCCCGGCAGGTCCTGCGGGATGCCGAGGTTCGTGGCGAAGAGGTTGGCGGTGCCGGCGGGAAGGATGGCCATGGGCGTTCCCGACCCGGCGAGGGCGTCCGCGCACCGCTGCACCATGCCGTCCCCGCCCCAGACGAAGATCAGCTCGGCGCCCTTCTTCAGCGCCTTGCGGACCTTCTTGGGCGCCTTGCGGCTCTTCGGCACCTCGTACCAGAGCAGGTCGTCCACACCCGCGCCGGCGAGGGTCGCCCGCAGCTCGTCGAGCCCCCCGCCGAAGGTCTTCCGGCGGTGGGCCACGACGGCGACGGTGCCCGGTCGGGCGGTCGCGGTCACGGGCGGGGACGGCGCGGTGCTCGTGCTCATGGCCGCGGTGGTACCCGGCCCGGCGGAATCCCACGCCTGGCGGGCCGGTGAGGGTGGTCTCCCCCACCGGCCCGGTGCGCGTCAGAGGGTACGGGAGAGCCGGTCGGCGAGGATCCGGGTGAACCGGGACGGATCGGCCAGCTCGCCGCCCTCGGCGAGCAGCGCCATCCCGTACAGCAGCTCGGCGGTCTCACGCAGCTCGGCCTGGTCGCCGCCCTGCTCGTACGCCTTGCGCAGCCCGGCCACCAGCGGGTGGCCCGGGTTCAGCTCGAGGATGCGCTTGACCGACGGCACCTCGTGCCCCATGGCCCGGTACATCTTCTCCAGCGTCGGGGTGAGGTCGTGCGCGTCGCCGACCACGCAGGCCGGTGAGGTGGTCAGCCGCGACGAGAGGCGGACCTCCCGGACGCTGTCGGCGAGCGCGCCGCCCATCCAGGTCAGCAGCTCGGCGTGGTCCCGGCGCTGCTGCTCGCGCTCGGCCTCGGCCTGCTGCCGATCCTCCTCGGTGTCCAGGTCGACCTCGCCCTTGGCGATCGAGCGCAGCGGCTTGCCGTCGTACGCGCCGACGCGCTCGACCCACACCTCGTCGACCGGGTCGGTGAGCAGCAGCACCTCGAGCCCCTTGGCGCGGAACGCCTCCATGTGCGGCGAGTTCTCGAGCATGGCGCGGGACTCGCCGGTGGCGTACCAGATCTCGGACTGACCGTCCTTCATCCGCTCGACGTAGCCGCGCAGGTCGGTCGGCTCGGCCGGGTCGTGCGTGGAGGCGGCGCTCACCAGCTCCAGCAGCGTGTCGCGGTTCTCCGTGTCGTCGATGAGGCCTTCCTTCACGACCGCGCCGAACTCGGTCCAGAACGTGCGGTACCGCTCGGCGTGGTTGGCCTTCAGGTCCTTCACCGTGGCGAGGATCTTCCGGACCAGCCGCCGCCGGACGACCTGGATCTGCCGGTCCTGCTGGAGGATCTCCCGGGAGATGTTCAGCGACAGGTCGTGGGCGTCCACCACGCCCTTGACGAAGCGCAGGTACGCCGGCATCAACGCCTCGCAGTCGTCCATGATGAAGACGCGCTTGACGTAGAGCTGGACTCCGCGGCGGCCTTGGGGAGAGAAGAGGTCCAGGGGCGCGTGGGCCGGGACGAACAGCAGCGCCTCGTACTCGAAGGTGCCCTCGCCCTTCATGTGCACGATCTCGAGCGGATCGGCCCAGTCGTGGGCGACGTGCTTGTAGAACTCGTGGTACTCGGCCTGGTCGACCTCGTCGCGTGGACGCGCCCAGAGGGCCTTCATCGAGTTGAGCGTCTGCACCTCGCGGGTGGTCGCGCCGTCCTCGCCGGCCCGCTCCGCGGCCATGCGGATGGGCCACGCGATGAAGTCGGAGTACCGCTTGACGATCTCCCGGATCGTCCACTCCGCGGTGTAGTCGTGCAGGTTGTCCTCGGTGTCGGCCGGCTTGAGGTGCAGCGTGACGGCCGTGCCCTGCGGGGCGGTCTCGACCGGCTCGATCGAGTAGGTGCCCTCGCCGGTGGACGACCAGCGCGTGCCGCCCGGCTCACCGGCCTTGCGGGTCACCAGCTCCACCCGGTCGGCGACCATGAACGCCGCGTAGAAGCCGACGCCGAACTGCCCGATCAGCTCCTGCGAGGCGGCGGCGTCGGCGGACTCCCGCATCGCGCGCAGCAGCTCGGCGGTGCCGGACTTGGCGATGGTGCCGATCACCGAGACCACCTCGTCGCGGGACATGCCGATGCCGTTGTCGCGCACGGTCAGGGTGCGCGCCTCGCGGTCGACCTCGATCTCGATGTGCAGGTCCGAGGTGTCGACATCGAGGTCCTTGTCGACCAGGGCGGCCAGCCGCAGCTTGTCCAGCGCGTCGGAGGCGTTGGAGATCAGCTCGCGGAGGAAGACGTCCTTGTTCGAGTAGATCGAGTGGACCATCAACTGGAGCAGCTGACGCGCCTCGGCTTGGAACTCCAACGTCTCGACCGGGTTGCCCACGCCGTCTCCCTTCTGCGTTTCCGTGGGGGGTTCGCGCACAGGATACGAGCCGTCACCGGGGCGGCCCGTGCCGGCGTCCCGCCCCGGTATTCCCGGTCCCGGGACCACGGGACCGTGAGCTAGCTGACTTTGGCTTTCCTAAGTCAGGTCGGATAGCGTTCCCGTCATGACCGATCTCCGCGCCGACCGGGACGCCTGGCTGACGACCAACTGCTCGATCGGCCGGGCGCTCGACGTGGTCGGCAACCGCTCGACGCTCCTGCTGCTGCGGGAGGCGTCCTTCGGCACCAGCCGCTTCGACGACTTCGCGGCCCGCGTGGGCATCAGCGAGCCCGTCGCCGCGGCCCGGCTCAAGCAGCTCGTGGCCGACGGCCTGCTCGAACGCCGGCCCTACCGCGAGCCCGGGCAGCGGACCCGGGACGAGTACGTGCTCACCGCCAAGGGGGCCGAACTGCTGCCCGTGCTGACCGCGCTGCGGCAGTGGGGCGACACCTGGGCGGCCGACGCCGCCGGCCCCTCCGTGCGGATCGAGCACGACGACTGCGGTGCCGAGGTGCACGCCGTGCTCCGGTGCACCGCCGGACACGACGTCGAGCCGGACGACATCGCCGTACGCCCGGGCCCCGGCCTGCGCCGCGCGGACCGCGACTGAACTCCGGGCGGCGCACCGCCCGGCTGCCCCTCCTCACCACACCCGGGAGCAACCATATGAAGATCGCCGGAAGTACCGCGCTCGTGACCGGCGCCAACCGGGGCTTCGGCCGGCACCTCGCCGCGGAGCTCGTCGCCCGGGGCGCCACCGTCTACGCGGGCGCCCGCAACCCGGAAAGCGTCGACCTGCCCGGCGTGACGCCCGTGCGGCTGGACATCACCGACCCCGCCTCGGTCGCCGCCGCGGCCGAACTGGCCCGCGACGTGACTTTGCTGATCAACAACGCCGGCTCCCTCACGGGCGCCGACCTGCTCGACGCCGATCTGGACCTGATCCGGCTGGAGATGGACACCCACTTCTTCGGCACGCTGTCGATGGTCCGGGCGTTCACACCGGTCATCGCCGGCAACGGCGGCGGCTCGATCCTGAACGTCCACTCCGTGCTGTCCTGGTTCGCCCTGCCCACCAGCGGCGCGTACAGCGCGGCCAAGTCGGCCGAGTGGGCGCTCACCAACGCCCTGCGGGCACAGCTCGCCGAGCGGAACATCCGGGTGGCCGGCCTGCACGTCGGCTACATGGACACCGACATGGCGGCCCACGTGACGGCACCGAAGGCCGATCCGGCCGACATCGCCCGGATCACGCTGGACGGCATCGAGGCGGACGCGTACGAGATCGTCGCCGACGACATCAGCCGGCAGGTCCAGGCCGGCCTGTCCGGCGGCGTCGCCGCGCTCTACCCGCAGCTCCCCTGACGGAACGGCAGAGCGGGTGCGGTCCTCGCGACCGCACCCGCTCGTGGGACCGCGACCGTCAGCCCGCGACCACCGGCCGGGCCCGGACGCCCAGCGCCGGCGGACGCACCGGCGACTGCCGCTCCAGGTAGCGCCACAGGGCGTCGCCGCCGTTGTAGATGCTCCGGTCCTGCTTCGCCGCGCCGAGCAGGGCCGTGAAACCCGGGGTCACGACGTTGGGCAGGAAGTTGTTGGCCAGCGTGGCGATCCGGTACGTGGCCTTCGGGTTGACCGGCCGGTTGCCGAGCCGGATGCTGCCTGCCGCCACGCGGTCGCCCACCGGACGGCTGACGTCGTACGTGTAGCGGACGTTGGCCGACACGGCCAGGTGCCGGTAGGTCACCGTGCCGTCGGCGCCCTGCTGCCACTGGCTCTCCAACAGCTCGTCGAGCTGCTGGCCGGTGACGTTGCCACGCACGAGGCCGACGCCGATGCCGCTGTCGTACACGGTGCCGAGCGCCAGCTCCGAGAAGAGCACCCGACCGGGCGCGTCCGCCGGGTTCGCGGCGTCGGCGGCGTACGTGACGTCGCGGCGCAGGATGCCCGGCATGGCCACCGCGAGGTCGGCCCGCCCGTCGGTGTTCGCCGCCCAGTGGAAGGCGTCGGCGGCCACGTCGTACAGCGTCGACTCACCGGTCGGGTTCGGCGCGCGGGTCAGGTCGGCGGTGACCTCGGCCACCGGGCTGGCCCCCCGCTTGGCCATCTGGTCCCGCCAGTACGCCGCGATGCGCAGCGTCTCCGGATCGGGCGTGACGTCCTGCGTGTTGGCGTGGTTCACGGACGTCGTCCGGTCGCGCAGCACCTCGCCCGTGCGTCGGTCCAACTGAAGGTTGATCTCGTTGATGAGGCGGCCGTGGTTCGCGGCCTCCACGACCGGGCGGGCGTTGCCGGCCGGGTCGGGCAGCATGCAGTTGACGAGGGCGTGCCAGTGCCCGGTGACGATGGCGTCCACGTCCGGGGTGATGCGCTGGTTGAACTCCACGGCCGGGCCCGACGGGTCGACGCAGTCGTTGTACCCGGAGCCGTTCTTCTGCGAGAAGCCCTGGTGGATGACCGCGACGATGGCCTTGACGCCCCGCCGCTTCAGCTCGGCCGCGTACCTGTTGATCGTGTCGGCCTCGTCGAGGAACTCGTACCCCTTCGGGGTGTAGGACATCTGCTCCTCGGACAGGCCCTTGAGGGTCGCGTGGACGAAGCCGACGGGCAGCCTGCCGCCGCGACCGTCGTCGACGTACTCGACGTGGTACGGCTCGCGGATCGGCTTGCCGGTGTGCTCGTCGACCACGCTGCCGGTGTAGTAGTCGTAGTCGGCGCCGTGGAAGCGCCGGCCCGTCGAGTCGGGAAAGCAGACGTCCCGATCCGGTACGCCCTCGCACGTGCCGTCGTCCATGTGCCGCAGGAACGGGTAGCCCCGGTCCATCTCGTGGTTGCCGACGGTGGAGAACTGCAGACCGATCGAGTTCAGGTACTCGACGGTCGGCTCGCTCCAGAACCAGCCCGTCTCGTTGGGCCAGCCCGAGAAGTCGTCGCCGGCCGAGAACAGGATGGAGTTCGGCTTCCCCTCCCGGAGCTGCTTGATGTGGGTGGTCAGGTACGCGCCGCCGCCGACCTGCTGCGCCGGCTCGCCGGCACGGGAGCCGGGAACCGTCGTGGTGTAGTCGCCGAAGTATCCGTGCAGGTCGGTGATGGACACCAGCTGGACCGGCACCGGTTGGGCCGCGCCCGCCGGGGTGGCCGCGGTGGCGCCCGCCGGGGTGGCCGCGGTGGCGCTCGCCGGCGTGGCCACGATCGTGGCGGCGAGGGCCACGGCGATCGCGCCTCCGAGCCTACGGCGGAGACCGCGCCGTACGCCGGAGGTGGGAACTGACTGTCCTGGGTCGAGCATGAACGGCACTCCTCAGCTGCGTGGCGACGATGACGTCCAGCCGAGCCTCATGATCGGGATTGAATGGCACGTGCACCGTCGTCGGAACGCAGTTTGAACACTTCGCACCGGCGGCGGTGCCGCCGGCGGCGCGCCGCCGACCGGGGCGGGGCCGCCGGACGACCGGGGCGCGCCGCCGGGCGCCGATCGGCCGAGGGCCGCCGCCGGTGTCCCCCGCGGCGGCCCGTCGGTCGCCCGGTCAGCTCCTCACCGGGCGTCCGTCTCGCTCCGTTTCAGCAGCCGCAGGTGTAGTAGAGGATGTCCCAGTGGTTGCCCTCCAGGGTGTAGAGGTTTCCGGAGGCCGCCCGGTACTGGTAACCCCAGCCGGAGATGTAACCCAGGTACGTGTAGTGCGACGAGATGTAGTTCTGGATACAGGTGCTCGGCGCGATGTCGAGCTTGTAGCCGTTCCAGTGGCTGTAGGTGCCGCTGGCGTGGCCGACCTCGGTGCCCGCGGTGATGGTGATCGCGCAGCCGCTGGCCCGCTTGAAGGTGATGATGCCGTCGATGGTCGCCTGCCGGATGCCGTCGAACGAGGTGCAGGTGGGAACGTTGCGGTCGCTGCATCCGCCGCTGGAGGTCCACGAGATGCCGGCGGCCCGCAACTGGGACGTCGCGCTGGAGTGGCTGATCGCGAAGGCGGGGGCGGCGAGACCGAACGTGACGCCGATCGTGGCGAGGGTGGCCACGAGCAGGGTGAGCAGGCGGCGGCGCAGGGTGGTACGCAGGGACGACATGGCTCTCCCGATCGCTTGGAAGGTGGGAATTTTGCGAAAGCGGAGGCCGGCCTTGAAGGATTTCTACCAGACATAGACGTCTGTGACTATGGCCCGGTCCGCCAGGGTCCAGCGGAACGGGGTGGGCGCGCCGCCCACCCCGTCCACGCACGCGCGTGCCCGGCGCGCTGGCCGCGCCGCCTCCGCGCGTCAGCTCAGCTGCACCGTCACGTCGTCGATCACGAAGCTCGTCTGCAGCGAGGAATCCTCGGTGCCGGTGAACGCGAGGCTCAGCGTCTGGCCGGCGTACGCCCCCACGTTGAGCGTGCGCTGCACGTAGCCGGCCGCGGCGTTCAGGTTGGACCAGGTCGCGAGCGTCGTGCCGCCCAGGCGCACGGTGAGCCGGTCGTACGCCGTGGACGTGGTCGTCTCGGCCGTGTCGATGTGCAGCCAGAACGACAGCGTCGCGGTGGCGCAGCCGGCCGGCAGGGTCACCGTCTGCGCGAGCGCGTCGGTCTGGGTGCTGCCGGCTCCGGCCAGCCACGCCTTCCACGTGCCGGTGCGCGCCGGCTGACGTGACGAGTTGGTGATGACCCCGGAGCTGGCCGTCCACGGGCTCGTGCCGTTCTCGAAGCCGCCGTTGACGATCGGCTGGCCGCCCGCACAACCGGGAGTGCCGCCGCCGACCGCGAGCTGCCAGATGGCGTACGCCACGCCGTCCGCCGACCGGTTCAGCACGGTCGCACTGACGTTGGCAGTCGTGTCGCAGGAGCGGTGGTAGCACGGGTCGTACGCCGCGTTGGCCGTCCCACCCCACTTGGCCGCCTGGGCGCTCGTCTTACGGGCGCTCGCCCCGGCCGCGTACCCCGACGTGGGGATGCCCGCCTGCTGGAACGGGTAGTCGTCGGACCGTCCCTGACCCTCCACGTTCTCCTCCGGCTGCAACCCCAGCGAGTCCCAGTACGCCCGCAGCGGCGCCGCGGTCGTGGAGGTGAGCCGGTTGATGAAGTAGCCGCCGTTGATGGACCCGACCATGTCGAAGTTGTAGTAGCCCTTGATGTAGCCGCGCTGGGTCGCGCTCAACGAGTTCACGTAGAACCGGGAGCCGTTGAGCCCCTGCTCCTCGTCCGTCCACCAGGCGAACCGCACCCGTTTCGTCATCGCAGGGTTCTGCTGGGCGAGCACGAGCGCGTTCTCCAGCAGCGCCGACGACCCGGACGCGTTGTCGTTGATGCCCGGGCCGGCGGACACCCCGTCGAGATGGGCGCCGAACATGACGACCTGGTCGGCCGGGCCGCCCGGCCACTCGGCGATGAGGTTGTTCGACGGGTACGTGCAGGAGGTGCACCGCTGCTCGGTCACCGTGTAGCCGGCGGCCTGGAGCCGGCTCTTCACGTACGCCACAGAGGCCGTGTGACCGGCCGAGCCGGCCCGCCGGTTGCCGCCGTTGCTGCTCGCGATGCTGTTGAACTGGCTGAGGTGTGCCTGCACGTTGGTCACGGAGATGTCCGGCGCGGCGGCGGTCTGCACGTTGGCCACGGAGATGTCCGGCGCGACCGCGGCCTGCACCGCCGGCGCGGCGACGGGCCGTGCGACGGCCGTGCCGGCGGACGGGGACGCGCCGACCGGTGGGGCGGCCAACGTCACCATCATCCCGGTGCACACGACGAGCGCGATCCGCGCGCTCAACGTTCTGCCTCTCATCGGGGCTCCTCGGGGTCGGAGGGAGTTTGACAGTGACATTCGTCGATGTCTTTGGGCAACGGTCGTTCGTCCGGAACAGTCACCGGTTGGCCGATGGCGTGGCGTGCCGGAGCCGCCCGAGGCCGGAGCGCGTGCTGATCCGTCGCCCCGGTAGGCCTTGATCGACTCCGTTGCGGCGATGTGGCGGTGTCCGGGGGCCCCGGATGCCGCCGTCTCGGCGAAGCGGTGTCGATCAAGCGCCTGTGGCGTCCTCTGCGAAGTCGCGGTTCCCGCCGGCGTGATCAACTCTGGTTCCTTGATGTCGCGGTGTCCCGAACGCCGCGACAGTCCAATTTCAAGGAAGTCGAGTGGATCATGCTCGACAAGGACCCCCGGGGGCGCCATCGGGGCGGACAGACCGCTGGGCCTCGCGCCCGCTGTGTCCGGATTCGCGATTTCAGGCCGAGTGGGGCGAGTGGCGTCAACACCCGCCGGCTTCGGCGGATCCCGACAGCGTGCGCGAGCCCCAGCGGGACGGACCTCGCGGACCGACAGAGGCGTGATCGACACCATTTCGCCGATGTGGCGGTGTCCGGCAGCACCGGATACCGCCATATCGGCGGAACGGAGTCGATCAAGGACGAGCGGGGCGGGGCTGACCCGAACCGCCGGCCCTCGGCAAGATCCGGACAGGATGACACGAGATCGCGGATCGTTACCGCCACTCGCCCCACTCAGCCGTGATCGACTCCGTTCCGGCGATATGGCGGGATCCCGGATCGTCCGATGCCGCGACATCGGCGAAACGGAGTCGATCACACACCTCAAGCCCCGCATGTCCGGTCGGCCTCGCCCTCGGGCCGTGTTGGATGTCCGGTTTCCGGTCGGTCGTCCCATGGCCGGGGCCACCCCACCGCCGGAATCATCGCCGACCCCGGGTCGTTGAACATGGTCGCGCCGCGCGACCCCCACCCCCGAGGCGCCGAGCACCGGCCGCGGCTGCCGGAACATCCGGCCGCCGCAGGTGGTTGACAACCCCGGGCCCGCAAGGCCGGCGCGAAGCCGAGCCCAGCCGGCGCGTGGAACCCCCGACCGCGGAGCCCCGGCGGAACATCCGACCGGCCCCGCCCGTTGAACCCCCGACCGCGGAGCCCGGGCGGAACATCCGACCGGCCCCGCCCGTTGAACCCCCGGACCGCGGGCCCACGGAACCCGCCCTCGGAACCCCGCCGGAACGCTCGGCCGGCGCGTTGGAATGCCCCCACCGGCCCGCGCGGCGGAATGCCCCGCCAGCCCCGCACCGTTACACCCCCCCGGCCGCCCGAGCAGGCCACCCCCGAGCAGGCCACCCCGCCCGGCCAGCCCCCTCGATCTTTCCGCCGCGCGACACCCCCCAGCCGTCGCGCAGGCACACCACACCCCCGAACCAGAAAGGCACACACCTCATGCGTACCGATCTGATCCGCAAGACCGCACTCACCACCGCCGGCCTCGCCGCCACCGGCATCGGCATCGCCGCCCCGGCGATCGCCGCCCACGCCGACGCCAAGCCCGCCGCCCAGACCCAGACCCAGCGCGGCCACGGCCAGCGTGAGCTCAACGTCCGCTACGAGGCCCAGCCGAACTTCTTCTACTGCGGCCCCGCCGCCACCCGCAACGCCCTCTCCGTCCAGGGCAAGGACATCAACGTCGACGCCATGGCCAAGGAAATGGGCACCACCGAAGCCGGCACCAACTCCATCAACGACATCACCCCCGTGCTCAACAAGGAAACCGGTAAGAACGCCTACCACAGCGTCGAAATCTCCAAGCCCACCGCCGACGACAAGCAGACCGACCAGCTCACAACCGATGTCGTCCGCACCGTCGACGACGGCCGCGCCGTCGTGGCCAACATCGCCGGCACCACCACCGACACCGACGGCAACACCCACTCCTACGAAGGCGGCCACTACATCAGCGTCGTCGGCTACCGCGACAACGGCCACCAGGTCAAAATCGCCGACTCCGCCGACCCCAACACCGCCTCCTACTGGGTCAGCGTCGACCACCTCGCCGACTGGATCGCCACCCGCGGCTACTCCACCAACTGACCCAACCGTCCAACCAAAAGGGCCGGCCCCCACCACGGGGGCCGGCCCTTTTCGTCGTTCCCGCCCGCCGCGACAGGCGGCCGCACGGAACCAGCCGTGGTTTCACCAACCGGAGACGTATTGACAATTGTCGACGCATACCCGACGCTGGCGTGAGAGCGCTCTCTCGCCCATTGGGGCACTGCTCCACCACCACCCGTCCCGGTCAGCGATCTCCGACGCCTTTCGGCGGCGGCGCCGGAACCGTCCCTGACCCACCCCGACAGGAGTACGAGATGGACAGGGCCGCAACCCTTCCCGGCACCCGCCGCCGGCTACGCCTCGCCACGGCGATCGGCACCCTGCTGGCACTGCTCGGCACGTACCTCGTCCTGGCCACGAGGCAGGCCGACGCCACCACGGCCGACGTCACCACCGCCGCCGGTGCCGACCCGGGCGTCAACGCCATCCGTGTGGCCGAGTTCCCCGCCGACTGTTCGTACAGCCACCGGCTCCCGGACGACCCGATCATCTTCCCGGGCCTGCCCGGCGCCTCCCACATGCACAGCTTCTTCGGCAGCACGGTGACGAACGCCCACACCACCCTGCCGGACCTGCTGGCCGCCCCCACCACCTGCAATCCGCGGGTGGACACGTCGTCGTACTGGGTGCCGACGCTCTACAACAACAATGTGCCGGTCGAGCCGACCATCGTCACGTTCTACTACCTCGGCGAGGGCGTACGCAGCGACGTCGTGGCCCGCACCGAGCCGCTCCCGCAGGGCCTGCGCATCGTCGCGGGGAACGCCCGGGCGACCGGCCCGGACGACGGCAGCATCGCCCGCTGGTCCTGCCTGCACGCCGGGCAGGTGCCACCCTCGAAGAACTTCGTGACCTGCCCGGCCGGCACCATGCTGGAGTCGTACCTGGACTTCCCGCAGTGCTGGAACGGCCGTGACCTGGACTCGCCGGACCACAAGAGCCACATGGCGTACCCGGTGAACCAGGCCTGCCCGGCGAGCCACCCGGTGCCGGTGCCGAAGCTGCGACAGGTGCTGCGCTACCCGGTGAGCGGCAACCCGGCCGGGTTCCGGCTCGCCTCCGGCCCGGGCTACACGATGCACGGCGACTTCTTCAACGCCTGGCCGGTGGCGGAGATGGAGCGCCGGGTCCGCGACTGCATCCGCCCGGTCATCAAGTGCGGTGCGGACGGGCGACCCCTCTGATCCGAGTCGTACGCCGCCCGGGGAGCGGACCCGCTGGCACGGGGTCCGCTCCCCCGGAGGCGGAAAGGAGCCGCCATGCGCATCGGTCCGGTGGGCCCGGTCGTACTGCTTACGGCGCTGCTCGCCGCGGGCTGCGGCACCGGCGGCGGGCCTCCGCCGGCCAACCCGGTCGGCTCCCGGCCCGCGCCGACCGGGTCCGCCGGCGGCCTACCGCGCGACGCCGGCGCGCCGCGCGCCGCCACGCCCTCCGGCGGTACGGCCACCGGGGCGTTCAGCGGCACGGACGTGGCCTGGCTCCAGCTCACCGTGGCGATGAACGAGCGGCTGCTGAAGGTCCTCGACCTGGTGCCGACCCGGACGACTGACCCGGCCTGGCGCGGGTTGGCCGCCCGCGTGGAGAACGTTCACCGGGCCGATCTGTCCCGCTCCCGCCGGCTGCTGGTCGGCTCCGGCGCGCCGGCCACCAACCCGCACGAGGGCCACGACATGCCGGGCATGGTGACGGCTGAGGACCTGGCGGCGTTACGGGCGGCGAGCGGGCCGTCGTTCCACCGGCTGGTCGCGCGGCACCTGCGCGCCCATCTGACACAGGCGGTCCGGGTCGCCGAGGCCGAGCGGCGGGGCGGCGTCAATCCGGCGACCACGGCGCTCGCGGCAGCCGTGGTCCGCAGCGGCACGGCCGAGCTCGCCCGCCTCGACCGGCTCGCCGCGCCGTCACCCGCGGGCACGGCGCCGTAGACGAGTCACGCCCGAGGCGGCCCGGTACCGGCAGGCCCGGCCCGAAGCGGGAGCCGGCCCGCGGCCGGTCACGATCCGAGGTCAGCGCGGCTCAGAACAGCGGCCGGAGAAGCCGGTGCGGGCGCTGGCGCAGCGCGACGCTCACCGCGTCCTGGCGCAGCTGGGCCGGGACGCCCGGCCCGGCGGAAACCTCGACGTCGCCGGGCGGCACGTCGACGTGCCCGCAGGTCGGGCAGCGGCCGGCCGGGTCGAGCTCGGTCCCGCAGGCGGCGTGCCGGAAGGTGCGCAACGGCTCGCCGACGGCGAAGTGTCGCTCGCTCCAGCTCATGAGCGGGTAGATCACCGACCAGAGTTGGCTGCCCCGGTCGGTGAGCAGGTACTCGTCCCGGGGCGGGGAGTCCTGGTAGCGGCGACGCTCGAGGATGCCCGCGTCGACGAGGGTGGCGAGCCGGTCCGCGAGCACGGCCCGGGGGATGTCCAGGTGGGTGAGGAAGTCGCCGTAGCGGCGTACGCCGTAGAAGGCGTCCCGGACGATGAGCAGCGTCCAGCGCTCACCGACCAGTTCCAGTGCCTTGGCCAGCGAGCAGTTCTGCCCCTCGTAGCTCTTTCCCAACGGCATGCTGTGATCCTACCCCCGGTCGGTTCGTTCAACGAACCTTCCCTGCTATTGTCGGTTCGTTCACCGAACCGAGAGGTCCTTCCGCATGTCGACAACCGCCGACGCCACCCCGTCGTCCGCCGACGCCACCGCGCCGTCCGCCGTCGCTCCGCCGCCGGCCGCGTCCCGTTCCGACTCCCGCGCCCTGTTCGCGGTCTGCGCCGCGACCCTGCTCGTCCTCATGAACTACACCGCGCCAGTGGCCGTGCTGCCGCAGACGGCGCGGAGCCTCGCGGCCGGCCTCACCACCCAGACCTGGCTGATCAACGCGATCACCCTCGGGCTCGCCGCGACCCTGCTCGTGGCCGGCAGCCTGGGCGACGACTTCGGGCGGCGCCGCGTGTTCCGCGCCGGCCTCGCCCTTCTCGCGGTGGGTACGGTCGGTGCCGCCGTTGCGCCCAACGCCACCGCCTTCGTGACGGCCCGCGTGGTGCAGGGCGCCGCCAGCGCGGCGATCCTCGCCGCCGGGCTGGGCCTGCTCGGGCACGCGTTCGCCACCCCTCATGGCCGGGCCCACGCCACGGCCCGCTGGGCGTCGATGCTCGGCGCGGGCATCGCGGTCGGCCCGCTGGCGTCGGCCGCCCTCACCTCGCTCGGCAGTTGGCGCTGGTTGTACCTGGTCCTCGCGGCCCTGGCCGCCGTGCTCGCGGCGCTCGGCGGTCGGCTGCTCGCCGAGTCCCGCGCCGCGCGGTCGTCCCGCATCGACGTACCCGGGGTGCTCACCCTCGGCGCGGGCCTCGCGCTGCTGCTCGTCGCCATCACGGCCGGACGCACCGGCTGGCTGCGGCCCGCGGTGCTCGTTCCCCTGGCGCTCGGGGTGCTCCTGCTCGCCGCCTTCGTGGCCGTCGAGGCCCGCGGCCGGGCGCCGATGCTCGACCTCGCCCTGTTCCGCCGGCCCGACTTCCGGGTCGCCACCCTCGGCGCGTTCTTCACCGGGCTCGCCGCGCTCGGCCCGAGCACTGTCCTCCCCACGCTGGTGCAGGGGTTGATCGGCGTCAGCGCGCTGGGCGCCGCCGGCCTGGCCTTCGTGTGGGCGGGAGCCTCGTTCGTGGTCAGCAACCAGGTGCGCCATCTCGGCGCACGCGTCGCGCCCACCCGGCAGCTCGTCCTCGGGTTCGCCCTCACCGCCGTCGGCTACCTCGCCATGCTCGGCTACGCCGACGCGCACTCCTGGGTCCGCACCATCCCCGGGCTGCTCATTTCCGGGGCGGGCAGCGGCCTGCTCAACGCGGCGCTGGCCCGGCTCGCCGTCGGCAGCGTGCCTCCGGACCGGGTCGCGATGGGCTCCGGCGCCAACAACACGGCCCGCTACGTGGGCTCCGCCCTCGGCGTCGCCGTCAGCATCACGGTGGCCTCCAGCCTGCTGCCGGCCGGCCAGACCGGCGGCTTCTCGGCCCACGGCGCGGACGCCGTGCTGCTGCTCGGCGCCGCGACCGCCGTACTCGGCGCCACGGCGGCCGTGATCCGCGGGAGGGCCACCGCACCGGCCCCGGCCACCACCTGACGCCGACGTGTGATCGACACCGGATCGCCGGTCCGGCGGCATCCAGCCACGGCGGATGCCGCCGGACCGGCGAGATGGAGTCGTGACCGTCAGGCGGCGTAGCGGGCCGCCAGGTCGACGGTTCGTCGGGCGGCGGCCACCATGGCCCGGTCGGCGAGCCGGCCGTCCGGCAGGACGACGGTCCCCGGGTCGCGCCGCTCCGCGTCGGCGACCGCTGCGAACCCCCAGCGCGCCGAACACCGCGTCGGTGTCCTGACCGTGCCGCCGTCCGGCGTGGCGGATTTCCCGGGCGTGCCGGGAAGCCGGAACGGGACGTTCTGCATCCGTACCTCGCCCAGGTTCTCGTCGGCACGGTGCGGACGGTGCCGAGCGCCGCGTACTGCGGGTCGGCGAGGATGTCGCGCACGTCGTGGACGGGAGCGACGGCGGCCTGCGCCTCCTCTTTGCCACCGGAAAACGCGCAGGCTGCGGCCGTTCAGCGCTCGCGGACGGCCGCCTCGATGCGCAGGCCGACCCCGGTCAGCACGAGCAGCGCCGCTACGAGGTACGGCTCCGCCCGCGACGTGTCCGCCGCCGCGGTCAGCAGGGATGTCGCGAGACCGGCGAGCACCGCGACGGTGCCTAGTATGCGGAGGGTGTCGATGCGCGCCGCGCGGGGATCCACGGCGGCAGCCTATCCGGGAAGGCCCGGCCCGCGGCGACCCGCAGGACGGTCAGGACCGGCGTTCCCGCTCCTGGGCGAGCCGCTCGTCGAGGCGGCCCAGCTCGTAGATGGCGTTGAGGTTGGTGGGCAGGCGGGTCACGTTCCCCTCGGTCCCGCCCGGCTCCGCGGGCGGTACCGGCCCGGCCCCGACGGCCGGCGCGGCCGGCGACGGGGTGACGGCCGGTCGGCGCCGGCGGACGACCAGGGCCGCCGCCAGCGCCAGCACGCCGACCGCGAGCATCATGACGGCCCACCGCATGAGCGGGTCCGGCGCGGCGACGGCCGGCGTGGCGAAGCCGTCGGAGGTGGTCGGAGCCCCCTGCCCCTCGGCCGCCGTCGGCGGCGGGACCGTCACCACGACCGCCGGGCCGTCACCCCCGCCCCGGGGCCCGACGGGGCCGGGGGCACCCGGGGCGCCCGGGGCGCCGGCCGGCCCGGGCACACCGGCCGGGGCACCGGTCGGCACGGCACCGGGTGCGCCGGTCGGCGGGACGGCCGTGGGTATCGACGTGACGGAGGGGCCGGGCGTCGTGGGCGTCGCGCTCGGCGGCGGCGTCGGGGTGCCTCCCCCCGCGCCCAGCAGGCCGTCGACGAGATCTCCGACGCCGCCGAGCAGGCCGCCGACCGGCCCCGTGGGCGAGGAGGGCGCCGGGGACGGCGCGGGAGCCAACGCGAGGGTCAGGGCGAGCGCGGCGACGACAGGCATGGGGTCACCTCGGAAGGGGTCGATATGTGAGGCACCGTACCGCACGCTGCGTCGCCTCGGGACTACCCCCCGGGCGGTGACGCGCCACACGGGTCGCGCGTCGTCGCCACGCACACCGGCGCGAGGGACGCCGCCACGTCCCCCGCGCCGGGTGCACACCGTCCGCTCAGGACGGCAGGCCGCCGACCTGGGTGTTGATCCAGGACCGGATCGCGGGCAGGTCGCCGTAGATGGACGGACCCGTCGCGCAGGTCGAGTTGTTGTTGCCGGCCCGGCTCGTGGCCCCGATCAGGTTCCACACGCCGTTGACCCGCCGCACCTGCGGGCCGCCCGAGTCGCCGTAGCAGGCGCCCGAGTTGCCGTTCGGGTTGTTGGTGCAGATCTCGTACGGGCCGTTGATGCCGAGGCACCGGCTGTCCGACACGATGGAGGTGTCCAGTTCGTACGCCGTGGTCGGTGCGGAGCCGCAGCCCCGGGGGGCGCACGTCTGGCCCCAGCCGATGATCCGGGTGGCCGTGCCCACCGCGCCCGAGGTCGTCGGGATCGGGGCCGGCGCGTGGCTGACCGAGCCGGACAGTTGCAGCAGCTTCACGTCGACGGTCGGGTGGTTGACCCCCCGGGTCACGCCGATCACGGTGCCGCCGCTGTTGCGGTAGATGCTGCCCACCCGCACCGACGAGGGGGTCGGGCAGTGCTTGGCGGTGACCGCCCAGTTGGCCTTGATGAGCGAACCGGTGCAGCCGGAGAGGTACACCATGAAGGAGTAGTTCTCACTTGCCGGTCGGCCGCCGACCACGAGCGGCTCGATCGCGTCCGCACCGGTCCACGTGTACGTGCGACCCGCGGTGGGCGAGGCCAGGCTGCCGGCGAAGAGCTGGTTGACCCGGCTCGCCTCGGTGCTGTTCGGGTACGCGTTGGTGCAGGACACCGGGGCGCTGCTGCCGGACATCAGGTCGGCGCACAGGCCGGTGCGCCGGTCCGGCAGCCCCAGGATGTGGCCGAGCTCGTGCGCGGCGATCCGGGTGCGGTGGTACCCCTGGTTGACGGCGGTGCGGCCCATCCAGATCCGGCCGGAGCCCAGCCCGGTCGGCTGCGCCCGCGGCCAGCCGTCGTCGACGTAGATGGTGATGCTGGCCGGCGTGCCCGGCAGCAGCCGGACGTTGGCGACCCGGCTGTTCCAGATCTGCGCGGCCTGGTCGAAGTTGGTACGGAACTCGCCGGTGCGGCTCGCGTCGTAGTAGACCGTCCGCACCGCGGAGGCTCCGGCCGCCGTGGCGACCTGCACCCCGGCCGCCGCGAGGACCCCCACCAGCGCGGCCACCGCCGTACGCAGCACTTGTCGTCGGAACATCACGCACTCCCCTGGTCCCGTGGCGGCAGCGCTGCCGCCATCGATGTACGTGAATGTAGATGGAGCGGCGTCGATATGCGACATAGCGGAAACGTCATACCGTGCCGCCGGCCGAGCTCAGGCGTGCGTGTCGCCGTCCGAGGGCTCCCGCCGGTCCGGCGGCGGCGCGGCTGGGTAGGCACGGGTCTCGGTGGCCTTGACGGCGGCCCAGACGGGCCGTCCCGGCGCGAGACGAAGCTGGGCGGCGGCCAGCGGGGTGACGTCGGCGGCCACCTCGATCGGGCCGGTGAGCTGGACCCGCAGGTTGTCGCCGTGTCGCTGGACGCCGCCGATCGTGGCCGGCCAGGTGTTCCGGGGGCTGCCGTCCGGGCGGTCGGGATGCAGGGCCACGGCCGACGGCGGGAAGGCCACGAAGACGTCGCCGCCGTGCGGATCGCCCGTGGTCAGCTCGAACCCTCCGGGAAGCGTGACGGCGTGGCCGGTGGCGTGGCCGCGGTAGAGGTTGAGGCCCACGAGCCGCGCCACGTAGTCGGTGCGCGGCTGGGCCGTGATGACGGCGGCGTCGCCCTCCTGGACGACCCGGCCGTGCTCGACGATGACGAGCCGGTCGGCGAGGACGAGGGCGTCGAGCGGGTCGTGGGTGACGAGCAGCGTGGCGCCCGGGTGTGCGGCGAGGTGGTGCTGGAGTTGGGCACGGGTGTCGAGGCGGGTGCGGGCGTCGAGGGCGGCGAGGGGCTCGTCGAGCAGCAGCAGCGCCGGCTCCACGGCGAGGGCGCGGGCCAGGGCGACCCGTTGCGCCTGACCCCCGGAGAGCTGCCGTGGCCTGCGGCGGGCCTGCTCGCCCAGACCCATCCGGTCCAGCCAGTCGGCCGCCCGCTCCCGCGCCGCGCGCCGGTGCAGACCCTGACGGCGGGGGCCGAACGCGACGTTGTCCAGCGCGGTCAGGTGCGGGAAGAGCAGGTAGTCCTGGAAGACCACGCCGATGGGCCGCCGCTCGGGCGGGCTCCACAGCCGGCGGCCGGGGTGGTCGAGGTCGCGGCCGGCCAGGGTGAGGTGCCCGGCCGAGAGTGGCAGCAGCCCCGCGAGCGCCCGGAGCGCCGTGGTCTTGCCCGCGCCGTTGGGGCCGAGGAGCGCCACGACCTCGCCGGGATTGACGGTGAGGGGCAGGTCGAGGCGGAAGGAGCCCCGGTCCACGACGAGGTGCGCGTCGAGCAGCGGAGCGCCGACCCGGGGGCCGGCGCCGCGTACGGTGACGTCCGTGGTCACGGGCCACTCATCCAGCGGTCGCGGAGGCTCGCGAGGATCACCACCGAGACGGTGAGCAGGACGAGGCTGAGCACGATGGCGGCCTGGAGGTCGGTCTCGAGCGCCAGGTAGACGGCGAGTGGCATCGTCTGCGTCCGGCCGGGGAAGTTGCCGGCGAAGGTGATGGTCGCCCCGAACTCGCCGAGCGCCCGGGCCCAGCAGAGGACGGCGCCGGCCGCGATGCCCGGTGCGACGAGGGGCAGGGTGACGCGGGTGAAGGTGGTCCACCGGCTGGCGCCGAGGGTGGCGGCGGCCTCCTCGTAGCGGGTGTCGGCGCCGCGCAACGCGCCCTCGACGGCGATCACGAGGAACGGCATGGCGACGAACGCCTCGGCGAGGACGACGCCCGCGGTGCTGAACGGGAGCGTGACGCCGAACGTCGCGTCGAGCCAGCCGCCGAGCAGCCCCCGGCGGCCGAAGACCAGCAGCAGGGCGACGCCGCCGACCACCGGAGGCAGCACGAGCGGGACGGTTACGAGCGCGCGTACGAGGCGACGGCCCGGGAAGTCGAGCCGGGCGAGCAGCCACGCGAGGGGCACACCGAGCGCGAGGCAGAGCAGCGTGGCGAGGGTGGCCGTCACCACCGACAGGCGCAGGGCGGCGAGAACGCCGGGCTCGGTGAGCCGCTGCGGCAGCGTGGTCCACGGTGCGCGGACGAGCAGACCGGCCAGTGGGAGGACGAGGAAGACCAGGCCGAGCACGGCGGGCAGCAGCAGCGCCACGGGCACGCGGCCGGTGCGTCGTGGCCGGCGCGGTGCCGGTGTCGGCGGCGCCTCGCCGTCGAGAAGGGACATCGCTACGGCTCCTGGAAACCGGCCTCGGTGAGGACGGCGCGGCCGGTGTCGGAGAGGACGTGGTCGACGAACGCCCGCGCGGCCGGCTTGTTGGCCGCGTCCTTCAGCACGACGATCGGGTAGTCGTTGACGGCGCCGGCCGACTCGGGGAACTCGACGCCGTCGACGTCGGCGGCCGCGGCCCTCACGTCGGTGCGGTAGACCAGCGCGCCGTCCACCTCGCCGAGCTTCACCTTGGCCAGGGCTGCCTTGACGTCCTGCTCCAGCGTGACCGGGGTGAGCCTCACACCGGCCGCATCGAGCGCCTTCCTCGCGGCCGCCCCGCACGGCACCTGCTCCGCGCAGAGCGCGACCTTCACGTCCGGCTTCGTGAGGTCGGCCAGGCCGGCCACGCCGTCGGGGTTGCCCTTCGGCACGGCGATGACGAGCTGGTTCCGGACGAAGGTCGTCGGGGCGCCGTCGCCGTTGCCGGCGTCGGTGACGGTCTTCATGCTGACGGGAGCGGCCGAGGCGAACACGTCGGCGGGAGCGCCGTGGTTGATCTGGGTGGCCAGGGCGGAACTGCCGGCGAAGCTGAAGGTGACCGTCGTGCCCGGGTGGGCCGCCTCGAAGTCCTTGCCGATCCGGGTGAAGGACTCGGTCAGCGACGCGGCGGCGAAGACGGTCAGGTTGCCGCTCACCGCCGTGCCGCCGCTGTTGCCCGGCCGAGAGCCGGCCGGACCGTCGCCGCCGCAACCGGTCAGGCTGGTCACCGCGAGCGCGACGGCGGCGGCCAGGGCGGTGCGGAGTCGTGGTGCGCTCACGAGCTGGTCCTCCCCCTGTTTCCGGTGGTCGCCGCGGGCCTCTCCACCACGACCGTGGTCGACTTGATCACGGCGACCGCCACGGAACCGACCTCCAGGCCGAGCTCGTCGACGGCCTCCCGGCTCATGAGCGAGACGACCCGGAACGGGCCGGCCTGGATGTCCACCTGCGCCATCACCGAGTCCTTCACGACGGCGGTCACGATGCCGCGCAGCCGGTTGCGCGCCGACGAGAACTCGGCGCGTTCCTCCGGCTCGGCGGCCTGCGCGCGCACGAACGCGGCGAGGTCGGCGCCGTCGACCAGACGGTGCCCCTGCTCGTCGCGGACGGCGGGGAGGCGGCCGGCGTCCACCCATCGGCGCACGGTGTCCGTGCTGACGCCGAGCAGTTCGGCGGCCTCGCTGATCCGGAACACCGTCACGGCAGTCACCGTATCCCATCGCAGGTGCCATGGATAAGAGGCTGAACATGCCGCACGCACGATGCCTTTATCCTCTTCCGGCCCGCACCTGCGGATGGTGACGACGGCGCCCGACCGGTTCGTTGCCCGGCTGTTACGCGGTCGCGAAACCGCGGTAGCGGTTCCGGCCGACCGTCGACGTCGAAGCCACCGCCCGGCGACGCGGCCGGCGGGGCGTCGAGACCGACACGAGCGGGACGGGAGACGACGATGAGGATCAGGAGCGCGGTGGCGGCACTGGCCGTCCTGCTGTCCGGGCTGGTGGCGGGCGCGGGCACCGGCACGGCGGCCACCACGCGGGCGGCGGCTGGCGGGTCGCCGTACTGCGGGATCACCTGGGGCAGCGCCACGAAGGAGGCCGGCGCCCTCGGCACCGGGCCGCTGATCGAGGTCCGCACCGGCCGGCACGAGTGCTACGACCGGGTGGTGTTCGAGTTCGCGGGGCCGGTGAGCGGCTACGAGGTCGCCTACGGCGAGACGTGGACCGAGGGCGAGGGGCTCCCGCTGTCGCCGTACACGGCGGGCGGCGCGCTGCTGCGGGTCTCCCTGCGGGCGCCGGCGTACGACGACGAGCGCGCGGCCACCGTGCCGTACCGGGTGGGTGAGCACGCGGCCACCGTGCTGCGGTACCCGACGCTGCGGGACGTGGTGTTCGGCGGCAGCTTCGAGGGCTACACGACGTTCGCGGTCGGGGTGCGCGCCCGGCTGCCGTTCCGGGTCCTCGTCCTCGACGATCCCGGCGCGCACAGCCGGATCGTGCTCGACGTGGCCCACCAGTGGCAGCAGTGACACCCCGCACGGACGAGGGCCCGGCGCCGGCCGGGCCCTCGTCACCGTCCGTTGCGCCAGGGTGCCACGGCGTCGTCCGGCACTACGCTGGTGGCGTCATGGACGGCCGCGTGCTGGTGGTCGAGGACGATGCCTCCATCCGGGAGGTCACCGCCCTCGGTCTGCGCCGGGCCGGATTCCGGGTGGCCACCGCCGTCGACGGCCGCGAGGCCCTCGCGGTCTGGCGGGCGCAACCGGTGGACCTCATCGTGCTGGACGTGATGCTGCCTGTCCTCGACGGCCTCGAGGTGTGCCGCGAGGTGCGGCGCGGCAGCGCGGTGCCGATCCTCATGCTCACGGCCCGCACCGACACGATCGACGTCGTGGTCGGCCTGGAGTGCGGCGCCGACGACTACCTGCGCAAGCCGTTCGACCTGCCCGAGCTGGTGGCACGGGTACGCGCCGTGCTGCGCCGCGGCACGGCGCCGCCGGAGCGGACCGTCCTCACCGTCGGCCCCCTGGAGATCGACTCGGGCAGCTTCGTGGCCCGCAAGGGCGGCCGGGACCTGCCGCTGACCACCACCGAGTTCCGCCTGCTGCTGGAGCTGGCCCGCCGTCCCGGCCAGGTCTTCACCCGCGAGCTGCTGCTGGACCGGGTGTGGAACCACAGCTACCTCGGCGACTCCCGGCTCGTGGACGTGGCCGTGCAGCGGCTGCGCGCGAAGATCGAGGACGATCCCGCGAACCCCCGGCTCGTGCGTACCGTCCGCGGCGCCGGCTACAAGCTGTCGACGGCGTGAGCGTGCGGCCATGGCGGCGGACCGCGTACCCCCGGGCCGGCTCCGGCGCCGGCTCACCGTCGCGTTCGTCCTCGTGGCCGGGGTGTCCGCCGGGGTGCTCGCCGGCGGGTCGTACCTGCTGCTGCGGCAGGCCCGGCTGGACGCGTCGGTGCAGCAGGCCGCGGCCGACGCCCGCTACCAGCTCGTCCTCGCAGGGCAGTTCCGACCCCTGACCGAGCAGCGCCGCGCCGAGCTGCTGCGCACCTTCGAGGGCAGTGGCCGGCACGTCCTGCTGGCCGGCGAGGAGGACGTGCGCGCCTCCAACCCCGCCTTCTCTCCCACGCTCGGCCCGGCGCTGCGGGCCACCGCCGCCGCGGGCCAGCTCGGGTACGAGCGGTCCACGCCGGCGACCCGGCCGCGACTGCTCGTGGTGGGCGGCCGGATCCCCGGGTCGACCAGCGAGCTGTACGTGGTCACCGACGAGGAGGAACTGCTCGCCGACCTCGACCAGCTCCGGACGGCGCTGCTGGCCGGCTGGGCGCTCGTGGTGCTCACGGCCGCCGCGATCGGCCACCACCTGGCCCGGCACACGCTCGAGCCCGTCGGCCGGGCCAGCCGGGCCGCGCGGGCGGTCGCCGAGGGGCTGCTCGCCACCCGCCTTCCGGTCCGCGGGCGGGACGAGTTCAGTGCCTGGGCCGCGTCGTTCAACAGCATGGCCGAGGCGCTCGAGGCGAAGATCGAGGCGCTGTCGCGGGCGCAGGCACGGGAGCGGCGGTTCACCGCCGACGTCGCGCACGAGTTGCGTACGCCGGTGACCGCTCTGGTGGCCGCGGCCTCGCTGCTGCGGGATCACACCGACCAGCTCCCGGGCGACGCCCGGCGCGCCGCCGAGCTGCTGCTGGCCGACGTCGTCCGGCTGCGCCGGCTGGTCGAGGACCTCATGGAGATCTCCCGGCTCGACGCCGGGCAGGAGGCGCTGGCGCTGCGGCCGGTCGACCCGCTCGCCCTGCTCCACTCCCTGGTCGCGGCCCGCGGTTGGCCGGACCGGGTGACCGTGGCCGGCGATCCGGCGTCGCTGCCCACCGATCCCCGCCGGCTGGAGCGGGTGCTCGCCAACCTCGTGGGCAATGCGGTCGAGCACGGCGGCCGCGACGTCCGGGCCACCGTGGGCCGGAACGGGCCGGACGTGGTCGTCGACGTCACCGACTGCGGGCCCGGCATTCCCGCGAGCCACCTGCCGCGGCTCTTCGACCGCTTCTACAAGGTCGACCCGGCCCGGTCCGGCCCCGGCAGCGGGCTCGGCCTGGCCATCGCCCAGGAGAACGCCCGACTGCTCGGCGGGCGGCTCACCGTGCGGAGCGAACCCGGTTTCGGCACCCGCTTCCGGCTCACGCTGCCCGCGGCCGGCCCCACCACGAAGGCCGCACCGGACGAGCCCGCGGGCGGCCCCACCGCGGAGGCCGCGTCCGACGACGGCGCGGCCGCGCGGCGGGGGGCGAGCCCGTGAGACGACCCCTCGCCGGCCTGCTGCTGGCCACCGCCCTGCTGGCGGGCTGCGCCCCGCCGCGGTCCGGGACGCTCGGCCCGGCCCCCACGGCCGCGCCGCCCGTCGCCGATCCCGCCACGCCGGCCACGCCCGCCGGCACCACGGCCGCCCCGCCGCCGGCCACGCCGCCGCCCCGGCCCAGGCCGACCACCCCGCCACCGGCGGCCACCCCCGCGCCGACCCCGACCGGCACGATCACCGTCGAGCTGTGGCTCGTCCGGGACGGGCGGCTCGCGCCCGTCCGGCGGACCCGGCCGAGCACCCCGGCCACGTCGCGGCTGGCGCTCACCGAGCTGGCCGCCGGCCCGACCCGCGCCGAGGCGGCCACCGGCCTCAGCACCCTGGTGCCCGCCGGCACCGAGCCGGTGGGCGTGGCGGGCGGCGTGGCGACCGTCCGGCTCGCAGGCACCGGCGACGCGGCCGCCGTACGGCTGCGCCAGGCGCAGGTGGTCTGGACGCTCACCCAGTTCCCCACGGTGCGCGCCGTGCGTTTCGACCCGCCGGCCGGAGCGCCCGACGGCCCGGTCCGGCGGGCCGACTTCGCCGACCTGCTGCCGCCGGTCGTGGTGACCAGCCCGACCGTGGGTCAGCGGGTCACCAGTCCGCTGACCGTCACCGGCACCGCCGACGTGTACGAGGCCACGGTGAGCCTGCGCGTCCTGGACGGGGACGGCCGGGAGGTCGCCACCACGTTCACCACGGCCAGTTGCGGCAGCGGCTGCCGGGGCGACTACCGGGCCACGGTCACCTGGCGGGTCCCCCGCGAACAGCCCGGCACCGTCGAGGCGTACGAGGTGTCCCCGCGCGACGGCAGCCGGGTGAACGTCGTGCGGGTGCCCGTGACGCTGGTGCCCGCCCGCTGATCCGAGCCGCCGTCGCCCGTGTCGGGACGGTTCCCGCAAGCCGCTGCGGGGACACGATCCCGGCCACTAGCGTCGGACGTGAGGCCGTTTCACGGCGCCCGACACCCCGTCGACCCGCCGACGACCGCAGCCCGTCGTCGGCGTCCCGCCGCCACGCCGGGCCGTCCCGAGCACACGCAGCCGGCACCGCGTCCCGCACGGAAGGCTTCGCCATGCCCGGAACAACCTCGACCACCCCCGGAACCCCGGACGCCGGGGCGACCACCGGGGCGTACCCGCGGCGCTGGCTCGCGCTGGCCGTCATCGCGGTCGCCCAGCTCATGGTGGTGCTCGACGCCACCATCGTGAACATCGCGCTTCCCCACGCCCAGGCCGACCTCGGCATCAGCGACGCCGACCGGCAGTGGGTGGTCACCGCGTACACACTGGCCTTCGGCGGTCTGTTGCTGCTCGGCGGCCGGATCGCCGACTACTGGGGCCGCAAGCGCGCGTTCCTGGTCGGCATGGTCGGGTTCGCGCTCGCCTCCGCCGTCGGCGGCCTGGCTGGCAGCGGCGGGATGCTCTTCGCCGCCCGGGCCCTGCAGGGCGCGTTCGGCGCGCTGCTGGCCCCCGCCTCGCTGGCGCTGCTCACCGTGCTGTTCACCGAGACCCGCGAGCGGGCCCGCGCGTTCGCCGTGTACGGCGCCATCGCCGGTGGCGGCTCGGCCGTCGGCCTGCTCCTCGGCGGCGTCCTCACCCAGTACACCTCCTGGCGGTGGTGCCTGCTCGTGAACATCCCGGTGGCCGCCGTGGCGGTCGTGGCCGCGCTGCCGCTGGTGCCGGAGAGCCGGGCGCACGGCAACACCCGGTACGACGTGCCGGGCGCGCTGGTGGTCACGGCCGGCCTGGTCTGCCTGGTGTACGGCTTCACGCTGGCCGCCGAGGACGGCTGGGACGCCACGGCGACGCTCGCGCTCATCGCCGTCGGCCTGGCGCTGCTCGCCGCGTTCGTGCTCATCGAGCTGCGCTCCGCCCATCCCCTGCTGCCGATGCGGATCCTCCTGGACCGCAACCGCGGCGGCGCGTACCTCACCTCCACGCTGATCGGCGCGGGCCTGTTCGGCGCGTTCCTCTTCCTGACCATCTACTTCCAGGTGGTGCTCCGGTACACGCCGCTGGAGGCGGGGCTCGCCTCGCTGCCGGTCACCGCCGGCGTGCTGATCTCCGCGGGCGGCGCCAGCCAACTGCTGCCCCGGGTCGGGGCGAAACCGCTGATGCTGGGCGGCGCGGTGCTCGCGGTGGCCGGCATGCTGGTGCTCACCCAGGTGGACGTCGACACGTCCTTCGTCACCCACCTCCTGCCCGCCCAGGTGGTGCTCGGCCTGGGGCTCGGCTTCACGTTCGTGCCGCTGTCCAGCCTCGCCCTGTACGGGGTGCCCGAGCACGACGCCGGTGCGGCCAGCGCCACACTCAACGCCACCCAGCAGGTCGGCGGCTCGCTCGGCACGGCGCTGCTCAACACGCTCTACACGAGCGCCGTGACCGGGTACCTGACGTCCCGGGCGCCGAGCCCCGCCACCCAGGTGAAGGCGCTCGTGCACGGCTACTCGGTGGCGTTCGCCTGGGCCGCCGGCCTCATCCTGCTCGCCGGCCTCGCGACCCTGCTGCTGATCCGGGTCCGACGGCAGGACGTGCCCACCGGCGGCGCCGTACACATGGGCTGAGCGGGCCGCCGCGCCTCCTTCCCGTCACCCGATCGGGCGTCCGCGCGGCCGACCTGCGACGTTGGCCTGCGGCACGGTCGGATGCGGCCGATCCTTGACCTGGCCGGCGCGGCCCGCAGGGGCGCACGAACGACGGTGACGGGCGCGGAGGAGACCACGTGGCGACGTACGAGTACCGGTGTCCCCGTGACGGCGACTTCGAGGTGCGGCTTCCGCTCGGCGGGGCCGGCACGGTCGTCCCCTGCCCCACCTGTCGTGGCGAGGCCGGTCGCGTCTGGTCCGCCCCGATGCTGGCCCGGACGCCCCGGGCGCTCGGCACGGCGCTCGACCGGGCCGCGGCGAGCGCGGAGACGCCGGAGGTCGTGTCGCGGATCCCCGGGCGGCGACCCGCGGCGGCCGCGCCGGCCGGGGCCGCCCACGCCCGGCTACCGCGGATCTGATCACCAGCGGCGGTCCGTCGTACGCGGGACCGCCGACAGAACGAGACATCGCCACCGTGGCGGGCGGTGCGACGAAAGGGAAGCGGCAATGCCCGAGGTCATCTTTCCCCTGGACTCGACGAAGAGGTTCAGGGAGCAGGAAAAGATCGGTCACAACCGGTGGCACCCCGACATCCCGCCGGTGGCGACCGTCAAGCCGGGCGCCACGTTCCGGGTGCACTGCCGGGAGTGGTTCGACGGCGAGATCCACAACGACGACTCGGCCGACGACATCCGTGACGCTCCCCTGTCCATCGTGCACGCCCTGAGCGGACCCTTCGCCGTCCAGGGCGCCGAGCCGGGCGACCTGCTGATGGTCGACATCCTCGACGTCGGGCCCATCCCGCAGGAGGACTCCGGGCCGCTCGCCGGGCAGGGCTGGGGGTACACGGGCATCTTCGCGAAGCAGAACGGCGGCGGGTTCCTCACCGACCAGTTCCCCGACGCGTACAAGGCGATCTGGGACTTCAGCGGGCAGCGGGCGACCTCCCGGCACGTCCCCGGCGTCTCGTTCACCGGCATGATCCACCCCGGGCTCATGGGCACGGCCCCCTCCGCCGACCTCCTCGACAGGTGGAACCGCCGGGAGCGGACCCTCGCGGAGACCGACCCGGACCGGGTGCCGCCGCTGGCGCTGCCGCCGTTGCCCCAGGACGCGATCCTCGGTTCGCTGACCGGCTCCGACTTCGAGCGGGCGGCGGCCGTGGCGGCGCGGACCGCACCGCCGCGGGAGAACGGCGGCAACCAGGACATCAAGAACCTCACGAAGGGGTCGCGGGTCTTCTACCCCGTCTACGTGCCCGGCGCCAACCTCTCCGTGGGCGACCTGCACTTCTCCCAGGGCGACGGGGAGATCACGTTCTGCGGCGCGATCGAGATGGGCGGGTACGTCGACCTGCACGTGGACGTCATCAAGGACGGGATGCGGACGTACGGGGTCTCGGAGAACGCGATCTTCCTGCCCGGCAACACCAACCCGCAGTACTGCCAGTGGCTCGCCTTCTCCGGGATCTCGGTGACCCTCGACGGTGAGCAGCGCTACCTGGACTCGCAACTGGCCTTCCAGCGCGCTTGCCTGCACGCGATCGACTACCTCACGAAATTCGGCTACAGCCCGGAGCAGGCGTACCTGATCCTGGGCGCGGCGCCGATCGAGGGCCGCCTCTCCGGGGTGGTGGACATCCCGAACTCGTGCGCCACGGTCTACCTGCCCACGGAGATCTTCGACGTCGACGTGCGGCCCTCGGCGAGCGGCCCCACGAAGATCAAACAGGGTGTGACCACCCCGAAGTCGACCTTCTGAGCAGTGCCGGCCGGCACACCCGGCGGGGGCGGAGTGGGCGTCGCCGCCGTCGCGTGCCAGACTTCGGCACCGTGGGTGACCAGACCAGGCCCGAGCCCGAGCCGCAGACCGTGACCGCGCCGATCGACCCGGCCGTGCCGCCGAGCGGCGCCGGCTGCGTGGACTGCGAATCCGCCGGCGGGTGGTGGTTCCACCTGCGCCGCTGCGCGGCCTGCGGCCACGTCGGCTGCTGCGACTCCTCGCCGAGCCAGCACGCCACGGCCCACTACGCCGCGACCGGCCACCCGATCATCCAGAGCTTCGAGCCGGGCGAGTCGTGGTTCTGGAACTACGCGAACGACGAGTTCTACGCGGACGGGCCGGCGCTGGCCGAGCCGCACTCGCACCCGCTCGACCAGCCCGCCCCCGGGCCGCAGGGCCGGGTGCCGCAGGACTGGAAGACCCACCTGCACCGCTGACGCACGGGCGGGCTCGACGCCCGCCCGTACGCTCAGCCCTTCACGCAGACGACCTGGCGGAGGTGCGCCACCACCTCGACGAGGTCCTCCTGCTGCGCCATCACCTCGGTGATGTCCTTGTACGCGCCGGGGATCTCGTCCACCACCCCGGCGTCCTTGCGGCACTCCACGCCCTCGGTCTGCGCCGCCAGGTCGGCGGTGCTGTAGGTCCGCTTCGCCTGTGCCCGCGACATCCGCCGCCCCGCCCCGTGGGAGGCCGAGCAGTACGCGTCCGGGTTGCCCCGGCCACGCACGACGTACGAGCCGGTGCCCATCGAGCCCGGGATGATGCCCAGGTCACCCCGGCCGGCCCGGATCGCGCCCTTGCGGGTCACGAGGACGTCCACGCCGCCGTAGCTCTCCTCCGCCACGTAGTTGTGGTGGCACGAGATCGGCTCGTCGTAGCTCACCTGCGGGAAGCGCTCGCGCACGACCTCGCAGAGCACGGCGAGCATGACCGCCCGGTTACGCCGCGCGTACTCCTGCGCCCACCACAGGTCCCGGCGGTACGCGTCCATCTCCGGCGTGCCGGCGAGGAAGACCGCGAGGTCCCGGTCGGGCAGGTCGGCGTTGTGCGGCAGCCGCCGGGCCACCGCCATGTGCCGCTCCGCCAGCTCCTTGCCGATGTTGCGGGAGCCCGAGTGCAGCATGAGCCACACCCGCCCGTCGTCGACGCCACCCTGCTCCAGGCACACCTCAATGAAGTGGTTGCCGCCGCCCAGGGTGCCCAGCTGCCGCTGGGCGCGTACCTCGAGCTGCGCCACGCCGCGGTCGAGGTCGGCGAACCGCCGCCAGAAGTCGTCCCAGCCGCCCTGCTCCAGGCCGCGCACCCGGCGCGGGTCGACGGCCCGCTCCCGCTGCGCGAAACCGACGGGGATCGCGGCCTCGATCGCCGAGCGCAGACCCGCGAGGTCGTCGGGCAGGTCGGTGGCGGTGAGCGAGGTGCGCACCGCCGACATGCCGCAGCCGATGTCCACTCCGACCGCCGCCGGGGACACGGCCTGCCGCATCGCGATCACCGAACCGACCGTGGCGCCCTTGCCGAAGTGCACGTCCGGCATCACGGCCACGCCCTCCACCCATGGCAGCGCGCCGATGTTGCGCAGCTGCCGGGCGGCCTGCGCCTCGATCGCGTACGGGTCGGTCCAGACCCGGACCGGCGCCCGGGTACCGGCGAGCGAAGTGAAACCCATCGTCGTCTCCTCGTGTCGTCCTGCAGGCCGTACGGGATTCGAACCCGTGACCTCCCGGGTGAGAACCGGGTGAGCTTCCGCTGCTCCAACGGCCCGAGCCCGGGCGGGCGACCCCCCGCCCCGCCCGGTGCCGGCGTCCGGACGAAAAAGCCGCCCGGACCCCGGCGGGGTGGGCGGCTGCGCGTGCGCGCGGGCGCGTCAGTCGCGCCGCCTCCCCCGACGCCGGCCCCCCACGAACCGGCGCTGACCCAGGGCTGGTTCACCCGTGGACAGCCACACACCACCGCGCGGCGCGGGCCGCCCGGTCCGGGTGCTGGTGAGCTGCGACACGGCGTACTCCCTGGGTCCTGGTCTGTTGACCTTGCGACGAGAACGGTATGCGGCCCGCCGGACGGCCGCAACGGATATCCATCCCCGCCACGTTTCGGCGGGCGCCGCACGATCCCCGGGCTAGCGTGCCGGACCAGGCTCGAACGAGGGAGGCAACGTGAATCTCGACCAGCGGGTGGCCGCACGGTTCCGGGAGGTCAACGGCGATCACCCGATGACGGAGGCGGACGACGCCTACGTGAGCCGGCAGTACCGGGTGCTCGACACGCTCTGCGCGGCCCACGGACGCGACCCCGACGACGTACGCCGGCTGATGCTCGACGGGCGGCTGCCGCTGCCGTCGTACCTGCGGTCCGACGGCGCGCAGATGGTGCCGGCCGACCTGTTCTCCCTCGCGGAGCGGGCCGGCGGCACGGAGCGTCTGGCCGAGTGGTTCGTGGCGCACTGGACGGACCGCACGGAGGGCGCGGAGGAGTGGGACGCCTACCTCAGCGGGCAGTACGTGTGCCTGCACTCGGTCACCCCGGCCACCATCCGACGCAAGGGCGAGCTGGTGGACGCCATCGGCGCCACCGTCGACGCGCTGGACGCCGGCCCGGCGGACGACGCCCGCCTGGCGCGGCTGCACGCGCTGGTCGACGAGTTGGACATGCTGGAGCCCTCGTTCACGGCGTACGACCGGCTGCGCTTCGACGGGCCGATCTCGCGGGACACCTGGATCGACGCGGTACGGGCGCGGTTTCCCCGGTGACCCCGGCGCGGCCGGGGAACCGGCGGGCCGACCCGCCGGCCCGGCCCGGGATCACCACCGCGTCGAACCGAGCATCTCCAGGTAGTGCGGGTTGCGCATGACGCCGAGGATGTTGCCGAACGGGTCCACGACCGAGGCGGTCACGAAGTCCCCGGCACCGCGCGGTGTGGGCGGCTGGTGCGGCCGCGCCCCGGCGGCGAGCAGCGCCGCCACGGTGGCGTCGAGGTCGTCGACGTGCCAGTAGACGATCGCGCCCCCGGGGGCGCCCGGCGCGCCGCCCGGGGCGTACCGGCTGTCGATGAGGCCCAGCTCGTGCTGGTGGTCGCCGAGCCGGAACTCGTAGTACGCGGGCCGGCCCTCGGCGTCGCGCACCTCGTAGTAGGGCTCCGTGCCGAACAGGTCCGCGTACCAGGTCTTCGCGGCGGTCAGGTCGGCGGCCCAGAAGCTGACGGTGGCCAGTCCTCGCAACTGCATCGGAATTCCTCTCGTCGGTGACTCTGCACCCGACGCTACGGAGGCTTGAGGAACCTCCGGTTCCGCGATTGCTGACAGACTTGCGGCATGCTCGAAACCTCGGTCCGGTTGCTGAAGCTGCTGGCGCTCCTCCAGGACGGCCGGGACCGGCCCGGGACCGACCTCGCCGAACGCCTCGGGGTGACGACCCGGACCGTCCGCAACGACGTCGAGCGGCTGCGCGTCCTCGGCTACCGGGTCGACTCCCGGCCGGGCACCGGCGGGGGCTACCGCCTCGGGGCCGGCTCCGCGCTGCCGCCGCTGCTGCTCGACGACGAGGAAGCCGTCGCCGTCGCGGTGGGTCTCCGCGCCGCCGCGGCCGGCACGGTGGCCGGCATCGAGGAGACGTCCCTGCGGGCGCTGGCCAAACTGGAACGCTCGCTGCCGTCCCGGCTCCGGCACCGGGTCGACACGCTGCGGGCGGCCACGGTCTCCGCCGCGGCCGGCGGGCCCACCGTGGACGTCGCCACGCTGACCGCCGTCGCGGTGGCCATCCAGCGCCGCGAACGCCTGCGCTTCGGCTACGTGGGGCACGACGGCACCGACAGCGTGCGCAGCGTCGAGCCGCACCGACTCGTCTACACCGGGCGGCGCTGGTACCTGCTCGGCTGGGACCCGGAGCGCGCGGACTGGCGGACGTTCCGCGCCGACCGGATGACGCCACGGGTGCCGACCGGCCCACGTTTCGCCCCCCGCGAGCCGCCCGGGGGCGACGCGGTCGCACACGTGCTGCGCGGCGTCGGGTCGGCGGCCTGGCCGCACCCCGCCACGGTGCGCCTGCACGCTGCCGCCGCCGAGATGGCGCGGCGGATGCCGTCCACGGCCGGCCTGCTCGAGGCCGTCGACGAGCGGAGCTGCCTACTGCACACCGGCGGCGAGTCGCTGGCCAACCTCGCCGCGTTCCTCGGCACCCTCGACGTGCCGTTCGAGGTGCTCGACCCGCCCGCGCTGCGCGACCTGCTGCGCCGGCTCGCCGACCGGTACGCCGCCGCGGTCGCCGCCGGCCCGGCGGCGCCCTGAGCCGAGAGGACCCGCCGCGTGGCTTGTCGGCCGGACGCGCGACGCCGCCCACTCGTGCCGGCCGCCGGCGCGGCGGCTACCGTCGACGATCGTGGCCCTGATGCGTGTGGACTTCCACTCGGAGGTGCTCACCCTCAGCACCTCGATGACCGTGATCCTGCCGCAGCGGACGTCGTCGCAGATCGGCATGGCCGGGGGCGCCACCGCCGGCGACCCGCCGGTGCTCTACCTGCTGCACGGCCTCACCGACGACGACACCATCTGGCTGCGCCGCACGGCCATCGAACGGTACGTGGCGCCGCTCGGAATCGCCGTCGTGATGCCTCAGGTCGGCCGGAGCTTCTACACCGACGAGGCGCACGGCAACCGGTACTGGACGTTCCTCAGCGCGGAGCTGCCCGAGCTGTGCCGGTCGTTCTTCCGGCTGTCCGACCGCCGGGAGGACACCTTCGTGGCCGGCCTGTCGATGGGCGGCTACGGCGCGGTGAAGTGGGCGCTGCGCGAACCCGACCGGTTCGCCGCGGCGGCCAGCCTCTCCGGCGCCCTGGACCTGGCGCATCGGGCGCGGGACCGCGACCACCCGGTCGACCCCGCGGTCTGGCACACCGTCTTCGGCGACCGCCCGGTCGCGGGCACGGACGACGACACGGTGGCGCTGCTGGACCGGGCGGCCAGCGCCGACCATCCGGCTCTCTACGTCGCGTGCGGCACCGAGGACTTCCTGTACGAGGACAACGTCCGCTTCGTGGCCGCCGCCCGCGAGCGGGGTGTGCCACTCACCGTGGACTTCTCCCCCGGCGCCCACGACTGGGCGTACTGGGACGCGAAGATCCAGGACGTGCTCGCCTGGCTGCCACTGCCCGCCGCGACGGATGCCGCGACCGGCCGCGGTCCGGAAGCCGGCACCGCGGGCTGACGCGCGTTCAGGCGCCGACGGTCCCGTCGATCGCCTCGCGCAGGAAGTCCGCGTGCCCGTTGTGCCGGGCGTACTCGTGGATCAGGTGCAGCATCACGAGGCGCAGCGACACGTCCTCGCCCCACCGGGCGTTGTGCCCCGTGACGTCGAGCGACTCCGCCTCCCGCTCGATGCGCCGGGAGTGCTCGACCTCCCGCTGCCACGCCGCGAACGCCTCGGCGCGAGTGGCCGAGCTGGCGTCGTACGCCTCCTGGAAGTCGCCGGTGGCCGACCACACCAGCGGAATGTCCTCGGCGTTGATGACCCGCCGGAACCACGTCCGCTCCACCTCGGCCATGTGCCGCACGAGGCCCAGCAGCGACAGCGTCGACGGCGGGGAGGACTGCTCGCGCAACTGCGCGTCGGAGAGCCCGTCGCACTTCATGGCGAGCGTCGCCCGGTGGTAGTCGAGGAAGGCGCGAAGCATCTCCCGCTCCCCGCCGGTCACCGGTGGGCCGATCCGTTCCGTGGTCACTGCCGTCTCCCTCCCCTGGGCGGCCGTCGCGTCGTAGCGCACTCGGCGGCACGGCTGATCATGCCCTACGCGTGACGGCGCCGGCTCAGCCCACCGACGACCGGGCCACCGGCGCGTCGAAGTAGCGGTTCGGGTAGGGCTCCTTTGCGTAGCGGTAGTGCCACCACTCGCGGTCGTAGTTGACGAACCCGCCCTCGGTCATCAGCCGCCGGAGCAGCATCCGGTTGTCCCGGGGCACACCGGTGACCGCCGGGTCGGCGGTGTGCGCCCGCGTGTCGAAGCAGTCGAAGCCGGTGCCCATGTCGATGCTGTTGTCCGGGAACCGCTGCGCGCGCGGGGCCGTGCAGGACACGAGCGGCTGGCCGGGCACGTACGGCGGCTGGCTGGGGGCGGGCACGTCCACGAGGGTCAGGTCCAGGGTGCTGCCCCTGCTGTGCGCGGTGGGAGACCCGATGTACCCGTCGGCGAACAGCCGTGACTTGGCCACCCGGGGATAGAACTCGCCCTTCATCTGCTGCTCCCCGGGGCGCCTGGCCCAGGCCACGAAGTCGTCCGCGGCCGGCACGGGGCGGTAGCAGTCGTACACCTTGAGGCTGTGCCCGCCGGCCAGCGCGGCGTCCTGCACGCGGCGCAGCGCCTCCGCAGCCTGTCGGGTGAGCAGGCAGAGCGGTTCGCGGTAGCCGGCGATGGGACGGCCCACGAAGTTGTGGGGGGTCGCGTACCGGATGTCGCTGAGGATGCGCGGGTCGGCGTCGCCGAGCACCACGAAACCGGGCAGCCGTGCGGCCGGGCGGCGGGTGGCGGAGGCCGACGGCGTTCGGCTGGGCGGTGCCGGCGGTGTGGGGCTCGCCGAGGTGGGCGCCGGGGCGGGCGGGCTGGGCGCCGGCCGGGGCTCCGGCCGCGAGCAGCCGCCGACCAGCAGGCCGACCGCGAGCAGGGCGGCGGCCGCCCGGGCCAGGCCCGGGCGGGCCGGCGGCGAGCCGGGAGTGGCCGGCCCGCCCGCCGGACCTGAGCTGCGCACCCGTCCTGTCTACCAGGCGCCGCCCGGCGTGACCATGAACCGGGGGTGCATCCGCCGGGTGTGATCGACGTGCCGGGCGGGGCCGCGCAGGTCGACGGCGGCCACGAGTCGGGGATCGGTGCTGGACGCGGCGAGCCGCAGCTCCACCTCGCCCGGCTCCACCACCCGCCGCCCGTCCCGCCCGGTGAACGAGAAGAGGTCGGCCGGCACGGTCACCGCGACCCGGCAGGACTCGCCCGGCTCCAGCGGCACCCGCAGGTAGCCGATGAGGCGCTGCACCGGCTGCACCACCGAGGCCACCGGGTCGTGCGCGTAGAGCTGCACCACCTCGCTGCCCCACCGCTCACCCGCGTTGCGCAACGTGAACGCCAGCCGCACCTCGCCGTCGGTCTCCACCACGGCCGGGTCGACCGTCAGCTCCGACCACTCGAAGCGCGTGTAGGTGAGCCCGTGCCCGAACCCGTACGCCGGGGTGGGGTCCAGGTTCGAGACGTCGGTGACCTGCCCGAGCCGGGCCGTGAGGTAGGTGCCCGGCTGGACGCCCGGCCGGCGGGGGACGCTGACCGGCAGCCGCCCCTGCGGCTCGACGCGCCCACCGAGCACACCCGCGATCGCCGAGGGGCCCTCCTCACCGGGGAAGAAGGACTGCACGATGGCGGCCGCCTCGTTGACGGCCCGGCCGAGCGCGTACGGACGGCCGGCCACGAGCGTCACGACGACGGGCGTGCCGGTGTCCAGCAACGCGTCGAGCAGCTGCTGCTGCACGCCGGGCAGGGCCAGCGACTCGACGTCGCAGCCCTCGCCGCTGGTGCCCCGGCCGAACAGCCCGGCGCGGTCGCCGAGGACGGCGATCACCACGTCCGCGTCCCGGGCCGCCGCGACGGCCGCGGCGAAGCCGTCCGTCTCCGGGCCGTCGACGCTCGCGCCGGGCTCGACGCGGACCTCGCTGTCCGGGAACTCGGCGCGCAGCGCCTGCGCCAGCGTCGGCAACTCGATGCCGATCGGCGTCTCGGGGTGGCGGGGGCCGACGTGCACCGGGAACGAGTAGCAGCCGAGCACCGCCGTGGGGCTCTCCGCCTGCGGCCCGACGACCGCGATCCGGGCCGGCGCGGCCAACGGCAGGGTGCCGTCGTTGCGGAGCAGGACGATGGCCTCCTCGGCGACCTGCCGGGCCAGCGCGCGGTTGGCCGGCGCGTCCAGGTCGACCCGGCCGCGCACCACCTCCGGGTCGTCGAGGTCGACGCCGTGCAGGGCCGGCGGCACCGGGTCCCACCCGGCGTCGAGGAGCCCGAGCTGCGCCTTCTGCGTCAGGACGCGGCGCACCGCCCGGTCGACCAGCGCCTCGGGCACCTCGCCGGCGGCGAGCGCCGCGCGCAGCGGCGCGCCGAACGTCTTCACGGTGGGCAGCTCCACGTCGACCCCCGCCGCCAGGGCGGCGCCGGCGGCCTCGCCCCAGGTGCCCGCCACCCGGTGCAGCGCATGCAGGAAGGCGATGCCGAAGTAGTCGGCCACCACGGTGCCGGTGAACCCCCACGTGTCGCGCAGCAACCCGGTGAGCAGCTCCCCGTCGGCGGCCGACGGGATCCCGTCGGTGTCCGTGTAGGCGTGCATGACCGAGCGGGCGCCGCTCTCGCGTACGGCCATCTCGAACGGCAGCAGCATGACGTCGGCCCGCTCGCGCGGGCCCATGCTGACCGGGGCGTGGTTGCGGCCGGCGCGGGAGGCGGAGTAGCCGGCGAAGTGCTTGAGGGTGGCCACCACGCCCGCGGACTCCAACCCCTGGACGTACGCGGTGCCCACCGTCCCCACGAGGTACGGGTCCTCACCGACGGTCTCCTCGACGCGCCCCCAGCGGGCGTCGCGGACCACGTCGAGCACCGGCGCGAGCCCCTGGTGCACCCCGAGGCGGCGCATGTCGGCCCCGATGGCGGCGGCCATCCGCCGGATCAGCGGCGGGTCGAACGTGGCGCCCCACGACAGCGGCACCGGGTACGCGGTGGCACCCCACGTGGCGAAGCCCGCGAGGCACTCCTCGTGGGCAAGGGCCGGGATGCCGAACCGGTTCGCGGCGACGATGCGCTGCTGGGTACGCAGCAGCGACAGGGCGCCCAGCGCCGGGTCCACGGGCGCCGTGCCGAACGGACGGGTCAGCTGGCCGAGGCCCGTCGCCAGTAGCGCGTCCAGGTCGACCGGATCCTCCATCTCGTGCTGGTACGGCGCGACCTCGCCGCCGTCGGCCGAGGCGCCGACCCAGACGCCGTACAGCTGGGCCAGCTTCTCGTCCAGGGTCATGGCGGCGACGAGGGCGTCGACGCGGGTGGCGAGGTCGTACGAGGGGTCGTTCCAGATGGCGGTGGTCGGTCCGCTGTCCACGGTCACGTTGTCGGTTCCTTCCCTTGTCCGGCTCGTGCCGCTGGTCAGCCCTTGACCGCACCCTGGAGGCCGCCGACGATCTGCTTCTCGGCGAGGGTGAAGAAGAGCAGCGCCGGCAGCATCGCCAGCGAGGTGAAGGCGAGGATCCCCGCCGTGTCCGAGGTGTACTGGCTGGAGAAGTTCTGCACGCCCAGCGGCAGGGTGTGCAGGTCGGCGTCGCCGAGGACGAGCAACGGCAGGAGGAATGCGTTCCAGCTCGCCACGAACGCGAGGACCCCGACCGTGACGAGCGCGGGCCGCGACAGCGGCAGCATGATGCGCCAGAGGAACCCGAGCCGGCCGGCCCCGTCGATGGCGGCCGCGTCCTCCAGCTCGCGCGGAACGGCGGCCAGGAAGGGCCGCAGGATCACGATCGTGAGCGGCAGCTGGAAGGCGACCTGCGGGAGGATCACCGCGTAGTAGGAGTTGATGAGGGTGAGGTCGCGCAGCATCAGGTAGAGCGGCAGGATCGCCGCCCCGGCCGGGAAGAGCAGGCCGAGGGTGAAGAAGGTGTACAGCGCCTCCCGGCCGCGGAAGGTGTACCGGGCGAGCACGAACGCGGCGCAGACGCCGAGCACCACGACGCCGAGCGTCGTACCGAGGGCGATCACCGCGCTGTTGAGCGCCTGCCGCCAGAAGTCGCTCTGCGTCAGCACCCGTACGTAGTTGTCCCAGACCCACGGGTCGGGCAGCCCGGCCGGGTCGGCGATGATCGCGGGCGTGGTGCGGAAACCCCCGACGATCACGTAGACCACCGGGGCGATGGACACGGCCGCGACGGTGAGCGCCAGCGCGTACGTGAGGGGACTGGCCCACGACATCGGGCGGCGCCGGGTGGACGGGTGAAGGACGGCGTCGGCGGCCACGGTCAGTTCACCCTTCCGGTGATGGCGCCCTCGATGTCACGGCGGAGGAGGAAGCGCTGGAACAGCAGCGCCGCGACGAACGAGATGACGAACAGGATCACGGCCACCGCGTTGCCGTAGCCCCAGAGCCGGGCGAAGAAGCCGTTGTCCACCATGTACGTGGCCATGGTGGCCGAGGCACCGAGCGACCGCACCGCGGGGACCGAGGTCACCCAGATCACGTCGAAGACCTGCAGCGAGCCGATCATGGACAGGAACATCCAGATCCGGATCGTGGGGCCCAGCAGCGGGAGCGTGACGTGCCGCTGCGTCTGCCACCAGCTCGCGCCGTCGATGGCCGCGGCCTCGGTCAACTCGGGCGGCACGTTCGACAGGCCGGCGAGCAGGAGGATGATGGCGAAGCCCACGTACTTCCAGGTCAGGACGAACAGCAGCGTCCAGATCACGACGTTCAGGTCGGCGAGCCACGCCTGCACGAGCCCGCCCAGCCCCAGTGACCGCAGCAGCGCGTCGACCGTCCCGCCGCCCGTCAGGAGCAGCTTCCACATGATGCCGACGGTGACCTCGGCGAGCACGTAGGGCACGAACACCAGCAGGCGGAACACGGTGCGCCCACGGAAGCGGCGGTTGAGCAGCAGGGCTATGCCCAGGGCGAGGGGCCCCTGGAGCACGAGGGAGCCGACCACGATGATCGCGTTGTTGCGCAGGGCGTCGAGGAAGATCGGGTCCTGGAAGGCGAGGACGTAGTTGTCGAAACCGACGTAGTCGGTGGGCGGCCCGACCCCGCGCCAGCGGAAGAGACTGTAGTAGAAGGCGAACCCCATCGGGACGAGCACGAACATCACGTACACGACGACCGCCGGCGTGGTGAGCCCGATGATCTCGTACCACTTGCGCCGGGTCTCCGCCGCGCGGGCGGACGACCGCCGCGCGGAAGGGGGCCCCGCCGGTGGCGCGTCCGCGCCGCCGGCGGGGCTGAGGGTCGGGTTGGTGGCCGTCACTTCTTCGCGGCCGCCTTCATCGCGGAGACGACCTGCTCCGGGGTGCCGTTGCCGGCGAAGATGGCGACGACCGCGTCGTTCATGGCGTTGCCGACGGTGCTGCCGAAGGCCGTGTCGAGCCAGAGCTGCACGTAGGTGGCGCCGGAGGTGGCCTCGAGGATGGACTTCAGGGAGGGGTCGGCGACGCCGGCCGCCGCGCCCTTGGCGACGGGCAGACCGGTGCCGGTCTCGGCGTAGCCCTTCTGCACCTCGGGGCTCACGATGTACTTGAGGAACTCGACGCACTCGGGCGGAGCGTTCTTGGCGCAGGCGAACCCGTCGCCGCCGCCGAGGGCGGCCTTCGGGTCACCCGCCGAGCCGGAGATCGCCGGCACGGGGAACCAGCCGAGGAACTTCGCGAGCGCCTCCTTGTTCTCGGCGGCGGTGTCCAAGGTCCCCCGGTTCCAGTCGCCCATGAGCTCCATCGCGGCCTTGCCGTTGGCGAGCAGGCCGTTGGCGCTCGTCGGGTCGTTCTGCCCCGGGGTGGCGATGTAGTTGGGCTGGAACGGGTTGGTGCCGATGAAGGTCTTCAGGTCCTGGCCGGCCTTGACGAAGCAGGGATCGTCGAAGACGAGGTCGACGGACGCCTTCTTCAGGGTGTCGACCGAGCAGGCGCGCAGCGCGAAGTTGTACCACCAGTGCGCGGCCGGCCACTTGTCACCGGCACCCAGGGCGATCGGGACGACGTTGATGGCCTTGAGCTTGGTGACCGCGTCGTTCAGCTCGTCGAACGTGGTCGGAGGAGTGGTGATGCCCGCTCGCGCGAACATGTCCTTGTTGTACCAGATGCCCTCGATGCCCATCCGGAACGGCAGGCCGTACTGCTTGCCGTCCACCTGCCAGATCTCGGCCGCGCTGCCGATGTCGGCAACCTCCGTCTTGACCTGGTCGGTGATGTCCTTCAGGTAGTCGGCCTCCACCTGCTCGCGCATCTCGCCGCCGCCCCACGCCGCGAAGATGTCCGGCGGGTCGCTGGTGAGCAGCGCGGCGGGGAGCCGGGTGCGCTGGAGCTGGTTGGTCTCGATCGCCTCGATCTGGATCGTGACGGTGGGGTGGAGCGCGGAGAAGTCCTTGGCGACCTTCTCCCAGTAGGTCTTGCCGGGCCCGTCCTGGGAGGCGTTGTGCCACCAGGTCAGGGTCACCGGGTTCTTGTAGAGCTCTTCCTCGCTGGGCGCCTCGCCGTCGCCGCCGTTACACCCGGCGACGAGGAGTGCGCTGGTCACGAACAGCGCCAGGACGGCGCCTGCACGGCGCTTCATCGCCATCGACACGTCTCCTCGACTAGCGGTCGCGGTACTCGGCCTGCCGGGGAGTTTTACAGCCGCGTAATGCGGTGTCAATCGATATCGATAACGTTTTCGAAACTCCGGTGACGGGGTCGGAGGCGGCCTCTATCATCGTCGGCGTGGCGTTTCCGCAGCGTGTGAAGATGTCGGACGTGGCCCGCACGGCCGGCGTCTCGGTGGCGACCGTGTCCAAGGTGGTGAATGGCCGCTACGGCGTGGCGCAGGCGACCGTGGAGCGCGTCCAGCAGGTGATCCGCCAGCTCGGGTACGAGGCGAGCCTGGGCGCACAGAGCCTGCGCAGTCACCGCACGAACGTGCTGGGAATCCTGGTCGCCGAGTTCGAGCCGTTCTCCACCGAGCTTCTCAAGGGAGCCTCCAAGGAGGTCACCGGCACCGGCTACCAGCTGCTGGCGTACTCCGGCGGCGACGGCGACGGCACGGCCGTCGGCTGGGAGCGGCGGTCCCTCGCGCGCCTGTCCGGAACGCTCATCGACGGGGCCGTGATCGTCACGCCGACCGTGGTCGAGACCAAGCAGGGCTTCCACGTCGTGGCCGTCGACCCCCACACCGGCCCGTCCGGCCTGCCCACCGTCGACTCCGACAACTTCGCGGGCGCCGTGCTCGCCACCGAGTACCTGCTGTCGCTCGGCCACCGCCGCATCGGCCACATCAGCGGACGCCCCGACCTCGAGTCGGCGCGCCTGCGCGAGGCCGGCTTCCGCAGGGCCATGGCCGACGCGGGTGTCGCCGTCGACGAGCGGTACGTGCGCATCGGCGGGTTCCGGGTCGAGAGCGCCGCCGCCACGGCCGCGGAACTGCTGGCGCTTCCCGACCGACCGACCGCGATCTTCGCGGGAAACGACCTCTCGGCCATCTCCACCATGGACGTCGCCCGGAGCATGGGCCTCGCGGTGCCCGGCGACCTGTCCGTGATCGGCTTCGACAACATTCCCGAGTCGGCCCTGGTCAACCCGCCGCTGACGACCATCGCGCAGCCCCTGCAGGACATGGGCGCCCAAGCGTTGCGGCTGCTCATCGACCTGATCGGCGGCGTCGACCGCGACCCGCACGTCCGGCTCCCCACGGAGCTGGTCCTTCGCGCGTCCTGCGCCCCGTGCCCTCCCTTCCCCCACGGCGGCCGGCCGTTGCCCGCCCCCGCCGCGACGGGCGGTGGCTGAGCAGCCCGCGGCGGCTCAGCCCGCGGGGTAGACGCGACGGCGGCTCAGCCAGCGGGGTGGACGCGACGGCGGCTCAGCCGGCGGGGTGGACGCGCCCGAGGAAGTCGCGCGCCCGGGACACGATCTCGTCGAGGTTGGTCTCCAGCGCCCAGTGCCCGCCGTCGAGCAGGTGCAGCTCGGCGTCGGGCAGGTCACGCAGGTACGCGCGGGCGGCCTCGGCCGGCATGTACCCGTCGTGCGGTCCCCACACGATCAACGTGGGCGGCCGGTGTTCCCGCAGGTACGCCTGGATACGCGGGAAGTCCGCGAGGGTGTTCGCCTGGTCGGTGAAGATGCCCAGGATGATCTCGGGCCGGGGCGGCGTACGCAGCTGCGCCCACGCCAGCGTCCACAGGTCGGGGCTCACCCGGTCGGCCAACCGCTCGGGCAACTCCCCCACGAACTCCGCGCGGAAGCCCTTCTCGCTCACGGTGGCGGCCAGCTCGGCACGCCGCTGCGGGGTCGGGTCCGCCCAGTACGTCCGCAGCGGCGCGTACTTCGGGCCGAACGCGTCGGCGTACACGTCCCCGTTCTGGACGATGAGGGCGGCGACCCGGTCGGGCGCCGACAGGGCCAGCCGGAACCCGTGCTGCGAGCCGTAGTCGTGCAGGTAGATGGCGTACCGGTCGAGGCCCAGGGTGTCCACGAAGCGCCGCAGGAACCGTCCGTAGCCGGCGAAGGTGTAGTCGAAGTCGGCCGGTGTGGCGCTGTAACCGAAGCCGGGAAGGTCCGGGGCGACGAGCCGCCACCGGTCACCGAGGGCGGCCATCAGGTTCCGGTACTGGAACGAGGAGCAGGGGTAGCCGTGCGGCAGCAGCACGACCGGCCCACGCGTGGGCCCCGCCTCCCGGTAGAAGACGTCGACGCCGTCCACGGAGACCCGCGCGTGCCGGACGTGTGCCGCCATCGTCCACCCCCTCGCCGTGACGAGGGTGATCCCCGCTCCGGCGCGGGTCATGCGACCCGGTCCGGGGAGACGGTGGGAGATTCAACCGCGATCTCCCACCGCGCTCCCGTCAGTGCAGGTGTCGCAGGGCCTTGCGGATCTGGACCGGCAGCGCGGGCGCTCCGTCGACCGGGGCCGGGTCCTCCTCCGTGGGGGCCACTCCCCCGGCCGCGATCCGGTCGAGGGTGGCGAGCCCGGCCGCGTCGACCGATCCGAAGACCGTGTAGTTCGGCCGCAGCGCCGAGTCGGCGTAGACGAGGAAGAACTGGCTGCCGTTGGTGTCCGGGCCGGCGTTGGCCATGGCGAGCGTGCCCCGCGCGTAGACGCGACGTTCGCCGGTCGGGTCGGTGGGCGCGGGCGGCAGGTCCGTCGGCAGCTCGTCCCGGTAGCGGTAGCCGGGCCCGCCCGAGCCGGTGCCGGACGGGTCCCCGCACTGCAACACGCTGAGCGTGGGGTACGCGGTGAGCCGGTGGCACGGGGTCCGGTCGTAGAAGCGGTGGCGGGTCAGGTGCAGGAAGCTCTGGACCGTGCAGGGCGCCGCCTCCCGGTCCAGAGTGAGCCCGATGGGGCCGTGGTTGGTCCACAACGTGACCCGGACCCGTCCCCGGTCCGGCGTCCGGCGCGGGTCGGGCGGCAGCGGCACGGGCCGGGCCGCCGGCTCCTCGGGCGTCCGGGTGTAGGCGCACGGGCCGTGTGTAGCGCGGCCGTCGGGCGCGGAGCCGGCGAGCGGCACGGACGCGGGCGCGGGGTCGGGGGCGGGGGCGGCGGGCGCGGGGGCGGCGGGCGCGGGGGCGGGAGCGGCGGGCGCGGCTACCGCGGCGGTGGCACCGGTGGCGAGCAGCGCGCCGGTGACGAGCGCCGCGCCGGTGAGCCGGGACAGCGTACGCAGCGGGCGGCCCCTGGCCGGTTGAGGTCGGGATTCACACGACACGGGGTTCCTCCTGGGACTCGTGGTGCCGGAGCGACCGGAGTCTATGAATCCCGCGGGCCCTTGTCGATGCGCCGGGCCGGTCCGGGCGCGCCCACGCACCCGAGCCAAGATCGCGCTCGATGCCGGTAGTAGTGGCCTCGCGGGGGTCGGGATGCCCCTGTTTCAGGGTCGAGCGCGATCATGTCGACCTCGCAGCGGCCCGCCGGCCAGGGAGACGATCGTCGGGCGGGGCCGCCTGCGTCGCCTCCCTGATTCACGCGCTCCCTGCGCCGGCCGCACCGAGACCGGCAAGATCCGCACACCTTCCCTGAAAGTGCTGCCTCGCGGACAGGAGAGGCAGCACGTTCAGGAAAGTTGTACGGATCATGGGCGCCCGCGCCCCGCGCCCCGCCTCCCGCGCTCCGCGCCCGCGCCCCGCGCCCCCACGCTCCGCGCCCCGCCTCACGCGGCATGATCGCGCTCGATCCCGGTAGTAGTGGCCTCGTACAGGTCCGGAGGCCCCTGTTTCCAGGATCGAGCGTGATCTCGTCGCTCTTCGCGTCGTCGGCGGGTCAGGGTGCGCCGCGGCGGGTGGCCCGGCGGCGCCACAGCAGCCCGGCCATCAGCAGGACGGCCGCCGCGGCGACCAGCCCGGCCACCGACCAGGCGATCGCCATCCCGCCCGCGACCGAGCTGCTGGCGGCGGCCGGCCGCGCCGCGGCGGGCTCGGCGCGCGGGGATGGGCTCACCGTCGGCGCGGCGGTCAGCTCTCCCGGCTCGACGAGCCGTCCGACGGCGGCCGACGCGGGCAGGGTGAAGCCCCAGTCCAGCAGGGCCGCGCCCTGCTCCCAGCCCCGCATCGGCTGCGGCTCGGCGCCGAGCAGTGTGACGACCAGCCGCCGACCGCCGCGTTCCGCCGCGCCGACGTACGTGTGCCGGGCCAGGTCCGTGAAACCGGTCTTGCCGCCCAGCGCACCCGGGTACTGGTAGATCAGCTGGTTCTCGTTCTGGATCTGGAAGCCCTTGGTCTTCTGCGCCGGCTGGGCGGGGATCTGGGTCCGTTCCGTGAGGGCGTACCGGCGGAACGTGGGGTTGGCGAAGCAGACGCGGGCGATCAGCGCCAGGTCGTACGCGCTGGTGAACTGTCCGCGTCCGTCGAGGCCGGACGGCGTGACCGCGTGCGTCTGGAGCGCGCCGAGCTGATGCGCGTACTCGTTCATGGCGCGGACGCCGCCGGCCGCGCCCTCGGCGCCACCGCCCAGCCGGGCCAGGACGTTGGCGGCCTCGTTTCCGGAGTTCAGCAGCAGCCCGAGCCAGACCGTCTCGACGGTGTACCGGCCGCCCTCCACCAGCCCGACGGCCGACGAGCCCGGCTCGATGTCCATGTCCTCGGCGGTGACCGTGACGACCCGTTTCGGATCGAGCCGGGGCAGCATGGTGGCGGCCAACAGCAGCTTCTGGACGCTCGCCGGCGTGCCGTACTCGTGCGGGCCGCACCCGCCGAGCACCTGTCCGCTGTCCAGGTCGGCCACGAGCCACGAGGTGGCGGTGACCTTCGGCGGCGCGGGCGCCCCGGCGGGCACCACCAGCCCGGAGGTGGCCAGGGCCGGGCCACCCACCACGCGCTCCTGCGGCACGGCCGGCGGCGGCGACGGGCGCGGCGGCCGGGAGACGTGCGGCGCCACGGCCCGCGGGCACGGCACGGTCGCCGCCGCAGCACCCGTCTGCGCCGCCCCGGCGGCGGTCGGGGCGGGGGTGGGCAGCGCGGCCGGGGCCGGAACGGCGGCGCCGACCGCGAGCAGGACGGCGGTCGCCGTGGTGGCCAGCAGCCGATCTCTCATGCGAGCACCCTAATCCGGCCCGGGATGCCCCGGGGCCGGAGCCGCCGCAAGTGGGCGCTGCCTGCCGTGCCCGACGAAAGGGGCGGCCGGCCGTGTGGCGTCCACTCGACCGGGCCCCGGCGGGCGGGCGTACCGCTTGACCCGTTGTTTGAAACTTCCTGTCGCCTTCACGTATGGGAACGTCCGGAAACCTTACACGGACGGTTCAATGGGAGAATTGAAGTGTCAGACCCCGGTGCCAGGGTGGGCGTACGCCTGCCCCCGATTCCGCGAAGGGTTCGCATGTCGCAGCCAGCACGGTCCACCGCCGACAGTCACGACATGATCGAGGTACGGGGGGCCCGGGAGAACAATCTGGCCTCCATGTCGGTCGACATCCCGAAGCGCCGGCTCACCGTCTTCACCGGTGTCTCCGGTTCGGGGAAGTCCTCGCTCGTGTTCGGCACGATCGCCGCCGAGTCGCAGCGCCTCATCAACGAGACCTACAGCGCGTTCCTCCAGTCCTTCATGCCGGCCCTCAACCGGCCCGACGTCGACTCGCTGCGCAACCTGAGCGCCGCCATCGTGGTCGACCAGGAGCGGATGGGTGTCAACTCCCGCTCCACGGTGGGCACGGCCACCGACGCGTACGCCATGCTGCGGATCGTGTTCAGCCGGCTCGGCACGCCGCAGGTCGGCGGGGCGGGCGCGTTCAGCTTCAACCTGGCCGAGGGCATGTGCCCGGCGTGCGAAGGGCTGGGCCGTGTCTCCGACCTCGACGTGCACGAGCTGGTCGACGTCGAACGCTCCCTCAACGACGGCGCCATCAAGGTGCCCAACTTCGCCGTCGACTCCTGGTACTGGCAGACCATCGTGGGGTCCGGCCTGTTCGATCCGGACGTCAAGCTGCAGGACTTCACGCCGCAGCAGTGGGCGGACTTCCTGCACAAGCCGGCCACGAAGATCAAGAGGGGCAGCAACAACTGGACGTACGAGGGCCTCGTGGTGAAGGTCCGGCGGCTGTTCCTCGCGAAGGACCGCGAGTCGATGCAGCCGCACATCCGGGCGTTCGTCGACCGGGCCGTCACCTTCACGACCTGCGCCGCCTGCGGCGGCACGCGGCTCAACGAGGCGGCCCTCTCCTCCCGGATCGCGGGGCGGAACATCGCCGAGTGCTCCGCCATGCAGATCAGCGACCTCGCCGAGTTCCTCCGCGGTGTCGACGATGCCTCGGTGGGCCCGCTCGTCGGCAACCTGCGCGAGTTGCTCGACTCGCTCGTCGAGATCGGTCTCGGCTACCTGAGCCTCGACCGGGAGAGCAGTTCGCTCTCCGGCGGGGAGGCGCAGCGGGTGAAGATGGTCCGGCACCTCGGTTCCAGCCTCTCCGACGTCACGTACGTCTTCGACGAGCCGACCGTCGGCCTGCACCCGCACGACATCGCGCGGATGAACGACCTGCTGCTCCGCCTGCGCGACAAGGGCAACACCGTGCTCGTGGTCGAGCACAAGCCGGAGACCATCGCCATCGCCGACCACGTGGTCGATCTCGGGCCCGGCGCCGGCGCGGCCGGCGGGCGGGTCTGCTACTCGGGCGACGTCCCCGGGCTACGCCGCTCCGGCACGCTGACGGGACGGCACCTCGACCACCGGGTCAGCCTCCGGACGCAGGTGCGCACGCCGACCGGGCAGCTGCCCATCCGCAACGCCGACCTGCACAACCTGCGCGACGTGAGCGTCGACATCCCGCTCGGCGTCCTGACCGTGGTCACCGGCGTCGCCGGCTCGGGCAAGAGTTCGCTCATCCACGGGTCGCTGCGCCGGCGCGACGGGGTCGTGATCGTCGACCAGTCCGCCATTCGCGGGTCACGGCGCAGCAACCCGGCCACCTACAGCGGGCTGCTCGACCCGGTACGCGCGGCGTTCGCGAAGGCCAACGGGGTGAAGGCCGCCCTGTTCAGCGCGAACTCCGAGGGCGCCTGCCCGGCGTGCAAGGGCATCGGCCTCATCTACACCGACCTCGCCATGATGGCGGGCGTGGCCACCGTCTGCGAGAAGTGCGAGGGGCGCCGGTTCACCGACGAGGTGCTCACCTACACGATGCGCGGAAAGAACATCAGCGAGGTGCTCGCGATGTCGGTCACCGAGGCGTACGACTTCTTCCCCAGTGGGCCGGCCCACGTCATCCTCCGCCGGCTGTCCGACGTCGGGTTGGGCTATCTCAGCCTCGGTCAGCCCCTCACGACGCTCTCCGGCGGCGAGCGTCAACGACTCAAGCTCGCCATCCACATGGCCGAGAAGACCAGCACCTACGTGCTGGACGAACCCACGACCGGGCTGCACCTCGCCGACGTGGATCAGCTTCTCGCCCTGCTCGACCGGCTCGTCGACTCCGGCAACACGGTGATCGTCATCGAGCACCACCAGGCCGTGATGGCGCACGCCGACTGGCTGATCGACCTCGGGCCCGGCGCCGGCCACGACGGGGGCCGGGTCGTCTTCACGGGTACGCCGTCCGAGCTGGTCGCGCGCGGTGACACGCTCACGGCCCGGCACCTGCGCGAGTACGTGGACGCCTGACACCGGCCGCCGGTCGAGGGGCGGGCCGATGCGCCACCCGGCGGGCTGCCCCTCGCCGGCCCGGTCACACCAGGCGGCGCAGCCACCACCGTTGCCACGGTGTCTCCACGGCCCGGGGCCGGTAGTTGGCGCGTACCCAGCTCACGGCCCGCTCGGCGGGCAGGCCGTCCAGCACGGCGAGCGCGGCCAACGCGGTGCCCGTACGGCCCTGGCCGCCGCGGCAGGCCACCTCCACCCGCTCGCCCGCCCGCGCCCGGCGCAGAGCCTCACCCAGGGCGTCGAGCGCGTCGGCCCGGTCCACCGGGATCCAGAAGTCGGGCCACCGGATCCGCCGATGCGGCCACGCCGGGTCGGGGCCCGGCGCCAACAGCAGCGCGAAGTCGGCCGGCGACGCCGGATCGGCGATCCGCCGCCCACGCACCGTGGCCCCGCTCGGCAGTGTGACCACTCCCGGCTGGTCGGCCCAGGACGGTTGCTCGCTCATCCCGGCATTCTGCCGTGGACCACCGTCCACCGTCCCCCGGGAACGTGTCCCGCGCTGCCGGCTGGTGCACAGACAGCGCCGCCCCGGGCCGGGTGGCTCGGGGCGGCGCTGGGGTGTCGGTGTGCAGGTCGCCTCTCGGCGCGTGGCACGAACGCGGCTCCAGCCGAACGGTATTCCGCGACGGCAGTTATCAGGTGAGGCCCGGGGACACTGGGCACACCGACACCCCACACAACCTACCCACGCCCCCGCTTGTTCCCACCTGCCGACACCGGCCGAGAACACCGCCGGCGAGCAACAGGAGACCGGTCCGGTGGCGCACTCCCAGGCCTTCCCTGTCAGATGCTCTTGACCTGGCCGCCGTCGAGGGTGAACTCGGCGCCGGTGGTGTTGGCGGAGCGGGCGGAGGCGAGGAACAGCACCAGGTCGGCCACCTCGCCGGCCTCGGTGATCCGGCCGGTGCTGATGGCCATGCTCTGCGGCACGACCTCGTCGAGCGCCTGCTGGGCGCTGACACCCGCGCCGGCGGCGACGGCGTGCGCGAAGCCGTCCGGGCCGGTCCAGAACGGGGTCCGCACCGGGCCCGGCGAGACGGCGTTCACCCGTACGCCGCGGGGCGCGAACTCCTCGGACAGCGCCTTGGTCAGGTTGCTCACCGCCGCCTTGGCCGCGGAGTAGTCGACCACCATCGGGAACGGTAGGCGGGCGTTGATGCTGCTGATGTTGACGATCGCCCCGCCGTTTTCCAGCAGGGCCGGCAGGGCAGCCCTGCTCGTGCGCACGGCGCTGAAGAACGTCACGTCGAACACCCGCGCCCACTCGGCGTCGTCGACGTCGAGGAAGCCGGTGCGGGCACTGCCCGCACCGACGTTGTTGACCAGCACGTCCAGGCGCCCGTACGTCGACAGCGCGGCATCGACGAGCCGCTGCGGGGTGCCCGCGTCGGTGATGTCGGCCAGCACGACGGTGGCGCCACGCTCGGCGAGGGCGTCGAGTTCAGGGGTGCTCGTGCGGCTGCTCGCCACCACGTGCGCGCCCTCGTCGAGCAACGCCGCCACGGTGGCCAGTCCGATGCCCTTGCTCGCCCCGGTGACGACGGCGACCTTGCCCTGTAGTTCGAGATCCACTACTACTCCCCAGTTATTGACTGATCAGTTCCAAATGCGGGCAGCAAAAAGTCAGTCGAGCGCGCCCATGGCGACCTCCACGGCGTGTTCGAGAAACGCGCGATCCGCCCGGGCCTTGCCCATCACCCGCAGGCCCTGCAGGAACGTGGTCAGGAACTGGGCCAGCTCCCGCGGCTTCTTGTCCGCCGCGATCTCCCCGCGGACCTGAGCCCGTTCCAACGCCCCGGCCAGGGCCGACTCGACCTGGCCCATCGTGCGGGAGACCTGGTCGACCGTGTCCGGGTGCGCCGAGCGCTCCGTGGCCGCATTGACGAGCAGGCACCCTCGCTCCGGATCGGCCAGGTCCGTCTCCACCAGTTCCAGGAGCGCCGCCCGGATCGCCGGACGCACCTGCTCCGCCCGATCCAACAGTTCGACGAGCCCTACCGCGTGACGCTGGCAGTAACGCCGAAGCGCCAGCGCGTAGAGCTGCTCCTTGGATCCGAACGCCTTGTACAGGCTGCCCCGGGCGATTCCGAGGCCCTCCACGAGATCCTCGGTCGAGGTCGCCTCGAACCCCTGACGCCAGAACAACTCCATCGCGCGGTCCACCGCCGTGTCGATGTCGAACGTCCGTGGCCTGCCCATGCCACAACCATAGGGGTAAGGAACTGATCAGTCCACAACTGTGGGCTCGGCCACCCGTTCGGGCCCCTCTACGCCGAGCTGGCGGGTCAGCGGTGAAGGGCGCGGTTGAGGAGGCGCTGCAGGACGTCCTGCTCCTCGGGGGCCAGAGGCGACAGGGGGGAGTCTTCGGAGAGCAGCTCGAGGAGTCGTTTGCGGAGTTCGGTGCCCTCGGGAGTCAGGACAAGCTGCTTGGCGCGGCGGTCGTCGGGGTGTGGATGGCGTTCGAGGTAGCCCTGCTCTTCGAGGCGATCGGCGACGAAGGTGACGTTGGAGGGCTCGCAGCCCATCCGGTCGGCGAGTTCGCGCAGGGTCAAGGGGTGAGTCAGCTCGCGCAGCGCGTTGCCCTGCGAGGCGGTCAGGCCGAGGGCGGCCGCCCGGACCCGAAGGTGGGCCTCGATGTGACTGGCCAGGTCCTTCACCAGCCCGCACAGCTGCCGGTCGTCTTGCCCTGGGGTATCGCGCTCGGTGGACACCTCACAACTTTACTCCAACTGAGATAGTTGCAGTTGAAGCTATTCAAGCTGTAACTTTCGGTTCGCGCCGCCTCCCGGCGGCACCTCTCCGAGCACGAGGTAGGACCATATGGGCACGACGACCAGTTTCGACCGCGTACGGCTGACCAGCGCACCCCGCGTCCGTTCGCTCCGTCTGGGTGACCTGAAGATCACCTACGTTCCGGACGGGTTGGCTCTGTGCAAGCCGCACGGCTGGCTGCCGGCCGCCACCGACGCGGACTGGGCGGCCAACCGCGATCATCTCGACGACGCCGGCTTCCTGCCCGCAGCCATCGGCGGACTGTTGGTCGAGCGGGGTGATCGGGCGCTGCTCATCGACACCGGGTTCGGACCCGAGTCCCACCCCGACGACCCGGCCAACCCGATGCTGGGAAGCATCTACGGCGGCGAGCTGCTGAACGGCCTGCGGCGGCTGGGCCGCGAGCCGCGCCAGATCGAGGCCGTCGCCATCACCCACCTGCACCTCGACCACCTGGGCTGGGCCTGGAGCGCCGAGCCTGGCACGGATACGCCGCCGTTCGCGCACGCCCCCCACTTCGTCGCGGCACCCGAGTGGGAGCGGCGCGACCTGGCCGCCGGGGCCGGGGCGACCGAGGAACGTCTGGCCGCCTTCGCGCCCCGCGTCCGTACGGTCGAGGACGGCGAGGAGATCTTCCCCGGCGTGCGGGCCTCGTTCTCGGTCGGACACACCGTCGGCCACATCACGTACACCATCACCGGAGGCGACCGGCGACTCGTCGCTTTCGGTGACGCGATGCACGCGCCGGTCCAGGTCGCTCACCCCGAATGGGGCTGCGGAATCGACCACGACCCCGCCGATGCCGCCGAGTACCGCCGCCGCCTGGTCGAGGAGCTGAGCCGCCCCGACACCATCGGTTATGGCAACCACTTCGCCGACGTGGTCTTCGGACGCGCCGAGCGCCGCCCCGATGGCCGGTTCACCTGGATCCCCGTCGCCTGACCGGTCCGCCCGGTGCGGCCCCTGTCGACAGGTAGGCCACATCACCGTTGTCCACCCATTGCCCGCCATCACCGCCCGGCGCGCTCACCCCTGCGCCAGCGCGGAGATGCGCATCAGTGCCGGCGATGAGCGGCGGAATCATTCACAGTGCCCAGCGAACGTACGAATCGGTAGAGAAAAGGAGAACTGTAATGAAGCACATCAAGCTGGGGGACCTGGACGTCTCCCGTATCGGTCTTGGCCTGGTATCGATGTCCTACGCCTACACGGGAGCCGGCACGGACGACGCCGAGTCGATCCGCACCATCCACCGGGCCCTGGAACTGGGCGTCACGTTCCTCGACACCGCCGAGGTCTACGGCCCGTACATCAACGAGGAACTCCTCGGCAAGGCGCTCAAGGGCCGCCGCGACCAGGCCGTGGTGGCAACGAAGTTCGGCATGATCTCGCATGCGGGCGGCGGGGCAGGGCACCTCGACAGCAGCCCGGCCAACATTCGCACCGCCGTCGAGGGCTCGCTCAAGCGGTTGGGCACCGACTACATCGACCTGTACTACCAGCACCGAGTCGACCCGAACACACCCATCGAGGACACCGTCGGGACGCTGGCCGAGCTGGTCACCGAGGGCAAGGTCCGCCACATCGGCCTGTCCGAGGCTGGACCGGAGACGATCCGTCGCGCCCACGCCGTGCACCCCATCGCTGCCGTCCAGTCGGAGTACTCCCTGTGGACCCGGCACCCGGAGGCACAGGTGCTGCCCCTGCTGCGCGAGCTGAACATCGGCTTCGTGCCCTACTCGCCCCTGGGTCGCGGCTTCCTCACCGGGCAGATCCGCTCGACCAGCGACTTCGACGACACCGACCTGCGTAAGAACAACCCGCGCTTCACCGGCGAGAACTTCCAGCGCAACCTGCGCATCGCAGACGAGGTCCAGGCCATCGCCGCCGAAGCGGGTGCCACCCCGGCGCAGATCGCACTGGCCTGGCTGCTGAGCCGGGGCGACGACATCGCGCCCATCCCCGGCACCAAGCGCGTGGCACGCGTCGAGGAGAACACCGCCGCCGACGCCGTTGAACTGACCGCGGAACAGATGGAGAAGCTCGACAACCTTCCCCCCGCCGTCGGTGACACCCACGACGAAGCCGCCCTGCGCATGCTGGAGCGTTGACCCAATGGAAGGCGGATCACCGGTCATGTCCCCTGAACTTCGCTGCGCCGTCCTGGACGACTACCAGGGGGTGGCACTCGGCCTGGCGGACTGGTCCCGGGTCCGGGCCACCAGCTTCCGCGAGCACTTCGCGAGCACCGACGAACTCGTGGCGGCCATCCATGACTACGAGATCGTGGTCGCCATGAGGGAGCGCACACCGTTCCCCGCCGAGGTGTTCGACCGGCTGCCCCACCTGCGGCTGCTCGTCACCACCGGCATGAGCAACGCCGCCATCGACCTGGAGGCGGCGCGGGCGCACGGCGTCACGGTGTCCGGCACGGGCGGCGGCTGGACCTCGACGGTCGAGCTGACGTGGGCGCTGATCCTCGGTCTGGCCCGCCACCTGGTGCCCGAGGCGACCGCGCTGCGCACCGGCGGGCCCTGGCAGCACACCCTCGGCACCGACCTGCACGGACGCACGCTCGGGCTGCTCGGTTTGGGCAGGATCGGGTCGCAGGTGGCGGCGGTCGGGCGGGCGTTCGGCATGGACGTGCTGGCCTGGAGCCAGAACCTGACGCGCGAGCGCGCCGAGGCGGGCGGCGCGCGGCTGGCCCCCGACCTGGACGCCCTGCTCGCCGGCTCCGACGTCGTCTCCGTCCACCTCGTGCTCGGCGACCGGACGCGCGGGCTCGTCGGCGCGCGGGAGCTCGCGCTGATGAAGCCCACCGCGCACCTGGTCAACACCTCGCGGGCGGCGATCGTCGACCAGTCCGCCCTGGCCTCCGCACTGCGCGAGGGGCGGATCGCGGGGGCCGGGCTGGACGTGTTCGACGAGGAGCCGCTGCCCGCCGGCCATGAGTTCCGTACGCTGCCGAACGTGCTGGCCACGCCACACCTCGGCTATGTCAGCGAGCGGAACTACGCGACGTTCTTCCGTGACGCCGTGGATGACATCGGCGCCTTCCTCGACGGCAACCCGGTCCGGGTGCTGACGTGACTCACTGACTGGCGCCCGCCGCCGGCGTCAGGTGCTCAGATAGCGGAGGATGGCGAGCACCCGCCGGCTGTAGCCCACGGCGTACGACAGGTCGAGCTTGTCGAAGATGCTGTTGACGTGCTTCTCGACGGCGCTCAGCGACACGTGCAGGCGCTCGGCGATCGCCGCGTTCGTGTGGCCCTGCGCCATGTGGTGCAGGACGTCCCTTTCGCGTGGCGTGAGCCGGGTGAGCGGGTCCGTACGCTCGGAGCCCGCCACGACCTGCCGGACCACCTCCGGGTCGAGCGCGGTGGCCCCGGCGGCCACCCGGTCCAGCGCGTCGAGGAAGTCGTCGACCTGGGCGACGCGGTCCTTGAGCAGGTACCCGACCCCTTCCGGGCGGTCGGCGAGCAGGCGGCTCGCGTACCGCTTCTCGACGTACTGGGACAGCACGAGGACGCCGACGGCGGGCCGGCGGCGGCGGATCTCGAGCGCCGCCCGCAGGCCGTCGTCGGTGTGGGTCGGCGGCATCCGTACGTCGGTGACGACGACGTCGGGCGGCTCCCGGTCGACGGCCTCGACCAGCTCGTCGGCGGTGCCGACCGCCGCCACGACCTCGTGGCCCTCCTCGGCGAGGAGCCGGACCAGCCCTTCCCGCAGCAGCGTGGAGTCCTCGGCGAGCGTTATCCGCACGGCAGCTCCGCCAGCACGGTGGTGGGCCCGCCGGCCGGGCTGTCCACGCGCAGCCGCCCGTCCAGCGCGGCGACCCGGCGGGCCAGGCCCGACAGGCCGCGCCCGGAGGGGTCGGCGCCGCCGGCGCCGTCGTCGCGTACCCGCATCCGGACCTGCCCCTGCCCCGCCTCGATGTCGATGGTCACGAGGGTAGCGGCGGCGTGTTTCGCGGCGTTCGTGAGCGCCTCGCAGGCCACGAAGTAGAGCACGGTCTCGACCTGGCGGTCGGGGCGTACGGGAAGGTCGCACCGGATCCGCACCGGCACGGCGGAGCGCTGCGCCACCATGCCGAGCACCGCGCCCAGGTCGCCGTCCTCCAGCGCGGAGGGGTAGACCCGCCAGGCCACGTCCCGAAGCTCCTCGACCGCCCGCTGGACGTCCTCGTGGGCCTGGCCGAGCAGGGCGTACGTCCGCTCGGGGTCGCGGCTGCGCCGCGCGCGCCCGAGCAGCATGCCGAGCGCGACCAGCCGTTGTTGCAGCCCGTCGTGCAGGTCCCGTTCGATGCGCTGCCGCTCGGCGTCCACGGCCGCGATGACGCCGGCCCGCGTGGTGGCCAGTTCCCGCACCCGCGCCTCGAGCGCCGCGCGGGTGCCCCGGCCGAGCAGCGCCCGCGCGAGCCGGACGTCCAGCGCGCCCACGCTCGCGACGGCCTGGACGTTGAGCAGCAGCAGCACCGCGCCGATGACGACCTGGAGCAGGAGGTCCGGAACCGTCACGTCGCCGCGCAGCGTGGCGGTCAGCAGGATCCCGGCCAGCACCAGGCCGATGGCGAGGACGCCGTACGCCAGGGCGCCGAGCAGGCCGGGGAGCAGCCGGGCGGCAAGGTAGCCGACCTCCCGCCGGCCGGCCGTACGCTCCGCCGCCGGCGGGTCGTCGACGCCCAGCAGCCCGCCGAGCCGCCGGCGTTCGAGGCGGACGAGGGCCGCGGCGTACGCCGTGGTCCGGGCGCCGAGCGGGCGGCGTGCCGGCGGCACGAGCGCGGCCACGGCGCCGGTCACGGCGGCGACGAGCAGGAAGATCAGTTCGACGGCGGCGGTCAGGATTCCGGCGGCGACGCCGAGCGCGACCCGTGCGGTCGGCAGCGTCAACGGGCCCCACCGTGGTCGTCGCCCCGTCCGCCGCTGCGGTAGAGGGTGCCTCGGCCGCTGGGATCGGGCCCCAGCATCGTCCCCGTCGGGATGGACGGTGTCGCCGGCTCGGGTTCCCGGGCGGCCCGCCGGGCCCGGCGGATCCGGGACACCACGAACCAGCCGACGGCCGCCGCACAGACCACGATGACGACGTTCTGGAGCACGCCGACGTAGCCCTCGACGAGGTGCCAGTTGTCGCCGAGCAGGTAGCCCGCGAGCACGAAGGTCGTGTTCCAGATGAGGCTGCCCAGCGTGGTGTAGAGGGCGAAGACGCCGATCGGCATCCGCTCCACGCCGGCCGGGATCGAGATGAGGCTCCGGAAGATCGGGATCATCCGGCCGAAGAAGACCGCCTTGACGCCGTGGCGGGCGAACCAGGCCTCCGTCCGGTCCACGTCGCTGAGCTTGACCAGCGGCAGCCGGGCCACGACCGCCCGCATCCGGTCCCGGCCCAGCGTCGCGCCGATGCCGTAGAGGGCCAGCGCCCCGAGGAGCGACCCGAGGGTGGTCCAGAAGATCGCCGCGACCACGCTCATCCGCCCCTGCCCGGCCACGAACCCGGCCAACGGCAGGATCACCTCGCTGGGGATCGGCGGGAAGAGGTTCTCCAGCGCCACGGCGAGGCCGGCGCCCGGACCGCCCAGCCGTTCGACCAGGTCCGTGACGTAGCCGACCACGCCGTCCTGGGGTGGCTCGGCGTCCGCCGCGAGGTTTCCCGTGGCGAGCAGGAGGTGGAAGGAACGAATCATGGCGCCCACGCTACGAAGCGAACCTGGGAGACCACCATGAGGTCACCCTCCCGACCGCGCCGGCCGACCGCACAATCCGGGGTGCGGAAAACCCCACCCGCGCCGCCGTCCGCCCCGCCCCATCCACCCGCCGATCATGCAGTTGTGGCGCCCGTTCAGGGCAGATTCGCGGCTTTTGTGAGGCACCAAAACTGCATGATCCACCGAGGTCCTGCGCGCGGCGCGCGGCGCGCCGCGCCGTGTGCGGGATCAGTGGTCGCGGCCGGACGAGTCGCGGCCGCGGCCCGACGAGTCGTTGCCGCCGGAGGAAGCGTCGCGGCCAAAGGAGGCGTCGTCGCCGTCGTCGGAGACGTCGACGCGGTCGAGCAGGTCGTCGAGCCGGTCCCCCACGCTGGACGGGAGGCGGTCACGCTCGACGGCCTCGTCGATCCGCTGGCGCAGCTCCTCGACCCGCTTGGCCCGGTCCTTCGGCTTGCTGCGGAACAGGTCGCTCAGGTCGTCGCGCAGGTCCTCGACGGTGCGCCGGTCGATCCCGCCCTGCGCCTGCGCGCTGGCCAGGACCGCGGCGAACTCGGTGGCCAACTGGCGCAGGCTGATGGGTTCCGGCTGTGCGCTGGTCGACGGGGGCGCCGCGCTCGACGGGGGTGGGGTGTCCGGCGCGGCCGAGGTCGTGGGCGGCGGGGGCGCCGGCGCGGTCGTACCGGCCGCCGACGGCGTTCCGTCGCCGTCGCCGAGTTTGAGCATCACCCCGAGGCCGACCAGGAGCACCAGCGCGGCCGCCACCAGGGCGGCGACCGGGCCCCGGGACCGCCGTCGCGGCTCGCGCGGCACGACGGCCGGCCGCGGCGCGACCGGGCCGCGGTCGACGAGCGTCGGCGGGTGCGGGGAGGCGACGGCCGCCCAGCCCGACGGTCGTACGGGCAGGACGGCGGTGGGCGGGTCGGCCGGCCCGACGGTGCCGAACCGGGTGGCGAGCTGCGCGGCGGTCGGCCGGCGGGCCGGGTCGGCGGACAGGCTGGCGAGGGTGAGGTCGGCGATGTCGGCGGGCAGGCCGGGAATCCGCAGCGGCGGCACCGGGGTCCGTCGCTGGTGCACCTCGAGGGCGTCCTCCCAGCTCTGCACGGCGCGGGGCGACCGACCGGTGAGCGTGCGGTAGAGCAGCGCGCCGAGGGCGTACACGTCGCTGGCCGGGTTGGGCGGGCCGGCCGAGAGCCGCTCCGGGGCGAAGTAGGCCGGGGTGCCCATGAGCAGCTCGCCGGTCTGCCCGGCGAGCGGGTGGTGCGGGCCCGCCAGCGCGGCGATGCCGAAGTCGAGGACCTTGGCGCCGGTCTCGGTGAGCATGACGTTGCCCGGTTTGATGTCCCGGTGCACCACGCCGATCCGGTGGGCCGCGGCGAGCGCCGCGGCCACCTGCCCGGCCACCCGGACCGCCTCGCGCCACGGGAGCGGGCCGCCCGCCAGCCGGTCGGCGAGGTTGTGCCCGTCGACCAGTTCCATGACGAGGTACGGCACGACCTCGCCGTCGGGCAGGGTCGCCTCGCCGTAGTCGTACACCTGGGTGACGTGCGGGTGGGTGAGCCGGGCGGCGGCGCGGGCCTCGCGCTGGATGGTGGCCCGCAGCTGCGGGTCGGTGGCGAGCTGCCCGGCGAGCGCCTTGACCGCGACGGACCGGCCGAGCACCTCGTCCTCGGCGCGCCACACCTCGGACATCCCGCCGAGGCCGATGCGCTCGCGCAGGACGTACCGGTCGTGCAGCCGGAGGGTGGGCGTGAACGGCGACATGGGCGTCCAGTGTGCCTGGCCCGGGTCGCCACCCACCACCCGCCGCGCCCGTTTGCGCGCCGCCCGGGCCGGCCGTGCCCCGATGACCGGTTGCCGCTGTGGCGCCGGTCACCCGGACGGGGCCGTCAGGAGCAGCGGGGGGCGGTCGGGACCGGCCGGGGCTGGATCCGGTCGGCGAGGCGGCGCAGGGCGCCCGCGGCGGCCAGTCGCGCCGGAGCCAGCCGAGCCGGGCGGGGGCGGTCGGCGCGTACCGGCGCGTCGGGCCGGGCCGAGTTCACGTGCCGGGTGACCGCGTCGACGGCGGAGACGAAGCCGGTGGGCTGTTCCATGGTCAACTCCTCGGTGCGGGTCCGGTGGAGGTCCGGACGACGAGTTCGGTGGGCAGCAGGACGTGACCGGCCGCCGGGTCGGCGGGCGGGTCGAGCAGCAGGTCGGCGGCGATCCGGCCCTTCTCCTCGGCCGGCTGGCGCACGGTGGTGAGGCCGGCCGCGGCCGCCTCGGCGATGTCGTCGAAGCCGGTGACCGAGACCGGTGGGTGGCCGGTGTGCTCCGGCGCGGCCAGGGCGTCGAGGACGCCGAGGGCGAGCACGTCGGAGCAGGCCAGCACGGCGGTGGGCGGGTCGGGTCGGTCGCGCAGGCCGGCGACCGCGGCGGCGGCGGCCGGCCGGGTGTTGGCGGCGGCGTTGAGGACGGTCAGCTCGGGCCAGGGCACCCCGACCTCCGCGAAGGCGTCGGCGAAGCCGCCGAGCCGGCCCCGGGTGGTGGGCTGCGGCACCTCGTCGACGGTGGCCAGCCGCAGCTCGCCGACCGGGGCGTCCGGCACCACGGTGTCGCCGAGCAGGGCGACACGCCGGTGGCCGAGGCCCGCGACGTGGGTGGCGATCTCCCGGGCGGCGGCGCGCTCGTCGATGCCGACGTACCGGAGGTCGGGGCCGGCGTCGAGCTGGGAGGCGGTGGTCACGAAGGGCAGCCCCCGGTCGCGGATGGCGTCCAGCGCCCACGTCTCGTCGCCCACGCAGTAGACGCAGAAGCCGTCCACGGCGGCGTTCTCGATCGCCCGCCGGGCGTCCGTGTCGCCGCTCGGCAGGGGCACGAGCAGCAGGCTGGTGCCGTGCCGCTCGGCGGCCTCGCTGACACCGGCGAGGAAGCGGACCGCGAAGGGGTCGGTGAAGGCGTACGACAGCCGTGGCGTGAACAGCACGCCGATGGCGCCCACGAAGCCGCGGCGCAGCGAGCGGGCGGTGGGGTTGGGGCCGGGGTAGCCGATCGCCTTCGCCGTGTCGAGGATCCGCTGCCGCAGCGTCGCGGAGAGCTGGTCCGGGCGGGCGTACGCGTTCGACACGGTGCTGCGGGACACGCCGACGGCGTCGGCCACGGCCTGGAGGGTTGGCTTCACCGGTCCCCCTCTGGATCGATTCAGAACTGGATCGATTCAGAGACTAATCGCACACGTCGACGCCCGTCAACACGACAGGGCGATGCTGGCGGTCAGGCCGGGTAGAGCTGGTCGCGCAGCCGGGCGAGCAGCTCTGGCGTCCGCTCGGGTGGCTCCGCCTCGATGCAGAGCCGCTCCATGGCGAGCGCGTAGTGGTCAAGGTCGTCCCGCTTGTCGAGGTAGATCGCGCTGGTCAGCTGCTCGATGTAGACGATGTCGGGCAGGTCCTGGTCGCCGAAGCGCAGGATGGTGAACGCGCCGCCGGCCGCCGCGTGGCCGCCGGCGACGAACGGGATGATCTGCAGCCGGACGTTCGGCGACCGTGTCGCCTCGATGAGCGCCGTCAACTGGCCGCGCATGACCTCCGCGCCGCCGATCGGACGCCGCAGCGCCGCCTCGTCCACCACGGCCCACAACTGCGGCGGGTCGGCCCGGCGCAGCAACTCCTGGCGCCGCATCCGCAGCCCCACCCGGCGGTCGATCTCGTCCGGCGCGGCCGCGCCGTGTCCGAGCAGCACCACCGCCCGGGCGTACGCGGGCGTCTGCAGCAGCCCGGGGACGAACTGCACCTCGTACGTGCGGATCAGCGCCGCCGCGGCCTCCAGCCCGAGGTAGGACTGGAACCAGGTGGGCAGCACGTCGCCGTACCGGTGCCACCACCCGGGGCTGTTCGCGTCCCGGGCGAGCTTGAGCAGCACCTCGCGTTCCTCGGCGTCGGTCACGCCGTAGAGGGTGAGCAGGTCGGCGACGTCACGCTCCTTGAACCCGACCCGGCCCAGCTCCATGCGGCTGATCTTCGACTCGGAGGCGCGGATCTCCCACCCGGCGCCCTCCCGGGTGACACCGCTGGACTCCCGCAGGCGGCGGAGCTGGGCGCCGAGCAGCATGCGCAGCACGGTCGGCCCGGTTGTCGGGCCACCGTCGGCGGGAACCATCGTCACGTGCCGACCTCCGCGTACCACGCACGGCCGGGCTCCGGCCCGGCCGACGAGTAGCATGCCATGGACGGACGGTGAGAGGTACTCCTCCGGACCGGCGACCCGGGGCACCGCCGGACGGGTCGCTCAGGCGATCAGGTGGTCGAAGTCCCCGTCCCGCGCGCCGAGGACGAAGGCGGCGATCTCGTCCACTGTGTAGATGAGGGCCGGCCCGTCCGGGTGCCGCGAGTTGCGTACGGCGATACCCGCCCCGCCGGGCAGCTCGGCGAGCTCGACGCAGTTGCCGCTCGGGTTGCTCCGGCGACTCTTCTGCCAGTTCAGCGGGGGAAGCTGGGTGGCGGGGACGCCGTTTCTCGGCTGCTGCATGAGGGGTCTTTCTGCTCAGGAGCCGGCCGATTGCCGTGGGGAGGAGCGGTGGGCGGCGCGGGGTGACTGTCGACATCGGACGGTGCTGCACGTGCATCTGCTATTGCATCTGCATCGGACGGCGAGCATGATAACCCATGTGTACGGTACTGATCCGTTCACGGTGAGTGACCTGACCTGGGCCTTGACCAGGGACAACGAGGGCCCGCACGGGCGCGTCGGCCACGTCGGGGCCCGGGCGGCGGCGTGACGGGAGGGCTCGTGCCGGATCCGGTGAGTGTCGCGTCCGGCATCTGTGCCGCGGGCGCGCTTCTCTCCTCCTGGCAGCTGCGCCGCCGGGCCGTACGGGCCGAGGCCGAGATCGAGCACCTGCAGGCCGAGCTGGCCGCCGAGCGGCACGCCGCGAGCCACGATCCGTTGACCGGGCTGCCCAACCGGCGGGCCTTCTACCGGCTGGCGGCCACGCTGCTCACCGACGCCGCGGGGCGACCGCTGATCGCCGTGGTGCTCGACGTGGACGACTTCAAACTGGTCAACGACCGCTACGGGCACGCGGCGGGCGACCAGGTGCTGATCAGCGTCGCCGAACGGCTCGCGGCGTTCGCCGGCGACAACCCGGTCGCCCGGCTCGGCGGCGACGAGTTCGCGGGGCTGCTCGTGAGCCCGAGCGTGGACCGCCGCTGGGTCGACCACGCCACTCGGCGGCTCTGCGAGATGCTGGCCGCGCCCATCCCGCTGGGCGGCTTCAGCCTGCGGGTGACCGCCTCGGTGGGGCTCGCGCCGGTGACCGGCCCGGCCCAGCTCACCGAGGCGCTGCGCCAGGCGGACGCGGCCATGTATCGGGCGAAGAGCGTGAGCGCCGACCGGGCCGCCCGCCAACTCGTCGACACCGTCGGCCTGCCGGACTGAGGCGGCGGGTCGCGCGCCGCGACCCGCCGCACGGCGGTCAGACGAGGGTGGCGAGGTGCCGGTCCAGAGCGGCGTACGACTCGGCCGCACCCTGCGTCATGCCGGAGTCGAGCATGCCGTCGCGCTCGTCCTTCGTGTCGAAGCGGGTCGTGCCGGTCACCACCGTGCGGCCACCCTCCTCGGTGAAGACCAGCGTCTCCACCGCCACGTGCCCGGGCATGCCCTCGTACTCGAAGGTCTGCACGATCCGCTCCGGCACCGCGATCTCCCGGAACTCGCCCCGGAAGCCGTACGCGTTGCCGTCGTCGGCGTGCTCCACGTAGCGGTAGCGCCCGCCCACCCGGAAGTCGATCTCGACGTCGAGCGGGTTGCCCCTCCCCCACCAGCGCTTCAGGTGCTCCGCCTGGGTGTGCGCGGCGAAGACCAGGTCGCGGGGGGCGTCGAAGCTGCGGGTGAGGGTGATCTCGTGGTCGGACGGCAGGTCGATCGCCATGTCACTGAGCTGGCCCATCGTTGCTCTCCTTCAGATCGCGTAGATAGCTGTCCAACGTGTCGTAACGCTCGTCCCAGAGCCTGCGGTACTGGTCCACCCACTCGCCGACGGTGCGCAGCGGTGCCGGGTCCAACCGGCACCGGCGCCACTGCGCCTCCCGCGTACGCACGACGAGCCCCGCCCGCTCCAGCACGTTGAGGTGCTTGGAGATGGCCTGGACGCTCACCGGAAAGGGCGCCGCCAACTCGTTGACCGTCGCGTCGCCGGCCGCCAGCCGGGCCAGGATCGCCCGCCGCGTCGGATCGGCGAGCGCGGCGAACACGACGCTGACCGGATCGTCCGCCACGGCACCTGTCCTCAACTAGATGGTTGATAAACCGATGAGTTGAATCTACAGGTCACCGGGCGGTTGTCAAGCGGAACCCGTGAGGTGTTCCGTGCGGTCGGCCGGGTAACAGACGAAGGACGCGGCACCGGCCGAGAGGAACGAACGTGGCGACGATCCGGGCGCTGGTCCTGAACTGCACCCTCAAGCGGTCACCGGCGGCGTCCAGCGCCGAGGCGCTCGGACGCGAGGTGCTCGACGCCCTGGCCGATCAGGGCGTCGAAGGCGAACTGATCCGCATCGTCGACCACGACGTACGCTTCGGTGTCTCCACCGACGAGGGCGACGGCGACGGGTGGCCGGCCATCCGCGCCAAGCTGCTTGCCGCGCAGATCCTCGTCATCGCCACGCCCATCTGGCTGGGGCAGCCCTCCTCCGTGACGAAGATGGTGCTGGAACGCCTCGACGCCGAACTGTCCGAGACCGACGACGAGGGACGCCTGCTCACGTACGGAAAGGTCGCCGGGGTGGCGGTCGTGGGCAACGAGGACGGCGCCCACCACACCATCGGCGAGGTGCAGCAGGCGCTCAACGAGGTGGGCTTCACCTGCGCCGCCGCCGGCGCGACGTACTGGGTCGGGGAGGCGCTCCACAAGGTGGACTACATCGACGCCGGCCCGAAGCCCGACACCACGGGCCGCTCCACGAAGGCGCTGGCGCTCAACAGCGCGCACCTGGCGCGACTGCTCGCCGAGAACCCGTACCCACCGCCGGACGCCCGGTCCGCCGCCGTGGGGCCGAGCCGCGAACCCGCCTGACCGTCAGCGCCAGCCGTAGCCGGCGCGCAACGCCCGGCCCACCCGGTCGAAGCGGGACCGGTCCAGGATCGCGCCCTCGCGGCGGATGCTGTCCTCCCGCATGGTCAGCACGCGGTCCAACCGGATCCAGCTCGGCCGGTTGTCCCGGTCCCACGCCCCCGGACCGAGGGCCAGCCAGTGCCGCTGGCCGTCCCGGTCGCTCTGGCTAGAAAGCATCAGCCCATACAGCGTGCGACTGTGCCGCCCCACGACCAGCACCGGGCGGTCCTTGCCCTGGCGGGGGTCGTCCTCGTACGGCACCCACGTCCACACGATCTCACCCGGGTCGGCCTGCCCGTCCAGCTCCGGGGCGTACGTCAACTCCCGGCGTTGCAGCGCGGCGACCTGGCGCCGGCGCGCCACCTGGGCCGGCGCCGGCCCGGAACGACGGGGACGGGGGACGACGGCGCCGCCGATGCGGGCCGCCACGCTCCTCAACAGTCCTGCCACGGCGGGGAGCCTATCCCTCCGGCCCGCGGCGCCCGCGCCCGGTGGAGTGCGGGCCCGAAAACCACTGGTCGCCCGGGGCGGGAACCCGCAGGATCGACGGCATGCCCGTCCCCGCCCACCAGATCCGCGCCCAGTTCGACGCCGACACCGTCGCGGCCGTCATCGGCGCTGACGGACCCCGCCGCTGACTCGGGAGGCGCGTCGAATGCACCGCTACGGGCCGGTCCCCCGGGTCACGCCGGCAGCCGACGTGGCCGACGTCGCCGCCGGCGACCTGCTGGACGTGACGCGAGCCTTCCTGGCGATCCTGGCGCTCCCCCAGTCGGCGGTCGACCACGTCGACGCGCTCGTCGTGCCCACCGGCCAGGGCGAGGAGTGGCGTCTCACCCACGCCATCCGTCGCTGGGAGGCGAACCCCGCCATCCGACACCTGCTCGTGGCGGACGGGAACCCGGCGGAGGCCACGTACCGGGAGATCACGCTGCCGTACCTCCGTGAACTCGGCCTCCGCCGCCGTGACGGGGTGCACCTGCAGGGCGAGCCGGCTCCGCACACGGGGCTCCAGGCCGCGTGGATCGCGGACAGGGCCGAAGAGCTCGGCCTCACGAGCCTCGCGCTCAGCGTCTCCCCGTACCACCTGCCCCGCGTGTACCTCACGGTCCTGAAGGCGTTGGGGCGGAAGGCTCTGCGCGTCGCCCTCGTCCCCGACCCGGTGGCGATCCCTCCCCACGTGGCCGCCCCGGAGACGCACGCGAACGCCTACGACCTGCTGCCGGGGGAAGCGGTGCGGATCCTCAGGTACGCCGACGAGGGCTGGGTGGCCACGCTCGACGAACTCCAGCACTACCTGCGGTGGCTGTGGAGCGGACATCTCCCCCGGGCCCGCTAGCGTTCGAAGACAAGCAGCTCGCTGGTCTCGTACTGCGGCCCGCCGTCCAGCGAGGGCAGCGCGGCCTCGATCCTCGCGAAACCCTCGTCGATCATCTCCTCGCTCAGGTGCGCGAAGACCGAGACGGCACGCATCCTGAGGCGTTCGACGTCTTCGGCCAGGCTCGCCGAGCGGGGCCAGGTGACTTCCTCCTGAGCGACGAGCGTCCACCCGGCGCGGACGAAGTCACCCTTCACCTCCCCCTCGGACCCGAACTGCGCCGTGTCGACGCTCTTCCATTCGGGAACCACGCGGAACCACCAGACGTCCGGCATCCGGTCGGAGAAGTTCGCCTGGACGAAGAGCCGGCCGCCCGGCCTGACGACCCGCCGCAACTCGCGAGCGGCGGCCTCGTGATCGGCCACGTGGTGCCAGACGAAGAACAGCAGGGCCGCGTCACACGAGGCGTCCGGCAACGGGATGCTCTCGGCGGAGCCAGCGGCGTACGTGACCGCGGGATGGCCGGCGGACGCGAGGGCCCGGGCACGCATCCGGTCCGACGGCTCGACCCCGTGAACGGGCCCACCGAAGGCGTCCGCCAGCGTGGGGGTCATCCGGCCGGTGCCGGAGCCCAGGTCGAGCCAGACCAGCGGCCGCGTCTCCGGCAGGTGGCGGGCGAACGCCGCCGTCCAGGTGCGCAGGGCCTCGGGCGACATCCGCCGCCCCGCCGTGTAGACCGCGTGCAGGCGCGCGTCGTAGTCGAGCTTCTCCACGCCGCCTCCCCGTTCGCCCCGACCGGCCCAGCATAGGTCGGAAACCCTCGCGGGGCTGACGCCGGCGCGGCCAGCGGGCACAGTGGAGCGGTGATGGTTCTTCGCGGGCCGGTGGCCCGATACGCCGAGCGTGTGCACGGCCTCGTCGCAAGCGGGCACCACGTCGCCTCACCACTCGGCGCCTGGCTGCTGCTGGCCCTCGTGGCCCCGGCCGCCACCGGCGCCGCCCGTGCCGAGTTGGAGGAGGCGCTCGGCGTCGACGCGGAGCGCGCCGCCGAGACCGCCCGCGCCCTGTTGTCGACGCCGCATCCGCTGGTGGCCTCGGCGAGCGCCCTCTGGGAGCGGGCCGCCGCCGAGGGTCCCGCCGGGCAGCGGGCCGCCGGCGAGGGTATGGCCGGGTGGCGGGCCACGCTGCCGGAGACCACCGAGACCGGGCCGCTACCCGGCCAGGCGGCGCTGGACGCCTGGGCGCGCGAGCGGACGCTCGGCCTCGTCGAGACGTTCCCGCTCACCGTGCAGCCCGAGACGGTCCTGATCCTGGCCACCGCGCTGGCCACCCGCGTCTCGTGGGCGGATCCGTTCCAGGTCGCGTCGGGCCGCGAGCTGGGCCCGGGCAGCGCCTGGGCGGGCCGGCTGCGCCGCGTGCTGCGTACGCCGTGGCACGGGCACACCTGCTGGATCGCGAGCACCGCGCGAGCCGGCGACGTGGCCGTACACGCCGCGCCCGCCCGGGCCGAGGTCGCCGGCGGCCGGGAGGCCGGGATGCTCGTCGTCTCCGTCGCCGCCGCGCCGGACGTTCCGCCCGCCGACGTGCTCGCCGCGGCGCACGAGGTGGCCACCGACGCGACGCGGTCACCGCTCGACGCCAGCGCCGCGCGACGCAGCCTCTACGATTTGCCGCTCGGCGCCACCCCGCTGTGGACACTGCAGGAGGAGCCGACCCGCACGTACGGCGGCCGGGAGGAGCGGTTCACGGCAGTGCTGCCCTGCTGGTCCGCGGAGAGCCGGCACGACCTCACCGCGGGCGCGTTCGGCTTCGGCGCGGCCGCGCGGGCCCTCGGCGAGCTGATGGGAATGCCGGAGCTGCGCTACGAGGCGGCGCAGGCGGCGACGGCCCGCTACGGCCGGTACGGCTTCGAGGCCGCCGCGGTGACCGCGTTCGCCGCGGCGACCGGGCTGCCACCGGAGGGCGTCGCCCGCATCGCCGAGCTGCGGTTCGGCCATCCGTACGCCGTCGTCGCGGTGGCCACCGACACGCGAGACGGCGCGCCGGCCGGCCCGTGGCACGGCCTGCCGGTCTACTCGGCGTGGGTGGTCGAGCCGTCGGAGTTGCCGGACGAGGACCTCACCGATCCGGCGACCGCCTTCTGACGGTGACCCCGGCCTTGCTCGGACGCGAGTGTCCCGCGCCGGGCCCACACGTGAGGCCGGCGCGTGAGGCGCGCACGCGAGGCGTGGACGTGGGGGGCGCGCCAAGATCCGCACAACTTCCGTGAAGTAGTGGCCTCCGTCGGCGCCGAGGCCACTACTTCAGGGAACTTGCTCGGATCTTGGCCCCGACGGATGGATCGCGCTGCCGGATTAGCCCGCCTTCCCCGGCAGCGGGCGGCTCGCGCTACCCAGGCTCAGGGAGACGTCGGCGCCCCGCCGGCCAGCGCGTCACACCCGACACGAAGATCCGCGCAACGTCCGGGAAGTAGTGCCCTCCGTCGGCGCCGAGGCCGCCATTTCGGGGAAGTTGCGCGGATCTTGGACCAGCCCGAGGGCACCGGCCCGCTGGCCGCCCGGGCGCAGGCAGACGTCGCGCTCCGCGACCCGGCCCGCGCATGACGCTCGCGACGAAGATCCGCACAGCTTCCCGGAAGTAGCCGCCTCCACCGGCGCTGAAGCCACAACATCCGGGAAGGTGTCGCCTCCACCGGCGCTGAGGCCACAACATCCGGGAAGTAGTCGCCCTCCGCCGGCGCTGTAGCCACAACATCCCGGAAGTAGCCGCCTCCACCGGCGCTGAAGCCACAACATCCGGGAAGGTGTCGCCCTCCGCCGGCGCTGAGGCCACAACATCCGGGAGACACTGCATCCGCCGGCTCGGGTCGGGGCCTCCGGTCACCCGGAGGCCCCGATCGCCGCCGTCGTGACCGGCGACCGCTCGTTTCACACCCCGACCGGCACCTTCCCCCCGTCCTGCTCGGCGGCGCGGGCGGCGAGGCGCCGCTCCCGCTCCTGCGCGCCGATCAGGTCGTCGGGCAGGGAGTCCTCCACCTCGATGTCGAAGCGACGCAGCATCCGGATGGCGAAGCCGCCGAGCGTGATGAGGACCAGGGCCGCGCCGAAGCAGACGTACGCGAACCCGATGCCCCGGCCCGGACCCGTGCCGATCACCGCGCCCACCGAGCCGGCCAGCGCGCCACCCGGAGCGAGCATCGGCTCGAAGAGGTTGGTGGCCGCCGGGGCCAGCAGCGCGAACCCGATCGGCAGGGTCGACCAGGAGATGGTCTGGTTGAGGCTGAACACCCGGCCGTGGAAGCGCTGCGGCACCTTGACCTGCACGATGGTCGCGTAGATCGACTGCGCGGTGGTCATCGCCATGGCCAGCCAGAACGCCCCGACGCAGATCATCGCCACCGAGGCGTCCAGGCCTACGAGGACGCAGCCGATCGCGGTGCCGAGGTTGCCGATCAGCACGCCGATCATCCGCCGGTGCCGCGGGCCGCCCCAGAGCGACATGAGCACGCCCCCGGCCACGGCGCCGGACGCCTCGGCGAGCGCCACCTGTGCCACCTGGGTCGCCGTGCCGAAGGACAGCACCAGCGGGGTGGTGAGCACCAGGGCGGGCGCCAGGAAGATGTTGCCCAGCGCGAAGTAGCCGAGCATCAGCCGGAACCCGCGGTGCTGCCAGGAGTAGCGCAGGCCGTTGGCGATCGCCACGAGCAGCCGCTCGCGTGGCCGCCAGCCCAGCGAGTCCGGGAAGCGGACCACGGCCAGGGTGAGCACCGCCACCAGGTAGCTGGCCACGTCGAGGAGCAGGATGCCCTTCAGCTCGATGGCGGCCAGCAGCCCGGCCGCGAAGACCGGCATGAGCAGCATCGCGAAGCCGTTGGAGAGCTGCGTGATGCCCATGGCGTGCCCGAGGTAGCGCTTCGGCACGAGCTGCGGGACGGCCGACTGGAACGCGATGCGTTGGAAGGAGCCGGCCACCTGGCTCAGCGCCACGAGACCGTAAATGTGCCACAGCGCGAGGTTGTCCGTCCAGAGCAGCGCGGCGAGGACCACCTGAATGGAGCCGGCGCTGCTGCTGGCGATCATCATGATCTTCCGCCGGCTGACCCGGTCGGTGACCGCTCCGGCGATCGGCAGCATCAGCACACCGCAGATCAGCGCGAGGGCCCAGAGCAGGCCGAGGTCGGCCACCGAGCCGGTCTGCGTGAACAGCCAGATGGGCAGCGCGAACGCGGTGAGCGCCGACCCGGTGGTCGAGACCAGTTGCCCGGCCGTGACCGCCACGAAGCGGGCCATGCTCGGCTTGACCGTGTCCCGTGTCGGCCGCTCGTCCGCGCCGACGCGCATGGTGTCGTACACCGCCCAGGCGGCGTCCTGGCCCCGCGCCTCGCGGGTGAGGTCGGTGACGTCCCCGTCGGCGACGGCCCGGTGCGTCCGCGTGACGATCTCGGCCAGCTCGTCCGCGCGGTACTTGAGGAAGAAGTGGCCGGCCTGGTCGAGCACCACGAGCGCCACGGTGTCGCTCAGGAACTGCCACTCGGTGTACCGCTCGGTGTAGTAGTCGGTGACCGGGTCCTCGGAGCCGACGACCGAGACGATCGGCGCCCGCAGCTTCGTGGCCCGCCGGTCGAGCAGGCCCGTGAAGTACTCCTCGGAGGCCCGGGAGTCGGCGCGCATGTTGCTGATGATCCGGTCCGCCTGCTCCGGGTCCAGCTCGTCGGTGTCCACTCCCATCGACTTGAGCCAGCTCGCGTAGTGCCGGTTGCTGCGGAGCTTCTCGAGCCGGGTCCGCACCGCGGCGAAGAGCCCCTTCGGGCGCGCGAAGGGGAACATCGCCCCGATGTAGAGCGCCTCCAGGTCGCGGCCGGCGGCCTCCACCTTGCGGGCCACCTCGGTGACGATCGCGCTGCCGACCCCGCAGTGGCCGTAGAGCACGAGGGGGCCCTCGACGCGCTCCAGGATCTCCTCGGCCACGCGGGTGGTCAGCTCGTCGAACGGCAGGGCGTCCTCGCTGAGCCCCACGTCGTGGCCGGGGATGGCCAGCGACCAGAGCGCGTGCCCGGCCGGCAGCGCGTCGGCGAGCGGCTGGTAGACGATGGCGCTGCCGCCGCCGTACGGCACACACACGTACGACACGACCCGCTGCGCCACCGGGATCGGCTTGGTCAGCTCGTACAGCAGTCGGCGCGGCCCCTTGTCCCCCGCGGCGCCGGTCATGAAGGCGGCCAGCTCCCGGATCGTGCGCTGCTGGAACAGGTCCATGACGCCGACCGGGCGGCCACCGGACTCCGCCTTGCGGATCTTCGCGACCACCTGGGTGGCGAGCATGGAGTGCCCGCCGAGGTCGAAGAAGTCGTCGTCGATGCCGAGCGTCGCCACGCCGAGCACCTCCGACCAGATCCCGGCCAGCAGGCGCTCGGTGTCGTCGCGCGGCTCGACGAGCGCCACGGAGGCCTCGCGGGTGACGACCGGCGCGGGCAGGGCCCTGCGGTCCAGCTTGCCGTTCGGGCTCAGCGGCAGCGCGTCGAGGGTGACGAACGCGGCCGGCACCATGTACTCCGGCAGCGTCGCCTTGAGCGCCGCCTTCACGTCGGCGTGCGCGGCCCCGCCCACCAGGTACGCGGTCAGCCGCTTGTCGCCGGGGGTGTCCTCCCGGACGATCACCGCGGCCTCGGTCACCCCGGGCTGCTCCCGCAGCGCGCTCTCGATCTCTCCCAGCTCGATCCGCAGGCCGCGCAGCTTCACCTGGTGGTCGATGCGCCCCAGGAACTCGATGACACCGGAAGGGGTGTCAGCCACGGCGCCCGGGCCGGCGTCGGAACCCGGGGCGATCCGCCAGCGGGCCAGGTCGCCCGTGCGGTACAGCCGGGCGCCGGGCTCGCCCGAGAACGGGTCCGGCACGAACCGCTCGGCGGTCAGGGCCGGCCGGCGGTGGTAGCCGCGGGCCAGACCGACGCCGCCGATGTGCAGCTCGCCGGCAACGCCCACGGGGCACTCGTTGCCGGCGGCGTCGAGGACGTGCAGCCGCAGGTTCGCGATGGGCGCGCCGATCGGCACGCTGGTCAGATCGCCGAGCAGCGCCGGGTCGCAGTGCCAGGAGCTGACGTCGATGGCCGCCTCGGTCGGCCCGTACAGGTTGTGCAGGCCGCACCAGGGCAGCCGTGCCGTGAAGTCGGTGGCGGTGGGCAGCGGCAGTTCCTCGCCGGAGCAGATGACCCGCCGCAGCGCCGTGGCCGCCTCGACGCCGTCCTCGGCGAGGAAGACCGTCAGCATCGACGGCACGAAGTGGCCGGTGGTCACCTCCTCGGCGACGAGCAGGTCCCGCAGGTAGCCGGCGTCCTTGTGGCCGCCGGGCTTCGCGAGCACGAGCCGGGCACCCTCGCGCAGCGGCCAGAAGAACTCCCACACCGACACGTCGAAACTGGCCGGCGTCTTCTGGAGCACCGCGTCGGCCGGGCCGATCCGGTAGGTCTTCTGCATCCAGTCGAGCCGGTTGACGATGCCCCGGTGGGTGTTCGGCACGCCCTTCGGCCGGCCCGTGGAGCCCGACGTGTAGATGACGTACGCGAGGTGCTCGGGGCCGGCCACCGGGCTCGGGTCGGTCGCCGGCTGGTCGGCCCACACGGCCTCGTCGTCGAGGGCCAGCACCGTGGCGCCGGTCCGGGGCAGCACGTCGCGGAGCTGCTCCTGCACGAGCACGACGGGCGCGGCCGCGTCGGTGAGCATGAACGCCAGCCGGTCGGCGGGGTACTCCGGATCCAGCGGCAGGTAGGCGCCGCCGGCCTTAACCACACCGAGCAGGGCGGCGACCAGCTCCACCGAACGCTCCGCGCAGACCCCGACGAGGGTCTCCGGGCCCACGCCGGCGGCGCGCAGCCGGTGGGCGATCCGGTTGGCGGCGGCGTTGAGCTGGGCGTACGTCACCGAGCATCCCTCGAAGCGCAGCGCCACCGCGTCCGGGGTGCGGGCGGCCTGCTCCTCGATCGGCCCGTGCAGCGTCTGCGTACGAGGGAAGTCGGTGGTCGTGTCGTTCCAGGCGGCCAGCAGGGACCGCTCGTCCGGCGCCAGCAGGTCGAGGGCGGAGACCGGGGTGCCCGGCGCGGCCACCACGGCCCGCAGGAGCGCGCCGAGCCGTCCGGCCATCCGCCGCACCGTGTCGCGGGTGAACAGATCGGTGTTGAAGACCAGCTTGCCCCAGAGCCCGTCGGCCGTCTCCACGGCGTGCAGCTCGAAGTCGAACCGGGTGGCCCGCAACTCCATGGGCGTCCAGTCGAACGTGACGTCGCTGCTGCCGGGCACTTCGGCGTACCGGCCCATGTCGTAGTTCTGCAACACGAACATGGCCTGGAACACCGGCGAGCGGCTCACGTCGCGGGGCAGACCCAGCTCGTGCACCACCCTGGCGAACGGCACCTCGCCGTGTTCCAGCGCGTCGAGCACGCCGCGCCGCGTCCGCTCCAGCAGCTCGCCGAACGTCGGGTCGCCGGCCAGTTCGGCGCGCAGCGGCAGCATGTTGACGAACATGCCGACCACGTTCTCCAGCTCCGGCGCGGAGCGCCCGGCCACGGAGGCGCCGACGGCGAAGTCGTCCTGGCCGGTGTGCCGGGCGAGGAAGACCTGGTACGCCGCCAGCAGCGTCATGAACAGCGTCCCGCCGTACGCGCGCGTGAGCGCGTTCAGCCCGTCCGTGGTCGCCTTGTCGACGGTGAACTCGACGAAGTCGCCCCGGTAGGTCTGGGCGGCCGGGCGGGGCAGGTCCAGCGGCAGCTCCAGCGGCGGAATCCCGGCGAGCCGCTGCTTCCACCACTCCAGGTGCGCCTGCGCGGCGGGCCCGTCCAGCTCCCGCGCCTCCCAGACGGCGAAGTCGCCGTACTGCACGGGCAGCGCCGGCGGCTCGCCGCCCCGGTAGAGGGTGACGAGGTCGCGCAGCAGCACGTCCACCGACCAGCCGTCCCCCACGATGTGGTGCTTGCCGAGGAAGAGCACGTGCTCGTCGGGCGCGAGCCGGATCAGCAGGGCGCGCAGGAGCGGCCCGCGGGCCAGGTCGAACGGCTCGGCCGCCGCCGCCTCCACCAGTTCCTGCGCGGCGGCGCGGTCGACGGCGTCCACGATGGTCAGCGGGACGCCCACCGTCTCCTCGACGACGACCGTCGGCCGGCCGTCGGCGTCCGCCGGGAAGCGGGTGCGCAGGGACTCGTGCCGCCGGGTCAGCCCGTCGAGCGCCGCGCGCAGCGTCGGCACGTCCAACGGGCCGCGCACCCGCAGGGGCACCGCGATGTGGTACGCGGCCTCGCCGGGGGCGAGCTGGTCCATGAACCAGACCCGCTCCTGGGCGTACGACAGCGGCACCTCGGCGTCCGGCGGGCGCGGGGCGATCCGGGCGGCGGCCGCGGTGGCCTGCCGCCGCCGCAGCCGCTGGGCGATCAGGGCCGTCCGGGCGGCGTCCCGGGCCGGGTCCTTCAGGTCGGTCATGAGGGGTCGTCCTTCTCCGCCGCGAGCAGCGCGGCGACCTCGGTGTCGGAGAGCTCGTCCAGCTCGGCGGCGATCCGTTGCTCGATCTGAACTGCCAGGTCGGCCACCACCGGGCTGCTGAACAGCGCCCGCATGGGCAGCTCCACCTCGACCTCGGCCCGGATGCGGGCCATGGCGCGCATTCCGCGCAGCGAGTTCCCGCCGAGGGCGAAGAAGTCGTCCAGCGCGCCGACCTTCTCCACCTGGAGGATCTCGGCGTACACCTCGGCGACCAGCGCCTCGGCCTCGGTGCGCGGGGCCACGAACCCGTCGGCGGTCGAGTCGGCCGCGGGCGCCGGCAGCGCCGCCACGTCGAGCTTGCCGTTCGGGGTGAGCGGCAACGCGTCGACCACCACGAACGCGGCCGGCACGAGGTGCGCGGGCAGCTCGCGGGCCAGGTCCGCGGCGAGCGCCGCCGGGTCGGCGGCGCCGACGAGGTAGCCGACCAGCTCCGGCTCGCCGGAGTCGGTGCGGACCACCACGGCGGCCTCCCGCACGTCCGCGCGGGCGAGCAGGGCCGACTCGATCTCGCCGAGCTCGATCCGCATGCCCCGGACCTTCACCTGGTTGTCGCGGCGGCCCAGGTACTCCAGCGTCCCGTCGGCCCGCCACCGGGCCAGGTCGCCGGTGCGGTACATCCGCTGCCCCGGCCCGCCGTACGGGCAGGGCAGGAAGCGGTCCGCGGTCAGGGCAGGCCGGCGCAGGTAGCCGCGGGCGAGCTGGTCGCCCGCCACGTACAGCTCCCCGACCACACCGGGCGGCACCGGGTTGAGCGCCGCGTCGAGCAGGTACGCGCGGGTGTTCCAGGTGGGGCGGCCGATCGGCACCGGGCCGGCCGGCGCCGTCTCCCCGGGGGCGATCCGGGCCGCCACGCACCCGACGGTCGCCTCGGTCGGCCCGTACTCGTTGATCACGGCGACGTCCGGGTGTGCGGCCCGCCAGCCGGTGAGCTGCTCGCCGGTGAGCGCCTCGCCGCCGATCACCAGGTCGGTGGTGGGCGACAGCTCCGGGCCGAGCAGCGACAGGTGGCTCGGGGTGACCTTGAGGAACGACGGCGGGCCGCCCGCCCGGGCCGCCGCGTCGTCGAACGCGGCGAGCCGAACCGTGCCGCCGGCCGTGAGCGTGCCGAGCAGGCCGGTCACGGTCAGGTCGAACGAGACCGGCGAGTGCAGCAGCGTCGTACCGGTCAGGCCCGGGTAGGTGTGCCGGGCCCAGGCCAGGTAGGCGGCCACCGCCCGGTGCTCGACCACCACGCCCTTCGGGCGCCCCGTCGAGCCGGACGTGTAGAGCACGTACGCCGGATGCCCGGGACGCAGCGGCGCGAGCCGGTCGGCGTCGGTCAGGTCCGTGTCGGGCTGGTCGACGCCGGTGCCCGCGTCGAGCACCAGCGCGCCGTCGGGGACCAGGCCGGCGGTCTCGCCGGTGGCCAGCACGAGCGCCGGCTCGGCGTCCTCGAGGAGGTACGCGATCCGGCCGGCCGGGTAGCCGGTGTCCACCGGCACGTACGCGGCGCCCGACTTGAGCACCGCGAGGATCGCCACCACCAGCTCGGTCGAGCGGGGCAGCGCGAGCGCCACCCGGGTCTCCGGGCCGGCGCCCCGGGCCACGAGCAGGCGGGCCAGCCGGTTGGCACGGGCGTTCAGCTCGGCGTACGACAGTGTGACGCCCTCGTGGACCAACGCGGTGGCGTCCGGGGTGGCCGCCACCTGCCGCTGCACCTGCGCCACCACGGTCGCGGCCGTCGCCTCGCGCGCGGTGTCGTTCCAGCCGTGCAGCACCCGCTGCCGCTCGGCGTCGTCGAGCAGAGGCAGCGCGGAGACCCGCTGCCGGGGATCGGCCACGGCCGCCTCCAGGAGACGGACGTAGCGCGCGGCGAGGGTCTCGGCGGTGCCGCGGTCGAACAGCGCCGTGCGGTACACGAGTCGGCTGGTCGTCGTGGTGATGTCGAAGGCCAGGTCGTCCTTCGTGGTGCCCAACGCCACCGGGTCCAGGCCGGAGTCCGGGATGAAGTTCAACGCGGTCTGGAAGATGGGCTGCACGGACGGGTCCCGCTGCGGCGCGACCGCCTCCACGATGCGCTGGAACGGGGTCTGCCCGTGCTCCATGGCGTCGACGAGCCCGCCGCGCACCCGCCCGAGCAGGTCGGCGAAGGCGGGGTCGCCGCCCAGGTCGCAGCGGAGCGCCACCGGATTGACGAACATGCCGATCAGCGACGCCACCTCGGGGTTGTCCCGGCCGGCCGTCGAGACACCGACCACCACGTCCTCGTCCCCGGAGATCCGGGACAGCAGGGCGGCGAACGCGGCCAGCAGCACCATGTACGGGGTGGCCGCGTGAGCGGTGGCCAGCTCGCCCACCTGGTCGAGAAGCCCCTCGGGCAGGTCGAAGTGGACCTCGTCGCCCGCGAAGCCGAGCTGCGCCGGACGGGGTCGGTCCAGTGGCAGCCCGGTCACCGGGGGCGCGCCGGCCAGGTGGTCACGCCAGAACGCGAGCTGCCGGTCCAGTTCCGCCCCGGCGAGCTGCTCGCGTTGCCAGACCGCGAAGTCGGCGTACTGGACGGGCAGCTCCGGCACCTCGGCGGGCGCGCCGGTCGGCACCGCCCGGGCGAACGCGGCAAGCTCGGCGGCGAACAGCACTGCCGAGCGGCTGTCGAAGACGGCGTGGTGCACCACGAACAGCAGCGCGACCTGGTCGTCGGCGAGGCGGGCCAGCCGGGCCCGCCACAGCGGCGGGGCGTCCAACGGGATCGGCGTGCGGGCCAGCGCCGTCAGCTCCGCGTCGAAGCGGCGCACCTGCTCGACCCCGGAGAGGGCGCGGAGGTCGACCTCCGGCAGGTCGAACCGTTCGGCGGCGCGGACCACCTGCACGAGCACGCCGTCGTCCACCCGCAGGTGGGTACGCAGCACCTCGTGCCGCGCCACCACCCGGTTGAACACCTCGGTGGCCTGGGCGCTCGTCATGCCCACCGGAAAGCGCCAGGGGCTGGAGACGTTGTAGACCGGCGAGGCGGCGTCGAGCTGGTTGGCGATCCAGACGCGCTCCTGGGCGAACGAGGCCGGGAACGTCCACTCCCGGGTCATGACACACCCTCGCGGACGGAACGGGGACGCATGTCGGTCCACACGGTGTCGACGTGCGCGAGGCACTCCTCCCGGGTGCCGGCGAACCCGGTGTCGTGCCAGCCCGCCGGGAGCTCCCGGTCGGCCGACCAGATCGAGTACTGCTCCTCGTCGTTGCGGACGACCAGGAATCGCGATTCGACCATGTCAGTTCGCTCCGTTGCTCTCGGGGGTGTGCGGTTCCGCCATCGCCACGGCGATCTTGCGGGCGCCGGTGAACGGCTCCCGCCCGTGCGCGGCCGTCATGTTGTCCACGACCAGCACGTCGTCGCGCTGGTAGTCGAAGCGCACGCTCGCCGCCCGGTAGGCGGCACGCAGGTGGTCCATGACGTCGGCGGGGATCTCGCCGCCGTCGCCGTAGTAGGTGTTCGACGGCAGCTCGTCGGCGCCGAACATGGCCAGCAGGCCCTCCTGGTAGTCCTTGGGCAGGGTGCTGATGTGGAAGAACGTCGCGTGGTTGAACCAGCGCGGGGTGTCCGAGCCGGGTCGGTGGTGCACGACGTCGCGCACCGCCCGGGTGCGCAGCCCGTCCCTGCCGCGCCACTCCAGCTCGATGTGGTTCGCCGCCGCGTACGCCTCGACCTCGGCCCGGTCGTCGGTGTTGAACACGTCCTGCCACGGGGTGCCGAAGTCGGCGTGGAAGGTGCGCACCAGCATCCACCGACGCCGGACGAACTCCTCCCGCACCGCGGGGTCGATCTCCCGGTAGACCCGGCGGATGTCGGCCAGGGGCGTGGCCCCCCGCGTCTCGGGCGGCGTGATGCAGTAGAAGAACAGGGTGAGCGGCCAGCGGGCCTGGTACGAGTTCTCGTTGTGCAGGAAGATCTCCTCGTCCGGTGGGTAGTCGGTCGAGGTGTAGACCCGGCCCTTGATGGCGTGCCGGGGTGAGGACCGCTCGGTGTAGGTGAGCGGCTCCCCGGACAGGGCGCGCACCACCCCGTCGAAGCCGTCCACCCCGCCGACCTCGAAGCCGCGGAACAGCAACCCGCCGTGCTCGGCGAGCGCGGCGCGCAGCTCGGCCCGGCGGTCGGTGATGAGGTCGGTCAGGGCGCGGCCGTCGTTCTCGACGACCACCGGCAGCGTGGCGATCGTGTCGCTCATGGCTCTCTACTCCTGGTCTCTCGTGGTCAGGCGCGCGGCGTCTCTCGTGGTCAGGCGCGGCGTTTCTCGTGGTCAGGCGCGCGGCAGCCGGGGGATGGCGGGGATCGCCGCGGGGGCCGTCGGTTCGTCGGTGGTGGGCGCCGCCCGCAGCTCCTCGATCCGGGCGGCGAGGCCCGCCACGGTGGGCGTCTCGAAGAGGCTGCGCATGGGCAGCCGCACGCCGGTGGCCTTGCGCATCGCGGCGATGAGCTGCACCGCCACCAGCGAGTTGCCGCCGAGGGAGAAGAAGTCGTCGTCGACCCCGACCTCGGTCACGCCGAGGGCGTCGCGCCACACCTGCGCGATCGTGATCTCCAGCTCGGTGCCGGGCGCCGAGCCGCCGCCGGTCACGGCCGGCGTTGCGGCGGCCGCGTCCGGCTCCCCCTCGATGCTCTCCGTGGTGACCCGGCCGGCCCGATCCCGGATGTCGGCCACGGTGCGGGTGGCGATGACCACCTGGGCGCCGAGGCCGGCGGTGAGGCTGCGGCGGAACGCCTCCGCCCCGTCGACGGGCCGGATGTCCTCGCCCGGCAGGGCCGGCGTCTCCGTGGCCGGCGCCGCGGTGGCGAGCCCGCCGGTCACCGCGCCCTGGTCGACCCGGCGCAGGACGAAGTCGCTGATGGCGACCAGTTCCCGGCCCGCCTCGTCGCGCAGGCTCAGGTCGGCGGCCACCACCTCGTCGGTGGCGCTGGACCGGTGCCGCAGGTGGCTCGTGAAACGCGCCGGCAGCGGCCCGCGTACGACGATCCGGCCGTACGACAGCGGCAGGTAGGTGCCGCTGCCCTGGCCGCGCCCGAACGCCGTGGCCACATCGAGCAGGGCGGGGTGCAGGCCCCACGAGGCCAGGTCGCCGGCCGCCTCGGCGGGGGCCTCGACGCGGGCCAGTTCCTCGCCGTCGCCCAGGTGGTGCTCCCGCAGCGCGTTCCACCGCGGCCCGAAGGTCAGCATGCTGGTGCGTCCCCGGCCGAACGACGCGTCGTCGTCGACCCGGCGGCCCGCGACGGTCACCTCGACGGCGGCCGGCGCCGGCTCGACCGACCAGCCGGCCGCCCCGCGCACGTGCGTACGCGACTGCCCGCCGGCCAGACTGCGGACCGTGAAGTCCACGCCGTCCTCGGTCGGGGTCAGCTCGACCCGGTACTGGGCCACCGCCCCGTCGGGCACCGCGAAGGGCTCCAGGAAGACCACGTCGCGCAACTCGACGACGGCGTCCGGCGCGGGGGCGGGCACCGCGGCGGCCACGGCGGCGCGGACCGACTCGAGGTGCGCGGTGCCCGGCACCACGGGCACGCCGCCGATGCGGTGCTCGTCGAGCACCCAGTGCGTGGCGGCGGAGACCAGGCCGTGCAGAACCGTGCCCTCCGGCCCGCTCACGTGGGTGGTGAGCACCGGGTGGTCCACCGCGGTGGTCGTCGTGTCCCGCCCGGCGGCGCGGAAGCCGGCCGGCGCGTCCGTCTCCACGGCCATGCCGACCTCCGCCCAGCCGCCCCAGTTCTGCGACAGCACCGGGGCCTGCCAGCCCGCGCCGGCCCGGGCGTGCGCGTCGAGGAACGCGTTGGCCGCGCAGTAGTCGACCTGACCGAAGCCGCCGATCACCGCCGTGATGGACGAGCACAGCACCACGAAGTCCAGCGGCAGGTCACCGAAGACCTGGGCGAGCGCCAGGGTGCCGGCGAGCTTCGGGGCGAGCACCCGCTCGGCCTCGGCCCGTTCCTTGACCTCGGCCATGCCGCCACCCGGCAGGCCGGCCGCGTGCACGACGCCGTCGACACCGCCGTACGCCTCCTCGGCCGCGGCCCGCACCCGGCGCAGGTCGTCGGGGTCGGTCACGTCGGCGGCGAGCACGAGCACCCGGGCGCCCGCGGCCTCCATCCGGCGGATCGCCGCGATGGCCCGGCCGGCCCGGTCGTCGCTGCCGTGCACCGCGAGGTGCTCGTCCCACTGCTCGCGCGGCGGCAGCCCGGAGCGGGCCAGCAGCACGAGCCGCGCCCGGGCCCGCTGCGCGAAGTCCTCGGCCAGCGTGATGCCGATGCCGCCGAGGCCGCCGGTGATGACGTAACGGCCGCCCTCACGCAGCGCGCCGGGCTCACCCTCGGCGTCGAGGGTGACCTGCTCGTGGTCGGCCACCCAACGGCGGCCTCCGCGCAACGCCACCTCGGCCCGGCGCGGGTCGCGCGGCCGGCGCAGCTCGGCCACCAGGTCACGCGCGCCGTCGTCGGCGGGGTCGGCGTCGACGAGCCGGACCGCGAGCCCGGGCAGCTCGGACGGAAGGACCCGGGCCAGCCCCGCGAGGGTGGCGTGCTCCGGGCGGACGAGGTCGTCGCCGCGGACGTCGCCGATCCCGGCCGTCACCAGGTCGAGGGCGAGGCCGTCGTCGCCGGTGAGGCCCGCGCCGGCGAGCGCCTGCACGAGGTGCAGGGCGCTGAAGAAACCCCGGTCCTGGGCGGCCCAGGTGGCCGCGACGTCGGTGCCGGTGGCCGCGCCGTCGAGGGCGAACGCGTGCACCAGCCGGGCCGGCACACCGTCGGCGGCGAGCGCCGCGACGAGGGCGTCGTAGTCCTCCCGCGCACCGGGGCGCAGCCGGTAGCCGGTCGTGCCCGCGGCGAACCCGTCGCCGGGGCGTACCTCGACCGGCTCGGCTCCCGCGGCGCGGAGGCCGGCCAGCAGGGCGTCGCCGCGCGGCCCCCCGGTGAGGACGAGGCACCGGCCCAGGGGTTCGGTACGCGGTTCGGGGGCGGCCTGCCGCCAGACCGGCACGGCGAACCACTCGGCCAGCGGTCGCGGCCCGGTCTCTGCGGGTGCGGCCGCCCGCTGCTCCGGATCCGGGTCGACCCAGTACCGGCGCCGCTCGAACGGGTACGTGGGCAGCGGCACCCGCCGCGCCTGCGGGTCGCCGCCGAGCCGGACCGGCGCACCCGCGCACCACAACGCGGCCGCCGTGCCGAGCAGCGTGGCCAGGTCACCGGCGGTCTCGCCGGGGCCGGGCAGGCTGCCCAGCGGGGTGAGCGCACGCTGCTCCGGCGATGCCTTGGCGACCTGCATCCGGGCCAGGTTGGCTAGCTGCTTCCCCGGCCCGCACTCGACGAGCTGCCACGTGCCCTCGGCGAGCAGGGTGGCCACGCAGTCGCCGAAGCGCACCGGCTGGCGCAGGTGCGACGCCCAGTACGCGGGGTCGGTGGCCTGCGCGTCGGTGATCCAGGTGCCGGTGACGTTGGACAGGAACGGCACCGACGGCGGGCGCAGCGGCACCGACGCCATCAGCGCGGTGAACTCGCCGAGGATCGGTTCCATCATGGGCGAGTGGAAGGCGTGCGAGGTGCGCAGCGCCTTGCTCTTGCCCTTCATCGCCTCGGCAAAGGCGGCGACCGCCGCCGGCTCGCCGGCCACCACGCACGTGCCCGGACCGTTGACCGTCGCGATCGACAACCCTTCGGGCAGCCGCTGGGCGACCACCGACTCGTCGAGGGCGACCGCGAGCATCGAGCCGGCCGGCAGGGACTGCATGAGCCGGCCGCGGGCGGCGACGACGCGGAGCGCGTCGGGGAGGCTCAGCACGCCGGCCACGGTGGCGGCCACGTACTCGCCGATCGAGTGCCCGATCATCGCGGCCGGCCGGGCTCCGGCGTCCTGCCAGAGCCGGGCCAGGGCGTACCCGACCACGAAGAGCGCCGGCTGGGTGTAGCGGGTCTCGGTGAGCTTCTCCCCCGCCTGCGGGTCGCGGCCGAGGATCAGGTCGCGCAGGTCCAGCCCCAGCTCGGGGCGCAGCAGCTCGGCGCACTCGTCGACGGTGGCCGCGAAGCCGGGCTCCTCGGCGTAGAGCTGCGCGCCCATCCCGGCGTACTGCGCGCCCTGCCCGGAGAACAGGAGAGCCAGGCGGGGCGCGGGACCGTCCGCGGCGCCGCGTTGCACGCGACGCGGCGCGGCCAGCGCCGCCAGCGCGTCCGGCACGTCCGTGGCGACCACGGCGGCCCGGTGCGGGTGTTCCCGGCGACCCACCCGCAGCGTGTGCGCCACGTCGGCGAGGTGTTCCGGGCCGGCGTCGACCGCGTCGGCCAGGTGCGCGGCGAGCCGCTGCACGGCGGCGTCCAGCGCGGTGGGCGTCCGCGCCGAGAGGTGCAGCAGCTGGGCGGGCCGCACCCGCCGCGCCGCCCGGTACGCGGCCGGCGCCTGCTCCAGCACCACGTGCGCGTTGGTGCCACCGATGCCGAACGAGCTGACCCCGGCCCGGCGCGGCCCGCCGTCGGTGTCCCACTTGGTCAGCGTGTTCGCGACGTAGAACGGCGTGTCGGCGAACTCGATGGCCGGGTTCGCGGTCTCGTAGTTGATCGTCGGCGGGATGAGCCCGTGCTCCATGGCGAGCACCGTCTTGATGACGCTCACGATGCCGGAGGGCTGGCTCAGGTGGCCGATGTTGGACTTCACCGAGCCGATGCCGCACCAGCCCCGGTCGTCGGTGTCCTTCGTGTACACGGCCGACAGGGCGGCGACCTCGATGGGGTCGCCCATCGCGGTGCCGGTGCCGTGCGCCTCGACGTACGTGATGGTGCGCGGGTCCACGTCGGCCATGGCCACGGCCTGCGCGATGGCCTCCATCTGCCCGTCGACGCTGGGCGCCGTGAAGCCCACCTTGCCGGCGCCGTCGTTGTTGATGGCGTTGCCGAGCACGACCGCCCGGATCGGGTCGCCGTCGGCGATCGCGTCGGAGAGGCGCTTGAGCAGGGTGACGCCCGCCCCGCTGCCCCACACGGTGCCGTTGGCGGCGGCGTCGAACGGCCGGCACCGCCCGTCCGGCGAGGTGAAGCCGTCCATGCCGAGGTAGCCGACGTGGGGCAGCTCGATGTTCACCCCACCCGCCAGCGCCATGTCGCACTCGCCGTTGCGCAGCGCCTCGCAGGCCAGGTGGAACGCGACGAGCGAGGTCGAGCAGGCGGTGTGCACGGTGAGGCTCGGCCCGCGCAGGTCGAGCCGGTACGACACGTTGGTCGCCACGTAGTTCGGCGAGTTGCCGGTGGCGATGGACACGGCGCCGTGGGGACTGCCGCCCACGCGCCTGTTACGCAGCACGTGACGGTGCAGGTACGTGTTGCCGCCCGTGCCGGCGTACACGCCGATCGCGCCGTCGTAGCGGGACGGGTCGTAGCCCGCGTCCTCCAGGGCCGTGTGGCAGGACTCGAGGAACAGCCGGTGCTGCGGGTCGGTGATCTCCGCTTCCCGGGCGGTCATGCCGAACAGCCCGGCGTCGAACTCGTCGTACCCGTCGACCAGCGGCGCCCGGTTGACCCAGCCCGGGTCGTCGACCTCCTCGGCGGTGGCGCCCCGGGCCAGCTGCTCCTCGCGGGTCAGCTCGGTGACCGACTCCACGCCGTCGACCAGGTTGCGCCAGAACTCGTGCACGTCGGCGGCCCCGGGCAGGCGGGCGGCCAGCCCGACGATCGCGATCGGCTCGATGCCGTCGCCGTCGCCGGACAGTTCGGTTGCGGTCGAATCGTCCATCACGGTGTCCTTCATTGCGCGGTGCCGCCGGGGCGGCGGGGCGGGTTACGGCGGGTACGGCTGCGTCGGGCGGCGGCCCGCAGCGCGGCACGGGCCAGCTCGGGCCGGTCGGCGGCGCCGTCGAGGCTGGCGGCGAGCGCCCGGATCGTGGGGTGGCGGAACAGGTCGAGCATCCGGATCGAGCGGCCGGTGGCGGCCGTCAGCCGGGCGTGCACCTCGGCCAGGGCGAGCGAGTGTCCGCCGATGTCGAAGAAGTTGTCGGTGACGCCGACGCGGTCATGGCCCAGCACCTCCCGCCAGATGCCGGCGATCAGCTCCTCGGTCTCGGTGAGCGCGTCCGGGCCGGCCGGCAGCACGGCCCGTGGCGGCTCGGTGGCGGCCACGGTCATGGCGCCGAGCTGCGCGACCCGCACGGTGGGCCGGGGCAGCTCGGCGGCCACCTCGCGGGCGGGCGCGTCCGGTGCGGCGGCGAGCGCGCCGACCAGGGCCGCGAGGTCGGCGAGCAGGGCGTCGATCCGCTCGCCGTCGAACAGGTCCGGGTTGTGCACCACCTCGACGGCGACCCGGCCGGCCCGCTCCACCACGTACACGGTGATGTCGAACGGTGAGCCGGGCTTGGGCACGGGGACCGGCTCGCCGGCCAGGCCGGTCAGCGCCAGCCGGGGCGGGGTGAAGTTGAGGACGTTGAACAGCACCTGCACCAGCGGTGCGCGGGACGTGTCCCGGCCGACGCCGAGCGCCTCGACGATCCGTTCGAGGGGCGCGCCCGGGTGGGCGGTCACCTCGTGCAGCTCGGCCGCGCACCGGTCGACCAGCTCGGCGAAGCTCGCCTCGCCGGTGCGGACCCGCACCGGCACGGTGTCGATGAAGAAGCCGACCACGTCGTCGAAGGCGGCCAGCCGGCGGTCCGCGACGATCGCGCCGAGCACGTGGTCGTCGCCGCCGGTGAGCCGGGAGAGCAGCTCGCCGAAGCCGGCCAGCAGCACGGCGGCGACGGTGGTGCCGCGCCGCTCGGCCAGCGCACGCACCGCGAGGTCGGCGGCCTCGGGCAGCCGTACGGCCGCCTCGGCGCCCGCGTACGTCTGCACGGCCGGCCGGGGCCGGTCTCGCGGCAGGTCGAGCACCGTCGGCGCGCCGCGCAGGTGCGCCGTCCACCAGGACAGGTCCGCGTCGCCGCGGCGGGCGTCCCGCTCGGCCCGCCACACCGCGTAGTCGGCGTACGTGGCGGGCAGCGCGGGCAGGCGTGGGGCGTCTCCGGCCAGCGCCCGGGCGTACGCGGCCGCGAGGTCGTCGTAGAGCACCGCCTCCGACCAGCCGTCGAAGACCGCGTGGTGCAGCGTGATGGCGAGGACGTGCTCGGCCGCGCCCAACCGGTACACGGTCACCTGCCAGGGCGGCCCCGTCGCCAGGTCGAACGCGTGCCCCGCCCCGGCCGCCAGCATCGCGGACAGCTCGGCCTCCGGGTCGGCGCCGCCGGTCAGGTCGACCACGGGCACGGCCACGTCGGTGGGTTCCTCGCGGACCGCGTACGGCACGCCGCCGGTCTGTGGGATGCGCCATCGCAGGACGTCGTGCCGCTCGACGACGGCCCGCAGCGCGGCGCCGAGCGCGCCCACGTCGAGCGTCCCGTGCAGCCGGTGCGCCACTGCGATGTTGTACGGCGCGCTGGAGGGCGCGAGCTGGTCGACGAACCAGAGCCGCCGCTGCGGCGGCGAGAGGGTGGGCGGGTTGCCGGTGGTGAGGCCGTCCCCGGGGGCCGGCGAGGCTGCCGCGACCCGGTCGAGCAGGCCGGCGAACGTGCGGCCGGTGAAGACGTCGCGGGTGTCGACGTGCCGGCCCGCCTCGGCCCGGAGCGCGGCGACCAGCCGCATGGCCGCGATCGAGTTGCCGCCCGCGGCGAGGAAGTCGGTGTCCGGGCCGGGCGTCGCGCCCAGCAGCCGGGTCCAGATCCGGCGCACCGCCTCGTCGAGCGGCGCGTCCGGGGCCGCCGGCGGTTCGGCGGGGCCGGCGGCGCGGTCGGCGGCGGCCAGCGCGCGCAGCGCCGGCCGGTCCAGCTTGCCGGTGGTCGGGCTGACCGGCAGCGCGGGCAGGCGCCGCACCCGCGCCGGCAGCATGGCGCTGGTCAGCCGCGACCCCGCGTACGCCCGCAGTTCCTCGTCGTCGGGCGCCCCGTCGGGGGTGAGGAACGCGACCAGCTCGGTGCCGGCCGGGCCGGGCACCGCCTCGACGGCCACCCGGTCGACGCCGGGCAGGCCGGCGAGCACCGCCTCCACCTCGCCCAGCTCGATGCGCTGGCCACGGATCTTGACCTGCCGGTCGGCCCGGCCGAGGTAGACGATCCGCCCGTCCGGGGCCTGCCGCACGAGGTCACCGGTGCGGTACAGCCGCTCCCCCGGCAGGCCCGAGTACGGGTCGGGGACGAACCGCTCGGCCGTGAGCGCGGGCCGGTTCAGGTAGCCGTCGGCGAGGCCGGGTCCACCGATCAACAGCTCGCCGGTCTCGCCGGGCGGCACCGGGCTCAGGTCGGCGTCGACCACGTAGGCCCGGTGGTTCGGCAGCGGCCGGCCGATCGGCACGGGGTCGGTCTCGCCGGCCGTGAGGGGGCCGCTGACCGCAAGCACCGTGGTCTCGGTCGGCCCGTAGCCGTTGAGGAGGGTGCGCCCGGGCGCCCACCGGGCCGCCAGTTCGGCCGGCACCGCCTCGCCGCCGCAGAGCAGCACCCGCCAGCCGGGCAGCTCGGCCGGGTCCAGCATGGACAGCACGGTGGGGGTGATGAAGCCCCAGTTCACCTCGTGCGTGGCGATGAACCGGGCCAGCCGGACCGGGTCGGCCCGGTCGTCCGCGCCGAGCAACTGCACCGAGCCACCGAGCAGCAGCGGGACGAAGAGGTCCATGGTGGCCGCGTCGAAGCCGAGCGACGCGATGCCGAGACTGCGGACGTCGGCGTCCGCGCCGGTGAGCGCCACGACCCCGTGCACGAACTCGACGGCGTTGCGGTGGGTGGTGAGCACGCCCTTGGGCCGCCCGGTCGAACCGGAGGTGAACAGCACGTACGCCGGGTCGCCGGGGAGCGCCGGGCACGGCGCGAGCGGCGCGGGGCCGGGCAGCCCGACCGCCTCGATCCCGGACGCGTCGGCGAACTCGCTCCCCGCCGCGTCCCCGACCACCACGGTGACACCCGCGTCGGCGGCGATCTCCCGCAGCCGGCGGCGTGGACCGCCCGGCTCGAGCGGCACGTAGCAGGCCCCGGCGAGGAGCACGCCGAGCACGGTGGCGACCAGCTCCGGCTTCCGCCGCCCGCAGACCCCGACCCGGCTCTGCCGGCCCACGCCGCGCGCCCGCAGCGCCGCGGCCACCCCGGCGGCCCGGTCCAGCAGGTCCCGGTAGGTGAGCCGGTCGTCCCACTGGCGCACCGCCACCGCGTCGGGGGTGCGGGCGGCCTGGGCGACGACCAGCTCGGCCAGCGTGGCGTCCGGCCAGGGCAGCGGCTCGCCCCGCACCGTGCTCGTGGACAGGATGTCGGTCACCCGTTCGCTCCCCCGTACGTCGTCGGATCGGTGATCTGCAGGCGCAGCTCGCTCACGTAGCCCCGGCCTCCCGCGTCGGTCACCCAGGCGTCGGACGGCGCCAGCCCGGCCGCGGGGAATCCGGCGGTGCGCAGCACGACGTCGCGCCAGACCCACCAGTCGGTGTCGCCCAGCGGGATACGGTGGTTCACCGGGCCACCTCCGCCCGGTCGTCGACGACGTGCAGGCGCAGTTCGCTGAAGTAGCGGCGGCCGTCGGCGTCGGGCACCCACGCGTCGTCCGGGGTGGGCAGCATCTCGCTGACCACCAGGGAGATGCAGTCGCCGCCGTCGCCCCGGGCGGCCCGGACCATGGCGCAGAACATGTTGGCGAACGCCGGGCTGCTCAGGTCCACGAAGCAGGGCTTCGTCTCGGTGCCGAGCTTCACGTACACCTGCTCGGGCAGGCCCAGCCGGCGCCGCCAGGCGCGCACGGCCAGGAACCGCTTCCGCTCCCCGGTCACCGTGGCGAGGCCGCTCTCCCCGACCGTGGTCCGCCAGGTCCGGCGGGCCACGACGAGCCGGTCTAGGGTGATGCGCGGGGTGTAGGGCGCGGCGGCCACCAGCTTGAACCCGTCGACGGCGTGCGCGGCGAGCAGGCCGGCGAAGATCTCGGTCAGGGGCCAGCTCTGCCCGTCCGGTGCGGTGGCGACGAGCCGGCCCGCCTCCTCGGTGACGGTGAGCGCGACCGTGGGCAGCACGCGGCCCGGCTCGGCGCCGGGCGCGGGCAGGAACGCGAGCTGCCGGTCGGTCGGCCCGACGAGCGCCTCGGCGACCCGGCTCGTGCGGCGGGGCCAGTCGGTCGGGAAGAGCAGCCGGATCCGCCGCTCGCCGAGGTCCTCGGCGAGCGCCGTGCGCAGCCGCTCCACGTCCGGGTGCGACCGCGTGAACACCTGGCAGTCGAACGACGGCCAGGCGGCGTGCAGCTCGCCGAGCACCACGGTGTAGTCGCCGCGGGCCAGGGCCGCCGCGTCCGCCGCGCAGATCTGCAGGTCGGGGCTGTGCAGGCGGGAGTTGCTCCACTCGGGACGTACGGCCGGAAAGACCTCGGCGACCCGGTCGGCGAGGTCGGCGACCGTCAGCCGGACCTCCGTCGCGTCGGCCGGCACGGCGTCCAGCCCGAACAGGCCCGCCCACCGGCCCGCGAACTCCGCGGCCACCGCGTCGACGGGGCGCTCGCCGTCGCCCCAGAACAACCCCTGCACGAGGAACCACAGGTCGGACAGGGCCACGGGGCCGCCGCCGGCCTCGGCCCGCAGCTCGTCGTGGAGCTCGCGGAACACCGCCCCGTACGCCTCCTCGAGCGCGGCGGTGAGCCACCGGGCGGCCCGCAGCAGCACGCCGAGCGGCGCGGCGATCCCATCCAGCAGGGGCGCGCCGAACACCACATCGAGGTCCCGGCTCGTGTCCTCGTAGCAGAGCGTCCGCCCCGCGTACATCTGGCCCTCGCGGCGCTGGGGCGGCAGGCCGGTCAGTGCCGTGAAGGTCTCGTCGAGCGCGTCCAGCGCGGCGCGCAGCCGGTCCGGGTCGCCGGCCGCGGCGGCCACCGCGTCGCGGGCCGCGCGGAGCCGGTCGAGACCGGCGCGCGCCGCGTCCCGGGCGGCGGCGTCGCCGATGGCGTCGATCCGCGCCTCCAGCACGCCCTCGGCGGCGGGGCTGACCGGAAGCCCCGCGTCCCAGGTGAGCAGTTCCCGTTCGACGAGGCGGTCGAGCAGCGCGTACCCGTCCTCGGGGCGGCGCAGCCCGATGCCCGGGTCGGCGACCAGGTCCCGCGCGGGCCGCCGGCCGTCGGCGGCGCTCACGAGCGCCGCCTCCACCGGTGACAGCGCCACCGGCGGCCGGCCGGGCCGCAGCACCGCGCGGTCGACGAGGCGCAGGTGCGGGGCCAGCGTCGGCGCCCACCAGGACCGCACCGCGAGGTCCCGGCCGATGTGCGCGGCGTACGCGGTCAGCGCCCACGACTCGAACAGCACCCAGCGGCGGCGGGTGAGCGACGGGCCGGGACGGACCTCGGCGGCCACCGGCCGGGCCGGGTCGAGGGTGGCCCAGCAGCTCGGGCCGAAGAAGCCGACCGTCTCGTTCTTGCCGCAGTAGCGCTGCCAGTACTTGAGCAGGGCCCGTTCCCGGTCCCGCCGGCGCACGTTGCGGGGCGCGTCCGGACCGCCCCGGCGCAACCGGTCGAGGGCCAGCAGCGCGTTGCGGTTCTGCCAGGTGACCGCCTCACGCAGCAGGGGATCCCCGGCCAGCTCGGTGAGCCGCCGGCCGCCCGCCGCGACCGCCTCGGCGAACTCCTTGTCGAACTGCTCCTCGCCGGCGCCGGTCGCCAGCAGCTCGTCCGCGGCGGCCGCGGCCTGCGGGGCGGAGAGCAGGGTGAGCCCGTCGGCGGGGAAGCCGGTGGTGCGCAGGATGGCGTCGCGCCACACCGACCAGCCGCTGTCGCCCAGCGGCACCCGGTGCCCGCCGGTCCCGGCGGCAAGGTCCGCGTCGCCCGTCGCGGCGGTGACGCGCGCGCCGGTCACGGCGGCGGTGACGCGCGCGCCGGTGGCAGTGGCGGTCCGGTCGGCGCCGGTCGCGGCGGTGGCCTCGGCGAGCGCGCCGTCGAGGTCGGCCCGGATCGCGGCGAGCAGGTCGCCCAGCGCGTCGTGCAGGAAGAAGTGCCCGCCGTCGATCTCGCGCAGGGTGAAGCCGGCCGCCGTGTGTTCGCCCCAGGCCGCGCTCTGCGCGCGGGTGACCGCGCGGTCGTGCCGGCCGCTGAACGCCACGATCGGCACCGGCAGCGGCTCCTCGGTGACGTACCGGTAGCTGTCCACCCGGCCGAAGTCGGCCCGCAGCAGGGGCAGCAACAGCTCCACCAGCTCGGGATGCGCGAGCACCTCGGCGGGGATGCCGCCGCCCGCGCCGAGCCGGCGCAGCAGCTCGTCGTCGTCGACCGTGGAGAGGCCGTCGAACAGGCTGGGCGCGGTCACGTGCGGGGCGCGGGCCCCGCCCACGTAGAGCCGCAGCGGCAGCGGCCGCCCTTCGCGGCGCAGCTCCCGTACGACCTCGAAGCCGACGCGGCCGCCCATCGAGTGGCCGTAGAGGGCGAACGGTCCGGTGACCCGGGCGGCGATCGCCCGTGCCACGTCGGGCACCCGGAACCGGGCGTCCTCGGTGATCCGGTTCTCCCGGCCCGGGAGCTGTACGGGCAGCACCTCGACGCCCGGGCCGATCCCGTCCTGCCACCGGCGGAACGCGCTGGCCCCCGCGCCGGCGTACGGCAGGCAGAAGAGCTGGACCGGTGCCGCGTCACGGCCTCCGGCGGAGACGAACCAGTTCACCGCGCGCCTTTCTGAGGGGGGTCGATCCAGTACCGCTGACGCTGGTAGGGGTAGGTCGGCAGCCCGGTGCGGCGGATCGCGCCCGCGGGGTGCAGGACGGTGAGGTCCACGTCCCGGCCGGCCACCCAGGCGGTGGCCAGCTCGCGCAGCTCGCCGGGCTCGCCGGCCACCCGGGCGCCCGTGTCGAGCAGGTCGTCGAGGGCGGCGGTCGCGTCGGCCAGGTCGGCGGCCACGACAGCGGCCCGGCACGCGAAGGCCCGCCGGCCGAGCGCCAGCGTGGCGGCGACGTCGGCGAGCGCGGGGGCGGCGCCGGCGAGGTGCCCTCGCAGCCGGGTCAGCGCGTCCCGCAGCGCCGCCGGGGTGCGCGCGGAGACCGGTAGCAGGTGCGGGCCGCCCGGCGGCGGCCCGTCGACCGGCTCGGCCGGCGGCGGCTGCTCGACGATGACGTGCGCGTTCGTCCCGCCGAGCCCGAAGGAGCTGACGCCGGCGACCCGGCGCGGCGCCTCCGGCCAGTCCCGCACCTTGGTGGGGACGTAGAACGGGCCGGCCGCCAGGTCGATCTCCGGGTGCGCGCGGGTGTGGTGCAGGTTCGGCGGGATGACGCCGTGCTGCACGGCGAGCACCGCCTTCACGAGCCCGGCGATGCCGGCGGCGGCGTCCAGGTGCCCGATGTTGGTCTTCACCGATCCGAGGGCGCAGCTCTCGGCGGGCCCGACCGCGTACACCTCGTGCAGGGCGGCCACCTCGATGGCGTCGCCCAGCGGAGTGCCGCTGCCGTGCGCCTCGACGAACCCGACCTCGCCGGGCGCCACCTCGGCGGCGGCGAGGGCGTTCGCCACGGCGGCGGCCTGCCCGGCGGGGCCGGGCACGGCGAACCCGGCGCGGTCCGGGCCGTCGTTGGTGACGGCCCAGCCGGGCAGGATCGCGTAGATCCGGTCACCGTCGGCCTGCGCGTCGGCGAGGCGGCGCAGCGCGACCACCCCGACGCCGGAGCCGAAGCCCGATCCGTTGGCCGCCTCGTCGAAGGCGCGGCAGCGGCCGTCGGGCGAGGCGAGCCCGCCGGGGGTGTGCCGGTAGCGGGGCCAGGTGACGTTGACGCCGCCGGCGAGGGCGATGTCGCACTGGTAGTCGGCCAGGCTCTGCGCGGCGAGGCAGACCGCGACCAGCGAGCTGGAGCAGGCGCTCTGCACGGCGACGGCCGGCCCGGTCAGCCCCAGCCGGTACGCCACCTGCCCGGGGAGGTGGTCGGTGAACTGCCGGCCGACGAGCCGGGCCTCCCAGTCGTCGGGGTCGACGTCGCCGACCACGGCCGGGTTGTCCATGAGGTGGAAGAGGAAGTAGCGGTTGGCGGAGGTCGCCGAGAAGACCCCGACGAGACCGGGGAACCGGGCGGGGTCGTGCGCCGCGTCCTCGAGGGCCTCCCACGCCGTCTCCAGGAAGAGCCGGTGCTGCGGGTCGGTGCGGGCCGCCTCCTGCGCCCCGAACGAGAAGAACTCCGCGTCGAAGTCGGCGACGCCGTCGAGCCGGCCGGCGGCCCGTACGTGACGGGGGTCGGCGCGCAGGGCCGGCCCGATGCCGAGGGCCGCGAGCTCGGCGTCGGTGTGGTCGTGGATCGCGTCCACCCCGGCGCAGAGGTTCCACCAGAAGGTCGCCACGTCGGGGGCGCCGGGAAACCGGCCGGCGATGCCGACCACGGCGATCTCGTCACCGGTGTACTCGCGGGCGGGCACCGACGGCGCGGGCGGCGGCGCGAGCGCGGGGACCGGCGCCCGGTCGGTCACCGGCGGGTCGTCGAGCAGCCGGGCCTGTGCGGCCACCGTGGGGTGTGCGAACAGGCGGAGCAGGGGCAACCGCACCCCGAACCGCTCGGCGAGGCGCTGCTGCACCTGACCGAGCAGCAGGGACTGGCCGCCCACGTCGAAGAAGCTGTCGGTGCGGCCGACGGCCGCGCGGCCGAGCACCCCGCACCAGATGTCGTGCACGGCCTGCTCGGTGGGGGTGGCCGGCGCCGCCCCGGCCGGCACCCGGTCGACCGGGTCGGGCAGGGCGCGCTCGTCGATCTTGCCGGTGACGGTGAGCGGGAACTCGTCGACCGGCACCACGGCGCGCGGCAGCGCGTACTCGGGTAGCTGCCGGGCGAGCGCGGCGCGCAGCGCGGCCGGGTCGAGCGGGCCGGCGGCCGGCCGCACGTACGCCAGCAGCTCGCCGTCGCGGGCGATGGCCCGCGCCGCGGCGACGTTCGGCTCGGCGGCGAGCAGCGCCTCGATCTCGGTGAGTTCGACCCGGAAGCCGCGCACCTTGACCTGCCGGTCCAGCCGGCCGAGGCAGCGCAGCTCGCCGGTGGGCAGCCGCTCGCCGAGATCGCCCGTCCGGTACGCGGGCACGCCGTCGGCGTCGGTGAAGAACCGGTCGCTGTCCCGGTCGAGGTAACCGGGGGCGAGGTGGTCGCCGCGCACCACGATCTCGCCGTTCTCGGCCAGGCGCAGCTGGTAGCCGGGCAGCGCGGTGCCGATCGGCAGCGGGCCGCCGGCGGCCGGGTCGGCCTCGGCGAGCGGCAGCGCGTACCGGGCCGCGAACGTCATCTCGGTGGCGCCGTACCCGTTGACCAGCAGGCAGCCGGGCGCGAAGCGGCCCCGGGCCCGGGCGGCGTCGGCGGCGGTGGCCTGTTCCCCGCCGAGGAGCACCACGCGCACCCGGTCGAGCCGCTCGACGCCCGGGGTGTCGAGCAGGAAACGGAAGACGGTCGGTGTGGAGTGGTAGACGGTGACGCCGTGCCGCGCGAGCTGCTCGACGGCGTGCGCGAGCCCGTGCCGGCGCAGGTCGGCGGGGACGACCGCGGCGCCCGTGAGCAGCGCCGGGTAGAGGTCGGGGATGGCCGCGTCGAAGCTGAACGACGCGAGCAGGCTGAGCCGGTCGGCCGGGCCGATGGCGAGGGTGTCGATCTGGTTGCGCACGACGTGCAGCAGGTTGCGGTGGGTCTGGCCGACCGCCTTGGGCACGCCGGTCGAGCCGGAGGTGAACAGCACGTACGCGAGCGCGTCCGGGTCCACCGCCCGCGGCCGGAGCGGGGCCGGGCCCGGGTCGTCCACCACGACGACGCGGGGGCCGGACGGCACGTCGCCCAGGTTCCGGGCGAGGTCCTCGTGCTCGGCGCCGCAGAGGACGGCGGTCACGTCCGCGGCCTTGAGCATGTGCCGCAGCCGCGCCAGCGGGAAACTCGGGTCCAACGGCACGTACGCGCACCCGGCCGCCAGCGTGCCGAGGATGGCGGCGATGGTGCGGGCGCCGTGCGCGGTCAGCAGCGCGACCCGGTCCCCCGGCCGGGCCCCGGCCGCCTCCAGCGCTCCCGCGTGCCCGCCGGCGAGGCCGGCCAGCTCCGCGTACGTGAGCGGGGTCTCGCCGAGGACGGCGGGGTGGTCGGGGCAGGTGGCAGCGACATCGCCGAAGCGATGGATCAGCATCTCGTAGGGCATGTCAGAACGTGTGCGCTCCACAGAGGACGGACGCGCAGCAATTGACAAGCGTGATCATGATCCCCCCCAGGACTTCACAATGGAAGCAGCATATGGCTCGATGCCCGGGTTAAATGATCATCGATGAGAGTCCGGCCGAAGGGCCGATCAGAGCCTCGGACGACAGACGGCAAGGTTGAGCCGATCGTCCGGCAATCGATGGGAGGAATTGCCGCATAAAGGCGTACTGGCAAGTAATCTTACTGTTATCGGGACCGCCGACGGGCAAATTTCCCACAAGGTGGGCGCATGTCGGACCTTGGACAGGATGGGTCGGGTCCGCCCGGTCAGCCATCGTACGGCGAGGGCGGGACAGGTTCGATTCCACCGCTGCCGCCACGTGGAAGCCGCGTCACCATCTCCCGGAACTCGGCGACCGTCAGCGCCTCCCGCAGGGTCGCGAACACCGCGCCCGTCCCCACCCGCGCCGTCCGTTCGTCGACCCCCGCGCGCTCCCCCACCCGGCGCAGGAACTCGGCCGGCCCGGCCACGGAACCACCGGGCGCCGCGGCCGGGCCGGCCAGGTAGTCGTCCACCTCGTCCGGCAGCTGGCCCGCGAGGTCGTCCGCCGGACCGCCGGTGACCCGCTCGGCCATCGTCTGGAGCACGGCGCGGGCGACGGCGGCGGCCTGCTCCGGCGGGAGCCCCGACCGCCGGGACACCGCGTCGACGAAACGCGGAAAGCGCACCCCGCCCCTCCTTCGTTCACCGGCCCCCGCGCTTACCCGGCGGCGGGGGCGCCAAACGACGGGCCGGACCGGGGCGCCGCCGGGCTCGTCCGGCCGGGTCGGGTGGCGTGGCCGTGGAGGTGACCGGCGCTCAGCGCAGCAGGTCCGCGTCGTGCAGGTGATCGAAGATGATCTGGTCGACCGGCGAGACCCGGGGACGGTCGGCGTACGTCAGCCACGCCGCCTCGGCGATCTCCGCGGCCGGCCGCAGGGTCCCCTGGTAGCCGGCGCGGTAGCAGGTCATCCGCACCGTCGTGCCGGCCGGTTGGCCGTGCGCGGGCGCGGTGAACGTGCCGAGCCGCACCGCGCCCTCCGCGTCGACCGCCACACTCAACTCCTCGGCGATCTCCCGGCGCAGGGTGTCCCGGTCGGTCTCGCCCGGCTCACGCTTGCCACCCGGCAGGTACCAGACGTCCCGGCCGTGCGAGCGGGTGCTCAGGATCCGCCCGTCCACGAGCAGGATCCAGGCCACCTTGTCGATCTCGCGCACCGAACGTCTCCCCCTCCGCCGCGGCCGTTCCCCCGGCCCGCGCCCGCGGCACGCGCGCGGACCGTCGTGGTCACCGGCCGCACCGGGGCCGCCGTGGCGAACCCCGGTGCGACCGGCACCGCCCGTCCCGTCAGGCGACGGCGAGACCCCGCTCGATGGCCGCGATGATCTGCGGACGCAGCTCCTCGGGCCGGACGATGGCGTCCACGGAGCCGACCTCGACCGCGCGCTGGATGCTGTGCACGCTGTCGAACTCCGCGGCCACCTCGCCCAGCTTCTCGGCCCGGACCGCGGCCCGGACCTCCATGAGCTCCGCGGCCAGCGCCGCCCGCTCGCCTCCGGTGGCCGCGGCGATCCGCGCCTCCAGGTCGACCACGCGCGGGTCCTTCGCCGTACGGGCGTTGACGTCGCCGGCGAACACGACGGCCGCCGCGGGCGCCCCGCCGATGACGGAGGCGAACGAGCCCTCCACGGCGAGCACGGTCATGTTCGGGTTGAGCGCCTTCGAGAACACCACGAACGCGCCGCCGTGGTACCGCGAGATCACGCAGAACACGATGGGGCCCCGGAAGTTCACGATGGCCCGGCCGATCTCCGCGCCGTACTCCAGTTGCAGCCGCCGCATCGACTCGGGCGAACCGTCGAAGCCGGACAGGTTGGCGAGCACGACGAGCGGCCGGTTCCCGCTGGCCGCGTTGATCGCCCGGGCGGCCTTCTTCGACGAGCGCGGGAAGAGGGTGCCCGCCGTGTACGTGTCCGGGCCGTCGGTGGGCGGGAACCCGCGCCGCGGCACGGACCGGGACTCGATGCCGAGCAGGCAGACCGGGATGCCGCCGAGGTGCACGTCCTGGACCACCGCGGTCTCCGCGTCGGCCATGCCCGCCCAGCGTTCGAGGACCGTGTGGTCCTGGTCGGCCAGGGCGCGCATCAGCGTACGGATGTCGAACGCCTTCTTCCGGTCCGGGTTGCGCTCCCGGGAGAAGATCTGCCCGACGGTCGTGAAGTCGCTGTCCGGCACGTCGTGCGGGTAGTCGGAGATGTCCCGGTCGACCGGGTCGGACGTGACCGCGCGACGCGGCCGGCTCTCTCCGGGCGCGATGTACGCGTGGTCGTGGTGCGCCATCAGCAGGTTGCGGGCGGCCCGCAGGTCCGGCGCCCAGTACTGGGCCTGGCCGTTGGGGCCCATGACCCGGTCGTAGCCGCCGATGCCGAAGTTGTCCTCGGCCGACACGCCGCCGGAGAAGTCCAGCGACTGCTTGCCGGTGAGCACCATGGCCGAGTCCGGGGTCATCACGAGGATGCCCTTGGTGTGCATGAGCATCGTGGCCTCGGCGTTCCAGTACGGCTGCGCCCCCACGGTGATCCCGGCGACCACGATGTTGATCTCGCCGCCGTCCTGGGTGAACTCGACGATCCGCTTGAGCGCGGCGGCCACCCAGTCCATGTTCTCGGTGCCCGAGCTCATCGAGATCCGCGCGCCCGCCGACAGGGCGAACCAGTCGACCGGTACGCGCATCCGCTCGGCCAGGTCGAGTGCGGCGATCACCCGCGCGCACTCCGGCTCGGCCAGCGCGCCCAGCGCCCGGGTCGGGTCGCCGAGCAGCACGACCCGGGTGACGCCCTCGGGGTACCGCTCGGTCGGCGTGCTCACCACGCCGGCCACGATGCCCGCCCGGTTCTGCCCCTTCGGCCGTTCGACGGGGACCAGCTTCCCGGTGTCGTCCAGGTCGTACTCGGTGAAGGTGCCGCCCTGGCCGGCCAGCATGTCGGTCAGCTCGTACGGGTACGTCGTGCCGCGCCGGCGCGCCGAGAGCACCTTCTGCCGGTAGCCGTCGACCGGCGGGATCAGCTCGGCCGTCGGCTCGGTGACCGACACCCGCATGCCCGCGTCGTAGGAGATCTTGACGGCGATGTCGATCAGCTCGCCCGTGGTGTCGTCACGCTGGCGGCCGAGGAACAGGACCTCCTCCAGGCCCGCGCCGGCGGTCCTCGGCAGCACGCGCTGCGCGACGGCCTTCAGCTCCTCGATGGTCAGCTCGCTCGGCGGCCAGACGTAGATGGTGATCCGGTTGGTGTCGAACCGCTTCTTGGCGGGCCGCTGCGCCTGGACCGTGCGGATTGCGTCGAGACACGCGTCCAGCGCGCCCTCGGCCGCAGGCAGCGCGAGGATCCGGCCGTCGGCGTCGCGCAGCGGGGTGAGGTCCCGGACCTGGGCCATGGCCGCGAGCCGCTCGTCGGCCGGGTTGTCCGGGGCCACGCAGTGGAAGACGTAGACCTCCTCGTCGGCGGACGGCAGGCGGGTCAGGTCGAAGTTCCGCAGCCGCGGCAGTTGCAGGCGCTGGGCGATCAGCGGGTGCAGCCCGCGGATGACGCGGTCCTCGCCGAGCCCGGGCCGGAACGTGAAGTGGTGGTGCATGGCCGTGCCGTTGCGCCCGGCCACCGAGATCGTCACCCGCTGGAGCACGTCCAGCAGCCCGGCACGGTCGACGACCTCCCGCAGGGTCGCGGCCATCGTGTCGGTGTCGGGCTGGTCGGTCCAGGCGACATACACGTCCACGACGGACTCGGCGGTGCACAGGCCCGCGATCGTGGCGAGGACGGCGGGCAGCTCGTCGACGTCCGTGGCCGCCGCGACGAGCCGGAAGCGCTCGCCGTCACGGTCGTACTCGGCCGTGAAGAACGAGTGGCCGGCCACCTCGACGCACCGCGCGTCGCTCGAGCCCCGGTTGCCGTAGTACCGGCGGCTCAGCACCTCGAGCATCGGGCCGTGGTCGACGTGCGGCTTGCCGATGCGCTGGCCGAGCAGCCGGACCAGCGGCTCGGGCGAGGCCACCATCCAGGCGATCCGCTCGGCGCGGTCCGGCGCGTCGGGGTTGCGGTCGAGGTGGCGGAGGTGACCGCGGACGGCCGCGTACACCTCGGCGCGCTTGCGGCGCAGCATCGGCTGGGCGGCCCAGCGGAACACGATGCTGCGGGCCAGGTCGCCGACCACCGGGAACCGGAGCTGCGTGGCGAAGATGAGGTGCTCCAGCGCCTGGCCCACCAGCTCGCGCAGCCCGTCGGCGGGAACCGGCTCGGTGAGCCACCGCTGCAGGAACGTGACGACCACGGTGACGTCGGCCGACGCCCGCTGCTGGGCGAGGAAGATCCGGAACACTGCCTCTTCCAGCTCCGGCGTGCGCTCGAAGTCGTCCACGCCGTAGTGGGCGAGCACCCGGGCGAGCCGGTTGCGGAAGGTGTCCGACAGCCCGGCGCGCTCGACGTCGAGGCTCTGCAGGTAGGTGTGGAAGTACTCGCGCGGGCTGTGCACCCGGGTGTCGGCCCGGGTCTCCTCACCGGCCGGCCGGTTGCGGCTCAGCTCGGACAGGTCGGCGAACACCTGGAGCAGCTCGACCTCCTGCTCCAGCGGTCGGTGGTCGAGTTCGGCCCGCGCGGCCAGGTAGCTCGACAGCGCCCGCCGCTCGTCGTGCGGGTCGGCGTCGTAGCCGAGCAGCAGGCTGCGCAGGTCGGCGATGCCCCGGGCGACCCGGGCCTCGGCGGACAGGTTGGCCGGCTCGGGCGGCAGGTCCAGGTCCACGGCCTCGGTCTCGGCGGCCTCGCCCGCGGCCTCGTCGCCGACCGGCTCCAGCCGCAGCAGCGGCGCCCCGGTCTCGACCTGGCTGCCCACGGCCACCAGGCACTCCCGCACCTTGGCCGTGAACGGCGCGCGCAGCACCGTCTCCATCTTCATGCTCTCCAGGACGAGCACGGGCGCGCCCGCCTCGACCTCGTCCCCCACCTCGAGCGGGGTCGCGACGACCAGCGCGGGCGCCGGGGAGCGCAGCACGCCGCCCTCGTCCCGGCTGACGCGGTGGGTGACGCCGTCCACCTCGACGAGGTGGATCGGGCCGTGCGTGTCGGTGACGAGCCGGAAGCGCCGGCCGTTGACGAGGATCCGGCCGGTGTGCTCGTCGAACCGCTCGATCTCGACGTCGACGCTGGCGGCCGTTCCGACGCCGACGCGGAACCGGTGCGGCCCGGTCTGCGCGACGGTCACCCGGTAGCTCGCGCCGCGGAGCTTCAGGTCGATCGGCCGGCCGCTCTCGTGCTGCACCTGCGGGCGGCCGCCGTGCGCCGTGGAGAGCAGACGCTGCCGCTCGACGAGCGCCTCGTCCTCGTACGCCTCGATCGCGGCCGCGGCCAGCGCCACGCCGGAGTGCCGGGTGGACACCAGCCGGCCCTCCGCGCGGACCCGGTCGATCCAGCCGGTGTCGGCGGTGGCGTCGACGACCTCGGGCTGGTCGAGCAGGTCGAGCAGGAAGCTCTTGTTGGTGGCGCCGCCCTCGATGATCACGGTGGTCTCGGCCACGGCGCGGCGCAGCCGGCCGAGGGCCTCGTCGCGGGTACGGCCGTACGCGATGATCTTGGCGATCATCGAGTCGAAGTCGGCGGGGATCACGTCCCCCTCGCTGACGCCCGTGTCCACCCGGATGCCCGGCCCGCTGGGCAGCACCAGCCGGACGATCCGCCCCGGCGACGGCGCGAAGTCGCGGTCCGGGTCCTCGGCGTTGAGCCGCGCCTCGACGGCGTGCCCCGCCTCGGTGGGGAGCCGCTCGCCGAGCCGGCCGCCGGCGGCCACGTGGATCTGCGCCTTGACCAGGTCGAAATCGGTGGTGGCCTCGGTGATCGGGTGCTCGACCTGGAGCCGGGTGTTGACCTCGAGGAACGCGAGCAGCTGCTCGCCCGGGTGGTAGAGGAACTCGACAGTGGCGGCGCCCCGGTAGCCCACGGCCAGCGCGAGCCGCTCGGCCGCCGCCTTCAGCTCGCGGACCTGCTCGGGGGCGAGCACGGGCGAGGCGGACTCCTCGATGACCTTCTGGTTGCGCCGCTGCACCGAGCAGTCCCGGACGCCCAGCGCCCACGCGGTGCCCTGGCCGTCGGCGATCACCTGCACCTCGACGTGCCGCGCACCGGTCACGAGGCGTTCCAGGAACACGACCCCGCTGCCGAAGGCGCGCTCGGCCTCCAGGCTCGTACGCTCGTACGCCTCGGTCAGCTCCTCGTCGCTGCGGACGACCCGGATGCCCCGCCCGCCGCCGCCCGCGGTCGCCTTGAGCATCAGCGGATAGCCGATCTCCGCCGCCGCGCGCTTGGCCGCGTCGAGGCTCGCCACGGCGCCGCGGCTCCACGGCGCCACGGGGACGCCGACCTCCTCGGCGATCAGCTTCGCGCCGATCTTGTCACCGAGCGTGCGCATCGCTTCGGCGCTCGGCCCGATGAAGGTGACCCCGGTCTTCTCGCAGAGCTCGGCGAAGGCCGGGTCCTCCGCCACGAAACCCCAGCCCACCCACGCCGCGTCGGCGCGCGTCTCGACCAGCGCACGCTCCAGCACCCGGTGGTCCAGGTATGGGCGCGCCGACGCGGGGCCGAGACAGTAGCTGTCGTCGGCCTCGCGGACGAAGGTCGCGGTGCGCTCGGCCTCGGTGTAGAGCGCGATGGTCTCGATCGGCGGGGCACCGGTCTCGGCGTTGAGCTCGCGGACGGCGTGGATCAGCCGCATGGCGGCTTCTCCCCGGTTGACGATGGCGATGCGGCTGAACACCGAGTAAGCCTCCCAGAGGTTCCGTCACAACAGAACGGGGACTCCCTCGGTCAGGAATCCCCGCCTACCACCTTCGCCGCTACCGCCCGGTACGGAAACCGCCGGACCCTCCACCTGCCGGCGGCGAAGTTTGTGGACTCCCGCCAACTCGGTGGTCCGCGTCACCACGGCGTGCCGGGGTGCAGTTGATCACGTACTCGTCCCGGCGGCCCGGTTCCCGCTCGTCGGCCAGCAGGTCGAGCAGGAGCGCGGCGGTCCAGCCGAACGCCGGCGAGCCGAGGCCCGCGCCGGTGTCCGGATGGAAGTACTCGTGGCAGCCGGCCGTGGCGACCAGGCCGGCCATCGACCGGCCCAGCCCCGCGGCCAGGTCCGGCCGGCCGTGTGTGAGCAGGCCGCGGCGGACCAGCCAGTTGATGTTCATCCAGCTCGGGCCCCGCCAGTAGCGCAGCGGCTCGAAGTCCGGCGCCGTGCGGTCGTAGCTGGGCAGCGGCCGGTCCATCCGCCCCGCCAGACCGAACCGGACCGAGCAGGCCTCGGCGACCACCGCCTCGGCGTGGGGCGCCGGCAGGTCGGGCAGGATCAGCGGCGCCAGCCCCAGCACCGTACGGGCCGGCACCAGCCGCCCGGTCCGCAGGTCGCGGGGCTGGAAGGTCCCGGTCGCCGGGTCGTACAGCCGGCGCACGAGCGCCTCGGTGATCCGGGCCGCCCGCTCGCGGTGCGGGCCCGGGTCCGCGTCGACCAGCGGGGCGATCCGGGCCAGGGCGTGCTCGGCGGCGCCGGCCGCGGCGTTGAACAGCGGGCACTCCACCAGGAACGGGTGCCGCCCCGCGAGGTCGTCGTCGCGGTAGCCGCCGTCGCGGTAGGAGGCGACGATCGCCACGTACCGCGCGTAGTCGAGGTCCGTGGGGCGGTGCGCGGCCGGTGCGTGCGCGGTGTCGTGCCGGCGGTACGCGCGCATGACCGCCGCCTCGGCGGGCACCGCCGCCATGGGCGCGTCCCAGGCGGGGCTGTTGTCCAGCCCGGACTCCCAGGGGTGCACGAGGCAGGCGAGGCCGCCGCCGCCCACGTTGCGGCGCGTGGCGAGGTAGCGCTGCTGGGCCACCAGTCGGGGATAGAGCCGGCGCAGCGCGGTGCGGGCCGCGTCCGAGGGCGCCCGGGAGTACGCGAGCCAGGCCGCGAGCCCGTGCACGGGCGGCTGGACGATCCCCGAGGTGGGCGCGGCCGGCGCGGCGTCGGCCCGCGTCGACGCCCAGAACTCGGGCCCGGGAAAGTACGCGCCGACCGGCAGCCGCGGGTTGAACACGATGTGCGGCACGCGGCCGTCGGCCCACTGGGCCCGGAACAGGCTCTCCAGCTCCCGCCAGGCGCGCTCGGGGCGGACGTGGGCCAGCCCGACGGCGGTGAACGCGGAGTCCCAGCTCCACTGGTGCGGGTAGAGGGTCCGCGACGGCACCGTGTGGTCGTGCTCCCAGTTGGCGTCGAGAGTCGCCACGGCGAGCCGCCGCAGCAGCTCGGGATCCCCGCCGGGGCCGCCGGCCGCCGTACCGGCTGCCGGGCTCACGCCGCCGCCGCTCGGGGCTCGGCGTGCCGCAGCACCGTGGCGGCCTGCTGCAACGCCCGGACCGGGTCGCCGCGCAGCCGGCACTCGAGCGCCAGCCACCCCCGGTAGCCGATCTCGAGCAGGGTGCGCACGAGCGCCGGCCAGTCGAGGTGCCCGGCGCCCGGCTGGTGCCGGTTGGAGTCGCTGACCTGGACGTGCCCCAGGTACGGCGCGGCGCCGCGCAGCGCCCGGTGCACGTCGTCCTCCTCGATGTTCATGTGGAACGTGTCGGCCACGACCCGCACCGTGGGCAGCCCGACCGCGGCGCAGAGCGCGACGGCCTCGTCCAGGCGGTTGACCATGTGGTCCTCGTAGCGGTTGAGCGGCTCCAGGAAGAGCGTCACCCCCTCGGCGCGGGCGTGTTCGCCGAGGACGCCGAGGGCGTCGACGAGCACCTGCCGGTCGCCCGCGGGAGGTCGGGGCGGCTCGAACGGCGGCAGCCGCCGGGAGAACATGCCCCACGCGGCGGGGGTCATGACGCCGACGCCGCCCAGCTCGGCGATGACGGAGAGCTGGGACCGCAGGTTGCGTACGGCGTCGGCGGCACGGCCCGGGTCGAAGTCGCCGATGAAGTGGTCCATCTCGACGCAGACGGTGGGCATCACTACGCCGGCGGCGCGGGCCCGGCGCAGTTCCGGCAGCCGGCGGGCGAAGGCCAGGTCGCCGCGCCCGCGCAGCTCGATCCCGTCGTAGCCGAGCGCGGCCGCGAGCGCGTACTTCTGGAGCAGGTCGGTGCCCGGCAGGAGCTGCTCCTGGCAGGCGATGGGAATGGTCATGGGAACTCCAGCACCACTTGGAGGACGTCACCGTCACCGCGGTCGAGCAGCGCCAGCGCGTCGGCCACCGCGCCCGCCTGCACGACGTGACTCACCAGCGGCAGCGGGTCCACGTTGCCCTCGGCCACCAGCTCCATGAAGGTCTGCGCGACCCGGGCCCCGGTCCACCGGCCGGCCATGCCGGGCACCGGGGTGGGCCCGGAGACCTGGGCCGCCACGAGCTGGATCCGGTTGTGGTGGAACTCCTCGCCGAGGCCGAGGCCGTCGGCCTGCCCCTGGTAGAAGCCGGCGGCCACGACGCGGCCGGCGTGGGTGGTGGCCCGGATGGCCTCGTGCAGCGCCGGGTACGCCCCGGACAGTTCGAGGCAGACGTCGGCGCCCCGGCCACCGGTGGCGCCGCGCAGCACGCTGGCGGCCGACCCGCTGTCCGCGTCCACGGTCATCCGGGCGCCGTAGCGGGCGGCGTGGTCGAGCCGGCTGGCGACACGGTCGACGGCGACCACGCGGGCCCCCGAGAGCACCGCGAGCCGGGTGGCGAGCAGCCCCATGACGCCCTGCCCGAAGACGCCCACCCAGTCGCCGAGGTGCAGGTCGCCGGCGAGCACCGCGGTGAGCGCGATGGCGCCGGGGCGGGCGAAGACGGCGGCGAGCGGGTCGAGCCCGGGCGGCAGGGGCTGGACCGCGTCGGCGGGCAGGACGGCCTCGGCCCGGTGCCCCCAGATGCCCCACACGACCTGCCCGGGGTGCCGGTCGGCCACCTCGGGCGCCACCTCGACGATCTCGCCGACCTCCTCGTAGCCGAAGCCCACGAGCGGGTACGGCACGGGCGCCTGGCGCGGCACGAACATCCGGGCGACGTCGTCCCAGTCCTTGTTGAGGCGGGGGTTGCTGCCCCGGTAGAGGGTCAGCTCGGTGCCGGCCGAAATGCCGGAGAAACGGGTGCGGACGCGGACCTGGCCCGGGCCGAGCGGATCCGGGGCGCAGGGCTCGAGGCTGATCCTGCGGGGCCCGGCCAAGGAGACAACCCAGTTGACCATGAGTCACATCCCGGTAGCACTGGGTTCCATCCTAGAACAAAAAATCGGCATATGTCTTGTAATTGATCAATCGAAGGGGTTCAATCCCGGTTGTACCCTTCGAGAGGAGTGCCGTCGATGTCATTCACTCCGATGCGGACCCTCGCCGCCACCCTGATCATGGCACTGGCCGGGACCACCCTGCTGGCCTGCGGTGACGACGAGCCCGAGAGCAACGACAAGAACATCACCGTGTGGAGCCTGGAGGACGTGGCCGACCGCGTCACGGCCACCCGGGCGATCATCGCCGACTTCACCGCCCGGACGGGGATCAAGGTCGAGCTGGTCACCGTCAACGAGGACCAGTTCCCCTCGCTCATCGCGTCCAGCGCCGCCGCCGGCGAGCTGCCCGACGTGGTGGGCTCCGTCTCGCTGGCCGGCATCCGCACGCTCGCCGGCAACGAGCTGCTGCACCCCGACGCCAACGGCGAGGTCGTCGAGGCGCTCGGTCGGCAGACCTTCTCGCCCCGCGCGCTGGAGCTCACCGCCGACGGCGGCCGGCAGCTCGCCGTCCCCAGCGACGGCTGGGGTCAGCTGCTCGTCTACCGCAAGGACCTCTTCGCCGCCGCCGGCCTCCCCGCCCCCGACACGTACGAGCGCATCGCCACGGCCGCCGCCCGGCTGAACACCGGAGGGGTCGCCGGGATCACCGCGGCCACCGCGCCCGGCGACGTGTTCACCCAGCAGACGTTCGAGCACCTCGCGCTCGCCAACGGCTGCCAGCTCACCGACGACTCCGGCGCGGTGACCCTCGACTCGCCACCGTGCGTCGAGGCGTTCCGCTTCTACGGCGACCTGATGCGCACCACATCCGTCAAGGGCGGTCAGGACGTCGACACCACCCGGGCCACCTACTTCGCCGGCAAGGCCGCCATGCTCATCTGGTCGCCGTTCATCCTCGACGAGCTGGCCGGGTTGCGTAACGACGCGAAACCGAGCTGCCCACAGTGCGCGGCCGACCCCGGCTTCCTCGCGAAGAACAGCGGCTTCGTCACCGCCATCAAGGGCCCCAACGGCGCCGAGCCCGCCCAGTACGGCGAGATCAGCTCGTGGGCGGTGCTGGACGGCGCGGCCGACGCCCCCGCCAAGAGCTTCGTCGAGTACATGCTCGGCGACGCCTACCCGCGCTGGTTCGGCATGTCACCCGAGGGGCGGTTCCCGGTCCGCACGGGCACCCCCGACGCCCCGGAGAAGTTCCGCGACGCCTGGAACACCAGCCAGGCCGGCGTGGACGCGAAGAAGCCGCTCGCCGAGGTCTACGGCGACGACGTCCTCGCCACCCTGCGTACCAGCCCCGACACTTTCCAGCGCTGGGGCCTGACCCAGGGCCAGGGGAAGCTCGTGGGCGCCATCCTCGGCGAGCTGCCCGTGCCGAAGGCGCTCGCCGACGTGATCGCCGGCAAGTCCGACGCCGCGGCGGCCGCCAACCGGGCCAAGAAAGACGTGGAAGCGATCAAGGCGGGCGTCAATTGACCACCACCGCGCCGGGCACCGGCCGCTCCCCCACCCGGGAGCGGCCCGCACCGCCCGGCCGCCGCCGGCCGCTGACCCTGCGCCGGCGCGAGGCCCGGGCCGGGCTCGCGCTGGTCGCGCCGACCCTGCTCGTCGTCATCGCGGTCATCGGCATCCCGATCGTGTGGACCGTGGTGCTGGCCTTCCAGCGCGTACGGCTCGCCACGCTGCGCCGCACCGGGCTGTTCGGCGAGTTCACGCTCGACAACATCGACCGGGTCCTGCACACCCCCGGCTTCGCCGACTCGCTGGTCACCACGCTCATCTACAGCGTGGGCAGCACCGCCGGCTCGATCGTGATCGGTCTCGTGGCGGCGCTGGTCGTCCGCCGCCCGTTCCGCGGCCGCACCCTGGTCCGCGCGTCGATGCTGCTGCCGTACGTGGCCCCGGTGGTCGCCATGACCTTCGTCTGGCAGGTGATGCTCGACCCGCAGCTCGGCATCGTCAACCACTGGGGCCAGCGGCTGCTCGGCTGGGACAGCCCGATCCCGTTCCTGACCCAGGACTCCACGGCGCTCGCCACCGTCATCGCCTTCGAGTCGTGGCGCTACTTCCCGTTCGCGTTCCTGTTCCTGCTCGCCCGACTCCAGGCGGTGCCCGGCCACCTGGAGGAGGCCGCGCTGGTCGACGGCGCCACCCCCACCCAACGGTTCCGCCACATCCTGCTGCCGCAGCTCATGCCGGTGATCGCGCTGCTCGGCGTGCTGCGGTTCATCATGACCTTCAACAAGTTCGACGACGTGTACCTGCTCACCGGCGGCGCCGCCGGCACCGAGGTGGTGAGCGTCCGGGTCTACGAGTTCCTCACGGCCCGCACCGACATCGGCGCCGCCGCAGCGCAGGCGGTCGTGCTGGCCGTCGTACTCATCGTGTTCGTCCTGATCTACCTACGCTTCTTCGCCCGGAGGGTGGACTGATGGACCGCGACCGGGTCGAGACCGTGACCCTGCGCTGGCTGCGCCGGCTGGTGATAGCAGCCTTCCTGCTGGTCACCGTCTTCCCCTTCTACTACATGCTGATGCTGTCGGTGCGCCCCATCGAGCGGCTGCTGCTCGACCCCGGCGCGCTGGTGGTCGGCCTCGGCGAGCTGACCGTCGCCACGTACGCCGAGGTGCTCAAGGCCACCGAGGACGGCGGGCAGGGCTTCCTCACCTTCATCGGCAACAGCGGTCTCGTGGCCCTCGCCGCGACCCTGCTCACCCTGGTCGTGTCCATTCCCGGCGCGTACGCCGTGTCCCGGCTACGCTTCTTCGGCCGCCGCCAGGTCGACTTCCTGTTCCTGGCGGTCTACCTGTTCCCGTCGATCGTGATCGCGATCCCGCTCTTCGTGGTCTTCACCCGGGCGGGGCTGCGCGGCTCACTGGTCGGGCTGGTCCTCGTCTACATCTCGCAGACCCTGCCGGTGTCCGTCTACATGTTGAAGAACTACTTCGAGACCATTCCGCTGAGCCTCGAGGAGTCCGCCGCCATCGACGGCGCCGGGCGGCTCGGCATCATCCGCCGCATCAGCCTGCCGCTCGCCGCCCCGTCGATCATGGCGGTCGCCCTCTACGACTTCATGATCGCGTGGAACGAGTTCCTGTTCGCCCTGCTCTTCCTCGTCGACAAGCCACACCGGTGGACCGTGTCGCTGGGGCTCGCGCAACTCGCCGACGGGGTGGAGGTCCCCAAGACCGTGCTGATGGCCGGCTCGGTGATCCTCACCCTGCCCATCGTGCTCCTCTTCTTCGCCAGCGAACGGCTGCTCACCGAGGGCCTGACCGGCGGCGCGGAGAAGGGCTGACCGGCGGGCCCGTCTCAGCCAGGCACGGCGACGGCCCGCGCCGCCGCCGGGTCGAGCGGGGCCCCCGCGGGCACGAGGCTCACCAGGCCGGCCGGCAGGCGCGCGGGCCGCACGTCCCGGTAGCCGAGCATGCCGAGCACGCTCGGGTCGGCTACCACGTGCCGCCGACCGAGGTCGGTCACCACCGAGACGGCGCCGCCCGAGGCGCCCGGAGCGGCGACCGCCTCCACGACGGCGCCCCGGCCGGCCTCGACGAGCACGTGGTCGGCGCGCACCCCACGGTCCGCCGGGTCCGCGCTCCGCGGCGCGCCGGTGAGCGCCGGCAGGGCGACGCCCACCCGGACCTCCGCCACGCCCGCGTCGTCACCGACCCGCGCGCAGACCCCGCCACCGTCGACCGCCGCGAGGCGCGGCGGCGCGGGAGGCGGCGCGGCCGGTCCGGACGGCGCCAGGTCGGGCACGGACGGCAGCGCCGCGAACCGGCCGAGCGTGATGTCCTCGGGCTCGCCCTGGCCCGTGCGCGCCAGCAGCAGCCCCGCCTGCCACTCGGTGATGCCGGCCAGGCCGTCCCGTACGGCGACGGCGTACTGCCGTCCGCCACCGGAGTTGCGCACCAGATAGACGTCGCCGATGCGGGCGCCGGGAACCCGCTCGGACTCCTCGCCGAGGCCGGGCGGCGCGAGCGGGGCCAGGTCGGCGCCCGCCGGCAGGGTGTTGAGCAGCGCCGGCGCGACCGGCACGGCCCGGGCCCGCGTGGTGGCCAGGGCGGCCAGCACGCGGGTGGGATCGCGGACCAGGTGGCGGCGCTGACGCCAGACCAGGTGCAGCCCACCGTCGGGGTGGCGCACCAGCAGCGCATCCTCACCCAGCGGCCGGCCCCCGCCGCCACCGCCGCCGACGAGCAGCGCGGACCGCGGGCCGGACGGCTCGGTCTCGCCGGGCGGCGCCGAGCAGACCGTCCACGGCGCCGTCGACAGCCGGGCCGGCGCCGGCAGCGAGTCCGGCGCGTCGGGAATGCCCAGCGGCAACCCGCGCGGCACCCCCTCGATCGACCGGCGGGCGACCAGCACCGTGCGCGGGCGTTCGGCGCCCACGATGAGCAGCGCCGACGCGTAGTTGAGCACCGGGTGCAGCTTCTGGTCGCGGAACACGTACCGGGCCCCCGACTCCTTCTCGACGATCACGGCACCCGGATCTCGCCAACTGCTGCCCCCGCCCGTGAACAGACCGTGGAGCGCGAAGCCGCCCAGGCCGATCGCGGCCACCAGCACGCTGGCCAGCGCGGCCCCGGCGAGCCGCAGGAACGGCGACTGCGCCGGGTCGGTCTCCCGCATGACCAGCGCGGCGACCGCCCGCTGGACCGTGAACTGGTACGAGTGCAGCTGGTCCTGCCGCGACGCCATGACATCCCTTCCGGTGTCTCGGTCGGCGCACAGGATATGCGCTGCGTCGATCCGGTGTGGACCGTCCGTGTCGCCGCCCCGGTCTCCGCCCGCCCGGCCGATCCGCGGCGGCGCGTCGGCGCGTACGGTCACCGGGTGACTTCCGTCGACGGTGGCCGGCCATGGCAGCGGTCCGACCGCAGCGACCCGGTGCTGCCCGGTCCGGCGCACGGCGCTGCGGCGTTGGCCCTGCTCTGCGCGCTGGTCGCCCCGGTGAGCTGGTTGGCGCTGCTCAGCAACGCGGCGGCGGTGGGGGATCCCGACGCACCGGTGATCGCGGACCTGGTGTGGCTCGCCGTCGCCGCGGCTCTCGCGCTGTCGGCGACCGGCACCCTGGTGGTGGTGCTCGCACGGCGGCCGCCGCTGCGCCGCCCGGTCGGCGCGCTCGCCGTCACGCTCGCGGCGGCGGCGACCCTGGTCGCGCTCGTCCTCGGCTGAGGTCCGGTCAGGGCCGCAGGACGAGCCCGATCGGGTTGCCCTGCTCGCTCCGCACCCGCCCGCGGCCGACCGATGCCTGGGGGCGGCGCCGCGTGGCCGGCCGTCGCCCGTTTCGCGCCGGAGTAGCATCCGGCGCGGAACCGGCGGAGAAAGGACCCGCGTGAGCGCGCGCTTCGAGGAACTGGCCTGGCGGGCGACGCCGATCGGCGACATCAGCCTGCGGCGGCGCCGCGACCCCGCGCTGCAGGTCGAGGTGTACGAGGTCAAGCTCGACGACGCGTTCCTCATGTCCAGCCTGTTCCCGGTCGCGGAGATCGAGCTGGCCCGGCTCGGGCTGGCCCCGCTGGCCGGCGCCGCCCTGGACGTCGTGGTCGGCGGTCTCGGCCTCGGCTACACCGCCCGCACCGCGCTCGCCGACGACCGGGTGGCGTCGCTGCTCGTGGTCGAGGCGATCGAGGACGTCATCGACTGGCACCGCCGGGGCCTGCTGCCGTTCGCCGCCGGGCTGGCCGACGACCCGCGGACCCGCCTCGTACGGGCCGACTTCTTCGCCGCCGCGGAAGGCGACGGTTTCGACCCCGACCACCCGGGCCGTCGCTTCGACGCCGTACTGCTCGACGTCGACCACTCGCCGCGCAACCTGCTGCACCCGCGGCACGCGCCGTTCTACACTCCGGCCGGGTTGCGCCGTCTCGCCCGTCACCTGCGTCCGGGCGGGGTGTTCGCGCTCTGGTCCGACGACCCGCCCGACCCGGAGTTCGAGCGGGCCCTCGCCGAGGTGTTCGCCACCGCGCGGGCGCACGTCGTGCCGTTTCCCAACCCGCTCACCGGCGGCGAGTCGGCCAACACCGTCTACGTGGCCCGGCTCGGCGGCTGAAGGGCCGTCCCCGCCCGGCTCGGCGGCTGAAGGGCCGTCCCCGCCCGGCGCGGCTGGTGGGCCGGCCCCCGCGGAGCCGGCCGGCGCACGTCGGCTGCCGGGCACCCGGGCGCCCGGCTGCCGTCCCCTCAGAACCAGGAGTCGCGCATCTCCACGGTCGTCCGGTCCAGGCTCTCCAGCAGGTCGAACTGCGGGCCGGTGCGGGGCAACTCGTAGCGGAAGAACCAGCGCGCGGCGTGCCGCTTGCCCGCGTACAGGTCCGCGTCGCCCCCGCCGGCGGCCGCCGCCGCGTCGGCGGCGAGCAGCTGCTCCAGCCACATCCAGGCGATCACCACGTGGCCGACCGCCTCGAGGTAGAGGCTCGCGTTGGCGAGCGCGGTCTCGGGGTCACCGGTGCCCCAGAGCCGGCGGGTGACGGCGCCCACCCGCCCCACCGCGTCGTCGAGCCGGCCGGCCAGGTCGGCGGCCTCACCGCCGGCCCGCCGGGCTCGCTCGACGGTCGCCCCGATCGCCGCGGCCAGCGCCGCGAGGCCGGCGCCGTTGCGCATGACCACCTTGCGGCCCAGCAGGTCCAGCGCCTGGATGCCGTGGGTGCCCTCGTGGATCGGGTTGAGCCGGTTGTCGCGCCAGTGCTGCTCGACGTCGTGGTCGCGGGTGTAGCCGGCGCCACCGTGCACCTGGATGGCCAGGTCGTTGGCGGCGAGGCACCACTGCGACGGCCAGCTCTTCACGATCGGGGTGAGCACGTCCAGCAACAGCCTCGCCCGGTCCCGGTCGGCCGCCTCGGGCGCGGTCCTCTGCTCGTCGAGCAGCCGACCGCAGTAGAGCACGAGCGCCAGCGCGCCCTCCACGTAGCTCTTCTGCGCGAGCAGCATCCGTTTCACGTCGGGGTGGGCCACGATGGGCACCTGCGGCGTGGCGGGATCCTTGGCGGCGAGCGGACGGCCCTGCGGGCGTTGCCGCGCGTACGCCAGGGACTTGAGGTAGCCCGTGTAGCCGAGCGCCGTGGCGCCGGCGCCCACCCCGATCCGCGCCTCGTTCATCATGTGGAACATCTGCGCGAGCCCCTGGTGCGGCTCGCCCACCAGGTAGCCGACCGCGCCGGGCCGGCCGTGCGGCTCGTGCCCGCCGTCGCCGAAACTGAGCAGGGTGTTGGTGGTGCCCCGGTAGCCCATCTTGTGGTTGAGGCCGACCAGCACGACGTCGTTGCGGGCGCCGGGCGCGCCGTCGGGGCCGGGCAGCACCTTGGGTACGACGAACAGCGAGATGCCCTTCACGCCGGGCGGGCCGCCGGGAATGCGGGCCAGCACCAGGTGGACGATGTTCTCGCTCAGCTCGTGGTCGCCACCGGAGATCCACATCTTGGTGCCGTACAGCCGGTAGCTGCCGTCGTCCTGCGGCTCGGCCCGGGTCGTGATGTCGGCCAGCGAGCTGCCCGCGTGCGGCTCGGACAGGCACATGGTGCCGAAGTAGCGCCCCTCCAGCATGGGGCGCACCCACGTGTCCACCTGCTCCGCGGTGCCGTACGCGAGCAGCAGGTTGGCGTTGCCGAGGGTGAGCATCGGGTACGCCGAGGTGGCGACGTTCGCCGCCTGGAACCAGGCGAAGCAGGCGGCCGCCACGGAGTGCGGCAGCTGCATGCCGCCCACCGACTCGTCGAGTGTGGATGCGAGCAGTCCGGTGTCGGCGAACACGTCCAGCGCGGCCTTGACCTCGGGGACGAGACGCACGTGCCGGCCGTCGAAGGTGGGTTCGTCGAGGTCGGCGGCGCGGTTGTGCGGGGCGAAGTGTTCGGTGGCCACCCGCTCGGCGAGGTCCAGCACCGCGTCGAACGTCTCCCGGGAGTGCTCGGCGTACCGCGGTCGGGTGGTCAGCGCGGGCACGTCCAGCCAGTCGTACAGCAGGAACCGCAGGTCGCGGCGGGAGAGCAGGGTGGACGACACGGGTCTCCTTCCACGGCGTCGCCCCGAGCGCGTCGGGGCCGGCGGCGGCCCGCGGCCACCGCCCGCAACCATCCTGCTGCTTGCGGGCGACTCACGCATCACCGGTCCCACGGCCGCGGCGCTACGCCCGGGTCCGGACGTGCGCCGGCGCCGCACCGGGGGTGGGTGCGGCGCCGGCGGACGGTCGTGACCGGGTGGCCGGGGAGGCGGTCAGCTCCGCTCGACGGCGCGGCCGCGGGTCAGCGCGACGCCCAGGGCGATCATGCCGAGGCCGAGGAGCAGGTGCAGCCAGTTGTCGGCGCCGTTGAGCGGGACGAAGTTGGCCCCACTCTCGTGGTCGATGACCAGGCCGTAGAGCCAGAGCACCAGGTAGACGGCGCCGCCGCCGATCAGGTAACTGCGGGCGCCGGAGACCGTGCGGGCCAGCGCCAGCCCCGCCACGCCGAACGCGAGGTGGACCAGGTTGTGCAGGATGGACACCTGGAACACGCCGAGCAACTTCGCCTCGGATTCGTGGCCGGCGAACGTCAATGTGTCGTAGTTGCTGGTGATGCCGGGGATGAAGCCGAGCACACCGACCAGCAGGAAGACCACGCCGACGACCTGGGCGGCCGTACGGACGGGGTGCTTCGTGCCAGCGGCGGTGCCGGAGCTGCTCACCATGTCGGGTCCTTTCATCGAAGGGTGCGACATGATGTATCCGTCACGTTCGGGGCCGAAACTTCACAGCCGACCGCAAATGTCCCGGCACGACCGTGGACGGTCAGCGCCGGCGCAGCCGCTCCGCCAGCGTCGTCCGCAGGTCGGCGATCCCGGCGCCGGTCAGCGCCGAGACGGGCACCGCCTCCGGGTGGACCCGGCACAGGCAGTCCACCCAGTCCGACGGCGCCACGTCGATCTTGTTGAGCACGAGCAGCTCCGGCACGTCACCGGCGCCGATCTCGCTGAGCACCCCGTGCACCGTGGTGATCTGGTCGAGCGCGTCGGGCGCGGACGCGTCGACCACGTGCACCGCCAGGTCGCTTCCGGTGACCTCCTCCAGCGTCGAGCGGAACGCGTCCACCAACTGGTGCGGAAGGTGCCGGACGAAACCCACCGTGTCGGTGACCGTGAAGGCCAGGCCGCCGACGGTCAACCGGCGGACCGTGGGGTCCAGCGTCGCGAACAGCACGTCCTGCACCTGGGCGTCCGCACCGGTGAGCCGGTTGAGCAGCGCCGACTTCCCGGCGTTGGTGTAGCCGGTGATGGACACCGACGGCACCTGGTTGCGGGCCCGCCGGTTACGGGTGCGCTCCCGCCGCCGCGCCAGCTCCGCGGCGTTGCGGCGCAGGCGGGTCGCCCGCTGCCGCAGCCGGCGGCGCTGGGTCTCCAACCGCATCTCACCCGGTCCGCGCACACCCATGCCGGCGCCGCCGGCCGTACGGCCACCACCCACCCGCGACAGCGACCGGCCGTCGCCGCGCAGCCGCGGCAGCTGGTACGCGATCTGCGCCAGCTCCACCTGCAACCGGCCCTCGCCGGTTCGGGCGTGTTCGGCGAAGATGTCCAGGATCAGCGCCGTACGGTCCACGACGCGCACGCCGACCCGTTCCTCCAGGTTGCGGACCTGCCCGGGCGACAGCTCGCCGTCGGCGATCACAAGGTCGGCCCGGGTGCGCTCCGCGAGCGCCGCCAACTCGTCGACCTTGCCGGAGCCGAGGAAGGTGGCGGGATCGGGCTTCGGACGGTTCTGCACGACCTCGTCGGCCACGGCGAGGCCGTCGGTGTCGGCCAGGCGGCGCAGCTCCGCGAGGGACATCGCGGTGCCCGAGGCGGCGTCCCCGCCCTCTTCCTCGTGCACCCCGACCAGCAGCGCCGTGGGCCGCCGCCCCGGCCTGCCCACCTCGCTGCCCAACAACCACGATCCGGCCATTCGCCACCTCACCTCGTGAGCACGCCGACACCGGCGAACTACCCCGGTACGCCGTCCCCATGCCGGGCGGTGTGCCGGTGGCGTGTCGCGGGGCGCCCGCCGTCGGCTGGCGGACGCCCACCGGCCGGCGGCGGAGTCAGCGGCCGAACGTGCGGTCGAGCAGGTCGAACAGGGCCGCCCAGTGCCGCTCGGTGGCCCGCTCGTCGTACTCGGCGGTGTCGGCCATGGTGAAGCCGTGCGTCGCTCCCTCGTACACCTCCGACCGGTAGCGCACCCCGGCGTCGTCGAGGGTCCGCTCCAGCGTGGCGATCTGCTCGGCGGTCATCGACCGGTCCTGGTCGGCGTGGGCGAAGTACAGCTCACCGGTGACCGAGCCGACGCCCCGGTGCGGGCTGTCCGGCGCGTCGGTCACGACGCGGCCCGCGTGGAAGCTCGCCAGGGCGGCGATCCGGTCCGGGTACGCCTCGATGGCCCGCAGCGCGTTCATCCCGCCCATGCAGTAGCCGACGACGGCGACGGGCCCGGGCGCCACGTCGTCGCGGGCGGCCAGGAAGTCCAGGTACGCCATGGCGTCCCGGGCGACCACCTCGCCGGTGAGCGCCGCCACGTACGGGCCGACCTTCTCGAAGATGGCACCACGCTGCTGCGGGTCGGCGAGCAGGGAGAGGTCGATCAGCGGCGACCGGCCGGCCCGGTAGAACAGGTTCGGCACCAGCACCACGTAGCCCCGCTCGGCGATCCGCTCGGCCATCTCGGCCAGCCGGGGCCGCAGCCCGAACGCGTCCATGAACACCAGCACGGCCGGGAACGGCCCGTCCTCGTCCGGCCGGACGAGGTACGCGTCCGCCACCCCGTCGCTGGTCTCGACGTCCACCGTCGTCGTCCGCACCGCAGCCTCCTCGCACGCCATCGGCGATCCGCCGACGACGCTACCCCGCATTCCGTTGCCCAGGACAACGAGTCCGCCCTCCCATGGGCCCGGCGGCCACGGGGGGCCGGGTGGGGTCAGGCGTGGGCTTCGGCGGCGTCGACGGTCTGGGACAGCAGCACGGCGATCGTCATGGGGCCCACCCCACCGGGCACCGGGGTGATGAGGCTCGCCCGCGCGGCCGCCGCCTCGAACTCGACGTCGCCCACGTTGCCCGGGTTGTAACCGGCGTCGACGACCACCGCGCCCGGCTTGATCCACTCGCCGCGGACCAGCTCGGGCCGCCCCACGGCGGCCACCACCACGTCGGCCTCGGCGACGTGCGACGCGAGGTCGATCGTGCGGGAGTGGCAGTACGTGACCGTGGCGTCCCGGGCCAGCAGCAGCATCCCGGCCGGCTTGCCGAGGATGGCGCTACGCCCCACGACGACCGCCCGCCGCCCGCGCAGCGGCACCTCGTAGGCGTCCAGCAGGCGCATGATGCCCGCCGGCGTGCACGAGACGAAGCCCGGCTCGCCGAACGCCATCGCGGCGAACGACCCACCCGTCACCCCGTCGACGTCCTTGTCGACGGCGATCGCCTCGAACGCGGCCCGCTCGTCGATCTGCGCCGGCGTCGGATGCTGCAACAGGATGCCGTCCACCTGCCGGTCGTCGGACAGGTCCCGCAACACCCGTACGAGCTGCTCGGTGGTGGTCTCCGACGGCAGGTCGACGCGGCGCGACTCGATCCCCACCGCCGCGCAGCGGTTGACCTTCATCCGCACGTACGTGTGGGAGGCGGGGTCGTCCCCCACCAGCACCGTCGCCAGGCAGGGCCGGCGCCTGTGGGCACGCGCGAACGCCGCGGCGCGGCCCGCCGTGTCATCGAGCAGCTGACGGGAGAGGGTCTGCCCGTCCATCAACGTCGCGGTCACGTCCGGCTCCTCACCTCGAGGCGAGGAGCACCCAGGCGGACGATGCTCCAGCTGTCAGCGCTCCCCGGTGGTCACCCACCCTCGCCAGTCGCGCAGCTCGCAGGCTACCAATCGGGCCCGGCGCCGGCCAGGCGGCCGTCCCCGCGCCGGCTGGCCGCCGACATGACGCACGTCACGTGAACGGGCACGCCGGAGCGTACGTGTCGACGGTGCCTGGCCGGTCCGCGCCGGGATCGACAGCTTCGAAAGCGCGAAGGAGACCCGGATGGCGAGGGTGGTTGCCGCGGCGATTCCCTTTCAGGGACACGTGAGCCCGGTCCTCACGGTGGCGGCGGACCTGGTCCGGCGTGGTCACGACGTGGTCGTCTACACCGGATCCCGGTTCGCGGGACGCGCGCGGGCGACCGGGGCGCGGTTCCGGGCACTGCCGCCGGAGATCGACCTCGACGACCGCGAGTTGGACACCCACTTCCCGCTGCGGGCCACGCTGCCACCGGGGCCGGCCCAGCTCTCGTTCGACTTCACCAACATCTTCCTCGGCCACCTGCCCGAGCAGGTGCGGGGCCTGCGGGAGCTGCTCGCCGACTTTCCCGCGGACGTGGTGATCGGTGACCTCGGCTTCCTGTCGATCCCGGTGCTCGACCTCTCCGCCGCGCCGCCGGAACGCCCGACGCTTGTGACGCTGGGCGCCATCCCCCTGTTGATCCAGGACGGCCCGACGTCCGGTGCCGGCGACCTCCCGTCGCCCGATGCGGAGACGACCGCCTCCGGCCCGGCGCTGGACGCCGAGGCGCTCACCATCTTCGCCGAGCTGCCGACCTTCGCCGAGGCGACGTTCGCGTCGTTGGGCGTCACGCTGTCCGATCCTCTCTTCGAGGCACCCGTGCGCCGCACGGACCACTATCTGCAGCTCACCGTGCCCGGCTTCGAGTACCCCCGCCGCGCCCTTCCGCCGAACCTCCGGTTCGTCGGTACGCTGCCCCCGGCCGCCGGCGGTGACCACGAGGAGCCGGAATGGTGGCCCGAACTGTCCGCCGGCCGGCCGGTCGTGGTCGTCACCCAGGGGACCGTCGCCAACGGCGACCTCGACGAACTCGTCGTCCCCACGGTGCGTGCGCTCGCCGACCTCGACGTCCTCGTGGTGGCCGCCACCGCCCGGGAGGACGGACCGGACCGGGTACGGCGGGCACTGACCGAGGTGCCGGACAACGTGCGGCTGGCCGGCTTCGTACCCTTCGACCGGCTGCTGCCGCACGCTGACGTGCTGGTGACCAACGGCGGTTACGGCGGCGTGCAGACCGCCCTGTACCACGGAGTCCCGCTGGTGGTCGCCGGCGCCAGCGAGGACAAGCCGGAGGTGGCCGCCCGCGTCGAGTGGAGCGGCACCGGCGTCGACCTGCACACCGGCACGCCCACGGTGGCCGACCTCCGCGCCGCCGTGCGGCGCGTGCTGGAGGATCCCGGCTACCGCTCCCGGGCCGAGGTCCTGGCGAAGGAGATCAGCCAGTACGACCCGTTCCAGGCGATCGCCGACATCGTGGCGGAGGCCGCGCCCAGCTGACGGCGCGACGCGCCCCCGTGGTCGAGGCGCCCGCTCCGGCCCCGACCTCTGACATCGCCCCGCGTGGCCGCGCACCCGGTACGGCGGTAGTGTCAGCGATCGTGAACGCGCTGAAGCGGAACAACGTCGTGGTGACCGGGGCCACCGGCGGCCGCACCCTGGTCTTCGCCCACGGCTTCGGCTGCGACCAGAACATGTGGCGGTTCGTCGCCCCGGAGTTCGCCGCCGAGCACCGGGTGGTGCTCTTCGACCACGTCGGCGCCGGCGGCTCCGACCTGTCGGCCTACCGGCCGCAGCGGTACGCGTCCCTGCACGGCTACGCCGAGGACGTCCTGGAGATCCTGGCGGAGCTGGACGCGTCCGACGTCGTCTTCGTCGGCCACTCGGTCAGCGCGATGATCGGCGTGCTCGCCGCGGTCGCTGAGCCCGACCGCTTCTCCGGCCTGGTGCTGGTGGGCCCGTCCCCCCGCTACGTCGACGACGAGGGCTACCGCGGCGGTTTCAGCCGAGCCGACATCGACGAGCTGCTCGAATCGCTGGACAGCAACTACCTCGGCTGGTCGGCCGCGATGGCGCCGGTCATCATGGGCAACCCGGAGCGCCCGGAGCTCGGGACCGAGCTGACCAACAGCTTCTGCCGGACCGATCCGGCGATCGCCCGGCACTTCGCCCGGGTCACCTTCCTGTCCGACAACCGTTCGGACCTGCCCAAGGTCCCGGTGCCGAGCCTGGTCCTCCAGTGCAGCGACGACGTCATCGCGCCGTACGAGGTCGGCGAGTACGTCCACCGTCAGCTTCCGAACAGCACGTTCGTGCTGCTGAACGCCACCGGGCACTGCCCCAACCTGAGCGCCCCGGAGGAGACCGTCCGGGCTGTTCGGGAATTCCTGAAATAACGTCGAAGGTGGATCAACCGGCCGAGCCCCTGGGTCCGCTGCTGGCCGAGAGCGCCGAGGACCTCTACGAGAACGCGCCCTGCGGCTACCTCTCCGTGCTGCCCGACGGGGTCGTGGCACGGGTGAACCAGACCTTCCTCGACTGGACCGGCCGGCGCCGTGAGGATCTCCTCGGCCGCCGCGTACAGGAGCTCTACGGGGTCGGTAGCCGGATCTTCCACGAGACCCACCTGCGGCCGCTGCTGCACATGCAGGGCGAGGTGCGCGAGGTGGCCATGGAGTTCCGCCGGGCCGACGGCACCCGGTTCGACGCGCTGGTCAACGCCGTCCTGCGACGCAACCCGGAGACCGGCTCGACGGTGCTGCGGATGACCGTCTTCGACGCCACCGACCGGCGTGCCTACGAGCGGGAGCTGCTCGCCGAACGCCGACGCGCGGAGCGCACCACGGCGCGGATCCGGGTGCTGCAGGAGATGGTCGCCCAATGCGCCACCATCGAACGGGCCGCCGAACTCGTCGCCCCCATCGTCGCCGCGGGCACGGCGGCGTTCGAGGCCGTCACGACGACCATCTGGCTGCTGGACGCGGAGAGATCCGCGCTGACCGGCGCCGGAACGGGTCCCGACGACGCGTCCATCGCCCTCGACGGTCCCGCGCCCGAGGCCCGGGCGGCCCGCAGCGGCGACCTGGTCGGGCCCGCTCCCGGAGAGACCGCGGATCGGGTGTCCGCCCCCCTGGTCGCCGACGACCAGGTGCTCGGTGTGGTGTCGTTCGGCTTCGCGGCGGCCCGCCGGTTCGACGCCGACGAGATCGAGTTGATGCGCACCCTCGGCCGGCAGGCCGGGCAGGCGCTGGAACGGGCGCGGCTGTACGAGGAGACGACCCGGCGGGCCTGGCAGTCGGCGTTCCTCGCCCGCCTCGGCCGGGACCTGGACGAGCCGGTGGGTGCCGCGGACCGCGCCCGCCGCCTGGTGACGCTCCTGGTGCCCGAGCTGGCCGAGTACGCCCAGGTCGACCTCGCCCATGACGAGGGATCCGGATGGCGGGCGGGCGCCGCTCCGTACGCCGCCGCGGCCGACCCGGTCAGCGCGGCCGGGCCGGGCGGCCCCTGGCCGCTGACCGGCCCGGTCCGGGACACCCTCGAAGCGGTACGCCGCTCGGGTGAGGCCCGCCCGGTGCCGCTTGCGGCGCCGGACGGACGGGGGGCGGTCGGCCTGCCCCTGCGCGCCCGCGGCGCGGTGATCGGCACCCTGCTGCTCGCCGGCGACCCGGCGACGCCGGGCCGGACCGATCCGGACTTCCTGCTCGACCTCGCCGACCGGGCCGGCCTCGCACTGGACAACGCCCGTCTCGCCGAGCAGGACCGGGAGGTGGCGCGGACGTTGCAGCGCAGCCTCCTGGCCGGCGAGCGGCCGACCGACACCCGCTTCCACGTCGCCACCGTCTACCGTCCCGCGGTGGAGACCCTGGAGGTCGGCGGCGACTGGTACGACACCTTCCTCACCGCGAGCGGGAGCGTCGGGGTCGTCGTCGGCGACGTGGTGGGACGCGGCGTACGGGCGGCCAGCGCGATGGGCCAGCTCCGCAGCGCCGTACGTGCACTGGCCAAGGCGCAGTGCAGCCCGGCCACGGTGCTGCAGCACATGGACGACTTCGTCGCCACGCTGGAGGCCGGCCAGATGACCACCCTCGCCTACGCCGAGCTCGCGCTGGACACCGGCCGGCTGCGCTACGCCTGTGCCGGACACCCGCCGCCGCTGCTGCTGTCGCCGGACACCTCGCCGAGCTACCTGTGGGAGGGCCGTTCCGGCCCGCTCGGCACGCGCGCGGCCAGCCGGGGGCGGCGCGAGGCCGAGCTGACCGTGCCGCGTGGCTCCCGCCTGCTGCTCTACACCGACGGTCTCGTGGAGCGGCGCGGTGAGCGGATCGACCAGGGCCTGAACCGGCTGGCGGAGGCGTTGAGCGGCCGCTGGGCGACTCCGCTGGCGTCGCTGGCCGAGCAGGTCAGCGACGCCATGTTGACCGGTGAGGGCGGCCACGACGACATGTGCCTGCTGGCCCTGGCCTTCGACGGCGCACCCCGGTTCCACTCCGACGTGCCCGCCGAGGTCGCCTCGCTCCGGCCACTGCGTGCCGAGCTGGACGGCTGGCTCGCGAGCTGTGCGGTGCCCGAGGCCGAGCGGTACGGCGTCGTGCTGGCCTGTTCCGAGGCGGTGGCCAACGCGATCGAGCATGCCTACCGCGGTGACCCGGCCCGGCGCGTCCACGTCAGCGCGACGATCGACGGCAGGGCCGTGGAGCTGCGGGTCAGCGACTCGGGCCAGTGGCGGACACCACGAGTCAGCGCTGACCGGGGACGAGGGATGGCCCTGATGGGACGGCTGATGGACGACCTCGTCGTCGATCGCGGCGAGGGGACCACGGTGTTGATGCGACGCCAGTTCGGAAGGACGGCGCGATGACCGCCGGGGACCGGGTCACGGTGAGCGTGGAGCGCGGCTGCGAGGTCGTGCGGCTCCACGGCGACGTCGATCACGTCAACGCCGATCAGATGGAGCGGGAGGTTCTCTCCACCACCCGCGCCGCCGCGGGAGTGGTGGTCGACCTGACCCCGGTGACCTTCCTCGACAGCGCCGGGTTGCGCTGCCTGGACCGGGTGGTGGCCGCCTTCGTCAAACGGCAGGCGCAGGTGATGGTGGTCGCCCCGGACGACGGCGTGGTCCGTTTCACCCTGGACCTGATCGGTTTCCTGCCCGAACTGCTCGCCTCGACGGTGGATGAGGCGCTGGCCGAGCTGGACTGCTGAGCACACCGGCGGCTCCGGCGCCGGTCCCGGCCTGCTGCACATTCTGCAGGCACCCGCGCTTCCGGCTCATGTGTCACGATCTTGGCCATGCGTCTGCCATTCGGCCTGCTCGTCGCGTCCGTCGTGGCGGGTCTGCTCTCGGTCGGGGCGGCGCTGCTCGCCATGCGAGCCGCATCGTTGAAGTTCGGGCTCGTCATGCTGCTCGCACTGCTTGGTTACGTCCTGCTGGATCGGGGTGTCCGCCGCGTGAGGTGGGCCGTCGCCGCCGGTATCGGGCTACTCGCCCTGGTGGCGGCGGTGAGACTGCTCTGGCACCAGGAGCAGGTCGACGAAGTGGGCTGGCTGTCGTACGGAGGGGTAGCAGAGACCGCCGTGCTGGCGCGTGTGCGGGAGATGGTCGACCGGGAGAGGACCGCCGCGCTGGGTCTGGCGCTCGGCGTTCTCTGTCTCGCGGTCGGCGCGTTGGCGCTACCGTCGCGCGGCAGGCGGCGGGGCGTGGCGACCACAGTCCTCGCGCTGCTGCTACTCGCCTGGTTCGGGTCGAGGACCGTGCGGGAGTTCGGCCGTTATCCGCTGCTCGACCTGCTCGCGACGGTGTGGCCGGCGCTGCTCGCCGCCCTCGTGGCCATGGGGTCACTCGCGCTGTCGGGGTGGCGGGCCGACCGGCGTTGGCTGCTCCCGGTGGGGTTGTTCCTGCTGTCACTCGGAGCGGCTCGCGCTTACTTCGATCTCGTTGCGCAGTGGTCAGGTTGGTGGCACATGGCCAAGCCTCCCGGCGACGCCTTCCTGGAGCCAGGAGTGAGCGTGAGCATGCCGACGGACGGCTCCCTTCAGGTGTCGTGGGCCATGGAGTCGGCAATCGCGCTCGCCGGTGCGGGACTGGTCGCCGTCGGCGCGTTGCGCGGTTCCCGGGGTCGATGATCAGTTGAACCGTTCTGGGCCAGTCGAGGCACGCCGGGGCGCGCGAGCGAGTGGCCGGCCGCGAATCAGTCTAAACTCGGCATTTCGTCCCTTAGGTTACTGCGCAGGAGGCTGTCGAGACCGGGAGGCGACGTGGAGAGCTATCCGGCGATCGAGGATCACGGGCTCATCGGTGACCTGCAGACCGCCGCGCTCGTGACGTGCGACGGAACGATCGACTGGTTCTGCGCGCCGCGCTTCGACTCGCCGAGCATCTTCGCCGCCCTGCTGGACCGCGAGCGCGGCGGCTACTTCCGCATCGCCCCGCACGAGGTCCGGTACGTCACCAAGCAGCTCTACCTGCCGGGCACACCGATCCTCATCACCCGGTTCATCAGCGCGGACGGCGTGGCCGAGGTGATGGACTTCATGCCCGTCACCGGCGATCTCGTCACCGACTCGCACCGCCTGGTCCGCATTATCAACATGGTGCGGGGCAGCATGCGGTTCCGGGTGGAGTGCCGACCCCGGTTCGACTACGCCCGCGAGAGCCACGAGCTGGAGCGACACCACAACGGTTACCTGTTCCGCAGCCCGTCGGCGACGCTCACCTTCAACCCGGTCGACCCCGTACGGCAGCTGTGGGCCCATACCGGGGACGTCCGCCTGGAGGACGGCGACCTCATCGCGTACGGCACGCTCAACCAGGGCGACACCGGCGGCGTGGTCCTGGAGACTGCCGGCACGGAGCCACGGATCATCCCGCCGGCAGAGGTCGAGGGGATGTTCGAGTGGACCCGGGACTACTGGCGACGCTGGGTCGAGCGCTCCCGCTACACCGGGCGGTGGCGGGAGATGGTCGAACGCTCGGCCATCACACTGAAGCTCATGACGTACGCGCCGACCGGCGCGATGATCGCCGCCCCGACGGCCGCGCTGCCCGAGCTGGTCGGCGGCACCCGCAACTGGGACTACCGCTACACCTGGGTACGCGACACGTCGTTCTCGGTGCACGCGCTGCTCGGCCTCGGCTTCACCGAGGAGGTCAGCCGGTACATGAACTGGCTGGACGAGCGGATCCGCGAGGCCGGCGACCACCAGGACCCGCTGAAGATCATGTATCGGGTGGACGGCTCGTCCGACCTGCACGAGGAGATTCTCGACCACCTGGAGGGCTACCGCGGCTCCCGACCGGTGCGGATCGGCAACGGCGCCGCCGACCAGCTCCAACTCGACATCCACGGCGAGGCCCTCGACGCCATGCATCTCGCCGACGAGCAGGGCATCCGCGTCTCGCACCAGGTGTGGAAGAGCACCGTCCGGCTCGTCGACTGGCTCTGCCACCACTGGGACCAGGCCGACGCCGGCATCTGGGAGAGCCGCCACCACCCCCGCAACTACACGTTCGGCCGGGTGATGTCCTGGGTCGCGCTGGACCGCGCCATCCGCCTGGCCAGCCGCACCGGCCGCCCTGGCGACACCGTTCAATGGGCGGAGCAACGCAACCGGATCTACAACCAGGTCATGGCCCGCGGGTACAACCGGGAACGCGGCACCTTCGTGCAGGCGTACGACGAGAACATGCTGGACGCGGCGCTGCTCTCCATGCCGGCGGTCGGCTTCGTAACGCCGAGCGACCCCCTCTGGCAGTCCACGTTGAACGCGATCGAGAGCGAGTTGGTCTCCGACAGCCTGGTCCACCGGTACGACCCGGTCCACTCCCCCGACGGCCTTCCCGGGCACGAGGGCACCTTCAACATGTGCACGTTCTGGTACGTCGAGGCGTTGGCCCGCTCCGGTCGCCTGGACGACGCCCGGCTCACCCTCGAGAAGATGTTCACGTTCAGCAACCATCTCGGCCTGTACGCCGAGGAGATCGCCGCGACCGGTGAGCAGATCGGCAACTACCCGCAGGCGTTCAGCCACCTGTCTCTGATCAACTCGGCGCTGGCGCTGAACAACCTGCTCGACGTCGAGGCCGCCGCCCGGCGCCGCCGGTAGAGGGCCTCGGCCCGGCACGCGCTCGTTCGTCATTTCCGCTGCCGGCACGACCCTCGACCGGCACCACGTGCTTCGGGCCTTCTGCCTGGTGGTCGCCGAAGCCGGCGCTGATCAGCGACTGAGGTGTCGCCGATGGGTGATCACCCGGAAATCTTGACCCAGCGGGCGGCTGCCTCGAAGGTGTCCGCCGGGGAGGCGTTGAAGGCGATCGCTGCGCCGGGAGCATGCCGACGTACCAGGTTGACCACGCGTTCGAACAGTTCGATCTGATTGCGCACACCGCCACCGACGACGACGCATTCCCAAGGACGTGCGCACAGGGCCGCAGTGACGACAGCCTCTACGTCGTCGCTCCCGTCGAGACCGAACAAACAGAACTCGGCCCCGACGCCGTGTTCGACGAAGCGGGTTCGTCCGACTTCGATGCCGTCTGCTACCGGCTTGGGATCCCACGGCCCGGGCACTCGATACGGATCCAGTCCGATCACGAGCACGCGGGGTGTCAGGGCCCGTGCGTCCACCGCTGAAGACTATGTCACGGGAGGCCGCCGGGACACTCCTGCTGCTGGCCAGCAGCGGCTGGCTGATCGCCCGTGGTGACATCGGCATCGGCGGTCTCGCCATGGCGTACGGGTACATGGCGCGCCCAGCCAAGGTGCCGTGCGACTGGATGAGCCGGCAACGCGAGGCGGGCGAGGCGACGGAGCGGGTCCGGCGGATCGGCACCCTGCTCGATGAGCCGGAAGAGGTTGCCGCCTCCCAGCGGCCGGGCACATCGACCGTCCAGCTCCCTGACCTCGTGATCGCCTGCACCCGGCGATCGATGTTCGTGATCGTCCGACCGCTGTACACATGGAACCCAGGCTCGACACCGACCCGGTTTCGGCCGGGACCGTCGCTCATCCGGCCCCGCGAGCAGCCCCTGGCCTGGCCCATAACAGTTAGGTAAATCGATGTATACCGTCGCTCAAACCGCTTCTGGCGGATGGCTGTTGCCCTCTTGACGAGGCACTTCCGCCGCAGTCTAATTGATGATCATGTAGGGGGGGCCACGCGTGGGAGAGTTGCAGTTCGCCGTTCCGACGTGGCAGTTTTCCCTATTTTGTCTCGATCAGCGCGTGTAGATCGTGGGGCTGGAACGCGACGGGCCGCCCCGGTCCGTGAGAGATATCGGCCCATCGGGAAGGAGCTGAAGATGAGCATGAGGTCCACGAGTCGGCGGCAGTTCCTGCGGCGGCTGGGAGGCACCCTTGCCGCCGGAGCAGGCATCGTGTTTTTTCCGGCCGGGTTCGCCTCGGCATCGTCCAAAAACGGTTCGACGGGCGGCGGGCCGGCGTACCCGGGAGACCCTGGCTTCGTCGCCAGGAGCCCAGGGGAACTAGATGCCGCCAAAGCCAGTTGGGAAACGCCGGAATATGGTTACTACACCGGCCATAATCCTTCTACTCCCGGCACAGCGGTCAATGCTCCCTGGCAGCTCGTCGCGGTAAACGCGTCCACCGCCTACGCCCTGGGGTACTTCGGGCAGGGCGTCACGCTGGGCATGATGGATTCGGGCTACCGGGCGACCCACGAAGCATTCCAGACCGGGCTGATCGTTCCGGTGAGAGCGGAGGGCGTCTACGGCACGTCCGGCTTCGGTTATCGAAACGCAGCAATCCCGGCGAACCCGTTCACTGCGGGCGAGCCGTTCACTGTGGGCGGCGATCAGGGAAGAGCAAGTGACTACGGGCACGGGACCGGCATGCTTGGGGTTACCTCCGGCATACGCGATGGTAAAGACCAGCACGGCATCGTCTTTGGATCGAAGATGTATGTTGCCAAGACCGGCGGTTCCGATACCCAGTCCCACGGCCCCTTCCACGATTACGTCTACTGGCATACCGCCAACAAGGCTCTGGTCGACGCAGGCGCCCAGGTCATCAACAGCAGTTGGGGCTCTTATGTCCAGACTATTGACAGAACCCGCTTTGACGGCCTGGGAAACGACCTTGGAGTCAACGGCAACCTCGCCAACGCTTACCAACTGCGTGGCAAAGACAGCGCCAGCGCCACGGCAATGGCGACCATCATCCCCAACGAGTACCTGAAGGATCTGGAGTACCAGTTTTTCTTCTTCAAGAAGAGCTACTCGGAAGGCGGCATTCAATACAATCCGAACTACCCCGGACGGTCCTTCATGGACGCCATCTGGGACGTCATCAAGGAAAGCGGTACCGTCAACGTAAGGTCGGCCGGAAACAACGACTGGAGCAACCCGTACTTCCGCCCGGCGTATCCCTTCTTCAATCCCTTGGCGGAGAAGCAGTGGGTAGCCGTCGGCGGGGTGCAACCGCCCACTGCCGCCAATCCCGAATACGTAAAGCAGTCCGGGTACAACGAGGCGGGGCTCGCCAAGTGGTGGACCGTGTCCACCCCTTCGAACAACGTTCGGACCACGAACAGCGGTGGTGACACCAACTACTCGAACTCGAGCGGCACGTCACCGGCAACGCCCGTTGCGACAGCGGTGATGGGTGTTTTGCTCTCCCGCTATCCGAACATGGACGCCAAGCAGGTGCGTGAGCTGATGTTCACCACGGCGAACAACAAGATGTCCGACGGCGTGACCTTCCTCGGCACCGGGCAAACCTCCCCCTCCGGGGCATCGATCGCCTGGACCGCTCCCGACGGCCTTCCGGACGAACGCTGGGGCTGGGGAATTCCCGACCTGGCCAAGGGCATGTACGGCCCCGGCCAGCTCCTGGGCCCCATGACCTACAACATGGATAAGGCGCCCCTGGACGTCTGGTCGAACGACATCAGCCAGATCGCGGTCAAGGAAAGGGAGAGGGAAGATCTGGAGTGGCTGGCGGGCTACAAGAAGCAGGGCATCGCCTACGCCGGTGAATTCAGCCCCAACGTGCTCAACCCGGACGGCACGCTCAGCGAACAGGCCTTCATGCTCCAGGGCATTTTGGCTGATCCATACGTCCAAGCCATCACCAACGGCCACCCCGAGTTGTACGACAAGATCCCCTATGCGGACGCGGTCAAGTGGCGCAAGGAATGGATGGACGAGCGCGCGGCCTACATCCAGAACAACATCGACAACAACCTCTACACGGCTTCGCTGACCAAGCAAGGCCACGGCACGCTGATCATGACGGGCCACGACACGTACGAGGGCGGCACGACGGTTGAAGGCGGAAAGCTTTCGATCACCGGCTCGCACGCAAGCTCGATCAAGGTCAAGGGCGGCACGCTCGGCGGCAGCGGCTTCGTGGCAGGCAGCATCGACGTCGACAGCGGCGTGCTGCAGCCCGGTCTGTCGTCCGAGGAAGCAGCGTCCGCGCTGTCCATCAACCTCACCGAACTCACGCCCGGCGACGTCCTGAAGGTCGGCGGCGACGTGACCGTCAGCCGCGCGGGTCGCCTCGCCATCACCATCTCCGGCGACCACGACTACACGAGCGTGCGAGCCGCGGGTGACCTGGTGCTGCGCGGCGAACTCGCCCTGGACGTCCGCGCCCGCCTCACCCCGGGCACGGTACTGAAGATCATGAGCGGCGACTCGATCCGGGGCAACTTCCACTCCCTGCCGGAACGGCGGGTCCTGAACGCGGGCCGCCACCTGTTCAGGGTGTCCTACAAGGACGGCGATGTGACGCTGACCGTCGTGCGCACGCTGCCCGGGGCAGGGTCCGGCGGCGTCTAGCCGCACATGGCTCGGCCAGCCGGGCTCAGGTTCGCCTGAGGCCGGCTGGCCAGGCCCTCGCCCAGGTTCAGCCGCCGTCGACCCATCCTCGGCGGCCTCATCAACGAATACGAAAACGCCGCGAAGGCCCAGGTCAGACCAGTCGACGGGTTTTGGGACCGCACAGGCTGTGCCGGCCCGGTGCGTCACCGCGCTCACCACTCACTGCGAGCGCCAGGGCCGGCCTATCGCCGACCGTCTCGTCTTCCCCTCCGCTGCCGGCACGGCCCTCGACCGTCGCAACGTGCTGCGGGGCCTTCCGCCCGGTCGTCGCCAGAGCGGGCCATGACCCACGCGACTGGCCTCCCCGCGAGTTACGGCACAGCTTCGTGTCCCTGCTGTCGACAGCGGCATGAACATCGAGCAGATTGCCGATCTTTGCGGCCACTCCGGCACATCGTCACCGAGAGCGTCCAACGGCACGAACTGCGGCCGGTGCTCCTGTCCGGCGCGGTGGCCATGGATCGGATCCTCGGCCCTGACGGATAATCACTGAGTTAGACACCCAGCTACGACGAGAGGGCACATCCATCGATCGGATGTGCCCTCTGAGCTGCGTCGGGACGGCCGGATTTGAACCGACGACCCCTTGACCCCCAGAGATCGGCGAGTGGGTCTCGTTCGGCTCGCGCCGCTGGTCGACGGTGCGATGGCGGTCGCCGCGGTTCCGCTTGGTGCCGTAGGTTGCTGTACTTCGCTGCTGTACCGCTCGACCTCGCCGGTCGGCCGCCTCCGCAGTCTCCAAGGCTGGCACTGCTCTCCCGAGGCAGGCGGCTACTTGAACACGCCAATGATCCCGGTCACGGTACCGACGACGCCGCTGACGGTCGCCAGCTTCGCCGAAGCCCCGGTCCAGATGCCCTTGGACTTCTCGCGCCAGCCAAGAGACCACCAATCACGCCCGAACTTCTGCCACTTGTGCTGTCGAAGGTGGCAGCCCAGGACCAGACCGGTCGAGTTGTTGCGGCAGAACTCGACGACACCGCCCCGCTTCCGGTTGATCGCGCCGCAGTACACCGGCGCTTGGAAGAGTACGAACAGGATGAGGAGGCCGACGAGGACCGCGTAGACGCCGGGGCCAAACGCGTTGCTACCAAGGGACAAGAGGAGCACTGCCAACACGCCGTAGCCCCAATATCGCCAGAGGTTCGGTTTGCCGCGAGACGCCATGAGCGCGAAGGGTACCGACGTGATCGCGAGACGTGAAGGTCTCTGCACGTCGGTGTCCGATGATCGACACACTTACAGCGGTATTGATCGCGGCCGGGGGCGTAGTCGATCAAACCGGACGACTACACCTCTGGCCTGCTGCTACACCTCGCATGGATGGTCAACGATGGTCGCTGCTGGTTTTCCTTCGACGGCCCGGAAACGGCATGATCTTGGACAGCAACAGAGCTGCCCTGATGGCGTGCCATCGGAGGTGCCGGCCGGTCAAGCCTTGTGGAATCCTCCGCGGGTGACGTGTGAGATATGCGGACGTGAGCTGGTCCTGAACGGCGTGACCAACCTTCATGGACATGGGCCAAGCCGGTGGTACTCGTGCTCTCACTGCCCAGCGCAGCTCTACCAGGTCGAGAAGACCGGTGAGTCCTTCTATGGGCCGCACGCCCCGATAGACCAGCAATGGGCGGCCGGTTACCCAGCCACCGCAGACTCGTCGGACCCGAGTGCCACGCTTCACGCCGTGGGCGACGGGACCCTATGCGGTCTCCCACCGCAGCAGGTGACGGTGTACCGGCATCACTTCGATCCATCGCGACCCAATGCATGTACCGCCTGCGTGGCTGCCGCCCAGGAAGTCGACGCCCGCTGGCCGGCAGAGAAGCGGTGACCCCCGGTCGTCGCCAGGTAGTCACCCCGCCGCATCTCCCCCGGCTGCGCCTCCTAGCCATCCCGTCGGCCTTCGTCCGCACACCGTGGAGCGGGTGGGGCCTGCCCGGTCAAGGTGGAGCACCCAGCGGCTGAACGACCTTGACCGGGCAGGCCCTGCCCGCTCGGCTCTGCCCGGACGGAGGTTGTCGGGATGGCGCCAACCATCCCGGAGTGCCCGAGGACCCCGCCGGAGGCACTGCCCTGTCCCGTTCAACATCGAAGCCCCGGATCTGCCTACCCATGGCGGCCCGGGGCTTCGTCGTATGTCGCGCCGCCGGCGGGCTAACACCGACGCGCTGGCGGCCGAAGGCCAGAGGCGCGGCGGCGGGCCATCGGCCTGGCCCAGGTTCGGCGGCGCGAGCGGCCCGCGACGCGGGCCGCCTTGATCTCGTACAGAAAGTTCTCACACTGCTAAACCAACCGAGTTGTCGTACTCCGCTTGATGCGTTACACGGTGACTTCAGTTGATGGGTTACACGGGCCTTGAGCATGCCGAATACGGACCGTGACGCCGACTGTCCACGACGGCTGGTGTGCCAGGCATCCGCTTCTGCCGATGGTCTCCATGTCGCCTTGCGCGGCGTCGGAGACCCATACCCTCCTGCCGTGCAGCGCTCTTTGGCGCGCTCAGTTAGAGCCAAGGATCAATTCGTAGTAGTACAGGCCGCCCTCGCTGCGAAGGCGCCTGAAGCCAGCTCGTTCGAGAGTCCTTTGCGAGGCGATGTTGCCCCGGTCGGTATCGGCGACGACGCGGTCAAGGCCGTGGTCACCTGCCACAGTAAGGAGGGCGATCACGGCCTCGGCGGCGTAGCCGTTGCCGCGGGCTGAGGGGGCGAGGCCGTAGCCGACCTCGACGCTTCCGTCCTTGGGCTGCCCTTTGAAGCCGATACCTCCGATGGCCTGTCCGTCTGCAGTTCGGGTGATGCGGTAGAAGCCGAAGGGACGCTGCTCGCCGTGCTCTGCAGTGGCACGCAGGTAGGCGGTGGCGCCGATGACGTCGCCGTCGAAGGGGAAGTCTGCCGCCCATCGGTCGTCTTCGCCGGGTCGGCGGGCGGTGATGCGTTCGCCCTCCGCGACGTCGACGGGGTGCAGGACCAGCCGCTGTGTGTGGAGATCGGTCACGCGGTCAGCTAAGCGACGCCCGCTTACCGACGCAAGCGACATTGCCGCTTGGCCACTCGCACATGCCGCTGATCGCGCCTCTTGACCGGCGTAGAGGGTCGCATGCCCGAGCGATAGGCGCCACGCCAGTTACGCACCGTGACAGCCGAGCGCAGAGAGTACCGGCCAACTGACACCCTTCAAGTGAAGTCGATGTGTAACGGATCAAGTGAAGCCCGGCACTAAACCAACCGAGTATGGGTCGTACTCCGCTTGATCGTTACAGGGTGACTCCAGTTGACGGGTTACACCGGCCTTGAGCATGCCGAACACGGCCCGTGACGCCAGCCGTCCACACGCTGGCACCCTCGGCATCCGCTTCTGCCGAGAACAGTGCATCAGTGTGTGCAGGATGCGGCGCGTTGGGAAGCTTCGACACTTCGTTGCTCGCTTGTAGGAGGCGGCCGTCCGGCACGCACTCGACGCGGGCAGCGGGTGACGGGGATAAACGGCTTGCACAGGCGCCGGGCTGCGAGTTCGACTGCTCGCCATGCGTTCCCCCTCACCGATCTTCGTCGCGGGTACGGGTCGTTCGGGAACGTCACGGATCGCCGACATCATCGGCGAACATCCGCTGATCCATCGGATTCCCATGGAGACCCGGTTTCTCTTCGACCCGGGTGGCCTGCGGGATCTGGCCGACGCGCTCACCGATCGGTACGACCCCACCGTCGGTGAGGATGCCCTGCACCGGCTGAGCGACTTTCTCACCGTACGAGTGCCCGGCCGGCGCGACGATCGCGGCAAAACCGTTCCCGAGCTGGTCGGCGAGCGGCGCTATAGGGACGCGGTGCAACAGCTCTGGCCGCAGTTGATCGCGTACACGTACGACGAACCTGCGCCCGCGCGGAACTTTAACCGCTCCTACGACAGCCGCATCGCTAGTGCTGGCGTCCCTAAAATCACCGTTCACGACGCCCGGCGGACCTGCGGTTCACTCCTGGTCGACCTGGACGTCCATCCCCGGATCGCGATGGCGATCCTCAGACACGCAGACTTCTCGATCACGATGGAGATCTACAGCCAAGTCTCGTCCAAGGCCACCCGGGAGGCCCTGCGGAAGCTCGGGCGAAGCCTCGATCAATGAGCCGTTGCTGTACTTCGCTGCTGTACAAGATCGGAAAAGGCCACCTGGAAGATTCCAGATGGCCTTTGACCTGCGTCGGGACGGCCGGATTTGAACCGACGACCCCTTGACCCCCAGTCAAGTGCGCTACCAAACTGCGCCACGTCCCGATGCTCCCGCTCAGGTCTTCCCTGCGGCAGCCGGTACAGCTTAGCGCAGCTTCCGTCCGCGGTCCGCACCCGCCCCACCCGCAACACCCCCGGCCGCCTCCCCGCCCGGCCGGGAACACGGACGAGCCGGCGATGATCCACTCCGTTTCGCCGAAGTGGCGGTGTCCGAGGCTCCCGGACACCGCCACTTCGGCGATCTGGTGTTGATCAAGCGAGGCGGCCCGCACACCCCGTACAGCGTCCTAGGAGGGTGGGCCAGGGCCAGGGCCAGGGCAGCCGTCAGCCGTGCGCCTTGCCCCGGCCGCCCGGGCCCAGCTTCTTGCGGGGGCGTACGGAGATCTCGATGGGGCTGCCCTCGAAGCCGAACTCCTCGCGCAGCTTGCGCTCCACGAAGCGCTGGTAGCCGGCGTCGATCGGCCCCGTGGTGAACAGCACGAAGCGCGGCGGCGCCACCCCGGCCTGCGTGGCGAACAGGACCCGCGGGGCCCGACCACCGCGCACCGGGTGGGGCGTGGCCTGCACGAGCGCGGTCAGCCACTGGTTGAGGCGGGCGGTCGGGATCCGGGTCTCCCAGCTCGCGAGGGCCTTGCGCAGCGCGGGGGCGAGCTTGTCGACCGCCCGGCCGGTGGCCGCCGACAGGTTCAGCCGGATCGCCCACGGGATGCGGCGCAGGTCCCGTTCGATCTCCTTGTCCAGGTAGTACCGGCGGTCGGCGTCGACCAGGTCCCACTTGTTGAAGGCGATCACGAGCGCGCGGCCGGCGTCGGTGACCATGGACAGGACCCGCTGGTCCTGCTCGCTGATCGGCTCGCTGGCGTCGAGGAGCACCACGGCCACCTCGGCCGCCTCGATGGCCGAGGCGGTACGCAGGCTCGCGTAGTACTCGGTGCCGCTGGCCCGGCCCACCCGCTTGCGCAGGCCGGCCGTGTCGACGAGGTGCCACGTCTCGCCGCCGATCTGCACGAGGCTGTCCACCGGGTCGACAGTGGTGCCGGCGACCGAGTCGACGACGGCCCGCTCCTCACCGGAGAAGCGGTTGAGCAGGCTGGACTTGCCCACGTTCGGCTTGCCGACGAGCGCCACCCGGCGCGGGCCGCGCGGCCGGTGCTCCAGGATGGGCGGGGCGTCGGGCAGCGCGTCCATGATGGCGTCGAGCAGCTCGCCCGAGCCCCGGCCGTGCAGGGCGGAGACCGGGTACGGCTCGCCGAGGCCGAGCGACCACAGCGAGGTCGCCTCCATCTCGATGGTGGCGTTGTCGGCCTTGTTCGCCACGAGGATCACCGGCTTGGCGCTGCGCCGCAGCATCCGTACGGCGGCCTCGTCCACATCGGTCGAACCGACCACGGCGTCCACCACGAACAGCACCACGTCGGCGGTGGCCACGGCGGCCTCGGCCTGCGCGGCGATCGCCTTCGCCCGGTCCCGCGCGTCCGGCTCCCACCCGCCGGTGTCCACCACGGTGAACGCCCGGCCGGCCCACTGCGCGTCGTACGGCACCCGGTCCCGGGTCACACCGGGGACGTCCTCGACGACCGCCTGCCGGCGGCCGATGATCCGGTTGACAAGCGTCGACTTGCCCACGTTGGGCCGGCCGACCACGGCCACCACGGGCTGCGGGCCGCTCTGCTCCTCGACGTCGAGGTCGGGCTCCCGAAGCTCAATCCAGCCGTCACCCTCGCTCATGCCACTCCCCGCTCGGAGAGCAGGCCGCGCAGTCGCAGGACGACCTCGTCGATGCCCAGCTCGGTGGTGTCCAGCACGACCGCGTCCGGCGCCTGCTGCAACGGCGACGTCTTACGCGTCGAGTCGAGCCGGTCCCGGCGCGCCAGGTCGGCGGCGGTGGCCACCGCGTCGGTGGCGTCCTCGGCGCTGCGCCGGGCCGCCCGGGCCTCCTCGGAGGCGGTCAGGTAGACCTTCAGGTCCGCGTCGGGCGCCACGACGGCGCCGATGTCCCGGCCCTCGACGACGATCCGGCCCGCGTTGGCGATCATCTCCTGCTGGCGTGCGACCAGCAGGGCGCGCACGGCCGGCACGGCGGCCACGGCGGAGACCGCCCCGGTCACCTCGGGTCCGCGGATCTCCTTGTCGACGCTCACGCCGTCGGCCGTCACGCCGTACCCCTGCGGGTCGGTGCCGATGCGCAGGTCCACCTCACCGGCGACCTTGGCCACCGCCGCGACGTCGGTGAGGTCGACGCCGGAGCGCAGCACCGCCCAGGTGATGGCCCGGTACATGGCCCCGGTGTCCAGGTAGCGGGCACCGATGCCGGCGGCGAGCCGCCGGGAGACGGTGGACTTTCCCGAACCGGACGGCCCGTCCACAGCGACCACGCATCGCCCGGCCCGCACGTTTTCCTCCACCGTCGTCCTCCTCAGCCCGTACCCCACGGATCGCCGCCGTTGCGGCGCCGTGAGCGGATGTCCTCGATCCATGATGCCCGCCGCTTCCCGTTCGAGCGCGCGGACGCCGCCGGGCGTGACCCGCGCTCCCGCGCGGCCGCCTCCCGGCCGCCACGGAGCCTACCGGCAGCCGTACCCCGTCCTGCGGGGTCAGTCACCCACCGCCTTGAACAGCGCGGCGACCTCGGCGTTGGTGAGCCGGCGGGTCCGCCCGGCGCGCAGGTCGCCGAGACGGATCGGCCCGATGGAGGTACGCACCAGCCGGGAGACGGGGTGCCCGACCTCGGCCAGGAGGCGCCGGACGATGTGTTTGCGCCCCTCGTGCAGGGTCAGCTCCACCTGGGCGGTCTTTCCCAGGGTGTCCACCACCCGGAACGAGTCGACCTTCGCGGGGCCGTCCTCCAGCTCCACCCCGGCCATCAGGCGCTTGCCGAGGTTGCGCGGGATGGGCCCGGACACCTCGCAGAGGTACGTCTTCGACACCCCGTAAGAGGGGTGCATGAGCCGGTGCGCGAGGGTGCCGTCGTTGGTGAGCAGCAGCAGCCCCTCGCTGTCCGCGTCGAGCCGCCCGACGTGGTAGACGCGCTGCTCCACCCGGTTGCCGAGGAAGTCGGCGAGCGCCGTGCGGCCCTTCTCGTCGGCCATGGTCGAGACCACGCCGCGGGGCTTGTTCATGGCGAGGTAGACGAGCCGGGTGTCGGTGACCACCCGTTCCCCGTCGACGTGGATGACGGCGGTGGCCGGGTCGACCTTGTCGCCGAGCTGCGCGACCCGCCCGTTCACGGTGACCCGCCGGCGGAAGATCAGGTCCTCGCAGGCACGCCGGGACCCCACACCGGCGGCCGCGAGGACCTTCTGGAGGCGCTCGGCGCCCGCCGGGGCGTCCGTGGTGGGGGTGCGGTCATCGCGTGGCATCGGTCAGCTCTTCCACATCGTCGGGCAGGAACGGGGCGAGCGGCGGCAGCTCGCCGACCGTGTCGAGGCCCAGCTTCTCCAGGAACAGGGTGGTGGTGCGGTAGAGGAACGCGCCGCTCTCCGGCTCGGTGCCGCACTCCTCGACGAGGCCGCGGGTGACCAGCGTACGGATCACCCCGTCGCAGTTGACGCCCCGGATCGCGGAGATCCGCGACCGGGTGACCGGCTGCTTGTAAGCGACCACCGCGAGGGTCTCCAGCGCGGCCTGGGTCAGCCGCACCGACTGCCCGTCCAGCACGAACCGTTCGACGTACGCGGCGTATTCCGGCCGCGTGTACAGCCGCCAGCCGCCGGCCGCTCGGCGCAGCTCGAAGCCGTGCCCGGCCGCGCCGTAGCCGGCCGCGATCTCGGCGAGCGCCGACGCGATCCGTCCGGCCGGCTGCTCCAGCACCTCGGCGAGCGTCGCCTCGCTCACCGGCTCGTCCACCACGAGCAGGATCGCCTCCAGGGCGCCGCGCAACTCGGCGTCGTCGAGCTCGGGCGGCGGCGCCGCCGGCTCGGGCGCCCGCCGCCGCCGCGCCGGCACCTTCGGGGGTACGCCGGCGGCCGGCTCCTCCGGCGCGCCGGCTGCCGGCCCGGCCTCGGCGGCGGACCCGGGCTGCGCCGGCACCGTGGCTTCGGCGACCGGGTCCGACTCCTGCCCTGCCCCGGCAACCGCGTCCGGCTCCCCCGGCCCAGCGACCGCGTCCCGCTCCCCCGCTTCGACGACCGCGTCCGACTCCCCCGACGGCCCGGTGGACTCCGGCTCCCGGAGGGGCGCGTCGCCGGGCGTCGCCGGCGGTTCGTCGGGCCGCGTCGCGTCCAGGTCGCCGGGAGACGGCGCAGCGGGTGGCGCCGGGCGCTCCCACGGGGGCACCCAGGCGGCGGCCTGCTCTGCCAGGGAGTCGCGGCGCTCCTCGTCGTTGCTCATCGCGGTCACTCCTCGCTCGTCCCCGCGTCCGGGGTGGCCGCCGGCGCGCTCTCCGACCCGGCGGTCGCGCCCGGCGGGGCGGCGGCCGGCTCGGCCGGGGTGCCGGCGTACTCGTCGATCTGCAGCTCGGGGCCGCCCTCGGCCGGGCCGGTCCAGCGGACGGTCAGCTCCTCCAGCGCCTGGTCCTGGACGAAGGCCACGAGCCCCTCCCGGTACAGCTCCAGCAGGGCCAGGAAGCGGGCCACCACCTCGAGCGTGGCCTCGCAGTCGGCGCAGAGCGTCGAGAAGGTCGCGGTGCCGGCCCGGCGAAGCCGCTCGGTGATGATGGCCGCGTGCTCGCGCACGCTGACCCGGACCATGTGCACGTGGGCGATCGACACCTCGGGCACGGGCTTCGGGGTCAGCGCCCGGATCGCGAGCGTACGCAGCCGCTCCGGGCCGATGCCGAGCACCAGGTCGGGCAGCGCCTCGGCGTAGCGGGGTTCGAGGCTCACGGCCCGGGGGTAGCGCCGGCCGCCCACGGCCTCCAGCTCGGCGATGTGCGCGGCGGCTTCCTTGAACGCCTTGTACTGCAACAGCCGGGCGAAGAGCAGGTCCCGCGCCTCCAGCAGCGCGAGGTCCTCCTCGTCCTCCACCTCGGCGGCGGGCAGCAGTCGGGCCGCCTTCAGGTCGAGCAGGGTGGCCGCGATGAGCAGGAACTCGCTCGCCTCGTCGAGGTCCCACTGGTCGCCCATGGCCCGGATGTAGGCGATGAACTCGTCGGTGACCCGGTGCAGCGCCACCTCGGTGACGTCCAGCTTGTGCTTGCCGATGAGCTGGAGCAGCAGGTCGAACGGCCCGGTGAAGTTGGCGAGCCGGACGGTGAAGCCGCTTGACTCCTCGACGGTGGCCGGCTCGGCGGGCACCGCGCCGTCGACCTCGGCGGCCGCCGCGCCGCCGACCTCGGCGGCCGGACCGGCGGCGGGCGCGGGGTCGCCGCTGCCGGAGGGCGGGTCGAGGGGCGGTGCGGTCACCGGCAAACCGTAGTCCACGGCCCGGACATGCGGCGTTCGGCCTACCGCTCGGCCTGCGCGGCGATCACCTCGCGGGCCAGCTGCCGGTAGTTGCGCGCGCCGGACGAGGCCGGATCGAGCGTGGTGATCGGGGCGCCCGCGACGGTGGACTCGGGGAACTTGACGGTCTTGGTGATGACCGTCTGGTAGACCTTGTCGCCGAACGCCTCCACCACCCGCTGGAGCACCTGCCGGCAGTGGGTGGTGCGGCTGTCGTACATGGTGGCGAGGATGCCCTCGAGCTCCAGGTCGAAGTTGAGCCGCTCGCGCACCTTGTCGATGGTGTCGAGCAGCAGCGCCACACCGCGCAGGCTGAAGAACTCGCACTCCAGCGGGATGAGCACGCCGTGCGCGACGGTCAGCGCGTTGATCGCCAGCAGGCCGAGCGACGGCTGGCAGTCGATGAGGATGTAGTCGTACTCCTTGCGGATCGACCGCAGCACCCGGGCCAGCGCCATCTCCCGGGCGACCTCGTTGACGAGTTGGATCTCGGCGGCGGAGAGGTCGATGTTGGCCGGCAGCAGGTGCAACCCCGCCACGTCGGTCTTGATGAGGACGTCCTCGGCGGTGATGTCGTCCTGCATGAGCAGGTTGTAGACCGACAGGTCGAGGTTGTGCGGGTTGACGCCCAGCCCCACCGAGAGCGCACCCTGCGGGTCGAAGTCCACGAGCAGCACCTTGCGGCCGTACTCGGCCAGCGCGGCGCCCAGGTTGATCGTCGTGGTGGTCTTGCCGACGCCGCCCTTCTGGTTGGCCATCGCGATGATCCGCGCCGGGCCGTGCCGGTCGGTGGGCATCGGCTCGGGGATCGGCTTGCGCATCGTGTAGGCGGCCGGGTCGGCCGGGCCGAGGTCGTTGCCGAGCGCGGCCTGCTGCTCACGGAGCTCCGACGTCCACGTCTCGGCACGGTCCTCGTTGCCAGCCATGTCCTCGTTGCCCCCTCCCGACGACCACCCGGCGTCGGAGCCGTCCGACGTCCTTCGCGGCGCCGCTCGCGCACCCCGGCCCGACAGCTCCCGGGGATCCGCGCCGAAGCCGACTGTACGCCACGGACCAGCAGGCCGTTCAGTAGCCGCTCGGCGTGTCGGGCGGCGCCCGCGCCCCGGCCGCGGCGGTCGGCGGGGCCCGCCGCGCCGGTGACCGTCAGCCGCGGGCGCGCGGGTGCGCGGTGGCGTACACCTCGCGCAGCCTCTCGACGGTGACCAGCGTGTAGACCTGCGTGGTGGTCACCGAGGCGTGGCCGAGGAGTTCCTGCACCACCCGGACGTCGGCGCCGCCGTCGAGCAGGTGGGTGGCGTACGAGTGGCGCAACGTGTGCGGTGAGACGGCGGCCGGCCCGTCGACCGGCAGGCCGGCCCGCTCGGCGGCCCGGCGCAGGATGGTCCAGGCGCCCTGCCGGGACAGCGCCCCGCCGCGGGCGTTGAGGAAGACCGCGGGCGTTCCCCGGCCCGCGGCGGCCAGCGCGGGCCGCGCCCGCACGAGGTAGGCGCGCAGCGCGTCGACGCCGTATCCGCCGATCGGCACGAGCCGGCTGCGACCGCCCTTGCCGTGCAGCAGCACGGTCCCCTCGTCCGGGTCGACGTCGTCCACGGCGGCGCCGACCGCCTCGGAGATCCGCGCCCCGGTGCCGTACAGGAACTCCAGCAGCGCCCGGTCGCGCAGCGCGAGCGGCGCGCCCTCGCCGGTCGCGGTGACCGGGCCCGCCGTCTCCAGCAGACGGACCACGTCGTCGACGGGCAGCGCACGGGGCAGCCGGCGCGGCGGGGTGGGGGGCCGCACGTCGCGGCTGGGGTCGGCGCCGGCCAGCCCCTCCCGGACGGCGAACCGGTGCAGGCCGCGCACGGCGCTCGCGGCGCGGGCCGCCGAGGAGACGGCGAGCGGGGGGTGCGCGTCGTCACCGGAGCGGAGCCGGGCCAGGTGCGACTCGACGACGCCGGCGCCGACCGACGCCAGGTCGGCGACGCCCGCGTCGACCAGCGTCCGCAGGTAGCGTTCGAGGTCCCGGCGGTACGACGCCAGGGTGTTCGCGGAGAGTCCGCGTTCGACGGTGAGGTGGTCCAGGTAGCCGCGCACCGCGCGGCGCAGCGCCGGCGCGGGTTCGGTGCCCGCGCCGGCGCCGTCGGGCGTGCCGGTCAGCCCGCCGCCTCAGCTCAGCACGTCGGCGAGCGGCAGGACGGCCATGCCGTGCGCCTCGGCGACCGGACCGTAGGTGACCTGGCCGTCGTGGGTGTTGAGGCCCAGGGCCAGGGCCGGGTCGCGGCGCAGCGCCTCGCGCCAGCCGTGGTTGGCCAGCTCGAGGGCGTACGGCAGGGTGACGTTGGTCAGCGCGTGGGTGCTGGTGTTCGGGACGGCGCCCGGCATGTTCGCCACGCAGTAGAAGATCGACTCGTGCACCTTGTAGACCGGGTCGGCGTGCGTGGTGGGGCGCGAGTCCTCGAAGCAGCCGCCCTGGTCGATGGCGATGTCGACGAGCACGCTGCCCGGCTTCATCCGCGACACCAGCTCGTTGGAGATGAGCTTCGGCGCCTTCGCGCCGGGCACCAGCACCGCGCCGATGACCAGGTCCGCGTCGAGGACGGCGCGCTCGATCTCGTACGCGTTGGAGGCGACCGTCTGCAGGTGGCCCCGGTAGATGGCGTCGGCCTGGCGCAGGCGGGCCACGTTCTTGTCGAGCAGCAGCACCTCGGACTGCAGGCCGAGCGCGATCGCGGCGGCGTTCATGCCGGACACGCCGGCGCCGATGACCACGGTCTTGGCCGCGTAGACGCCGGAGACGCCGCCGGGCAGGACCCCGCGGCCACCGCCGGTGCGCATCATGTAGAAGGCGCCCACCTGCGGGGCGAGCCGGCCGGCCACCTCGGACATCGGGGCGAGCAGCGGCAGGGAACGGTCGGGCAGCTCGACGGTCTCGTACGCGATGCCGGTCACCTTGCGGTCGAGCAGCGCGTCGGTGCAGTCCTTGGAGGCGGCCAGGTGCAGGTAGGTGAAGAGCACCTGCCCCTCGCGCATCCGGTGGTACTCCTCGGCGATCGGCTCCTTGACCTTGAGTACCAGCTCGGCGGCGTCCCACACCTCGTCGGCCGTGGCCAGGATCTTCGCGCCGGCGGCGGCGAACTCGTCGTCGGTGATGCTCGAACCGAGGCCCGCGCCGGCCTCCACGAACACCTCGTGACCGTGGCGGGTGAACTCGTTGACGCCCGCGGGCGTGATCGCCACGCGGTACTCGTGGTTCTTGACCTCGCGTGGGATTCCGACCTTCACGATGCAGACACCTTCCTTCGGGGCCGCTCTCCCCCGACCGCTCGGTGCGCGACGGCTCCGTTGCCGCCGCGGTCCACCGGTCCCGCCGGCGGCAGTCTAGGCGTGCCGCGAGCTCGCGGGGGCCAGCAGAGTGACATCCGGTGCCGGTCGCCGCTGACGGGTTGTCAGGTGTGTCCGGGCCCGGCCCACGGGGGAAGCCGCCTCAGCCGTCAGGACAGTGTTCGTCCATTATCGTCCCACTTCCGGGGTGCCGCTGCCGACAGGAGACGAGTGGATCTATATGGTGTCGCCTCATGACCACTCCTCCTTACCAGGCGTACCAACCTGGGTACCCCCAGGGCGTTTCTGACAAGAGCAAGATCGTGGCCGGCATCCTCGGCATCCTGCTCGGCGCCTTCGGCGCCGGCCGCTTCTACACCGGCCACATCAAGCTGGGCGTGCTGCAGCTCATCGTCAGCTGGGTGACCTGCGGGTTCGGTTCGCTCTGGGGCCTCATCGACGGCATCCTGATCCTCGTCAACGGGGGCACCGACGCCCAGGGGCGCCCGCTGCGCGACTGACGGCGGACCACGGAGGGGCCGGGTGGCGTCGCCACCCGGCCCCTCTCGCGTTCTCCGGCTTCCGGGTCAGCGCGGCAGCGGCGCGTCCGCCCGGCGCAGCACCGACCAGCCGGCGTCGCGGGCGCGGGCCGCGGCGAGCAGACCCGCCACGCACGAGGCGTTCGTGATCTCGCCGGCCAGCACCATGGCCACGGCCTCGTCCAGGTCGATGCGGAGGATCTGGAGGTCGGCCTCCTCGTCCCGGCGCTCGTGCCGCTGCTCCGCCGGCACGTCCGTCAGGTCCCGGGCCAGGAAGACCCGGACCAGCTCGTCGGTGAACCCGGGCGAGCTGTGCAGGTCGACGAGGACGTCCATCCGGCCGGCGGTCAGGTCCGCCTCCTCGGCCAGCTCCCGCGCCGCCGCGGCGGGCAGGTCCTCCCCCGACACGTCCATGAGCCCGGCCGGCAGCTCCCACAGGTGGCGGCCCACCGGGTGCCGGTACTGGCGGATGAGCACCACCTGGCCGGCGTCGTCCAACGCCACCACGGCGACGGCGCCCACGTGCCGCACGATGTCCCGCCGCCCGGTGCCGCCGCCGGGCATGGTGACCTCCTCGGTCACCACGTCGAAGATCCGGCCCGACCACCGCTGCTCCCGGGAGCGGACCTCGTAGCGGTGCTCGACGGCGCTCACGACGCGGACGACGCCGTCGCCGCGGCGCCGTTGCGGGCGGCCTGCTCCGCGGCCGGCGCGTCGAGGTCCACGGGGAGCTGGTCAGCCTGCGAGTACGTGATCGCGGCCCGGACGAACGACGCGAACAGCGGGTGCGGACGCGTGGGCCGGCTCTTCAGCTCCGGGTGCGCCTGGGTGGCCGCGAAGAACGGGTGCAGGCTCCGGTCCAGCTCCACGAACTCGACGAGCCGCCCGTCCGGCGAGGTGCCGGAGATGTGCAGGCCGGCCTTCGTGAGCGCGTCACGGTAGGCGTTGTTCACCTCGTACCGGTGGCGGTGCCGCTCGCTCACGTCGGTGCTGCCGTACGCCTCGGCGACCAGCGAGCCCTCGGCGAGCCGCGCCGGGTACGCCCCGAGCCGCATGGTGCCGCCCAGATCGCCCCTGCCCGCCACGATGTCCTCCTGGTCGGCCATCGTGGCGATGACCGGGTGCCGGGCCTCCTCGTCGAACTCCAGCGAGTTGGCGCCCTCGAGGCCGGCCAGGTGCCGGGCCACGTCGATGGTCATGCACTGCAGGCCGAGGCAGAGCCCGAGCAGGGGGATGCGGTTCTCCCGCGCGTACCGGGAGGCGCCGATCTTGCCCTCGATGCCGCGCACCCCGAAGCCGCCGGGGATGACGATGCCGTCCACGCCCGCGAGGGCGGCCGCCGCGCCGGCCGGGGTGACGCACTCGTCGCTGGGCACCCAGCGCAGCTGCACCCGGGCCCGGTGGCCGAACCCGGCCGCGCGGATCGCCTCGCTCACCGACAGGTACGCGTCGGGCAGGTCGACGTACTTGCCGACGAGCGCGACGGTCACCGTGTGCCGGGGCTGGTGCACCCGGTCCAGCAGGTCGTCCCAGCTGCTCCAGTCGACGTCCCGGAACGACAGGCCGAGCCGACGCACCACGTACGCGTCGAGCCCCTCGCGGTGCAGCACCTTCGGGATGTCGTAGATGCTCGGCGCGTCCGGCGCGGCGGTGACCGCCTCCCGGTCCACGTCGCAGTAGAGCGACAGCTTCTGCTTGACCTTGTCGGGGATGTCCCGGTCGCAGCGCAGCACGAGCGCGTCGGGCTGGATGCCGATGCTGCGCAGCTGCGCCACCGAGTGCTGGGTGGGCTTCGTCTTCAGCTCGCCGGACGGCGCCAGGTACGGCACCAGCGAGACGTGCAGGTAGAAGCAGTTGTCGCGGCCCAGGTCGTGCCGGACCTGGCGGATCGCCTCCAGGAACGGCAGCGACTCGATGTCGCCGACCGTGCCGCCCACCTCCGTGATCACCACGTCGGGGACCTGGCCGTCGGCGTCCGGGTCGGCCATGCCGAGGATCCGCGACTTGATCTCGTTGGTGATGTGCGGGATCACCTGGACCGTGTCGCCGAGGTACTCGCCGCGCCGCTCCTTGGCGATCACCTCCGAGTAGATCTGGCCGGTGGTGACGTTCGCCTTGCCGGAGAGCGCCCGGTCGAGGAACCGCTCGTAGTGCCCGACGTCGAGGTCGGTCTCGGCGCCGTCCTCGGTGACGAAGACCTCGCCGTGCTGGAACGGGTTCATCGTCCCCGGGTCGACGTTGAGGTACGGGTCGAGCTTCTGCATGACCACGCGGAGTCCCCGCGCGGTGAGGAGGTTGCCGAGGCTGGAGGCGGTGAGCCCCTTACCGAGCGAGGAGGCAACGCCCCCGGTGACGAAGATGTGCCTGGTCGTCCGTGCTGAAGGGGCCAAGGCCTGCTCCCGTGTCGTCCGTCGCGGTCGTGCGAACCGCCGAGCCGATCAGCAAAGTGATCACGCGATCCACGGGATTCCACGGTAACACCTCGACTGAGGCGGGACGCAGGCCGCACCGAGGTCACACCCGGCGCGCCGCGGCGGCGGTGACCGGCCGTCAGCGCCGGGTCACGGGCCGCGACGGACCGGCGGCCGGGCGGGGCGCCGGCACGCCCGAGCGGTCGCCCGGCGAGCCCTCCGCCGCTGCTGTGGCCTCCGGTGCGCCCGGGACCAGCCGTTCCGACGTGCCCTCTGGTACGGGGCAGGCCGATGAGGCGTTGGGGCCCTTCGACGGGTCCCCCAGCGCGGGCCGGGCCGACGGGGCGTCCGGGCCCTCCGGTGCGGGTCGTGCCGACGGGGCGTCCGGCGCGGGCTCCGCCGGCTGGCGGCTCGGCACGGACCCGCCGGCCCCGCCCGTGCCGTCGCCCGGCCCGCCCTCACCGGCCACACCCGCGCCGTCGGCTCGGGACCGGCCGCCGGCGGGCACGGTCCGGTCGGTGGAATGGTCCAGCACCCGCAACGAGGCGAGCGCCGCCATCGGCACCACGAGCGCCGCGGCGGCACCGCCCACGTCCAGCGCCGCGCCGCCCAGCACACCGCCGACCAACGCCGCCACGGTGGTGCCCGCCATCGCGGCGCGGACCGCCGGGTAGATGCCGAACAGCCGCATGAGCCCGCCCCACGGCTGCAGCAGGGCGAACCACACCAGCAGCGCGGCGGCCAGGGCCAGCACGGTGAGCGGGCTGCCCACCAACGTGTCGAAGTTGGCCGTGCTGGAGCGGTGCAGGGTGAGCCCGCCCGTGCCGTCGCCGAGCGCGGCCAGGAAACGGCCCAGGCTGCCCCGCTCGGCCGCCGGGCGGCGCACGTCGAGCACCGCGTAGCCCACGATGACCGCGAGCGCCGCCATCACCGCCCAGGCCAGCCGGCTCGCCGTCAGCCAGCCGCCCGCGCTGATCGCCGCCGCGACGCTGAGACCCGCCGTGAGCGCGACCGCGCCGATCGGGTCCGCACCGAGGTACGGGCTGCCCACGATCACCACGGCCACTCCGCCGACGGCGACCACCGCGGCCGGTCGCCACCCCCGCGGCAGGTGCTGGGCGAGCCACCCGGCGCTCAGCAGCGCCCCGGCCAGGAACACCCCGAGCGCGACGGTGCTGAGGCCCGCATACCGGCCCCCCTCCTGCGCCGAGTAGCCGACGACCCCGTTGAGTTGCAGGCGGGCGCCGGTCAGCACGTCCAGGCCCACGACGAGCGTGGTGAGGCCCGCGACCACGCCGAGCGGCCCGAGGGTGCGGCCGTGCCCGGGCGCGAACCGGACCAGCGCCGTCCCGGCCACGACGAGCAGGGCGGTCACGCCCGCGAACACCCATCCGGGCCGGTCCGCCCGCCACCACGGGACGGCGTCGGTGAGCAGCGCGGCGGGCACCGCGAGAGCCGCGGCGACGAGCAGCAGTTCCACGGCCCCCACGACCCGCCGGGACACCGGCTGCGGGCCGTACGGGCCGGCGTGCCGGCGGGCCCGGCGCAGCAGCGGGAGGACGGCGGCGGCCAGCAGCACCTGGGCGGCGGCCAGCAGGGTGAAGAACCAGCCGGCGACGCCCCGCTGGGCGGCGGCCTCCCGCTCGGCGTCCACCGGCTGCCGGATCGCGTCGGCCAGGTCGTCGGGCCGGTTGTCCACGGCGACGGCCGGGCGGCCGAGGAAGAGCCGGTCCGGCATGGGCCGACCCAGCGCGGCCAGCGCCGTCGGCGCCAGGTCGACCAGTTGCAGGTAGCCGTCCCGGCCGGTGCTCGCCGAGGTGAGCCAGCCGCCCTCCCAGCCCGGCCCGTCGGCGACCGCCACGTGCAGCCGGGCCGGGACCTCGGTGTCCGAGACGCCGGCCACCATCACCAGCGAGCGCGGCGGCCGGGCGGCGAGCACCCGGGCCAGTTCGGTGTCCGCGGCCCGGGCCGCCGCCGCGCGGGCCGCCTTCGTGGTGCCGTCGACCGTGCCGAGGTCGACGATGCTGAGCACGCAGGAGCCGAGCAGCTGCGTCGGGTCGTCGGGCAGCGCCGCCGCGTACCGGTCCACCCGGCCGAACGGCCGGGCCGCCGCCACGGCGGCACCCGGACCGACCGCCACCGAGCAGCGGACCGACTCGGAGAGCGACCCGGGCATCGTGCCCCAGGGCAACTGCTCCTGGTTGTAGTGCACCACGCCTTCCTGGTCGGGCAGGTTCGCCCCGATGCCGTCGGGCTGTTCGACGGTCACCGGGGCCGCCGGGCAGCCGTCGGGCTGCCGGCTGCCGTTCCAGGCCGCGAAACCGCCCGCCCCGAGGGTCAGCCAGCCGTCGACGGGGCAGGTGGGCCGGTGGGCCGAGCGGACCGACAGCGAGCCGATCGAGCCGCGCTCGGCCATCCGCCACAGCGTCGGGGTGGTCTCCGGGTCCACGTCCTCCCAGCGCAGGCCCGCCACGCCGGCCACCACCACGAAGTCGGCGGTGGGCCCCGGCGTGCCACGCTGCGGCCGGGCGGCGAGCGCCGCGATGCCGAGGGCCACCACCACGAGGGTCAGCACGGCGGGAACGAGCCGGCGCAGCATCAGCGCTGCCCCGTCGCGGAGGTGCCGGCGTCCGGCGCGGCGGGACCGGCGGCTCGCGGGGTCAGCTCCGCGTAGAGCGCCCCCAGCGTGGCGACCGTGTCCGCCTCGGTGGGCCAGGTGGCCGCCCGCGCCGCACCGGCCGCGCCCAGCTCGGCGCGGCGTCGCGGGTCGTCGAGCAGCTCGCGTACGGCGGCGTCGACGGCGTCCACGTCGCCGGGGGGCACCAGCACCGCCGCGTCGCCCACCAGGTCCGGCAGGCCGCCGACCGCGGTCGCCACCAGCGGCACACCGGCGCGCAGCGCCTCCTGGGCGAAGAGCTGGCGGGCCTCCCAGTCGCTGGTGACCACGGCGAGGTCGGCGCCCGCGAGCAGGTCGGCCACGTCGGTGCGGTGGCCGAGCAGGGTCACCGGCGCCCGGGCCGCGGAGATCCGCGCGGCCAGCGGCAGGTACGCCGGGCCGCTGCCGGCGATCACGACGACGGGGGGCGGGACACGGGTACGCCACCGCGCGGCGGCGTCGACCAGCACGTCGTACCGCTTCTGCGGGTGCAGCCGCCCGACCGAGACGATCAGCGGCTGCTCGCCCTCGACGCCGAACTCGGCGCGGACGGCGGCCCGGCGGCGGCGCGGGGCCGGCAGGGTCGGCGCGGCGACCGGGGCGAGCCGGGCGTCGTTGGCGCCCAGGGCGGCGGCACGGTCGACGAGGTCGGCGGAGGCGCCGAGGGCGACGCGGGCGCCCCGGGCCACGACGCGCTCGACGACGCGGGAGAGCGCGCCGCGCAGCCCACCGGCGAGCACGGCGTTGTGCCAGGTGACCACGACCGGCGCGGCGGGCCGGGCGAGCACCGCGACGAGGCCGGCCCGCAGCCCGTGCGCGTGCACCACGTCCACCGGGTCGGTGGCCAGGGCCCGGCGCAGCGCGGCGACCGCGCGGGCGTCGGCCGGGGTCGGGCTGGCCGGGATCTCGACCGGCCGGAACCGGGCGCCCACACCGGTGAAGTCGAACTGGTCCTGCGTGGCGGCGGGGCCGCAGACCAGCACCGTCGTGCCGGCCGCCGCGAGCCCGCGGGCCACCGAGCGGACGTGCTGTCCCACCCCGCCGGTGCTGGAGGCGAGGAGCAGCGCCACGCTGCCCGGCCAGCCGGGTGTCGGTTCCGTGGCCGCGCTCACCCGGACACCGTCTCCTTCCCGTCACCGCGTCCCCCCGGGCGCGGGTCCTCGTGCGTGCCGGCGCCGGCCGCCGTGCGCCGCCGACCGAGCCGACGGGTCACCGCCGCGAGCAGCGGCCGGACGTCCCGCGCGTCGGTCAGCCAGGCGACGGCGAGGAACAGGGCGCCGACCACGACACCGGACAGCATGCCCTGAACGAGCGCCCCGGATGTCGTCGGGGTCCCGTCGCCGAGGCCCGCGAGCCCGCGGGCGGTGGCCACACCGCCGAGCCCGGCGACCGCGGCGGCGAGCAGGCCGGCGGCCGCGGCCCGGCCGACGCCCGCCAGCGCCTCCCGGCCGGCGGACCGGAGCACGGCCGCGACCAGCAGACCCCCGAGGAACAGCATGCCCCCGGAGGTGGCCAGCGTCACGGCCGACACCCGGTCGCCCACCGGCAGCACATGCCCGAGCAGCACGGCGAGCACCGGCACGGCGAGCCAGCCGACCGCGGTCACGGCGGTCGCCGACCGGGTCTCGCCGCGCGCGTACAGCGCCCGGGTGAGGACGGCGAAGAGGCCGTACCCGAGCAGTCCGGGAGCGAAGCCGGCGATGGCCGCCGCGGCGGTCGTGGCGAGCGGCGGGGAGTCGAAGAAGAAGTGCGCCACCGGCGCCGCGGTGCCGACCAGCGCCGCCGAGCCGAGCAGGCTGAACAGCACCACCCCGCGTACGGCCGGCGCGAGGGTCTCCCGGTAGGTCCGCTCGTCGCCGGCCGCCCGGGCCGCCACGAGCGTGGGGTACGCGGCCACGGCGAGCGGCACGGCCAGCACGGCCCAGGGCAGGAAGTAGATGGTCTGCGCGATGTTGTAGACGCCCGGGTTGGTGGCCGCCCCGTAGGTGACCTGGTTGAGGGCCACCATGAGGGCGACCTGTTGCGCGGTGACGGTCACCACCCCGGCGACGGCCAGCCCGCCGGCCCGCGCCCGCAGCCCGTGGGGGAACCGGTAGCCCGGCCGCACGCGCAGCCCGAGCCGGCGCAGCGGGACCAGCAGGGAGAGTGAGAGCACCACGACGCCGAGGGTCGTGCCGCCGGCGAGCAGCAGCTCCCCGCCCCGGGTCACGGAGCCGACCGTGGCGAGCCGGCCCTGCCAGGCCGTGAAGCCGAGGTAGATCCCGATGACGGTGACGCTGGACAGCAGCGGGGCGATCACCGGCCACGCGAACCGACGGTGCGCCTGGAGCACCCCGGTGAGCACGATGCCGACGCCGTACAGCGGGAGCTGCGGCGCGAACAGCAGCAGCATGCGGGCGCCGGCCTGCTGCTGCTCGGGCGTGAGGCCGGGCCCGAGCAGGCCGATCAGGGGGTGGGCGAGCAGGGCCAGGACGAGCGCCAGCGGCACCAGCAGGCTGAGGGTCCAGGTCAGCAGCGCCCCGGTGGTGGCGGCGACACTCCGCCGGTCACCCGCCTCGACGGCGCCCGCCAGCAGCGGTACGACGAGACTGGCCAGCGCCCCGCCGGCCACGATCTCGAAGATGAAGTTCGGCAGGTTGTTGGCCACCACGTAGGTGCCGCCGAGGTCGGTGCTCGCCAGCGTCCAGGTGAACACGGCCGTCCGGCCGAAGCCGGCGAGCCGGCTGACCACGGTGAGGACGGCGATGAGCGCGGCAGCTCCGGCCACCCGGCCGGCGCCGGCGAGGGGTGCCGGTCTGGTCACGTCAGTCGGTGTGCCGGCCCAGCGCGTCGAGCTCACGCAACCCCGGGGTCCGCTGGATCACCTGCGTGAAGCTGACCTTCTCGCTGGCGGCCGTGAGGCCGGCCAGCACGGCGAGGATCCCGGCGCGGCCGAGCGGGCCGGTGCGCGCGGCGAGCGCGACGCCGAGCAGCGCGCCGAGAGCGTTCGCGCCGCTGTCGCCGAGCATGACCTGCTCGCGGAGGTCGTCGGGGAGCAGCCCGGCGGCCGCCCCGACGGCCCCCGCCGCGATGCCCCCGTGCGGGCCACCGGCGAGCGGCGCACCGAGCAGCAGACCGGACTTGAGGGCCCGGCCGGGACGCAGGTCGAGCAGGTTGAGCAGGTTCGCGGTGCCGGCCACGACTCCGGCGCCGAGCACCACGTCCACGCCGAGCCCGAGCGTCCCCTGCCGTTGCCGGCGCCGGTGCCCCGCGACGCGGGCGTCGGCGGCGAGCAGCGCGGCCGCGCCGAGCCCGGCGGCGCCCACCCCGACGATCTTGATGAGGCCGGCGGTGACCCGCCCCTCGCGCAGCGCGGCGAGGTGCCCCGCGAAGCCCTTGGCGGTCTTCTGCTCGGGCCGCGCTCCGACCACGTCGTCGTACAGGCCCACGGCGCCCGCGCCGAGGCCGGCGACCAGCGCCGCGGCGCCGGAGGTCCCGCTCGTCGCGCCGAGCGCGGCGGCGCCGCTGGCACCGGCGGCGAGCGCCGGGCCGGCGGCGAGGGTCACCGTACGGCCGCGGAAGTTGGTGCGCTCCAGCGCCGGCCCCGCCGGGGAGGTGCGCACCCCGTCCAGCGCGTAGCGGGCGGCGATCGCCCCGGCGCCGGCGGTCAGCAGCCGGCCCAGCATGCTCACGCGGTCACCTCGATCGGGTCGTCTGCGGACATCCGGATGCGTCGTCGGCTCACTGGGGCAGTTTAGGCAGCAGCGACTCGGCGTTGTCGCCGACGCCGTACTGGCCGGCTTTCTTCTCGGTGAGCTGCTGCACCAGGGCGAGCGTGGTGACCAGCTGCCCCTGGATGGTGTTGGCGTTGTCGACGCTGGAGATCGCCTGCGAGAGCACCGGGTCGCCCCGCACGATCGCCACGAGGTTGTCGCCGGCCGAGCCGTTGCCGCCCACGACGATGGCCCCGGCGCGGTCGAACTGCTCGGCGACCTTGACGACCGACTCGTCCTTCTTCGCCGAGTCCTTGTCGACGTACGGCTGGCCGCTGACCAGCACGACCGCCTCGGCGGGGCCGCTGACCGGGTCCTCGGTGGTGAGGTAGCCGTTGTTGGTGTACGCGGCGAGCACCGCCTTCCGGTCGGCGTCGCTGACCGGGGCGCTGCCCTGCCGGTCGAGCAGCACGCTGGCCAGCAGCGCGCTGGACGTCTCCACGCCGTGGCCGTTGCCGGGCAGCCCGGTGGTCTGCGCGCTGGTCGGCCGGGCGGCCGTGACCGCGAGCTCGAGAAGGTTGCTGTTGTTGTCCGGGTTGATGAACTTGTCCTGCAGGTCGACCCGGCCCGTCACGTTCGCCCCGGCCGCCTGGAGCATCTTGAGCACGCCCTCGGTGTGCTCCCGCCCGGTGGGGAGGCTCACCACCAGCACCCGGCGGCCGGTGAGCTTGCCGGGGAGGACGACCTGCGACATCTCCGCCGCGAAGCCCTCCTCGGACTCCAGCTCCTTCTCCATGTTGTTGACCGTCTGGCGCATCTGCTGGTTGTCCTTGCGCAGCGCGGTCACCTGCTCCTTGAGCGAGTCGGCGACCGGGCCGTTGAGGGCGGCGGTGCCGACCACCAGACCGATCGCCAGCGCCAGGAACACCGCGGTGAGCGACACCACGTGGTAGCGGAAATTGATCACGCTTGCAGCCTCTTGATCGTCGGGGAGCTAGAAGAGCTGGCCGAGTTGGAACACGAAATTGTCCCACCACTCGGAGACCACGCCCAGGTACGCCTTGCCGACCGTGGACACGGCCACCGCGGAGGCCATCGCGGCGACCGCCGAGAGGACGAGGAGCAGCAGGGACGAGCCGGAGATGCTCTGCCGGTAGAGCCGGCTCACCCCCTTGGCGTCGACCAGCTTGCCGCCCACCTTGAGCCGGGTGAGGAACGTCGACGCCATGCCGCCGCGACCCTTGTCGAGGAACTCCACGAGGGTGGCGTGGGTGCCGACGGCGACCAGCAGCGAGGCCCCCTTCTCGTCGGCCAGCAGCATGGCCAGGTCCTCACTCGTGGCGGCGGCCGGAAAGGTCACCGCCGGAACGCCCAGCGCCGTGACCCGGGGTAGGCCGGGCGCCCGCCCGTCCGGGTAGGCGTGCACGATCACCTCGGCCCCGCAGCGCAGCACGTCGTCGGTGACCGAGTCCATGTCACCAATGATCATGTCCGGGGTGTAGCCGGCCTCGACGAGCGCGTCCGCCCCGCCGTCGACGCCGATCAGCACCGGCTTGAACTCCCGGATGTACGGGCGCAGCACGTCCAGGTCGGCCTTGTAGTCGTAGCCCCGCACCACGATGAGGCAGTGCCGCCCCTGGATCTGGGTCTGGATCTCCGGCACCCCGACGCCGTCGAGCAGCAGGTCGCGCTCCTGCTTCAGGTAGTCCATCGTGTTGGCGGCGAACGCCTCCAACTGGACCGAGAGGCCCTCCCGCGCGTCGGCCATCGCCTTGGCCACGGTCTCCGCGTCCTGCAGGCTGCCGTGCGCCACCGGCTCGTCCCGGACGTAGACCGTGTTGCCCTCGATCCGCACCGTGTCGCCCTCGCGGACCTGCTCGAAGATCCCCTCGCCCAGGTCGTCGAGCAGCGGGATGCCCGCGCCGATCAGCACCTCGGGGCCGAGGTTCGGGTAGCGGCCGGACACCGACGGCTTGGCGTTGAGCACCGCCGCGACGCCGACGGCCACCAGCGAGTCGGCGGCCACCCGGTCGAGGTCGACGTGGTCGATCACCGCGATGTCGCCGGGGCGGAGCCGGCCGACCAGCCGCTTCGTACGCCGGTCGAGGCGGGCGGTGCCGCAGACGACGCCCGGGTCCGCGTTCCGGGTCCGGCGCAACGTGGGTAGACGCATCGTGACCATCCTGGCATGTGAGGCAGGCTTTTCTGTCGCGACATGCCTGAGCAGGGCCGCCTACCCAGGGAAGCACACCGGAGCGCAGGCTGGTGTGCTTGCGCTCACAATACCGGCGGTCACGGCCGCCTTTCCTTGGCCGCCACGGCCAACAGCTCCTCGGCGTGCGCGATACCCAGATCCGAGTCCGGCAAACCCGCGAGCATCCGGGCGAGTTCCCGGGCCCGCTCGGTGTCCTCCACCACCCGGACGCCGCTGGTGGTCACGGCGCCGCCGGTGTCCTTCGCGACCACGAGGTGCCGGTCGGCGAACGCGGCGACCTGCGGCAGGTGGGTGACCACGAGCACCTGGTGGCTGCGGGCCAGCCGGGCCAGCCGCCGCCCGATCTCCACCGCCGCCTGGCCGCCCACACCGGCGTCGACCTCGTCGAACACGAGGGTCGGCGGGCCGCCGGAACCGGCGAAGACCACCTCGATGGCGAGCATCACCCGGGACAGCTCGCCGCCGGACGCGCCCCGCTGCAACGGCAGCGACGGCGCGCCGGGGTGGGCGAGCAGCCGCAACTCGACCTCGTCGCCGCCGTCCGGGCCCACGCCGACCTCGACGCCGCCCACGGTGAGCGCCGGCTCGGCCCGCCCGGCCGGCCGCGGCAGCACCGCCACCTCGATCCGGGCGTGCGGCATGGCCAGCCCGGCCAGCTCGACCGTGACCTGCTCGGCGAAGCGCGTCGCCGCCTCCTGCCGGGACGTCGACACCCGACCCACCAGGTCGGCCACCTCGGCGGCGAGCCGCTGCCCCTCCCGCTCCAACTCGTCGAGGAGCTCGTCGGACGTGTCCAGCTCGGACAGTCGGGTGCGGGCCCGCTCGGCCCACGCGACCACCCCGTCGACGTCGTCGGCGTACTTGCGGGTGAGCCCGCGCAGCGCGGCCCGCCGCTCGTAGACGGCCTGCAACCGGGCCGGGTCGGCGTCGAGCGCCGCGAGGTAGGACGACAGCTCGGCCGAGACGTCGGTGACGAGGGTGGCCGCCTCCTCCAGCCGCGCCGCCAGCTCGCCGAGCGCCGGGTCGGTGCCGGCCTGCGCCTCCAGCGTGCGCCGGGCCGTGCCCAGCAGCGCCGTCGCGTCCGGGGTGTCGTCGGCGGCCTCCGCGCCGCCCGCCACGCACTGCTGCGCCACCTGCGCCGCCGTGCGCAGCCCCTCGGCGTGCTCCAGCCGCTGCGCCTCCGCCTTCAGCTCGTCGTCCTCGCCGGGCTGCGGGTCAACCCGGCTGATCTCGTCGAGGCCGAGCCGCAGCAGGTCGGCCTCCTGGTTGCGCTCCCGGGCGTTGCGCCGCCGGTCGGCCAGGTCGTCGACCACCCGCCGCCAGCCCGTGTACGCCTCGCGCAGCGCGTCGAGCAACTTCTCGTGCTCCGCGCCGGCGAACCGGTCCAGCGCGGCGCGCTGCTCGGCCGGGCGCAGCAGGCGCAGCTGGTCGGACTGGCCGTGCACGGCCACCACCTGCTCACCGACCTCGCCGAGCATCGACACCGGCATGCTGCGACCGCCGAGGTGGGCCCGGGAACGGCCCTCGACGGTGACCGTGCGGCTCAGCAGGAGCGTGCCGTCGTCGTCCGGCTCGCCGCCGGCGTCGGTGATGCGGGCGTGCACGGTCTCGGCGACGCGACCGGTCAGGCGCAGCCGCCCCTCCACCACGGCGCGGCCGGGCTCGGCCCGCACGCGCCCCGCGTCGGCCCGGCCGCCGAAGAGCAGGCCGAGGCCGGTCACCACCATCGTCTTGCCCGCACCGGTCTCGCCGGTGATGACGTTCATGCCGCCGGTCAACGGCAGCGTGGTGTCCTCGATGACGCCCAGTCCGGTGATGCGCAGCTCTTCCAGCACAGCAACCGACAGTAGACGCGGGGCACGACAGTTGACCAGCCGGCGACGCCGCGTCGGCGCGGCTCGGGCCGCCGTCGTACAGTTCTGCCCCGTGTTGGAGGTGATCGGCCTGCCCCCCGGCGAGGAGGAGGTCTACCGCTGCCTGGTCCAGCTCAGCGTGGCCCGGGTCGACGAGCTGGTCGACCGGCTGCGCCGGCCGCGCGCGGAGATCGAGACACGGCTGGACGGTCTGCGCCGCCGGGGTCTCGTGCCCCCGGCCGACCCGGACCCGGACGCCCCGCTGCGGCCCCTCGCGCCGGACGTCCCGCTCGGCGCCGCGCTGCTGCGCCGGCAGGAGGCCCTCGAGGCCGCCCGCGCCGCGGTCAACCAGCTCACCGACGAGTACCGCGCCGGGATGCGGCGGCACGACGCCGGCCACCTCGTGGAGGTGATCACCGGCGCGGGCGCGCTCCGGGAGCGCCTGCGCGACGCGCAGAACGGCGCCCGCGACGAGGTGCTGTGGTTCTGCCGGGCCAACCCGCTCGCCATGCCCGGCCAGGACAACGTCGAGGAGTTCGACGCGCTGGCCCGCGGCGTCCGCTACCGGGCCATCTACGAGCGCGAGATGCTCCTCGAGCCCGGCGGGCTGGAGGACGTCGAGCGGGGCGTACGCGCCGGTGAGCAGGCCCGCGTGCTCGACCGCCTGCCGGTCCGGCTGGCCATCGCGGACGGTCGGACGGCGATCTGCCCACTGGTGCCGGACCGCGACAGTGGCCAGCCGAGCGCCGCGGTGATCGGCCGCAGCCAGCTGCTCGACGCGTTGCTGGCTCTCTTCGAGAGTCACTGGCGGATGGCCACGCCGCTGCCCTCGTCCGCCGCGGCGGCGCACGACCGGCCCGCCGACGGCTACCGGCCGGACGCCGACGAGACCCGGCTGCTGTCGCTGTTCGTGGCCGGGGTGCCGGACAAGTCCATCGCCTCCCAGCTCGGCGTGAGCCGTCGCACCGTGCAGCGGCGGCTGGCCGACCTCATGGCCATCGCCGGCGTGGACACCCGGCCCGGTCTGGCCTTCCAGGCCGCCCGGCGGCACTGGATCTGACCGCCGCGGCGCGCGGGGGCGGGACGGCCCGAGCCGTCCCGCCCGTGCGCGTCAGCGCAGCCCGTACGCGTCGACCACGGTCTGGTCGACGCTGTTGCCGGCGCGGTCCGCGGCGTGCACCCGCAGCGACACGGTCCCGTGCCCGGCGGGCACCATCGCCGTGAACCGGGTGCCGGAGCCGTGCACCGGCGCCGGACGCCAACTCTTTCCGCCGTCGAACGAGACCTCGACCCGCACGTCGGTCCCGCGTGGCGCCGGCACGCCCGCCGGCTGGCGCAGGGTCAGCCCGAGCTGGTGCGGCCGGTTGCCCGGCACCTCGCCGCGCAGGTCGGCCGGCACCTGGTAGTCGACCTGGAGCAGCGGCAGCGGCCGGGCCGCGTCCCCGGCCGGTCGGGCCGAGGTGAACTGCCACGCGGTGTCCGTACGGGTGCCCCACCGCCACTCGGCCGAGGAGCGCTGCGTGCTGACGTCGAGCCGGTAGCGGGCGGCGTCCGGCGTGGTCGGCACCGGCGCCCAGGCGCCCGCGAGGTCGGCGATCTGCTTGCCGTCCCGGCTGAGCCGGGCCTGCACGGCGTCCTGCTCCTCGCCGCCGCCGGCGGCGCCCTCGTGGCCGTCGGCGTCGACGAACTCGGCCACCCGCAGGTCGAGGGTGTCCCCCGTGCGGCTGGGCACGGTCGCGGCGCCGGCCGGCACGGCCGGACGCACCACCGGGGCGTACCACGTCTCGGTCTCCCGGTCGTCGGCCGCGTACCGTCGCGGCTCCCCGGCCAGGCCGCCGGTGAGCTGGCCGGCGCCCATGAAGCTGAGCTGGTGCAGCACCCGCTGCTGCCACCACGAGTCCCCGGCGCTCACGAACTCCTGCCGCGTCGTGCCGGTACGCACGATCCGCTGGTCGTCGTTCCAGGAGTACTCCTGCCACGGCCGCCAGCCGAAGCGCTGCTCGCTGGCCCAGTCGAACCCGCCGGTGTCGCCGTACCGCGCGGTGACCTCGGCGGTGTTCTCGGCCGTCACCCGGTGCACGATGCGCTCCGGGACGCGCCCCTTCGACACCTGCCACACGTCGTACAGGTAGGGGCTGTCCACGGTGAGCGTGAGGTTCAGCGACGCGCGTCCGGCTTTCGCGGCCGCGATCAGCCGCTGTCCGTCGTCGTACGCCACGACCATCGACGGGATCGGCAGGCGCTCGCCGGTGGGACGCCAGACCGTCCACGCGCTCCAGTCGGCCGGCCGGACGATGAGCACCGCCGCGGCGCCGGCCGCGGCAGCCGCGGCGATCTGGTCGTTCTCGGCACGCTCCGCGCTGCCCTCGACGAGAACGGCCGCGCCACGGGCCCGGCTCAGCTCGGCCGGCGTCCCGGCGCCGCCCCACACGAACGGCAGCTTCCGCCGCCCGGCGGGGGCCGGCGACTGACCCAGCAGGTTGATGTCCAGCGGCCCGGCCACCTTGCCGACCTGGGCGTCCACCATGGGCGCCACGAGCTGCCAGCGGGAGGAGAACTCGAACTCGCCCTGGCGCACCGGCCGCGTCGGCGTGACGTTCACCTGCTGCACCGTGCTGAACGTCATGACGCCGTGGTCGACCTGCCGGCCGTTGCCGAAGACCCGGTGCTCGTAGAAGCTGATCGCGGCGCGCTGCTCCGTCGGCTTCGGCGTCTCGATGCGGATCGGGGTGCCCTTGCGCGGGTCGAGCACCACGGTCAGGTCCCGGTCCACCACGAGCTCCGGGTCGGTGACCATGGTGACCTGCTCGTCGAGCGGGGCGCCGTGCTCGATGAGGCTCTCCAGGAGGTACGTGCCCTCCTCCACCCGCACCTGCGCCTCGAAGGGAACCCAGCCGAGGTAGTCGGAGTCGGGGTGCTCCCCGAAGAGCGTGAGCACCGACGCCAGGCCCGGCTTGCCGGCCATGTCCAGCGCCCGGACGGTGACGGTGTGGACCGGGCCGCTCAGGGTGACGCCCACGGCGGTGCGTACCGCGACGCCGTCGGGGCCGGTGGCCACCAGCCACCCGCCGTACGTGCCGCGGTCCAGCTTCGCCGGGTCGGCCCGCAGCGGGACGGCCACGCTGCCGCCGGCCGGCACGGTCACCTCGCTGGCGCCGACCGACACCCCGTCGGCCTCCGCGGCGCCGCTGTCCAGGTTCCGCAGCTCCAGCGCGAGGCGCAGGGTCCGCGCCGCGCCGGTGGTGTTCGTGTACGTGACGGTCCGCTCGGCCGGCGCGCCACCGCTGGTCAGACGAGCGAAGTCGGCGGTGGCCGACCCGTACACCCGCTGGCTCAGCGCCCGTGCCACGTCAACCCGACCGCCGCCCTGCTCGAAGACGGTGAGCTCCGGGTTGTTCTTCGCGGTGCTGACCAGGGCGTCCTTGAGGCGGCCGGCCGGCCAGTCGGGGTGCTCCTGCGCGAGGATGGCGGCGGCGCCCGCGACGTGCGGGGTGGCCATCGAGGTGCCCGACGCGGCCGTGTACGCCTCGTCCACGGGCGTACCCATGCTGGTGCCCGCCGCGCGGGCCGCCACGATCCCGACACCCGGCGCGGTGATCTCGGGCTTCAGGCCGTTGTCGCCGACCCGCGGGCCGCGGCTGGAGAACTCGGCGAGGGCGTCGTTCCGGTCGACGGCGCCCACGGTGAGGGCCGCGCTGGCCGCGCCCGGCGACCCGACGGTGCCCGGGGCGCCCTCGTTGCCGGCGGCCACCACGAACAGCGCGCCGGTCTCGGCCGTGAGGTCGTCGACGGCCTGGCTCATGGGGTCGGTGCCGTCGGTCGGAGCGCCGCCGAGGCTCATGCTGACGACCTTCGCGCCGGAGTGGGCGGCCCACTCCATGCCCGCGATGATCGACGAGTCGTAGCCGGAGCCGGAGTCGTCGAGCACCTTGCCGATGAGCAGCTTCGCACCCGGCGCCACGCCCTTGCGCAGCCCGTCGGACGCCGCGCCGCTGCCCGCGATGGTGGCCGCCACGTGGGTGCCGTGGCCCTGCCCGTCCCGGGCGCTGCCGGTGCCGCTGAAGTCCTGCGCCTCGGCGATCCGCCCGGCCAGGTCGGGATGGGTGTCGTCGACGCCGGTGTCGAGCACCGCGACGCGGACACCGCTGCCGTCCCGGCCGGCCGCCCACGCCGCGGGCGCGCCGATCTGCGGCACGCTGTGCTCCAGCGCGGGGTGGACCCGACCGTCCAGCCACACCCGGGCGATGCCGGCGCCGAGCCGGACCGGCCCCGTCGCCGCCGTACGCCCTGCCGGCGTGGCCCGCAGCGAACCCCACAGCTCGTCGAGGTCGCCCTTGCCGACGCGTACGGCGGCGCCGTTGATGCTCTCCAACGGCCGCGCGTTCGTGGTCCCCGCCAGCGGGCGGACGCGGCCGGCGGCCGGCTCCTGGTAGCGCACGATCAGCGGCAGGCTGCCCTGCGCAGCGTCGCCGTACCCCTGCGCGACGAGCTCCTCCACGTCGAACAGGTCGGCGTCGAGCACGCCCGCGCTCACGTACGGCACGACGTCGCTGGGCAGCACCCGCAGCCCGCCGTCGGCCGACACGGTCTGGAAGGTGATCCGCTCGCGGCCCGGCCCGGGGTGGACGGTGGCGGCGGTGCGGCCGGGCGCGGCCGGGACGAGGTCGACCTGGTCACCGGTGATCAGGGTGACGCGGGCGGGCGCGGCGCCCGGGGTGGGCTGGCTCGGGCCGGCAGGCGCGGGTTGGTTCGGTCCGGCGGCGGGCGCTGCCTGGTTCGGGCCGGCGGGCCGGGCGGGCGGGTCGGCGGACGCCGGTGTGGCGAGCCCGACCACCAGCGCCCCGACCGCGCCGGCGGCGAGCCAGCGTGGGGGCCTGTGCATGCGATGCGCTCCTCTACTCCAGGGTCGGCACCACTCGGGGCGACCGATCGGAGTCTGCGACGGAGATCATCGGGTGGTCACTAGGCACGGGCCGCCGCACCGGCGACATGTCGCCAGGTGGACACGCGGCGACGGACACCGGACGGCCGCGTGGCCGGCGGGTGACCGCGGGGGCCGGGGCTCAGTGCTGATTCGCTTGGCTTGGTCGACGCCGTTCCGGCGATGTGGCGGTATCCACCTCGTCGGGATACCGCCACATCGGCGAAACGGAGCAAACCAGCGGACGTCGCGGGAGGGGCTGGTCAGCGGCGGGAGCCGCGCCAGCCCTGCACGGGCAGCCCGAACTTGGCGACCAGCCGGTCGGTGAACGGCCGGTCCCGCAGCCGGACGATCCGCACCGGCAGCGCGCCGCGCCGCACCGTGACGCGGGCGCCCGGCGGCAGGTCGTACACCCGCCGTCCGTCGCAGGCCAGGACGGCGAGGGTGGTGAACGGGTCCACGGTGATCGCGAACGTCGAGGTGGGCGCGGTGACCAGCGGGCGGCTGAACAGCGCGTGCGCGCTGATCGGCACCAGCAGCAGCGCTTCGACCTCGGGCCAGACCACCGGCCCGCCGCCGGAGAACGCGTACGCCGTGGAGCCGGTGGGGGTCGCGCAGACGACCCCGTCGCAGCCGTACCGCGACAGCGGGCGGCCGTCCACGTCGACGAGGAGTTCGAGCATCTGGGCCCGCTCCCCCTTCTCGACGCTGACCTCGTTGAGCGCCCACGACTCGATCGTCGGCCCGCCCTCGAACTCCGCCGTGACGTCGAGGGTGAGGCGTTCGTCGACGGTGTAGTTGCGCCCGACCACGTCGCGTACGGCGCGGTCGAGGTCGCCGATCTCGGCCTCGGCGAGGAAGCCGACCTTGCCGAGGTTGATGCCGAGCAGCGGCGCCTTCGCCGGCCGGGCCAGCTCGGCCGCGCGCAGGAAGGTGCCGTCCCCGCCGAGCGCGAAGACGATCTCGGCACCCTCGGCGGCGTCCGGCCCGCTGACCGGGACGACGCCGGGCAGGTCGAGGTCGTCGGCCTCCTCGGCGACCACGCGTACCTCGAAGCCGGCGGCGATCAGGTCGCCGGCCACCGTCCGGGCGTGTTCGGTGCTGCGCCGCCGGCCGGTGTGGGTAACCAGCAGAGCCGTCCGGCTCACCGCGCCCGCCTCCCGCTCGTACGCCGCTCCACGGCGACCGAGGTGCCGGCGCGGGCCACCCGGCCCGCGACGCCACGCCCGCTGCTCGCAATCACCCTGCGACCTCCTCCGCCGCCGCCCCCGGCACCTCGCCGGGCGTCGTGGGGCCCTGCGGCCCGGCCTCGACCACCGCCCGCACCCGCCGCGGGTCCGCCGGTGGCGCGCCCCGGCGTAACCATACGAAGAACTCCACGTTGCCGCTCGGTCCCGGCAGGGGGCTCGCCGCCACGTCGGCCAGGCCGAGACCGAGCCCGACGGCGGCCTCCGCCACGTCGAGCACCGCCTCGGCGCGCAGCTCCGGGTCGCGCACCACGCCGCCGGCGCCGACCCGCTCCTTGCCGACCTCGAACTGCGGCTTGACCATCAGCGCCAGGTCCCCGTCCGGACGGGTGCAGCCGGCCAGGGCCGGCAGGACCAGCCGCAGCGAGATGAACGACAGGTCCGCCACGGTGAGGTCGACCGGCCCACCGATCGCCTCCGGGGTGAGCGAGCGGACGTTGGTCCGCTCGAAGACGCGCACCCGCTCGTCGGTACGCAGCGGCCAGGCGAGCTGGCCGTAGCCCACGTCCACGGCGACCACCTCGGCGGCGCCGGCGCGCAGCAGCACGTCGGTGAAGCCGCCGGTCGAGGCGCCGGCGTCCAGGCACCGCCGGCCGGCCACCGACAGCCCCGCGAACGCGGCCAGCGCACCGGCCAGCTTGTGACCGCCCCGGGAGACGTACTCCGAGACCGGGTCCTCGCCGGTGACCAGCAGCGCGTCCGCCGGGTCGACCATGGCGGCCGGTTTGCGGGCCGGTACCCCGCGCAGCTGGACCCGGCCGGCCTCCACCAGCGCGGCGGCCTGCTCGCGGGAGCGGGCGAGGCCACGGCGGACCAGTTCGGCGTCCAGCCGGTTGCGTCGTGCCATCGGTTCTCCGGTCTCAGGCCTGGTCGATGCTCGCGAGCGTCTCGCGCAGCGTCTCGTAGGCGGCCTCGTACTGTGCGATCTGGTCGGCCGGGGCGAGCGACGACGCGTTGATCATCGCCTGGACGGCGGCGTCGACCGCCGGGTGCCCGGGACCGTCGAGGTCGTCGTCCACGGTCGGCGCCGGCCGTCCCCCGGGCGGCGGCCCCGGACGCGGGGCGACACCACCGGGCGGCGGACCGGGCCGGGCCCCCGGGGTGCCGCCGGGCGGAGGGCCGGGACGGGCGCCGGGCGGGGGGCCGGGACGGTACGGGCCGGTCACGACCGGCTCGCCGGTTGTGGCGCGGTCACTCGGTGCCGCGGCTGCGGGCGGGTCACTCGGTGCCGCCCGGCTGCTGCCTACGGGCCACCTTCTTCGGCGGATGGGCCGGCTCGGCGTCGCCGCCGGTCGTGCTCAACGTCCCCGGCGACCGGCGTACCACGGCCTTACCGGGCTCGGCCTTCTTGGCGACCGCCTTCTTGGCCACGGCCTTCTTGGCGACCTTCTTCCCGACGGCCTTCTTGGCCGGCGGCGTGGACACCGGCGCCGACAGCGACCCCGTGGACGGAACCTGACCGGGGGCCGGCGGCGCGGGCGGCGCGGCGGCCGGTTCCGGGCGGGACTGGGCCGCGGTGACCGGGGCGGGCGTACGCGGCGGTCCGGACGGCGCCTCCGCGGTGGGCTGCGCCGCCCCCGCGCCCGGCGCCGCGCTGGGCTGCGCCGTTCCCGCGGCGGGCTTTGCCGCGCCCGCGCCCGGCTCCGCGCCGGGCGACCGCGCCTCGCGCAGCTGCCGCTCCAGCTCGTGCACCCGACGGGTCAGCTCCCCGACCTCCTCGGCGGTAGCGAGCCCCACCGCGCCGAGCGCGCGGTCGACCTCGAAGCGGACGAGCTTGGTGAGCGCGTCGCGGTTCGCCATGCCGGTGGAGACGAGTTCCTCGCCGAGCGACTGGAGCTGGGCGGCGGTCGCGCCACCCGAGCCCACGAGCCGGCGCACCACGTCCTGGGCCTTCTTCCGGGGCGCCTCCGTCAGGCCCATGGCCAGTCCGAGGTAGGCGCGCCACGCGTCCTGCATGCCTGAGTCCTTCCGCGGGGCGGGGATGTGCACTTGTCACGCTACCGGGCACCCGAGATCGTCCTGTGCGGTACGGTGCCGGGGACGGCGTGGCGTCAGGTGAGGGGGCGACGGGTGGCCAGCGTGGACGAGTGTCGGCAGGCGTTGCAGGAGCTCGCTGCCCGGCTGGACGCCAACGCCGCGACGGTGCGCGAACGCGTCGACATGGACCGGACGCTCGCCTGCCGCATCACGGACCTGGACACGGCGTTCCACGGCCGGCTGACCGACGGCCGGCTGGTCGACCTGACCGACGGCGACGACCCGAAGGCCAAGATCGCCCTGAGCACCAGCAGCGACGACCTGGTCGCGCTCGTGCGGGGCGACCTCGACATCGCCCGCGCGGTGGCATCCCGCCGGGTGTCGATCAAGGCCAACCCGTTCGACCTCATGAAGCTCCGCAAGCTGCTCTGAGCCCTCCGACAGGCCCATCATCGGCGCCTCGGGGCGACGACGCGGGCCTCTGCGGACGGCGGAGCCGGCGTCGGCGGTGGCTCAGGCCGGGAGGCCGAGCGCGGCCAGCGCGTCGGTGGCATCCGGCGATGCGGCACGGACCACCGGCGCCGCCGGGGCCGACCAGGCCGCGCCGCACAGCACGGCGAGCGCGTCCAGGGGCCTTCCCGCGCCGCTGAGCTCCAGGCCGCCGGCGCGCGCCGCCACCGACCAGCCGCCGGTGTCCGCCGCGGCCGGCACCCGCACCACGGCCGCCGGGTCGAACAACCCGGCCAGGTCCCGCGACACGTACGTGGGCCGGCGCGCCGGTTCGGCGGCCAGCAACTCGGGCACGTCGCTCACGCCGGTCAGGACGAGCAGGCTGTCCAGCCCGGCCCGCCGTGCGCCCTCGATGTCGGTGTCCAGCCGGTCGCCGACCACCAGCGTCCGGCCCCCCTCGACGCGGCGGGCCGCCGTGGCGAAGAGTTCCGGCTCGGGCTTGCCCACCACGACGTCCGGCTCACGACCGAGCGCCGTGCGCAGCACGGCCACCAGGGCACCGTTGCCGGGGAGCGGACCACGCCCACTAGGCAGTGTGCGGTCGGTGTTCGTGGCGATCCAGGTGGCACCGGCACGGACCGCCACGGTGGCCTCGGCCAGGTGGGCCCAGCCGACCTGCGGCCCGTACCCCTGCACCACCGCCCGCGGCGCCTCGTCGGCCCGGTCGACCGGGGTGAGGCCGGCCGCGGCGATCTCCGCGCGCAGCGCCTCCGCGCCCACCACGAGCACGGGCGAACCGGCCGGCAGCCGGTCGCGGAGCATCTCGGCGGCGGCCGCGGCGCTGCTCAGCACCTCCTCCGGCCGCGCCGGGACGCCCATGCCGGTGAGCAGGTCGGCCACCTCGCTCGAGCGGCGGGAGGCGTTGTTCGTGGCGTACGCGACGGCGCGTCCCTCGGCGTGCAGCCGGCCGACCGCCTCCACGGCGCCGGGGATCGGCCGGTCGATCAGGTAGATCACGCCGTCCAGGTCGAAGACGACCTGGGCGTACCCGTCGACCAGCCGTCCCCCGGCGTCCCCGCTCACCGGGCGGCCGGACCGGTCTCGTCGTCGACCGGGGCCTCGGCGCCCGCACGGGCGGCCAGGTCCGGATCGTCCGCTCCGCCGCGGCCTACGACGTCCTCGGCCGTCACCCGGCCGACATCGGTGGGCCCGGCCTGCGCGGGCGCGTCGTCCTCGTCGTCGTCATCATCGTCGGCGTCGGACTCGTCGTCCTCGTCGGACTCGTCGTCGTCATCGTCGGACTCGTCGTCGAACTCGTCCTCGTCGTCTGTGGCGCCGGCGAGGTCGGTGTCGGGCCGGGCCGGCACGCCCCCGGGCGCACCCGGGCCCGTGGCGATGTCCTCGCCCGCCTCCTCGTCCTCGTCGTCTCCCTCGATGACCACACCGTCGAGTTCGAGCAGGCGCTCCGCCGCGTCCGTCTCACCCTCGGCGTCCACCTCGGCGGCGCGGGAGAACCACTCGCGGGCCTCGTCGCGCCGGCCCACCGCCAGCAGCGCGTCGGCGTACGCGTAACGGAGCCGCGCCGCCCACGGCTCGTCCGCGTCGCTGGTCAGCTCGCGGACCTGGAGCATGGCGACGGCCGCGTCCTTCTGGCCGAGGTCGCCACGGGCGCCGGCCGCGACGATCAACAGCTCGATGGCGGTGGTCGAGTCGAGAGTGTCCCGGTTCGCGCCGCGGTACAGGTCGATGGCCCGCTCCGGCCGCCCGAGCGCCCGCTCGCAGTCGGCCAGCACGGCAAGGTGGCTCTGCAGGCCGGTCATCCGGTGGTACGTGCGCAGCTCCGCGATCGCGGTCTGCCACTCCCCCGCGTGGTACGCGGCCAGGCCGACGGCCTCTCGCACCGCGGAGATGCGGGACGCGAGCCGCCGCGCGGCCAGCGCGTGCGCCAGCGCCTCGGCCGGATCCTCGTCGATCAGCTGGCCGGTCGCGACCAGGTGCCGGGCGACCGTCTCGGCGACCGGCTTGGCGAGCGACAGCAGCTCGGCGCGGACGTCCTTGTCCAGGTCCGTCGCGACGATGTCGTCAGCCAGTACGGGCGGCGCGGTCCGCTCGCCCGCGGCGCCCTCCGCACGCGGCTCCCGCTCGGCGCGCCGATCCTCGCCCCGACGGTCGTCCCGCTGCCGTTCGCCGCGGAAACCGCCCTCACGACGGTCGCCACCGCGGGAGCCCTCACGGTCCCCGCGGAAACCACCCTCACGACGGTCTCCGCCACGGAACCCGCCTTCGCGGCGCTCGCCCTGGTCCCGACGGTCCCCGCCGCGGGAGCCCTCACGGTCCCCGCGGAAACCACCCTCACGACGGTCTCCGCCACGGAACCCGCCTTCGCGGCGCTCGCCCTGGTCCCGACGGTCCCCACCACGGAAGCCACCCTCACGACGGTCACCACCGCGGAAGCCCTCACGGTCCCCGCGGAAACCACCCTCACGACGCTCACCGCCACGGAACCCGCCTTCGCGGCGCTCGCCCTGGTCCCGACGGTCCCCACCACGGAAGCCACCCTCACGACGGTCACCACCGCGGAAGCCCTCACGGTCCCCGCGGAAGCCACCCTCACGACGATCACCGCCACGGAAGCCGCCCTCACGACGCTCACCGCCGCGGAAGCCACCCTCACGGTCACCGCCACGGAAACCGCCCTCGCGACGCTCACCGCCACGGAAACCAGCTCGGTCGCCACCGCGGAAATCCGCGTCGCGGTCGGCCGCACGGAAGCCGCCCGGACGATCCCCGCCCCGGAACCCGCCGGCGCGCTCGCCGCCCCGGTAGCCCCGCTCCCGGTCGCCGCCGTCGCGGCGGTCTCCGCCGCGGAAACCTTCCCGGTCGCCGCCCCGGAACCCGCTGTCGCGGTCGCCACCCCGGTAGCCGCCCTCACGGCGGTCACCACCGCGGAAGCCCTGGTCGCGGTCCCCACCGCGGAACCCGCCCTCGCGGCGCTCACCGCCACGGAAGCCACCTTCACGGCGGTCGCCACCACGGAAGCCCTGGTCGCGGTCCCCACCGCGGAAGCCGCCCTCGCGGCGCTCACCGCCACGGAACCCGCCCTCACGGCGCTCGCCGCCACGGAAGCCACCTTCACGGCGGTCGCCACCACGGAAGCCCTGGTCGCGGTCCCCACCGCGGAAGGCGCCCTCACGGCGGTCACCACCACGGAAGCCCTCACGGTCCCCACGGAAGCCACCCTCGCGGCGCTCACCGCCACGGAACCCGCCCTCGCGGCGGTCTCCGCCGCGGAAACCTTCCCGGTCGCCGCGGAACCCGCTGTCGCGGTCGCCACCCCGGTAGCCGCCCTCGCGGCGCTCGCCGCCCCGGAAACCGCCCTCACGGTCGCCACCGCGGAAGCCGCCCTCACGGCGCTCACCGCCCCGGAAACCGCCCTCACGGCGGTCGCCGCCACGGAAGCCTTCACGGTCGCTACCGCGGAAGCCACCACCACGGCGGTCGCCACCGCGGAAGCCGCCCTCGCGGTCACCGCCCGTGTATCCCCGCGAGCCGCCCCGGTCGGCCCGCTGCGGCGCCTCGTCGCGGTCGTCACGCCGCGGTGCGCGGTCGCGCCCGCCCGACCCCTCGGTGCGGTCGTCGTAACGGCGGGGGCGGTCGCCGCCCTGCGGTCCTGAACTCACGGGTACATCCTTCCTGATTGCGCCATCCCTGGCGCTACGCAGTCGAGGGCCGACCCTACTGGGGCGGCCCTCGACTGGAAAATTGTCCGGCGGTGTCCTACTCTCCCACACCCTCGCGAGTGCAGTACCATCGGCGCTGGAGGGCTTAGCTTCCGGGTTCGGAATGTAACCGGGCGTTTCCCCTCCGCCATGACCGCCGTAACTCTATCGACATATCAAACAACACCCACACACACGCGGGGTTTGTTGTTCGTTTGTCGGGAGTTGCACAGTGGACGCGTAGCAGCTTCGTAGTCAAGTCCTCGGCCTATTAGTACCGGTCAACTGAACCCGTTACCGGGCTTACATTTCCGGCCTATCAACCCAGTCGTCTAGCTGGGGGCCTTACCCCACAAAGTGGGTGGGATACCTCATCTTGAAGCGAGCTTCCCGCTTAGATGCTTTCAGCGGTTATCCCTTCCGAACGTAGCTAACCAGCCGTGCCCCTGGCGGGACAACTGGCACACCAGAGGTTCGTCCGTCCCGGTCCTCTCGTACTAGGGACAGCCCTTCTCAAGTATCCTACGCGCGCGGCGGATAGGGACCGAACTGTCTCACGACGTTCTAAACCCAGCTCGCGTACCGCTTTAATGGGCGAACAGCCCAACCCTTGGGACCTGCTACAGCCCCAGGATGCGACGAGCCGACATCGAGGTGCCAAACCATCCCGTCGATATGGACTCTTGGGGAAGATCAGCCTGTTATCCCCGGGGTACCTTTTATCCGTTGAGCGACACCGCTTCCACACGCAAGTGCCGGATCACTAGTCCCGACTTTCGTCCCTGCTCGACCTGTCAGTCTCACAGTCAAGCTCCCTTGTGTACTTGCACTCAACACCTGATTGCCAACCAGGCTGAGGGAACCTTTGGGCGCCTCCGTTACCCTTTAGGAGGCAACCGCCCCAGTTAAACTACCCACCAGACACTGTCCCTGAACCGGATAACGGTCCGAAGTTAGATACCCAAATCAACCAGAGTGGTATTTCAAGATTGCCTCCACCCATACTGGCGTATGGACTTCACCGGCTCCCACCTATCCTACACAAGCTAATTCGGATACCAATGTCAAGCTATAGTAAAGGTCCCGGGGTCTTTCCGTCCTGCCGCGCGTAACGAGCATCTTTACTCGTAGTGCAATTTCGCCGGGCCTGTGGTTGAGACAGTGGGGAAGTCGTTACGCCATTCGTGCAGGTCGGAACTTACCCGACAAGGAATTTCGCTACCTTAGGATGGTTATAGTTACCACCGCCGTTTACTGGCGCTTAAGTTCTCCGCTTCGCCCCCGAAAGAGCTAACAGGTCCCCTTAACGTTCCAGCACCGGGCAGGCGTCAGTCCATATACATCGAATTACTTCTTCGCATGGACCTGTGTTTTTAGTAAACAGTCGCTTCCCCCTGCTCTCTGCGGCCATACAACGCTCCACCCGCGCGGGGCTTCACGTCTCCGGCCCCCCTTCTCCCTAAGTTACGGGGGCAATTTGCCGAGTTCCTTAACCACAGTTCGCCCGATCGCCTCGGTATTCTCTACCTGACCACCTGTGTCGGTTTGGGGTACGGGCCGCTCGGAACTCGCTAGAGGCTTTTCTCGGCAGCATAGGATCACTGACTTCACCTGAATCGGCTCGGCATCACGTCTCAGCCTTCATGCACCGCGGATTTGCCTACGGCACGGCCTACACGCTTACCCCGGCACAACCACCGGCCGGGCTCAGCTACCTTCCTGCGTCACCCCATCGCTTGACTACTACCCGCCAGGTTCCCACGCTCCCCGCGATTGGTCCGAAGACCGCCCACAGTTCGGGTGGTTAGCACAACGAGGTTCGTCAGGGTCGCTCCTTCGCGGGTACGGGAATATCAACCCGTTGTCCATCGACTACGCCTCTCGGCCTCGCCTTAGGTCCCGACTCACCCAGGGCGGATTAGCCTGGCCCTGGAACCCTTGGTCATCCGGCGGAAGGGTTTCTCACCCTTCTTTCGCTACTCATGCCTGCATTCTCACTCGTGCCGCGTCCACAACTCGATCACTCGGCTGCTTCACCCCCGGCACGACGCTCCCCTACCCACCCACACACCTGCACCAACACCCGAAGGCGCCAGCGAAGTTATTGTGTGAGTGCCACAGCTTCGGCGGTGTGCTTGAGCCCCGCTACATTGTCGGCGCGGAACCACTTGACCAGTGAGCTATTACGCACTCTTTAAAGGGTGGCTGCTTCTAAGCCAACCTCCTGGTTGTCTATGCGACCCCACATCCTTTTCCACTTAGCACACGCTTAGGGGCCTTAGCTGGTGATCTGGGCTGTTTCCCTCTCGACTACGAAGCTTATCCCCCGCAGTCTCACTGCCGCGCTCTCACTTACCGGCATTCGGAGTTTGGCTGATTTCGGTAAGCTTGTGGGCCCCCTAGACCATCCAGTGCTCTACCTCCGGCAAGAAACACGCGACGCTGCACCTAAATGCATTTCGGGGAGAACCAGCTATCACGGAGTTTGATTGGCCTTTCACCCCTAACCACAGGTCATCCCCCAACTTTTCAACGTTGGTGGGTTCGGCCCTCCACGCGGTCTTACCCGCGCTTCAGCCTGCCCATGGCTAGATCACCCCGCTTCGGGTCTAGGACACGCGACTGAATCGCCCTATTCAGACTCGCTTTCGCTACGGCTCCCCCACACGGGTTAACCTCGCCACATGCCACTAACTCGCAGGCTCATTCTTCAAAAGGCACGCCGTCACCCCGAAAGGCTCCGACGGATTGTAGGCGAACGGTTTCAGGTACTATTTCACTCCCCTCCCGGGGTACTTTTCACCATTCCCTCACGGTACTCGTCCGCTATCGGTCACCAGGAAGTATTTAGGCTTACCAGGTGGTCCTGGCAGATTCACGGCAGATTTCAGGAGTCCGCCGCTACTCGGGAACACCCACAGAAGACCAGCAGTTTTCACCTACCGGACTCTCACCGTCTACGGTCAGCCTTTCCAGACTATTCGACTAACCACTGGCTTTATAACTCCTCGAGTGCATGTCAGTACACTCAGTGGGGTCCCACAACCCCGACCACGCAACCCCTGACAGGTATCACACGCAGCCGGTTTAGCCTCAATCCGCTTTCGCTCGCCACTACTCACGGAATCACTAAATTGTTTTCTCTTCCTACGGGTACTGAGATGTTTCACTTCCCCGCGTTCCCCCCACACACCCTATGTGTTCAGGTGCGGGTGACTGGACATGACTCCAGCCGGGTTCCCCCATTCGGACACCCTGGGATCACAGCTCGGTTGACAGCTCCCCCAGGCCTATCGCGGCCTCCCACGTCCTTCATCGGCTCCTGGTGCCAAGGCATCCACCGTTCGCCCTTGACAACTTGACCACAAAGATGCTCGCGTCCACTGTGCAATTCTCAACAAACGACCAACCCACAACCCAAAAGCCCCACACCTACGACCCACATCAGGATCACGGTTTGCAGGACCAGGCCATGCCTGGCGCCTCGACGAGTTCACACTCGCCACCAAGGCTCTGAAAGACAACCGTGGTTGTTCTTTCAGGACCCAACAGGGTGCCCATCACCAGATCCCAGCCGCACCAGAGTTCAACCGTTCCCACCATCAAACGATGGCTGTACTAGGTGACCCCGGCCGTTGCCGGCATCCGACTCGCCAGTGTCTCCGCCATTGAGCACCCCGACCCGACATTCGCAGGTCGCGGGCTCCATACCACCTTTCGGTGGATGGTGCTCCTTAGAAAGGAGGTGATCCAGCCGCACCTTCCGGTACGGCTACCTTGTTACGACTTCGTCCCAATCGCCAGCCCCACCTTCGACGGCTCCCTCCACAAGGGTTGGGCCACCGGCTTCGGGTGTTGCCGACTTTCGTGACGTGACGGGCGGTGTGTACAAGGCCCGGGAACGTATTCACCGCAGCGTTGCTGATCTGCGATTACTAGCGACTCCGACTTCACGGGGTCGAGTTGCAGACCCCGATCCGAACTGAGACCGGCTTTTTGGGATTCGCTCCACCTCACGGTATCGAGCAGCCCATTGTACCGGCCATTGTAGCATGCGTGAAGCCCTGGACATAAGGGGCATGATGACTTGACGTCATCCCCACCTTCCTCCGAGTTGACCCCGGCAGTCTTCGATGAGTCCCCGCCATAACGCGCTGGCAACATCGAACGAGGGTTGCGCTCGTTGCGGGACTTAACCCAACATCTCACGACACGAGCTGACGACAGCCATGCACCACCTGTGACCGCCCCCGAAGGACCCGACATCTCTGCCGGTTTTGCGGCCATGTCAAACCCAGGTAAGGTTCTTCGCGTTGCATCGAATTAATCCACTGCTCCGCCGCTTTGTGCGGGCCCCCGTCAATTCCTTTGAGTTTTAGCCTTGCGGCCGTACTCCCCAGAGGCGGGGCGCTTAATGCGTTAGCTGCGGCACAGAGAACCGGAGAGGCTCCCCACACCTAGCGCCCAACGTTTACAGCGTGGACTACCAGGGTATCTAATCCTGTCCGCTCCCCACGCTTTCGCTCCTCAGCGTCAGTATCGGCCCAGAGACCCGCCTTCGCCACCGGTGTTCCTCCTGATATCTGCGCATTTCACCGCTACACCAGGAATTCCAGTCTCCCCTACCGAACTCTAGCCTGCCCGTTCCACTGCAGGCCCGCAGTTGAGCCGCGGGTTTTCACAGTCGACGCGACAAGCCGCCTACGAGCTCTTTACGCCCAATAAATCCGGACAACGCTCGCGCCCTACGTCTTACCGCGGCTGCTGGCACGTAGTTGG